>NZ_CP092436.1:5000-3540000 GCF_022385315.1 Rhizobium sp. K102
AGGTGGTAGGCTTTGAAGCGGGGACGCCAGTTTCCGTGGAGCCATCCTTGAAATACCACCCTTATCGTCATGGATGTCTAACCGCGGCCCGTCATCCGGGTCCGGGACAGTGTATGGTGGGTAGTTTGACTGGGGCGGTCGCCTCCGAAAGAGTAACGGAGGCGCGCGATGGTGGGCTCAGACCGGTCGGAAATCGGTCGTCGAGTGCAATGGCATAAGCCCGCCTGACTGCGAGACTGACAAGTCGAGCAGAGACGAAAGTCGGTCATAGTGATCCGGTGGTCCCGCGTGGAAGGGCCATCGCTCAACGGATAAAAGGTACGCCGGGGATAACAGGCTGATGACCCCCAAGAGTCCATATCGACGGGGTTGTTTGGCACCTCGATGTCGGCTCATCGCATCCTGGGGCTGGAGCAGGTCCCAAGGGTTTGGCTGTTCGCCAATTAAAGCGGTACGTGAGCTGGGTTCAGAACGTCGTGAGACAGTTCGGTCCCTATCTGCCGTGGGTGTAGGAATATTGACAGGATCTGTCCCTAGTACGAGAGGACCGGGATGGACATATCTCTGGTGGACCTGTTGTCCTGCCAAGGGCATAGCAGGGTAGCTATATATGGACGGGATAACCGCTGAAGGCATCTAAGCGGGAAACCCACCTGAAAACGAGTGTTCCCTATCAGAGCCGTGGAAGACGACCACGTTGATAGGCCGGGTGTGGAAGTGCGGCAACGCATGAAGCTTACCGGTACTAATAGCTCGATCGGCTTGATCGTTCTCATTGACTGTGCTCATCTCAAGGCGACCGCAAAGCGGTCGTCCTGACAAGGCGAAGGCGCCAGCCTTTGCCCGGTCCCGGCGAACACGAAGTGTTCGTCCGGTTGAAGGCCAAAGACGTGTTCAAAACAAAACACTACCGACTAGTCACTAATCACTAGTCACTCGTGTACCAGCTTCTCAAATCAAAAGTTGCGCTTTGCCGACCTGGTGGTTATGGCGGGGTGGCTGCACCCGTTCCCTTTCCGAACACGGCCGTGAAACGCCCCTGCGCCCATGGTACTTCGTCTTAAGACGCGGGAGAGTAGGTCGCTGCCAGGTCTGCAAAGCGCAACTAAAATCTTCTCAATCACAAAACTCTACGGCCCAAAGCCGATCAAAGGGCCGCCCACAAAGCGGCCTTTCGTGTTACAATATACCGCGGGGTGGAGCAGCCCGGTAGCTCGTCAGGCTCATAACCTGAAGGCCGCAGGTTCAAATCCTGCCCCCGCAACCAAATAAATAGCCCGCCTCGTGCGGGCTTTTTGTTTGGTAACGGGTCGAGGATTTAACGCCTCTTCAGGGGCCCGCAAGGAGGCAAAGCCGACGAAGCGGGATAGAAAACTACAAATCCTGCCCCCGCAACCAATTTCCTTTATCTTACCCAGGCCAGTTGTCGCTGGTTGTCGCTGGCGGAAAAGCTTCGCTTTCCCTGGCGATGCTAGCTCGTCGTTCGCAAAGCTCACCATAACCTGAAGGCCGCAGGTTCAAATCCTGCCCCCGCAACCAGATACACAAAAGCCCGCCAATCCGGCGGGCTTTTTTGTTGGTAGCGGGTCGAGAAGTTAACGCCTCACACGGACCCAAAGAAGGACAGTGTTCGAGGCAAATAGGTGCCCTGGAAACCAGATCGCGAAGCAGGAAGAGTGCGCGACGAACGGGTTCTACTTCGTCGTCGGTCAACAGAGGGTAGTGAATAGCCATTGAGGCGCTGTTCCTGAAGATCGCTGGCGCGTAGGTTCACCAGCTGAGCTGCCAGGCAGAGCTGCTCCTGTGCAGAGCAAACTGCGCGGGCAGGAAAAAAATTGCTGCCGACGAACCTGCTCAACGGCAGCCAATCTACCCTGGGAGGGGAAAGGCGCGTGGACGGCGGTTTGCGCTTGGCTCCAGGTCTCCGTCCAACACTGGATACTTTAAGCATCCCAGGAAACGGTAGGCTGCTGAAGTTGCCGATCAATAAGCATGTTATTTTGTTCGGTGATCGTACTAAAGCGAAAGTTGCCGAGCCGCACGTGCAT
This sequence comes from Rhizobium sp. K102, assembly GCF_022385315.1. Classification (NCBI taxonomy): domain Bacteria; kingdom Pseudomonadati; phylum Pseudomonadota; class Alphaproteobacteria; order Hyphomicrobiales; family Rhizobiaceae; genus Rhizobium; species Rhizobium sp. K102. The sequence goes on from NZ_CP092436.1 coordinate 7,049, forward strand.
ACTGGCGTATGCGCCCTGGCACAGAAATCCAGCCGCTTCTTGTCGTGGGCGGCAGGGGTCTCTGCAGCGACACCCACACTCTGCTTGTGCCCATCATGGTACTGGAAGCGGCGGGTGCGGCCTATCTGACTGAGCTAGCGCCCCGCGATACGGAATTGATGACAGCCTGTCTTGCTCTTCAGCATGTGACCAAGGGCAAGAAACAGCATTGCTAGCTGTGTCCGCCAACAATTATGCGGGGGTGGATTGGGTGAGAGGTCCGGTGTCGAACCCTCCTGTTTAAGAAGTGGAAATATGGGAGATGTTGCCGGTGGCAACATGCGACATTGTTAATACCGGTCTTAAGCAACCCTTTAGGCGACATAAATTGCCATCTTAGTGGTTTCCGGCATTTTCTCGCAGAGTTCGAAAGGCCGCGATTTTGTGAGGCGAGGTGAAACTATGGTGACTGAGGAAAACCAGTTTTATATTGGAGGGAAATGGCAGGAATTTGCCAACATAGCCCGTTTGCCGGTCGTTGATCCCGCCTCGGAACAAGTCGTGGGGAAGATTGCCGCGGGCGATGCTCATCATGTCGATTTAGCGGTTGCCGTGGCGCGTAGGGCCTTCCCCGCCTTTTCTCAATCGTCTGTGCCGGAAAGGCTCGCTCTGCTTGGTAAGATGCATTCGCTCCTCATGGAAAGAGCGGAGACGTTCGCAGAAGCGCTCGTCATGGAAATGGGAGCAGCGATCAGCTTCGCGCGGGCGTCCCAGGTGCCATTTGCTGCCGAGCACATCCGTGTCCAGATGGAGATACTCGATAAGTATCGGTTCGTGACATTTGACGGGCGCACCGCGACCGCCAAGGAAGCGATCGGGGTGTGCGCGCTAATCACACCCTGGAACTGGCCACTTTACCAGATCACCGCCAAAGTCGCTCCGGCGATCGCGGCAGGATGCACCGTCGTTCTCAAGCCTAGTGAACTGTCACCTTTTAGCGCTCTGCTCTTCGCCCAGTTGATGCACGATGCCGGCGTTCCGCCAGGCGTGTTCAATCTTGTCAACGGCACTGGCGAGAGCGTCGGAGCAGCACTCGCGAGCCATCCTGACATTGACATGATCTCGATCACCGGTTCCACCCGTGCAGGAGTACTCGTCGCCCAGGCAGCCGCACCGACCGTGAAGCGCGTGGTTCAGGAACTTGGCGGGAAGTCGCCGAACATTTTGCTCGACGATGCCGACTTCAGTGAGGCGGTTGCGAAGGGCGTGCTTGCCGGTATGCGCAATGTCGGCCAGTCGTGCAGTGCTCCGACGCGCATGCTCGTCCCCGCACATCGGCTCGAGGAGGTGGAGGAACTGGCAAGCGCCACTGCGAGGGCCATTCGAGTCGGCGCCCCGCTTGATCCGGCGACCGACATGGGCCCGATTGCCAACCGTGCTCAGTTCGAGCGCGTGCAGGTCATGATTCAGGCCGGAATCGATGATGGCGCCAAGCTGCTGTGCGGCGGGCTGGGGCGGCCGGCCGGTTTCGACAGCGGCTTTTTCACACAGCCGACGATCTTTTCGCAGGTGAAATCCGACATGCGCATTGCTCGTGAGGAGATCTTCGGTCCGGTACTTTCGATTATGCCCTACAAGGACGAGGAAGAGGCAATCGCTATCGCTAACGACACCGTCTATGGATTGGGCGCCCATATCCAGTCTTCAGATCCGGAACGGGCGCGGCGGGTGGCGCTGCGCATTCGTGCCGGCCAGGTTCATATCAACTATCCCGCATGGGACGGAGCGGCCGCCTTCGGTGGCTACAAGCGATCCGGAAATGGCCGCGAGTATGGCGTATACGGGCTCGAAGAGTATCTCGAGACGAAATCCATCCTCGGTTATTGACCAGGCGCCTCCGTGCGGTCGGTCCGCCAGGGCAGTGGTTTCAGCGACTGACGAAGCATCGTCAGGAAAGCGGCAGTCCGCGCACTTCGGCCGTGCCGCGATCCGAGGATGGCGACGATATCGGCCGACGGAAGCTTCCAGTCGGGAAGCACCTGCCTCAGCCGTCCCTCGGCGAGGTCTTTTGCAACGGCCCATTCGGAGCGCATCATGATGCCCTGACCTGTCAGCGCCCAATCCCGAATGACGGCACCATCGTTGCTCGACATAACGGGGTTAACGCGCACTGTCGCACTTTCCTGCCGTGATCCCTTGAACCGCCAGAGCGTTACATCCTCCTCGTTCTCGCGAACGACGAGACAGCGATGTCGCGCCAGATCGGCAGGCGTAGAAATGGGCGCAGCCGAAGCGAGGTATTCTGGACTTGCGCAAAGAATTCGATGGTTCGGCGCCAGTGTCGTCACCACCTGGTCCAGATGCGCGGATGCCCCGATGTGAACAACCACCTCATAGCTGTCGACGATCAGCGCTGTGGGATGGTCGGACAGTTGCAGCGTAGCGGCGGCATTCCGATGCTCTCGAGCAAACGCCTCCACGACCGGGGCCACATGGATCCTTCCAAATCCGTGAGGCGCAGCGACCCTGAGGTGCCCCCGAACCGCACCCTTCCGATCAGCCAAGGCTTCGGCAAGGGAATCTATGGCATCGCTGACAATGACGCTGTGAGAAGCGACTAGCGAGCCCTCTTCGGTAAGGCGCAGATGGCGTCCGGACCGGTCGATCAACCTTACCCCGACTTTCTCTTCAAGCGCGCGCAGGCGCTGGGTCACCGCCGGAGGCGTGACGTTCAGCTTTCGCGCGCTTTCCGCGAGAGATTTCGAGCCCGTGAGAACCGAAAAGAAGGCAAGATCGTCGGACGTGAGCATTAATCTGTACCTGAAGCGCTGGTTCACTGAGTGTTAATTGGCATCTTTAGGGTTTGGCTACAAGGTAAGGTTCGGGTTGGAAATCGGATTAATGGATTTTAGCCCCAGACGGAGCCCACATGTGGCATCTTGATCTGTCTTCTGCCGCTGACGCTGACGCAAGAGACGGAAGGGTTGCTCGACGCCGGGCGCTTCGAGACGCTCCCAGCCGGCGCGGCGCTTGACCACGTGGGCCGCGCCCCGCAACTCGATCACGACGCGCTCATTGCGGCTCGATTGGGCTTGAACGCCGAACCGATTACACTGGACTACTTTCGGATTACAGAGGAGAGAGCGAACGCAGTCAGCGTATCGCGCACACCGGGCATCTCGGCGATCAACTGCCAAATCTGCCGGATGCGGTCAGCCTCGTGTGACTCGACCCGAACGAGCAAGTCGAAATCACCCGTCATGACGTCACAAGCCACAACTTCCGGAATCTTCCGTAACGCCTGAATGACGTCGCCGCCCCTCATGCGATCGTGACGATAGACGAAGATCAACGCGGTGGTGACGTGCTGGCTATTGCCTCCATCGCCGGTAACGATCGTATATCCCTTGATGAAGCCTTCTCGCTCTAGCCGTTCGATCCGCACCCGCACGGCATTGCGAGAAAGGTTCACCTTCGCCGACAACTCCGCATGCGAGATTCGGGCATTAGCCTTCAATTCGACAAGTATTTGTTCGTCAGTTCGATCGAGAAGATATTTCATGGAACTTAAACGGTCGCTAACCTATTATGTCGGGCGTTACCGAGCGATAAGCTAACACGGCGATCTCCGGCAGTAAGGCTCTTTCTTTCCGGCTCGCATATCGCCTCGAGGTCGAAGCCATGATGAAACCTGGCAGCGCCTCCTTTTCCGCATCCGTCAGGCACCGCACTCCCTGATAACCCTGCAGTAGCGCTCGCGCCCGCTCTATGCTCAGGTTCCCGGTCGCTTCGCCCGCCCAACCGACAAGCACGTCAGCAAGCTCCGACACGAGCGCATCCTCGTGCCGTAGCCTGAAGTTGATGACCCCGCTGACTTCGTCGCCGAGAAAAAAGACGTTCTCCTGGACCAATGCGCCGTGAACTGCTCCTGTCGGAAGATCCGTTGATGTGCACTTTGCCCGTCGTTCCAAGGCAGTGTGGATTCGAGCCATCACACGACCCAGGCTTAGGCATTTAGCTGGGCCTGCAAACGAAGGTGAGGCGCCTGGTACAAAGCTGACGACGGCAACCAGTCGACCTGCAGCCACAGACGTGGCGCGGCCGTCTGTCGTACGCAGCGGTTTGGGGCAAGGGACCCCATGTCGATAGAGCGCCTCCATAGTTTCGAAAGCCCGTTCCAGATCCAAAGGCTGGGCTCCGTTCTCGAAAAGCGTGACGATGTATTCGCCTTCCCTGGCCCGAAACAGGTAAGTCGTCTCGCAGTCGCCGTCCGCAATCCCAATCACTGATAGAAGCGACGTAAAGCCGTAGGCTGCGGTGACGATTTCGCGGTCTTCGTCAGAAAGCTCGGTAAAAACAGCCATTTCCCTATCCTTATCGAGCTGATGAACTTATCCGAAATTTGCGAACTCTGCGCTGCAATTGAAGAGCTCTTCAATTTGACCGGGCGCTAGGATGCCTTCCTCTTCGACCACCTGCCGCAGCCCCCGCTTCTCTGCCAGCGCCTTCTCGGAAAGATGCGCGGCCTTTCTGTACCCGATAAACATCGCCAAGGGAGTTGCGAGGACGAGAGACTGATCGAGGAGGTCCTTGCACCGGTCGACATCAACTTCAATTCCGTCGACGCATCGCTGCTTAAAAATTTCCATCCCCCGCGTCAACATCCGCATGGATTGAAGGATGTTGAGGATGATCACTGGCTCCATCGCATTGAGCTGCAATTGCCCCGCGCTTGCCGCCAGCGTGACAGTGAGATCGTTTCCAATAACCTGGAATCCGATCTGGTTCATCATTTCCGGAATAACGGCATTGACTTTACCGGGCATGATTGAGGATCCGGCTTGCACGGGCGGAAGTCGGATTTCACCCAGACCGCCCCTCGGTCCGCTGCTCAAGAGCCGCAGATCGTTGCAGATTTTTGTTAGCTTCACGGCAATTCGCTTGAGAACGCTGGAAAACGAAACGAAACCGCCGGTGTCGGATGTCGCCTCAATAAAATTTCGAGCGGGAATTAGCTGAATGCCGGAAATGCGAGTGAGGTGAACGCAAGCCGCGCCGGGGAAGCCGCGGGGAACGTTAATTGAGGTTCCGATTGCCGATCCGCCGAGATTAACCTCTTTCAACAATCTGGAAGCGGACTGCAGCTGGTTGATATCTTCATCGATCAATTCGCCGAACGCATCAAATTCCTGTCCGGCCGTCATAGGGACGGCATCCTGCAATTGAGTGCGGCCGACCTTCAATGCGGTCGAATACTCACGCGCCTTCGCACGGAATGCATCGCGCAGGCCTACCTGGGACACTATAAGCCCTTCGCAAGCGCGAAGAATCGTCAGACGCAGAGCGGTCGGATAGACATCGTTTGTCGATTGGGAAAGGTTCACGTCATCATTTGGATGAAGTTTGTCGTAGTCGCCGACATTCGCCCCAAGCTTCAGCAGCGCCAGGTTGGCCACAACCTCATTCAGATTCATATTGGTGGACGTGCCCGCGCCACCCTGCATCATATCGACAGGGAAGTTCTCATCAACGCACTTCAACTCGATGAGATCATCGCAAGCCTCGCAGATCGCCGATGCCTTTTCCGTCGGAAGAAGCCCAAGGTCAGCGTTTGCGCATGCTGCCGCTTTCTTGACCATAGCCATTGATTGAATGAGTTCGGGGAAGTCTTTCAGCCGAACGCCTGAAACGTCGAAATTGAGCTCAGCTCGACGCGTATGGACGCCGTACAGAACGGCACCGGGGATAGGAATGGGGCCGATCAAATCGGCCTCTATGCGTTCAGTTCCCATTGTCTGCTCCCCTAGCCCAGAATTCCGGCGTGGCGCATCGCATGGACGATGGCCTCTTTAACGGGCGGGCTCACCTCGACGAGAGGAAGGCGCAGGTCTCCGCGAATCTTGGAAAGCTGCGACAGCGCGAATTTCACACCAGCCGGACTGGTTTCGAGAAACAGCGCGTGGTGAAGGGGCATCAGCCGATCTTGAAGGGCGAGCGCCGTCGTGAAGTCACCTTTCAGGCATGCCCGCTGGAAGTCTGCACACAGCCGCGGGGCAACATTCGCGGTCACCGAGATGCAACCGTGGCCGCCATGGGCCATGTAACCCAGCACCGTACCGTCTTCACCGGTGAGAAGATTGAACGCGTCGCCGCAGGCCATTCGCTCCAGCGACGGGCGCAGGAGATTGCCTGTCGCGTCCTTGACGCCCTTGACGTTCGGACAATCCCTGAAGATGCGGGCAAGCGTTTCGACTTGAATATCGACCACGCTCCGGCCCGGAATATTGTAGACGATTATCGGAACCGTAGCTTCAGCGTCGATTGCCTTAAAGTGCTGATAGATCCCTTCTTGGGTGGGTTTATTGTAGTACGGTGCGACGATCAGCAAACCGTCTGCGCCGGCCTCCTGGGCGTGCCGCACGAAGCTGATTGCCTCCTCGGTACTGTTGGAGCCGGCCCCGGCAATGACCGGAACGCGGCCATTCGCGGCCTCGATCGCGATTTCCACGACTCGTTTGTGCTCGACATGACTGAGGGTCGGGCTTTCCCCGGTTGTCCCGCAGGGAACAATGGCTGAAGTGCCCTCGTCGATCTGCCATTCGATGAGGCCGACAAGTGCAGCCTCATCGACTTTCCCATCGGCAAATGGGGTGACAAGCGCTGTAATGGATCCTTTGAACATTTTGACTTCCAAAATCGACCGTATGTTCAGACTGGCGCCGGCGCCGCCGATCAGTGTTGTAGTGACGTGATACAGACGACCTTCGGCTGGGTCATATCCTCATAAGCAAAGCGAACGCCTTCGCGCCCCATGCTGCCGTATTTGAACCCGCCAAACGGCATTGCGTCGAACCGATAGTCGGACGACTGGTTGATCATGACACCGCCGGCATCGATCCGCTTGGCGGCCTCAAGTGCGTTGGCAAGATCGTTCGTAAAAATTCCGGCATGCAGGCTGTATTCCGGCTCGTTCGCCAGTCGTATTGCCTCATCGAACTCATCGAACGGCTGCAGTATGACCACGGGAGCGAAGACTTCGTCGTTCAATACGTCGCAAGTCGCCGGCACATTTTCCAGGACGGTGGGGGGATAGAGGGCGCCGGTTGGCTTGTGACCGCAAAGCAGCGTCGCGCCAGCAGCGATTGCTCGCTCCACCATGGCGGCCGCGCGGTTCACGGCGATTTCGGAGATCATCGGGCCCATGTCAGTGTCAGAGTTCATCGGGTCGCCGGTTTTCATTCTGGCGGTCTGAGCGACGAACTCGGTCTTGAACCGTTCATAGATCGAGCGCTGTACCAGAATACGCTGCGTTCCGATGCAGTTCTGGCCAGCAGCCCAGAAGGCGCCTGACACGCAATCTTCCACGGCAGCGTCAACATCGCTGTTTTCCATCACGATAACCGGGGCATTGCCACCGAGGTCCATCGCGAGCTTCTTGATGCCGGCAGATTTTGCGATGGCCTCGCCGGTGACAAAACCGCCTGTGAAGGAGACCATGCGAACGTCCTTTGCCGAAACGAGCGCCTTGCCCAGCTCGGCGCCGCCGACAGCGACCGTGATGACCTCCTCCGGCAAACCGCTTTCGATCAACACCTCCACCAGCTTGATGGCGGAGAGCGGCGTAAGCTCCGACGGCTTCAGGAGTACTGCATTGGCGCCGGCGATGGCGGGCCCAAGCTTGTGCGCCACGAGATTGAGCGGATCGTTGTAAGGCGTGATCGCCGTGATGATGCCGAGCGGCTCCCGAGTATACCAGCCTTGACGAGATTCCGATCCGGCATAGGCGTCGAAGGGAATGACCTCTCCAGCATTCCGCTTGGCCTCTTCGGCAGAGAGTTTCAGCGTGTTGACGCACCGTGTCGCTTCCTTGCGGGCCTGGGCAATTGTCTTCCCCGCTTCCCGCACGATCAGGAGTGCGAATTCCTCCTTGCGTTCTTCGACGGTCGCTGCGGCCTTTGCCAGAATCGCAGAGCGCTGGTGGCGGGGGAGAGACCGGGCGATCTGCGCGCCGCGTCTGGCCCGTTGCAGCAACAGGTCCACATCGTCAGCGCTGGTCTCGCGGATGGCTCCGACAAAGCTGCCATCAAAGGGATTATTGACAATGATCTCGTCCGAAGAGGCGGCTTTCAAGGCCAGACTGGTCATCACGCAGCCTCCTTCGCGGAGCTTGGAGAGCGGGCATTGTGTATCGCCACGATGTCGGACAGCAGAGCGTAGGCGGTTTCCATCCGCCCGGCGCCTGGGCCAGTGACAGTGACAGAACCGAGCAGTTCGGTGTTCAGTGAAACTGCATTGGTCGCGCCGTTGACGCCGGCGAGCGGATGCCCAAGCAGAAGCTGTTGAGGCGCGACGCTGCAGCTTATAGTCCCGTCGGCGTTGCGAACTGCCGATCCGACCAGTTTCCAACGGCTCTCGGCCTTGGCCGCTGCTTGAATATCGGTAGGAGAAAGCTTGGAAATGCCAATGCAGGAGACATCCTCGGGCTTGAGGTTCGCTCCCAGCAGCTCGTTTGCCAGGATCACGACCTTGAGGCGCACGTCGAAACCTTCGACGTCGGCGGTGGGATCGGCTTCGGCATAGCCGAGAGCCTGTGCCTCCGCGACAGCGCTGGCGAAGTCGAGACCATTCTCCATGCGGCCGAGGACAAAGTTCGAGGTACCGTTGAGGATCCCTTCGAACCCTTTCACCTCTGCGCCGGCAAGGGTCTTCTCTGCCATGCGTATGACGGGCGTCCCGCTCATGACCGAGCCCTCATACTCGAAATGGACGCCGTGCGCCTTGGCAAGAGCCTTTAGTTCCTGAGCGGCGATTGCAACAGGCCCCTTGTTTGTGGTGACAACGTGCTTGCCGGACTTGATGGCCCAGCGGCAATGCGAAACAGCGGGCTCTCCGTCCTTTGGGTTCGTATATGTCGCTTCGACGACGATGTCGGCCGGCGCCGTCTTGATGATCGCTTCATTGTCCGCTTCCGCTTTGCCGCCGGAGAGCCCGCCGAACCCACCCTTCGCGAAATTGGCCTCCACGAGCGTCTTGGCATCCAGGCCGTTCGGCGAAATGACGGAACCGAGATAGAGATCACTGACGGCCACGATGTTCAGGCGAAAACCAAGATCCCGCTCCCACAGTGGGTTCTTCGTCGCGATGAGCTCGGCCAAAGCGCGGTTGACGCCACCAAATCCGACTAGTGCGATATTGTAGATTTTCATGCGGTTCCTCCGGTGAAGCGATTTATGTGCGCATCATCGGATACAGATCGCTCAGTTTGAACGGCACAAACAGACCAATCCACCTTGCATTTTGCTCATGACGCTGACGGCTTGCCGCGCCCCAATTCGGCTACGGTCGGCGACAACGTGCCGCCACGATGGCAAACGACACCAATTGTCCGCCATTTGATGTGGCAAGAAATACCCCACGCTGACGTCGCCTACAGCCTGTGGCCGGGACATGAGCAACGGCTTTGGTACGTCCCGCTTGAGGCTCTTTCGCGTTGACCGGGAAAGTCCATTTCGCAAGCGTTGTCCGTTCTGGCCCAGAAGGGACAACGCGAGGCTTTTTGCGCTATTTCGCTTTGGCGGCGGCATCGCGGTTTCAAAGGGTCACAAATAATCCACGAGACCAATTTGATCTATGTTGACACCAATCGCGAAACCAATTCTATATTGATCGCACAACATTCCTGATTGGTAGCTAATGGTGGTGAACGTGAAAACAACTCCGACACTAGAAAAAGGCCGTGCTGCCCCTTCGCAGGCAGCTGCTGTAGCGTGCAATGCCCCCAGCCAACTGTTCATCGGCGGCGAATGGGTGTCGGCGAAAGCTGGCAGGACCTTCGATGTGATCGATCCCTCGAGTGCCGATGCGATCGCTACGGTTTGTGACGGTGATATCCAGGATGCAATAGCGGCCGTCGACGCGGCAGAAAAGGCGGCTGTGGCCTGGAAATCAACATCGCCGCGCCGGCGCGCGGATATTCTGATGAAGTGTTTTCACCTTCTTGTCGAACAGGCAGAATGGCTGGCGCAACTGATAACCGTGGAGAATGGCAAGGCGCTTCCCGACGCGAGATCGGAAGTCGCCTACGCGGCGGAGTTTTTCCGCTGGTATGCCGAGGAAGCGGTAAGGGCTCCCGGTGAATTTGGGCTAGCACCTTCGGGCGCAAACCAGATCATCGTGAGCCACGAGCCGATTGGTATCGCGGTATTGGTAACGCCATGGAATTTCCCGGCAGCAATGGCGACCCGAAAAATTGCTCCGGCTTTGGCTGCCGGCTGCACCTGCATCCTCAAGCCAGCAGCCGAGACGCCTCTTACGGCGCTCGCGATCGGTGAACTCATGCGGCAGGCAGGCGTTCCTGCCGGAGTGGTCAATATCGTTCCCACGAAAAAAGCAGGCCCAGTGGTCAGCGCAATGCTGCATGACAAGCGGGTCCGTAAACTGTCGTTCACTGGCTCGACAGGCGTCGGCAGGATACTGCTGCGCGAGGCTGCGGACCAGGTTGTCAGTTGCTCAATGGAGCTGGGCGGCAACGCGCCTTTCATCGTATTCGATGATGCCGACCTGGAGACGGCTGTCGCCGGGGCAATGGTCGCCAAGATGCGCAACGGCGGAGAGGCCTGTACGGCTGCAAACCGCTTCTACGTTCAAAAAGGGATTGCGGCTGATTTCACACGGCGCTTCGCGGAAGAGATGGCGGCGCTCAATGTCGGACCAGGACTGCTGGCGGATACGCAGCTTGGTCCACTGATAACGGATGCCGCGGTGACCAAGGTCGAGCGCCTGGTCGACGATGCGATCGCCAAGGGAGCCCGCCTGGTGACCGGCGGTAGCAGATCAAGCGGCGAAGGCTTCTACTATCTACCAACCGTTCTGGCCGACGTCTCTGCGGACGCTGAGATCCTTAGCGAAGAAATCTTCGGTCCGGTTGCGCCCGTCATCGTATTTGATACCGAGGACAAGGTCGTCGAGTTGGCCAATGATACTGAATACGGGCTGGTATCCTATGTCTTTAGCCGGGACCTCAAGCGTGCGCTCGCAGTCGCGGGCAGGCTGGAAAGCGGCATGGTCGGAATTAACCGCGGCGTCGTCTCCGACGCTGCCGCGCCGTTCGGCGGCATGAAACAGAGTGGCCTCGGACGCGAAGGCAGCCACCACGGAATGCTCGAATATCTCGAAACGAAATACATCGCGGCCACGTGGTAGGTGCGCCCGGGTGGCGCCAGCCAGAATAGGAGAGATCAATGTCCCTGCTGAAAACTATCGACCCGAATCCATCATTCGAGCCGAAGCAGCGAGCTGCCGAGCCGGATCGCCTCATCGCTGGCAGCCCCGCTTTCAAGACCTGGCTGCAGGACACTGCAAAGGACGGCAAAGTCAACACGGGGGTTTTCGAGGCGACGCCCGGTGAAACGCACTCCATAAAGGGCGAGACGTTTGAATTCTGCCATCTCGTCCATGGCGTGATCGAATTGACCGAGAAGGGGAAAGAGCCGGTCATTTATCGCGCGGGCGATAGCTTCGTGATGAAACCGGGTTATATTGGCGTTTGGAAGACGATCGAAACGGTGCGGAAGATCTTCGTCACCGTCACCTGATCATTCGAGGCCGTGCGCCTCGAATTGCCTCTCAATTTCGGGGGCAAACGGCGCGATCCGGCCGGCAGGCCCTTAATGGTTCTACAGACACCAGTGTAATCGCGGTCACCGCAATCTTCGCCTCGATTTCACGAAGACCCACGAAATGGATGAACTCTTGCAAACGGAATTGATCGTTCTTGCGCCCTTTGAGGCTCACCATCTGGATGGTGCCGTGGCGCTGTCGCGTGCCGCTGGCTGGGCGCACAGGAGAAAAGACTGGGAAATGATATGGTCCCTGAGTGAGGGACGCGTTGCCCTTGCGGGTGGTCGGGTCGTGGGTACCGCTCTTATGACTCCCTTCGGCGATACCTGCTCAGCCATCAACATGATCATTGTCGACGAAAGCCAGCGCGGCCAGGGATTGGGAAGAAAACTGACGACCGCTGTGTTGGAACTCGCAGGTGACCGGGAATGCCGTTTGTCGGCGACGAGCGACGGTTTGCCGCTTTATGAAAAGCTGGGTTTCGTCACGACGCACAGAATCGTCCGCCACCAGGGCGTCACCGGTCGCGTCCATGCTCCTGCAAATGTTGAATGGATCGGGTCTGCCGCCCTGCCAGCAATCAAGGCGCTCGATCGTGCGGCATTCGGCGCCGCTCGCGACGCGCTGCATGATGTTCTGGCAAAGGAGGGGACATTTGCCGCCATTCGAAACGGTGACGGTATCGTTGCCTTCGCGGCGACGCGGCTGTTCGGCAAGGGCGAAGTCGTGGGGCCGGTTGTTGCGGCAAACGCCGAACAGGCGAGGGATTTGCTGGCCTTCATCCTCTCCGGCAAGGAAGGTCGTGTCGTGCGAATTGACATTCCCGAAGACAGCGGCCTTTCATCGCCCCTCGAAGATTGGGGGCTACGCAATGAAGGTGGTGTCGTTGCGATGGTCCGGCGTGCTGGAGGCCGACCTCAAACACCGGCCGTTCAAACCTTCTGCCTGGCGAGCCAAGCTGTTGGCTGACGTGAAGGTCTGAAGTGCGAGGCATTCAACGCTGAACTGGTCAGCGTTGATCTAGCAATTTAATCTGGAGATCTTCCCAGTGCTCCTGGAAGGCATCCCGCGCCGTATCATAGTGGCGACTTCTCAAGCTGTTGATGAGCCGCTCATGTTCTTCCGCCATTTCTTCGGCTGTGGCGTAGAAATCCTGCCGCTGCGCGAGAAGGAGTTCGATCTCGCCCTCGAGGTCTGAATAGGTCCGCTTCAGGCGAGCGCTGCCGCTAGCGGCGATGATCGCGCGGTGGAAGTCGCGGTCCGCAGCTACCAACAGAGATCTGTCGGCGGATAGAGTCGACCTGTGCATAACGTCGACCGCTTCCAGCGCCTGAGACGGGATGACGCCGGTCAGTACGATCAGTCGAATGGCCTCGCCCTCAATGGCGCCGCGGACGCGTGTGATATCGACAATGTCGTCCGGCCCGAATTCGGGCACTACAAAGCCTCGGTTCGGTATCTGACGCAGCAGGCCCTGGGTGACGAGCACCTGGGCTGCTGTACGGAATGTGTGCCGCGAGGTCGAATGCTCTTCGCACATCTTCACGTCGCGGAGAAACTCGCCCGGTCGGAAATCCCCGACAAGATGCGCCGTCGCAACGCGTGGGTCAGGATGTCAACCGCGCTGGCGGGCAAGGGCTCGACGTTTATCTCTGGATCTTCGGCTCGATTTTTGGCTGGCAGCGGCGGCATGGCTTTGGCTTTGCTCGTTGATCAGTTCGTATACCTACGCCACATGCGGCGACGCAGGGCAAGGGAGATCATATTGTGCCTCCTGGCCGCATGGTGGCGGGTCCTATGTCTGCACGGACCGAAGCGCCTCGTCGACGCCCTCGAGCAGACGCGCCGCGTTGGCCGATGTGAAGATGAGCGGGGGCCTGATCTTCAGGATATGCGCGTCCGCTCCCGTCGCGGAAATGAGAATGCGCCGATCCCGCAAGGCATTGACGGCTGCAAGCGCACGGTCCATGTCCGGCGTTTTCCGGTCTCTATCCTTGACGAGTTCGACCGCGAAATAGAGGCCGGCTCCGCGAACATCGCCGACGAATTCATATTTTTTCTGCAGGTCCCGGAGGCCATCGAGGATTTCGGCGCCGATCTGGACGGCGTTGTCTAACAGTCCCTCTTCGAGGATCGTGTCGAGAACGGCGCGTGCAGCGGCGATAGCAACGGAGTTGCCGCCAAACGTGTTGAAATAGCGCATGCTGGATCCGAAATCGGCGACGAGTTCGGGCCGCAGGACTACGCCGGCGACGGGATAGCCGTTGCCCATGGGCTTGCCCATAGTAACGATGTCCGGATCGATCTTGTGACGGCGGTGACCCCAAAACTGGGTGCCGGTCCGCCCGAATCCGGATTGCACTTCGTCGGCGATGAATAGGCCACCCGCCTTGCGCACCACTTCCGCCACCGGCGCCAATACGTCCGTTGGTTCGACGTAGAGACCATCGGAGGAGAAGACGGAATCGGCGATGAAGGCCGCTAGGCCGCCGCCATGCCGCTCCATGTCGGCGATCTGCCGCGCGACATCCTCCGCCATCCGCCGGCCAATTTCCTCGACAGGCAGGCGATAGGAATCCGGCGCGGCGACCGTGCGGAGATAGGGATCCAAAGCCGACTTCCTGCCGAGCGACGGCGAGATTGCCGCTACCGCACCGCTGTTGCCGTGATAGGCTTCCGCCGTGACGATGACACCGGTCTTGCGTGTGTGGTAACGCGCGATTCGCAGGGCGAGATCGTTGGCTTCCGAGCCCGTGCATGTGAACATTGCACATCCGGCGCGGCCGAGTTCGCCACCGAACGTAGCGATCAGGGCTTCGGCATAGTCCAGCAGGGGCTCCTGCATGTAACGCGTGTGGGTACAGAGTACCTCGAGCTGCTTCTGGATCGCCTCGACGACACGCGGATGAGAGTGACCCAGCGATACAACGTTGTTGTAAGCATCGAGATATTCGTTGCCGTGCTTGTCATAGAGGAAAACACCCTTGGCACGTGAGATCTCAACCGGCGACTTGTAGAAGAGCCGATAAGCCGGCCCGAGCAGCCGTTGCCGCCTGGCGACATGCGCCAGATCTTCACTTGTGAGATGAGACGTATCCTGAGGGTTGAAGCCATTTGGCATGTCGCCACGGAAGCCCTTAGGCAGAGTAGTCGCTTGCTTGGACATTGGGGTTCCTATCGTGTCAGAAGATCGGAAATCTGGACGGCGGAAATCGAGTGGAACCACTCGAGGTGGGCCCAGCCGGCTTCGGTATTGCGCAGGATATAGCGGCTATTCTCGGGGAAGATCTCGGCGCGCCAGCACGTCAGCAGCGCACGAACGGCAAGACGACCCATTGCCAGGAACGGGATGAGTCGGAACTCCTCGTCCGTCAGGTCGGCATGGCGGAGATAGCCTCGCAAAACGTCGCGCGGTGCGTCGAACAGGTCACACCGGTTCCCATGGTCGGATGTTTTTGGCATTTGATTCATTAACGCCGTGGAGACGTCGACGGCGATGGCGGTGCGAACCGCATCCCCGAAGTCGATGACGCCGGTCAGGAATCGCGGGCTGGCGTGATCGACGACCAGGTTCGACGTATTGAAATCATTGTGGAGCACTTGCCGCCGGCACAGATCGAGTTTCGGCTTGATTTCGGCAAACCGCTCGAGAGCGCGGACTGTCCATGCCCGCTTGCTGCCTTTAGGGATAAAGCTCAACAGATCGCTGAGGTCAAGCAGATGGGTGACGTCCCATGCCACCGCCCGACCGTCAGCGGGATGCGAGAAATCGGCCATGGAATGACGCAGCTTTGCCAGGATTTCCCCGATCCGTTCGCGCTGTGGGGCTGTGCAGAATGTTCGGTCGAGCGGGGTGCCGGCCATGAAGCTAATGAGCCGCACCACTCGCCGCTCGCCGGCGCTCGTGGTGACGATCGGCAAATCCGCCCCGTCGATGTCGCGAAGTGTGCGGGGGATGGGTAGATCGGGGGCTCGCTGCTCGAGATGACGCATCAGCGCAACCTGGAAATCGAGCTCCTCTATGCGCTCAGAAGGATGAGCGATCTTGAGCACAAACTTCCCCTGGGCCGCGCAGTCGAGGAGGAACGTGTCGTCCTTCTCGGTTTCAAAGCGCGTTGCGGAGCCGCGTGTACCATAGAGCCGTTCGGCGATTGCTTCAGCTTCCGTAGCGCCAACGGGATGGCACGCCTCGGACAGCTCAGCGGCGCGTGCTGGCCCGCATTGATGCTTATGACCCATCTTCAAACTCATTCAGATCCTGCCTCGAGAGTGGGAGCTCGATGGACCGCAATATTTCACATCCCCAATTTTTGTACAACAATTTTTTCTGTGATGGAGAGACCGGGTCGATTCGCTGGTGACGAAAGAGCGGGGGAATTAGTTATTCTGCTCGAAAATAGGCAAAATATTTCAATATCATAACAAGGAAAATGGGCGCACGATTGTTGGTTGAGGAGCGACAACACACAAGTTGTCGAAAAACGACCTGAGGTAAAATTCCAGAGATTGTTGGACAATCTATTGCAATGGCGACAAAGTTATGTCAGTGTGCATCCACTGGTCGGAATGCAGCAAACAAGTTGGAGTCTTCCGGTTGGCTGGATTAGCCGGGATCAACAAAGGCAGCGGAAGTGACCAGTTACGGATTCGCAGAGTTTCCTGCGCCGCTGCTGCATCGCGGTCTATCGGAACGGCGACCTCATTAGACAGGCGGCATGCCCGCTACGATGACCTTGGACGGCACACCGTGCCATGAAAATTGGAGGGAATACACACAATGACCCAATTTCGACCGAAGTACGTGACCTTCGACTGCTACGGCACGCTCACCAATTTCGATATGGCCGGCGCTGCTCGGCGCGTCTACGGCGAGCGCCTCTCCCCTCAAGCGATGGCCGCTTTGGTCGAGGCTTTCAAGGGCTATCGCCTTGACGAGGTGCTAGGGCCATGGAAACCCTTTGTCGAAGTAGTGCACAATTCAATCGAACGCAGCTGCAAGCGCATCGGTATCCCATTCGAACCCGAAGACGCGCAACGCATCTATGACGAGGTGCCAACCTGGGGTCCGCATCCGGACGTCCCGGCTGGTCTGTCCAGGGTGGCCGAGGAAATCCCGCTGGTCATCCTGTCGAATTCCATGAACAGCCTGATCATGTCGAATGTCGAAAAGCTGGGCGCGCCCATCCATATGGTAATCACGGCAGAAGAAGTCGGGGCATACAAACCCCTGATGAAGGGCTTCGAATACATGCTCGACAAGCTCGGCTGCGGACCGGAAGACATAACTCATGTGTCCTCATCCTTCCGCTACGACCTGATGACCGCTTATGACCTGGGCATCAAGAGCAAGGTCTGGGTCAACCGTGGCCATGAGCCGGCCAATCCCTATTACGAATACACTGAGATCAAGGATATCGGCGGGTTGGCTGCCGCTGTTGGCCTGGAGCCAGCTCTCAAGCGTGCCTGAAAATCAGGGCTCAGGCCATTTTGCTGATGAGACCGGGGCGGTCCCTTCGCCCCCTCTCTTTATCGTTCGGAGGGGCAAGCATGGCCTCCCTTGCATACGGGTGACTTGCCGGCGTTAGGCTATGGTGCGATCCGGACGTCGGGCTCGGAGCGCGTTTGGTGCGCTGCCTCTATCGATGTCCGCTTTCGAATAACCACGGCTGTTCCTCACCATTGATTGGGCGCAAAGCGCTCGTCCGCAAGCGTGAGAGACGGCTGGTTCAAGTCGATCTTCGGTTGGATCCTGCAGAAAGAAGCACTCCGTTTCAACTCGCTCTGGAATGGTTAAGGTGTGGTCGACTTCGATCCCGAAAATTGCGCCGGTGCTCTCCTAGCCTCTGGCGGCCGAGCAACAGCGGCGACCATGTTCCCGTCTTATTGTCGATGTGAGGCGACCTTTATCGCTTCAGCCATTGTCGGGGAAAGGCCGATGCTCGGTAACCACTTTCGACAACCCTGCTATGGGAAGTCGAAGGCAAAGGTTCTCGATGGCCTTGATCGCCTGCTCGAAATGACAGCGCCAATGCGCCTGCTCGGCCCGGGCCATGGTGAGCGGCGCGCCCATTTCCCGTGAGATGATATCGCCTGGCTCGTCGTTGCGGTGGATCGCAACAATGCGCTTCAGCGGTTCAATGCGCGCTTCATTGGACGTCTGCGAGAAGGAGGCAAAGACAACGGCGCGACCCACTCGCCTTCAAAATGAAACCTGTGGGCATGATTCATTGGTCGCTCTCATACTCGGTCTGTCGTCCCTGCCGAATGAAAGCCGCGGTTCGCCCGCGGCAGACCATTTGTATTTGCGCAGAGGATATGCGGATCGCAGATGTTCAACGGCGATCGGGTTGGTGCACTGACAGAAGGTGAAACGGATCACGGCGCTACATTGTAAATCTCGGCAAGGTCGGATAGATCCCAATTTCCGCCAGACAAAACCGCACATACTTTCTCATCAGGCTTTACGTCTAAGCTGCCCGCTAACAGTGCTCCTATTCCTATGGAGGCGGCGGGTTCAGCGATCAATTTCGCATCCTTGGCTAGAGCACGCATTCCGGCAATGATGTGCTCGTCTTCAACAAGAACAATCTCGTCGACATACTTTTCGATAATCGGGTACGGATTTTGACCCGGAACACTTAACCTCAAACCATCCGCGATCGTGTTCTTTAACGGAAGCGATGTGCGCTCCTTGTTTATCCGGCTGTGAAAATACTTCGGTGTCAAGGCAGGCTCTGCCCCGATAACGCGCACCGATGGCTTGGTTTCTTTTATCGCAGTGGCGATCCCTGAGATCAGCCCTCCACCGCCCACGGGTACGATAACCGTGTCCACATCTTCCAAGTCTTCGAGGATCTCACATCCGATCGTTCCCTGACCAGCCATTACGATGGGGTCCTCGAAGCCGTGAATGACCGCATAATTGTTTCCTTCGGCGATCTCGTAGACTCTTCTCCATCTAGCGGCATTATCACCATCAAAAAGAATGACTTCGGCGCCAAGGGCTTCCGTATTGGCGATCTTGATTTTGGGTGTGGTGACCGGCAGCACCAAAATCACTTTTACGCCGAGCATCTTGGCTGCGTAAGCAAGCGCCTGGGCGTGGTTGCCCGAGGAGGTCGCAATGATGCCGTTTGCGATCTCCTCTCGGGGGAGCGAGAGAGCCTTGTTCAGGGCGCCGCGGATCTTGAATGCGCCCGTGATCTGCAGGGTTTCCGGCTTGAGGTAAAGCTGACAACCAGCCGCTTTCTCGATTTTGTCGGCACGCAATAGCGGCGTGTGCCTGACATGCGGCTTTAGTCGTTGCTGAGCTTCGCGGATGTCCTGAATGGTTGGATAGTTGCGCATGGTCATTCCTCAAAAAACTGGAAGAAAGTGCCGACGTTATTGGCTATGGCGTTCTGATAGATTTTGCTGGCGGTCGTATTGTCTTGTATGGCCATCCCTGTGGAATCGAAGATGGTGATTTCATAATCACTTTCTCGTCCCGGCTTCCTTCCCAGCAATACCTCGCCGATTTCGCCATGGATGTCGTCTTTTGCGATGATGTTCTTGTTCAGAGGGTGCCAAGTCTCGCCCTTCTCCGTACATTGTGAGAAGGAGTCGACGATAATTTTCGCGTTCCTGAAAAGCTCCGGATCCAGCTCCTGTTTGCCGCGTTGGTCTGTGCCGATTGCGACAATGTGTGTGCCGGGCTTCACCCAATCCGCTTCCACCAGCGACCCCGTCCCCCGTGTCGTCGTAACCAGGATGTCGGCCTGCTCGACCGCCTCCTTCTTAGAGCTCGCGACGATGACGGGAATACCCAATTCACGCTCGATGTCAGCCTTGTACTTGCCACACGTTTCCGGGGTGCTGTCCCAGGCGTGGATCTTTTCGATCTTCATGATCTCGTTGATCGCCCGGATTTGCATCCTTGCCTGATTGCCGGTGCCGATCGATGCGATTGTCCTGGCGTTCTTTCTCGCCAGTGCTTTGACGGAGACGGCCCCCGCAGCCCCCGTTCTGATGCCAGTGATCAAGCTTCCATCCATGATGCAAATTAATGCGCAGCTCCTGGCATCAAACAAGAGAATAGTGCCCATGCTGTTGGGCACGCCATGTTCTGCGGGGTTGTTCTTGAACCCTCCGGAGTGCGCTTTCATGGAGATAGTTTCGTTGACGTTATAGTAGCCAAGCTTGAAGTCGATTTCCCCACGGTGAGAGGGGAGATGTATTCCGAGATAGGGAGGTTGCTCCACCTGCCCACTGCTGTACGCCTTGTAAGCCTCTTCGACCGCGCCGATGACATCCGTCTTGCTGACGAGCCTTCTGACTTCGTCCTTCTTGAGCAGCAGCGTTCTCATGCGTGATCCCTCCATTTCGATTCATCGGGTGCATCGGTGCAGCACGAGCTGAAGTGCAATCACTATAATAGGTGAGCGGTGAGTCTATTGGCCGCAATCCGGGCGGCTTTGAGCAGATTGTTTTGTTTTCGCGGGAGGGTTTGGCAGAGAGTTTCGACGCCCACCGTTCCGGAGGTTTTGCCGACCAAGTCCCCGGTTGTTTCCACAGAGACCGGTTGGCTAATTGGTGTCAGTCGATGCCTGAAGCGATCGCGGATCACTCTCGACCCGCAATCACAAGGGCAAATGACGTCGCCCTCCAGCATTTTCTGCTGATGATCCGACATGTCCGGGTAATTCAAAAGCGCCCGCCGAGCTATGATTGATCATGACTTGAACAACTCCCCGCAAAGCAAGGACGAAGCACATGACTCCTTTCCGCCCGAAATACATCACCTTCGACTGCCATGGTACACTTATCAACTTTCAGATGGCGGAGGCGGCACGCGATCTCTATTCCGAGCGCATGAGCGAGCAGAAAATGCTGCAGTTCATCGCCGACTTCTCTGCATACCGGCTTGATGAAGTCATGGCCGACTGGAAACCCTATGCGGAGGTCGTCCATAACGCATTGGCGAGGACCTGCAAACGCAACGCCATCGAGTTCAAGGATGAAGACGCGCAGATGGTTTACGAACGGGTCCCCACCTGGGGGCCGCATCCCGACGTTCCGGCGGGTCTTGCCAAGGTCGCCAAGGAAATTCCTCTGGTCATTCTGTCAAATGCGATGAACTCGCAGATCATGTCCAACGTCGAGAAGCTCGGCGCGCCGTTCCACGCCGTTTACACGGCCGAAGAGGCCGGCGCCTATAAGCCACACTTCCGCGCCTTCGAATATATGCTCGATATGCTGGGTTGCGGTCCGGAGGAGATACTGCATTGCTCCTCCTCGTTCCGTTACGATCTGATGTCCGCACATGACCTCGGGATCAAGAACAAGGTTTGGGTCAATCGCGGTCACGAGCCGGCCAATCCCTATTACGGCTATACAGAAATCTCCGGGATCTCGGATTTGCCGGGCGTTGTCGGGCTCTGAGGAAACCTGAATACGTCTGAATATCTCTCTCCACTTCGGTTTACCGGAGTGTCGAGAGGCCGGGAAACGTCACAGTACCGCAGTTTCCGGCGGCGCAATCATGGATGGCGGCGCCGGCGAGGAGACGATAAAAGCCCGGGCCCGAGCGACAGTCCGAAGGCGGGAACCGGGTATTGCCCTCAGCCATAAACGCCCGACGCTTTCAGGGCCGGGCGCGGCGGCCGCGATGCATCCCGACAGTCGCTGATCGATGCGCATGCCGCCGACTCCAACAGTGCGAGAGGATCTCAGTCGTGAATGATTGTAGCGATCCGGTTTCAGACGACAACGCCCGTCATCCCGGCGGGAAACAGTCAGTCCACGAGCCGTTCACCAAAGCATATTTTAGGGCCGCTGCCGCTATTTTGGCCACAAAGTCGAGCCCAGCAGAAGCCGAGCTGTCGGGTGAGTTGCTACTGCGGCACTACGGCCTGAAGGGAGCGATGAGAGTTCTATCCTCTGAGGTCGAGTGTACCACGGAGGTCACCCTGCTGAACGGCGATCAGTTAATCCTCAAAACTTCGGCACGGCCCGAAGGAAGAGACAGTTTCCGCTTCCAGGTTGAAGCCCTCGCCGGGCTCGAAGGCGCTATCGGTTTCGCAGCACCTCGGATTGTGCGTACCGCTGACGCTATGCTGATGTTCGAAGAGCATGAGATTTGCGGCTACCTTCAGACGCGACTTTCAGGGGCGCCGCTGCATCAGGCGAACCCAACTCCGGAAATCCTCTACCGGGTCGGCCGGGCGCTCGGCAGGCTCAGTTTGGCTCTCGAGCCACTGAACCTCTCCGCCATGCACCGCCCGGTTCTTTGGCACGTAGGATGCTGGTCAAACCTGATGGAACTGGAGGAGCATCTGCCATCGGGACCCGTTGCGGCATCCGTGCGTCTTGCCATGAACAACTATGTCGAGCTGATCGAGCCGCAATTGAGCGATGTAGCCTGGCAGGTCACGCACAATGACCCTAGCCCGTTCAATACACTCCTGACCGATGGTGGTATCGCCTTCATTGATTTCGGCGACGGCTGCTGGGGGCCACGGATTCAGGATCTGGCGATTGCGGCAAGCCACTTCGTGACGGACCCGTCTCTGGCTCTGGGCGGCGCAGAACATCTGATCGCTGGCTACGCGTCGGTGATTCCGCTCCGCCCGCTCGAAGCAAAACTGCTCGTCGGACTGATAAAGGCGCGCCAAAGCGCCCTTATCCTAATCAATTACTGGCGAGCAGACCTCTTTCCGGCCGAAGCAGCATATATCAAGAAGAACGTGGGCCGAGCCGAACACGGGCTGTCCATCCTGTCGGCATTAGGCCCCGGGGATGGCGAGAGGGCTGTGAGGCGCGCGTTGCCGTAACCCGTACCCGTATCCCTACACGCGCGTTGCCCCTCACATTGGTCATCAGCACGGTCCCCCGCGATCTTCTCGCGAATGGAAACTCAAGCAGGATTAAAGACATGTCAACAGATCTCATGCCCAACCGCTTTACCCCGGGGAAGCCACAATTTCCCCCGCGAATCTGAACTGATCGCCCGGCGCGACAGCGTATTGGGAGCTTCCTACAGGCTCCAATATCGCCGGCCGGTACATTTCGTGCGCGGCGAAGGCATGTGGCTCTACGACCCCGACGGACGTCGCTATCTGGATTTCTATAACAATGTGCCGTCTCTCGGGCATTGCAATCCAGAGATCAATGCTGCCATGGCGGAACAAGCCAGCCGGATCAGCGCAAATACCCGCTATCTTGAACCGCGGCTTGTCGACTATGCCGAACGGCTCGTAACAACTTTCCCCGAACAACTGAACCGCGTTGTCTTTACCTGCACAGGTAGTGAATCCAATGATCTGGCGCTGCGGATCGCCCGGCTGACCAGTGGTCGCGAAGGTGTGATCGTCTCTTCTCATGCCTATCATGGCACCAGCGCAGCGACGGCGATGGTGTCACCCAATCTGGGCGACGCCGTCAATCTCAGTCCCGCCGTTCGCATGGTGTCGCTGCACGGCCCCGCGGGCATACCCGAGGAGAAAGCCGCGGCATTCTTTGAACAACAGGTTCGCTCCGCTATCGCCGACCTGAACCGGCGAGGCATTGGCATTGCGGCGCTGCTCTTCGACAGTATTTTCTCGAGCGACGGCGTTTGGGTGGAACCCGCCGGGTTTCATCGCCGACGGAGTCAAGGCGGTGCGCGAGGCGGGTGGCCTTATCATTGCCGATGAAGTTCAGCCGGGATTTGGACGGACCGGCACACACATGTGGGGTTTCGAACGGCACCAGGTCGTCCCGGATCTCGTCACTCTCGGCAAGCCAATGGGCAATGGATTTCCCATAGGCGCGGTCGTTGGCCGCAAGGCGCCAATGGATCGCTTTGGCGCTACTGCTCGGTACTCGAACACCTTCGGCGGCAATACAGTCGGGATCGCGGCAGCTGACGCGGTCCTGACCATTTTGCATAGAGATCGAATGCTCGAGCATGCGCATGCCATGGGCGAGCGCCTCAAGGTGGGGTTGGAGCATCTTGCCAAGCTGCACGATGGTATCCGGGGCATTCGAAATGCCGGGCTGTTCTGCGGCATCGACATCGGGTTGGATGGAATGGGCGGGGCCAGCCGGCGCGCTATGGCATTGGAGATCGTAAACTTGATGCGGGACGATGGCGTGCTTATCAGCACGACCGGCGCCAACGAGGATACGTTGAAAGTGCGGCCCCCATTGATTTGCCAGTCGGAGCATGTGGATCGCTTCCTCGAAAGCATCGAATGCGCGCTCAAGAAGGCTGTTGCACAGGTGTAACATAGTGGCGCGCATGGTCGAATAGGCTCGCGCTACGCTCATCAGCGAAAGCTAAGTCCATGAAACTCGATCGGATCGACATCAAGATACTGAACGTGCTGCAGCAGAATGGGCGAATGACAAACGTGGAGCTCTCGGAGGTGGTGAAATCTTTCACCGAGCCCGTGCCTGATGCGCATGAAGAGGCTGCAGTCGGAGGGGTACATCGAGGGCTATACCGCTCAGGTCAATGTCGCCAAATTGGGACAGACAGTAACGGTCTTCACCGAGGTGACGCTGAAGAACCACCGGCAGACCGACTTTGCTCGCTTCATCGCCGCTATCGAGAAAATCGAGGAACTCATCGAGTGCTATGTGATCTCGGGCGGCTACGACTATCTCCTGAAATTCGTGACTACCGGTGTCGGCGAATATCAGGAGATCATGGAGCAGCTGATCGAGTTGGACGTCGGCATTGACAAGTATTTCACCTACGTCGTGCTGAAATCGCCGATCCGCAAGGCGCACATGCCGCTGACGAAGCTATTCAGCCACAGGCTCTAAAAAACTCCTCGCCGTTCTCCGATTACAAGGTGCCGGACAGCGTCCTCGGAAGTTCCTGGTGCGACGTTGCGTACCTTCCGGCACAATCAGAGACCGCCTACCTCAACTCTGGAGCCGTCAAAGAAGCGCGACAGGCGGAAAGGCCTCGGATCAACGCAGGGTTTATCATTAGCAACAAGGTCAGCGGCCAAGCGACCAATGCCAGGGCCAATGCCGAAGCCATGGCCGGAGCCGCCGGCCGCCAGATAAAGGCCTTTGACGTGATCGGACGCCGAGATGACCGGCACCGCGTCCGGTGTGCAATCCACATAGGCGCCCCAACTGTCGGCGATTTCGATACCCTTAAGCGCCGGGAACTGCTCGGTGACGCCTTTTAGAATAGACGTGATCGTCCGGCAACTCGGCGTCGGGTCGAGAACCCGGATCCGCTCGAAAGGCGAAATTGTATCAGTTTTCCAGCTCGCCAGCGCCTCCGGTCCATGGAACATGGATCTGCCGACGCCGATCTGGACCGCTGTCAGCCGCTTCAGAAACATCGGCATGAACCAGCGCGCATAGCGGATGCCTTGGGGCGTGATATCCAAGGTTGCCCTGCCGCTAATAGCAAGGGTGTAACTGCCATCCAACCTGCGGGTCAATGAACACTCTGGCGTATAGATTGCCTCGCCGAGATTGGCTGTGGGGCGCGTGCGAATTGCAGTCTGGCGCACGCTTGCCTGCGGGAACTGCACGCCGTACTGGCGGCAGAACATGGAAGCCCACGCACCGCCGGCGTTCAGAACGGTCTGCGACCTGATGATGCCTTTTTCGGTGACCACCCCAGCAACTGCACCATTGACGATATCAAGGCCTCGTGCTGCGCATTCCTGGTGGATGGTCGCGCCAAATTTGCGGGCGCCGTTCGCGATCGTCGGCGCGGCAATGGCCGGTTCGCCTTTGCCATCATCGACCGAATGGACGCCGCCGAGCCAGCGGCGGCCTTGTGCCGGAATTCGGTCGTGCGCTTCGTGGGCAGTTAGCATCTTAGTGTTGACGTCGAATTGCCGGGCGATATCAAGCCATTGTTCCCATTCAGCCAGCTGCTGAGGGTTGTCCGTGGCGTAGAACAGCCCGCATCGGCGGAAGCCGACGTCCTCGTCGATTTTGGCGGCAAACTGGTCCCACGCCTGCATGGAAATTCCTGAGAGCGGCAGTTCGCGCTCATCCCGGTTCTGCCGGCGGCACCAGCCCCAGTTTCGGCTGGATTGTTCACCGCCGACATAGCCCTTTTCCACCAAAGCAACGGAGCGCCCTCGCTCTGCGAGAAAAAATGCCGCCGAGGCACCAACAATGCCGCCGCCGATGACGACGACGTCCGCCTTGGCGGGAAGCTCTTGATCGCTCTGTATGCGTTTGACGAGTGGTGACATCGAGGCTGACCTGAACTGGTTAGTTGGAGCTGTTTTCTGATTGCCGGGCAGGGGCGTCAGGCGGAAGCACGGCGATCGCGTCGACTTCGACCAGATAGCCGTAGTGGAGCTCGGGCACCGGAACCACGGTGCGCGCCGGGCGCGCCTCCCCAAGTCGCGTCGCATAGACCTGGTTGAAACCTGGCCAATTGACGACCCCGACGATATAGGCCGTCACCCTGACGAGATCGCTCGGGGTTCCGCCTGCGGCCTCCAGAACTGCGAGCATGTTGTCGATGGCCTGCCCCGCCTGCGTCGCAAATCTATCGTCGGGAAGCGGCGCTCCATCCGGTCGAATTGGGAGCTGCCCTGATATGTAGAGATGCTGGCCCGCCAGCTTCGCCTGGACATAATGACCAGCAGGGCTGGGCGCACTAACGGTACTTACAGCTATAACGTGGGACATCACCAACCTCCGAAGCGCGGCCAGACGGCCTCAATGGCGTGCGATTGACCTCGAACAACATGATAGGCTTCGTGCTGCGCCGCCGTCGCGCAGGCATGGTTCGGCAGAATCCGCACGCGGTCTCCGACCCTCAGATGGGGCAGACGAGCGTCCGAACCCGGCCGCACGGCGATAATGCCATGCTCCTGGTTTGCATCGGCAACGATGATGTCACGATAGGCGTTGCCTTGAATGTCACAGACGAGGCCATATCCCTGGTCGACGGCTTGCTTGCTCGTGCCACGATCCCGCGACAGCGACATCCATCCCGCATCAGTTATGACCCAGCCTTTCTCGCGCTGGTGACCGATCACAGTTGCAAGAACGCTGAGTGCAATATCGTCGACCTGGCAGACACCGATCCCTGCCATCACTAGATCGAAGAACACGAATACGCCTGCGCGGACCTCGGTGACTCCAGTAAGATCCTGCGTGTGATGGGCCGTCGGCGTCGAGCCGACGCTGACGACGGCGCAGGGCAGTCCGACACCGCGCAGAAGTTGGGCCGCTCCCACAACGGCCGCTCGCTCGGCTTCCGCATGGCGCTGCTGTGCCTCGGGCCCCCCACCCTTGTAGCTGTCGCCGGCATGAGTCAGAACGCCACGCAACTCCGCACCTGCCGCCAGCGCCTGCCCGATCTCCAGCAACTGGGCGTGATTGGCGGGCACAACACCCGAGCGGTGGCCGTCGCAATCGATCTCGATCATGGCTGGGATCCGCATTCCGGACTTTCTGGATGCCTCGGCAACCGCCAGCGCCTGCTCGACGGTGTCCAGTATGACGACGAGATCGACGCCCTTGGCGCGCAGTTCGACGACGCGCGCGAGCTTCGCCGGGGCGATGCCGACCGCATAGATCATGTCGCGAAGACCATCGGCCGCGAATTGCTCAGCTTCCTTCAGCGTGGAGATGGTCGCAGGTCCTTCAGGCGCGATCATGACCCGCCGCGCCACGTCAATCGACTTTGCCGTCTTCAGATGCGGTCGTAGCGACACGCCCAGACCATCGAGCCGGTTCCTAAGCCGCGTGATATTTCGGTCCATGCGGTCCGCATCCAGAACCAGGCATGGCGTTTCTAACGCCTCAAGAGTAGTCGCGGCCGCCAAGCGAGCGGAGGGGTCGAACGTCGCTAGATCCATGTGTCTGGTCTCCAAATTCGAAATTCACCTTGTCGCCAATCCGTAAAGATCGCAATTAATGATCGATGAAGGTTCGATTTAGTTCGATATTAATGCCGATCGTGCGACATCACCCGCATCAGCCTGAATTCGCTTGAGCACGTCGATTTCCGTCTCGATTTCCAGCCGCAGATTGGAACTGCCGGAAAATGAGCCGTTGAAAGCAGCGGTTCCGATGGTAAACCCTGCCGCGCCAGATCGCACCACGGCCGCCATCCTTTGCGGGCTGTCGATCGAGCCGGCAACCACCACGGGCTTGCCGATGGCCTCACACACGCGCGTTATGAGCGCCTCGACATCGCCGTCGAAGCGATAAGCGAGCAAATCGAGACCGCTGACACCCTCGATCGCCGTCAACTGTCGGCCACTGTCGACGATCGTTTCGATCGTCCCTTCGAGCTTGCTCGGATGGCCGACGATCTTGCCGGGGAACGGATAGTACCGGATGTTCTTCCCGGCGATAACTGGCAGAACGACATTCGGCCGGGTTCCACCCATCAGGATGTCGACGCCAAGGTCCACCGCGGCTTGCGCGGATCGCCGCTCGCTCTCCTCGTCAAGGCTTACAACCTCGAGATAGAGAGTCGCACCCGCCGCTTTGATTGCTGAAGCGATGACCAAAAGTTCATCGAACGGCAACCCAATATCCTTGAACCCCACATGCGTGATGCCGGCGGCAAGCACATCCTTGAGGCGCTCGGCCGCGTCGGCAACGGTGCGATCCTGATTGGTGAGCATGAAAATGAAGTCGGGAGAAGTTTGGGGCATCGAAAGCGCTCCTAGATTGCGTTGAGAAGCAGCGCCTGATCGAAGGCGTAGCGAAGAGAGGAATGATCGGCCTTACCCTGGCCGGCGATGTCGAATGCCGTACCGTGATCGACGCTGGTACGGATGAAAGGCAAACCGATGGTGACGTTGACGCCGTTGTCGATACCGAGATACTTGACCGGGATGAGGCCCTGGTCGTGATATTGCGCGATGACGATATCGAACTCGCCCCTGCGAGCCCGCATGAAAATCGTGTCTCCGGGCCAGGGACCGGACGCGTTTATTCCGACTTCCTGAGCCCGGCTGATTGCCGGCGCGATGATGTCGAGATCTTCGCGTCCGAACATACCGTTTTCACCGGCATGGGGATTGAGGCCGGCCACCGCAACGCGCGGCGATGCAATCCCATAAGCCTTACCTGCCCGGTGCGCCAATTCGATCGTTCGGAAAACTGAATCCTCTGTCACGAGGTCGATGGCATCGCGCAATGATACGTGAATCGTGACCAGAATGACGCGCAGTTCGTCGTTCGCGAGCATCATTGCAAACTTGTCGGTCCCCGTCCGCTCAGCAAGGATTTCCGTATGGCCGGGATAATGGAGCCCACCCTGCTTCATCGCCTCCTTGTTGATCGGCGCGGTGACGATTGCTCCGATGTTTCCTGCCAGCGCTTCGTCGATCGCCCGTGCGACATAGTCGTAGCTGGCTCGCCCGGCACGAGCGTCCACCTGACCGATGGGCAAATCGTCCGGCAGATGCGAGACGTTGAGAACCGCTATGAGTCCGCTGTCTGGCAGAGCGTCATCGACTGACGCGATGGGCTGCACCTGCAGGGGAAGATTAAGGGCGCGGACCGCGCGCTCCATTACCTTGGCGTCACCGATCACCACCGCTTGTTCCGGCAGCCCATCCGCGAAAACACGGGCGATAATTTCCGGGCCGATCCCGCAGGGATCGCCCATCGTTATTCCAATAGGCTTCTTCATTTCTTATCTCCAAGCCAGAGGCCCCGAAGCAACTCGGCTGATTTCAGCAGGATACGCGGCGAACCGAAGCCGCCCGCCTTTGTGATAATGTGAATGGGATGCGGCCCCGTGGTGCGGCCGACCGGAATTCCAGGCTCGACCTCGCTCAGGAGTTCAAGTGAACTGATCTCAAGTTCGCTCAACACGGATTCGGCAGTGTCACCGCCCGTCAGGAAAAGCCCGGTAACGGGATAACTCCCCATAAATGCCCGCACAGCCTGGCCAAGAGCGGTTGCGATGGCCCGAGGATTGGCGGACGCACTTCCTTCGGAGGTGGTTAGAATAATGTCTCCGCCGGATCCAAATCGGTTGTACTCCGCAGCGGCCCGTTCGGCGGCGAGAGCGGGGGAGCGAGACGCCACCTCCGAGTCGATAATGATCTGCCGGATGTTGCCGGTTCTTATCAGTCTTGAGCATTGCTCGCGGCTCTGCGGATTCACGCTGCCGATGACAAAGAGGTTGACAGACGTCGTGACCGTGAACGGTGCGATTTCACCAGCCCGGCCCACATAATCCGCCAGCGCGATCGCCAGGCCCGGAGATCCACACCACAGGATGGACTTTGGATCGGCCGCCGATTTCACCAGCAGTGCCAAGTCTTCTTGCATAGTCGCATCGGCGATCAGCAACTTTCTGCCATCGGCGACAAGTTCACCGGATCTCAATGCCCGCACGTCCGCAAGCGTGAGATAACGCACTTCTGCCTCCGGAATGTCTCGAAACAGGGCGCGAAGGTGGGAGTCCGTTATGGGGTGAAGCGGATCCTTGACGAATTCGGTTTGCTCCAACGGCACGCCACGAAGAAGCTGCCGCCCGCCTTCAGTGGTTCTTCCACCGGCGGGGAAAGCCGGAGCGACGATTGCGATTGTCCGACCGGAAGCCGCGAGCGCGGCTGTTATCTCAGCTCCAACGTGGCCGCGGATGGTGGAATCAACGGTGTTGTAAAGGATATCCGCGGATGCCAGGCTTTTTGCCGCCTGCGTCGCCCGATCGACAGCGCCCTCAGCGGATACAGTGCGACTTGCCTTGTTGACAGAGACGATCGCAACTTGTTCAGGCGACCATCGCCGGTAGTCTGTGAAGACAATGCATCTGTGCCCCATGCTCACGAATGGGCCGGCGCCATCGGTTGCACTCGTCAAATCATCGGCTAAGATTCCTACCTTCAAAATCGCGGTCCTGTCGGTTTTCCAATGTAACGACGAGGATATTAGCGCTATTGCTTTTGCCGAAAAAATGATGAATTCTGACCGAAATTCGTCACTTTATCTCACAGATATGGCCGCACGATTTCCCTCTTTATCCGCGCTCAGAGTCTTTGAATCAGCTGCACGACATTTGAATTTCGGGCGTGCCGGCGATGAATTGTTCGTCACGCACAGCGCCGTCAGCAAGCAAATCCGCTTGCTTGAGGAAGACCTGGGAGTGGCCCTTTTTGAGCGAAGAAACAGGGCCGTTTTCCTAACCGACCCAGGTCGGCGTCTGCTTGTTACGATGAGTGCGGTGTTTCGCCAGATCAGCGATTGTTGCGACGAAATCAAAG
The DNA here is from genome assembly GCF_022385315.1 of Rhizobium sp. K102. Classification (NCBI taxonomy): domain Bacteria; kingdom Pseudomonadati; phylum Pseudomonadota; class Alphaproteobacteria; order Hyphomicrobiales; family Rhizobiaceae; genus Rhizobium; species Rhizobium sp. K102. Next base: position 37,843 of record NZ_CP092436.1, read on the forward strand.
GTAACGGTTCGGCACCGCTGGTGCTCTCATGTGAACCGACATTCACGCAGCGATGGCTAATCCCGCGCCTCCCGCAATTTAATGCACTTCATCCGGACATTGAAGTTCATGTATTGGCCGCTGGCGGACCTGTAAGCTTCGACCGGAGTCATATTGATCTGGCGCTCCGGAGAAACGATTTTAGCTGGTCGCCGGACCTGTTTATGGAAACGGTGGTCGAAGAACGTGTCGGCCCCATATGCGCGCCAGGCCTGTTGGCATCTGGCGGCAATGACATCCTCTCCCTACCTCGCATTCATTCGGCTACGCGTCGAGATGCCTGGACACGATATATCGCGGACAACCAGGTCGAAGATCCGAATCCACCCAGCAGCCAGATGTTCGAACACTTTTATCTGAGCATCGAAGCGGCAATCGCTGGGCTAGGCGCCGCGATCGGTCCAGAGCCGCTGGTCGCCGACGCCGTGGAAAGCGGGCAGTTGGTGGCGCCGCGGGGGTTTTCCAGCAACGGCTACAATTACATCCTATTGAGCCGTCTTCCTTTCGAAGACGATTCAAGGAAACGAAACTTTCTCTCCTGGCTTCGACGACAGTTTGGTCCTTGAAGGACGCAGAGTAGCAAACCTTGAGGTCGGTGCTCTGTAACGTAGATTGTCGGCTGGATGGGCGACATGGCGAGGATCGTAGCCGAGACGGTGGACACGCGACAACAGGGATACCAATTTGCTCAGACCAAAGCCTCATATACTCGGACCGAGTATGTTGGTTTTCGCGTCAATGATGTGGTCGTACATGTTGCGCTCGGCCTCTCTACTGTCACGATCCTTTATTGCGTCGAGGATCGCCTGATGGCTGACGATATAGGCCGTCATGCGCTCAGCGGTCAGCGATTGTTCTTTCATTTTTCCCCACAGGTTTCCCGCTCGCACTGCGTGAATGCCTTCATAGAGGGAGGCAAGAAGACCATTACGTGCAGCTTGGACGATGATGCGGTGAAAGACGGCATCCCATTTCTCGAATTCGCCTAGAGATTCCGACGCGCTGCCTCGGGCGATTGATTTCTGCATTTCTTCGACTTCCTGCCTGGTCGCGCGCAAGGCTGCCAACGCCGCGATCTTCGGCTCGATGATCAACCTCGCCTCAAAGACTTCCGCCGGATAGGTGCGCAATGTGTCTCCCTCACTGATTGCCGGGCGGCGGAGAGCGCTGGAACTTACGCCGCTTCCGGCGATAAAGGTCCCTCTGCCAACATGCCTGATGAGGCGGCCTTCCTTCTCTAGCGAGCCGAGCATCCTTCGGAGGGCGGTACGCGGCAGCCCGAGTTTCAGCGCCAAGTCGCGCTCAGGAGGCAGTCGATCCCCTGGCTCCAAACCTTCCGCTTCAATGAAATCCTTCAGCACCACGCTCATGTGCCCTCCGATAAATATTTCGCGAAACCAATTTGATCTATATTGACACCAATGGCAAGACCAATCTTATATTAATCGCAGAACCAACGCAGATTGGTAGCGAATGGCGCTGAAGCCCAGGGACCAGCTGTGCACCGCTCGAGAGGTATGAGCGGCACGCGTGGGCCGCGACAAGAACCTCAATCAAGAAGCTGCGTAACAAGGGAGATATATCGATGGCCGTTACGACTGAAGCTGTTACAGCAGACGACGCAGCGCTTTCGGTTCGAGCTCTGACAGTCGACCTGCCGAAGGGCATGGAAAGGGCTCATGCCGTCGAAAACGTCTCGTTCGACCTGAAGCGTGGTCAGATCCTTTGTATCATCGGGGAGTCTGGATCGGGCAAGTCGGTAACGGCGAACACGATCATGGGACTCTTGCCGAAGATTATCCCAGTCTCTTCCGGTGCGATCAATCTCGATGGAACGACCATAGTCGGCGCGCCGGCAAAAAAGCTGCGCCAGTTGCGCGGCCGCGTCGTGTCCATGATCTTTCAGGATCCGCTTTCGGCGCTCAACCCGCTGATGACGGTCGGGGAGCAGGTTACTGAAGTGATGGCAGCTCATGGAGTGGGCACCAAGGCCTCGCGCCGTGACCGCGCGCTCGAATTGCTGACCGAAGTCGGCCTGCCCGATCCGGAACTGATGTACCACCAGTATCCTTTCAGGCTTTCCGGTGGTCAGCGCCAGCGCGTCATGATCGCGATGGCGCTCGCCCTTGAGCCGACCGTCCTGATCGCAGACGAACCGACGACAGCCCTTGACGTAACCACGCAGGCGCAGATCCTGAAGCTCATCCGTGACATTCAGCGCCGCAAGGACATGAGCGTCATGTTCATCACCCACGACTTCGGCGTCGTGGCTGAAATTGCCGACAGCGTCGTGGTTATGGAGAAAGGGCGGATCGTCGAACAGGGCACCGCCGATCAGGTTCTCAATTCCCCTAGCCACCCTTACACCCAGCGTCTAATCGCCGCCGTTCCGCACCTCACGGGCGAAGACAGAAAGCTTGAATCGCGCACGAGCGACGAGACGATTCTGGCGGTCAACGGTTTGTGCAAGACCTATCGCAGCGGCAGCGCGCTGTTCGGCAGCCAGCGTATCGTGCCTGCGGTGCAGGAGGCCTCATTCACCTTGGCTGCAGGCCGCACCCTTGGCATTGTCGGTGAGAGCGGCTCCGGAAAATCATCGTTGGGACGGCTCCTGATCAAGCTTCAGGACAGCGACAGCGGTCAGATCCTGTTTGAGGGCAGGGACATCGTCAAGCTCACGGAGTCCGAGTTCCGGCCGTTGCGCCCTCGAATTCAGATGATCTTTCAAGACCCCTTTGCCTCGCTCAATCCGCGCTCCACTATCGGTCAGATACTGACCGTCGGGCCTGTCGCACATGGTATGCCCTACGCACAGGCGCGCGAAGAGGCCCGCGCTTTGCTTTCCCACGTCGGTCTCGATGCTGGCGCCTTCGGCCGCTACCCGCACGAATTCTCGGGTGGTCAGCGCCAGCGCATCGGCATCGCCCGGGCGCTGATGTTCAAGCCTAAGCTGCTGATTGCCGACGAAGCTGTCTCCGCACTTGACGTGTCGATCCAGGCCCAGATCCTCAAGCTGCTTGACCAGATCCAGCGCGAGACGGGCGTATCAATGGTCTTCATTACCCATGATCTTCGTGTCGCCAGCCAGATCTGCGACGAAATTGCCGTGATGCAAAAGGGCCGGGTCGTCGAGCGCGGCCCCCCGTCACAAATCTTCCTGAAACCGCAATCCGACTACACGCGTGAACTTGTGGCTGCAATCCCGGGAGAACGACGGAGAGACGCTTGAGAAAGTTCAATTAGCTCCTGGCAGTAGCTTCCTAATGAGCAAAAGAGAGGGAATAAAAATGACGGAAGAATCCACAACCAAAACGAACTATTCTCGGCGCGACGCACTGCGCCTGATGGCAGCAGGCGGCATCGCGTGCTTTGCCGCTGCTAACCTGATCGGCAAGCCAGACATTGCCCGGGCCGCCGACAAGAAACCTGCGGGTCGCGTCGTGGTCGGGCTTTCGCAGGAGCCGACCGTTTTCAATCCGCTCATGGCACATATCGAAGTGGACGATGCGGTACACTTCTCGCTCTTCGACGCCCTATTTCGCATGGATCCCAACGGCGAGGTCCAGCCCAATCTTGCGGCAGAAGTGCCCACGCAGAAGAACGGCGGCATCTCCGAGGATGGCCTGAATTGGCGCGTCCGTCTGCGTGACGATGTTCGCTGGCATGATGGCAAGCCCTTTACGGCCGAGGATGTGAAGTTCACCCTTGAACTGATCACAAATCCGAAGTTCCGCGCCTGGCGCACAGGCGGCCATTCGCTTGTGCGTGATATCAAGGTGGTCTCCCCAACGGAAATCACCTGGCGCATGGAGCAGGTTTTCGCTCCTTACCTGTCGTTTCTCACCGAAACCTTCATCGTGCCAAAACATCTTCTCGAGAAGGAAGCTGATCCGAATGCAGCAGCCTTCAATCAGGCGCCCGTTGGCACCGGCGCCTTCAAGTGGAGCCAGCGAGTCGCCGGCGACCATCTCGAACTGGCGGCCAACCCGGATTATTTTGGAGATGGCCCGTATGTCGAACAGGTCGTATTCAAGTACATTCCTGACCAGGTGGTGCTCTACACCCAGTTCAAGAGCGGTGACATCGACCTCACAGACCAAGCCTACATCACGCCCGACCACTACGAGGAAGCCAGCAAACTGCAGGGCCGCGTGGTGAGCCTGGTGCCCGGTTCCTCCGTCGAGTCGTTCTATCTCAATCTCGAGCGGCCGCAGTTCAAGGAATTGGCGGTGCGCCAGGCACTCTATGCCGCAATGGACAGAAAGGCGATCATCGACGCGCTCTATTTTGGCGTGGTCACAACGACCGAAACCTTCATGCCAAAGAAGTCGTACTATTTCAATCCGAACCTTCCGACGCAGGAATTCAATCTCGACGCCGCACGTAAGCTCCTCGACGACGCCGGCTGGGTACCGGGGTCGGACGGAATACGTGAGAAGAATGGGGTAAGGCTTGCGTTCAACAACTCGACGACATCAGGCAACAATCTCCGCGAGCAGGTGCAGCAGTTCCTGCAGCAGACATTCGCGGAAATTGGCGTCCAGATGACCATCTCGAATTTGCCGGCTGCCGTCATGTTTGGCGAATTCTGGCTAAAGTCACAGTTCGACACGGCAATCTCGGGCGTCACGCATCTGATTGCCGCGGACCCCGACGCCACCAACCGTCTTGCGAGCAGCGCGATTGCCGCGAAGGGTGGAAAGGGATCGAACGTCGGCCAGTATTCGAATCCGGAGGTGGATGCGCTGCTCAAGAAGGGTGCCCAAACGTTCGATCGGGAAGCGCGTCGCGAAATCTATTTTCGTATTCAGGAAATCGTGCGTCAGGACCTTCCTTTTCTTCCCCTGTTTGCCGCCACCTATGTGGTTGGCACAAAGGAAGGCCTTGAAGGCTGGGAACCGAATACAAACACGCGCACGGCATCATGGCATGCCGCCGGCTGGCACTGGAAGAGCTGAGTAAACCTCACGTCGCCGCCGCGCGCCGCGGCTGCGACCCCTATAGGCGCTATCACAGGGAGAGCTGAATGCGTAGCTTCCTACTTAACCGCTTCGCTCAGAGCCTAGTACTGCTTCTGATCGTTTCCGTCATTGGCTTCGCGGTGCTCAACCTCATTCCCGGCGGGCCTCTGGCGCAATTTGGGCTCGATGCGAGTATGACGCAGGATGACTTGAACCGACTTACGGAGCAGTTAGGCCTGAACCGTCCTCTGTGGATCCAGTATCTGGATTGGGCCTGGCGCCTTCTAAGAGGAGACTGGGGCCACTCCTTCCGCGACGGGGCGCCAGTTCTCGAGGTGATTGGACGGCACCTCATGGCAACGCTGTTGCTGATGGGATCGTCCACGGTTATCGCGATCGCTATCGGCACGTGGATCGGTGTCCGCGGCGCCACAAAGCGTTATTCGATTTTCGACTACATGGCGACGGTCGGTGCGATGGTGGCCCTTTCGATCCCGACTTTCTGGTTCGGCCTGATCGGCATTTACGTATTCTCGCTCAGACTTGGCTGGCTGCCAGCCGGCAACATGTACACGATCGGCGACGAGTCCGTTCTGAACTATCTCCACCATCTTATTCTGCCCAGCATCGTGCTCGCGCTCGTGCATGTCGCCATCTGGAGCCGCTATATGCGAACGGCTACTCTCGACGTTATCAATCAGGAATTCATCAAGACAGCCCGCGCCAAAGGACTAAGTGAGCGCCGCATCCTGATGAAACATGTTATCGGCAATGCACTCCTACCGATGATCACGCTCCTTGGGATGCAGCTTCCCAGTGTCCTAACGGGTGCTTTGGTCACCGAGACGGTGTTTACCTGGCCGGGCATGGGGCGCCTGTTCCTCGACAGCCTCGGCTATAGTGACTACCCGGTGGTGATGGGATTGCTCATGTTCTCGGCAATCCTTGTCGTGGTGAGCAACCTCGCCGCCGACATCGTTGTCGCCATCATAGACCCCCGCATCCGTCTGAGTTAAGCGCCATGAACGCTCATCAGGAGTCAGCCATCATGACTGCCATTGCTGCAAATTCGCGCCGGGAGCGCTGGTGGAACAGCCGAACTGCGCATCGTTTCATGAACCACCATCTGGCCCTCATCGGCATAGTGATGATCTCTCTCCTGACGCTGGCATGCGTCTTGGGCCCCCATCTGTTGCCGTACGATTCACTCTATATTGATCTGCGCGCCCGCTTCGCGCCGCCGCTGACCGGCCAACATTATCTGGGCACCGACCCGCTGGGACGAGACCTGGCGGCCCGGTTGTTCATGGCGGGCCGTATTTCGCTCCTGGTCGGTTTCTCGGCGATGCTGTTGTCGACACTGATCGGAACCTTTGTCGGCGTTGTGGCGGGATATCGGGGTGGCCTCGTCGGCACGGTGCTGATGCGTGCCGTGGATGGCTTCCTTTCCTTCCCGTCCATCTTCCTCGTGCTTGCTCTTGCCGCTGCGCTGAAGCCAAGCCCGATCATGATTACCGTGGTCATTGCTGCGACGAGCTGGATGGAAGTTGCCCGCATTGTCGAGGCGGAGGTCCGCTCGCTGCGCGAGCGTGAATTCGTGCTTGCCGGCCGCATGCTGGGACTGAGCGCAACGCATATCATGTTCCGCGAGATCCTTCCCAACGCGATGGGTCCGATCATCGTGGCGGCCACCCTGACTGTCGCCCGGGCGATCCTGATGGAAGCCTATATCAGCTTCCTCGGCTATGGAATTCAGCCGCCGCTGCCCAGTTGGGGCAATATGCTGAACGGCGCACAGCAATATCTTGGGACGGCGCCGTGGCTGGCGATCATTCCCGGCGCGGCCATAACGATCGCTGTAACAAGCTTCAACTTCATCGGCGACGGGTTGCGCGATGCGCTTGATGTTCGCGGTGATCACAGTTGAGAAACAGCATGTCGGGTGCCACCAAAAGAGACATCCGCCACTGACGCGCACGTGATATCGGCGGAACAGAGGAGGGGCCATCGCCGCCCCGAGTATCTGGAATGTTCCGTATTTCGCGACGACTGATTGTTGAGCTTTATCGTTCCTGTCGGCGATGACTGGAGCACGGTGCCAAAGGAATAGTGACTATGCCGGTCCAGGTTCAAAAAGTAAGTGATAGCGCCTCTTTTCCAACCGAGGTCGACGTCGTCGTTATCGGGGCAGGGATCGTGGGTACCTGCACGGCCTATGAGCTCGCCCGTAAAGGGGTATCAGTCGCCCTGCTCGAAAAAGGCATCGTCGGTGGCGAGCAGTCGAGCCGCAACTGGGGATGGGTTCGCCAGCAGAACCGCGACCTGTATGAACTTGCGCTAGCCATGTACAGTCTGCGGCGCTGGGAGGAATTGGGCGCGGAAATAGGCCGTGATCTTGGCTTTCGTCGAACCGGGATACTTTACTGCACCAAAAACGAAGCCGATGTCGCTCGTTGGGAAAAATGGGGCCAGGCTGCACGCGTTCAAGGATTTCATAGCCAAATCCTCAGTGCTTCCGAAGCAAATGAGCGGGCTTCGGGCGGCACGTCCTCCTGGGTTGGAGGTGTGTGGTCTCCGACGGATGGGCGAGCCGAGCCCAGTCTTGCTGTCCCTGCCATCGCCGAGGCCGCGAAGGAAAAGGGCGTGTCGCTCCATCAAAACTGCGCCGTTCGGGGCCTCGACATTGTCAATGGCCGGGTGGCAGGCGTGTGGACAGAGCGAGGGCTCGTGAAAGCCAGTACTGTTGTTTGCGCTGGCGGAGCATGGGCGTCCCGCTTTTCTCATCGATATGGCATAGAGCTACCCGTCGCAAACATCGCCGGGACCGCAATCAAGACGACCCGGGCGCCCGAAATCATTCAAGCAGGATGTCTTTCGGCTTCAAACTTCGTGTTGCGACGTCGGACAGACGGCGCCTACACGATTGCCGTCCCGGGACGTGGTACGCTCGACATCACGCCGCGAGGGATGCGATATGCGTTCAAATTCTATCAGATGTACCGCAGCAAGATCGGCAAAAAGCTGAAGTACCGTCTGAACAGCAGCTTCTGGAATGGGCCCGATGCTCTCAGCAGCTGGGAGAACGATGAAATCTCACCATTCGAAAAAAACCGCATTCTGGATCCTGCGCCCGACGGGGAGCTCGTGACGCTCGCATTGAGGAACCTTGAAAGCGAATACCCAGCGCTCAAGGGAATCGGGGTCGAGCGCGCCTGGGGAGGGCTCATCGATACGTCGCCGGATCTCGTTCCGGTGATTTCAAGAGTGGAACGATTGCCCGGCTACGTGATTGCCGCGGGGTTCAGCGGTCATGGCTTTGCTATCGGGCCCGGGGCAGGTCGTCTGGTCAGCGAAATCGTGATGAACGAGACCCCGATCACGGACATCTCGCCCTACAGGCTGAGCCGGTTCCTTGATGGTTCCGCAATCAGGCGGCCGGAAATGATGTAGCGGTCCAAGTTGGTTGCAGTCCAAGGGCCTACTGTCAGTGTGCCCGTAGACGGGCCTCAAACGGACAATGGAATTCAGACGGAACGGCTTCGGGATTCGCGTCGACCGGACGGAAATCCACTTACCGGAGCCGATATCAAGGAGCTTAAACCGTGGCTATCGAAGCTTATGCCGTTCCTCGCGCCATTCGGGCGGGCGCCTTCATCGACCGCGAAAGATACGAAAAATGGTACGAGGAGAGCGTCGAGGATCCGGACAAGTTCTGGGGCAAACACGGCAAGCGGATCGACTGGTTCAAGCCCTATACCAAGGTCAAGAACACCTCCTTTACCGGCAAGGTCTCGATCAAGTGGTTCGAGGACGGCCAGACCAACGTTTCCTACAATTGCATCGACCGCCATCTGAAGACGAATGGCGACCAGGTGGCGATCATCTGGGAAGGCGACAATCCCTATATCGACAAGAAGATCACCTATAACGAGCTCTACGAGCACGTCTGCCGGATGGCGAACGTCCTAAAGAAGCACGGCGTCAAGAAGGGCGATCGCGTCACCATCTATATGCCGATGATCCCGGAAGCGGCTTATGCGATGCTCGCCTGCGCCCGCATCGGTGCGGTGCATTCGGTCGTCTTCGGCGGTTTCTCGCCCGAGGCGCTGGCCGGGCGCATCGTCGACTGCGAATCCACCTTCGTCATCACCTGCGACGAAGGTCTGCGCGGCGGCAAGCCGGTGCCGCTGAAGGACAATACCGATACGGCGATCCACATCGCCGCCCGTCAGCACGTCAATGTCAGCAAAGTGCTGGTCGTGCGCCGCACCGGCGGCAAGACTGGCTGGGCGCCGGGCCGCGACCTCTGGTATCACCAGGAAGTCGCCACGGTGAAGGCCGAATGCCCGCCGGTGAAGATGAAGGCGGAAGATCCGCTGTTCATTCTCTATACGTCCGGCTCGACCGGCAAGCCGAAGGGCGTGCTGCACACGACGGGCGGCTATCTCGTCTACGCCTCGATGACGCATGAATATGTCTTCGACTATCATCATGGCGACATCTACTGGTGCACCGCCGATGTCGGCTGGGTCACCGGCCATTCCTATATCGTCTATGGGCCGCTTTCGAACTGCGCGACGACGCTGATGTTCGAAGGCGTGCCGAACTTCCCGGATCAGGGGCGTTTCTGGGAAGTCATCGACAAACACAAGGTCAATATCTTCTACACCGCGCCGACGGCGATCCGCTCGCTGATGGGCGCCGGCGATGAATTCGTCACGCGCTCGTCGCGCTCGTCGCTGCGCCTGCTCGGCACGGTCGGCGAACCGATCAATCCGGAGGCCTGGGAGTGGTACTACAATGTCGTCGGCGACAAACGCTGCCCTGTGATCGATACCTGGTGGCAGACGGAAACTGGCGGCCACATGATCACGCCGCTGCCCGGTGCGACCGACCTGAAACCCGGTTCGGCGACGACGCCGTTCTTCGGCGTCAAGCCTGAGCTGGTCGACAATGAGGGCAAGGTGCTGGAAGGGGCCGCCGATGGCAATCTCTGCATCACCGACAGCTGGCCGGGCCAGATGCGCACCGTCTACGGCGATCACGAGCGCTTCATCCAGACCTATTTCTCGACCTACAAGGGCAAGTACTTCACCGGCGATGGCTGCCGGCGCGACGAGGACGGCTATTACTGGATCACCGGCCGCGTCGACGACGTGCTCAACGTCTCCGGCCACCGGCTCGGCACGGCGGAGGTGGAATCGGCGCTGGTCTCGCACAATCTGGTTTCGGAAGCGGCGGTCGTCGGCTATCCGCATTCGATCAAGGGCCAGGGCATTTATTGCTATGTGACGCTGATGGCCGGCCACGAAGGGACGGACACGCTACGCCAGGATCTGGTCAAACATGTGCGCGCCGAAATCGGGCCGATCGCCGCGCCGGACAAGATCCAGTTTGCGCCCGGCCTGCCGAAGACCCGCTCGGGCAAGATCATGCGCCGCATCCTGCGCAAGATCGCCGAAGACGATTTCGGCGCGCTCGGCGATACGTCGACACTTGCCGATCCGGCCGTGGTCGACGATCTGATCGCCAACCGGCAGAATAGGGAAACGGCTCGGCCATCACGCACCGATGGCTCCTAATTATGCCACTCGCCCGACATGATGCGAAGAGGCGCACGACGTTCATTTTCGGCGTAACTGTCTGTTCGGACCGTTTTGGAGCCAGTGACGTGTGGGTGATATTGCCTTCAAGGTCGAAACTCGCCCAGTCGGGCAAAACCTTTTTGCGCCCGCCGACAAAACCCTCACGCAGGTGCTGGAGGACCACGGTTAAACGTCTACAGATACTGCCAGGAAGGAAACTGCGGGACTTGCAAGGTCAAATTGCTATGGGGCCGGATCAATCATTGTGATATCTTGCTGACCGCCCGCCGGAGAGAGGCAGCTGACTGCACGATAGTCTGCGTGTCTCGCGCGGCAAATCAGCGGGATACCATCGTGCTAGATGGTCGCAGCTTTGGATTTTCGCTCGTCTGGCCTAACTCAAGGCATGGCCAGCGAGGCCATATACCGCCGGTTCGTTCGCTTGTCGATTCAGGAAGCGACGGCCTTTAGACATGGTCGTAACGGTCTCGGATATAGCCAGCCGGCTTTGTTGAAGAAAGTCCGCAAATGGACCTTTCTCCCGTGTATCGACGCGGGCAAATTGACCAGCCAGATCTTTAAGATGCACGGCCGCGAGATGCATCGCATCGTGATCATTGCTTGCCACGATAGGGCCGACCACGTGACCGCGCCCGAACTCGCGACACATGGAATAGCCGACAGGTTCGCCGCCGCGCCGAAGCACGCAAATTGCAGCACCTTCTGCAAGAAGGGCAAGCAATCGCTCTCGGTTCGTCCCGAAGGCAGATGTGTCCAGAGCGGTAATCTCCTCTATCCTATCGATCGACAGCGCACTCAACTCGCCATTCAAAGCTGGCAGCGCGGGAAGCGTGGAAGCGACGTCTCCCTGATACTGGTAAACCGTCGCTTCCTTTGTGAAACCGAGCGATAGATAGAGTTTATAAGCCGCATCGGTCGAGTTCAGAGCTAGATTGCGGTCGCCGCACTGCTCGAACACTTGTTGCATCAACCAGCGGCCGTTTCCTTCAGCCTGCGTGCGAGGCGATGTGATCACGAGCCCGATGGTGGCAAAATCCTCTCCATGAGGAAACCACATTGCACTTCCGAAGACGCGTCCAATTCCATCCACGGCGACGATGCCCCGGCCGGCGCGGCGCAGGAACTCCCAATCCTTGAGACGGTGCGGCCAGCCCACGCCAGTCGACAAGGCATGAAGCAGGCTTACGTCAACGCTTTGGATATCCTGGGCGACTAGTTCGAACGATTTCAGGCGCACCGATTTTTGCATTTCAGCTATCCGCTCCGTTCTCCGGATCGCCCACCGCGCTGGCAGTGTCTCTGATCCCGGCTTAGGTTGCAATCTTGTTAGAATATTTACATACAGAGAGCGGCAGGTTCGGTTTGCTTTTAGGCATTATCCGCAATTTCTTACCTAACAAAGCCGCGATTTGGCAGGAATAGCACTCAGCTCCGCTTAGAGTGGTGTCATCCGAGCCGCCTCCATGTTCGCGCAAGAACGCCAAAGATATTCTCGCCAGACTGGTCGCATTTCCTCCGTCGTGAATCCTCCAGCGGAGCTATCGCGGATTTGGATCGGTAAATTGTCGCCGGATGGCGGGCCAGGTGACGCTCTATCCCGGGCCGGAAGGGGCTGCTTCAATCTGCGCGACAATCGGGCCTACCTACTCACCTGGCACGTCGTTCCTGCCGCCGACGCAGAGTGGAACTCGGATGCTCCATCGAAACGGTGCGCAAGATCCATGTTTGCGTTTATGACTGAGCGATCATCGCGATGGGCGCGGCGGAAGGCAGCGAGCACGTTCAAATCTGCGGCACCTAGGGCGCATGGCACCAAACAGAATATCCTGTGGTTTGCCCCTCATAAGAAAGCCAATAATTGCGGAACGCAGCCGATCGCCCCGCACTATTGAGCGCAAGCAGGCCTATACTTGTTGCATTCGATCAGACGAGCATAAGGGCTTGGGGTGATGAGATTTGCTTCCTACTGGCATGAAACTTCCATCCCATTTGCAAGCGGCACCGCTGGCCCGGTCTCGGGAGATTTCGAGGTGGCGGTGATCGGTGCGGGCTTCACGGGCCTGAGCGCTGCGCGCAAACTGGCGCAATCCGGGGTGAAGGTCGCCCTGCTGGAAGCGGAGCACGTCGGGTATGGTGCGTCCGGTCGCAATGGAGGGCACCTCAACAGCGGCCATTTCGCAAGTTTCGGCGCCGCAAAACGGCATCTCGGGAAGACCGGGCACGCCGCTTGTGGCGAGCCTATGATGACTCGATCGACATGATTGAGCGGATCATCGAGGATGAAAAGATCGCGTGCGACTTCCGCCGGGGCGGCAAAATCAAGCTGGCCTCAAAGCCGTCCCACGTGGCCAAGCTCCAATCGATGTGCGCAGAAATCCGCCGGGAGGTCGACCCGTCAGCCGAATGGCTGACGCGTGAGGACCTTCGCAAGGAGGTGATATCGGATGCCTTCCATGGCGGAATTCTCTCTCCGAAATCCGCGATGATGCACATGGGACGCTACGCCAACGGCCTGGCGCAGGCGGCTCACCGCCATGGTGCCGAGATCTGGGAACGTAACCCCGTCACCGCGCGCGAACGCGTGGGGAATGGCTGGCGGCTCAACACGCCCACAGGCACGCTAACCGCGCGCCAGGTCATTCTGGCGACAGACGCCTATACGCCGAGCACCTTCAACTATTTCCGACGAAGGCTCATGCCGATCGCTTCCTTCATCATTGTGACACGGCCGCTCACCCCGCAGGAGATTGCCGCGGCGGTTCCGGGCAACCGCAACTTCACGAACTCCCTCAACATCGCCAATTATTTCCGCCTCACACCCGACAACCGCATGCTGTTCGGAGGGCGGGCCAGATTTTCGGCGGTATCGAATCAGAAAACCAACGTCAGCTCCGGTCAGCTTCTACGCCAGCAGATGGTTGGCATATTCCCGCAGCTCGCAAATGTCGAGATCGACTACTGCTGGGGCGGGCTCGTCGGTTGCACGCAGGATCGTTATCCTCGGGCGGGCAGCGCCGAAGGGGTGATTTACAGCATGGGTTATTCCGGCCACGGAGCCCAGTTGTCGACTTTCATGGGTAACGCGCTTGCCGATATGGCCATGGGGCGCAAGGACGCCAACCCGCTTGACGGTTTCGCCTGGCCCGCGGTTCCGCTGAATGCCGGGAATCCCTGGTTCCTGCCTATTGTGGGCACCTATTACCGAATGAAGGACTTGATGCCCTGACCGATTTTCGCACGGCGTATAGCGCCTTTCTGCCGGGCTGGTGCCGGCGCGCCAGGGACGTTCTGTGGCAGCTTCGATGCGATGAACCCTGGCGAGGGGGCATCGTCGCGCAATTCGGCATCACCAGCGCCAGCGCTGATCCGTCCAAATTAGAAGATCTAATGGCGACCCAGCCTCTTGGTCGCGCCGCTCACGTCTACGCCGAAAGCTGAGCCTGGCGTGTTGACGCGCAGCGCTCGAATTCGGCTTGGCCGGACTTAACACCGGCGCGATCTCACCGAGGTGGCCTCCTTTGGTGTTTTAAACAATCCGGCCTCGGGCGCGAGTGTGCCCAGGTAGGCACCGAGCAAGAAGCTGATAGCGGACGCGTGGGTCATTCGGGGCCAGCATAAGATGCCGCGGACGATGGGGGGAAAACGATAAGATATCACTGAGAGTGCAGCCTTTAGTCGATTTGCCTACTCACACTCATTCACAATTTACACAAGAAATCCGAGGAAGTGTCGTGCAGACAAGTCAGATCGATATTGCCGCTTTTAGCCCCGAACATCTGAGTGCCGCCGTGAACCTCTCCCGGCAGGCAGGCTGGCCCCATCGCCCCGAGGATTGGCAGATGGCGCTTGCATTAAGTGAGGGCGTCGTCGCCATCGAGGACGGCCGGGTGGTCGGCACCGTCCTAGTTACGCGGTATCGGGAAGACTGCGCTACGATCAATATGGTCATTGTCGACGAGGCCATGCGGGGGCGCGGCCTCGGCCGCAGACTAATGGAGGCCGCAATAGGCATTGCCGGTGAGCGGTCGTTGCGGCTCGTGGCGACGGCTGAAGGTCTTCCGCTTTACGAAAAGTTTGGTTTCCGTGAGACCGGCCGTATTTTGCAGCACCAGGGCATTGCAGTGAGAGTAGCCGCGCCACCGGCCGCGATGGCCGCAACGCTGACCGATGTCGCTGTCATCGAAGAACTCGATCGAAAGGCTTTCGGAGCTGATCGCAGCGATCTGATTTCATATCTTGCGAAAACCGGTGAATTAGCTGTGGTACGCCATGACGGCAAGGTCACCGGTTTCTCCTTCCTTCGCACTTTTGGCCGTGGCGAGGTTATCGGTCCTGTCATCGCCGCGAACCTCGACGACGCCAAGGCACTCATCTCCTATTTTATTGCCGCGCGGCCCGGCAAGTTCCTCAGGGTCGATACCACCGCTGCCGCGGCCGGCCTTTCCCAATGGCTCTCCGAGCAGGGCCTCCCTCATGTGAGCGGTGCCATTGCCATGATGAAACCGCCAATCGCGATTGGAGTTTCCGGTCCCACCATCTTTGCTCTCACCAACCAGGCGCTCGGGTGATCCGGCAGTGGCTTGGGCATCCGGGCCTTCGCCAATGGTGTCCTCGGTTGCGCGCCGCCACTCTGCTGCACGACGATGACATCGCGATCATCGAGCGCAGCCGCAGAGGCTCGAAGACACTCTGGCCGGTTCCGATGTGCGCGCAGCATTGAAAGGCTGAGCACCTCCGCTCGCGTTTACATAGCCGACAACCGTGAGGTCAGAGGATTGCTCTACGCCATTCTGAACGGTCGGAGAGCTTATTTCGGCAAGGATCTGCCCCCGTGGCATTGAAAGCGCGTGGCCAACCTACAGAGGAAACAGAACTCGTTAACGGCATATGGGCTTTGACGATGGGCGATTTCAGCACCACGAAACTGAAATATTTGTCGATGCCGATCTCCATATCGGAGAGTCGCTCCATGATCGTCTGATACTCGCTGATCCCGGCTGTAACGAATTTCAAGAGATAGTCATAGCCACCGGAGACGAGATGGCATTCAATGACCTGGTCAACCTTTTCGACCGTCGCCAGGAAACGGGCGAAGTCGACCTGCCGGTGGTTCTTCAGGGTAATCTCGGTGAAAACCGTTAGCGTCTGGCCGAGCTTGGCGACGTTGATCTGCGCGGAATAGCCTTCGATAAAACCTTCCGACTGCAACTTTTTCACTCGCATCAGGCAGGGGCTCGGGGAAAGGTTGACGAGCTCGGCGAGTTCTACGTTGGTCACGCGCCCATTCTTCTGCAACTCATGTAAAATCTTTATATCGATCCGGTCGAGTTTCATCGCGTCACTCCGCCTGTCGAGCTGCAAAGAGGCGCAGCATGGTGTGCCGCCGTGTCTCGGACCGTCAGACTAACACGTTGGATCAACATGTCGATTGCGTTTCGAGGTTTTGAGAGGAACGAACAACTGCGGCAAATCGCAGGGACGGCATTTTATGCTGCCGTCGCCGATCCTGTGACTTATAGCTGAAACAGACCGTATAAGACATGGACTGGGCGACAGGTTGACTAGTTCGGAGAGCTCGACATTGGTGATGCGTCCATTCTTCTGCAGTTCATGAAGGATCTTGATGTCGGTGCGGTTGAGTTTCATGGCCTTTGGCCTCCGCTAATGAGAATGGCGCGAATGTCATCGGCGTCCTTTCCAGCGTCGACGACGATGCGACGCCCCTGTGGTAGAAGTGGCAGATGCCGCGGGACGATCTTGGCTGGATCGGGGCTGGCGATGGCAACGTCAAATACCCGACGCAATGCCCCTCGCGCCTTCTGATCGTCCGAAGTCACGGTTCGTTCCTCCTTTAGGTGTTGGAGGAGTGGATCGCGTCGCAGACGGCGTCCGTGACTTCCTTGGTGGTGGCCGTCCCGCCGACATCCGGGGTGAGGATGCCCGCGCCGGTGACCGTCTCGACAGCGCGCATGAGGCGGGCCGCAGCCTCCTGCTCGCCGAGATGCTCCAACATCTGGGCCGCAGTCCAGAAGGAGGCGACAGGGTTAGCAATGGCTTTGCCGGTAATGTCGAATGCCGAGCCGTGGATCGGTTCGAACATCGAGGGGAAGCGGCGCTGCGGATCGATATTGGCCGTGGGGGCAACTCCGATGCTGCCGGCGAGCGCGCCGGCCAGATCGGAGAGGATGTCCGCGTGCAGATTGGTCGCGACAATGGTATCAAGGCTCTGCGGCCTCAGCGTCATCCTGACGGTCATGGCATCGACCAGCATCTTGTCCCAGGTGACGTCAGGAAATTCTTCAGCCACCTCGGCGGCGATCTCGTCCCACATGACCATGCCGTGGCGCTGGGCATTTGATTTGGTCACCACCGTCAGCAACTTGCGCGGCCGCGCCTGCGCCAGCTTGAAAGCATAGCGCATGATGCGAGTGACGCCGACGCGCGTGAAGATAGCGACTTCGGTTCCAACTTCCTCCGGCAGGCCGCGATGGGCACGGCCGCCATTGCCGGAATACTCGCCTTCGGAATTCTCGCGGACGATCACCCAGTCGAGATCGCCGACGCCGCAATTGCGTAGCGGAGGGGTGATACCTGGAAGGATCTTGGTCGGCCGGACATTGGCATATTGGTCGAAGCCCTGGCAGATCGGCAGCCTGAGCCCCCAGAGGGTAATGTGGTCAGGAACATCCGGCGCTCCGACGGCGCCGAAATAGATTGCGTCGAACTTCTTCAACCGCTCAAGCCCGTCGCAGGGCATCATCACGCCGTGTTTCTTGTAATAGTCGGAACCCCAGTCGAAGTTTTCGATGGTGAATTTCACGTCGCCCAGACGTTCTTCCAGAGTTGCGAGTACGCTCCGTCCGGCAGCAATGACCTCGGGGCCTATCCCGTCCGCGGGGATGGCTGCAATAGAGTATTCACGCATCAATCTTCTCCAGTAGCGCCGTTGCATTCACCGCAGGAAGGAAAGGCTCTCTGCACTCAACCAAAGCGTAGGTCCTGGAGCTCGGTTTACTCAATCATCAAAAAATTATATAAAATATCGATATAATGGGAGATGGCACATGGAGCTTGAACAGTTGCGCTGCTTCATTGCCGTTGCGGAAGAGCTTCATTTCGGCCGGGCGGCTCAAAGGATAGGATTGCTTCCCGCATCGCTTGGACGCCACGTCCGCTTGCTCGAAGAGTCGGTCGGGAGCCAGTTGCTGTACCGCACGACCCGAAGCGTCTCGCTGACCGAGGACGGGGTCGCTCTCTTGGAAGAGGTCAGGCCGCTTCTGGCCCGGCTGAATGAGCTTGAACAACGGTTTCGCGCGAACCAGCGGCAACGCAGTCATGTCTTGCGCATAGGCGCAATCGACAGCGCGGCCGCCGGCCTCCTCCCCACGCTGATCCAGGACTTCCGAGCAATCGCCCCCGACGTCAAAACCCAACTGATAGAGGACAAATCCATTCGGCTTGTGCCGAAGCTCTTGGCCGGCGGACTGGACCTGGCGTTCATCAGGCCGCGCTCTGAAATGAGCCGAAACCTTGCAGTCGAGGATCTGTTTTCCGAAACACCCGTCGTGGCAGTGCCAGCCGCGCACGCACTCGCCGACAATATGAGCGTCTCCACCCTTGATCTGGCGGACGCGCCGCTGATCGTACCGGACAGACGATCCAGACCCCACAGCTATGATTTGACGCTGAATATGTTTGCGGCGGCAGGCCTGCACCCACACATTGCCCAGGTCGCTGATGAAAAACAAACGATCGTCAGTATGGTCGCGGCCGGGTTGGGTCTCGCCGTCGTCCCAAGGTGGACGACATCGCTTGCTTCAGCTGGCGTCCGCTTTCTGCCCGTGGACAACGGGACCGGTCAGCCGGTGCAGACACTGCCGTTGGCGGCTGCCTGGATGAAAGCAGTTCGAGATCCAGAAAGAGATGCTCTGCTTGATCTCCTAAGGCAGAATCTCGCGAGATATTCCGCACAGGCATGATCGAATTGTTGTCGACATTAGCTTTGTCTAATGCCTTGAAGGTAGGACGAAAAGCAGACGCTATCGTGATGCGATTCCGGAGGAAGGTGTTTGGCGCCGGAGAGTCGGCGACCCTTTAGATCCAAGGCGGTCGTTCTCCCGACCGAATCTATTGAATACGCGGGAGCTTCGCTATCGGCGCTGGGTTGTTCCGAGTTTGCCCCCCGTCTGCGGAAGATCCGCTCCAGATCATGCGGGGCATCCTGCACGAGATTGCCGAGGACGTTTTCGGCCCTCTCGGCGACATCTGGACGCTTGCCGATCCGGCCGTCGTCGACGATCTAGCTCCGAAAAACTGCGCTGGTTCCATAAATATGCTTTTCGCTCAGAATCGCCGCAACAGGTTGATTTCCGCGTATTTAGCGATTTTTGCGGAGGCTTCTGTTCCTATCCGGCAAAGCGGTGGATGTTACAAGTCTCCGCGCATTCAGGCACCCGCAACCAAATACGCATAGACCAAACCAGCATACATACACCCGCCACCGGCGGGCTTTGTCGTATTTGCCTAAAACTTCACACCAATAAATCAGAAGCCCCGGATCGCGAAAGCGGCCGGGGCTTTTGTGTGTCTGGAGCCCGGGGTGGCTGACACGAGAATAGCTCAGCTCGTCACGGCCTTCAGTTGCGCGATGGCGTGACGCCTGCCGGCGGGTCATGGTGTGCAGGCAGCGGGATGAACGAGAGAATGGCTGCACATCTGCAGAAACGTCGATCCGCCGTTTCATATTGTGGTAAATGCCGCGTGCAATAGAGGAGCATATAGGCTTCTGCCGTCACGGTTCGCCGGTTCTTCCCAGGTCTTGGAGTATCGCGGGGTTGCTTCATAACCGTCATTTGGAGACTGCAATTGGGCAAGCAGTCGTTCTGCCGACAGACCGCCTTCGACGATGTGTGCCGGCGCCAGGGGTCTGGATCGCCGTCACGGCCCGGAAGGCGTATTTGGGGCGGCGTTAGCCGGTGATTATCGGCGAAAAGGATAGCTTCTCGCAGAATCCTATGAGCTTCCGCACAGCATCGGAACCCGGCTCCGTCACTGCGGGGTCCGTGCCTATGAGGGTGATCACGCATTGGGCTCTACCCTGCCAATCGAGGATGGGTGCGGCAATCGCAACGAGGCCGGGGATGAAGCGTCCTTCCACTGATGAGAATCCACGCATTCGGACCGTCTCGGTCATTCTCTCGATGTCCTGCTCCGTTCGCAATTGGCTGTTCACGGTGGATGATGCCTTGCGTGCGGCGCGTAGTTCCGCTTCGCGGATCGCCTGAAGCGGCGCCGGCGGAGCCCAGGTGAGAAAGGCCCGTCCGGTCGCGGAGTTAAGAAGCGGCAGGATGGTGCCGAGGCCCATCGACGTGACCGTGGGCGTGGCGGCTCGCTCCCAGCGGACGACGGTCGCACCATGCGTGCCCCAGACCGACAGAAGCACGGTCAGGCCGGATTCGAGGCAGAGCTCCGGAAGAGCGTCGGACGCACGATTGACGAAGTCATGCCGGGCGAGCGCCGCAAGACCGAGCGCGATCGCGCCTTCACCGAGATCGTATTTGCCGGACTTGCCAGCCTGGACGACCAGGCCCGCGTTTAGGAATGACGTCAGATAGCGGTGCACCTTGCTCGGTGGCATGCCGCAGTCGCGCGCCAGTTCCGACAGCGACATCGGACGCAGATAGCCGCCCATCGCGCTCAAGAGCTTCAACGCCGCGTCCAGCGACTGGATGCCGCCGGACTGGCGATCGCTTTCGTCGTCCTTATCCATCTTCACCCAGTAATTTGCGCAGTACCTCTATTTCGCTGGCGACAATAGCATCGCCCGCCGGCTTGAACAGGCCCCGGAGCTCGCCGCCCACAGCCGCGACCTCGCCTGCTACCGTGATCTCATAGCCGAGCCGCAGGGTTTTGCGGCCCCACTCCTCGATCGAAAGCGCGATGCGAAGCCGGTCGCCGTCGCGCATAGGCCTGCGGAACTGTGCCTTTGCTTCCAGGAGGCCGATGCCGACCGCGCCGAGGGTTTGGCAGATTTTTCCATGGCCCCCAAAGTTACGCAACCAGTCGTGGAAGGCGCGATCAAACCAAGCGTAGGTCCGGGGGTAGAAAACGATCCCCGCCGGATCGCAGTCGCCAAAACTCACCGAATATTCGAGCACATGTGTGGCTCTCAATTTTGCACCATATGAAACTAGTTGCACTGTGTGGAAAAATATCTATCATCAGGACCGGGAACTGTCGAGTGACTTGGGAGGAAACATGTCGCAACTGTCCAGCGTGGAGATACTCGGGGGAGGCCCTGCGGGGCTCTACACCGCAATCCTCTTGCGGCGTGCCATGCCGCATCTGCGCCTGCGCGTGACGGAACAGAATCCCAAAGGTGCGACCTTCGGATTCGGTGTAGTCTTTTCCGATCAAGCGCTGGATTTCCTGAGGGCGGATGATCCGGAAACGCATGATCTCATCACGCCCGCCATGGAGCGCTGGCGCAACATGACCTTGAACCTTCCCGGTGGGCAGGCCGTCCTCGATGGCGTCGGTTTCTCGGCCATCGGGCGGCTGGAACTGATCGAGGTCCTGCGCAAGCGCGCAGAAGCCCTCGGCGTCGAAATCCGTTTTTCGCATCTGATCGAATCGCTGGACGAAGTGCAGGCCGACCTGATCATCGGCGCCGACGGGCTGAACTCGCTCGTGCGGCGGTCCAACCAGGCGGACTTTGCGCCGACGATCGAGCATTTCAGCAATCATTTTGCCTGGTTCGGCACGGAACGGCCTTTCGACACCCTGACCCAGACTTTCGTGAAAATGCAGAGGGGTGCGTTCAATGCGCATCACTACCGCTACCAGCCTGATCGCAGTACTTTCATTGTCGAATGCGACGACGCCACATTCCAGGCCTATGGCTTTGCGGCCATGGACGAGGCCGAGAGCGCGCGGGTCTGCGAGTCGATCTTCGCCGATCTTCTTGATGGCGCGCCGCTGATCACCAATAAGTCCACGTGGCGGCAGTTTCCTCGTCTCTGGTGCGAAAACTGGGTAGTCGGTCGTCACGTGCTTCTCGGGGATGCCGCTCATACCGCCCACTTCTCCATCGGCTCCGGCACGCGGCTTGCCATGGAGGATGCCATCGCGCTTGTCCGGGCACTCTCGTCTCACGACGATGTCGAACAGGCATTGACTGCCTATCAGGCGGAGCGCCAACCGATCGCTAGGAAGATCGTCGATGCCGCCAACACGTCCGCCACATGGTATGAGAATTTTGCCGCCAAGATGGATCTGTCGCCGGTCGATTTCGGGCTCGACTATCTGATGCGCTCGGGCCGTGTCGATATGGACAGGCTGCGCCGGATGGCTCCCGGCTTCATGGCAAGATACGATGCGGAGAAGGGCGGCGGCAATATCGCCGATCCCGTCGGCCACGATAATGCGGGTGCTACGGAGGTTGGCTTCAGGCGGGAGGACCATCCGAATTGTTCTTCAATCCTCTGGGACAATCTCTTCCGCAATCCGGACAAGCTTGCGCTGATCGGCCCGGCGGGATCGCTGACCTATGCCGAGTTGGCGACCGAGGCGGCACGCTGGGGGAATGCCTTCATCGCCGCTGGGCTTAAGCGTGGCGACCGGATTCCGTTCTTCCTCGACGACACGCCTGTCTATCCGGCTGCCTTCTTCGGAGCAGTCCGCGCTGGCTTCGTGCCGGTCCTGCTCAACACCCAGACCACGGCCGATGTGCTGAATTTCTTCCTTCAGGACACGGGCGCGAAGATCGCGCTGTGCGAAGCAGCGCTTGCGAGGCGCTTTGAGGGCGAGGCGCTACGCGGCACGACGCTCGAGCGGGTGGTGATCGTCAATGGCGCGGCGGATGGCGAAGGGCGCATCGCGGCGGCGGACTTTCTTGCTGGGCAGCCCGACACGCTCGATTGCGCCGATACCGGGCCAGAGGACATGGCCTTCTGGATGTATTCCTCGGGTTCGACGGGGCGGCCCAAGGGGATCGTCCACCTCCACCATGACATGGCCTATACGCAGGCTTCCTTTGGCAAGCACGCGCTCAAGCTGGCCGAGGATGACATTTGCTTCTCCGTCCCGAAGATCTTCTTTGCCTATGGTTTCGGCAACGCTCTCACGTTCCCGTTTTCCATCGGCGCGACGACGCTTCTGATGCCGGGCCAGCCGAGGCCCGATGCGGTGCTCGACATGATCGAAAAATACCGGCCGACGGTGCTCTTCGGATTGCCGACGCTTTATACGGCGCTGGCGCGGACGGAAAATGTCGGGTCGCGCGATCTGAGTTCGCTCCGGCAATCGATGTCGGCGGCGGAAATCCTGTCGCAGGATATTTACGACGCCTGGAAAAGTCTGACTGGCCATGGTCCGACCGAGGGACTGGGGTCGACCGAACTGCTTCACATCTACCTCTCGAACAGCCTTTCCGATCACCGCATCGGTTCGGCCGGCGCGCGGGTGCCGGGTTACGAAATCCGGCTGGAGACGCCGGATGGCAGGGTGCCGGAGCCCGGAGAGGAAGGTGTCATGTTCGTGCGAGGCGATTCTTCCGCTCCGTCTTACTGGAATCGGTCCGACAAGACGAAGGAGACGATGCGGGGCGACTGGATCTATACCGGCGACCGCTTCATCGAGGTTGACGGTTACTATTATTTCCAGGGCCGCGCCGACGAGCTTATCAAGGTTTCGGGCCAATGGGTCTGGCCGCTTGAGGTTGAACGCTGTCTCAACGAGCATCCCGATGTCCATGAATGCGCGGTCATGGCCCATCAACTCGAGGACCGCCGAATGACGCTGCGGGCCGTAATCAGGCTGAGGGAGGGGCGCGCCGCGACTGAAGTGCAGTCGGATGCGTTGCGCGCCTATGTGAAGACGCGGCTGCAGCCCTACAAATATCCGCGCATCGTGGATTATGTCGCCGACCTGCCGAAGACCGGAACGGGGAAGATCGATCGCCAGGCACTGGCCGCGATGCCGGTGCGGCAAGATACTGCAATCGGACTTTGAAGCGCATGACCAGAGGAGGGGAAACCATGGGAACTTATGTACTTGTCCATGGCGCATGTCATGATGGCAGCCATTTTGAAGCTTGCGCCGCGCCCATTCGCGCAGCCGGGCATACCGTCCACTGCCCGACGCTGAAGGGCAACCGGCCGGGAGACGACCGCAAGGCCGTGACACTGGACGATGCGATCGACTCCCTCGTGGCGTTCTTCGAGGAAAACGACATTCAGGACGCGGTTCTGGTCGGCCACAGCTGGGGCGGCATGGCCATCACCGGGGCAGCCGACCGGTTGGGTCCGGGACGTGTGCGTCGTCTCGTCTATTTCAGCGCCTTCGTGCCCAACAATGGCGAAAGCCTGATCGATATGTGCCCGCCGCATTATCAGGCGCTGTTTCCGCAGCTTGCCGGCGAGACCGGCGAAGTTTTGTTTCCCTATCCGATCCTGCGTGAAACCTTCATCAACGACGGAACGGAGGAGCAGGCGCGGTCGCTCTTCAACAGCCTCAACGCCCAGCCCTTCAACACGATGAACGACAGGATCAGGCTCTCGAAAAACCCGGCGGAGCTCATGATCGGCAAGTCCTTCCTGCACTGCACGGAAGATACGTCGCTGCCGCAGTCGCTACCCTTCCATCCGCGTCTTTCGGAAAAGCTCGGGCTCTACCGTCTGATCAGCATGCCCGGCAGTCATTCGACGCATGTAACGGCGCCCGCGCTGCTCGGCGAGAAGATCATGGAAGCCGGGCGGGATTGAAGCCGCAAACTTAGGCGAAAGCCCAAACGCTCCGCGGATCACCGCGCAGCCAGAACTACAACCAACAAGGAAAGATAGATGACCCTGGTCCTACCCGCTCCTGCCACCCCCACCGTCGCCGTCGCCGGATCGGATGCTAGATTTCCGGTACGCAGGATATTCTGCGTCGGCCGCAATTATGCGGCACATGCGCGCGAAATGGGCAAGGACCCTGACCGGGAGCCGCCATTCTTCTTCAGCAAGCCGGCGGATGCCGTGGTCGATTCCGGTGAAACCGTGGCCTATCCGCCCCAGACCGAGAATTTCCACTACGAGGCCGAACTGGTCGTGGCGATCGGCAAGGGTGGATGCACCATAGCGGAGGCGGACGCGCTCGATCACATCTGGGGCTATGCTGTCGGCAATGATCTGACGCGGCGCGACCTACAATTGGCCGCGCGTGACGTGGGCCGGCCCTGGGATTTCGGCAAGGCGTTCGACCGCTCCGCCATTATCGGCCCGGTGCATGCGGTATCCGAGACGGGGCATCCCGCGAAGGGGTCGATCCGGCTTGCGGTCAATGGCGTGGTCAAGCAGGATGCGGATCTGGCCGAACTGATATGGTCGGTTCCGGAAGTCATTTCCTATCTCTCGCAGTCGATCGCACTTGCGCCCGGCGATCTCATCATGACGGGAACGCCAGCCGGGGTCGGTCCGCTGGTGCCGGGTGATGTTTGCACCGTGAGCATCAAGGGTCTGGGCGAGATTTCCACCACGATCGGGCCGAGGGACTGAAAATGGTCCTCAACCTCCACAATTTCTTCCGCTCCTCGACATCGACGCGGCTCCGCGCAGCGCTCAATCTCAAGGGGTTGGCCTATGATTATGTCCCCTATGTTTTGCGCCGTGGCGATACGCGAAAGCCCGAATATCTGGCGATGAACCCCCAGGGTCTCGTGCCGGTTCTGGAGCGGGAAGACGGAAGCTTTCTGACGCAATCGCTCGCCATCATCGAATGGCTGGAGGAGACGCATCCCACGCCCGCGTTGCTCCCCACCGATCCGGATGGGCGGGCACGGGTGCGTGCGCTTGCCTATATGATCGCCTGCGAAATCCACCCGCTGAACAATCTTCGCGTGCTCGGCTATATCGCCGACCACTTCGGCGCGAGCGAGGATGGCCAGAAGGAATGGTTCACCCATTGGGTGGCGACGACGTTCGACGCGCTTGAGACGATGCTGGCTCGCCATCCGCGCACCGGCGCCTTCTGCCACGGCGACGTGCCGGGCCTCGCCGACATCTGCCTTTATGCGCAGGTCTGGAACAATCAGCGCTTCGGGATCGCCACGTCGGCCTGGCCGACCATCCAACGGATTTTCGCGCGCCTCGACACAATACCGGCGTTCAGCAACGCCGCGCCGCCCCGGCAACCCGATGCGGCCTGAGACCGTGAAACGGAGGATATGCCATGCATGATGAGATCCACGGCAAGCCGGCCAATGCGATGCAGCCTGATGATACGCCGGAATTGCGCGCGCTGTATGAGGGCTTCGAGGCGATGCATCTGATGCCGCTCTGGACACAGCTCGGCGATCTGATGCCGCGCCATCCGAAGCCCAAGGCTGTCCCGCATGTGTGGAAATGGGCCGATCTGCTGCCGCTCGCCCAGACATCGGGGGACCTGGTGCCTGTGGGCCGTGGCGGCGAACGGCGGGCCATCGGCCTTGCCAATCCGGGCCTTGGTGGACATGCTTATGTCAGCCCCACGCTCTGGGCCGCGATCCAGTATCTCGGCCCGCGTGAGACGGCGCCTGAGCATCGCCATGCGCAAAACGCCTTCCGCTTCGTGGTCGAAGGCGAAGGCGTGTGGACGGTGGTGAACGGCGATCCCGTACGCATGAGCCGGGGCGACCTGCTTCTGACGCCCGGTTGGCATTTTCACGGCCATCACAACGATACCGACAAGCCGATGGCCTGGATCGACGGGCTCGATATTCCGTTTGCGCAACAGAACGATGTCGGCTTCTTCGAATTCGGTTCCGACCGGGTGACGGACTATGCGACCCCGCGCTTCTCGCGGGGAGAGCGGCTCTGGTGCCATCCGGGCCTTCGCCCGCTGTCGGGCCTGCGGGATACGGTTGCTTCGCCGATTGGCGCCTATCGCTGGGAACATACCGACCGCGCGCTGACAGAGCAGCTGCTTCTTGAGGAAGAAGGCCAGCCCGCGACCGTCGAGCAAGGTCATGCTGCCATCCGCTACGTCAATCCCACGACTGGAGGCGATGTCATGTCGACCATCCGCTGCGAATTCCACCGCTTGCGGGTGGGCACCGACACGCCGCCGCGCCGCGAGGTGGGCTCGACCGTGTTCCAGGTCTTCGACGGTAAGGGCGCGGCCGTGATTGGCGGAGTTACGCATAAGCTGGATATCGGAGATATTTTTGTGATCCCGTCCTGGATTCCCTGGTCGCTTCAAGCCGAAACGCAATTCGACCTGTTCCGCTTTTCCGATGCGCCGATCATGGAGCGACTCAATTTCATGCGTAGCCATGTCGAAATGGCCGAAACATGAGCCAGACGCTGGAGGAGGCCCGGATCGCATTGCGCGAAAGGCAGGGCAGGGGCGCGCGCCATGACGCAGCGCTCGCGCCCTCGCAAGCGCTGGACTGGGCTCGACTCGGCACGGCCTATTTTGCCCGCTTGCTCAACGATCTCTCCGATCACGCTCTTGATGAACCTAGCGCCGTGGAAGGGTTCAGCCGGCGGCGGCTTGTCGCTTATGCCGGTTACCATGCGCGTCTGCTGAGCGAATTCGTGGCTTGGGGAAGGGCCGGCGTGGCCGGACCTTTTCCGCGCAATCTCGACGTTGCCGCCGACGATCTCGAATTCGGCATCACCCAGCCCTCGCGGGCATTGCGTTATCTCTTCGACCATTCTGCGGTTCATCTCAATGTCGAATGGCGCGATCTGAGCAATGAAGATTGGGG
This sequence comes from Rhizobium sp. K102, assembly GCF_022385315.1. NCBI lineage: Bacteria > Pseudomonadati > Pseudomonadota > Alphaproteobacteria > Hyphomicrobiales > Rhizobiaceae > Rhizobium > Rhizobium sp. K102. The sequence goes on from NZ_CP092436.1 coordinate 65,178, forward strand.
CCGCTCGGTGGCCGACACCACAGGACGAAAGACCCATCTGCGCGATACGCCACTGACGCGGGCTCGCAAGCTCTGGCTTCTTGCCATCGATCTGAATTCTGGCGGCCGGTTTGCGGATATGCCGGCGGGTTTCGTCGATTTCCTGATCCTCGACCAGGCCTCGCGACGGCTTCCGACCGGGAGGTTCGCGCTGGTCGCGACCGATCGGGCCGCCCCACTGATCATGGGCCAGGCGCCAGCAATAATCGTCAGAGGGACTGCCCGCGACCTCGTGGGTTGGCTCAGTGGAAAGGGCGTAGGCAAACTAAGCGCCGAAGGTGGTGCCTTGCCTGCCCTCGCGCCGCGTCCCGCCATCGGACCGGCCTAGGATAGTTTCCACCTAGGCACATCAGCGTGCTTCGAGCTTGTCCAGATTGGTATGGATGATCTTCAGCGCCGATTTCAGCCAAGCAACTTCAGCCTCGCTGAATGTCTCGACGCCGACCGCCTCGAACTCTGCTGCGAGCGGCATCAACTTCTGCACGAGCGCATCGCCCGAGGGCGTAAGCATGATCGAAACTGTGCGCCCGTCGTCGGGCCGGGTGCGCGACACCAGTCCTTTCTTCTTCATCACTGTGACCAGACGCGACAGGGTGGAGATTTCGACCGTAACCATGGGGCTCAGATCTGTCAGCCTTTGCGGGCCCTCCTGCTTCAGGATGGCCAGGACGCGGTACATGGGCAAAGTAACGTCAAAATCGTGCAGCCGTTCCAAAAAAAGCTCGCCCATGCGCACGCCGACGCGATTTAGAAGATAGGGAAGGGATCCGGTAAATCGATAGGACATTTTCGCTCGCAATTATTGCATCTGCACTGAATAGCCGTAGCCGAGGGCATGTGCAATCAAATGTCGCGTTCGTCCGGGCAAATGAAAGCCGGCCTCATCGAGGCCGGCTATGATGGCAGGTATTCCTGCCGGTCAGTGCGCGATGCCACTTCCCTTCTCGGTCGTCGCATGCAGGAAGGTGAGGCCCGTCAAAACGCAGCCAACCACTGCCGTTATCGAGAAGATGTAGAAGTTCCACTCCGGTGCGAGCCCTCGCTGCAGCACGGCGCCACCGATCAGTGGTCCGGCGATACCACCCAGCCGGCCGACCGCGAGCGAAAAGCCAAGGCCCGTTCCGCGGATCTGGACAGGATAGAAGCGGCCGACCAGAACATTCGAGAGGATTTGGGTTCCGATCGTACCGGCGCCGGCAAGAGCGACAAGTGCGTACATGAGAACGCCCTGCTTCAGCGTAAGCATGTAGATCGTTGCGGCGCCGATCGCGAACAATACGGCGACAGTCATCTTCACATGGCCCCTATCGGCAATCCGGCCGGCAATGACGATACCGATGGCGGCGCCGACATTGAGCATGATCGCAAACAGCAGCGCCGAACTGATGTCGTAACCCATCTTGTTCATGATGGTTGGCAGCCAGTTCACCATGCCGAAGGTCAGCAGCAGGGAGCAGAAATGAATCCCCCAGGCGTTCAGCGTCAGCGCAAGCCGCCCTTCCGCAAACAGCGTCAGGATACCCTGCTTTCCAGAAGTGGTCGGCTGGTGCAGAACCCGTTCCAGGCCGAAAGTATCGCAGATTGCGTCAGCCTCGGCACGGCGGCCTTTGGCGACGAGCCAGTCGGGCGACTCAGGCAGTGACTTGATCAGGAACGGCAGTGCCAGCAAAGGCGCGCCGCCGATGATCATCAGGGGACGCCAGCCGTAATGCTGCAGGATCAGCATGCCAAGAATACCCGAGAGAATGCCGCCCAGCAGATAGCCCATAAAGGACAGCGAGTTGGCCAGCGCCTTTCGTTTGGTGGGCGAGAATTCGAGAATGAGTGCGGTCACCGTCGGCAGAAGCGCGCCAAGCCCGAGCCCGCTCAGGAAGCGCGTGCCTGCGAAGACCGGGAAGTTCGGAGCAAGCCCGCTTGCGATCATCATGACGGAAAAGCTGGCGAGGCTACCGAGAACGACTTTCTTCCGGCCAATGCGATCGGCGAGAGTGCCGGCGATTGCAGCACCGAGCAGCATGCCGAACAGGGTCAAGGCGGCGGCGCGGCCGACGAGAGACGGATCCAGGGCCCATTCCACCTGCTTGAGCAGCGCGGGTGCAATGACACCGAAGACCACTAAGTCATAGCCGTCGAACATTATCATGAAGCCGCACATGGCAATGACACTTGCCGTACTTTTGGTTTGCGCCATCATGGCGCTCATTTCCTGCGAAGACATGGCTCCTCCTCCGTGATTTCGCTTTGAAAAAAGGCCGAAGCCCAAAAATCAAAGACTCCCCTTCCGTCATCGGGTTTGTGAACGGCGCGCAAGGCATGCTTGTCCGACAGTCCTCTCCCGCCCGATGCCCACCAATAAAAGATTGCAAATGCAAATATTGCAAGAGAAAATCTGATACCGATTAAAATTATCTTCGGCGGGGACCTCAAATGGGTCGACCGGTAGTGAGATTGCGGTCTCGTCCATTACGGCTAAGAAAATATTTGCATTGACAATAATTGCAAACGCAAATATTTGGTAAAAATCGGAATGGGAGAGAGATCATGCAGATTTTATCCGATGGAATGGTCGGCGCAAATTTTCGTGCCGCGATGCGAAAATTTCCAGCGACAGTCACCGTGATCACGGCGGTAAAGGACGGTATCGACCATGGCATGACAGTCACGGCGGTCACCTCCGTTTCCATGGATCCGCCGTCGCTGGTGATCTGCCTCAACAACAAGACCCTCCTGCACGAAATGCTGCTGTGTCAGCCGGATTTCGCGGTGAATGTGCTCAGTCACGCTCAGCGGCCGCTGTCTGAGGCATTCGCCGGCAAAGTCGAGCCGCATGCGCGCTTCGGACTGGCGAACTGGCGGCGGCACGAGGCCGGCATGCAGCTTCTCGACGATGCGAACGCCAATGTCGTCTGCCGCCGCATGGCTGCCGTGCCTTATGGCACCCACACGCTTTTCATTGGTCAGGTCGTTCACGCGACCGTGGCCCCCAGCACCATACCGCTGATCTACGAGGACGCCCGATACTGCGTTTCGCAGCCGGCAGCCTGATCGCGGAAGACGAAGGAGGAGATCATGAAACTCGAATTCATCGAAAGCGGCGGGGAAAACCTGGCCCGCATCATGCGCGACGGTTCCCTGAAGGACCGGGTCCTGCCGCTTCTGCCGACATTCAGGGACCGGGCATTGGCGACCGAAAGGGCGCGCCGGGTGCCGGCGGAAAATATCGCTGCGCTACGCGAGGCCGGCTATTTCGATGCGGTCAAGCCGGCCGCCTATGGTGGCGTGCCGAAGCCCTTTTCAGAGCTTGTCGACGCCAATATCGAACTTGCCTCGGCCTGCGCTTCGACTGGGTGGGTCGCGGGCCTTCTGTCGGCACATCAATGGCTGCTCGCCATGTTTCCCAAGGCCGCGCAGGATGATGTCTGGGGGAAAATCCGGATGCGCTTCTCTGCGGTTCCTATGCGCCGACCTCCATGGCTGAGGCCGCCGAAGACGGTTATCGGCTGAACGGCCGCTGGGCTTTTGCCAGCGGCTGCGAGAATGCCGACTGGTCGCTCTGCGCCGCCATCCTCCCCGCCGAGGGCGAGCGGAAGCCGGTTCCCGCCTTCCTGCTCGTGCCCGCGACGCAATATGAAATCGAGGACACCTGGGATGTGGCGGGGCTGGCGGGAACGGGGTCCAAGACCCTGATCCTCAGCAATGTTACCGTGCCGAAATATCGCGTGCTCACATTCCCGGATGCCACAAGCGGTCGCACGCCGGGCGCCAGGTTCTATGCCCAAACCGGTCTTTTCAACATGCCGCTTCTGACCGGCATTCCGTCCTGCCTCGCCTCCGCCGCCGTCGGCGCGGCGAAGGGCGCACTGGAGAGCTATGTTGCGTCTACCGGCACCCGAGTCACTCGCGGGGCGGTCGCCGGCGGTAACAGCCGCATGGCGGAATTTGCGACGATACAGCTGCGGGTGGCAGAAGCTGCGGCCAGCGTCGATGCGGCACGCGAGATCCTGCTGCGTGACGTGGCGCGGGCCGAGGAACTGGCAAGTTCAGGCAGCGAATTCATGATCGAGGACAGATTGCTGAGCCGCCGCGGCCAATCCTTTGCCGTCAACCTGGCGCTGCGAGCCGTGGAGGCGCTTAACGCGTCCACCGGCGGACTTGGCCTCAACATGGACAATCCGGTGCAACGGGCCTGGCGGGATGCCAATGCCGTCGGCCGCCATATCAGCATGAACTGGGATGCCGTCGGCACAATGGTCGGCCAGCATATGCTCGGCCTCGAGCCGAAGGGCCAATACTGAAACAAGAACGGGAGAGAGACATGCAAGGCAAAATCGCGCTCGAGGAACATTTCGCCATTCCGGAAACGCTGATGGATTCGGCCGGGTTCGTACCGGGCGATTACTGGACCGAGCTTCAGTCCCGATTGCTCGACATTCAGGACAAGCGGCTGAAACTGATGGATGCGCATGGGATCGAAACCATGATCCTGTCGCTCAACGCGCCGGCCGTTCAGGCCATCGCCGAGACGGGACGGGCCATCGATATCGCCCGCCGCGCCAATGATGCGCTAGCCGAAGAATGTGCCAAGCGTCCCGACCGCTTTCGTGCCTTTGCTGCCCTGCCGCTGCAGGACCCCGAGGCGGCCGCCCAGGAACTGGAGCGCTGCGTCAAGGAGCTGGGCTTCGTCGGCGCGCTCGTCAACGGCTTCAGTCAGCGCGCGGATACCGATGCGCTTCTCTATTACGACCTGCCGCAATATCGCGGCTTCTGGGCGACGGTCGCCGCCCTCAACGTGCCGTTCTACCTTCATCCGCGCAATCCCCTGCCGCAGGACAGCCGGATCTATGAGGGCCACCCCTGGCTGATGGGCCCGACCTGGGCCTTTGCCCAGGAAACGGCGGTCCATGCATTGCGCCTGATGGGATCGGGCCTGTTCGACGAGCATCCCAATCTCAGGATCATCCTCGGCCATATGGGCGAAGGTCTTCCCTATATGATGTGGCGCATCGACCACCGCAATGCTTGGGTCAAGGTGCCGCCGAAATATCCGGCCAAGCGCCGCATCGCCGACTATTTCAACGAGAATTTCTACATCACGACATCGGGGAATTTCCGTACCCAGACGCTCATCGATGCAATGCTGGAAATCGGCGCCGACCGGATCCTCTTCTCGACCGACTGGCCCTTCGAGAACATCGATCACGCCGCCGATTGGTTCGATACCACGACGATTTCGGAGGCCGATCGGGCGAAAATCGGCCGGACCAATGCCAAGCTACTCTTCGGGATATGAGGGAGGGCAAGATGGTCACGAACTATCCGCTTTTCACCGAGGAAAACTCGGTCGAGGCCGTTAATACGCGCATGGGCGGGGATATCGATCCCCGCCTGCGTGAGATCATGTCGGCCATCGTGCGTCATCTTCATGCCGCGGTGAAGGAGATCGAGCCGACGCATGAGGAATGGCTGGCGGCGATCGAGTTCCTCACCAGGACCGGTCAGATGTGCGATGAGTGGCGGCAGGAGTTCATCCTGCTCTCGGACGTGCTCGGTGTGTCCATGCTGGTCGATGCGATCAACCATCGACGCCCCTCGGGCGCGACGGAGAACACCATTCTCGGTCCGTTCTACGTGCCGGAGGCACCGCGTTATGCGCGGGGGACGAACATCTGTCTCGACGGCAAAGGTGAGCCGCTCGTGGTCGGCGGCTTTGTCAGGGACACCGATGGAAATCCGATCGAAGGCGCGCTGATCGACGTCTGGCAGACCAACGACGACGGCTTCTACGACGTCCAGCAGAAAGGCACGCAGCCGGATTGGAATCTGCGCGGTGTCTTCACTACGGACGGGGAGGGCGGCTATCGGTTTCGTTCCGTCAAACCGCGCTATTATCCGATCCCCGACGACGGGCCGGTGGGTAAGCTGCTGGGGCGCCTCGGCCGGCATCCGAACCGCGCGGCGCATATCCATTTCATCGTCAGCGCCGAGGGTTACGATCCCGTTGTTACCCATATCTTCCCCCGGATTGCCAATATCTGGATCAGGATGCAGTGTTCGGGGTGAAGGAGAGTCTCATTGCCGATTTCCGGACACGGCAGGAGGACGGCGTGGGCGAGGACGAGGGTCTTAATGCGCCCTATTGGCAGGTCGACTGGGACTTCGTGCTGACAAAAAGGGCTGAGACCTGAGATGAAAGACTTCGTCTACAACGGATTGGCAACGCGCGTGATTTTCGGTACCGACACGCTCAAACAGCTTGCCGATGAGGTGAAGCGGCTCGGCATGTCCCGGCCGCTGGTCCTTTCCACGCCTCATCAGAACAGCGAGGCGGAAAGGGTAGCGGACCTGATCGGGACACAGGCCGTGATCTTTTCGGGCGCGGTCATGCATACGCCTGTCGAGGTTACGCAGGAGGCAATGACGGTTGTCGAGAAAACCAGTGCCGATGGTCTGATCGCAATCGGTGGCGGCTCGACAACCGGCCTTTCGAAGGCAATCGCGCTTCGCACGGATCTGCCGCAGCTCATCGTGCCGACGACTTATGCGGGGTCGGAAATGACGCCCATTCTCGGGCAGACCGAAGATGGCCGCAAAGTCACGCTCCGTGATATGCGCGTGTTGCCGGAAACGGTTATCTACGACGTCTCGCTCACACTGGAACTTCCGGTGCATTTATCAGCGGTCAGCGGCCTCAACGCGATTGCACATGCGGTCGAGGCACTCTACGCCCGCGACCGCAACCCGGTGACCAATCTGATGGCAGAGGACGGGATCCGCGCGCTGGCGCGGGCGCTGCCGCAGATTGTCCGTGATAGCCTGAACGTTGAGGCCCGCTCAGATGCTCTCTATGGTGCATGGCTCTGCGGCATCTGCCTGGGTTGCGTCGGAATGGCGCTTCATCACAAGCTTTGCCACACGCTGGGCGGCATGTTCGACCTGCCGCATGCCGAAACCCACAGCGTGATCCTGCCTTACGCGATGCGTTACAACATGCAAGCTGCACCCGAAGCGGCCGCAAAAGTGGCGCGGGCGCTGAGTGTGGAGAATGCCGCAACCGGACTCCGGAACCTCACCCGGGAGATCGGTGCGCCGCTGTCTCTTGCTGCAATCGGCATGCCGGGCGAGCGTATAGGCGAAGCGGCCGCCCAGGCGGTGTCCAATCCCTATTGGAATCCGGCGCCTGTCACCGAACCGGCTATTCGGGCGCTGTTGACGGATGCATTCGACGGCGGTTGGCGCGACTGAACTGTTTCGATCTGCGCGCGATACCTGCAGATCTTCGCAGCTCCAAGACGTCAAGCTTCCGCCTAGGAGCAGGCCGACTATGATGCGCTCGCAAGCGAGCGCGACGATCTGGTCGAACTGATCGACAACCATCTCTCCGACGAGGATACGGGCCAGCGGATAAGATCGACAAGCGCTTGCATTTCAGCGTTCCCGTTCCGTCTCGAAGATCGCTTTGCGGATGATCGCGTGCACACCCCAGTTTCCGTCAACGACCTGCGTGACGCCAAAGTCGACGGCTGCCGACATTACCGCAACGGCCTCATCCTCGCTGAGACGATGGGTCGCCATGAGGAACCGCCGCGCCTTGCGGAAGGCGTCCTTCATCGCAAGGTCGAGCGAAGACTTGGCATAGACCTCGCCTTGTCCTTTCGCACCAAATTCGGTGAGATAATCGGGATGGCTGAAGCCGGTCAGCACCCATTCCGTAGGCGTTTCGATCAACGGATATGTCGGATCACATAAGCGCTCGTCCCGCTTGTGCAGCGTGATCCTGACCCGGCCGGTCATGGAGCACTCGATCGCCGTTCCCGAGAGTTCGCCATCGCCTTGCGCGGCATGTGGATCCCCGATCGAAAGCAATCCGCCATGCACGGATACCGGCAGGAACACGCTTGATCCTTTGCCAAGCCGCCAGTTGTCGAGATTACCCCCGAAATAGGCCGGCGGCACGGAATCGATGAAGTCCACCTCTCTCGGAGCCAGAGCAACGACGCCGAAATGCGGACGCAGTGGTATGCGCACATGGCCGATCGCCGACTGGTGGACTTCGAGGTCGGACGTCTTCACTGGCACTCCGGGATAATCGTAGGTCCGGTGAACGACGCCGTAGGGGTCTGTCTGTGGCGCCCAATGATACGAATATAGTGCCTGGGCGTAGCCTTCGTCGGGAAAGATTTCGTAGATTGTTACGTTTTCACGCGGCTTCGGCTCCTTGAGCAATTCACCGTAGTGGTAGCCCCACCAAGCTGCGACGTTGCTGCCAAAATAGCGTCCTTCGTGACCTGGACCTCGACTGGGGCGTGGCAACATGTCCTCGATATGAACTTCGATAACATCGCCGGGCTCAGCGTTCTTGACGTAGATTGGGCCAGTGCAGATGTGGAACGCCGAAACCTTCTCCGGCCCCGCGGCCGAAGATGGATGCATCGACAGGGCCTGCACCGCGTCGGTCCACCGATTTTCTCTCCCGCGTCCAATGGAAGACTTCTTCGGCAGCAGCATCCCCCTCGATCATCAATTCGGGTGCGTCGGAGGCATGTTGACTAAGGGTCTCGACCTCGACGGTATCACCCGGGCTTATCTCCAGCACCGGTTCAAGCGAACGACTAAAATAGCCCCAGTGAATATTCGTGGCGTCGATTCTCAGTTTGTGGTGCGCCGTCGCGGGAACCGTCACAGGCTCGACGCAGCCTTGGCCAGCTTTCGCGGTGCGATCCATCATGTTGCGGACTATTGCTTTTTTCGAGGCGAGCGCCTTCACTGGCCATCCCCGCTGCGCTGCGTTCAGTCCGTCGAGCTGATTATCAAGGTGACGATTTCGAAAGGCGCCTGGTGGAAGACCGAAGCGCTCCTTAAAGACCCGGTTGAAGTTCGCTGCATCATTGAAGCCGCAGCTGTAAGCAACATCGGCGACCGGCAATCTGGTCTCGGCAGGAGTGACCAATGCACTTCGGGCACGCTGAAGGCGGCGCTCCCGCAGGTAGTGCGTGAAGCTCTCGCCGTTCTGCTCAAACAGTTTCTGCAAGTAGCGCTCGGAAATGCCTTCGACCCGAGACACTTTGGCGGCCGAGAGATCGGGATCGTGCAGACGTTTTTCGATTGCAAGCGTGATCCGGTTGAAGAGCGCTGCGACGCTTGGTGTCGCCCGCATGTCCGTCGCCTCGGTCTCGACAATCATCGTCACGAAGAGATCTGCAATGAACTGTTCAAACGACTGCCATTCGGCGACGGAAATGTCGTCGATCTCCCCGGACGCACTTTCGACTGCACGAATGAGGACAGCGGCCAAGCCCTTTGCCGGGTAGCAGCGTGGATCGGCAAATGGTGTCCAACCGGCGCCTCGGCGCTGCAGGGCGGCGTCGGAGAGCGTGAATGCGACGACCCGGTTGTTTCCGGTAAGCTTCATCTCCCACTGCCTATCCATCTGCAGCACGATTAAAGCGCCACTGCCAACCGTTAAGGTGAAACTGCCGCCGACCACCTCCACGTCCGCGTCAAGCGGTATCATGCCCATCAGCATGCGCGACCGTTGCGGCATCGATGACAGTATCTGCGAGCCAGCGACAAGGCGTGCCAGTATGACGCCGTCTCGGTCACCGCGGAGAACGGCGCTTGAATAGCTGACGGTTTCTTCGGCCATTGCAACAGAATGAAGATGTAGCTCCGCGAGGACCTCGCGCCACATGTCGCCGCGAGCGTCGTGCGGATAGGATTCGGCTATAAATTGCCTCACGTTCATCCCTACATCCAAGGTGCCGACCGGCGCATCCACTGCGCCGATCGTTTTATATTGCACTTGCGAAGGGTCAAACGCCAGACCTGGCCTTAGTAGCATCGGAACACGTTCTTCCGGATTGAGCCATGCACGCCCCAGTTTGCATCCACCACCTGCGTGACACCGAAATCAGCGGCTACTGACATCAGCGCGATCGCCTCGTCCTCGCTCATCTTGTGCGCCGTCATCAGGAAGCGCCGCAGCTTGCGGAAGGCGTCACGCATGGCGCGGTCGACACTGGAATGCTGAGCGATCTCGGTTTGCGCATTGAGGCCGAGGCTTTCCAGGTAGTTAGGATAGGTAAAACCGTAGACCGACCATTGTTCGTCCGTTTCAAGCATGGGATGCGCCAAACCTTCCAGGATAGTGCCCCCGAGATCCGCTTTTTTATGCAGCACAAATTCGAAATCGCCAGTCAATGAGGTCTCGATGGCCGTCCCCCCGAGTTCACTGTCACCTTGCGCAGCATGAGGATCGCCGACGGAAAAATAGGCGCCATTGACTGCGACAGGATAATACATCCGTGCGCCCCGCCCCATGCGCCAGTCGTCGATATTGCCACCCGTGTAGGAGGGCGGGATCGAACTCACGAAGTCGGCCTCCGCTGGGGCGAGCCCCATGGTGCCGAAATGAAGGCGTGCGGGAACACGCACGTTCTGCAAGATGTTTTCTCGACGCTTGATCAGTCTGTGGTCCACGCGGACGCCGGGATAATCAATTGTCGGGTGAACGACGCCGTCCGGATCGGTTTGCGGCGTCCAGACGTAGTTATAAACCGCCTTTGCATAAGGCTCTCCAGCCGTATCGAGCTCGAAGATCGTCACGACTTCACGTGGCTTAGGCTCTTCGATAAGGTCGTGGTAATGGAAGCCCCAGTTGGCCGCGGCATTTGAGCCGAAACACCGGCCGGCATAGCAGGCACTGCAACTTGGCCGGGGCCGCACGTCGAGAATGCGCACCTCTAGGATGTCGCCTGGCTCCGCACCTTTGATCGCCACTGGGCCGGTGAGCAGATGCACGCCGACGCCCTCACCTGCGCCGATCTTGTATGGGCCATCGGTTGGTCCCGAACCGCGTCGTGCGATGGTCTTCTGTTCCTTGGTCCAGTGGAAGATCGCCTCTGCCGCGGGATCCCCTTCGATCATGCGCTCGTAGTCGTCATTGGCGTGATGGGTGAGGGTTTCGATTGTCGCCCGGTCGCCGGACTTCAGTGTAAGCGCCGGTTCGACCGCCTTGCTGAAGTAGCCCCAGTGAACCGTCGAAGGCGAAACTGGCAATGTGTGGTGTCTCATCTAGATCTCCGATTGTGGTGCTGTCTGTCGGACGCTCAGGTGGTCTGACTAGCTTCCTCGTCAATAATCTGAAGGAATTGCGCGGTGCGGGGGTTCTTAGGCCGTAAGAGAACGTCGTCGGCAGCGCCCTGTTCGATGACGGCGCCATCAGCCAGGAAAACCGCCCGGTCGGCCACATCGCGTGCAAAGCCGATCTGATGGGTCGAAATGACCATTGTCAGCCCATCTTCGATCGCGAGGCGTCGGATCACTTCGAGGACCTCGCTTACCAGTTCAGGGTCAAGGGCGGAGGTTGGCTCGTCAAGAAGCAGGATTGCCGGATTTGGCGCCAGCGCCCGGGCTATAGCTACCCGCTGCTGCTGGCCGCCGGACATATGACGCGGTAAAGCATCTGCGCGGTGAGAAAGGCCTACACGGGCCAGAAGCTCCATCGCCCTGCGATCCGATTCGTTCACGGACAGTCCCTGCACCCAGCGCAAGGGGCCGGCGATATTTTCCTTCGCCGTCAGATGCCCGAACAGATTAAAGTTCTGGAACACCATGCCTACCCCGACGCTTGCCCGCTCGTTGGCAATGGCGCGTGGCGATAGCGATCGGCCATCGGGGCCGGTGCCGATCCTGCGCCCCAAGACCCCGATGGTGCCGCCGTCCCATGTCTCAAGGTGATTGATACAGCGCAGGAGCGTACTCTTACCCGAACCGCTGGGTCCGAGGAGGGCCACCACCTCCCCAATCCTTATATTGAGATCAAGCCCGTTGAGCACGGTCCGGCCGGAGTAGGTCTTGCAAAGGTGCCTGATCTCGATGGCAGGCCGGCTCGAGGCTAGGGCAGCGCAACGCTTTTCCTTATCGATTGGCCGCGCGGCCTTCACGGATGCTGGCGGAAGCGGCGTCAGAGAAGTGCCCACAGGCTTCTCCGAGGCGATTTCGTCAACGTGAGCAGACCTTGCGCGCCGCAGCGGTAGTAGCCTCGTCAATCTATCTCGACCGCTTGGAGCATCGAGATCCAGCATGGCTTCGACAACAAGCTGGATGACGGCGATGCCTCCTGTCAACACGAGATACATCAAGCCTGAAGCGAAAAAGATCGAGAAAAAATCGAACGTTGCTGATGCGAGCTGCGTGCTTCGAAGCGTCAACTCCTGCACCGACACGACCGAGGCGAGCGAGGAATTCTTGAGCGCACTCACTGCCTCGTTGCCAAGACCCGGCACCATCGTGCGGATTGCCTGCGCAGCGATGATGCGTCGCATGATGGCAGACGGAGTCATGCCGAGCGCTTGCCCTGCCGCGATCTGCCCCCGATCGACGGCGAGCACATTGGCGCGGATGATCTCCGCAATGAAGGGAGCCTCGTTGAGCGCAAGCGCCAGGCTCGCGGCCTCGACAGCAGTGAGCCTAATGCCGATCAGCGGCAGCGCGTTGTAACAGAAGATCATCTGCAGGATGAGCGGAGTGCCGCGAAAGATGATGGCATAGGCACGCGCGACCACCGCCAGCATGCGGAAGCGGCTGAGCTGCATTGCGGCAAGAACGATGCCCATTATGGCGCCGCCAAGAAGGCCGATGCCGGTGATGAGCAGTGTATAGGCGATCCCGGTCATCAGATAGGACTGACTGAGATAATGGAAGAAAAGATCCATTTTGGTCTACTCGGCTTCAGTGGGAGTCGTTGACCGGGCCTTTTGATGCCCGGTCTCGCAGATGAACGCTCAATCGCCGAGGACGAGCTTTGGTTCTTCCAGCTGGTCTTCCGGAAGATTCCACTTCTTCATCATCTCGACCTGCAGACCAGACTTCTGGATTTCAGTCAGGGCGGCCATCACCGCTGCACGGAAATCGGGGTTATCGCGCGGGACGGCGATACCGACCGAGTAGGGCAGGTCGACAGAAGCGGCCTTCTCCAGCTTGTCGGGATAGGCCTTGACTGCTCCATCGACGGTGTTCACGTCGTTGATATAGGTATCCGCACGACCGGCTAGGATTGCCTGGATGCAGTTGGCGTTATTGTCGTAAAGCTGGATCTCCGGCGCCGGTAGGCCAGCTGCCTTGCACTCCGCTTCCAGAGCCTGGATCAACGGCACTTCGACATAGCCGGTATTCTCTGCAGCGACGGCGCCACACAGAGATTTGTTGATACCATCGATTTTCTTCGGATTGGCCTTGGCCACCAGGACGCCGTCATAGACCTTGAGATACGTGATGAAATCGGCAGCCCTGGCGCGATCCTTGGTGGCGTAGATGTCAGAAATGACGATATCAGCTTGGCCAGCCTGAAGCGTGGTCAAAAGGGCTGCGAAGGTGACGGCCTTGTATTCCAGCTTGAGGCCGAGGCACTCACCGATAGCTTCGGCGAGATCGATGTCGAAGCCGATGTATTTGGTCGGATCACTGGGATTGATCGACTCGTATCCCGGCGTATGTGGGTTGATCGCGTTGACAAGCGTCTTGTCCTTAAGAGAAGGATTTTTTGCCTGTAGGTCCGCGCAAGCCGCTGGTGCTGCAGCACGCGCTTCAGAGACAGGCACAAACATTGCTGTACCAACTGCCACTGCAAATAGATGAGCTACAAAGCCGAGTCCAAGCCAGGTCCGGCGAATCGTCTGATTGCTCCCAATTCCAAGATTTTTCATTTCCCGCTCCATTGTTTTAGCGCTGCCTTATTTGTTGCAGCAGACACGAGGGAGCTTAGGCGCACTTTATCGATGGGCAGTTGTCGGTGGGCGCACATATTATTGTTATTTAGAGCGGAAGAATTATCGTTTCACATCAATTGCTTAACTATTGTGCATCGTCCGATTAAAAAACGCTCAGACTCGAGATCCTACTTGATTGCAGAGTAACGGGCTCCGAGGAGTAATGCCATGCCTACACCACCTGCGAGTTACCTAACGACTGACGACCACGCTCTCCTATAGGAAATTCTTGATCAGGGTCCTCGCGATGCTGCCTATAGCCGTTTGCTGAGAATTAAGTTGTTGCAGGCTTCAATTTGGTCCCCAAGCAGGGTCTCCTGATGCCGTGACGATTGGCAGTCGCGTGACGTTCTGCGTCGATGCAGGCGCCGCGAGGACAGCCTATGTGGTACGGAACGAGAGCCGCAATTTTCCTGTTTATACTGTTTCCGTTAAATCGATCCTGGGATTGGGGATCCTCGGTTCGAGAGCGGGAGCGACGATTTACATCGAAACTGAAAATGATAACCCACACAGAATAAAAATCATCCGGCTCGCTTTCCAAGCTCCGGTGCCTCGTCTCCGGATCGTCAATCCAGTCATCTCACCGCTTGTGCGAGCGGAAAACCCAATGAACCTAAGCCGGCATGAAGTAGATAATTAGACCAGATGGTTGAATGGTGACATTCCAGCGCATCACGATACGCAGCTGCCCCGTGGCTTCGACTGGTTGCAATTGGGTTGGCACCTGCCGTCTGAAGCCAGGGTTCCGGTACGATGCTGTTCGTTCCAACGCTTTCCTCCCAGTGCGGCCTGCTTATATCCCCCACACCAGTTTTCTCATCATGCTAGGAACTGCGGCGACAAGGAGGTCGATATCAGCGCGGCGATTAACAGTGCCGGCTTTTCGCAACGGTTATGCCGCCGGAAGCGCCTACCGCGAGAGGCATCAAAAGTTAGGTCCCGCACGCATCAAACTTCACTTCGACCATCGATTTCCCTGACCGGCTAGCGGTTAGGCCACGGCCTCCTTGGGCAGGCAAGTGCCCGGTTGTTATAAAGGAGAAGTGTTTCCGGCGGTTTCCACCTGTCACCCGAATGGCGGCGTGCGACGATACGATGACCTCGCTGGCGCCGCCATTCGGAGCGCATAGGGTTACGTTTCTGCTATTGTGAGCAGGCCTCGCCCTGGGGGGTTGCATCGCTAAGGCCGCCCTGCGTCTGCACAGAGCCTGAAGCGGTAGAGTTTGCAGGGGCGCTGCCGCCGCTGCAACCGCCGGGCAGGGTCGAACCCATCGAGCCGTTGAAGGTGCTGCCTGTCGAGCTGGGATCGGTGGTCATCGGCTGCATGGTCTGTGTGCCTCCGCCGCTTCGGGTGCCGGTAATGCTGGAATCCGTACTGGTTCCCGTTGTGGTGCTCGACTGGGCAAAGGCGCCGGTGGCCATTCCGAATGCGGCCAGCGCGGCGCAGGTAAGTTTGACTCTCATGTTATCACGTCCTTCCGCAAGTTGCGTTACGCCTCTCCAACCTCGAGATCCCCAGCCTGTTCCCGAAATTCCTGCCCTGGTGGCCACTGATTGCAGATAGCATCGTCTCCGCGGCTGACGGCGCTGCCGCTATTTGATCGACGTCGACTTCGCCAAAGACGATGTCGAGCGAGCAAAGAACGGCCGAGACATCGGCAAGCTGATGGTCGCGGCACATAAAATCAATCGCCTCATCAGAGAATCGCTGGGACGAAGACTTCATCTTCTCGAGGAAGGCCAGATAGATGCCCGCAATGGTCAGCTTCAGATGGTTCACAAACAACCGCCTTTTCGCAAGTAACGCAATACAGGGACGTGCGCATCGAACCAGGCGTCTCGAACGTCTTGAACTCGGACAGATTATCGCCAGCGACCACACAACTGTAGTGGTCGTTGTAAGAGCTGCGTCGCCGTTATAGTATGTAGCCTGACAAAGTGCTCAAGTGCTCAGCGTATAGCCGGAGCCAAAGTCCGGTTGCGCGTTTCAACCCGATGAATAAGTAGCCGCGGATCATGGAGCTTATCGTCGCCCTTGGCCTGATCGTTCTCAAGGTCGCTGTTCTGATCGCGATCTTGCTGCTGCTGCCTTTGCCGCTGACCTGGCTGGAACGCAAGATCGCCGGGCATATGCAGCAGCGGATGGGGCCGATGCGCGTGGGGTGGCACGGGCTCCTGCAGCCGGTGGCGGACGGGATCAAGCTCCTAACCAAAGAGGACCACATCCCGGCCGAGGCCGATCGCTTCCTGTTCAAACTGGCGCCAATACTGGCGCTCGCCCCTCCCTTTGTGGTGTTCGTCGCGATCCCCTTCGGCGAAAGCATCTCGGTCCTCGGCGCCGAGATCACGCTCTACATCTCCAACATGAATGTGGCATTACTCTTCGTCTTTGCGGTGATCGGGATCGAGGTCTATGGTGTCATCTTCGGTGGCTGGGCCGCCAACAGCAAATACGCGGTCCTCGGCAGCCTCAGGACCTGCGCCCAGATGATCAGCTACGAGATTCCGATGGGGTTCGCGGTGATCGGGGTGGTCATGTTGGCGCAATCCATGAGCCTGCTCGACATCGTGCGGGCCCAAACCGATGTCTGGAACATCGTCTACCAACCGGTCGGCTTCTTCGTGTTCTTCGTCGCCGGATTGGCCGAAGCGCAGCGTATTCCTTTCGATCTTTCGGAAGCGGAAGGCGATCTGGGCGCCGGCTTCCATACAGAATACAGCGGTATCCGCTTTGCGTTTTTCATGGTCAGCGAATATGCCATCGTGTTGCTGGTGTCGGTCCTGGTGGTCATCCTGTTTTTCGGCGGCTGGAACGGTATCCTAATCCCCTTGCCACCACTGCTCTGGTTTGTGCTCAAGGTCGCATTCTTCGTCTATGTGTTTATCTGGTTCCGCTTCACTTTCCCCCGCTACCGCTACGACCAACTGATGGCGATCGGATGGAAAGTCTTGCTTCCTCTGTCGATGGCGAACATAATTATAACCGGTGTACTTTTAGGGGCCATGGCGGCTCCGTAGCGAGGCGGCGATGTCGCGCGCGCAGGACAAAGTTGGAACATGGATTGGTTGGGCGTTCTTCGCCGATCTGGCGAGTGCGTTGGTGCTGACCTTCGGCTACCTGTTCTCCAGAACCGTAACCATGCAATATCCGGACAAGGAAAAATGGCTCCCGTACTCACGCTATCGCGGGCATCACTTCCTGACGCGTGATGAAGAGGGCGAGATCAAGTGCGTGGCCTGCGAACTCTGCGCGCGGATCTGTCCCTGCGACTGTATCGAAGTTGTCCCCTACGAGGACGAGAAGGGCAACCGGCATCCGGCCAAATTCGAGATCGACACGGCTCGCTGCCTGTTCTGCGGGCTGTGCGAGGACGCCTGCCCAGCGGATGCAATCGCGCTTGGCCAGCAGTACGAATTTTCGAGTTTTTCCTCGCGTGACCTGGTGATCGGGCGCGACGACCTGCTCGCCAAGCCGGGCAAGGCGGCAACCGGCGGCGGCGTGGTAACCGCCCGCCTGAATACAAAGAAGGACGTGCTCGTCGAGACGAAAGAGATGCAGGGCTACAACTGGTGGCGGAATATCCGGCGAACGTGAACGCGCGCCATCCGTCAAGCCGGAGCGCGCAGACAGGAGGCTCAGATGCTTGTCGGCGAAATCATGAAGAACAAGGGTGTCGGTGTCATTGCGGTCGCTCCCGATCAGACGATGGTGGAAGTCTTGAGGCTGTTTCGCGACAACAATATCGGCTTCGTCGTCGTCAGCCAATCGAACGACGAATACCTGGGTTCGCTATCCGAGCGGGATTGCTGCAATGCGGTGGCGGAATACGGGGCCGAGGCGGCGATGATGCGCGTCGCGGATGTCATGAACCGCAATGTGGCGACCTGTTCGACCCGGGATTTGCTCCCCTCCGTGATGGGGATCATGACCCAGCGGCGTACGCGTCATGTGCTGGTCCTGGATGGAGGCGACGTTGTCGGCGTGGTTAGTATCGGCGACGTGGTCAAACATAGGCTCGACGAAGCGCAGCGCACAGAGCAGGATCTGCAGGATTACATCTGCGGGACCAGGTATCACTGACGTCGCCAGCTTGATGTGAGGACTCTGGGGAAGGGCAGCTTGCGGGAGGCGCGGCGCCCCGACCCCAAATCTTCAGACCCCACGCCAGATCCGGCTCGTGCGGTCGACCTCAAGAGTGGCATGCACCTTCTGGACCTCCACCGGGCATGGGTATTCACCCCGCCGCATCAAGCCGTTGAGACGCAAGGCTCGATAGTTTTCCGGAACGAAGACGAGGCCCTTGGGAAACCGCCCGTCGACCTTGAGCTGCGCCGTCAGTTCGCCCTGGGCGGACCGCACAATGACCTGATCGCCATCCGAATGCCCAAGCCGTGCGGCATCCTGCGCGCTCATCGCGACATAGGGATCATTGGCGACCGTGTTCAGCATATCCGACCGTTCGGAAAGATATCCGTTGTGGAACAGGCAGTCGCCGGTGATCAACATGAGCCGGTCGGCTGCTGGCGGGACGGGCGGCGGCGCAAAGAACCTGGTCACAGGTGCCGTCGGCACCGCCTTGGTGAATGCTCCGTCGGCGCCAAGTCCATCGTGTGTCAGCCCCTGGTAGGCGGGAACAAGTCGCGCAATCTCGTCGAAAATTTCGCCTTGCGTCGACGGCCGCAGTGCTTGGTTGCGAAGCGCCGCGACGAAGTCGAAGATCGCCAGATTGCTCCGCGCCTCGAAGGCGGGTTCGCGGAATTTGCGGACCTTCTGAGTCCGGCCCTCGTTGTTGGTGAACGTGCCGGTTTCCTCGCCGTAACCTGCAGCGGGCAGGACGACCTCGGCAAGGCCCGCCGTCTCCGTGAGGAAGGCGTCCTGCACGATCAGGAGATCGGCGGCGCCAAGCGCCCGCGTCACGAAGTCCCTGTCGGGATAGGCAATCAGGGGGTCGGTTGCGACGATGTAGAGAGCGCCCATCCGCCCGCCGACGCAGAGCTCCAGAATGACGTCGATATCCGCGCCGGGTTCAGACGGGATTTCGGCGCCCCAGTTCCGCGCAAGAGTTGTGCGCGCTACATCGTCGGTTACCGCCCGCAGCCCCGGCAGAGCCGCCGGTAGAACTCCCATGTCCCAGGCGCCCATCTGGTTGGCACGGTCGAAGAGGAACTGCATCGCCAGGCCCTTGCCGAGCAGGCGCAGAACCTGCAGCAGGTTATTGATCTGCTGCAGCGTCGCGCTCGCTTCGGGTGATCTCAGGAGGTCGACGCTGACAAGCACGGTGACGCTGCGGCCTTCCTTGAGCGCCGCGGCCAGACGATCCGGCCCGTCTATGCCGGTTTCCGCCGCTGGCTTGCCGATTGTCGCGCCGATGTCCGCAAGAACGTTGCCCGGCAAGGCCTCACTAACTGCCGCTACGAGACCGGCCACCACCGCCGCAAGGCTCGCCGCTTCTCCGCCCGGCAGCACGCGAACCACCACCCTGGCATCGGCATCCAGACGGGATGGCCGCGCCGAGAGCATGAGCAATCCGGTCTGCCGCCGCCGCACGCCATCCCGCAGCAGGTATTCGGTGACCGGGTTCTCCTCGGTGACGTTGCCGCCGACGACGAGCACGCAGTCGTTGCCGATCACTTCGTCCAGCGGTGCGCGGCTATGGAAGGCTGCCATTAGCGGGCCGAGCATATCGAAGGGCGTGGACCAGCGTGACGAGCAATCAATGCTGTTGGTGTGGAATGCCGTCCGCATCAGCTTCTGAAACTGATAGAGTATCTCGTTGGGTAGGCGAGGCGAGGCCAGACCGCCGGCAGCCTTGCCCTCGACGGCCGACAGCCGCTGGCGCAGATAGTCCCCCGCTTCGTCCCAGGAAACCGGAACGAGGGTGCCATCACGACGGATCATCGGCCTCTTGAGCCGGTCCCGGCTCTCAACGAAATCGAGGCCGAAGCGTCCCCGTACGCAGAGCACCTCGCGGTTAAGCCCCTCGTCCCACTTCGAGCGCACCCGCATGAACTCGCCCTTGCGCGTGCCCACCGTCAACTGGCAACCGGTGCCACAATGCGGGCAGACCGTATCGGTCTCGACCAGATCCCAGGGCCGCGCCTTGTAGCGATAGGGAAAGCTCATCAGCGCGCCCACCGGGCAGACCTCGACGCAATTGCCGCACTGGTCGCAGCTTGCGAGACTGCCCTCGAAGCCGGTGACAGCGGTATCCATGCCTTTTTCGACGGTGCCCAGGGCGACCGCGCCGACGACCTCCTCACACATCCGGACGCAGCGCTGGCACTGGATGCAGCGGTTGACGTTCATGATGATGACCGGGCTGAGACGGATGTCCTCGGAATGGAACACACGTTTGGGATCGTGAAACTCGCTTTTGCGGGGCCCGTAGGCCATCACCATGTTCTGAAGCTCGCATTCGCCGCCCTTGTCGCAGATCGGACAGTCGAGGGGGTGGTTGGCGAGCAGCATGTCGAGCATGGAAGCGCGCGTTTCCTCGATCAGAGCTGTATTCGCCCGCACCACCATGCCCTCGGTGACGGCGGTGGCGCAGGACGGCTGCAGCCGCCGCTGCCCCTCGATCTCCACCAGGCACATGCGGCAGGAGGCCAGCGGCGGCAGACGCTTCAGATAGCAGAAGGTTGGGATATCGATGCCCAAACGCCGGGCGGCCTGCAGCACTGTCGAGCCAGCCTCAACTTCCAGCGTTTGTCCATCGATCGTAATGCTAACCATACTTCCTCGCAGTCCTGTCGCGGTACAGGCCTTCAGTGAAAGGGGCACCTGTGCTCCTCGATATGGGCAACGAACTCAGCGCGAAAATGCGCGAGTGCCGCCCGCAACCCCATCGCCGCCCCGTCACCCAAAGCACAAAACGTATTGCCGAAAATGCCCTTGCAGAGCATCTCCAGCTGCTCCAGATCGCCGGCCGCACCTTCGCCGGCCTCGATCCGGCGCAGGACCTTCACGACCCAGTTCAATCCTTCCCGGCATGGCGTGCACTTGCCGCAGGACTCATGATGGAAGAATTCGATGATCCGGGTCGCGACCTTGACCATGCATGTCGAGTTGTCGATCACGATAACGCCAGCCGAACCGAGCATCGAGCCGGCGGCAGCCAGCGAGTCGAAATCCATTCCGACCTCCAGTCCGTGCTCCGGTATGACCGGCGCTGAGACCCCGCCCGGGATCACCGCCTTGATTCTGCGTCCCGGCAGCACGCCGCCGGCATGGTTCTCGACCAGTTCGCGCAGCGGTATGCCCATCGGCAATTCATAGAGGCCGGGTTTGCGCACCTGCCCACTGAGGCAGTAGAGCTTCGGGCCGGGGCTCTTGTCCGGGCCGATGCCCCGAAACCAGTCCGGCCCCCGCATAACGATATGCGGCACGCAAGCGAGCGTCTCGACATTGTTGATCACTGTCGGGCTGGCGTAGAGCCCAGCCACGGCCGGAAATGGCGGCTTCAATCGCGGCTGCGCCCGTTTGCCCTCGAGCGACTCGAGCATCGCAGTCTCTTCGCCGCAGATATAGGCGCCGGCGCCGCAGTGGATGTGTACGGCGAAATTGAAATCCGAGCCCAAAATCCGGTTTCCGAGATAACTCTTTGCGTGGGCCTCGGCGATCGCCTGCTCCAGACGACGGATCGCCGTCACATATTCTCCGCGAATGTAGACATAGGCGGTTTCGGCCCCAATCGCGTATGCACTTACCGCCAACCCCTCGATCAGTTGGTGCGGGTCGCGCTCCATGATGATCCGGTCCTTGAACGTGCCCGGCTCGCCCTCATCGGCGTTGCAGCACAGATATGTCGGCTTGCCGGTCCGCTTCGGCACGAAACCCCATTTCATGCCCGTCGGGAATCCGGCACCGCCGCGACCGCGCAGGTTGGACCGTTTGACGAGGTCGATAACCTCCTCAGGCGTGTTTTCGCGCAGCACCTTGGCCAGAGCCTGGTAGCCCCCGCCGGCCTCGAAGGTGGAGAGCAGATGGCCATCCTGAACATCGACATGCTTGAGGAGGATCGGTTCGAACATGACGCTATTCTCCCGGCGGTGCTGCTGAGGCGAGATCGGCACCAGTCGCTTGCCCCGCCTCCGTTCGCAACCTTTCGAGAATCGCGTCGATTCGCGCGATATCGAGGTCGCCGTGATAGTCGTCGCCGACCTGCATCACTGGAGCCATCTCGCAGGCGCCGAGGCATTCGACGGTCGAAAGCGTGAACAGCCGGTCCGGGGTGGTTTCGCCCTTCTTGATCCCGAGGACGTCCTCCAGATGCCTCAGCAGGTCCTCGGATCTGCACAGCATGCAGGAGACGTTGTCGCAAAGCTGCAGATGGAACATGCCCACCGGTTCGGTATGGAAGAGCGTGTAGAAGGTCGCCAGCTCGTAGATCCAGATCCGCTCGACTCCGAGAATGTTGGCGACCTCCTCCAGCACCGGACCCGGCAGATGGCCATGCTCCGTCTGCGCGATCCGAAGCGCGGGCATGATCGCCGAGCGCTGGTCGGGATACCGCGCCGCCGCCTCTTCGATCTTTTCGCGCATGGTCATCACGTCCAAATCCTCTGCTACTTGTCCACCTCCGCCATCACGGGGTCGAGGCTGCCGAGCACGGCGATCATGTCCGCCAGATAGCGGGCGTTGGTGACCCCGAAGAGGGCCTGAAGATTGACGAACGAGGGTGCCCGCACCTTCATGCGGAACGGTTTTGGCGACCCGTCACTGATGATGTAAAAGCCAAGCTCGCCCTTTGGCGCCTCGATCGCCGAATAGACCTCGCCCTTCGGCACCTTGAAGCCGTAGGCCGACAGGTCGAAATGCTGGATCAGCGCCTCCATCGAGCAGTGCACCCGATCCTTGTCCAGCGGGAAGGCGATTGTCGGCATATCGATCTGGAACGGCCCCTCAGGCATCTGGTCGATGCATTGTTCGATGATCCTCATGCTTTCTCGCATCTCGTCGACGCGGCATCGCCAGCGTGCATAGCAATCGCCCTCGTCACGGGTGATGACGTTGAAATCGAGCCGGTCGTAGATCTCGTAGGGCTCATCGCGCCGGATGTCCCAGTCGACACCGGAAGCACGCAGGTTCGGGCCGCTGAGGCCGAGATCGACGGCATCCTCGGCGGAGATCACGCCGATCCCCTTCGTGCGATTGAGAAACACCCGGTTATCTTCGAGCAGTCGCTCATAGTCGCGGATCCGGTTCGGGAAGATGTCGCAAAACTCCCGGATCTTGGGGAAGAATCCGTCAGGCAGGTCTTCGCGCACTCCGCCGACCCGGCAGAAGGAGGTGTGCATGCGCGCACCACTGATCATTTCCAGGAGGTCCATGATCATTTCACGCTCGCGCATGACGTAAAGCAGCGCGGTCATGGCGCCGAGATCCATCGGCAAAGCGCCCGTGATCAGGAGGTGACCGGAGATCCGTGCCAGCTCGGCCATCATCACGCGGATATATTGCGCCCGGATCGGTGCTTCTATGCCGAGGAGTTTCTCCACCGCCAGCGCGAAGGCGAGGTTGTTCGAGGGCGGACAGAGATAGTCGAGCCGGTCCGTCAGCGGGAATATCTGGGTATAGGTGAAGCTCTCCGCCAGTTTTTCGGTGCCGCGATGGAGGTAGCCGATATGCGGATCGACGCGCTCGACGAACTCGCCGTCCAGTTCGAGGACGAGCCGAAGAACCCCATGGGTGCTGGGGTGCTGCGGACCGAGGTTGAGAAGCACTTCCCTGGTCTTGAGCGCTTCGCCCTCAGGCCTGCTGAGCTCGGTGATTTCAGTCATCTCAACGTTCCGGCGTAGAACGGCCTCCCTTACGGAATGTCCCTGGTGGCAAGGTCGGGCTGCGTTGGCGGCGGACCTTCGGCACCGAAGGGGTTCAACTTGTCCTTATAGCCCCTGAGGGGGAAATCCTTGCGCTGGGGAAAGCCCTCGAAGCCTTCCCACATATAGATCCGGCGCAGATCGGGATGTCCGGCGAACCGGATGCCATACATGTCCCAGGCCTCACGCTCATGCCAGTTGGCGGTGCGCCAGACTCCCGTGACCGAAGGCACTTCAGGAGGATCGCCAAGGCGGCACTTGATGCGGACCCGCCATCTGTTGGGCAGGGAGTAGAGATGGTAGACCGCCTCGAACCGCGGCGTTTCGGGATAATGATCGACCCCGCAAACGTCCGAGAGGAAATTGAATTGCAGCGCCGGATGCTCTTTCAGGAACCGGCAGAACTCGATGATCCTCTCGGGCGGAACGGCAAAGGCGTCGATACCGTGCGCAGTGCCGAGGTCCTCGATTGTTTCTCCGAAGCGCTCCATGATCGGAGCGCGATTGAGGGACGGCTCCGCACTCATGACGCTATGACCCGATCCAGAGGCGTGCCGGCGAGTGCCCGCGACCTCTTGATCTTTTCTTGAAGCAGAAGGAAGCCGTGCATCAGCGCCTCAGGCCGAGGCGGACAGCCAGGCACATGCACATCGACGGGCACGAAGGTTTCCGATCCCTGCACCACGGCGTAGGTGTTGTAGACCCCGCCCGAAATAGCGCAGGTGCCCATTGCGATTACCCAGCGCGGTTCCGGCATCTGGTCATAGAGCCGCCGCACGACGGGCGCGAATTTCCGTGTCACGGTGCCGGCGATGATCATGACGTCGGATTGTCTCGGCGAAGGGCGGAACACCACGCCGAACCGGTCGAGATCGTAGCGGGCGCAACCGGCGGAGATCATCTCGATGGCGCAGCAGGCAATGCCGAAGGTCTCCGGCCACAGCGCCGATCTCCGGCTCCAACTGATGATGCTGTCAGCCGTGGTGAACAGCACGCTGTCGCGGATCGCGTTGTTTACGCCTCCCATTCCAGCGCTCCTTTCAGCCAGGCGTAGGCGAAGCCCACGAGAAGCAGCACCATGAAGACGAACATTTCGATATAGCCGACCAAGCCGATCTCTTTCAGGACGACAGCCCAGGGAAAGAGGAACATCGCTTCGACATCGAAAACGACCAGCAGGATCGCGAGGATAAAGAACGGCACCCTGAAGCGGCCCGCCGCCGCCTCGCCCGCTGCGTCCATGCCGCATTCATAGGGCATGTTCTTGGCGGGATAAGGATTGGATGGGCGCAACAGCGAAGAGACGAACAACGTCACCCCCGCCACCAGAACGACTCCGGCGACCATGAAAAGAACCGGCAAAAATTCCATTGCAGTCATATCACTGCACCGGTCGCCCATCGACCACGCCGCGGCGCCGACTTGGGCAATCCTTCCTCTGCCCTGAAGTCTATTCCGTCGGTGTGATCATTGCAAATCCAATCGCTCACCCGCCAAAGACCGAATCTTGGGCAAGCTTTAGAAACCACGACGGAAATAGGCCGATGCCGATGGTGCCGGCAGCGGTGACGGCGAGTGTCGCGCCCACCAGAGGCGTCAGCGCCGGGGCGAACGCCCTCTTCGGCTCGCGCATGTAGATCACCATCACGATGCGGATGTAGAAATAGGCGGCGACGGCGCTGAGCAGTACTGCGATAACCGCCAGCATGACGAAACCACGCTCGACGAGGGCGACCAGCACGTAAAACTTGGCGAAGAACCCGGCCGTCGGCGGAATGCCGGCCAGCGAGAAGAGATAGAGCAGCATCAGAAGCGCCAGCCCCGGATGTGACTTGGCGAAACCCGCATAATCGTCGATGACCTCGCCCGAGAAATCGCCGTTCCGCATCATGATGACGGTGCCGAAAATGCCGAGATTCATGAACGCGTAGATCAGCAGATAGAGCATCACGCTGGCGATCCCATCGGCGCCGCCAGCGGCCACGCCGAAAATGGCGAAGCCGGCATGGGCGATGCTGGAATAGGCCAGGAGGCGCTTGAAATTATCCTGGACCAGCGCCACGAAGCTGCCGAGCGCCATCGTGACCACCGCAATGACGGCGACGATGATCCAGACGTCCGAGGCTGCGACCAGAGGGTTGAGGAACACCCGCAGGATGACCGCGAACCCCGCCGCCTTGGGGCCGACCGACATGAAGGCGGTGATCGTCGTCGGCGCGCCTTCGTAGACGTCCGGAACCCACATATGGAACGGCACCGCGCCGACCTTGAAGACCAGCCCCGCGACAATGAAGACTACCGCTAGCAGCAATCCGGGATCGAGCGGATCCCCGGTCACCGCTGCAGCCATTGCGTCCAGTTGCGTGGTGCCGGTCAGCCCGTAGACCAGCGAAACGCCGTAAAGGAAAATCCCAGTCGAGACCGCGCCAAGGATCACATATTTCAGCGCCGCTTCGTTCGACCGCCGCTCTCGCCGCAAGAAACCAGTCAGCACATAGGTACAGAGCACCATCAGTTCGAGGCCCACATAGATCGACATGAGGTCGGTTGCCGACGCCATGATCATCATTCCCGAAAGCGCAAAGAGCAGCAGGACATAGTATTCGCTGCTGCCGATCCCTTCGATATCGGCATATTTTCGCGAGAGGAGGAATGTCAGAACGGTGGCTAAATAGAACACGAACTTAAAGAAGACCGCGAAGCGGTCGGCGACGAACATGCCCGTGTAGGCCGGCCGCACCTCGCCCGCCAGCATGAGTGTCGCCAAGGCGGCAATCAGCACGATGGCAACGGAAGCCCAGACAAGGAAATGTTCCTGTCTCTTTTGCACAAACTGTCCCAGGATCAGCAGGATGCAGGCCCCCGTGATCACCACGATCTCGGGCAGGCTCGCAAGGGCCGACTGGAGAAGCGCAGCAGCGGTCATTGGCCGCTCTCCTCACCGTGCACCTGCGCCAGCAGATGTTTCGCCGAGGCATCGATGATGTTGAGAAAAGGTTTTGGATAGAGCCCGACCCAAAGCACGAAGACGGTCAGCGGCAGGATCGCAGCGATCTCGCGGGCGTTTACGTCACGTATCTTGAACCGGGCGCTGACGCTCGCCGGCCCAAGCGCGACCTTCCCATACATGCCAAGCAGATAGGCCGCGCCCAGCAATGCGCCCAGAACGGCGGCCGCGCCGACCGCCAGGTTGGCCGCAAACCCGCCAGACAGCACGAGCAACTCGCCCACGAACGAATTCGTTCCCGGCAGCGCCATCGACGACAGGATGAACAAGGCAAGAAACGTGGTGTAGACGGGTGCTGCCTTCATCAGCCCGCCATAATCGGCGATGCTGCGGGTGTGGGTCCGCTCGTAGATCAGGCCGACGAACAGGAACAACGCGCCCGTCGTCACGCCATGATTGAACATTTGCAGGATACCGCCCTCGAGCCCGCGGAGGTTCAGCGCGAAAATCCCCATCGTCACGAAGCCCATATGGCTGATGCTGGAATAGGCCACCAGCTTCTTGAGATCGTCCTGCGCCAGCGCAAGCAACCCGCCATAGACGATCGCAAGTGCCGAAAGCGAAAGCATCAGGGTCGAATAATACACTGACGCCTCGGGCAGCATCGGCAGCGAGAATCGCAGGAAGCCGTAGGCGCCCATCTTCAGCAGCACGCCAGCGAGGATGATGCTGCCCGCTGTCGGCGCCTGCACATGGGCGTCCGGCAGCCAGGTGTGGACCGGGACCATCGGCACCTTGACCGCGAAGGCGACCAGAAAAGCGAAGAACAGCCACGACTGGACCCGGAACGGCAAATCCTGTGCTGTCAGAGCGAGAATGTTGAAGGTCTCGCCGCCGTTGAAATAGAGCACGATGACGCCGACTAGGAACAGGACGCTGCCCGCCAGCGTGTAAAGGAAGAACTTGAAAGCCGCATAGACCCGGCCGTCGCCGCCCCAGACGCCGATGATCAGGTACATCGGGATCAGCATCGCCTCCCAGAAGACGTAAAACAAGAACAGGTCGAGTGCGCAGAAAACCCCCAGCATCAGCGCCTCCATGGCCAGCAGACTGACCATGAATTCCTTCACCTTGTGGTCGATCGCGACCCAGGAGGCGAGCACGCAGGTCGAGCCCAGCAGCGCGGTCAAGAAAACGAAAAGGGCACTGATTCCGTCTACGCCAAGCGCATAGGTGATCCCGAGCGCCGGAACCCACGGGCGCGTCTCGGTGAACTGCATCGCGTGGGTCGTGGTGTCAAAACCGACCAACATAGCAATGCAGAGAACGAGGTCGAGGACGGTGACACCCAGCGCCATCCACCGCACTGCAGCGTCGCTGCGCAGAAACATCAGAACCGCTGCCCCGGCGGCGGGTGTGAATACGATGAGGCTGAGTAGCGGTAACCCCATGCGACCCCCTACCGCCACGCCACAGCGAAGATGGCGGTGGCCGCGATCACACCGACGATCATCGCCAGCACGTAATGGGTCACGACGCCGGTCTGGAGTTGCCGGAGCCGCCCGCCGCCGCGCAGGATCGAGCGGGCAACGCCGTTCACGACAGCGTTCACCCCGGTGAGATCGATCCGCAGTCCCGCCCGTGCCGCCCCATACAGCAAGGGCAGCGCCGCGGTTTCGGACACGTCGCTCACCGCCTTCTCGTAGCGCGCCAGCGGTCGTTCGGCGAGCCACATGAAGGCCCGCGCGCCCTTGCGATAGAACCAGTCGGTGTCGATGCTGATGGTTTTTTCTGGGTCGAGCGCCCGCAGGAACAGCACGAACCCGAAGGCAGTGAACATCAGCACGCCGAGGCTCTCCGTGACATGGAGGCCAGTGTAAGGTTCGAAGTCGACCGGATAGGGCATAAGCGCATAAAGCGGCTGCGGGAACAATCCGATCGCAATGCAAAGCACCGCCGCCATTCCCATCGCGACCAGCATGTTGCGCGGCGGCTCCCGCGCCTCCAGTTTCCGGTCCGTGCCGAAAAACATGTAATACGGCAGCTTCAAGCCCGTGTGCAGGAAGGTCCCCGACGATGCCATAGTCAGCGCCAGCACCACCAGCGCCCGATGATCCTGTCCGGCGGCGGCGATCACCATCGATTTGGTGACGAAGCCCGAGAAGAAGGGAAATGCCGAGATCGCGAAGGCGCCGACCATGTAGAGCGCCACTGTCAGCGGCATGGTCTTGTAGAGCCCGCCAAGCTCGGTGAGCTTGCGACGGCCGGTGACGTAGATCACCGCCCCGGCACCCATAAACAGAAGCGCCTTGTAGAGGATATGCGCGAAGGCATGGCTGGTGGCGCCATTGACGGCCATCTCGGTCCCGATACCGATGCCCGCCACCATATAACCCACCTGGCTGACGATGTGATAGGCCAACAGGCGCCGGCAGTCGTTCTCCAGTACTGCATAGATGACGCCGTAAAGCGCCATCGCGATGCCGAGCCAAACGAGAAGCTCGGTTCCCGGAAATGCGCGCGCCAGCACATAAACGGCGGTCTTGGTGGTGAAGGCGCTCATGAATACCGCCCCGGTGACGGTTGCCTCAGGGTAAGCGTCGGTCAGCCAGGCGTTGAGCGGCGGCACGGCGGCGTTCAGAAGGAACCCGGCAAGGATCAAGTAGGCGCCGGCGCCCATCCCCCCTCGATCGGGCCTAGGAGTAGCGAGCCTGTTGAAAGCCCGTAGAGAATGATGCCGCCAAGCAGGACGACGCCGCCGGTGATATGGACCATGAGATACCGGAACCCGGCGCTGATCGCTTGCCGGCCGCCCTGTGCGAAGACGAGATAGGCAGAGGCAAACGCCATGCCCTCCCAGAACAGGTATAGCGTCAGGTAGTCGCCGGCGAATACCACGCCGAGCGCGCTCCCGACGTAGACGAACGCAGCGACGTGCTGGCCGGGGCGAGGCAAGTGCAGCGCGTAGACCGTTCCGATCAGAGCCATGATGGTGAAAACCGTGGCGAAGACGCTGCTCAGCTTGTCGACCTTCGCGATCTGGATTTGCTGCCCGAGGAACGACGCCGCGCCGTAGTTGCCCGGCTGCGTCGTAACCACGGCGAGGATCGCCAACGCCGGGATCAGCAGCAGATAAGCCTTGCGGATCGATCCTCTGAGGAATGGGATCGGCAGAGCGCCGAGAATGAAGAGCAGGGCCGGATGGATGAAGTCAGTCATAGTAGTCCTCGCGCCGCATCAGCCCAGCCCGATGGCCGAGAAACTTGGAAACGAAGATGAGCAGCACGCAGGATCCGAAGCCGTACACGGCCGACCAGCCCGGCAGGCTGTCCCACAGGTATTCGGCGTGTTCGCGGGGAACCAGAACGTCGGCGATGACGATAAGAATGAGCGCCAGATAAAACAGCCGGCGCCGCTGATGCGCATATAGTTCGGCACCAAAGAAATCGACCACGCGCTTGATCATCTGACCACTCCGTCCGCCAAGGTGAGGAAATAGCCGGGGAAGATGCCCATCAGCACCGACAGGATGGCGGTCGCGACCAGCGGGATCGTGACCATCGGAATTTCCCGAACCGTCGCGGGGCTCTCCTGTGCCTCAGTCCCGAAAAAGGCGAGATAGCTGATTGGCAGGAAATAGGCGGCGTTCAGGACCGAACTTATGAGGAGCACGATCAGGAATGGGATTTCCCCCGCCTCCACCGAACCCCGTGCCAGATACCACTTGCTGACGAAGCCCGCGGTCAGCGGCACCCCGATCATGCCGAGCGAACCGACGAAGAACGCCCCCATCGTCCAGGGCAGCCTGCGGCCGATCCCAGCCATATCGCTGATGTTGCGCTTGCCAGATGCGCAATAGATTGAACCGGCGCAGAAAAAGAGCGTGATCTTGGAGAACGCATGCGCCGCGATGTGAACGATCCCGCCGACCATCGCGACCGGCGACAACAGAACCGCGCCCAGCACGATGTAGGAGAGTTGGCTGACGGTCGAATAGGCGAGCCTCGCCTTCAGGTCGTCCCGCGTGAGGGCGTAGACCGACGCCATGAGGATCGTGAACGAAACCAGATAGGCCGTGGCGATACCGAGGCCCAGCTTCCCCACCAGCTCGACGCCGAAGACATGGAAGACCACTCGCAGCACGCAGAACACGCCCATCTTGACCACGGCCACTGCATGCAGGAGCGCGCTGACCGGTGTCGGAGCCACCATCGCGGCAGGCAGCCAGGCGTGCATCGGCATCACCGCGGCCTTGGCGAAGCCAAAGAGATAGCAGAAATAAACGACCGTCAGCAGCAGCGCGGAGGCATCAGCGCCCGCCAGCAACCCGCCCATCACAAAGTCGAGCGACCCCGCAATGTGGTAGGTCAGCGCCAGCGCGGCGAGCAGCACGCTTTTCGACGCGCCCATCAGATAGACGAGGTACTTGCGGCTGCCCGTCCATCCTTGCTCGTCCTCGTGGTGGTAGACGAGGGGATAGGTAACGAGACTGAGCACCTCGTAGAAGATCACCAGCGTAAACAGATTGGCGGCGAAGGCACCCCCGGCGGCGGCGGCCAGACTGCTGGCGAAGCAGGCGAAGAACCGGGTCTGCGCGTGCTCGTTCAAGTGCCGCATGTAGCCGATGGAATAGATCGCAGCCACGATCCACAGCAGCGACGAGACGGTGGCAAACACCATGCCGAGCGCATCGACCCGGAAAGCGAAGTCAATCCCCGGCAGGATCTCGAACAGGCGCAAATCGATCGTCCCGCCCGCGAGCACGGTGGGTGCCATCGAGGCGACAATCGCGAACATGGCGATCGCGGCCAACGGCGAGACGAGATCGCGGAGTTTCTCGCGGTTGTTCAGAAGGAGAATCGCAAGGGCCGCCATACCTGCGACGGCAACGGCAAGCAGCGGCCGGATCGATATCACCGGGTCCAAACCGCTATCCTTTCATCATGGTCACGTCGTCGACCTTGAGGGTGGACTTGTTCCTCACGAGGGCGACCAGGATACCGAGGGCGACGGCAACCTCCGCCGCGGTGATTGCGATGACGAAGATCGCGAAGATCTGCCCGCGGAAATCGTCGTAGTAATGCCCGAAAGCGATGAAGTTGATGTTGACGGAGTTGAGCAAAAGCTCCAGCGACATGAGCACCACCAGAATATTGCGCCTGATCAGTACGCCCGCTGCTCCGATCACGAACAGGACCACTCCAAGCACAATATACCACGAGAGCGGAACCATCACTCCTGCTCCTTCCGCGCCAGCACGATGGCGCCGACCAGGGCCGCCAAAAGGATCACGGAGGCGATTTCAAACGGCAGGAGATAGTCGGCGAAAAGTGTCGTGCTGAGCTGCCTGATCTGATCGCCGCCGCGGATGGCGACAGGTTCGATGACCGAAAAGCGGTCACTCCAGAGCACCAGCACAAGCATCTCGACCCCAAGCAGGCCGACCAGCACCAGAGCCGACAGGTTGCCGCCCGGCAAAAACCGCTGCAACACCGCTTCACGCACATCGATCATCATGATCACGAACAGGAACAGGACCATGATCGCGCCGACATAGACAAAGATCTGGATGACCGCGAGGAACGGCGCCTCGAGCAAGACGAAGATGGCCGAGATATTGAGGAAACACGCCATCAACGCTAATGCGCTGTGAACCGGATTCCGCGCCAGGACGACCGTCAGGGCGGTGATCACGGACACCGCAGCGAACAGAAGAAAGAACCCCTGATCCATCGACGCCGACCCTCCGGCGCGAACTGTCACTCGGCGCGAGACGGCCGGTTTTGAGATTACGCCGCAACTTCAGATGCGTTCGCAAATTGTGCCCTAGTATCGGATTTTTCACAAGGTTATTGTCGAGCCTGTCCGTACCGAGTTTGGTTACGGCGTAGTGAGAAATTACTTACAAATAACACCGGTTACTCGCCCGAAATTACAAGTCTCCGTGGTTTCACGCCCCCGCAACCAAACAAATAGTCTGCCTCAGTGCGGGTCGCTGGCACAAAGACTTCATTTTCTCGAGGAAGGACGTATCGTCCTTTATCCCTCGCGAAGACAGCTGAGACCGGTTTGCGGATCGAAGAGATGCATCGCCTCCTCCTCGTAGAAGAGGGTGAGCGTTTCGTTATCCCGGATCGGCGTGCGCGGCGGCAAACAGGCCATCAGCCGCTGATTTCCGGCGAGGGCGGTGACGACGAGTTCCGGGCCGGTCAACTCGGCGATCTCCAGGGTTGCCTCGAGCGACGGGCCGGCGCCGTCTGTGCGAAGGGCCTCGGGGCGGATGCCGAGGATGACGTCGCGGCCATTGACGGCGGTTTCGGCGAAGCGGGCCGGCAGGGGCAGGCTGGCATCGCAACCTGCAATCGCCAGCCGGCCATCGCGTACCGTCGCTTTCAACAGGTTCATCGGCGGCGCGCCGACGAAGGTGGCAACATAGAGTGTTGCCGGATGGTTATAGATTTCCTCAGGTGTGCCCAGCTGCTCGATGCGGCCGTCGCGCATGACGGCGATGCGGCTTGCCAGCGTCATCGCCTCGATCTGGTCATGGGTGACATAGACCACCGTGGTCTTCAGCATCTGATGCAGCCGCTTGATCTCGGTGCGCATCTCCATGCGCAGCTTGGCGTCGAGATTGGAAAGCGGCTCGTCGAAGAGGAACACTTCCGGCTTGCGCACCAGCGCCCGGCCGATCGCCACGCGCTGGCGCTGGCCGCCGGAGAGCTGGCTCGGTTTGCGGTCGAGAAGGTTTTCGATCTGCAGGAGTTTGGCGGCATCGCGCACGGCCTTGTCGCGCTCGCCCGCCGGCACCTTGCGCATTTCCAGGCCGAAGCCGATGTTCCGGTGCACCGTCAGATTGGGATAGAGCGCGTAGGATTGAAAGACCATGGCGATGTCGCGGTCCTTCGGGTGCACGCCCAGCACCGAGCGCCCGCCGATCCTGACGTCGCCGCTCGTCGCTTCGGCAAGGCCGGCAATGATGTTGAGCAGCGTGGACTTGCCGCAGCCCGACGAGCCGAGCAGCACAAGGAACTCGCCGCTTTCCAGCGAAATGTCGATGCCTTTCAGCGTCTCCACCTCGCCATAGGTCTTGCGGATGTTTTCAATGTCGAGCGCGCTCATGACATGGGCTCCTGACGAGACGATGGCTCGCCATAGCTGCGGGGAAGGGTGGAAATGGCGCGCGAAGCGATCTGCGTCCCCGCCGCCAGGCAGGCGGCCAGCGGTTTGCCATCTGCCATTGCTGCCAGGAAGCCGGCGTTGAAGACATCGCCGGCGCCGATCGTATCGACGACCTTGACGACGGGTGCAGTTGCGGATGCCGGCAGGCCGTCCGGCCCGATGGCGATGGCGCCGTCCGGGCCGCGCTTGACGACGACGATCGCGCCTTCCGGCATATGCGACCTGATCTCACGGGCGGCTTCGATCGGATCGGCGATGCCGGCAAGCGTCGTCGTCTCGACCTCGTTCAGCAGTGCAATGCCGCTGCGCGAAAGCCAGGCGCGGGCGGCCGCACAATTTTCTTGCGTCCAGCCGTCGAGCGGCCAGCCGGTATCGAGTGCGACGGTGATATCGTGGCTGTCGGCCCAGTCGAAGAAAGCGTCATATTCGCTCGCCAGGTCGTCGGTCAGAAAGCCGCCGCAGAGAAGCGCGTACCCGCCACCCAGCCTTTCGCCGTCGATGACGGCGAAGACGTCGGCGAGGCTGAAGCGCGGCAGGTGGCCGGTCGTCGTGAAAAACGTGCGCTCGCCGTCCGGATGAGTGATGCCGACGGAGAGCGTGGTCTTCTCAGGACGCACGGGCCACTTCTCGGAGCGCCGGCCGAAGGCCTCGGCAAGCCAGCGGCCGAACTGGTCGCTGCCGATATTCGCGGCGATCTCGAATTCGATGCCGAGCGCCTGCCAGGCGAGCGCGCTGTTTCCGGCCGATCCGCCAACCCTCAGCTCGTCATGATCGACGATGATTTCCGTGCCGGCCTTCGGCCAGGGGGCGGCCGGTCCGAGGATGAGATCGACATTGACGTTGCCGATGACTGCAAGCGGCCGCATTCATTCACTCCGGGTAATCTTGGTGGATCGGACCGGCGTTCCGGCATTCTCTACGCGGGTTTCGGCGAAGGCGATCATCAGCCGCTGGGCGACCGGCAGCATGGCGAAGATCGCGGCAAGGCCCGTCGCTGGCGCAAAACCGATCGTCACCGCCCCGGTGACCGGGGCTTCACTCGAGGCGTCGAACAAGATGACAGGCGCGCCTGTCTCGACGGCGGACACCGCCATGGCTGTGACGAGGCCGGCGGTCTCGTCGAGGCCGCGGAACAGCACGACGCCGATTTCCGGTCCCAGCATCTCCATCGGGCCATGGCGTAGCTGGCCGCCTTCGAGCGAGAAGCAGGGGCGGCGCGAAAGCTCCGTTAGCCCAAGGGCCAAAGCCTCGGCGACACCTTGCAGACGGCGGCCTGAGGTCACGACGGTCACGACGTTTTCGAGTGCTGACAGGGCCGCTGAGATGTCGTGGTCTTCGGGTGTCTTGAGGACGGCAAGTGCTGCCGCCGGATCTTCGCCGAGGGCAGCCAAGATCGCGAGGTGCAGGGCGAAGGTCACTGTCAGGCTGCGGGTTGCGGCAAAGGCAAGCTCTGTGCCGCCGCTGCCGACCAGCGACGGGGCGGTTCTGGCAAGGAAGGAGCTGCCTTCGAGCGTCAGGCCGAAGGTTTCCTCCGTGCCGCCGGTCTCGTCGAACCAGCGCAGGACTTCGGCGCTTTCGCCGGATTGCGAGGTGACGAAGATTGTCCTGCCGGCGATCGGCAGCGGCTGGCCGAGCTGTTCGGAAAGCGGCAGGGCAAAGGCATCGATGCCGAGGGCGCGGTAGAGCGGCTCGACGGCGCGGTTAACCGCATGCGAGCCGCCCATGCCGAGGAGAAGCAGCCGGCCCGTTTTCTTCAGCGAGGCGGCGGCTCTTACCGCCATGGGGGCCGCGGCTTCATAAGAGGCGAGCGCATCGCCGTGCTGGCGCGCCATTTCGCGCTCGATCGCCGCAAGTCCGGCGGGCCGGTTTCTTTCTGTTGTCATGTTCATCCCTTGACGCCGCCGCTGGTGAGCCCTGAAATCAGGGCGCGTTGCATGACGAGACCGATCAGCACTGGGGGCAGGGCGGCGAGCACGCCTGCCGTGGCGATCAGTCCGTAATCGGAAACGCGCCCGCCCGCGAGATCGGCAATGGCGACGGTCAGCGTCTTGGCGCGCTGGTCCGAGGTGAAGAGCAGCGCATAGAAGAATTCATCCCAGGCCAGCAGGAATGCAAAGAGGCTCGATGTCGCGACCACGGGGGCAGCGAGCGGCAGCGTGATGATCTTCAGCGTCTGGAACAGGCCGGCGCCATCGATCATCGCGGCGGATTCAATCTCGCGCGGGATGGAATCGAAGCCCGATTTCATCAGCCAGGTGGTGAAGGGCGCCAGGATGGTGAGATAAACGAGGGCGAGGCCGAAGACATTATTCAGCATGCCGAGATGGGAGAGACCCATATAGAGCGGCACGGCCAGCGCGACCGGCGGCAGCATATAGGTGGCGATCACCATCGACAGGGACCAGCCCACCGAAGGCGTGCGCGACACCGCCCAGCCGGCCGGAATAGCAAGCGCGATGGCGGCGATGGTCGCCATGCCGGCCACCTCGATGCTGTTGCGTAGCGACGCGGTGAAGGCGGCGCCGGCGCTGTTTTCCAGTGTCGACAGCAAGAGCTGGTATCGCGAGAAATCCGCCGCCTGTGGCCACCAGCGCAGCGGCTTTGCCGCAAGGTCGGCGGCCGGCGAGATGCTCATGATGAAAAGCCAGAGGATCGGCGCCAGGATGACTGCGGCAAGCAGCAGCGCGCAGAGGTGAATGAACACGGAAAAGAGCGGGCTCTGGCGTTCCATCAGGCCGCACTCCCCGCGGTCTTGCGCACCAGGGCGGCGTAGCCGACGGCGAGCAGCGTCACCAGCAGCGTGACGATCAAGGCCAGCGACGCGCCGGAACCTGCCCGCTGGAAGGAGAAAGCTTCCTGATAGACGAGGATCGACAGCGTGCGGGTGCTGTTGGCCGGGCCGCCGCGGGTCATGACCCAGATGATGTCGAATACCTTGAAAGCTTCGATCGTGCGCAGCACGAGCGCCACCATCAGCGGGCCGGCGAGATAGGGCAGGATGACGAAGCGGAAGCGGGCGAAGGGGCCGGCGCCGTCAACGAGGGAGGCGGCGGTGATATCGCGCGGCACGGCCTGGAGTGCGGCAAGTGCGATCAGAGCCACCAGCGGAAAATTCTTCCAGCAGTCGGCGACGATGAGGGAGGCGAGCGCCGTGCCGGGCTCGCCGAGCCAGGAGCGATAGGCATCGAGCAGGCCGAGCTGCGTCAGCGCGGCGTTGAGCGCACCGTATTCCGGATTATAGATCAGCCGCCAGAGCGTGGCGTTGACCACGGTCGGCAGCGCCCAGGGCAGGATCATCAGGGCGCGCAGCGCGGTGCGGCCGCGGAACTGCTGGTTCAGCAGGAGGGCGGCGAGCACGCCGATCACCATTTCGGCGGCGACCGAGACGATCGCGAACCATGCTGTCGTGACCAGCGTGCGCTGGAAATTCGAGCCGGAGAGCATCTTCACGTAATTGTCGATGCCGACGAAACTGCCGCCGGTGCCGACGAGCTTTGCATCGGTGAAGGAGAGGCCGACGGTATCGATGAGCGGCCAGCCGATGACGGAGATCATGACCACGAGAAGCGGCAACATCAAAAGCCACGCGCGGGTTGTCAGCCATGTGCCTGACATCGAGGCGACCCTTCTTCATTCTTAAGCTTCAGAGGCCGGGCGACGGCAGGCGCCGCCCGGGGTTATGCCGGGTTCAGAGGCCGCTGTTTTCGGCGGCCGACTTCAGCGCGTCCTCAGGCGTGGCTTGGCCGAGCAGCGACTTCCTGGATCGCCTGCTGCAGCGCGGTCGACAGCTCCTGATATTTCGGCGTCGTCGGGCGCGGATACATGGCGGCGAGGCCGATTTTTGCAGCGGAAATCAGCTCTTCCTGGCCCTTGGTGACGGTCGCATCCTCATAGGACGAGGCCCAGATCGGCAGGCTGAGCTTGGCGTAGGCGTTCTGTGTCGCCTGCGAGGTCATGAATGTGATGTATTTCCAGGCCTCATCGGGATGCTTGCTGGCCGAGGTGATGCCGAGGCCCATCGAGCCGTTGACGGCCGAAGCCTCGCTCTTGCCGGCGACGCCCGGCGCCGGCACGACGCCGACCTTGCCCGCGACCTTGCTGTCCTTCGGGTCGTTGGCCATGTTGTACATGTAGGTCCAGTTGAGCGCGAAGGCGGCATCGCCGTTCTGGAAGACCTTGCGGACGTCCTCTTCCAGGAACTCCTTGGAGTTCGGGTTCGTCAGGCCCGATGTATAGCTCGAGACCATGTACTTCAGCGCGTCGAGACCGCCGCCGCTCTGGAAGGCAGGTTTGCCGTCCTTCAGGAAATCACCGCCATAGGCGCTGACCAGCGTGGTGTAGTCGCAGATTGCTGCTTCGGCCTGCGACCAGCTCCAGGCGATCGGGGTGGCGAGCAGGCCCTTGTCCTTGATCGTCTTTGCCTGCTCGGCCAGCTCGTCCCAGGTTTTCGGCGGCGCCTTGATGCCGGCCTTTTCCAGGATCTCCTTGTTGTAAAAAAGATATTTGGTGTCGAGGATCCACGGCATGCCGTAATATTTTCCGTCATACTGCACAGTGGTCCAGGCGCCCGGCAGCACGCCCTTCTTCATCTCGTCGGTGATGCGGGAGGAGACGTCGACCAGCACCTTGTTGGTGGCGTATTCAGCCGGCCAGATGACGTCGAAGAGGACGACGTCGTAACCGCCGCCAGAACCCTGTGCCAACACCGTCTTGTCGTGCAGTCCCTCATACGGAACGAATTCGAGATTGACCTTGATGTCAGGGTTCGCCTTGGCGAAGGCGTCGGTCATGGCGCGCACGTCGGCCTCGCTGTAAGCCGCCTGCGCCATGAACAGCGCGTTCAGCGTCGTTTCGGCGAAAGCATGCGGGGCAAGAGATGCGCCGATCAAGGCCGCACCCAAAAGCGTCTTGTTCAAGGATTTCAGCATTGCAGCCTCCAGTTTTTGACATTTACGCATGGCCGAGGGCGGATTTTCCGCCACCGGTTTCGAGAGGCACGCGTGAAAAGAAAACGTGCCGGTTGAACATCTCGGAGCGTCGTTGGAGGCCCTGTGCGGGCTCCTGCGTTCCCTGGAACTCTTCGGTCCCTTATTAAGTCAAATGTCTTGACTTATTACTTCTTCAACATTCTACTGGAGTCAAGAGGCAATTGCACATGAATGACGTCAGGCCGATCCGGGCCAAGAGCGGCACCAATCACGAAGGCACCAGCGCGCATAACAGGCGTGTGATGATCGATGCCTTGAGGATCAACGGTGCGCTCTCGCGCGCCGATCTGGCTCGGGCGACGCGGCTGACCAAGCAGACAGTGTCCAATATCATCGAGGAGCTCGAGTTCGACGGTCTCGTCAGTTCGCAGGAGGCGGTGCGAAAGGGCAGGGGCCAGCCCTCGACGCCTTATCGGCTTGTTCCCGAGGGCGCCTTCGCGATCGGCCTGCAGATTGACCGGCATGTGACGCGGGCGGTTGCCGTCGATCTCGTCGGCAATGTTCTCGTGCGCGATGAGGCCGGCCTCCCGGCCGGAGTCCCTTCGGAAGGGACGAAGGTCATCCTCGATCTCGTTGCCGGCGTGCGTGCAGAACTTGCCGGCATCGTCCAGCAATCGGAAAAGCGGCTGGTCGGCCTCGGCGCCGCCATGCCCGGACCCTTTGGCGTCGCCGGCAGCGGCGACGATCCCTGGATGATGGAGGCCTGGCAGAAGTTTCCGCTGCTGGAAACGCTGACCGCCGGCACCGGGCTCGATGTCGGCCTGCAGAACGATGCGGCGGCAGCCGCAACCGCCGAGCGTATGGTGGGGGCCGCCCATGGTCTCGACCATGCCGTCTGCCTGTTCGTCGGCTACGGCATCGGCGCCGGCCTCATTCTTAACGGCGAACTCTATCGCGGCGCCAACGGCAATGCCGGCGAGATCGGCATGGCGCTGCTCTTTGCCGACGGCAAATCGACGCCGCTCGAACATCGCGCTTCGCTCGCCTCGCTCTACCAGCACCTGTCGATCGATCCCGCCGATCCCGATCTGCATGCGCACATCAACGACCTCGCCTCGAGGGGCGATCCAGGCATCGATACCTGGATCGATGCGGCGGCGGCGGACCTGCGCTGGAGTATCCATCTCGTCGAAACGGTCTTCGATCCGCAGACGGTGATCCTCTGCGGCAGCGCCCCCGAAGCGCTGGTGAACCGGTTGATTGCGGCCATCGGCCCGCTGCTGCCCTCGATCGCCGAACGGCGCGGGCGGACGCTGCCGCGCCTGCAGCCCGGCATGGCCGATCCATGGTCAGTGGCGCTCGGTGCTGCCGCCGGACCGATCAGCCGCGCATTCGACCCCCATTTTGCAGCAATTTTGAAGGATTCCCTCTGATTTAGGGGCTGAAACCGGGCGTTGCACAGCAGTGCAACGGCAAAATAAGGAGGTTTTTTGCAAGTTTCGATATGATGGAGCAAAGAATAGGTGAGCTTTTCCAAAATATAAATAAATATCAAATACTCTTTGAAATTGCACCATCCAGAATATATATGCCCGCAACTGTAAATATATTTGCAGACCACTCGATGCCGATCTAAATATTTCCCCTGAGCGTTGTGAGCAACAACCGTGTGACGATTTTGTGACGACTGGATTTCGGTCATTTCATGTCATGTAATATTCATTGGCCGCCGCAATTTGAACCAGCTAATAGGGCGTGCGCTGAAAGTGCGCGTCCCTTCTACGTTCGAGGTTCTCATGCAAGCCAAGCTTCTCGGCGCCGTTGGCGCCCTTCTCGCTACAGCGTTTCTTGCTGGCCCCGCTGCCGCCGCCGAAAAGACCAAGATTGACTTCTGGTTCGGTAATTCCGGTGACATCGCAAAGCGTGTCCAGGAACAGTGCGATCGCTTCAACCAGTCGCAGGCCGACTACGAAGTCGTCTGCACCAGCCAGGGCAGCTACGACGCTTCCCTGCAGAACACCATTGCCGCCTTCCGCGCCGGCAAGCAGCCGACCATCGCCCAGGTTTCCGACGCCGGCACGCTCGACATCATGCTCTCCGGCGCCTACTACCCGGCAAACAAGCTGATGGCCGACATGGGCTACACCGTCGACTGGAACGATTACTTCTCGGGTATATCAGGCTACTACGCCACGTCGAAGGGCGAGATGTATTCCTTCCCCTTCAACTCCTCGACCGCTTTGCTCTACTGGAACAAGGACGCCTTCGCCAAGATCGGCAAGGATCACGCTCCGGCGACCTGGAAGGAAGCCGGTGAGGACTTCAAGGCTCTGAAGGACGCCGGCTATGCATGCCCGCTCGCCTTCGACATCTCCAGCAACGAAGTCTGGCAGTACATCGAGCAGTTCGAAGCCGTCAACGGCGAGCCGATCGCCACGAAGAAGAACGGTTTCGAAGGCCTCGACGCCGAGCTGGTCTTCAACAAGAACCCGCTTCTCGTCAGCTACATCAAGGACCTCAAGTCCTGGTACGACAACAAGCTCGCCCTCATCAAGAACAAGGCCGTCGGCCAGACCTTCGTCGAAGCCTTCGCTGCCGGCGATTGCCAAGTCATCCTGACCTCGGTCGGCGACCACGGCAATGTCGGCCGCACCGCCAAGCAGGGCATGAACTGGGGCGTTGCCATGCTCCCGACCTATGGTGACGCAACCCGTCACAGCTCCTATGTCGGCGGCGCTTCTCTCTGGGTTCTGAAGGGCCATTCGGACGCCGAGTACAAGGCTGCCGCTGCCTTCTTCAACTTCATCGCCAAGCCGGAAGAAGCTCTGACCTGGTCGACCGTTACCGGCTACATCCCGGTTCGCAACTCCGGCTTCGAATATCTGAAGAAGCAGGGCTTCTACGACAAGGCGCCTTACGCCGGCCGTGAACTCGCCATTCAGAGCCTGACCGCTTCCCCGGCTGGCGACGCAGCCGCCAAGGGCATCCGTCTCGGCGGCCTGCTGCAGGTCCGCACCGAGATCGCCAACGGCCTGCAGGCCATCTTCGTCAACAATGCCGACGTCCAGGCCTCGCTCGACTCTGCTGCCGAAAGCGGCAACCAGCTCCTGCGCCGCTTCCAGCAGACCTACAAGAACGTTCAGCTCCCCTGATCGCCTGATTGAGCCGCACCCGGCCCGCCTTGCGCGTGCCGGGTGCGTCTTTATAAGTTCTCCCAACCAGTCGCGGATGCGCGCTGCCGCCCGCGCCTGAAGTCAAACCAGGGCGAAAACGACCACCCATGGAAAAGCGCGTCACCTTCTCCTCGACGACGATCGGCCTCCTCTTCGCATTCCCGATGCTGTTGCTGATCTTCGTCTTCTTCTACTGGCCAAGCGCGCAGGCGCTTTATTGGGCTTTCACGCTCGAGCAGCCATGGGGCGGCGGCAATGCCTGGGTCGGCTTCGACAATTTCAAACTGCTGCTCAGCGATCCGGTCTATTGGGAATCGATCACCCGCAGCATGGTTTTCGGCTTCAGCTCGACGATCATTGCCATGGGGCTGGCGCTCATCCTGGCGCTTTTGACGGATCGTGAACTGCGCGGCCACAAAATCTACCGGTCGGTTTTCATCTGGCCCTATGCGATCGCTGCGCCCGCTCTCGGGCTGGCCTTCCGCTTCATCCTGGCGCCGGAGGCGGGCCTTCTCTCGGTCATCAACCATGTCTGGCCCGGCCTCTGGAATCCGGCGCTCGACGGCAAGGACGCGATGATCGCCGTCATCATCGCCTTCTCCTGGAAATATATCGGCTATAACTTCATCTTCTTCCTCTCGGCTCTGCAGGGCATTCCGCGCTCGCTGATCGAAGCGGCCGCCATGGATGGCTCCGGGCCGCTGCGCCGTATGTGGGATCTTCAGCTGCCTCTGCTGACGCCGACATTGTTCTTCCTGCTTGTCATCAACATCACCGAAAGCTTCCAGGATTCCTTCGGCATCGTCGACGTGATGACGCAGGGTGGCCCGGCCCGGGCGACGGAGCTGATGGTCTACAAGATCTATTTCGACGGCTTCCGAGGCCTCGATTATTCAGGCGCGGCGGCGCAATCGATCATTCTGATGCTGCTCGTCGTCATGCTCACCATCTTCCAGTTCCGCTTCATCGAGCGGCGCGTGCACTACAAGTGAGGTCGCGGACATGATCGAACGCACGCCGATATTCAACTTCATCTGCTACACGCTTCTAGCGCTCGGCATGGTGATCGCGCTCCTGCCTTTCGTCATCGTCATCATCGCATCGACGCTCGATCTGGAGACGGTCAACCGCGTGCCGCTGCCGCTGACGCCGGGCTCGCATTTTTGGGAAAACGCTCGCGAAGCCTGGGTGCGCGCCGATCTTGGCAACAAGCTGCTGCACAGCATCATTTTCGCCACGGCAGTCGCTGCCGGCAAGGTCATCCTTTCGGCCATGGCAGCGTTTTCAATCGTCTATTTCCGCTTCCGCGGACGGCATCTGATCTTCTGGATCATCTTCATCACGCTGATGCTGCCGCTGGAAGTGCGTATCGTTCCCACCTATTCGATCGCGGCGAACGCGCTACAGCCGTTCCAAACGATACTCGATGTCACGGGCATCAGCTGGCTTGTGGCGCAGATCAGCGGTATCCAGATCAAGCTCGAATGGGGCTTGCTGAATTCCTATCCAGGTCTCGTCCTGCCGATGGTCGCTACTGCGACCGGCACCTTCCTCTATCGGCAGTTCTATCTGACGGTTCCCGATGAACTTGCCGAGGCCTCGAAGATGGACGGATCGGGTCCGGTGCGGTTTTTCTGGGACATTCTGGTGCCGCTGTCGCGACCGAACATGATCGCCTTGTTCACGATCATGTTCGTCTGGGCCTGGAACCAGTATCTCTGGCCGCTTCTGATCACCACCGATCCGAATTTCGGCATTGCGGTGACGCAGCTCAAAACCCTGATCCCGTCCGAA
This sequence comes from Rhizobium sp. K102, assembly GCF_022385315.1. Taxonomy (NCBI): domain Bacteria; kingdom Pseudomonadati; phylum Pseudomonadota; class Alphaproteobacteria; order Hyphomicrobiales; family Rhizobiaceae; genus Rhizobium; species Rhizobium sp. K102. The sequence goes on from NZ_CP092436.1 coordinate 108,826, forward strand.
TTCGGCCTGCCTGACTGGAACGTCGCCATGGCGGGTACTCTGATCATCATGTCGCCACCGCTGGTGCTCGTCATCCTGATGCAGCGCTGGTTCGTGCGCGGCCTTATCTCCACCGAGAAGTGAAGGAACAGTCCTGTGGCACCGATCTCAATCCGTGATGTGAAGAAGAGCTACGGCAAACATCCCGTGGTTCACGGCGTCGATCTGGAGATTAAATCCGGTGAGTTCGTTGTCATCCTCGGCCCGTCGGGCTGCGGCAAGTCCACGCTCTTACGCATGATCGCCGGCCTCGAGGAAATCAGCGGCGGCGAAATCGCCATTGACGGCCGCGTCGTCAACCAGCTGGAGCCGCGCGAGCGCGGCTGCGCGATGGTGTTCCAGAACTATGCGCTCTATCCGCATATGACGGTTGCCGAGAATATCGGTTATGCCTTGAAGGTGGCGGGTGTGGCGAAGGCTGAGCGTCAGCGACGCATTACCGAGGTCGCCAAGGCGCTCAGCCTCGAACCTTTCCTCGACCGCCGCCCGGCCGCTCTTTCCGGCGGCCAGCGCCAGCGCGTCGCCATGGGTCGCGCGATGATCCGCGAGCCGAAAGTGTTCCTCTTCGATGAGCCGCTGTCGAACCTCGACGCCAAGCTGCGCATCGCCATGCGCGCCGAAATCCGCCGCCTGCACCGCCGCCTCGGCGCCACCTCGATCTTCGTCACGCATGACCAGACGGAGGCGATGACGCTGGCCGACCGGCTGGTGGTGATGAATGGCGGCAGGGTCGAGCAGGTCGGCACGCCGGAAGAGGTCTATCATCATCCGGTCTCGCGCTTCGTCGCCGGTTTCGTCGGCACGCCGGCGATGAACCTGCTCGAAGGCACGATCAATGACGAGGGCGTCTTCGTCTACGATCAGAGCCGCAAGATCGCCCTGCCGCGCGACCGCGCCGCGAGCCTGAAGGGCAAGCGCGTCGTGCTCGGCATGCGCGCCGAGGCCGCCCGGCTGGTGGCGCCGGATGCGCCCGGCGCCTTGATCGCGACGGCCGATTTCATCGAAGAGCTCGGCGCGAGCCGCGTCGTTCATGCCGATTTCGACGGGCTGCCTTTTGCCGTGGCGCTGACGGATGCCGTGAGCGTGAAATCGGGCGATCCGATCGGCATCGCGATCGACCACAATGCGATCCACCTCTATGCCGCCGATACCGGCCGGATTATCGAGAACCCTGCCATGAGCAGCACCGGCGCCGTCCACGCCTGACGAATTCATCGCCGGTCGGCGTCAGCGATGGATCGGATCGATCCAGGGGACGTCTTCCGGTTTCTCGACCGGCTCGATATCGAGATTGACGACGACGGGCTCCTGGCCTGAGCGGACGAGCACGCATTCCAGGGTCTCGTCGCGGCTGGCGTTGATCTCCTGATGCGGTACGTAGGGCGGGACATAGATGAAGTCGCCGGGGCCGGCCTCGGCGGTAAATTCCAGATGCTCGCCCCAGCGCATGCGGGCCTTGCCCTTGACGACGTAGATGATGCTTTCCAAGTCGCCGTGATGGTGGGCGCCGGTCTTGGCGTTGGCATGGATCGTCACCGTGCCGGCCCAGATTTTCTCGGCGCCGGCACGCGCATTGTTGATCGCGGTTGCGCGGTTCATGCCCGGCGTCTGCGCCGTGTTGGGATCGAGCGAATTGCCGGGAATGACCTTGACGCCATGTTCCCGCCAGTCGATGTGAGAATGCTCGTGGTCGCCTCTCATGCCTTGCCTCCGCCTTCGATATAAACAATCTAGGTGGGCGCGGCGCGGCGGCCAAGCGGATTGTCTTCGTGCATCAGGAAAGAGTTCACCCGATGAGCCACCTCCCGCAGATCGATTACGACACCGCTTCGCAAGAGGTTCGCGCGGCGCATGACGAGGAAATCAGGCTGCGGGGGCGCATGACCAACATGAAGCGGACGCTCCTCCATTCGCCGGTCGCCCATCGCATCTATGCCGAGTGGTTTGCGCTGCGGGCCGAGCTCGATTCCGTGATCAGCGACCGGGAGATCTGGATCTTCTCGCATGCGATCTCGAAAGCGGCGAAATCGAAGATCGCCATCACCTTCTTTCGCCGGGCGCTGATCAACAAGGGTTTCGACCCCGATGCACTGGAGCTTTCCGAAGCGGATGCCCTGCTCAACGCGTTCGGCAGGGCGGTCGTCGCCGATTCCAACGCCGTTCCGGCCGAGCTCTGGGCGAGGTTGAAAGAGCGTTACGAGACCAAGACGCTGGTCGATCTCGTCGCCTTTGCCGGCATCATGCTGGCAACCGCTGTCTTCAACAATGTCGTCGAGGTCGAGGTCGATCCCGAACTTGAGGCCTTCGCGGAGGGCGCCGGCCCGGCCTAAAGCAAGTCGCAATCTTTCGGATCGCTCCTCTCGCTTTAGGTCTTTGTCTTACGCATGTCGTTGCCGCAAAACCGCTGCACACTTTTGCGCGCCATGCTTTAGCCGCCGAGCGAGGCGATCGCAGCTTTGACTGCTTCCGCACCGGATCGGGTCGGTCGGTATTCCAGGCCGACGGCGCCATCATAGCCGTTGGCGAAGATCCAGTTGAGGCGGTGGGCGAGGTCGATGCCGCCGGAGCCCGGTTCGTTGCGGCCGGGATGATCGGCGACATGGACGTGGAAGACACGGTCGAGACGGCCCTCCAGCACCTCTTCGGTGCGTTCGTCCATCACAGCCGAGTGGTAGATGTCGTAGACGATGCCGATCTCGGGGCGGGTGACGTCATCGATGATGTCGAGGCCTTCGCGGGTCGACGCGAGGAAATAGCCGATATGGTCGATGCGGGTGTTGAGCGGCTCGACGCCGAGGCGCACGCCGCTGCCGGCGAGGACATCGGCGCCGGCTCTGAGTGTCTCGGTCAGCGCCAAGCGCTGTTCTTCGCGGCTGAAACCCGGGAGATCGTCGCCGGCCTGGGCGATCAGCACCGGCGCGCCGAGACGCTTGGCGACGACAACGGAGTCCGCAAGCCCCTTCAGCCAGGCGTGTCCGTTGGCGGGGTCGGTCAGCGCGATCATCGGTTCGGCAACGAGGCTGGTCACCGCAAGGCCGGTTTCGTCAAGCGCCGCCTCGATCGCATCCAGGTCCTTGTCGCTCCATCGCCAGAATTCGACCGCCGTCAGGCCGCCGGCATGGGCGCGGCGGATGCGGTCGGGAAAACGGTCGCCCGCTTCGGCAAACAGCCACTCTATGCAGGCCGAATAACGTCGCATGAAAATTCCTCCCCTGTGCGGGGCGCAGGCTGCGCCAGATCGGAGCCTGCTGCAAGGCTTGACGCCCGGATTCATTGGCGGAACACTCGTCCCATCGGGCCGGGGTCGCCGGCGCTGCTGGAGGAAGACATGGATCTGGGATTGAAGGGAAAGACCGCGGTTATAACGGGCGCGTCGGTCGGCATCGGGCTGGCGATCGCCGAGGGGCTGGCGGCTGAGGGCACCGATCTCGTGCTGGCGGCGCGCGGCGGCGAGCGGCTGGAGGCGGAGGCCGCCCGTATTGCCGAGAAGCATGGCGTCAGCGCCACCGCCGTTGTCGCCGACGTTGCGACGGCAGCGGGAACGGAGGCGATCATTGCGGCCGCCGCAGAGAAGGGCGGCGCCGACATCCTCATCAACAATGCCGGAACCGGATCGAACGAGACGGTGATGGAGGCCCCGGACGAGAAGTGGCAGGCCTATTGGGACCTGCATGTCATGGCCGCCGTGCGGCTTGCGCGCGGCATCGCACCGCAGATGAAGACGCGCGGCGGCGGGGTCATCCTGCACAATGCCTCGATCTGCGCCGTCCAGCCGCTCTGGTACGAGCCGATCTACAATGTCAGCAAGTCGGCGCTGATGATGTTTTCCAAGACGCTCTCGACCGAACTCATCCAGGACAATATCCGCGTCAACTGCATCAATGCCGGCCTGATCCTGACGCCGGACTGGATCAAGACCGCCAAGCAGTTGACGGCCGAAACCGGCGGCAACTGGGAAGGCTATCTGCAGAGTGTCGCCAATGAGCACGCTTCTTCCAAACGTTTCGGCACGCCGGAAGAGCTCGCAAACATGTTCGTCTTCCTGAGTTCGGAACGAGCGAGCTACTGCATCGGATCGACCTATTTCGTCGATGGCGGCATGCTGAAGACGATCTGACGGCAAAGCGCGGGCTGCAGGCAGCGCGTGTCGCCAACCACTGCTACGTCGGATGCCGCTTTGCTGCCCGCCAAGCCCGCAAGTGTTGCCGAGATAAGCTATAAATAATAGCTATTTTGTTGTATCTTCACGCTTTCGACGCTATTTGCCTGCTATTGGCGGGATAAATATTGCGTTTTCGACAGGACAAAAGACAATGCTGACGAAAAAGGGAAAGTACGGCCTGAAGGCATTGGTCGATCTGGCGCGGTTGCCGCCTGGCGAGACCGCCTTCATCAACGACGTCGCCGCCCGCAACAATATCCCGAAGAAGTTTCTCGATACGATCCTGCTGGAACTGCGCAATGTCGGCATCCTGCGTTCGAAGAAGGGACCCGGCGGCGGCTATTCCCTCTCGCGGCCGGCTTCCGAAATCCGCATCGGTCATGTCATCCGCACGCTCGACGGGCCCTTAGCGCCGATCCGCTGCGCCAGCCGCACGGCCTATGAGGCCTGCGACGATTGCGCCGATCCGGAAACCTGTCAGGTGCGGCGTTCGATGACCGATGTTCGGGACGCGATCGCCGCCATCCTCGACAATATGACCCTCGAACAATTCGTTGCGGCCGGCGGCCATGTCGAGGGCACCACGGAAGAATTTCCGATCTCTGCCGTCAGCTGAGATCTCTTCGTTTCCACATCGTCCCGCACAACAACAGTGCCTTGTGGCAGTCGTTCAGGCTTGCTTCGACATATACTCGCCTGCGCTGGCCAGCAGCCTGTCGCGTGGCAGCGAAAGCGCGTGAATGCGGGCATTGCGCCAATGGCGGTCGAGATTGAGCCCGATGCCGGCCGATGCCTGCCCTACGAGTTCGAACAGCGCATTGGCGGCGGCGAGCGCCGTTTCGCCGGCTGTGATCGCGGCGGCCGAAGCGGAAAAATGCGCGTCCGCCATCGCCGCCTCCACGGGATTGACCTGGGCAAAGTCGAGTTTTCGGCCAGCCCGTTCCAAGGCCGCCGCCGTCGCTTCGATGCCGACGGCGTGTTTGCCGAGGTGAGAGAGGACGGCGGCGCGATCGCCGATCGCGGTTATCAGGTCGGCCCACGCGGCGCGCGCGATGCCGAGGCTTACCCCGGCCTTGAGCAGCAGGCGGAGCGACATGCCGGTCGAATATCCAAACGAAGACGCCGGCGCGATGGCCGCGGCATTGACATGGAGTGCGCCGGCGATCGTCGTTGCCGATCCATTGGTGCGCTGGCCGAAGCCGTCCCAATCATCGACCACCTGCAGGTTTTCATCGCTGCCGGTGAGGTAGAGCGTCGCCGGGCGGTCAGGCGGAATTGTGAGAGCGGCGGCGATCCAGTCGGCATAGAGGATACCGGCGGCCTGCCGAGTGCGGCCGCTGAGGCGATAGCCCGGGCCTTCGTCCGTCACCTCGCATCCCTCGGCGAAAGTAGCGGCCGCGAAGCGGTCGCCGAGCAGCACACGGGCAAACAGCGAGGCCTTCAGATCCTCTCCGGCCTGAATGCGGAGTGTTTCCAGCGCGGAAAAATGATTTTCCAGAGTCTCGCCGATCGAGGCATCGGCCTCGGCAATGATCGCAACGATTTCGGCAAGCAGGGCATTCGGCACGTCGAGCCCTTCATGGTCGGGCGGAACGGTGATTGCGGTCAGTCCCGATATCGACAGCGCGTCGAGCTCGGCAAACGGCAGAATGCGGTTGACATCGCGTTCGCTCGCCTCGCGCCGGAATGCGGTGGCGAGGTCACGGGCCGTGGATATTGCCGCCTCTTCGCTCTCGATGCGCTGCGCTGGCGGTCTCAGGCGGTCACGAAACTGCGATACGGTTCCCATCGATCACTCTTTCCTCGACGGACAACAGGAGTGAGGGATTTCGCTGCGGATGATAAGAACGGTTTTTCTAGAAAAAACCGATGCTTCGAATTTTCTCACCAACTTGATCGCCTTGCCCTCGACGCTACTTATGGTTAACCGGGGCTTCCTTGATTGAGAAACATGATGAGCGACTCTCTTGCTCGCCGCAGCGAGGTTTCGAAAATGGCACGCGAGCCGAGACCGCGTCCGACGCTGGATATCGCCGATATCCCAACCTATGCCATCGGCGACATTCACGGCCGGTGCGATCTGCTCGTGAAGGCCGAACAGGCTATCCTGCGCGATGCGGCACGGCTGCCTGGGCGCAAGCTGATCGTGACGCTCGGCGACTATATCGACCGCGGCCCGGAATCGGCGCAAGTCATCGCTCACCTCATGGATCCGCCGCCGGAAGGTTTCGATCGAATCTGCCTTGCCGGCAACCACGAGATCGCCATGCTCGATTATATCGACGGCTGGCTTTCCTATGACGACTGGATGCGGATGGGATCGGCGCACTCGCTGAAATCCTATGGGCTCGATCCGGAACATCTGCCGCTGGTCTTCCCCTCCGGCGCACAGCTCGACGCCTTCCTCCGTCATTCGCTGCCGCACACGCATATCGATTTCATGCGGGCGATGCCGATCATGCTGGACACGCCGAGCGTATTGTTCGTCCATGCCGGCATCGATCCGGCGCGACCAATCGCGGCGCAAACCGACGAGGATCTGGTGCTCATCCGCCACCGATTTCTCGAAAGCAGGATCCCTTTGCCGAAACTCGTCGTCCATGGTCATACGCCGAACGACGAGCCGGAGGTTCGCGCGAGGCGGCTCAATCTCGATACGCGCGCCTATCGCAGCGGCAGGCTGACCGTCGCCCGTCTGTGGCAGGGCCAGGTGCATCTGTTTTCCACCTGATAGGCATTGTCCACTGGAGTGATCAAACCGTCTCCCTTTCGGTCGGGACCGCTTCGACCGGCCTTTCAGCTGAGCGGTTGCGACGCCGGCCGCGCAGCACGACGTAGAAAACCGGCGTCAGGAACAGGCCGAAGATCGTCACGCCGAGCATGCCCGAGAAGACGGCAGTGCCGAGCGACTGGCGCATTTCGGCGCCGGGGCCGGTGGCGATGGCAAGCGGCAGCACGCCGAAGATGAAGGCGAAAGCCGTCATCAGGATCGGGCGCAGGCGAAGATGGCTGGCCTCGATCGCCGCTTCAACCGGCGATTTGCCTTCTTCTTCCGCTTGTCTCGCGAACTCGACGATCAAAATGGCGTTCTTGGCCGCAAGGCCGATCAGCACGATCAGGCCGATCTGCGTCAGGACATTGTTGTCCATGCCGCGGAGCGAAACCCCGATCAGCGCCGCCAGCACCGCGAGCGGCACGATGAGGATGATCGCGAGCGGCAGAACCCAGCTTTCATATTGCGCCGCCAGCGCCAGGAAGACGAAGATCACCGACAGCGCGAAGATGTAGACGGCGGTGTTGCCGGTATGGGTCTCCTGATAGGCGAGTTCCGTCCATTCGAAGGTCGTTCCCTGCGGCAGGATCTTCGCCGCCAGCGCTTCCATCTTCGCGATGGCGTCGCCCGTCGACGTGCCTGGCGTCGGATTGCCCTGAAGCGGCACCGAGACATACATGTTGTAGCGTTGGACGAGCGCCGGGCCGCTGGCATCCTGGATATCCATCAAGGTTCCAAGCGGAACCAGCGCGCCGGTCGCCGATCGAACCTTCAGGGCGAGGATATCTTCCCTATCCATGCGATACTGCCGGTCGGCCTGGGCGCGAACCTGATAGACGCGGCCGAACGCATTGAAATCGTTGACATAGGCAACGCCGAGATTGATGGAAAGCGCATTGAAGATATTGGGGATCGGCACATTCAGGAAGCGGGCCTTGTCGCGGTCGATCGCCAGGAAATATTGCGGGCTTGCGTCCGAGAATGTCGTAAAGACGCCGGTCAGCCCCTCCGTCGTCGCTGCCGCACCCATCATCTGGCGGGCGAGGGCGAGCACCCGCGTCATATCCGCGTTTTCAAGATCGGAAATCTGCATCTTGAAGCCGCCGGAATTGCCGACACCCCGCACGGATGGCGGCGGTATGGCGATGATGAAGGCTTCCTGGATGCTTTGCAGCTTGCCGAAAAGCTCGCCGATGATCTTGTTTGCGTTGTCCCCGCCTTCTTCGCGTTCGGCGAAGGATTTGAACGGGACGAAGACAACGCCGGCATTCGAGGCATTGGTGAATGTCGCCCCGCTGAAGCCGGCAAACTGCACGGCATTGCCGACACCCGGCACGGTACGGGCGATATCGCCCACCTGCTTGACGACGGCGTCGGTACGCGCAAGCGAGGCGCCGTCAGGAAGCTGTATGACGATGATCGCGTAACCCTGGTCCATGGTCGGGATGAAACCCGAGGGAACGCGCGTGCCCATGTACCAGGTTGCCCCCAGCAGGCAGACGAAGGCGAGCATGGCCGCGCTCAACCCGACCCAGCTGCTGACCAGGTGCCGAACGGTCCATGAATAGCCGGAACTCATCCGGTCGAAACCGCGGTTGAAGCCATCGGCAAGGCTGCGTCCCAGGCGTGTGGCCACATTGATACGCCTGGTTTCGTGGTCATCATGGGGCTTGAGCAATATGCCTGCCAGGGCGGGCGAAAGCGTCAGCGAGTTCAACGCAGATATTGCGGTGGTAACGGCGATGGTGACCGCGAACTGCCGGTAGAACTGTCCCGAAATGCCCGGAATGAAGGCTGTCGGGACGAAGACGGCGATCAACACCAGCGAGATGGCGATGACGGCGGTTCCGACTTCGTCCATCGTGACGTGGGAGGCCTGTTTCGGCGTCATGCCGCGGGCGAGGTTGCGCTCGACATTTTCCACCACCACGATCGCGTCGTCGACGACGATGCCGATCGCCAGCACCAGGCCGAACAGGGTGAGCATGTTGAGCGAGAAGCCGAAGGCCAAGAGGACGGCGAAGGTGCCGATCAGCGAGACGGGGATGGCAATGATCGGAATGATCGCGGTTCGCCAGGATTGCAGGAAGACGAGGACGACGATCGCCACCAGGATCGCCGCCTCGACGATGGTTCGATACACTTCGGAGATCGAATCCGAGATGAACTCGGTGGTGTCGTAGACGATGCGATATTCCAGCCCTTGCGGGAAATTCTGCGACAGGTCCTTCATGATCGTCTGGACCTGATGGGCGGTGTCGAGGGCATTGGTCCCCGGCCGGGCGAAGATGCCGAGTGCGACCGCGGGATCGTTGTTGAGATAGCTGTTGGTGACGTAGTCCTGCGCGCCGAGCTCGATGCGGGCGACATCCTGCAACTGCACGAGCCGGCCGCTATCCGTCGATTTGACGATGACATAGCGGAATTCTCGCACGTCGGAGAAGCGGCCGTCCGTCCGCACCGTATATTCGAACGCGTTCTTGCCGGTGACCGGCGGCGCGCCGATCTTGCCGCCCGACACCTGGACGTTCTGGTCTCTGAGGGCGGCGACGACGTCATCGGATGTCATGCCGTAGGCAGAGAGCTTTTCCGGGTCCAGCCAGAACTCGCATCGAATACTGGCGCTCGCCGAACAGCTGCACGTCGCCGACGCCATCGAGGCGAACGAGAACGTCGCGGATGCGGTTGCGGGCGTAGTTGGAGACGTAAAGCTGGTCATAACGATGCGTCGGCGACAGCAGGTGCACGACCATCATCAGATCCGGCGAACTCTTGTCGGTTGTCACGCCGAGCCGCTGGACTTCCTCGGGAAGGCGGGGCAGGGCGATGGAGACGCGGTTCTGGACAAGCACCTGGACCTTGTCGAGGTCGGTGCCGAGCTTGAAGGTGATCGTCAGCGACATGGCGCCGTCGGCGCTGGAGTAGGAAGACATGTAGAGCATGTCTTCGACGCCGTTGATCTGCTGCTCGAGCGGTGTCGAAACGGTATCGGCAATCGTCTGCGGATCGGCGCCCGGATAGGAGGTGCGCACGACAATGGTCGGCGGCGCGATCTCCGGATATTGCGAGACCGGCAGCTGCGTATAGGCGATGCCGCCGACGACGAGAAGAACGATCGAAATCACAGCCGCAAAGATCGGCCGGTCCACGAAAAAATGAGCGAATCTCATTGTCCGCTCTCCGCGCCGGCGGTTTCGGGCGCCGTGTCTTCCCGCTCCTTCGGCAGTTCGGTCATCTGAGGCGTGATCTTCGAGCCGGGACGCGCGCGGATGACACCGTTGACGATGATCGTCTCGGTGCCGTCGAGACCCTCGCGTATCACCCGGTAGCCGTAGAGCCGTGGTCCAGGCCTCACGGGCTTGGTCGAAACCGCGCCGTCGTCGGCGACGACATAGACGACGCGCTCATTCTGATCCGAGCCGATTGCCTCGTCGGGGACAAGAATGGCCTGATAGGTGTTGGAGGCTTCGACCTGTATGCGGCCGAAGAGGCCGGGCTGCAGGACAAGGTCAGGGTTGTGGAAACGGGCCCGCAGACGAATGGTGCCACTCTGGTTGTCGACCCGGTTCTCGGCAAAATCGAGCTTTCCCTTGAACGGTTTGGCATTGGGATCCGAGATCGTGACGGACACATCCAGTCCGCCGCCGCCCTGCTGGAGGTCCTTGCCCAATTTGCGGGCGGTGTCGGCAAAATTCAGCAGGCGGCGTTCGTCGACGTCGAAATAGAAATCGATCGGGTCGAGAGAAACGATTGTCGTGAGCACGGTCTGGTCGGTCTGCACCAGATTGCCGGCCGAAATCAGCCGGCGGTCGATGCGGCCGCTGAGCGGCGCCTTGATTTCCGTATACTCCATGTCGAGCGACGCACGATCGGCTGCGGCCTGCGCGCCGCGGACATTGGCCTCGGCCGAATCGAATTCGCGGCGGCGATCGTCCAGCGTCTGCGCCGACTGACTGCCGCTCGAGGCAAGCGACTGGGCGCGCTTGTACTGCGCGTCGGCAAAGACCAGGGTGGATTGTGACGCCTCAAGCGTCGCCTTTGCCTGGCTGAGGGCCGTTATGAAGGGTCTCTGGTCGATCACGAAGAGCAGATCGCCCTGCTTGACCAATGCGCCGTCCTGGAAATGGATTTCCTGCAGGTAACCGCCGACGCGCGAGCGAACGGAGACTTCGTCGACCGGTTCGAAACGACCGATGAACTCGTCGCTGTCGATGACGTCGCGAACGACCGGCTTGGCGACGGTGACAGGCGGGGGCGGCGGCGCGTTCTGGGCCAGCGCGGCCAGAGGCATCAACGCCGCCATGCAGCCAAACACCGCGATCTGTCGAAGCGCGTAAGTCATACCGGTCCTCCAATCTCGGCGCCCGCTTTTTTGCTGCCGCCAAACCTAAGATGAAGTGATGTCGTTCTTGTCTTGCTGCTTGATCGGAGGCGTCCGCCCCCTTGAATTCTCCGGCGTCCAATCCCCTGGAAAGGAAGGCCGGCAGGCAATGCAGATCAGAAAAATCGTAACCCTATGGAATTGGACTATAAGCGGCAGCGGCGAAAAATTGCAAATGCCAATTGGCGGCGGTTCCTGAAACCATCGAGACTTCGCGGAAGAGCGTCAGCTCTCGACGATCTCGTCCCTGCTGGGTGGAAGCGCGCCGAGTTCGGCCCAGTCAAGTTCTTGTTCCAACATATGAAAGACATCGTCGTCGATCTCATCGGAGCGGCGCATCGCTGCCAGCTTGGCGCGTTTTGCGACGATGACATTGCGGCGCTGTTTGTCGAGCCTGCTGACCTCACGCGGATGTTTCCCATCCGCGGCGATCTTGCGCTCCGAGGTGTAGACGTCGCGCAGGATGCGGATGGAATCGTCCTCGCCGCCTGTAAGCTCGGCCAGCGCCGCATCGATCAACGCCACGCGGGCTCTGGCGAGATCGCGCTCCAGGGACGTGTCCGGATCGAATTTCAGAAAACGGATCAGCGGTCCGAGCGTCAGTCCCTGGACGATGAGCGTGCCGAGGACGACGGCGAGCGCGCTGAGCAGGATGAGGTCGCGATCGGGGAAGTCGATCGGCAGGGCGAGCGCGGTCGCCAGTGTGACGAGGCCGCGCATGCCGCACCAGCCGGCAAGCAGGCTCGCCGCAAACGTCGGAGCGGCCTGTGTCGTGCGTCCGCGCGCTGCGAGAAATTTGATCGCCCGATTGTAGAAGAGCACCCAGGCGAGACGGACGACGACGACGGTGACGAAGACCGCGGCGGCGAAGCCGATCGCGAAACTCAGTCGGCCGGGATCGAGGTTGAGGACGATCTGGCGGGCCTGCAGGCCCATCAGCAGAAAAGCGAGCACATTGAGCAGGAAGACCGCAGCCTCCCACACGGAATACGAGTGGATGCGGTGGCGGGCCGTCTGCCGTTCCGGCATGTAGCGGGCAATCACCATCGCGTAGACGACGATGGCCAGAATCGCCGAAAGATGCAGCCGCTCGGCGACGATCCACGTGCCGAAGGTGGCGACGAATTCGAGCAGGGTGCCGCCCAGCGTGCCGGCGAGCCTCAGGCCGACGACCATGTAGAGACGGCCCATGAGATAGCCGAAGACGAGGCCGCCCGGGACGGCGAGAGACAGTTCCGCCAGGGCGCCGGAAAAGAAGGCCGGACTGGCCGCGGCCGAAACCGCAGCGCTGAAGATCAGAAGCGCGACGGCATCGTTCAAAAGGCTCTCGCCCTTCAGAACGGCATAGGTCTGGCGCGGCAGGGCGAAGCGATCGAGCATGGCGGTCGCGGCGGCGGCATCCGGCGGCGCGACGATGGCGCCGAGCGCGACGGCCGCGGCCAGCGGCAGGCCGGCCATCGCCACCCCGACGACGGCGACGGCTGCAGCTGTCAGGATCACGGCGATCGCGGCGAGCGAGAAGAGTGGCAGCCAGTTGCGCCTTAATGTCCTCGGCGGCAGATCATAAGCGGCGTCGAAGAGCACGGGTGCGACCAGCAACGCCAATGCGAGGTCGGGATCTATGGCAACCTCGGGAGCCCAAGGCACAGCCGCGACGACCACGCCGGCGATCGACAGCATTGTCGGATAGGGGATCCGAAACTTCCTGGAGAATTGCAGAAAGACGATCGCCACCAGCATCAGAGTCAGCATGCTTTCGAAGAACGCCATCAAGCTCCCCTACATGCGCCTCCTGCGGAGGCGTTCCTGCCGCAGAATTAGGGCGGTGCAGGGCCGCGGCCACTGTCAAACGGGCTCGAACCCAAGCTGCGGCATTTCAGCCGACCTTGCTGAATCTGCTGTCTGCGTTCTTGTGCACAGGGCAAGCTCAATATATCTGCCGATATTATAAGTATGCTTATAAATTCGGTCACAGGTTTTCATGAGCGCTACGCCCACACTCGGCTTCCTACTCCATGATGTCGCGCGGCTGCTGCGCAAGCGGTTCGAGCAGCGCGCGAAGTGCCTTGGGCTGACCCGGTCGCAATGGCAAACGCTTGCCTATCTCTCCAACAATGAAGGCATCCATCAGAGCGGCCTTGCCGAAATCCTCGAAATCGAGCCGATCACTTTGGTGCGCATTCTCGACAAGCTCGCCGAACGCGGGCTGGTCGAACGCCGTCAGCACCCGACCGACCGGCGCATCTGGCTGCTCTACATGCGCGAAGAAGCCCATCCGCTGCTCGCCGAAATGCGCGAGCTCGGCGATGTAACACGCGCCGAGGCGCTCGAAGGCGTTTCGGCCGAGCAGCGCAAGCAGCTTTACCAGGTCCTATCCGCAATGAAGACGAATCTGGTGCAGGCTTGCCGAACACCAGTTGAAGAGAATGAGATGAACGATGGCTGATCAACCCAATCTCCGCGTCGTTGCCGACGCCAATGCCAAGACATCTGACGAAAACCAAATCAAACAGCAGGAAACGGTAGCCGAAGCGCCTTCATCCAGTTCAGCGCCGGCTGCCGCCGTGGCTGCGCCTGGCGGCAACAAGGTCCGCCGCCGGCGCAGTCTCACACGGCCCGTCCTTTTCGCCCTGCTGCCGGTGGCGCTCGTCGTCGGCGGTTATTATTACGTCAATGGCGGCCAGGTGATGTCGACCGACAACGCCTATATCCAGGCCGATATGGTCGGGGTCACCACCGATGTCTCGGGCATCGTCGAGCAAATCAACGTGCACGAGAACGAGGCGGTCAGGGCGGGGCAGGTGCTCTTCAGCCTGAAATCGGATACCTTCAAGATTGCGTTCGATGGCGCCAAAGCGCAGCTCGGCGCGCAGCGCAACCAGATCATGAACCTCAAGGCAAGCTATCAGCAGTCGCTCGCCGAGATCACGCAGGCGCAAGCCGATCTGCCTTATTACCAGGAGCAGTTCGACCGGCAACAGAACCTCGTCAACAACGGCAGCGCGACGCAATCGGCCTATGACGAGGCCAAGCACAATCTCGATGCCGCCCGGCAGAAGGTGACCGTCGCCAAGGCGGAAGCCGCAACCACGCTCGCCCAGCTCGGCGGCAGTGCTGACCAGCCGGTCGAGGAAAACCCGCTCTACCTGCAGGCCAAGTCACAGGTCGACAATGCTCAGCGCGAGCTTGACCACAGCGTCGTCAAGGCGCCATTCGACGGCATCGTCACCAATGTCAACGCTTTGCAGGTGGGCTCCTACCTGCAGGCTTCGCAGCAGGCCTTTTCGCTCGTCGCCACCGACCATCTGTGGATCGCCGCCAGCCCGAAGGAAACCGAGCTGACCTACGTCAAACCAGGCCAGACGGCCGAGATTTACGTCGATACCTATCCCGGCGTGACGTGGAAGGGCAAGGTCGAGAGCATCAGCCCGGCCTCCGGCTCCAGCTTCTCGCTGCTGCCGGCGCAGAACACCACCGGCAACTGGGTGAAGGTCGTCCAGCGCATTCCGATGCGCGTCAGCATCGAGGACATTGAAGGCAAGCCGCCGCTTCGTGTCGGCATGAGCACGGTGGTCGATGTCGAAACCGGCCATGCCCGCGGACTGCCCGACTTCGTCAACAAGCTTCTGGGCCAGCCTCAGGGCAAGGATGATGAGTAACGCTCCCGCATCTCCGGCGACCCCTGTTGCCAATCGCGGCGCGATCACGGCCTGCGTCATTCTCGCCGTCATCATGCAGGCGCTGGACACGACGATCGCCAATGTGGCGCTGCCCTATATTCAGGGCAGCGTGTCGGCCTCCGCCGACCAGATCAACTGGGTGCTGACGTCCTACATCGTCGCGGCGGCGATCATGACGCCGCCTTCGGGCTTCCTTGCCGCCAAGTTCGGCCGCAAGCGCGTGCTGCTCGTCGCCATATCAGGCTTCGTCGGCGCCTCGGTGCTCTGCGGTCTGGCGCAATCGCTGAACCAGATCGTTGCCTTCCGCCTGCTGCAGGGCCTGTTCGGCGCATCGCTGGTGCCGCTTTCCCAGGGCATCCTCCTCGACATCTATACGGTCGAGGAGCGCGGCTCGGCCATGGCCCTCTTCGGCGTCTCGGTCATGGTCGGGCCGGTCCTCGGCCCAGTCATCGGCGGCTGGCTGACCGACAATATCAGCTGGCGCTGGGTGTTCTACATCAACGTGCCGATCGGCGCGCTTGCCTTTGCCGGTATCGTCATCTTCGTATCGGAAACGAAGAGGGATGCGCTCGCCAAGCTCGACTGGTTCGGTTTCGGCATGATGAGCCTGTTCATTGCCTCGCTGCAGCTCTTCCTCGACCGCGGTGAGCAGCTCGACTGGTTCTCCTCTGGCGAGATCATGCTCGAAGCGATCATCTGCACCGCCGCCTTCTATCTGCTGCTGGTGCACACGCTGACGGCGGAGAAGTCCTTCGTCAATCCGAAGCTGTTCCTCGACCAGAACTTCACGATCAGCATGATCTTCATCTTCGTGATCGGCATCACCTATCTCGCCTCGCTGGCGCTGATGACGCCCTATCTGCAGACCCTGATGGGCTATCCCGTCATCACCGCCGGCATCGTCATGGGGCCGCGTGGACTCGGCACCATGCTTTGCATGTTCATCGTCGGGCGGCTGATCGGCAAGGTCGATACACGCTGGCTGCTGGTGCTCGGCCTCGGCCTGACCGCCTGGGCGATGTACGACATGACCGGCTGGACGCCCGACGTCTCGCAATGGACGATCATCTCGGTCGGTTTCATCCAGGGCGCCGGCCTCGGCTTCCTGTTCGTGCCGCTGACGACGATCGCTTTCGCCACGCTACCCGCCCATACGCGCGGCGACGGCACCGGTCTCTACAACCTGTCACGCAATATCGGCTCGTCGGTCGGCATCTCGATCGTCTCGGCGCTGATCGTCGAGAATACGCAGAGCAATCATGAATCGATCGCAGCTTATGTGACGCCGTTCAACCATGCCTTCAACGCCGTGGCGGCGCAGGGGCTTAGTCCCGTGACGGCGGCCGGGCGCGCCTCGCTCAACGAGATCATTACGCTGCAATCGACCATCATCGCCTATATGGACGATTTCAAGCTGCTGATGCTGATGTCGCTTGCCGTCATTCCGCTGGTTCTGCTGCTGCGCAAGCCGAAGGCGGCGCCCGCCGTCGACCACAGCGCCGTCGTGGAATAGTCAGCGAAACGGCTTGCTGAGATAACGCGATCCCTGGATACCGAAGCGCCATGGCGCGTCGGCGTTTTTCGTGATGCCGATGCGTTTACCCGAAACGATCGGCACCGGCACGGACGGCGTCAGCGCATAGGGCGGGCGGTCGAGCAGCCGGTCGTTGACCTCGATATCGATGCCGAGCGCCTGGCAGAGTTTGCCGGGGCCGCTGCAAAGTGCCGTCAGCATGTCGGTGCCGCGCCGCTGCATCATCAGAGGGATTCCGTTTTCCGGCTCAAGCGCCCGGATGAGCACGGCCGAACCCGGATGGCAGACGAAGTTCAGGCACCAGTACATGCCGTAAATGCGGTAGATGTAGACATTGCCGGGGCGGCCATACATGGCGCCGTTGCGCCTGGTCGGGCCACGGAAGCTGTGCGAGGCCTCGTCATCGGGGAAATAGGCTTCCGTTTCGGTGATGCGGCCGCCGACGCCATCGACTGTGAGATGGCAGCCGAGCAGAGCCCGGGCAACAGTGATCGCATCGCGCTCGAAAAACGCCTTGAGGCTTTCGCCGGCAAGCGCACCGGCCCCGATCGCGCCCCTTGTCATTCCACCATCGGTCATGGCCGAGGCAGATACCATTCGGCGCGCTTGGCGTCACCCCAAAACCGTTTGACGTGACAAGCGGGTGTTACCGGCCGGCATTCGGATCTCGCATCGGGATCGAGGAGACCGTCACCGAAACCGGGTCGCTTGCCGGAAAAGAATCTTCCAGGCCCTCTTCCAGTTCTTCTTCGAGCAGGGCGGCATCCTTGCTGCGCGGGCCGTCGCCATGGACGGGTTCGATGGCCGTCGCAAGCAGGGCCTTGGCGCGCGAGACGGCGTTTTCCGAGGTCAGCTCGGGCCTGCTGCGCAACGTCACGGCAATACTGTCTTCGCCCTCGCCGCCGAATTCGACGACGAAGCCGTCTTCCGTCTGGTAGACAGTGATGTCGCTGAGTGCCATGGCTTCCCCCGAAAAAAGCGCTTACATGCGCAAGGCGCGTCTTAATGATGCGCGCTTTCCGGATTTTGTCGAGCGAAGACCTTCACCAGCCAGTCGATGAAGATGCGCACGCGCGGTGAAAGCTGGCGGTTGCGGGGGTAGAGCAGGGATACCGGCGTCGGGGTCAGCGGAAAATCCCCGAGCACGCGAACCAGCCTTCCCTCAGTGAGATCTTTTTCAGCGTGATAGCGCGGGATCTGGATCAGGCCGAGGCCCATCCTTGCCGCGGAAACATAGCTTTCGGCGGCGTTGACGGCAACGGTCGCGGGAAGGGTGATGTTGCGCACTTCGCCGTCGACGATGAATTCGAGCGGCAGCAGAGTGCCGGTGCTGCTGGAGCGGAAGCCGACCATGCGGTGGCCGGTCAGCCGGTCCGGATGCTGCGGCAGGCCGTGGGCGGCGATGTAGGCGGGGGAGGCGAGGGTGATCTCGTCGAGCATGGCGAGACGGCGGGCGACCATGTCGCTATCCCCGGGCGTACCGACGCGCAGCACGCAATCGATGCCTTCGCGAATCAGATCGACCAGCCGATCGCCCTCGCTCATATGGAATTCGATCTCCGGATAGGCATCGAGAAAGGACGGCAGGCTCGGCAGCACGTAGTGGCGGGCGAGCGTGCCGTGCACATCGACGCGCAGCAGCCCCTTCGGTCTGGCGCCGGCAAAGGCGCCTTCGGCATCCTCGATGTCGGCGAGGATCGACAGGCAGCGCTGGTAATAGGCCTCGCCGTCGAGCGTCGGGCTGACATGGCGCGTCGTGCGCTGGAGCAGGCGTACGCCGAGGCGGGCCTCGAGCTGTTTGACCGCATCGGTTACGGTCGAACGCGGCAGGCCGGTGTCTTCCGCGGCAAGGGTGAAGCTGCGGCGCTCGACAACACGGCAGAACACACGCATGGCATCGAATCTGTCCATCTGTTTGTTCGCCTTTCCCGGATAGTCATGCCGAAGAATGCACGATTATCCGCCCCGGCAAAAGGCGCATCTTCTTTGCATCGAAAAACGCGCTGTGGCGCAGATGAAGGAGAAGAACAATGGCTTCCAACCAAACCAGCAAGGTCGCACTGGTTACCGGCGCTTCCCGCGGTATCGGCGCGGCGGTCGCGAGACGCCTTGCCAGAGACGGTTTCACCGTCGTCATCAATTACTCCGACAATGCCACCCCGGCCGAAGAACTGGCCCGGGAGATCGGGCAGGCCGGCGGCAAGGCGCTGACCGGGAAAGCCGATGTCAGCGATGCGGACGCCGTGCGCCGCATGTTCGATGCTGCGGAAACCGCCTTCGGTGGCATCGACGTGCTCGTCAACAATGCCGGCATCATGAGGCTGTCCTCACTCGCCGAGGCTGACGACGAAAGCTTCGACCGCCAGATCGGCGTCAATCTCAGGGGCACCTTCAACACGCTGAGGGAAGCGGCCAGGCGCCTGCGCGACGGCGGCCGGGTCATCAACGTCTCGACCTCGGTCGTCGGCCTGAAGCTTGAAACCTACGGCGTCTACGCCGCGACCAAGGCGGCCGTCGAAACGCTGACGGCGATCATGGCCAAGGAAATGCGCGGCCGCAATATCACCGTCAATGCGATTGCGCCCGGTCCTGTCGCCACCGATCTTTTCCTCAACGGCAAACCAGAGGAACTCGTCGTCCGCATGGCGAAGATGAACCCGCTGGAGCGCCTCGGCACGCCCGAGGACATCGCGTCGGCGGTCGCCTTCCTCGCCGGCCCGGACGGCGGCTGGATCAACGGCCAGACGCTGCGCGCCAACGGCGGCTTGATCTGACGAGGGCGACCTCATCGCGATTATGTGAACGGTGCTTGTGGGTTTTCCCTCTTACAATCTTATGGAGAGTGCTTATAACTGCTTTATCGCGAGAGAGTGGCGTTCCCTGACGCTCTCTTACGAACCTCCAGAGCCTGCCGCGCCCGCTCTGCGGCGCGACAGGCCCGATATTCAAAATATTGCGGCCCGTCGAAGGTACCCCTCCTTCCGGGCCGCATCTGTTTTGCCGCTCAATAGTCGTTCAGCTTGGCCTCGACCAGAAGCTTCACCAGCCAGTCGACGAAGACGCGGACCTTGTTGCTGAGGTGGCGGTTCGGCGGATAGACGACATAGAGCGGGATCGGATCGCGGCGCCATTCCGGCAGCACGCGGACAAGTTCACCCCGCCGCATCGGCTCGCGCGCCATGAAGGTCGGCACTTGCGCGACACCGAGCCCCGTCAGCGCCGCGGTCAGATAGGTGCGGCTGTCGTTGACGGAGGCGATATAGCGCGGGTTGGTCTCAATCGTCTCGTTGTCCCTGCGAAATTCGAAGGGCAGCGTCCGGTTGTTCTGAGCGCGGAAATAGTTGACCGAGTAATGTGCGGCCTCCAGATCCTCGGGGCGTTCGGGCATGCCGAATTTCTGGATGTAACTTGGCGAAGCACAGGTGATGAGCTCCATCTCCGAAACGCGCCGGGCGATCAGCGACTGGTCGGTGGGTGTGCCGGCCCGCAACGCGCAATCGACGTTTTCGACCAGATAATCCACCGTTCGGTCGCTGACGCCGAGGTCCAGACGGATATCGGGATAGCGCTGATAAAAGTCGCAAAGGGCCGGGACGACGATTGCGTCAGCAAAGGCGCCGCTCATTTCGACGCGCAGCCGCCCGCTCGGCAGGCTCTGGGAGTTGGAGAGGCTGCCGTCGAGTTCTTCCAGTTCGGAGATAAGCTGGGCGGCGCGTTCGTAATAAAGCGCGCCGTCCGTGGTCACCATCACCCGGCGCGTGGTACGGTTTAGAAGCTTGGTGCGCAGATGCGCCTCCAGGCCCTGGATAAGATTGGTCACCGTCGCCTTGGGCATGGCGAGCATGTCGGCGGCGCGGGTGAAATTGCCCGTCTCCACCACGCGGATGAAGACGCGCATTGCCGAAAGTTGATCCATCGGTTTCAAGTCCGCAGTTTGCGTTGCACCATTATTCGAGAATTGGAACAGTGTAATCGCGATATCGCTTCTTATTCCCTGTTCTGAATAACAATATCTTTTTTATGCAAAATGCAAGCGACGGGCGTTGTCTGTTTGTCGCGATGCGCACAGAGGCCCGAACCATGACGGTGGAATGGAAAGATATGATGCTGGACAAGGTGGCCATCGGCCCCGTTTCCGCACGCATCTACCAGGGCGCCGATTACGGCAAAGGGCCGCCGATCGTGCTTTACCTGCATGGCGGCGCGTTTCTCGATCAGGAGAGAAATGTCGACCGGCCGGTGGCGATCAGCCTCGCCAAGGCCGGCGCCATCGTCGCCGCCGTCGATTATAGCAGCCTGTCCGGCAATCTGTTTCCGAAAGTGCTGGAAGTTTCCTTTTCAGTTTTCACCTATCTCGCCAACAAGCGCGCTGCCGGTCTTGGCGACCGCAAGTCGCTGCTGTTCGTCGCCGGTGAAGAAGCAGGCGGCAATGTCGCCGCCGGTGTGGCGCTGAAGGCGCGCGACCAGTTGCCCGACGCACTCGACGGTCAGGTGCTGATTTCGCCGCTGCTCGATCCCTTCATGGGCACCTCCTCGATCCGCAAGGCGGAAGGCATCGGCATGCGGCAGCGCTGGACGGAGGGCTGGAGCCATTACTTAAGCGGCGGCGGCTGCCACCCTTACGCAGCACCTTGCCTCTGTTCGCGTCTTGCAGGCGTTGCCCCGGCGCTGATCTTCACCGCCGAGGACGATCCTCTGCATGACGAAACTATTGGTTACGGTGCCCGCCTGAAGAAGGCCGGTGTCGGTGTGCGCCAGCATGTCCTTCCCGCCGGGACGGGCTGGCCCTCGATTTATGGTGGGATATCCGGGGAAGCGCCCGATTGGCAGGAACACGTCAGCCGCCATTTCGGAAGTTTCCTTCAGGACGTAAGCGTCCAACCGCAATTGCATTGAAGAAGATCTGATATTTCGGCGGCTTGGGGCCGCAAGGAGAGTACTGATGACGTCCAGAAGCAAGCGCTGGGCCCTGGTGGGCGCCGGCATAGGTCTTATTGCGTCGGTTTCCGGCGCTGCATTGTTTTTCGAACTGCCGATGAGCACGACCGCCACGGCCGCTTCCGCCCCGGCGCAGCCTCCTGCCGTGCCGGTGACGGTTGCCGTCGTCGCGGCGCGCGACGTGACGGCCTGGGAGAGTTTCTCCGGCCGCCTCGAAGCCGTCGACCGTGTCCAGGTTCGTTCCCGCGTCGCCGGCGCCATCCTGTCGGTGGCCTTCCGCGAAGGTGCGCTGGTCAAGCAGGGCGACCTGCTCTTCACCATCGACCCGGCTCCCTATCAGGCGAGCGTGGCGCAGGCGCAGGGCCAGGTCGCCTCGGCGGAAGCCAAGGTCAGCTTGGCGCAGACCGAGCTCGATCGCGGCCGCAGGCTTTCCGACAACCGCACCATCTCCCAGAGCGATCTCGATCAGCGCCAGAGCGCGCTGGCCGAGGCGCAGGCAGGACTGCGTTCGGCACAGGCCGCATTGCAGTCGGCCCAGCTCGATCTCGATTATACTGAGGTGCGGGCGCCGGTGTCCGGCCGCATCGGCAAGATCGAGGTGACCGCCGGTAACCTGGTTGCGGCCGGCTCGGCTTCGCCGGCGCTGACGACGCTCGTTTCGGTCGATCCGATCTATGCGAGCTTCAATGCCAGCGAAGAGATGGTGACGCGTGCCCTTGCCCAGCTGCCGCAGACGGACAGCGCCTCGCCGCCGGTCGAACAGATCCCCGTCGAGGTCGGCACGCTGGCCGACAGCGGCACACCGATCAAGGGCAAGCTGCAGCTGATCGACAACGAGGTCGATGCGTCAAGCGGCACGATCGGCGTGCGTGCCGTCTTCGACAATCCGGGCGGGCGCCTGATCCCCGGCCAGTTCGTGCGGGTGCGCATGGGCCAGCCGAAGACCGAGAACAAGATCGTCATCAGCGATCGTGCCGTCGGCACCGACCAGGACAAGAAGTTCGTCTTCGTCGTCGACGGCGAGAACAAGGTGGCCTATCGGCAGGTGCAGCTCGGCACGCTGTCTGACGGTCAACGGGTGGTCGAAAGCGGCCTGAATGCCGGCGAAAAGATCGTCGTCAACGGTCTGCAGCGTATCCGTCCGGGCGCCGTCGTCGTGCCGCAGATCGAAGAGAAGGTCGCGACCGCTCAGTAAGACTTCGCCCTCCCCGGCGGGGCAAGGCTATGCCTAGCCGGGAGGCCCATGCTCGAATTGATATGACCCGCCGGTGGTTCCCAAGCCGCCGGAGAGGCACTTTGCATCCATGTTCACCCCGGAGAGGGCTTTGAAATGAACATCTCCAGATTCTTTGTCGACCGCCCGGTTTTTGCCGGCGTTCTTTCGGTCCTCATCGTGGTTGCCGGCCTGATCGGCCTCAGGGCGCTGCCGATTTCCGAATATCCCAACGTCGTGCCGCCGTCGGTCGTCGTGCGCGCCACCTACCCCGGCGCCAATCCGAGCGTCATTGCCGAAACGGTGGCGACACCGCTCGAAGAGCAGATCAACGGCGTCGAGGACATGCTCTACATGTCGAGCCAGGCGACGTCGGACGGCGTGCTTAATGTCACCGTCACCTTTAAGCTCGGCACCGACCCAGACAAGGCGCAGCAGCTCGTGCAGAACCGCGTTTCGCAGGCCGAGCCCCGTCTGCCGGCGGAAGTCCGTGCGCTCGGCATTACGACGGTCAAGAGCTCGCCCGACTTCATCATGGTCGTCAATCTCGTCTCCGACGGCGACAATCACGACATCACCTATCTGCGCAACTACGCGACCCTCAACGTCAAGGACCGGCTCGCCCGCATTCCGGGCGTCGGCCAGGTGCAGGTTTTCGGCGCCGGCGACTATTCGATGCGCGTCTGGATCGATCCGCAGAAGGCCGCCGAGCACGATCTCGCCGCCAGCGATATCAGCAACGCCATCAGTTCGCAGAACGTCCAGGCCGCCGCCGGCATCATCGGCGCGTCGCCCAGCCAGCCGGGCGTGGAACCTGCAGCTCAACGTCAATGCTCAGGGTCGCCTGCGCACGCCCGAAGAGTTCGGCAACATCATCGTCAAGACGGGCGCTAACGGCGAGATCACCCGCCTTCGCGATGTCGCCCGTATCGAGCTCGGCGCCGCCGATTATACGCTGCGCTCGCTGCTCGACGGCAAGCCGGCTGTTGCCGTCGCCGTTCTTCAGGCGCCCGGTTCGAACGCGATCGAAATCGCCGACAATGTGCGCTCGACCATGGACCAGCTGCAGCTGGCCATGCCCGAAGGCGTCAAATACGAAATTGTCTACGATACGACGAAGTTCGTGCGCGCCTCGATCGAGAAGGTTATCGATACGCTACTCGAAGCCGTCGCACTCGTCGTCCTCGTCGTCATCCTGTTCCTGCAGACATGGCGCGCTTCGATCATTCCGCTGATCGCGGTTCCGGTCTCGATCATCGGTACCTTCGCGGTCATGTATGTCTTCGGCTTCTCGATCAACGCGCTCAGTCTGTTCGGGCTGGTGTTGGCGATCGGCATCGTCGTCGACGACGCGATCGTCGTGGTCGAAAACGTCGAGCGCAACATCGAGCACGGCCTGTCGCCGCGGGCGGCTACCTACAAGGCGATGAAGGAGGTCTCCGGTCCGATCGTGGCGATCGCGCTGGTGCTGGTCGCGGTCTTCGTGCCGCTCGCTTTCATCTCCGGCCTGTCGGGTCAGTTCTATCGCCAGTTCGCGCTGACGATCGCGATCTCGACCGTCATCTCGGCTTTCAACTCGCTCACCCTGTCTCCGGCGCTCGCAGCCCTTCTCTTGAAGGGGCACCACGCGCCGAAGGATTGGCTGACGCGGTTCATGGACGCCATCTTCGGCTGGTTCTTCCGCGGCTTCAACCGCGTCTTCGGCGCCGGCTCGAACGCCTACGGCAAGGGTGTGGGCGGGCTGGTGTCGCGCAAGAGCATCGTCATGGTGGTCTATCTGGCGCTGGTCGGCGCCACCTACAGCATGTTCACCACCGTCCCGGGCGGCTTCGTGCCGTCGCAGGACAAGCAGTATCTGATCGGCTTTGCCCAGTTGCCTGATGCCGCAAGCCTCGACCGTACGGAAGACGTCATCAAACGGATGACCGACATCGCGCTCGCCCAGCCGGGCGTCGCCAATGCGATCGCCTTCCCGGGCCTGTCGATCAACGGCTTCACTAACTCCTCGAATGCCGGCATCGTCTTCGTGACGCTGAAGGATTTCGAGGAGCGCAAGACGCCGGATCTCTCGGGTGGCGCCATCGCCATGGCGCTGAACCAGAAGTTCGGCGCCATCCAGGACGCATTCATCGCCATGTTCCCGCCGCCACCGGTCAACGGTCTCGGCACGACGGGCGGTTTCAAGCTGCAGATCGAGGATCGCGCCGGCCTCGGCAACCAGGCGCTCGACGAGGCGACCAAGGCGGTGCTTGCCAAGGCCTATCAGGCGCCTGAACTTGCCGGGCTGTTCTCGAGCTTCCAGATCAACGTGCCGCAGCTCTATGCCGATCTCGACCGCGCCAAGGCCGAGCAGCTCGGAGTTTCCGTCACCGATGTCTTCCAGACGCTGCAGATCTATCTCGGTTCGCTCTATGTGAACGACTTCAACGCCTTCGGCCGCACCTACAGCGTCCGGGTGCAGGCCGATGCGAAATTCCGCGCCCAGCCGGAAGATATCGGCCAGTTGAAAGTTCGTTCGGCATCGGGTGAGATGATCCCGCTGTCGGCCCTCCTGAAGGTGGAGCCGAGCACGGGTCCGGAGCGCGCCAACCGCTATAACGGCTTCCTTGCCGCCGATATCAACGGCGGTCCGGCACCGGGCTTCTCCTCCGGCCAGGCGCAGGCGGCAATCGAGAATATCCTTCGCGAGACACTGCCTGCGGGCATCGACTTCGAATGGACGGATCTGACCTATCAGCAGATCCTGGCCGGCAATTCGAGCGTTGTCGTCTTCCCGCTGGCGCTGCTGCTCGTCTTCCTGGTGCTGGCCGCCCAGTATGAAAGCCTGACGCTCCCGCTTGCGATCATCATGATCGTGCCGATGGGCGTGCTGGCTGCGTTGACGGGTGTCTGGCTCACCGGTGGAGACAACAACATCTTCACCCAGATCGGCCTCGTCGTCCTTGTCGGTCTATCGGCGAAGAACGCGATCCTCATCGTCGAGTTCGCCCGTGAACTGGAGTTCGAAGGCAGAACACCGCGGGAGGCCGCGGTCGAGGCCAGCCGCCTTCGTCTTCGCCCGATCCTCATGACCTCCATGGCCTTCATCATGGGCGTCGTGCCGCTCGTCGTCTCGACCGGCGCCGGTGCGGAAATGCGTGCCGCCATGGGTGTCGCGGTCTTCTCCGGCATGATCGGGGTGACGTTGTTCGGCATCTTCATGACGCCGGTGTTCTACGTGCTGCTGCGCCGGATGACGGGCAACCGTCCGCTGGTTCAGCACAAGCCGGACGAGCACAAGGAGGAAGAGGCCGAGGTTATCAGGCTCGCGGCCGAATAAACGGAATTCAACCTTCCTTTGTCGAGTAAATCGGGCGGGAACTGCGGTTCTCGCCCGTATCGTTTTCGGACATCCGACAAAAATGCGTTACGTTTATCAAAACGGTTGCAACCATGGGCGAGGGGACTATCAAAGACGGATGGCAGCTGGGAGGATCGGCGCGGGCCTTACCTCCGCCATCTGGATAGGCAATGCCGGCAAGGCCGGAGCGCTTGCGGGAGATGGTTAGACGGACTGAAGCCCCAACTTCTCGACTTCGAAGAGAAGTATGGCCGATCGGGAGGATAGTAATGACGGACAGCCAGACGAAGAAACGCCGCTTGCGTTCGCAGGATTGGTTCGACAATCCCGATCACATCGACATGGCGGCGCTCTATCTCGAGCGTTTCATGAATTACGGCATCACGCCGGAGGAGTTGCGCTCCGGCAGGCCGATCATCGGGATTGCCCAGAGCGGCAGCGATCTTACACCCTGCAATCGGGTGCATATCGAACTCGCCAAGCGCGTACGCGACGGCATTCGCGATGCCGGCGGCATTCCGATCGAATTTCCCACACATCCGATCTTCGAGAACTGCAAGCGCCCGACGGCCGCGCTCGACCGCAATCTCGCCTATCTCGGCCTCGTCGAAATCCTTTACGGCTATCCCCTCGACGGCGTGGTGCTGACCACCGGCTGCGACAAGACCACGCCTTCGGCGATTATGGCGGCTTCGACGGTCGATATTCCGGCGATCGTGCTCTCCGGCGGGCCGATGCTCGACGGCTGGCACGAGGGGGAGCTGGCGGGCTCCGGCACGGTGATCTGGCGGATGCGGCGGAAATATGCGGCGGGCGAAATCGACCGGGAGGAGTTTCTGCAGGCGGCGCTCGATTCGGCTCCTTCCGTCGGCCATTGCAACACGATGGGCACCGCTTCGACGATGAATGCGCTGGCCGAGGCACTCGGCCTGTCGCTGACCGGGTGCGGCGCCATTCCGGCCGCTTACCGAGAGCGCGGCCAGATGGCCTACCGCACCGGACGGCGGGCCGTCGAGATCGTGTTCGAGGATCTGAAGCCGTCGGATATCCTGACGCGGGCGGCCTTTCTCAATGCGATCCGCACCAATTCGGCGATCGGCGGCTCGACCAATGCACAGCCGCATCTGGCTGCGATGGCCAAGCATGCCGGCGTCGAACTCTATCCCGACGACTGGCAGGTGCATGGCTTCGATATCCCGCTGCTGGCCAATGTCCAACCGGCCGGCGCCTATCTCGGCGAGCGTTATCACCGCGCCGGCGGGACGCCGGCAATCATGTGGGAGCTGCTGCAGGCCGGAAAACTCGACGGTGACTGTCGCACGGTGACAGGCAGGACGATGGCCGAGAACCTGAAGGGGCGGGAGGCCGGCGACCGCGAGGTCATCCGGCCGTTCGAGGACCCGCTGA
Source organism: Rhizobium sp. K102 (assembly GCF_022385315.1). Lineage (NCBI taxonomy): Bacteria > Pseudomonadati > Pseudomonadota > Alphaproteobacteria > Hyphomicrobiales > Rhizobiaceae > Rhizobium > Rhizobium sp. K102. Next base: position 136,293 of record NZ_CP092436.1, read on the forward strand.
AGGAGCGCGCCGGTTTCCTGGTTCTCAAGGGCAATCTCTTCGACTTCGCCATCATGAAGATGAGTGTGGTTTCAGAGGATTTCCGCCGGCGCTATCTCCAGGAGCCGGGGCGAGAAGGCGTCTTTGAGGGCAAGGCGGTCGTCTTCGACGGGTCGGAAGATTATCATCGTCGCATCAACGATCCCGCCCTCGGCATCGACGAGAATACGATCCTGGTGATCCGCGGCGCCGGGCCACTCGGCTGGCCGGGGTCGGCCGAGGTTGTGAACATGCAGCCGCCGGATCATCTTCTGAAGCGCGGCATCCGCAGCCTGCCGACGATCGGCGACGGTCGTCAATCGGGCACGGCGGACAGCCCCTCGATCCTCAACGCTTCGCCGGAGAGCGCTGCCGGCGGCGGCCTCGCCTGGCTTCGCAGCGGCGACACGATCCGCATCGACTTCAACCACGGGCGCTGCGACATGCTGGTGGATGACGTCGAGATCGAACGGCGCAAAGGCGAGGGCATTCCGCCGGTGCCGGCGGATGCCACGCCGTGGCAACAAATCTACCGCCGTTCCGTCACACAACTGGCGGACGGCGCCGTTCTGGAAGGGGCAGCGGACTTCCGCCAGATCGCGAAAAAACCACCGAGACATAATCACTGATCCTTTAGTTGCGGCAGATCGCAAGTCCGTTGATCCAAAAGGGGAAAGCCGTAACGAAGATTTCACCTCGTCATTTGTTCGGTCCATGAGACAAGGCTTCCTTAATGCCGGCCGAAGACCATATTGCAATTATGCAAGCTTCGAAGGCTGAGGCCGTGTTGCCAGAAAATAAAGCCACACGATCCGAACAAGAGTTTCAGGATCTTCTGCGCCGGCTCGAACTCGCTCTCGACGCATCCAGGATCGGTGTCTGGGAGCACAGCATTGCAAAGGACGGGATCTTATGGGACACACAGATGCACCGGCTCTACGAGACCGGCGAGACATGTCGGCAAGTGCCGGTATGGTTCTGGTCGAATGCGATCCATCCCGACGATCGCGAGCGGGCCGAACGTGATTTCGAGCAGGCCATCGCGGCGCGCGGCGCCTATGACTCGCAATTCCGGATCGTGCTGCCGAGCGGCGAAATCCGGCATCTTCGCTCGCGGGCGCATTTTTATGTGGATACTGAGGGCGCGCCCTCCTTCATCGGCGCCGAGTGGGATGTGACGGCCGACGTGCAGCTCAACGCCGAGCTTGCACGGCAAAAGATGATGGCAGAGGCGAGGGCGCTGGCGCTCGAGGAAAGCAACGCGCGTATCGAGCATGTCGCCGATCACGATTATCTCACCGGCTTGCCGAACAGGCGCCTTCTCGACAAGAGGCTGGCGGAGCTGCCGGCTAACAGGAGCGTTGCGACGCTTGGCGTGCTGCATCTCGATATCGACCAGTTCAAGCAGATCAACGACAGCCACGGCCATGCGGCCGGCGACGCCGTGCTCAAGGCTGCAGCCCTTCGCATCGCCGCCGCCATTCCCGCAAACGGCATGGTCGCCCGCGTCGGCGGTGACGAGTTCGTCGTCGTGCTGGTCAATTTCACCGATCTGGCCGAGCTGAAACTGATCACGGAGGATGTTCAGTGGCGGCTGCGGAAAAAGATCCGTTTCGGCCAGGAGATGCTGCAATCCGGGGCTTCGATCGGCGTATCGTGGAGCGGCGATCGGCGGGCGCGCAACCTGCTGGCCGAATCCGACTTGGCACTCTACCAAGCCAAGCAGCTCGGGCGGAACCGCATCGAATTCTTCACGCGGCAACTGCAGGAGGATCTGCGATCCAAACGTCGACTGGTCGAAGAGCTGAAGCTCGGGCTGGAGCGGGGCGAGATCATTCCCTATTATCAGGTGCAGCTCTGCGCCACAACGCGTCAGGTTATTGGCTTCGAGGCGTTGGCGCGCTGGAAACATCCGGACAAGGGCGTGCTCGCTCCGGGCATATTTCTGAAGATTGCCGACGAGCACGGGTTTGCGGCGGAGATCGATGCGGCGATCTTGAAACGTGTTCTCGAGGACCGGCAGTTCTGGCAGTTGCACGGCCTTGCGGTTCCGCGCATCGCCGTCAACATTTCGGCGTCGCGCCTTGCCGACCCGGCGCTGCTCGGCAAGCTGAAAAAACTCGACATTCCGCCCGGCGCAATCGTATTCGAGCTGATCGAGACGATTTTCCTCGATGACAGCGACGAGACGCTGCTCGATCATATCAATGATATCAAACAGCTGGGCATCGACATCGAAATCGACGATTTCGGATCGGGCCACGCCTCGCTCATCGGTCTCGTCAAGCTGCGGCCGAAGCGGCTGAAGATCGACCGGCAACTCGTTGCCGAGGTCGTCAGCTCGGAGGAGCAGCGGCGCGTGGTCGGTTCGATCGTCGAAATCGCCAAGGCGCTCGATGTCGAGGTGATCGCCGAGGGCATCGAGACCGAGGCGCATGCTACCGTGCTGGCGCAGCTCGGCTGCGATGGCCTGCAGGGCTATGCCTTTGGCTATCCCGCGCCGGCAACCGAGACGGATCGGCTGTTCTCGTCGGTGGCGGGCGGGGCCGGAAAGCACAAGGCAGCGATAGGCGGCTAATGTCGGTGGAATTGCTTGCTCGTCACCGGCAGGACGATAATTGGGCGGCAAGTAATTTTCTTGAGCTTGCAACGGCATTGTTTCATGGTAATGCGGAAACAAAGCTTACTGCATTGCATCGAAAATGATTATACGCGTCGTCAAGACCATCAGCGCGGCTTCTCCATCATTCGCAGCCGCGATCGGGGGGGCGGTGACCTGACAATTGCTTTGCCGTTGGCGGGATGGACTTGCAGGACATTCAATCTGGGAAGGTCGCATGAATTCGGAATTTGCCGTTCGTTCGATGCGGCCCGGCGAATTGGAGCTCGTGCTCGAATGGGCGCGTCAGGAGGGATGGAATCCCGGCCTCGACGATTCGCTGGCATTCCTCGAAGCTGATCCGACGGGTTTTTTCGTCGGCGCCATCGGCGAAGTCCCTGTCGGCTCTATTTCGGTCGTCAAATATGGCGACAGCTTTGCCTTTCTCGGCCTCTACATCGTCCACCCCGATTTCCGCGGCAAGGGGTATGGCAAGGCGATCTGGCAAACGGGGATCGCCACGGCGGAGGGCCGGACGATCGGTCTCGACGGCGTCGCCGCCCAGCAGCAGAACTACCGCAGGGCCGGCTTCGAACCCGCTTATCTCACCATTCGCTATGGCGGCATCGCCAGCGCGCTGCCGGCCTCGACGCTCGTTGCGCATCCGGTGCTGGATTCGCGCCTGGAAGGGCTGCTGCGTTATGATTCGGCGATCTTTCCGCAGCCGCGGGAAGCCTTCCTTGCCGCCTGGTGCACCGGTCGCAGGGGACGGCGTACCGCCGTCGTGCGGAAGAGCCACAAAATCCGTGGCTACGGCACGATCCGCCGCTGCTACGAGGGCTACAAGATCGGCCCGCTCTTTGCCAATGATGCCGATAGCGCCGCAGCACTGCTTGCCGAACTGGTCCCGGAGGCGAAAGGGGCAACAGTCTTCATCGATATTCCCGCCGAGAACCGCGAGGCGATCGGGCTTGCCGAAGATATGGGCCTTCAGCCGGTGTTCGAGACCGTGCGCATGTATCGCGGGCCAGCGCCAGCCACGCCATTGAAGCACGTCTTCGGCGTGACGACGCTGGAGCTTGGCTAATCCACCGGTGAGGCGGGCACCGTTGGAGCCGAAGCTTTCGGACGACCTTTTTCGGCGATGGCGATGCCGCCGAGCGTCAGGGCCAGCGAGACCATATGGAAGGACTGCAGCGTCTCGCCGACCAGGGCGACGGAGAGCAGGGTTCCGAATACCGGCACGAGATTGATGAACAGGCCGGCGCGGTTGGCGCCGATTGCCTCGACGCCCTTGATGTAAAGAATCTGCGCCAGCAGCGAGGGGAAGATCGCCGTGTAGAGAGTGATGCCCCAGCCGGCCTGATCGGGCCATTGCGCCGCATCCCGGCCTGCCTCCCAGAGGAGCAGCGGCAGCGATGTCAGCATGGCGGCAAAGGCCGGGAGGGCCATCAGCGTTCGCCAGTCGACCCGTGGTTTCCAGCGCAGGAAGATCGTGTAGAGCGAATAGGCGACGATGGCGATCAGCATCAGGCCGTCGCCCCGGTTGAGCTGCAGCTGCAGCAGCGTGGCGAGGTCGCCATGCGCCGCTGTCAGCGCCACGCCCACCAGCGTCATTCCGAAGCCGAGGCATTGCGCCAGCGAAATGCCGGTGCGGAAGAAGACGAAATTCAGCAGGAAGATCAGCATGGGAATGCCGGCCTGCTCGATGGCGACATTGATCGCCGTCGTATACTGCACCGCCGAGTAAAGCATGGCGTTGAAGAGGGTGTAGCCGATGGCGCCGTAGCAAAGCAGCAGCGGCAGGTTTTTTCTGGCGACCGGCCAGTCCTTCTTGAGTTGCGGCACCGAGATCAGGGCGATCAACGCGACGGCAAGGAACCAGCGCAGGAAGGTCAGCATCATCGGGCTGACATGGCCGACCGCGAGCTTGCCGGCGACGGAATTGCCACCCCAGCAGAGGGTGGCGATGACGAGGCAAATATAGGCCGTGGCTTGCAAGAGCGTTTCTTCCTCGTCTTTTGGTGATCAACAAGCGGCGTTTTCCCAGGGGAAATAGCCTGCCGAGTGCTGATTTGTCACGTAAAAAGCCCAATCGCCTGTGACAACAGGGTCGCTTTCCCAAAAACAAAGCTTTATAGATGCGCGGGTTTGAGCAGGTGCGCGGTTCCGCGCCGGTAACAGGAAGAGTTAGATGACGAACGTAGTCGTGGTCGGTTCGCAATGGGGTGACGAAGGCAAGGGCAAGATTGTCGATTGGCTTTCGGAACGCGCGGATATCGTCGTGCGCTATCAGGGCGGACACAATGCCGGCCATACGCTCGTCATCGACGGCACGAGCTACAAGCTTTCGCTGCTGCCGTCCGGCGTCGTGCGTCCGGGCAAGATGGCGGTGATCGGCAACGGCGTCGTCGTCGACCCGCATGCGCTGATCGCCGAGATTGGTCGACTTGAGGCCCAGGGTGTGAGCGTGACGCCTGACAATCTGCGCATCGCCGACAATGCGACGCTCATCCTGTCGCTGCACCGCGAACTCGACGCGATGCGCGAAGATGCGGCCTCCAACAGCGGCACCAAGATCGGAACGACGCGCCGCGGCATTGGCCCGGCCTATGAAGACAAGGTCGGCCGCCGCGCCATCCGCGTCATGGATCTTGCCGATCTCGACAGCCTTTCCGGCAAGGTCGACCGTATCCTCACGCATCACAACGCACTTCGTCGCGGCCTTGGCGTTGCCGAAGTCAGCCACGAGGCGATCATGGAGGAGCTCACCTCCATCGCCGACCGTGTCCTGCCGTTCCGGGATACCGTCTGGCTTTTCCTCGACAAGGAGCGCCGCAAGGGCGCCCGCATCCTCTTCGAAGGCGCGCAGGGCAGCCTGCTCGACATCGATCACGGCACCTATCCTTTTGTGACCTCCTCGAACACGGTGGCCGGCCAGGCCGCGGCCGGTTCCGGCATGGGACCGGGCTCGCTCGGCTATATCCTCGGCATCACGAAGGCCTATACGACACGTGTCGGCGAGGGCCCGTTCCCGACCGAGCTCACCGACGAAATTGGCCAGTTCCTCGGCGAAAAGGGGCATGAGTTCGGTACCGTGACCGGGCGCAAGCGCCGCTGCGGCTGGTTCGACGCTGCGCTGGTTCGCCAGTCGGTCGCCACCAACGGCATCACCGGCATCGCGCTCACCAAGCTCGACGTGCTCGACGGCCTCGAGGAACTGAAGATCTGCGTCGGCTATATGCTCGACGGCGAACAGATTGATCATCTTCCCGCAAGCCAGGGAGCGCAAGCTAGGGTCGAACCGATCTATATCACGCTGGAGGGCTGGAAGGAATCGACCGTCGGCGCCCGCAGTTGGGCAGATCTTCCGGCACAGGCGATCAAATATGTTCGCCAGGTCGAAGAGCTGATCGGGGCGCCTGTCGCGCTCCTGTCCACCAGCCCGGAGCGGGACGACACGATACTTGTGACCGATCCGTTTGAGGATTAAGGTCACCGGTCACTGCGGAGGATAGGTTCGGGAGAGTACCGGACTTCTTGAGAAAGTACTGATGGCGGATTTTATTGCAGTTATTCGGCGGGCCGTCGACGGCCTGGCCGAAAATACCCCCGAGATGCGGGTGAAGGTCTACGAACGTGCTCGCGGCGCAGTGCAGCGGCAGCTCGAGAACATGAAGCCGCGTCCACCGGAAGCCATGCTGCAACGCCAGCTCGAAAAGCTCGAGGCCGCCATCCGCGAAGTGGAGGGTGAACACTCCGAGGCGCTGTCACTCGATGAGGCGGCTGACGCCGTCGCTGTGCCGGAGCCCGTTGAGGAATACGCGGCTCACGGTGAAAGCGAACCGGCGCCTGTGTCAGAGCCGGCCGTCGACGAGCCGGCCGAGGAAGCCGATGCAGAACCGCCGGCGGCAGAGGCCGTCGATGAGCCCGATCAGGTCGAAGCTGCCGCGCCGCAGGAAACTCAGGAAGAGGTCGTAGCCGAGGAAGCCGAGCCTGCGGAACCCCAGCCTGCAGAGCCCGAGCTCGTGGAAACATCTGTTTCCACCGAGACGGATGCGCCCGTTGAGTCATACTGGCATCCCTCCCATGAGGAGGAGGCGCCGGCCGAAGAATGGCATGTCGGCGAGGCGCGTGAGGTCGCTGGCGAAGAGGTGGCGGCGTCCGACCATGACGGCTTCGAACCGCCGCCTGCCGGGCATGACGAGCAAGACGACGATCGTGCCGATGAGCAGCCTCCCGCGGAAGCCGAAGAGGTCGCGGCCGAACCGGCGACTGTTGAAAGCCATGAGCCGAAGGCCGAGGCGGCTTACGAGCCCATCGAATCGTTTCAGCCGGTCACACGCGGCCTAGAGCATGCATCCAACCGGCTGGTCGAGCCGGTCGCCGATTTCGATCGTGCGCAGGAATTCGTCGAACATAGCCGCGAGGAGCCGCTGCAGGCGGATGCGGCGGCGCATTTCGACCCCGTCTGGACCGAACCCGCCGCCGAAACACCGGCTCCGGCGCCGAAGGATGCCGAGACCGAATGGGCTGAAGAGGAACTCCGGCAATATTCGGAAACCGCTCCGGCCGCCGCCGACACCTCGGCGCGCGCCTTCGAAGAGGTGATATCGAGCCTCGAGAAGATAGCACCCGCGGCCGTCATGCCGGCTGCCAAGGAAAGTTTCTCCTGGGAAACGGCCGCCTTCGACGATCTGCCGCCGATCGAGGCCGGGAGCAACAAGAAGACACCGGTTTCCTCGCATTTCGACGATGTCGATATCTTTGCTGAAGTGCATGATGGCAAGGCGGCGCCCGCTGCCGGCGCGCCGAGCGAGGGATGGCGCGAAGCCAAGGCACTGCGTGGCTATGATCGGCGCGGCTCGGTCGCCGCCGACGATGACGACGCCAATCCGGCGATGGATATCGATCAGATCGTCGCCGCCAAACTGCAGGGCAAGAATTTCCGCATGGAGCCGAAGCGGCGCCGCTTCGGCATCGGCACGGTGATCACCCTGATCTTCGCGCTTATCCTGATCGGCGGCGGCGTCTATGCCGGCTGGACGAACAGAGAGGCGCTGGTTGCGATGGTCGATGGGCTTGTCAGCTCGGCACCATCGCAGTCCACGAGGAACGAGGCGGCAACGACGCCGGCGGAACCCGAGACGCCTGCTCAGCCGAGCACGCCGACGCCAGCCGAGCCAGCCACCCCGGAAGCGCAGAATACGCCGCCGGCACCGGCAGAGCCGAACCAGCAAGTGGCGTCATTGAACAATGACGGTGCGGCGGCCAATTCCAAATTCACCCAGCGGCTGCTTTCCGATGGAAGCGAAGTCGACAGCGGCCCGGCGGCTGTGCCGGGAACACCGACCGCCGAAGGGAAATCGGTGGCCGAGCAGAATGTCGCGGCTGCGGATACGCCGGCTGCCAGCGCCCAAGGTGATACGGTCCGGCCGGAAACGCTGACGCCGAACGGTCCTGCGGCATCGCCGCAGCAAACCGCCCCGGTTGGGTCGTCGGAAAAGATGTTCCTCTACGAGGAGCGTATCGGCCAGAGCTCGCCGACGGCGATCGAGGGAACGGTCGTCTGGAGCGTACAGCACGAGGCCGGCCAGGGTGGCCGGCAGGAAGCGACAGTCCAGGGCAATATCACGGTTCCCGAGCGTAATCTCTCGGCTCTCGTCACCTTCAAGCGCAACTCCGATCCGTCGCTGCCGGCAAGCCATCTTGTCGAGATCGTCTTCTCGGTGCCGCCCAATTTTGAAGGTGGCAGTATCGACAGCGTCCAGCGCATCTCGATGAAGCGCACGGAACAGGATCGCGGCGACGCGCTGATTGCGGTTCCGGCCAAGATCACCGACGATTTCCACATGATCGCGCTCAACGATTATCCCGATGCGCGCAAGGCCAATCTCGACCTGATGTCGACCCGCAACTGGATCGATATCCCGATCACCTACCGCAACGGCCGCCGCGCGCTGCTGACGATGGACAAGGGCGGCACGGGAACGGACGCCTTCAATACCGCCATCAAGGAATGGACCGCGCTCGGGGATGTTTCGACGAGCCAGTGAGGTGGTCACCCGGGCAAGGGAGTTCGTTGCCCTTCGCTCGCTCAGCGCATTCACGGCTCTGCCGCTCACGCCCCTCATCCGCCTGCCGGCACCTTCTCCCCGTAAACGGGGCGAAGGGGGATAGCTGCCACCTCTCCGTTCCTCGCTGACCCCTCGGAGGGCATGTCCCCTCTCCCCGTTTTTACGGGGAGAGGGCTAGGGTGAGGGGCAATCACTATCAGCCGGTTGCACAACCCAAACAAAAACGCCACCTCCCGCACCGGGGAGATGGCGTTGCCAATTCTAGACTTCGTATCAGGCCGTGGCTTCGACGACGCGGACGGCTTTGGCGCGTTCCAGGGCTTCCTTGCGGACAGCGTCCTGCACCTTCTCGAAGGCGCGAACCTCGATCTGGCGGACGCGTTCGCGGCTGATGTCGAATTCGGCTGACAGGTCTTCCAGTGTCACCGGCTCCTCGGCGAGGCGGCGGGCCTCGAAGATGCGGCGCTCGCGTTCGTTCAGCACGCTCATCGCCTTGCTCAGCATACGTCGGCGGGTTTCGAGCTCGTCCTGCTCGATCAGCACGTCTTCCTGGCTGTCGTGATCGTCCACAAGCCAGTCCTGCCATTGCCCGCTGTCGCCTTCGGCCGCCTTGATCGGCGCGTTCAGCGAGGCGTCGCCGGAGAGGCGGCGGTTCATCGAAATGACCTCCTCCTCCGAGACGTTCAGCTTGGTGGCGATTTCCGATACGTGCTCCGGCTTCAAGTCGCCGTCGTCGATCGCCTGAATGCGACCCTTCAGCCGGCGCAGGTTGAAGAACAGGCGCTTCTGGTTTGCGGTCGTACCCATCTTCACCAGCGACCACGATCGCAGGATATATTCCTGTATCGAGGCCTTGATCCACCACATGGCATAGGTCGCGAGGCGGAAGCCGCGCTCCGGATCGAATTTCTTGACCGCCTGCATCAGGCCGACATTGCCTTCGGAGACGACTTCGCCGATCGGCAGGCCGTAGCCGCGATAACCCATGGCGATCTTCGCAACGAGGCGCAGATGGCTGGTGACGAGCTTGTGGGCGGCGTCGCGGTCGCCGTGCTCGGCGTAACGCTTGGCCAGCATATATTCCTGCTGCGGTTCGAGCATCGGGAATTTGCGGATTTCGTCGAGATAACGATTGAGGCCGGCTTCGCCGGCGGTAATGGACGGCAAGGTATTTCGGGCCATAGTGCACCCTCCTAAAGTGAATTCCGGTTCCCGATGAAAACGCGTCCCCGCGTCGAATGGCAAACCGGGACGTGCGGCTTTCTACCCAAGCCCGCACTAAGTCTATATACAGATAAGTATGGCGAAATGGCGGTTCAAGGCGCGGCTCACGCAGGTGTGAGACGGGGAAGGCGGAATTCCGCAGTCCCTTCTAACTCCGCAATGCCTCGACAAGTTCCACCATATCCTCGGGCAGTGACACTTCGAAATGCATGAGTTCGCCGGTGCGGGGATGCTCGAATTGCAGCATGAAGGCATGCAGCGCCTGACGGTCGAACCCGTTTACCACCTTGCGGATCTCTTCGGGCAGCAGATTGGCCTTGGTCCTGAAGCCAGCCCCGTAGACCGTGTCGCCGAGCAGCGGGTGGCCGATATGAGCCATATGCACACGGATCTGATGGGTGCGGCCGGTTTCGAGGCGGCACTCGACCAGCGAGGCGAGCGCCGTCGCGTCCGGGGTTTCATGAAAGCGCTCGATCACCTCGTAATGAGTGATCGCCTCGTCGGCGTCATGGCTGTCGGGGCGCTTGACGGCGCGCCGGGTGCGATCGCCGGTGGCGCGGCCAAGCGGCGCGTCGACCGTGCCTGTCAGTGACCGGGGCCGGCCCCAGACGATTGCCTGATAGGCCCGCTCCAGCGGCATGGTGCGGCCATGATCAGCAAACTGGAGCGAGAGATGGCGATGGGCAATGTCGTTCTTGGCGACGACCATGACGCCTGTCGTGTCCTTGTCGAGACGATGGACGATGCCGGGGCGCCGCACGCCGCCGATGCCGGAGAGCGTATCGCCGCAATGATGGATCAGCGCGTTGACCAGCGTTCCCGTCCAGTTGCCGGGGCCGGGGTGGACGACCAGGCCGGCCGGTTTGGATATGACGACGACGTCATCGTCCTCATAGAGGATATCGAGCGGAATATCCTCCCCCTGGGGCGTCGGGTCTTCCGGCTCGGGCAGGGTGATCTCGAAACTGTCGCCGACGCGCACCTTGCGCTGCGGATCGGTGACGGGTTCGCCGCGCATCGAAACTTGGCCGTCCTTGATCAGCGCCTTGATGCGGCTGCGGGAAAAATCCTCGCCGACCTGCGCCGTCAGCCAGGCGTCGAGCCGGCCTTCCGCGGTTTCATCGGCGGTCAGGACTTTTCTAATGCCAACTGCTTGTTTAAAGGGGTCGCTCAAGACGCTTCTTCTCCGACGTATTTTTAGAACGGGACGCACAGATGACAGCAATCGAGCCAGACGACCAGGAAGAGAAGCCCCTTGATCCGGCGATGGAAAGTGTCCGGCGCAAGATGGTCCGCCTGCAGATCGTTTCCGGCGCCATCATGTTCGTCAGCCTTATGGCGGTCTTCGGTGCGGTTGTCTACAAGACGATGCGCGAGCCGAAGGACACGGCTCCCGCTGCCGCCGCCTCTGGTGTGCCCTCGGAGGCGCCGCTCGCGGCGACCGTTTCCCTGCCGCTGGGTTTCAAGGTGCAGTCGACCTCGTTTTCGGCGGGGCAGATCCTGTTTTACGGCGAGACGGTCGAAGGCCGGAACAAGGCGCTGGTGTTCGACCTTAGGACCGGCCGTACCATCGCCGACGTCATCGTTACGGGCAATTGAGACGAGCATGGCTGCTTTCCCGATCGCTATCGGCAGTGCCGACGATCCGCGCGTTGCGGAATTCCGCGACATCCGCGAGCGCGATCTGACCGGGCGGGAAAACCGCTTCATCGCCGAGGGTACCGTCGTGCTCAGAATGCTCGCCGAGGCGCATGCGCAAGGCCGCGGCTTTCGCGCGGAAAAGATCCTGCTGCTGCGCAATCGCGTCGAGGGCATCCTGCCGATTCTGGACCGGTTTCCGGCCGACGTGCCGGTCTATGTCGCCGAGGCTGACGCGCTTGCGGGCATCGTCGGTTTCCATCTGCATCGCGGCGTTCTCGCGCTTGGTCGGCGGGAGGAGCGTGACGAGGCAGCGCTTCTTGACGCCCTGCCGGAACGGGCGCTGGTCCTCGTCGGCTGCGGCATTTCCAATCACGACAATGCCGGCTCGATGTTCCGCAACGCCGCCGCCTTCCGGGCAGATGCCGTGCTGCTCGACGAAACCTCCTGTGATCCTCTTTATCGCAAAGCGCTGCGTGTTTCGGTCGGATCGGTGCTGAGCGTTCCACACCGGCGCGGCGGAAAGGCACTGGACCTGCTCCTTGCACTCGCCGAACAGGGCTTTGCCATCTGGACGCTTTCGCCGCATGGGAAAACGGACATTCGCGTCATTCCGGCTGCGGCACGCATGGCGCTCGTCGTCGGCACGGAGGGGGAGGGCTTGCCGGCGGCGCTGCTGGCCCGCTTTCAGAGCGCGCGCATCCCACAATCGGACGAGCTCGATAGCCTCAATGCGGCGACGGCGACGGGGATCGCGTTGTTTTCCATGGCCTCGGCCATGGGACGGATCTGACCCCTAGAGCACGTCGCGATCTTTCAGATTCGCTCCCCGCGCTTAGGTCTTTATTTTCTCACATGTCGTTATCGCAAAACCGCTGCACACTTTTGCGCGACATGCTTTAACGCACCGGATTGGCGATGATGGCGGCCGCCCGGTCGGCAAGGCTGACGCGGTCGTTCGGGTTCTTGGTCCCGGCATCCGCCAACAGCGTGCGGATCGGCGAGGAAGGGCCCTCGTTGAGTGCGGTCAGCGCCACCATATTGGCGGCGATCGAGGCGATCTCCTCGCGGATCGCACCATCACGTCCGGCGACGGATTTTGCCTTCTGCAGGCGTTCGGCAAGGGCGGCGCTGCGCTTACGGACATCCTCGCTCATCTCAGCCGTTACCGCAGCGGTGTCGAGCATGGACGCGGTTGGGTCGTCGGCCGTCAGTTCGGTCGGTAATTCCGCCGCCATTTTGGCCAGTCCGGCGTCGCGCAGCACCCGGTTGATCCTACGGATTTCGGCATTGGCGGCTTTCAACTGCTCCTTCAGCTTGACGATTTCCTGCTGACGGCGGGCGAGCAGGTTTTCCTTCTCGGCGGCGGATGCGCTCTCACGTGCGGCCTTGTCTTCCAGGCGGATCACCATATGCTGCTGCTGCGTCAGTTTCTGTTCGGCATCCTTGGCCCGCTTCTGCAGCAGGGTGACGTCCTGGCGCAGCGTGTCGCGTTCGTCGCGCAACGCGTTGGCGCGGAATTTCAGGCTTTCCGCCTCTGTTTCACGCGCGGCCATGTCAATCCTCAGCCCGTCGGTTTGTTCGCTGAGCTTGCTCAGCCGCGTCCGCATTGCCGCCAGTTCGCTCTCCTTGTTGGCAGCGGATTGCTCAGCAATATGCAGATTGGTCTTCAACTGGCTGATATAGTTCTCGTCCTTGCGCAGGTGCGAGCGCTGCTCGGCCGCCTCGACATGCATCTCGCCGATCTGGGCCTGCAATTCACCGATATCGGCGGCAAGCCTGCCGGCATCGACGGCAAGGGCATCGTGCCGCAGTTGAAGCGAGAGGGATTTTTCGCGTTCACGCAGAAGGTCCTGGGTGGTGCGCGCGTTTTCGGCGGCATAAAGGGCGCGCACCATATCTTTCTGGGCGCGGACCTCTTGCGGGCTCAGCGGCATCGTCGCTTTCAGCCGATTTTCGGTATACCAGACGATGCGGCGATGTACGGCCGGCGAAATCAGAAAGACGAGGAAGGCCGCGGTCAGGAAGCCCAGTCCGAACAAGAGAGCGTATTCGATCACGGCGGGGCCATCGATTCGACGTTGATACTAAAACAGGATGTCAGCCCAGTCGACCTAAGGTCTGAATCCCGTTCTCCGTTGGTCGGAACTTGACATCCGAAAACCGATTACCCTTTCGGCGTCCTATTCCGGGTCATCCGTGATGATTAAGCACGCATGGCGCATCGGGGCAAGGCCACCGATGCGGGTGGCGGCAGTTTCCAACGGTCCTGCGGCTTCAGAAGGGATTCCAGGTCGGCGCCTGGGTGATCTTGAGATAGCCGACATTGACGCCGAGTTCGGGCGCCGACGCCGGTGCGGATCGGTACGACCAGCACGTCGTTGTTCTTCAGCACCGTCATGCCGAAGCCCGCAATCACATAGGCCGAGCCGCTGACGCCGCCGAAGCGGGCATAGATGCCGTCGATGGAGGGCAGATCGTAGACCAGCATCATGACGCGCGAGCCTTGTCCGCCGTAATCGATGCCGAGGGAGGGGCCCTGCCAGTAGAGCGGATGTTCGCCGGCATTCTTGGTGTTCAGCTGGCCCTCGCCATAGGTGAGGCCGGCGATGAAGGCGCCGCCGCCTTCCTGTCCGAGAATATAACCGTTCGGCAGGCCGTATTTCTGGAAGGCGCTTTCCACCACCTTGGCAAGACCGCCGCTGGCGGAGCCGAAGAAGGAGTGGCCGGTATCGATGATTTCCTGCATCGTATACTGACCGTTGTTGTTCTGAGCGGCGGCCGGCCCGGCAACCATCATCGAGGAGAAGACGAGGGCCGAGAGCAACCTGCAGAAGCCGATGAATCGGTGCGGAAATCGAGGGCGCATGGTGTCATCCGTTCGTCGTTGGTCGGGAGCGGACAACCGCTCGCGTCAATTGCTGCATTTTGCGCCGATGATCTTAACAATCGGTTTACCAAATATGGTGTCATTATGGCACCGAATACGATCGCAAACTTCGCGCAATTTAGATGACGCATATTACCGGGCGCGATGAGATTGCCGCCCCTCAGGAGACGATGATGTCCAAGAACCCGAACCTTACACTGTCCGGCCCGGATCTGGCCGCGCTCCTCTGCAGCCGCGTTTGCCACGACGTCATCTCGCCTGTCGGCGCGATCAACAACGGTCTGGAACTTCTCGATGAAGGCGGCGCCGATTCCGATGCGATGGACCTGATCCGCACCAGTGCGCTCAATGCTTCCGTCCGGCTGAAATTCGCGCGTCTCGCCTTCGGCGCGTCCGGTTCCGTTGGCGCCTCGATCGACACCGGCGAGGCCGAGCGGGCCGCCAAGGATTTTGCGCTGGCGGAGAAGAAAACCGAGGTGATCTGGAACGGGCCGCGCGCCATCGTTGCCAAGAACCGGGTCAAGCTGCTGCTTAATCTCTTCCTCGTCGCCTATTCTTCCATTCCACGCGGCGGCGTGCTCGAGGTGACGCTCGAAAATCCTGAATTCGACGCCAAGTTCACGCTTACGGCCAAGGGCAAGATGATGCGCTTGCCGCCGAAATTCGTTGAAATATCGACCGGCGCGATCGAGGAGGCAATCGATGCCCATTCGATACAGCCCTATTACGCCGTGCTATTGGCTGAAGAGTGCGGAATGACGCTCGACCATAGCGCCAGCGCCGATGAATTGGTGTTTACGGCGGTGGTCGCTGCTGCTTGATTTCGGAGCCCGGACGGGTGTCGGCGCCCGTCCGGTAACGATTCCTTAGCCTGATGGACCTATCCTCCAGGGTTGTAAGAGGCCTCTTGTTGCGACGAATGCGGGGGCAAAGGAGCAGTCATGCAAAGGTTCATGATCACCGATAATTCGGACATCGTCCGCAAGGTCGGCAAGCGCATTCTCTCCGAACTCGACTTTCTCGTCAGCGAGGCTTCCAATGCCAGCGAGGCGCTGCAGCGCTGCCAGGCGGAACTGCCGGAATATCTGATCGTCGATTCCGGCATGGAAGGCGCCCTCGAGCTCATTGCCGCCATCCGCGCCATGGACGGGGGCAAGGACGTCAAAATCTATTATTGCGTCATCGAAGCGGATCTGAAGAAATTGATGGCGGGCAAACGGGCCGGCGCCACGGATTTCCTGCTGAAACCCTTCGACCGCAAGATCCTGACCGCCGTTTTCGGAAACCGCGCGATCGCTGCCTGACGGCAGACGCATTCCGCCGGCATCATCCATTCCCGGAGCGTTCCGCCAAAAAAGTGCGGACGCCGGCTGATGCTGCGGCTCTCCTTCCCTCACCGAGATGAAGGACTTCAGGTCGATCAGGGCCTCAGGCCCTCTCACTCTCATTGCCAGCCAAAAACGAAAAATCCCGCCGGAAGGGCGGGATTTCGTCATCCGATAAGGGGGATCGGAAGATTGGAGGCTCAGGCGGTTTCCGCATATTCGGTGCCATCCGGCTCGCGAAGAACGTAACCACGGCCCCAGACGGTCTCGATATAATTGGCGCCGCCGGCGGCGTTGGCGAGTTTCTTGCGCAGCTTGCAGATGAAGACGTCGATGATCTTCAGTTCCGGCTCGTCCATACCGCCGTACAGATGGTTGAGGAACATTTCCTTGGTGAGCGTAGTGCCCTTGCGGAGCGAAAGCAGCTCCAGCATCTGGTATTCCTTGCCCGTCAGATGGACGCGCTGGCCGCCGACTTCAACGGTCTTGGCATCGAGATTGACAATCAGTTCGCCGGTCATGATCACCGACTGGGCGTGGCCCTTGGAGCGGCGGACGATGGCGTGGATGCGGGCGACGAGCTCGTCCTTGTGAAACGGCTTGGTCATGTAGTCGTCGGCGCCGAAGCCGAGACCGCGAACCTTGTCTTCGATGCCGGCCATGCCCGACAGAATGAGGATCGGTGTCTTGACCTTCGACAGCCGGAGAGTGCGGAGCACTTCATATCCGGACATGTCGGGCAGGTTCAGATCGAGAAGGATGATATCGTAATCATACAGCTTGCCCAGATCGACGCCTTCTTCACCGAGATCGGTGGTGTAAACATTAAAACTCTCTGATTTCAGCATCAACTCGATGCTCTGCGCCGTAGCGCTGTCGTCCTCGATGAGAAGTACCCGCATAATTATCCCCTTTACCGCCGCCGAAAGGTGGTCTGGCCCCCTACACGCTACCGAACAAGCTACGTGATTTGGAAGCTGCCACGAAATGGTTAACAAATTCTGATTCACTCTGGCAAGGAGTATCGAATTTATTAAATAATTTTTCCATTTCTCTGTTTTCCAATAGGAATCTCAAAAAGGCTTTCCTCAATTTTAACATTAGGAAACAGCGCTAAGTGATTCATCCGACTCGCCAATGAAAAGGTTCGAATTTCATGCCGCGGCATTTACCGACCCTTAAATCATCGGGCCTATCATTAACGATGCCCGTAAACGAAAGGTTACCAGCGGTAGGTTTTTGTTAATATCGCAGGAAATTTTTTAGCAAACCGTGTCAAAGCGGCGCGCAGGGCGGTTTCAAGTTGAGCCGGGGTCTCGCATCACGGGAGTAATGCGTATGAAGTCGCGAGAAAGTCTCGTTCGCCTGAAAGAGTTTCAGGTGAACGAAAAACGACGTCAATTGCAGCAATTGCAGATGATGATGTCCGAATTCGAACGGATGACGAAGGATCTGGAGAGCCAGATCGTCGTCGAGGAAAAGAAGTCCGGTATATCAGACCCGAATCACTTTGCTTATCCGACCTTCGCCAAAGCCGCGCGTCAGCGGGCCGACAACCTGCAGGTTTCGATCAAGGAACTGAAGATGCAGGAAGAGGCGCTGGAATTGGCGCTTGAGGAGATGCAGGCGGAATATGCAAGGGCGTCGGCGCTGGAAGAACGTGACAGCGGCGCTCGAGCACGGGCGTAAGTGAAAACGACGGGCGCCGGCTTCGGCGCCCCGGGGATCGCCACAGAGAAGCCATGTATGATGGGCGCGCTGGTCCGTCATACATGGCTTTTGGTGTTTGCCGTTTTCCATCTCCATGTCGCCCGCTTGGCGCACCGGCCCGAAAAAATCGGCATCGCTTTTCGGAAGGGCGATGTACGGAAGTCTTGCAGCGTCTTTCGTGCGCCTGAAAAGACGCGAGCGCTTTAGAAATCGCAGCAGGGCGGCCAAGCCACGGGAATCAGTTCACGACGTCGTGCCATTCCGGGTGTCGCTGCGCCTGCGCCTTGAAAAAAGGGCAGAGCGGAATGATCTTCCAGCCGCCGGTGCGAGCGGCCTCCACCGCATGCAGCGCCAGTGCCTGACCGACGCCCTTGCCGCGCAGGGCATCGGGAACGGCGGTATGATCGATGATGACGAGTTTCGGCGAGGTGCGCGAATAGGTCATCTCCGCCTCATGCCCTTTTACCTCGGCCGCGTAACGGCCGCCGGAGAGGCCTTCCTCGTTTCGAATGTCCATTGTCTTTCCTCGCAGAGGGATGGGGATATTGTCGCCGGCGACGGTGACACGGCGGCGCGATCATGCCAAGCCGGCGAGGCAATTCCTCGAGGAGACGGAGTGTTCATGAAAAAGATCGGATCGGTGCAAGGTTCGCGCGAATGAGGGAGCTTTCGATGATCCGCCCGTTACTGCTCGTGGCGGCGCCGTTCCTCCTGGCGCTTGGCCTCATCTTGCCGCTGGTCCGTTTCGAGACTTTGTATTTCTTCGATCAGACTCCGTCGCTTGTCGAAATCGTCGCCTCGCTCTGGCAGGGTGGGGATGGGCTGCTGGCGGCGATCGTCGCACTGGTGTCGATCGTGCTTCCGATTCTGAAGATGGTTGGGATCGCTGCGGAAGCGACAGGTGCCGGCGGCGGGGCCGGCAGTCTATTTTATCGTCGCGTCGTGCCGCATCTGTCCAAGTGGTCAATGATGGACGTGCTGCTGGTCGCGATCGTCATTGCGGCGGCGAAGACGACGGGGTTGGCGGATGCATTCACTCAGCCTGGCCTGTGGTGCTATGCGGCCTCGTCAATGATTTCGGGCCTTCTGCACTCCCTGACGGGAGATGCGTCCGGCCCGAAATAAATCGTCGATGCTGGCGTGCGATCAGTGGCGATACTGCTGAATGCGCGTGGTGCGCAGGCCGGCGAGGCCATGGCTGTTGATCGACGACTGCCAGGACAGGAACTCTTCGACCGTGAGCGTGTAACGCTCGCAGGCCTCTTCCAAGCTCAACAGGCCACCGCGAACAGCCGCGACAACCTCTGCCTTCCGGCGGATCACCCAGCGCCGCGTATTGGGCGGCGGAAGGTCCGCGATGGTCAGGGGGCTGCCATCGGGGCCGATGACATATTTTACTCGGGGACGTATCATTTCGGTCATTGGACTCTCTACACAACGCAAGACCACGAGCGCCACTCTAGCCTGCCACATTTAAAAATTGCCTAAGCCCAACGTAAGACTTTGATAACAAATTTAGACGCCCCGGAGTGGCCGATGAATGGGAGTCTGCCTCGCAAGACTTCGTCGCCGATCTCCCCCGTATCGGCCTAGTTCGTACGATTTGATGCCTCCTGTCCTTGCTTGCGCAGCAATCGGTCTTCGTCGACACTCCGGCGTGAGCTTCTCGTCGCCGGTATCGAAAACCGTTGATCAGCAATCGGCAGCAAAGCCTCGTCAGCTTTTACCAGGCCGCCGACCTCTTTTATTGCTGCAGACCGGTGACGTCGCTGGTGCGCGATCCTGGCGATCTTCTGTGCGGAAGGGGCGTTTGCCAGGAGGGCGGCCAATCAGGAAATCGTCATCTGGACACGCTCCTCCAGGATGCGGCGAGAAATACCGACGCCTTCGCATTGCATGGCGCTGAGCTGAAACAATACATTTTCGCCTTTGTTAGGCAGTGGCCCATGCAGGCAAGGAAGCAGGCAATGGCAATCGCTCTACCGCCTCAGGCGCTCTCGCGCCAGCTCCCGCGCAAGGCAGTCTAATGCATGTCGCCCGGAAGTGTGCAGCGGTTCCGGGACAACGACATGCATCAAAACAAAGGGCTTTAGAAGCGCTCACCCGCGCCAGATCGGATGCCCTTTGCGCCTCAGAGAAGCGGCGCTGGGTCGGGAGCAGGGACGAGAGGCGATTCTTCTCGATCTCTCGTCGTATATGATCGTGGGGGTATCTGAGGAGTGCGATGGCAAGCGCGATTCGCTCAACCGCATGCGGGCAGTCGCCCGAGCATTCCGGTACCGGCTGCTCCGAGCAGCCGGCCCTTTCTCACAAAAAAAGCTTAGAAGCCTTTTCCGCCGGCCAGTTCCGATGCGACGGTTCCGACGATGATGCGCATATCCATCCAGATCGAGAAATTCCCGACGTAATAGAGATCGCTGGCGATGCGGGCGCGCGCCTTGGCCGGACGATCGGTCGGGCCGCGCAGGCCGCGCATCTGGGCGAGACCGGTCATGCCCGGACGCATTGCGTGGCGCTGGTGGTATTCCGGCACAAGCTCTTCGTAGAGCATGCCGCCGGCGCGCATGCCGATCGCGTGGCAGCGCGGACCGACAACCGACATGTCGCCCAACAGCACGTTCAACAGCTGCGGCAACTCGTCGATGTTCGTGCGGCGCAGGATGGCGCCGATGCGGGTGACGCGCGGGTCGTTCTTCACCGTCTGAGCAACGCCCGAGACATCGCAGAGATCGGTGCGCATGGAGCGGAACTTGTAGACTTTGATGGCCTTGCAGTTCCTACCCCAGCGAGTCTGCTTGAACAGCACCGGTCCGGGGCTGTCCAGCTTGATCAAGAGGGCGACGAGAAGAAGTAAGGGTGCGAGGACGAGGAGGGCGCTCAACGACGAAACAATGTCGAACGCCCGCTTCAGGACGAGATCCACCCACGGCGCCTGCGGCGCATCGCTGTGGATTACAGGGGTCTGGATCTTCAGGCTCGGCTGCTGGCGGCGGCTCGGCCGGAAGGACTCTGTCGAAATGGTGTTGTTTAGTTCCGTGATGCTCAAGGATCGTACTCTGTTGTCTTCGAGGGGCGCGGCGGCAATAGGCGATCAATGGTTTACCCTGTCACCAGGGCTGCACTCAGGTGTTTGGTAACCCTACTAAAACGGAAAAATGCGACAATTGTGTAATGGTGTCCAGAGAAATATCGCATCGCAATAAATCTTTCGCACTTGCGTTAAGTTGAGGCAAGCTCATGATATTTCGTTAAGAATTGGAATTTCGTCAAGGTTTTTAGGCCCTTGGCAGGGGCTTCCGGGGTGCTTCGGACGTGCCTTCTCGGCACGTACCGCATTGCCCACAAGCGCCATTTCTTAACAGAAACCGGGGCGAAATTTTTTCGCGAGAACGGTCGGCTTGTTATCTAACAGTGCCAAAATGTGACAAAACCAAGGCGGGATCGACGCGCTTTTGCAGGCAGAAGGTGTGGAGACACGGGGGTATCCCGCAGAATCACCTCTCTCGCCCGGCCATGCGAATCAGTTGATGACCGGCGAAGCCGAGATAATCGGCACGGGGGAGGGGCCTGACGGAAGGCGCGGAGCGGCGGAGAAGCACGTCCGCGGCCTTTCAGCGATCCTTGCGAGAGGTCAGGCGGGTTCGAGAACGCGTTTCCTGCCGCCCCAGGAAATGAAGTTCGGGTTGGCGAAATCGAAATCGGCCGCCGTTCCGGTCTTGCCGTAGGTCAGCGGCGCTCCGTCGAGCGTCACGGTCGAACCGCCGGCGGCCCGAAGCACTGCGTCGCCGGCCGCCGTGTCCCATTCCATCGTGCGGGTGAAACGGGGATAGACGTCGGCCTTGCCTTCGGCCAGCAGGCAGAATTTCAGCGACGAGCCGATGTTGGTGCACTTGGAAATCGCATGGTCGGCGAGGAAGGTTCCGGTCTCCGGGCTGTTGTGGCGAAGGCTCGCGAGCGCCAGCCTGTCGGCCGGCTGTTCGCGCACGGCGATTGCACTGCGTGAGCCGACAGTGAAATCCTCCGTAACCACGAGCCTTTCGGCGTGGCCGCGTTCTCCCGAGAAGGCAAGCCCGAGCGCCGGCGCGTAGACGATCCCGGCCGCCGGAGCGCCGTTCTCGATATAAGCGATGTTGACGGTGAATTCCTGCCGCCCGTCGACGAATTCACGCGTGCCGTCGAGAGGGTCGACCAGGAAGAAGCCCCGACCGCTGATGTCGGGCACCCTGCCGGCCGCGACCGACTCTTCCGCCACGACGGGTATTTCGGGATAGTCTCGGGCAAGATGCGCGAGGATGATCCGTTCGGCCTCCTCGTCGGCGACCGTGACTGGACTTGCGTCCGCCTTCATGGCGACGGGAAAGCCTTCGCGCAAGACCGTTATAATGGCCATGCCGGCTTCGAGCGCCGCCTTTTCGAATGTCCTCAGCATTGTCCTTTGCCGTTCGCCGCGCGGTGAGCACCCCGTTGTCGCTCGTCCGCAAACCATCCCTGCCACCATAGTCGATCTTATATGGTGTTTCGCCCCGCGTTCCGCACCCCGATAACGCAGTTTGCGATGCTACCATAAGCTTTCGGTCTTGTCAGACGAAGATGGCTGTCATTCGCTGGAATGGGATTCGCCAAAGCGGCGCGCTGCGGGTCTGAATTTGCTCCATCTTCCAATTCTGTGGAATAGCTTACGCCGCAAGAGGTTCATGAAATTGAAGGGGAAATTGCCGGATGGTTAATTCGACGCCAGTTTTTGGC
Organism: Rhizobium sp. K102; assembly: GCF_022385315.1. NCBI lineage: Bacteria > Pseudomonadati > Pseudomonadota > Alphaproteobacteria > Hyphomicrobiales > Rhizobiaceae > Rhizobium > Rhizobium sp. K102. Next base: position 158,520 of record NZ_CP092436.1, read on the forward strand.
TAAAAACAGGACGTGCTTCGCCGATTTTCTGTGGATTTTGGTGCAAAATGCGCCATTTAGCCCTGTTCGAACAAGAATCTGCCGGAGTAAATCCTTTTTGTCTTCACATTTGCAGCGAAACCGCTATGCATGCGGTCATGAGGTTGCCTGAAACGGGTGACCGAAGAACCAAAAAGAGATGCAGCATATTCGGCTCGCATCCAGGGGAAAACGACATATGGAGTATTTCGTCCAGCAGCTCTTCAACGGGCTGACGCTCGGATCCATCTATGGCCTTGTGGCTATCGGCTATACGATGGTTTATGGCATTATCGGCATGATCAACTTCGCCCATGGCGACATTTTCATGCTCGGTGGTTTCGCCGCTCTTATCGTCTTCCTCGTCCTCACATCCATCTTCGCAGGTCTCCCGGTGGCAATTCTGCTGCTGGCGATGCTTGTCGTGGCGATGCTGATGACGAGTTTGTGGAATTGGACGATCGAGCGCGTCGCATACCGTCCTTTGCGCGGTTCATTCCGCCTGGCGCCGTTGATCACCGCGATCGGCATGTCGATCGTGCTGTCCAACTTCATCCAGGTGACGCAGGGTCCGCGCAACAAGCCGATCCCGCCGATGGTGAGCTCGGTCTATCAGTTCGGCAATATCTCGGTGTCGCTGAAGCAGATCATCATCATCGTGATCACCGCGGTGCTGCTTGCGGCCTTCTGGTACATCGTCAATCGTACAGCGCTTGGCCGCGCCCAGCGCGCCACCGAGCAGGACCGCAAGATGGCGGCGCTGCTCGGCGTCAATGTCGACCAGACGATCTCGATCACCTTCGTCATGGGTGCGGCACTGGCTGCCGTCGCCGGCACGATGTATCTGATGTATTATGGCGTTGCCTCGTTCGCCGACGGCTTTACGCCGGGTGTGAAGGCATTCACCGCAGCCGTTCTCGGCGGCATCGGCTCATTGCCGGGCGCCGTTCTCGGCGGGCTGATGATCGGTCTGATCGAATCGCTGTGGTCGGCCTATTTCACCATCGCGTACAAGGATGTGGCGACCTTCGCCATCCTCGCTTTCGTGCTGATCTTCAAGCCGACGGGTATCCTCGGGCGGCCGGAAGTCGAGAAGGTATAACGTCATGGCAAACATCGAAAATTCTGCAGGCAAGCCCGATGCCGGACTTGTCCGCAAAGGCCTTACCGAAGCCCTTTTCGCCGCCGTCCTGTCACTCGGCATGTTCGTTCTCTATGTTGGTCTGAAGACCGACCAGAACATCAACAACGAGCTGATCATCGTCCAGCGCTGGGGATTGCTTGCGATCTTCGTCGCTGTCGCCGCGATCGGCCGTTTCCTCATGGTCGTTTTCATCAAGCCGAACATCGACCGCCGCAAGCTCAGAAAGGCACGGCAAGGCGATCTCGACATTTCGACCGAGAAGAACTTCTTCCATCGGCACTTCCTGAAGATCGCGCTGCTCGCGCTCGTGCTCTACCCTGTCGTGATCGTGGCTCTCGTCGGTGCCCAGGGTTCGCTGAAATGGGTCGACAATTTCGGCATCCAGATCCTGATCTACGTGATGCTCGCCTGGGGGCTGAACATCGTCGTCGGTCTCGCCGGCCTGCTCGATCTCGGCTATGTCGCCTTCTACGCGGTCGGCGCCTATTCCTACGCGCTGCTGTCGAGCTATTTCGGCCTGTCCTTCTGGGTGCTGCTGCCGCTTTCCGGCATCTTGGCCGCACTCTGGGGCGTCATCCTCGGCTTTCCGGTGCTGCGCCTACGCGGTGACTATCTTGCCATCGTCACGCTTGCCTTCGGGGAAATCATCCGTCTCGTCCTCATCAACTGGACCGAGGTGACCAAGGGGACGTTCGGTATCTCGAGCATTCCGAAGGCGACGCTGTTCGGCATCCCCTTCGATGCGACGGCCGGCGGCTTTGCCAAGCTCTTCCAACTGCCGATGTCTTCCGCCTACTACAAGATCTTCCTCTTCTATCTCATCCTGATGCTCTGCATGCTGACGGCCTACGTCACCATCCGGCTGCGCCGCATGCCGATCGGGCGTGCCTGGGAAGCGTTGCGCGAAGACGAGATCGCCTGCCGTTCGCTCGGCATCAACACGGTGACGACCAAGCTCACGGCCTTCGCGACGGGTGCAATGTTCGGCGGCTTCGCCGGTTCGTTCTTCGCAGCGCGGCAGGGCTTCGTTTCGCCGGAATCCTTCATCTTCCTGGAATCGGCCGTCGTTCTCGCCATCGTCGTTCTCGGCGGCATGGGCTCGCTGACCGGCATCGCGATCGCTGCGATCGTCATGGTCGGCGGCACCGAGGCGCTGCGCGAAATGGACTTCCTGAAAGCGGTCTTCGGGCCGGACTTCACGCCGGAACTCTACCGCATGCTGCTCTTCGGCCTTGCCATGGTCGTCGTCATGCTGTTCAAGCCGCGCGGTTTCGTCGGCTCACGTGAACCGACCGCCTTCCTCAAGGAGCGCAAGGCAATATCCGGAAGCTTTACCAAGGAGGGCCATGGTTGATGAGCCCGGTGACCAACACGATGTCGAGCGATACGCTGCTCAAGGTCGAGCACCTGTCGATGAAGTTCGGCGGCCTGATGGCCATCAACGACTTCTCCTTCGAAGCCAAGCGCGGTGACATTACCGCGCTGATCGGGCCGAACGGCGCCGGCAAGACCACCGTCTTCAACTGCATCACCGGCTTCTATAAGCCGACGATGGGGATGATCACGCTTAATCAGAGTAACGGCAAACAGTACCTGCTGGAGCGTCTGCCGGACTTTCGCATCACCAAAGAAGCCAAGGTGGCGCGCACCTTCCAGAACATCCGGCTGTTCTCCGGCCTGACCGTTCTCGAAAATCTGCTGGTTGCCCAGCACAACAAGCTGATGCAGGCATCGGGTTATACGATCCTCGGCCTCATCGGCATCGGTCCCTATCGGCGAGAGGCGACGGCTGCGGTCGAGCTTGCACGGCACTGGCTTGAGAAGGCTGATCTGATCGACCGCGCCGACGATCCTGCCGGCGATCTGCCCTATGGCGCCCAGCGGCGTCTCGAAATTGCGCGCGCCATGTGCACCGGCCCGGAGCTGCTTTGCCTGGACGAGCCGGCGGCCGGTCTCAACCCGCGGGAATCGGCAACGCTGAATGCGCTGTTGCAGAACATCCGCGCCGAAACCGGAACCTCCATTCTGCTCATCGAGCATGACATGTCGGTGGTTATGGAAATCTCCGACCACGTCGTCGTCCTCGAATACGGCCAGAAGATTTCCGATGGCACGCCGGATCACGTGAAGCACGATCCGAAGGTCATCGCGGCCTATCTCGGCGTCGAGGATGAGGAAGTGGAAGAGGTGATCGCAACCGTCGAGCAGCTCGAAGGAGGCGCAAACTGATGGGCGACGAAGTAATGACGGGTCAACCGCTCCTTCAGGTGAATGGCGTCGAAACCTATTATGGCAATATCCGGGCTCTGGCCGGCGTCGATGTTCAGGTCAACAAGGGCGAGATCGTCAGTCTGATCGGCGCCAACGGCGCCGGCAAGTCGACACTGATGATGACAATCTGCGGCAGCCCGCAGGCCCGCACCGGCTCGGTCGTCTTCGAGGGGCGCGAGATTACCCGCATGCCGACCCATGAAATCGCCCGGCTGCGGATCGCGCAATCGCCCGAGGGACGCCGCATCTTTCCGCGCATGACGGTTCTGGAAAATCTCCAGATGGGCGCCGGCCTCGACAATCTCAAATACTTCGCCGAAGACGTCGAGAAGATCTTCACGCTCTTCCCGCGTCTCAAGGAACGCCACGCCCAGCGCGGCGGCACGCTATCGGGCGGCGAGCAGCAGATGCTGTCGATCGGCCGCGCGCTGATGGCGCGCCCGAAGCTGCTGCTGCTCGACGAACCCTCGCTCGGCCTTGCGCCGCTGATCGTCAAGGGCATTTTCGAGGCGATCCGCAAGCTCAACGAACAGGAAGGGCTGACCGTGTTCCTCGTCGAGCAGAACGCCTTCGCGGCGCTGAGGCTTTCGCACCGCGCCTACGTGATGGTGAACGGCAAGGTGACGATGAGCGGCTCCGGCAAGGAACTGCTCGCCAATCCCGAGGTTCGCGCCGCCTATCTCGAAGGCGGAAGACACTAATCGAAGGGAGAGTTTGATATGCAGGGTCTTTTCTTCGAAAGCGATATCGGTGTTCGGATTGTCATCCGTACGCTCGTCGTGCTGATCGGCTTCTGGACGGCCTGGCGGGCCGGCAAGGCCGTTGCGGACGGCTGGAACAATTATCCGCTGGCGGTCGTCTATACCTTCCTGCTCGCCTGGGCGATGCAGTTTCTCCACCACGCCCTGTTCAATGGGCCGATGCTCAGCGCCCTCTATTATGGCATCGACTTCGTGACGCTGCTGGTCTTCTCGACCGCCGGCTTCCGCTTTCGCCGCACCAATCAGATGGTCAACAACTATTACTGGCTGTACGAAAAAACTTCCGCGTTTTCGTGGAAGGACAAACATTGACAGTCCGTTGAAACTAGGCATGAATTGCCTTCAGAGTGGAACAGCTTTCCTGGCGCAGTCAATGGTGGGTAATGCGCCGGGCCTTGGACCGGAACCCGCCCAAAAATTGGGAGTAACAATATGAAGAAGTCTCTTCTGTCGGCAGTGGCTCTGACGGCGATGCTCGCCTTCAGCGGCAACGCCTGGGCCGACGTCCTCATTGCTGTCGCTGGTCCGCTGACCGGCCCGAACGCCGCCTTCGGCGCGCAGCTTCAGAAGGGCGCCGAGCAGGCGGCCGCCGACATCAACGCTGCCGGCGGCATCAACGGCGAGCAGATCAAGATCGAGCTCGGCGACGACGTCTCCGACCCGAAGCAGGGCATTTCGGTCGCCAACAAATTCGTTGCTGACGGCGTCAAGTTCGTCATCGGCCACTTCAACTCGGGCGTTTCGATCCCGGCTTCGGAAGTTTATGCCGAAAACGGCATTCTCGAAATCACCCCGGCCGCTACCAACCCGAAGTTCACCGAGCGCGGTCTCTGGAACACGTTCCGCACCTGCGGCCGTGACGACCAGCAGGGCGCCATCGCCGGCAAGTATCTTGCCGACCACTTCAAGGACGCCAAGATCGCCGTCGTTCACGACAAGACCCCCTACGGTCAGGGCCTTGCAGACGAAACCAAGAAGGCGATGAATGCCGCCGGCGTGACCGAAGCCATGTACGAAGGCATCAACGTCGGCGACAAGGACTTTTCGGCCCTCATCGCCAAGATGAAGGAAGCCGGCGTCTCGATCATCTATTGGGGCGGCCTGCACACCGAAGCCGGCCTCATCATCCGTCAGGCCGCCGACCAGGGCCTGAAGGCAACGCTGGTTTCGGGCGATGGTATCGTTTCGAACGAACTGGCCTCGATCGCTGGTGACGCCGTTGCCGGTACGCTCAACACCTTCGGTCCCGACCCGACGCTGAACCCGGCCAACAAGGAACTCGTCGAAAAGTTCAAGGCTGCCGGTTTCAACCCGGAAGCCTATACGCTGTATTCCTACGCTGCGATGCAGGCGATCGCCGGTGCGGCCAAGGCTGCCGGTTCGGTGGATCCCGAAGCCGTCGCCACGGCCATGAAGGAAAAGGGTCCGTTCCCGACGGTTCTCGGCGACATTTCGTTCGACGAAAAGGGCGACCCGAAGATTCCTGGCTACATCATGTACGAATGGAAGAAGGGCGCGGACGGCAAGTACACCTACGTCCCGCAGGGCATGTAAGCATAACTTCCCTTTTGGGGATGTGAGATCGAAGCCCGGTTCCGACCGGGCTTCTTTGTTTTACGAAGGTTTCAATTTCTGTTCGCCACAGGCCACCTACCTGCTGCTTGGGGGTCTGCCCGAAAACGACTGTCGCGCGAAGATCCTCGGCAATTTCGGCGGCGGCGATCCCCATGCCGCTAATGCATGTCGCCTGGAAGTGTGCAGCGGTTCGGGGACGACGGCATGCATAAAAACAAAGGGCTAAGCACGTCGTATGAATCAAATTTGATGCGACGCGCTTTATCGCTCACATCTCGTGCAGCACATGGGTCGCCTTCACGGCGGCCGATGCGCGGTTTTCAACGCCGAGCTTCACGTAGATCTGTTCGAGATGCTTGTTCACCGTGCGCGCCGACAATCCCAATATTTCGCCGATGTCGCGGTTGGCCTTGCCCTTGGCGATCCAGAGCAGCACTTCGGACTCGCGCTGGGTGAGCGAGAAGCGCTGGCGCAGCGCCTCGTCGTCGCTGCGCCTATTGGCAGCGGTGAGGCGAAACAGATATTCGTCAGGGCCGATCGCGCCGAGGAAGGCGAGCTGCAGCGCCGCCTGGCCGGCATGGGCGATCGAGATGATGCCGTCGCGCGCAGCACTTGCGCGGTCGCGCATCCAGCCGGCGATATGGCGGACGACGATTTCCATGCCGTCGTCGCTGCCCATGGCGGCATCGACAAGCCGGGTTGCCTGCGGCGTCGACCAATGGATCGCGCCGTCGCCCTTGACTGCCAGCAGATGGCGCCCGGCGGCGTCGAGGGCGACGCGGGCGCTCTGGGTCGAGCGGGCATTTCTGAGATGGACGCGAATGCGGGCGCGCAGCTCGTCGATATTGATCGGTTTGCTGAGGTAGTCGACACCGCCGGATTCCAGCGCATGCACGACATGTTCGGTCTCTGTTAGACCGGTCATGAAGATAACGGGCACCTGCGCCACAGCTGCATTTGCCTTCAGCCGCCGGCAGGTCTCGAAGCCATCCATGGCGGGCATGACGGCGTCAAGCAGGATGAGATCGGGCGTGATGCGCTCAACGATGCCAAGGGCTGCCGTGCCGGAGGTGGCGATCAGCACGGAGAAGCCGGATTGTTCGAGCGCATCGGTCAGGAAGCCGAGCGCTTCGGGCGAGTCATCGACAAGCAGAACGATGTCGCGGGGGAGGGCCGGCTCAGCCAATGGATTCCACCTTTTCGTCGAAGTCGTGCAGGAAGGTCATGAAGCCGGTCATATCGAAGGCGGCGACATAGGCGCGAAGCTCCTCCGTGAATGGCCGATTTGTCTCCAGCTTGGCAAGGTCCGAAAGCTTGGCTTCGATGCCTCTGATATAGCCGATCTCCCCGAGCCGCAGCAATTCCTGCACATGGGCCGGGCCAGGACTGAGCATCGGCGCTTCGGTTTTTTCCACAATGGTGTGGGCGTCGTCGGCATAAATCCATTTCAGGCCGAGATGGAGGGCGAGTTTGTCGCGCAACTGGCGGATATCGACCGGCTTGCCGATCGCATCATTGTGGCTGTCGTCGCTGTCGCTCAGTACGGCGGCATCGCCGATATTGGCCGACAGCATTACCATCGGCGCCGTCTGGCCGGCCTCGCGCAGGCGCGAAACGAGTTGCCAGCCGTTCATGCCGGGCATCAGGATATCGACGAGGAAGAGATCCGGCATGATGCCGTCGATCAGCGTCAGGCATTCGGTGCCGCCTGCCGCGGTCAGGACGATGAAATCGAGAGACGCCAGGATTTCGCGCATCATCTCGCGGTGATCCTCATTGTCGTCGACGACCACCACAGTGCGGCGCGAACCGTCATAACCGATGATGCGCTTTTCCTGCGGCGGGGCGGCAGCGCGCATGACGGCCGACAGCATCAGCCGCACGCGAAAGGTCGAACCCTCGTCCCTCACGCTCGAGACCGAAATCTCGCCGCCGAGCGTGTTGGTCAGAAGCCGGGTGATGGTGAGACCGAGCCCGAGACCCGGCATCGGTCGCACGCTGTCGGCCTCGCCCCGCTGGAAGGGTTCGTAGATGCGCGGCAGATCCCTTTCGGTGATGCCGCGGCCGGTGTCGGTCACGGTGAAGGTCGCCACCTGGCTGCGATAGGCGATATCGAAGGTGACGCTGCCCTCGTCGGTGAACTTGATGGCATTGGAGAGCAGGTTGACGAGGATCTGGCGCAGGCGCTTTTCATCGGTGCGGACGAATTGCGGCAGGGCCGGCGAGCGCTCATGCAGGAAAGCAAGCCCCTTTGCCTGCGCCTGCGGCCGGAACATCTCGACGATCTGGTCGAGGAAATCCTGGATGTTGATCTCGTTCGAGTAGACCTGCAGGCGGCCGGCCTCGATCTTGGAGATATCGAGCAGGCCGTCGATCAGGCCGGAAAGATGTTCGGCGCTGCGGCGGATGACCTTGATCGAGGATTGGCGCGGCGGAGGAATGGTTTCGTCGCGCTCGAGGATCTGGGCATAGCCGAGCACGGCATTCAGGGGCGTGCGAAGCTCATGGCTGAGGCCGACGACATAACGGCTCTTGGCGCGGTTGGCGGCCTCGGCCATCTCCTTGGCGTTCTGCAAGGCGGCGTCGGTCTTCTTGTGGGCGGCGATTTCCTTGAGCAGCAGGGTGTTCTGGCGCGAGGATTCCTCCTCGGCGACGACGCGGCTGTCATGGGCGAGCACGTAGAACCAGCAGACGACACCCGATATCACCGAAAAGACGAAGAAGACGACCAGGATGGTGCGGTTGACGACCTCGGCCGTCTCGGGGGAGGCGGCGGCGACCTGATGGGCGATCATCGCCAGGATCGCGCCGATGGCGGCCAAGGCCAGAACGACGGCGATGCCGTAGCGGCCGAGGCGCGTCGTCAGTTTGCCCAACACGGTTTCCGGCAGCAGGACCTTGGCGACGGTGCCGACCTGCGCATTGAAACGGGCGGCCGGCTTGCACATGTCGTGGCAGCGGCTGTCGAGCGAGCAGCAGAGCGAACAGATCGGCGCGGCATAGGCCGGGCACCATGCCATATCCTCCGGCTCGAAAGGGTGCTCGCAGACGGAGCAGGTGATGTTCGTCAGGTTCTTCCAGCTCTGGCGCGGCTTGCGGGCGAGATAGAACTTGCCTTTCGTCACCCAGGCGAGTGCCGGCGAGGCGACGAGCGCGACGACAAGGCTGATATAGGGGGCAAGCGAGGCGGCGAGCGGGCCGAAGGCGCCGAAATGAGCGATCAGCGACACCGTTGCCGACAGCGTCATGGCGCCGAGGCCGACCGGATTGATGTCGTAGAGGTGAGCACGCTTGAACTCGATACCGGGGGGAGCGAGCCCCAGCGGCTTGTTGATGAAGAGATCGGCGAAGATCGTGCAGAGCCAAGCCATGGCGACGATCGAGAAGATGCCGAGCGTCTCCTCCAGCAGCCGGTAGATGCCGAGTTCCATCAGCAAAAGGGCGATCGCGACGTTGAAGACCAGCCAGATGACGCGGCCGGGATGGCTGTGGGTGAGCCGCGAGAAGAAGTTCGACCAGGCGAGCGAGCCGGCATAGGCGTTCATCACGTTGATCTTCAACTGTGAGACGACGACGAAGGCCGCCATCAGCAACAGCGCGGCATTATGCCAGGGGATCATATAGCCGAAGGCGGTCAGATACATCTGCGCCGGGTCGGCGGCGCGATCGACCGGCACGCCCGAGGCCAACGTCAGCACGACCAGGAAAGAACCGGCAAGCAGCTTCGGCGCGCCAATGACAACCCAGCCGGGTCCGGCAAGGAAGACGGCGAGGCGATGGCGCCACTTGCGCCGCGGCTCCGGCGGCAGGAAGCGCAGGAAGTCGGCCTGTTCGCCGATCTGCGACATCAGGGCGAGGATGACGGCGGAAGCGGCGCCGAACTCCACCAGATCGAAATCGGCGACGGTGCCGGGCGGGCCAGAGACATGGCGGATGCCGGCAAAGGCGCGCCAGAGATCGAATTTCTCCCAGTCCATGAAGGCGATGAAGAGGAAGGGCAGGATATTCAGCACGATCCAGAAGGGCTGGGTCATCAGCTGGAACTTGCTGATCAGCCGCACGCCGTGCGTCACCAGCGGGATCACCATGACGGCGCTGACGATATAGCCGATCCAGAGGGGAATGCCGAGCGCCAGTTCCAACGCGCCGGACATGATCGAGGCCTCGATCGCGAACAGCATGAAGGTGAAGCTCGCATAGATCAGCGAGGTGATGGTCGAGCCGATGTAGCCGAAACCGGCGCCGCGCGTCAGCAGATCGATATCGACGCCGTGACGGACGGCGTATCGGCTGATCGGCAGACCGATCGCCAGCATGGCGAGCGAGGCGACGATGATGGCGTAGAAGGCGTTGGTGGTGCCGTAGGAGAGGGTGATGGCGCCCCCGATCGCCTCGAGCGCCAGGAAGGAGATCGCGCCGATCGCCGTCTGTGCGATGCGCTGAGAGGAGAAATGGCGGGCGCTCTTTGCGGTAAAGCGCAGCGCGTAATCTTCCAGCGTCTGGTTGGCGACCCAGCGATTATACTCGCGTCTTACCGGAATGATGCGTTGGCGCGCTGCCATGTCTTCCTTCCGGCATTCCGGTTGGCCTATCGTCTCGAAACAGTTTTGGCGGGATGGGTGAGAAAGGCAAGGGGCGGGCACTGGCAGATTCACTGAACTGCCATATTTTTGAAGCCGCTCTGTCACACTAGCCCACTAACTCTCCCGCCGTTCCTTCAACCGTTTCAGGTATCCCCATGACTGTTTCAAGCCTTTTCCGCCTGAGCACTGCTCTCGTCTGCCTCGTCTCGATCGTGCCCTCGCTTGCCGGCGCCGAGCAGGCAACGGCGGCGAAAGCGCCTTATGTCGAGGCCGGAAACACCAACAAACGCGGTGACGCCTGCTTCTCGACGGTCGACACCAATGCCGCCGTTCACCTTCTCTCCGGCTTCCTGGAAGTCTGGACCCCGCGCACACCTTTTGTCGACGCCGGCGTCGAAGCGCCGGCCAAGGACAATTGCCCGGCGGTCGCCAAGACGGATTGGGACGGCATTCCCTCCAGCAAAACCGACGGCCAGATCGTCAACAAGCTCGTCCATGACGCCAACATCGCCTATGCCGTCAAGGTGACCAAGGCGCGGACGGCCGAGCAGGCCGTTGCCGCCTATCTCGACGACCGGCGCGGTAAGAATGCCAGCATCGTCGACGGCCTCGGCCCGCTGACGGATGCCTGGAAGGCCGGCTCCAAGCAGACCACCACGATCACCGAGGTGGCGGCCGATGCGACGACGGTCAAATATGACGACAAGGGCAACAACCGCGGCGCCGGCAGCAAGCCGGACACCGAAAACAAGACCGACGCCAACCCGGACATGGGGCTTGCGATCGACTTCATCAACGCCGTAAGCGCCGACGGCTCGACGGAACCCGCCAAGCGCTATTTCAAATACGGCCGCCCCTACCGCTGGAGCCAAGACGTGTCGGTTGTCCCGACCCTGGTGCCCGCCAAGAGCGGCAAGCCGGTCGAGGATGGCGGTTTCCCGAGCGGGCATACGGCGGAAGCCTGGCGGGATGCGCTCGCCATGGCCTATCTCGTGCCGCAACGCTTTCAGGAAATGATCACGCGCGCCAGCGAACTGGGCGAGGATCGCATCCTTTCCGGCATGCATTCTCCGCTCGACGTGATGGGCGGCCGCATGCTCGGCACCGCGACAGTCGTCTACAATCTGAACAAGGCCGATAATGCGGCGCTGAAGAGCAATGCTTATGCCCAGGCGCAGTCATGGCTCATCGCCAAATCAGGCGTTGCCGATGCAGGTGCGCTCGAAGTCGCCGCCCATGCCGCACCGCTCGCCGCGGACCGTTTCGCCGATCATGACGCCAATCGCGCTTACGTGCTGCAGCGCCTGAGCTACGGCCTGCCGACCATCCATGCGACCGACCAGCCGGCGCGCGTGCCGCAAGGCGCCGAAGCGCTGCTCGAAACGCGTCTGCCTTATCTCGACAGCGAACAGCGCCGCGAGGTTCTGAAGACGACGGAAATCGCTTCCGGCTATCCGCTGCTCGACGACGCGGAAGGTTACGGCCGCCTCAATCTGTTTGCTGCCGCTGACGGTTATGGTGCATTCGACCAGGATGTGACCGTAACGATGGATGCGACCAAGGGCGGCTACAATGCAATCGACACCTGGCGCAACGACATCGGCGGCAAGGGCAAGCTGGTGAAGAGCGGCGGCGGCATCCTCGGCCTATCCGGCGCCAACAGCTATGCGGGCGGCACCGTTCTGGAAGAAGGCATGCTGGTCGCCGGTTCGTCTTCGGCTTTCGGCACCGGCGGGCTGACGGTGAACGGCGGTTCGCTCGTGCTGGCCGCCGACAAGCCGTTGATCGTGGGCGGCGATTATCAGCAGATCGCCAAAGCTGTGGCGAAGCTTGCACTCGGCGCGAACGGCGCCGGCACCCTAGTTGTCAACGGCAAGGCAGAGCTCGCCGGCGATCTCGACGTGACGCTTGCCGACGGCTTCACCCCGAGGCCCGGAACCAAGATCGAGATCCTGAAAGCGGCCAACGTCTCCGGCAGCTTCGGCAAGTTCACCATCTCCGGCCATAAGGCGAGCCTCTCCTATGGTCCGACATCGGTTACGCTGACGATCGAGGGCTGAGTTCCGTCTCAAAGATGGAGGGCGTTCCCGGCTGCGGGGATGCCCTTGCTTCCGGCCTGGCCGTTTATCCCCTGCGCCTACGTCATTTTGCGTATGTGTTTTCGCGCTGCGGCACCCGATAGTCCCCTCGGCAACAGTTGATTTCCGTTTCCGGCCTGTTGCGGAACAAAAGAGGGGAGTTCAATCAGATGAATCTCAGAACCACTATTACAGGCGCCGCGCTCGGCGCCGTCATGGCGGCCTCGGCCGCCTTCAGCGGTGCGGTTGCCGCCGACGATACGATCAAGGTCGGTGTGCTGCATTCGCTCTCCGGCACGATGGCTATTTCCGAAACCACGCTGAAAGACGCCATGCTGATGCTCATCGACGAGCAGAACAAGAAAGGCGGTCTTCTCGGCAAGAAACTCGAGGCGGTCGTGGTCGACCCGGCTTCCGACTGGCCGCTCTTTGCTGAAAAGGCCCGCGAGCTGATCGAAAAGGACAAGGTCGCCGCCGTCTTCGGCTGCTGGACCTCGTCCTCGCGCAAATCCGTCCTGCCGGTTTTCGAAGAGCTGAACTCGCTGCTTTTCTACCCCGTGCAGTATGAAGGCGAAGAATCCTCGCGCAACATCTTCTACACCGGTGCTGCGCCGAACCAGCAGGCGATCCCTGCTGTCGACTACCTGATGAACACCGAGGGCGTGAAGCGCTTCGTGCTCGAAGGCACCGACTACGTCTATCCCCGCACGACCAACAAGATCCTTGAGGCCTATCTCGAATCCAAGGGCATTCCGAAGGAAGACATTCTCGTCAACTACACGCCCTTCGGCTTCTCCGACTGGCAGACTGAAGTCGCCAAGATCAAGGAATTCGGCTCGGCCGGCAAGAAGACCGCCGTCGTCTCCACCATCAACGGCGATGCCAACGTGCCCTTCTACAAGGAACTCGGCAACCAGGGCGTCAAGGCAACCGATATTCCTGTTGTCGCTTTCTCGGTCGGCGAAGAAGAGCTTGCCGGTCTCGACACCAAGCCGCTCGTCGGCCATCTCGCCGCCTGGAACTATTTCGAGTCGGTCGAAAGCCCGGCCAACAAGAAGTTCATCAAGGAATGGCATGCGTTCACCAAGAACGACAAGCGCGTGACCAACGACCCGATGGAAGCCGCCTATATCGGCTTCAACGCCTGGGTGAAGGCCGTGCAGGCGGCCGGCACCACCAACACCGATGCCGTTCTCGACAACATCATCGGCGTCACCGTTCCGAACCTCTCCGGCGGCTATGCCACCGTCATGCCGAACCACCACATCACCAAGCCGGTGCTGATCGGTGAAATCCAGGCCGACGGCCAGTTCGAAATCGTCCAGCAGACGCCTGCCGTCGTCGGCGACGAATGGTCGGATTACCTGCCCGACTCCAAGGACCTGATCTCCGATTGGCGCAAGCCCCTCAACTGCGGCAACTTCAATGTTGCGACCGGCAAGTGCGGCGGCAAGGGCTCCTGAGGAAGACCTGATCCGTTGACAGCCTGAAGACTTCCGTCCGGAGCTGATCCGGGCGGAAGCTCCGTCCTTACCGCTGCGCCTCCAGGTCAGCGACAATCAAGGCGAGAGAGCCGATGTTTCGCGCCATCAAGATTTTTCTTCTGACATTGTGCCTGATTTCGGGGTTGACGCTACCGGGGGCCGGCCTTCGCGCCCAGGACGATGTGCACGCCCTTGTCGATGCGCTCGGCGTCGGCGGCTTTCCCGAGCGCGATGCGGCGATCCGGGCACTCGTCGCTTCCGGGGGGGCGCATGTCAGCCAGATCCTGCAGCAGCTGAGCGACGGCCAGCTCTACGTCAATTCGGAAGGCGGCCCCGTTCTCGTGCAGGGCGGCACGGAGGACGAGCCGACTTATTCCGATCCGATCACCGGCGAGGTGGTCGCTGACATCGACCCCGACATGATGTACAAGGTCAAGATCAACAACGCGCTGCGCACCACGATTACGACCATGATGAGCCAGCTGACGCTGCTGAGCCCGGATCGCTCCGCGCGGCTCGCAGCGGCCGCGGGCATGCTCAAGGATGCCGATCCCGGCAATCTCGATCTCCTGAATTCGGCTCTGTCGGTCGAGAAGGACGGTGAGATCAAAAACACGATGGAAGCGGCGCGGGCCGTGATGACGCTGAAGAGCGACGCCGGCACCGAGGAGAAAAAGGCCGCGATCGATACGATCGCCGCCCGCGGCGGCCGGAATGCGCTGACGATCCTGTCGATGGCGATGGCGACCGCGCCCGACGATCTGAAGCCGGCAATCCAGGCCGCGATCGACTCGATCAAGCGCGATCTGGCGCTTTGGGATGTCGTCCAGAACGTCTGGTACGGCCTGTCGCTCGGCTCGGTGCTGCTGCTTGCGGCGATCGGCCTTGCCATCACCTTCGGCGTCATGGGCGTCATCAATATGGCGCATGGCGAAATGGTGATGATCGGCGCCTATACGACCTATGTCGTGCAGGAAACGATCGCCTCGGCCTTTCCTTCGCTCGCCGATTATTCGCTGGCCTTCGCGGTGCCGGCGGCCTTCCTCTTCACCGGCCTCGTCGGCTTGGTCATCGAACGTTCGGTGATCCGCTATCTCTATGGCCGGCCGCTGGAGACGCTGCTTGCCACCTGGGGCGTTTCGCTGATCCTACAGCAGGCAATCCGCAGCTATTTCGGCCCGACCAATCGCGAGGTCCGCAATCCGAGCTGGATGTCCGGCGCCTTCGACTTCGGCGGCCTCGTCATCACCTGGAACCGGCTCTGGATCATCGTCTTCTCGATGGTTGTCTTCGTGGCGCTGCTGATGCTGCTCAAGCGTTCGGCCTTCGGCCTGCAGATGCGCGCGGTCACCCAGAACCGGCGCATGGCTTCCTCCATGGGTATCCGCACCGGCTGGGTCGACGCCTTCACCTTTGCGCTCGGCTCCGGCATCGCCGGCATGGCCGGTGTGGCGCTCTCGCAGATCGACAACGTCTCGCCGAACCTCGGCCAGAACTACATCATCGACAGCTTCATGGTCGTCGTCTTCGGCGGTGTCGGCAATCTCTGGGGCACGCTGGTCGGCGCCTTGTCGCTCGGCGTCGTCAACAAGTTCCTCGAGCCCTTCGCCGGCGCCGTGCTCGGCAAGATCCTGGTGCTCGTCCTCATCATTCTCTTCATCCAGAAGCGTCCGCGCGGGCTCTTCGCACTCAAAGGAAGGGCGGTGGAAGCATGATAACGGCCTTCCTTTTCCGGTCTCTCGATCGCAGGATTTCTGTCGCAGTCGCCCTGTTGCTGGCGGTCGCCATTCTGGTGCCGGTCCTGAACCTTGCGACCGGCCCGAGCCATCCGCTGCACATTCCGACCTATATCATGGCGCTGTTCGGCAAATATCTGACCTACGCGCTGCTGGCGCTGGCGCTCGATCTCGTCTGGGGTTTCTGCGGCATCCTCTCGCTCGGCCACGGCGCCTTCTTCGCGCTCGGCGGTTATGCGATGGGCATGTATCTGATGCGCCAGATCGGTTCGCGCGGCGTTTACGGCGATCCAATCCTGCCCGACTTCATGGTGTTCCTCAATTGGAAGGAGCTGCCCTGGTTCTGGTACGGTTTCGACCAGTTCTGGTTTGCGGCGCTGATGGTGCTCGCCGTGCCCGGCCTGCTCGCCTTCGTCTTCGGCTGGTTCGCCTTCCGCTCCCGCGTCAACGGCGTATACCTCTCGATCATCACCCAGGCGATGACCTATGCGCTGCTGCTTGCCTTCTTCCGCAACGACATGGGGTTCGGCGGCAATAACGGCATGACCGACTTCAAGGATATCCTTGGCTTCAACATCCAGGCCGACGGCACGCGCGCCAGCCTCTTTGCCGCGACCGCGGTCTTCCTGGCGCTGTCGCTGACGATCGCCTCGGCAATCGTCCGCTCGAAATTCGGCAAGGTGCTGGTCGGCGTGCGCGATGCGGAAAGCCGCACACGTTTCCTCGGCTACCGCGTCGAACACTTCAAGCTCTTCACCTTCGTCGTCTCGGCGATGATGGCGGGCATAGCCGGCGCGCTCTACGTGCCGCAGGTCGGCATCATCAATCCCGGCGAATTCGCACCGGCCAATTCCATCGAAGTCGTCATCTGGACGGCGGTCGGCGGGCGGGGGACGCTGATCGGGCCGATTATCGGCGCGATCCTCGTCAATGGCGGCAAGACGATCTTCACCGGCCTCTTTCCGGAGTTCTGGCTGTTTGCGCTCGGCGGTCTTTTTGTCGCCGTCACGCTGTTCCTGCCGAAGGGCGTCGTCGGCACGGTCTCGCACTATTTCGCCAAGCGGAAAGTCGTCACCGAGCCTGTGCCGCCGGCGGTGCAGGACGACGGCATCGAGCCGAAAATTCAGGCAGCGGAGTGAAGGTCATGATCCCCGACGTCAAACCCACCAGCGTGCTTTATCTCAGCGGCGTCTCGGTTTCCTTCGACGGCTTCAAGGCGCTGAATTCGCTCTCGATCGTCATCGAACCGGGCGAACTTCGCGCCATCATCGGCCCGAACGGTGCCGGCAAGACGACAATGATGGACATCATCACCGGCAAGACCAGGCCTGACGAAGGCGAGGTGTTCTTCAACGGCACCATCGACCTCACCAAGAGGGACGAAGCCGATATTGCTGAGCTCGGCATCGGCCGCAAATTCCAGAAGCCGACGGTCTTCGAAAGCCATACGGTCTGGGACAATCTCGAACTGGCGCTCAACCGCCGCCGCTCGGTGTTTTCGACGCTATTCTACTGGCTTTCGGGGGAGGACAAGGCTCGCATCGAGGAGATTCTCGAGACGGTGCGGCTGACGCACCGACGCGATGAGCTGGCCGCCAACCTCTCGCACGGGCAGAAGCAGTGGCTCGAGATCGGCATGCTGCTTGCGCAGGAGCCGAAGCTGCTGCTCGTCGACGAGCCGGTGGCCGGCATGACCGATGCGGAAACGGCGGAGACGGCGATCCTGCTCAAGGACATTGCCAGAACCCGCTCGGTCGTCGTCGTCGAACACGATATGGGCTTCATCCGCGACCTCGGCGTCAAGGTGACCTGCCTTGCAGAAGGCTCGGTGCTGGCGGAAGGCTCGATCGACTTCGTCAGCGCCGATCCGAAGGTGATCGAGAACTATCTGGGGCGGTGATGAATGCAACTGCAGGCTTGAACCCGACAAGAGAACACGCTCTAAAATGAGCGGGTTTTACGTGGGGTTTCATCATGGCTTTTCTAGGTATTCTGGTCGCGGCGATCAGCGGCGCGGTCATCTGGTATTGGCGTTTTAAAATGGTGCGTGAGGCAGGAAACGAGATCATCGATTCCGTCGAGCGCATGCGGGGTGCCTATAAGCGCGGAAAGCTTCGCAAGCAGGCGGAGGCAGCGCCGCTGGCTTCGATCGCCGATCCGGCGATTGCGGCAGTGGCCTTCTTCTTCTGCCTTGGCAAGGAGAAGCCGATGTATCTCGACGCGGCGAAGGATGTCGTCCGCAACCGCATGAAGGGCATAATCCGGCCGGGCGATATGGAAGAGGTGCTGGTTTTCGGCGAGTGGGCGTCCAAGAACGTGACCAGCCCCGAAGATCCGATCCGCCGCTTCCGGGATCTCTGGCTAAAGGCGCTCGACATGCAGGAGCGTCAGCAGCTGATCGGCATTGCCGAGGACGTGGCCGCAGTTGGCGGCGAGAGAACGAAAGAACAGGAGTACGCCTTGCAGATGTTGAGGCGTACGCTGATGAACTGATGGGGAATGGGTGAACTCATGCTGACAGTCGAAAACGCAAATCTGCATTATGGCGCCGCCCAGGCGCTGCGCGGCATCTCGATCAAAGCGGAGATGGGCAAGATTACCTGCGTGCTGGGACGCAACGGCGTCGGCAAGAGTTCGCTCCTGCGCGCGGTCACCGGCCAGCATCCGCTGTCGGCCGGCATCGTCACCTTCAACGATACCAGGCTGGACGGCCTAGCGCCTTTCGCCCGCGCCAAGCAGGGGATCGGCTATGTGCCGCAGGGGCGGGAGATTTTCCCGTTGCTGACGGTCAAGGAAAATCTCGAAACCGGCTTTGCCCCGCTTGGCCGCCGCGACCGCAACATACCCGATGATATCTTCAGCCTCTTCCCGGTGCTGAAGTCGATGCTGTCGCGTCGCGGCGGCGATCTTTCCGGCGGGCAGCAGCAACAGCTGGCGATCGGACGAGCCATGGTGACGCGGCCGAGGATCCTCGTGCTCGACGAGCCGACCGAAGGCATCCAGCCGTCGATCATCAAGGATATCGGCCGGGCGATCCGTTACCTGCGCGATTCCACCGGCATGGCGATCCTGCTCGTCGAGCAATATCTCGATTTCTGCCGGGAGCTTGCCGACTACGTCTACATCATGGATCGCGGCGAGATCGTGCATGAAGGACTTGCCGAGACGCTGGATACGCCGGAGGCTCGCCGTCATCTGACCGTTTGACCGGCAGATGCCGTATTTTTCGGCAGGTGGTGTTGCGCCCTTCCAGTCTTGCAGGTCCGCTGCGGTGTCGCTGGACGGCACGGGAATTGCTTGCTTTCCGTCATGCGCGCGCTTGAATGAAAACGGTGGCGCGACCGAAAGGGACAATATGACCAGCGTGGCGGCGAGCACGAGACCGCAAAGAGCGGAGGGACGCGGGCATCTGGCGGCAAAGCTGTTCGCCGGCCGCACGCGTATCCGCGAGCTCTATCAGGAAGGCGCGGCGAAGATCCGCCTGCCGGATACCTTCGATGCCTCGATGGAAGCCGTCATCATCAACACATCAGGCGGGTTGACCGGCGGCGACCGGATGGAGTGGAGCGTTGACGCCGGCGCCGGCACCAAGATCGACGTCACCACCCAGGCTTGTGAGAAGATCTACAAGGCATCGGCCGGCACCGCTGAAGTGACGACCAGCATCAAGGTCGGAGCCCAAGCCCGCGTCGACTGGCTGCCGCAAGAAACGATCCTCTTCGACCGATCGGCACTTTTTCGCCGGCTGGACGTCGATCTCGACAAGAGCGCCGAATTCCTCGCCGTCGAAGCCGTGCTGCTCGGCCGCAAGGCAATGGGCGAGGCGGTGGTATCAGGGCTTTTCCGCGACCGCTGGCGCATCCGCCGCTCGGGCCGGCTGATCCATGCCGAGGAGCTCAGGCTTTCCGAGGGCGTTGCGGCGCTGGCGGCGCGCCAGGCGGTGCTCGGCGGGCAGGTTGCCTTCGCGACGTTGCTGTATGCCGGGCCGCTGGCGGAAGCCTATCTCGGCAGGGTCCGGCCGCTCGTCGAGGGAATGATGGGCGGCGCAAGCGCCTGGAGCGACAAGCTGGTCGTTCGCCTTGCGGCGGCCGACGGCTTCACGCTGAGAAAAATCCTGATCCCTGTCATTTCCGTCTTGCGCAACAGTGCGCCTGTGCCGAAAGTCTGGAATCTCTAAAGCTAAGCATCAAGCAGATGGGCAAGCAATGAACCTCACTCCGAGAGAAAAAGACAAGCTGCTGATTTCAATGGCGGCGATGGTGGCGCGGCGGCGGCTCGAGCGCGGCGTCAAGCTGAACTATCCCGAGGCAATCGCGCTGATCAGCGACTTCGTCGTCGAAGGCGCCCGCGATGGCCGTCCGGTCGCCGAGCTGATGGAGGCCGGCGCCCATGTGATCGGCCGCGACCAGGTGATGGAGGGCATTGCCGAGATGATCCATGACGTGCAGGTGGAGGCGACGTTCCCCGATGGCACCAAGCTCGTCACCGTCCACGAACCGATCCGATGAGGAAGTAGAATGCTGGAGCTCAGACCCAACTGCGAGTGCTGCGACAAGGATTTGCCGCCGGAGAGCGCCGAGGCGCGGATCTGCACCTATGAATGCACCTTCTGCGCCGATTGCGCAGACGATGTGCTGAAGGGCGCCTGCTCGAATTGCGGCGGCAATCTCGTTGCTAGGCCCATTCGGCCGGCGGCCATGCTCGCCAAACATCCGGCGTCGACGAAACGCGTGCTGAAGGCCGAGGGCTGCGCGCCCAGGGCAGCTTGAGAGGAACGAGATGATTCCAGGCGAGATCATTGCCGCAAGCGGCGACATCGAACTCAATGCCGGCGCACCGACGGTGACGCTGGAAGTTTCCAATACGGGCGATCGGCCGGTGCAGGTCGGCAGCCACTATCATTTCGCCGAGACCAATGCCGGCCTTTCTTTCGACCGGGCGGCGGCGCACGGCAAGCGGCTGGATATTCCAGCCGGAACGGCCGTGCGCTTCGAGCCGGGACAGACGCGATCCGTGACGCTGATCCCGCTTGCCGGCAAGCGCGAGGTCTATGGTTTCCGTCAGCTGGTGATGGGCAAGCTTTAACGGGAGGGATGCATGCGTTTGAATATCTGCCTCATCGGGGCGGCGATGTTGCTGGCCGCGAGTGGTGCCTCTGCTCAGGATATCGATTGCCAGAACCCGAAGACGCAATCGGACATGACCTCCTGCGAAGCGGCGCGCCACGAGACTGCGGACAAGGCTTTGAATGCGCAATATAAGAAGACCCGCGCGGCTCTTGCTGCGATCGACAAGGATCTCGATGGCGACATGAAGGGCGCGGAACAGGCGCTGGTCAAGGCACAGCGCGCCTGGATCGATTATCGCGACGACGAGTGCGACGCCTTTGGCTTCCAGGCCCGCGGCGGCACGATGGAGCCGATGCTGGTCGCCGGATGTCTCGCCAACATCACTGACAAACGGACGCAAGAGCTGAAAGAGCTCGAAGACACGATGAGCAACTAAGGTGATCAGGAAGATCGTGATCGTCGGCAATGGCGAGGTTGGTGAGGGAGATGCGGGCATCATCGATGTCGCCGATTTCGTCATCCGCTTCAACGATTGTCGTTCCTATGGCGCCGGCGGCAGCCGGACGGATGCCGTCGCGGTCTGCAATACCGGTCGGCCGGCCAAGGCGATGCTCGGTTCGCGTGAGTGGCGGACCCATTCCGGCGTCGTTTCGGCGCGCGAAATCTGGAGCGTGCGCGACCCGAAGAAATTCGCCGCCATGCGGGCGCCGCTTGCGGTCTCGCATCCCGATCTCGACGATTTCTGCGACGACTATACCGACGCGTTCAGCGCCTTCTGCGCGGAGACCGGCAAGACGCATGTCGTCATCGACACGTCGCTCCACGAGGCCGTCGATGCCTCGCTCTCGGCCTTTGCGCCTGCGCCCTACGTCGTGCCGAGCAGCGGCATGATCGTCATTGCCGAGGTGCTGAACACATACGCCGATGCCGAGGTGACGCTGGCCGGCTTCGGCCACGCCGGCTGGGAATGGCATCCTTTCGCCGCCGAAAGGCAGCTTGTCGATAGTTATATTGCCGTGGGCCGCCTCAGGCGGCTCGGCGGAAAAATGCTTATCTCTTCCTCCCACGGAGCTTGATGAATGCCCTATAAGATCTCGCGCGCCGCCTATGCCGGCATGTTCGGACCGACGACCGGCGACAAGGTGCGCCTTGCCGATACGGAGCTCTTCATCGAGATCGAGAAGGATTTCACCACCTATGGCGAGGAGGTGAAATTCGGTGGCGGCAAGGTGATCCGTGACGGCATGGGCCAGAGCCAGGTGACGCGGGCGGACGGCGCGGTCGATACCGTCATCACCAATGCGGTGATTGTCGATCACACGGGCATCTACAAGGCCGATATCGGCCTCAAGAACGGGCGCATCGCTGCGATCGGCAAGGCCGGCAATCCGGATATGCAGCCCGGCGTCAATATCATCGTCGGCCCGGGCACGGAGGCGATCGCCGGCGAAGGCAAGATCGTCACGGCTGGCGGCATGGACAGCCATATCCACTTCATCGCGCCGCAGCAGATCGAGGAAGCGCTGATGTCGGGCATGACCTGCATGCTCGGCGGCGGCACGGGACCGGCGCATGGCACGCTCGCCACCACCTGCACGCCCGGCCCATGGCATATCGCGCGGATGATCGAAGCGGCCGACGCCTTCCCGATGAACCTCGCCTTTGCCGGCAAGGGCAATGCCTCGCTGCCGGGCGCTTTGACCGAGATGGTGCTAGCCGGCGCCACTTCGCTGAAGCTGCACGAGGACTGGGGCACGACGCCGGGCGCGATCGACTGCTGCCTGTCGGTCGCCGACGACTATGACGTGCAGGTGATGATCCACACCGATACGCTGAACGAAAGCGGCTTCGTCGAGGATACGATCGGCGCCATCAAGGGCCGCACCATCCACGCCTTCCACACGGAAGGGGCAGGCGGCGGGCACGCACCCGATATCATCAAGATCTGCGGCCAGCCGAACGTCATCCCGTCGTCGACCAATCCGACGCGACCCTATACAGTCAATACGATTGCCGAGCATCTCGACATGCTGATGGTCTGCCATCACCTGTCGCCGTCGATCCCTGAGGATATCGCCTTTGCCGAAAGCCGCATCCGCAAGGAGACGATCGCGGCCGAAGACATTCTGCACGATATCGGCGCATTCTCGATCATCTCTTCCGACAGCCAGGCCATGGGCCGCGTCGGCGAAGTGGCGATCCGCACCTGGCAGACGGCTGACAAGATGAAGCGTCAGCGCGGCCGGCTGAAGGAAGAGAAAGGCGACAACGACAATTTCCGCGTCCGCCGCTATATCGCCAAATACACGATCAATCCGGCGATCGCGCACGGTCTCAGCCATGAGATCGGTTCCGTCGAGGTCGGCAAGCGCGCCGATCTGGTGCTGTGGAACCCCGCCTTTTTCGGCCTGAAACCCGATATGGTGCTGCTCGGCGGCTCGATCGCGGCAGCACCGATGGGCGATCCGAACGCTTCGATCCCGACGCCGCAGCCGGTGCATTACCGTCCGATGTTTGCCTCTTACGGCAAGAGCCTCACGAATTCCTCCGTCACCTTCGTCAGCCAGGCTTCGCTCGATGCCGGCCTGAAGGGCAGGCTTGGCGTTGCCAAGGAGCTGGTGGCGGTGAAGAATACCCGCGGCGGCATCTCCAAGGCATCGATGATCCACAATGACCTGACGCCGGAGATCGAGGTCGATCCGGAGACCTATGAAGTCAGGGCGAACGGTGAATTGCTGACATGCGAGCCGGCGACGGTGCTGCCGATGGCGCAGCGCTATTTCCTGTTCTAGGCCCGGTCGTTCCGTGCGCGCTGGACGGTTCCGATGAAAACAGGCATCCGCTGGCTGTTGCGGATCGTATTGCTGCTCGTTGCTCTGGCGACGGCCGGAACCTTCATTCCCCGGCCGCTGATTGCGCCGGTCGAAGCATCGTCCGCGCCGGCGACCCACCGGATCTTGCTTCTGTCGGGACCGATCCATACCGATATTGCCATTCCGCTCGACGAGGAGACGCGGGCCGCCTTTTCCTTCCTCGACGATCCCGGTTTTCCGCTCGGCCATCCGAACGCGGAATGGCTCGTCATTGGTTGGGGCGGCCGCGCCTTCTATCTGGAAACGCCGACCTGGTCGGAGCTGAAGCCGCTGCCGGTGTTGCGGGCCCTGACGATCGACCGTTCGGTGCTGCACGTGGATCTCGCCGGTCATATCACCGAGCCGCAGCCGGCCGTTACGGCCTTCGATATCGGTGACGAACAATTGGCCCGGCTGCGCAGCTTCATCTCGGATAGTTTTGTCCGCGATGCCGACGAGGTAAAGCTGATCTCAAACGCAGGTTACGGCGAGATCGACCGGTTCTTCGAGGCCAAGGGATATTTCAATGCCCTCTTCGGCTGCAATACCTGGACTGCCGCAGCACTGCGTTCGGCGGG
This sequence comes from Rhizobium sp. K102, assembly GCF_022385315.1. Taxonomy (NCBI): domain Bacteria; kingdom Pseudomonadati; phylum Pseudomonadota; class Alphaproteobacteria; order Hyphomicrobiales; family Rhizobiaceae; genus Rhizobium; species Rhizobium sp. K102. The sequence goes on from NZ_CP092436.1 coordinate 182,669, forward strand.
GCTTCGAACCGGCTTATGGAACCCGCTTCCACAATCATTGCGATTATCCGCCAGTGTCTACAATTGACGCAGCTGCGGACCGGTCCCGGTGTAAACGGAATTGTGAACGGGACTCCCCATCTGGTTGTAAAGATCGATAAGGAACCCTGCGTTTTCCACAGGTAAACCATTACGAAACAGGCACGCTGGCTAACTGGAAAAAAGCGTTTAATATCAATTGTCTCAGCGTCTCCTCGCCCTGTCCCATTCAGGGATCGGATGTTTGCATCCCCTGCTAGAAAAAATCTGTCCGTCAAATCGTCCAAAACCGTTCGAATTTTAACGAGTCGATTAAGACACCCGCAGCAATTGGGCTCTTATCAATGCCGTGAAACGCCCGGGCAGGAAGGTCGATTCTCATGAGAAGCTGGATGTCGCTGCAGGCCGGTTTCGGCGATTTTCAATATCGCAGGAACGTCTATCTCTTTGCGCTGAGGATGAGCTTTCTTGCCGTCATTCTTTCAGGCGTCATCCTCGCGCTGACGATACCGCCACTCGGTTTTCTCGGGCTGCTGCCGGTGAGCCTTTCGCATGCGATCGGCTTCGGTGCCGTTTTTTCCTGGCTTGTCGGCGGCACGGTTTGCGGCATGTTGTCGTTGACCGCTGGGTTTACCATGCATGAGTTGACAGTCTCGCGGGCGGAGTTCGAAAAGCTCAGCCGCACGGATACGCTCTCCGGCCTCTTGAATCGTCGCGCCTTCACGGAGGCGCTCGACAAAACCGAGGGCAATGCCTCGCTTGTCATTTTCGATGTCGACCGCTTCAAGGCGATCAACGACCGTTTCGGCCATGCCTGCGGCGATGCCGTCATCACCGCGGTCTCGGCCATGCTCATATCCGCCTTCGACGAAATGTCCGTCATTGCACGGCTGGGTGGGGAGGAGTTTGGCGTCATCGTCTCCGGCGAACCGCTGGAGGCGCGGATGGAACGCATCGAAGCGGTGCGAGCCCGGATAGCAAGCGGCGCCATCGCGGCCGAGGGGCACGATATCCGCATCACCGTTTCCGGCGGCGTTGCCGATCTCGCCGCCGGGCGCAGCAAGCAAGCGGTGTATGCCTCGGCGGACCGGGCGCTCTACCTCGCCAAGGCGCTCGGGCGCAATCGTGTCGTGCACGAACGGGAAGGCCTGCATCATGCTTGGCACGGGCTCGTCGAAAATGGCCTCGATGCCAAGGGCAGGGGAGCTGAGAGCGACAACCTGATGCAGGCCTACGGGATATAAAAGCCACGGTCTGAGCAAAAGGCCATTGGTGATTGCATCGGGAAAGACTATTTTGCATGTTCGTCTCAGCAAAACGGACATATCATGCAGCGCGTCACTTCCTATCTTCCCGCCGGTACCCCGTCCTCCCATCCGACCGCCCAGGTCAAGCTGCCGCACGATCTGCGCCATCTGCGCCGCAAGCTTCTGCATCTGGAAAATGGCGAGATGGTCATGCTCGATCTCAAGGACCCGGTGCTCTTCGCCAATGGCGACCTGCTGGTGCGCGAGGATGGGGAGCTGATCGAGATTCTGGCTGCCGACGAGAAACTCTTCGAAATTCGCGGACGCGACCGCATGCATCTCGTCGAGCTCGCCTGGCATCTCGGCAACCGTCATCTTGCCGCCCAGATCGAGGAAGACCGCATCGTCATTTTACGCGACCATGTCATCCGCTCGATGCTGCAGGGCCTCGGCGCCACCGTACTGGAGATCGACGAACCCTTTCAACCCGCGCGCGGAGCCTATCATTCCCATGGCGGCCATGCGCATGATCACGGCCATGCCGCTCACAGCCATGATCACAGCCATGATCACGGTCACACGCATGGCCACGACCACCAGCATGATCACAGCTGCGATCACGACCACGATCACGGGCATCATCACGGCCACAAGCACGATTGAGGCGCGATGACAGGGGATCGCCAACTGCAGGCATTGCTGCGCCTGACGGCGTGGCTGTCGCCGGCCTTTCCGGTCGGTAGCTTCGCCTATTCGGGTGGGTTGGAGCGGGCAGTGGCCGATGGACTCGTCATCGATGCGGCTTCGCTTGCAAACTGGATCGGCACTCTGATCGGCCATGGCGCCGTCTGGAATGATGCGGTGCTTCTGGCCGAGAGCCACAGGCAACAGGCAGATGTCGCGCGCCTTGCCGAAACTGCCGCTCTGGCCGAGGCTCTTGCCGGATCGCGTGAGCGCCATCAGGAAACCATGCTGCTCGGTGACGCCTTCCTCGCGGCGGCGCGGGCTTGGCCGGACGAAGTGTTCGAGAGGCTGCCCGGCAAGACCGCTTATCCCGTCGCGGTGGGCGCGGTTGCCGGTGCGCATGGCATAGGGTCCGAGCAGGTGCTCGCAGTCTTCCTGCACGCCTATGCCTCGCAAGCGGTTTCGTCCGGTATCCGCCTCGGCGTTGCCGGGCAGAGGGACGGTGTCGCCGTGTTGGCCGGCCTTGAAGAGCCCATTGCGGAGGTTGCCCGACGGGCGGCGGCGTCGTCGCTCGACGATCTCGGATCGGCGACCGTGCAGGCCGATATCGCCAGCCTGCGCCATGAGACGCAGGCGACGCGGTTGTTCCGGTCGTGAGGATATAAAATTATCCGCAGAAACTGCGTCATTTGACGGTGGCGCCCGCCGCCGCCGTCGCTATCATCCGGTTCGATTGGAGTGAAACACATGAAATCAAGGAACGGACCTCTGCGCGTCGGGATCGGCGGGCCGGTCGGCTCGGGTAAAACGGCGCTGACGGAAAAGCTCTGCAAAGCGATGCGCGACGACTATTCCGTCGCCGTCGTCACCAACGACATCTATACGACCGAGGATGCCGAGGCGCTGGTGCGCATGCAGGCCTTGCCCTCGGAGCGGATCGTCGGCGTCGAAACCGGCGGCTGCCCGCATACAGCCATCCGCGAGGATGCGACGATCAATCTGCAGGCGATCGCCGGCCTCAACGAGCGCATACCCGATCTCGACGTCGTCTTCATCGAATCCGGCGGCGACAATCTGGCGGCGACCTTTTCGCCGGATCTTGCCGATATTACCATCTACGTGATCTCCGTCTGCCAGGGCGAGGAAATCCCGCGCAAGGGCGGGCCCGGCATCACCCGGTCCGACCTGCTTGTCATCAACAAAAAGGATCTGGCGCCCTATGTCGGCGCCGATCTCGAGGTGATGGACCGGGATGCGACGCGCATGCGCGCGAGCCGCCCGTTCGTCTTCTCGGACATGAAGCGCGGCGACGGCATCAGTTCGATCGTCAATTTCCTCAGGGAGCAGGGCGGGCTCTGAGCCGATCGACCTGCCGCAGCAGATCGACCTCACTGGTGGCGGCGAAAACGGCAAAACGAACGGGCCGGGAGTAAACTCCCGGCCGGTTTCATTGTCTGGATCTTGCTTATTCGGCTGCGAAAGGCGGCAGCCGTAGAACGTTGGTGTCGTTGCCTTTGGCATTCTTGCGCTTGCCTTCCGGCTTTTCGATCGCCGTCAGGCGCTCGTCCAGCGCATCGATATCGCTGCGGTTCTCGCGGGTCACGCGGGTGAGATCCTCGGGCGACAGAGGCAGTTCCTCCTCGTCCTTCCTGCCGACCATCCGGCCGAACATCCATCCGAGCAGGCGGGAGAGATCGTCCATGATCAGGAAGAAGGAGGGCACGACGACGAGCGAGAGGACCGTCGAGACGATGATGCCGCCGATCACCGCGATCGCCATCGGCGCGCGGAAGGAGCCGCCTTCGCCGACGCCGAGCGCGGAAGGCAGCATGCCTGCCGACATGGCGATCGAAGTCATGATGATCGGCCGGGCGCGCTTGCGGCCGGCTTCGACCATGGCTTCGACACGGGCCATGCCCTGATGGCGCATCTCGATCGCGAAATCGACGAGCAGGATGGCGTTCTTGGTGACGATACCCATCAGCATCAAAATGCCGATCATGACGGGCATGGACAGCGGATTGCTGGTGATAATGAGAGCCGCCGCGACGCCGCCGATGGCAAGCGGCAGCGAGAACAGGATGGTGAAGGGCTGGATGACGTCCTTGAAGAGGAGAATCAGCACCGTCAGCACCAGCAAAAGGCCCATCAACATGGCGTTGACGAAGCTCTGCTGCATCTCGGTCTGCACCTTCGTATCGCCGCTTTCGGCAAGGTGTACGGAGGCCGGGATGTTGGCCGCCTTGACGATCTCGCGGAAGCGGGCCGAAGCCGTGTCGAGCGCCACGCCCTGCGGCAGATCGGAGCCGATAGAGACGACACGGTTGCGGTTGTTGCGCTTGATCGAGCTTACGCCTTCCGAATAGTCGATATTGGCGACGCTCGAGAGCGGAACGGTGCCGCCGCTGGCGGTCTGGATCTTCAATGCCCGGAGGGCCGCAAGATCGCGGCGCATGTCGAGTGCCGCCTGCACCCGGATCGGGATCTGGCGATCGTCGAGCGAGATTTTGGCAAGCGCCGCATCGACATCGCCGATGGTGGCGAACTCGGATCGTCTCGGAGATCTGCTGCGGCGTGATGCCGAGGCGGGCGGCCTCGTCCTTGCGCGGGTAGACCTGCAGTTCCGGACGAGGCAGGGCGCCGTCGGCGCTGACATTGGCGAGCAGCGGGTCGGCGCGGAGCTTGGATTCCAGAATGCCGACGGCCTCGTTCAGATCCTTCTCGTTCTTGGAGAGGAAGTTGAAGGAGAGGTCGCGTTCGCCGCGGTCGTTGAGCTTGAGGATATGGACGTCGGGAATGTCGCGCACCTTCGCGAAGACTTCCTTTTCGATATCCCATTGCGGGCGTTCACGGCCGTGGACTTCCACCTTCGGCAGCATCGGACCGATGACCGGGATGTCACCGAGCACGTCGTTGACCACCTTCTTGACCAGCGACTGGTCGAGCTTGTGGAGTGCCAGCGTGATGGTCGCACGGCGCAGTTCGAGATCGCCCTTCGGCGATGCGCCGCCGAGGACGAAGACGCTTTCGACGCCGTTGATGTCTTTGACCCGGTCATAGATCGCGTCCGCCGTCTTCTCGGTGTCGTCGAGCCGCGCGTTGGGCGGCAGTTCGACGGAGAGAACGATGCGCGAGGCGTCTTCGGGCGGCAGGAAGCTACCCGGAACCTTCATCAGCAGCATAACCGAACCAACGAGGAAGGCGACCGCCGCGAATAGTGTCAGATATCGCGAATATTTATGCCCGGTCGTCGCGCGGATCAGGCGCGTGTAGCCCTTCATCAGCAGGCCGTCATTGTCGTGATGGTCGTCGACACCGTCTTCGGCGCGCATGAGATAGGCGGCCATCATCGGGGTGATGAGGCGTGCCACCATCAGCGAGAAGAAGACGGAGAAGGCGACGGTCAGGCCGAACTGGATGAAGTACTGGCCCGGAATGCCCGGCATGAAGGAAACCGGCACGAAGACGGCGATGATGGTGAAGGTGGTGGCGATGACGGCAAGGCCGATTTCATCCGCCGCCTCGATCGCCGCCCGGTAGGGTGTCTTGCCCATCTTGATGTGGCGGGCGATGTTCTCGATTTCGACGATCGCATCGTCGACAAGGATACCGGTCGCCAGCGTCAGGGCCAGGAAGCTGACGAGGTTCAGCGAGAAGCCCATCATGTCCATGACCCAAAAAGTCGGGATCGCAGACAGCGGCAGGGCGATCGCCGAAATCAGGGTCGCGCGCCAGTTCCGGAGAAAGAGCAGGACGACAATGACAGCGAGCAGCGCGCCTTCGAGCAGCGTGTGGATGGCGGCTTCGTAGTTGCCGTAGGTGAAATACACCGAATCGTCGATCATCTCGATCTTCACATTCGGGTTTTCGCTTCTCACCTTGTCGAGGCTCTGCGCTACGGTTTCGGCGACGCTGACCTCGCTGGCGCCCTTCGAACGGAAGACGCCGAAGGTGACAACAGGCGTATCATTGAAGCGCGAGAAGGATTTCGGCTCTTCATAAGTGTCCTTGATGACGCCGAGGTCGGACAGCTTGACGAAACGGCCGTTCGGCAGCGCGATCGTCGTGTCTGCGAGTTCAGCGACATTGCGAGCATCGCCGAGAACGCGGATCGCCTGTTCGCTACCGGCCACCTGGCCGCGGCCGGAGCCGAGGTCGACGTTGGTGCCGCGCAGCTGCTGGTTGACGCTTGCCGCGGTGATGCCATGGGCATCGAGCTTGGCGGGGGTGAGTTCGATGCGCACTTCGCGTTCCGCGCCGCCGTAACGGTCGACGCGGCCGATACCGGCCTGGCCCTGCAGGGCGCGCTTGACCGTATCGTCGACGAACCAGGAGAGTTCTTCGAGCGACATGTCGGGCGAGGAAACGGCGAAGGTCTGGATCGCCTGGCCCTCGACGTCGACCTTGGTAACGATCGGCGTTTCGGCCGTCGCCGGCAGATCGCTGCGGATGCGATCGATCGCGTCCTTGACGTCCTGCACAGCCTGTTCTGTCGGCACTTCCATGCGGAACATGACATTGGTCTGCGAGCTGCCGTCGGTCACCGTCGACTGGATCTCGTCGATGCCGGTGATCGAGGCGATCGCGTCTTCGATCTCCTTCGTCACCTGCATTTCGAGTTCGGCCGGCGAAGCGCCGCTCTGCGTCACACTGATCGAAACCAGCGGCACGTCGATGTTCGGGAAGCGCGTGATCGGCAGCGTGTTGAAGGACTGGATGCCGATGAATATCAACAGGCAGAAGGCCAGCAGCGGCGCGATCGGATTTCGAATGGACCAGGCTGAAAAATTCATCGGATGGTCTCTTTAGTTGGAAGCCGAGGGCTGTTCACGCACCGGCGTGATGTGATCGCCGTCGCGGACATAGGCGCCCGCCTTGGCCACGACCTCATCGCCGCTCTTCAATCCATTGACGATCTCGACATAGGCACCGTCCTGGATGCCGGTTTCGATCTTGGCGAATTTTACCACACCATCCTCGACCTTGCGGGCCGACGAGCCTTCATTGCTCGTCAAGACCGCGGTCAGGGGAAGCGATACGCCTTGGGTCTCGCGCACGATGATCTCGGCACTGCCATACATGCCGGAGCGCGCCTTGCTGTCATCGTCGATGGAGATGTGAACGAGGCCGAGGCGGGTGGTCGGATCGATGGTCGGCGACACCAGGCGCACTGCGCCGGAAAGCTTCTCGCGGCTGCCGGAAAGCGAAATCGTCGCCTTCTGGCCGGCCATGATCCTGACGATGTCGCTTTCGGCGACTTCGGCCACGAGCTCGATATCGCCGTCGCGAATGATGGTGAACAGCGGATCGCCGTTGCCGGCGGCAATGGCGCCGACCTTGGCATTCTTTGCCGCAACCACGCCGGCAACCGGCGTCTTCACATCGGTGCGGGCGAGTTTCAGATCGGCATCGGCAATCTGACTGTCGAAGACCTTCAGATCGGCTTCGGCGACCTCGATCGCCTGTTCGGCGGAGACGACGCGGGCATTGGCTGCGGCGGCGGTCGCATCAGCCTGCTCGACCTGAGCGGTGGAAACCGTGCCCTTCTTGCCCATTTCCTGGGAGCGGGCCTGCTGCTGCCTGGCCTGTTCGGCGTTGGCCTGGGCCTCGATGAGCTGCGCGCGCAGCTGGGCGAGGCTTGCCTCACCCTTGGCCCTCGTCGCCATCATCTGGCTCTTCTCCAGGACCAGCGCGTCGTCGTTGAGCGTCGCCAATGTGCTGTCGGTCTGAACCTTGTCGCCGACGTCGGCTTTCAGCGTGCGGATCGACAGGCCCTCGACCTGCGGCTGGATATAGACCTCCTCGACGGGCTTGACCGTTCCCGTGCCGATGACTCGGTCGACGAGAGTGCGGTTCGTCGCCGTGGTGACGACGATCGCCGGCAGGTTCTGCTGCGGTTTTGCGACCGGCGCTTCCTGCGAACATGCGGTGGATGCGGCCAGTGCCGCCGCAAAAAGGGTGGATACGCCTAAAATTCCAATCGGCCTGCGTGCCATGCGTCGTCGTCCAATCCTGTAACAAGGTTGGCCGAACTCGCGCGTCTGTCCTTCAGCTCGCGACCAGGCCACTGCCTTTCCTGCATTCTCAAGGGTATCCGCACATCATTTGCCGTCTTCATCCCTCATCGGCAAATCGGCTTCTAATTGGTATCGATTTGCTCGATATGCAAGCCCGGCAGAAAACAATTCCCCATGAGCCGATAATAGTTACCATCAGAACCTGAATCAATCACCGAAGGGTTATGCGAGCATGACGATGATTGATCCCGCCTCTACCACAATGACGTTTGACGCCGGACAAATGCGACAGTTGCAGGGTGATTTTTCGTGCAAGCAGGAAAATACGAAACGCGCGGAGATATTCCCCGCGCGTTTCCCTCGCAATGTTGCCGCGATTACTTGGAAGCAGCGTCGGTAATGTCGTGCGTCCAGGCGCCCGAGGGCTCCTTGCTAATGATCTTCTGATCAAGCAGCGCCTTTGCGGTGCGGGCATAGAGTGCCTCGTCCAGCTTGCCGGAGCCGTCACCGACGAGCTTGGCGACTTCGCCCATCATGCGCTTCTGGTGGTTTTCGTCCTGGCCGCCATTGTCCAGGACGATCTCGGCGGCTTCATCGGGGTTTTCGGTGGCATATTTCCAGCCCTTCATCGAGGCGCGGACAAACTTGACCATCTTCTCCTTGAAGGCCGGATCCTTCAGCTTGTCCTCCATCACGTAGAGGCCGTCTTCCAAGAGGTCGTTGCCCATCTCGGTATAGTTGAAGACCGTCAGTTCCTCCGGCTTGAAGCCGGCATCGATCGCCTGCCAGTATTCATTATAGGTCATGACGGAGATGCAGTCGGCCTGCTTCTGGACGAGCGGCTGCACGTCGAAGCTCTGTTTCAGCACGGTGACGCCGTTCGGGCCGCCTTCGGTCGACAGGCCGAGTTTGTTCATCCAGGCGAAGAAGGGGTACTCGTTGCCGAAGAACCAGACGCCGAGCGTATGACCCTTGAAGTCGGCCTCGGTCTTAACAGGGCCGTCCTTGCGGCAGATCATTTGCAGGCCCGACTTCTGGAAGGGCTGGGCGATGTTGACGAGCGGAACGCCCTTTTCGCGGGCAACCAGAGCGCCGCCCATCCAGTCGACGATCACATCGGCGCCGCCGCCGGCGATCACCTGTTCGGGGGCGATATCGGGACCGCCCGGCTTGATGTCGACTTCGAGACCTTCCTCCTTGTAGAAGCCCTTGTCCTTGGCGACGTAATAGCCGCCGAACTGGGCCTGCGTGACCCATTTCAGCTGCAGCACGACCTTGTCGGCGGCCATCGCGTGCGCGGCCGCAAGCGTCATGGCGCCCGCCATCATTGCAACCATCAACTTCTTCATTTTCTTGTCCTTACCCTCTGAAGTTATGCCCGGACCCCGTTTGCGAAGCCCGCGCGCGCCTAGCCACCACGGATAGACGGATGCCAGAACGTCACCGCCCGTTCCGTCAGGGCGATGACGCCATAGAAGATCGAGCCGGCCAGCGCCGCAACGGCGATTTCCGCCCAGACCATGTCGACATTCATGCGGCCGATCTCGGTGGAGATGCGGAAGCCCATGCCGACGATCGGCGTCCCGAAGAATTCGGCAACGATGGCACCAATCAGCGCCAGCGTCGAGTTGATCTTCAGTGCGTTGAAAATGAAAGGCATGGCTGCCGGAAGCTTGAGCTTGAGCAGCGTCTGCCAATCGCTCGATGCATAGGTGCGCATTAGGTCGCGCTCCATGCTGCCGGAGGCGGCAAGGCCGGCGACGGTGTTCACCAGCATCGGGAAGAAGGTCATGATGATGACGACGGCGGCCTTCGAAGGCCAGTCGAAGCCGAACCACATGACCATGACGGGAGCGACGCCGATGATCGGCAGGGCCGACACCATGTTGCCGATCGGCAGAAGGCCGCGGCGCAGGAAGGTGATGCGGTCAGCCAGTACGGCGACGGCGAAACCGGCAAGGCAGCCGACGGCATAACCGATCAGGACAGCCTTGAAGATCGTCTGCCTGACGTCGTCGCCGAGGATCGGCAGGGAGGTCATGATGCGGGCGCCGATGGCGCTGGGCGGCGGCAGGATGATGAAAGGAATGCCGGCGCCGCGCGTTGCCGCCTCCCAGAGGATAAGGATCCAGGCACCGAAGATCGCCGGGATCAGCAGTTGGAGCGTCGATTTGCCGAAGGCGGTAACGGGTTGCTGTTTCGATAGCTCCGTGACGCATCGCCAAGCCAGCAGCCAGCAGGCGAAGAGCAGCAGGAAGAATGCTCGCGTCGCCATGCCCTCGTTGCCGGAGAGAGCAGAAAGCAGCATCCAGGCGGCGCCATGGGCGCCGATGAACAGAACGGTGGCACGATAGGCCGGCGGCTGCGGCGCGAAGGACAGCAGGGCGGCGGCGATGACGATGGTGAAGACGAGGCTTGCGGTGCCGTTGGTGAAGGGCTGCGGTGCGCCCTCGGCCAAAAGCGGCAGGCTGATCAGCGCAGCCATGCAGAGGAGGAGGGCGGTCACGCCCTGCCAGGAGAAGGTCAGATGTCTCATGCCGGCCTCCCGCCCATGGCGCGGTCGACGATCTTGGCGGCAAGGCCGACGATCGCAACGAGGATGCCGGCCAGCAGCGATCCGGCGACGAGTGCTGCCCAGATATCGATGGTCTGGCTGTAATAGGAGCCGGCAAGCAGCTTCGAGCCGATGCCGGCAACGGCCCCCGTCGGCAGTTCGCCGACGATAGCGCCGACGAGGCTTGCGGCGATCGCGACCTTCATCGACGTGAAGAGGAAGGGGATCGAGGCCGGGACGCGCAGCTTCCAGAAGGTCTGCATCGGGCTGGCATAATAGGTCCGCATCAGATCGAGATGCATGATCTCAGGCGACCGCAATCCCTTCACCATGCCGACGGCGACGGGAAAGAAAGAGAGGTAGGTGGAGATCAGCGCCTTGGAGACCAGACGGGAGGCGTCGGAATCAAGGTTCAGGAGATGGGCGAGCGCATTGTCGCCGGTCAGCACATTGTAGGAGATGATGACGATCATCGGCGCGATGGCGAGGATCGGTATGGTCTGGCTCGCCACCAGCCAGGGCATCAGCGAGCGGTCCATGGCGCGATTGTGCACGATCAGCACGGCAAGAAGGATGCCGAGCAGCATGCCGAAGCCGAAGCCGAGCAGGGTGGAGGAGAGCGTCACCCAGCTGTGATAGACAAGGCTGCGGTTGCTCGAAAGGCTGCGCAGCACGGTGTTTTCGTAGACATTCTCAGCCACCTGATGCGGCGCCGGCAGGATCGGCTTCGGCTGGGCCAGCGTCTTGCCGATGAATTCGAGTGTCGTCGGGGTGGCGCCGGCGCGACCGTCCATGTCGCGCTGGAACGGCGCGTTCATGAGGACCGCGGCGACATACCAGATGGCGATGAGGACGAGCAGGATGGTGGTGACGGGGACGACCTTGTCTTTGAGGGTGTCGGGTTTCACGCAACGCGCTCCTTCAAGAACGGAGCGACGTTGTTTTCGATCGTCAGAAACACGTAGTCAGGGCCGTCCAACACTTGAGCGTTGTCGAAGCGAAGCACGTTGAAACCTTGATTGCGCAGGAACGCGTCCCGGACAAGATCATGTCGGCGGCCGGCAATTGTTTCGTGGCTATCACCGTCGACTTCGACAATCAGTCTTGCTGAAAGCCAGGCGAAATCGGCGATATAGGGGCCGATAGGCGTCTCACGCCTGAATCTCGCGCCATAAGGCCTGAGATCGCGCAGCATGTCCCACATCGCGGCCTCTGCTTTCGTCAGTTCACGACGAAGGCGTTTTGCGGTGTCGCGGGTTTTGGGGGTGATGTTTGAATGTGGCATTTAAACCCTTCCCCAACCCCTCCCCACAAGGGGGAGGGGCAAACCTGGGGCGCTCGCCGAGTTCTCCAGCGACCGGCGCGAAAGAGTATCAACGTCGGCGGCGGGCTCGGCGCTCAAGCCCCTCCCCCTTGTGGGGAGGGGTTGGGAGGGGTCTTTTCCAACGACACGCGCCTACACCTCATGGCTATGCCCCGTCCTCAACCCCTCGCGGACGCGATGGGCGATCTCCAGAAACTCAGGGGTGTCGCGGATGTCGAGCGGACGCTCGGCCGGCAGCGGCGAGTCGATCACGTCGGTCACCCGGCCTGGGCGCGGCGACATCACCACGATCTTGGTGGAGAGGTAGACGGCCTCGGGAATGGAATGGGTGACGAAGCAGATCGTCTTGTTGGTGCGGGCCCAGAGTTTCAGCAGCTCTTCGTTCAAATGGTCGCGGACGATCTCGTCCAATGCGCCGAAGGGTTCGTCCATCAGCAGCAGGTCGGCGTCGAAGGCGAGCGCGCGGGCGATCGAGGCGCGCTGTTGCATGCCGCCGGAAAGCTGCCAGGGGAATTTCTTCTCGAAGCCGGACAGGCTGACGAGATCGAGCGCTTCGGCGATGCGCCGCGTGCGGTCGGCGCCGGAATATCCCATGATCTCCAGCGGCAGGGCGATGTTGTTTTCGATGGTGCGCCAGGGCAGGAGCGCCGGCGCCTGGAAGACATAGCCGTAGGCGCGGGCCTTGCGGGCTTCCTCCGGCGTCATGCCGTTGATGGAAATCTCGCCCGACGTGCTCTTTTCGAGGTCGGCGATGACGCGCAGGAAAGTCGTCTTGCCACAGCCCGACGGGCCAATGAAAGAGACGAAGTCGCCCTTGCGGACATCGAGATTGACATCGCTCAGCGCCTGCACCGGGCCGTCATTCGCCTGGTAGGTGAGACAGAGATCCTTGGCGGATACGACGGAGGGTGCTTGCATCAATGCGACCGTTCTTGTTTTCGCCGCGGGGAGGCGGTTTGCATGTTACCATCGCCACAGGCCCTGCCGGCGGCACATTTCATGGAGGAAGAGAATGGACGCATCATCACAACCCACCTGCCACATCGTTCGCCCCAAACACGCCTATGACGGCAAGCAGGGGCTGAGCTATTTTGAAGGGATCGCGGCCGAGACGGTCGGCGCCAAAGGGATCTGCATGCATCTCCTGACGATCCCGCCCGGCGTGCGCGCCAAGGCGCATCTGCACGAGGCGCACGAAACGGCGATCTACATGCTCTCCGGCGAAGCCCACACCTGGTATGGCGACAGGCTGGAGCATCATGTCGTCGTCCATGCCGGCGAGCTCTTCTATATCCCGGCCGGCGTGCCTCACATGCCGGCAAACCTCAGCAGCACGCCATGCACGGCGGTCATCGCCCGAACCGACCCGAACGAGCAGGAGAGCGTCGTGCTTCTGCCGGAACTGGACGCGCTTGTGCCAGCGTGAGGTCATCCGCATGGAGGCGTCGTTCCCCGGTTGATGGCCGTCTCGTGATGCACCATGTCACACGCCCGTTGCCGGAATGCCGCTGCGCTCAACCTTGCGCGGAGAGGTGATCTCCTTCCAGGTGGAGAGTGCCTTGCTGACGGCCGTCACTGGTTCGCGCCGGACGAACTCGCCATGGCCTTCCTGGGTCTTGATGGTGCTTTCCTCGATCGCGACGACGCCGCGCGTCAGCGTGTAGCGCGGCAGGCCGGTCACTTCCTTGCCCTCGAAGACGTTGTAGTCGATCGCCGATTGCTGGCTCTTGGATGAGATGATCTTGGACCGCTTCGGATCCCAGACGACGATATCGGCATCGGCGCCGACGAGGATCGCGCCCTTCTTCGGATAGATGTTGAGGATCTTGGCGATGTTGGTCGAGGTGACGGCGACGAATTCGTTCATCGTCAGCCGGCCGGTATTGACGCCGTGCGTCCAGAGCATCGGCATGCGGTCTTCCAAGCCGCCGGTGCCGTTCGGGATCTTGGTGAAGTCGCCGACGCCGAACCGCTTCTGCGCCGTCGTGAAGGCGCAATGGTCGGTGGCGACCACCTGCAGCGAGCCGGAGGCGAGGCCGGCCCAGAGACTGTCCTGATGCTGCTTGCTGCGGAAGGGCGGCGACATCACGCGGCGGGCGGCGTGATCCCAGTCGGGATTGGAATATTCGCTTTCGTCGAGCGTCAGGTGCTGGATCAGCGGTTCGCCATAGACGCGCATGCCCTTGGCGCGGGCGCGGCGGATCGCTTCATGCGCCTGTTCGCAGGAGGTATGGACGATATAAACAGGGCAGCCGGCCATGTCGGCGATCATGATGGCGCGGTTGGTGGCTTCGCCCTCGACTTCAGCCGGACGGGAATAGGCATGCGCCTCGGGGCCGTTATTGCCCTCGGCGAGCAGCTTTGCCGACATCGAGGCGACGACGTCGCCGTTTTCTGCATGCACCAGCGGAAGCGCGCCGAGTTCGGCACAACGCTGGAAGGAGGCGAACATCTCGTCGTCATCGACCATCAGCGCGCCCTTATAGGCCATGAAGTGCTTGAAGGTGTTGATGCCCTTGTCGCGGACGATGGTTTCCATCTCCTTGAAAACCTGCTCGCTCCACCAGGTAACCGCCATGTGGAAGGAATAGTCGCAATTGGCGCGGGTCGATTTGTTGTCCCACATGGTCAGCGCTTCGAGCAGCGACTGGCCTGGGGCGGGAAGAGCAAAATCGACCACCATGGTCGTGCCGCCGGAAAGGGCGGCGCGCGTGCCGCTCTCGAAATCGTCGGAGGAATAGGTGCCCATGAAGGGCATTTCGAGATGGGTATGCGGATCGATACCACCCGGCATAACATAACAGCCGGAGGCGTCGAGGGTCTCATCGCCCGAGAGGTTCGGGCCGATCTCGACGATCTTGCCGCCATCGACCTTGACGTCCGCCTTGTAGGTGAGGTCGGCCGTGACGATGGTGCCGTTCTTGATAACTGTGCTCATTCTCCGAACTCCCTGTCGCTGCGCGGTGCCTGCGCAAGCTGGTTATCCAATGACTGCCGGTAACGGATGTAGCCGCGCATAAATTGAGGCCAATCGGGCACGACCTGTCCGCCGATCGGGGTATCCGGCAGAAGCGCCCACATATCGGGATGATACCAACAGAGATCATGGCCTGACGTGTCCCGGTGGCTGCGGATCGCGCGGCGCATGGTTCTTGCCGCCGACAGCAGGTCGGCATGGTTCATGCTGTCCAGATCTGCGTCCGGATCGGTGGTCACGGAACAATCTCCGCCGTCTCGACCACCGCATGGAACAGCACATCGGCACCCGCCGTTGCCCATTCCCTGGAAATCTCTTCCGCCTCGTTGTGGCTGAGGCCACCCACACACGGGCACATGACCATGGTCGCAGGCGCGACCTTGGCGGCCCAGCAGGCGTCGTGGCCGGCGCCGGAGATGAGGTTCATGTGGGTGTAGCCGAGGCGTTCGGCGGCGGAGCGGACCGAGGCAACAAGCTTTTCGTCGAAGGTAACAGGTGCGAAATGGCCGATCGCCTCGACGGAACAGCCGACACCCAGCGCGTCGCAGATGCCTGGCGCTTCCGCCTCGATCTTTGCCCGCATGCGGTCGAGCTTGGCCTTATCGGGCGAACGGATATCGACGGTGAAGACCACCTTGCCCGGCAGCACGTTGCGGGAGTTCGGCGAGAAGAAGACCTGGCCGACGCCGCCGACGGCGCCCGGCTGTTCACCCATCGCCACACTCTGCACCATTTCCAGGATGCGTGACATGGCAAGGCCGGCGTTGACGCGCATGTTCATCGGCGTCGAGCCGGTGTGGGCCTCCTTGCCGGTCAGGGTGAATTCCAGCCACCACAGCCCCTGACAATGGGTGACGACGCCGATCTGCTTGTCCTCGGCCTCGAGGATCGGGCCCTGTTCGATGTGATATTCGAAATAGGCGTGCATCTTGCGGGCGCCGACCTCTTCGTCGCCGACCCAGCCGATGCGCTTCAACTCGTCGCCGAAGAGATTGCCCTCGGGGTCGCGGCGATTATAGGCAAAATCGAGGCTGTGGACGCCGGCGAAGACACCCGAGGCCAGCATCGCCGGGGCAAAACGCGCGCCCTCCTCGTTCGTCCAGTTGGTGACGACAACGGGATGCTTGGTCTTGATGCCAAGGTCATTCATCGTGCGCACGACTTCGAGGGCTGCGAGCACGCCGAGCACGCCGTCATATTTGCCGCCGGTCGGCTGGGTGTCGAGATGCGAACCGACATAGACGGGCAGGGCATCGGAATCGGTGCCGGCGCGAGTGGCGAACATCGTGCCCATGCGGTCGACGCCCATTGTCAGGCCGGCCTCGTCGCACCATTTTTTGAAGAGGCTGCGGCCCTCGGCATCCGAATCCGTCAGCGTCTGGCGATTGTTGCCGCCGGCAATGCCGGGGCCGATCTTCGCCATGTCCATGAGACTGTCCCAGAGACGGTCGCCATTGACGCGCATGTTCTCGCCTGGTGCTGCCACCATTTTTATGCCCTCACCTGTTTGCGGCAGTCATGTGAAGTGACATGCCCGCCTGTTCCCGTGGTCTATTCCTGCGCCTCTTATTGGTTTTGTCGAGCGCCGGAAAATCGCCAGTTGCCTTTGTTTTTCATCTGGCGGATAATTTGACCGATTGGTAAACATTACAACTTCCACCGCCGGGCTCAAGACGAAAATCACGAAAATTGCCGATAAAAATACGGGCAGTTGCTCAAGAAAGCGGCCGGTGTGCCTCCAGCCAAAACTTGAGCGAAGAAGTTGAATTTCAAGGGGAAACGACAGCCTGTGACCATACCGAGAGCAGCGAAAACCCTGAGGCGGACGCGAATCCAGGAGGAGAAGGAAGAGCAGATCCTGGAAGCGGCGCTCGACGTGTTTTCGGCAAGCGGCTTCCGCGGCTCGACCATCGACCAGATCGCCGAAGTGGCCGGCATGTCGAAACCCAACCTGCTCTATTATTTCCGCACGAAGGAAGCCATGCATCGGGCGCTGATCGACCGGGTGCTTTACACTTGGCTGGAGCCGCTGCGCGCCTTCGATGCCGACGGCAATCCGGAAGAGGAAATCCGCAGCTATATCAGACGCAAGCTGGAGATGGCGCGCGACTTTCCGCGTGAAAGCCGGCTCTTTGCAAATGAGGTGCTGCAGGGCGCGCCGCATATCGAGGACGAGCTGAAGGGTCCGCTGAAGGAACTGGTCGACGAGAAGGCGGAGGTCATCCGCGCCTGGACGAAATCGGGCAAGATCGTCAAATGCGACCCCTGACCATCTGATCTTCTCCATCTGGTCGACGACCCAGCATTATGCGGATTTCGACGTGCAGGTGCGCGCTGTGCTCGGACAGGAGCATGCCGGCGAAGGCCGCTTCGAGGATGCGGCGCGGTTTCTGGAACAGCTCTTTATTGGCGGGCTGCGGCCGGATCGCTCCGAGAGCTGAGATTTATTGCCTTTTCGGCAGCGGTATGCGGGCGAGAATGTCCGTTACGCCTTCCATCGTATAGGGCTTTTGCAACACGGGCGCGTCCGAATGGCTGTTTGCCTGGGTGATGCCTTCCCCATAACCCGTGGCAAAAACGAAGGGCACGCCGTCAGCTGCCAGTCGGTCGGCAATCCCGAAACTGGTCTCATCGCCGAGATTGACATCGAGAAGCGCCAGATCGAAGGACCGGCCGGCCAGGATTTCCTTCGCCTCGGCAACGCTCGGTGCGGTTGCTACTTCGGCGCCTAGACGGCGCAGGATATCTTCGCCGTCCATGGCAATAATCAGGTTGTTTTCCACCAGCAGCACGCTCAGGCCGGAAAGCGGCTGTCGACCGCCTGCAATCGCCTTGGGTGCCGCTGCTCCGTACGGCGCTGAATCTGATCGATCGCTCGTCGGGCCGACGACATATCGCCCGGGGATGAAGAAATCCGCTTCGAGCCCGCCCTTGTTGTAGCGCAACTCGGCCTTGCCGCCGAGGTCATACGGAATCGAGCGCCGAATGATCGTCGAGCCGAAGCCGTGGCGCGTCGGTTCGGTGACGGGCGGACCACCTTTTTCCCGCCAGCCAATGCGCAGATTGCCTTCATCATCGCGGGACCAGCCGAGTTCGACGATGCCGCGGCCGGTGCCGGAAAGGCTGCCATATTTGGCGCTGTTGGTCATCAGCTCGTGGAAAACAAGGGCAGCGGTGGAAAAGGCCTGCGGCTCCAGCAGTACGTCCTCGCCCCGCATCTGAATGCGTTGCGCGTTTTTGCCAAGATAGGCGGCGGTCTCGGCCAGCAGCAATTGCCGAAGCGAAGCAGGCGCCCAGTGATCGCGGGTAATCTGGTCATGGGCACGGGCGAGTGACTGGACGCGGCCCTCGATCTGGCGGACATAGTCACCGAGGCTCACGGAGGTTGCCTGCGATTGGCGGATGATGCCGGTGATGAGGCTCAATATGTTGCGGACGCGGTGGTTGAGTTCGGCGATCAGCAGCTCCTGCCGCTCGTTTGCCGTCTGGCGCGCCATGCTGGCCTCGTCGGTGAGGCGCAGAACCACCTCGATCAGCGTAACCCGGATCGTTTCGGCGACACGACGCTCGGCTTCGCTAAAGGGCAGGGACCGGCCGCGCACCAGTTCCGACCATGCCTCGAAGCTCTTGCGCGGCGTCAGCCGCGGGCCGTTGGGTCCGTATTCCACCGGCTTGTGCGGGTCGCCTCCCCAACGGACGGTCCGCACCAATTCCTGGCGGAAAAGCACGATATAGTCGCGCGGCGAACGCGAGATCGGGATGGCGAGCATGCCTGCCACCGCATCGTCGATCTCAAGATCCGGGTAGGTGTCCCCCAGCCTGTCGACGGCATAGATACGACCTGCGGCAGTGCGGTTGAGGTGGCGGACAAGCGCTGCGAAGCCTTTCTCATCCGGTCCGATGCCGGCCAGCGCCAGGCGGCCGTTGATCCACACACCGATGCCGTCGGCAGGAATGGCTTCGGCAAGCGCTTCGACCAGCCAAGCGGGATCGTCGAGCAGGCTGGCATTGTCTGCCACGGCTGTCAGAAGCCGGTCGGCGATGCGGCGCGCCTTGGTCTCATAGTCCAGCGCCAGCCGGCGTTCACGGCTTTCGAGGCGCGAAGCGAACATCTGACCGAAGAGTTCGGCGGTGGAGCGGCTTTGGGCCGACGGCAGGCGCGGACCGTAGTGATGACAGGCAAACAGGCCCCAGAGCTTGCCATCCACCACGATCGAAATGGAGAGCGACGCCCCGACACCCATGTTTTTGAGATATTCAATGTGGATCGGCGAGACCGAGCGCAATACCGACATGGAGAGGTCGAGCGGCTGACCGTGCTCGTCGAGTTGCGGCAGTATCGGGACCGGGACGGCGTCGACATCGGCAATGATGCGGAACAGGTTGCGCAGATAGAGCGCGCGGGCCTGTACCGGAATGTCGGAAGCCGGATAGTGCAGCCCCAGGAACGAGCCGATGCCGGCCCGGGCGGCTTCCGCCACCACTTCGCCGGATCCGTCTTCGTCGAAACGATAGACCATCACCCGGTCGAAACCGGTCAGGGCGCGCGCCTGCCTTGCACCCTCGCGGAAGAAAGCTTCCATCGTTTCTGTGTGGTCGAGGCGAGACATCATGCTGCGCATGGAGAGAGAAGAGCTGTCGCGTCTGGCCTCCTGGCAGCGCTCGCCTTCGATGATGACCAGGTCCTCGTTCATGTGCACGGCAAGGTCGAACCTGTCTTGGCCGGGTGTCAGGACGACGCCGAAAATGCGCTCGACGTCGGACCCCCGCAGCGTCGTCAGCTTGTTGCGGATTGTGTGGAGCGCTTCGGGCGTGATCAGGGAGGCAACAGGGCGGCCGAGCGCGTCGGCCTGCGCAATGCCGAGGAACTCCACCAGATTTGCCGAGGCGCGGACGGCAATCCAGTCCGACGATACCGCCAGCAGAAAGCCGAAGGGTTGAACTGCGCCAAGTTGATGGATCGGCTCGCGGTCGCAATTGGTGAGATCGACGGGTTCAAATGTGCCGCTCATGGGACGGCTTCCAGTTCGAGTTGCCCCGCTTGGAGAAAAAGGCCGAAAACATCGCGGGCGGCGGCGACGGCAGCGTCGGGGTCGTCCAGATTGCTGGCATCGAGACGGTCCATGAAGATCCTCATGGCGCTCTTTGGACCTTGTGGCGTGATATAGCTGCTGGGCAGGTAATCAGGCACGGCTTTGGCAAGCAGGGCGCCCCCGAGCTTGGAGCCTTCGAACACGTAAAGGGCCCCCCAGAGCGCTGCCTCGCCATGCAATGCCGGTGGCGCCAGGGACGGGGGCAACGGATCGCCGAGCTCGTGGATATCGGCCAGCAGCATTTGCGTGCGCCTGCGCTCCGGCCAGTCGGGCAGCAGGCGGTCTATACCGGCTTCCTCGAGCGCATTTTCGGCCGCAGGGACGACCCGGGCATGAGCGCGCAGGAATGTTCCGTACTGCCGTCTATCGGAGAGGTCGAACGTGCCGAAAAGCTTGTCGACCTCGGCGTGGCAATCTGCTGTTTGTGCGCGGAGCACGCTGCGAAGTGACATGCGGACCGTATTCTAGGTGATATGGCAGATGATGCCGTTTATAGGAGAACGACGAACTAGCGATATATTGCAGCATCTCACTATTTCCAGAGAAACCCATAGAAAACCATGGGCTTCCTTTGCCCCGCGGTCCACTGCTCGGCCTAAGCGCAGGCACGACTTACGGCGCGAGCGCTTTTCAATCCATCAGGCGAGGCAGATTCGCCGCCAATATATTGATGGCAAGGCGCACCTTCGGCAGCATCACCGGCGATCTCGGCCACACGGCATAGGCTTCGAAGATGGTGGACGGCATATCGGTCAGAACCCGCGCGAGCTCACCTGACAGGACCCTGTCGCGCACCAGCCAGCAGGTCAGCCAGGCAAGCCCCCGGCCTTCGACGGCGGCGTCCGCTATCGAGGCGAGATCGTCGAGGCGCAGCCGCGATTTCGGCAGAACTTCGCGCGGGGGACCGGCCGCCGCCGGGAAGATCCAGGCCCTGTCGTTGTCACCCCTGCGATAGACGATACCCTGATGGCGGGTGAGGTCGTCGAGCGTTTGCGGCACGCCGTATTTTTCCAGATAGGCAGGCGAGGCGCAGACCGTCATGGACTGCCGGGCGATCGCCCGCGCCATCAGGTCGGGATTATCCTTCAGCGGGCCGTTGCGAACGGCAAGATCGAAGCCGCCCTCCAGGAGGTCGACGACGCGATCGCTGAAGGAGAAGTCGAGTTCGAGATCCGGGTGATCGTCGAGCAGGCGGGTCAGGATCGGGGCGGCGCAATGGCGTCCGAACAGCACCGGCATCGATACCCGCAGCCTGCCGCGGACCTCGCGCCTGCCCGATTCGAGCTGGGCCTCACCGATCCGGATTTCCTCGATGGCTCTCAGGCAGCGCTCATAGAAGAACCGGCCTTCGTCAGTCAGGCTTTGGGTCCGGGTCGTGCGGTTGAAGAGCCGGACGCCGAGCCGCTGTTCGAGCCTTGCGATCGTCTTGCTGACTGCCGAACGGGTAAGATGGAGCCGTTCGGCAGCGGCTGAGAAGCCGCCCGCCTCTGCCGTCTGGACGAAAATCGAAATCCCCTTTAGCTGCTCCATATTTGTTTCCATGACGGCACCATTCTGTCGATTTATTATCACAACAGCGGACGAATTTTCAACGATATACCTGCTGCTCCTCAATCGAGAAGGAGCAGAAAGATGCAGACGACAAGGCAGTGGCAGACCGAGGCAATCGGACCGGAAGCCGATCTGAAGATCGGTGAAGCCCGAATCCTCGAGGTGTCAGGCACGATGGTCCGGGTGCGGACGCAGGCCGTTTCTCTCAATTTCCGCGACAGGCTGGTCCTGGAGAGCGGCATGGGGCTGCCGCTACAGTTTCCCTTCGTGCCGGCCTCGGACATGGCGGGTGTGGTCGAGGCCGTCGGGCCTGAGGTCACGCGCTTCAAACCCGGCGACCGGGTGATCTCCACCTTTTCCCCGGACTGGATCGAGGGCCGGGGGCCGGGCACGGCCCGCACGCCGCACTACCGGACACGGGGCGGATTCTATCCGGGCGTGCTGTCCGAACATACCGTGCTTTCCGAGCAGTGGTTCACGCTTGCGCCGGCAACGCTCGATGCCGCCGAAGCTAGCACGTTGCCCTGCGCCGGCCTGACCGCCTGGTTCGCCCTCATTGAATGCGGCAGGCTTAAGGCCGGCGACAAGGTGTTGGTGCAGGGAACCGGCGGTGTCGCGCTCTTCGGCTTGCAGATCGCCAAGGCGCACGGCGCCGAGGTCTTCATTACGTCAGGCAGCACCGAAAAGCTCGAGCGGGCGTCCGCTCTCGGCGCCGATTATCTGATCAACCGGCACGAAGGCGACTGGGTGGAGCAGCTCTATCACTTGACCGGTGATTACGGCGCCGACCACGTGTTGGAAATCGTGGGCGGGCCGCATCTCGGCCAGGCTCTGAAGGCCGTGGCAGTCAACGGCCGCATCTCGGTGATCGGCGTGTTCGAGGGGTTCGACGTCTCGGGGCCTGCGGCGCCCTTACTTCTGAAGGCGCCCATCGTACAGGGAATTTCGGTCGGTCACCGCCGGGCGCTGGAAGATCTGGTGCGCGCGGTCGACCGGACCGGGCTGAAGCCTGTTATCGACAAGCGCTATGCCTTCGAGGAACTGCCGCAGGCGTTCGATCATCTCTATCGCGGCCCGTTCGGCAAGGTCGTCATCGAGTTTTGAAACACGCGCTCCCCTCGCGTCGTGGAGGGGAGCTTGCTGCTATTCGGCAGCGACGGCCTCGCTTTCGAACGCGAAACCTTCGTCGGCCCAGCCGGTCATGCCGCCGATCATGAGCTTCGCCCTCAGGCCGAGCTTGGCGAGGCGGAGAGCGGCCTTATCTGCGCCGTTGCAGTGGGGGCCGGCGCAATAGACGACGAACAGCGTGTCCCTTGCCCATTCCGACATGCGGTGCGCGGTCATCTTGCCGTGCGGCAGGTTGATCGCACCCGGCACGTGGGATTGCGCAAACAGGGCCGGCGAGCGCACGTCGAGGAGAACGAAATCGACCTTGGCGCCGGCAAAGGCGGCATGGACATCCGAGCAATCGGTTTCGAAAGCGAGCTTGGCAACATAGTGGGCGGCGGCGAGATCAGGCTCGGCGGCTGGTATTTCGGCGACGGGGCTTGGCATCTGTCTTTCCTTTCCGTGGTGGAATTGCAGCTTGGTATCGCCGATGGTAGAGCTTTGCGAAATTGGCCATCATGACTGACTGCGTAAAGATCATGCCAAACACTTCGCCGCATCAGACGAAAGGACCGCTGGTCGCAGCCCTTGCCTATGACGGGCTCTGCACCTTCGAATTCGGCATCGCCTACGAGGTCTTCGGCCTGCCGCGTCCGGAGATGGGCGATAGCTGGTATCGCTTCTCCGTCTGCGGTATCGGGCCGGGGCCGCTGCGCGCCGCCGGCGGGTTGACGGTCGCCGTCGACAAGGGACTGGAGGTGCTTGAGGAGGCGGATCTGATCGTCGTGCCGGGCTGGCGGGCGATCGATGCGCCGGTGCCTGCGCCGCTCGCCGCGGCGCTTAGAGTAGCCCATCAGCGCGGCGCGCGCATCATGTCCCTGTGCTCCGGCGTCGCGGTCCTGGCCGGATCAGGGCTGCTTGCCAATCGCAAGGCGACCACGCATTGGCGCTACGTCGCCTCGATCGCCGCGCGTTATCCCGACATCACCCTTGACGCCGATGTTCTCTACATGGACGAGGGCAGCCTGCTGACCGCGGCGGGCAGTGCGGCCGGCATCGATCTCTGCCTGCATGTGGTGCGCGGCGATTTCGGCGCCGATGCCGCCAACAGCGTGGCGCGACGGCTCGTCGTTCCGCCGCATCGCGAGGGCGGGCATGCGCAGTTCATCGCGGCTCCCGTGCCGGAAGAGCGCGAAGGCATCCGTCTAGGGCCGCTGATCGAATGGATGCGGGAAAGCCTATCCGAGGAGCAGCCGATCAATCTGCTCGCCAAAAGAGCGGGCATGAGCATGCGCACCTTTCAACGCCGCTTCGAAGCCGCAACGGGTGAGAGTGTTGGCGAGTGGCTGCTGAAGGAGCGGCTGCGCCATGCGCGCGATCTGCTGGAGAAGGAGCTTGCGGTGTCGCTCGACGACATCGCGATATCAAGCGGCTTCGGCACGCTGGCGACGATGCGGCACCATTTCCGCAGGCGGCTCGGGACGAGCCCAAGCGCGTATCGGAAATCATTCTGTGGTTAGCGCGCCTCATGCTTGCAATTACGCCTGACTTCGCTAAACGGGCGCTCTCTATTGTTCTGGAAAGGGAGCGCCACGATGACGAATATCTCCGCACGCCCCGAGAGGGTTTCGGCTTAGGTCGGCCAAAGGGCTGATGATGCCGGTTGAACATCGCCGTTTCAGTGATGAAGACCACTCATATCCAGAGTTCATTATCACGGCAATTCTATCAGGAGCGGAAGCTCCCCGATGACGTCGGCGTCGGATCCGGCGGTCATCAATCTCCTGGAACCGCAAGAGCAGGGATCGGCGCGGCCGAGTTTTCGATCAGTTCGACGTCGCCATGAACCAGGTCTTGACCCGGGCTTCGGACGGGAAGGATTTACGCCGGTTCGACGTGACCTCAAAAGCTGAAGTCGGTGAGGTGATTGGGAGCCAGGGCTGCCTCCTCTTCGTTGGTACGCTGCGGCGTGCCGCGTGCTCGTCATAAGTCTAATGTTGCGGATCGAACTTTGCCGCAGCGTTGCAAAGCCGTCACTCGGCCGTCCCGGCGGGGCGCCGACAGGAACTGTCTCGAAGGCCGCATCTGGACATTATGCGAAAGCCTCCTCCGGAGCGGAGCGGTTTCGAGGAACCCCGCCCTTCTAGAACCGTTAGAGGTTTCCAGTAGGGACAAGTTCACAATGTCGGGCGCAATCAGCGCGTTCATCGACGTCATCCGCGGTCTCCGGGCCGGATCGCTTGAAGGGCAGGCCCGGGATCGGCTGATATGGATCTCGGCAAATGCTGTTGGTCGCGACCGCCGGCACTCGAGGAGGGAAGCCTTCCAAAGGAGGTATCATGTTCAAGAAGTACGCCTATGCCTGGATCACCGTCGCATTCTTTCTATTTTCGCTCGTCGGCCATTGGATGTTCGGTTGGTTCGCCTTTGTCGGCGAGCAGCAGAGCCACGGGCAAGCGCCTGATATCAATGCCTATCTCATGGAAATGAGCAGAGACACCTTTGAAAACTGGCAGTCCGAATTCCTGCAATTGCTCTGGCAGGTCGTTGGTCTTGCCTATTTTCTTTATATCGGCTCTCCGTCTTCAAAGGAAAACGATGACCGCACGGAAGCAAAACTCGATGCTCTCATCCGGCTAAATGCCGGAGAGAAGGGTGAAGTGATCATCGCCGAGATCGATAAGCACTTCATGAGAACCGGAGGGCATGCGGGACCATACGAGCATGAGTTGGAGATGCGCAGGGGGCCTCACAGGACCGGCGGCGCCACTTGAGCCAATCTCAGGCCGGCGACCGCGCACTTTGCGCGACAGCTCCAGCGATCCGAAGCACGCCGCGGGCGATATTCGCCGCGGCGTTGCCATTCGTCACTCCGCCGCCTGGCGGGCCATCGGGTTGTTTGGATGTGTCGTCCAGTTGGCATAGTTCGGATCGACGACGCGGCCGGTGCGCTTGTCGAGGGTGCCGGCAGCCAGCGGTTCCATGGTGATGCAGTTCTCGACCGGACAGACGTTGACGCAGAGATTGCAGCCGACGCATTCCTCTTCGATCACCTCGAAATGGCGCAGCCCATTGACGACGTTGGTGATCGCCTGGTGCGAGGTGTCCTCGCAGGCAATGTGGCAGCGGCCGCATTTAATGCAGGCATCCTGGTCGATCTTCGCCTTGGCGACGTAGTTGAGGTTCAGATATTGCCAGTCGGTGACATTGGGCACGGCGCGGCCGGTGATGTCGTCGAGAGTGCGGTGGCCCTTTTCGTCCATCCAGTCGGAGAGGCCCGAAATCATCTCGTCTACGATCTTGAAGCCGTAGGTCATCGCCGCGGTGCAGACCTGGACGTTGCCGGCGCCGAGAACGAGGAATTCGGCGGCGTCGCGCCAAGTGGTGATGCCGCCGATACCCGAGATCGGCAGACCGTAGGTTTCCGGATCACGGGCGATTTCGGCCACCATGTTGAGGGCGATCGGCTTGACCGCCGGGCCGCAATAACCGCCATGGCTGCCCTTGCCGCCGACCGTCGGGTTGGGGGCAAAATTGTCGAGATCGACGGAGACGATCGAATTGATCGTGTTGATCAGCGAGACGGCATCGGTGCCGCCGGCCTTGGCGGCGCGGGCGGGACGGCGAATATCGGTGATGTTGGGCGTCAGCTTGGTGATGACGGGCATGCGAGTGTACTGCTTGCACCAGCGCACGACCATTTCGATATATTCCGGCACCTGGCCGACGGCCGATCCCATGCCGCGTTCCGACATGCCGTGCGGACAGCCGAAATTGAGTTCGATGCCGTCGGCGCCGGTCTCTTCGACCAGCGGCAGGATCGACTTCCAGGCCTGTTCCTCGCAGGGCACCATGATCGAGGCGATCAGCGCCCGGTCCGGCCAGTTCATCTTGACCTGCTTCATTTCACGCAGGTTGGTGTAGAGGTCGCGGTCGGTGATGAGCTCGATATTGTTGAGTCCGAGCAGGCGGCGGTCGGCGCCCCAGATCGCGCCGTAGCGCGGGCCGTTGACGTTGACGACGGGCGGGCCTTCCTCGCCGAGCGTCTTCCAGACCACGCCGCCCCAGCCGGCCTTGAAGGCGCGCTCGACGTTGTAGGCCTTGTCGGTCGGCGGCGCTGACGCCAGCCAGAACGGGTTGGGGGATTTGATGCCGACGAAATTATTGCGGAGATCAGCCATTGTTCATTCTCCCCTTCAAGCAACCGCGACAGCCGGAGCGGCTGCTGCGGAGAGGGCGCGATGGATGGATTCAGCCGCGTCGCGGCCGTGCGCGACGGCGGAAACCGTAAGATCCTCGCCGCCGAAGACGCAGTCGCCGCCGGCCCAGACGCCGTCGAGGGAGGTGCGGCCCTCGACGTCGACCGCGATGCGACCGGATTCCATGCGAAGCGAACCGAGGCCGGAGGCGTCAAAGGTCTGGCCGATCGCCTTGAAGATCTGGTCGGCGGCAATCACGCCGGTTTCGCCGGTGCCGACGAGGCGGCCTTCGACGAGCTTGGTGTATTCCACTTCGATGGCGGCGACCTTGCCGTCCTGAGCCAGGATCGACTTCGGCGCCAGCCAATGGCGGATGATGACGCCTTTGGAGCTTGCCAGATCCTGCTCGTATTCCGAGGCGTTCATATGCTCCTTGCCGCGGCGGTAACAGATCGTCACCTCCTCGGCGCCGAGCAGCTTTGCCTGCACGGCAGCGTCGATCGCCGTCATGCCGCCGCCGAGGACGACGACGCGGCGGCCGATGGCGATATCGCTCTTGTCATCAGCCTGACGCAGTTTGGCGATGAAATCGACGGCATCGTCGACACCGGCAAGGTTTTCGCCCTCGATGCGCAACGCGTTGACGCCGGCAAGGCCGATGCCGAGGAAGACGGCATCATATTGCGCCTGCAGATCGGCAAGTGAAAAATCGCGGCCGAGAAGGGCGCCGTGGCGCACCTCGATACCGCCGATTGAGATGATGTAATCGACTTCCTGCTGGGCGAAGTCGTTGACCGTCTTATAGGTGGCGATGCCGTATTCGTTGAGGCCACCGGATTTTTCCCTGGCATCGTAGATGGTGACCGAGTGGCCCTTCACCGCCAGGCGGTGCGCAGCGGCCAGTCCTGCCGGGCCGGCGCCGACGACGGCGATCTTCTTTCCTGATGCTTCGGCCCTGATATAGAACTGCTTGCCGGCCTGCATGGCGGCATCGGTCGCGTAACGCTGCAGGCGGCCGATCTCGACAGGCCGTTCTTCCGCCGTGTTGCGCACACAGGCCTGTTCGCAGAGCTCTTCGGTGGGACAGACGCGGGCGCACATGCCGCCGAGGATATTCTGATCGAAGATCGTCTTCGCCGAGCCGATCGGATTGCCGGTCGAAATCTGCCGGATGAAGAGCGGAATGTCGATCGAGGTGGGACAGGCCGTCATGC
Source organism: Rhizobium sp. K102 (assembly GCF_022385315.1). Taxonomy (NCBI): domain Bacteria; kingdom Pseudomonadati; phylum Pseudomonadota; class Alphaproteobacteria; order Hyphomicrobiales; family Rhizobiaceae; genus Rhizobium; species Rhizobium sp. K102. Next base: position 210,654 of record NZ_CP092436.1, read on the forward strand.
ACGGCGCGTCATAGCAGAAATAACAGCGGTCGGCGGCGACCAGCGCCTCGTGATTGTCGAGGCGTGGATGCAGATCGGAAAAATTAGCCTCATACTCGGCGGGCGATAGCCGGCCGGCATGAATCCCAGTTTCCAGTCGTTCCATTGAAGTTCCCTCATTATTGGTAAACGGCCTGTGAGGGAAAGCGTAACTCAGGTTTAAAAATTTATCAAACGGTAAAATTTTGACGGTTCGCTCTCTTCCATGCTTGCGCAAGCCGCTGTTTTCACACGAGAAATTTCCCCGCCTCAGGCCTGCGAAATATTTGCGCGTTCGGCTCAGAAGGGGAGTCCGAAAAAAGGAGTCAAAAAAGTGGAATTATTTACGATCGCAGGGAACCAAATTTGGACGTCGTCGTTATTGCGATATCCGGATGGTGATCGCATCGACCCAACATGCGCGCCCCCAACCCACTATCCGGACGTACTCACGGTCCCCTCCCGGTGAGTGAAGACAGCCGGTGCGCCGCCCTCGCACCGGCTGTTTTTCTGTGTTTCGCTCGTCTTATTTTCCCACTTCAGATGCGCTTGAAGATCTCGAATTCGGTCTCGGGAATGGTCAGCCGATATTCGATGCGGCCCGGCACAAGGTTCAGTTCCGCCTTGCCGTTGACCGACGAGGGCACGACACGCTCCAGCACGGTGCGGCCGAAGCTGTTGTCGCTGAATTCGTGGACTTCCGACTGATCCTGCAGCACTTCCGCCCAGGCGATCTCGATCGCCCTTCTGTCGCCGATCGCAGCTTCCCGGCAGTTGAGCGTGATGGAGGCAGCGCCGCCGGCAATCGCGCCATAGGAGGCGGAGTTGACGATGAGTTCGTGGAGGGCAAGTCCAAGATGCACAGCGGCATTCGGCGTCAGATGCGCGTTGATGCCGTAGATCGGCATGGAGCCTGATGTTTCCGGCCAGTAGGGGGCGAACTGTTTTTCGGCGAGTTCGAAGAGATAAGCGCCGCGCCAGCTCGAATCCGTGATCAGGTCCTGGGAATTGGAAAGCGATTGCAGCCGCCCGCGGAACTTCAGGAGGAAGCTGTCGAGAGAGAGCGTGTTGCGCGCCGTCTGCGTGGCAATGCCCTGGATGATGGCGAGAAGGTTCTTCGAGCGGTGCGAGAGTTCGCGCAGCAGCGATTTCAGTACTTTTTCACGATGCCGGCTTTCGGTGACCTCCGTCATGACGGACAGAAGCCCATGCGTGCCGCGTGCACCGGTGCGCTGGATTTTCAGTTCATAGGTGCGCATTTCGCCGTCGACGTCGATCTCGACCTCGGCATTGTTGGGGATGCCGGTCTCCAGCACCTTGTGTTTCAGCGCTGTCAGATACTGCCCATGGATATCACCGAAAAGGCCGGCATCAGTGCCGCCGGGCATGAAGCGCGCCGCGAAATACGGCGGCAAATTTTCGGCGTAGAAAATCGAAAGCCGGGCGTCCTGGCAGAGTATTGAAATACCGGCGCTGCCGAGCGCCCGTTCCATCATTGCGGCTTTGCCTTCGAAGGTGAAAGGCGTGCCCGACAATGGTTCAGTCGTATTCACTCGGCCGCCTTTCCTTGTGACGTCTTGAACGTCGCTGAAGGGAACGCCCCTTCAGAAACCGTCTGCCAACTTTAGAACAAAGCGCTGCAAAAACCGTTAAGGCCTTCGGCGCGTCCCGGCAGCACCGGAACGCCTGTTTCGACGGTTTGGTTCCGAAGGCCGGAAAATTGCGTCTCAGGCGGCTACCTTGGTCGATTCATTGAAGAAAAGCGCCTGGCTGATCAGTGCCTTGACCATGTCGGGGTTGAAAGGTTTGGTGACGAGGAAAGTCGGTTCGGGGCGCTCGCCGGTCAGAAGCCGTTCCGGGAAAGCGGTGATGAAGATCACCGGCACGCTTGACGTCTTGAGAATGTCGTTGACGGCATCGATGCCGGAACTGCCGTCGGCAAGCTGGATGTCGGCGAGCACCATGCTCGGTTTCGTCTTGTTGTAGAGCGCGACGGCTTCGGCATGGGTGCGGGCAATGCCGGTGACGCGATGGCCGAGACTTTCGACCATCTGCTCGATATCCATGGCGATCAACGGCTCGTCCTCGATGATCATGATATCGGTTGCCACCTGACGGGAAATCTCCTGCGAAGCCTTGTCGAGCAGCTGCATGACATCCTGTTCGTCGAGCTCGAGAATTTCGGCGATTTCAGCGACGCGGAAATTCTCCACGGAAGCGAGCAGAAAGGCCTGACGGGCGCCTGGCGAAACTTTGGACAGATTGAGGGTGGCGCGCTGTTCCCACGCATATGGCGAGGTCGGCTCTGGAATCTGAACTGCAGTGGAACCAAACAGTTGCGTAAACAGTTTGTAGAGGGCGACCCGGTCATTCGCCGTATCCGGGAAAATCGACAGATCGGCGATGATGGCTTCAAGAACGGCGGCGACATAGGCGTCGCCCGAAGTCTGAGTGCCGGTCAGTGCGCGGGAATAGCGACGCAGATAAGGCAGGTGCGGCGCAATTCGAGTAGAAAGTGTCATATATGGCTCCTGTATACAGGCCGGCATTGGCTTCAATGACCGATTAACGTCATCTTGATAAAAAAGTTCCGGAACGGCAGGAACTTTTTTTGCCGCGCCGCATTATTCCAGCCGACATAGAAAGGGCGTAGCATTTTGACCCACGCAGCGGCAAACCTCGGCGACATCGATCATCGAAAGCCTCGGTCTCGCTGGTTGAAGTCGTGATGATGCCCGTGCACGCCCCCAGAACAGACAACCGGCGAGAAGACGAATTGATGACCACACGCAAGAAAGAAGCAGCCGATCAGCGCAAGCTGGAGCTGCGGGCAAGCGATATCCTGGACCCGAACAACCAGATCGGCGTCAAATTGCGGTCGCTTTATGCGGCCGCACAGGGTGAAGCGATCCCGGATCGTTTTCTCGATCTTCTCGAAAAGCTCGACCATGCCGAGATGATGGCTTCCGCCAAGATGGCCGAATAGGATCGCCGCATGGAAGATAAAATGCAACCCAGCTTCAAGCGGGAACTGCTGGCGGCCCTGCCCAGTCTTCGCGCCTTTGCAATCTCGCTCATCGGCCGCCACGACCGTGCCGACGATCTTGTCCAAGATACGATCATGAAAGCCTGGGCCAAGCAGGATCATTTCGAGATGGGCACCAATATGAAGGCCTGGCTCTTCACGATCCTGCGCAACGAGCTCTACAGCCAGATGCGGAAAAGCGGCCGCGAGGTGCAGGACAGCGACGGCCTGTTCACCGAATCGATGGCGATGCATCCCTCGCAATATGGCGCGCTCGATCTGCAGGACTTCAAGAAGGCGCTCGACCAGCTGCCGCCGGACCAGCGCGAAGCGATCATCCTCGTCGGCGCCTCGGGCTTTTCCTACGAGGAGGCCGCCGAAATCTGCGGCTGCGCCGTCGGCACTATCAAGAGCCGCGTCAACCGCGCCCGCCAACGCCTGCAGGAATTGCTGCAAATCTCGGGCGAAGCCGATTTCGGCCCGGATGCTACCTCGGCGCCGCTGACCTCGAAGGCGTTTGCGTTCTGAGGAGAGATCGAGAGGCCGGCTGCCTGTAGCGGCGCCGGCTTTTTGCATCGTTTTAGAGATCGATCGTCATTCGGAGCACCACCTCTTCGGCGTCGGGGAGGCGCGATGCAAGGAATTCAATCCTCCCGCTTCGATCCCACCAGATTGGCCGCGACGATGGCCGCCAGCACGCCGGCGGTCAGCAGGGGCTGGGCGCGGACGAGGCCGAGCCCGACTGCCGCCAACGATTCCAACGCCGCGCGGCGCTCGCGGGCGCGGCGTTTGTCCTGGGCGTTGATCATCACCATCACCACCACCAGGATGACGGCGATCAGCAGCGCACAAGCGGCCAGGAAGAGGGCGGCGCCGACGGGGCCGTAGATGCCGGCGAGCCAGATGGCGCCGGCGGTGACGGCCAGCGCATAGGCGGTGAGGAGGAAGAGCAGGGCGAGCGCAAGGAAGATGCTAGTGCGCTTGGCGCGCGCGACGGTCCGATGCACGCTTGCGCCTGTCAGCAGGCTGAGGATCGAGAGCATCGCGCTTCCTCAGCGCCGCGCGAGGAAGGCGATGGCCAGGCCGAAGGCGGCTGCGGCGCCGATCGTTGCCAGCGGATGTTTGCGCACGGTCTCGCGCATCTCGGTCGCGCCGCGCTCGTAGCCATGCTGCAATTCGCGTAAGAGATCCTCGCTGCGGCTGAGCAGTTCCTCATAGCCGGCGCTTGCCTGGCTGCGCATCTTATCGCCCTGATGGCGCGAACTCTTGCCGACCAGGCGCGTCAGTTCCGCGAGCTCATCGCGCAGCGCCTCGATCTGTTCCTCGATGCCGGATTCGAAATTGTGGAAGGTGCCGTTGCGGCGGCTGCGGCCGGAGTGAAAGATGGAATAGGTCATGGCTGTCTCCATTGGCTGGGGCGCGCGCAAGCCCGCCTGTTCTGCACCGGGTCACCACCGTTCGTTGCATAGAGGAGACCGCGCGGCATTGACCCAAATCACTGCCGAGAACGTGCCGGGCGCTCAAAAGTTCCGCCGGGCTCGGCGGTTAGCGCTGGGAAACGGCGCTGTGGGCGAGCACGAAGGGCGTGCCGTCGGCAGGCACCTGATTGATGCGCAGCGCGCAGCCGAAGACCGAGAACATGGTCTTATCGGTCAACACCTCATCGATGCCGCCGGCGGCGGCGAGGCGGCCGGATTTCATCAGCACGAGGCGGTCGGCAAAGAGCGCCGTCAGGTTGAGGTCGTGCATGACGGCGATGACGCCGCCGCCGCGTTCGCAGAAATCGCGGGCGAGCGACATGATGGTCAGCTGATGGCTGATGTCGAGGCTGGAGACCGGCTCGTCGAGCAGCAGCCAGCGGGACTTGCCGTCGACGACGGGCTCGGCGATCTGGCAAAGCACGCGGGCAAGCTGCACACGCTGCTGCTCGCCGCCGGAGAGTTCCTGATAGAAACGGCCTTCGAAGCCGGAAAGGTCGACGGACGCAAGAGCTGCGGCCGCCGTCTCATCGGCCTGGTCGGGATTGAGATTGAGGCCCGAGGTCAGGCCCATGCGGACGATCTCGCGCACGGTGAAGGGAAAGGAGATGGTGCTTGCCTGCGGCAGCACGCCGCGAATGGCCGCAAGCTGCCAGGGTTTCAGTCCTCGCACCTCGCCGCCGCCGATGCGCACCGAGCCATCATAGGCAAGCTCGCCGGAGATCGCTTTCATCGTCGTCGTCTTGCCGGAGCCGTTCGGCCCGGCAATCGCCGTCAGCTCGCCGGCCTTCGCGGTGAAGGCGACGTCACTGATGATTAATTTGCCGGAAAGGCGCACGGAGAGGCCGGACACTTTGATCATCTGCACGTCACTCACAAGATCGCTCACAGGGCAAGGCGCGAACGCTGCTTCAGCAGGATCCACAGGAAGAAGGGGCCGCCGACCGCTGCGGTAATGATGCCGATCGGCAGTTCGGCAGGGGCGACCAGGGTGCGCGCCAGGACATCCGCGAAGATCAGCAGCGAGCCGCCGAGCAGGGCTGCGGCCGGCAGCAGGAAACGATGATCCGGGCCGATCGCCATGCGCAGGATGTGCGGCACGACGATGCCGACGAAGCCGATGCCGCCGCTGACGGCGACGGAAGCGCCGGTCGCCGCGGCGACGCCGACGATCGCGACATTCTTCAGCCGCTGCACCGGCACGCCTATATGAAAGGCGGCTGCCTCGCCGAGCGTGATGGCATTGAGGCCGCGGGCCATGAAGGGCAGGGCCATGAAGGACAGCAGGATGATCGGGCCGGCGGCGGCGATCTTCGTCCATGTGGCGCCGGCAAGCGAGCCCATGCTCCAGAAGGTCAGGTCGCGCAGCTGCTGGTCGTTGGCGACGTAGATCAGCAGGCCGGTCAGGGCGATGGTGAGCGCGCCGAGCGCGATGCCGGCAAGCAGCATCGTCGCCACCGAGGTCTGGCCGTGACGGGTGGCGATCCGGTAGAGCAGCAGCGTCGTGACCAGACCGCCGCCGAAGGCGGCCACCGGCAAGGCATAGATGCCGAAGAATGCCTGGAACGGTGCCGCGAGACCGCTGCCGAGCACGATCATGGCGACCGCGCCGAGGCTTGCGCCGGAGGAGACGCCGACAAGGCCCGGATCGGCGAGCGGATTGCGGAACAGGCCCTGCATCACCGTGCCGGAGACAGCCAGCGAGGCGCCGATCAGAAAGCCGAGGATCGTGCGGGGAAGGCGGATATCGAAGATGATGATCCGGGCACGGGCGCTCAGCGCCGCCTCCGAGCCGGTCATGTTGCCGATGACGTCGAGGATCGAGGCATCCGAGGCGCCTGTTGTCACCGAAAACAGCATCGCGAAGGCGGAGCCGGCGACAAGCAGCGCGATCGCCAGCACGGCGAGCCGCGTTCTGTCGCCCGCCCGCCTGGTTTCGCCGATCTCTGCCATCGCAAAGCGTCGCCCTCGTTGCGTCATTGCTTGCGGCAGGGCCATGATCAGCCCCCGTAGATCGCCGCGTTGAGCTCGCGCGCGGCGGCGGCCGTACGCGGGCCGAAGCCGAGCAGGTAGATGCCGTCCATCCGCACGATCGCCTTCTTCTCGCCGGCCGGCGTCAGCGCGATCGCCGGCTGGGCCAGCAGGTCCTCGTTTCTGGTGCCGGCGCCATCGCCGCGGTTCATCATCAGGATGATGTCGGGCTTGGCTTCGATGATCGCCTCGTCCGTCAACGGCTTATAACCGGGGAATGCGCCGACGGCATTGACGGCGCCGGCAAGCTGGATGATGCCGTCGGCCGCCGTGCCGGTGCCCGAGGCCATGATCCGGCCGTTCTGGGCGCTGAGGATGAAGAGAACGCGCTTGCGTTCGGCCTCCGGGCGCTTTTCTGCGTCGGCGATCGCCGCATCGAGATCGGCCGCGACCTTTCCTTCAAGCGCCTTCGCCTTGTCGGGCACGCCGAGCAGCGCGCCGACGCGATCGATCTTGGCGATGATGCCGTCGCGGGTGAACGCGCTCGGCACGGTCTCGAAGGGCACGCTGGCATTCTTCAGCACGGCCAGCGCCTCCTTAGGGCCCGAACCCTCGACGGCGATGATCGCCGTCGGGTTCATGGCGAGGATGCCTTCGGGCGAGAGCGCGCGCATATAACCGACATTGGGCAGTTTCAGCGCCGCTTCCGGATAGGTGCTCGTCGTGTCGCGGGCGATCAGCCGGCTTTCCTCGCCGAGCGCATAGACGATCTCGGTGATATCGCCGCCGACCGAAACCAGGCGCGACGTGTCGAGCTTGCTGTCCTCGGCGCGGGCGGCGCGGACAAAGGCGATGCCTTTGACCGCCGGCGCCGAAGGGATCAGCGGCAGCGCCATGACGGCCGCCGTCAGCGCCAGTTGCCAGGGGCGGATTCGGCGCAGATTGTTACGCATCGTCATCGTTGGGATCCTTATGCGGCGACACTTGCTGCCCGCGGCAGGTTTTCGATGATCTCACGCCATTCGGCGCGTTCGTCAGAGCCTTCCTTGCGCTTGCCGAAGAACTGGATGATCATCTCGCCGTCAGCATTGTAAGCCTCGAGCGAAGTGACGTGGCCGTCCTTGGTCGGCTTGCGCACGGCCCAGGTCTCGGCGATGTGATCCTGGCGCAGATGCAGGTGGAAGGTCGGGTCCATGATATTGATCCACGGGCCCATGGTCTGCACGTTGAAGATCGGGCCGGAATGGATCTGGACGATGCCATTATTGGCGACGAAACACATGATCGGCAGACCTGATTTCACCGAGGCATGCATCATCTCCGCCGTCGCGCCGTTGTCGAGCTTCCAGGCATAGTCGTCGCCGACGCTGCGGATGGCCGCCTGGCGGCCGATCTTCAGGCGCTTCAGCATGCCGAAGAACTCATGCGTGTCGGTGAGCTTGCTCCAGTTGTCGCGCAGCGCGTCGCGGTCGACATCTGCGGCTTCATCGGCGGCATTGGAGATCTCCGCCTCGACGAATTCCTGCGACTGGTCTTCGAGCTTCAATTCGGCGACGATCGCGTGATAGGCCTCGACGTTCGAATTCGGTCGCAGATGCACCTTGTGCACGGCGTTGCCCGCCTTGTCGAAATATTGCAGGCTGAGACGCTCCTGGTCGCCATCCTTTTTGGATACGGCGAAACCATGCTCCCAGCGGCTCGGGAAGATGCGCAGGTCGATGTTCTCGCCGAGCACGATCGCGCTCTGCATGCCCATCTTGATGTTTTCGAAGACGCCGATCTTCTCGTGCACGGCGCTTTCGTTGCGCGACAGCGCCATCACTTCGCCGAGGCCGGCGACGCGTTCCAGAAGCTTCAGCGCGCTGCCATCGATGCGGGTCACGCTGATGCCGGTTTCGGCGGCGACGAGGGCTGCCTCGGAAATCTTCAGCCGGGCGGCGATATCGCGCTCGCGCATCTTTGGATTTTCAGCGCGAAACGCACGGATTTCGGCTGGCGCCGGTCTTTTCTGTTCAGTCATGTCTTACCTACTTATTGGCCCTATTTATTAAGAATGAGCTTGCCCTGGCGGGTGATCTTCAGGCGGTAGACCAGCCCGTCGTGTCTGATCACGATCTCGTTCGTGCCGCGGAAAAGATCCGCGCTGTCGACGATCCGCTGTTGCGCCGCCGGCTCGCTGGGCAGCGGCGCATGCTTAAAGCTATCTGGCTTTTCAACCATCATGTCGGTTGGCAATTCCGTGAAGCCGGGGATCGGTGGTCCCCGGTGTGGTGACAATTAACTTGACTTTCTTACTCATAGTTTTTTAAAGACGCAATAGGAGACTAACGTAGTCAAGTTTTTGAGATTGCTGATTTGCTGCCGCCTGCCGGCGGCCTGCGACAATGGCGGAGAAGATCATGACGGGTAGGTTTGCGGCCGTTGCGGCCGGCTGGGTGATGGCGGTTGCGAGCGTATGCCAGGCACAGGAGACGGCGCCGGCAGCCTCTCTCAATGTCGAGCTCAACGCGCTGGCGCCCTCGCAGAAGGGCTGCATGATGACCTTCGTCGCGCTCAACCACCTGCCCGCCGCCATCAACAAGGTCTCCTTCGAACTCGCCTTCTTCAACGACAAGAACGCCGTCGACCGCATCACGGTACTCGATTTCCGCGATCTGCCGCAGGGTAAGAAGCGCGTGCGTCAGTTCGACATGCCGAATGTCAAATGCGAGAGCGTGACCCGCATCCTCATCAACGACACGCCGGTCTGCGACGGGCCGGCTGCCGGCGAATGCATGAAGGGCCTCGTCGCCCGGTCGCAGATTTCCGTTCCCTTCGAGGGCTAAGAAGACGCCGGGGATGATCCCCGGCGGGCATGTTTCAGGCTGTCCGAGGCATAGACAATGGCGATTTCAGCGAAAACCAGATCGAGACAGGTGCTCATCGGGGAGGCGGACGCCGGCGGCAGCCTGAACGACAACACGCCCGGCATGCATCCCGGCCACGAGCTCTCCGAACTGCGCAACGCGCAGCGGCAGCCGGCCGGCGAAACGGTGATCCACTACACGCGTTTCGCGCAGATTTCATCCTTCCCGGATCATCCGGAAACTGCGCCGGCAGCTCCCGTTTCCGCGCCGCCGATGGACGCGGCGGTGGAAAAACAAGAAGCAGAGAAGACACCGGTGCGGCGGCGGGTGGCGCTGAGTTGCTTTTGTTCGCTGATTTTCCATGCGACGTTGGCCGCAATGCTGATCGTTGCCTTCCCCCACATTCCGGAAGAAGCAATCGAGGAAGCCGGCGAAACTGTCAGCGTCGTCATGTATGGTAATTCCGACGTCGACCAGACCGCTGCAGGCGAGACCGATGTGACCGTACAGGAAGAAATCATTCCAGAGGCGGTAGAGCCGGAGACAATCCAGCCGACCGAAGTCTCGCCCGTACCTCAGGATCCGATCCAGCTAGCCTCTTTTCCAGAGGTAACGCGCGTTTCGCCGGAGACTGCGGCGGCGGTCGAGCCGGAAATCCTCGTTTCCGAAGTTCCGGCGGAAACTGCCGTCGCACAACCAATGTCGACGGTCGTTCCCGAGGAGCAAAAGCCTGCTGCCGAGATACCCCCGGTCGTTCAGCCATCCGAGACGCCTCCTCTCGCCGCAGTCGAGCCCGAGGAGGTCAAGCCCGTCGAAACGGCCGAGGTGCAGCCGGAGCCGGACGTGCCGCAGGAGGTCGTGACGCCGAAGCCGAAACCGAAAGCAGTGACTGAGGAAAAGCCGAAACCGGTCGAGAAAAAGCGCCCGCCGAAAAAGACTGCCGGGTCGAAAGGCGAGGCGCAGCAGGATTCTACGCGTGGTGTTGCCGAAGGTAATCCTTCAACGCAGTCAGATCAAAACTCGCGCACAGCCGGGAATAACAATGGAATCGGAACTGCAGCCTTTGCCAATTATGACGGAAAGGTCCGCAGCCGTATTCGTCGTGCGATGAGGACACCTCGCAGTGTCGAAGGAACTGTCGTCATCTCGTTTTCCGTGAATGGCAGCGGCGGTTTGACGTCCGTCCGCGTGGTCAACGGATCCGGCATTCCGGAAATCGATCGGCTTGCCGTCGATGCCGTCAGGCGCGCAGCACCATTCGGTCCAACGCCGGGTGGAAACGGAAGGAACTTTACGGCGGTGCCGATTGAAGTTGAATAAATATGATAAGAATAATCAACTTTATACTTTACTATAAAAATCAAGTTTAATAAGGTCCGTTCGCACACGCAGGAATCGTGTGACGATCAACGAGCGAACGGGTGGTAAATGGCTCGCAAGGGCAAGAAGGGTTCGAACCGGGAGGTCCGCGACAGCGCGGGCGAGGACGCAAGTCAGGCATCCCCCGGACGGTCCAAACTGGATGGCCGCAGTTTCCTCTATGTCGGCGGGCGCGACTGCCAGGTGGCGCATCTTCGCCAAATCTGCAGCAATTTCGGCGCCGAGCTCATTCATCACGACGGCGGCCTGCGCGAAGCGGTGTCCCGCATCGATACCGTGCTTCCCTCGGTCGACTGCGTCTTCTGCCCGATCGACTGTATCAGCCACGATGCCTGCCTTCGGGTGAAGACCGGCTGCAAGAAGTTCGGCAAGGCCTTCATCCCGCTGCGCAACGGCAGCAAATCCAGCCTGGAGCGTGCACTGCAGACGATGAACGAACGAGACAATTCCCGATGAACGACCAGCACCCCGACGGCTTCACCATGATCGGCCTGCACAAGCTCGCCGCGCAGAGCGGCGACGGACTCGTGCCCGAACTCTACGAACTTTTTCAGCAGCATGCCGAACGCCAGCGGATCTATCAGAATGTGACGCTGTTCCCGACCTGGGAGGCGCGCATGCCTGGAGAAGCGACAACGAGAGCACTTGGCCCGGCGGCGGCAAACGGCAATAATATTCTCGCCTTTCCCGCGCTTGCGGCAAGGGCCGATAAGCGGAAGGCGTAGGGAGATTTCATGTATATCGCAATGAACCGCTTCAAGGTCGCAGCCGGCATCGAGAGTGATTTCGAGACGGTTTGGCGCAATCGCGATTCCAGCTTGGCCGAGGTGCCCGGTTTCGTCGAATTTCGCCTGCTGCGCGGCAAGGCCAACGAAGAGGAAGGCTATACGCTCTATTCCTCGCACACGGTCTGGAAGAGCGAAGCGGATTTTCAGAACTGGACGAAGTCCGAGAATTTTCGCGCCGCGCACCGAAATGCCGGCGACCGCAAGGCGATGTATAAGGGACCGCCGGTGTTTGAGGGCTTCAATGTGGTCGATGGGATATAGCCGCTGACAGTTAGCTTGGCGTCCGTAGCCCCTCATCCGCCCTTCGGGCACCTTCTTCCCGCCCGGGTAGAAGGGGAGATCTACGCCCGAACCCGCAAGACCGCGCCCGCCGCAACCGCCAGCCAGCCAAGCATCATCGCCCAGCCGCCGGTCGGCGCGGCATAGGGGAAGAGGCCGGAACCGGCAAAACGCAGCGAGACCAGGTCGCCGGCGAAGAGCAGCGTTCCGACAATCATCAGAAAACCGGCCAGCCAGGCGGTTTTGAGCCTTGCGGTGCCGAGAGCCAATGCCAACAGGGCAGGGGCGTGCGCCAGGCACATGGCGGATGCCGATGCGGCCAGGTTGGCTTGCCCGCCGCCATGGGCGGCAAGAGCGGCAAGCGCGACGCCGGCCACGCCGAACAGGCCGGCAAAGAGATAGAGCGCCGGTTCCAGACGCGCATTCAGGCTCATGGCTGTTCCTTGTTCTGCATGTGGTAGGCGAGGCGCTCGACCGGCGCCCAGATGAGATCGCGCAGCGCCCGGCTTGATATCGTCTCGTCGAGGGCGCGGCGGAAGCAGAACAGCCATTCGTCGCGCTCGACAGGGCCGATCTCGGCGACGAAATGACGGCCGCGCAGGCGCGGATGGCCGCGTTTGTCGGTATAGAGCGGCGGGCCGCCGAGATAACCGCTCATATATTCGTAGAATTTCTCTTCGCTCTCCTGAAGGCTCGGCGGGTGCACGGCGCGCACATTGCTTGCCTCCGGCAGCCTGTCCATCAGCTCATAGAAACGATGCGTCAGCGCCCTGACGGCGGGATCGCCGCCGATCGCTTGATATAAAGTGATGACCTTCTCCGTCACGAAACCACCCCAAATGTCTTTCCCCGCCCTTTCATGCACCGGGCGGAAAATGATCGCAACTGTCATCAAGCTGCCGCGGCATTTCGCGCATAATGCCGGCGCCGCAAGGGGTCCATCGATTCTTCTTGACAAAACCGTCCGGACGGTATCTTTATCTCGCATGTCGAACGCTCATCACCGCAAGAAACAACCGGCCCTCGTGCGCCAGCAATTGCTGGATGTCGCCGCGCGTCTTGCTGCGAGCGAAGGCATGGGCGCGGTCACGCTCGATGCGGTGTCGGCCGCCGCCAGCGTCAGCAAGGGCGGGCTGCTGCATCACTTCCCGACCAAGAATGCGTTGCTCGACGCCCTATTCGTGAGCTTGCTTGAAACGTTCGACGCCGATATCGAGGAGCTGATGCGGGGAGATCCGCTGCCGCAGGGCCGTTTCACACGCGCTTACGTCATGGCGGTATCCGGTCTCAAGCACCGTCCCGACGATTCCAGAAATTGGACGCAGGTGACGATCGCGCTGCTTGCCGAACCCCGACTGCGTCTGCGCTGGCGCCAGTGGGTGCAGGCGCGGGCAGAGGAATATGTCGGCACCGATTCCTCGCTCGACGCCCAGATCGTGCGGTTTGCCGCCGACGGGCTTTGGTTCGCGGACACGCTGGAAAGCCACGATATCGACGGTGCCCTGAGGCGGGATCTCATCGTCCGCCTCGTGGAGCTGACCGGCAAGTAATCCGAAAAGGAATTCGTCATGAGCCAGGCCGCCGTCTACGGGCTGCTTTTTGCCGCCATCGTGCTCGAAGTCATCGGCACCACCGCGCTGCAATTGTCACAGCAGTTCACCCGTATCGGGCCAACGGCGCTCGTCGTCGCCTGTTATGCGGCCGCCTTCTATTGCCTGTCGCTGACGCTGAAGAGCATCCCGGTCGGTATCGCCTATGCGATTTGGAGCGCTTTGGGAATCGTGCTGATTTCCTCGGTCGGGCTGATCTTCTTCAAGCAACGGCTCGACCTGCCGGCAATCCTCGGGCTTGGGCTGATCGTATCCGGCGTCGTCGTCGTCAACCTGTTTTCGAAATCCGTTTCGCATTGATATTGCTGCGATATTTCCTAAAGCCGTTGTCCGCCCACGAGAGAAATTTTCCCCTTTGTCAAATTCCTGACAAAGGGCTATGTGTTGCTTGAACGTGGAGGAGAATGAGGCGCACGCGGCGCCAGTTTCCAAAGCGCTTTGAATCCTGCCTTCCCGCCTTTCGGGACTTCCACTCTACAGGAGCACAGCATGGCCATTCGCACCGTCGTCTGGGGAGAGAATATCCACGAGAATACCAATGAGATCGTCCGCGGCATTTACCCCGAAGGCATGCACACGGCGATCGCCGATGCGCTGAATACGGATCCCGCCATCTCCGCGACGACGGCGACGCTGCAGGAGCCGGAACATGGCCTCAGCGAGGCCCGGCTTGCCGAGACCGATGTGCTGACCTGGTGGGGCCATAAGGATCATGGTGCGGTCTCCGACGTCGTCGTCGAGCGTGTCGCCAGGCGCGTCTGGGAGGGCATGGGCCTGCTGGTGCTGCATTCCGGTCATTTCTCGAAGATCTTCAAGCGGCTGATGGGCACGCCCTGCGCGCTGAAGTGGCGCGAGGCGGGCGAGCGCGAGCGGCTGTGGACGATCAACCCGCGCCATCCGATCGCCGCCGGCATCGGCGAGCATTTCGAACTGGAGAACGAGGAAATGTACGGCGAGCAGTTCTCGGTGCCGGAGCCGCTGGAAACCGTGTTCATCTCCTGGTTCCAGGGCGGCGAAGTGTTCCGCTCGGGCCTGACCTGGCGGCGCGGCGCCGGCAATATCTTCTATTTCCGCCCCGGCCACGAGACCTATCCGACCTATCACGACGCCAATGTCCAGAAGGTGCTGATCAACGGCGTCAAGTGGGCGTATAACCCTGAAGCGGCGTTGACTGCTATTACCGACGCTCCAAATGTGCCGGTAGAAAAGGCGCTGGAGCCGATCGTCGAACGCGGCCCGAAACTGCACCAGGCCGGCGAAGCCGGTTACCGCTGAGGAGCATTCATGCGACTACTCGTTCTTGGCACGGGCGTGATGGCGAAAAACCAGCTCACCCACTTCAGCAAAATCGACGGCGTAACGGTGGTCGGCGCCGTCGACACCGATCCCGACCGGCTTTCCGCCTTCGCCGACAAGTTCGGCATCGAAAAGCGGTTTCTGTCGCTGGATGAGGCGATCGCCTGGGGCGAATTCGATGCGGCGACGAACATCACGCCCGACCGCATCCATCACCCGACGACGCTGGCGCTGATCGCCGCCGGCAAACATGTGCTCTGCGAGAAGCCGCTGGCGGAAAATTATCCGAAGGCGCTGGAGATGACGGAAGCGGCCGAAAAGGCCGGCATCATCAACATGGTCAACCTCACCTATCGCAATGTCGCGCCGCTGCAGCGCGCCCGCGAGATGGTGCTCGCCGGCGAGCTCGGCACGATCAAACATGTCGAGGCATCCTATCTGCAGAGCTGGCTCGTCTCGCGTGCTTGGGGCGACTGGCGCACGGAATCGACCTGGCTGTGGCGGCTGTCCACCGGGCATGGCTCGAACGGTGTGCTCGGCGATGTCGGCATCCACATCCTCGATTTCGCCGCCTATGGCGCCGCGACCGACATCGATCATGTCTTCGCGCGGCTGAAGACCTTCAACAAGGCGCCGGGAGGCCAGATCGGCGAATATATGCTCGACGCCAATGACAGCTTCACCATGTCGGTCGATTTCGCAAACGGCGCGCTCGGCGTCATCCATGCCAGCCGCTGGGCGACGGGCCATCTGAATGAACTGAAGCTGCGCATCTACGGCGAGAAAGGCAGCCTCGAGGTCATTCATCGCCCCGGCGGTTCCGAATTGCGCGGCTGCCTGGGCGAGGATGCCGAGACCGCCACCTGGAGGGAGATCGAGGTGACGCCGGTGCCGACCAACTACCAGCGCTTCGCCGAGGCGGTAGCAAGCCGCATCCAGCCGGATCCCAATTTCCGCCACGCCGCCAACCTGCAGAAGGTTCTCGACCTCGCCATGGTCACCGAGCGTGAGCGGCGCGAGCTGAAGGTCTGATCCTGCGGGAGAAAGAGAGGCGGAGGGCGGGGACAAGCTGCATGAAAAGCCTTCTCACAAGCTGGCCGCTTTGGGCGCTTCTTTCCGCCTGCTTCGCAGCGCTTACCGCGATTTTCGCCAAGGTCGGCGTCGAGAACGTCAATTCCGACTTCGCGACCTTCATTCGCACCATCGTCATCCTGCTGGCGGCGGCAATCATGGTCTCCGTATCAGGCAGCTGGCAGGAGCCGTCCTCGGTGTCGAGCAGGAGCTGGCTGTTCCTGGTGCTCTCCGGTCTTGCCACCGGCGCATCCTGGATTTGTTATTTCCGGGCCTTGAAGCTCGGCGATGCCGCCCGGGTGGCGCCGATCGACAAGCTCTCCGTCGTCTTCGTCTCTGTCTTTGCTGTGCTCTGCCTGGGTGAACGCCTGACGCTGCCGAACTGGCTCGGCGTCATCATGATTGCCGGAGGCGCCGTACTCGTCGCCTATAGGGCTTGAACCGGCGCAGGCAAGGATGCGTTGGCGCAAGCAAACGAAAAGGCCCCGCCGAAGCGGGGCCTGAGGTAGCCGAGCCGCAGCAGGCGGCTTCGACGATCTTATTATTCGATCACCTGCACCACGCGGTGGGTGCGGGGCTCGACGATCACACGGCGATCGTTGACGACGGTATAGGCATATTTCGGGTTGTCGGGCACCGGAGTGACGACGACATCAGCCGGAAGCGGCTTGCCGACGACGATCGGTTGTTCGACGACCACGCGAGAGGTCGGGGCCGGCTGCTGTTCGACATAGGTGACGACCTCGCGCGGCGGCGGATCGATAACGGCGCCGGCAACACCGCCGGCCACGCCGCCAACGGCAGCACCCACGGGACCACCGACAATCGCGCCGGTGATGGCGCCACCGGCAGCACCGGTGACGGCTCCGTCAGCCAGAGCATTGGTGGCAAAAGACGACAGCGCAAGGGCGCTGGAGACAAGTAGAATCTTGTACATTTTGCTTCTCCTTTGCTGGGGTTGCGTCTCGTTAACGACGCCATCTATTCGATGTTCCCGCTGCAAAAAGTCACGCTTTGGAAGGCTGATTCATATTCTGTGAGGCCGATGAAGCATTGGCTGGACGTCGATTATTCCAGCCGCCGGCGGAAGAGCCAGGCGGCGGCGCTGAGCGTGACGGTGGCGATCAGCGCCAGCGGGATCGTCTGGTTTATCACCTCGCTCAAGGGGATATCCTTGAGGAAAACGCCTTTGACGATCACCAGGAAATAACGCAGCGGATTGATGAAGGTTATTGGCTGCAGCCAGCCTGGCATGTTCTCGATCGGGGTCGCGAAGCCGGAAAGTAGCATGGCCGGGACCATGAACAGGAAAGCGCCGAGGATCGCCTGCTGCTGCGTCATCGACAGCGCCGAGATGAAGAGGCCGAGGCCGGCGACCGAGCCGAGGTAGAAGATGGCGCTGCCGTAAAGCAGGAAGAGTGAGCCGCGCAGCGGCACCTCGAAGAGGAAGACGGCGGCCAGGATATAGACGGTGATGTGGAACAGGCCGATCATCATCGGCGGGATCAGCTTGCCGATCAGGATCTCGTGCAGGCGCAGCGGCGAGACCATCAGCTGATCGAAGGTGCCGAGTTCGCGCTCGCGGGCGATCGACAAGGCGGTGACGATCAGGCCGATCAAAAGCGCGATGCTGGCGATCAGGTTCGGCACCATGAACCACTGGTAGGTGAGGTTGGGGTTGAACCAGTTGCGGGGCATGGTCGAAACGATCTCGGGGCCGGCGCGCCTGCCTGCAGGTGTCTCGGCGGCAAGGGCCGCGCTGATCTGCGAGAGGTAGCCGGCGACGATCTGCGAGGCATTGGAACGGCGGCCGTCGAGGATCACCTGCAGATCGGCCGGCGCTTCCGCCTCGATGTTGCGGGAGAAATCCGGGCCGATTTCGATCGCTGCGATCACTGTCTGGTTGTCGATTGCCACCTGAACTTCGGCCGGATTGGCGGCGATCTCGATAGTGCAAAAGGTCGGCGAGCCATCGATGCGCTCGATCAGTTCTTGGCCCCAGTGGCCGCTGTCACGGTTCAAGATCACGACGTCGACATTGCGCACTTCGAGCGTGGCGGCATAGGAAAAGACCAGAAGCTGGACGATCGGTGGGCCGATCAGGATGGCGCGGCCCTTGGGGTCGCGCAGCACGGCGAGCAGTTCCTTGACGATGAGGGCGTAGAGCCTTGTCCATCCCATCTCAGCCGATCCTCTTTCGGGTGCTGCGCGCCGCGAGCACGAACATGATTGCGCCGATCGTCAGCATGACGGCGATGGCTTGAACAAACATCGGCCAGATGTCGCCGGCGAGAAACACGGTCTGCAGACTGGGGATCAGGTAACGCGCCGGCACGATGAAGGTGATCCACTGAATGACCTCGGGCATGGAGTTGATCTCGAACAGGAAGCCCGACAGCAGGAAGGCCGGCAGAAAAGCGGAGATCAGCGCCAGTTGCGAGGCGAGGAACTGGTTCTTCGTCGCCGTCGAGATCAACAGACCCTGGCCGAGCGCCGGGATCAGAAAGGCGGCCGACAAGGCGTAAAGGGCGGCGACGGAGCCGCGGAACGGCACGCCGAAGAGAAAGACGGCAAGCAGCACGCAGAGCGTCATCGAGGTGAGGCCGAGGAGGAAATAGGGAAGGATCTTGCCGGCGAGCAGCTCGACCGCCGTCACCGGCGTCGCCATCATCGCCTCCATCGTGCCGCGCTCCCATTCGCGGGCGACGACCAGCGAGGTCAGAAGTGTGCCGACCAGCGTCATGACGATGGCGATCGAGCCCGGCACTAGGAAATTGCGGCTGGTGAGCTCCGGATTGAACCAGAAGCGCTGTTCGACCGCGATGGGGGGACCGGAGGAGGCGACATCCGCCTGCCTCTGCCGTTCCCAATTGGCAATGGCGCCCTGCGCATAATTCTGCACGAAGTTCGCGGTGTTCGGGTCGGAGCCGTCGACAATCACCTGAATGTCGGGACGGTTGCCGGCGGTGTAGCGCGTAGTGAAGTCGGCCGGAATGACGACGATGCCGCGCAGCTTGCCGAGCACGAGGTCTTCCTCGAACAGGCGCCGGTCGCGGCCGATCGCCACATCGAAATAACGCGAGGCCCGGAAGCTGGCCGCGAGATCCTGCGTCAGCGGTGTCATCTCTTCCGCCACCAGGCCGATGCGGGTGCGGGTGGTATCGAGCGAGACGCCATAGCCGAAGAGAAAGAGCAGGATCAGCGGCAGCACGAAGGCGATGAGGATGCTGCTCGGATCGCGGATCGCCTGAAAGCTTTCCTTGCGCACAAGGGCAAAAAGGCGCCGAAGGCGACCGCCGGAAGCGTTCATGCCGCATCCTCCGCTTCCGACTGCTGCACCAGCGCGATGAAAGCATCCTCCATCGTCGGGTCCGGCTGTTCTTTGGTTGCGACGCGGGCCTTCAATTCATCCGGCGAGCCGAGCGCGATCGAGCGGCCGCGATAGATCAGCGAGATGCGGTCGCAATATTCCGCCTCGTCCATAAAATGGGTGGTGACGAGCACGGTGACGCCTTTTTCGACCAATCCGTTGATATGCGTCCAGAACTCGCGGCGGGTGATCGGGTCGACGCCGGAGGTCGGCTCGTCCAAGAAGAGGGCGCGCGGCTCGTGCATGACGGCGCAGGCGAGCGCCAGGCGCTGCTTCAGGCCGAGCGGCAGGTCCTTGGCGGCCTCGCGGCCATGGCGGCCGAAATCGAAAATATCGGCCATCAGCGCGATGCGCTCGCGCCTGTGCTGGCCGCGAAGGCCGTAGACGCCGGCGAAGAATTCGAGGTTCTGCATGACGGTGAGATCGCCGTAGAGCGAGAATTTCTGCGCCATGTAGCCGAGCTGGTTGCGTGCCTCGGCGGCATCGCGGCGAAGATCGAAACCGGCGACGCGGCCTTCGCCGCCGGTCGGCTTCAACAAGCCGCAGAGCATCTTGAAGGTGGTGGACTTGCCGGCACCGTTCGGGCCGAGCAGCCCGAAGATCTCGCCGCGGCGGATATCGAAGCTGATGTCCTCGGCCGCGGTGAAATCGCCGAAGCGCTTGGTCAGGCCCCTGGCCTCGATCACTGGCCGATCGCCCTCGGCCTTCAGCGGCTCCTGTGCTTCGGCCAGCCTGGAGCGGCCGCCGGGGCCGCCGCCCAGCATATCGACAAAGGCATCCTCGAAGCGCGGCGGGGCGGCAGTGAGCGTTGCATTGCCGCCGGCGGTGTCGATATCGGGTTTCATGTCCTTTGCCGCAACGAGACGGATCGCTTCGCCCTGGATCACGCCGTCGATGACGCCATTGGCTTCAAGGAGTTCGGCGAGCACCTGCCGGCGGCGACCTTTGACGCCGGATACTCTGAAGACCCGGTCGCTCATGCGCTCGGTCATCTCCATCGGCTTTCCGGAAAAGAGTAGCTTGCCCTGGTTCAGGAGCAGCACATGATCGCAGGCTTCGGCCTCGTC
This sequence comes from Rhizobium sp. K102, assembly GCF_022385315.1. Taxonomy (NCBI): domain Bacteria; kingdom Pseudomonadati; phylum Pseudomonadota; class Alphaproteobacteria; order Hyphomicrobiales; family Rhizobiaceae; genus Rhizobium; species Rhizobium sp. K102. The sequence continues at coordinate 230,853 of NZ_CP092436.1, forward strand.
GAGATAGGCGGTCGACCAGAGCACGCCGATGCCTTCCTTGGTCAGGTTCTCGACCATCTTCCACAGGTCGCGCCGCGAGATCGGATCGACGCCGACGCCCGGCTCGTCGAGCAGCAGCAGGCGCGGCTTTTTCAGAAGCGCGCAGGCAAGGCCGAGCTTCTGCTTCATGCCGCCGGAAAGTTTGCCGGCAAGCCTGCCGGTGAAGCGCTTGAGGTCGGTGAAGGTGAGCAGTTCGTCGAACGTGCTCGCGCGTTCGCTCTTCGGCAGGCCGCGCAGATCGGCGTAGAGATCGAGATTTTCCTGCACCGAGAGGTCTTCATAGAGGCCGAAGCGCTGCGGCATGTAGCCGATCGCCGCCTGGATGCCGGCGGCATTCTTCCTGGTGTCGAAGCCGAGAGCTTCGACCGTTCCGCTGTCGGGCAGCATCAGCCCGGTCATCAGGCGGATCAGCGTCGTCTTGCCGGCGCCATCGGGGCCGACGAGGCCGGTGATCGCACCGCCGGCGATCGTGCCGGAGACGCTGTCAAGGGCAGGGGGAGCGTCGCCGAAACGTTTGGTGACGGCGCCGATCCGGACGAGCGGCTTGTCGCCCCAACCTGTCTGGGGGCTGGTCTCGACGGCGGTCATCGTCGGCCTGCCGCAGACGCCGGAGGCCGCACGGTGACCGGCATGCCCTGGCGCAGGTCCGGGCCTGGCTTGTCGATGACGATCCTCAGGCGATAGACGAGATCGGTCCTGAGCTCCGGCGTCTCCACCGATTTCGGGGTGAATTCGGCGACCGGCGACATGAAACTGATGGTGCCTTCATAGGGTTTGTCGGGCGCCGTATCGGAGGTTACGGAAACCTTCATGCCGGGGTGGATGCGGCCGAGATCGGGCTCCGCGAGATAGCTGCGCACCCAGACCGGTTCGGTCAGGGACAGCACAAAGACGGTGTCGGCCGGCGAGACGATCGCACCGTTTTCCCGAACCCGCGAGAGGACGACGCCGTCGTTCGGGGCGCGAAGCTCGGTATCTTCAAGCGACGTGCGGGCCGAGGCCAGTGTCGCCTCGGCTGCCTTCAGCTGCGCATCGGCGGCGGCAATATCCTCGACGCGGGAGCCTTCCTGCAAGAGCTTCAGCGCCTCGTTGGCGGACTGGGAGCGGGCGGCGGCCATCGCCTTTGCGGCGGTCGCCTGGTCGAGGTTCGCCTCGGAAATGGTGCCCTGCGGACGAAGCTGGCGGGCGCGTTCATAGGCGAGGTTGGCGTTCTGCAGATCCGCGAGGCTCTCGTCATAGGCGGCGCGCGCCTGGGCAATCTCGGTCGGCCGCGGGCCTGCCTTCAGCTTGTCGAGCGTCGCCCGAAGAGCAGCCGCATTGGCCTCAGCCGAACGGACGGCGAATTCATAGGGCGCGGCGTCAAGTTTCGCCAGCAGTGTTCCCCTCTTGACGACATCGCCCTCATCGACGCGGAGTTCGGAGAGGCGGCCGTTGACGCGGAAACCGAGCGAAACTTGGCGGATATCGACATTGCCGTAAAGGACGAATTCGCGGCGGGCCTCAGGCAACCAGCCGAGCTTTTCGGGCAGGCCGTACCACCAGGCCGCGGCCGCTGCGGCAACGAAGAGAAGGAGAGCGATAGGAAGGATTCGCCTCATGCCGCACCTTCCTTCGGCTGGCCGAGCACATCGACCAGTTCGGCGGCCAGCCCGCGCAGGATCTGCACCTGCTCCGGTCCAATGACGTCCCACTCCATCTGGGCGAGCACGGCAGCGTGAGTGACACGAAAGACGAGGATGCTGCCGAGAAGGCTGAAGGTGCGCAGGCGCACATGTTCCGAAGCCGGATCCTCACGCAGAATGGCGCCGATCAGCCGCCGGCCGATCTCGATCATCGGCCGCATGATGCCCTGATAGACTCTGGCGAAGGCTTCCGTCGGCTCCATCTGCTCACGGATCAGAAAGCGCGCCCAGGATTCGGATTCCTTGCCGACGAAAAGCGTCACCATGGTCTGGAGAATGTCGGTGAGGAAGCGCCGGGCTTCGGCCTCTCCGAGCGGTTTGCCGGCGGCCTCCAGGCTCAGCAGATGCGTGCCGATGCGCGCTCTCATATCGCCGATATGCGTGTCGATGCGGGCCATCAGATATTCGGCGGTGGCGATGTAAAGGCCTTCCTTGCTGCCGAAATAATAGGGAATGGCCTGCAGATTGACACCGGCTGCTTCGGTCAGCTGGCGGGTCGATGCGCCGTCGAAGCCATAGCGGCCAAAGACGTCGAGGGCGGCGGAAAGCATCTTCTGCCGCGCGACATCGGCGCGTGCCGAGGCTGGATTGGTCTTTTCCTTGATCATGAGGATTCTGTAACATGGCGGGAGAAATAAGTCAATCGATTGATTAGTTTTCGGCCGTTTCGCACCGCCGCCGTCCTGACGGCCGATATCGATCGAGCCCGCATTCGGATCGACGCCAGCGCGGATAAGCAAAGGCAAAGAGGCCCGTGGGAACGGACCTCTCAGGGTTCTCGGGGTGAGAAGAGGAACCAAGCCTCGGTTTGGCTGCCAACAGGGGTAGCGATGCGACTATCGCTAATTTTCACGACACTGATATGTCTGGCGCCGGCCGGTTGCAAAACAAGCGGCCGACGCTTTTTCGTTGCTTCCCGGCCATGTTTTGACACAAAACCGCCTTGCTCTTTCCGTACCGCCGGTTCGATGCGTATTCAGATCTATATTCTCGCGCTCCTGCTGAGCGCCATTATGTGGTCGATCTCGTTCGACGCGGCGCGAGAGTCCTATCATGCTGCCCAGAGTGCGGGATTGATGCCCAATTTGCACATCAACAAGAAGCTGGATCGCATTCTGTAGACTGCGGCACAGCGCTCACATCATTGGCATTGCGCGTCGGTCATGGGTTGTCGGCCGGCGGATGCGTCTGCCATGTGCCCGAGCACTTCCCGGTCCTCAAATCCGAGAAAAACGCGCGGCGCCGGAGAAAGTCAAATTTCGTAAAATTTGACCGATCCGCTTAAAAGCACTGCAAATCCTGGCGTGTAGAGTGATCTCATGAAAGCGGCCGAGGCGTGGACAGACGCGTCGATCGTTTGGAGCCGGGCGGAGTGAAAGCCCGCCGATTCTGAAATGGGGACTCGACATGAATAGAAGGCTTGCCGCCATCGCCTTGACTTTGACCATCACTGCCGCTGCCGGACCGGCCTTCGCCATCGGCCCCGCCAGCCTTGCACGCGACCTGGTGCACACTTCCGCCATCGCCCACTCGCCCGAGGTTCCGTTGACGACACGCGCCGGAATCGTGCGGCCGGGTGTTCCCTTCGTTCTGCGCAGTCCGGCAGTGGTCGAAGACGAAGATTACCAGCTCAGGACTTATGCGCAGAAGCTGACCGTCGTCGTCGACTATATGGTTTCGAAGGCCGTCGAGGCGGTGCAGGCGGCGGCGCTTTCCCGTTAAAGCGTCGTATCTTCAGCGCGGCATGCGTCAGGCGTCAAGTTCGCTGCGCGCGTCGAGGTACCAATCGACGAAAGCCTTGACACCGACGTCCAAGGTCGTATCCGGCTTGTAGCCGGTTAGCGCGACGAGCAGGTCGGGGGCAGCGAAAGTGCGCGGCACGTCGCCCTTCTGCATCGCCAGCATCAGCCGAATTGCAGGCCGGCCGAGCGTCTTTTCCACCGTCTCGACGAAATCCATCAGGCTGACCGGCTGGCCGCCGCCGATATTGACGACGCGGAAGGGCGCCTGGCGCGAAAGCGTTTCGACCGCCGCGTTGTCGAGGCGGTTTTCCTCGCCGGGCGCAATGGACGACAACCTGACGATTGCTTCGACGAGATCATCGATATAGGTGAAATCGCGGCTCATATTGCCTTCGCCGTAGATCTCGATCGGCTGGCCCTCGAGCATGTTCTTGGCGAATTTGAACAGCGCCATATCGGGCCGGCCCCATGGGCCATAGACGGTGAAGAAGCGGAAGGCCGTGGTCGGAATCTTGTGAAGATGGGCATAGCTGTGCGCCATTAGCTCCATCGATTTCTTCGTCGCGGCGTAAATGGTCAGCGGCTCGTCGGCGCGATCGGTCTCGTGGAAGGGGACGGTCGCGTTGGCGCCATAGATCGATGATGTCGAGGCCAGCATCAGATGGCGGACTTCGACCCGCCGGGCGATTTCCATGATATTCCACGAGCCTTCGACGTTCGAATGTATATAGGCTTCGGGATTTTCCAGGCTGTAGCGTACGCCGGCCTGTGCGGCGAGGTGGATCAGGATGTCGGGCTTGGCCGCGAGGACAGCCGCCTCCAGCGCCGGCCGGTCCTCGAGCATCGCGATGACCGGTTTGAAGGCTGGAAACTGGGAGAGGGCTGCATGGCGCATCTCCTTGAGCTTGACGTTGTAATAGGGCGTGAGGCCGTCGAAGCCCGTTACCTCATGCCCCTCCTGCAGCAGGCGCCTGGCCAGATGAAAACCGATGAAACCGGCCGTCCCTGTAATGAAGTAGCGCATTCCCACCTTTTCTTGGCCCCCTGCCGACGGCAAAGAGCCGATTCCGTATCACGTGACCCCCCCTTACAAGATAAGAAGAGGCCGAGTCGATAGGTGTTTGAGGAAGAAGGCTGCGACACCTATGCGGGTTTCACGGGCGTCGGCGCGGCCTGCTTGGCGCATGCCATCGATATCGCTCATCTGCCGGGATGAGGCCCGATCGTTATGCTGCGTTGCAACATACCGGCCTGCATGTTATGCCCGCCCAGTCGTCGGCAAGCGGAATCAGGATCGATGCGAGATATAATCTATTGGATTCTCTGCGCATTTCTGACACTTGCCATTGCCATCGTGTCGCTGCGCTATGTCACGAACTTCTGGCTGTTGTCGTTTGTCTACAGCTTTCAGATCCATCTTGGGGTCATCTTTGTTGCCGCCAGTCTGGCAATTCTGGCAGTCAAAAGGCAGATCTACGGCTTGTTTCTTTTGCTCGCCTCGCTTTTTCTCACCGCTCACGGTTTCGTTATGCTGCGCGAATTTGCACAAAATGTTCAGCGGACGGGCGCCGCGCCGCTTTTCCGTATGATGTCGTTCAACATCGCGATCGACAACTGGAAAAACTCGACGGCTCTTGCCGATATGGTGATCGCTTCGAACGCCGATGTCGTCAATTTGCTCGAAGCCAAGCCGCTGACATTTCATCTGCAGCGATTGTTCAAGGTCTATCCCTATCATATCGGCTGCGACAACGGCAAAGATAGCTGTGATACGCTGGTCCTGTCCAAACGGCCGTTCGTGATGCGGCAGGTCGCAAGCATCGGCAGTCTCAGGAAAGACAGGCTGGTCGTCTCAAGCGTCGACTTCGACGGCCAAGCCATCAATCTCGTGTCGGCGCATCTGTCCAAACCCTATTACGACGACTACCAGATGGGCGAACTGGATGACCTCGGCAAGGCGCTGGGTTCGATTTCCGGCCCTCTAGTGCTGTCCGGCGACTTCAATTCGTCGGCGATCGCGCCCAGCATCCAGGGTCTTCTGCGCGAACAGAAACTGAAGACGCTTGCACCTGAACCGGCGACATGGCCGATCGCTGCCGGCGCCGTCGGGATCGCCATCGACCACATATTCGCGCGGGCGCCGCTTCGCCTGATCTCACTCAAACGTCTCGACGACAATCTCGGCTCGAACCACTCCGGTCTGATCGCCGAATTCGCGCTCGACCAGGAAACTTCACCGGTGAGGTGACGCATGCGGCAAGTCAGAATCTCGTTCGGCCGCCTTTCCGGTCGATCATCTGGAAGGTCTTGCCGTCGGTCTTCACGCTGACGCAGTCCTTCGACTTGTTGGGAAACAGAACGCAGATCTGGCCGTTGTCTATCTTGTAGCCGTTCTGGTTGCCCTCGCGATATTCGTAGCCGTTGCTGCTTTCTTTTAGCTCCGAGGTGCCGGGCAGGTGCTGGCGAATTTCCGCCTCGCTTGCAACGCGCATATTCGCTGTCTGGGCGAACGCCATTGCCGGCAGCATCAGTGATAGAAATCCGGCGAGGGCGGGCAGGATACGCATCAGGGAATATCTCCGGTCATGTCTGTCGGCGCCTTCATTCTACGAGAACCCCGAGAGGAAATTCAACAGCAATGCTGATCGCGACGGAAACGGCGGCCCGTTGCCTCGAGCCCGCCAGCCGTTCCGAAAGCCGCTTTAGGTTCTACCGAACTCGTCGACGATGCGGATGATGTCATCCTCGCCAAGATAGGATCCCGTCTGTACCTCGATGAGTTCGAGGACGATCTTGCCGGGGTTGGCGAGACGATGGACTTCGCCGAGCGGAATGTAGACGCTTTCGTTCTCGCGCAGCATCCGTACGTTCTCACCAACCGTCACTTCGGCCGTTCCCTTGACGACGACCCAATGTTCGGAGCGGTGGTGGTGTTTTTGCAGCGAAAGCTTCTTGCCCGGCGTGACGAAGATGCGCTTCACTTGAAAGCGATCGCCGTTGAAGATGGAGGTATAGCCGCCCCAGGGACGGTAGGACGTCGGGTGCGTTTCGGTGAACTTCGCTGTCGCCGATGTGGAGGCCAGCATCTTGACCAATTGTCCGACATTCTGGCTGTCCTTGAGCGGCCCGACGTAGACGGCGTCCTCGCTGGCGATGACGGCGACATCCTCCATGCCCTGGACGGCAAGATGCACGCCATGGGTCATGACCAGCGAATTGCGGGTGTTGACCACGGTCGTGTTTGCGGCAGCGACATTGCCGTTATCGTCGCGTTTTCCCGATTTCCACACGGCATCCCAGCTTCCCATATCCGACCACCGGAACGGCGAGGGGACGACGGCGGCCTTCGAGGTCTTTTCCATGATCGCATAGTCGATCGAGATATCCGGGCTCTTGGCGAAATGATCGGCATCGAGGCGGGTGAAGTCAAGGTCGCGGCTTGCCTTGGAAACAGCCTTGCTTGCGGCTTTGAGCACCTCGGGCGCATGTTCCTGCAGTTCGGCAAGAAGCTCCGTCACCGGGAACATGAAGATGCCCGAATTCCAGTAGAAGCCGCCGTCGGCGAGCATCCGCTGGGCTTCCTGCAATGCCGGTTTCTCGACGAAGCGGCTCACCTTGTGAGCGCCGTTCTCCAGCGCGTCGCCGATCTCGATATAGCCGTAACCCGTTGCCGGTTCGGTCGGATTGATGCCGAAGGTGACGAGCCTGCCGTCGGCCGCCGCCTCGCGGGCGATGCGAATGCAATCGAAATAGCTCTTGTCGGCGAGGATTTCGTGATCCGAGGCGAGCATCTGGATGATAGCATTCTTGCCGAACAGGTCGGCGGCCAGCGTCGCTGCGGCAGCGACCGCCGCGGCGGTGTTGCGGGCGACCGGTTCGAGCAGGACGGCGGCGAGCGGACGGGCGAGCTCGCGCGCCTGCTCGGCGACCAGAAAGCGGAACTCTTCATTGGTGACGACGATCGGGGCTTCGTAGAGCTCGGGATCGGAAACGCGTTCGAGCGTCTCCTGAAACAGCGTCTTGTCGCCGACGAACTGAATGAATTGTTTCGGCGCGGTGGCGCGGGAAAGCGGCCAGAGCCGCGTGCCTTTGCCGCCAGCCATGATCACGGGAACGATTTTCTGCGTCATAGGCGTGTTCCTTGAAATAAACGGCTTATTCGTTGCATGTTAGTGGGCGGCTGCCCAGCCTCTTATTCTGTCGAGCCCGTTGTGCAGCAGGTCGAGGGCGGCGGATTCGCTCGCTGCCTCCACGTAGCAGCGCATTTCCGGCGCATTGCCGGACGGGCGAAAATGGATGATGCCGCCATCTCTCAGCGTCACCCGAAGCCCATCGATATCGGATTTTGTCGCTATCGCGCCGATCGGCTGCAGGAAAGAGGCCAGGTTTTCATCCGAGGCGCGCAGATGTTCCATCAATGCCGCGCTGGTCTCGACGGGGAAATTCTCCAGACGATCGGCGGCGGCAAAGGGCAACTTATAGGAGGCGGCAATGACAGAAAGCGGCTGCCTGCGGGCGGCCGCCAGCGACAGGATTGCGAGCATGGGAATGAAACAATCACGCGTCGGCAATGCGCGCAGGTTCCGGCCATTGACCTCGAAGGTGGTTGCCGTCAGCAAGCCGCCATTGGCTTCAAAGCCCATGACCTGATCGTCGCCGGCGGCCACTGCCTCTTCCATGCCTGATATGACGAAGGGCGAACCGACACGCGTGCGCCTGACCGCGAAAGTGCCGGCGGCCTCGATGCCGGAATTGGAGGTCACGGGCGTCACCACCGTTCGGGCTCGCAAGAAGTTGGCTGCGACAAGGCCGAGAAGGTCGCCGCGCAAGGGCGTGCCGGTTTCATCGGCAACCAGAGGGCGATCGCCGTCGCCGTCGGTCGAAACGATTGCATCGAGTTTGTGCTCGGAGGCCCAGCGCCTCATCAGCGCGATCGTCTCGTCGGAAACGGCTTCGGTGTCGACCGGTATGAAACTCTCCGAGCGGCCGAGGGCGATGAGCTCGGCACCGTAATGGGCGAGAACGTCGATCAGGAGGTCGCGAGCGACCGTGCTGTGCTGGTAGACGCCGATCTTCAGCCCGGAGAGCGCACCTTGCGGAAGCAGGGCCGTATTGCGTTCGAAAAACAGCTGCCGGCAGATCGCCTCATGATCTTCCATCTTGGCCGGCGCCTCGATCAGCGCTTTGCCGCTTCGTTCGATCTCGGCTGCCTGTGCGGTGATCGCCGTCTCGTCCGATTTGTCGATTTCGCCATCCGGGCGATAGAATTTGATGCCGTTGCGGTCCGCCGGGATATGCGAGCCCGTGACCATCAGGCAGGCGGCCTTGCTTTCGAGGCCATAAAGGGCCAGGGCCGGCGTCGGCACATTGCCGCAGTCGAAGACACGGAATCCGAGTGCCGTCAGCGCACCGGCACAGTTTGCCGAGATTTCAGGGCTCGAATCGCGAAAGTCGCGTCCGATCAGTATGATGTCGCCGGCCCGTGCCTTGCCGGTCTCCAGCAGATATTTGCCGAATGCGGTGGCGTAGAGGGCGGAGGCGCGTCCCTTGAGATCGACTGAAAGTCCGCGAAGGCCGCTCGTGCCGAATTTCATGTGAAGACAAGCTCCGATTGTCACGATCAAAGTTCTACTCAGCCCGCCTGCCGGCGTAAATACCGAAGCAGGCTTATAGTTAAACACGGGCGGTGAAGTCACCAACAAGGATTGCGCCCGCTCGCCAGGTTTCGAAGGTCGGAGCCGCCGCGAGACCGACAGCCATTGCGGCATCAGCCTATTTTGTTAGAACCATGTATCCATTGTTTGTTCCATATCGAAGGTTTGCCGATGAGCGATACATCCGTCAGTCTCGAGGAGAGCTGGAAGTCCGCCCTCGAGGGGGAATTCTCAAGCCCCTACATGCAGCAGCTCAAATCTTTCCTGGTCGCGCAGAAGCAGGTCGGAAAACGGATATTTCCTAAAGGCAGCGAATATTTCCGAGCTCTTGACCTGACGCCAATCGCCAACGTCAAGGCCGTCATCCTCGGTCAGGATCCCTATCACGGGCTAGGGCAGGCGCATGGATTATGTTTCAGTGTCCGTCCCGGCGTCCGCATACCGCCCTCGCTCGTCAATATCTACAAGGAGATGGAGACGGATCTCGGTATAGCGCCGGCGCGTCACGGTTTTCTCGAGCACTGGGCGCGGCAGGGCGTGCTCCTGCTGAACAGCGTGCTGACAGTCGAGGAAGGGCAGGCGGCTGCCCATCAGGGCAAGGGTTGGGAACGCTTCACCGATGCCGTCATCCGCAAGGTCAACGACGAATGCGAATCCGTCGTCTTCATGCTCTGGGGTTCTTATGCTCAGCGCAAGGCCGCCTTTGTCGATACGGCGCGGCATATGGTGCTCAAAGCGCCGCATCCGTCTCCGCTTTCGGCCCATAATGGCTTTTTTGGCTGCAAGCATTTTTCCAAGGCGAATGCCTTCCTGCAGTCCCGCGGGCGGGCGCCGATCGACTGGCAGCTGCCGGTCGATCCCCATAAGTCCTGAAGTGAACACATATGGATCTGTGTTCACAAAAAGGAGACAATGCGTTTTGGTCTGCACGTCTATTCCGGAGGCCTGACCGAGCGCATTTATGATCCATCGAAAGCCCGCAAGCGGCGGGCGAGAAAGGGTCTCACATGCTCGATCAAATCAAGGGTCTGCACCACGTCACGTCGATGGCGGAGGACGCCCGCACCAACAATCAGTTCTTCACCCATGCGCTCGGCCTTCGCCGCGTCAAGAAGACGGTGAATTTCGACGCCCCGGATGTCTATCATCTCTATTATGGTGATGAGACCGGTGCGCCAGGCACGATCATGACCTATTTTCCCTTCCCGAAGATGGCACAGGGCCGGCCCGGTACCGGTGAAGTGGGTACGACCGTGTTTTCGGTTCCGCAAGGTTCGCTCGGCTTCTGGAACGATCGCTTTGCCGCACTCGGCGTCGGCGGCCTGAAGAGCGATGAAAGCTTCGGCGAAAAGCGGTTGAACTTCTCCGGTCCCGATGGCGATGGCTTTGCGCTCGTCGAGGTCAGGGACGATGGCCGCCAGCCGTGGACGCATGGCGGCATCAGCGAGGATTATGCCATTCGCGGCTTTCACTCCGTCGCCATGCGGCTGCGGGATGACGGCGCCACCGCCGAACTGCTGAAATTCATGGGCTATGACGTCGCCGAGGAAAGGGACGGGGTCAAACGGCTGATCAAGCCTGACGGCAACGGTGCGCATCTCATCGATCTCGAGACGATGCCGAATATTGCCCGCGCGCTTCCCGGCGCCGGCTCCGTCCACCATGTCGCCTTCTCGGTCGAAAACCGTGAAAAGCAGCTCGAAGTGCGCAAGGCGCTGATGGACACCGGCTATCAGGTGACCCCGGTGATCGACCGCGATTATTTCTGGGCGGTCTATTTCCGTACGCCGGGTGGCGTTCTGTTCGAGGTTGCGACCAATGAGCCCGGCTTCGACCGCGACGAGGATACGGCTCATCTCGGCGAAGCTCTGAAGCTGCCGCAGCAGCACGCCCATCTTCGAGCGTTGCTTGAACAGCATCTGCAGCCGCTGGAAGCGTAAGGAGGGCGGCATGACGGAAATCGGATATGTGCACCGGCTGCATGCCGGCGCACCTGGCAAACCAATTCTGATCGTGTTGCATGGCACCGGCGGCGACGAAAACCAGCTCTTCGATTTCGGCCGACAGCTGCTGCCGGAAGCGACGGTTCTTGCTCCGCGCGGCGATGTTGCCGAACATGGTGCTGCGCGGTTCTTCCGGCGTAACGGTGAAGGGGTCTACGACATGGCCGACCTTTCACGGGCGACGGAGAAAATGGCCGCCTATGTCAAAGCATTCGCTGACGAGTACCAGGCTTCCCGTATTTTCGGCCTGGGCTTTTCGAACGGCGCCAATATTCTTGCCAATGTGCTGATCGAGAAGGGTATCTTCGACCTGGCGGTGCTGATGCACCCGCTCATTCCGTTTCAACCGGAAGCCCATTCGACGCTTGCGGGAAGAAAGGTGCTGGTGACGGCCGGGCGGCGGGATCCGATCGCCCCGATGGCCGTGACCGAAGCATTGTCGCAACACCTGAAAGGCCGCGGCGCCGAGGTCGGCATGGTCTGGCATCCCGGTGGCCATGAGATCGCCCCGCTCGAAATCGATGCAGTTCGCGATTTCTTCAGCGGCTATTGATCGATTGCGCCGGCAATCGGCGACGGCCGAATTGCGGGGCCGGTGAAAACCGGTCCCGCATCTCGGCTCAAACGACGACGTGGCATCGCCAATAGAGATGCCACCAAAACTGCTCTAACTCTTAATTGAGAGCAGGATTCAGATTTTGGGCCGACCGGGCCTAAAATCATCCTGTTCTAGGGACGAGGAGGATATTTGCCCCTGATTGCCTTCATGTAAAAATTCCCCGGTGACTCCGCCATCGTCAAGCCGACGACGACACCTTTGGGAACCCCTTCATATTCTCGCCTCTGACCGTTGGTCAGATAGACCCGTAGATGCCGGCTGTCTTCGTCGTAGGTAATCGCCTCGATAAGTTTCGAATCAACCGCAGTTTCCACTTTGCACCCCGCAGTTTTGGATTTGAGATTCTTGATCAAGAATGTCATTCGCGCTCGCAACGCGCCATCTTTATGCGGTGTCGCAAGGTCGTCAAGCGTGATCTGCTTTAACGTTCATTTTTTCCTGACGCCTCTCGTTTTAGTTGATTAATACAGCTTTTTCGAAGACCCCGCCTGTGGAAAATTGACAGTCTCCGGTTCTTCCAGGCGCAGAAATATTGGGTGATGCAGCTAAATTTTGAAGAATCCTGTAAAGAAACACAAGATTAACTAGCCGTTAACCATCATATATTAAGGGATTTGGAAATATTAATCGAAACATCTTCTCAATTATGGATCAATACGACGTGCCGTTGTTCGTGGCAGCCGTTTTGCTTATGCCCGCCAAGCGGCGTGAGACGCCCTGACCACGTGCCGCCGACAACCGACCGGCGGGCGAGATTCCTCGCATTCTTGTCGGTCCATCGCGACGGGAAAATCGTTCAAGCGCTTGGCGCGCCCAGATGATGACCGCGCAGGAGACGCTTGCGCTTTCCATCGGGCGCGACGAGGATGGACGATCGTCATTGCCCGATGTGCTGGATGCGCAACATTCGGCCACGACAAGCCAGGCGAGGCAGGCGCAGGCGGTTCAGCAAAAGGGCGATGGGTCCGTCGTTTTGAATGTGGCAATAGGTTCCGGCTACAATGTCGAGGCGGCCGCGATCAGGCCAACTTCTTATGATCACTAAACTTCGTGCCGTTGCGGCGATGGGTGAGAAATGGATCAGTTCCGACAGCCCGCCACACGGCCGGGTTTCACAAATGGGTTACATGTTTAACTATCTCGTCCCGTGGCGACAACAGATACCGATATTGACTGGCAGCCATAAAAAGCGCGCTCGGCTGACATTTGCCGAAGGCGATTTCGCCGCGGTCTACGCGATGAGCGATGTCCACGGATGTTATAACGAACTCGTCGAGGCGCATCGCCGCATCGAAGCGGATGCCGAGCGCATTCCGGGGCCGAAACTCATTCTCCTGCTCGGCGATTATGTCGATCGCGGACCGGATTCGAGCGCAGTGCTGGAATTCCTGAGCAAGCCGCCGCCGCCGGGATTTCAGCGTCTCGCCCTGTGCGGCAATCACGATGCGGAGCTGGTGAAGCTCTATCGCAAGCCGACGCGCCTTCTTGAATGGCTTGGTTTTGCCGGGACGGAGACGCTGAATTCATATGGCATCGACATCGAGCATCTGCTGCAATCGGCGGCTGGAAACGAAATGATCGCCCGCGTCATTCACAACATGATACCGGAGCGGCATATCCAATTCCTGGAATCGCTGCCGATCTTGCTGCAGATGGGAAGGGTCGTCTTTGTCCATGCGGGCATCAGACCTGGCATCGATCTCAAGAGACAAAAGGACAGCGACCTTATGTGGATCCGCCAGCCCTTTCTGGACGAAGGGCCGCAGCTTCCTTTCCTCGTGATCCATGGACACACCCCGGCGCGAATCCCGACATTCGGTCCACAACGCATCGGTATCGACACCGCGGTTTCGGCGACGGGCCGCCTGACCGTGCTGACGATCAAAGGGACGCGGGTCGGGCTCCTGTAGAACAGGAGGGCCGGTGTCGTGCGATAATCGCTTGCGGTGTTCGACGACGCGCTTTTGCTGGTTTTTCACCCATGTCGTTGTCCGGGTGCCACTGCAGGCTTCCGCAAGTGTTGCATAAAAAACGCCGCGGAATTTATGTTCCGCGGCGTCAGGATGTCGATCTCGGCAGACCTTATCAGGAGTTGGTCGTTTCGAAGAGATTGGTGCCGATGCCGGTATAGGTGAAGCCGTGTTTGCGGATCTCGTCGCTGCGGTAGATATTGCGCAGGTCGACTAGGACCGGAGCCCGCATCGACTGCTTCAGCCGGTTGAAATCGAGCGCGCGGAACTGGTTCCATTCGGTGACGATGACCAGCGCGTCCGCGCCAGCGGCTGCTTCATAGGGGCCGCTCGCATACTCGATATTCTCGATGACCTTGCGGGCGTTCTCCATACCCTCGGGATCGTAACCGACCACCTGGGCGCCATTGTCCTGCAGGGTCTGGATGATGGCGATTGCCGGGCTGTCGCGCATGTCGTCGGTGTTCGGCTTGAAGGTCAGGCCGAGGATCGCGATCTTCTTGCCGCGAATGTCGCCGCCGACCGCCGAAATCACCTTGCGTCCCATCGCCCGCTTGCGGTTGTCGTTGATCGAGATCGTCGTCTCGATGAGACGGACCGGCGCGTCGAAATCCTGCGCGGTCTTGGCCAGGGCAAGCGTATCCTTGGGGAAGCACGAGCCGCCGTAACCCGGGCCGGCGTGCAGGAACTTGGCGCCGATACGGCCGTCGAGACCGATGCCGCGCGAAACGTCCTGGACATTTGCATCAACCCGTTCGCAGAGATCGGCGATCTCGTTGATGAAGGTGATCTTCATCGCGAGGAAGGCGTTGGCAGCATATTTGATCAGTTCGGAGGTGCGGCGGGAAGTGAAGACCAGCGGCGCCTGGTTGAGATAAAGCGGCCGATAGACCTCGGTCATGGCTTCGCGCGCCCGGTCGTCGTTCAGACCGACGACGATGCGGTCGGGGCGCTTGAAATCTTCGATCGCCGCGCCCTCGCGGAGGAACTCGGGATTGGAAACGACGGCGACATCGGCTGTCGGATTGGTTTCGCGGATGATGCGCTCAACCTCATCCCCGGTCCCAACCGGTACGGTCGACTTGGTGACGACGACGGTGAAGCCTTCTACGTAGGTCGCGATCTCGCGTGCCGCCGCATAGACGTAGGAGAGATCGGCATGGCCGTCGCCACGCCGGGAGGGCGTGCCGACCGCGATGAACACGACGTCGGCGCCACGAACGCTTTCGCCGACATCCGTCGAAAAGGACAGGCGGCCGGTGCTCGTGTTTTCGGCGACCAGTTGATCGAGACCTGGCTCGTAAATCGGAATGCGGCCTTCGCGAAGGGCCTCGATCTTACTCAGATCCTTGTCGACGCAGATGACGTCGTGGCCGAAATCCGCAAAGCAAACGCCTGAAACGAGGCCGACATAGCCTGATCCAATCATCGTGATGCGCATATTTCCCTCAAATCATTAGAGTAGAACGTCATGCTGCGTCGCAGCATGGCCCCCGTCATACTTAATCTGGGCGAAAAGACAACATCGAAGATCGCCTGGTGGCCCAAATCGGAATTCCAACTCAGGGCGCTGCGACCCGCGCCAGCTGCCCTGTCGATAGCAAAAACACAGGTTTGTGTGGAAGATATGACAAGTCGAGCCGCGCATCGGCGCCGGCTCGACTTCAAGCCGGAACGGGTGGATTCAATTATTTAGATGTGGGCATTGCGGAGGCTAGGGCACTTCACGGCTTTGCCGGAATTGCCCGAGCCGCGCGCGTTTTCACAGGCGATACCAGACGTAGGGGTCGGTGTCCGATTGGATTTTATCCCAGCGCAGATCGGTATCGTGCCAGTTCTTGATGCTGCTCTTCCTGTTGTCGAGCACCAGGTCGCCCTTGTCGGTTCTGACCACAAGGACGGCGTGTCCTTCGCCGGAGGGCGTATAGGCCGTCGCAATTCGCAAAGCGCGCGACGACCAGCCCATTGCCATCAGCCGGCTGCGCTTGGTCAGCGCAAAATCCTCACAGTCGCCGCTGCGGACGTTCACCTTCCAGACATCGCCGTTCAGTTCGTTGCGCGGGTCGTTTCTGCCGATCATCGTGCGATTGACGGAGTTGTTCACATCCTTCAGCTGCAGCATTTCCTTGTCAGTCAGTGCCAGGACCGACAAACCATTGTTGTCGCGGCATTCGGCCGGGTTCTGGGCGCAGAACAGCACCTGGGCGAAGGGCGGAATGATCGTTCCTTTTTCTGAGATATAGCTCACTGCCGAACCGCTGGTCAGGCCGCGGGCGAACCCTGCGGGACCGGCGGCAAGTGCAGAGCAGGCATTCGCTGCTGTAAAAGCCAGTGCCAGAAGTGTAACGAACGTCTTCTTCATCTCTTAATCCCCGTTCAGGGCAACCGATTGAGATCAGGCTTGCCTTTTTTCTCAGTCAATGGCATGGCGGATTAGTGATCTGCCAAGTATTGGGCACAGAACGTCTGTCCCGCTTCTGCTGCTTGAAGGAGCATAATCGGGGCCGGTCTCGATTGGCTTAAGCCTTTCGCGACAATTTTAAACGATGTGGAATTCTGTTGCACTTTAACACGCAAGCGTTTGATATGCAACTTATGTTAGTACGAGTATATTAACCGTATTGGTTGTATCTCTCTCGTTGCTGCTGCTGGTGAGCGAATCAAATGTTATCCAACCTCATCAACGGGCAGGTCTTACGGGAGACGATCCTCTTTGCCTTTATTGGCCTGGTAATATTGACGCTCATTCCGTTCGGAAGCGTTACGCCCTTTCCTTTCGCCTTCGCTGCGATCGGGATGTTTGCTCTGGCCATTATTGCCGGGCTGCTGTTTGGAGAGCCGAGGCAGGCCGGATGGGTGTTCAGCATCGCTCTGTTTCTGCTGGTCGTGCTGACGGCGTGGACCTTCGTCCAGACAATCGAACTGCCGGCCAATTGGCTGGCAAACCCTGCCTGGAGCGCTGCGCGTGACTTGGCGGGCGTTCAATACGCGGCGATCTCCGTCGAGCCGGCCGATACGCTCGCCTCAATTCTTTGGGTGGCTCTGCCTTTCGTGACCTTCCTGACCGGACTGGTCTTGTGCGATACCGATCAACGGGCGCGGAAAGTGCTGGCCAGCCTGGGGCTCACGGCGGGCGGTATCGCGGTTTTCAGTCTGATACAATTTTCGATGTTTCCCAACATCCTGATCGTCATCGAAAAACACGCCTACCTCGACAGCCTGACGGCCGTGTTCGTCAACCGCAATACCGCCGCGACCTTCCTCGGGCTGGGAACGCTGCTGATGCTGACCCTGGTCAGGGACATTGCCCGTTCCTATTCAAACCATCCGCCCGGCGAGCCGGGCCGAAACGTTCTTCTCTTGAGAGTGTGGATCTACATTCTGCTCTTGTGCGCGTGTTTCACCGCGCTGATGCTGAGCCGATCACGCGCTGGGATATTCGCGACCTTTGTTGCCGCTCTCATCTACTTTCCCTGGCTTGTCATCTCTTGGAACAACTCCAGGCGCCATATGAGACCGACGCCAAGATGGTGGTCGATATTGAAGCTTCTTTCGGCGATGACCTTCGTTGTCCTGTTGCTGAGCATGTTTGCCGGTCAGGCGATTTTGCGTGCGCAACAGCGGCGTCTCGAGGACGATGATCGTTTTTGCATCCTGCCAGGCATCTGGCGTGCCATTTCGGATCATTGGGTGACGGGGACGGGTCTCGGCACCTTTCGCACCGTGTTTTCCGCCTATCGCGATCCGGCCTGCGGCATTTTCGGGATTTTCGATCGCGCTCACAATTTCTACCTCGAAGGATTTCTGGGCCTCGGGATTTTATTTCCGATCGCGGCGATCGTTGCCTTCTCGGTGCTTGCCAGAGTGTTTTGGCGGGGGCTCGCGCAACGGCGCCGCTTGAGACATTATGTTCTTCTTGGTCTGGCGGCGACGGTATTGGTCGCCCTTCATGCCGCGGTTGATTTTTCGCTGCAAATACCAGGCTTTGCAGTATTTTTTGCCGCTTTCCTCAGCGCCGTCGTCGCCATCAGCGTTGGACGCAATGGCGGCGAAGCGGAACGGCAATATGTGCGGCCGGTCAGCGGTCGATGATTGAACAGATGGTTTCGTGAAGGTTTTTCGAAAATGCCGTTTGTGGGGTAACGCGCTGTTGACTCTGAAACGCAAGAGATTTTATAGCGGGGGCAGCCTTCAGGTCGTTGCCGGCAACAGAGAAGCCGGGTTCGAGCGTTTCGCTTGGTGAAGGGCTTGGCGTTGCCAGCCTGCCACAGTTAGAGGAATGTTAATCCGTCTACATTGATTATTGGTCAGGGATTGTCTTGTATTTTGTAAAATTGCGAGGCAGTAGCTTCAGGGGCGTCAACACAGGTTATTCTATGGGTTGTTTTCCTATCGGTAGTACACGCGTCGCCATTGTTGTAGCGCTAACGACTATATTGGCAAGCTGCACGTCGTTGCCAAGATCCGGTCCCGATCACAAAGATGTTGATCGAGGCGCGGCAGTGAAAGTAACAACGAAGGAGCGTCGCGTCGGTATCGACTACGCCCTGATTGACCTCAGCAAGAACGTCCTGCCATATTTCACGTCTCCGCAGCCGACCTCCTTCAAGGGGTTTGGCGGTGGTCGCGGTGGGGCGCCTGAAATTCCGCTTGGTTATGGCGACGTCGTCCAGGTCGCTATCTTCGAAGCCCAGTCCGGTGGGTTGTTCATTCCGTCGGACGCCGGCAGCCGACCCGGCAATTACATCTCTCTGCCGGAGCAGACCATCGACAGAAACGGAACGATCACGATCCCCTATGCCGGTCGCGTTCCGGCTGCCGGTCGCCTGAAGGAGACCGTGGAGCAGGACGTCGAAGATCGGCTGGCCAGCCGGGCGATCGAGCCGCAGGTGGTTATTACGACAACGACCAGCCGCTCCAGTCAGGTGGCCGTGCTCGGTGACGTCAACAGTCCTCAGCGCGTCACGATCAGCCCGGCCGGGGAGCGCGTTCTCGATGTCATTTCCGCCGCGGGCGGTTTGACAACCAACAATATCGAAACGAATGTGACGCTGCAGCGCCGCGGCAGAACCGCAACCGTCGCCTACAACACGCTGTTGAAGAATCCGGCGGAGAATATCTATGTTGCGCCGGATGATACGATCTCGATCGATCATGAGCGCCGTACCTATCTTGCGCTCGGCGCCGCCGGCGTCAGTGGCCGCTTCGATTTCGAGGAGTCCGACCTCACCCTTGGAGAGGCTATCGCCAAGGCGGGCGGCCTGCGCGATGATCGCGCCGATCCGGCTCAGATCCTGCTTTATCGGCTTGTCCCGAAGAAGACGGTTGCCGCGATGCATGTCGATACGACGAGGTTTGCTGGCGATACGGTTCCGGTGATCGTTCGCGCCAATCTTCGCGATCCGGCAACCTTGTTTGCCACTCAGCAATTCAAGATGGAAGACAAGGACGTTATCTATATCTCCAATTCGGACTCTGTTGAATTGGTCAAGTTCCTTGACATCGTAAACTCGGTATCGTCCACTGTCGCCGGCGTGTCGGACGACGTGAACGATACTCGCAACGCAGTGCGCAATCTCGGACGTTGATTGAAATGGGCGGACCGGCGTCGATCGTGAATGATCGAGGCCGGCGGCCTATCAGCTAGCGGATTTGATGAAGGAAATTGTGGGTATGGCAAGGTCAGTTGTTTATCGTCGGCTTGCTTATAGCGGAATTATCGTCGCGGCCTTTGCCGGCATGACTTCAAGCGCTTTTGCGGCTGCTTGCCTGGGGCCGGCAAATCTGACGCCCGTCGACATCAGCGGATTTACGGCCAATCCCGCCGTTCTGCTCGACATGTCCGATCCATTGGTTTTATCATCGCGTGTACGCGCATTGGTCGGAAGCAGCGAGGACGCCCTGTCGCCGGTGATCGAGCAGGCCAAGAAGGCCAATGCCGCCCAGATGGCGGCGATCGGGGCCGGTCTTGGACGGGCGGCCAACAGCTGCCAGGTCTCGGACCCGCAATTCAAGCTCGCGATCGAAAAAGCGGTCGCCGAGGCGGCCACTGCCGATCCCAACCTTGCGCCGCTGTTGGCAGCCTTTGCAAAAGTTCTCGCCGAAGGCGGCACAGCGGCACTCGGTCCGGGCGCAAGCGCGGCTGCCGCAGCATCCGGTATCGGCAATGACGGATCGATCGGTCGCACCGGTCCCGGAGCGGATGACGGTACGCCGTTTGAGGGCAGCGCCACGACTGCCGGCACGCTGCAGGTTTCGAATGCGGGGGACGGCGATAGTTCATCGACCTCAACGACGACACTGATCAGCACGGGCGGGGCAGGGCAGTCGTCAACCGACCCGACGCAATCGACGAGTCAGAGTGTGCCCGTCACACAATAGCTGGAATTGCCTGTAGATCTTAGCGCTTGACGCCTTTGTTGGAGATCGAAATTGCTGTCGCCAGATAAACTTACGCCGCGTATCGACCCCTCCCGCGATACGGGAAACGAAGCTGATTTCATCGATTTCGACAAGCTCATCGCCATTGCTCGTCGGCAGTGGCGGATCGTTGCGGCTTGTGCTTTCGCTTTTGGCATTCTCGGCGTCGTCTATGTCCTGACATCCGTGCCGGTTTACACTGCCGATACGAGCGTGTTGATCGACCGCAGCGACAATCAGGTCATCAATCAGCTCGCCGCTTTCGGCCAGTTGGACGACGACGAAGGCACTGTTCTCAGCCAGGTCGAGCTGTTGAAGTCGGACACGATCGCCTATGCGGTCGTCGACAAGCTGAAACTGGTTGACGACCCGGTGTTCACGGCGCCGAAGAATTCGCTTTTTTCTGTCGCAACGCTGAAATCGCTGGTGAATTTTCGTTCCTGGTTTGCCGATGACGTGGCTGTTGCACCCGATCCGGCGAGGAAGCGGCGAAGTGCCGCTGAAACGGTCGCGGGCAATATCGATGTCGAACGGGTTGGCAAATCCTATGTTCTCGATGTCAGCTATACCTCGCAGTCGCCGGATCTGGCGCGCGAAATCGCCGCCGCCATCGCCGACGTTTATATGGTCGATAAGCTCAATTCCAAATATGAGGCGACACGCCGGGCCGGCGAGTGGCTGCAGGAGCGTATCGAAGAGCTTCGGCAGCAGGCGCTGGACACCGACCTCGCGGTGCAGAAATTCCGCAGCGAGCATGGGCTCGTCGAGTCAGGATCCGGCACGCTGCTCAGCGAACAGCAGCTCTCCGAGCTCAACAGCCAGTTGATCACCGCCCAGGCCGCGACGGCCCAGGCTGAGGCGAAATACGCCCGCATCAAGTCGATCATCCAGGCCAAGCAGACCGATGCGATCGTGACCGACGTGCTCGACAGCTCGATTTCGAACGATCTTCGCAAGAAATATCTGGAAGCGTCGAAGCTCGAGGCCGAGATCGAGGCACGGCTGGGTCCGGACCACGTCCAGGCCGTCCGGCTTCGCGCCGAAATGGCCGAATATGAACGGCTGATGTTCGACGAACTCAATCGTATCGCCGAGAGCTACCAGAGCGAGCTGCAGGTTGCGCAATCCCGTGAGAAATCGCTGCGCGACAGCGTTGACCAGGCAACCGGCGTGGCTGCAACGGCGGGCGAGACGCAAGTTCAGCTTCGTGAGCTCGAACGGACGCGCGATACCTATAAGAACCTCTATCAGAACTTCCTGACGCGCTACCAGGAGGCGATCCAGCAGCAGAGCTTCCCCATTACCGCCGCACGTATCATCACAATCGCGGAGACGCCGACGAAGCCGAGCGCGCCGAAGAGAAGCCTCGTTGTCGCTTTTGCCATGTTCCTGGGATGTGCATTCGGTAGCGGCATCGGCGCTTTCCGCGAATTCCGCGATCGCTTCTTCCGCACGGGCGACGATGTCAAGGACATGCTCGACGTCGAGTCTCTCGGTGTCATGCCGCTGATCGAGAACAACGTCGAGGATCCGACCCTCGTCGATCCGGGCAATCCGCGCAGCATCGCCAGGGGCGGCAAGACGACGACCTATGTCGAGGAGCATCCGCTATCGGCATTCGCCGAGACGCTTCGAAGTGCGAAGATTGCCATCGATATCAGCGCGGCGGATCAGCGCTGCAAGGTCATTGGCGTCGTGTCGAGCCTGCCGGGCGAGGGCAAGTCGACGACAGCCATCAACTTTGCCAAGCTTCTGGCAATGCAGGGCGCGCGTTGCCTGCTGATCGACGGCGACATGCGAAATCCCGGAGCGACCCGGGCGATCGGCCGCCATGCCGAAGCCGGCTTGCTTGAAGCAATCGTCGACAATCGCCCGCTCAAGGATCTGATCCTTCTCGATCCCAAAACGAAGCTTGCGTTCCTGCCGACGGTGGCACGATACCGCGTTCCGCACTCTTCGGAGCTGCTGGCTTCGCGCGGCATGGATCAGCTGCTTGAGATGGCGCGCCAGAGCTTCGATTACATTATCGTCGACTTGCCGCCGCTCGCGCCTGTCGTTGACGCGCGCGCCATTAACCCGAAGCTCGATGCCGTCGTATTCGTGATCGAGTGGGGCAAGACCTCGCGCAAGGTGGTGCAGTCGACCCTGTTGTCCGAGCCGGATCTCTATACCAAATGCGTCGGCGCGATATTGACCAAGGTCGATCCCTCGCAGATGAAGCTCTACCGGACATTCGGTTCCAGCGAATATTACTATAAGCGTTATTCGCGATACTATACCGAGTGATGCTCGCCGGTCGGCTTATTTCACCTGCAAGGATCATTTTCCTTATCGTCACCGCGGTCTTCGCGGTGCTGGCCGGCCGAGAACTGTATGCTTCGATAAGAACGGCCAGCATCTCGATCGTTGCCGAAAGGATCGAGCGCGGCGACACCGTCACGAATGAGATCGCGGCCAGATATACGGCGCGCGCGATCGCCATGGTTGACGGACATTATTGCCGATCGGACATCGTCGCCGCCGGCGTCACGCTCGTTCTGGCGCAGCTCGATCGACAAAGCGTCAATGGCAACTACGATGCCTGGGTTGCGGCGGCCTCGAATGCCCGCCGCTATCTCCGGCACGCGCTCTCCTGCATGCCGACCAACAGCAATTTCTGGCTTCGTCTTGCCGCTGTTCAGTCGACAATCGCGGAGGAACCGCTTGCGATTGCAGAAATGATGAAACGTTCTGTCGCTCTTGCGCCCTATGACGAGTCGATCGTTTTGACCCGGTTTTATTTCTGGAACGATTTCACCAATGCAACGCTTTCGGCGGCCAGCAGCGCCGTTGACGGCGATCTGACGACGATGTTGAAACTCGGCGACCGCTGCCGGGTCAATGCCACCATGAAAGCCATCAGCCCGCAGCTCCGTCCGGTCTTCGATCGGATCTGGGCGAGTGTCGGTGAAGGGGCGACGGCGCGGTTTCGACAGCGCTGCAGCCGGTGATTCCAGCTGCAAAGCTTCGACCATTGAAGCCGGCGCCCTGAAGCGGACTGTGGACGATGATCGAAGGAGTTGATGACGCGGTATCAGCTTCCGTCACCATTGATGCGGCCGAATGGCTCGCGAAATTTTCACCTTCACGCGACGACAACGCCCGCTGTTGTGCAGCGGGCGTTGTTTCTTGATGGTTGTCGATGATCAGACTCCGACGCCGCCGGACACCACGTCGGTGCCGGCAATGTTGAGCGTCAGAATGCCGGCGTCCGTGTGGCCTTCGCCATCGGAGATCTTGTAGTACTGGACGGTTTCGGTGACCTGATCGCCGGGCGCAATATCCTGCGTGAGCTCATAGGTGAAGTCGCCATTCGCCTTGACGTGGAACGTGCCATAGGTGCCGAGAATATCGGTAACGGCGCCGCTATTGCCGTTGACGTTCGTGCCGTCGAACTGGCGGAGGAAAAGCTGACCATTGTCGCCCGGAATGTCGTTGGCCAGCGCGTTGCCGCTGATCAGATCGCCTTCGTTGAAACTGTAATGGTCGTCGACCGCGACCGGCTTGACCTGGGTTACGCCCTGAATGTTGAGGGTGAACAGGCCCATATCGGTGTGGCCGGCGCCGTCGGAGATCTTGTAGGAAACCTTCTCCTGAATCAGCTCGCCGTTGCTGAAGCCAATCTTGGCGGCATCGCTCAGTACATAGGTGTAGCTGCCGTCGGCCTTGACGTAGAAGGTGCCGTAATCCCCCTGGATCGTGGTGACCTGACCGGCCTGTTTGGCGCCGACGCTCTGTTGGTCGAAGGCGCGCAGGAAAAGGTTGCCGTCAGATGTGTCGTTGCCGAGCAGGTTTCCGGAAATAACGTCGGTTTCCAGAAAAGTTGCAGTATCGTCGGTTGCGTGAATAGCCATTTGCCTCTCTCCTTGAAATTGATCTTCGCCGGTCATTTTTGACTTCAGCGAGCGGCCCGATTAATGATGTCTTAATATGGGGAGTCAAGCGCATAGTTAACGGAGGATTGATATCCTTGAGTGTATTTTATCAATAATTACACACGCACAATGCACATAAGCCGATGAAAGACTTTGATAATATTGCGTTAATAATAAGTGATTGTCTCGTGCTGTCATATTGATGCAGCTGTTTCTTCTAACTAAAAGAATCTTTATTCTGAAGCAAATGTAATTAGTATGGTGGTGTCTGTATTCTTCTGGCTGGGTCGCGTGTAATCACTTTGGATTATGGGTTATTTCTGCAAGTTCCGGCGGAGAATCGGAAAGGCAAGGCCAATGATATTACTATCATACAGGGTTTTTAGGCAGTGGGTCCTATCGCGGCGCTGGCCGGCCGAAATCGTGCTTGCTCGGATCAGAACTTGGCAACTGCGTCCGGCCCAGTAAACCGGCTTGCCGCCGTGGCGACGCAACCTTGTCGCGACGAAGTATAATGACTACACCAATCTATTTATATTGAGAGCACAAGAATTATTGCGAGATATCACGCATTTTAGTGTTTCATTTTAGCCGCCGGAGAGAGGTGCGCGGTTAGAAGATTTTCCATTACCTTGGGAGATCGCAGCATGACCGTCTATTACGTGAATTCAGTGACAGGATCCGACAACAACAACGGAACCGGTGAGAGTTCAGCCTTCGCGACATTGTCTGCTGTTGAAGCCTTGAAGCTAAAGCCGGGCGATAGTGTACTGCTTGCCGCCGGAAGCACATTTAACGAACAGTTCGACCTGAAATATTCTGGCAGCGTCAGCGCTCCGATCACAATCGGCAGCTATGGCATTGGTGACGCACCGGTCATTCGCAGCAGCAATGATGGGATCCACGGTTCCAAGGCGTCGAATATCGTCATCGAGAACATCAAAATCGCCGATACCGGCGCCAACGCGATCTACGCGGGCAATGTCTCGAACTGGACCGTGCGCAACGTCGAAGTGTCGAATACCGGCCTGTCCGGAAAGCCGGGGTCGGTCAGCTTCCAGAGCAGCCAGAACATCACGATCGAGAACAGCGCATTGACGGGTGTGCATTCTGACGGCATCTGGATGGACAAGGTCAAGGGCATCACTCTCGTCAACAATACGGTCACCAACAGCCTAGGCAGCGCGGCCGACGCCATCCAGCTCAACGACAGCAGCAATATCCTGGTCAAGGACAACCATCTGGAGCAGACCGAAACCAACAGCGCCAAGGGTGTGCTGGTGCTGATCCGGGCGCAGAACGCGGTGGTCGAGGGCAATACACTGGTGGGCGGCGGCTTCGGGCTGAGCGCGCAGGCGGGCACGAACATTGCCATCCATGACAATGACATCTCGGGATATGGCGGTTACAGCTGGTCCTACGGCATCGGGCTCGGCGATCAGGGCAACGCGACAAACTACGATATCAGCGGGAATTATCTGCACGGGGGCGTATACGGCGTGCTGATCAGCGCCATCGGCAATCCCGCTTATGTCCGCGAGAATATCGCCATCCATGACAATGTTTTCGACGATCTGTCTTCTTCGGCGCTGAAGATCGACAAGCCCGCATCGGGCTCCTTCTACGACAATATCATCGACAGCGCGGTGTCGACGCTAACGATGCCCGCCACAATCGCCGCCCAGAACACGTTCTTCATCGGCGAAAGCAAGACGATCGAGCAAGCGCAGGCCGAACTCGACAGCGCCGCCGGCAGCACGACCGGTGATCCACAGGTCAGCTTTCCTGCGCCTGTTGCGGAACCCCCGGCCCCCGTCCCTGCCGTCACCGCAAAGATTGTCGCCGTGCATGATCACCTGAAGATCACGGAAGATGCCGGCAGCGCCTATCACGGCAACCTGCTCGAGAACGACAATGCGAGCAACGGCACGATACTGCTTCGCCGCTTCGGCGACAGCGCGGTCGACAAGCACGGGCTGACGCTGACCGGGAAATACGGCGTCATTCACGTTGAGCGCGATGGCGATTACACTTACACGGTCGATGCTGCCAAACTCGCCGGCCTCAGCGGCAAGGTCAGCGAATCCTTCCAATACAAGATCTCCGATGGCGCCTCCCATATCGACGCCGACAGCTTGAGCGTCTCCATCAATGTCGACACGTTCCACAGCAGCCACGCCTCGCTCCTGCTTTCCTGACGTTTGAAGCGGCTCCGCCTTTACCCGCCGGAGCCGCTCGATTTCCGTTCCGAGTTCGGGCGAGGTCCCGTCTGCCGGACTGAAATGCGCGGACGAGTGGCGGCAAATGTTCCCTCATCGCCAGATAAATCTAACTATAGATTGCATTTATAGTTAACGCGCCAGTAGATACCCGAAGCTGAACGTGCCACGCTTTCGCCGCTTTGGACCGTTATTGGGCGATTTGCGCTTTTCACTTGCTTCCGACGGTATGTTTATCGTACCGTTAAAGTTAGAGCCTCTGAAATTGTTCGTGATAAATTTGTATTTTTGGTCACGTTTCGGTGGGATTCATGTACTAGTGTAGGAGCGTGCCAACGGGTTCGGCGCCGATGCCGGGTCCGAGGGCAGCCATGTCAATTGATCGGGCCTGAGGGGCCTGCAACTGCAGTGCGGACCGGCGTATTCGCTGCGTACGTGGTGCGGCAGGAGAGGATTGCTTCGTGTTTCAGAGTTCAACAGCTGACGTCAATGAACCGTCCAAAGCCTTGCGGAAATGCAAAAGTGGGCTGATCTTCATTGGCATAGCCAGCGCGCTTGTTAATATCCTCTACCTTACAAGTTCATTTTTTATGCTTGAGGTGTATGACCGGGTCATCCCCAGCAAAAGCATACCGACGCTGGCCGCCCTGGCAATACTGGCGTTAGTTCTTTACGCTTTTCAGGGAGCGTTCGAAGTTCTGAGAAGCAGAATGCTCGTCCGCGTTGCCGGTGCCCTTGACGAGATGATGAACGGGCGGGTGTTTCGGGCGCTGATCAAGGCGCCGCTGAAGGTCAAGATCGGCGGCGACGGGTTGCAGCCCTTGCGGGATTTCGATCAGATCAGAACCTTTCTGTCCGGCATGGGTCCGACGGCGATGTTCGATCTGCCCTGGCTTCCCTTTTATATCGTAATCTGTTTCCTGTTCCATCCGGCGATCGGATATATCGCCATCGGCGGATCGCTGGTGCTCGCCATCCTGACGTTCCTGACCAACCAGGGAACGCGTACACTCTCTAAGCAGCAGTCGGAAGCCGCCAATATGCGCAACGCTTTTGCGCAGAGCTCGATCCGCAACTCCGAGGTCATCCACGCCATGGGCATGGCGGGCACCATGGCCGAGGTCTGGGACCGCAAGAACGGCGAATACCGGCATATCACCCGGCAGGCATCGGATGTCGGCAATGGATATGCGACGCTTTCGAAGATTTTCCGTATCGCCCTGCAATCGGCAACGCTGGCGACCGGAGCGATCCTCGTCATTCAGGGCCAGGCCTCTTCGGGCATCATCATTGCCGGCTCCATCCTGACATCCCGCGCCCTGGCGCCTGTGGAAGCGGCGATCGGAAATTGGCGCGGTTTCGTGTCCGCCCAGCAGAGCTGGGGCCGGCTTGCGAACCTGCTGAAGACAATTCCAGAGATGCCGGCTCCGCTCGCGCTTGCGGCGCCTTCCAAGCAGGTCACGGTCGAGGGTGTAGCCAGCGGACCGCCGGCCGGCCAGCGGCTGGTCATTTCCGATGTCAGCTTCGGTCTGCGCGCAGGCAGCGCGCTTGGCGTCATCGGTTTCAGCGCCTCGGGCAAGTCGTCGCTGGCGCGGGCGATGATGGGCATCTGGCCGACGGTCAGGGGATCCATTCGCCTGGATGGCGCGGCGCTCGACCAGTGGGATGGCGACGCACTTGGCCGCCATATCGGTTACCTCCCGCAGGACGTGGAGCTTTTTTCGGGCACCGTCGCGCAGAATATCTGCCGCTTCGCCAAGGAGATGTCGCCGGAGGCGGTGGTTGCGGCGGCGAGGGCTGCCCGCGTTCACGATCTCATTCTGCGTCTGCCGAACGGTTACGAGACCGACATCGGCGAGGGCGGTGCAGCGCTTTCGGCCGGTCAGAGACAGCGTCTCGCGCTTGCGAGAGCGCTTTACGGCGAACCGTTCCTGGTCGTGCTCGACGAGCCGAATTCCAATCTCGATGAGGAAGGCGAGCGGGCACTGAGCGCTGCAATCATGAGCGTGCGGGCACGCGGCGGCATTGTCGTCGTCATCGCGCATCGCTCCGGCGTTCTGGCCGTGTGCGACTTCGTGCTGATGATGCAGGAGGGCAGAATGATCGCATTCGGCCCCAAGGAAGAAGTTCTGGCGCGGGTCAGCCGGCCGGAAGCGACGCGCACTCCAATTGCCGAGCGCGTGGCTCAGCTCAAAGTCGTGGTCGACGGCAATGCGGCTGAATAGGCCGGAAGGACGATGATGAGCAAAGTCACTATTGAATCAAAACGATCTCTCAACCGTCACGTCGCCGTTGTCGGCGTGCTGTCCATCGCGCTGGTGTGCGGCATCGGCGGCTGGGCGGCGACGACCGAGCTTTCCAGCGCCGTTATCGGCGAAGGCGTCGTCGTTGTTGACGGCGATGTCAAGAAGATCCAGCACCCGACCGGTGGCATCGTGTCGAAACTCCTGGTCGCCGAAAATGACCATGTCTCGGCTGGACAGGTTTTGATACGGCTCGATGGGACGACGACCAAAGCGCAGCTCTCGATCGTCGAAAGCACGCTGGCGCAGCTTTATGCGCGTCGTGCCCGTCTCAAGGCTGAGCGGATCGGCGCCGATTCGTTCGAGGTCGAGGAAAACGTCAGCGATTTGATGACATCCAGCGCTGCCGCATCCAACAAGGCGGCGTCCAGAAATGCCGCACAGGATCTTCTCGACGGCGAACAAAAATTGTTTGACAGCCGTAAGTCGGCGCTCGTCGGAATGAAGAGCCAGTTGGCGTCGCGCAAGGATCAGTTGGCCGAACAGATCAAGGGTCTGGTCGTTCAGATCAACGCCACCAACGATTCCCTCAGCCTGATCGAACAGGAACTGGAAGGCGTCGATGCGCTCTACAAGAAGGGACTGGTCACACTTCAGCGCTTGAACGCGCTCAAGCGTGCACGCGCCGACCTTCAGGGCAATAGCGGCCAGGAAATCGCCGCAAAGGCGGAGGCCGAGGGCAAGGCGATCGAAATCGATCGCCAGTCGATCCAGCTGGACGAGGATCGTCGTTCGGAAATTGCCAAGGAACTGACCGATGTCGAGGCGAAGATAGCCGAAAATGAAGAGCGCCGTGAAACCGCGCTCGATCAGCTCCGCCGCCTCGATATCACCGCGCCATTGAGCGGCAGGGTCCACGAACTTGCCGTTCACACGGTCAACGGCGTCATTGAGCCGGGCCAGACGCTGATGCTCGTCGTTCCCGAAAACGACGATCTGACCGTCCAGGCGAAGGTCGCCACCCGCGATATCGACCAGCTCCATGTCGGGCAATCCGTGGATGTGCGTTTCAGCGCCTTTGATCAGCGCACGACACCCGACGTGCGGGCGGTGATCACCTCGATTGCACCTGATATCGTCAAGGATGAGCGGACGGGGATCAGCTACTATCCGCTGCGCGTCAAGCCGGAGGCGCAAAGCATCGCGAAGCTGAAGTCGATCAAGCTCTATCCCGGCATGCCGGCCGAGGTCTTTATCAAGATTGCCGACCGTACCGTCATCTCCTATCTCACCAAGCCGCTGACCGATCAGATGCAGCACGTCTTTCGTGAGGAATGATCGGCGGCTTCTGCGCGCCGCTGCTGCAAATCGCAGCGTCTGAGGTCAGCTTTGCCCATCCGGCTGGGGCAAAGCTTGCCTTTGCGCCATCCCGGCGGGTGACGGATAGCGCCCGCCGCGATATGGTCTCTTCATGATATGTTTGCGGCTTTGGCAAGGGGTGCCGGCGGATAGACGACTGGTATGGGCGCTGGTTCTTTTTTTGGCCTGCCTCGTCATGGTTTCAACGACCAGGAAGAGTAATGCCGAGAACCTTCCGCCCGTGAAAATCGTGGCTTTCGGAACATCGCTGACAGCGCGCGGGGGATGGCAGGCCGGACTTGAGGCAAAGCTTGCCGCCTGCCTGCAGAGACCCGTCAGGGTCGAGAGCGTCGCCAAGAGCGGCGAGACGTCGGCCTGGGCCTTGACCCAGCTGGACCGCGTCGTTGCCGAGGAGCCGGATATCATCCTGATCGAGCTCTACGCCAATGACGCAACCGTGCACCGGTTCGTGTCGCTGGCGCAAAGCCGAAGGAATATCGGCGAGATCCTCGATCAGCTGCATCGGCACCTGCCGCGGGCGCGGATTATCCTCATGGCAATGAACCCGTTTTCGGGACTGCGGGGGCTGATCCGTCCCTTCGTCGGCAGCTATATCTCGGCCCATCAGGCGGAGGCACGCAAGCGCGGTGTGGAGTTTGTCGACCACCGGCCCGGCTGGGAGCGCCTGAGCCCGGATGAACTGGCTGCCGCAATTCCCGACGGGGCGCATCCGCAGCCCGAAGTTGCCGCCAGGATCATCGTGCCTGAACTCGTCGAACACATCGCCGGCCGCGATTGCGGAGACTGAATTCTCCGCCTTCTCGCAGGTGTCTGCGGCCGGTCGCGGGCTCAGCCTGCCGCGAGATAGCCCTTCAAATAGTTGACCAGCGATGTCCGGCCGGCATCGGACGGATCGTCATGGGAGGGACTGCTAAGGTCCTGAAGGAGATAATCCTTGAGCTCGTCATCGTCATGCGCGACATAGATGCCCGGCCGGTCGATGAGCTGGCTGACGGTGGCAAGCTGATGATCGTTTCGGTGCTCACCAAGGGCTGCCTTGCGGGGAACGAGAATGATCGGTTTGCCGAAACGTTTCGCCGTGAGCACGGTGCCGATGCCCGCGTGAGAAACGATCACGCTCGCCTCGCGAAAGACCCTGTCGAAGTCGGCAGGTTCGATATTCTTGATCCATTTCATGTTTTCAGGCGTGTAGGTGCCCTTGCCGATTTGCGCCAGAACCGGCCGGGTCAATTCTTTGGCGAAGGCGTCGACCGCCTTGACGAGGCGATCGAACGGCAGCTGCGTTCCGACGGTGACCAGGATCAAAGGACAGCTCCTGCGTAATGGGGGCCGTCCGGCCGCGACAGATGCTGCCATTGCGTGAGCCAGAGCGTCGCGATATGGCCGGCCAGTTTTCCCGAAAGGGACAGCTTCTCGACATTGGCGACGCTATCGATCCAGATCGTGCGCTTGCCTGTCAATTTGCCGGCGAGCAGGCAAAAAAGCCCGGGCGCGGCACCTGTCGAGATGATGACGTCGGGCCTGTGCCTGATGACGATGGCGAAAGCGCTGAAAAAACACCGGATCGACATGGTGATCGAGTCGCGGCTGCAATCGGGAAGGACCAGTCCGTCCCGAATGTCGTATTTGGAAAGCAGCCCCGGGATGGTGGTTGCAAAAATGATGTCGCAGCCCTCGAAGGCGCTGCGCATGGTCATCAGCTGTTCCCAATGGCCGCCCCCTGACGACGCAGCGAGAACCTTCAATTTTTTCTCAGCCATAGACAGGCATCTCCTATGTTTGACCGATGATTATAGGCAAGACCATTCCACCGAAACCGTGGCTGTAGCACGGCAGTTTAATCGAATTCTAACATCATTGGCCGGCAGGTCGAGCGCACGGATCGGGAAAATTCTCAATTCGGGGCAGCGGACTCACCTGACATATTTATAAACGGGTCCTGCCATCGGCACTGCCTGAAGCGCCATCTTGGCTAAGATCGGCAATAACGTCCCGGCAATCATCAATATAACGATCATGAATGCAAACCATGGCCCGTGATATGGTAGGAATTTCACATATACACCTTTGGCTATTCCAATGAAGATCGTATTGAGCAGATAGATCACCATTGAATTCTGGCCGAACCAGAGAAGGATCTTGTCATTTTCGAAAATCGGCAATCTGACCAGAGCATGCAGGAACGGGATCGACGCTGCCCCGCATAGAAGAAGCCAATAGGGGAAACTGCGGCCGATATAAAGTGCGGCTGCGAAAACGATCAGCCAGATGACGATATATTTGGAAAATATGTTAAGCGCCTGAGCCGAGTATTTGCAGCTCACCATTCCAGCGGCGAAGAATACGAAATAACTCAGAATTCGCGCGACATAAAACCTCTCCGAAGCGGGAATGAAGAAGATCGCCAGCGAGAACAGGAAAAGGATGCCGATCTGGCGGCCGCTCAGCCGCCACAGGATGGGTGTCAGCACAGAATAGACGAAAAGCACGAGAAGGTACCAGATCGAAATGGTCGGGTTGTTCGGGCTGTTCGAAATCACCGCCCATGGGCCCTGCCAGAAGCCGCTGACGCCATCGTCGACGTGAATGAACATCTCGGCGAGCTGCTTGCCGAAGACGTTGACCAGGCACATCACGATAAACGGGATCAGCAGCCGGTCAAACCGCTTGGCGAAGAACGTGCCGAAATTCCGGTCGAGTGCGTTATGCGCGCCGGTGAAAAAGAACACGAAGCCGCTGAGATACATGAAGAACGGCATGTGGAACGTGTAGATCGCGGCTTTCGTCGCCTGGTACCATGCCTGTTCGCCAAGCGTGCCCTGCATGACGAGGTGGCCGTAGACGACCAGGAGGATGCCGAGGCCTTTGCCGCGTTCGATATCCAGCAATTTTTCGCGTTCAACGCTGACCGCGGCTCTTTTCGATTCCGGCACGGCCATTGGGGCGCTGGTCATTGCCTACTCTCCTGAAACGGGTGGATATTGGAAGCTCCGCTGCCCGGCCGATCTTCTCGAGAGAAGCCGCCGGCGGCGCGGCGGGACGATGGGTTCCGTCGTCATGGGCAAGACGGAGACGAGGACCGGCCATAGGCCGATCGGCGCGAGCATCATTCCCGCTTCGGTCATCGCGCCGATCATGACAAGCAGGATCAGCGCGACCTCTTTCGCCTGGACGGTCTGAAGCTGGTGGCTCCTGTAGACTGTGGCGATCTTCTTGAAGATCCGCGTCAACAGGAAAGCGATCCAGCAGAGAAAGCCCGGAATACCGATGTTGAGACAAATTTCGAGGTAGGTGTTGTGCAGGGAGCGGACGGTGTGGCCGAGACGGACATATTCCTCGACAATATCGGCCTGCCGGAACGTGGCGAAGCCATAGCCGAAGACCGGCTTGTCGTAAATCAGCGGGATCACCTGTTCCCAGATATCGGAGCGGCCCGACAGCGTCAGATCCTTTCCGAAAGCTTCCGCGACGGCCTGGGCGACGCCGAGATAGGCGATCGAACCGGCCACGCCGATGAGGAGGCAGAGGAAGAGGACGATGATAGCGCGGGCCATATTGTGCCTGACGTTCTCCATCATCTTCAGGCCGAAAATCGTGGCGAGACCGATCGCCACCATGACGACGGCGGTCGACGACAAGGAGACCACGACAAGGAGCAGGGTCAGCAGGATGGCGAGGCTTCTCAGCAAGCCGCTGTAGCGGAGCCTGGGGGAGGGCAGGCGATGGGAAATAAGCACGATAAAGCAGATCGCGCTGAACTGTCCCATTGTATTCTTATGATAAAACAGCCCCTTGACTGCTCCCGCAAGCGAGCCGCCCATGATCCCGAAACGCGGGAGGGCAGCCGTATAGAGGACATTTGCGAAGGCGGAGAAAACGGCGAAATTGGCCAGGAGACGTAAGGTTTCCTCGTTGCCGTAGCGCAGTCGAAAGAGCAGGGGGCCAAGCGCCAGCAGACCGACGGCCGCGGCGCCGCGAACAGAGGCGCCGAAATCGAGCGAACCGGCAAATGACGCCACGATGGCAAAGATCACGATGCATACGAGGGGTGAAATGCCGCGGAAAAAGGCGATGAAACGATTCGGCTCAAGAAGACAATAAAGGCCGATCAACGGGATCAGCGAATAAAGCATCAGCTTCTGGGGAAGCGGATCAACAGACACGCCCTCGTCGAAATTCGCAGGATAACCATACCACATGCCGGTGGCCCGGAGCAGAGCGAGGTAATATATCCCCGTCAGGAGCAGACGGACGAGCGTCTCCTTTTTTATGCCGTGGCGCGGCCGTGCACGGGCGGCCGGCCGCAGGCCGATATCTCCGTCTCGAACATAGGTAGGGCCTACACTCATCCGAGGGCGCTCCTGCAAACAGTATCAGAGGGCGGCATTGGGCTTATATTCCTGGTATGCATGCCCGAGGATGCCGTTGACCATGCCGGCGCCGCGCAGCACATGGGTGAGCGCCCGCATGCCCCAATAGGGTGAAATCACGATCGCCGGCAGCATGGCCAGCCCGAGTATCACTCTCGAGGCGCCATAGGCGGCGCGATAGAGCCGGCGTTTGAGATTGCCGTGCAGGACCTCGCTGACGGCGAAGGTGTTGCCGAGCCGGTATTGCCGCTGCAATACCCACTTCCAGGTCATACGGCTGGCAGGAACGATATCATAAACGAGCGCCTTGTCAGCCCAGAAAACCTGCATGCCGCGGCGAATGGCCTGATTGAAGAAGAGATAATCGGTACCCCCGGTGAAGCGCATCTTCTCTTCGAAGCGCAGGTTCCACGAGCGGATCAGCGGATAATCGAACATGACGTTGTTCGAGGCCGCATAGGAAATGCGTTGACCGTCCTTGTTCTTCTTGCGCTCGAAAACCTTCGCCTTGATGAAATATTCCGGCGGGTTGTCGGGATAGACGGGCTGGACGGGACCGTAGATGCAATCGGCGCGGTTTTTCTCACGGGTCTCCAGCATCGCATCGAGCCAGCCATCGACGGGCCATTCGTCATCGTCGAGAAAGCAGAAGAGGTCGGTGCCGGCAGGGGCTGAATCCATGGCGCGGTTGCGCGCAAAAGGTATGCCCTGATTCGGCTCGACGGCATAGATCAGATCATAGGCGCCCGTCTGGCCAAAGCCTTCGACGGTGGCTCTTGCGCTACCGGCCGCATCATTGTCGACGATGACCATGGTCAGATGATAGGGGCGAGCCGGATTCCTGATCTGGCGCGTCATGACGTCAAGCAGTTTGGCGATCCCATCCAGCCGGCGATAGGTCAACACGCCGACGGCGATGTTCAACGGCGGCATGCCTGGCTTATCGGCTTCAGCCGATGAATGCGGGAAAGTGTCTTGTCGGTTCATGACTGACCTCCGCGCAGCATATTTCCCAGACGCTTGCGCGCGGCCATCAGGGCCACTTCGGTTGCGGCATCCTGGCCGAAGGGGCCGCCGGCGACGGTGTTGCGGGCTTCGCTGTGGAGCTTGAGCAGCGATGTCGTTTGCGCAATACCGCCGGCCACCAGACTCTTGCCAAGCGCCTGCAGCCCGTCATAGCGGCGGGCCAGTTCCAGTCCGGTGGCGATCATGATCCGCGGGCGAAGGGTCTTTGCCCGGCTCGTGCCTGTGTAGCGGTTCGACGCATGAATGCGTTGGAATGTCAGCGGCGTCTCCACGATGGCGCCGCGGCCGAGATAGGCGGCCGCGAACTTGATGTAATTGTCGCTGAGAACGACATCCGTCGCCACCGACATCGGCAATATCTGCGACAGCAGGGCGCGGCGGAAACTCAAGCCGGATGTCGGCACCGGAAGCGAAGGGAAACCGCCTTTGCGCAATGTTT
Source organism: Rhizobium sp. K102 (assembly GCF_022385315.1). Taxonomy (NCBI): domain Bacteria; kingdom Pseudomonadati; phylum Pseudomonadota; class Alphaproteobacteria; order Hyphomicrobiales; family Rhizobiaceae; genus Rhizobium; species Rhizobium sp. K102. The sequence continues at coordinate 266,573 of NZ_CP092436.1, forward strand.
CCCGCTTGTCGAACAGCGTCACCTGCAACTCCCCGGGAGGCTGGTCGTCTTCTTTGGTCGTCACACGGTCGAAGCACCAGTCAATCTCGTTGCGGTCATAGATTTCGGCGATGCGCGCCAGTTTGCCGGGCAGGAACGTATCGTCGGCATCGAGGAGAAAGAGGATATCCCCGCTCGCCGCGTCAAAACCGGCATTGAAGCTCGAGGCCTGGCCGCCGTTTTCCTTAAGCACGGACCGAATGCGCGCCCCGTAGGAAGCGAGGATCTCCCTGGAATCATCCGTGGAGCCGTCGTCGACCACGACGACCTCGAAGTCCGGATAGTTCTGCGACAGAACGCTGTCGATGCATGGGCGCAGGAACTGCCCATAGTTGAAATTGTTGATCAGCACCGAGAGTTTCAAATTATCGTCTCCTACAGCGCCGCGCGCCTTTTATACGCGCAAAGGACGCTGTAACACGTTGAGATGCCGCATGATTTATCCTCAAATTGTTTCCGATTTAAGGAAACATGCAGCAGGCCAATCGATTACCGCGCCAGGGTCCCAGGCGCGTATCGGCGAATTCCGGCGCGATAGCCGCGCATGTAGTAATATTTCCAGATCGCCCAAAAGCGCGTCTTCGATTGCGGCAGCAGATAAAGCATCGCTGCCCGGAAAGCCCATTGCGCGCTCTCGATCCAGGTCGGAAGCGGAACTCCGCTCAATCTCACCCCTTCAGGTACCTCGTCGGGAAAGAGCGCAGGCATTCCGTAGCCAAGCCGCTCGCCTCTTTTCTGTACCCAAGCCTCGGTGACGCTGGATGCGGGAATCCAGTGATGAACCACGGCCTCAGCGCATCGATAGGATTTGACGCCATTTGCCGCCAGGCGAATAATGATTTCCGCATCCTCACCCATGGCGAAAATCTTTCCCGGAAGAGGACCGATATCTTCGCGATAGCGCACGCTTGTGCCAAGCAGTTCTCGCCGTATGATCGTATTCGGACCCCAGACCTTTGTCGGGTCACACGGTCCGCTTTGCGTTTCATCCACAATGGCAAAGGTGGATCCCATCGGAATCCACTCGATGAAAGGGTCTTTGGGCTCTTTTTCCCAATCGGGAACGATTCTGCCGCCGAAGACGCCATAACCCGGGTGGGCGGCGGCGCAATCGACGATCGCTCTCAGCCAGTTGGGTTCGGCGCGGACATCGTCATCGGTAAAGACGATGAGATCGCCCTTCACTCGATCCAGAGCCAGGTTCAGCGCCCCCGACTTACCCGGCGTGCGGTGCTGCAGGACGGTGATGGGCAGCTTGTCGCTATAGGAGTTCAAAAGATCAAACGTGCCGTCATTGCTGTTGTTGTCAACGGCAATCAATTCCCATTGATCATGAGAAAGCTCCTGGCACAACAAGGAATCCAAAGTGTGGCGCAGCCGGCGGCTGGCGCCATTATAGGATGAGAACACCACGCTAAGTTTGGGATTCGTCATGGCTTCGGGCCTCGTTTTTGAATTATGTGGCGTGCGGTTTTATACGGATCTTTCACGTGGCTTCCTGAAGCGTCCTAAAATTGCGGAAATTACTTTCATCAGCTCAGCTTCCACGCCTATTTGAGATCGGCCACTAATTATCCACAGTGCAGCATGGACAGAGCAATAGACGCCGCCGCCTAGCAGCACCGTTTCGACAAGGGCTTTACCCGCGGCGAAATTATTCGTGATCGGACCTGTCAGTTCACGCAACGCCAGCAATGCGAGGATCATCGCACCGCCGCTGACCCATGATCGCCAGGTCACGAAAAGCTGCCGCCAGGGGCTGAGCCCGGTTAAGGATCTGACGATGTAGAAATTGACAACCGACACCACTATGCCGCCGGAGATCACTCTAGCAACGAGCAAGCCGATTAGTCCGAAAAAATAAAGACCGGCGAGCACGATCGGAACTCTGAAAATGAGAAGCACGATACCTCTGTTAAACAGAGTTCGAGTGGCGCCCAAAGCATAGGCAAGGGCGTTTGAGGGGCCAAAAACGATCTGCATCCCGAGCACCGGTGCGATGAATTGGATGACCGTGACGGCGATGCTCCATTTCGGACCGAGTGTCAGGTAGACGAAAGGTTCGGCTATCAGCGCAAGGCCGACACCCATGGGAAAACCGATCGCAAACAGCGAGGCCTGACTTTTTTGGAAGGCTTCATTTAATCTTGTCTTGTCGCCAGTCAACTTCGCAAAACTGGGGAATAGGACCCGCTCCAGCGGCTGGAATGCAGACTGCGTGATCATAGCAGCGACGTTGTTGCCTACATTATATGCGCCAAAGCTCGCGATCCCGAGCAGGCCACCGGCAAGGAAATTATCGAAGCGATTTCCGATGATCGTAACGAATTGATTTCAGGGTAAGCCAAACCGAAAAATTCGTGAGTTTTCGCCATGACGACAAAGTGAAGTGGGGAATGTAGGGCGCTCTCACGTAGGTCGCGACGATCGCGGTGATGGACGCGGCCATCGCCCCCGCGACGATTGCCCAATAGCTCTCGGTCAGCCAGGCAACGCCTACGGCTACCACCAACTGCGCTGTATAATTCAACGCCTCATTCTTTGCGACCGTACCAAAGTCGAGTTCCTTGGAAAACGTCACATAGTAAGGACTTCCTAACCCACTTAAGAGGGGCCGCGACGCGAGTCCTGCACAAACACCGATAAGTCTCGGGTCGTTATAGAGGTGGGCCATGACAAACCCGCTGATGACCATGGCAATCGCCAGCAAAACGCCGCGAATGGCGCTGAGCGTAAACGCGGTATGGTAATCCGCCTCCTTCACGTCCTGATGATGAATGAGCGCATTTGCGAGCGATAAGTCGGTCACAGATGTCAGGATGATCAGCAATGTCGTACCCAACGCGACCAGACCAAAGTCGGCCGGTACGAGAATGCGCGCGAGAATGATCGTCATCGCGAGATTTGCGAGCCGACCGTAGAAGACACCTGACATCAACCAAAACGATGCCTGGAGTGTCTTTGCCCCTATTTGCCTGGGTGCAGTTGTCATCATGATGCCTGCTTCATTGCTTTCGCACCAAGGTGGGCTGGTTGCGAAGATAAGGACGCCTGGATGAGGGGGCCTGCCGACCAAGCCGATGCAGATTGTTCGCGAATTCTGGGCGCCGCGGCTTGATAGAACTCATCCAAATGTTCCGTGAAATCGAGTACACGCTGGGTGAAGCTCACCGGTTCGATATGCGATATGTCCGTTACCCATTGGCTCTGAGACAAACCTTGATAGAGTTCAGTCGTCTTGAATTCGTAGGAAATCGGCAGCACCGGCACTCCGGCACACAATGACAAAATGGCCATGTGCATGCGTGTGGAGATAACGAAATCAAAATCAGTCACTTTCTTTAGCAAGGCATCGGGACCATAAAATCCTGAATCTACAGAGACCGACTTTCGCGTTTCTGCATCCAATCCATCGGCAATCGCCCGGGCGACGATGGAGTCGTCATAGTGGTACTCAGGAATACCCTGACATGTCGACAGAAACGTGACTTCGGCATTCCTCGTCTTCACGAGCTCCGAAATCGCCTGAGAGACCGCACTCTTATATCGAGCCATGCCTTCTTGCGGTGAAAGCCCGTCAAAGTGCGCCCAATCACGGACGGAGACCGCGACCTTGAGTTTTTCCGATCGCTCCGATCCCTGCCGCTTTGACAGGCGTTCCATATCTGCAAAGGCAAAAACGCTATCAGAAATCACTTTTAGACGATCGTGCTCGACGCCGATGGCACGCAGATAGTTTTCGGATTTTTCATCCCTCAGAAGAGCCACTCGAACCTGATCGATGATGGATTTAACTCTTTGTTGGTTTTCCGGTTTATTGAAGGGGCCGAGCGACTGTGTGAACAGCACCAGCGGCTTATCGAGCGCCAGATCCTTCTCGAATTCCTCAAACCGAGTTGAAAGATCGTAGTGCTCAACCAAGTATGTCCCCCCTGTGGAGACAACCAGGTCCGCTTTGGCGTAAAGGGCAATATTTTCCCGCGTTTGCTTCGTTAAAAGCGGGCTCCAGCCGACACTTCCGTTATTGTTTTTTGCGGAGGTCAGCAATCTGCGGAACTCTCGCTTTTTCAATACGCCAATCTTTCGACGGATACGTGTCGCCAAACGCTTCCCGATCAGCGGAAGCGAAATCGACGGTGGTGCTGCGAGGGGTGTGGTCAGCGGGCGGAACTTGATAGCGGGGTAGTAACGCGCGGCGACTTTCGGATTGCTGTCAAAAACAACAAACTCACTCTGCTCGCCGAACGTGCGGCGCAAAATCCGGATTATCGCCAGCATGATGGCTGCATCACCCGCATTCAAACAGACAGTGTTCTCTATCAATATCAACATGGCGAGCTGTCAGATCCTTTTTGTTTGAAGCTGCTGGAGTGCTTGCTTCAGCGAACGAGCTTGACTCCGTTCATTGTAGCCCTGTTCGACGATCATCCGTCCTTTCGATCCCATTGTGCCAATGAGGTCGGGGCTACTGGCCAATTCCTCCATCGCACTCGATAGAGCAGGAACATCTTTTTCTTCGACCAGACGCCCGGAGCTCCCATCGGCAACGAGTTCCGGGATCCCGCTGTGACGTGTGCTGATGACCGGAAGTCCCATCGCCATGGCTTCCATGATCGATACGGGAATACCTTCCATGTCTCCGTCCGCCGCGGTTACGCTGGGGAGCACAAAGATGTGTGCCTCGTCCAGCAAGCGTTTGATCTCCTGATGCGGCAGACCGCCGTGGAACTGTATGCGGTCCGAGTGCCCCGAAGCTTCTGCAAGGCTTCGCATTTCGTCAAACAGTGGACCGTTGCCAACGATATCGAGGGAAAGATCGAGATCCGGGCGACGGGAAACAAGCTGAGAAAACGCTTGGATGGTAAAGCGATGCCCCTTCTTCTCCGTCATTCGTCCGATCGTGATGAAACGCGTGCGTTTACCGGCGGGAATGGTCCTCAGCCTATAATCGAAAGCGTCGCAATCGACCCCCAAGCGTATCGTCGCTATTTTTTCGGCGGGCGCACCAAGATCGATCAGACGCCGGCGCCAGAGATCGCTGATCGGAAGAAGCAAATCCGCCTGCTCAAAGAGCTCGCGGTAAATGTCCGGGCGGCCATCCGTATATTGGGTGATATCGTAGCCGTGGAAAACTGTCGTCATCGGAACTTTTATAAGCCCGAGTTTTTTCAAATGCGCGACAACGCGTCCAGCCGGACCGAAGTGACAATGAATGACATTCGAAGCAGATCTGCCGGGCTGCAGACTGGCTGCTATGCGTAATTTCTGAGAGATCGGCAACCTTATATCGCTGTCGCGCATCGTGGCGAGGCGCCAGAGGGTGCGGAAATCTGCGCGGGCGAGAAGCCGGATCGCTCCTCGAACTAACGCGGCGATACGGGAGAGGCGACGCTTATCCGCCTGCACATACCGAATGCGATCAGAAAATCCGTACTGTTCCGGCAGGCTCGATACATTGCTGGCGGGTCGGCGCAACGCGACGACGTCAACATCGACAGCGAGGTTTTTGAGCCCCCGCATTTCATTGTAAACGAACGTCTGCGTCAACTCGGGAAAGTTGAGAGAAAAATAGGTAACGGTCAACAGCAAGCCCTCGTCTGACGGCGAATGGTCTATTTGCGTTTCGGGTTGATATCTCGAGGCAAGTATCGCCGTGATCTCGGGATACCGCGTCAGCCTGGGTTATCCGAGATATTCGATGTCAAGCTCCTTGGGCAGGCCGGCGGTTTCGGCACTCGAAATGCCTGTCTTACGGCACCAGCGAATATAAAGACGCAAAGGTTCACGAAATAAATCGATGTTCGTGGCTTGCCCAACCAGCCGTTTGGCAAGCGTAATGGGAAGGTGGAGAAACGCCCACGAAACGCCCTTGCGGATAAAATATTGCGTTCTCGGCTCCGGCTGTATTTCTGTTCCATACAGGCGGTTGAGGTAAACGGCGGACCGGCCGTAGCGGGAGAATTGTTCGTTTAATCCGGCCAGCGTCGTGCGGTGTCGATGGAGAACCCTTGCTTCATCACAGTAGCGAAGCTCGAAGTCGGTGCTCTTCTGTACCCGCCAGCACATGTCCGCATCGCCGCCTGTCTTGAGACGAGAGCGAAACAGGCCAGCTTTCTGAAAGGCCTCACGACGATAGGCGACGTTTGCCGTTTGAAAAAATGGGAGATAGGGATTCTTGAGGCTGTGTTCCTGGGACAGTACGTTGGCTTCGGAGCTGAATCTTTCGACCAGTGAATCGCCGTGGCTCGCTTGAATTGCACCACCAACGATCCCGATCTCCGGCCTGTCGAAGGCTTCCAGCATCCGGGCAGCCCACGCAGGTTCGGGAACGCAATCCGAGTCAGTGAATAGGAGAATATTGCCGCTTGCAGCTCGAATTCCGGCGTTGCGGGCGGCGTAGGAACTCTGAATGTTGTTTTCGTCAACGCATCTTACGGTTATGGGCAGTTGCTTGGCGTATTCGTTGACGATGCCTTTGGTGTTGTCTTTGCTATTATTGTTGACGATTATGTATTCAACTTGATCGGCATCAAGCGTCTGCTTCGAAAATGCATCCAGGATGATCGATATATCGTTTTCGTTATTGTATGCTGGCACAATAACACTTAATAGAATCATATCTATTTTCCCTGCCATCAGAATGGTTGCCTGGTTTCCGAAAACTCGGACGTCTGAACCGAACCATCGCGCTCGTCATTCGTCGCCATGCGGCCGTAACGCGAAATGATCTTGATGTCGCTGCGGATTATCTTTGCCGGGTTGCCGGCGACGAGCGAGCGCGGCGGCACGCTCTTGGTCACCACCGAGCCCGAGCCGATGACGCACTCATCGCCGATTTCGACGCCGGGCAGAATGATGCTGCGGGCGCCGATGAAGCAGCGTTTGCCGATCCTCGTGTGAAGATAGAGGCCGCGCGTGAGGTCGTGGGTCAGGATGGCGGCTTCGAAGGCGACATAGGTCTCCGCGCCGATATGCAATCCCTTCGGGTTAGTCTTGTCGAAGCGCACGCTGAGCGAAAAGCTGGCGGTCGGATCGATGTCCATGCCCCAGAATTTTGTATAATAGAGCCACTTGGCCCTGACGATTCCGTTCCGCAGCGGCCGAAATACGTTCAGTCCCCACTTCGGCTTCTTTCCTGTCTGCACCATCAAGTCCGACCCCGGCTGGCAAATTCGTCTAGCACGGAACTATAATAGTCCTCGAGCATCCCCGTTTGGCGACGTATGTCGAAACGCTCGGCCACCAGAAGCGGTGCCCGCGCGCTGAAGGCTGTCCACAGGGCCTGATCATTGAGCAGCCTTCCGACCGCTTCCGCCATGCCCGCGACATCCCGCTCCTCCACGAGATAGCCAGTTTTCCCCTCCTCGATCGCTTCGCCCACGCCTCCCGAGCGGAAGGCGACGACCGGAGTGCCGACGGCCTCGGCCTCGAGATTGGCGAGGCCGAACGCTTCTGCGTGACCATTGTCGAGGGTCACGCTGCCGTGGAGATAAAGCTCTGCACTGGCCAGCAGATCCCTTATCTCAGTCTGCGACAGATTTTCATGGATCGTGACGCTTGGCAAGGAACGACGCGCCAGCGCCTCGATTTCCTCTTTCAGCGGTCCCTGACCCACCATGACGAATTCGACCGGCGTGCCGGTCGCCGCCACCCGCGACAGCGCGTCGATCATGAAGCGGTGGCCCTTATAGTCGACGAAACGGGCGATGGAAACCACCAGTCCCTTTTTTCGGGGACGAGGCTCCATTTTGAAGAGATCGAGATCGATGCCGATGTGGTGGCGATAGACGCGGTCGGCACGGAATCCGAGCGCCAGCAGCCGGTCGCGGATGAAATCGGAAACGGCGATGTTCCAGCTGTTCCAGCCGGCCATCTCACTGCGGCCCTTGGCGAAGAAGCGCACCTGATTGAAGCCGCCCGGTTTTTTCGGATCGCCGCGATAGGTGGCGTCGAAGCCGTGAAACGTCGTCACGAGCGGCTTGCCGGCGGCCCGCGCTAAGGGACCGATGACATAGCCGTTCTTGCCGAAATGCGCGTGAACGAGGTCGGCCTGGCCGATCGCGGGAAAGAGGAAAGGCAGGCCGATCTGGGGAATTTTCAACAGAAGTTCACCGGCACGCGCGATCGGCGACCGGCGGATGTCGTGAACCGGAACAGTGGTTTTTTTGGTGTGGGCCGAGGAAATTCGCGTGCCGGCAAGAATTTCTGCCTCGAACGAACGAAACGCTACCGCCTGATTGAGAACAAATGCCTGGCTGGCAGGCAGAAATTTTTCCACATAAATAACTGCCTTTTTCATGAATCTGTCGATGTCTCCGTTGTCTTGCGCATCACATCGCCTCTATTGCCTGCCTGATGCCATCAGCTGAACTGCGCGGCGCGTTGTTTTCATCGTAAAGATTAATGCGCTTCGTGCAGGCTCCATCGGCATCGGTCCCCGTTTCATCGGGCTCGCCGTATTTTTCCGACATGCCCCATACGGTGACGCCTTGCAAGTCGCCGCGTTCGGCCGCCACGGTGATCACGTCACGGAAAATATCGGTGTAGGCGGCCTGCGTGAAGCCTTGGTCGTGCTTCAGGAAGTGGCAGGACGCATCGAGTTCGGTGATATAGACACCAATACCCATCTCCTTCAGAGCCGCGCAGAATCGCCCCATTCCCTCCGGATCTATCCGGTCGAGGCCCGGGCGGAAATGCGCCTGCAGCCCCACCGCGTTGATCGGCGTCTTCCTGGTGACGAGATCCTCGACGATTTTGAGAATGTGCCCGCGCTTCTGTTCGAAGATGGCGGATTTTTTCTCAAGATGCGTTTCGTTGAGAACCAGCGTCGCACCCGGATTGGCCTCATGCGCCATATCGAAGCTCATGCGAATATAATCGTCGCCGAGAAGGCGTCGGAAAACACAATTCCGCAGGTCGGGCGCATCATATTCCAACGGCTCGTTCACCACATCCCAGGCATCGATCGACCCCTTATAGCGAGCGACAACCTGTTTTATATGACGGTTCATGACCGTCCGAAGCGCTTGCGCGTCGGTGATCTCCGACACCCAGTCCGGGACGCGATACCAGATCAGCGTATGCCCATAAACCCTCATGTTGTTATTTCGCGCGAATGCAACCACCCTGTCGGCGCCCGCGAAGGAGAAGATGCCGGGACTCTTTTCCGTCGCTTTCCACTTCAATTCGTTGCGCGGCGTTATCGAATTGACGTTCTCGACATAGAGTTCGCAGGCGCCCGGATCGCCGATATTTTGCAGGTCGATTGCCGATCCGAACCGAAACGATTTGCTGTCGGCAAGCGCGCGCAGCCCGGCTTTCGCCGGCACCCTGGCCAGGATCGCCCCCGCCTGGACACAAGACAGCGCGAGCGGAAGCGAAGCGAGGAACCCTCTTCTGTTCATTCGATCCCTCACTGTGGGCTTTTCTCATGTCCGCGACCGAACTTGCGGCAGCCGGGTCGGCTTGCGGCGGTTCCGTCCCGAGTTGCGTTTGCTTTGGCGGAGTAATGCAATCTCAAATATACTTTCCCAGGAGCGAATACTGTTAGTATCCGCTAGACTTTTCAGCCTGTGCCAAAATATAGATCTTCCCGGAGGGCGCTCGTGATGGAAGATTGGTTCAGCGACGTGATGAGCGTTTTTCATATGGCATTTCAAAATGCCGTTTTTTTTATGGCGACCCTTCGAAACGCTCTCGCTGTTCTCGATGACCTTTGGTTCGCAGCCGTCGTTTCCGGGGTCTTCGGCGTGTTCGTCATCCTCCTTGCTGCGCTCGTGGGGATGTCCCGGCAGGGGTCGATCGGCGGACGCCATTCGCCTGCTGAACGACGACCTTGCCCAGGTCACGCAGGATCTGCATGTCGAGCGTGTCTGGCGCCTGGCCGGCGGTGACGGCAGCCCGATAGGCCAATGCATGCCGCCCGGAAGTGTGCAGCGGTTCCGGGACAACGACATGCATAGCAACAAAGGGCTAAAAGCGCGTCGCATGAATCAAATTTGATGCGACGCGCTTTAGTTCATGGCGTGCGGCCTCAGCCAGCGTCCGCCGCTGCTCATTCCCGATTTTATTGCCTTGATGCCGGCGCCGGTTGCGAAGGGTCGGTCCCGACCATCGGCTCCGGCGATGGAAGCCAGGTTCTGTCGGAAAAATAGTTTCTCGTTCTCTTCTGGGGTCCCGAGGCCGCATCCAGCGAGAGCGTAAAATTGTAACGATCCGGATTGAGCACCTCGCGGCTGAAGGTGATGCTGGCGCCGAAGCCGTCTTCCTTGACGTCTCTCAGATTCTTGATTGCGTTCAACGCCTCATGAAAGTCGAGCCATTGCGGTTGGCTCAGCATGACCTCGAAAATCCGCAGGATGTTCCGGTCGAGCTGGCCATATTGGTCAGTCTCGGGATTGACGATCTTCACGCGAATGTTGTTGATCGTGCCGGCAGCGTCGCCGCGAACGATGACAAAGATGGAACTGGGAAGCTGATCCTTTTCACGTTTGCCGCTGTGTTCGAAAAGGCATTCGAAGGTATTGGCGTTGAAGCTCGCTGCCGCCCATTCGCTGGTTTCAATGCCGGCGTCGCGCAGGGCCGCGCACATGGCCGCTCCTGAAATGCGCCACGTTCGGAGAAAGGTTGATGCGGTGTGCGCCACAGGCGGTTCGGTGGCATGCAAGGGCAGCGTGACGGAGACCGGGGGCACCGGGCGTGGAAGCGCCTTTGGCGGCGGCGGCTTGACCTCATATGAAAAGAGACCGGAGCCGAAATAGCGATCGATTGTTCTCAAGTGCTTCATGTCGTTGGAAAGAAGTACGGTTCCCATGATGAGCGAGAGGGAAACCGTCAGCAGCAACCAGAAGACCACGGGAATCCGCGGTTTTCCCACTGGCTGTTTCACATATGCGGGCGACGAATTCTCGGGCAAGCTCATCTTTTCCGATACGCGAGAAGGGTTTCGATCGGGCAGTCTTGATCCAGCAGTATACATCCATCCGTTAAATATCTTTGGTTTGCTGTTCGGCATTCTGACCCGTTGGGCGTGTCATCGGCAGGAAGCGCGCGCTTCCTATTTTGGCAGAAGCGTTTTGAGCTCCCTGGACTTTGATACTCTCCTATGCGCCGACCCTGCGGCAACGGCGAAAATCGCGGATGATCCACGGCCGTGACTGCAAGCGGGTCGCGGCAGTCTGGTTTGCTTCACGGCCTCCGCGGGTTTTTCTTGCTGTTATTGGCGGCATTTTAGAGTCGCCGGATCCGATTCAAATTCAGTGTGTGCAGCTATTCTGTTGATGTTGCCAATTCTTGCTTTATCTTCGCGCAAAGGTTAAATTTCTTATTACAAAACTATAGGTTATATTCTTAGTCAATCTCCTGTTTTGCCGGGTTTTACCAAATTTTCGACGTATTCTTCTATAGGGTCTGCCGCTCACTTGCACAAAGGAGAGGGATATGTCCGTCGAACTGGACGCGACCACCTATATCCACGCCAAACCGACAACCGCGCATTCCTACATCCTGCCAGCTGTGCTTGGGGTGCTGGAGGGTCATTTTGCCGGCTCGGCGAATGCCGATGTCTTCGATCTGGGATGCGGCACGGGCGCGGCGGCCGCAGCTCTTGCGAGAAAGGGATATCGCGTCGTCGGCGTCGATCCTTCCAGCGATGGCATCGCCAAGGCCAATGTCAATTACCCCGGGCTGCCGCTGAGTGTCGGTTCGGCCTATGACGAGCTTTCCGGGGAATACGGCACCTTCGACGCTGTGATCAGCCTGGAGGTGGTCGAGCATGTCTATGATCCCAAGGCATTCACTTCGACGATGTATGATCTGGTCAAGCCTGGCGGCATCGCTGTGGTATCGACGCCCTATCACGGTTATCTGAAGAATGTCGCCCTGGCGGCGCTTGGGAAAATGGATGATCACTTCATGCCGCTGAAGGATCATGGACATATCAAGTTCTGGTCGAGAAACACCCTGAACACGCTGCTGCTCGATGCCGGTTTCCGCAGTATTCGTTTCGAATATGTCGGAAGGATACCTGCTCTTGCCAAGTCGATGATCGCAGTGGCTGAAAAGCCTCTTTAGGGAGACAGGGCCGCGGGGGCCGATTTCGACAATCCGTCCCCCGCTCTGACTTTCTCGATAAGGAACTCCTTATATATATGTGTCATGGCACGCGCCTGCGGTAATCCACAGGTTGTCTCCACTGTGCGCGGCGCTGAAAAAAATCCTTACAAAATATTTACTTTTAGTTGCATTTTTGCTCAAATTCTTCATTATACAGCGGGCGTGCTGATAAAGCGGGAGACTTATTCACATGAAGGCCAAATCGCCGAATTCCATCGACGTCTATGTTGGCAACCGCGTGAGAGTTCGGCGAAAGACCCTCGGGATGACCCAGCATGGTTTGGCTGAACTTCTGGGCATTACCTTTCAACAGATTCAGAAATACGAAAAAGGAACGAATCGCATCGGCGCCAGCCGTCTTCAGCGCATTTCCGAGATCCTTCGCGTGCCCGTCGGCTTTTTCTTCGAGAACGGCGGTTCCGGACCGATTGAAGGTGAGACGAGCGAGTTGAACAAGTTCCTGTCGTCGAAGGAAGGACTGGCGCTCAACAAGGCGTTTATCGCCATTGAGGATCCGAATATCAGGCAAAAACTGGTGGCGCTGGCCAAAAGCCTGGCGGTTTCGGGCTTGACCGACATCGACAGCGACCTGCAGGATCCGGTCGTGCACAACTGAGGATGGATCGTGCTGCATCTGCAGACATTTGGCGATCTGCGGTTGACCGAGACGAATGGCGAGCTGGTTCGCTATCCGATCAAAGGTCTGTTGATGATGGCCCATATCTATGCCGGGGCGAGCCCTGAGCTCAGCCGCTATGAACTGGCACAGTTTCTATGGAGCGACGTCGAGCCGGAGTTGGCGCGGCTCAACCTGCGCAAAATGCTGTCTCGCATCCGCGAGATGGATGGCGGACGCGCCGAAATTGCCTTCGATTTCACCGCCACGACGGTTCGCCTCAACATGCAGGCGGTTTCCAGCGATCTGGATGTCTTTCGCGCCGGTGGTGCGCCGCTGGATCGGCTGCAGGCGATCGCGGAATTGGCCCAGCGCGGTTTCATCGGAAATATCAAGCCGGCGACAAAGCCGATAGATGCGTGGATCAGGGCGCAGCGGGACGCCCAGGCGCTGCAATTACGCCAGGCATTGCTGGAGGCGCTGCCCGAGGTGCAGAAGCCCGGCGCGGCGCGCATCATTTCGAGCGCCGCCCTGCAAATCCTCGAGCGGGATCCGAATGACGAGCAGGTGAGGGCGCTGCTGCACCAGATATCCCGCGGCTCGTCGTTTTCCGAGAGATTGGCAAATGGCGACGGCCCTTCACGGGTGGAGGTGAAGCGCTCCGAGCCTGGCAGCCAGCCGACCGACATCGAAAGCATATCGGCGCCGCAGCTGATCCTGCCTCGTCTGGTGTTGCTTCCCCCGACAGCCAAGCATGCCGATGCCGGACTTGCCCTTGCCAACGCCCTGATCGAAGACGTCACCATAGAACTGTGCGCGCTTCGAAACATTTCCATCGTCGCGCCGCATACGGCCGGCCAGATCCGCCGTGACTCCGAGAAGGCGGCTGTGGTCGCCCGGCACTCGATCGCCTATCTTCTGGACACCCGATTTTCCGAAGAGGGGTTGTTTGCGCAGCTGATCTACTTTCCCACGGACGAGATCATCTGGGCCAACCGCTTTGCGATGAACCCCGATATATTGCCGCGCCAAAGGCGGGTGATCGCCCAGCAACTGACCGTGTCAGTGGCGCGTGAGTTGGCTGAGAACGAGGAGGAGCGGTTACGTTTCGAAGCCAATCCTGGGGCCTATCACGCTTATCTCGTCGGCTCGAGCTTGATGAGCAAGCTGACCTTGCCGCATATCCGCCGGGCACGGAAGGCGTTCAAGCAGTCGCTGTCGCATAAGGCGGATTTCTCCGCCTCATTTACCGGACTGGCGAGAACCTTCACCAGTGAATGGCTCGTGACTGCGCAGGGAAACAACGAGCTGCTGCATCTGGCAGAGCAAAATGCGCTTCGCGCAATCGAGCGGGATCCGGCGTCGGCGGCGGGTCATCGCGAGCTTGGCGTCACCAAACTCTATCTCGGCGATGTCGATGCCAGTGTCGCCTCACTTCATCTGGCGGAGGAGCTCAGCCCGCATTTTGCCGATGTCATCTACAGCCATGCCGACACGCTCGTGCATGCATCCCGCCCCGGTGACGCGCTCGCCAAGATCAGAAAAGCGATTTCGCTCAATCCGCTCGCGCCTGACGCCTATCTCTGGTGTGCTGCGGGAGCGAGCTTCTTTCTGGAACAGTATGAGGAGGCCATCGCCTACGTCGAGGCGATGAAAGACAAAGCGCCGGCCCATCGCATCGCCGCGGCCAGTTGCGCAATGATCGGCGATCGAAAGCGGGCGCTCTTCCATCGGCAGCGTGCTGAAAGCATCAACCCGGTTTTCGACGTCGAGAAGTGGCTCGCCATCGTTCCGTTCAAGGAGCATTGGCAAAAAGAGCTGTATCGGGAGGGCCTGTTGAAGGCCGGTTTTTAACAATAACTTAGGGGCATTTACATGGCGAAAGTTGTCATTATAGGAATACCGGGCGAGACTGGTCTTTGGCTCGCCGATCTCGACGCGGGCACGGTTACGCCGCTCAACCCGACGGGGGATTTGGCGACTGCGAGCCGCCTTCGCAAAGCTGGTGGTACATTCGTGAAGGGCGTCGACTTGGCCGTCGCCGTTTCGTCTGCGCAGGTCGCTCTTTCCGGCCACGTCGACGGCTGAGCCGGCATCTGACGAACCAATCGACATATTCGGACAGGATTATATCGCCGCGGGAAACTCTTTCCCGCGTCGAGCCCTTGTTGGCCAGATTTGGGGTTACCAGGGTGGCGCGACATACCGGGCTCGACGATATCGGGATTCCCGTCTGGTGCGCATATACCCCGAATTCGCGATCAATCGTGATTGCTCAGGGGAAAGGCCTGACCGATGTCGATGCTAAAGTGTCCACGGTCATGGAAGCCCTGGAACGGGCCGTTGCAGGCGAACCGTTCGTCGATCGGCTCCGCAGCAGCGCGTCCGGCCTGCGGGCGATGGGGCACAAGATCGACGCGCTGGACTGCCTGATCGCCATCCATAAACCCGACCTCGGGCCGGACGAGGAGACGGATTGGGTAACCGGCATCGATATGCTCACAGGCGGGAAGATTTATATCCCCTTTGAAGCGGTGGTGCTCGACCGTACGCGGGATGCCCGATACTGGATGTCATCGGACGGCCTAGCCTCGGGAAACAACCTCGAGGAAGCGATTTTTCACGGTGTGCTCGAGCGGATCGAGCGGGACGCGCATGTTCTGTGGCAAGTCAGCGCGGAAGCGGATCGTTATGCCGGCTGCGTCGATCCCCGCGGTTTCCAGGATGGCGCCTTGGACGGGTTGATCGACAAGATCGAAGCGTCGGGATTGACGCTCAGGCTCTTCGATATCACCAGCGACATCGCCATACCCTGCTTCACCGCCATGCTCGGCCCCGGGGACTGCGTTCCGGACCCGCGGCATCGCCGCGGCGGCAGGGACATCCGCCTTGTCGAGGTGACCGGCGGCACGGGGGCCCATCCGTCTCCCGCGCGCGCGGCCATTCGGTCGGTAACGGAAGCCGTGCAATCGCGGCTCACATATATCAGCGGAGCCAGGGACGATATTTCTCCGGCCACGTTTTCAAGATCCTTGGCGCCGCTGATGCGACGAGCCTTCGACGCAGTCCCCGTATCGCCGGGCCCGGCGCCGGAATATCGGCCACGGAATCTGGCGCAGATGCTGCAGCATGTGCTGGAGGCTTTGCGAATAAAAGGGATCGGCTCGGTCATCGCAGTGCGCCTCAGCGAGGACACGCTTCCCTTCAGCGTCGTCAAGGTCGTTATTCCCGCGCTCGAAAATCCGGAAGGGGAGCGTGCTCGGCGGTTGGGAACAAGGGCGCTGGCGAGAGCGATAGGCTTTTGAAGATCATTTTCGCAGGTCCCAGTCTTCCCGACGCAGCCGCGCTTGCCGGCGAGGCGATACGCGTCCTGCCGCCTGCGACGCAGGGGGATGTTCTGGCTGTGGCGGAACAGGGTGCCAATGTCATCGGCCTGATCGATGGCGGCTTCGAATATGCCGCGCCGGTCTGGCATAAGGAAATTCTCCGCGCCCTCTCGCTTGGCGCGACGGTGCTGGGGGCGGCAAGCATGGGCGCGCTGCGGGCTGCAGAATGCCATCCGTTCGGCATGATCGGGATCGGCCGCATTTTCGAAGACTACCGCTCGGGCCGGCTGGTCGATGATGCTGCCGTCGCGCTCGTGCACGCGCCGAGCGCGCTCGGCAGCAAACCGTTGACGGTGCCGCTGGTCAATGTCAGCGCCACGCTCGATGCCATGGAAAGACGTGAATTGCTTCCAGGAGGCGTGCGCAGGGAGCTTGAAGATGCCGCCAGCGCGATCTTTTTCAAGAGGCGGACGTGGCGGGCGATCGTCGAGCAATGCGCGAGCATAGCTGCGCCGGATCGTCCGAAACTATTTTCGGCCCTTGTCGCGCACTCCGTCGATCAAAAACGCCTCGATGCGCTGGAGTTATTGAAAGCCGTGCAGGCAGCTGCAGATATCCGCGTGAATGCCGATTTGCCGTGGAAATTGCACGAGACCGCATTTCCTACACGGCCCGCATTGTGAAACGAATGCGGCAATCGTCACCGGGAGTTGTGTCACGCTTTTTTCACGGGCTTGGCCACGCCAGTCCGCGTATTGTTCCTTCAATTCGTTGGAGAAATGGGCATGGGCGTGACATCGGCTGCTAACATAAATGCTGACCTCAGGGCGGAAGAGGCTCTGGACGAACTGGTCGCACTGGCGCGAATGATCGCCTATGCGCGACAGGTCGCTCAGGATGTCAAACTGCCCTTCGCGACGAATTGCCTCGATCTTGCTCTTGAGGCGGTGAAGCAGGAAGTCGGGGAGGGGCTGACCAGGGATCTGGCTGAATTGAGCTCCCCGGTCCCGCAAGTGAGCGTAAAGAGACATTAGTCTGGCTTTCGGAGCTCTCGAAGGACGAGGTCGGCCGCCAACCCGCCGCGACCGAAGTTGCGCAAATCGCAGGGATTGACTCACCTCCGAGCAAGGCTACGGTCTTCTCTTCCGGGTTGAGGGGGTGCGCGTGAAATTCAGCTGCTTTGTGCGAGGCGGGAAAAACATGTCACGGTCTTTTCCTGCGATCGCCGTTCTTCTCGCTCTGATCCCGGCCGCCAGCCATGCCAGCGAGGCGCGGGGAAAATCGGCGCCTCCGGCTGCGAAGGGCTGTGTGGAAGTCAGCGGAACGGCCTTGACCGGAATGGCCGGAGGCCCGGCCTATTCGGCAGCCGAACTCAGATGCGGCGCAAAGCTCTCGCTGGTGCTGCAGCGCCAGACCGGCCGGGAGGGAAGACTTGCCGTCTGGAGCACGGTCGATCAGGTGACGATTGCCAAGCCCAGCCCCCGCCACGAACTTCTGCACCCGGCCTATTGCTCGTCGAGCCGGTTTCCTCGGGACTTCGTCTTTGCGCTCGGCAGGATGGTGGAACAGCCGGATGGCTCCCATCGATCGGAGAGTGTCGTCAAAGCCTGGAGGGTCGATATCAAGCGCGAAAGACTGGCCGCGATTCCCGTCGATGGTCTCCTTTGCGCGCTGGACCCGGCCGATTGATAGGGGCGACAAACACCCTTAGCGAAAAATACCGCCCCTACTCTCCGGCCACATCCTGAGGCGCCCCGCAGGCTTCGAAGGGTGGGGCCGGCCACCGGTGTCTCGCGGCAATGGTGAGTGCTGCCGGGATAGGGGCGGCGCAATCGATCTATTCGGAAATCGATTTGATTGTAGCCTGGAGAAATCCGGAGTGGGTCTTGGGCTGCCGCTTATTCGGGCTGTATTCGATACCCGGGCACAATAAACATTCAAAATGTACGGTAAGCGGTTTCGTTGACGTTGTCTCCGGGCGGGGAGACGGCGGCGTGTTTGGTCTCAGCGGTCGTCTGATCGGCCGGGCCGGCCGATCCCTGATCTCAATGGGTCAAATTGCGCTTCTGAGCCAGCAGTAAAATGTAATCGTCGGCAATGTCCGCGATGGCCATTGCGACTTCCGCCGGATCGCACCCCTCGACCTTCGTGTTTGCAATGAACTGATAGACCGCTTTCTCGATCTGCTTCCGGCAGATCATCACGCGTTCATCGTAACCAAATTCCGGAATCTGCGATGCTATATCACTCATCAGGTCGGCTCCTCACTACTTGCAGTGACCATGACACAAATTATAAGTTGAGCAAGCAAATGCTTTATGAACGGTTAATTCAATGGCGCGGTGCGACCATTTCGAC
The DNA here is from genome assembly GCF_022385315.1 of Rhizobium sp. K102. Classification (NCBI taxonomy): domain Bacteria; kingdom Pseudomonadati; phylum Pseudomonadota; class Alphaproteobacteria; order Hyphomicrobiales; family Rhizobiaceae; genus Rhizobium; species Rhizobium sp. K102. The sequence continues at coordinate 285,026 of NZ_CP092436.1, forward strand.
ACAGATTTGGTCAGTCAAAAGGCATTTCGGTGTGTTGAATTGAGTGAAGTCATTCGCGCAGGTGGATTGACTGTTGATGCCGGGAGTCGCTCGACGAGAGTGGGTGTCTCTGAGCCTGCGGCTCTTTGGTCTCGGGCCGCCTGGCGGATTTGAAGTGACCGGTCGAAGGCTTGCCAATGCCGGTCTATCCGCAGCGGGGTGACCTGCCGTAATCCTTTGATTTGTCAAGATGTTAAACCTCCGTTCGCCTTCGTGATCGTCATTCTCCGAAGTTGAATTGTGTTGCGCACTATCGAGGCCGGCTCATGCCGGGATTGTCGGATTTAGTCCTGGCTGCTCCTTCCCAAGTGTTGCCTGGCCGCGCCACTGCGACGAAGGAAAGCGGGAAAGAATGTGAGGATGTCTTATGTTTTTTCGACAAGGATGTAAGGCGGCACCGTTGAGCGGTATGTGCAATAGCTTCGGATAATAAATAAGATAAAATTAAAATTTTATCAAAAGGTAAAAATATATATTTCAGATACTGGTTGTATTTAAAAGTTTGCTTTGTGATGACTGAACTGTTTTATGGTTAATAGCGTCAAGATGTGCTTATTTCAATAATAAAGATGAGCTGGTGTATCACTTTATAATAATGACATTATCTCTATGGGCGAATTTTCTGTCCGGTAATTTCGTCGCCAAGCGGAAGCACTTGGCGTGGAGCGCGAGTCCGGTCATTGCTTGCGGATATACAGGTCTTTGCGCAATGCCATCGCAACAAGGAATATCGCTGTCAGCAGCGATCAGTAACGGTTGCCCCGCGGCAACCTGTCCCTCGCAAAGTTGAGGACCCGCCGGGGTGGTTGACGGGTCCTCTGGTAGGATTCTTGCACAGTGCGTAGCTATGATTGCGCTTAATCTTGATATTGTCACAGACTATTATCGGAAGATTATAGTTTCCCACAGTTTTGTCATTTTCGCGACGACAGATATTTTACGCCGTGTTTGATTTGTACTGAATAATTAAGAAATAGTTGGCAATGGAGGGAGGTGCCGGCCTTCAGAACCGGAAATGCTCTAAAGCGCGTCGCGTCAAATATGAATCATGCGACGCCCTTTAGTCCTTTGTTTTGATGCATGTCGTTGTCCCGGAACCGCTGCACACTTCCGGGCGACAATGCATTATCTCTTCGAGGTCGCAGCGCAATCTCCGTCGCAACGGTCGATCTCTGATAAGCGCCGGAACAAGGCCTTCGTTCGGAAACGTGACCATCCGCCAACCAGCGGGATAACTGGGTCTATTTCTTCGAATTTTTTGAATTTCTTCTGCTTTTGTCGCCAGGGCGGCCGGGCTTTCGACAGCGCCCTGTTTGCGGCTCTGGCGGCTTTTGAAAAGATCAGCTTGATGATGACGCTGGCAGCAAGCAATGGACTATGACGATAGACGTACTTGAGCGAGGCTGCGGCGCTGTGCCAATCTTTCAAAGCCGCAAATTTTGAGAATGCATAGAGGTGGGCCGAGGCGCGGGCGCAGCTGACGACGAAAGCGGGAAGCTGCGGATTGCGGGCGACGCATCGCTCATAGACGGCCAGAAGCGATCGCGCCATTCGGGATCTGTCGGCAGACATGGCCGCGGCATGAACGCGATAGCCCACCAGGCCGAGTGGCACCGCCTCGATCTTGAAATGCTCGGCGGTGCGGAGTTCGAAATCGAAGTCTTCGCATCCTCCGATTCCCTGATTGGCATAGCTCGGATCGTAGCCGCCGATCTTGTCTATGACGGCACGGCGCACCATGAATCCGCTGCCATTGCCGACGAAGCGGAAGACGAGATGGCGGATGAGAATGGATTCCCGGGCGCTGAGCGACGAGCCGGACCGCGTGCAATATCCCTCGGCATCGACCATACGGTGAAGGGCATAGACCGCGCCCCAGGCCTCGGGCAGGGGATGGAGCGCCGACAGCATTCTTTCGACATATGTCGGATGCCAGAGGTCGTCCGCATCCAGGAAGGCGAGATAACCGGCCTTCGATGCTGCGATCCCGGTATTGCGCGCCGCGGCGACGCCGCGGTTTTCCGTCGATAGAAGTTGGATCCTCGGATCGTCGGCGGCGAAGCGGCGGCAAATGGAGGCCGTCTCGTCGGTCGAGCCGTCGTCGACGACAATGATGTCCAGCGCCTTGTGGGTCTGATCGATGACGGACTGAAGCGTCTCGGCGATATAGTCACTGGCATTGTAGGCGGGGATCACGACCGCCACCAAAATTTCCGACCTGGTCGACATCTCCATCGCCGTCACCCGAGTTTGGATGCAAGTGTTGGCGGGCGTAGATCGATCTGGTTCTTCATCATCCTGGCGACCGCAGGGCGATGGCTGACGACGATCAGTGTTCGGCCGGCATCTTCCTTGATTGCCGAAAACACCCGCATTTCGGTATTTTCATCGAGCGCGCTCGTGGCTTCGTCCAGGAGCAGGATCTGCGGCCGGCCGGCCAGCGCGCGCGCCAGGCCGATGCGCTGGCGCTGTCCGCCTGAAAGCCGCACCGCCTCGTCGCCCAGCCATTCGTCGAAGCCTTCCGGCAGATTTTCGATGAATTCCGTGGCGCAGGCGACATCGGCGGCCCACCTAACGTCCTCATCGGAGATATCGCGACGAAAGCGGATGTTGTCGAAGACCGTGCCCTCCATCAGTTCGACATCCTGGCCCGAGACCGAGAGCAGGTGCAGCCAGCTCGCGCGGTCGACATCGGCGAGGTCCGTGCCGTCGATCGTGATCCGGCCTCGCGTCGGCCGGGTGAGATCGAGGATCATGTTGAGGATTGTCGTTTTGCCGGAGCCGCTTGGTCCGGTCAGAGCCGTCGTTTCGCCTGCCTTGATCGAAAAGTTGAGGTTTTGCACGGCCGGGGCATTCGCCTGCTCATAGGTGAAGGAGACGTCGTGGAAGACGATGGCTTCCGCCAGGCGGGTGACCGGCACCCCTTGCGCCGCCTGCTTGGCGTCGTCCTTTTCGGAAAGCAGCGCCAGGACGTTCTGCAGCGACGCTTCCATCTCGTAAAGGCGCAGAATCTGGAAGTCGAATCCCTTGATGTGCGGCTGGAGCCTGTAAAGAAGGATGGTGGCCGAAAGCGCTGCCTTGAAATCCACCGGCAGGAATTCCGAGGACAGGATGATCGTCAGGATGACCCCGAAGGTCAGGATTTCGCTCAACAGCGAGGTCGCCGCCCCCATCCAGTCCGAGTGGCGCCAGGTCCGGCCGACTTCGCTGGATAGTGTCGCGAAGAGCTGCTGGTGGCGCTGCTCGAGGCCGAAGCTTTTGACCGCCTTCAAGGTCTGCAGCGTGGTCCAGCTCAGCTGCGTCAGCGCTTCGACGGCGGCCAGCGCCGAAGCGCCGAGACGCCGATAGGCCCCGGCAAAGAACCCCAAGGCGAAGTTATGGACGAAGCCGAAGACAAGCCCGAGCAAGGCGATCGGCCAGGCCATGACAAGCATGCCGATGCCGAAGATGACGATCGTGCCGAAATTGACACCGAGACGCACCAGGCTCGCATGGGCCGAGGATACCGCATAGGCTTCGGTGGCGATTACATTGATCAGATCGCTGCGCTCATAGTGCTGAAAGCGCTGGAACGGGATTGTCAGGATCTTGGCGTAGAGGCGGTCGCGCATGCGATCGCTGATCTTGTGGTTGATCGCGCTTGTGATCAGCGAGTTGACGAATCCGAGAAGAATGCGCAGCAGGATGGAGGCGATGAGGATGCCGATCAGCACCGGTTTGGAAAGACTGAGGTCGACGCCGCCGAAAATCGCCGGAAGCCCGGCGACGGCGGAGCCGGAACCTGTGCCCTGCTGGCCGAGAATAAAGACCAGGCTCACCAGAAAGGTGATGCCGACCATCTCCGAAAATCCGGTGAGAATCCCGAGGATGATCATCACCGTCATCTTTAGCCGCAGCGCCGGCACGAGCTGCAGAAGCTCGCGGTAGCGGGCCGCGATGACCATGTTGTAGGCGCCGGCCGGCCGGGAGGCGGATTTCCGAAATCTATTCATTGTCGGCCATCCGCGACGATGTCGGGCTGCCGCCGGGCGGCATGAAAACGATCGCTGAACGGCGTGCCGGCCTGCGGAACGGCCGCACCGGCAAAGCGGTTCTTCGATCGGGCCGAAGGCTTTCGCAGGATCTGTCTTGCAATCCGCACGCCATGGCGTTTTGCCAGACGAAAGCTCTGCAGCAGGCCATGGACGATCAGCTGCGGGCCGTATTGCATCGCCATCATCGGCGCCAGCTTCCTGAGCTGGGCATAATCGCGGTTTGCCAGCGCCTTGTTGAAATACCAGTGCGTCGTGTTGAATTTGGCGGTCTCGATATCGCGCCGCAGATGCGGGTAGCGGTCGATGATCGGCGCCATCACCAAGGCGTGGGATTTCAGCATCCGCTGGGCGTTGCTCGACATGTTTCCCCGAGTGAAGCGATAACCGGTGAGGAAATCGGGAACCAGCGCAAAGGGCAGGGTCTCGGCGAGAGCGAGATAGAGCTTCAGATCCTCGCAGCCCTCGGCGCCGCTGTCGCGCAGCCCGGCGTCGTAACCGCCGCAGCGCAGAACCTCGGCGCGCGGCATCAGCGGCGTGCTGCCATTGCCGATGAAGTTTTCCCGCAGCAGCGGTTCGAAGATGTTGCCTTCGTGCAGGACCGGGCGTGAATGGCCGAAAATGACGCCGTTTTCGTCGATCGCCGCATACCAGTTGTAGGCGACGCCGTGGCCGCCGGGAAAATTTCGCAGTGATTGCAGCTGGCGCTCGATCTTCTCGGGATGCCATACGTCGTCGGCATCGATAGGCGCCAGATAGGCGCCCCGCGCCTCGCCGATGCCGTGGTTGCGGGCGCGGGCAACGCCGCCATTGGCCTGCCGGAGAACCCGGACACGGCGATCGATCAGGCTATAGTCGCTCGCAAGCGCGAAGGTGCCGTCCCGCGACCCGTCATCGACCACAAGGATTTCGAGCTTGTCGTAGGTTTGGTTCGAGACGCTTTGCAACGTTTCGAGAAGCGTCTTTTCGGCGTTGTAGGCCGGAATGACGACGGTGATAAGAGGGGGCGCTGCAGTCGTGATGATTGTCATCCGATAAAGGCTCCGGGCAGGCCCATCAGTGCGGGGAAGGCTTCAAGCGGCCGGTCGCCGCGGACTTCGAGGCGCGGCAGGCCGAACACATTGTCGGAAAAGGCGGCTGTCGCGGCGCGTGTGGTGAAGCCGATCGTGTAGCCTGCAAGGGAAAGAATGCCCGGCACCCTGAAGTCGGTGGCGCCGTAGGGCAGCGCGATCGAAACCACGGAGCCGCCCAGCCGGCTTTCAAGCGCATGGCGCGACCGCAGGGCTTCGGCGAGCAAGGCATCATTTTCCATCGCGCTCGCCGGCGTGTGGGAGGCGAGATGGGAGCCGAAGCTGATGCCTTCCTGCTGCAGTTCCAGAATATCCGGCCACGCCATCAGCGCCGCCGGCTCGCCATGGGCACAATCCCAATCCGAGCGGCCGCCGACCTTGTCGGTGACGACGAAGACGTCGGCGCTGAAATCATTCTCGGCCAGGATCGGGAAGGCGTTGGCGCGGAAATCCAGATAGGCGTCGTCGAAGGTCAGCATGACCGGCCGGCCCTGGACCGGCTTGCCGCTGCGCAAAAGATTGGCGAGCGTCGGCGCCGTGACGGCGTGATAGCCATGCCGGCGCAGGAATTGCATCTGCTTGCGGAACATCTCCGGCGGCGTGCGGAAGCGCCGAAGCGCGGCAGGGCCATCCTCGGCGATCCGGTGATACATCAGGATGGGGACCGAGGTCGTCACCTCGGTTGCCCATGCCGCCTCGCGCGCGACGCCCGCCGGTCCTGAGATGATGTGCTTTGCCACATCGACGTCCATCGGCGTTCCATGCGTCTCGATCCGCAGGACGGGATCGGCCACAGCCGCTTTGCGGAAGCGGTGGATGGCGTAAAGCGCGGTGTCGATCGTCTCTTCGAGGGCAAGTTCGGCCTGTTCGGCCAGAACCCGTCGGATCGTCCCGACCCCGAAAGGATGGCCCCAATCGAAACCGGTTCGGCCGGGCTCGTCCTGGCGCAGATGCGCATGCGCGGTGATCAGACAGCCCCCCGGCTTCAGCGCCGCCGCCATCTTGCGGCAGACGCCCGCCAGCGTCTCCTCGTCCTTCAGGTAATAAAGCACTTCCGAGCAGAGGATGAGATCCTGATCGGGGGAAGCTCTTGTCTGACGAAGTCGAGAACCCGGAGCTCGACATTGGAGAGGTCGCGGCAGCGTTTGGCCGCCCGGTCGATCGCTCGCTGCGAAATATCGGTGGCCGTCACCCGGCGGACCTCTCGCGCCAGCTTCTCGGTGAAGATCCCCTCGGCGCAGGCAAGTTCCAGGGCAGTTTCGGTCCCTTGCGGGATCAGGCTCAATGTCTGCGCATATTTGACCTGCTCGTAGACCGACAGGTAATTCCACGGATCCGGGCGTTCGAAAATCTGCTCCCAATAGTCTTCTGCCGACTGAGCCCGGGGAGCCCGCTCTTCCTTCGCCGGCGCCGCGGCGGCTGCACGTCGCACCGGCGGCAGGCCGCCTTCGAGATCGCGCAGGATGTCGGACAGGCGGGCGTCATTATCCTGTCTGTCGCCTGGCGCCCGGGCAAGGACGGCATTGCGGCCGGTCCGCACCAGAAGCCCTTCGAGCCGTCCGCGCCGCCGGCCGCTGCGGATGATGAGGCCGCCGAAGGTGCGGTAGCCGCGCAGCGCCTCCCTTGTCCAAGCCGCCGCATAAGCGAGGGTGGGCTGCCGCTCGAGATGCGCTCCCGCCTGCATCTCCTGCAGGATCAGCCGGATCTGCGCCCGGATCGACAGATCACCCCAGAGCGGCCCGACGAAGGTGCCGACATGCTCGTCGCCGGCAAAGCCGTGCATGATCAGCGTATCGGCCTGCTCGGCCCGGGCGATCCTGGCAAGGGCGCCGAGCTCGACGCTCACCACCTGGATCGTGCCGAGCGTGAAGGATCGCCGAAGGTTGCCGGCGGAGAGCTGCCAGGCGGCGGCTTCGAGGATCTTGCGGCCTGTGCCGGGCAGGGAATGCCGCTGGATCAGCTGGACCAGCAGGCGGAAAGTCGGCCACCATTGCTCGGGCGTATCGATGAGATCGTCGGCCCGGTCGGGCAGGAGGCCGGTCTGCAGGCCGTGCAGGATCACGCCGGCAAAAAAGCTCTCATAGCCTGCGGCATCCGGGATGTCCGGCAGCAGGGCGGCGAGGGCCGCAATATCCAGGCTCGGATCGTGTTTGGCCGCGATGACCCAGACGAGCATGCGCAATCGGCTGACGGCGGGCGTGATCCAGCCGGTCTCCGGCCCCTCGGCGGGCAAGCCGTGCTGCCGGCGCAGCGCCTCGGCCTTCATCGTCACGCAAATGGCGTCACGCACCAGTTTCGTCGGATCGCCGGAAAGCGAGCCCGGCTTCATGCGATAGAAAGCCAGACAGGCGTCGACACGGCGAAATTCTGCGCCTGCAAAGGCCATGCGCAGCCAGAGATCCCACTCCTCGCAGGTCTGCAGACGCTCATCCATGCCGCCGACCTGCTCGAAAAGGCTTTTGGGAAAGACCACCGTATGAATGGCGAGCGCACAGAAGGACGAGAATTCGCGCCTGGCAGCATCGCCGGCGAGCAGCGGAGCCTGCTCCACCGGCATCAGCCGGCCGTCCGGGGCGACCCGGCGGTAGGAGCAATAGGCGATGGCGGGCGGCGATCTATCCTCGGCCATCGGCAGCATGGTTTCGATGAAGGCCGGATCCAGCCAGTCGTCGGCATCGAGCATGCAGAGCAGGGGGGCGGCGGCGAGGCGGGCGGCATGGTTTCTGGCCGCCGCAGCGCCGGCATTGGTCTGGCGGGCGGCGACGACGCGGCTGTCCGCTGCGGCAATCGCCTCAAGCAGCTCCCAGGTGCCGTCGCTCGAACCGTCGTCGACCACCACCGCCTGCCAGTTCGATTTCGTCTGCCGCTGCAGGCTGGCAAGCGCTTCGGCAAGCGTGTCCTCTGCGTTATGAGCAGGAATGAGGAAGGAAATATCAGGCGCCACAGCTGTCACCATGCGCGCATCTTCCAGCGGCGCAGAACGTAGAGCGCGCCGTTGACGCTGCCGAGCATTTCCTGCTTCAGGAAAAAATCGTGCGAAGTGGCGCCCTTGCGCAGGCGTTTGCGCAGCCTGCCGGCAAAATATTTCGGGAAGGAGATGAGGATGCGCCGGAGGTTGCCGCCGTTGCCGGTGTTCTGATACTGGACCAGCAGGGCGGCGATATGGCCGCTCATATATTGCTGGATCTGCCTGGCGAGCCCCTGCATATCCTTGCGATGAAAGTGCCAGCAAACCGCGGTCGGCTCGTAGCGGCAGACATGGCCGTGATGCAGCAGCCGGTTCCAATATTCGGAATCGCCCGAGCAGCCGGCCGCGCCCATATCGAGGCGAACGTCGAACAGGCCGATCTCGTCGAACACCTTGCGGCGGAAGGCCTGGCTTGCGCCGGCGCCGATCGTCCAGACCGGCGCGCCGTAGCGCCTGTGGCTGTCGTAGAAATCCCGGCCGAAATCCTGCCTGATGTAACCGCGGCCGAAACCCCAGTGCTTTTCGAAGATGAACTGCGCCGGCGTTGCGAGTTCTCCGGGCAGGATCAGCCCGGTGATGCAGCCGATCTCCGGCCGGTCGAACGCCTTCATCAGGTTCTCCAGCCATCGCTGGTGGAGAACGACGTCGTCATCGGTAAAGGCGACGAATTCGGTTTTCGCCGCGCGGATGGCGGCATTGCGGGCAAAGTCCAGCCCGACCCGGTCTTCGCGGACATAGGTGGCGCCCGCTTCTTCGACGACGCGGCGGGTCGCATCGCCTGAAGACGCATTGTCGACCACGATGATCTCGGCCGGCTTCAGCGATTGTTCGGGGATCGAGGCGAGGCACCGGCGCAGTTCCTCCGGCCGATCCTTGGTGCAGATCAAAATGCTGACGTCGCGATTTTGCAGCGCTGTCTGCGCCACCTGGCGCGCATGCGCGAGCGTCTCCGGCTGCACGACACGCCCGGCAAGCTCGGCCGCGGCCTCGGGCCCGTCGACATAGGCCTGCCCGACGGGCAGGCCGTCGGCGAGAAAGACCACGAGCCCGGCCGATATCGGCGCCGCGCCGGCATCCGGCTGATGCGACGCGAGATCGAGATAGTGAATCGGTACCGGAAAATTGACAGTCGCCAGATCGGACGGAATGATTTCCTGCATCGTTACTCTCTCAACGCACAACGAGCACAGGCCGGCACAAAGCCGCGCCCGGAATGCGGGAAGGGCTTTGAAACCCGCGCGGCTATTACGCCGCGCCCACCTTTATCTTTTCTCTGAACCAGTCGAGCGTCATCGCCACACCCTGTTCGTAGCTGACCTTGCACGACCACTCGGGCATGACGGCGTAGGCTCTCGTCAGGTCCGGCCGCCTGTTGGTAGGATCCTGCGGCGGCGATGGCTCGAAGACGATCGGCACGCCGCCGACGAGCTTGGAAACATATTTCGCGACTTCGAGAACGGTGATCTCGCGGTCGTTGCCGATATTCAGAGGCCCCTTGTAGTCGGTCTCGTTGATCCAGAAATAGCGCGCGAAACCGTCGACGATGTCATCGACATAGCCCCAACTGCGCGACTGCTTGCCGTCGCCGAACACGGTGATCGGGCGGCCCGCAAGCGCCTGGGTGACGAAATTGGAAACGGCGCGGCCGTCGTCGGGCCGGGTGCGGGGACCGTAGATATTGAAGGGACGGATGACCTTGACGTTCAGCCCCTTGGTGCGCTGCATCTCGAACAGCAGCGCTTCGGTGCATCTCTTGCTCTCGTCATAGGACGAGCGCGGCCCGGTACAGTCGACCTGGCCCTTGTAGGTTTCCGGCTGCGGCGACACCAGAGGGTCTCCGTAGATTTCCGAGGAGGAGGTGTAACCGAAACGGCCGCCCTTCTTCAGCAGGTCGAGAAGCCGGAAGGCGCCGAGCAGGTTCGCCGAAATCGTCCTCTTCGGTTCCTTCATGTACCAGGGCGGCGATGCGGGGGAGGCGAGATGATAGATCTCGTCGAATTTCTCCGAAGTCTGCAGCGTCTCGACATCCGATTTCACGAAGTGAAAGCGGGGATCCCTGATGTGCGAAATATTCTCGAAAAGTCCTGTCCAGAGATTATCAACAACGACGAGCTTCTGAACGTCATTCCTAAGCAAAAGCCGATCGCATAGATGCGAACCGATGAAGCCTGCTCCGCCAGATATCAATACGTTTTTCACTGGATTGCGCCTCTTAACTTAAGAAAAGGTGAGTATTCATTAGCATCACCTTCAAGAACTGGCAATTACCTCGAAGAATTCTGTAAAATACTCGCCTGTTAATATTAATTGTTAACTGGCATTACCCTGGGTAGTATTATCCCTGTTGGGCGACAGGGCAACGACCCTGGGTATGTACGTGCTGCCGCCCTCGATTTTTCGCAGTGTATTTGGCAAGATTGTGGCCTTGTTGCACCGCAGCATATTCCTCGTGCAATTTCTCTATCACACGGGCAAAGACGCGCATCGGGCTAAAGTCCGACTCTCCAGGACAGCGCATCGGTTCGGACGGACGCGAGACCTCGCCGCCAGCCTGGTCCCGCGCCCGTGAGCTGTTTTCAATCAATCGGCCGCAAGCGCCGTCAATACCCGGTAGGCCGCGGCAACCCGATCCTCGTTGGGGTAGTTTTTGTTGGCCAGGATGACGATGCCGACGCGCTCGGTGGGAATGAAGGCGACATAGGCGCCGAAGCCGTTGGTCGAGCCGGTCTTGTTGATCCAGACATCGCCCCGCGGCTTCATCGGCGGCTGCAGCGCAGCGACCGGGATGGTCTTCAGCATCGCCGCCGAATTGCCCTCGAGCAGACTCTGCAGGGTGACGGGATAGGCATATTGCTCCCAGATCAGGTCTTGGGTCATCGCCCCGACGCTGAAATATCCGGTGTGGGTACGGTCGATCGCCTGCTGCAGTTTTCCGTCGAGCTTCGCCAGGCCCATATTGGCGCCAACGAAGCGGATCATGTCGCCGGCGGTGGATCTGACGCCATAGGCCTCGGCGGAAAGCAGGCCCGGCGTCAGCCGTGCCGGCTCGCCGCTGCGCTTATAGCCCTGGGCGTAATCGCCCTGCCGCGACTTCGGCACGTTGATGAAGGTGCTGCTCAATCCGAGGCCGGGAAACAGCCTGCCCTCCATCAACTCCGCGAAATCACCGCGCATGGCTTTCGCCGTGATGAGGCCGAGCATGCCGATGCTCGGATTGGCATAGCTGCGTTGGGTTCCGACCGCGTAGGAAGGGCGCCAGGCCGCAAGATATTCCATCAGCTGGCCTTCGCTTTTGATCTCGTCGGGCACCTGCAGCGGAAAACCGCCGGCCGTATGGGTGGCGAGATCGATCAGCGCGACATCGCCGAACGGCCTTCCGTTCATCGCGGGAAGATGTTTGGCCACCGGGTCGGACAAAGAGAGGTCGTTCGTCGCTTCGGCGTAGGAGGCGAGCGTCGCGGTGAAGGTTTTGCTGATCGAGCCCAGTTCGAAGAGCGTGGCCGGCGCCACCGGTCTGCCGGTCGCCTTCGATTCGACGCCATAGGTGAAGATGTGATCCCGGCCGTCGACGGTGATGCCGACGGCCACCCCCGGAATGGCGTATTTTTCCATGATCGGCTTTATCGCCGCATCCGCGATCGCTCTCACTACAGCCTCGTCGGCGGCAGAGGCGCTTGCGCAAGCGCATGCCGTGAGCAACACGGCCGATAAAAATTTTATGCCAAGGTTTTTCACAATCATCCTCCAAATCGCCAGGGCGGTCGCCATGGGCGCAAAATGCGCCCGAGGAGGCGTTTAGCGGCCCTGTTTTCTAAGGACAAACGATGATATCTCGCAACAGCTGCAAGAAATTCTAGGGCTTAGATGGTTCGCCAATTCCTCCCCCTGAACGGCCTCAGAGCCTTCGAAGCCTCGGCACGGCATCTGAGCTTTACCCGCGCCGCAATCGAGCTCTGCGTCACCCAGGCAGCCGTCAGCCAACAGGTCAAGGGGCTGGAAAAGCGGCTGGGGGTCGCACTGTTCCAGCGTCTGCCCCGCGGCCTGAAAATCACCGCGGAAGGCGAGGCGCTGCTGCCGACGGTGAGCGCCTCCTTCGACCAGATGGCGACGACGCTCGACCGGATCGAAGCCGGGCAAGTGCGCGAATTGCTGTTCCTCGGCGTTGTCGGCACTTTCGCCGTCGGCTGGCTCCTGCCGCGCCTTGCGGATTTCCAGCGCCGGCATCCCTTCATCGACGTCCGGGTTTCCACCAACAACAACCGCGTCGATCCCGCCGCCGAGGGGCTCGACTTTGCCATCCGCTTCGGCAGCGGCTCATGGCACGGGACGGAGGCGCAGCGCCTGTCCGAAGCGCCGCTCTCGGCTCTCTGCATTCCCAAACTGGCGGAGGATCTGCGGTCGCCGGCTGATCTCGCCGGCGCAACGCTGCTGCGCAGCTACCGCACAGATGAATGGAGCACCTGGTTTGCGGCCGCCGGCGTTCCGCCGGCCGACCAGGTGAATGCCGGCATCGTCTTTGATTCCTCCGTCGCCATGATGGAGGCCGCCCTCCAGGGGCTCGGTGTCGCCCTGGCGCCGCCTTCGATGTTCTCCAGGCACCTCTCGTCAGGTGCGATCGTCCAGCCCTTTGCCAACACCATATCGCTCGGCAGCTACTGGCTGACGCGCCTGCAGTCACGGCCGGTCACCCCGGCCATGCGCGCCTTTTCCGATTGGCTCTTTGCACAAGCGTGATGTCCGGAGCGTCCGCTCGGGCGGACGCTCCCAGCCGCATCACTTCTGAATGCAGGTATCCACCGTATCCTTGGTGCACTCGTCAAGCCCGGTGAAGACAGGATCGTCGACCTTCTTTCCCGCGATCAGGTCCATCATCACGGTCGGCGCCTTGTAGCCCATTTCGAACGGCCGCTGGCCGACCAGCGCGGTCACCAGACCTTCCTTGGCGATCGCCACTTCGTCGCCGATCGTGTCGGCGGCGCCGATGACGAACTCGTTCTTGGCGATCTTGTCGGCCATCGGCTTGAACAGGTCGCGATAGGGCTGCGGCGCGCCGAACAGCGGCCAGCCGCCCATGATGCCGAAGGCGTCGAGATCGGGATTGGCAGCGAGGATGTCGGTCATCGCCTGCACGCCCTTGGCGCCGTCGTCATTGGTAAAGACCGGGCAGCCGGCCACCTCCGTCCAGCCGCCTTCGCCCTTCAGCGCCGCAAGCCCCTTCTGGCCGCTCAACGTATCGCGCATGCCCTGGGCGCGGCGCAGGATGTTATCGGCACCGGGATTGCCTTCGATGGTGCAGATCTTGCCGCCGTTCGGCTTGGCCTTCTTGATATACTCGCCGATCTTGGCGCCCATCAGATAGTTGTCGGTGCCGAGATAGGTCTTGCGCAGAGCGGAATCCTCGGCCGCCAGATCGGCATCGAGCGTCATGACGGGAACGCTCGGATTGGCCGTCTTCAACGTCTGGGCGATCAGCTTGGCGTTCGACGGCGAAATCGCGATGGCGGCCGTATCGGCCTTACCGAGCATATCCTGAACGATCTGCGCCTCGCCGGCTTCGTCGGAGGTCGATGCCGGGCCGGTATAGAAGCATTCATATTCGGCCGAGGCGTTTTCCTTGTTCCACTTCTGGCAACCCTGGTTGATCGCCTCGAAGAACGGGTTGTCGAGGCCCTTGACGACGATGACCAGCTGCTTCTTGGCGGCCAGGGCCTGTCCGGCCGTCAGCGCCAGCACGGCAGCAGCTGCAAGCAATAATGCCTTCCTCATAGCTTCCTCCCTTTGAATGGCGGACATGATTGCCCGCCGTTTGATCAACCGGGATACCAGACGATGCGAGGCTCCTCCCTTGACCGCTGGTATTCCCAGGCCGAATTGATAAGCTTTTCGAGATCGTAGTCCGGGCGCCAGTCCAGCAGGTATTTCGCCTTGCTGTTGTCCATCCAGTTGGAATGAAACTGGCTTGCGATGTCGACGCAGCCGAGCCCGCGCGTGCGGGCGAGATAAGCGGCGACTTCCCCATAATCGACGGGACGATCCATCGCGATATTGAAGAGCTCTCCCTTGGCGCGCGGATTGTCGATCGCCGCCAGGATCGCCGAAACGAGATCGTCGACATGCACGAAGTTGCGTTTCAGCGGCCGCCCGTCGGCATCGCGCAACAGCGGCACCGTGCCTTCGCGGGCGTAGCGCTCGGCCTCGGGCGGCGGAACGAACGTCTTCCAGTCCGGTCCGCCGAAGACATCGTCGCCGAAGGACAGCGTGAACTTGAAATCGTCCTTCTCCATGATCCAGGGCGCGCGCAGACAGCAGGTATTGATGCCGTATTGGATGGCGAATTGCTCGAGCATCACCTCTTCCAGCACCTTGGAGAGTGCGTAGCAGCCGGGATAGGCGCGATGCGGCGTCTTTTCGGTCACCGGCCCGTCATGGCGGTAGAAGAAATGACCGATGCCGGCATCGCCGCCGATCAGGATGAACTGCTGCGCCGTCGAGCTGGTGCGGAAAGCTTCGAGCAGCCAGAACAGCCCCTTGACCGTCACATCCATGACGTCGGCGGAGGTCTCCTTGCAGGTGGCGAGATGCAGCACATGGGTGACACCTTCCATCGCCGCCGCAACGACATTGGCGTCGGCGATCGAACCCCTGACGACCTCGATGCGGTCGGTCTCTTGGAGCGCGCGATTGTGACAAAGCGCGCGGATGCGGGCATTGGAAAATTTCGGCTCGTCAAGCAGCCCAGTTATGAAGCGCCGCCCGACCTTGCCCGTAGCCCCGGTGACAAGGATCAGCATGCTCTCTCTCCCAGCAACAGCTAATATCCACCCGTTTCCGGCGTCAATCTGTATTTGCGCGGCGAAGTAGATTTTTGCCTCGGCGGGCCGTTCACACGGACAATTGATTGACGGCTCTCCAAGCATTTGCGTAAATGAACGTAATCGCTCTGCCGGGGAGGAGATCGGCAAAGCGGGATCGCAGGCGCCAGGCGGGCAACCGCGGTGATGGCGAGCCTGCAGCTTGCGGGGAGGATGGTCGGCTGGCAGCGGTTCTCGAACTCAGCAATATCTCAAAGCATTTCGGCGCCATCCAGGCGGTCAATGACGTGTCGTTTGCGCTCGAAGCCGGCCAGGTCGTCGGCCTGATGGGCGATAACGGCGCGGGAAAAAGCACGCTGGTCAAGATGATCGCCGGCAATTTCCGGCCGAGCGAAGGCACGATGCGCCTCGAGGGCAAGGAGATCGTCATGCACCGCCCGGTCGAGGCGCGCCAGCACGGCATCGAGATCGTCCATCAGGATCTGGCGCTGTGCAACAACTTGACGGCGGCGGCCAACGTCTTCCTTGGGCGCGAGCTCAGCCGCGGCATTGGCCCGTTTCGTGTCCTCGATTACAAGACGATGTACCGGCGCGCCGGCGAGATCTTCAAGGAGCTGAAATCGGAAACCCGCCCGCGCGATCTCGTCAAGCAGATGTCCGGCGGTCAGCGGCAAGCGGTGGCGATCGGGCGCACCATGCTGTCGGAGGCGAAGATCGTGCTGATGGACGAGCCGACCGCGGCCATTTCGGTGCGTCAGGTGGCCGAAGTCCTCAACCTGATCCGCGAGCTGCGCGGCCGCGGCATCGCCGTCGTGCTGATCAGCCACCGCATGCCTGACGTTTTCACCGTCGCCGACCGGGTGATCGTCATGCGCCGCGGCCGGAAGGTCGCCGACAAAGCGATCGCGGCAAGTTCGCCGGAGGAAGTGACGGGTCTTATAACAGGCGCCATCGAACAAGTCTGATCGGCGCAGCTTGGTTCACGGCAGAAAAGAAGGTCAACGATGGCAGTCACCCTCGACCAGACAATTGCACAGAGAGAGCGAAGCCGGCTGTCGGAGTTCGTCGGCAGCCAGACCTTCTGGGTGCTCATCGCCGTCATTCTCGCCTGCCTCTTCCTCTC
The DNA here is from genome assembly GCF_022385315.1 of Rhizobium sp. K102. Classification (NCBI taxonomy): domain Bacteria; kingdom Pseudomonadati; phylum Pseudomonadota; class Alphaproteobacteria; order Hyphomicrobiales; family Rhizobiaceae; genus Rhizobium; species Rhizobium sp. K102. The sequence continues at coordinate 301,069 of NZ_CP092436.1, forward strand.
CGTCGCCACCGATTCCTTCGCCACGGCGAAGAACCTCTACAACATCACCCGCAACGTCACCTTCGTCGCCATCATTGCGCTGGGCATGACCCTCGTCATCATCACCGGTGGCATCGACCTGTCGGTCGGCTCGGTGCTCTGCCTCTGCAGCATGGTGCTCGCGGTGACCATGCATGCCGGCTACGGCATCGAGATCGGCATCGCGGCCGCCATCGGCACGGCGCTGCTGGTCGGCGCCTTCAACGGCGTGATGATCGCCTATCTCGATTTTCCGCCTTTCGTCGTCACCCTCGGCATGCTGTCTGTGGCGCGCAGCCTCGCGATGGTCGCCTCCAACAACACCGTCGTCTTCCAGTTCGGCCCCGATCACGACAAGCTCTTGGCGCTTGGCGGCGGCGCCTGGTTTCTCGGCATCGCCAATCCCGTCCTTTACATGGTCGTCCTGGCGCTCCTGACCGGCTTCGTGCTGCGCTGGACGCGCTTCGGCCGCTATATCTTCGCGATCGGCGGCAATGAACATGCCGCCACGCTCACCGGCGTTCCCGTGCGCCGCATCAAGGTCGCCGTCTACATGATCTCGGCACTCTCGGCCGGCATTGCCGGCATCGTCCAGACCGGCTGGCTCGGCGCCGTTACCACCAATATCGGCGCCGGCATGGAGCTGCAGGTGATCGCCGCCGCCGTCATCGGCGGCGCCAATCTGGCCGGCGGCATCGGCACCGCCTTTGGCGCGCTGGTGGGCGCCGCGCTGATCGAGGTGATCCGCAACAGCCTCGGCCTGCTTGGCATCAACGCCTTCTGGCAGGGAACGTTTATCGGCGGCGCGATTGTGCTGGCCGTGCTGTTTGATCGGATCCGGAATCTCAGGCAGAGCGAGTAGCGGCATTCCGGAGTTTCGGCAGGTTTGACCGTCGGTGGGTCTATCGGCGGCGGCGTCGAGTTTGAGAGACATTCCCGGCGCGCATCCCACCTGCGCCGACAATCCGGTTCGTCTGCGGATCAGCCGCACGAACCACCAATCCGGATCGCGAAACCGAAGTCTGGCCGCCGGTCGACGTTTAGCCGGAAACCTTCTATTGCCCTTTTGATAGAAGATTTGAGCGTGATCGCCGCGGTGTTCCGGCCGCGGGATCGCACTTCAATTCAACCCTCCCGCTTGTTATAATGACCAAAGGCACGACTGCCCACACAGATGTAAGACGTGCCGCAGACTGGCCAACCCGGGCTGCCAAGTCAAAGGCCGGCTCAAGATGGAACAAGAGCTAATCACGCATCGACTGGCCAGCCATAGTGATCTGGCCGACCTCAAATTGTTGATGGATGCGGCCATCTCAGAGAACCAGAAACCCTTTCTGACGCCCGAACAGATTTCGTCGAGCCGAGCCTTCATGGGACTCGATAGCCAGTTGATCGAGGACGGCACCTATTTTGTTGTCGAGATCGGCGGCGTCTTGGCGGGCTGTGGCGGGTGGAGCCGACGAGCAACATTGTATGGCGGAGATCGCACTTCCGGCCGCGATGCTGCTTTGCTCAATCCTGCCAACGACGCGGCGCGCATAAGGGCGATGTACACGCACCCGAACTTTACTCGGCGTGGCGTAGGACGGCGGATCATGGCTCTCTGCGAGGAGGCGGCGCGCAAGGAAGGCTTTCGGGATATCGAATTGATGGCCACACTATCAGGTGAACCGCTTTATCTTGTTTGCGGTTATCAAGCCATCGAGCGAGTGGAAGACAGCCGCGGCGGTGCAAATGTGCCTCTCATAAGAATGAGAAAGCCGCTCGAGCCTTGATCCTGCGCTGGATGCTGTTCGGCCGCCAGGACAAAATCCCGTCCAAGATAGCCCGTGCCGCACTCATCCCGCCGCGGAGGAAGCTGGAATTTCGGTGATTTCAGTTGTTCACTGAGATTTCCCCAGGCTGCTTGCCGTTGCCGATCGATTTCCAGCGGCGGGGTCTTCCCTACAGGCCGGTGTTGATGAACTCTCAGCCTGAAATCGTACCGCGGCCTACGTTGCCGGCGGGCGATACCGGATCGACTTCGCCTTTTCCAAGGCTCGGATCGTATCCTCGACGTCGAGGAGGACAGTGGTCTCAATCGAACTGAGCGCACCTCCCGCGCCGATCGCAAGCGTGACAGCCGCCATCGATACATTGTCGGGCGCCTCCCACAAATTCCACCCGTCATGCTCGCCGAAAGCGTACCAGAACCCGTGCAGCTTTCCGCCGACGGATTCAATGTAGCTTCGCGCCGCCTCCCGGCGATCCTCGGGGTTTTCGATCATGCGCGCCCAGGTCTCGGGCGTGTAGCTGAAGCGCGTGAGATACATGGCCATGGTTTGCCTCCTCCGCCAGAGCGATCCAGTAAACGCTCATGCCGAAGGGAACGCCAGTCATTCGATGGGCGTATGGGCATGCCTTTGGAATGATCGGCCAAGCGCTATGGACGGCAATCGAGACAAGGCTTGATAATCCCCGCCAGAGCCAGAACGGTGAAGAGCAGCATAGAAGAGCTTGCCAGCACGGAAAAAGGCATAGCGATCAGGAACTTCGCTCTCGGCGTCGCCAGCAGGCGATCATCACCTCCACGCGCGGACCAATATATTTTCGGGCCGACATCCTGGCTGAAATCATAATCATTTTTGCGGTAGAAGATGATCGACCGGATGCACCAATACCAGCTGTAGCCGCAAAGGCCGCCTGCCGCGCAGAACATGACCCACAATTCAACCCACTCGTCGGTAACCAATACCATTCTCCCCAACATTCGAAGCCGATCCATGTCGCCCGGAAGTGTGCAGCGGTTGTGGGACAACGACATACATAAAAACAAAGGGCTAAAGCGCTTTAGCAGCGGCGGCGCCCGGTGGATCAAGCGGCTATTGAAGATCAACCTGAGATAGCTATCTTGCCTCATATAGTCACAACAATTTAAGGCGCCTATCGAATGTTGCGCAGTGTCATTTCACTCCTCTCAATGCTTGTACTCTCCATTCCGGTCATTCCCGCCGAACGCGCGCTGGCCCAAGACAATTCAAACGTTCAGCTGATTGCGCCAGGCGATCCGGCCATGGCCAAGGCCCATGAGAAATCGATAGGGGAGCTGGACGGCTTTCTCGAGAAACTCCGCAACCCACCGGCGGGAACCGAAAATTACAGCCTCAAGCTTGGTTTCAAGGACAAGGACAAGAGCGTGGTCCTGACCACGGACCAGATGGCGCCGGATGTGGAATTCATGTGGGTCTACCAGATCGAGGCATCCGGTGACCATTTCACCGCTCTTCTGGGCGATAAGCCGGAATACATCCACAACATCAAGCAAGGGGACCGCGTCGCGTTCGGGAAATCGGATATTTTCGACTGGCTCTATACCGAGAATGGGAAAATCAAGGGCAACTATACCGCTTGCCCGCTGCTGTTGGCCGGCCCGAAAGAACAGTTGGACCAATATCGCGAAATCTACGGCATTGTCTGCGACTGACCGCACGCCGGCGGACGAGGCAAAAGAAAGCCCCGCCGAAACGGGGCAATCAGGGGAAAGGACGGGATCGCGCAGGAAGGAAGAGCGGACGGACCCAAACATGGGGCCACCTTTGCGATCCCACGGCTATAACGATGAGCGATCCGCCAGGTTCCCGTACGCTATCAGACGAAGCGAGGGCATTCAGCGACGGCCACGACCTCACCCGAACAAAACTTGCCGCCCGCCGCGATCTTCTCGAAGCCATCTGCCTGCCGGCTGGCGAGGGAGACATTCGAACGTTTTTTGTCACGGGCGCAGCGCATCAACCTGACGAATGCGGTCAACCCTCGGGGGGCGATGTAAACCGACCGGCATCGAACGGGCCTCTGGCTGCGACCGGGGTGACATCCTCAGCTGACGTCGCGACATCAGCCTCACGATGAACCGTGCGGGGCGAGACACGAGGCGTGCTCAATCCCATCGCCTCGCCGGGAGAATGCAGCGCCCATTTCATCAGCGCCGCCTCGGACGTCGATCCGAGGAAATTGGCTTCTTCCCACGACGCGGTCATGGGCAAAGAGGCGATCATAGCAGCGCCCGGCCTGGCGGTCTCCGCTGCAGCAAGGCGGGGATGGAAGCGGGCGTGGGCCGGCAATGCCGTGGCCGGTCTCCCCGGAAGTGCGGCAATCGGGCCGATCGAGGCAGTCTTGAGTTCGTGGTCCGCGCCTGCGTCATGCGCAAGGGCGGGCGGGCGCATCGCCGGTATCGGAATCGGCAAGGATGAAACATCCGGAGCGGCGTCTTTGTCATCCCGCTCGCCCGCGCCGGTCTGCAGCGCGAGCGCATTCAAGGCCCGGCTTTTCGGCGTCGGCAGAAGCGCCGTCACGAGCTTGCCGTCGGTGGCGTCGCCGCCCGGCGGGGTCGATGCTCCCGCGTCTTCGTCGTCGCCAGCCGTGCTGGCGATCTCTATCGAGGTGGAACTGACGCGCTTCCTGTAGTTCGCAACCGCCTGATTATATCCCGGCAGCGGCCGGCCATCGGCCGGAAGATGCATCGTCTTCCCATTCGGGAAGATCCGGGCAAGTTCCTGCCGCGACATGCGGGGCCAGGCCCTGACATTGCCGACATCGAGATGGACGAAGGGCGATCCCGAGGTCGGATAATATCCGACACCGCCGACCTGCATCTGCATGGCAATCGCGCGCAAGGTCGTAAGCTTCACGCCGGGAACATAGAAGTCCATCGCCTTGCCAAGCATGTGCTGGCTCTTCTTGGCGACACCAGTGCTGCGCGAACGGTTGCGGAGCATGTTGTTGGTGGTAGGGGAGCGATAGGCCGAAACGACGTGGATATAGTCCTTGCCGCCGCTGCGCTTGTACACCTCCCAGACCAGGTCGAGCAGCCGCGGATCCATCCGGGTCGGCTCGTTCCTTCGCCAGTCGCGCAGAAACCGATTGATCTGGGCAAGGCCTTTGGGATCGAACTTTCCATCCCGCTTATAGGTGATCGTCGCCTTCTCGCCCGTATGGGTAAAGAACAGCTTCAGGGCGCGGTCTTCCGCCGAGGCCAATGATGCGGAACCGACAAGCGCGGGGAGCGCAAACAGAGCCGGCAGAAGGGTCTGCGCTGCGACGCGTTTTGCACGCGACAGGAGCGTGGCAATTCCGCCTGACAATCCTTGCAATGAATACTTCAACGCCAACAACCCGTCCTAAACCAAACACGCGACGACGGGCGGGAACTCCGCATCCATCAGTCTCAGTAAGCCAGCTTATGGTCAACAAATTGCTAATGAGCGGATGCGAAGGTCGGTGAGTTGCGATGCGAGTGGTCTGCGGCGTGAATCCCGACTCGATGATGTGCGTGGCAACTATGCGCCAGTTGCGGTTTGAGCCAATTTTCGAAAAGCAGATCAACCCTTGCGGCTGCGGATTTTTTGACCAAGTTCGACAGCCAAAGCCAACGTCTCAGTTTCGTGCCGCTCGGACTCTTCACGCCATTCTTCAAGCGTTATATGGCTCATTTGACTTGCCCACGCGATAAAGGGGCCGTGCTAAGCGTGTTGCGGCCGAGCGCTACATGAGCCATAATCAGTGCCCGAACGGAATGACGCAGAAGGCTTCGTTTACTGCGGGGCAGTTCGCGGCCCGGGAAGGGCAAATCAGGGAATTCGCCATGCACAATGTCTCTCGGCGAAATGCAATTCACCTCGTACTGGCGATCGCAGCTGCCCTGTTTGCGACCTCGATGCCCTCTTTTGCCACGGAAGCGGTTCCGCTGGCGATCAAGGGTTATGACCCGGTCGCCTATTTCACCATCGGAAGCCCCACGCGCGGGCTGCCGGAGATCGAGTACGAATGGGACGAGCACCGCTACCTCTTCGCGAGCGCCGAGCATCGCGAGCTTTTCAAGGCCGATCCTGTTCGCTACGCGCCGCAGTTCGGAAATTTTTGTGCGATGGCGCTGGCCATGGGCGAGCTCGACGAAGCCAACCCGGAGAACTGGCTGATCAGCGACGGCAGGCTATATATTTTCGGCAAGCCGGCCCCGATGGGACCCGCGCTCTTCCAGGAGGACCTTGCTGCGAACATCGCGAAGGCCAACCAGAACCGCGCGCTACTTCAAGGACATTAGCGGTTCATTCTCTCAGCCGGTGGCAGGTCGGCTGTGACGGGGTAGAGGCGGGCCTTGCGGAATCCGTCGCGCAGATGTTCGAGATCGCCAGAGTTTAGAAACTTGGTTCCGAACTCCTGCGGGTCGAAGGTTGGGTCGATGCGGCGTATCATCGTCACGACACGCGCAGCGTCCTCCGCTCGGTTGCGTTGTGCATAGGCGGCCGCCAGTAGAATACGGCTGAAGTTCGCGCCTGCGGTTGTTCGAAGATTAAGTTCCGCCTGTTCGATCGCCGCGTCGTAACGCCGTTTCAGATAGTAGGCCAGGCTCAGCGCAAAGCGATCGATCGCATTGAGATCGGGGTCGATACGCTGCGCCTGCTCCAAGGCCTCGATCGCCCCATCCGTCCGTCCCAGCCACAACAGGATGGTGCCGCGCCCGGCAAGGCCGTGGGCATCGTTCGGATTGATCGTAATGGCGCGCTCGAGCTCCGCCTCTGCCTGGTTGTATCTCTGATGAAAGAGGTGGATGTGGCCGAGAATGATACGCGCGCGCACTTCGGAATCATCAAGTCTCAGCGCCTTGATTGCCAGTTCCTCGGCACGGCTCAGGAAGGCGGTTGGCGATTCCGCCCAGCCCATCGAGCTTGCAATGTGATAGGTTTCGGCAAGTGCCGCATAGGCGGCAGCGTAGTTCGGGTCAAGCTCGATGGCGCGTCTGAGCATGGCGCGCGCCTCCACATTGTTTGCGTGCGTCGGGCGCTGCAATGCCGGCCTGGCGCGCAGCACGTAATCATAGGCTGCGAGATTTTCGGTTGGCTTTGCGAACACCCGATTTTGTTCGATCTGCGTCAAGCGAATCGCGAGGACTTCTGACAATGTGAGTGACAATGTTGTCCTGCAGCGCAAACACGTCCGCCAACGCCTCGTCGAAGCGCGCAGACCAAAGCACTCGTCCCTGCCTTGTGTCGACGAGCTGCGCGATGACCCGCACACGGTCGCCAGTCTGGCGGACGCTGCCTTCGACCAGATAGCTGACGGCGAGACCGCGGCCGATCTCCTCCGGGCTTGCTGGCGTTCCCTTGTAGGGGAGGACAGCGTTCCACGACATCACGGTCAGCGCGGAGAACCGACCGAGTGCGTTGATGATATCCTGCGTCAATCCATCCGCGAAATGCTCACGAGCCGACTCGTCGCTATTGTTCAGGAACGGGAGAATGGCGATCGCGGGTTTCGTGCCGACTTCAGCACTTTTTGTGAATTGATCGCCAGAGCGCAGAATGCTGAGAAATTTCCACTCAGGGCCAAGACCGGTCCACAGCGCGCCTACAATAAGCAAAATCATCAGAGCTAGAGCGGCGAACAATCCCCGGCGCCAGCCGGCGAGCGCCGGAGCGGCCGTGGCGTCGAGCCGCACACGAAAGGTGCGGACCGGCCGAGCGATGTTCTTGAGTTTCTGTTCGCCGATATCCTCAAAGGCAATGTCGAGCTTGCCTTGCGCGTCTTCCTGCACGCGGCCCGAGACGCAGATGCCGCCAGGCTCCGCGAGCCCCTCCAAGCGAGCCGCCACGTTGACGCCATCCCCGAAAATGTCGTCACCCTCGATGATGATGTCGCCGACATTGATGCCGACGCGGAACTCGATCCGTTGTCCTGCCGGCACCGCGACATTGCGTTCCGCCATGCCGCGCTGGATCTCGACGGCGCAGCGAACGGCCTCGACCACACTCGCGAACTCGACCAACATCCCATCACCGGTGGTCTTGACAATCCGCCCGCGGTGTTCGTTGATCTTTCGGTCGACCAGAGCACGCCGATGCGCCTTCAGTTGGGCGAGCGTACCTTCCTCGTCGTTGCCCATCAGCCGGCTGTAGCCGGAGATGTCGGCCGCTAGAATGGCCGTAAGTCGCCGCTCTACATGCTCGGTTGACAATCCAACTCTCCCCGTGCGCTTCCGGCCACCTTTTTCCGATAGCTCTGGGCTAAGCCCCAAGGTGCCCCCCATCCGAAGGCGAGCGTCACGCCCACCGCTGGGGCGGTGGACCGCGAACGCTATGACCTGCTCGGCCACACCCTCACCGATATTTTGGCCCGCAACCACATCGGAGCGAAAATGGACGCCGGCCCACATGCGCGCGTCGGCCGCCTGCTTGGCCGTCACGCTCCATCAGCGCGGAGTAGCCCACCACATCGGCAGCAAGAACGGCAGCATGCGATTCTCGACGGCGTTCTTTAAGACCACTTATGCCCGAGGAATGCACCGTAGCAGAAGTCGGAGGCATTGTATCGCCGCTTTGCTGTGCATGCACTGGAAGGTCTGGAATGGGTCTAAACCGGACGTCGCGCTACGCGATTTTGGAATGTACATCCCGATTGGCGCGCCGGAGAGGATGAAACTTGGCACCTTAGCGCCAATAGGACCCGCATTTGACGTTCAATGTAAAAAGTTGGCACTCGGTGCATCGCTCGTACAACACCGAGCCGATGCTGTTTCACAATGTACGCGGTCGACCATTCCCGGTTGACCGTAGCTCAACCAGGCGTCGCTGATGCCATTGGCAGCCATCGAAAAATGAGCGGCGAATAAGACTATAAAGTACTTCCGAAATAGCGATCGACCGAACTTTGCCTCTTCGACCGAGATGCGGCGCATAAACAGCCATTCGGCTTAGAATATCACAACGCTGCCGTGCTCTAACTTGATCCTTTTATTGAACAGCGCCTCGCCGTATAATTAGACTTTGCTAAAATGAACATAGACGGGCAGCGGGGCAACGTATGGGAGGCTCACATGCTTAGCGGTTTTGGCAAGGCCTGCGCGGTAATCCTTTTTTCAGGGAACTGTGCTTTCGCCCAATCGGATTTGATAGAACCAGAGGCTGGAACGTGGAAGACGTGGGTAATCACGTCTGGCGAGGACTTCCGAGTCCCACCGCCGCCCGACGCCTCCGCCGCAGCAGCCGAACTGGCGCAGATGCGGGATCTCTTGGCGCAAAAGGATCCGGCTGCCGCCGATAAAATCACCTTTTGGGACGCCGGCTCGCCTGGGTACCGATGGATCGATCTGGTCAACAATCGCCTTCTCGAAAACCAGCAGATTCCAAATGCGCACCGCGTCTACACCTATTTGACGATGGCGATGTACGACGCCACTATCGCTGCGTGGGACGCAAAGTACTTCTACAATCGGCCGCGCCCGAGCGAGGCGGATGCGACACTGCCGACTGCGCTGCCTACGCCCCGCAGTCCCTCCTATCCATCTGAACACGCAGCCGCCGCCGGAGCCGCCGCGACCGTTCTTTCTTATTTCTTTCCCGAAGAGACATCGTCGTTCAAGGCAATGGCAGAAGAAGCGGCACAGTCGCGTGTGCTTGCCGGTGTGCAGTTCCCAAGCGATTCTTCCGCCGGTCTGGAGTTGGGGCGGAGGGTCGCAGAGCAGGTGATTGCGCGGGCAAAGGCCGATGGCTCCGATGCAGCGTGGACCGGCACTGTTCCGACCGGGCCGTGCATGTGGGTCGGGAGCAAACCCGCCAATGTAACCATGCCAAACTGGAAGCCGATCGTGCTGGCAGCAGCCGATGAATTCAGGCCGCCGGCGCCACCCGACTGCCAGTCCCCGGCTGTAAAGGCCGAGACGGATGCAATCCGACAGTTTGAACGAAAATTCCCTAATAGCTACAAAGCGTTCTACTGGCAAAGCCCATCCGGCCTGTTCACCGACTGGTATGACTATGCCAGCAAGTGGATGTTCGAGGACAAGACGGATACGAACCCGCCGCGTGCCGCGCGGGCTTACGCGATGCTCGCAACGGTCTATTACGACGCCTACATTGCCAGCAACGACGGGAAGTACGCCTATTGGTATCTGCGGCCCAACATGCTTGACGCGAGCATCACTCCCCTGTTCGCGGTGCCAGCCCATCCCAGTTATCCGTCGAACCACTCCACGCTTTCGACTGCCCGATGCGAGGTCCTGGCGTACCTGTTTCCCGGCCATGCGGAGTTCGTCCGCGCGGTTGGCAAAGAGGCGGGCGATTCCCGCATCTGGGCTGGTATCCACTTTGAAATGGACAACCAGGCCGGTGCCGCACTTGGCAAAGCGGTGGCGGGAAAATTCATCGAGCGGGCAAAAACGGACGGGGCGGACTAGCGGAGGAAGCAGGCAGGATACGATCTCGACCGTTTGCAAATAGTACCTCTCGCAGTTGGTCGAGCATTTCTTTTGCACCGACGAGATCGCGAGTATCGAGACCCCGCGGCGCATCAGCATAAACAGGTGTGTGAGCGAGCCGCGAGCCGCTCGGTCGTTCCCATGGTCGTGAATTAGCCGCGCGGCGCCGCGCGGTTCGCGACCGAAAGTCCGGAAATTGGCGCAAAGCTGCCTACCGCAACGCTGCCCGCGGCCTCTGCAATAGCAATGTCCGCTTTTGGCGAATGGACGGGGCTGCAGGAATGACTGTCATGCGGCGCAAAGCCACCATCGCTGCGGTGCCCAGTTTTGTTCTGGAGTGGTGGTGAGGCCCGTCGCTGACTTCGAACGACAGGCGAGCGGTCCTTGGCAGGCCGACATGTCCGGATACTCCGGATGATCGCGGCGAGCAGGGCTGGTCGGTCCGAAAGACCCGCCAACTCAACTGTATAACCCGGATTATCTAGTCATATTACTTAAGAGCTAATTGATTGATTATTGAATGTATTTTAGTATTCACGATCCGAAAAATTATAGTCCGTCTCCCGTTCCAAGCTGCGGGCGCAAAGCGGTGGGTTTTCGCTATGCGCCGCGGCTCTCCAACGGGAGATTGCGAGGCACGTCAGCCGTGGGAGCGGTAGCCTGCCTCCTCTGATCAGAATCGAGACATCCTTTTTAGCGTCCGCCGGAGACGGCATCGACGATTCGCAGCAGTTGGCGACCTACGCCAGAGGGGGAGCCAGCACAGCCCTAAAAGGCACGCTCTGGCGTTACCTGAAGTCAACGACCCTCATCAAGGAGTATGACCATGTCCAGACTTATACTTCCGGCTCTCACCGCGCTAGCGCTCCTATTCGGTGGGCTTCTGCCGACGTTAGCAGCCAGCAGCAACTCACGGGACGAAACTACAACCATGGGTGAAAGCGGTAAGCCGCCGCCGAACGACAACGCGGGAGCCAGTGGTGGCACCAAGGATACCTCAACGAATAAGGGCAATCCCGACAACACCAACTGCAACGACTGCGGTTCGAGTGGCCCGGGCAACAAATAAGGATAATCCGGACAACACTAGGTCGGCTGCGGTAAAAAGGGATCGGCAAAGGCAGCCCATGCGCAGCTAACAAGCTCCACGTCCGCCTGAAGATTCGTAGCGTCGCGCCAGCGGAGGAAGGCGCGATGCTGTAAGTTGCTTACAGCGTTGCGCCTCGGCCCGCCAGTTCGGCCAGGGCTGCCAACGACTGCATCGTCGATGGCGACGCATCCGGCGACCTGACGGAACCGCCCCTACAGGCGATTAACGGCGGGCTTGGCGTCGACGCGGCAGTGTTCCACGGTCTTCGCGCAATACACGATTGAGCCGCCGATCTCGCTGATGAATTCCGGAGGCGCAAGCGGAATGAACGTCGATGCAGACGATTGAGGATTGGCTACGTCAACTCGGTCTCGGCAAGTACGCTGAAGCCTTCGTCAAGAATGACGTTGATCTTCGGGCGCTCCCTCATATCGCGGAATCCGACCTCCAGGAGCTCGGTGTCTCGCTTGGCCACCGGAAAATTATTCTAGCTGCTATCAATGGACTTGCGCAGTCACGTCCGGCCGAACAGCCTCCTGCTTCAGCCGCTTCCGAAACCACGCCCGAAGGTGCGGCTGACCGGCGACTGCTCAGCGTACTCTTCTGCGATCTGGTCGGATCAACAGCGCTGTCAGCACAGCTCGATCCTGAAGACATGCACGAGTTGATCCGTCGTTACCAGGATAGCGTTGCCAGCGCAGTTACGCGGTTCGGAGGCTACGTCGCCAAGTATCTCGGAGATGGCGTGCTTGCCTATTTCGGATGGCCTATGGCTTACGAGGACCATGCCGAGCGCTCGATCCGGGCCGGCCTCGAAGCGATGGCCGCCGTCGACGCCCTGCAGTCAGCGAACGCGCAGCAATTGAAGGCTCGCATCGGCATCGCATCTGGGCACGTGGTCGTTGGCAACACCGACGGCAGCGCGAAGGAGCGTGCATCGATCGCGGGAGACACTCCCAACCTGGCAGCACGCCTGCAGGGCGCGGCCGCCCCAGGCCAGATCGTGGTCTCAGACAGCACCCGCCGCCTCGCCGGGCAATCGTTCAATATCGAGAGCCTCGGGGAGCAGGACCTCAAAGGCTTCACCACGCCCATCACACTGTTCGAAGTCCGCGGCGAGCGAGAGGTGGATAGCCGTTTCGAAGCGGCGCATGCCAGCGGGCTTTCGAAATTTGTCGGCCGCATTAGTGAGATCGGCCTCCTGCTCGAACGGTGGGAGTTGGCGAAGGCCGGCGAAGGCCAGGCGGTCTTTCTGTCGGGGGAGGCTGGCATCGGGAAATCGCGGCTTGTCGAAGCTTTAGAAGAACATCTGCGGGAGACGCAGCATGAACTCATTCGATTACAGTGTTCACCCTATCACGCCACCTCTGCCTTCTACCCGATCGTCGAGCGACTGAGCCGGGTCGCTTCGTTTGCGCCGACAGATGACCGGAACACGCGCGTTGAAAAGTTTCGCGCCCTCGTTCGCCGCTATGGCGAAAGTCCCTCCGAAGTTGGCGCGATCTATGCCGAGCTGCTTTCGCTCGACCTCGGCGACGAGTTCAGGCCGCCGGATCTCTCCGCCCACCAGCGCAAGGAACTTGTCGTCCGCACATTGGTGAACCGTTTGCTGCTTGCGGCCAGGATCGCACCGGTGCTCATGGTTTTCGAGGACGCGCACTGGATGGACCCGTCCACCGGCGAAGTGCTGAGAGAACTCGTCAGCCGGCTTCATGGCACCGCCGCCCTTGTCGTTGTGACGCATCGGCCGGAATGGAGCGCGGATTGGGCGAGTGGGCTGGCGCAGGCGACGACGCTCTCCATTGGACGCCTGACCAGGCCGCAAATGCGCGAACTGATCGAGTCGAATGGTCTCCGACATTTCCGAACAGCTTGCCGAAAGGATCGCGGAGCGAACGGACGGCGTGCCGCTGTTCGTGGAGGAGCTTACACGCTCTGTCGTGGAGAGCGGAAAGTCGTCGCCGCTCAACGTCGAGATCCCCGACAGCCTGCAGGGCTCCCTGATGACACGTCTCGACCGATTAGGGAGAACGACCAAGGAGATTGCGCAAATTGCCGCCGTAATAGGCAGGGAATTCGATCGCGGCCTTCTTTCAAAGATCGCTGGACTCGACGACCGAACGCTCGAGAAGTCGCTGAACCAGCTCGAGTCCAGCCAGATCGTCGTCGAAGGCGGCGTCTTACATGATGCTCTCGTTTTTCGCCACGCGCTCATTCAGGATGCGGCCTACCAATCGCTCCTCAACCGGCGCCGTCGATATGTCCACGAGAAGATCGCCAGGGTTCTCGTCGACCAGTATGACGACGTCGCTGCGACGCAGCCCGAGCTCATCGCCCAGCACTACGAGAAAGCGCACCGGATTGAACTAGCGCTTCCCTTCTGGATGAAGGCGGGAGACCGCGCGCTTGCTCGATCCGCCAACTACGAGGCTGTCGACCATTTCCAGAACGCCCTGGCGATCGCAGAGCAATTGCCTAAAGGACCTGACCGACAAGTGGACGTGCTCACCGCGATCCTAAGACTTGGCGACGCCCTGTTCGCTGCTGGCCGGATGACGGATTCGCTGGGGAGATACAGGCTGGCCGCCCAATTGGCACGCGAAGCGGCCGACACGCACGCCTTTGTTCGCGCTGTCATTGGTCTTGACGGCTCTAAATTCCTCTCCTCCAATTCGCTTGCCGAAACCGTGCCGCTTCTTAAGGAAGCCCTGACGATGGTTGAACCAGCGGATGAGAGGACACGGTGCCAGATTCTCAGCCGTCTTGCGCGGGGCTACACCTACCTGAGCGACAGTAAGAACGCCACAAAATACCTTGTAGAGGGGATTGAACTAGCCCGACGGGTCGGGGACAAAACTGCGTTAGTGGAGCTCTCCACTCTGCCATTCCTGACGCCGGCACCTGTCAAGTCCATCAGGGAGAGAAACGACCGGCTCGCTCGCGTAGATGAAATAAGACGCCTCGCGGATGAGATCGACGACGACGACGTGCGAAGCCGAGCGCTTTCGATTGACGCGTACGTCTCCACAGAACTCGGCGATCGTGCCCGAGCCGATCGGGCGGTTGACGCACTGGACGAGCTTGGTACCAAGCGGCAGCATCTCAACGTCCAGTTCTACGCTGGCATCGCAAAAGCGATGATGGCCATCCTCGATGGAAGGTTCACCGCCGCTGAGGAGTTTGCTGACGAAGCTCTGATGCTGGGCATGCGTACCCTTGGCGCGGCGGCAGAGGGCGTCTACGGAATGCAGATGTTCGCGATCCGACGGGAGCAGAGCCGTCTGTCGGAGGTCGCACCGATCATGAAACTGTTGATCGAGGAGAACCCGGAGGAAATCACTTGGTTACCGGGCTTTGCGTTGGTCGCCTTTGACCTGGGCTATCGGGAAGCGGCCCAGCGGAGGTTGAGCGAGCTCGCCCGCACCCGCTTCGCTCTCCCGGTTGACGGAAAACGAAGCGCGTCTCTCTCGTTCCTGACGGAAGTCGCCGCCGGTCTCGGCGACGCGGATGCTGCGCAGACCCTCTATAAGCTTATGCTAGACTACAAGGAGATGACCGTCACAATAGGTATGGCGACCGTTTGCTTCGGCGCGGCAAGCCGATATTTGGGAGTGTTGGCGGCCGCGCTGGGTGAATTCGACAGAGCGCCGGAGCACTTTGAGCACGCGCTCGAGATGAATTCGGCAATCGGCTCGCGGCCGTGGCTCGCGCACACACAGGCAGATTATGCGGACTTTCTAATGAAAGTAGGTAGCCCGGCCGCGATAAAGAGAGCAATGTCGCTATTCGAGCATGCCCGGTCAACCGCGGCCGAACTGGGAATGGTCCGGCTGCAACAGCGACTGAAGCCAACGATTCATTAGGACCAGCAGTTCGCTGCTTTTAGTGGGAAGAAGGTCTCGTCATGCCACGCTACATCATTGAAAGAAACTTCGCAGAGCAACTCGATTTATCGAAAGAGGGGGTCGAGCAAGTCAACCTGATCAACGATCAGGAAGGAGTGAAGTGGATTTTTTCCTTCCTCAGCGCAGACCGGAAAAAGACTTACTGCCTTTACGAGGCGCCCAATACCGAAGCTATCCTCGCTGCGGCCCGGAGGAACCATGTTCCCGCAGATGTGATCATCGAGGTTAGCGAGGAGATCGGTCCCAACATGTTTGCATAGCGCTCCTGGGCCAAGCACGGCTCGGGAGGAGGCGGCTCGGATCGTCCGTGCTGCCTTCGACCGGGGTGTGCCTTTTCCATTCGCGAGGACCTTGAAGGGATCGGAGCAAGCCTTCGAGACCGGCGCCTCCACGTCCAGCCCCCGCTCTGCCAGCTCCGCGACCAGCCCGCGCAGCGTAAACGCGCTCGCGCGGCAGCGTTCGACAAGCCATTCCCGGTGGCCACCGCAGATCGCCCGCGGCTTGTGACCACCCATCTGGCCGGGCGCTGCGCTGCCCGTCGTGTGGAAGCGCCGCCCAATCGATCGAGGTGCTGATGCCAATGCCGAAGCGTTTGGCCGCAGCCGGCACGACCAGCCCCTCCTGTGTGACCGCCCGACGACACGCTCTCGCAGATCATTCGAAAGGGTCTCGCCATCCAGCCCGGCCTCCTGACCGGTCAGAAGGATGAATCTGATTTGCGTCCAAAGGAGAATCCCAATTGTGATTCCACTTAAAATCATCCCGCTCTAGCGTCCGCTAAATGCGAAGGAGTCCGCTCTTGTGCGTCACTCTAAACATTCGGGCAATGACTTCTAAAATTGTGGCCTCACCATTCTAAAATTTAGGGAGCCATTCTAAAATTATATGACGGAACTCAGTAAATAGAAGTGGCGCACCCGACAGGATTCGAACCTGTGACCTTTGGAATCGGAATCCAACACTCTATCCAGCTGAGCTACGGGTGCATGCCGAAGGCGGTTTGAATCGCCTGTCCGATGGGTGGTTCTTAGCCTAGCTTGCGGCCGGCTTCAATCGCGAAATTCTCAGAAATACCAATGCTTGCGGTTTGCAGGGTGTTTTTATTCGTCAGCCTTGGGATTGATCGAAAAACTCCGCCGGCCTTGCGGGCGGCGGAGCGAGGTTGTTGGGGGCGCCCCTTCATGCATGTCGCCCGGAAGTGTAACGACATGCATCAAAACAAAAGGCTAAAACGCGTCGCATCAATCACATTTGACGCGACGCGCGCTTTAGCGGCGCTCAGATCTGCATGGCGCCAGGGCCGGGGATGGCCTTGGGCGGCACCTTGCCGAGGATGATCATCCCCAAGACTTCGTCCTTGGTCACATCCTCGGTGCGGGCGTGGCCCACCACCTGGCCGTTCTTCATCACCGAGACGCGGTCGGCGAGGTCGAAGACGTCGTGGATGTCGTGGCTGATGAGGAAGATGCCGATGCCTTCCTTCTTCAGCTGCTTGATCAGTTCGCCCACCTGCGCCGTTTCCTGCGGTCCAAGCGCAGCCGTCGGCTCGTCCATGATCAGGATGCGGGCGTTGAAGAGGATGGCGCGGGCGATCGCCACCGATTGCCGCTGGCCGCCCGAAAGCGCCTTCACCGGCTCCTTGAAGCGCTTGAAGTTGGGGTTGAGCCGCCCCATCACTTCGCGGGCCGAGGCCTCCATCGCCACGTCGTCGAGCGTGCCCCAGCGGGTCTTCAGCTCGCGGCCGAGATAGAGGTTGGCGGCGGCGTCGACATTGTCGGCGACGGCGAGCGTCTGGTAGATCGTCTCGATCCCGTATTTCTTGGCGTCGCGCGGGTTGCGGATGTCGGCCGGTTCGCCATTGATCAGGATCTCGCCGCTGTCGCGCTTGTAGGCGCCGGAGAGGATCTTGATCAGCGTCGATTTGCCGGCGCCGTTATGGCCGAGAAGGGCGACCACTTCGCCGGGGTAGAGATCGACCGAGGCATTGTCCACAGCATGGATGCCGCCGAAGGAGATCGAGATGTTTTTCAGTTCCACGAGGGGAGTGCGTTGATCAGTCATTTTGAGGCTCCTCTCACTTGGCACGGGCGCGATAGACGGTGTCGAGCCAGACCGCAACGACGAGGACGGTGCCGACGACAACGCTCTGCAGCGGCGTGTCGACATGCGCGAGAACCATGCCGGATTGCAGCGATTGCATGACCAGCGCGCCGAGCATGGCGCCGGCGATCGTGCCGGTGCCGCCCGCCAGCGACGTCCCGCCGATGACGGCGGCGGCGATGGTGTAGAGCTCGTCGAGCGTGCCCTGCGAGTTGGTCGCGGCGTTGAGGCGGGCGGTGGAAATCGCGGCTGCGATAGCGGCCAAAACCCCCATCAGCGCGAAGATGCGCACGGTCACCCAGCGGGTCTTGATGCCGGCAAGCTCGGCCGCCTCGGGGTTGCCGCCGATCGCGAAGACATAGCGGCCGAAGCGCAGCCTTGTGGCGATGAAGGTCATGATGATGCCGACGACGATGGCGATCAGCACCGGCACGGCGATGCCGTAGGGGATATCCAGGCCGGTTTCCGGCCAGGGGATGTTGTTGGTCTCGGCATATTTCTTGGCGATGTTGATCGGCCAGTAATAGCTGTTGGCGATCGAGACGGCGCCGAGGATCAGCACGCAGCTCAGCGTCGCGAGGAAATACTCGGCCCAGATCGGCCGGCGCGGAAAGCCGAAGCGGCGGCGCTGGCGGCGTGAGCCGATGATGCTGGCGATGACGAACAGGCAGGCGACGATGCCGACGATCCAGCTCCAGGTGGCGCCGATCGAGCCCTCGGCGCCGCCGCCCATGATGCGGAAGGTCTGGTCCATCGGGGCAACCGTCTGGCCGCTGGTGACGAGCCAGGTCGCGCCGCGCCAGACCAGCAGGCCACCGAGGGTGACAATGAAGGAGGGAACGTTCAGGAAGGCGATGATCATGCCCTGGAAGGTGCCGATCAGGCCGCCGGCGATCAGGCCGACCAGCAGCGTGATCACCCAGGTGAAGGGGCTGTCGAAGCCGATATACTCAGGCAGGATCTTCGCCTGCGTCACGCCCATGATCATGCCGCAGAGGCCGAGCACGG
Source organism: Rhizobium sp. K102 (assembly GCF_022385315.1). Taxonomy (NCBI): domain Bacteria; kingdom Pseudomonadati; phylum Pseudomonadota; class Alphaproteobacteria; order Hyphomicrobiales; family Rhizobiaceae; genus Rhizobium; species Rhizobium sp. K102. The sequence goes on from NZ_CP092436.1 coordinate 319,418, forward strand.
ATCCGACCGAAAGGTCGATGTTGCGGGTGACGATGATCAGCACCATGCCCGTCGTCATGATCGCGATATCGGTCGTCTGGACCGAGAGGTTCCAGAGGTTGCGCGGGGTCAGGAACAGGCCGCCGGTGATGATGTGGAAACCGATCCAGATGATGACGAGCGCGCCGATCATGCCGAGCAGGCGTGTGTCGATCTCGGTCGCGCGGAAGAAGCGGGTCACCGGATTGGCTTCCGCCGTTCGCGGTCCGCTTGAAGCTGTTGATTTTACCATTTCGGCCATGGGTTTGCCGTTCCCCCATTGTTTAGACGGCTGCGCCAGCGTGCTAGAGGCTGCCAACGGCGTCATTCGTCTGTTCTTCAACTGACCATCGCGATGCTTCCGGAAACCGTGGCGTGGCGTCGCGACACCTTTCCGGCAGGGAATGCAAGTCCGCGATGGTGCGGCGAGGCGGAGAAAACGTCGTGGTTGGAGTTCTCATCCGCATCCGGCGCCGCAACGGTGTTCCGCTGCGGCGCCGGCAATTCTAGTTCACAAGGCCTGGCTTGCTTTGCCCTGGCTTACTTGGCCCTGGCTCACTTGCAGGCAGCGACCGTGTCGGCCTTGACGCCCTGGCAGGCTTCCGCCTTGGAAATCCAGCCGGCGTCGATGACGACGTTCAGGTTGTCCTTGGTGATGGCCAGCGGCTTCAGGAAAACCGACTGCATTTCCACGCCCTTCGGGCCGCCCTTGAAGGCCTGTGCGCCGTCGATCTTGCTCATGTCCTTGCCGCCGGCGAGGTCGAGAGCGATTTCGGCGGCGCGCTTGCCGAGTTCGCGGCTGTCCTTCCAGACGGAAACCGTCTGCGTGCCGAGGGCGATGCGGTTCAGCGCCGCCTTGTCACCGTCCTGGCCGGAAACCGGAACGGAGCCGGCGAGGCCCTGGGCGTCGAGCGCTGCAATCGCGCCGCCGGCCGTGCCATCGTTGGAGGCGACGACGGCGTCAACCTTGTTGTTGTTGGCGGTCAGGAACTGCTCCATGTTGCGCTGGGCGTTCTCCGGCAGCCAGCCGTCCGTATAGGCCTCGCCGACATTCTTGATCTTGCCGGCGTCAATCGCGGCCTTCAGCACTTCCTGCTGGCCCGAGAACAAGAAGTCGGCGTTCGGGTCGGAGGACGAGCCCTTGATGAAGACGTAGTTGCCTTCGGGCTTGGCCTTGAAGACGCCTTCAGCCTGCAGGCGGCCGACTTCCTTGTTGTCGAAGGTGATGTAGAAGGCGGCCGGATTTTCGATCAGGCGGTCGTAGCCGACAACCGGGATGCCTTCGGCGGCGGCCTTTTCGATGGCCGGGCCGATGGCGTCGGAATCCTGGGCGAGAATGATCAGCGCGTTGGCGCCCTGCGAAATCAGCGATTCGACGTCGGTCAGCTGCTTTGCAGCCGAAGATTGCGCGTCAGCGGAAATATACTTGGCGCCCTTGGCTTCGAGAGCCTTCTTGATCGCGGCTTCGTCCGTCTTCCAGCGCTCTTCCTGGAAATTCGACCAGGAAACGCCGACGACGAGATCGGCAGCCAAGGCGGCGGTGTGCACGGAAACGAGAATGGCAGCGCCCGCCATCAATTTCAAAATAGACTTCATAATGTCCTCCCGAGTGAGTTGCGGCCGGCCCAGCCCATGCTTCCTCCGGCCACCGCGATACGCCTGTCGAGGAAAGTTCGGATTATTTTCTCGACAGTCGAGAAATTTGATGTCAGAGATTTTTTCAACTGTCAACACTGCACTACCGGCTTAATTCGCTTGCGCAACGGCGGCCGGACATGCAGTGGAAACCACGGGTGGAGCAAGCAGGAGGAGAGGGCGGCATTCATGCTGACCAAGTCGAGCACGGAGCTGGTCCGGCAGAGAAACAGCGTGCTCGTGCTGTCCGTGCTGCGCCGCCACGGCGCGCTCGCCCATACCGAAATTTCCGATTTCACCGGCCTGTCCTCGGCCACCATCTCGGCGATCACGGCCGATCTGGAACGCGGCCAGATCATCGAAAAATCCGAGCAGCAGGCGGCAAGCGGCCGCGGCCGGCCGCGCGTGCTGCTCCGCCAGCGGCGTGATTGCGGCTATCTCATCGTCGTCATCATCTCCTCGGATGCGGTGCAATATTCGCTGGTGGATTATGCCGGCAAGCTGATCGACCGCTTCAGCGAGGAGCGCTCGCATGATCCCTCAGGGGCCGGCCGCTTCGTGGAAGGCGTGCGCGCCGGCCTTTCGCGCATTCTCGATCGCTCTCGCATTACCCAGGAAAAAGTCCTGCTGATCTCGATCAGCAGCAAGGGCCTGGTCGATTCCACCGAGCCGGTGCTCGTCTGGTCGCCGATCTTCGGCAGCGACCAGATCGATTTCGAATCGGCGCTGCGGCCGGATTGGCAGGCCAAGGTCATCCTCGATAACGAGACGCTGCTGGTCGCCGCCGCCCTCGGCGCGCGCGAGGAGATCGTCAAGGGTGCCGATTTCCGCTCGCTCGCGGCTCTTTCCCTCGGCCACAGCATCGGCCTCGGCATCGTCCGGCGCGGCGCTCAGACGCAGGAGATCTCGGCACCGAATTTCGGCCACATGCTGCACATGGCGGGTGGCGGCCTCTGTCGCTGCGGTACCCGCGGCTGCATCGAGGCCTATGCCGGCTTCTACGCCATCCTGCGCAGCGCCTTCGAAGTGCCGCTGGATACGATCCCCGCCAAATTCGTCCCCGTCGCCGAACTCGACAAGATCGCCGCCAGGGCCCGCCAGGGCCACCGCACCTCCGCCTTCGCCTTCCGCCAGGCCGGGCTTGCCCTCGGCAACGGCCTGTCGCGCATGCTCAGCCTCACGGAACGCATGCCCATCGCCATCACCGGCCCCGGCACCCGCTATTACGACCTGCTGCGCCAGGGCATCGAAGAGGGCCTCGGCCAGTCGCATGTCGTGCGCATGGAAGGCATGCCCGAAATCCGCATCGTCCCCGAAGAACCCATCCTGGTCTTCGAAGGTCACCTCAACCGGGCGCTCTCGGTGATCGACCAGGATATCGTGGTCTCTGGTGTTCAGGGGACGGATTGATAAATGAGCCTTGTGACCGACCACTGCCCCTCACCCTAACCCTCTCCCCGTAAAAACGGGGCGAGGGGACGTGCCCTGCGAGAAGCCGGCGAGGGACGGAGAGGCTGCGGCATAACCCCTTCGCCCCGTTTACGGGGAGAAGGTGGCGGCAGCCGGATGAGGGGCGGGTCCCGCCAATCTCCTTGGTAGCGAATAACGCCGACTCAAGAAGAGGGTCATCAAACGCAAAACGGCCGGGCCTGTGCCCGGCCATCTCATGCATGGCTGGCGGTCGGGAGAGGGCCGTCAGCCAACCTTGATCAGCTTGCCTTCCTTGACCGACTGCACCGCCGCATCGGCGAGCGCCAGTGCTGCCAGGCCGTCGGCGCCGGAGGGCGAGATCTTCGTGCCCTTTTCGATCGCGGCGATGAAGGCGGCGATCTCGTTGGCGTAGGCTTCGGTGTAGCGGGTCATGAAGAAATCATGCAGCGGCGGGCGGGTGTAGCCGTCGCCGTTGGCCACTTCGATCGAGACCGGGCGCTGGTTTTCAGCCGCCGCCATGCCCTTGGCGCCATGCACTTCAATGCGCTGGTCGTAGCCATAGGTGGCGCGGCGGGAGTTGGAGATGACGGCCTGCTTGCCGGAGGCGGTCTGCAGGATCACCGAGACGCTGTCATAGTCGCCGGCTTCGCCGATCGCCTTGTCGACGAGAACGGCGGCAGTCGCCAGCACCGAGACCGGCTCTTCGCCGAGCAGGAAGCGGGCCATGTCGAAATCGTGGATCGTCATGTCGCGGAAGATGCCGCCCGAGCGCTTGATGTAGTCGACCGGCGGGGCGCCGGGATCGCGCGAGGTGATCGTCACCATTTCGACATCGCCGATCTTGCCGTCGTCGATGACCTTGCGAACCGCCATGAAATGCGGGTCGAAGCGGCGGTTGAAGCCGACCATCAGCTTGGCGCCGGTCTCTTCCACCACCTTGATGCAGGCCTTGACGCGGGCGACGTCAAGATCGATCGGCTTTTCGCAGAATATCGCCTTGCCGGCGCGGGCGAAACGCTCGATCAGGTCGGCATGGGTGTCCGTCGGCGTGCAGATGACGACGGCGTCGATATCTTTGGCGGCCTCGATCGCCTCGATGGTGCGGACCTCGCAGCCATAGGCCGAAGCGATGGCTTCCGCCGCCTGCGGAAAGGCGTCCGCGACCGCAACCAGCGTCGCATTGGCGTCGCCGCTGACGGCCTTGGCGTGAACCTTGCCGATGCGGCCGGCGCCGAGAAGACCAAATCTCACTGTCATTGCAACCTCCCTTGAATTCGGAACAAATAAACCGAATTGCCAAAAATCTGGAATTTTCATTCCATCTTCTCTGCGTCGCGTCAAGCCCGCGGCTCTTTCACATTTGCAAGATTCGAACTAAAGACAAGCGCAACACCTGACCACAATGGGTGCGACACATGCCGGGGGCATGTGTGACATATTGAACTGTGGGGCACAGATGCAACTGATCGATCCGAACCATCCGGCATACCGGCGCCTCTGGGTGCGGATTGCCATCGTGGCCGTCTGCTTCGGCTGGGCTGCGGTCGAGATCATCGGCGGCGATCCCTTCTGGGCCGTCATCTCGGCCGGGGCGGGCGCCTATGCCTATTATACGCTGTTCTGGACCTTCAATCCGCAGCCCGAGGTCGCCGAGCCTGCAGCCGTGCCTGACGCTGACGACGACGAAGAGCCCGCGGCGCCAGCCGCGGACAAGCCGTCGAAGGACGGGCAGGCGGAATAATCAGCGCAATCTCCTGAGCGCCTCGTCGATCAGGAGATTGGCCAACATCATCCGCTTCGTCGCATTGTCGCGGAAGGGCAGGGCGACGCCGTCGGGATGATTGGCGCGTGCGAAGGCGCGGCGCTTCTCGCCGAGCGTCAGCGGTGTATCGGCCGCCGAGATCGCCAGTTCGGCGGCAACCTCTTGCGGGGCCGTGCGGGTGAGGTGATCCGGCATCACAGGCGCGGGTGGAAGCAGAGGCCCCGGTTTGGCTGCGGCTTCGTGTTCCAGATTGTCGAAATAGGCTTCGCCGATCCGCTGCGAGGCGACCGAGACACCCTCCATGACATCGAAGGCAAAGCCGGTGCCGAGGCTCGCCACACGGTGGGCGGCCGGCGCTTCGGCGTCGTCTTCCACCGTATCGTCCTGCGCCTTCAGCCGCTCGAGAACTGATTGAAATACCGACTGTCCGAACAGCATCCCGCTTCCTTGAAGAGCATTCCGGCGTCTGCGACCGGCCGACGTGCTCTATTTTTTCACGCAATTTCCGGACGCAAAAAACCGCTGCGCATTTGCCGAAATTGCTCCGGCACACATTAAGACCGGCGAAGATGGCGCCGGGCTTGCGGGCTTATCCCGCCTGCTTCAGGCTTTCCTCGAGGATTATGTCGTAGAGCAGTCGTGCGCTCGGTGGCAGCGCCCGTTCGCTTGCCGCGATCAAGCTGTAGGGCTTGACGTTGATGTCGAAATCGATCGGCAGCACGCGCACGTCGGAGGCCTTGGCGCCCTGGCTGGCGAGGAAATGGGCGACGTCGACAGCGACGGGGGCGATCGCGTCGGTTTCGCAGACGATGGCGCAGGTCAGCAGCAGCGAGGAGGTGTTGACGATATTTTCCGGCAGCGCCACGCCGCGCGCCAGGAAAATGTCCTCGATCGTACGGCGCAACAGCGTGCCCGGCGGCTGAAACACCCAGTCGTAATCCCTGACGTCGGCAAGGCTGCTCACCTTGTGCTTTAAAAGCGGATGGCTCTTGCGCACGATCAGGCAGGCGCGCTCGATGCCGATCTCCTTGACCTCGAACAGGCGCGGATTGAGATCGTCGGGAATGCGGCCGATGATGAAGTCGTGGCGGGCGGCGAGCAGCTCGCGGGCGAGCACGTTGCTGGTCTCCACCTGGATGTTGATCTCGATGCCGGGATAGGCCTTGCGCACCCTGTTGATCGCCGGCACGACGAGGCTCATGGCCGGCGCCGTCACCGCGCCGATGAAGACCGAGCCGCCCTTGCCGCTCTTCAATTCGCCGATCTCGCGGCTCGCTTCGCGCAGCTCCAGCAGGATCTTCCTGGCACGTCTCGCAAGGGCCGCGCCGAAGGTCGTCAGCACCACGCCGCGGGCCACCCGCTCGTAGAGCTGAGTCTTGGTTATCGATTCCATTTCGGACAGCATGCGCGATGCGGCGGGCTGCGAAATGTTGAGGACTTCCGCAGCTGCGGAAATCTGTCCGCTATCTTCGATTGCGACGATCATGCGCAGGTGATTCAGCTTAAGTCCTGCCCGTAAAAGGCTGTCATCGCCGAAACTGTCGCTGTGGATATCAACGTGATCCATCGAAATAGGCTCTGAAACGATCGTCATGGTTGCAGCCTCCCCACTGCGCTCCATCAAAAGTAATACTTTTTAACGATATACCAAAATTGTTATGCACATTACCACTTATTCTATTTGACAGTTATAGGAATCCATACCAGTTTGCCGCCGTGTGCTGGTTGGCACTCAACACGTGTGAGATCGTGGAGGAGACCTACTTCGTTTCTCACCATCTGAAGTAACTATCCAATACGGAACCTGCCACAGTTTCGGGGCGGGCGATTTTTCGTCCGCTGCTCTATTAACAAGGGAGAGAGAAATGAAATCCATTATCTCATTGATGGCTGCGGCTGCCTTCGGCGTCGCTTCGTTCGTTATGCCTGCCATGGCGCAGGACAAGGGGCTTGTCGGCATCGCGATGCCGACGAAGTCCTCCGCTCGCTGGATCGACGACGGCAACAACATCGTCAAGCAGCTCGAGGCCGCCGGCTACAAGACCGACCTGCAGTATGCTGACGACGATATTCCGAACCAGCTGTCGCAGATCGAAAACATGGTCACCAAGGGTGCCAAGGTTCTCGTCATCGCTTCGATCGACGGTACGACGCTTTCCGACGTTCTCCAGAAGGCTCACGATGCCGGCATCAAGGTCATCGCTTATGACCGCCTGATCCGCGACTCGGCCAACGTCGACTACTACGCTACCTTCGACAACTTCCAGGTCGGCGTTCTGCAGGCGACCTCCATCGTTGACGCCCTCGGCCTCAAGGATGGCAAGGGCCCGTTCAACATCGAACTCTTCGGCGGTTCGCCGGACGACAACAACGCCTTCTTCTTCTATGATGGCGCAATGTCGGTCCTGCAGCCCTACATCGACTCCGGCAAGCTCGTCGTGAAGTCCGGCCAGACCGGCATGGACAAGGTCGGCACCCTGCGTTGGGATGCGGCTACGGCCCAGGCCCGCATGGACAACCTGCTCTCGGCCAACTACACCGACGCCAAGGTCGATGCCGTCCTGTCTCCTTATGACGGTCTCTCGATCGGCATCATCTCCTCGCTGAAGGGCGTCGGCTACGGTTCGGCTGACCAGCCGCTCCCGATCGTTTCCGGTCAGGACGCCGAAGTCCCGTCGGTCAAGTCGATCATCGCTGGCGAACAGCACTCGACGGTCTTCAAGGACACCCGCGAACTCGCCAAGGTCACTGTTGCCATGGTCGATGCCGTCATGTCCGGCAAGGAGCCCGAGGTCAACGACACGAAGACCTACGACAACGGCGTCAAGATCGTTCCGTCCTATCTGCTGAAGCCGGTTTCGGTCGACAAGACCAACTACAAGCAGATCCTGGTCGACGGCGGTTACTACACCGAAGACAAGCTGAAGTAAGTTAAACACGAGGCCGGAGCCCGCGTGCTTGCGGGTTCCGGCCTTCGATTTTATGATCGCCAAGCCGCTCGGCGGCTCAAGGCGCTGGAACTTTGACTATGGACAATACCATCCTCGAAATGCGGAGCATCACCAAGACGTTCCCGGGCGTCAAGGCGCTGGAGAACGTGAACCTCAAGGTTCGCCAGGGTGAGATCCACGCATTGGTGGGCGAAAACGGGGCCGGCAAATCGACCCTGATGAAAGTGCTATCGGGCGTCTATCCGACAGGAAGCTATGAAGGCGACATCGTCTATGAAGGCGAGACGCGTCACTTCAAGGTCCTGAAGGATTCCGAAGAAATCGGCATCGTCATCATTCACCAGGAACTGGCGCTCGTGCCGTTGCTGTCGATCGGCGAAAACATCTTCCTCGGCAACGAGAACGCCAAGAAGGGCATCATCAGCTGGGAAGAGACGTATAACCGCACGAAGCAGCTGCTGCAGAAGGTGGGCCTGCGCGAATCCCCGAATACGCTGGTAACCGATATCGGCGTCGGCAAGCAGCAGCTCGTCGAGATCGCCAAGGCGCTGTCGAAGAGTGTGAAGCTGCTCATCCTCGACGAGCCCACAGCCTCGCTCAACGAGAAGGATTCCGACGCGCTGCTCAATCTCCTGATCGAGTTCCGCAATCAGGGCATCACCTCGATCATCATTTCCCACAAGCTGAACGAGATCCGCAAAGTCGCCGACCAGATCACGGTCCTGCGCGACGGCATGACCGTCAAGACGCTCGACTGTCACGCCGACGAGATCAGCGAAGACATCATCATCAAGAACATGGTGGGCCGCGACCTTGCCGACCGTTATCCGCCGCGCTCCGTGCCGATCGGCGAAACGATCTTCGAAGTGAAGAACTGGAACGCCTATCACCAGCATCACCGCGACCGCCAGGTGCTGCACAACATCAACGTCAATGTCCGCAAGGGCGAGGTCGTCGGCATTGCCGGCCTGATGGGCGCGGGCCGCACCGAATTCGCCATGAGCGTCTTCGGCAAGTCCTACGGGCACAAGATCAGCGGCGAGGTCTTCGTCGACGGCAAGGCCGTCGATGTCAGTACCGTGCGCAAGGCGATCGATGCCGGTCTTGCCTATGTCACCGAGGACCGCAAACAGCTCGGCCTCGTGCTCAACGACACGATCCTGCACAATACGACGCTCGCCAATCTCGACGGAATTTCGAACAACAGCGTCATCGACGACATCAAGGAGATGAAGGTTGCGACCGATTACCGGTCGAAGCTGCGCATTCGCTCGCACGGCATCTTCCAGGAAACGGTCAATCTTTCCGGCGGCAACCAGCAAAAGGTGGTGCTGTCGAAGTGGCTGTTCTCCGATCCCGAGATTTTGATCCTCGACGAGCCCACCCGCGGCATCGACGTTGGCGCAAAGTACGAGATTTATACTATCATCAACCAGCTTGCCGCCGATGGAAAGGGCGTTCTGATGATCTCATCGGAAATGCCCGAACTGCTTGGCACTTGTGACCGCATCTACGTGATGAACGAAGGACGCATCGTCGCCGAACTGCCGAAGGGAGAAGCAAGCCAGGAAACCATCATGCGCGCTATCATGCGCTCAGGGGAGAAGAGACAATGACTCCGGTCAACCCAGCAACCGAGGAAAGCAACGTCGTTTCCGTTGCCGACTACATCCGCGGCAACATTCGTGAATACGGCATGCTCATCGCGCTCGTCGCGATCATGGTATTCTTCCAGTTCTACACCGGCGGCATCCTCTTCAAGCCGGTCAACCTGACGAACCTGGTCCTGCAGAATTCGTTCATCGTCATCATGGCGCTCGGCATGTTGCTCGTCATCGTGGCGGGCCATATCGACCTTTCGGTCGGTTCGATCGTCGCTTTCGTCGGCGCGCTGGCGGCGATCTTCACCGTGACATGGGGCATGAATTTCTGGGTCGCCGGCCTGATTTGTCTGATCGTCGGCGGCATTATCGGCGCGGCGCAGGGCTATTTCATCGCCTATCACCGCATCCCGTCGTTCATCGTGACGCTCGCCGGCATGCTCGTCTTCCGCGGCCTGACGCTGACGGTGCTGGCCGGCAAGAACATCGGCCCGTTCCCGAAGGAATTCCAGGTCATCAGCACCGGCTTCCTGCCGGGCGACATGATCAACATCTTCGGCACGCCCGTCCAGTCGACCTCGCTGATCCTGACCGTCATCCTGCCGGTCATCCTCTTCTACCTCGCCTGGCGCCGCCGCAAGGTGAACGAAAGCCATGGCATCGATGTCGAGCCGCTGGGCTTCTTCATTGGCCAGAACCTGGTCGTTTCGGGCGCCATTTGGTGGCTCGGCTATCAATTGTCCAGCTACAGGGGCCTGCCGAACGTTCTCGTCGTCATGCTGGTGCTGATCGCGATCTACGCCTTCGTCACCAAGCGCACGACGGTCGGCCGCCGCATCTATGCCATGGGCGGCAACGAAAAGGCGACCAAGCTTTCGGGCATCAACACGCAGCGCCTTAGCTTCTACACTTTCGTCAACATGGGCGTGCTTGCGGGCCTTGCCGGCATGATCGTCGCGCTTCGCCTGAACTCGGCAACGCCGAAGGCCGGCGTCGGCTTCGAACTTGACGTGATCGCGGCCTGCTTCATCGGCGGCGCCTCGGCTTCCGGCGGCGTCGGCAAGATCACCGGCGCAGTCATCGGTGCATTCATCATGGGCGTCATGAACAACGGCATGTCGATCGTCGGCCTCGGCATCGACTTCCAGCAGATGGTCAAGGGTGCGGTGCTTCTCGCCGCCGTGTTCTTCGACGTTTACAACAAGAACAAGGGCTGAGCGCCGACAGGCGCCAGCCCCGGCATTCGCAGTCGTATGAAAGATGGATTCCGGCTCCTGATGGAGCCGGACAGGCGGAGCTTTTCTGTCTTCGCGGAAACGAGAAGGATCAAAGTCGTGCTTATTTCCCAGATCAAGGGTGCCAACGGAGAGATCGTCGTCGCCGTGCGCGAGCAGGGCGGCGCGGCGAGATCGGTCAACAATGCCGGCAGCGTCTATCAGCTGGCGATGGAAGCCGCCGACGGCGGCAAGTCGCTGGCCGCGGTCATCGAGGCGCATGGCTTCGGCGATGCCGTCGATCTCGAGAAAGCCTATGCGGAAGGCCGCTTCCTGCCGCCGATCACCCATCCGGACGCTGCCCACCTGCATCTGACCGGCACCGGTCTGACGCATCTCGGCTCTGCCGCCACCCGCGATTCCATGCACAAGAAGACCAGCGAGGCGGCCGAGGAAACGCTGACCGACTCGATGAAGATGTTCAAGATGGGTCTCGAGAACGGCAAGCCGAAAGCTGGCGAAAAGGGCGTTCAGCCCGAATGGTTCTACAAAGGCAACGGCTATGGCACTGCCGCCCCCGGCGCCCCGCTCGTCTCGCCCTCCTTCGCCCTTGATGGCGGCGAAGAGCCTGAAATGGCCGGCATCTACGTCATCGCCAAAGACGGAACGCCGTTCCGCATCGGCTTTGCGCTGTCGAACGAGTTTTCCGACCACGTCACCGAACGGATCAACTATCTCTTCCTTGCCCATTCGAAGCTGCGCCCGGCCGCCTATGGTCCGGAAATCCGCATCGGCGCCGCCCCCGACGATATCCGCGGCACCTCGCGCATCAAGCGCGGCGACAAGGTGATCTTCGAAAAGCCCTTCCTGTCGGGCGAGGCCAACATGTCCCACACCTTCGCCAATCTGGAATATCACCATTTCAAATATGGCCTCTTCCGGGTTCCGGGAGATGTTCATGTCCATATGTTCGGCACGGCGACACTTTCCTTTGCCGACGGCATCAAGACGGAAGAGGGCGACCTCTTCGAGATCGAAGTCGCCGAATTCGGCCTGCCACTGCGCAATCCGCTGAAGGTAGCGGCCGAAGAAGAGATTTCCGTCAAGCAGCTCTGATTTTCGAGGTCGGGCTGCGTCCGCAGCCGGGCCGTTGTTTGTAAACGGTAAAGGAGGCTTGTTGAGCCCATGACCATTTATCAAAACCTGATCGCCGGCGAATGGGTCGGCACGAACGCGACGAAGAACATCAATCCGTCGGACACCAACGAAGTCGTCGGTCTCTATGCCGACGGCAGCGCCGAAGACACCAAGAACGCCATCGCCGCCGCCAAGGCCGCCTTTCCGGCCTGGTCGCGCTCGGGCATCTGGGAACGCCATGTCATCCTGAAGAAGACGGGCGACGAGATCATGGCGCGCAAGGACGAGCTCGGCGCGCTGCTCGCCCGCGAAGAAGGCAAGACCCTGCCGGAAGCGACCGGCGAAGTTATCCGCGCCTCGCAGATCTTCGAATTCTTCGCAGGCGAAGCGCTGCGGCTCGCCGGCGAGGTCATCCCGTCGGTGCGTCCGAACATCGGCGTCGAGATCACCCGCGAGGCGCTCGGCGTCATCGGCATCATCACGCCGTGGAATTTCCCGATCGCCATCCCCGCCTGGAAGATCGCACCGGCGCTCTGCTACGGCAATACGATCGTCTTCAAGCCGGCCGAGCTGGTGCCGGCCTGTTCCTGGGCGATCGTCGACATCCTCAACCGCGCCGGCCTGCCGAAGGGCGTGCTGAACCTCGTCATGGGCAAGGGCTCGGTCGTCGGCCAGGCGATGCTGGAAAGTCCCGATGTTGCAGGCATCACCTTCACCGGTTCTACCGGCACCGGCCGCCGCGTCGCCGCCGCCTCCATCGAGCATAACCGCAAGTTCCAGCTCGAGATGGGCGGCAAGAACCCGATGGTCGTGCTCGACGACGCCGACCTCTCCGTCGCCGTCGAAGCCGCCGCCAATTCCGGCTTTTTCTCCACAGGCCAGCGCTGCACCGCGTCCTCGCGCCTGATCGTTACCGAAGGCATCCACGACAAGTTCGTCGCCGCATTGACCGAGAAGCTGAAGACGCTGGTCGTCGACAACGCGCTGAAGGCCGGCACCCATATCGGCCCTGTTGTCGACGAGCGGCAGCTGAAGACTGATACCGACTATATCGAGATCGGCAAAAAGGAAGGCGCCAAGCTCGCCTTCGGCGGCGAGGTCATTTCCCGCGAGACGCCCGGCTTCTACCTGCAGCCGACACTGTTTACCGAAGCGACCAACCAGATGCGCATCTCGCGCGAAGAGATCTTCGGACCTGTCGTTTCGGTGATCCGGGTCAAGGACTATGACGAGGCCCTGGCGACGGCCAACGACACGCCGTTCGGGCTTTCGGCCGGCATCGCCACGACCAGCCTGAAACATGCGACGCACTTCAAGCGCAATTCCGAGGCCGGCATGGTCATGGTCAACCTGCCGACGGCAGGCGTCGACTTCCATGTGCCGTTCGGCGGCCGCAAGGGTTCGTCCTACGGTCCGCGCGAGCAGGGCAAGTATGCGAGCGAATTCTTTACCGTGGTCAAGACGGCCTACACGTTGGCTTGAGACATATCCGATGACCCGGGCCGTACGAGGCGGCCCGGCAATTCACCTGAAGGACAGAGACGATGAAAAAGAAAGCGGAATGGCCGCGCAGGCTGAGGTCGCAGGAATGGTACGGCGGCACGAGCCGCGACGTGATCTACCACCGCGGCTGGCTTAAGAACCAGGGATACCCGCACGACCTGTTTGACGGCCGCCCGGTAATCGGCATCCTCAACACCTGGTCGGATATGACCCCGTGCAACGGTCATTTGAGGGAGCTCGCCGAGAAGGTGAAGGCGGGCGTCTGGGAGGCCGGCGGTTTCCCGCTCGAGGTGCCGGTATTCTCGGCTTCCGAAAACACCTTCCGCCCGACCGCGATGATGTACCGCAACCTCGCCGCGCTCGCGGTGGAAGAGGCGATCCGCGGCCAGCCGATGGATGGCTGCGTGCTGCTCGTCGGCTGCGACAAGACCACGCCCTCGCTGCTGATGGGCGCGGCCTCCGTCGACCTGCCGTCGATCGTCGTCACCGGCGGGCCGATGCTGAACGGCTATTTCCGCGGCGAGCGCGTCGGCTCCGGCACGCATCTGTGGAAGTTCTCCGAAATGGTGAAGGCCGGCGAGATGACGCAGGCCGAATTCCTCGAGGCGGAGGCTTCGATGAGCCGTTCGTCGGGCACATGCAACACGATGGGCACCGCCTCGACGATGGCGTCCATGGCCGAGGCGCTCGGCATGGCACTCTCCGGCAACGCCGCGATCCCGGGCGTCGATTCCCGCCGCAAGGTCATGGCGCAGCTGACCGGCCGCCGCATCGTGCAGATGGTCAAGGACGATCTGAAGCCCTCCGACATCATGACGAAGCAGGCTTTCGAAAACGCCATCCGCACCAATGCGGCGATCGGCGGATCGACCAATGCCGTCATCCACCTGCTCGCCATCGCCGGCCGTGTCGGCATCGATCTGACGCTTGATGATTGGGACCGTTGCGGCCGCGACGTTCCGACCATCGTCAACCTGATGCCGTCGGGCAAGTACCTGATGGAAGAGTTCTTCTATGCCGGCGGCCTGCCTGTCGTGCTGAAGCGCCTCGGCGAGGCCGGGCTGCTGCACAAGGATGCGCTGACGGTCTCCGGCGAAACCGTCTGGGACGAGGTCAAGGACGTCGTCAACTGGAACGAAGACGTCATTCTGCCGGCCGAGAAAGCGCTGACGTCGTCGGGCGGCATCGTCGTGCTGCGCGGCAATCTCGCGCCGAAGGGCGCGGTGTTGAAGCCTTCGGCCGCCTCGCCGCATCTTCTGGTGCACAAGGGCAGGGCGGTCGTGTTCGAGGATATCGACGACTACAAGGCCAAGATCAACGACGACAATCTCGACATCGATGAAAACTGCGTCATGGTCATGAAGAACTGCGGGCCGAAGGGCTATCCCGGCATGGCCGAAGTCGGCAACATGGGACTGCCGCCGAAGGTGCTGAAGAAGGGCATCCTCGATATGGTGCGCATCTCCGATGCCCGCATGTCCGGAACGGCCTATGGCACCGTCGTGCTGCACACCTCTCCGGAAGCGGCCGTCGGCGGTCCGCTCGCGGTCGTCAAGAACGGCGACATGATCGAGCTCGACGTGCCGAACCGTCGCCTGCATCTCGACATTTCCGACGAGGAACTGGCGCGGCGGCTTGCCGAATGGCAGCCGAACCACGATCTGCCGACATCAGGCTATGCCTTCCTGCACCAGCAGCATGTCGAAGGCGCCGACACCGGCGCCGACCTCGACTTCCTCAAGGGATGTCGCGGGAATGCTGTCGGCAAGGACAGCCACTGACAGGGCATATATTCGAAGCTGGAAAAAGGCGGGCATTTCATCCCGCCTTTTTCTTTGCGCTTGCTCGGAAAATGTCTATATTGCCGTACAGATGTACAGGAGATATGGTCATGTCAAAGGTGGTCGGCGCAACTGAGTTCAAGGCGAAATGCCTGAACCTTATCGATCAGATGCAGAGCGATGACGAAACCATCGTGATCACCAAGCGCGGCAGGCCTGTTGCGGTGCTCTCACCGGCACGCGAGGCAACCGAGCGGAAAAGCATTATTGGCGCGATGAAGGGCAGCGTCCTACGCTATGACGATCCGCTGTCCCCGGCAGGCGCGCCGGAGGATTGGGAAGCCGTCCGTTGATCGTCATTGACACCCATATCCTGATCTGGGCGATGCATGACGATGCGCGTCTCGGTTCACAGGCCCGGCGCATCATCGACGAGATGACGGAGAAAAGCCGGATCCTGGTTTCGGCGATCACACCTTGGGAAATCGCGATGCTTGTGCAGAAAGGACGCTTGGCTCTCGGCGACGATGTCGGGCGGTGGATCGATAGTGCGATGGCTCTGCCGGGACTTGAACTTGCACCGATTGAGCCATCCATTGCAGTGGATAGCGTTCGGTTGCCCGGTACTTTTCATGCCGATCCTGCCGACCGCCTCATCGTCGCTACAGCCCGTTTCCATCGCGTGCCGTTAATGACGGCCGATCAGGCGATCCTCGGCTATGGTGGGCGTGGCCACCTCCAGGTTTTTGCAGCAGATTGATTGCTGCCTGGGTGTGGAGTTTAACGCGCCGGAGTATGTCGGAATGCCGGATGCGCCAGTCGCCGGCTCCCCAGCCGGGCCGCAGGGGACAGTAGATTCGCAGTTGGCCGATGTCGCTCAGCTCTGGCTTTGGCTTTGCATCTGTCCGCCGTTCTCGACCTTGACGGTCACCGACAGGGTTTCGCCCGGCGTTCCGATGCGCATGCCGGAGATCGGCGCGGCGTCGCGGTAGCAGAGGCCGGAGGCGATCCTGACGTAGCGGTCATCCGGGCAGATCTCGTTGGCCGGATCGAAGCCGACCCAGCCGAGGCCGGGAATGTGGGCCTCGGCCCAGGCATGGGTCGCCGCCTGTTCGACCTTTTCCTCCATCATCAGATAGCCCGAGACATAACGGGCCGGAACCTGCAGGGCGCGGGCGGCGGAAACGAAGATATGCGCGTGGTCCTGGCAGACGCCGCTCCTCTTCTCCAGCGCCTGTTCGGCCGTCGTCGCGGCGTTGCTGGTGCCGGGCTTATAGTCGACCGTTTCATGGATTGCCGCCATCAGCGCATGCATGCGGGCAAGCTCGTTGTCGCCGCCGACGCTCTTGACGAGCTCTTTGATGAGCTTGCCGCCCCTGGTCAGCGGTGTTTCGCGCAGAAAGAGCCAAAGCGGGCAGAAGCCGGTGTGCGGGCCGGTGACGCCGTTATTGTCCGCCGTCTCGACCTCGCCCTCGGCCAAGATGCGCGTCACGTGCTGCGCGCCTTCCAGCGAGACCAGATTGACGTGGTTGCCGTACTGGTCGTCATACTCCACCTCGGGCTTGGCGCCCTCGACGTTCAGCGACCATCCGAGCACCTTCTGAGCAGCGGTTGTCGGCGGCGTCAGTCTGAGGCGCTGCAGCGAAAACTGCGTCGGTCCGTCGTAGCGGTATTCGGTGAGATGGCTGATCTTCATTCTCATGGTCTGTTCCGCTTATACGTAGAACCGGTAGCCGTCGGAAATCTCCGCGCCGAGCTGGTTGTTGCGCGAGACGAAATCCTCCAGGAATTCGTGCAGGCCCTGATCCATGATGTCGCGGATCGCCCGGGTCTGCAGCGTGGTGCGGATCGCGTCGGCGGTGTCGTGGGCAGGCAGTCGCGCCTCGTAATCCTGGGCGAGATAGCCGAGATTGCTGACGATCTTTTCGTAGCAATAGGCAAGCGAACGCGGCATCTGGACGTTCAGCGTCAGGAAGTCGGCAATGTTCATCGCCCGGTATTCGCCGTCATAGGCCCAGCTATAGGCGCGGTGGGCGGAGACCGAGCGCAGGATCGATTCCCACTGCACGTTGTCGAGTGAGGATCCGACCGCCGAGACCGAGGGCAGCAGCACGTAATATTTCACGTCGAGAATGCGGCTGGTATTATCGGCCCGCTCGATGAAGGTGCCGATGCGGGCAAAGTTATAGAGCTCGTTGCGCAGCGTTGAACCGTGGAAGGCACCGCGGATCAGCCCGGCGCGGCGCTTGATGACGTCGATCACCTCGGGCATCTCGGCCGGCTTGACGCGCTTTTCGAGCAGCGACTTCAAGTCGATCCAGCATTCGTTGGTCGCTTCCCAGGTCTCGCGCGTCAGCGCGGTGCGCACCATGCGGGCGTTGTTGCGGCCGGACTCGATGCAGGACATGACGCTCGATGGATTGGCGCGATCGCGCAGGAGATAGTCGATCGCATCCGCATTCGTCAGCTTCGCGTGGCCCTCGTCATAGGCCTCGCGCACGCCGGCACTTTGCAGCACGCCATCCCAGTTGTCGTCGCCGGCGCTGCTGCGGGTCAGCGACATGCGCAGTCCGGCGTCGACGAGGCGGGCGATATTTTCGGCGCGCTCGATGTATCGGAACATCCAATAGAGGCCGTTTGCGGTTCTTCCGAGCATCAGTCCTCCAATACCCAGGTGTCTTTGGTGCCGCCGCCCTGGCTGGAATTGACCACCAGAGAGCCCTGCTTCAGCGCCACGCGGGTGAGCCCGCCCGGAATGATCTGAACCTTGTCGGACACGAGCACATAGGGGCGCAGGTCGACATGGCGCGGCGCGATCCCCTTGTTGACAAGGATCGGCACGGTGGAGAGCGACAGCGTCGGCTGGGCGATGTAGTTGTTCGGCTTGGCTTTCAGTTTTTCGGCGAAGTCGGCACGCTCTTTCTTCGACGCCGTCGGCCCGACCAGCATGCCGTAGCCGCCGGAGCCGTGCACTTCCTTGACGACCAATTCCTCGAGGTGCTCCAGCACGTATCTCAGGCTTGATGCTTCCGAGCAGCGCCAGGTCGGCACGTTTTCGAGCAGCGCTTTGCTGCCGGTGTAGAATTCGACGATCTCCGGCATGTAGGAATAGATCGCCTTGTCGTCGCAAATGCCGGTGCCGGGCGCGTTGGCAATGGTGATGTTGCCGGAGCGGTACACGTCCATGATGCCGGGAATGCCGAGCGCCGAATCGGCTCGGAAGGTCAGGGGATCGAGGAAGTCGTCGTCGACGCGGCGGTAGAGCACGTCGATCGCTTCGTAGCCGCGGGTCGTGCGCATTTTCACCTTGCCGTCGATGACGCGCAGATCAGAGCCCTCGACCAGTTCGACGCCCATCATGTCGGCGAGGAAGGAATGCTCGTAATAGGCCGAATTATAGATGCCAGGTGTCAGCACCGCGACGCGCGGCTTGCCGGTGCAGCCGGGAGGCGCGAGCGAGGCGAGGCTCTGGCGCAGCAGATAGGGATAATCCTCGACGCGCTGCACCTTGTTCTCATGGAAGAGCTCCGGGAACATCTGCATCATGGTTTCCCGGTTTTCCAGCATGTAGCTGACGCCGGAGGGCGTGCGGGCATTGTCCTCCAGCACGTAGAACTGATCCTCGCCGGTGCGCACGATGTCGGTGCCGACGATATGGGTGTAGACGCCGCCGGGCGGGCGGAAGCCGATCATCTCGGACAGGAAGGCGACATTGTTCTCGATCAGCTCACGCGGAACGCGGCCGGCACGAATGATTTCCTGCTTATGGTAGATATCGTCGAGGAAGGCGTTGAGGGCGATCACCCGCTGCTCGATGCCCTGGGCAAGCTTGCGCCATTCGCGGGCGGAGATGATGCGGGGAATGATATCGAAGGGGATGAGCTTTTCGGAACTGTCGGCATGGCCATAGACCGCGAAGGTGATGCCGGTCTTCCGGAAGATGTTTTCCGCATCGCGGGACTTGGCAATCAGATGCGACCGGTCTTGGCTATTGTACCACTCGAAATATTTTTCATAAGGCGGGCGAGGACTTTCGTCCCCGGTAATCATTTCGTCAAATGCCAAAGGTGCGGCTCCCCTTTTTTGTTCATTTGAATACAACGCAAATTGCAATGCAAGAACCATGCGCAGTTCAGGGAAAAGATTTTGCGTTGCGGGAAAGAGGCGGGATTTCCGGGCATTTGAGGTGATGCGGCAAATGGTGTTTCGCAAAGGTTGCGCAAAATTTGGGCAGGTGATGGTTTTTCGTCCGGCCGTCGTGGCGTAGTGGACGCCGACGTCTCCCCACTCTCCCTCATTCCTGTGCTCCTCAGGGCTTTGCCCGAGGGATGTCAAAGGAATCCAGCCACCGCGCTTTCGCGCGGTGAATGACCTTGCGCTGAAGCAGAGTCTATCGCGCCCAATGACTTGGGCGCACTGAATTCCTGTGACGAGCACAGGAATGAGGGAGCGTGTAGGGCTGCTGGTAATCCTTCGCTGCACTTTGCATATTATCAAACTGCCGGCAGCTTCGCCCACCTACCCAACCATCAACGAAATTTCAAATAAGCATCAACGCTTCGACTTTGACCGAACCGCCGCGTGCGGTTATCAGCGCGGCCAACCCTCTCTACCGAGTGCAGCCCCATGTCCCTTGACCGCTTCGCCCCCGCCGTTTTCGTCCTGCTCTGGTCCACGGGCTGGGTGGTGGCGAAATATGCGGCGCTGCATTCGGAGCCTTTCACCTTCCTTTCGATACGTTACGCGCTGTCGGCCTTGGCGTTCCTCGCCTTTTGCCTGGCGACCGGGGCGCAATGGCCGAAAAGCCGGGTGACGGCGCTGCGGGCCGTTTATTCCGGTTTCTTCCTGCACGGCTTTTATCTCGCCGGCCTCTGGTGGGCGATTGCCAATGGCGTGCCGGCCGGCATATCGGGCATCATCGCGGCGCTGCAGCCGTTATTGACGGCGATGGCGGCTCCGTTTCTCGTCGGCGAGCGGCTGCAGCAGACGCAGAAAATCGGCCTTGTCTTCGGCTTCCTCGGCATTGCCGTTGCCATTTCGCCGAAACTCCTCGATCCGGCGACCGCCGATCTCACGCATGCGGCCCTGCCGCTGGCGATCAACCTTATCGCCATGGGGGCCGTCACCTACGGCACGCTCTACCAGAAGAAGCACTTGCAATCCGGCGATCTCAGGTCGATCGCGACGCTGCAATATGTCGGGGCATTGATTTTCACCCTGCCGCTTTCGCTGATCTTCGAGCATCAGCAATTCGACGGCACCGCGCAGGCCTTTGCCGCCCTGATCTGGTCGGTCTTCGGCCTGTCGATGGGTGGCGTCGGGCTGCTGCTCTATCTGATCCGCCGGGGGCAGGTCTCCCGCGCCGCCTCGCTGATCTATCTGATGCCGCCAGCCGTCGCGTTCGAAGCCTTCATCGCCTTCGGGGAACCGCTGACCGTGCCGTTGATTCTCGGCACGGTGATCGTGGTCGCCGGCGTCTATCTGACCAACCGCAAGGCGGTCGAACGCCGCAAACCTGTGGAAGCATAAATAGTAAAAGGCCGGAGAAAACCCCGGCCTTTCCACTTTTCAATCGATCGATGATCAGGCGCGTTCGCGGCGCTGGCCGCCATTACGGGAGCCGGAGCCGCCGCGGCGATTGCCGCCATTGCCCTCGCGGCGCGGTTCTCCGCCCTGGGCCTGGTGCTGGCCGCGGTCTTCGCCGTGCTTTCGGGCCGGGCGGCCGTGGGCGTGACGGTTATTGCCGCGGTGATGACCGCTCGGTTCGCCATTGGCGTGAGCGCCTTGATGCGCGGGACGCTGCGGCTTTGCCGAGGGGCGGAAGTCGGAGGTCGAGGCTAGATCATTGTCGGGGCCGAGGTCCGGGGCCGCTTCGCCGCGGCGCTGGCCGCGGAAATCCTCGTTGCGGCCTGTACGCTCGGGACGCGGGCGGCGTTCCTGGCGGCTGCCGCGATGTTCCGAGCGGTTCGCATCGCCACGGCCTTCGCCGCGACCCTGGCCTTCGCGCCCGTGACCTTCGCGACCCTGGCCGCCACCGCGGTTGCGGTTGTTGCCATTGCCGTTGCCGCGGCGGGGGCCATTATTGCCGATATTGGCCGGCGGTTCGCCGCTTGCGACTGCGATGTCGATGCCCATCAGGCGCTCGATATCACGCAGCAGCTTGGCTTCGTCGGGGGCGCAGAAGGCAATCGCGATGCCGTCGCGGCCGGCGCGCGCCGTGCGGCCAATGCGATGGACATAGGCGTCGGGCACCTCGGGCAGGTCGTAGTTGTAGACGTGGCTGACGGCAGGGATGTCGATGCCGCGGGCGGCAACGTCGGTGGCGATCAGCGTCTTGATGCTGCCGTCACGGAAGGCCTTCAGCGCCCGCTCGCGCTGGCCCTGGCTCTTGTTGCCGTGGATCGAGGCGACCGAATAGCCGATATTGTCGAGGTGCTTCATCAGCTTCTCGGCACCGTGCTTGGTGCGCAGGAAGACGATGGCGCGGCCGTCGGGATTTTCGGTCAGCGACTTGCGCAGCAGTTCCGTCTTGTCGTTCTTGCCGGCGACGAAATGGACATACTGCTCGACCTTGTCGGCGGCCTTGCCGGGAGGCGTGACTTCGACCTTGACGGGATCGACGAGATATTCGCCGGCGAGATCGGCGATCGCCTTCGGCATGGTGGCCGAAAACAGCATGGTCTGGCGCTTCTTCGGCACCAGCTTGGCGATCTTGCGCAGATCGTGCACGAAGCCGAGGTCGAGCATCTGGTCGGCTTCATCAAGCACGAGATAGCGCACCGTGGTCAGGGTGATGGCGCGGCGATTGACGAGATCAAGCAGGCGGCCGGGCGTGGCGACCAGAACATCGGTGCCTTTTTCCAGCTGAAGCTGCTGCTTGTTGATCGAGACGCCGCCGACGACGACATTGATGCGCAGCGGCGATTTGCGGATGAATTTCTTCAGGTTGTCGGCGATCTGGTTCACCAGCTCCCGGGTCGGCGCCAGGATCAGCGTCCGCGTCGTGCGGTTGTCGGGTCGACGCTCGTCGGCAAGCAGCTTTTCGATAAGCGGCAGGCCGAAGGCGGCGGTCTTGCCGGTGCCGGTCTGGGCAAGCCCGATCAGGTCTCTGCCCTGGAGGAGGAGGGGGATGGCCTGTTCCTGGATCGGCGTCGGCGTTTCGATGCCGAGCTGAAACAAGGTGGCGACGATCGGCTTGGAGACACCAAGCGATTCAAAATTAGTCAAGGCATAACCTTTCGGGGCGCCACAACGACTATGGCCGGAACGCACCATGCGATCCGGTTTCATTCTGGCGTCAAGAACCCCGCGTGAAGTGGGAACTTGTGAGTTGGAAAAAGCTTTCCAGCGCTTCTGGCCGCTCTTGGGAGTACGGCGCTCTATCGAAATGCGCTTTTGTCCCTTCTTCCTGCGTTTCGTATTTTTTAGCAGGGGCACGCTCACGCGGCGGCCGGAAGGGTGAAAGCTGAGCCGCATTTGGGCTAATTCGCGTGGAAAGTCAAGTGCGGTGCACAAAAAGCCTTAGCTCGGATCGGGCGACGGCATTTTCAGGATGAAGCTTTCCGACGCGCTTTCCGCGCCATTGACGAGGATGGCGATGCGGTGTTGCCCGGGATAATAGCGTCGCGTGGTGATCGGCCGCATGGCGTGGCGGCGCTCGATCGCCTGGCTCTGCCCGGGCGCAAGCGTGATCGACTTGCACTTGAAGACCTTCGGGGACAGCGAGCCGTCAGCCTTCACATGGTGGATAGCGTAGTCGATCATGACCGATTGCGCGGCCTTGCCGGCATTGGTCACCCGGATTGCGAAATCCAGCCCTTCACCGAACATTACCTCGCCGTTGACCAAGCGGAGTTCGCATTCGAGCGAAGCGGATGCGCCGAAGCCGAAATTGGCGAGCGCCTGAGCATGGCCGTTCTTCAAGAGCGTGCGCGAGGCATGTTTCAGCAGCCAGCGGCGTTCGCTGGAGGCGCCCTGGATATGGCCGGCGATGAAGGCGGCGACCATATCCGGATGATCCTTTGCGATATCGTTCAGGCTGTTGGCGACGGAGCGGCGGACATAATCTTCCGGATCGTCCATCAGCGCGGTCAGGATCGGCAGGATCGGCGCGGGATCCTTGACGAGCTGCGGCAGGCGCATGGCCCATGGCAGGCGCGGCCGCGTTCCCTCACTCGCCAGCCGGCGCACATGCTGGTCGGGATCGCCGATCCAGCCGGAGATGATGGCAAGCGCCCGCTGCTGGTCGCGATGGATGAAGGGACGGATACCGTATTCGGCGGTAAAATACGGCGTTAGCGCCTTGAGGAGATCGAGGCCGAGCTCGAAATGATCGAGGCCGCGCGCGGCGATGAACTGGTTGACCGGCAGCAGCATCCAGCCTGACAGACCGGGACTGCCCGATGCCGGCAGGCTCGCCCTCAGGATAGCGGCTGCTTCGGGAAAATCGTCGGGAAGCGTGGCGAATAGCGCGTCGCGGATCAGCGCCGAGCGCTCCATCAGCTCCAGTGTCCCGAGGCCATCTGTCGCCAGCGCCACGAAACGGCCGCTGTCGAAGGAGGGCGCATTGGCGGCAATGCGATCGGCCATGTCGCCGACCAGCGCTTCGTGCAGCAGGTTCTTGAGCGGTTCCGGCATGCTGATCCTCTCGCGATCTTTTAGCGCAACGGCGCTGTCGATTTCCTCGGAATGAGTGTCGGAGCCGAGACGCGGATACGGTCGTCGAGGGAGCCGGCATCGCCTGCAAGAAGGTCAAGGGCGTTCGAAGCAATTTGCTCGAACGGCACACGCAACGTCGTGAGCGGCGTGGGCAGGTGACTGACGATCGGAATGTCGTTGTAACCGACGATCGAGATATCCTGCGGCACGGAAAGGCCGAGTTTGGTCAGTCCCGACAAGGCGCCGATGGCGGTATTGTCGTTGACGGCGAAAATAGCAGTGGGGCGTGGGTTGAGATTCATCAGCGTCTCGACGGCGACAGCACCGGACTCGATACCGAATGTCGAGGGGATGATGCAGGAGGGATCCGCGGTCAGTCCCGCTTCTTCCCAAGCCTGCCTGAAACCCTCCACGCGGCCCCGGGAGCTGGAGGCATAGGACGGGCCGGCAATGACGCCGATCCTGCGATGGCCGAGATCGAGCAGGTGGCGTGCGGCGAGGTAGCCGCCCAGCCTGTCATCGCCGACCGAGGAGAGGCTGTGGCCGTCGGTCCGCAGCGCCAGCACATAGGAAACGCCGCGTCTCGCCAGTTCGTCCGGAAAGTCGTCATCTTCCCGCGCCGTGGAAAGGATCAATCCATCGACGCCGCGTCTCAGCAGGGATTCGGCGGCAAGCCGGTCGGCCTTCGGCTTGTCGTCGGTCGTGGCGACAATTGCGAACCGGCCGGTACGGCTGCAGGCTTTTGCCAGCGCTTCGTAAAGCATGGCCATGACCGTATCCGTCAGCCTCGGCACGATCACGCCGACCGTCATGGTGTTGCCGCGCCTGAGGCTCGCTGCCGAAACGTCCCTGACATAGCCAAGCTCTTCGGCCACCTTGCGAACGCGGCGGGCAGTTTCGCTGTCGGAGCGGGGAAGCCTCTCGTCCAGGATGCGGGATACGGTGGATTTGGAAACGCCGGCTGCGGCAGCCACGTCAAGAATCGTGACGCGGCTTTGACCGGCAATTTCGTCTGCCTTTGAATTCATTGAGCCTTTTCCATTCGAGTCGGGGCGATCAGGCGCTATCTGGGAACATGCACCAAAAAGGAGTTGACTCCAGAAAATTCGAGAACGATAGTGGGAACGTTCCCATAAACGTTCCCATCGCTGATCGTAAATAAGCAGCGATCGCTAAGGAGGAGATCAAGATGCAACCGATGGATCTGCGCGGGCTAAGCCCGGCGCCGGTTACCGCCTTCACCCGCGACGGCGAAGTCGATCACAAGGCCAACGCGAAGATCGCCAAATGGCTGGTTTCGATGGAAGGGGTCAAAAGCCTCGTTATTCTCGGCCATGCCGGCGAGGGCACTTTCCTTACCGAGGAGGAGCGCCTTGCTCTCATCCGCACCTATGTCGAGGTGGTCGATGGCGCCGTGCCGATCATTGCGGGGATCACCGGCGAGGGTACAAGGGTTGCTGCCGATGAGGCGAAAAAGTGCAAGGACGCCGGCGCCACCGGTGCGCTGGTCTATCCGAACCATGGCTGGCTGCGCTTCGGCTTTCAGAAGGGCGCTCCCCAGGATCGCTACAAGGCGATCTGGCAGGAATCCGGCCTGCAGTGCATCCTGTTCCAATATCCTGACGCCACCAAGGCATCCTATGACCTCGAGACGCAGCTGGCGATCGCCACGCAGGAAGGCGTCGTCGCCACCAAGAACGGCGTGCGCAATATGAAGCGCTGGTATGTCGAAATTCCGGAACTGAAGAAGGCCAACCCCAATCTTCAGGTTCTGAGCTGCCACGACGAATGGCTGCTGCCGACCATGTTCGACGTCGACGGCCTGCTCGTCGGTTACGGCAATATCGCGCCGGAATTGCTGATCGATCTGATCAAAGCGGGCAAAGCGCAGAACTATCCGGAGGCCCGGAAGATTTTCGAACGCCTTCTGCCGGTGACGCGGGCCGTCTATCATCGCGGCTCCCACATGGAAGGCACCGTGGCGCTCAAACTCGGCCTCGTGCATCGTGGTATTCTCGATCATGCGACCATCCGCGAGCCGCTGAAGAACCTTGGCGAAAAGGCCGAAGCGGAAATTTTTGCCGCCTTCGATGCCGCCGGCATCGGCCGCGTCGACCAGCTCCTGGCTGCCGAGTGATGCATTCGACGCTCCTGCGCTTGCCGCAGGAGCGTCATTCCGATGGGGAGGAAA
Organism: Rhizobium sp. K102; assembly: GCF_022385315.1. Lineage (NCBI taxonomy): Bacteria > Pseudomonadati > Pseudomonadota > Alphaproteobacteria > Hyphomicrobiales > Rhizobiaceae > Rhizobium > Rhizobium sp. K102. The sequence goes on from NZ_CP092436.1 coordinate 345,300, forward strand.
CCATGGAAAGCAGCTTTTGCCGAAGATGGCATCTCCTTTTGAAGCCCATTGCACTGACAGGACAAGCTGACACGCAGCGATAACCATCAAGCAGGAGCGCCCCTGGCCGGGAGAGTGGTAGCCACGTGGCGAGAAGGAGGAACCAATGAATGTCATGCAGCCTATGCCGGCCGAGGCGGCGAATGCCGCCGATCCTCAGGCCGAAATCAGCGCTCGCCTGGAGCGTCTTCCCATTACCCGCGAGGTTTTCTGGGCGCGCAATATCATCGGCGCAGCAACGTTTTTCGATGGCTACACGGTGATCGCCATCGCTTATGCCATGCCCGTGCTGGTGCGCGAGTGGGGGCTCAGCCCCTCACAAACCGGGATGATCCTGTCGATGGGTTATCTCGGCCAATTGATCGGCGCCGTCCTGTTCGGCTGGCTCGCCGAGAAGATCGGCCGGTTGAAAGTTCTTCTGTTCACCATCCTGCTCTTCGTCAGCATGGATGTCGCCTGCCTGTTTGCCGCCGGCGCCGGCATGATGATGGCCTTCCGCTTCGTCCAGGGGATCGGCACGGGCGGTGAGGTGCCGGTCGCCAGCGCCTATATCAACGAGCTGATCGGATCGAAGGGGCGCGGCAAGTTCTTCCTTCTCTACGAGGTCATGTTTCTGCTCGGCCTGGTCGGCGCCGGGCTGATCGGCTACTTCATGGTGCCGGTCTACGGCTGGAAGGCGATGTTCGTGGTCGGCCTCGTTCCCGCAATCCTGATGATCCCGTTGCGCTGGTTCCTTAAGGAGTCGCCGCGCTGGCTCGCCGCAAATGGCCGCTACGAGGAAGCCGACGCCATCGTCACCCGTATGGAAGAGAGTGCCCGTGCAGCCGGCAAGGAGCTGCCTGAACCGAAGCGCGTCCCGGCGCCCGTCCGTCGCACATCCGACTGGCGGGAGCTCTTCCAGGGCATTTACCTGAAGCGGACGCTCTCCATCTGGGCCATGTGGTTTACTGCCTATACGGTCGCCAACGGCACGATTACATGGCTGCCGACGCTCTACCGGCAGGTCTTCAACCTTCCGCTGCAAACGAGCATCTTCTATGGATTCCTGACGTCGCTCGGAGGCGTGATCGCCGCCGTCATCTGCGCGTTGCTCATCGATAAGGTGGGGCGCAAGCGCTGGTACACCGGCGCGCTGCTTCTCGCTCCCCTGCCGCTTCTGGCTCTCGCATGGCTCGGCGCAACCTCCGCCATACAGGTTCTGGTCCTTGGCGGGCTTGCCTATGCCATCGTCCAGACCGTCACCTTTTCGCTCTATCTCTACTCGGCGGAAATCTATCCGACGCGCCTCAGGGCGCTCGGAACGGGAACCGGCAGCGCCTGGCTCCGCCTGGGTTCATCGACCGGCCCGATCATCGTCGGCACGCTGATGTCTTCCCTGGGCATTCAATATGTGTTCGCGAGTTTCGCAGCCATCCTGATCGTCGGCGCGATCGTGACGATGTTCTTTGCCGTGGAAACCAAGGGCCGCGTTCTGGAGGAGCTTTCTCCGTAACGGATGCAGTTCCGGTGCAAACAATTGATCTGGCGGGCGAAAGCCCGCCAGATCAGCTCGTTGTAACTGGCAAACCGCCGCCGCCGGGAGGTCAAACGGCGCCGGATGCGGCTTGCTCTATTCCGGGCAGACCTTGACGCGATAGGGCTCGCCCCAGCGATCGTGCCGCCATTCGATATGGCAATAGGACGGCCGGTAATAGCTTCGGTAAATGGGGTAAGGGCGATAGACGGGATAGGCCCGATAAACGGGGTATGCGGGGCGGGCGGCCTCGGACAGCAGCGCGCCGCCGACGACGCCGGCGGCGAGGCCGCCCCAGAAGGCATTGCGTGGACGGGCATCGGCGGTGGTGGCGGTGGCGAGCGAGGCGCCGGCAAGGGTCAGCGCGATCAGGCCCGTCGCCATGGTCTTATGAAGAACGGACATGTTAACTTCCTTATCTAGACTGGCTTCGATAAAGCCATGTTCAGACTCCGCCCTGATCGCGGCGGCGCGATGGCTGCGCAAGCGCTTGTCGCATTAAGTTTTCGTCATGATTTCAACGGCCCGTGACATGGCAGCTCGTTGTTCAAGGCGGCAGATTGCCGACTGCGCCCCCCGTCCTTTCAGTCTCGTGCAGCCCGGGCGGTCAATCTGGGGATCTTCGGCTCGGTGAGCGGCTTAAAAATCCGCTGCTGAAATATATGGTTAAAACCTTGTTAAAAGCCTTGGCGTTATAGTCTTTGTCGTTGATATTTCATTTATTGCGGGAGCGACAATTTCTTGAAATCAGCCGGGGACATATTGGAGTTGGCTTGCCGCCGGATCGCTGATCTGGATACCCCCGCCTATGTCAAGAACAGCGAGCTGCGTTATGTCGCCGTCAACGAGGCCTACGCCCGTTTCCTCGGCTGCGAGATCTCCGATTTCATCGGCAGGCGCAGCCGCGAACTCTTCGACCGTCCCGAAGAGGAGGAGCGTGAGGACAAGGAACGTCGCGCGCTGGTATTCGGCACCGAGGAAAACGCCATCTGCTTCGACGCGACAAGCCTCAACCATGAGCGCATCCAGATCGAAAGTTTCTCGCCGTCGCCGGAGCGGATCTATGTGCTCGGCATCTTCGAAGCCCGCGAGCGCCGCGCCGTCGGCAACAAGGGGAGCGGCGGCAGCCGTCAGATTGTAAACGATAACGGGATCGCAAGCGACCCTGGCTCAGCTGCCGATCTTGCCCAGGTGCGTGAGGCACTGGAAAAGCTCGATCACCCGATCGGCATTTTCGCCGCGGACGGCCGCCCGCTGGCTGTCAACGCCGCTCATCGCAAGGGTGCACGTCCTGCGCCCGCCGGCGATTCGGCCTGGGGTGACAGCATCAGCGAACTCGACGCGCTGCGCACCGTGCTGGAAGATCTGCCGGTTGCCGTCTTCGTACGCGACGACAAGCATCGCTTGATCTATGCCAACAAATATTACGAGACCTTCAGCGGCGGCACCCGCTCCGAGTATCTGGGAATGACCGAACACGAGATGTTCGGGCCGGAAGGTGCTGAGCCGATCTACCAGGAAAACCTGCTGGCGCTCAGAGATGGTATTTCGGTGGAGCTCGAGAGCGAGATGCCGAGCAAGGGCGGCCGCGTCTATCCCGTCATCTCGCGCGTCAACCGCGTCATCACGGCGGATGGGCGAACCTATGTCGTCGGCTCCTTTTCCGACATCTCGCCGCTCAAGGAGCGCGAGAAGGCGCTGATCGCCTCGCGCAAGCAGGAAGAAGTGCTGCATCAGGATATCGAGAGCATCCTGCGTTCGCTGCCGATCGGCGTGCTGATCCTTGATAACGACCATCGGATTCTCTACGTCAACGACGAATTCTACAGCATCTGGGAGCTGCCGCGCGAGGATCGTTTCGACGGGCGCCCCTTCATCGATGTCATTCGCCGGAACTACGAGCTCGGGCGCTACGACGGGACCCGAACGCCGGAAGAGCTCTATGCCTTTCGCAAGCACTTGTTCGAAGCCGAGGAGCCGGAGCCGATCGAGGTCGGCTGGGCGGGCGGCAAATCCGTCATCTTCGACAGCCGGCGCATTTCCAACGACCGCATCCTGCTGACCTATGCCGATATTTCGGCAGTGCGCGAGCGGGAGAAGGAAATTCACGAGACCCGCGCCGCGCTCGAGCGGGTCGGCGAAATGATGCGCGATGCCACGCACGCCATGTCGCAAGGGCTTGCCATCGTCCAGGACGGCATCATCAAGATGTCCAACGAGGCGATGGCCGATATCCTGCAGATCCCGCCGCATTATATCGCGGCCGGCCAGGGCTGGCTCGGCATGTTCGAATTCTGCGCGGCGCGCGGCGATTTTCACGATGCGGCGGCCGAAATCCTGGAGGGCTGGCGCGCCAATATCGCGGCAAGGCAACCGATCTCCACCGTCTTCCATGTCGCCGGCGAGCGCTGGGTGAATATGGATGCGACGGTCAGCACCGGGCAGCATTGGGTGGCCCTGTTTACCGATGTCACCGAGCTCAAGAGCCGTGAGGAGGAATTGCGTGAGCTGCTGTCGCGCGCCGAAGCCGCCGACCGCGCCAAATCCGAATTCCTCGCCAATATGAGCCATGAGATCCGCACGCCGATGAACGGCGTGCTCGGCATGGCGGAGCTGCTGGCCAAGACCAATCTCGATACGCGCCAGAAAACCTTCATCGACATCATCGTCAAGTCGGGCAATGCGCTGCTGACGATCATCAACGACATTCTCGATTTCTCCAAGATCGATGCCGGACAGATGACGCTGCGCAAGGCGGCTTTCGATATCACCGAAGCGGTGGAGGATGTGGCGACGCTTCTCTCATCGCATGCCGCCGAGAAGAACATCGAGCTGCTGGTGCGGGCCGCACCCGATCTGCCCGCCGCCGTGATCGGCGATGCCGGCCGCTTTCGGCAGATCGTCACCAATCTCGTCGGCAATGCCGTCAAGTTTACCGAGCGTGGCCATGTCTTTGTCGATGTCGGCTTCAAGACCGTCGCCGGCGGCGAGATCATGGCGAATATCCGGATCGAGGATACGGGTATCGGTATTCCTCAGGAAAAGCTGGAATCGGTGTTCGACAAGTTCTCGCAGGTCGACGCCTCCTCGACCCGGCGGCATGAGGGAACAGGCCTCGGACTTGCGATCACGGCCGGGCTCGTCGACCTCTTTGGCGGATATATCAAGGTCGAGAGCCATTGGGGCAAGGGCTCGGTCTTCACCGTCAAACTGCCCTTCGCGGTGGCGGCCGCCCACCTCGAGCCGAAGCCGCTGCCGATCAACGTGCAGGGCGCGCGCATCCTCGTCATCGACGACAATGAGGTCAACCGGCGCATCCTCACCGAGCAGCTGTCGCTCTGGGGCTTCGACGGCGTCGCTGCCGAAGGCGGCGGCACCGGTCTTGCGATCCTGGAGGCGGCGGCCGATCTCGGTGTTACCGTCGATGCCGTCATACTCGACTATCACATGCCCGACATGAACGGCGCCAATGTCGCCCGCCGGCTGCGCGCCGATCCCCGCTTTGTCGAGCTGCCGATCATTTTCCTGACGTCGATGGATATCTCAGGCACGGAAAAGGAGTTCGCGGCGCTGAACGGCCAGGCGCATCTGATGAAGCCGGCGCGCGCCAACGTGCTGCGCAACACCGTCGTCGAGGTGGTTCGCGCCCGGCGCGTGAAGCAGGCTTCGCAGGCCGAAATCACCCGGTTGCAGGCCGAAACGGCCGTGCCGGCACCGGTGCCTGCGCCGCAGAAGCGGGCGGCTGAATTCGTCGACGTGCTCGTCGCCGAAGACAACGAGGTCAACCAGATCGTCTTCACCCAGATCCTGCAGGGAACGGGGCTCTCCTTCCGTGTTGTCAATAACGGGCAGGAGGCAGTTGCGGCCTGGGAGAGCCACACGCCGCGCATCATCATGATGGATGTCTCGATGCCCGTCATGAACGGCCATGAGGCGACCCGGACGATCCGCGAACGGGAAAAGGGGCAGGGCCAGCGGGTGCCGATCATCGGCGTCACCGCCCATGCGCTGGAAAGCGACCGGGAGGCTTGCCTCGACGCCGGCATGGACGACTACATGTCGAAGCCGATCAGCCCCGAACTGCTAGAAGAAAAGATCCGGCAATGGCTCGGCAAGGACGACCAGCAGCCGGGACGTACGAGCTACTGACCCGAACCGACGAATGCCGACAAGCTCTAGCTGGAAGGCGCCTTCACGCCGCAGAGCATTTCCCGCTTGCCGGCGAACCCTTTGCGGCGTTCCACGGCAAAACCGGCGGCGATGAGATTGCGGCGCACGAAGCCGGCCGCGGCATAGGTGGCGAAGGTGCCGCCGGCGACGGTCTTTTCGCAGACCTGACGCATCAGGTCATCCGACCACATGTCGCCGTTCCGCGACGGGGCGAAGCCGTCGAGATACCAGCCGTCGAAGCCCGGCTTCGCTGTCATGACGCCGTCGAGGGCCGGGCCGCAGACGACGCTGAGCCGCGTCTGATCGTCGAGGTCGAGCGAGACGGTCCCATCAGGCGTTTGCGGCCAGGCCGCTGTCAGCGCGTCGCGCTCGGCATCGATCTCCGGCCAGTGCGAGAGCGCCCGGCCGATCTCTTCGCCGCGCATCGGATGGAGTTCGAAGGAGATGAAATGCAGATGCTGGCCGGCCACGCGATGCTGCTTCCATTGCCGCCAGGTCTCGGCGAAGTTCAGGCCGGTGCCGAAGCCGAGTTCGCCGATCACGAATGTCTGCCGCCCGCTCCAGCGCTCCGGCAGGCCGTTGCCGGCGAGGAAGACGTGGCCGCATTCCAGCCGGCCATCCGTCTGGCAATAAAAATGATCGCCAAAGGTCGTGGAATAGGGCATATCGCCGTCGCGCCATTCGAGCGGCTGCGGCGCGCCCGCGCCAATCTGATCTGGGTTCACGTCTGTCATGGAAAAAGCCGATAGTCCTGCGCCGGCGTCCGGTCAATCTTCTTGCGACCTGCTGATCGTCGGCGGCGGCATCATGGGCCTCTGGGCGGCCGTCCATGCCGAGCGACGTGGCATAAGCACCCTTCTTGCCGATGCCGGCAGGCTGGGCAGAGGTGCGAGCGGCGGGCTGCTCGGGGCGCTGATGCCGCATATGCCGGACCGCTGGTCGCAGAAGAAGCAGTTCCAGTTCGATGCGCTGGTCTCGCTCGAAGCCGAAATCGCCGCGCTCGAAGCGGCAACCGGGCTTTCCGCCGGCTATAACAGGTCCGGACGACTGATCCCGCTGCCGAAACCGCATCTCAACCGTATAGCCCGCGGCCATTCCGAGGACGCCGAGCGCCACTGGCGGGCAGGCGAGCGCCGGTTCCACTGGCATGTGCTCGACAGGCCCGATGTAGACGGCTGGGTCGAGGCCTCTGCCGGCGAGAGCGGTTTCGTGCATGATACGCTTGCCGGCCGCGTCGCCCCCCGCTCGCTGATCTCAGTGCTCGTCGCCTTCCTGCAGCAAGCAAAACATGTGCGCATCATGGAAAACGCCGATGTCGCTGCGCTCGATCCGGACCGAGGCACGGCCGCGATAGGCAGCGAAACAGTCACCTTCGGCCGCTGCATCCTGGCCGCCGGCCATCGGTCTTTTCCCCTGCTGCAGGATCTGACGCCTGGGCTGAAACAGCCGCTCGGCCAGCCGGTCAAGGGGCAGGCGGCGCTATTGAGGGCGGAGATCGACCCGGCGCTGCCGACGATCTTCCTCGACGGTCTCTATGTCGTCGCGCATGAGGGCGGGCATGCGGCGATCGGCAGCACCAGCGAGAACCGCTTCGACGATCCCGTTTCGACCGATGCGCAGCTCGACGCGCTGATCGAGGCGGCGCGCGCCATCGCTCCGATCCTTCGCGACGCGCCGATCGTCGAACGCTGGGCGGGGCTTCGCCCGAAGGCCATCGATCGCGATCCGATGATCGGCCGCCATCCCGACCACCCGCGGCTCATCGCATTGACTGGCGGTTTCAAGGTCAGCTTCGGCCTCGCCCACCGGCTGGCGGAGGCGGCAGTTTGTATCGCAGGCGATATAGATTGCGAATTTTTCCTGCCGGAAAGCTTTGCGATTTCAAGCCATATCGCTGTGGCTTCACGTTAAACGTGAATTAGATACAGCTGTGTTTCGTTATTCTGTCATGCAAATCACCTATCTGCTTGCGCATCGGCAGCGCCCAATTTCAGCGGCGCTCACTTCCTTGATGGAGGAAATTGCATGCGCTATGCCATTTGCTTCACGCCTCCGGCGAGCGACCCGCTGTCGCTCGTGGCCGCCAATTGGCTCGGTCGAAACGTATTTTCCGGCGATATGCTGGAGCCTCCAGCGGTCCGCGGCCTCGGCATTCACGAGATCGCCTTCCATACAGCCGTGCCGCGGCGCTATGGTTTCCACGGCGTCCTGAAGGCGCCGTTCCATCTGTCCGGCGATATGTCAGAATCGCAACTCCTGCGCGATCTCATGCGTTTTGCCGGGACATTCGCTCCCTTCCAGATTTCACGTCTCGAAATTGCCCGGCTCGGCAGTTTCTACAGCCTGATGCCGAGCGCTCCTTGTGAGCAGATCCAGTATCTGGCTTCGGCGATCGTCCAGGAGTTCGATCGCTACCGCGCGCCGTTGAGCGAAGCTGACATCGAGCGCAGCGATCCGGATGGATTGTCGGCGGCGCAGTTCGCCAATCTGCATCGTTGGGGCAATCCTTATGTCATGGACGAGTTCCGCTTCCATATGCCGGTGACAGGCTCCATCAACGCAATCGACATGCCCCGCATCGAACCGGCGCTGCGAACGATCTTCGAGCCCGTCCTGAGGGAGCCGGTGATGGTTTCGAACGTGGCATTGATGATCGAAGAGGGTACCGGCGGTCCCTTCCGCGTCCATTCGTTGCATCCCATGGGCAAGGTCAGCGCCCGCAGGATCGCCTGAGTAAGCGTTAAGCTAAGCGATTGTTCCGAAAGGATAAATTCTGCCGCGCAGTTTCCGTCTCGACATTCCGGCTGCGGATGATACCGTTCCCCGTCTTTTCGGAAGGTGATTTGATGGTATCCGAGACTTATCCGCGCAATCTCGTCGGCTACGGGCGTCAGACGCCCGATCCGAAATGGCCGGGCGAGGCAGGCGTTGCCGTGCAGTTCGTCATCAATTACGAGGAGGGTGGCGAAAGCTCGATCCTCGACGGCGATCCGGCTTCCGAAAACCTGCTGTCGGAAATCGTCGGCGCAGCCGCCTGGCCGGGGCAGCGCAATCTCAACATGGAATCGATCTACGAGTATGGCTCGCGGGCCGGCTTCTGGCGGCTCTGGCGGATGTTCACCGATCTCAAGGTGCAGGCGACCGTCTACGGCGTGACGCTGGCGATGGCGCGAAACCCCGAGGCCGTCGCCGCCATGAAGGAGGCCGGCTGGGAGATCGCAAGCCATGGCTACCGCTGGCTGGAATACAAGGATTTCCCCGAGGATCTCGAGCGCAAGCACATTCTTGAGGCCGTGCGCCTGCACACCGAACTGACCGGCGAGCGGCCTTACGGCATGTATCAGGGCAAGCCTTCCGACAACACGCTTCGGCTGGTGCAGGAGGAGGGCGGTTTCCTCTATTCCTCCGATTCCTATGCCGACGACCTGCCTTACTGGGTGAAGGGTGTCGACGGGAAACCCTTCCTGATCATTCCCTATACGCTCGAAACCAACGACATGCGCTTTGCCACGGCGCAGGGCTTCAACGCGGGCGATCAGTTCTTCACCTATTTGAAGGATGCCTTCGACACGCTCTATGAGGAGGGCAAGGCGGGCAGCCCGAAGATGATGTCGGTCGGCCTGCATTGCCGCCTCGTCGGACGGCCCGGCCGGGCGGCGGCGCTGAAGCGCTTCATCGAATATGTGCTGAAGCACGACAAGGTCTGGATTCCGCGCCGCATCGAGATTGCCGAGCACTGGCACCAGCAGCATCAGCCGGACGCGCTCTGATGATATCGCGCGAGGATTTCGTCTCCCGCTTCGGCGGCGTCTTCGAACATTCGCCTTTCATCGCCGAGCGCGCCTATGACAACGGCAGCGTGAGGGAGCCACTGACGGCATCAGGCGTGCATGCGGCACTTGCCGCCATCTTCCGGGCGGCAAGCCGGGAAGAGCGTCTCGGCGTGCTCCGCGCCCATCCCGATCTCGCCGGGCGCCTGGCGATCGCAGGAGAACTCACCGAAGACAGCCGCAAGGAGCAGTCGGGAGCCGGTCTCGACCGGCTGAGCCCGGCCGAGCATGCCCGCTTCAGCGAACTCAATTCGGCCTATGTCGAAAAATTCGGCTTTCCTTTCATCATCGCCGTCAAAGGGCTCGGCAAGGACGACATCCTTTCGGCCTTCGAGAAGAGGATCGGTAATGGCCGGGATGAAGAATTCGTGACCGCAACGGCGCAGGTCGAACGGATCGCACTGCTGCGCCTGACATCGATGTTGCCGGAGGGTGAATGAGCGAGCCGCGTGCTATCGACTATCTCAATGAAATGCAGAAGGCGGCCGCCGAAGCATTGTATTTTGTCGGCGGAATGGATGAGGCGGCCTTCGCCGAGGACAATCTCACTTTCAAGGCCGTTGCCTTCTGCCACTTCACCATCGGCGCAGCTGCATCCCGCCTGCTCGTCACCCATCCGGAATTTGCCACCGAGCATCCCACTTTGCCCTGGACGAAAATCTGCGGCACGGGCAACCGTATTCTCGAAGACGTCTTCGCGCTCGATCCCTCCGACATCTGGGAGGCAACCTATCGCACGCTGCCGGAACTTCTTGTCGAGATCGATGCCATTCGTCACTGGCATGCCGAAGGCGAGTGAAGCCGTTGCCCGAATTTCTCGACATTCGTCCGTTGACCAGATCGACCTTCGCCCCGTACGGCGAGGTGATCGAAGCCGATCCAGCCTCGATGCGGCTGATCAATGGCGGCACGACCGAGCGTTTTCATGCGCTGGCCACAGCCGAGGCGGCGGGCGAGGGCGCGCACGTCATTATCAATCTGTTTCGCGGCCAGCCGCGCAGCTTTCCCTATGATGTCGACATGATGGAGCGCCATCCTTTCGGCAGCCAGAGCTTCTCGCCGCTTTCCGGCCGTCCCTTTCTCGTCGTCGTCTCCGACGATGAGAACGGGCGCCCGGCCGGCCGCAGGTGTTTCTCGCGCGCGGGGATCAGGGGGTGAATTACCGCCGCAATGTCTGGCATCATCCGCTGATGGCGCTTGGCCAGCCCTCCGATTTCTTGGTCGTCGATCGCGACGGACCGGGCAACAATCTGGAAGAATTCTTCTTCGAAACCCCCTTCGTCATCAAAGAGCCAGCCCCATGACCGGACTGACCACGCATGTTCTCGACACCACCCTCGGCAAGCCGGCCAAGGGCCTCAGGATCGATCTTTTCCAGCTCGAGGGCGAGATCCGCAGGCATCTGAAGACGGTCGCGACCAATGCCGACGGCCGGATCGATGGCGGCCCGATCCTCGCCGGCGAACATTTCCGCGTGGGGATTTATGAACTGGTCTTCCACGCCGGCGATTATCTCAGGGCCTGCGGCACGCCGCTGCCACATCCGGCTTTCCTCGATCTGGTGCCAATCCGTTTCGGCATTGCCGACGTCACGGCCCATTACCATGTGCCGCTACTAATCTCGCCCTATGGTTATTCCACCTATCGGGGCAGTTAGAGATGCGTTTTGCCGCCATCGCCGATATCCACGGCAACCATTTGGCGCTCGAGGCGGTGCTGGCCGATATTCGCGCCGAAGGCGTCGAGGAGATCGTCAATCTCGGCGATGTCTTCAGCGGGCCGCTGGAGGCCGGACGGACGGCGGATCTGCTGATGCCGCTCGGCCTGACGTCGGTGCGCGGCAATCACGACCGCTATCTGGTTGAGCAGAATCCGGCTTCCATGCATGCCTCGGATGCCGCCGCCTATCGGCAATTGTCGCCATCCCAGCTCGACTGGCTGCGCAGCCTGCCATTCGATGCCGTCTATCGCGGCGAGGCCTATCTCTGTCATGCAACGCCCAAAGACGACAATGTCTACTGGCTGGAGTCCGTCTCGCCGGAGGGCATCGTTTCCCCGAAGCCGATCGAAACGATCGAGGCGTTGGCTGAGGGCATAGACCTGCCACTGATCCTTTGCGGGCACACGCATATTCCCCGCGCCGTCCGTCTCTCCGACGGCCGGCTGATCGTCAATCCCGGCAGCGTCGGCTGCCCTGCCTATGACGACGATCTGCCCTATTATCACAAGGTCGAAGCCGGCCATCCGCTGGCCGGCTATGCCATTCTGGAAAAAACGCCTGCGGGATGGACGTGGCAGTTCCGCAACGTCGCCTATGACAATCTTGCGATGTCGAGACTGGCTGCGGAAAACCGCCGGCCCGACTGGGCGAGTGCGCTGGCGACCGGCTGGCTGCGGTAGCCGGCCACCTTCGCGCGCGATAGGAGATTACTCCTTCGGAGGAGCAGCGGCGATAGCCGCCTGCGCGGGTGCGGCCGATACGACAGGTGGGGCCGCGGGCTTGGCGCTGTCGAGACTTCCAAGCAGGGATGAGATGGCATTGTCGCCTTCGAAGCCGGCTTCCTTCAACAGCTTGTCGAGGATCGGTTTATTGGCCTGGTAGGCGAGCAGCTGGCCGGCCAGCCCGTCGCCCATGCCGATGCCGTTGTCGCCGTTCGCGCCACCGCGGCCGAGCATGCCGCCGGTGTCGAAAATCCTGATGTCGGAGATCTTTTCGATCGGCTTGACCGCCTCGGCAAGTGCTTCGGGAATGATGCGGATGCGCTCGCGGGTGATCTCGAACTCGATGATGGTCTGGCTGAGCTTGTTGCGGGCTTCATTGAGCAAGGCCTCGCTTTCCGCGGCGGCCTTGCCGGTTTCGAGAACGCCCTTGGCCTTGATGATGGCCGCATCGGCTTCGGCGGTCGCGAGCGTCTTGATGGCTTCCGCCTGATCGATCGCGGCCTGCTTCTCGGCCTCGGCGCCGACGGTCACGGCAGTCGCTTCGGTTTCGGCTTTCTTGCGCGCGTCGATCACCGCGATCTGCTTTTCGCGCTCGGCAATTTCGATCGCCTTGGCCGTGCCGACTTTTTCCTCTGCCGCTATTGCCCGAGCGCGGGCCGTTTCGGCAGTCGCCTTCGCCTCGGATTCTTCACGGCTCTTGTTGGCAACGGCGATGGCGCTCTCCTGGGCGACGATCTGAAGGTCGCGCTTGGCTTCGGTATCGCGCTGCTGGACGGCGCGGGCCGCATCGATGTTTGCGCTTTCGCGGGCCTGCTTGGCGGCCGCCTCACGTTCGGCGATCGCCTGCTCGGAGGCGATGCGGGCTTCCTCTTCGGCACGTTTTGCCGCCTGCTCCTGCTGGGCGGTTTCGGCGCGCGTCGCGGCGGATTTATTGGCGATGTCGCGTTCCTGGCTGAGCTCGGCTTCCCGCTTCGTCCGCTCGATGGCGAGCGACTGCTGGCGGGCCTCCAGATCCTTCTGCGCAATGGCGACTTCGGTATCGCGGACGATCTCGTTGCGCTCCTTCTTGCGGCCCTCGGTGATGCGCGTCAGCGCCGCCAGACCCTGTGCATCGAAGAAGTTGTTGGCGTTGAAATGCTTGATATCGGTCTGGTCGAGGCGTGTCAGGGAGACGGATTCGAGCTCGAGACCGTTCGACTGGAGATCGGCGCCGACGGCTTCCTGCACGGCCTTGACGAAGTCCATGCGCTGCTCCTGCAGCGCGTCGAGATTCATGGTCGCAGCCACCGAGCGAAGGCCGTCGACGAATTTCGCTTCGATCAGGATGCGGAGCGCCTCGGCGTCGTTGGTGCGGCTGCCGAGCGTCTGGGCGGCCAGCGCGATCGAGGAGCCGTCGGGCTTTACGCGTACGTAGAATTCGGCGCCGATATCGACGCGCATGCGGTCCTTGGTGATCAGCGCATCGCCTTCGCCGCGGCGGACTTCGAGGCGCAGCGTCTTCAGGTTCACCCTGGCGATCGAGTGGAAGATCGGCAGGACGACGGAGCCGCCGTCGAGCACGACCTTCTGGCCGCCGAGTCCGGTGCGGACATAGGCCTCGTCACGGCTGGAGCGCGTGTAGAGAGAGGCGAGGACAAAGCCGATGCCGAAGATCAGGACGATGGTAATGCCGGCCGGTAGAAGAATGTCGTACATCATGGCTGCTCCCTGAAAGATTGATTGTTTGCACCGATGGGATCCACCAGTGCTGGAATGGCGATAAACACATCCGCCTTGCGATCGACGAGGAGAACCTGCGTGCCGATCTTCAGCGGGTCCTCGCCCTTTGCAGCCTTGGCTCTCAGAACATGCCAGTTCCCGTGCTGGTCCTTGACCCGGACGCGACCAGGCAGTCCCTGATCGAGCGGGCCGAGCGACACTTCTCCGGTCCGGCCGATAAGGGTGTCGAGATCGACGGCATAGGTCTCGTCATGCGGGACGATCCGCGCCACCGTCCGGCTCGATGCCCTGACCATGGGAAAGGTGACCGTCAAGGCGGGAACGACGGCGACAGCAGCGGGCAGTGGGGCCCAGAAAGCGCCGGCGACCGCCTGTACGGCAAAGCCCGCAATGGCGAAGAAGCCGAGCGCCATCATCAGGAGAATGAGCAGGGGAACGCCGCCGACATTGAGCCACGACAGGTAGCCCGCAATGCCGTCATGTCCGTGGAGATCCGGTTTTCCGAGAAGCTCCGTGATCGAAAAGCCCATGACCGTCGCGAGCATCTCGATCACGGTCAGGCCGACAAGCACGGCGGCGGCGATCGCAAAGGGAAGGCATTCAGGAGCGAGAAAAAGTCCCATCGGCGTTACCGGTTATCCGCCTTGAAACGCGCGAGGCGGGCTTCTATCGCCTGCTCGCGGTGCAATCGGTCGAGTTCGTCCAGTTCGGAACCATGGGCATGTTCGCCGGATGGAACGCCGGTCAGCCGCGAGACCGCCGCGGCGGCGCGGGCGGCGTCCGCGCCCGGCGTCGGTCTGTTGTGGCCGGCGAGAGCCTCTTCGGGATGCCTGGCGATGCTGCGCTTGAAATCGGCAAGACGGGCGTCGGCCTCGCGGCGCGTGGCGAGCACGGCCTGCAGGGCTTTCTGGCCCTCATCCACCTGCTCGCTCGCATCGGCCAGCGCCTTGTCGAGTGCTGCGATCTGGGATTCGAGATCGATCTGACGGGCGACGCCGGCCTTTGCGAGATCGTCGCGCCCGGAGGAGACCGCCAGGCGGATCTTCTCATCGAGCGCATTCATGTCTTCGGCGATTTCGTCCTTGCGGCTCTGGATGCGATATTCCTCGGCGCGCGCCTTGCCGAGATCGGCGCGGGCTTCCTCCGCGGCCGCATCGATTTCGCGGATCGCCTGTTCGATGACCGCGATCTTGTTGACGCCTTCCGCTTTGTCGATCGCTGCATTGGCGATGCCCGCGATCAGGCGACCCATGCGTGAAAGAATGCCTTCATTCGTCATGTTTTCCTCCATCCGAGCGGAATTCGGCGTGACGCCGATGTTAATCTCGTAGCGATCGTGATCCGCTACAAGGTATGCGGGAAAAATACTCTCCCATCCCCTGGAATAGCCCGCGACATCGAAGGGCACGGCAACGCGTCCGTGCACCGTGGCGATCGTGAGGTCCGAGGGGCCTTTGATGGCGAAGAGCTTGTCATCAAGCGGCAGTTGCAGCGGATCGGGGATGATGCCCCGATTGGCGGCGAAATCGCGCAGGCCGAGCGTCACCAGCCGCGCCGGCAGGCCCGTCTGCTCGCGGACGGTTTCATAGGCAAGCTCATGCAAAACGACCAGATTGGCGCCCGCTTTGTCGTCGATGAGCTCGGTCAGGATGTCGGTCATCCTGCGATAGGCGGCAATGGTGTCGTCCAGCGCTAGGCGGGCCTGGCCGTCAGGCGCCAGCATGTAGCGCAATAGCGATGGATGCGATGTCTTGCTCGTGGGTGCCATGGATAAAAACATAAAGCACCGCTTTTGTGCTTTCAAGAGGAGTTGCGCAAAATATACAACTTTTGTTTGGCTTATCGTCGGAAGAAGGAGGGACCGGAAGATGCAATTCGCAAGAAACAGCGTTCGACAGCCCCGGATCACATTGCCGGTCGACGAACCGCCGGCGGATCGGCTCCGCTTCCTACCGAGCGGCCGTGCGGGCCTCGCGAATACCGGCGCTGATACGGTTGATGATCGTCCATACCAGAAGGAGTGCCACCACTGCCCAAAGCCACGCAGTCCATGCTGCAAACGTGCCGCCAACGGCGATAAAGATGCCGAGCGCGCCGAAAAGCACCGCACGGTCGCTCTTGCCGAGGGGACCGTCGTAACGCCGGCTGGCGCCGACCGTTTGACCCAATACACCGGCAAATTCCGTCAGCACTGACAGGAATATGACAACCATTGCCGGCATCAGGCCGTTCGGATCCAGGAGCGCAAACGGCAAATACAGGGCGGTATCCGACACGACGTCACCGATCTCGTTGAGATAGGCGCCCAAAATGCTCTTTTGCCCATGTTCGCGCGCGAGCATGCCGTCAATGGCATTGAGACCCATGCGCAGGAGAAACCATGCAGGCACCAGCAGGAACCACTGCGGAAGCGGAACGACACTCAGGAAAAGGCCAAGTGCAACCGAGACGGCCGCGGCAACAGTCGTCACCTGATTGGCCGTGATGCCTCGCGCCGCCAGCGCGCGTACCAGAGGACGAAGGATATTCTGAAACCGGGACTTCAATTGATAAACAGACATGCTACCTCAGTGGAGTTTCGCGGCATCGGAAAAATCTATCCCAGCTCCGGCGGTGCAGAACGTCGTGCTTGTGGGGAAGCCGATACTTCATATCGGTTCTCGTATAGGGCTTACATTTGCGACTAGACTTTTGCAATGAATGCAAACCACTGTTCCGCCAATGGTTGCAACCCATCAACCGATCAGAATAGGAGTAGACCGTGCTGCAAACTGCCGATATCAGGCAACCGTCCTCGACGGCCAGGCCGATGCGTGAATCCGAATTCGTGTCGCATGATGGCACGCGACTCTTCTATCGGACGTGGCCTGCGACCGGTGCTGCACCGAAGGGCGCAATCATTCTTCTTCATCGCGGCCACGAGCATAGCGGCCGGGTCGCGCATCTTGCCGCCGAGCTCGGTCTCGATGATTTTGCCTTGTTCGCCTGGGACGCACGCGGCCATGGACGTTCACCGGGAGAACGCGGCTATTCGCCATCCTTCGCAGCCTCGGTGCGTGATCTCGATTGCTTCGTCCGCCATGTCAGCGAGACAAGCGGGACTGCCGTTACAGACATTGCCGTCATTGCGCAGAGCGTCGGCGCGGTCCTCGCCACCACCTGGGTGCACGACTATGCGCCGCAGATCCGTGCGCTCGTGCTGGCCTCACCGGCCTTCAGCGTCAAGCTCTACGTGCCTTTTGCGAGGGAAGGCATTGCGCTCTGGGAAAAGCTCAAGGGGACATTCTTCGTCAATTCCTATGTCAAGGCGAGGTTTCTGACGCACGATCCCGAGCGCATCGCCTCCTTTGAAGCCGACCCACTGATCACCCGGCCGATCGCCTCCAACATTCTGTTGCAGCTTTACGAAGCCGCGGCCCGCGTCGTCGACGACGCCCGCGCCATCACCGTGCCGACCCAACTGCTGATCTCCGGCAGCGACTGGGTGGTGCGACACGCGCCGCAGCACCGGTTCTACGAAAATCTCGGCAGCCGCATCAAGGAGCGGCATGTGCTTGCCGGCTTCTATCATGACACGCTGGGTGAGAGGGACCGTGCGATTGCGCTCGCCGAGGTCCGCCGTTTTATCGATGCGCGGTTCGCCGAGCCCCGGGCGCCTGCCGACCTTCGCACCGCCCATGTCCAAGGCTATACCAAGGATGAGGCGGACCGCCTCGCCAGCCCTCTGGACGCCACGTCTCCACGCGGCATCTACTGGGCGCTCAGCCGTCTCAACATCAGGCTCGGCGCATTGGTATCGGACGGCATAAAGACCGGGGTCAAGACCGGTTTCGATTCCGGTTCGACGCTCGATTACGTCTATGAGAACAAGCCGCAGGGGCTCGGTCCCGGCGGGCGGTTGATCGACAAGGTGTTTCTCGAGGCGATCGGCTGGCGCGGCATCAGGCAGCGCAAGCTGCATTTGCAGGAGCTGATCGAGGACGGGCTGCAGCGCCTGAAAGCAGCCGGCCGCAGCACCCATATGCTCGACATAGCGGCTGGGCACGGCCGTTATGTCCTCGATGCGATCGAGGCGGCTGCCGTGCGTCCCGATAGTGTGCGATTGCAGGATTATTCCCCCATCAACATCGACGCCGGCCGCAACAGCATTGCTGCGCGCGGGCTCGGTGATTTCGTGAGCTTTCGCCAGCAGGATGCCTTTGACGGCGAGGGGCTGGCTGCAATCACGCCGGCTCCGGATCTCGCAATTGTCTCCGGCCTTTATGAGCTTTTTTCCGACAATGCGATGATTGCCGCTTCGCTCAGCGGGATCGCCCGCGCGATGCAGCCGGGTGGCCTGCTCATCTACACCAACCAGCCATGGCACCCACAACTGGAGATGATCGCCCGCGCCCTGACCTCCCATCGCGGCGGCCAAGCGTGGGTGATGCGGCGGCGGACGCAAGAAGAAATGGACCAACTGGTCGCCGCAGCCGGTTTCCGCAAGATCGAACAGCGCATCGACCAGTGGGGCATTTTCACCGTCTCGCTGGCGGAGAGAATCTGAGGGCAAAGCCGTTGGGGCAGGCACGTTCTACTCTTTCCCAGTCAGCGCCGGTCCTGAAGCGGGCGGCGCTCTGGCTCGTCTTCCTGGCGCCGTTCTTCTATCTGACCTATGGCGGCGCCAATTGGCTG
Organism: Rhizobium sp. K102; assembly: GCF_022385315.1. Taxonomy (NCBI): domain Bacteria; kingdom Pseudomonadati; phylum Pseudomonadota; class Alphaproteobacteria; order Hyphomicrobiales; family Rhizobiaceae; genus Rhizobium; species Rhizobium sp. K102. The sequence continues at coordinate 363,687 of NZ_CP092436.1, forward strand.
GCATCGCAACGCGCTCATGTGCCGAACATCGCCTTCGCATGGGAAAGCGCCATTCCGTTCCTGGCATGGACGATCATTCCATACTGGTCGATCAACCTGTTCTACGCACTTTGCCTGTTCATCAACACGACGCCGCGCGATGTGGATATGCTCGCGAGGCGCTACCTGACGATCCAGATAATAGCGATCATCTGCTTTATCGCCTTTCCTCTCGAAGCGACCTTCGTACGACCGGCCACGAGCGGCCTGCCCGGCTTCATGTTCGCCGTCCTCGGTGGCTTCGATAAGCCGTTCAACCAGGCGCCGTCACTGCATGTCGCGCTGCTGGTGGTGATCTGGGACCATCTGCGCGGCCGGTTGCCGCGCCGGGTGCGACTTCTCTGGCACTGCTGGTGCTTCCTGATCGGCGCCTCCGTGCTGACGACCTGGCAGCATCACGTCATGGACATACCGACCGGCATGCTGCTCGGGCTGTTTGCCGGTTGGCTTTTTCCGCGCGATGCTGCTTCCCCTCTTGCGAATTTCACTTTGAGCGGCGATCCGAAGTCGCGCCGTCTTGGCATCTGCTACCTGGGCGGTGCCGTCGCATTTCTCGGCCTTGCGGCGCTCTGTACTCCTCGATCACCCGCGGCACTCCTGTTGCTCTGGCCGGCCGTTGCGCTGGCGATCGTCGCCGCCGGATATTTCGGCGCCGGTCCGCAAATATTCCTGAAACGTGCCGATGGCCGGGCCCCGCTTGCCAGCCGCTGGCTGCTGGCGCCCTATCGGCTCGCCGCCATCATCAATGTTTGGTTCTGGACACGCAAAATGCCGGCATCGGTGGTGATCGCTGATGGCGTTCATCTCGGTCGTTTTCCACGGCGCCACGAGGCCGACGGTTTTGCCACGGTGATCGACATGACCGGCGAACTGCAGCGCCCGAGCGGGACGCTTGCGCGCTGGTGCAGCTTTCCCGCCCTCGATCTTATAGGTCTCGACAGGATCCAGGCGCGAGCCGCGGCTGATGTTATCGAAGCTGTGCGTCACGAGGGACCGGTCCTCGTCTGCTGTGCGCTGGGTTTCCAGCGGAGCGCCAGCGTCGTCGCATGCTGGCTGATCATCAGCCGACGTTGCGAAAATTCAGCCGAAGCACTGCAACTGATCGAACGCGCGGGGCGACGTGTTCATCTGCCCGCGGAACGTATCCATGCTGTGTCGGAGAGCGTGCAATGATGCAGTGGAAAACCGCGGCCTCCGCGGCGGCTCGAGATCTCGGTCGCAATGCAATCTTCTGCGGGCTGACAGCACTGTTGCCGCTGATCGCCGGCCCGATGATCGCGGGGTATCCGGGTGTGGCTCCAATGCTGGGCTGGCTCCTGATGCTCGTTTTCTGCGGGATTGTGCTTGCACTGGCGATCCATCTCCTCTTCGATACGCTGTTGTTTCGCCTCGCGGCGAGCCACGAGACAGAGGCCGCCGGCCTTGCCGCCGTCGACGACCTGTTGTCCCGAATGCAGCTTCGCAAGCCTGACAGGACGCCGCCCGGCCTCGAAAAGCGGATTGCCGGATCGCGCCGCATCGTCTGGCAGCAGCGTTTGGCGCTCGTCCTTTATCTCGGGATTTTAGCGATCCTTCAGCTCAATGCGAGCCATGCCCCGCCGCCAGCCTGAATTGCATATTGGGTGTGTGGCGGGTTTTCCCGGCCATCGGCGCGTTCAGGCGGTGCCGATACCTCTGCTTCAGGCTTGCCTCGATATGATCGATGCGTTCACGTCGTTGATGTCGCGTTTGCCGCAGAGCGCCATGGTGATGTCCATCTCCTTGCGGATGATGCCGAGCGCCAGCGTGACGCCCTCCTTGCCCATGGCGCCGAGGCCGTAGAGGAAGGGGCGGCCGATATAGGTTCCCTTGGCGCCGAGTGCTACGGCCTTCAGCGCATCCTGGCCGGAGCGGATGCCGCCGTCGAGATGGATTTCGATACGGTCGCCGACGGCATCGACGATGGCGGGCAGCATGCTGATCGAGGAGGGGGCGCCGTCGAGCTGGCGGCCGCCATGATTGGAGACGACGATCGCATCGGCGCCGGTGTCGGCGGCTGCCCGGGCGTCCTCCGGATCGAGCACGCCCTTGATGATCAGCGGCCCGCCCCATTGTTCCTTAATCCAGGCGACGTCGGCCCAGGAGAGCCGCGGATCAAACTGCTCGTGCGTCCAAGCGGCGAGCGAGGTGATGTTGGAGACGTTCTTGGCATGGCCGATGATGTTGCCGAAGGTACGGCGCTTGGTCTGCAGCATATCCAGGCACCAGAACGGCCGGGTCGCCATCTGCCAGACGTGTTTCGGCGTGAATCTCGGCGGCGCCGACAGGCCGTTGCGGAGGTCCTTGTGACGCTGGCCGAGGATCTGCAGATCGGCCGTCAGAACCAGTGCCGAACATTTGGCGGCCTTGGCGCGGTTGATGAGGCCGAGAACAAAATCCTTGTCCCTCATCACGTAGAGTTGGAACCAGAAGGGGCGCGTCGTCACCGATGCGACGTCCTCGATCGAGCAGATGCTCATGGTCGACAGTGTGAAGGGAACGCCGAACTCTTCGGCAGCCCGCGCCGCCAGCATCTCACCATCGGCATGCTGCATGCCGGTCAGGCCGGTCGGCGCCAAGGCCACCGGCATCGAAACTTTCTGACCGATCATCGTCGTTTCCAGCGTGCGGTCGGTCATGTCGACCATCACCCGCTGCCGTAGCTTGATCCGGCTGAAATCGCTCTCATTCGCCGCATAGGTCGACTCCGTCCAGGCGCCCGAATCCGCGTAATCGAAAAACATTTTCGGCACACGACGCCGCGCGAGTTCTTTCAGATCGGCGATCGTGAGCGGAGTGGCCATGAATTGAACCTTCACATCTAAATGCAATCAGCCGGCCTAACACGACATTTCGAGGAGCGTTAGGGGAAATCCTGGCATTAGGCTGCTTCGGGCCGCGGGTGGAACGAAAGATACAGTCGTCCGAAGGCTTCTATTTGGGAGCAAGCGGGTGTCATCGAAGCCCCGCTTTCATAGGTAGACCCGCCACATAGGTTTCGGCGATCGCCCGGTCGTCGCCCATCGTCTGCAAGAGGAAGAGTTCCTCGGGCAGGGTCTTCACCGCTTCCAGCTTCAGCGCCATGGCCGGGGTCGCTGCGGCATCAAGGACGACGAGATCGGCGTCGGTGCCGGGGTCCAGCGTGCCGATCCGGTCTGCCAGCGACAGTGCCTCGGCATTGCCGCGGGTCATCAGGTAATAGCTTTCCAGCGGGTTCAGCCGTTCCCCCAGCAACTGCTGGATCTTGTAGGCCTCGTCCATCGTCCTCAGCATCGAATAGCTGGAGCCGCCGCCAATATCGGTTGCGACGCCGATGCGGACCGCCTTTTCGCGTCGCGCCAGCGCCTTCAGCGGGAACAGGCCGGAGCCGAGAAAGAGGTTAGAAGTCGGGCAATGGACGGCGACCGAACCCGTCTCGCTCATGACATCGGCTTCGCGTTCCGAGAGGTGGATGGCGTGGCCGAAGAGGCTTTTCGGCCCGAGCAGGCCGTAGCGGGCGTAGATGTCGGTATAGTCGATCGCCTCGGGATAGAGCTCGCAGGTGAATTTGATCTCGTCTTGATTTTCCGAAAGATGCGTCTGGATGTGCAGATCGGGGAATTCGCGGGCAAGCGCTGACGTCGCTTCCATCTGCGCCGGCGTCGAGGTGATGGCGAAGCGCGGGGTAATGGCGACGTGATTGCGGCCTTTGCCGTGCCAGTCCGCTATGACTTGGCGGGTCTCATCATAGCCCATCTCAGGCGTGTCGAGCAGGCCCTGCGGCGCGTTGCGGTCCATCATCACCTTGCCGCCGACCATGCGCATGTTGCGTTTCATCGCCTCGGCGAAGAAGGCGTCAGCGGAGGTCTTGTGTACGGAGCAATAGGCGACCGCCGTCGTCGTGCCGTGGCGGATCAGTTCGTCGTAGAAATGCGTGGCGATCCTCTCAGCATGTGCGCTTTCGACGAAACGGCATTCCTCGGGAAAGGTATAGGTGTTCAGCCATTCGAGCAGGTTGGCGGCATAGGAGGCGATCACCTGCATCTGCGGAAAATGCAGGTGCATGTCGATGAAGCCGGGCAGGATCAGATGCGGGCGGTGATCAATCTCGACCACGTCAGCGGCTGCCTTAGCCTTGACGTCGGCATAGGGGCCGACCGACGCGATCAGCCCATCTTCGATCAGCAGACCGCCATCTTCCTCGTAGAGATAGCTCTGGCTGTCGACCAGAGTGAGCGGCGCGCGATGAAAGGACAGCAGGCGGCCATGCAGGAGTGTCGTCGTCATTGTTTCTTGCCTTCGACTGCGCTTTCGAACCAGGCGACGAGCAGCTTGCGTTCGTCCGGCGTCATATCGGTGATGTTGCCGGGCGGCATGGCATGGCTGCGGCCTGCCTGTATATAGATTTCACGGGCATGGGCGGCGATATCAGCGTCGTTTTCGAACTCGACGCCGTTCGGTGCTCGCACGATGCCCTCATAGGCGGGCTCGGCCGCGTGGCACATGGAGCAGCGTGTCGCGACCAGTTGCTTGACTGCGGGATAATGCGGATCGCCGGCGAATTGCTGGAAGGCGGGTGCCACCGCCGCAGCGTCCGTTTCGCCGGTCAGCAGCTTCGGCACCGTCGAAAGCCACATGATCAGGATGAAAAGGATGGCGGTGACGATCCAGGTCCAGGTCGGCCGGCCTTTCCTGGCATGGGTCGTGTTGAACCAGTGGCGGATGGTAACGCCCATCAGGAAGACCAGCGCGGCGATCACCCAGTTGAACTGTGTTCCGAATGAGAGCGGATAGTGGTTCGACAGCATGAAGAAGATGACGGGCAGGGTCAGATAGTTGTTGTGCAGCGAACGCTGCTTGGCGACCTGGCCGTATTTCGGATCGGGTGTGCGGCCGGCGATGAGGTCGGCGACGACGATCTTCTGGTTCGGGATGATGATCATGAAGACATTGGCCGACATGATCGTCGCGGTGAAGGCGCCGAGATGCAGGAAGGCGGCGCGGCCGGTGAAAAGCTGCGTATAGCCCCAGGCCATCATGACGAGCACGACATAGAGCACCGCCATCAGCCCCCAGGTGTTGCGCCCGAGGGGCGACTTGCAGAGGAGGTCGTAGACGAGCCAGCCGAAAGCCAGCGATGCCAGCGAGATCGCGATGGCGACCGGCGGGCTGATGTCGAGCACATGCCGGTCGATGAGGAAGAGGTCGGCGCCGCCGTAATAGACGATGCAGAGCATGAGAAAGCCGGAGATCCAGGTGAAATAGCTTTCGTATTTGAACCAGGTCAGGTGCTCGGGCATTTGCGCCGGCGCCACCAGGTATTTCTGGATATGATAGAAGCCGCCACCATGGACCTGCCATTCCTCGCCATAAGCGCCGGGCGGCAGATGCGGCCGTTTCACCAGTCCGAGATCGAGCGCGATGAAATAGAAAGACGATCCGATCCAGGCGATCGCGGTGATGACATGGAACCAGCGTGCCGCGAAGGCCAGCCATTCCCATGCTATGGCATATTCATACATCGAATTCCCCTAGCTTCCTCCGACTCGCGACTTTGCGGAAATTTTGACGGGGAGGGAAGAGGAGATTGAAGAACCGGCGGTTCGCCGGATGCCGTGCGGGATGTCGCGGCTTCCGATGTGGTGCCTTCCCGAGTTCTTTCCGCATGTGAATGACGATCCCGACTATCTCCCCTCGCTGTTGCGCTATAGCGAGAGGACGGCAAATCTCATTCCCGCATGCAGGGACGGCGAAGGTCTGATCCTCGGCAACGGGCTCGTCGAAGTCTTCGGCGCTCCGCTGATGATTTCCGGCGGTTTTGTCGAAGCTGCCGATCGCGGCCGCATCGTCGAACTGCTCTCCTGTGCCTAAAAGCTGCCGAGAAGGTGTGTATTTATCTCCGGCTTATACTCGGTCTGCTCATGCAGCAGGTCTTGAAACCATGACAATTCGGTTACAGTTATGTTTAAGGCCGCCGGAATGAAATAAGAACAGTGGATCAGCGGCGGCGCATTCATCGACGGAGAAGATGCCATGCGCAGCATTTTGACGTGTGTGATGATTGCATATGCGTCGCTGGCGACGGCTCACGACGCACCCTCGGGGTGGAGTTATGACCCGTATTGTTGCAACGGCGACAGTCATAATGGCGACTGCCAGATGATCCCTTCGAAAAGCGTGGCGGTGACGCCGGGCGGATATCGCGTAACGTTGCTGCCGGGCGACCACCGGCTGGTCACCCACGCGCATGTCTTCCTGCTGCCGATGACAAAGGCGATGCAATCCGGCGACAACGACTATCATCTCTGTCTGTTTCCGAACGAGGATACGCCGCGCTGTTTTTATGCGCCCGAGATGGGATTTTGAGACGAGTATCACAACAGTGGACCCGGCCGATGAACCGGGTCCAATCCGTGATGATCTAATGGCCGGCCGCCTTCATCTCTTCGAGGATCCAATTGCGGAAGGCCTTGATCTTCGGCACGTTTCGGCGGTTTTCTGGATAGGCAAGCCAGTAGGCCTTGCCGTCGCTGCGGGTCAGCTCGAAGGGCTGGTAGAGCCGGCCGAGCGCGATCTCGGCCGCATAGAAGGCCGGGTTGAGGATGGCGACGCCATGTCCTGACATCGCCGCATCGGCTTCCACCGCTTGGGAGCCGAGCTGGTTGCGCGGGCGGCGATCGAGATCCGTGTCGGTGACGCCGGCTGCCTCGAACCATTGTTTCCACCAGATGTCGCCGGCGTCGAAGAGATCGAACTTCAGGAGATCACGCGGCTCCTTGATCCCGCCGGCCGATTCCGCCAGCTTTGGGCTCAGCATCGGGGTGAACTCCAGCCCCAACAGCCGGTGCAGCGCCAGCCCGGGCCAGTTGCCGTCGCCCCAGCGGATGGCGACATCGATCGGCTCGCGGGAAAAGTCGATTATATCGGAGCTCGCCTGAAAGCGCACGGCGATCGCCGGATGCTTCAAATGGAAAGAGCCGAGGCGCGGCGCCAGCCATTTCGAGGCGAAGGTGTGGGTCGAGCTGATGGCGAGCGTGCCTTCGACGCTGTCGCGCGCCGTCGCCATCGCGTCGTGCAGCATGGCGAAGGCTTCGGTCACTTTCGGCGCCAGCCGTTCGCCGGTCTCCGTCAGCGCGATCTGGCGGGGACGGCGCAGGAAGAGCGGCTCGCCGACATTCTCCTCCAACAGCTTGATCTGGTAGCTGACGGCCGTCTGCGTCATGCCGAGTTCGTCGCCGGCCTTGGTGAAACTGCCGAGCCGGGCCGCGGCCTCGAAGACGCGCAGCGCATTCAGCGGGAATTGTTTCGAGAGTTTCATGGATAAGTTCTCTTGATGCAGGCAGACGGTCGTTCGATTGGAATTGCAGCATTTTCCGCGGCAAACTGCAACTCATACCATCAAACTGACGAGGTGATGTCATGGATTGCTTTGCTATCGAAGAGAAGCGCTCGCAGCCGAGCGTGGGTGTGTTCAAGCGTCTTGCCGGACGGCTGGTCGGCCGTTTCTGCCGGCTGCCCCGCCTCGATCTCGATGCTGCGCCGGACCGCGTCAAGCGCGATCTTGGTTTCCTCGATGGACGCGATCCGTTTTACGAGGACGCCTGCAAGCGATAGGCCGCCAGCGCCGCCAGGATTTCGGCGGCGGTCATGGCGGCGATCACCTCAGGGCGTTTGTCCCTGACCGCCGAGCCCCCGATCGGCAGCGTCAATCGCTTCATCCAGCCCCGTTCGCCGCCTTCGCGGGAAACCCAGCTTGCCAAGGTGGCGCGTTTGGTCGCTGAACCGATCATGCCGGTATAGGCGAGATCCTCCCTGGCCAGCGCTTCACGGGCGATGAGAAAGTCCAGCGCATGGTCGTGCGTCAGGATGACGACCGCGCCGCCGGCGGCAATATCCTTCACCAGCGCTTCCGGCATCGGCACGAGGCGGGTCTTCGTCGCCGCCGGCAGATTGGCGAGCTCTTCCTGGCGGGTTTCGACCACTGTGACCGACAGCGGCAGCGGCGCAAGGGCAGCTGCCAGCGCACGGCCGACATGGCCGGCGCCGAAGAGAAGCACCTCGGGCAGACGCTCGATTTCGCCGGCACGTGTGGCTTCGACCTCGGCTTTCAACGTCGGCGTCAATTGGCGGAACCGCAACTGTGTACGCCCACCGCAGCACTGGCCGATCTCGGGGCCGAGCGGGATATCCATGGTGGCTGCGCCGCCGGTTCCCGCCAGCATCTCCCGCGCATTGTGGATCGCCATGAATTCGAACTGTCCGCCGCCGATCGTGCCCCACAGCGCGGTTGGCGAGACGAGCATGAAGGCCCCGGCCTCGCGCGGGGTGGAACCCTGTGTCTCGGTGATGTCGACGAGGACGCTGTTGGGGTGGGCGGCGAGGAAGGTGGGGAGGTCGGTCATGGGAGGATGGCCGAGGGGTAAGTGGCTGTGTTACCCCCCTCTGTCCTGCCGGACATCTCCCCCACAAGGGGGGAGATCGGCATGAGGCGCGGGCTTCCCAAGACGGGGAAACGACGGCCTAAAACTGGATCTTGATAATCCGCTGTCAGGGCAATATGGGCGAAGGGCCGTCGTCTTGCCGATCTCCCCCCTTGTGGGGGAGATGTCCGGCAGGACAGAGGGGGGTGCCCACTCTGCCTGTTCCGCTCGAACAACAAGCCAGCCGGACGTCTTACCATCCTACACCCGCTTCATCCGCTCCACCGCCATCAGCACTCGTTCCGGCGTCGCCGGGGCGTCGAGCCTGGGGCAGACCTTGTAATCCGCGACGCTGGCGACCGCCATCGACAGCGCTTCCAGCACCGAGATCGCCAGCATGAAAGGTGGTTCGCCGACGGCCTTGGAGCGGCCGATGGTGGCCTCGGCGTTCTCCGACCATTCGGCGAGGCGCACATTGAAGATCTTCGGCCGGTCGGAGGCGAGCGGGATCTTGTAGGTGGATGGCGCATGGGTGCGCAGCCGCCCCTTGTCGTCCCACCAGAGTTCTTCCGTCGTCAGCCAGCCCAGGCCCTGGACGAAGGCGCCCTCGACCTGGCCGAGGTCAATCGCCGGGTTCAGCGAGCGGCCGACATCGTGGACAATGTCGGTGCGGTCGATCAGATATTCGCCGGTCAGCGTATCGATCGAGACCTCGGTGCAGGCGGCGCCATAGGCGAAATAATAGAAGGGCGTGCCGCGGCCGGCCTTGCGGTCCCAGTGGATCTTCGGCGTCTTGTAGAAGCCGGCGGCAGACAGCTGGACGCGGGCGAAATAGGCCTGCTTGATGAAGTCGGGGAAGGGAATTTCGATCTCGCCGACGCGCACGCGGTTCGGCAGGAAGACGACGTCGGCGGGCCCGACATCCCATTTCTCGGCGGCAAAGGCCGTAAGCCGTTCCTTGATTTGGCGGGCGGCGTCATAAGCGGCCATGCCGTTCAGATCCGAGCCGGAGGAAGCGGCGGTGGCCGAGGTGTTCGGCACCTTGGCGGTCGTCGTCGCGGTGATCTTGACCCGATCGATATCGACCTGGAAGCTGTCGGCCAGCACCTGCGCCACCTTGGTATAGAGGCCCTGACCCATTTCGGTGCCGCCATGATTGAGGTGGATCGAGCCGTCCTGATAGATATGGACGAGGGCGCCGGCCTGATTGAAGGCGGTCATGGTGAAGGAGATGCCGAATTTCACCGGCGTCAGGGCAATGCCCTTCTTGATATAGCGGCTGTCGCGGTTGAAGCCGATGATGGCATTGCGCCGCGCCCGGTAGCCTGACGTATCCTCCAGCTCGTCGACGACGCGGGCGATGATATTGTCCTCGACCTCCTGATGGTAAGGGGTCAGCGTGCGCCCGGAGCCCGGCTGGCCGTAGAAATTCAGCTTGCGGATATCGAGCGGATCCTTGCCGAGGGCATAGGCGATCTCCTCGATGATGCGCTCGGCGCCGAGCATGCCCTGCGGCCCGCCAAAGCCGCGGAAGGCGGTGTTGGAGACGGTGTGTGTCTTCAGCGGCTTCGATTGCAGATGCACATGCGGATAGAAATAGCTGGAATCGGCATGGAACAGCGCGCGGTCGGTCACCGGTCCGGAGAGGTCGGAGGAGAAGCCGCAGCGCGCCGCGTAAGTGGCGTCGACCGCGTGGATGCGGCCTTCGGCATCGAAGCCCACTTCGTAATCGACCAGGAAATCATGGCGTTTGCCGGTGGCACTCATATCCTCGTCGCGGTCCGGGCGGAATTTGACGGCACGGCCGAGCTTCTTGGCGGCGATCGCCGCAAGGGCTGCGAACTGACTGCCCTGCGTCTCCTTGCCGCCGAAGCCGCCGCCCATGCGGCGCACGTTGACGGTGACCGCGTTCGAAGGGATATCGAGCACGTGGCCGACGATGTGTTGGATTTCGCTCGGATGCTGGGTCGAAGACCAGACGGTGACCTCGTCATCCTCGCCGGGGATCGCCACGGCGATATGGCCTTCGAGATAGAAATGCTCCTGTCCGCCAATGCGCATCTGGCCCTTCAGCCGCATGGCGGCATTCGGCATTTCCGTTTCCGGCTCGCCGCGCTGGAGCGTCATCGGGGTGATGACCAGCGGGCCGCCATTGGCGAGCGCGCCGTCGATATCGTGCCAGTGCGTGAGGTCGCGATAATCGATCTTCGCCAGCCGCGCGGCGCGGCGGGCCGCGTCGCGTGTTTCGGCGATTACGGCAAAGATCGGCTGGCCGTGAAATTGAACTAGAGTTTCGGCGAGCAGCGGTTCGTCATGGCTGCCGTTGGAACTGGTGTCGTTGACGCCGGGCACGTCCTCGCCGGTGAAAACCCAGACCACCCCCGGATAGGCGGCGACCTCGGAAAGGTCGACGCTGAGGATCTCGGCATGGGCCCGGTCGGAAAGGCCGAGCGCACCGTGCAGGAGGCCGGCGGGTTCGGGAATGTCATCGATATAATCGGCGGTTCCGGTGACATGCTTGTGCGCTGAGTCATGGCGCAGCGAGCCGTGCATGGGGCCGGAGATGACGACTTTGGGGTTTTCGAAGGTGGACTTGTCCATTAGCGGTGTCCTCTATGGCCGGCGCCGTTTTGACGGCGGCCCCTCATCCGGCTGCCGCCACCTTCTCCCCGCTTGCGGGGAGAAGGGACATGCCGCGCCGTCTCCGTTCCTCGCCACCTCTCGCAGGGCACGTCCCCTCTCCCCGCAGGCGGGGAGAGGGTTAGGGTGAGGGGCATAGTGGTGACTGCCGCGGGCCGACTAGCGGAACAAACCATCACGCCACCTCCTCGAACCGCTTCAGCTCCGCCGGCGCGCCGACGGTCTCAAGATAGAACCGCGTCAGCAGGTTCTTCGCCGTCAGCTGCCGGTATTCCGCCGTGGCGCGCCAGTCGGTCAGCGGCTGGAAGTCGGCGTCGAAGGCGGGGCGGGCGGCGTCGATCGAGGCTTCCGTCCACGGCTTGCCGATCAGCGCGGCCTCGACTGTCGGCGCGCGTTTCGGCGTTGCCGCCATGCCGCCGAAGGCGATGCGGATGTCGGTGATGGTCTCGGCCTCGTCGAGCGTCAGTAGAAAGGCGCCAAGCACGGCGGTGATGTCCTCGTCACGGCGCTTGGTGATCTTGTAGGCGGCAAAGCGGCTGGCGGCCTTGGGATAGGGCACGAAGACGCTTTCGACGAATTCGCCGGGTCTGCGATCCTGTTTGCCATAGGCGATGAAGAAATCCTCGAGCGGCATTCGGCGCTGCCCTTGCAGGGAGCGCAGGGTCAGAGTCGCGCCGAGGGCGATCAGCGGCGGGGGACTGTCGCCGATCGGCGAACCGTTGGCGATATTGCCGCCGATCGTGCCCATGTTGCGCACCTGCTCGCCGCCGATGCGGTCTATCAGCCGCCCGAGCGCTGGGATCTTGCTGGAAATCGCCTCGAAGGCCCTGCTGTAGCTGACGCCGGCGCCGATGGTGACGCCATCATCGCTTTCCGTCACCGACTGCAATTCGCTCAGATGATTGATGAAAACGACCGGGCTCAGCCGGCGCATCTGCTTCGTCACCCAGAGACCGACATCGGTCGCGCCGGCAATGACGGTCGCGTCGGGTTCCTCAGAGAGGACTTCCGCCAGCGCCTGGAGCGAAGCCGGAACGATCAGCCGGTCTTCGCCGCTGGCAATCCGCATGGTGCCGCTCGCCTGCATAGCCCAGAGCCGCGCGACAATTTCCGAGCGCGTCCGCTGCAGCGGGTCGAAGAGCGCGCTCGGCCGCTGCAGGCTGACCTGCTCGGCGGCTTTGACGATCGGCTCGTAGCCGGTGCAGCGACAGAGATTGCCCTGCAGCGCCTTTTCGATCTCGCGGCGGCCGGGTTTTTCCTTCGTCAGCCACAGCCCGTAGAGCGACATGACGAAGCCCGGGGTGCAGAAGCCGCACTGCGAGCCATGACAGTCGACCAGCGCCTGCTGCACCGGATGTAGCGCGCCGTCCCGGCCGGCCAGATGCTCGACCGTCACCACGTGCGTGGCATGCAGTGAGCCCATGAAACGGATGCAGGCATTGACCGATTCGTAAGCGAGCTTGCCGTCGGCCAGCCGCCCGACAAGCACGGTGCAGGCGCCGCAGTCACCTTCGGCGCATCCTTCCTTGGTGCCCGTCAGCCGCCGCTTCATCCGCAGAAAATCGAGAAGTGTCTCGGTCGGCCCGACATTGGCGAGCGCGATATCTTCGCCGTTCAGGATGAAGCGGATGCTGTCGTTCATGATGTTCCCGGTTGTTTTTTCCAGATGGTTAAGCCGCCGTCCAGCCACCGTCAATCGAGATATGCGTTCCGGTCACCTGCCGGGCGGCGTCGCTGGCGAGGTAAAGCGACAGGGCGCCGATCTCTTCGGCCTTGACGAATTCACGGGTCGGCTGCGCCTTGAGGATGACCTCGCTCTTCACCTGCTCCTCGGTCATGCCGCGGGCCCTGGCGGTATCCGGTATCTGTTTTTCGACCAGGGGCGTCAGCACATAGCCGGGGCAGATGGCGTTCACCGTCACGCCGAATTCGGCAAGCTCCAGCGCCGCTGTCTTCGTCAGGCCTAATATACCATGTTTTGCCGCGACATAGGCGGATTTGAAGGGGGAGGCGACGAGCCCGTGGGCCGAGGCGATATTGATGATCCGGCCATGCTTTCTCGCCTTCATCAGCGGGATGGCGGCGCGCATGGTGTGAAAGGAGCTCGACAGATTGATGGCGATAATCTGATCCCACTTCTCGATCGGGAAATCCTCGATCTTCTCGACATGCTGGATGCCGGCATTGTTGACGAGGACATCGACGGTGCCGAAGTTCTTCGCCGCCGTTTCGATCAGGTTGGCGATCTCGGCGGGCTTGGTCATGTCGGCCGGATGATAGATCGCCCGGGCCTTCGACACCGATTCAAGGCGCTCGACGATCGCCTTGATTTCATCGGCATTTCCGAAACCATTGATGACGACATTGTCGCCGGTTTCGGCAAAGGCGGTGGCGATTGCCAGGCCGATGCCGCTGGTGGAGCCGGTGACGATGACTGATCTGCTCATGCTGTTTTCTCCTGACATCGCGATGCTGCGTTGCAACGTTATGGCGAGGTTATGCCCAAAGCCGGCAGGCTGGCAATTCCGCTTTATTCGCTTTTCTCGCCCGCATCCGTGTCCTATTGATTTGCCTCGACAATCGACATGCCTCGGGAGGATTTAATGAGCGGATATGTTCTGGCGATCGATCAGGGAACGACGTCGACACGGGCGATCGTCTTCGATGGCGACATGCATGTCGCCGGCAAGGGCCAGAAGGAATTCACCCAGATCTATCCGCGCTCGGGCTGGGTCGAGCACGATCCCGAGGAGATCTGGGACTCGGTCGTCTCCACCGTCAACATGGCGTTGCGCGACGCCGGGATTACGGCGAGGGATGTTGCTGCGCTCGGCATCACCAATCAGCGCGAGACGGTCGTTGTCTGGGAGCGCGAGACCGGCCGGCCAATCCAGAATGCCATCGTCTGGCAGGACCGGCGCACCGCGAGCTATTGCGATAATCTGAAACGGCAGGATCTCGAGCGGCTCTTCACCAGGAAGACCGGCCTGCTCCTCGACCCCTATTTTTCCGGAACGAAGCTTTCCTGGATGCTCGCCAACGTGAAGGGCGCGCGTGCGCGTGCCGCCAGGGGCGATCTCTGCTTTGGTACGATCGACACTTTCCTGATCTGGCGGCTGACCGGCGGCAAGAGCTTCGTGACCGACGCCACCAATGCCTCGCGCACGTTGATGTACAACATCGTCGACAACGCCTGGGACGAAGATTTGCTCGAGATTCTCAGGGTGCCTGCCGCCATGCTGCCTAAAGTCATGGATTGCTCCGCCGATTTCGGCACGGTCGATCCTGAGATCTTCGGCGCGGCGATCCCGATCCTCGGTGTTGCCGGCGACCAGCAGGCGGCCACCATCGGTCAGGCCTGCTTTGCACCAGGTATGATGAAATCGACCTACGGCACCGGCTGTTTCGCGCTGCTCAACACGGGCGCCGATATGGTGCGCTCGAAAAACCGGCTGCTGACCACCATCGCCTATCGTCTGGACGGCGAGACGACTTATGCGCTCGAGGGTTCTATCTTCATCGCCGGGGCGGCGGTGCAATGGCTGCGGGACGGGCTCGGGATCATCGGCAGCGCCTCCGAGACTAATGCGCTTGCCGAGAAGGCCGATCCGACGCAGGACGTTTATCTCGTCCCCGCCTTCACCGGGCTTGGCGCGCCGCACTGGGATGCCAAGGCGCGGGGTGCGATCTTCGGACTGACACGCAACAGCGGTCCGGCGGAACTTTCGAGAGCGGCCCTCGAAGCGGTCTGTTACCAGACCCGCGATCTCCTCGATGCCATGCAGAAGGACTGGAAGAATGCCGGCGACGACACGGTGCTGCGCGTCGATGGCGGCATGGTGGCCTCCGACTGGACGATGCAACGGCTCGCCGATCTGCTCGATGCCCCGGTCGACCGCCCGGTCATTCTCGAAACGACTGCACTCGGTGCGGCCTGGCTCGCCGGCAGCCGGGCAGGGGTCTGGCCGGACCGGGATGGCTTTTCGGCGAGGTGGAAACGCGACCGGCGCTTCGAGCCCAACATGGATGACAAGGTGCGGGCGGCCAAGCTCAAGGGCTGGAGGAGCGCGGTCCGGCGGACGCTGAGCGAGGGGTGAGGCGCGATCGCAAACAGCACCGTAGCGTTGCCTGTTTCGGCGGGTAGGGTCTGGCTCTCAGCGCCGTTTTCTTGATAATTTTTTGATGCGGCCTGTCGGCTAAGCGGTTACTCCTTCGTCATTCGGAAAGAGGAGTGACCCGATGCTTTATGCAATCCTTTGCTACGCCCACGAGGAAACCGTCTTCGCCTGGACCCAGGAGGAAGAGGCTGCCGTCATGGAGAAGCTTTACGCCGTGCAGGAGCCGCTGGCCAGATCCGGCAAGCTCGGCCCCGTCGGGCGGCTGATGCCGACGACGGCTGCGACCACCGTGCGCAAAGGCAAGGACGAGCCCTTGGTCATCGACGGGCCTTTTGCGGAAACCAAAGAGGCACTTCTCGGCTTCTACGTGGTTGACTTCGAAACCCTCGACGAGGCGGTCGCCTTCTCGAAGCAGCTTTCATCCGTCAATCCGGGTTCCACCTCTTACGAAATTCGGCCTTTCTACGTCTTCAGGCCGGGAAATGCTGCATCATGACCGATATTGCCTGGATCGACCTTGCTCTTGCCTCGGCCCGCCCGAAGGCGCTCGGTGCGTTGCTGCGCTATTTCCGCGATCTCGACACGGCGGAAGAGGCGTTTCAGGAGGCATGTCTGAGGGCGATCCGGACATGGCCGGAGAAAGGGCCGCCGCGCGATCCGACAGCCTGGCTTATCTTCGTTGGCCGCAACAGCGGGATCGATGCGGTGCGCAAGCGGACGAAGCTCCAGGCGCTGCCGGACGAGGAGGTCATTTCCGATACCGAGGATGCCGAAAGCGATATCGCCGAGCGGCTGGACGATTCCAATTATCGCGACGACATTCTGCGGCTTCTCTTCATCTGCTGCCATCCGGATCTGCCGGCCACCCAGCAGATTGCGCTGGCGCTGCGTATCGTGTCCGGCCTTTCGGTGACGCAGATCGCGCGCGCTTTCCTGGTTTCGGAAAGCGCCATGGAGCAGCGCATTACCCGGGCGAAGGCGCGTGTCGCCAAGGCAGGCGTGCCTTTCGAAACGCCGAGCCCCGAGGAGAGGGCTGAACGTCTCTCGATCGTCAGCACGATGATCTATCTCATCTTCAACGAGGGCTACAGCCAGGCCGACCCCAAGCATGAGGCGGCCGCCTTCAGCGACGAGGCGATCCGGCTGGCGCGGCTGATGCTGCATATTTTCCCGGCGGAACCGGAGCTGATGGGGCTGCTCGCGCTCATGCTCCTGCAAATCTCGCGCCGGCCGGCGCGCTTCAGCGCCGAGGGCGAAATCGTGCTGCTTGAAGATCAGGACCGCTCGCTTTGGAGCCAGCCCTTCATCAACGAAGCCCTGGCGCTGCTCGACAAGGCGCTGCGGCACCGCCGGCCCGGCCCGTATCAGCTTCAGGCGGCCATTGCCGCCATCCATTCCCGCGCGAAACGTGCCGAGGATACCGACTGGGTCGAGATCGATCTGCTTTACCGCGCGCTGGAGCGTGTGCAGCCCTCGCCTGTCGTGACGCTTAACCGCGCGGTCGTCGTTTCCAAGCTGCACGGGCCGCAGCAGGCGCTCGATCTCATCGATCCGCTGGGCGAGAAACTCGGCGGCTATTTCTACTATCACGGTCTGCGGGGCGGGCTGCTGAAGCAGCTAGGCATGACCCACCAGGCGCGCGAGGCCTTCGACCATGCCATCGCGCTTGCCCATTCGGCGGCCGAGGCAGCTCATATCCGCCGGCAGATCGACAAGATGCAGGAAGAGCCCACGCAGCCGATCGCAAATTAAATCAGGAAAAATTGGCGCGGTGTCGGAACGGCGAACTTCGACACGTCCTTGTAACAACCTGACAGGAAACAGGTTTCACTCAAATGGAGAGATGTCGAAATGACCGCAAGCACGCAACATGAACTCACCCTGGTTCGCGAATTCGACGCCCCGCGCGAGAAGATCTACACGGCATGGACCGATCCCGACCTGCTGAAGCAGTGGTTCGTACCGCGCCCCTGGGGCGTGGCGGAAGCGACGCTCGACGTCCGCCCCGGCGGCTCCAATGTCGTCGTCATGCAGGATCCCGAGGGCAATCAGTATCCGAACCGCGGCGTCTATCTCGAGATCGTCGAGAACGAGAAGATCGTTTTCACCGACGCCTATACCAGCGCCTGGGTGCCCGCTGATAAACCTTTCTTCACTGGCGTCATCCTGCTCGAAGATCTCGGCAATGGCCGCACGAAGTATACTGCCAAGGCGCTGCACTGGCGCGCCGAGGACAAGGAAGAGCACGAGAAGATGGGATTCCACGAGGGATGGGGCAAGGCTGCCGATCAGCTGGCGGAACTGCTGGCGAAGATGTGAAGTGTTGAGGGCGGCGCGGTGGAGGCCCGCGCCGCCCTCATGCTTCACGTGCGCCGTGAAGTGGCTTGGAAGATGATTCCGCCGAGGCTTGGAAGTTATTGAATTTCAGATTGGAATTGGGATTCGGTTGGGCAGGTGTTGCTGTCGACGCGGGATGTTACCTGTGCCAATCTACCGGCATGAAGGTTACGTCTACATCCTCGCATCAGCGCGATGGCACGCTCTATACCGGCGTGACGCGTGACCTTGCAGGTCGGCTATATGAGCATCAGGACGAACTGACGCCAGGCTTTACGTCGAAGTATGGCGTAAAGACATTGGTGTGGTTGTCCTGGTGTCCGCAGTGCTCCAAAACGACCCTCTTCGCTCTGATCTGGCTCTGCACATTCCGCTTTGAATGATAGAGGATATGGAGCGCAGGTTGATCCCCTCTCTCCCTCATTCCTGTGCCGGTCACAGGAATCCAGCAGCGCCGTGTCTACGGCGCAAAGACTCTTTCCTACGCTGCCATAAGCCCCGCATCGCTATCGAAATTCTCGAACATTCCGTTCCAGACTTTGTATTTGCGTTGCCGCTCGCCGGTCCTTATCTCCAGGTTGAATTCAACGGGATGCCGACCATGGAATTGGGGCTTTACACATTCGCCGACGTCAATCCCAATCCTTCCCGCAGCAAGGGTGCGGAAGGGGCCGAACGGCTGAAGCATCTGATCGAGGAGATCGAGCTTGCCGACCAGGTGGGCCTCGATGTCTTCGGGCTCGGCGAACATCATCGGCCGGATTATGCGGCGTCAGCCCCTGCGGTGGCGTTGGCGGCCGCGGCCGTCAAGACCAAAAACATCCGCCTGACCAGCGCCGTCACCGTGCTTTCCTCGGATGATCCCGTGCGCGTCTTCCAGCAGTTTGCGACGCTTGATCTCATTTCCAACGGCCGGGCCGAGATCATGGCAGGGCGTGGCTCTTTCATCGAGTCCTTCGCGCTGTTTGGCTACAATCTCGAGGATTACGACCAGCTTTTCGAGGAGAAGCTCGATCTGCTCCTGGCGCTGCGCAACAGCGAGACGGTGGAATGGGAGGGCGAGCTTCGCGCGCCGATCCGCGGACGCGGCGTCTATCCGAGGCCGCTGCAGGATCCGCTGCCGTTGTGGGTCGCGGTCGGTGGCACACCGCAGTCGGTGGCGCGCGCCGGCGCGCTCGGACTGCCGGTGGCACTCGCCATCATCGGCGGAGAGCCGCGCCGTTTTGCGCCGCTTTTCGATCTCTACCGCGAGGCGGCGCGGCGGGCAGGGCAGGATCAGGCGAAGCTGAAGACCAGCATCAATGTTCACGGCTTCATCGCCGATACGACCGCGGCCGCCGCCGAGCAGTTTTACGGGCCGCAGGCGGAAGTGATGAACCGCATCGGCCGCGAGCGCGGCTGGGGACCGACCAGCCGGGCGCATTTCGATCTGTCGCGTGGGCCGAACGGTGCGCTTTTTGTCGGCGATCCCGAGGCGGTCGCGGAAAAGATCGTCGCCCATCACACGCTGTTCAGGAACGACCGCTTCCTGCTGCAGATGGCGATCGGCCTGATGCCGCATGTTGAGATCATGCGCGGCATCGAGCTCTACGGGACGAAAGTCGCCCCGATCGTCAGAAAGGCATTGACTGAAAGGGGCGAAGGGGCGAAAGCCACGGCTTGAGGCGGCCGCGCCGCGCCCGCGCAAGGCCGGAAGAGACGAATGGTTATCGCAAACGACGATGAACTGACAAAGCTCAAGGAGATCGGCCGGATCTGCGCCAACGCCATCCAGGTGATGGCGGCAGCGATGGAGCCGGGCATGACGACGCTGGAGCTCGATCGGATCGGCCGCAAGGTGCTTGAGGATTCCGGCGCGCGCTCGGCGCCGGAGTTCTGCTACCAGTTTCCCGGTGCGACCTGCATCAGCGTCAACGAGGAAATCGCCCACGGCATTCCCGGGCCACGTGTCATCCAGGCCGGCGACCTCATCAATATCGACGTCTCGGCCGAGAAGGACGGCTTCTTCGCCGATACCGGTGCTTCCTTCGCAGTGCCGCCGGTCAAGCCGAAGATCGAACGGCTCTGCCGCGACGGCAGGCGGGCGCTCTGGGTCGGGCTCAACCAAGTGAAATCGGGTGAGCCGCTGGCAAAGATCGGCACCGCCGTCGGCGCTTTCGCCCAGAAGAACCGCTATACGCTGGTTGCCAATCTGGCGAGCCACGGCGTCGGCCGTTCGCTGCACGAAGACCCAGCCGAGCTCTCCACCTGGCCCGATCCTTCGGAGAAGCGTGTCATGACGGACGGTCTCGTCTTTACGGTCGAGCCGTTCCTTTCGCTCGGCGCGACCTGGGCCGAGGGCGGCGACGATGCATGGACGCTCTATGCCGATCCGAAGGCACCGACCGTGCAATATGAGCACACGGTGGTTGCGACGCGGAACGGGCCGGTGATTTTGACCTTGCCGGATGGGCGGGCGTAGGGCTCAGGTCGCAGAGCTTTCTTCCTTCGCGGGGCGTTGGCGCACCGGCCTCGCCCTTCGAGGCCCTGCGGGGCACCTCATGACCTGTCTCAGGAGCGTTAGGCAACACCCTGTCGTCAGGGATGGAGTTGGTTAGAGCGACTTCAAATATTCGATGAGGTCGCCTTTTTCCTCAGCGCTCAGGTTTAACTTCAAATGGTCGTTATAGTGCGCGACGACGTCTTCCAGCGTGGCGAACCGCCCGTCGTGGTAGAAGCCACCCTTGTGGACCTTGTCCACGTTCCACAAGGCCCGCAGTGGCGCTGTCCGGTAGCGGTCGTCCGGGGCTCGTTTCGCCTGGAAATCGTCTATCCCGATCTCGTCCGCCGTGTGCAGGTTCCAGCCAGGTTCGGTGAAGAGCGGCGGCACATGGCAGGTGGCGCACTTGGCCTTGTCGTTGAAGAGGATCTTTCCTTCTTCCGCCGCCGCATTGTCGAATGTGCCTTCCGGCGGCCGCGGAGTAGGCAAGGACAGCTGGTAAAAATGCAGCGCCGGAAGTTTGGCGGTGATCCGGTCTTCCTTGTCCTGCTTGTGGCCCTGCTTTGTCCTAGCGGCGACCGGATATTTCTCGGCGTCGTCGAGACGCGGATCGTAGAACGTGCCTTTGCCGTGCATTTCGAGGTTGCCGACATAGGCGTTCCAGTAGCTGACGGTCCCCCAGGCTCCCGTCCAGGTATGGTTGTTAACGCCCGCCAATCCGAATGCGGGCGGATTGAGCGTGGCAGACGTCTTGCCGTCTGGCCGGAATGCCTTTCCATCCAGGTTGAGTTGGGCATCGAACTTGCCGGGCCCCCAGGCTTCCACCGCCTTCTTCACCTCGGCTTCCGAAACCTGCAGCATCTCGGTGAATGCCGTGAGGTCAGGCGCTAGCGCGACGATCGCACCGATGTTCAGGTCGCGGTTGGGCCAGCCATCCAGCCGGTGGCCGATGCCGGGAGCGTAGGCGTCGTCGACCGTCGAATGGCAAACGGCACACTGGATTCCGACCGACGTCAGCGTCTTTCCGTCCGCGTCGAAGAATCCGGTTACCCCCACAACGGCATTTGCCTTCAGCAGAAGGAGTGTGCTGGCCGGATCGTCGAGATCAACCTCGCCTTTACCAAGCGCAAAGGCGACGTCCTTTGGAATGGCGTTAACGTCGACCTTCAACCCGAGCTCCAGAGCTTTCTTAGGACTGAGGCCTGGTCCTTTGCCGTCCAGCTTCTCACCCGCGATCGCCTCGTGAAGCTTGAGTTTGCCTCCCCAGAAGTCCTCGCTACCGAACGTGTCGAAACGGAACGTCTCGCGGCCCTCCTCCAGGTATCGTCTTGCTTGATCGGCCGCCGCTGCGTCAAAGTCCCGACCGCCGACAGTGGGACTTTTGGACGTTTGGGCAGCAGCGGGAATCATCGTTGAAGAGAGGAGAAGAAGAAAAAGTGCTGCGGTACCCTGAGAGTGCAGAGACATAGAATTCCCTCCACGCAGCCGGCGTTTTCGGCCTGCGCATCTAGATTTACGTCAATGACAACAACTCCCACCAATTATATTATAGACTGCTAAAGTAGCAAGGGAGTCCCTGGCTCCCGCCCGTCAGGCTCCGCTCGGAACATTTCGGTTCATCCGCCCATTTACTGCGGATAGGACTAGGAGAAACTCCGCATGAATGCGAGCGACGAACGAACCGTGTCTCTCTGGTCAGACATCGAGGTCGCGCCCGACGCAGCGCCTCTCGCCCGCAACGAAGACTTCGACGTCGTCGTGGTGGGCTCTGGAATTGCAGGCATGTCGATCGCGTACGAGCTGGCCGCCGCGGGGCAGAAGGTTGCAGTCCTCGACCGAGGCCGGATAGGCGGCGGCATGACGGCCCGCACGACTGCACACCTCACGTCGGTATGCGACGACTACTTTTCGGAACTAATCGGGTTGCGCGGCGAGGAGCTGGCGCGCCTCTATTTTCAGAGCCACTCCGCGGCGATCGCTCGCATCGAGGCGATCCAGGGCGCGGAGCGCATAGCCTGCGACTTCCGTCGGCTCGACGGCTTTCTCTTTCCCGCCTCTGGAAGGGCGAAAGCCGATCTCCAGCGTGAGCTCGAGGCCGGCCTGAAGGTAGGCATCGCGGTCGAGGAAGTCGCGAGGTTGCCGCTTGCGGGCTACCCGGACACCCCCGCTCTGCGGTATCCGGATCAGGCGACGTTCCATCCGCTTAGGTATCTGCGCGGTCTTGCCGCCGGAATTCGGGCGCGCGGCGGCACGCTCTACAGCGAGACGATCGTCGACAGGGTCGAGGAAACCGCCGGCGGGGTGCGCGTGGAAACGACCTCCGGCCTCAACGTTACGGCCAGGTGGGCCATCGTGGCGACCAATTCGCCCATCAACGACAGGGTCGCGATCCACACGAAGCAGGCACCCTATCGGACCTACGCAATGGCGTTCGAGGTCGGGCGCGGCATCGTACCGGATGGTCTCTACTGGGACACCGATGACCCGTACCACTACGTCCGCCTTCATACCGGCGAGGACGAGAGCGACGTCCTCATTGTTGGTGGCGAGGACCACAAGACTGGCGTGATCGACGCCGCCGACGAGCGCTTCGCCGCCTTGACGTCCTGGATCAGACGACTGGTGCCCGATCTTGGCGCCGAAACCCATCGATGGTCCGGGCAGGTGATGGAGACAATCGACTACGCCGGCTTCATCGGCCGCAATCCCGGCAACGAACGAATTTTTGTGGTCACCGGAGATTCCGGCGAGGGCATGACCCACGGCGTGGTGGCCTCACTCCTGATTTCCGAGAT
Source organism: Rhizobium sp. K102 (assembly GCF_022385315.1). Lineage (NCBI taxonomy): Bacteria > Pseudomonadati > Pseudomonadota > Alphaproteobacteria > Hyphomicrobiales > Rhizobiaceae > Rhizobium > Rhizobium sp. K102. Next base: position 386,512 of record NZ_CP092436.1, read on the forward strand.
CATTCTCGGGGTGACAGTCCCTGGCGGGAACTCTACGAGCCGTCCCGGAAGACGGTGAGCGCGGTCGGCAATTACGTTGCCGAGAACGCGACAATGATCAAGAACTTCGCCGAGTATGTTGCGCCCGGCGAAATCGAGTCTGTCGATCGGCTGCGACCGGGAGAAGGTGCTATCGTCCGCGAAGGAATGACCAAGATCGCAGCGTTCCGCAGCGACGATGGCACGCTGCACAGGCGATCTGCCACATGCACGCATGTCGGCTGCCACGTGCACTGGAACTCCCTGGAACGGTGCTGGGACTGTCCATGCCACGGATCTCACTTCGCGGTGGATGGAACGGTGCTGAACGCACCAGCAGTCTCGCCCTTGCCCGAGATCGACTGAGTGTTGCTCCGGTGAGCTAACGCGGAGTGACCGAACTATACGGGCGGGCTCAGGCCGCAGGGCTTCGGTGGCTCATCCGGGGGGCTTTCTTCCTTCGTGCGGCATTTCCGACGCTCCTCGGCGCGAAGCCCAAAGGGCGCAGCCTCGAAGGATCAGACGTACGTTGCTTCTTGCATTCATCCGGCAACAGCGCGTCCTTCGAGGCCCCTGCGAGGCGCCTCCAGGATGAGGCTCTCTTGTGTGTGTCGGCGGCGCATGCTCGGACGCGCCGACGTCGGGACCACTATCGTCTTCACCCCCGCGTTTCCGGCCTGCCGCCCTGCAGGATCTCCGTCGCAGCGCGTTCCAATATCCCGGCGATGCGGGCGGCCTCGGTTTTCGACCAGGGATAACGCATCCTGAGGGCCGAGCGCAGCAGCATCCGGGCGGCGCGGATATCGCCGCCATCCTGCATGAAGTCGCCGTCATCGCTGTCGGCGCCGTGGCGGTCGGTTTCGAAAACACGCTTCACATAGGCCATCTTCTCGCCGATGCGTTCGAGCTTGGCGAGCGTGTGAAGGATCATGTCGCGGTTTTCCTCGACGCGGCGGCGGCCGGCCTCGGTGATGCGATAAAGCTTCTTGGTGCCCTCATTCTCCACTTCGGCAAGACCGGTTTCCTCGAGATAGGTGAGTGCGGGATAGATGACACCGGGGCTCGGCACATAGAAGCCGCCGGAACGCTCCTCCAGCAGCTTAATCAATTCGTAACCGTGGCGCGGCTGCTCGGCGAGCAGGGCCAGGATGACGAGCTGCAGATCGCCCGCCGCGAATTTGCGGCCCATGCGAAACGCTTCGCCGAACATGCCGCCTTTAAAACCTCTCATGGCTTTTCCTTTCATCGCTAGATGTATCGTTGGCTATGTCGTAAAACATATATCGTAAGATACCCGCTTTCAAGGCGAGCTAGGATTTTTTCGACCTTTCCGGAAATTGATCGACCGATCAGAAATAGTTGTTTGCAGTGCCTGTGCTGCGGCGCGATAAGCACTGCATGCTTTCCCGCCCGCCTCGCTCCCAGCCGAATCTCGTTGCCACCGCCGCTGCAGGGGCCGTTGCCATGGCTGCGGCCATGGGCTTTGGGCGCTTCTCCTATACGCCGATCCTGCCCGGGATGATGAGCGGCGTGCCGCTTTCGGCAGCGGATGCAGGCTTTATCGCCTCGGCTAATTTCGTCGGTTATCTCGTCGGCGCCGTGCTTGCGGCCTATGGCTGGGCGGCGGGGCGCGAGCGGCTGGTGGCGCTCTCGGCGCTGCTGGCCACCGCCATCCTGCTCGCGGCCATGGCCGCCACCGATTCCGTCGCGGTCTTCGCCGTCATCCGCTTCCTGGCCGGCCTCGCCAGCGCCTTTGCGATGGTCTTCACCTCTTCGATCGTGCTCAGCCACGGGGCTGCGGCCGGCAATGACCATGTGCAGGCGGCGCATTTCGGTGGGCCCGGGGCGGGGATCGCTCTGTCCTCGGTGATGGTGCTGTTGGTTGGTCTCGGCTTTCACGACGGGCCGGGCGGCTGGCGCGCCGATTGGATCGGCGGGGCAATCTATTGTGCGATAAGCCTGGTCGCCGTCTGCCTTCTGCTGCCGCCGGCGCCGGCGCAAACGGCTCAGGCGGGCAAGGAGCCGGCGCTCAACTGGAGCCGGCCGATGGTGCTGGTAACCCTGTCCTACGGCCTGTTCGGCTTCGGCTATGTCATCACCGCGACCTTCCTCGTCACCATCGCCCGCCTGTCGGCAACGGGAGCTTTCGTTGAATTCCTCTGCTGGTTCATCGCCGGTCTGACGGCGGCGGTGGCGCTGTTTGCCTGGAGGCCGCTGGTGAGGTCCCTCGGGCTCGGCGGCGTCTATATCGCGGCACTTCTGGTCGAGGCGGCCGGCGTGCTGGCGACCGTGGCGCTGCCGCCTTCGGTCGCACCGCTGATCGGCGGCGCACTGTTCGGCGCGACGTTCCTCGCGATTACGGCTTACGGGCTGCAGATCGGTCGCAAGCTTTCACCCGAGAGCCCGCGGCGAATTCTGGCGATGATGACCGCTGCCTTCGGCCTCGGCCAGATCATCGGGCCTGTTGTTGCCGGCTGGATTGCAGAGCGCTCAGGCAGTTTCACCGTGCCGACGGTGATCGCCGCCGCCGCACTCCTGGTCTGCGCCGCCCTGGTGATGCCCGTGATCAAGAAAGTCGCCTAACCGGTTACATCTCCGTAACAATCGGCCGAACCCATTGCTGCTTCCTTCGAACTGCCTTAGTTTCCGGCACAATCAGTGTTCCAAGACACTCCCGAGACTCCCAGTTCAGGAAAGCAAAGCCCCCCGTGTTTCATTCGTTTTTCCCCAGCCGAAACCTTTCTTCATTTCGCTTGTCGTGTGGACACTGATTTCAATATTCGGCTGGTATTTTGTCGCTGAGGGCCTCGGCGCGTCGCTCGGCTTTGTGCCGGTTCCGGAAGAGCAGCAGCCGATCGACCTTTCTTTCTTTCTGCTGCCCGAGAATACCTGGTTCTACAGTTACTTCCTCCTCTCGGCGGTGATCTTCTGCGCCGCATGGCATCTGAGGGCGCTGCATCATCCCTGGAAGCTGTGGTCGATCTGGGGGTCGGCGCTCATCATTTTCGTCACCTATTTCGGCGTCCAGATCACGGTCGTGATCAACAACTGGCGCCGGCCCTTCGGCGATCTTCTCCAGAACGCGTTGTCGAAGCAGCCGGGCATTTCCGTCGACAATTTTTACAGCCTGATGTGGGTCTTCTGTCAGATCGCATTCCTCAGCATGTTCGTGTCGATCATGACTGACTTCTTTACGAGCCACTACATCTTCCGCTGGCGCGCTGCGATGAACGACTTCTACATGTCGAAGTGGGAAAAGCTGCGTCACATCGAGGGCGCCTCGCAGCGCGTTCAGGAAGACACGATGCGTTTTTCGAGCACCCTCGAAGGTCTCGGCATCAGCCTGATCAACTCGGTGATGACGCTCGTGGTCTTCCTTCCGATCCTTCTGACGCTCTCGCATTACGTGACTGAACTGCCGGTCATCGGGCCGCTGGCGAATTCACTCTTCTGGCTGGCGCTCTTCTGGTCGGCATTCGGCACGCTGCTTCTGGCGGTCGCCGGTATCAAGCTGCCGGGCCTGAACTTCCGCAATCAGCGCGTCGAAGCCGCCTATCGCAAGGAACTCGTCTATGGCGAGGATCATGCCGAGCGGGCTCAGCCGCTGACGGTCAGGGAGCTCTTCAACAACGTTCGGCGGAACTATTTCCGCATGTATTTTCACTACATGTATTTCAACGTCGCCCGCTATTTCTACATTCAGGCAGACGCGCTCTTCGTGGTCTTCATGCTGGTCCCGACGATCGTTGCAGGCACGATCACTTATGGAATCTTCCAGCAGATATCGACCGCCTTCGGCCAGGTCAGCAACTCGTTCCAGTATCTGGTCAACTCCTGGACGACGATCATCGAACTGCTCTCCATCCACAAGCGCCTCAAGGCCTTCGAGGCTGCTATCGACGACGAGCCTCTGCCGGCGATCGACCAGCATTATCTGGAGCGGGAAGCCGGTGTTGTGCATGCTGATGGGTGAGGGGTGAGGCTTGGACGGATGAGTGGGGCTTTAGTGCCTGCTGTGCCGCAAGGCCCCTCATCCGCCCTAACGGGCCTCTTCTCCCCGCTGGGGAGAGGGGGAATCACGGCCTCGCCACTTGCTTCCTCTTCTCCCCAGCGGGGAGACGGTGGCCCGAAGGGTCGGATGAGGAGGGCACGCGGCACGTCGTCCCGATTGTGAAAACTACGTCAGAGCCCCGACGTCTGCTGCAGCTTGCCGCGCGCCTCGATCATCGGGATCGCTTCCGAATAACTGACGCAGGCGACCTCGGCTCGACGGCAGACTTCGCTGACCAGGCGGTCCAGCGCCCGCCAGTAGGCGCCGCCGTTCATTTCGACGAAGTGGAAGCCGAGCTGGAGGGGGATGCGGCTGCCGTTGTACTGGCGGTCGAAGGCCCGGGAGAACGCTGAATAGGCGCGGTCCTCGAACTCCTTCGAATCCGCCCTGTCCTCCTCGCCCTTGGAGTGCCGGACGAAGAGATTGTAGTCCATGCCGATAATCGGCTTTTCGCTCGGGCCTTCGGGAATCAGCGGCAGGCCGAAGCGGATGATGCCGTCTTCTTCGACGGGCATGGCCGGGCCTTTGGTGACGAGGCTTGCATCGTAAGTAAAGCCCGCCTTCTTTTCGGCGGCGATCATATCGGCGCCCGCGGTTGCCGACAGATAGGGGGCGCGAAAGCCCTTGATGCCATGATCGACAAGGTCCTGCCAGCCGGCCGGCTCGTCGAGACCGACGCCTTTCCAGGCATTCTTCAGCGTCGCGTGGAAGGTGGCGTATTCGGACGACCAGTCGGCCTCGCTCCAGAGGCGACCGTCGAAATGACCGCAGGCATGGCTCGAGATGTCGTGGCCTTCGAGATGGGCATGCCAGATATTGCCGAGGCGTTCGCGGATTTCGTCGTCGCTCTGGGCGAAGCCGACATTGGATTTCCCGCGTTTCTGATGCGGCGCCTGGTAGGCCTTCTTCGCCGCCTCGTTCATCAGGAAGGTGCAGGAGAGGAAATAGGTGAAGTGGGCGCCGTTCTTCGCGGCAATCTCGCGGCTCTTCAGCCACAGTGCGTTATCATGGGCGCCGTCGAAGGAAATGATGACCAGTTGCTTCGGCCGGTCGGCCCCCTCTGCAGTGACAGGAAGAAGGAACGAGGCAGCCAGACAGGCGGAGAGGAGAGGACGAGACATGAGCACCGCGACAATTTGTTCGCGGTTTCCCTCTAATAGAATTGCGGCGAAGCTACGGTCCGGCTGGCATTTTTTCCCGTCAGCCGCTAAGTCAAGACAAACTGCAAGGAAGGGACCGCAATGGCGCTGCTCATCGTCGGCATCATACTTTTTCTCGGTGTGCATCTAGTGCGGGTGGTGGCTCCGGGCCTGCGCCGCTCGATGATCGCAAGCCTCGGCGAGCGGGGATGGCGGGCCGGCTATTCGGTCGCGAGTTCTGGCCACGCTGATCCTCTTGATCTACGGCTTCGGACAGGCGCGCGCGGTGGCCGGCGTGCTCTACAATCCGCCGGTCTGGATGGCGCATATCACGGTCACGCTGATGCTGATCGCGATGATCTGTCTGGTCGCCTCGCTGCTGCCGGCCGGACACATCGCCACCAAGACGAAACATCCGATGGTATTGTCGGTGAAGATCTGGGCGCTGGCACATCTGCTCGCCAACGGCGAGACGTCTTCGGTGCTGCTGTTTGCCGCTTTCCTCGCCTGGGGTGTCATCCTGCGCATCTCGCTGAAACGGCGGCAACGGGCGGGCGAGATCACGCTGCGCCCCTTCGTCTCGGCGAAATACGATCTTTATGCCGTCGTCATCGGCATCATTGCCTGGGCGCTGATCATCTGGAAGCTGCACGAATGGTTGATCGGCGTTTCACCGCTGGTCGTGTAACGAATCTTTCATATCCCCCTTACAACCGCAGCAAAATGCGGTAGAAGGCCGGGCAATGTGCGTAGCGCACAGCCTATGGGTATTGCCGCGGCCGGAGACGAGAATGGCATTCAACGACGACAGCTTCATCCGTGAAGTCAATGAGGAATTGCGGTCCGACCAGATGAAGGGCGCCTGGCGCCGGTTCGGCCGATATATCATCGTCGCTGCCATCCTGATCGTCGTCGGCACCGCCGGCAAGGTTCTCTACGACTACTGGGACGATAGCCGTTCCTCGGGCGCCGGCGACCAGTTCCTGGCGGCGATGAAGCTTGCCGACGAGAACAAGAACGATGAGGCGCTGGCCGCGCTCGACAAGCTGGAGAAGGAAGGGCATGGCGCCTATCCGGTGCTGGCGCGCATGCGGGCTGCGACCGTCCAGGCCCAAAAGGGCGACGCCGCCGCGGCGATCGCCGCCTTCAACGAGATCGGCAAAGACAACGGCGTTCCTGCTGCCGTGCGCGATGCCGCCAGAATGCGTGCGGGCTGGCTGCTGATCGAGAACGGCTCCTATGAACAGGTTTCGGCCGCGATCGAGGAAATGGCCGTGCCCGGCAACGCCTTCCGCCATTCGGCGCGCGAGGCACTCGGTCTGGCCGCCTACAAGGCCGGCAACATGGCGCAGGCGCGGCAGTGGTTCCAGTCGATTATCGATGACGCCGAAAGCCCGCGTCCTGTTGCCAATCGCGCCCAGATGATGCTTGATCTCATTACCGCATCCGGCAAGGCGCCCGCCGCGCAGGGCTGAGTTTTAAGGAAAAAGTATGAGTTTCACGGTCGCCATCGTCGGTCGTCCGAATGTCGGCAAGTCGACGCTTTTCAACCGCCTGGTGGGCAAGAAGCTTGCGCTCGTCGACGATACGCCCGGCGTGACGCGGGACCGCCGGCCGGGTGATGCGCGGCTGATGGGCCTGACCTTTACGATTATCGACACGGCCGGTCTGGAAGAGGCCGACGAGGAAAGTTTGCAAGGCCGGATGCGCGCCCAGACGGAGGCGGCGATCGACGAGGCCGATCTTTCGCTTTTTGTCGTAGATGCCAAGAACGGGTTGACCCCGGTCGATACCGCTCTTGCCGAAATGCTGCGCCGACGGGGCAAGCCGGTGGTGCTCGTCGCCAATAAATCCGAAGCGCGCGGCTCCGATAGCGGCTTCTACGACGCCTATACGCTGGGGCTTGGCGAGCCGACGCCGATTTCGGCCGAGCACGGGCAGGGCATGCTCGACCTGCGCGACGCGATCGTCGAGGCGATCGGCAGGGACCGTGCCTATGCCAAGGACGATGTCGCGGTTACCGATGTCGACATTCCGCTGGGCGAAAACGAGGCCGACGGCGAGGACGAAGAGCCGATCTATGACGACACCAAGCCGCTAAGGGTGGCGATTGTCGGCCGGCCGAATGCGGGCAAGTCGACACTGATCAACCGTTTCCTCGGCGAGGACCGGCTGTTGACCGGGCCGGAGGCCGGCATCACCCGTGACTCCATCTCGGTCGAATGGGATTGGCGCGGCCGCACCATCAAGATGTTCGACACCGCAGGCATGCGCCGCAAGGCGCGGGTAACCGAGAAGCTGGAAAAACTTTCGGTCGCCGATGCGTTGCGCGCCATCCGCTTCGCCGAGACGGTCGTCATCGTCTTCGACGCGACGATCCCCTTCGAGAAGCAGGACCTGCAGATCGTCGATCTCGTGCTGCGCGAGGGGCGCGCCGCCGTTCTCGCCTTCAACAAATGGGACATGATCGAGGACCGGCAGGCGGTGCTTGCCGACCTGCGCGAAAAGACCGACCGTCTGCTGCCGCAGGCGCGCGGCATCCGCGCCGTGCCGATCTCCGGCCAGACCGGCTGGGGGCTGGACAAGCTGATGCAGTCGATCATCGATACCGACAGGGTCTGGAACAAGCGTATCTCGACGGCACGGCTCAACCGCTGGCTGGAAACGCAGCAGATCCAGCATCCGCCACCGGCCGTCTCCGGCCGGCGCATCAAGCTGAAATATATGACCCAGGTCAAGGCACGCCCGCCGGCCTTCATGATCTCTTGCACCCGCTCCGACGCGCTGCCGGAATCCTATACGCGCTATCTGATCAACGGGTTGCGCGCCGATTTCGACATGCCGAGCGTGCCGATCCGCATCCATTTCCGTTCGCCTGATAATCCGTACGAATCGAAGAAGAAGCGGACGTAGAGGCTGGGCGCCAGTTGGTGCTTGCGGAATATCCGGTCGCGTTGTGGCGCGGGATACCCCTTCTGCTCTGCCGGGCATCTCCCCCACAAGGGGAGATTGGCAAGCGGCACAAACTTCGCGCCCGTCTACCGTTTCCCCGAGCTGTGACGCCAGTTGTTTGGAGAAACCATCGCGCCTAGCCGATCTCCCCACCTGTGGGGAGATGCCCGGCAGGGCAGAGGGGGTGCCTCAGGCGCGGCCTACCTCGGTTGTGGTGAATCTAAGCGATGCTCTTAGTCAGCGCCTCACGCAACGCCACGATCTCGGCCTGGAGCCGAGTAAGATCTCCAGCGTCACGGCCGCTCGCTTCCGCGATGCAGCCGGGGATACCGATCGCCTTTTCCTTCAGGCGAATACCCGCCTCGCTGAGCCGGATGACGACGACGCGTTCGTCCGCGCTGCTGCGCTCGCGGCTGATATAGCCGGCGCTTTCCAGGCGTTTCAGCAGCGGTGTCAATGTGCTCGATTCCAGGAAGAGCCGTTCGCCGAGGCCGCCGACGGTCTGGCCGTCCTGTTCCCATAGCGCGACCAAGGCAAGATATTGCGGGTAGGTGAGGCCGAGCGTGTCGAGTAGCGGCTTGTAGACGCGGTTCAGCGCGTGGCTTGCCGTGTAGATGGCAAAGCAGATGAAATCGTCGAGCTTCAGCTGATCCTGCATGGGGGCATCTCCAAAACCGCGCAAATTTATATCGCGCGATAAATAATCGGAAGCAATTTTTATGCATGGCTGATATGCGGAAATTTAAATTGTCCAATAAATAATCGTGCGCGATATAAATACGTGTTTCAAGACGAACAACAAAACCGAGAGGACAAGACAATGTCGACCATCAAGACCGCAGTTTCCGCAGCAGTACTCCTGGCAACCTCCGCCGTCGGCGCGCTTGCCGATCCGGTCCTCGAGCCGACAACGCAGACGTTCATCGACGGTCTTGCCGGCGGCAAGCCGATCTACACGCTGTCGCCGGCCGATGCCCGTAACGTTCTGTCCGGCGCGCAGAAGGGCGAGGTCAAGAAGCTCGCCGCAAAGGAAGAGGATAAGGTCATCAAAACAGGCCCGACCGGCAGCATCAAGCTGCGCATCGTCCGCCCGGAACATGCCAAGGGCACGCTGCCGGCCGTTCTCTACTTCCACGGCGGCGGCTGGGTGCTCGGCGATGCGGATACGCATGACCGGCTGGTGCGCGAAATCGCCAATGGCGCCAATGCCGCCGTCGTCTTCGTCGACTATGAACGCGCGCCGGAGGCCCGATACCCCGTGGCCATCGAGCAGGCCTATGCCGCTACCAAATATGTCGCCGAGCATGCCAAGGAATTCAACGTCGACGCCAGCAGGCTCGCGGTCGCAGGCGACAGCGTTGGCGGCAACATGGCGGCGGTGGTGACGCTGCTTGCCAAGGAGCGCGGCGGCCCCGCCATCGACCAGCAGGTGCTGTTCTACCCCGTCACCGACGCCAACTTCGACAATGGTTCCTATAATGACTTCGCCAATGGCCCTTGGCTGACCAAGGAAGCGATGAAATGGTTCTGGAACGCCTATCTGCCTGACGAGGCCAAGCGCAAGGAGCCGACGGCTTCGCCGCTGCAGGCATCGCTCGAACAGCTCAACGGCCTGCCGCCGGCCCTTATCATCACCGATGAAAACGACGTGCTGCGCGACGAAGGCGAAGCCTATGGCCGCAAGCTCAGCCAGGCCGGCGTCAAAGTCACCTCGATCCGCTACAACGGTACGATCCACGACTTCGTGCTGCTGAATGCGATTGCCGAAACGCCGGCGGTCCGCAGCGCGATCAAGGTCGCGAACGACACGCTACGCAGCGCGTTGCACAAGTAAGCTCGATTGGAACTCTTGTTCACGCAATTCCGGACGCAAAACCGCTTCACACTTTTGCTGGAATGGCTTTAGTCTGCGGACGGCAAAGGCCCGGCGGTTTCGCCGGGCTTTCTGCTTCTCGGAAGCGACTTGGCAAATTGCCAGGCCTTCTTCCATTTCGGCGTGATCACGCCATTGGCGGCGCGGATATTGTTGATGAACTGCGTCGTCGCCGCTTCCCAGGAATATTGCATGGCAAGCGCGCGCGCCTTCTCGCGCGAAGCGGAAAGGGCGGCAAGGCAGGCGGTGCGCAGGTCCGCATCCAGCACCCCGACCTCGCTATCCTCGCCGATAATATCGAGCGGCCCGGTGACCGGGTAGGCCGCAACCGGCACGCCCGATGCCAGCGCTTCGAGGATGGTGTTGCCAAAGGTGTCGGTGAGCGACGGGAAGACGAAGACGTCGGCCTGAGCATAGGCGTTCGCCAGATCCTCGCCGAATTTCACGCCGGTAAAGTGCACATCGGGATAGCGCTGCTCTAGTTCGGCGCGCGCCGGGCCATCGCCAACGACCACCTTCGAGCCGGGCAGGTCGAGATCGAGAAAGGCCGGCAGGTTCTTTTCCAGCGCGACGCGGCCAACCGTCATGAAGATCGGGCGCGGCAGATCGAAAGGCTCCTCTTCGAGCGGCATGGGATGAAATTGCGTGGCGTCGATACCGCGGGTCCAGGGCATCAAATTCTTGATGCCGCGGGCTGACAGCTCGCGGGCCAGGCTCGGTGTCGCAACCATGCAGCCGGCGCCGCCATTGTGGAACCAGCGTATGAAAGCATAGAGCCAGCTCTGCGGGATCGGCAGGCGGGCGGAAACATATTCGGGAAAGCGGGTGTGATAGCTGGTGGAGAAGGGCATGGCCTTGCGCAGGCACCAGCGGCGGGCGGTCAGCCCCAGCGGACCTTCGGTGGCGATGTGCACATAGGTGGGATTATGCTTTTCGATCTCGCGCGCGACGCGGCGGTAACTGGCGATCGACAGGCGGATCTCCGGGTAGGTCGGGCAGGGGATGCTGTTGAAGCGCTCCGGCGTCACCATCGAAACCTCAACGCCCATCTTCGCCAATTCGCGATTGGTGTTCTCGATCGAGCGCACGACGCCGTTGACCTGCGGGTGCCAGGCGTCGGTGACGATCACCAGCCGTTCCGGCAGATTTCCGGCGGCTGCGGCATTGGCCCAGCTCTCGCCGCTATAAGTGTTTGCCGGACGTTGCAGCATGTCGTGATTCCATCCGCGTTGCAGTGATATGCCAACGCTCAGCCCCATAGCGGGGTTCCGGAACGGCGATTCCCGCCTGTCTATTTTGAGGCATGACCATGATGGAAATATTACAGCCGCATGCCAGCACTTGCAGGGCTTTTGGCGGCCCGATCCCCGCGAATATGTCAGCGGCCGATCGCGAATTTCGTGCGGAAGGAATGACGGCGCCGGTCATGGACCGGCGCCGTTTGGGAGGTTAAGCAGCCGCGGAGGCCGAACCTGCAGTCGGAACTTCCGAGATCGTCTTCAGAACCTGCGACGCGATCTGGTAGGGGCAGCCCTGCGAGTTCGGGCGGCGATCTTCCAGATAGCCCTTGTAGTCGTTCTTGACAAAGGAGTGCGGCACGCGGATCGAAGCGCCGCGGTCGGCGACGCCGTAGGAGAACTTGTTCCACGGCGCGGTTTCGTGCTTGCCGGTCAGGCGCTTGTCATTGTCCGGACCGTAGACGTTGATGTGATCCATCAGGTTCTTTTCGAACTGCGCCATCAGCGCTTCGAAATAGGCTTTGCCGCCGACTTCGCGCATATACTTGGTCGAGAAATTGCAATGCATGCCCGAACCGTTCCAGTCGGTGTCGCCGAGCGGCTTGCAGTGATACTCGATGTCGATGCCGTATTTTTCGGTCAGGCGCTGCAGCAGGTAGCGTGCCATCCAGATCTGGTCGGCGGCCTTCTTGGAGCCCTTGCCGAAAATCTGGAACTCCCACTGGCCCTTGGCCACTTCGGCATTGATGCCTTCGTGGTTGATGCCGGCAGCCAGGCAAAGGTCGAGATGTTCTTCGACGATTTCGCGGGCGACATCGCCGACGTTCGAATAGCCGACGCCGGTGTAGTAGGGGCCCTGCGGAGCCGGATAGCCCTGCTCGGGGAAGCCGAGCGGACGGCCGTTCTGGTAGAAGAAATATTCCTGCTCGAAGCCGAACCAGGCATCTTCATCGTCAAGGATGGTCGCGCGGGCGTTGCTCGGGTGCGGCGTGACGCCATCCGGCATCATGACTTCGCACATGACGAGCGCGCCGTTGCTGCGGGCCGGATCGGGATAAATGGCGACGGGCTTCAGCACGCAATCAGAGCTGCGGCCTTCGGCCTGCATGGTCGACGAACCGTCGAAGCCCCAGAGCGGAAGCTGTTCCAGCGTCGGGAATACGTCGAATTCCTTGATCTGCGTCTTGCCACGCAGGTTCGGTACCGGAGTGTACCCATCGAGCCAAATATACTCGAGCTTATATTTTGTCATCGTGACTCTCTCAATGCTACGAAGGTGAGCAAATCCGGAGACGATCTCCGCGCGTAAGCGCATCCAACCGCCAGGGGATGCATTTTTAAAAGCACGTAGCGTGCCAGTTCGGCCGCCTCGACAAGAAAATATGCACATCAGCCGCCCGATACGCATTCTCTGTGACCGAAATGCCCGCTTTCGGCGCAAAAATGGATTTCGGCTTTGGAACCGGATGAAAATTTCGGCGTTAGCCCGGAGGTGATGAAGTGTTGAACAAATAGGCGGACGCTCGCCGCGGAGACAGCATATCGATCAATCACAATATATGCGTGCATATATTTTGTGCAATTTGCATAAACTATGTGCATTGTGCTAAGGTCGCGACGTCGAATGTTGATGCGCCGAACGGAATGGAGGCGATCTTATGCCCACTGGTTTCCATCGTGAATCCGCAACGATCTACCAGTTTCCCGTCAAGCCGGCGCGGACCCCCAGTCGGTTCGAACGCGCCCGGCTGATGGAGCGCGAGGCAGCCGATGTCTGCGACGCGGCGCTCGACAGCTGCTGGTATCATGACGAGGCGGTTCGCGAGTTCCGATCGGCCGACGAAGTCCTGATTGCTTGATACCTGCGGCAGGTAACGCCGATACGGCGGGGAGCGCCCGCGCATGGCGTTCGTATGTTGGTCGTCATGCGCGGGCTTAACGCCCGCTCAATCCGAGCTTTTCCTTGGCGACCAAGGCGCCATGCTCACTGACGACGCGGGCTGCGACGCTCGCGGCGAAGCGGGCGGCGGCCGACGCGTCCTGGGTTTCGAGATAGCGCGCAAGGAAGGCGCCGTTGAAACTGTCGCCGGCGCTGGTGGTATCAACCACTGTCTCCACCGTCTCGGCCGGAACGAAGGTCTCGTCGCCGGCGAAATTCAAGCGAACGCCGTCCGCGCCGTTCTTGACGACGACATTGGCAGCGCCCAGGGCGCGATAGCGTTGAATCGTCGCCTCGATGGAATCGTCGCCGAAATGCGCGGCTTCGTCGTCGAAACTCGGCATGACGAGCACGGAAGAGCGTGCGCCTTCGCTGATCGTTGTGTGCATCACGTCGTAACTCGACCAGAGGCGGGGACGGATGTTCGGGTCGAAGACCACGAGTTTGCCGGCCGCCTTGGCGCGGCGGATTTCGGCGAGCAGTGTCGTGGCATCCTCTTGCGGCAGAATGGCTAGGGTGATGCCGGAGAAATAGACGAGGTCGGCGCTTTCCACCGCTTCGCGCAGGCGGTCGGGATCGGCGGCAAGGCTGCGGGCGGCCGAGCTGTCGCGCCAGTAGCTGAAGGAGCGCTCGCCGTTCTTCAGACTGATCATGTAGAGGCCGGGCGTCCTGCCTCTGATGCGCCGGATCAAGCTCGTGCCGATGCCTGCCTTGTCGATGAAGGCGACCATCTCGTCCGACATGGCGTCGTCGCCGAGGGCAGTGAAATAATCGACCGACCAGTCGGGGCCAAGGCAGGCGCGGGCATACCAGGCGGTGTTGAAGGTATCGCCGGCAAAGCCTTTGCGCAGCAGGCCGTCACCGGCCTGCGAGAGCTCCACCATGCATTCACCGATCGATAGAAACCGTCTTCCGCTCACCTTGTCCTCCCGGCATGAGCGTCCAACAGGCCGCTCTATCGCTTTGAATTGACGCTTCATCCGCTGATACGCGGAGCCGTGCAGAGTGACAAGTATTGATATCGCGAGCGCCGGTATCACAGGAAATGAAAAGCCCGCCTTCGGGCGAGGCGAAGGCGGGTACCGGCGCAGGTTGATTATTCGTGGATGGTGTAGCTGCCGAGCTCGCAAAGGTCCTGTGTGTCTTCGGTCGTGTCGAGGTCCGAGTTTTAGTCGAATTCGAAGCGCATGTCGTATTTGCAGACGGCGCGGCCGTCGGCGATGGTGATGTTCACGGTCTCGCCCGGATTGAGGACCTTCTCGCCGAAGACGTCTTCTTCCCAGCTATTGACGCCGGTCGGCGAACTGTAGAAGCGCGTCAGGACGGAATTGGTCCCGTTGGTGAGCTGGAACTTCAGATCTTCGGCACGCGACGGCACGGCTGAGGCGGCGATGATCGCGGCGGCAAGCGCGATCAATCCAGAGACTTTTGATTTCATATATGCGTTCCCCTCGCCCATCATTGGGCGGAAAAAGGGATAGCATATCCGCAACTAAATCTTTGTTATCGGAGACTATAGATTCCGAAATAAGTCCGTTTTTGGAACACTTCCCCCCACAGATGGAGGGACGCAGATGTACTGAAAAGTCGTTCCATTCACGGCCTGTCCATGTGGTAGCAGGCCGCCTTCTGGCCCGGGCGAACCTCCTCGGTCGGCGGCATTTCGGTGCGGCAGATGTCGGTCGCCTTCCAGCAGCGCGGCGAGAAGACGCAGCCTTTCGGCGGGTTGAGCGGCGAGGGCGGATCGCCCTGCAGGCGGATGCGGGTGCGCAGGCGCGCGAGCTTCGGATCCGGGATCGGTGCGGCCGAAAAGAGCGCCTGTGTATAAGGATGGGCCGGATGGTCGAAGACGGTGGCGCAGTCGCCCGATTCCACCACCCTGCCGAGATAGAGCACCAGCACATCGTCGGAGATCAGCCGCACGACGGACAGGTCGTGGCTGATGAAGATCAGCGTCAGGCCGAACTCCTTGCGCAGCTTGCGCAGAAGCGTGATCACCTGGCCCTGGATCGAGACGTCGAGGGCCGAAACCGGCTCGTCGCAGACGATGAGCTTCGGTTTGGTGATGACGGCGCGCGCTATGCCGATGCGCTGCGCCTGGCCGCCGGAAAATTCATGCGGATAGCGATTGATCATCTCCGGGACAAGACCAACGGCAGCCATGATCTGGCGGACCCGGTCGGTGCGCTCGGCCTTCGAAAGCTTCGGCTCGAAGACGGTGAGCGGCTCGGCGATGATGTCGCCGACGGTCATGCGCGGGTCGAGCGAGGCGATCGGATCCTGGAAGATGATCTGCATGTCGCGGCGCGCGGCGCGCATCTCCTCTTCACTAAGGTCGAGCAGATTACGGCCCTGCCAGAGAATGCGGCCCTTCTGCGATTTCAACAACCGCAGGATGGAGCGGCCGAGCGTCGACTTGCCGCAGCCGGATTCGCCGACGATGCCGAGCGTGCGGCCTTCGGCGAGATCAAAGCTGACATTGTTGACGGCGGTGAGGAAGACCGGCGGCTTGAAGAGGCCTTTTGCCGGTAGTTCGAATTGGGTCGTCAGGTTTTCGACCCTCAGCAGCGATCGCTCAGCCATGGTTCAGTAACTCCTCACGACGCGGGAACGGGTGGTAACAGGCGGCGCAGTGGCGCGGCGCCAGCGTCTCGAGCGGCGGCGGATGGTCGATGCAATCGTTCTGGACCTGCGAACAGCGCGGCGAGAAATTGCAGCCCTTCGGCAGGTGCTGCAGGTTCGGCGGGCGGCCGGGAATGACGACGAGGGCGTCGACATCCTGGTCAGGCCGCGGGATGGAGGCATGCAACGCCGCCGTATAGGGATGGGCCGGATTGTCGAAGAGTTCGTCGACGGGGGCCTCCTCGACGATGCGGCCGGCATACATGACGGCGACGCGGTCGGCGAGGCCTGCGACCACCCCGAGATCGTGGGTGATCATCACCAGCGCCGTGTTCATCTCCGCCGTCAGGTCGTTGAAGAGGTCGAGGATCTGCGCCTGAATCGTGACGTCGAGCGCCGTCGTCGGTTCGTCGGCGATCAGAAGCTTCGGCTTGGTCAGCAGCGCCATGGCAATGACGATGCGCTGGCGCATGCCGCCGGAGAGCTCGTGGGGATAGAGGTGGAACCGCCGGGTCGGATCCGGAATGCCGACGCGTTTCAGCATATCGAGGGCAGCGTCCGATGCCGCGCGGGCCGTCAGGCCGCGATGAACCTCGAGCTGTTCGGTCAGCTGCCGGGAAATCCTGAGCGACGGGTTCAAGGCGGTCATCGGATCCTGGAAGACCATGGCCATGTCCTTGCCGCGAATGCGATCGAGCTCGCGCGGTTTCAGCGATAGCACGTCCTTACCTTCGAGCAGCGCCTGGCCCGTCGTGGCGCCGTTCTTGGCCAGCAGGCCCATGATGCCGAGGAAGGTCTGGCTTTTGCCGGAGCCGGATTCGCCGACGATGGCGACGCGCTCGCCGCGCCGGACGGTGAGGTTCATATTCGAGACCGCCTTCACCTCGCCGTCAGGCGTCGCGAAGGTGATCGAGTAGTCGTTGAGTTCGAGCAGGACGTCTTTTTGCGTTTCTTGGGGCATTCTTAGCGATCCTTCGGGTCGAACGCGTCGCGCAGGCCGTCGCCGATGAACAGCAGGCTGAGCAGCAGGGCCACGAGGAAGCCGGCCGGGAAGATCAGCAGCCAGGGCATGCTTTCCATGGCGTCGGTTCCCTCGGCGATCAGCGTCCCGAGCGAGGTCAGCGGCTCCTGCACGCCAAAGCCGAGATAGGACAGGAAGCTTTCGGTGGCGATGATTTCGGGCACGGTCAGCGCCGCGAAAATGACCACCGGGCCGACGAGGTTCGGAATGATGTGCTTGACGATGATCTTGAACGGCCGCTGCCCGGAGGCGCGCGCCGCCTCGATGAACTCGCGATGCTTGATCGACAGCGTCTGGCCGCGCACGATGCGGGCCATTGTCAGCCATTCCAGCGCACCGATTGCGGCAAAGAGCAGATAGACGTTGCGGCCGAAGATCACCATCAGCAGGATGACGAAGAGGATGTAGGGAAGCGCATACATGATATCGACGAAACGCATCATGATGGCATCCAGCCTGCCGCCGATATAGCCCGAGATCGCGCCGTAAAGCACGCCGATGACGACCGACACGACGGTTGCCGTCAGTGCGACCGCAAGCGAGACGCGGGTGCCGTAGAGGACGCGGGCAAGAAGGTCGCGGCCGTTCGGGTCGGTGCCGAAATAGTGGCCGGTCTCGATCGACGGCGGAATGCGGAAGGCCGCCCAGTCCGGATCCTCATAGTTGAACGGAATGAACCAGGGACCGAGGAAGGCTGCGACGATCAGCAGCGCCAGGACGGCGATCGACAGGACGGCCGCCTTGTTGCGTCCGAGCCGGCGCAGCGCGTCCCTGGTGAGCGAGCGGCCTTCGGGCGCCAGGCCTTCCGCTTCGAGAAGCTCCTGGGCGAGCAGCTCGCGTTTCGCGGGGTTGAGGATCATCGGTTTCTCACTTTCGGATCGAGCCAGGCATAGGCGATGTCGACGAGAAGGTTCAGGAACACGATCAGCACCATGTAGAAGATGACCGTCCCGAGAACCATGCCGTAATCGCGGTTGAGGGCTGCGTTGACGAAATAGCGGCCGATGCCGGGCAATCCGAAGATGCTTTCGACGACCAGCGAGCCGGTGAGAAGGTAGCTTGCCGCCGGACCCAGATAGGAAACGACGGGCATCATGGCGGGCTTCAGCGCATGGCGCATCACCGTCAGGCGCGGCCCGATGCCCTTGGCCTTGGCGGTGCGGATGAAGTTCTGGTTCATCACCTCGATCATCGAGCCGCGGGTGATACGCGAGATGCGGCCCGCATGCGGCAAAGCCAGAACGACGATCGGCAGGATCAAGTATTTGATCGATCCGTCACCCCATCCGCCGACCGGAAACCAGGCGAGGTGAATGCCGAAGATCAATTGCAGGATCGGCGCGATCAGGAAGTTGGGCAATACGACGCCTACCAGGATCAGCGCGCCGAGAATGTAATCCGGCGCCTTGTTCTGGTATAGCGCCCCGAGACAGCCGACGGCCACGCCGACAATGATGGCGATCAGAAAGGCGGCGGTGCCGATGGTGAACGTATAGGGCAGACCGATCATGATCTGCTGGGCAACGGTGAAATCCTCGCTGGCGAAGGAGGGGCCGAGATCGCCCCGCAGCAGGTCGCCGACATAGATCAGGTATTGCTGGATCAGCGGCTTATCGAGGTTGTAGTGAACAGCAAGGTTCTTCAGGATCACCGGCGGCAATGGCCTTTCGCCATCGAAGGGGCCGCCGGGAGCAAGGCGCAAAACAAAAAAGCAGGCTGTGACGGCGATCCACAGGACGGGGATCGTCGATAGCAGGCGACGGAGGGCGTATTTGATCATGGTCGTGGGCCGGTCCTTCCCGAAAGGGGCGGGAAGGACCGTTTTCCCTTACTCTTTCATCGACAGCCAGCGCGTGCGGTGGATGTCCTGGATGTTGTCGACGAAGCCTTCGATCTTCGGCGAAACGACATTCTTCGAGACATAATAGTAGATCGGCAGGGCGGCGGATTCATCAAGCGCCAGCTGCTCGGCCTTCTTGAAGATTTCGGCGCGCTTCTTCAGATCGGTTTCGGCGTTGCCCTCTTTGATCATCTTGTCGTAATCGGGATTGGACCAGCGGCCGTAATTCATCTGCACGCCCGTTACCAAGAGGTTGAGGAAGTTGTCCGGATCGTTGTAATCGGCGAGCCAGCCGGCACGGCCGATTTCGACCTGGCCACGCTGCATCTGGTCGTAATGCACCTTGGTTTCGGCATTGACGAGCTCGACATTGACGCCGAGCGGCTTCCACATGGAGGCGATCGCCACCGCGATGCGCTTGTGGTTGTCGTTGGTGTTGTAGCTGAGGACGGCATGGAGTGGCTTGTCCGGACCGAAGCCGGCCTCAGTGAGCAGCTTCTTGGCTTCGGCGACCTTGTCCTTATAAGGCAGGTCCTTCCAGCTGACATAGGCCGGCTCGCCGTAATTGGCGGTGCCCGGCGGAACCCAGGAATAGGCCGGCAGTTCGCCGGTGCCGAGGATCTGCGGCCCGATCACTTCACGGTTGATCGCCATCGACAGCGCCTGGCGGACGCGCTTGTCGCTGAAGGGCGGCTTCTGCGAGTTGACGACATAATAATAGAGGCCGGAGAAGGGGGCGACATGCGCCTGGCCCGGCAGGTTCTTCTTCATCCACTCGTACTGGTCGGTCGGGAAATCGGTGAGGATATCGAATTCGCCGGCGCGGTAACGTTTCAGTGCGGCTTCCTGATCCTCGAGCACAAAGAACTTGGCGCCGTCGATCTTCAGGTCCTTGGTGCCGTACCACTGGTCGTTCTTAACGGTGGTGACATGCGAGCCCGGAACCCATTCGGTCGGCTTATAGGGGCCGTTGGTGACGATGTTGCCGATCTTGACCCAATCCTGACCCTTGGCCTCGACGACGTGTTTGGGCAACGGGTAAGCCGTGTAATGCATCAGCGCATTGATGAAATATGGGGTCGGGTTTTCCAGTGTGATTTCGAGCGTCTTGTCGTCGATCGCCTTGACGCCGAGCTGGTTGAGGTCGGTGATCTCGCCCTTGTTGATCTTTTCGGCGTTCTTGATGGTGAACTGCAGATAGGCATAATCGGCGGCGTTCTTCGGGTCGACGAGGCGCTGGAAGGCGAAGACGAAGTCTCCTGCCGTTACCGGCTGGCCATCGGACCACTTGATCCCGTCGCGAAGCTTGAAGGTGTAGACCTTGCCGTCCGGCGAAATGGTCCAGCTTTCGGCCTGGCCGGGAATCGGATTGTCCTTGGCGTCTTCGGTGACGAGGCCTTCGAAAATGTCGCCGGCAATACGGTTCTCCCAGTCGCCGGAAAGTTTTTGCGGGTCGAGCGACTGCGGATCGCCACCATTGTGAATGTTGAGCGTGGCCGCATGCGCTGAAAATGCCAGCAATGTGCCAAGCATTGCGGAGGCGAGAAATTTTTTCGTGAACTGGTTCATCGTGGGTCCACCTTTCTAGGCTTTGCGCCCTTATTAGACATCTGTTCCCGGTATTTGACCTCTTACGTGCAGGTCAGTGCGCACCTTATCGCAAAGGAATCGCGTTGCAACCCCAAATGCGGAGGCGGAAACGGGTTGTGGACAAGCCTAAATACGTCTCCTCCTTGTCGGATCACGACGGGGTGTCCCTGCACCTTCACAACGGCCTGACATGTTGTCTTTTGTTTCGTCCGCTTTAGTGTTGCGGGCGCAAACGAAGCAGGAGATGTAGCCGATGGCATTGCGGACAGGCGGGAATGCGGATTGGTGGCGAGGCGCGGTGATCTATCAGGTCTATCCGCGCTCGTTTCAAGACACCAACAGCGATGGCCTCGGCGACCTCAAGGGGATCACCCGCCGGCTGCCGCATATTGCCAGCCTCGGCGTCGATGCGATCTGGCTCTCGCCCTTCTTCAAGTCGCCGATGGCCGACATGGGCTATGACGTCTCCGACTATTGCGATGTCGACCCGATCTTCGGGACGCTCGCCGATTTCGACGAGATGATGGCCGAGGCGCATAGGCTCGGCATCAAGGTGGTCATCGACCAGGTGATCTCGCACACATCGGACCGGCATCCCTGGTTCGTCGAGAGCCGGGCGAGCCGGAGCAATCCGAAGGCGGACTGGTATGTCTGGGCCGATCCGAAGCCCGATGGCACGGCGCCGAACAACTGGCTGTCGATCTTCGGCGGGCCTGGCTGGGAGTGGGACGGCGTGCGCCGGCAATATTACCAGCACAACTTCCTGACCTCGCAGCCGGACCTCAATTTCCATTGCGAAGAAGTGCAGGATGCGGTGCTGGAGACGGTGAAGTTCTGGCTCGACCGCGGCGTCGACGGCTTCCGGCTGGATACGGTGAACTATTATTTCTGCGACGAGCAGCTGAGAAGCAATCCGCCGCATGAGCCCGACGAGGATGACGCCGGCCTCGATGCGCCAGACAGCAATCCATACGGCATGCAGAACCACCTCTACGACAAGACGCAGCCGGAAAATGTCGGTTTCCTCAAGCGCTTCCGGGCGCTGCTCGATCAGTACGAGGATCGCACGACTGTCGGCGAGGTCGGCGATGGGGCGCGTTCGCTAAAGACGGTTGGCGCCTATACGAGCGGCGGCGACAAGCTGCACATGTGCTACACATTCGACCTGCTCGGACCGGAGTTCACCGCCGAGCATATTCGCGGTTGCGTCGAGGATTTCCAGAAGGTGGTGACCGATGGCTGGGTCTGCTGGGCTTTTTCCAACCACGATGTCATGCGTCATGTCAGCCGTTTTGCGCTGACGGCGGATGAGCGCCCTGTTATCGCCAAGCTGGCGATCTCGGTGCTTGCGGCGCTGCGCGGTTCGATCTGCCTCTACCAGGGTGAGGAGCTCGGCCTGCCGGAGGCGGAGCTTGCTTTCGAGGATCTGCGCGACCCCTACGGCATCCGCTTCTGGCCGGCGTTCAAGGGCCGCGACGGATGCCGCACGCCGATGCCCTGGGAAGCCGGCAAGGCGCATGCCGGCTTCACCTCCGCCGAAAAGAGCTGGCTGCCGGTGCCTTACGAGCAGGCGGCCCTTTCCGTGGATACGCAGGAGGACAGCGACTACTCGGTGCTGCACCACTACCGCAGGACGCTCGCCTTCCGGAAGAGCCACCCGGCGCTGATCGACGGCGAAATGACCTTTGTCGGCACCAACCAGGACCTGCTCGCCTTCACCCGCGAAAAGGGCGGGGAAAAACTGCTGTTCGTTTTCAACCTGACGCGCAAGCCGGCGGATTTCCACCTGCCTGACGGTATCGTGCTCGGGGAGCCGTTGGCCATGCCGGGCTACGAGGCTGGGAACGATGCGGGAACGGTGAAACTTGCGGCGCTGGACGGGTTCTGTGCGCGGATCTGACATACGCGCCATCGCTACGGAGGTGATGGATTTTGACAACTTGTATTTTTTAAATTACAATTGATGTGTTCATTCTGAAGCAGACGGCCACTTTCCAGAAGTGGCACAAAAGGTTGAAGGATGGAAAGGCGAAGGCAATAATTGCCTTGCGCCTCCAGCGTCTTGCGACCGGGCATGTCGGCGATGTGGCACCGGTCGGCGAGGGGTGAGTGAACTGCGCATTCACTATGGGCCTGGTTATCGGATCTACTACCGCAAGCGCGGAGAAACCATCATCGTGCTTCTCTGCGGCGGTGATAAGAGCACGCAGGAAACCGACATACGAACGGCAAAGAGAATAGCGATGGAATGGAGCGATGATAATGGCTGAAGAGATCTTCGACTTCGATCCGGCTGAGTTGCTCGACTCCGACGAAGCTATCGAAACCTTTATTACTGAAGCACTGCAGACCGGTGATGCGAAATTCATTGCGTCGGCTCTCGGCGTCGTCGCGCGCGCCAAGGGCATGAGCAAAATCGCCAAAGAAACCGGTCTTGCGCGCGAGCATCTCTATAAGGCGCTCAGCGAGAACGGAAATCCCACCCTTGAAACCACGCTGGCCGTCATGAAGGCGATCGGGCTAGAACTGACGACGAGGCATCACGCGGTTTGAGACTGGATATACGGCTCTAATCAAATCTCGTGGGCCATATCAATTGCATCACCCCATCAGCGCGAACTTGTCCACGTCGACCATGCCACGGTCGGATATTTTCAGGTGCGGAATGACCGGCAGCGGCAGGAAGGCGAGCTGGAGGAAGGGTTCTTCCAGCGTTGCGCCGAGCGCGAAGGCGGCCTTGCGCAGATGGTGCAGCGTATCGCGGACCTTTTCGTACGGCTCAAGGCTCATCAAGCCGGCGATGGGCAGGGCGATTTCGCCGGTGACCTTGCCATCCTCCACGACGACAAATCCGCCCTGGATCTCGCCGAGGCGGTTTGCGGCGCGCGCCATGTCATCCTCGCTGACGCCGACGACGCAGATATTGTGGCTGTCATGGCCGACGGTGGAGGCGATTGCGCCCTTCTTCAGGCCGAAGCCCTGGACAAAGCCGTTGGCGTGGTTGCCGTTCTTGCCGTGGCGCTCGATGACGGCGACCTTGATGATGTCGTTGGCAAGATCAACCGCCGTCTCGTTGCCTTTGACGGGCAGCCGGTAGCGGCGATGCTCGGTGATGATCTTGCCCGGCATGACGCCGATAACCGATGTCTCGCCCTCCATGGCCGGCACGCCGAAATGTGCGGCGTTGATCGGTCGGGCCTTGACGCTGTCGAGGCCGATCGGAGCGACCGGCTTGCGCGTGGAAAAGAGCGCATCGGTGACGCGCCGGCCGGCGGAGAAGACCATTTCGGCGCGGCAGTTTTCCAGACTGTCGAGAACCACGAGATCGGCGCGCCAGCCGGGCGCGACCAGGCCGCGATCGCTGAGACCGAAGGCGCGGGCGGCCGAAATCGAGGCGGCGCGGTAGATCGCCAAGGGCTCGACGCCGTTGGCGATCGCGGTGCGGATCATGTGATCGAGATGGCCCTGTTCGGCGATGTCGAGCGGATTGCGGTCGTCGGTGCAGAGCGCGAGATAAGGTGAAAGCCGCTCGGTGATGATGGGGATCAGTGCGGCGAGATCCTTCGACACGGAGCCCTCGCGCACGAGGATATGCATGCCCTTGCGGATCTTCTCCAGCGCCTCAGTGGCGGTCGTGCATTCGTGCTCGGTGCGGATGCCGGCTGCGAGATAACCGTTGAGGTCGTTGCCTGATAAAAGCGGTGCGTGGCCGTCGATATGGCCGCCCTGAAAGGCGTCGAGCTTGGCCATGCAGACGGGATCCTTGTGGATCACGCCGGGGAAATTCATGAATTCGGCGAGACCGATGACCTTCGGATGGTCGCGGAAGGGCAGGAGACGCTCGATCGGCAGGTCGGCGCCTGCGGTTTCGAGATGGGTCGCCGGGACGCAGGAAGAGAGCTGGACGCGGATGTCCATGATCGTCTTTAGCGCGGAGTCGAGAAAGAATTCGATGCCAGCGGTGCCTAGCACATTGGCGATCTCGTGCGGATCGCAGATCGCGGTGGTAACGCCATAGGGCAGGACGCAGCGGTCGAATTCATGCGGTGTGACGAGCGAGGATTCGATGTGCAGATGCGTGTCGATGAAGCCCGGAACGACTATTCTGCCCGATATATCGATTTCGGTCTCGCCCTCATAGCTGCCCGAAATGCCGACGATGCGATCGGCGCCGATGGCGATGTCTGATTGGACGAGCTCGCCGGTGACGAGATCGAAGAAGCTGCCGCCCTTCAGCACGATATCGGCGGGCACGCGGCCCACACCCTGGTCGATGAGACGTTCGAGCTTGGTGGTCATGGTCTGGCTACTTTCGCTGTGACATCGGCAATGCTAGTGGAGCGAGAATACAGATGCCAATTTCTAACTCAAGGTCATGATATGAAAGCAATTATTTCCTCGGTCTGCGCAGCAGTTCTTCTGTTGAGCGGCTGCGCAACGACAACGACAACTCAGAATTGGGCCAAATTCACAATCGATAAGCACGGACGCGTTAGCGAGGTTACCTTCGAGAAGCCCTCTGGAAGCGACATTATGGATGCAAGCCTTAAGCGCAGTGTTGTTTCTCGTTTCTACAAAATAGTTCCAAGGCCTCTACCGAACAGGACCTATGTTCAGCCGCTGGTTCTCGTTACACCCACGACGCTGGAAGACTATATGCGTCAAGATGCAAAGAAGGCGGACTGACCGGCCGCTCGGCCTCAACAAATAAAAACCGGGCGCCGTGAGGCGCCCGATCCTGCCTTTGTCAATGCTGCCGGTTACTCAGCAGCGACGATCTTGCCGCCTTCCCACTTGTAGAGCGAGAAGCTCTGCGAGGTCAGGTCGCCGGCTTCGCCGTAGGTGACTTTGCCGATGGCGGTCGGGATCTCCTTGCCGTCTTTCAGCGCGGCGGCGACGGCTGCGGCATCCTCGGCGCTGCCGGCCTTCTCGATGCCGGCCTTCAGCACTTCGACGGCGGCATAGGCGTTCAGCGTGAAGGCCTCGGCCGGAATGTTCTTGGCGGCGAGCGCATCGGCAGCCGTCTTGGAGTCCGGGTTCTTGGTGGCGTCGGAGGCGTTGGTGAACAGTGTGCCTCCTGCCGCATCCGTGCCGATCGCCCAGAATTCGGTGTTGGAGAGGCCGTCGCCGCCGATGATCATCGCGTTGACGGAGAGATCATGCAGCTGGCGGGCGAGCAGGCCGCCTTCCGGGTGATAGCCGCCGAAATAGACGATATCGACCTTCTCGGACTTGATGCGGGTGGTGAGCGCGCTGAAGTCCTTGTCGCCGGGCGTGATCGCGTCATTGACGACTTCGGTAACGCCGCCGGCGTTCAGCGTCGCCTTGAAGGCATCGGCGAGACCCTTGCCGTAAGCGCCTTTGTCGTTGACGATGGCGATGCGCTTGTCCTTGAAGTTCTGCAGCACGTATTTGGCGGCGACTTCCGCCTGCTGGTCGTCGCGACCGCAAGTGCGCAGCACATTGGCGAGGCCGCGCTTGGTCAGGTCGGGGGCGGTCGCTGTCGGGGTGACCATCAGCACGCCGTTTTCAGCCAGAACGTCCGAAACCGGGATCGCAACGCCCGATGTTACCGGGCCGACGACGAAGCGGATGCCGTCGCCGACGATCTTGTTGGCGGCGGAAACGCCCTGCTTCGGTTCGCCGGCATCGTCGGCGAGTTCGAGGACGACCTTCTCGCCGAGAATCCCGCCCTTCTTGTTGATCTCGTCGACGGCGGTCTGAGCGCCGTTCTTCACCTGATCGCCATAGGCGGCGACCGGACCGGTCAGCGGCGCGATCAGCCCGATGGTGATATCGGCATGGGCAAGCGGTGCAAAGGCGAGTGACGCGACGAGGGTCGCCGTCAATGTCTTGAGAGTCATTGTCTGTCTCCTTGGATGGGGTCTTCGACCCACGATGAGGCGCCGCGCCGGTTTACCCGATCATTCAACGGCCCTTCAGGGCCGTGCCAAGGACGAACGGTAACGGCGCGATCAGCGAGCCCGCCGGCCATGTTTGACTCGAGGAAGCTCATGCGAGATTTCTAGGAATTTTGATGAGATTGCGCAAGTTCATAACAAAATAGACGGGAAATACGGTCGATCCGACCGAAAATGCGCTTGAGCGGATCATTTTCTATGTTTTCGAGGATTTTTCAGAAGCGAGGTCGCCAAAGTCCACGGGTGCTCCCTCGGACAAAACCACCTCCACAGGGTTGTCTTTAGCTTTCCTATTAACCGTTAGTTTGGCCAATGACAGTAGGATCCCACCATACCCAAATACGGCAGCATTGAAAAAGAGACGACATAAAGAATTACAGAAACATATCGGGAAACAGAGATCTGAATGCTCAAGCGTATCGATGCCGGTCAGGTGCGGATCGGAATGTTTGTGGAGGCTGTCGAGGGCCTGTGGCAGGATCCGCTTTTGTCCAAGCGCAGATTTTCCCTGCGGCGCGAGGTCGATGCGGCAAAAATTCGTAAATGCGGCACCGCCAGCGTCGTCATCAATACCAGCAAGGGGCTCGACATCAACGGCCTGCCGGGCCGTGACATCGAGGTCGACATTCAGGCGGCGCGCGAAACCGTCCAAAAATCCGTGCAGTTGCTGGAGGAGGCTTTCGGGCGGCTGCGCAATGGCGACGGAATAAGCGTTGATCACCTGACGCCGGTCATTTCTTCCGTCTCCAAGTCGATGGATGAGAACCCTTCGGTTTTCCTCAGCGTCACACGCCTCAAATCAAAAGACGAAGTGACCTTCCTGCATTCCATTTCGGTGAGCGCGCTGATGATCCTTTTCAGCCGCCATCTCGCACTCGATGAGCATACGATCCAGATGCTCGGCACCGCGGGTTTGCTGCACGACGTCGGCAAGCTTGAAATTCCGCTTGAGGTCCTCAACAAGGCAGGGCCTCTGCAAAGGGATGAGATCAGCTTGCTCCGGGGCCATCCGGAGAAGGGGCATGCGATCCTGTCGCGGCAGGAGGGCATGTCGGAGATCGTCCTCGACGTTTGCCTCAATCATCACGAGCGCATCGACGGCAAAGGCTATCCGCGCAGCTTGTCCGGCAGCGAGGTGAGCCTTCACTCACGGATTGCGACGATCTGCGATGTTTACGACGCCATCACTTCGGTGCGGCCGTATAAGGCGCCATGGAGCGCCAGCGAGGCACTGAAATGGATGCTCGGCGCTGAAGGGCATTTCGATCGCCAGCTCCTGAAAAAATTCGCCCTCTGCCTTTCCGTCGCTTCTGTGAGCTGAGTATCTTGTATCTTCAGACGAAAAGACCCGCGAAAGCATTGTCCATCGCGGATCTTGAGCTGATCTTCGGCCGCGTCTTCAGATGTTGTTCTGAAGGATGCTCCTGAGCTTGCCGAAAAGTTCGTCGATATGGTGCTTTTCGATGATCAGCGGCGGGGAGAGCGCGATGATGTCGCCGGTGGTGCGGATCAGAAGTCCGCTCTCATAGGCCTTCAGGAAAGCCGTGAAGGCGCGCTTGGTGGGTTCGCCGGCGATCGGGTCGAGTTCAATTGCGCCGATCAGGCCGGTGTTTCTGATATCGATGACGTTGGGGCAGTCCTTGAGCGAATGCAGCGCGTCGGCCCAGTAGTCGGAAAGTTCGGCGGCGCGGGTGAGCAGGCCCTCTTCCTTGTAGGTGTCGAGCGTGGCGAGGGCTGCAGCGGACGCGATCGGGTTGCCGGAATAGGTGTAGCCGTGGAAGAACTCGATCATGTGCTCGGGGCCGTTCATGAAGGCGTCATGAATCTCGGAGGTGACGAACACGGCGCCCATCGGGATGACGCCGTTGGTCAGTCCCTTGGCGGTGGTGATCATGTCGGGCTTGACGTCGTAATATTGCGCGGCGAAGGGGGCCCCGAGGCGGCCGAAACCGGTGATGACTTCGTCGAAAATCAGCAGGATGCCGTGCCTGGTGCAGATTTCCCGCAGCTTTTGCAGGTACCCCTTCGGCGGGATGAGGACGCCGGTCGAACCGGCGACCGGCTCGACGATGACAGCAGCGATGGTGGAGGCGTCATGCAGCGTTACGATGCGCTCGAGTTCGCTGGCGATGTCGCCGCCATGCTCAGGCTCGCCGCGGCTGAAGTTATTCTTGCCGGGCTGGTGGGTGTGCGGCATGTGATCGACACCGGTGAGCAGCGTGCCGAACATCTTGCGGTTGGCGACGATGCCGCCGACGGAAATGCCGCCAAAATTGACGCCGTGGTAACCGCGCTCGCGGCCGATCAGGCGGAAGCGTGAACCGTTGCCCTTCACGCGGTGATAGGCCAGCGCCATCTTGAGCGCGGTCTCGACGGATTCGGAGCCGGAATTGGTATAAAGGACGTGGTTCATGCCTTCCGGGGCGATGTCGACCAGACGGTTCGCCAGTTCGAAGGCCTTGGGGTGGCCGAGCTGGAAGGCCGGGGCGTAATCGAGTTCGCCCGCCTGCTTGCGGATCGCCTCGGTGATCTTCGGACGGCAGTGGCCGGCGTTGACGCACCAGAGGCCGGCCGTGCCGTCCAATACCTGACGACCGTCATGGGTGGTATAATACATGTCCTTGGCCCCGACGAACAACCGCGGCTCCTTCTTGAACTGGCGATTTGCCGTAAACGGCATCCAGAAGGCGCGAAGATCATTCGGTGCATTGAGGCGGTTGGACATGCTGTTCTCCTGGCCGTCGACGGCCCGTTCCCGAGGGCTTGTCGCCCGAATTTTTACTGCCCGGTCAAATTATCAGGGCCTCTCAACGCGTCAACGAGAAAAGTCCCGACATGCTTCCGCTCAGAAGAACTCACCAAAAGACACGACCGGCAAATCGCCAGATTTGCCGGTCGTGTCGTTAAGGTTCAGGTGCTGAAATATCGTTGCCGAGGCTTCCGGGAGGATTCCCGAGCGCCACCGGCACGGCTGACGGTCATGTCAGCGCTATCATCAGGCTGCAGATCTGCTTCTGCTCGGAACGAGGTAGATGTCTTCGAGCGTTGCCAGGATCTTCATGACCGGCTCGGATGTGCTTGAGTAATAGATGGTTTGGGCGTCGCGGCGGGTCTTGACCAGCTTCTGCGCGCGCAATTTCGACAGGTGCTGTGAAAGAGCCGACTGGCTGAGGCCGACTTGCGTGGCAAGGACGCCGACGGCGACTTCGCCCTTCACCAGGCTGCACAGGATCAGCAATCTTTTCGGGTTGGCCATGGCTGACAATAGTGCTGCCGCCACATTCGTGTGGTCAGCTAAATTAGGGGTTTCCATATTGTTATCTTCCTAATGCGAAACGTACATCATCCGTATGGGACAGTCTGCGGAGCGGGCGGCCAAAACTAGCAACTAGGCTCGAAGATTGTATATACCTAAATTTAAGGTATCGAGTATGCTACTTTAGATATGTTTGAACAAATGTGATCGGAATCGGCAGCGAGAGTTTCGAATTCATAACGCATCAAAAAGTCCCCGGAAATGATCTCAAAACCCGCCGGATCGACGCCGCAGATGCGCCAAGAGGGTGATTCCGGGGCATTTAAGCGCACCGCAAGGGTTGCCGCCACATCGGGATGGCGCTCTACTAATTCTCGCACTGTTTCGGCCGCTTTGGCGGCGATCGCCTCGTTTGCCGGCGATTGGATGACGAGGTCACTTCCGTCGAGATGGTAGGCGCGGCCGAAGCCGCCGTTGAGGCTCGCCCGCTCCGGTTTGAGACGGAAGAAGAGGAAGTCGGGAAAATCGATATAAAGTTTTGCCTTAGGATGGCGATCGAGAAAACGCGTGCGGATGCGCTCGTGGATGCAATGACCATGCTCGACCGGCTCCGCCACGCATTGGGTCGTCAGCCGGCCATAGGCGAGGGGATCGCCCTTGCCCGGCTCGCCGGTGAGCAGCGAGGCGCGTGGGTCCCTTGCCAGCGCCTTGGTGTGAGCCGAAAGCCGCGAAACGAGGATGACGGGGACGCCGTCGATATCGGTGGCGAGGAGGACGCGGCTGGCGAAGGGAAAACCGGTCTCGGGATCGAGAACAGCGATCGCCGCGTGTCGTGCGGAGCGCAGCAGCACGCGGGCGAACTTGCGGGCTTCATCGTCGGTTTCGCGTAAGGGCGAGGGTTGATCTTTCATAACCGCTTTGTGGCAAAGCGGATTGAAAACATCAAGCGTCCTCCTTGCGGCGATGGCGTGTAAGGCCGGCGACGATATCCTGGGCCGTGATGGTGCCGATGACCGTGCCGTTTTCCACGATGCCGATGCTGCCCGGCTGACGGGCGAGCACGTCGAGGATATCGACGAGCGGGGTGGCGGCGCGGGCCGTGGCGCTGACGCTCATGCCGGCGGCCGTCTGGCCGAGGCCGGGCTGCATGACATCGGCGGCGGTCAGCATGTTGATCGGATTGAGGTTCTGCACGAAATCGGCAACATACTGATCGGCGGGGTTCTTGACGATATCATGCGGTGTTCCACACTGAATGATACGGCCGCCCTCCATGATGGCGATGCGGTTGCCGATGCGGAAGGCCTCGTCGAGATCGTGGCTGACGAACAGGATGGTCTTTTTCAGCCGCCGCTGGAACTCCAGGAGTTCATCCTGCAGGCGGGTGCGGATCAGCGGGTCGAGCGCCGAGAACGGCTCGTCCATCAGCAGGATCGGCGCGCCGGTGGCAAAGGCGCGGGCAAGGCCGACACGCTGCTGCATGCCGCCGGAGAGTTCGTTGACCTTGCGGTCGGCCCATTTCGTCAGGTTGACGAGTTCGAGCTGCTCGCCGACGCGCTGCTTGCGTTCGGCCTCCGGCATGCCGGCAAGTTCGAGACCGAAGCCGACATTTTCCGCGACTGTGCGCCAGGGCAGAAGCGCGAACTGCTGGAACACCATGGAGACGGTGTGGGTGCGCAGGCCGCGCAGCGCCTTGGCATTGCATCGGTAAGGGTTGACGGGGCCGGTGGAGGTCGAGACCGAAACATCGCCGCGCACCACGGGAGCAAGCCCGTTGACGGCGCGCAGCAGCGTCGACTTGCCGGAGCCGGAAAGGCCCATCAGCACAAGGATTTCGCCTTCCTCGATGGTGAGCGAGGCATCGGCGACGCCGAGCACAAGGCCGGTTGCGGCGCCGATCTCATCGCGTGTTTTGCCCTGGTCGACCATCGCAAGCGCGGTCTCCGGGCGGTCGCCGAAGATGATGCTGACATTCTTAAAGTCTATCGCTGTCATGCGCCGTCTCCTTCGTCGCCTGCGCGGAATATGCGGTCGAGAATGATCGCCAGGATGACGATGCAGAAACCGGCGTCGAAGCCTTTCGCGATGTTGACCGTGTTCAGCGCGCGCACCACAGGCACGCCAAGTCCGGGAGCGCCGACAAGCGCGGCAATAACCACCATCGACAGCGACAGCATGATGGTCTGGGTGAGGCCCGCCATGATCTGCGGCGCGGCGAAGGGAAGCTCGACCTTGCGCAGCACCTGCATCGGCCGCGCACCGAAGGCGACAGCGGCTTCAACGAGGGACGGCGGCGTCGAGATGATGCCGAGGCGCGTCAGCCGGATGGGGGCGGGAATTGCAAAAATGACGGTTGCGATCAGGCCCGGCACCATGCCGAGGCCGAACAGGATCAGCGCCGGGATCAGATAGACGAATGTCGGGATCGTCTGCATGAGATCGAGCACCGGGCGCATGGCGGCATAGACCCAGGGGCGGCGGGCGGCGGCAATGCCCAGCGGAATGCCGATCACCATACAGACGAAGGTGGCGGCGAGCACGAGGGCGAGCGTCTCCGTCGTCTCCTTCCAATAGTCCTGGTTCACGATGAGCAGCAGCCCGAGACAGGTGAAGACGGCGATCGCGATCGACCGGCGCAGCCAGAAGGCAATGCCGGTGATGGCAGCGATGACGATCAGTGGGTGAGGCTTCTGCAACACGAAGAGCAGGCCGTCTATGGCGCTCGACAGCAAGAATGCCAGCTGGTTGAAGAACCACTCGCCATTCGAGGTCAGCCAGTCCACGAAGGATTTGGCCCCGGGGCCGATGGGAATCTTAAAGTCGGTGATCCAATTCAAGGTGCGCGCCTATCCAGAAAAAATCAACAATCGGACAAAATGAAATGGGGGGCGGCAAGCCGCCCCATTCATATCAAAGGCCGAGGCCGGTCTTGGCGGCTGCGAGCGCTTCGCCTTGGCCGTCGCGGGTCTTGACGCCGGCGAGCCAGGGCTCGAGGGCCGAGGGGTTGGCCTTCAGCCATGCGGAAGCGGCTGCTTCAGGCTCTTCGCCGTCGTTGAGGATCTTGCTCATGATCTGGTTCTCCATGTCGAGGGAGAACTTCAGGTTCTTGAGCATAGTGCCGACATTGGGGCATTCTTCGAGATAGCCGGCGCGAACGTTGGTGAAGACCTTGGCGCCGCCGAAGTCGGGACCGAAGACGGCATCGCCGCCGCTCAGATAGGTCAGCTTGAAGTTGGTGTTCATCGGATGGGGTTCCCAGCCGAGGAAGACTACCGGCTTGCCTGATTTGTCGGCGCGGGCGACCTGGGCGAGCATGCCTTGTTCGGAGGATTCGACGACCTCCATACCCTTCATGCCGAAGGTGTCCTTTTCGATCATGTCCATGATCAAGCGGTTGCCGTCATTGCCGGGCTCGATGCCGTAGATCTTGCCGTCGAGATCGTCCTTGTGGGCCGCGATGTCCTTGAAGTCCTTGATGCCGAGTTCCGCGCCCTTGGCGTTGGTGGCGAGCGTGTACTTGGCGCCGACGAGGTTCGGGCCGAAGGATTCGACCGACTTGTCGTCGAGATAGGGACGGACATCCTTTTCCTGGGTTTCCATCCAGTTGCCGAGGAAGACGTCGATGTCCTTGTTCTTCAGCGAGGTATAGGTGACCGGCACCGAGAGAACCTTGACGTCGGTCTGGTAGCCGATGCTCTTCAGGACGACGGATGCGGTGGCAGTGGTGGCGGTGATGTCGGTCCAGCCGACGTCCGAGAAGCGCACGGTGGAGCAGCTTTCAGGGTCTGCGGCGAAGGCAGCGGTCGCAACGGAGAGGGCGGCGACGGCGGTTGCGGTGACAAGTTTGAATGTGCTTGTTGTTTTCATTTTAGACTTCCAGTCTTTAGGTCCCCAAGCCAATCACCAATAGCCCAGTTTGACAAGCGACCTCAGTGTGATTGCGTCGTATCGACGGGTGCGATTGCGACGTCGGCGATTTTTTCGCAGTGTCTCGTTTTGGCGGCGTTCGCCGGTCTTTAGGTGCTGATTCTTGTGATTATCGCCGGCGCGGGGCTTTTCTTTGCGGTTGTGAGCTTTCAATAAGCCGAGCAAGGAGACATCGGATGGCAAAACTCTATTTCAACTATTCGACGATGAACGCCGGCAAGTCGACGCTGCTGCTGCAGGCCTCCTACAATTATCAGGAGCGCGGCATGCGTACGGTGCAGCTGATCGCCGCCTTCGACGAGCGCGCCGGCCGGGGCGTCATCGGCTCGAGGATCGGGCTGGAAGCGAGCGCCATCCCCTTCGAGCCGCACGAAGATCTGTTCCAGCTCATCGCCGGGCTGCGCGGCGAGGGGGCACCGATTTCCTGCGTCTTCGTCGACGAGGCGCATTTCATGACGGCCGTCCACGTCTGGCAGCTTGCCCGTGTCGTCGATCGGCTCGGCATCCCGGTTATGGTCTATGGGCTCCGGACCGACTTCCAGGGCAAACTGTTTCCGGCCTCGCAGGAGTTGTTGGCGATTGCCGACGAGATGCGCGAAGTGCGCACGATCTGCCATTGCGGCCGCAAGGCGACGATGGTGGTGCGGCTCGACGCCGAAGGCAAGGTGCTGCACGAGGGCGCACAGATCGATGTCGGCGGCAACGAAAAATATGTCTCGCTCTGCCGCAGGCACTGGGACGACGAAATGAACGGGGCCTGGATCGCAGAGCCGGTCTGAAGGGGAGCCTTGTTTTCTTTGGCGCCATAAGCGACTAGAGCATTTCCTGGTTAGATTGAAGCATTCTGTTGGCTCAAACGGAGTCGGATGGTCGACCGGCCGGCGCGCGTCGTAGCCCAGCTCTACGGCCTAGCCGGCCGGTCGATCAGCCGGCCCGTTTCAGCCAACCTGAAAGGCCGGGCATCTTTCCGCCAGGATCAGAGGCGATCGGCTCGGACGTACCTTGGGGTATGCCCATCGCCAATCGCCTCTGCCCTGACGAAAACCTGCTGCGGCAGAATGCTTCAATCTAACCAGGAAATGCTCTAGCCTGCGGGCAGGAGATTCCCTGGAGAAATCAGGTGCGCAAAGCCCCGCCATTCGACAGCCGTTATGAAGCCGCAGGCGGCTTCGCCGAGAAGATCGCGGCCGATGGAGCCTATTGCGCAGCCTGCATCCGTGCCTTTGACAGCGACGAAAAACATTCGGCCGATGAGGTCTTCCTCGAACAGAATGTGCGCTTTCAAGGCCATATCGCAGATGGCGCCGCGTTGGACGCTCTGCTGGCCGAGCTCGTCTTCTTCCTCGACCGGCTGACGGCGGAAGTGTCGGCAGACCTCGACAGTTTCCGGGGATTGACGATGCGCGAGAAAATGGCTGGCTGGACGTCGCGCCAGCGGATGTGGCGGATGTATACCGAGCGTGTGCGCGAGGCGCCCGTTATCGAGCGGCTGCTTGACCTCTTGGTGAAATCGGACGCGCTTGCGGGTCTGATCACCACACAGCGCGCTGCGCTCATCGAACGCCACAAGGCGGCGGAACACAATCTCGTCAGCATTGTCGAGCACCGCCGCAGGCTGGTCGATTCCATCGATATCGCCCGTCTCAGGATGAAGGAGCTCAACGCCAA
The DNA here is from genome assembly GCF_022385315.1 of Rhizobium sp. K102. Taxonomy (NCBI): domain Bacteria; kingdom Pseudomonadati; phylum Pseudomonadota; class Alphaproteobacteria; order Hyphomicrobiales; family Rhizobiaceae; genus Rhizobium; species Rhizobium sp. K102. The sequence continues at coordinate 421,567 of NZ_CP092436.1, forward strand.
GGCACTGACGACGCAGGGTCGCATCGGCGTCTACGGCAACAGGGCGCATTGGGAACAGATGGAGGCGGAGCGGCGGGCGCTGAAGGCGGAGGCCGAGCGCATCTCCGCCGAGGAGCACGAGATGCGCGACGACAGCCAGCGGCGCGAGCGCTTCATCAGCCTGTTTCAGGCCTTCGTCGATGCGATGAACGGTCAGATCGCCGTCTGCAACGTGCTTTTGTACAAGCTGATGATCGATGTCGAGGAGCGGCTGATCATCTATCAGGCGCAGGTCGATACCGACCGGCCAGGCATGAAGGTCAGGATCAAGCCGGAGTTCTTTCCCAATATCGCTGCGCCGATCAGCTTGTTCGAGAAGGGCATGCTGGTCGCCCAGGATCTGGAGCGGCGCAAGGGCCGCGCCGATCTCGAAGTCGCAAGACGGCTTCCTGCCTATGCAGAACCATCGCCCGAAGCACCGGGAGCGCCGCTCATCGATACGGCCCGCAGGCCTTTCCGCTTCAGCCTGCCATTTCTGCGTTCTTGAACCCGAGGCGCGGCCGCGCTGCTTTCATTCGTAAAAATCGAGGGGCTCGTGTTGTGCTCGGCCCATCGAGCGCATATGTGGATGCAACGGGCGCGATGTCCTACTGCATAATTCCTTAAATCCGAATCGATTTAAGGAATTATGCAGCAACTCAAAGTGCTACAGCGTCCTTAGCGCGTCTGAAAAGACGCGCGGCGCTGTAGTGTTCGCCTCGCTTGACAGGAGACGACGATGCTTGACCGGATAGCCGGTTTCTTCAGGCTGATCGGCCAGACGATCGGCCGCTGGGCCCGCCTGTTTTTCGCCTGGGCCTTCTGGCCCTTTCTCGCCGCGCATGGGTGGTATCAGCGCCGGAGTTGGATGGTCCGCTTGCCGGTCATCGCATTCGTAGCGCTTTTCGTCGTCCTCTACGGCTATTTCTTTTGGCAGACGCAGGTCTGGACGAATTTCAACACCGCTTTCGTCGACCAATACCGGCTTTCCGAACGCAAGGTTCCTGCCGGGCAGGAACTGCCTGTCGCCGAGGCGAGCGGCGCTGCCGCCAAGACCTGCCAGCGCTCGGCCATCGTCGACGTCACGGCCGACCTGACCGATTTCAACGTCAACCAGAACGCGTGGATATCCTCCATGCTGCTCTACAAGATGGGCTTCTTCGGGATCGACTGGGATCACACGCCCTTCCTCGATAACAAGGCATCGTTCCAGCGCGGCATCAACCAGGCGGTTCGTCGGACTTCGGCGGAGCTTGTCGATTCGCTCGGGCGCGTGCGCGGCACATCGGGCGTCAACAACGACCTGCAGCGCGCACGCGGCCAGCTGCAGTTCGACGAGTACAGCTGGTATTTCGGGCTTCATCCCTTCGGACCGAAGACGCCGACGCCTTCCTTCTACCGCACGGCGATCGGCGACCTGCGTAAGTTCAACACCGATCTTGCTGCCTGCAACGCGATTTTCGACGGTCGCGCCGACAACCTCATGCAATTCATCGACCGCATCGCCAACGATCTCGGCAGCACCTCCGACATCCTGGCCGAGCGGTCGGAACACCACAATCGCGGCTGGTTCGACACCCGTGCCGACGACCGGTTCTGGTTCGCCTATGGCCAGCTCTATGCCTATTACGCCATCCTGACCGCAGCGCAGGCAGACTTCTCGCAGGTCGTGCAGGAACGCAATCTTGGCGCGATCTGGGGCGGTACGACGCGGCAGTTCCAGGCGGCGTTGCGTATCCAGCCGGCTATCATCTCGAACGGGCGTGAGGACGGCTGGATCATGCCGAGCCATCTCGCCACCATGGGCTTCTACATTTTGAGGGTGCGCTCGAACCTTGTGGAAATCCGTTCGGTGCTCGACCGGTAGAGCGTGGTGACGATTTAACGTCTTGGATTCCCAAGAGCAAGCAAATCAGATTTCAGCGCATTCACACCCGCTGTGCTGAAGATGTCGGTACCCTATCGGGGGCGGGACCGGTTCCGCGTCAAAGTCAATCTCACCCGGCCGTCTTCGCGTTGGGGACAGACTGCTATGGACAGGTCTCATCACTGGCGGCAATGTGGCTCAGGATTCGATGCGGGGAACCGGCATGGAGAATCTCGAACTTTTCGAACGTTTCGGGCTGGCGATCGCCATCGGCGCCATCGTCGGCGTGGAACGCCACTGGCGTGAACGCGATGAGGAGGAAGGAAAACGCACCGCTGGGCTGCGCACTTTCACGCTTGTCGGTATGTTGGGTGGGCTTGCCGGCTTTATCGAGCAGGCCGTTTCCGCCCCGTCAACGCCCTACGGGCTCGTCGTTACCGGCATCCTGATTATCTTTTCGGCCGTCTTCGCGCTCTATCAGTACCGGGAATCGGAGGCATCCGGCAGCTATAGCGTTACGTCTGTCATCGCCGGGATGGCCACTTTTTCGCTCGGGGCATTGGCTGTGCTCGGGAACCTGACCCTTGCAGCCGCGGGCGGCGTAGCGTTGGTGGCGATATTGGCCAGCCGCGAGGTGCTGCACGGCTTCATGAAAACGCTGACCTGGAATGAACTGCGTTCGGCGATTATATTTCTCGCCATGGCCTTCATCGTATTGCCGGCCCTTCCCACAACGCCCATCGGTCCCTTCGGCGGCGTCTCACCGGCTGAAACCTGGATGCTGGTCATTCTGCTCGCCGGCATTTCCTTCATCGGCTATGTGGCGGTGAAGGTGCTCGGACAAACGCGCGGCGAATTGCTGGCCGGAGCCGTCAGCGGCCTGGTCTCCTCCACAGCTACCGCCATCAACAACGCCCAGCTCAGTGCCGCCGGTCATCCGCCACAGGTGTTGGTCGCCGGAGCGCTTGCTGCCAATGCTGTCTCCTGCCTCAAGGTCGCGCTATTTTCGGCCCTGATCGCCGCGCCGATCGCGTGGCGGATCGGCCCGGCGCTTGTTACCGCCGCCCTCGTCATGGGCGGCATTTCCCTTTTGATCGCCCGCCGCAGTACCGGGGAACAGATATCCCGCAATTCGCGAAATCCCTTCGAACTTCGGGCAGTGTTGAAAATGGCGCTCCTGCTCGTCGCCGTGGCCTTTCTGGCGCGGGCATCGGCGGCTTGGTTTGGCGAAGCAGGCCTGCTGACCGTTTCGATGCTCTCGGGTATCGCCGATGTCGACGCCATTGCCGTCACCGTTGCCGGCATGCTTGACAGCATCGGCACTGAGCTTGCAGCGGCCGCTCTCGGCGCTGCAGTGATCTCCAACACCGTAGCGAAAAGCGGCTATGCTATGGCATTCGGCACGAGCGCCTTCAGCATACGCTTCCTCTTGGCCAATGCCGGAGCGCTCGCTGCAGGATTCTTCGTTTATCAAGCCCTGCCTGCGCTGGTGCAAGCAGCGGGCATAATTCCTTAAGTCGGAATCGATTCAAGGAGAAAATTATGCAGCAATTCAAGATGTTGTAGCGTTCTTAGAGCGGTTCAGCTTTTCATGGAAACGCAGAACTGCCCTATCCTTTTGTTTTTACGCAATTCCCGGCAAAAGCGCTTCGCGCTTTGCCTGGAATTGCTCTAGACTAGCGCGTCTGAAAAGACGCGCGGCGCTGTAGGTGCTATGCGCTGAGGGCGGTCAGCCAGATATCGTGCCGTCCTCGAAGCCGACGACGCGCAGTTTCGCGACGAATTCGTAGGTGATGCCGACGATGCCACCGCCGCTTTCATCGTCACGGAAGCGGCCGACGCTGCGCACCAGCTTGTAGCCACCAAGCCGGTTGTCGACGCGGTATACGAAATGGAAGGCCGACGCCGTGAAGGCTTGCCTCCTCGAAGGTTTGGGCGATCAGGCTGCGGTCTTCCGCGTGAATGTGCGACATCAGTTCCGCCAGGTTGACCGGTCCGTCGCTATAGGGCAGGTCGAAGATCGTGTGCACATCCTCGCTTGCGAAAAAATGTCCGGTTTCGATGTCGATACGCCAGAAGCCGAAAGGCGATAGGCAGCGAGCATCTGGACGATTTCGGCATCGGTGATGCCGAAATGGGCGCGGGACTGTACTATCTTGTCGACGACGGGCTGTTCGAAGCGAAGAGACACGATTCCCCCAATTTACGGGACGACGTTCTGACTCTCGTCTGATTGCTCAGTTGATCAGCTTCAATCGAATTGCTTTTGCTACCAATTGGGTGCGGTTGACGCAATCGAGTTTTTTGATCGCGTTCGTCATGTAGGCATTCACTGTATGGTCCGACAGCGTCAGGATCTGGCCGATTTCGATCGAGGTCTTGCCCTGTGCGGTCCAGCGCACGACTTCGAGTTCGCGCGCCGACAGCGCATTGTGGACGCTTTCCTCGTTACGTCTGACGGTATTATATGCGTCGAGGGCGTGGAGGATGATGATCGCCAGCTCGTTGACCTCGCTCTGGCCGAGCGCGGCGCGTTCGCCGCAAAACCAGAAGACGAGGCGGCGGCCGTCGACTGCAATGGTCGGCATGGCGACCCCCGCCGGTATCGCATGGTGCAGCATCAGGGCGCGCAGTTCGGCGGGAAAGGCCTGACCATTAACGGCATCGTTGAGGTGCCACGCTAGCGGCACGGCCGACTCCCTCAACCGCAGGCCGAAAGGACAACCACGCATCATATTAGCGCGGTCGAAATCGCGGATATAGGCGGCGGGAAGCGAGCTTTCGATCAACAGCGGCTTCAGCAGGAGGTCTTCCGGGGAAGGGGCGTGCATCAGCGTCGCATACGACAATCCGAAGGCCGCGGATACTCTGCCGAGAGCCTGCGCAAACAGGCCGCGCGTTCCTGCGACTGCAAGCTCCGCCGAAAGCAACGACTGTCTTTCAGAGGTGGTCATGTAAGACATTTGTACGCCTCCGGCAGCCCCGATGTTAACGCTATCAAATACAGAAACAGCGGCGGATGCTAGTCCCAATTGCCTTATCTCGAGCCGATTATTCCGAATCGTGAAGAAATAGTCACAGTCGCGCGCGTCTCGGTTGAGTTATCGCCGGTGCAAGTAGCGTTGTGGTATCTTTAACTTCTCCTGCGGCGGGGCAGCTGTGGATTTCGTCCAAGCCGGGCAGGAAGAGAATCATGCCGGAAGAGGCGGGGCGGCGCGAGGTGCCGAAATCCGGCTTGCTGCCGTCCGATGCAATTGCTAAGCGTATCCGCATGTATAACTGAGGCGATTTAATCGTGCGCTTTGTAAGAAAATTGCATCTGAAGTGTCTGCTTTTTCTGGTATTACTTGCTTTTCTTCTTTTAAGCTTGCCGTTCGGTGCTGCGACCTCGCAGGCTGCCGGGCAGAAGCAGCCGGCAGGGCAGCCGCCGATGCGCTTCATCCTCGTTCACCATCCCCTCTGCGTGGAAAACTGTCCGGGATGGATATCGGCAGAGGGACGCATAACCTCCGATACGCCAGCCCAACTTCGAAAAATTCTGAAAAAGATCGGCGGCCGGAAGTTGCCGATCGTGTTCCGGTCCGAGGGCGGTGATGTCGAGGCCGCCTATGCGATTGGCCGGATGATCCGCAAAGCCAGTCTGGAAACAGCGGTAGGCGGCACGCGGCTGAAGGATTGCCCGGCGGACGATCTGCGTTGCAATGCCGCTATCGCAAAGGATGGGACCGCGCTTGGCAACACCTACTCCACCGGCGCATATTGTTTTTCCGCCTGTCCGCTGGCATTCGCCGGCGGTACGGATCGTGTCGCCTCGCAATGGGCGTTGATCGGCGTCCACCAGATCACGACAATCTATAACAAGGTGCGAGTCTCCTACCGCATCGAATACAAGATCGTGAACGGCAAGAAGAAGGAAATCTCCCGCAAGGAAGTTGGACGCAAGTCAGCAGGGCAGAGCAGTTCCACCAAGCTCGGCAAGAAGGCCACTGCGGCCCTGACGGGTTACTTGAAGGAAATGGGCGTCAGCGCCGATTTGATCGGCCTGATGATGAGCGCCACGCCTGACAGCATCAACATCGTACCGACCGCAGATTCGCTCCGTATGGGCCTCATGACCGATATGCTGGCTCATAACGAATGGCCCGGCATGCCTGCCTGCGGGCCGGATGCGGCGGCCGAGGCCGTCTGCCATGGCCATCCCTCGGTTGAAACGCCCGGAGCGAAGATGCCTGTGCAGGATGCGGCCGCAACCACAGGCGAGAGCCTGCCGAAAACCCGGCCGATGGACTTTCTCATGATGTACAGTGGCGATTGTCAGGAAGAGTGCATCGAGTGGATTTCTGCGGATGGAGACATCACGCCGGATACGCCAGCTCGGCTGGAAGCGATCCTGAAGACGCTCGGCGGAAGAAAACTGCCGGTGGTCCTCCAGTCTAACGGCGGTGACATGGACGCGGCTTTCGCAATGGGGCGGATGATCCGTACTGCAGGTCTGGAGACCTCCATTGGCAGAACGCAGTTGCCGAATTGTCCAGAGCTGGATCCTCGTTGCAAAGCCAGTATCGCCAAAAACGGACCGACCAAGGGCGAGGTCTTTGCCGCCCGTGCCTATTGCCTTTCGACCTGTACTCTTGTCCTGATGAGCGGAACGCCGCGGATTGTCGGCTATTCGTCTATCGGCCTCGTTAGACCCACGACGGCTGAATATACGAAATTCCTCGCCTATTTCGACGAGATGGGCATCAATGCTGAGACATACGAGGCGGTAGTGCCTGCCATATCAACTGAGCGAGGAAGGATCATACTTCCTTCTCAGGCCCTCGAGCTTGGCATCATCGATGGTATCATTCCCTATAATGAAGAGCCTGGATTGCATGTCTGCGGGCCGGAGGCGAAGGAAAGTCTCCGGTGTCCCAGAAAGCCGGGGGCAGAAACAGGCCCTGTTGCAGCCACGGTAAATTGACATCGAGGTGTGAAGGCACGCCGTAGCGGCAATCATGATGCGCCAGATAAACACCGAGCGTGGCAGCCGCAAGGCGCGGCGCTATTCACACCCTGCCTATATTTCGCTATCCCGATGAATAGGAAACATCGGCTCCGCTGCTGCGGAGTTCGGGAGGGGAGCATCCATGCCGTCAATCAAATCCGATATCGAAATCGCGCGCGCGGCGGCCAAGAAGCCGATCTTCGAGATCGGAGCGAAGCTCGGCATAGCGGCCGACCAGCTCGCTCCTTATGGTCACGACAAGGCCAAGGTCAGCGCCGAGTTCATCGCGGCGCAGGCGGGCAAGAAAGATGGCAAGCTGATCCTCGTCACCGCGATCAACCCGACGCCGGCAGGCGAGGGTAAGACGACCACGACCGTCGGGCTCGGCGACGGGCTGAACCGGATCGGCAAAAACGCCATCATCTGCATACGCGAGGCTTCTCTCGGTCCCTGCTTCGGCGTCAAGGGCGGAGCGGCAGGCGGCGGTTATGCGCAGGTCGTGCCGATGGAAGATATAAATCTGCATTTCACCGGCGATTTCCATGCGATCACCTCGGCGCACAATCTGCTGGCGGCAATGATCGACAACCACATCTATTGGGGCAACGAAGAGAATATCGACATCCGCCGCATCGCCTGGCGGCGGGTCATAGACATGAATGACAGGGCGCTCAGGAGCATGGTCTCCTCGCTCGGCGGCGTCGCCAACGGCTTCCCGCGCCAAGGCGGGTTCGACATCACCGTCGCCTCCGAAGTGATGGCGATCCTCTGTCTCGCCACCGACCTGAAAGATCTGGAGCGGCGGCTCGGCGATATCATCATCGGCTATCGCTTCGACAGGACGCCGGTGCATGCGCGCGACCTGAAGGCCGACGGCGCAATGGCGGTGCTGCTCAAGGATGCGATGCAGCCGAACCTCGTGCAGACGCTGGAGAACAATCCCGCCTTCGTGCATGGCGGCCCTTTCGCCAATATTGCCCATGGCTGCAATTCGGTGACGGCGACGAAGACGGCGCTGAAGCTTGCCGACTACGTGGTGACGGAAGCAGGTTTCGGGGCGGATCTCGGCGCCGAGAAATTCTTCGACATCAAATGCCGCAAAGCCGGGCTGAGACCGGATGCGGCGGTCATCGTCGCGACCGTCAGGGCGCTGAAGATGAATGGCGGGGTGAAAAAAGAGGAGCTCGGCACGGAGAATGTCGCGGCGCTGAGGAAGGGCTGCGCCAATCTTGGCCGGCACGTTGCCAATGTGCGCCGTTTCGGCGTGCCCGTGGTCGTCGCGATCAACCATTTCGTCTCGGACACCGATGCCGAGATCGCGGCGGTGAAGGAATTTGTCTCAAGGCTCGGCGCCGAGGCGATCCTCTGCCAGCATTGGGCGAAGGGTTCGGCCGGCATCGAGGAACTGGCACACAAGGTGGTGGAACTGGCCGAATCGGGCCAGGCGAAATTCCAGCCGCTCTATGGCGACGACATTTCGCTGTTCGAGAAGATCGAGATTGTCGCCTCGAAGATCTACCATGCCGGCGAGGTGACGGCCGACAAGGCGGTGCGCGATCAGCTGCAGACATGGGAGGAGCAGGGCTACGGCAAGCTGCCGATCTGCATGGCGAAGACGCAATATTCCTTCTCCACCGATCCAAACCTGCGCGGCGCGCCGGAAGGACATATCGTTCCCGTGCGCGAGGTGCGGCTTTCGGCCGGCGCCGGCTTCGTCGTTGCCATCACCGGCGAGATCATGACGATGCCCGGCCTGCCGAAATCACCATCGGCGGAGCGGATTTTCCTAAACGACCAGGGTTATATCGAGGGGTTGTTCTGATCCGGCGAGGGCTCGTTCGGAGCCCGGCCCAAAATGTGAAATAGCGTTCAGAAGCTCTTCGGCCATCGCTGAGATGTGTGCAGGATTGTCAGAATTTCGATTTCGTTCTCTGTCGCCCGATAAGCGACAATATAGGGGATATCGCTTGCCATCTCCCTTGTGTCCGCCCGCGGCCAGCTTTTCCCATCAAAGGATGATCCGGCAGGCTTTCCACGATGGATCGGATACGGATGATCACCCTGATCGCTGCGCCGGGATTGTGACGGGCGATGTACGCGCCGATATGATCAAGCCGGGCTAGCGCCCTGCTGAAGTTTAGTGACTGGACGACCTGATTCAAGCGGAATCGCAGACGCTTGAATGATCAATGGCAGTAGCGATAACCGCCCTTCCTTTCCATCACATCGAGATGGAAATGGGTCTCGTGGGCGGCGTCGCTTTCGGGGTCCAGCACGGTGGTGAAATAGATGCAGCCGGCGGCGCTGACGGTGCGCTGGAAGGCGCCGGTCAGCGTCGGGTCCTCGCGGCGGGCGCGGACGGCGACGTCTTCGCCTTTCTCGAAATGGAAGCTTGCAATATCGATGGCATTGCCGCGGGCATGCTCGGAGATCTTGCCGGTTTCAGCGCCGTTGCGCAGACGGCACATATAGGATGTTGCCTGGTTGACGGTCGTGAGGCGCCCCTGTTCCGGCAGGGCAGCGGAGGCGGCCGGGATGACGCTCTCTTTCAGCCAGCGGGCGAGGGCGAGTGCCGCCGGGCAGCGGATCGTCGCCTCCGGCTTGAGCGCAATGCCGGGCAGGGCTTCGTAGACGATGATCGGTTTGTCGATGCCACAGCCGTTGCCGTCGTCGACGCGCGGCGTGTCCTTGAAGACGACGCCCAAAGCTCGGAGTGCGGCGGTGCATTCTGCGTGTTCGGAGTCGCTTTCAGGTTCGATCGTCAGATGCTGTTCTTCGAGCGTCTGCTCGGCTGGCGGCTTGTTCTCCTCCGCCGGCGTCTGCGGGCTTTTTAGCCCGCCCGGCGGCAACGGCGGGCCTTGCATCGGTTCTGCCGGCTCCGGCTCTGCGTGTTCGGGCTTTGCCGGTTCGGACTTTCCTGGTTCGGCTTGTGGCGCCGATGGCTGGTGCGGCGCCGGCGTCTCCGGCTCCTTCACATCGGGCTTCGGTTGCGGCGCCGGCACATCCGCCGGCGCGGGTGGTTCAGTCTTGTCGGGGAGCGGAGTAGGACTGGCTGCAGCCCCAGTGTCAGGTCGAGGTTGGGGTAAGGGACCATGCGGGGGCAGGCGGGCGCCAGCAAGAAAGGCGGTAGCGGCGAGAAGGATCGCCAGTATCGAAAGTTGTCTCAACGCATCCGATTCCCTGGTGTCGATAGCGGAAGGGATAACGCATTATGGCGGGTTTCGTTGCAATTGCGCAACGTACTGGAAGATCATTAAAACTTGAAAATAATATTCAACATAAATTGGTCGATTATGTTGACAATGTTTCTCATGTTTTTTATGCGGCAAAAAGAAGGCGGATTTCTGCTCCGTCTTATCCGCAAAAGCCTAGCCAGCCCATCGAGCGTTCGACGCGCCACGACCAGCCAGCCCGGTAATCATCATGAGAGGGTAGGTTATGATCGTCCGGCATTGGCGCTCGGTTCTATTGGTCTGCACGGCAGTTGCAGCTGTTGTTCCTGTTTCGCAGTCTTTCGCGCAGAGCGCTCCGGCCACCACGCCGGAAGCGGCGGCGGATGACAGCACCGTCCTGCAGAAGATCGTCGTCAGGGGCAAGCGCGTGGCGCCGGGCAGCGTCGCCGATACTCCGCTCGCGACCGCGGTCACCCAGAAGCAACTGGAAGAGAAGCAGGTCACCAATTTTGACGACATCGGCCGCAGCGTCGATGCGGGCGTCAACTATTCGCGCGCCGATGCGGGCTTCAACCTGCGCGGCCTTTCCGGTGCTCGCATCCTGACGACGATCGACGGTATTCCGATCCCATATATTTCGAACAGCTCGCGCCAGGGCGCTTTTGCGCCGGCCAACGCCAATGGCGGCGGCGACACTTTCGATTTCGATTCACTGTCTTCGCTCGATATCGTGCGCGGCGCGGATTCGAGCAAGGGTGGCTCCGGCGTGCTCGGCGGCGCCATTGTTCTCAACACGCTGGAGCCGGAGGATCTCATTCCTGAAGGCCGTGACTGGGGCGCGATCGTGAAATCGACCTATGACAGCGAAGACCGCAGCCTCTCCGGATCGGCCGCCGCTGCCAAGAAGATCGGCGGCACCTCGATCCTGTTCCAGGGCGGCTACCGCAAAGGCCATGAGCGGGCGAACATGGGCAATAATGACGTTTACGGTGCTCTTCGCACCGAGGCGAACCCGGCTGATTTCGACCAAAACAACCTGCTCTTCAAACTGCGCCAGGAGCTGGAAGGCGGTCATCGCATCGGCTTGACGGCGGAACGTTTCCGCCGCGATCTAGAAACCGACCTGCGCCACCTTCAGGGAGGAACCAGCCCTCGCAACTTCATGATCGACAATTATGACGGTCGCGAACAGCGTGACCGCGATCGCGTATCGCTCGACTACGATTATGAAGCGCAGTCTTCCGACGCGTTCTTCAGCAGTGCGCGCGCTACGCTTTATTGGCAGGATTTGAAGAAGGAAGCGGGCAGCGGGGGGCGTACGACTGCCAATGTTGCCTATGGCCGCAATAACGAGGTCGAAAACGAAACCTGGGGCTTCAGCGGCACCGCGACGAAGGATTTCGAATATTCCGGTCTCAGCCACTCCGTTCGCGTCGGCCTTGACGTCGGCATCTCCAGCTGGAGCCAATATAGCTGGGCTCTGTGCCCCACGTCGACGACTTGCCCGTCGCTGAACAATCAGGCGGAAGTGCCTGACGTCGACAGCCGGAACCTTGGGCTCGTTGTCGAAGACAAGATCGAGATCGGCAATACAGGCTTCACGCTGACGCCCGGCTTCCGCTTCGACTGGTTCAACTACGATCCCTCGACCGGCGGCGGTTTTGCCAACAATACCGGCCTTACCCGTTTCGGCGATCTTCGCGACCGGACGGAGGCCGCCATATCGCCGAAGATCCTTGCGACATACGACCTGACGCCTGATGTAGAGCTCTATATGCAGCTGGCGGTCGGCTTCCGCGCGCCGACCGTCGACGAACTCTACAGCCGCTTCTACAACCCCACGGGCCGCTACGCCCAGCTCGGCAATCCTGATCTGGAACCGGAAATCGGCCGCGGCATCGAAGTCGGCGCCAATTTCGACACGGGCGATGTTACCGGAAGGGTCGCGCTTTTCCACACCCGCTATCAGAATTTCATCGAGACGGTGACGAGCGTCGACGCGACAGGCTTTACTGAGTTCAATTACACGAACGTGGCAGCAGCGACGATCTCGGGTATCGAAGCCAGCGCCGTCAAGACTTTCAACAATGGCATCAATCTGCATGCTTCGCTTGCCTATGCCTATGGCAGGAACGAAGAGACCACGCAGCGCCTGCGCTCGGTGGCGCCGTTGAAGGCGATCATCGGCGGCGGCTGGAGCAATGAGACCTTCGGCTTTGACCTTTCCTCGACGCTTTCGGCCGGTATGCTGACCGACCACCTCAATAGCGTCGGCACGACTCCCGATACGACGTTCGATGCGCCTGGTTATGCCATCGTGGATTTGACCGGCTGGTGGACGCCGGAACAGCTACCGGGCCTGCGCGTTCAAGCTGGTGTCTACAACATCTTCGACCAGGAGCACTACAACGCGCTCGCCGTGCGCGACGTCAATCTCAACTCGGCGACGGCGTCGCAGCCGCGGGAGTGGTATTCCGAGCCGGGCCGCACATTCAAGGTCTCGCTCACCAAGACCTTCTGAGCCGGTCATACCTTCAAGGCTGGGGAGGGGGCGGCTTTCGGGCCGCCCTTTTCATTCGTGCGATCGCCTCTTGCGCGGCGGCTGATCTCAGGCTAACAATTTTCCCCATGATCAAGTCTTTGAACATCGCTGTTTGGTGGTGGGCTCGCTGAGGCGGCCTCGACCAATCGTGTCCAAAGACGACGACGAGTGAGCCGCCCGAAACTTCGAGGCGGCTTTTTTGTTTTATCGCCGCCTGTTGTCCGGGCCCCGATAACGGAGTGGAATTATGGTAACTATCCTGCGGGATGATGGTGCGGAAATCTACGAGACCAAGGGCGGGATATCGGTCACGCGGCAGCGGCGGGCGATCCCCTACAGCGACGCGGTCTCTTCCTATGTCGACAAGCTCGACGAGCGCCGCGGCGCGGTGTTCTCGTCGAACTACGAATATCCGGGCCGCTATACGCGCTGGGATACCGCCGTCGTCGATCCGCCGCTCGGCATCTCTTCCTTCGGGCGCGACGTCTGGATCGAAGCCTATAACGAACGCGGCGAGGTGCTTCTCGGCTTCGTGACCGAGCGGCTGCAGACGGTGCCCGACCTCGTCCTCGGCGCTTCCTCCGCCCGCCGCCTCGATCTTTCCGTCAAGGCGCCGGACCGGGTGTTTACCGAGGAGGAGCGCTCGAAGATGCCGACGGTCTTTACCGTGCTACGCGCCGTCACCGACCTCTTCTATTCGCAGGCGGATGCGAGCCTCGGGCTCTACGGCGCCTTCGGCTACGACATCGCCTTCCAGTTCGACGCGATCGATCTGAAGCTGACGCGGCCTTCCGACCAGCGCGACATGGTGCTCTACCTGCCGGACGAGATCCTTGTCGTCGACAATTACGCTGCCAAAGCCTGGATCGACCGCTACGATTTCGAGAAAGGCGGCGTGACGACCGAGGGCAAGGCCGAGCAGATCGCGCCGGAGCCTTTCCAGCATACGGATGCCATTCCGCCGAAGAGCGACCATCGGCCGGGCGAATATGCCGAACTCGTCACCAAGGCGAAGGAAAGCTTCCGCAAGGGTGATCTGTTCGAGGTCGTGCCCGGGCAGAAGTTCATGGAGCGCTGCGAAAGCAAGCCTTCCGATATTTCCAAGCGGCTGAAGGCGATCAATCCGTCGCCCTATTCCTTCTTTATCAATCTCGGCCATCAGGAATATCTGGTCGGCGCCTCGCCCGAAATGTTCGTGCGCGTTTCGGGACGGCGCATCGAGACCTGCCCGATTTCGGGTACGATCAAGCGTGGCGACGATCCGATCGCCGACAGCGAGCAGATTCTGAAGCTTTTGAATTCCAAGAAGGACGAGTCCGAGCTGACCATGTGCTCGGACGTCGACCGCAACGACAAGAGCCGTGTGTGCGAGCCGGGTTCCGTCAAGGTGATCGGCCGCCGGCAGATCGAGATGTATTCGCGCCTCATTCACACCGTCGATCATATCGAAGGCCGGCTGCGCGACGACATGGACGCCTTCGACGGTTTCCTCAGCCACGCCTGGGCGGTGACCGTCACCGGCGCGCCGAAGCTCTGGGCGATGCGCTTCATCGAGAGCCATGAAAAGAGCCCGCGTGCATGGTATGGTGGGGCAATCGGCATGGTGGGCTTCAATGGCGACATGAACACCGGCCTGACGCTGCGAACCGTGCGCATCAAGGACGGCATTGCCGAGGTGCGCGCCGGCGCCACTCTGCTCAACGACTCCATTCCGGAGGAAGAAGAAGCCGAAACCGAATTGAAGGCCTCTGCCATGCTTTCCGCCATCCGAGACGCCAAGACCGGCAATTCCGGCAAGATCCAGCGCGACGTCGCAAGCGTCGGCAAGGGCGTCAGCATCCTGCTCATCGACCATGAGGACAGTTTCGTCCACACGCTCGCCAATTACTTCCGCCAGACGGGTGCGACGGTTTCGACCGTGCGCACGCCCGTGCCGGAAGAGATCTTCGATCGGTTGAATCCGGATCTGGTCGTGCTGTCGCCCGGGCCTGGAACGCCGAAGGATTTCGACTGCAAGGCGACGATTAAGAAGGCGCGAGCCCGCAACCTGCCGATCTTCGGCGTCTGCCTCGGCCTGCAGGCGCTCGCCGAGGCCTATGGCGGGGAACTGCGCCATCTGGCGCTGCCGATGCACGGCAAGCCCTCGCGCATCCGTGTGCTGGAGCCGGGCATCGTCTTCTCCGGCCTCGCCAGGGAGGTGACGGTTGGCCGCTACCACTCGATCTTCGCCGATCCCTCGACGCTGCCGGCTGAGTTCATCATCACGGCGGAGAGCGAGGACGGCACGATCATGGGCATCGAACATGCCAAGGAGCCGATCGCCGCGGTGCAGTTCCATCCGGAATCGATCATGACGCTCGGCGGCGATGCCGGCATGCGGATGATCGAGAATGTCGTGGCGCATCTGGCGCGCAAGGTGAAGACCAAGGCTGCTTGACGGCCATTCGCTCCGCCCTTCCCCGACAGCGGGAAGGGCGGGTTGACTTTATCGGACAAATCAGAACATTTCCGGAACGATCAACCGGGAATTATCACCGTGGCCAATGCCGAGAAGTTCATCGTCCTTCCTTACCGCAAGAACCGCGGCAATCTCGTGCCCGGCGAAATGCGGCAGGCATCGAATGCCGTCAGCGCGGAAAAGATCGCCTCGGCGATGGCCGGGCGTTTCGTCGGCGTTGCGGCCTATGCCGTGATCGTCGACGAGGAAACCGGCGACATGACCTCGCCGCGACTGCTTGCCCGATATGGCGAGATTGCCGATCTCAACGCTGCCTGAGGCGCGATTTTCCGATGGAGACGTCGCTCTACCTGCCGGTCAAAGCGTTCCTGGAAGCGGCCGGTTATGTGGTCAAGGGTGAGGTCGGCGGTTGCGATCTCGTCGGGCTGAGCGATGGTGAGCCGCCGGTCGTAATCATCTGCGAACTCAAGCTCTCCTTCAATCTCGAACTGTTGCTCCAGGCGGTCGACCGGGCGGCGATGAGCGATGAAGTCTGGATCGCGGCGCGCGTTTCGGCCAAGGGGCGCGGCCGAGAGGCCGACAAACGCTACCGTGATCTCTGCCGGCGGCTCGGGATCGGCATGCTCGGCGTCTCCGATGGCGGCGAGGTCAGCGTCATCGTCAGTTCCGTTTCGCCGATGCCGCGCACCGATCCGAAGCGGCGCACGCGTCTCGTCAGTGAGCACCAGCGCCGGCGCGGCGATCCCGCCGTCGGCGGTGGCTCACGCGCGCCGATCATGACCGCCTATCGCCAACAGGCGCTGCTCTGCGCGGCGGCGCTCGACCAGGGCGTGGCGCGGCCGCGCGATATGAAGGCGCTTACGGCCAATGCCGGCCGGATCCTGCTCGACAATGTCTACGGATGGTTCGAGCGCAAGGAGAAGGGCGTCTACGCGCTGACGCCGGCCGGGCAGGCCGCTCTGCTGCGCTGGCCGCAGCCTGTCTGCGATCCCGCTCCCCAGAGCTGAAGCCGGATTCGCGTATCCGACGGCAACAGCTGTGAAGGACGCGTCATTCTCTTTGACAAATCCTGCATCATCGCCCATATCACCCTCAACTGGACCGCCTGCGCGACATTCGCGTGGGCGGTTTTGCATTTCAATGGCTTGGACCCTGCAATTCATTCGCAACCGCAGGAGGACGATATGAGCGACCACGGCGATCTCACGGTTCGGAAGCTGGCGATGTGGGGGATCCCGCTTTCGCTCGGCGTCATGGGGCTGAAGATGGTGGCCTGGTGGTTCACCGGATCGGTGGCGCTGCTGTCCGACGGGCTTGAATCGACGGTGAATGTCGTTGCCGCCTTCATTGCCTTCTTCGTCATCCGCTACGCGCAGAAGCCAGCCGATCACGACCATCCCTTCGGCCATCACAAGGCCGAGTATCTGTCTGCCGTCACCGAAGGGGTGCTGATCGTGGTCGCGGCGCTGTTGATCGTCAACGAGGCGATCGGCTATCTCTCCGAACCGCGCATGCTCGATGCGCCGGTCCTCGGACTTGCGATCAATTTCGCGGCCGGCATCATCAACGCGGTCTGGGCGCGGCTGCTGATCCGGGCGGGCCGCAAACATCGCTCGGCGGCGCTGGCTGCGGACGGCCAGCATATCATGTCCGATGTGGTCACCTCCGTCGGCGTGCTCGCCGGCCTGCTGCTGGCGCTGGCGACAGGTTATGCGATCTTCGACCCGGTGCTTGCCATTCTTGTCGCCGTCAACATCCTCTATCAGGGCTGGAAGGTGATCTCGCAATCGATCAGCGGCCTGATGGACCAGGCAGTCGATCCGCTGGAGGAGGAAGCGATCAAGCAGGCGATCGCCACCCATGCGGCGGGCTCGATCGGCGTGCATGATCTGAAGACCAGGCGGGCGGGTACCGTCACCTTCATCGATTTTCACATGGTGGTGCCGGGGGCTATGTCCGTGCGGCAGGCGCATGATATATGCGACCGCCTTGAGGATGCCATCAGGACAGTGCATGAGGGCGCCAAAATCGCCATTCATGTGGAGCCGGAGGGCGAAAAGGCCCATGGCATCCGCGTCAAAGTCGTCAAGGAGGCATGATGCCGAATACCGATGTTTCCAGCCTGTCGATGCTGGGCCAGCAGACCGAAACCGCTCATTCGCCGGAGGAGGCGGTGCTTGAAAAAGTGCCGTCCAACCATGCCGGCACCGATTACGTCGTGCGCTTCATCGCGCCGGAATTCACCTCGCTCTGCCCGATGACCGGACAGCCGGATTTCGCCCATATCGTCATCGATTACATTCCGGGTGAATGGCTGGTGGAATCGAAGTCGCTGAAGCTCTTCCTGCATTCCTTCCGCAATCACGGCGCCTTCCACGAGGACTGCTCGATCTATATCGCCAAGCGCATCGTCGAACTGCTCGATCCCAAATGGCTGAGAATCGGCGCCTACTGGTATCCGCGCGGCGGCATTCCGATCGACGTCTTCTGGCAGACGGGCAAGCCGCCGGAAGGCGTGTGGCTGCCGGAGCAAGGCGTCGCCACCTATCGTGGACGTGGGTGAGCTGCGGTCGGGCGCAGCCCGAGCAATCGATCCAGTGAAGCGATTGCAGTAGCGAACGCCCTGAGCCAAAGCGGAGGGCCGGGATACGGTGCGGCAATTGAAGACAAACTGCCGCTCCCCTCTTTGGTCATCAAGCCTCACACATCGGTGACATCATCCCCCGACGAGTCATCGCTGTAATCGTCGCCATCATCGTAATCGGCCTGCTGCAGATTGCCGTCGTCGTTATTATCGGCAGCATTATCTGAAGCCTGGCGCGTGTCGTCATTGCCGAAATAATTGTTGATGACGGTTTCCTCGGTGGGCGCGCTGGAGTTGCCGAAAGGATTGGCGCCGAAGGGCGAGCCCCAGCCGAGCGAGGACATGTGGTTGCTGAAGATGCCGCTCAGCGAATTGGCAAGCAACATGCCGCCGGCAACGCCCGCTGCCGTGCCAAGCGCGCCGCGCAGGAAGCTGCCGCCTGCCGATGGCGCATAGGCCTGCTGGCTCCAGGGGCCGGTCGGCTGCTGCGACATCTGGCGAGCGCTGCTGTCGTAGCCGCGGGGTTCGTCATGGGCGCGGGAGGGCTGGCCCCAGGGACCGGGATTGGCCGGACTGGACGGAACCGGAGCGGGCTGCTGCGTCTGGGTGTTGCCGAAGATCGAGCTCAGGAAGCCGCCGCCCTGTTCGGCCTGGCGGTGTTCGCTCGCGCCGGCTTCCAGCTGGCGGACGTGTTCCTCGAGTTCCTTGATATGGTTGGCGGCCGCTTCCAACCCCTTTTCCTGAACGATCACGGCCTGAGCCAGATAATAGGTGGCGGAGGGCTGTTGCCGCGTCGCCTGGTCGATCAGGGCCTCGGCCTCGCTGTCGCGCGGCGTGGCCGCAGCGGTACGCACGCGGTCGAACAGGGCGGTCAGCAATTGGCGTTCTTCGGGTGACATGTCTTGTCTCCTGTTATTTCGTACGGCATTGCCGCGTGAGGGGTGAGGTAGGAAGCGATTCAGGCTTTTCAAAGCCTTTCACCGTTACATTTCAGTAAGGCTTGCGGAACGGCGCGCGGCTTCTTAAGGATATCTCCACCGCTTCGGTGCCTTGTGTTTTTCCCGCATTGTTTTAGGCATTGAGTCGCACTATGTGCGAGGAACCCGAATTCATCTCCGAGAGGTTCGAATGAACGACGAAGAACAGGACGACAAGACGAAGGAACTGCCGCTCGGCAAGGAAACGGAGGCGAATCTTTTCAAGTCGCGTTCGATCTTCATCTATGGACCGATCAATCAGGAACTGGCGCAGAAGGTCTGCTCGCAGCTCGTGGCGCTTGCCGCAGCCAGCGACGAGGACATCCGCATCTATGTCAATTCGCCCGGCGGCCACGTCGAATCCGGCGATTCCATCCATGATATGGTCAAGTTCATCAAGCCGAAGGTCTGGATGATCGGCACGGGATGGGTCGCCTCGGCGGGCGCGCTGATCTATGTCGCGGCTCCGAAGGAGCGGCGCATCTGCCTGCCGAACACGCGCTTCCTGCTGCACCAACCCTCTGGCGGCACGCGCGGCATGGCATCCGACATCGAGATCCAGGCACGCGAGATCATCAAGATGAACGAGCGCCTGAACAAGATCATGGCGGCGGCCACCGGCCAGCCGCTCGACAAGATCGCCAAGGACACTGATCGCGACTACTGGCTTTCTGCCGAAGAGGCGAAGGACTATGGCCTCGTTTCGCGGATCGTGACGTCACAGGCCGATATCTGAGTTTTCTCAGCCAAAGCCGTCAAAACGCCCTTGCCTGCAGCAGCAGTCGAGGGCGTTTTCATTTCGCCGGCATGAGATGCGGGTGCTGAACGGAAAGGGCCCAATCCGGGCTTGCGTATACGACGGCCATCATGCTCCATGCGCCATTCCCGCAGCTCGCGAGTCCGGCATGCTCAAAGATTTTTCCGTCCAGGCCCTGTTCATGGGGCTGCTGACCGCCTTCGTCGGCTCCGCCAGCTCCTTTGCCGTCGTTCTCCACGGGCTGCGGGCGGTCGGCGCGACGGAGGCGCAGGCGGCCTCCGGGCTGATGGCGTTGTCGATCTCCATGGGCGTCTGCGCGATCGTGCTCAGCGCCGTGACGCGATTGCCGATCAGCATCGCCTGGTCGACGCCCGGCGCCGCATTGCTGGCAAGCACCGGCGCGATCGAGGGCGGCTTCGATGCGGCGGTCGGGGCATTCCTGATTTGCGCAGTGCTGATCGTCATCGCCGGGCTGTTCAAGCCGCTTGGCCGCGCCGTCGCCGCCATTCCGGCGCCGCTCGCCAATGCGATGCTCTCCGGCGTGCTGATCGGCCTCTGCTTTGCGCCGGTAAAGGCAATCGGCTTCAATCCGCTGTTCGGCCTGCCGATCGTTCTTGCCTGGATCGTCGTCGGCGCCTTCAAGCGGCTCTGGGCGGTGCCGGCGGCATTGGCAGCCTTCGTGCTGGTTCTGGCCTTCGGCGTCGATATTCCCGATGGTGCGCTCAGTTCGCTCGAACGCTCGCTGGTGCCGGCGGCGGAAATCGTCCGGCCGGTGTTCAACCTTGCCGGTTTCATCTCGATCGCGCTGCCGCTCTTCATCGTCACCATGGCTTCGCAGAACATTCCCGGTATCGCGGTGCTGAAGGTCAACCACTACGACCCGAAGCCCGGCCCGCTCTTCGCCGTCACCGGCTTCTTTTCGCTGCTGTCGGCGCCGTTCGGCGGTCACGCCGTCAATCTGGCGGCCATCACCGCGGCCATGTGCGCCGGGCCGGATGCCCATGCCGATCCGAAGCGGCGCTATTGGGCATCGCTGATCGCCGGCGTCGGTTACATTGTCCTCGGGCTGCTTGCCGGCGCGGTGACGGCCTTCGTCGCCTTGGCGCCTCCCGTTCTGATCGAGGCGGTGGCGGGGCTTGCGCTGGTCGGCGCCTTCTCGTCCTCGGCAATGTCGGCCTTCCAGGCGCCGGAATCGCGCGAGGCGGCAGCGATCACCTTTCTCGTCACGGCATCCGGCGTTTCCTTCGGCGGCATTTCCGGCGCCTTCTGGGGCCTGGTCGCGGGCGGGCTGATGCTCGCGCTGTCACAGCTGGTGAAGGCCTGGAGAGACCGAACCCAGCCAGGATAAGGCAAGGCGTCGCATTGCCGGACAAACCAACCCCGGTTCGGGAGCGACCAAAAGCCGGGACGAGGTCTTGCCAGCTCTGCCACTCAAGGTTATAAGCACGGCCATGAAGACCTCTGGCGCCAAGATTTCCGACACCATTGCAAGCGGCCGCATCGCCTTGCGTGATGTCTCGCGCGCCCTGACCTCGCTTCTTCTCCTCGGCCTTACGCGCGGTTGCCGGGTCCTTTGAGGAGCGCCCGGCGGCCGAAAGCCCGCCCGGCCATTGCTCCTCGCGAACTCACTTTCAAAATTGACGTAACGACCGACGAAGGTCCGCATTTGTTTATCGCCAAGCCCGACATGATCGGCTAAGAGGCGGGACAAATGCCGGGACGAGGAGACAAGACAATGGACAACACCACCAGCCGATCCTCCGCAGGCGCCAAGGGCATGCCCGATGCCGCGATGAAATACCGGCCCTATCCACAGGTACGCATTCCTGACCGCACCTGGCCGACGAAAACCATCACCAAGGCGCCGGTCTGGTGCTCGGTCGACCTGCGCGACGGCAACCAGGCGCTCGTCGATCCGATGGGCCACGACCGCAAGGCGCGCATGTTCCATCTGCTGCTGGAGATGGGCTTCAAGGAAATCGAGATCGGTTTCCCCTCGGCCTCGCAGACCGATTTCGACTTCGCCCGCTGGTGCGTCGAGGAGGGCAATGTTCCCGCCGACGTCTCGCTGCAGGTGCTGGTGCAGTGCCGGCCCGAGCTCATCACCCGCACCTTCGAAGCGCTGGAAGGGGCAAACCGGCCAATCGTTCATTTCTACAACTCGACCAGCGAGCTGCAGCGCCGCGTCGTCTTCGCCAAGGACGTCCACGGCATCAAGCAGATTGCCGTCGACGCGGCCAAGATGATCACCGACATGGCTGCCAAGGCCGGCGGCGGCTACCGTTTCGAATATTCTCCGGAGAGCTTTACCGGCACCGAGCTGGAGGTGGCGCTGGAGATCTGCAACGCCGTCATCGAGGTGGTGAAGCCGACGCCCGACAACAAGCTCATCATCAACCTGCCGTCAACCGTCGAGATGGCGACGCCGAACGTCTATGCCGACCAGATCGAATGGATGTGCCGCAACCTCGACAACCGCGAGAACCTGATCGTCTCGCTGCATCCGCACAACGACCGCGGCACCGGCATTGCCGCTGCCGAGTTGGCCTTGCTGGCGGGCGCCGACCGCGTCGAAGGCACGCTCTTCGGCAATGGCGAGCGCACCGGCAATGTCGACGTGGTGACCATGGCGCTGAACATGTTCACGCAGGGGGTCGATCCGGGCATCGACTGCTCGAACATCGAGCGCATCAAGGAGGTGTTCGAATATTCGAACCAGATGGCGATCTCCGAGCGTCATCCTTACGTCGGTGAGCTGGTCTATACGGCCTTCTCCGGTTCGCACCAGGATGCGATCAACAAGGGCATGAAGGCTGCACAGGTCGCCAACCATCCTGTCTGGGAAGTGCCTTACCTGCCGATCGATCCGCGCGATGTCGGCCGCTCCTACGAGGCGATCATCCGCATCAACTCGCAGTCGGGCAAGGGCGGCATCGCCTATATCCTGCAGCAGGATTATGGGCTCCACCTGCCGCGCAACCTGCAGGTCGAGTTCCGCGAGGACATCCAGCGCATCACCGACGTCGAGGGCAAGGAGCTTCCGTCGAAGCGCATCTACGACCGCTTCATCGAGCGATACGTGACGCAGCCCGAAGCGCGCCTCAAATTCGTCGATCACCACACCTATCCCGATACTGAGCGCAAGGGTCAGCGGATCGTGGCGGCCGAGATATCAGACAATGGCGAGATCAAGCGCATCGAAGGGCGCGGCAACGGCCCGATCGACGGCTTCATCAACGCGCTGTCGCATTATCTCGGCATCGAGATGTCGGTGGAGGACTATTCCGAGCATTCGCTGCAGCACGGCTCGAACGCCGCGGCGATCTCTTACGTCGAGACCTCCTATCCCGGCGGCAAGCTCTTCGGCGCCGGCATCAATACCAATATCGTCGCGGCATCGCTCGAGGCGATCGTCTCGGCCGCCAACCGCGTGCTCGATGTGAAGGCCGGCAAGGATTGATGCCGAAACGGGCCAGTCCGCGATCGTCTTGGTACGACGCGACCTGACGATGCAGTCGGCGATCTTGTCAGCTTCCGCGTTGCATCGGCCTCGCAAGATTGCCCGTCGCTTGCGCTTCGGGCATTCGCTCCTATCGTCGCTTACCCCCTCATCCGCCCTAAGGGCACCAGCCTGGGCGAGCCGCGGGTCTCGCCCGTCCTTCGGACCCCCGCTGGGGAGAAGAGGGAATCGAGACGTTGCGGCATATGTCTTCTCCCCTCGGGGAGAAGGTGCCGGCAGGCGGATGAGGGGGCGGCTGATGCTGATGGTCGATTTGCCATGGTACCGCCTCAGCTCCGCTGGCGGTAATCATCCGACAGATGTGATAGCCGGCGGTTAGATCGCCGTGGCGATCTCCATGGCGAGCTGGCCGAGTGTCGCTTCGGAGGACGGGCCGGCAAGCACGTAGGACGTGCCGGCATTGTGCCAGGTGACGAGGCCGATCTCGTCCCTGATCGTTTCCTTGAAATCGTCGGTTTCCGGCGGCTGCGCGTCCTTGCGGAAGCAGATGGAGATGATGTCGCCGTCGGTGTTGGAATAGACGAGCTGACCGACCGGGCGGTTGTCGCCGAGGATCACCCGAGCGCCCTGGAAGGTCCAGGCCTTGGCGCTCAGATCCGGCACACGGAAGGGCACGCCGATCGCGGTCGTCAGCCAGCTGGAGATTTCCTCGGCCTGTGAGGCCGGCACTTCGACGAGGTGACGGGGCTGGCGGATCAGCAGGCGCTGATAGGCAGTGACATCGCCCAGCCAGTCGCTGGTATTGGCCGGCGCCGTCGACGAGCTCGTGGTGGCGACCTCGTCGGCATCCGGTCCGATGCCGACGAAATAGCCGAGGCCGCAGCCGAGCACGAAGAGGATGAGGGCGGCAGCCAGCGCCTGCGGGCCGCTCGGCGCCAGCTTTACCTGCGGGCGCGTGGCGCGCTGGGCGATCGGCGTCTTCGGCGGCTGTGTGCTCTTGATCGCGCGGACGAGGGCGAGCGGCACCGGCTCCTTCAGGACGTCGTCGAGGCGCCGGCGCCCGAAATCGGCGCCGTGACGTAGTTTTTCATGCAGCCGGCGCGCATTCTCGTCACTTGCCAGACGCTGCTCCAATTCGTGACGCTGTTCGGGCGAGATTTCGCCATCGAGGAGGGCGGTGAGCTGGGCTTCGAGCGACAATTTCCTGAGATCGAGCAATTCAGTACCTGTGGATCGGGTGGGTGTCGGCAAGCCCGGCGAAATGCAGCCTTGCGGTGGCGAGCTGCGAGGCGACGCTCGCCGCCGGAATGCCCATGATGTCGCCCGCCTGCTGGTAGCTGTAGCCTTCGACGTCGACGAGCAGGAAGATCGAGGAAACGCCGTCCGGCATATCGGCGATCATGCGATGAATGGCGTCGGGATCGACCGCGGCCGAGCGTTCGCGCGCGGCCTCACGAATATCGGTGACGTTGCCGCGAGCGGAGGCTTTCGGCTTGCGCTTGCGACTGTCGTCGGCCCATTGCTGGCGGGCAAGCGTATATATCCAGCTTTCCAGCCGGCCTTCGCCGCTCCACTGATGACCCCTGGAGATCGCCCGCTGACAGACGGCCTGGACCAGCTCGTCGGCCGCCGTCGCCTCGCCCGCGAGCGTGATCGCGAAGCGGCGAAGGCGAGGCAGAAGGCCGACGAGATCACGGCGGAGGTCGATGGTCGTTGCGGGCTGACGCATTGTCTATCCAGAAGCACTCACAGTGGTTTCGCGGACGAAGTTTCCGCCATCGGACACGAATCCGGCGTTATTGTCGCCGGTAATGCATGCGCTTTATGGAACAACTCTCCTCCACTTCGCAAGCATCCGGTCGTTTCCAGTCCCCTTTCCCAGGGAATTTTCGTAATCTAGCCCGCAAAGCTTGCGTCAATATGTTCTGTGGCCGTTCAAGCTTTGCAGCAGAGCGCGGTAGGCCCAGGTGCCTTCGCCGCCGCGATCACGGATTTCGACGAGCTGGACGCGGGCGCCCTGGATATCTCCCTGCTCGACCAGCGCCATGCCCATATAGGAGCGGGCGAGAATGTAGTTCTCATCGGCGTGCAGCGCCTTGCGGTAATAGGACATGCCGAGCTCCATGCGGCCGGCTTTCCGGTTGGCGTAGCCGAGATAGTTCAGGATGCGCGGGTCGTTTTGATTGCGGGCGAGATTGAGCACGGTGATGGCGTTCTCATGCTGGCCGGAATAGGCAAATTCGCGGGCGAAATTGTAGAGGTCGTCGTCGTTGAAGCTGCTCTTCTTCGGGGTGACGCATTCCTTCTTGGTCTTGTCCCACACCTTGCCGCCGGTGCAGGTCTTGGTCGTCTCGGTCTTCGGCGGCGGATTGGTGTCGTCGTTGCCGCCGCCGACCGCGAAAGCGGCCGTTGCGATGCCGAAGGCAAAGCCTGCGGCAAGCGAGATTCTGCCAAGGCGATGGAAGGAGAAGGTCATGGGCGGGCTCCATTCTGAGGCGATGCAGTTGCGGATTGTACGCTTACCGCCGAAAATACCAAGAGGGTAAGAAACCTCTATGGCAAATGTTGCGACGATCATTCGATGTCTTCGCAAATCGATTCAAGTGCTGGATGAAAGGAGTCCGGATACGTCGCTAAGGCGCGAAAATATCAACGCTTTCCTGAATTACCGCGTCGCCGGCCCGGTTCAGGCTGAAGCGCTCGCCACTCAGTTCCCAGGCACCGGGAGAGCCGTCGATGGAGAAGAGGTTGTAGGCTGCGGCCGGCTTGATGCTGCCCGGTCCCTGCGAGGCCGATGCGATGCCGACGACAGGCACCGGTTGCACCTGGCCGCGCAGCCAGTGCAGGGTGTTCAGGTGCGTATGGCCATGCAATACGAGTTCCGCGCCGCCGGTGGAAATTACGGCGGCGAAGCGGCGGATGCCGATCATCCGCTTGTAGAAGGTCGTGGCGCCGCGGATCGGCGGATGATGGATCATGACGACACGAAAGAGACCGGCTTCGCCAGCCGCGCGCAGCATGTTCACCGTGTCGCGGGCCTGACGGGCGCCGAAGAAACCGGAGGCCGCGAAGGGAGGGGTGGCGACCGCCGTCGAGCAGCCGATGATCGCGACCTTGTCGCGGACGCGCAGATAGGGAAAGATGTGGCGGTCTTCCTGCCATTGCGGCGGGGCGAGATCGCCACGGACGTAGTCGTACCAGGCGCGCATCGATTTCTCATAGGCGCCCGGCACATAGGCGTCGTGATTGCCGGGAACGACCGATGTATCGGCGGGATCGCCGAGCGCGCGCAGCCAGGCGGCGGCGGCGCGGATCTCGATGCCGCTCGCCAGATTGACAAGATCGCCGGTGACGGCCAGATGATCGGCCTGATGGGCGCGGATGTCATCGAGCAGCAGATCGAGCGTGCTGCCGAAAAGGTGCTTGCGCCGATTTCGATGCCAGTTCACAAAGCCCGTTATGCGTTTTGAAAACAGCTCTTGGATGGAAAGACGGGGCAACGGCCCGAGATGGACGTCGGAGATATGCGCGAGCTTGAACATGCTACGAGACATAGACCAGCTTATTGACAAATCAAACACATCCGGCGCGATGAAGAGCTGAAACGGAGCGATGGTGGATAAAGAAAACCGGCCCCTTCATATCAGGGCGGCCCTGCGCCTTTTGCATGTCTATTTCTCTTTCGCCCGGAGCATGACAATGGGTGTCAGAGCCGCCTGCTTTGATGCGGAGGGGCGGATTTTTCTCGTGCGTCACAGCTATGTCGGCGGCTGGCATATGCCCGGCGGCGGCCTGGAACGCAACGAGACGGTCGAGGAAGCGCTGGCCAAGGAGTTGCGCGAGGAGGGCAACCTCAGGATCATCGGCAAGCCGCAGCTGATCCAGGTCTATTTCAACACGTCGACCACACGGCGCGACCATGTGGTGTTCTATCGGGTAACCGTCGAGCAGACGGCACCACGTCCGCCAGACTGGGAGATTTCCGACAGCGGCTTCTTTTCGCTCGACAGCCTGCCCGCCGGCACGACCGAGGCGACGCATCGCCGTCTTGCCGAACTTCGCGGCGAGCAACAGCCCGACCATCGTTGGTGAGGGCTGCACGGTTTTTTAGGCCGCGACAAGCAATTTAAAGGCCTACAGCGTCCTCGCGTCTGAAAAGACACGCGGCACTGTCGCACGTCCATGCGGGCTGTCGAGATCGAGCGCCGGGCCGACGGGAACGATGCCGGTCGGATTGATCGTCTTGTGGCTGCGGTAATAGTGCTGCTTGATGTGCGTGAGGTTTACCGTCTCGGCAATGCCTGGCGTCTGGTAGAGATCTCTTAGGTAACCGGAAAGATTGCGGTAATCGGCGATGCGGCGGATGTTGCACTTGAAATGGCCGACATAGACGGGGTCGAAACGCACTAGCGTGGTGAACAGGCGCCAATCCGCTTCGGTCAGCCGGTCTCCGAAAAGGTAGCGACCCTTGCCCAGGCGTTCGTCGAGCCGGTCGAGCGTTTCGAACAGCTTACCGACATTCTCCGCATAGGCCTCCTGGGCGGTGGCAAAGCCTGCCTTGTAGACGCCGTTGTTGACGGTGTCGTAGACGATGGCGTTCAGGGCATCGATGTCGGCGCGCAGATCCTTCGGGTAGAAATCTGCCTTCGACCCGGTTAGCCCGTCAAAGGCGCTGTTGAACATGCGGATGATCTCGGCGGATTCGTTGTTGACGATTGCGCGGGTTTTCTTGTCCCAGAGGACGGGCACGGTCACGCGGCCGGAATAGTGTGGATCCGCCTTGACGTAGATCTGCCAGAGTGTCGCCGCGCCGAAGAGGTGATCGCCGGTGGCGCCGTCGCCGATCTTGAACTCCCAGCCGTTCTGGACCATCAGCGGATCGACGACGGAAACCGAAATCAATTCCTCCAGCTTCTTCAGCTTGCGGAAAATCAGCGTGCGGTGCGCCCAGGGACACGCAAGCGAGACGTAGAGATGGTAACGGCCGGGCTCGGCCTTAAAGCCGCCGCTGCCGGTGGGGCCGGCCGCGCCGTCTGCCGTCACCCAATTGCGGAACTGCGAAGGCAGCCGCTTGAATTCGCCCTTGCTCTCCTTCGTGTCGTACCAGACATCATTCCAGACGCCGTCCACCAGCATTCCCATGATCTTCATTCCCTGATTGCGTGTCGGAGCCGAAGTTAGCTGAGATAGCGGGGCTTTGCAGGCGGTAAAGGTTGAACAGTGCGTCACGCCGTTCAGGCGCTGCATCATTCAGAGTGCTGTAGCGTCCTTTGCGCGTTTGAAAAGAGGCGGTGCGCTTTCGTATGCATTTTGCGTTGGACGGCGGAAATTTTTCCTGCTATCGGCCTTTTCACGATTTTAGGATCCCTGCGTGATGTTCATTTCCAGAAACCCGCGACGACGCTGATGCTCCCGAACGCCGAAGGCGTGTTCGAGACCCATCAATCTGTCCATCCGGTTTCTGTCATCATGTACAAGCACGATCTCGTCTACCTCACCGAAGACGCGTCCCACGACGCCGCCATCGAACACATCAACGAAGAAGCCTTCGGTCCCGGCCGCTTCACGCGGGCGGCCGCACGCATTCGCGAGCAGGGACCGCATGATCTTTCGCTTTCCTTCATCTGCGCCGACGACGGCGAGACGATCGCCTCGGTACGCATGACGCCGGTGCTGGCCGGCACGGTCAAGGGCCATCTGCTTGGCCCTCTCGCGGTTCGCCCCTCGCACAAAAATATAGGCATCGGCCGCGAGCTGGTGCGGATCGCGGTGGAGGCGGCGCGGCGCAAAGGCTCGGAAGCCGTCATCCTGGTCGGCGATCCGCCCTATTACGGCCCGCTCGGTTTCGAGAAGGTCGCCTATAACGCGCTTACCTTCCCGGGACCGGTCGACCCCGGCCGTGTGCTCGTCGTTCCGATCGCCGAGAATGTGCATGAACGGCTGAAGGGAATAATTGCCTGGCACGGATGACTTATAGTTTTTTCCGGAGGAAGCTGCGCGAGCGGCCTTGCGGAAAATCCTCCAGTTCGCCGAAGACCTCATAACCCAGGCGCAGAATTACCTGCCCTCGCGCCACCACATGGCGCCGAAGGCGAGCAGCAATATGCCGACGCCGGCAAAACCGGCAAAGAGCGGCAGCGTATTGATGCCCTTCAAAACCGTCTCGCTGGTCATGCGGATCATCATGCGGTCATTGTCGGAGACACGGACCTGGCCGCGCACCGGCAGGATCGGCGGCACGGTGATCGCGCCCTTTTCACTGGCGACGCGGGTCACGAGACCTTTGCTCCTGTCGACGACAGGTTTCAGCACATTTGTCGTCGAGATCATCGCCTTGAATTCCGGCGCGTCGACAGCGCCGATATGGACAAGGGTCGACAGTTTGCCGTTGCGGACTTCGAAGAGGCCAATCTCGTCCATCCGCTTATCCGCCTTGTAGAGGCCGGGTTCGGATTGGGTGAGCGGCAAGGTTTCGGTCTTGCCGGAGGGGTAGCGCACGGTGGCGTTGCCCGGATTGTCGCCGATCGTCTGGCGCGTGATTTCAAGGGTCCGGCCGGAGGCGCGCGCCGTCAGCGCTTCTTCCTCGAGCGCCGGCTCCTTCATCAGCCAATGGGCGATGCGGCGATAGAGCGAAACGTTCGGACCGCCGCCTTCGAAGCCGCGGGCCCAGAGCCAGCCCTGGTCGGAGAGCAGCATGGCGACGCGGCCCTGGCCGGCGCGGTTCAGCACCAGCAGCGGGTGGTTGTCGGCGCCGAGCATGATCGTCTCGCCCTGCGGCCGCTCGACGTCGACGCTGCGGAACCAGCGCCCCCAATGCGGCGGGTCCTCGCCCGAGCCGTCCAGGCCGCGCGTGACGGGATGCTTGCGGCCCTCCTCGGAGAGGCGGGGGTAGAAGGCCTTCTCGATCATCCGGCCGGTCGGCTCTGCCGGCAGCACAGACGCGAGCGGCGTCATCGCAATCGATTCCGGGCTTGCATGTTCCGGACCGGCGGCGATCAGCAGCGCTCCGCCGTTCTCCACATATTGGGCGATGTTGTCGTAATAGAGCATCGGCAGCACATTCGCCCGGTCCTG
Source organism: Rhizobium sp. K102 (assembly GCF_022385315.1). NCBI lineage: Bacteria > Pseudomonadati > Pseudomonadota > Alphaproteobacteria > Hyphomicrobiales > Rhizobiaceae > Rhizobium > Rhizobium sp. K102. The sequence continues at coordinate 451,464 of NZ_CP092436.1, forward strand.
ATAGCGGTCGAAGATGATCAGGTCGAAATCCTTGATCTTGTCGATGAACAGCTCGCGTGTCGGGAAAGCGATCAGCGACAGCTCATTGATCGGCGTGCCATCCTGCTTTTCCGGCGGGCGCAGAATGGTGAAGTGGACGAGATCGACCGAGGCGTCGGATTTCAAGAGGTTCCGCCAGGCGCGTTCGCCGGCATGCGGCTCGCCGGAGACAAGCAGCACGCGCAGATTCTGGCGGATGCCGTCGATGACGTGGACGGCGCGGTTATTGGCCGTGGTGACTTCGCCGGGAAGTGCCGTGACCGAGAATTCGAGCACGTTGCTGCCGCCCCCCGGCACCTTGAAGGAGAAAGGCGTATCCCGGCCGGGTGTCGCCTGCAGGGTGGCGATTTCATCACCGTTGAGCTTCACCGTGACGTCGGCGGTGCCGCCGGGGCTCGGGCCGTCGTCGAAGACGCGCAGGACGACCTGCTGCTCCTCGTTGACGATGCCGAAGCGCGGCCCCTTGACGACTTCGATGCGGCGATCGAATTCGTTGGCCTTGCCGGTGATGAGGCCATGGATCGGCGCATCGAACCCGAGCGCCTGATTGGCGGCCGGAACATCATGGACTTCGCCGTCGGTCAGCATGATGGCGCCGCCGATGCGCGACGGCGGGACATCGGCGATGTTGGCCGCCATCGCGTCGAACAGGCGCGTCGACGGTACGTCGGAATTGACGTCGCCTTCGACATCGATGAAGCGCGGCTCTATCTGCGGAAAACGGGCGAGCTGGCCCTTCAGGGCCGCCAGCGCATCGTCGGTCATCTTGACCCGGTCGGGCGTCTGCTGGCTCTGGCTCCGGTCGACGAGAACGGGGACGATCGTCGACAGCTGATCCCGGTCCTCCTGCAGCAGCACGGGATTGGCGAGCGCGGTCAGCAGGGCGAGTGCCGCCAGCGTCCTGATCCAGGCGCCGCGGATGCCGCGCCAGATCGCGAAGGCGGCGATGACCGCTCCGACGGCGGCCAGCGCGGCCAGAACCGGCCAAGGCAGAAAAGGTGAAAAGTCGAAGGTCATCTCATTGTCCTAACCGTTCAAGGAGGTCGGGAACATGAACCTGGTCGGTCTTGTAGTTGCCGGTCAGCATATACATCATGATGTTGACGCCGGAACGATAGGCATATTCGCGCTGACCTTCGTCGGAGGGCACGGTCGGCAGAATCGGCACGCCGTTGTCGTCGACCGCCCAGGCGCCGGCGAAATCATTGCCGGTGATCAGGATCGGCGAAACGCCGTCGGCCGTCGCCGCCGATTTTTCCGTCGTTTCACGGCCGCCGCCCTGCCGGGCCTCGATCCAGAGCGGGCTGCCGGCATAACGGCCGGGAAAGCTCGACAGAAGGTAGAAGGATTTCGTCAGCACGTGATCGGATGGCACCGGCTCGAGCGGCGGAATATCGAGATTGGCGAGAATCGCCTGCAGCCTCTGGCCGTTGGCGCTGACATTGCCGCCATTGTCCAAAGCGCTGATGTGGTCGCGCGTATCGAAAAGCACGGTGCCGCCGTTGCGCATATAGGCGTCGATGCGGCTGATCGCCGCCGTCGACGGCATCGGCGCCGTTGCCGAAACCGGCCAGTAGATGATCGGATAGAAGGCGAGTTCGTCCTTGGTGAGGTCGAGGCCAACGGGCGGTGCCGGCTCCAGCGTCGTGCGGAAGGTCAGGAACTGGGTGAGGCCCTCGAGGCCGCGCTCGGATATATTGTCCACCTCCTGTTCGCCGGTGACGACATAGGCGAGGTGGGTGTTGTCGAGCCGCTGCAAGACGAGGTCGTCGCCGGGCTGAGAGTTCGTTGGCGTGCAGCGTGCCGGGTTGCAGCAGGAAGCCGGCGCCGAGCGCTATCGCGATCACGCTCATGGTGCGGACAGCGGGGCGCAAGCGCGAGAAGGCGCCGTTCATGAAGAGGACGATCAGGCTGTCGGCCAATAGCAGCAGAAAGGCAGCGAGAAAGAGCGCCGGTTTTGCCGACCAGCTTTCGCCGCCGATCAAGCCTTCGCGCGCAGCTGTCGTCCCTGCCGTGTCGATCGGCTTCAGTTCGGCGTCCTCCGGCAGCACGTTCAAAGCGGTGAAACCATCTTCCGAACCATAAAGCCCGGGCGGATTGTCGAAATTCGCGGTCGGCTCGGTTCCGGCCTTTGACGTGAGCGGCCGCGCCGAACCGGTCTCGGAGACGAGCGTGCCCTTGGCCGTCAGCATGCGGAATGGCGGCAGGGTCTCGGCCACACGCGTATTGCCGCGAACCTCCGACGTCACGCCGCCCGAGCGCGATATCTGGAGGAGATGGCGCAGCATGTCGACAAAGGTGCCCGAAATCGGCAGATCCGACCATGTCGCTTCGGCGGTGACGTGGAACAGCACGATCTGGCCGGATGAGAGCGGCTTCATCGTCACGAGCGGCGTGCCGTCGGCGAGGCTCGCCCAGGTGCGTTCGGCAAGATCGGGGGTGGGTTCGGCAAGCACCTGCCGCTTGACGACGACGTCGGCAGGGCGTGCTATGCCCGAGAAAGGCCCGAAATTCGGAAATTCGGCCAGCGACTGCGGTTCGCTCCAGGACAATGTGCCGCCCAGCGCCCGTTCTCCCTGCCGCAGGATGACGGGGATGAGAGGGTCGTCTGCCGGCGCTGCCGCCATGCGCGGGCCGGCGAAGCGCAAGAGCATACCGCCATTCGATATCCAGCGCGTCAGAGGTTCGTAGGTGTCCTCCGGCAGCCGGCCGATATCGGCCATGATGATGATCGAGGGATTGCTGGCGAGAAGTTTCGGTATGGCGACCGAAAGATCGGAATCGCCCGGCTGGATCAGATCCGCATAGGGCTGCAGCGCCCGCTGGATATAATAAAGCGGTGACAGCAGCGGCTGGAACTCATCCCCGCCGGCTCCCGACAGCAGCACCACACGGCGGCGCTTGAATGCGTCGTCGAGAAGATGGACCGCGCCTGCTGTCGCGCCGTTATCGACGCTGATGCGGGCGAAATCGTTGCGCATCTCGAAAGGAGCGGTGATCGAACTCGTCGCGACGCTTTGCCCGGGGCGGAAGTCCGCCCTGCCGTTGGCGATCGAGCGGCCTTGGCTATCGACGGCGTTCAGCGCCACGGATGCGGCATGCGCAGCGTTGAGGCGCGTGACCTTGACGGTCATGGCATCAGCCGCGTTGTTGGCCGCGGTGATCGCAATCGTCCGTGCGGCGTCACCCTCGATCAGGCGCAGATCAGCGGGCTGGAGTTCGGCCAGCTGACGTACCGTGGCGTCGTCGGCCTTGGCGGCGGCGCCGTCGGTCAGAAAGGCAAGGGTGCCGGGCTTGATGCCGTTCAGGGCGGAGCGCAGCGCCTGGAAGGCGCGCTCTCGGTCCGGCACCAGCGGCCGCGGTTCGACGGCGCGCAGTTTGTCGCGGGCGGCCGCGGCGGTGCCGGGCACGGCATCGTTGGTCGGCTCGGCGGTAAAGGCGATCGACACGGGCATGCCGGCGGATTCGGCATCGTCTATCAGCGCGTCAGCGGTCTGGATGCGGCGCTCCCAGTCAGGTGCGGCAGCCCAGCTGTTGTCGACGAAGAGGACGAGCGGGCCGCCCGATGCGAGCGAACTGGTGCGCGGATTGAAGACCGGATCGGCGATCGCGAAGATGATGGTGGCGGCGAGCAGCATGCGCAGCAGCGTCAGCCACCAGGGGCTCTGGGCCGGCGTCTCTTCGCGCTTCAGCACCGATGCGAGGATCTTCAGCGGCGGAAAGATCTCGCTCTTCGGGCGTGGCGGCATCAGCCGCAGCAGCCACCAGATCACCGGCAGGGCGATGAGGGCGCCGAGAATGGCGGGATAGGCGAAAGCGAAGGGAAGGGCGTTCACAGCTGCCCTCCATGCGTCGCCTTGGCCGGCATGCCGGACAGATACATGTGCACCGCGACCAGCGCTTCGGAGGCGAGATGATCGGTGCGGTGGGTCGTGAAGGTCCAGCCGAGATGGCGCAGCGACTGGCCGAGGCTCTCCCTGCGGGCGAGGTAGGCGTTGCGATAGACCTCGCGGATATGTTCGGCGCGACCGGAGATCAGCTTGGCGCCGGTCTCAGGATCGGTGAATTCGGTGCGGCCGCTATAGGGGAAGATTTCCTCGGCGGGGTCCGATATCTCGACCACGTGGCCGCGCAGGCCGCGGCGGGCAAGCGGGCCGAGCCGCTCCATGATCGCCGGCGCGTCGTCGAGGAAATCGCCGATGAGGACGAGGTCGCTCCAGCCGCGGATCATCCCCGTTTCCGGCAGGCCGCCGGTCAGCGGCGCGTGCATGAGCGCGGAGGCGAGGCGTTCTGCGGCAGTGCGGGTGGAGGCGGGTTCCATGATGCCGGGGCAGCCGATGCGTTCGCCGGAGCGGGAGAGGATTTCGGCCAGCGCCAGCATGACGACCAGCGCCCGGCTTTCCTTGGAGGCGCTGCCATAGCTCGACTTGTACATCATCGAAGGCGACATGTCGCACCAGAGCCAGATCGTATGCGCTGCCTCCCATTCGCGCTCGCGCACATAGGTATGGTCGTCGCGCGCGGAACGGCGCCAGTCGATGCGCGACAGGCTCTCACCCTCGGCATAGGGACGGAACTGCCAGAAATTCTCGCCGATGCCGCGCTTGCGGCGGCCATGCCAGCCGGCGATGACAGTGTTGGCGATGCGCTTGGCTTCCACCAGGCAGTCCGGCATCAGGGCGGCCCGCTGCCTGGCGCGGGAAAGGGCATCGCTGCCTGACGTCGGGTTGACGATCTGTCCGATAGATGCCACGCGTCCGGCTTCCTTATCCCTTTGCCTGCTTCACCAGTCCGGCGATGACGTCGCGCACGGACATGCCTTCGGCGCGGGCGGCGAACGTCAGCGCCATGCGGTGCTGGAGAATGGGTTCGGCAAGCGCGTAGACATCGTCGAGAGATGGGGCGAGACGGCCTTGGTAGAGCGCGCGGGCGCGCGCGCAGAGCATCATCGCCTGCCCGGCGCGAGGGCCTGGGCCCCAGGCGACGTTCTTGTCGGTCGAAGCATTGCCCTGTCCGGGGCGGGCGGAGCGTACCAGCGCAAGGATGGCGTCGACAACCGTCTCGCTCACCGGCATCTGGCGCACCAGGGTCTGGATTTCGATCAGCCGCTGCGCATCGATGATCGCCTCCGGCCGGGTTTCGCCGAGGCCCGTCGTCTCGAGCAGGATCTGGCGCTCGGCGGCGAGTTCGGGATAGTTGACGTCGACCTGCAGCAGGAAACGGTCGAGCTGGGCTTCGGGCAGGGGATAGGTGCCTTCCTGCTCCAGCGGGTTTTGGGTGGCCAGCACATGGAAGGGCGCCGGCAGGTCATAGCGCTGGCCGGCAATCGTGATATGATATTCCTGCATCGCTTGCAGGAGCGCCGACTGGGTACGCGGCGAGGCGCGGTTGATCTCGTCGGCCATCAAGAGCTGGGCGAAGACCGGGCCCTTGACGAAACGGAAGGAGCGGCGGCCGCTATCGTCCTGGTCCATGACTTCGGAGCCGAGAATATCGGAAGGCATCAGGTCGGGGGTGAACTGGATGCGGTTGGCGGCAAGGCCGAGCACCTCGCCGAGCGTCGTCACCAGCCTGGTCTTGGCAAGGCCGGGAACGCCGACGAGCAGGGCATGACCGCCGGAGAGCACGGCGAGAATGGTGTTCTCGACGACGCTTTCCTGACCGAAGATCACCTTCGAGACTTCTGTGCGGATGGCGGCGATATCGGAGAGCGCCTTCTCGGCGGCGGCGACGATCGCCTTTTCATCGAGGCTGGCTTCGGTCTTCATCATACCCATGGGCATCTCCAACGGCTGAAATCATTCGGCAGCGAATCGGCGGGCTTATACATCTGCCTCATACTCGATAGAGTTATGGAGATGCGACGGGCTGACAAGTTCGTTGCGAATGACTATCTCGTGACTTCACTTCGTTAAGGACAAACCGGGACGGAAGAATGGCAACCGAGGAAATCAGCGGACAGGCGGATGCGGCGGGACTTGCCGCGCTGATTTCGCGCGCGTCCGAGGAAAGCAGCGGTAAAAAACGTGGACTTCCGCCGGTCGAGCGGTGGAATCCGCCTTTTTGCGGCGATATCGACATGGAGATCAGGGCCGACGGCACTTGGTTCTACATGGGCACGCCGATCGGCCGGCCGGCTCTGGTGCGGCTGTTTTCGACGGTTTTGCGCAAGGATGAGGATGAGAAGACCTATCTCGTAACTCCTGTGGAAAAGGTCGGGATCAGGGTCGCCGACGCTCCGTTCATCGCCGTGGAAGTGAGCGTGACGGGCGGCCAGGGTCAACAGGTGCTGACATTTCGCACCAATGTCGGCGATGTCGTGGAGGCGGGAGGAGAGCATCGGCTGCGCTTTGCCATTGCGGGCGGCAATGCCGAACTGAAACCCTATCTGCATGTGCGCGGGCGGCTGGAGGCGCTGGTGTCGCGTGCGGTGATGTATGAACTGGTCGCACTCGGCGAGGTCCTCGACGTGGAGGGGCGGGCGATGTTTGCGATCCGCTCCGCCGGCGAGGTCTTCCCCGTCATGCCGGCCGACGAACTGGATGCGCTTTCCCGATGAATGATGCGATCACCCAACGTTATCCGCTGTTCTCAGCAGCTGAATTCCGCCGCCGTGCGCTCAATCAGAATGGCGGGCCGGTCGACCATGCCTGGCGTGATCACGGCGACCATGTCCTCAACCCCGATATCGTCGCCGAGGTCGAGACCTTCAAGCTGCGCGATGCCGCCGTGCTCGTGCCCGTCGTCGACGACGGCGAGGAGGCGCAGGTGATCTTCACCAAGCGCACGGCGACGCTGCGCAAACATTCCGGACAGATCGCCTTTCCCGGCGGCTCGATCGATCCCGCCGATATCTCGCCCGAAATGGCGGCGGTGCGTGAGACGGAGGAGGAGATCGGCCTTGCCGGCTCCTTCGTCGAGACCGTCGGGCGGCTGCCGAACTATCTCGCCTCGACGGGCTTCCGCATCACGCCGGTGCTCGGCGTCGTGACGCCGGGCTTCGATTTGACGCTGAACCCGGCCGAGGTAGACGATGTGTTCGAAGTGCCGCTTTCCTTCCTGATGAACCCGGCCAATCACAGCCGCGACAAGCGGGTCATCGACGGCATCGACCGGCATTTCTACCGCATGCCCTATGAAACCAGGATGATCTGGGGCATTACCGCGGGCATCGTCCGCACGCTTTACGAAAGGCTTTATGCATGACCGGCATTGCCGACCAAGCATGGTTTCGCGACCCGGCGCTCGGCCGGATCCTCGCACTTCTGAATGCCGATCATGGGGGCAATGGTGGGGCCGAGGGCGGGGAAGCGCGGGTGGTCGGCGGCGCTGTGCGCAACAGCTTGATGGGCCTGCCGGTCAGCGATATCGACATTGCCACGACGCTGAAACCGGAGGCGGTGATGGAGCGGGCGGCGGCGGCTGGCATCAAGGCGGTGCCGACGGGCCTGCAACATGGCACGGTGACGCTCGTCATCGACGGCAAGCCATTCGAAGTGACGACGCTGCGCACCGACGTCGAGACCGATGGGCGCCGCGCCAAGGTCGCCTTCAGCACCGACTGGAAGGCAGACGCCGAGCGGCGGGACCTGACGATCAATGCGCTCTATGCGGATGCGGAGGGCGAGGTGGTCGATCTCGTCGGCGGGCTTGCAGACATCGAGACGCGCAACATCCGCTTCATCGGCGACGCGGCAACGCGTATTGCCGAGGACCATCTGCGGATCCTGCGTTTCTTCCGCTTCTTTGCCTATTACGGTTCGGGGCGCCCGGATGCCGAAGGGCTGAAGGCCTGTGCGGCGGCGCGTTCGAAGCTGAAGACGCTGTCGGCCGAACGCGTCTGGTCGGAGCTCAGAAAACTGCTTGGCGCCGCCGATCCCGGCCGGGCGCTGCTCTGGATGCGGCAGGTGGCGGTGCTGACGGAGATCCTGCCGGAATCGGAACGATGGGGGATCGATGCGATCCCTTCGCTGGTCGCCGCCGAAAAGGCGCTCGGCTGGGCGCCCGACCCACTGCTGCGGCTTGCGGCGATCGTGCCGCCCGATTCGGCGCGGCTGGAAGCGCTTGCCGATCGGCTGAAGCTCTCGAATGCGGAAGCTGCCACTCTCAGAGCCTGGGCGACAACGGCACCGGTCAACGACGAAATGACGCCAGCCGCCTTCCAAAGGCTGCTTTACCGCAACGGTGCGGACGGCATCACGACGCGCCTGAAGCTGGCGCTCGGCGTTGCACGGGGGAAGGCCGAGAGCGATCTTGACGAGATGGCGCGCTCGGCACGGCTCGGCCAACTCCTGGATCAGGCCGCGACGTGGAAGAAGCCGCAGTTTCCCGTGAATGGCGCAGACGTGATCGCAGCCGGCATCCCGTCCGGCCCGCGCGTCGGCGAACTGCTTGCGGTGCTGGAAAACCAGTGGGTGGAGGAGAACTTCGCTTCCGACAGAGCCGCGTTGCTCGCCCGGCTGCAGCAACTTGCGCAATAGGTATACCGCGTCGCGTCCGGTGGACGCGACGCAGCTACTGTCGTTGGTACCAGGACTTGGCCACCGGCCGTCAGGCGGCGGTCGCCTCGTCGCGGATGCGGGCCTTGATGTTGTCAACCATGTTTTCGCGTATGGTGGTTTCGCCGTGAGCGGTCTTCAGATGCTCGACGGCGCGACGGACCACTTCGGCGTCATTATCCGCCCGGGTGTGCCAGGCGCAGCCGGGAACAAGCGTGCCGCATTCGAAAAGTCGCATGGTCTTCTCCTCTGTCTGAAACACAACGGCCATCGCGTTTGCACGCGATTGATGAAATGTGCGGAGGAAGGGAAGGTTCCGGCCGGCATCGGGTGACGACCGGAGAAGGTCTTTCAGTCGGGCATCGCCCAGGCTTTGTAGGTATCCGAGAGATGGCTGGGCGTGTTGCAGTTGGCGGCGTCGTTCTGCAGCTCTTCCGGCGACTTTCCGCCGGCCAGCTGTAGCTTGACCTGCTCGATGAAGCAGGACAGCGGCAGATCCGAGCCGCTCTTGGCCCGCAGTTTCTCGGCGATGCGTATCAGGAACTCGGGCGTGTCGACTGCACGGAATGTTTCCTGGACATCCGTGGACGCAGGCGAGCCGCTTTGTGTCGTCATGACAATCCTCCTCCGATTGTTACGCACGTACATATAAAGTTAGGACTCACTGCATTTTTATGAAGGACCCTCGGCTCGAATTTATCGATGAGATCTCACAGTCTCACGGCCAGCGTACGACGGGCGGCAGCGAGGAGAGAATGGATTCGACGTTGCCGCCGGTTTTCAGGCCGAAGATCGTGCCGCGATCATACAGCAGATTGAATTCGACGTATCGGCCGCGGCGGATCAATTGTTCGTCACGATCTGCTTCCGTCCACAGCTTGTTGAAGTTGGAACGGACGATCTTCGGATAGACCATGGCGAAGGCCCGGCCGACATCGCGGGTGAAGGCGAAATCGGCGTCCCAGCCGCCGGCCTCCTCGCTCGAATGCAGCCAGTCGTAGAAGATGCCGCCGATGCCGCGCGGCTCGTTGCGATGCTTCAGGAAGAAATAGTCGTCGCACCAGGCTTTGTAGGCATCGTAGTCGGCAACAGCATGATTGCGGCAGGCGATCTCCATGGCCTTGTGGAACAGCTGGCTGTCCTCGTCCTCCTGGGTGCGGCGGCGCGACAGCACCGGCGTCAGGTCGGCACCGCCGCCGAACCAGCGGCTGGTGGTGACCACCATGCGGGTGTTCATATGCACCGCCGGAACGTTAGGATTGACGGGATGAGCGATCAGCGAGATGCCGGAGGCCCAGAAGCGCGGATCATCCTTGGCGCCGGGTATCTGTGCCCGGAATTCCGGGGAGAATTCGCCGTAGACCGTGGAGGTATGCACGCCGACCTTCTCGAAGACGCGGCCTTCCATCATCGACATCCGGCCACCGCCGCCGGCCCCGTTTTCGCGCGACCAATCCTTGGCGACGAAGCGGCCGGGCTCCTGATCGGAGAGCGGGCCTTCCAACGCGTCTTCAAGCGCCTCGAAGGAGACGCAGATGGTATCGCGCAGCCCTTCGAACCACTTGCGGGCGGCCTCCTTCTTTTCCTCGATATCGTCAGGCAAGCCGATCGGCAGTTCCGGTCTTTCCATTTGCGCCTCCAGCGGTCGGCCTCCGCTAGGGAAACGACTCGCTCATTCTTGATTGCACCTCGGTTTAGCAGGTGGCGCCGCGTCTCGCCAAGCCGGCCGGCGCGGACATGGGCAGCGAAGATTCAACTCGCAAATCAAGTATTTCGATACTACCTTTTTCCGAAGAGGTAGGTTTGATGGCAAAAATTCCAGGACCTCCGTCCTTCGACGGTCTGAAGCGCAGAATGGCGAAATACCGGGCGGAAAATCCGACCGCCAAGAGAGACCATTTCGTGCGTCAGACATATTGCCTCGGCTTGATCGACGCACGCGCCAAGGCGCGCGAATGGTTCGACGAATATCCGAAAGCGGCCTATTGGACCGAGGTGGAGAGCTGGCGCCAACTGGATGGCGACCGGATCGAATTCACCATGCGCCGCCTGCCTTCGGCCGACTGACCCTCACTCCGCCGCCGGCCGCACACGGCTTTCGATCAGCAATCCGCTTTCATCCATGATCGGATGCGCTACCGAGACGATATGGGCGTTGATCCGCTTCAAGTCGCGCAGCATGTCGAGATGCAGCGAGCTCGTCTGCAGGCTGTCGGCGCGACCGTCGCGCAGGCGTTCGAGATGATGTTCGGCCGACTGCTTTTCCATCCGGCGCACCTCGACCTTCGTCTCCATCATCCGACGCGCGAGATTGAAGTCGCGGGTGACGAAGATGGTCTGGGCGACACGCAGATTGTCGATCGTCAGGTCGAACAGCTTCCTCAATTCCTGATGGCCGTCCTCGGAAAATTTCAGGCCGAGCGAAATCTTCTTCGCCACCTGTTCCGTCAGGCCCTTCTCGATGATGTCGCCCATATGTTCGAGATTGATCGCATAATCGATGACGACGATCGAGCGCCGGGCATTTTCGTCGCTGAGGCCTTCGCGGCCGAGCTTGGAGAGATAAACCTTCACCGCCTGCTGAAGCCGGTCGACGCGCTCCTCGAGGGCGCCGATTTCGGCGAGCTTTGAGGCATCGTTGTGCTCCAGGGCTTCCGAAACACGGATGAGCATGCGCTCGATCAGGTCGCCGATCCCCAGTACCTCACGGGTGGCGCTGGCAAGGGCGATGATGGGCGTGGAAAGTTCCTGCGCGTCCAGATATTTCGGGGCGCCATCGGGTTCCGGCTGATCCGGCACCAGCCGGGCCATCAGGGTGGCGAGCGGCCGGGAGAAGGGCCAGGCCAGCGCGGCCAGCAGAAGATTGAAGGCCAGATGTGCGTCGACCGGCAGCTTGGCCGGGCCGAAGGGCAACATCTGGATGAGGTCGGCGCCATAGCCCGCCAGTGGCAAGGCGATAAGGCAGCCGAGCGTCCGGACGGTCAGATTGCCAAGTGTCACACGCCGCGCTGAAGCCGGACCGCCCAATGTCGCTACGACAGGCGGGATGGCGCCGCCGAGATTGGCGCCGAGCACCAGCACGATGACGAGTTCGGCAGAGATAAGCCCGGCCGAAGCGAGCGACAGGATCAGTACCACGACGGCCAGGCTTGACGAGGAAAGGAAGGCAAGGGCCGCCGAAAACAGCAGCGCGACGGGCAGCGCGCCGTTCAACAGGCCGATGAATGCGGCAAGGGCGGGTGAGGTCCGCATCGGTTCCGTTGCAAGGCCGAGGAGATGCAGGGACAGCAGCATCAGCCCAATGCCAATGAGCGCCGCGCCACCGCCCTGGCGGGCGCTGGAGCGGCCGCGGTAGAGCGCAATGCCGGTCAGGATTAGAAGCGGGGAGAGCCATTCAATCCCCGTGGCGACGATCCAGGCAGTGATGGCGGTGCCGACATTGGCGCCGAGCAGGACGATCTGTGCCATGCGCGGCCTGATCAGATCACGCTCGACGAAAGAGGCGGTCATCAACGCCGTTGCCGTGGAGCTCTGCAGAGCGACGGTTGCGATCAGGCCTGATACAAAGGACCGAAAGCCGCCGCGCGTGCCGGTCGCAAGTCCTGTTCTGAGCCGGGCGCCGAAGGCCCTGGATACGCCGTCCTTGACCTGCGCGAGGCCGAACAGCAGCAATGCGACGGCGCCGAACAGGTTGATCATGATGACCGTGGAATCCATTTTCTTGTTTTTATTCTTCCTTCATCTGTTGGCGAGACCCAGGCCCGAGTGATGCCAAGCTATTGAAATCGCAGCCGTCATGCGATATTTTTGATTGCCCGGCTAATAAATATAGGCCAATCTGGCGGATTGGCAATGTCAATTTCCCACACATTCCGGGGCTTCGGCCATTCCGCGAAGGCCGCTGCCGCTCAAGCCCAGACGGTCTGGCGCATCGCTTCGCCGATGATCATCGCGGCCGAGACGGCGACGTTGATCGAGCGCTGGCCTTCGACCATCGGGATCAGGATACGGGCATCGGCCTTTTCATGCACATGGTCCGGGACGCCGGCGCTTTCCCGGCCGAGAAGCAGAATGTCGTCTGAACGGAAGGTGAAATCGGTGTAGCGATCCGCCGCCTTGGTTGAAGCGAGGATCAGGCGGCGGCCGGTCTTGGCGCGCCACGCTTCGAAGCGATCCCAACTGACATGGCGGGTCAGCGCGGCGGCGGCGATATAATCCATTCCCGATCTTTTCAGGTTGCGATCGGAAACGTCGAAGCCGGCGGGTTCTATCAGATCGACCGCGAAGCCGAGGCAGGCGGCAAGACGCAGGATCGTGCCGGTATTGCCGGGAATATCCGGCTGGTAGAGTGCCAGTCTGAGGTCGGTCATCATGTGCCGTTTGTTTCGTCGGGATGCGAGACACCTAAAGCAACCGGCATTTTGCCGCAACAGGGCGCATTTTGGCCCGGAAACGTTCAATTTACGCCATTATGGGGCTGGAAATTTCGCGATTTTCGCGTTATCCATGCACAATCTTCAATCGCCAGCAGGGAGGGCCGACATGAATGTTTTGCTCATTATGCGCTTTCCCGCCGTGATGCCGATCAAGGCGACATGGCGCCGCTAGCGCGCATTCCTTCCTGAAATCCCCTTTTGATCCATTGTGCGGCTGTTTCAGCCTCGCCCCTTGAACGTTCGGTTCCCATATGTGCTTGCAGTGCGCTCAGGTGGCGCGAAGCCGGGAGCCGAGACGCTGATGTTTCGGAGCAATTTCATGTTTGGCTGGTTCGAACAGCGACTCAATCCCTTTCCGAGCGAGGAGCCTGTCGCTCCGCCGAAAGGTCTTTTTGCCTTTTGCTGGCACTACAGCAAGCCGGCAGCACCCTGGCTCGGCCTGATGGCGTTGCTGACGGCGTCGATCGCCGTCGGCGAAGTGGCGCTCTTCCAGTTTCTCGGCGACATCGTCGACTGGCTGACCAGTGCTGACCGCGCCACCTTCCTGCAGATGGAGGGCCACAAGCTGTTCTGGATGGCGGTGCTGGTCCTGGTCGGCTTGCCGCTGGCGGCCGGCCTCGATTCCCTCATCATGCACCAGATGCTGCTCGGTAACTATCCGATGAGCGCCCGCTGGCAGATGCACCGCTTCCTGCTGCGCCACAGCATGACGTTCTTCGCCAACGAGTTTGCCGGGCGCGTTGCGACAAAGGTGATGCAGACCTCGCTTGCCGTGCGCGAAACGGTGATGAAGATTCTCGACGTCTTCGTCTACGTCGTCAGCTATTTCCTGACGATGATCATCGTGATTGCGGCGGCCGACTGGCGGCTGATGATCCCGATCCTCGTCTGGCTCGCCGTCTATGTCAGCATCGTCTCTTATTTCGTGCCGCAGCTTCGCAAGATCGCGGCGCAGCAGGCGGATGCACGCTCGATGATGACGGGGCGTGTGGTCGACAGCTACACGAACATCGCCACCGTCAAGCTGTTTTCGCATGCCGGCCGCGAGGAGGTCTATGCCAAGGAGGGCATGGACGAGTTCCTGCAGACGGTGCACAGGCAGATGCGCAAGGTGACGCTGTTCCACATCAGCGTCTACCTGACCAACTGCGTCGCGCTCTTCGTCGTCTCCAGCCTGTCGATCTGGTTCTGGCTGAATGGGGCGATCTCGGTCGGCGCGATCGCCATCGCCATCGGTCTGGCCATGCGCGTCAACGGCATGTCGCAATGGATCATGTGGGAAGTCTCGGCGCTGTTCGAGAATATCGGCACGGTCTATGACGGCATGGAGATGATGAGCAAACAGCACGACATCGTCGACAAGCCGGGCGCGCCTTCGATGACGGCGAAGAAGGGCGCGATCCACTACGAGCGCATCCGGTTTCACTACGGCAAGAGCAAGGGCGTCATCGATAACCTGTCGCTCGACATCAAGGCGGGCGAGAAGGTCGGTCTCGTCGGGCGCTCCGGCGCCGGCAAGACGACGCTGATGAACCTGCTGCTGCGCTTCTACGATCTGGAGGGCGGTCGCATCACCATCGACGGCCAGGATATATCAGGCGTCTCGCAGGAAAGCCTGCGTTCACTGATCGGGGTGGTGACGCAGGATACCTCGCTGCTGCATCGCTCGATCCGCGACAACATCGCTTATGGCCGGCCGGAGGCGAGCGATGCCGAGGTGATCGAGGCTGCCAAACGCGCCAATGCCTGGGAGTTCATAGAAGGGCTTGTCGACATGCAGGGCCGCCAGGGGCTCGACGCGCAGGTCGGCGAACGCGGCGTCAAATTGTCCGGCGGCCAGCGGCAGCGCATCGCGATCGCCCGGGTCTTCCTGAAGGACGCGCCGATCCTGGTGCTCGACGAGGCGACCTCGGCGCTCGATTCGGAAGTCGAGGCGGCGATCCAGGAAAACCTCTTCGCCCTGATGGAGGGCAAGACGGTGATCGCGATCGCTCATCGGCTGTCGACGCTGACGGAGATGGACCGGCTGATCGTGCTCGACAAGGGCCGGATCATCGAGGCCGGCTCGCACGGCGAATTGATCGAGAGCGGCGGCATCTACGCCGACCTCTGGAACCGCCAGTCCGGCGGCTTCCTCTCCGATCACACCGAGGAAGCGGAAGAGGCGGCGGAATAACGATCGGCCCTCCCTGGGAGAGCGGGGAGGGCCTTTTGAATTGTTAAACTGATTTCTAGTTGCCAATGGGGCACAGGGCGCCGTTTCCCTTGTTCAAAGGCTGTCGGCCCAGTCGATCACCCGGTCGTGTTCGACGACGACGATGGTGTTGGCGGCCGCGAGCGTGCGCAGCGTGGTGATGCGACGGCGTTCCTCGCTGTCGAGCCAGGCGGTTATGGCCTCGGCGACGATCACGTCGCGCGGCAGGGCCAGGTCGGCGGCCAGGGCATCCAACCTCGCTGCGAGCGGAAGCGGAATATGCGCATCGAGCATTTTCGTTTCCATGGCCTTCCCTCCGTTGAAGCGCGATCCTATCGTCAGATTGTGACGGATCGGCGGGCAATCAATGGAGATGCCGCCGATGTTACCGATCATTACAAAAATATAAGATTGCGTCCGCTTTTCATTCCCTTTGCCGCTCCTCTCAATCCGCCTATATCGCTTCCATGTTCTTGCGACCCATCTTCCGCCTGTTCGAGACCTGGATCGATCCGTTCCGCCCGCGCGCCAATCTTCAGCCGCCGCAGACAACGCTCGGCTTCATCTGGTTCTATATCGGCCAGACGAGGATGCCGTTCATCGCCATGCTCATACTCGGCGGCGCATCGGCGGCAATCGAAGCCGCACTTTTCTGGTTCGTCGGACGCCTCGTCGATATTCTCGCCAGCATTACGCCTGGCGCCGGCTGGAGCGGTCTTCTTGCGGCCCACGGCGGCGAACTGTTCGGCATGCTCGCTCTCATCGGGCTCGTGCGCTTCGTCGTCGCCTTTCTGATTGCCCTCGTCGATCAGCAGGTGATCACGCCGGGCTTCTACAATCTAGCACGTTGGCAATCTTATCTCCACGTCTCAAGACAATCATTGTCCTTCTTCCAGAGCGATTTCTCCGGGCGCATCGTTACGAAGGTCTGGTCAGCCGGCCAGGCAACCGGCGATCTCGTGACCTCGCTGATGGAGAGCGTCTGGTTTGTCGGAATTTATGCCGTGACGACACTTGTGCTCGTCGCCCGGCTGGATTTTTCGCTCGCCGCCGTCGTGCTGTTCTGGCTCGGCGCCTTCAGCTTGCTTGCCCGTCACTTCGTCCCGCGGATCCGCCATCATTCCCGCGAGACGGCGGAAGCCGGATCGATGCTGAACGGCCGGATGGTCAACTCCTATAGCAATATGCAGACGCTGAAGTTGTTTGCCCGCGACGAAGAGAGCGACCGCTACATGCGCCAGGGCTTCGATATTTATCAGGATACGGTGCTGCGCTTCACGCGATTCATCACCGGCGTCAGGGCCTCGATGGCGTTGCTTTCCGGCCTGATGATCGTGACGATGGCGGGCTTGAGCGTCGATCTCTGGCTGCGCGGCCTGGTCAGCGCCGGCGCAGTGGCATTCTCGCTGGCGCTGGTGCTCCGGCTGAATTTCCTGCTCGGGCGGCTGATGACGCAATTCAACGGCATCATGCGCAATCTCGGCACCATCCAGAATGCCGCCGAGCTGATCTCCCAGCCTCTCGGGCTTGTCGATCGCCCTGATGCGCAGAGCCTGGTGATCCGCCGGCCCGGCATTCGTTTCGACAATGTTTCCTTCCACTACGGCAAGGGGCAGGAGCCGGTCGTCGACAATTTCTCCCTGACCATCCGCCCCGGTGAGAAGGTCGGGATCGTCGGCCGTTCGGGCGCTGGAAAATCGACACTGATGAACCTCCTGCTGCGCCTCTACGACCTCCAGGAGGGCCGCATCCTCATCGATGGCCAGGATATATCGGCCGTGACGCAGGAATCGCTCCGGATGCAGATCGGCGTCGTCAGCCAGGATACTTCGCTGCTGCATCGTTCGGTGCGCGACAATATCCTGTTCGGCCGGCCGGATGCCGGCGAGGAGCGGCTGGTCGAGGCGGCCCGGCGTGCCGAAGCCATCGACTTCATCGCCCGCCTGCAGGATCAACAGGGCCGCAGAGGTTTCGACGCGCATGTCGGCGAGCGCGGCGTCAAATTGTCGGGCGGCCAGCGGCAGCGCATTGCGATTGCCCGGGTGATGCTGAAGGACGCTCCGATCCTGGTTCTCGACGAAGCGACGTCGGCGCTCGATTCGGAAGTGGAGGAAGCGATCCAGTCCAATCTCCATCGGATCATGGAGGGCAAGACCGTGCTTGCGATCGCCCACCGGCTGTCGACGATTGCTGCGCTCGACCGGCTGATCGTCGTTGATCTCGGCCGGATCATCGGGGAGGGCAGCCACGACGAACTGCTTCGCGAAGGCGGGCTCTATGCCGAACTTTGGACGCGCCAGTCCGGCGGCTTCCTCGCGGCGGACGAAGATCTCGGCTCAGGGGGTGATGGCGAATTCCGCCATGAGGCCAAAATGGTTTGATCCGTAGCTGTGGGCGATGCGGCGCACCGATTTCAGCCGCAGGGGCGCCCTCGCAAAGACGTGGTCGATCGGAATGCCGAAGGCGCCGGCGGCGATCGGCCAGGTTGCGGGTTCCAGTGATACGGTGGCGAAGCCTTCTCTGCGCAGAAGGTCCTGTACGCCCGGCGTCAGGATGGACGAGTTGAAATCGCCGGCCAGCACCAGCGGTCCCGGCAGGGTGGGGGCGATCGCGGCGAGGTCCTCGAGCTCCAGACCGTAGAACTCGTCGTAATAGGGTTTGGTCAGATGCGCGGTCAGGAAATTGACTTTGCGGCCGTCGAAATCGACCGTCGAGATCGTCAGCCGATTGCGCCACAGCAGGCCGAGACTGCGGATGCGCGGCTCGATGAGCGGGCGCTTCGACAGGACCAGCGTATCGCATTCCTGCATGCCGATGCCGCAGCCGACATAATAGGGATAGGTTTTCATAAGCCGCGGCAGTTCCGACAGGACCGGCTCGGCCTCGAGGATGTTGACGACATCGGCGCCTGAGGCAATCGCCATGTCGGCGATCGCGGCACCGTTTGCGAAATTATCGTTTTCGATGTTGAAGGACATCAGCCGGAAAAGAACCGGGCGGTTATCATCGACGGCGGGCTGGACAAATTCACGGGTCATCACGATGCCATGGACGGCAAGAGCCAGTGATATGCCGAGCGTCAGCAGGCCATACCAATGGCGCTTGACAAGCAAGGCCGCGAGGGAGGCGAGCGCCGCGGCCGCCGCCAGATGGAGCTGAAAGCTGAAAAAGAAGGAAAGCAGATAAAAATCGGTCACATAGCGCAACGAGACGATGGCCAGGGCCAGGGTCGTGAGGACGCTGAATACGCAAAAAATCGTGTCTCTCATCCGCTTCGGTCCGGCTCGCTGGCGTGATTGCGACTGCGCCTATCACGACGGCTTTTTTGTTGCAATGCAACATGCCGGCAAGCTCGTATTTGCCTTAAAAAATTCATCCGAAATTTCCCGCGACATTGTGCCCTCATCCCCTTGTCAAGGCTGGACATAATTTGCGATCAAGCTTAGAACGCGCCGGAATGCCGGGGAATCTATGGCCGAATTGTGTCTGGTTTGATTCCTCGGCAGAGGGGGCAGGGCGGAATTCCGCGATAATTGCGCAGAGGATGGTTAAGCCGTGAGCGAACACGAAACGACAAGCGAGGCTTCGACAGAGCCCACTCGCCGTGATTTCCTTTATCTCACCACCGGTATGGCAGGTGCTGTCGGCGCCGCTGCGTTTGCGTGGCCGTTCATCGATCAGATGCGCCCGGATGCGTCGACGCTGGCGCTGGCATCCATCGAAGTCGATGTCGCGAGCCTTGAGCCCGGCATGTCGCTGACCGTCAAGTGGCGCGGCAAGCCGATCTTCATCCGCAACCGCACGCCGGAAGAAGTGAAAGCCGCAGCCGATGTTCCGCTCGGGGATCTCAAGGATCCGGTGGCCCGCAACGCAAACCTTCCTGTGGACGCTCAGGCAACAGGCGTTGACCGCTCTGGCGGCGAAGGCAAGGAAAACTGGATCGTCATGATCGGCACCTGCACCCATCTCGGCTGCGTCCCGCTCGGCCAGGCCGGCGAATACAATGGTTGGTTCTGTCCCTGCCATGGCTCGGTCTACGATACGGCCGGCCGCATCCGGAAGGGTCCCGCGCCCGAAAATCTGGCGATTCCGACCTTTTCATTTGTGTCCGATACCAAAATCAAGATCGGTTGAGGGGAGACTGATTTATGAGTGGCCATTCCAGCTACGAACCATCAACCGGCTTCGAGAAATGGGTCGATGCGCGCCTGCCGCTGCCGCGCATGGTCTATGACAGCTTCGTGGCATATCCGGTTCCGAGAAACCTGAACTATGCCTACACGTTCGGCGCCATGCTCTCCGTCATGCTTGTCGTGCAGATCCTGACGGGCATCGTGCTCGCCATGCATTACACCGCCGACACCGCGATCGCCTTCAATTCCGTTGAAAAGATCATGCGCGACGTCAACCACGGCTGGCTGCTGCGCTACCTGCATGCCAACGGCGCATCCTTCTTCTTCGTCGCCGTCTACCTGCATATCGCCCGCGGCCTCTATTACGGTTCCTACAAGGCGCCGCGCGAAATCCTCTGGATCCTCGGCGTGGTCATCTACCTGCTGATGATGGCGACCGGCTTCATGGGCTACGTCCTGCCCTGGGGCCAGATGTCCTTCTGGGGCGCGACCGTCATCACCGGCTTCTTCTCGGCCTTCCCGATGATCGGTGAATCGCTCCAACAGTTCCTGCTCGGCGGCTTTGCCGTCGAACAGCCGACGCTGAACCGCTTCTTCTCGCTGCACTACCTGCTGCCCTTCATGATCGCCGGCGTCGTCGTCCTGCACATCTGGGCGCTGCACGTCACCGGCCAGACGAACCCGACGGGTGTCGAAGTCAAAACCAAGACCGATACCGTGCGCTTCACGCCCTATGCGACGATGAAGGATGCGCTCGGCGTTTCGGTCTTCCTGCTGGTCTATGCCTATTTCGTCTTCTACATGCCGAACTTCCTCGGCCATGCCGACAACTACATCCCGGCCGACCCGTTGAAGACGCCGGCTCACATCGTTCCGGAATGGTACTTCCTGCCGTTCTACGCGATGCTGCGTTCGATCACCTTCAACATCGGCCCGATCGACTCCAAGCTCGGCGGCGTGCTGGTGATGTTCGGCGCGATCATCGTGCTGTTCTTCCTGCCCTGGCTCGATACGTCGAAGGTTCGCTCGGCGGTCTACCGTCCCTGGTACAAGCTGTTCTTCTGGCTGTTTGTGATCAACGCGATCATCCTCGGCTGGCTCGGCTCACAGCCGGCGGAAGGCAGCTTCGTGATCGTTTCGCAGATCTGCACGCTCCTCTACTTCGCCTTCTTCCTGGTGGCCATGCCGGTGCTCGGCCTCGTCGAGACGCCGCGCCGCATACCGAACTCGATCACCGAAGCCGTGCTCGAGAAGCGCAACAAGACAGCTGCCGCCGGTGCAGCGGCCAATGCGTAAGCGCGCGACGGAAGGGAACAGAAACATGAAAACGCTTGTTGCAAGCATTCTCTCGCTCGCTGTCGTTGCCGGTCTCAGCGGCGCGGCTCTGGCCGAGGAGGCGCCCGCCAACGGTGCGGCTCCGGCTCATCACGCGGAAGGTGAGACGCCGCATTATCCGCTGAAGCACCCGAAGGAGGAGGAATGGTCTTTCGCCGGTCCGTTCGGTCATTACGACAAGGGCCAGCTCCAGCGTGGCCTCAAGGTCTACACGGAAGTCTGTGCAGCCTGTCATTCGATGACGCTCGTGCCTTTCCGCACGCTCGGCGATCTCGGCTATTCCGAGGCACAGGTGAAGGCTTTCGCTGCAAATTATGAGGTTCAGGACGGTCCTGACGCGAGCGGCGAGATGTTTACCCGCAAGGCGGTGCCTTCCGATTACTTCCCGTCGCCTTTCCCGAATGCCGAAGCCGCGGCCGCTTCCAACAATGGCGCGGCTCCGCCTGATTTCTCGCTGATCGCCAAGGCCCGCGCCGTCACCCGCGGCTTTCCGCAGTTCGTTGTCGACATCTTCACGCAGTATCAGGAAAGCGGCCCTGACTATATCTATTCGCTGCTGACCGGCTATGAAGAGCCGCCGGCGGGTTTCCAGGTGCCGCAGGGTGGACATTACAACCCTTATTTCAATGCTGCTGCCGTCCTCGCCATGCCGAAGCCGCTCTCCGATGGCCAGGTCACCTATGACGACGGCGCACCGGCGACCGTCGACCAGTATGCCAAGGACGTCACCGCTTTCCTGATGTGGGCTGCCGAGCCGCATCTGGAGGAGCGCAAGCGCACCGGCTTCATGGTGATGATCTTCCTGGCGATCTTCAGCGTGCTGATCTACCTCACGAAGCGCTCGGTCTACGCCAACAAGGAGCATTGAGCCTTCCTTGTCCGAATTCGAAAAGGCGGCTCACGGGCCGCCTTTTTTGTTGCCGGCGATTCCATTGGCTCGCTGACGTATCCTCCCCGAAAGCCGCTTGTGCGTCCAGCCTCATGCGTCTCAGCGACGCCACGTCCTTTCTGACGCACAAAGGGGCCGTAGCGCCTTGAACTGCCGGATAATTTTATCCCTAAATCGATTTCGATTTGAGGAATTATGCAGTAGGGTGCGGCCGTTTCATGCCCTCGCAGATATGGACTTTCCATGGACAATACGACGTCGGAGCTCGCAGCCAGCATCCGTTCCATCCCCGACTATCCGAAGCCCGGAATCATTTTCCGTGACATCACCACGCTGCTCGGCAATCCCCGCGCCTTCCGCAGGGCGGTCGATGAGCTCGTGCAGCCCTATGCGGGAACCAAGATCGACAAGATCGCCGGCATGGAGGCGCGCGGTTTCATTCTCGGCGGCGCGGTGGCGCATCAGCTTTCCTCGGGCTTCGTGCCGATCCGGAAGAAGGGCAAGCTGCCGCATGACACCGTTCGTATCGCCTACAGCCTGGAATATGGCGTGGAACGAGATGGAGATGCATCGCGATGCGATCGAGCCCGGCGAGAAGGTGATCCTGGTCGACGATCTGATCGCCACCGGCGGCACGGCCGTCGGGGCTACGAAGCTGCTGCGTCAGATCGGCGCGGAGGTGGTCGGCGCCTGCTTCGTCATCGATCTGCCCGATCTCGGCGGCCGCCGGAAGCTGGAAGAACTCGGCATCAGCGTGCACACGCTGGTCGAATTTTCCGGACACTGAGCCCGCCCTCGCTGCCGGCGGCCTCAGTCGTACTCGAGGACGCCGCTTTCGAAGCGCATGACGGGATCGCCGTTCTGATTGACGCCTTCGCAGAGGATGGTGTTGAGGTGCCAGCCCGGCCGCGACGCGAGCGGCCGGCTGGAGAGGAGGGCGACGGAGTAGGTCACGACGTCGCCTGGGAAGATCGGCCGCAACCACTGCAGTTTCTGGAAACCCGGCGAAGGACCGAGGTTCGGTGCCGCCAGCCCTCTCTGCGCGAGGGCGACGCTCTGACGTTTCCAGAAAGCGAGGAAGGTGCGCATCCAGGCGGCGGTGGTGTGCCAGCCCGAAGCGCAAAGACCACCGAACAGGGTTTCTTTGGCGGCTTCCTTGTCGACGTGAAAACGCTGCGGATCGTAGCGCGTCGCGAAGTCGATGATGTTTTCCTCGGTGAAGACGTAGCTGCCGATCTCGGCCTTTTCGCCGACGGCGTAAAGTTCGGACATTCTCATGCTGTCATCTCCGGGCTCGTGCTGATGCCTGGGGCAGGGCGCATGCGGATCATGACCGAGTTTTCCGAGAGACAAACGAGTTCACCGCGCTGATTTTCCACCTCGTGGCGGAACTTGGCAATGCCGATGCCGGGGCGCGAGCGCATCGGCCGGGCTTCAAGCACGGTCGAGTGGCCATGCAGCGTGTCGCCTGAAAGCACCGGCTTTCGCCATTCCATCAGATCGATGCCGGGCGCACCCTCGCAGAGCGCGTTCAGGATGTAACTGTCGGCCATCATGCGCATCAGCATCGCGGACGTATGCCAGCCGGAGGCGGCAAGACCGCCGAGAATGCTGGCGCGGCCGGCAGCCTCGTCGAGATGCATCGGCTGCGGATCGAATTCGCTGGCGAATTCGATGATTTCTCCGGCGCTCACCAGCTTCGGGCCGAGGGGAAAGCGGCGACCGGGCTCAAAATCCTCGAAGGAAAGCTTTTCTGCCGACATTCGCTCCTCCGTCATATGCAGCGCCTAGAACAGGATGAGTTTAGGCCGAATCGGCCTAAAAATCTGAATCCTGTTCTCCATTAAAGAGTTAGAGCATGATGTCGCCCGAAAACCGCTCACACTTTTCGGCATCATGCTCTAGTGCTTACAATAGCATCCGCGCGGGCTCAATGATTCCGGGGAGATAAACCGGCATGACGGAACTGAAGTCGATACTCGACGAGGCGGCGCGCCAGGGGTTGATTTCGCCGGAGGCGGGCGGGCGGCTTCTGCCTTTCCTGACTGAGCGCGGCGTGGCGGTTGTCGAGCCGCAGCCGACAGCCGCCGACGGACCGGCATGGTCGGACACGGAGACGCCGCGCTTCGTGCGCGGGTTTCACGACGTGCTGATCACCATCGGCGTCGTCGTGGCGCTCGGCGGCCTCTGGGGGCTTTCTGCGCTTTATGCCGTGCTGCCCGCGATCATCATCCTTTCGGAAATCCTGGTGCGCCGCCAGCGACTCGCTCTGCCGGCCGTCAGCCTGACGATCGCGCTGTTCTGCTGGACCTGGCTGCTGATGTCGCGATTCTTTCCGCCGTGGACGCCGACCGCTACATCCTTCGGAGCGGAGGCGACGCAGTTCGTCGCCGGTTTCCCGATCATTCTCGGCGCCTATTATGCCCGCTACCGCGTACCGCTTTCGCTGGCGCTCTCTATCATGTCGGTGCTTGCCTTCATCCTCACCCTGCTTTTGCGTGTGGTACAGTGGGCAAGCGGCAATCCGGCTTTTTTCCTCGATCATCCCATCGTGCTGGCCCTGGTTGCCCTCGTCTGCGCGCTCGGACTGTTTGCGATGGCGCTCTATTTCGATCTCGGCGACCGGCTGCGGCGGACAACGCGTTCGGATATTGCTTTCTGGCTGCATCTCGGCGCGGCGCCGGCGCTGCTCTACAGCACTGTTTCCCTGCTGTCGCTCGGGGGAGACGTTCGTATCTTCGACGTCGCGAACATGTCGTCGCGGACACCCGTGGTCGTCGCGACGGTGGCGATGTTAATGCTGATCGGTCTCATCATCGACCGGCGCGCCTTCGTCACCTCGGGACTGCTGTCGCTCGGCGTTGCGATCTTCGGCGTCTTCCGACAGGGAAGCGCCACGGTCGACACCTATATCTTCACGACGCTGATTATCGTCGGCGCGATCGTATTGATCATCGGCACCGGCTGGATGCCGCTTCGGCGGCTGGTGCTCAGGGCACTGCCGCCGGCCATCGCAAACAGGCTGCCGCCGGGTTAAGCCGGCAGCGGTCTGTTATTTAGGTGTTGAAGCGGAAGTGGATGACGTCGCCGTCCTGGACGACGTATTCCTTGCCTTCGTCGCGCGCCTTGCCGGCATCCTTGGCACCGACTTCGCCGTTGAATTTGATGTAGTCGTCATAGGCGATGGTGTTGGCGCGAATGAAGCCGCGCTCGAAATCCGAATGGATGACGCCGGCAGCCTGCGGCGCCTTGGTGCCGCGCTCGATCGTCCAGGCGCGCGTTTCCTTCGGGCCGACGGTGAAATAGGTGATGAGGTGGAGCAGCTTGTAGCCGGCGCGGATCAGCCGGTCGAGGCCCGCCTCGTCAAGGTCGAGGGCAGAGAGGAATTCCTTGGCCTCATCCTCGGGAAGCTGGGCGACCTCAGCCTCGATCGCCGCCGAGATGACGACGGTTTCGGCACCCTGTTCCCTGGCCATGGCGGCCACTGCTTCGGTGAATTCATTGCCGGTCGAGGCGTCGCTTTCGGCGACGTTGCAGACATAAAGCACCGGATGCGAGGTCAGCAAGTTGAGGCCCTTGAGGATGGCGATCTCCTCGGCATCGAGCGTCGACAGCAGCGTGCGCACCGGCTTGCCCTCGTTGAGCAGCTTCAGCGACGCTTCCATGATCGGCAGCATCGCCATCGACTCCTTGTCCTTGCCGGTGGCGCGCTTGCGCGTCTGCTCGGTGCGGCGTTCCAGGCTTTCGAGGTCGGCGAGCATCAGCTCGGTCTCGATCGTCTCGGCATCGGCAACGGGGTTGATGCGACCCTCGACATGGGTGATGTCGCTGTCTTCGAAACAGCGTAGCACATGCACGATGGCATCGACTTCGCGGATATTGGCGAGGAACTGGTTGCCGAGGCCTTCACCCTTCGAGGCACCGCGCACCAGACCGGCGATATCGACGAAGGAGATGCGGGTCGGGATCAGTTCCTTGGACTTGGCGATGTCGGCAAGCTTGCGCATGCGCGGATCGGGTACGGCGACTTCGCCGGTATTCGGCTCGATGGTGCAGAAGGGATAATTCGCCGCCTGTGCCGCCGCCGTCTTGGTGAGCGCGTTGAAGAGGGTCGATTTGCCGACGTTCGGCAGACCGACGATGCCGCATTTGAAGCCCATGGCTAAAACCTGCTGTTCTTGAATTTCTTGCTGGTGCCTATGGGATAAAGGAGCAATATGGTCAAGTCTTAGCGAGCTTTTAACGTTGCTCACTTGCCCAAGGAACGGTGCCGGCCTATTTCCGAGGGCGATCGCGGTTTCGATGCATTACGGATTTCGTCAGATGCACGGTCGCTCCTGCCGGCCGCACATCCGGCCTCAACTCGGCGGCCAATTTCCTGATCGAGGCGGCAGGCACGGCGCACCGTCGAAAATTCGTCATCGACAATGATTAATTGTTTTGAGGTTCCTGACCATGTCATCAACGGGTGGATTTTCCGATGAGTGACAACGACGTTGCCCTGAAGCCGAAGACCAAGGTGAAGCCGAAGCTGGACAAGCCGAAGCTCTACAAGGTCATCCTCGTCAACGACGATTATACGCCGCGCGAATTCGTCATCGTGATCCTGAAGGTTGTCTTCCGCATGAGCGAGGAGACCGGCTATCGGGTGATGATGACGGCGCACAAGCTCGGTTCCTGCGTGGTCGTGGTCTGCGCCAAGGACATTGCCGAGACCAAGGCCAAGGAGGGCATCGACCTTGCCAAGGAGATGGGCTTTCCGTTGATGTTCACGACGGAGCCCGAGGAATAGCCGGCTCAGGCGCGGCGGATCTGATAGCCGGTCTTGTCCTGGATGAAGCCGCAATTCTCGTAGAAGCGAAGCGTCGCAGGGTTCTTGGAGCCGGTCAGCAGCATCACTTTGTAACAGCCGGCCTTCCAGGCTTGCTCCACCGCATGACCGATGACGGCGCCGGCAAAACCCTGCCGGCGGTGGTCGGCGTGGGTGACGACGTTTTCGATGAGCGCATAGGAGGCGGCTCCCCGCGTCAGGTTCGGCACGACGATCAGCGTGGCGGTGGCGGCGGCGACATCGCCGGCAAAGGCAATGAAGACGGTCATGCCGGGATGGGCGAGGATGGCGGAGAAACGCTCTTCTGCCATGGCCTTGTCGAGAACGGGATCTGTCGGGTTCAAATGCCGGTAGAGGACGCCCAGTTCCGGAAGATCGCCGGCAGTTGCGGGGCGGATGGCGAAATCCTGGTCCGGCACCGAACTCATTCCCCCTTATTGCCGAACATCTTCTTCAGCATCTCGGCCATCGGCCCGGTGGCGGGGAGTTTCTGCTGATTGCTGCTACGGGCCTGGCGGATGTGCGACTGACCGGCCGGTTTCTTTTCGCCATCCTTGTCTCTGCGCGGTTTTTCCTCCTCGGCTTGGCCGCCGAGCGCCAGCGCGATCTTGTTCATCAGCTGCGAATCCTCGTTCCGCACCAGCATCTCGGCATTGTCGGCGAGCGTGTCGAGCAGCGGTTCCAGCCAGTCCCTGTCGGCCTTGGCGAAATCGCCGAGCACATGATTCTGCACCATTTCCTTGACGCCGGGATGACCGATGCCGAGGCGCAGGCGCCGGTATTCCTTGCCGCAATGGGCGTCCAGCGACCTGATGCCGTTGTGGCCGCCATGGCCGCCGCCGGTCTTTAGCCGCGCCTTGCCAGCGGGAAGGTCGAGCTCGTCATAAATCGCGACAAGGTCGGCGGGCTGGAGCTTGTAGAAGCGCATCGCCTCGCCGACGGCCTCGCCGGAGAGGTTCATGTAGGTCTGGGGCTTGATCAGCAGCACCTTCTCGCCGGCGAGTTCGCCTTCGGCGATCTCGCCCCTGAACTTTTTCGACCAGGGCGAAAAGCTGTGGTGCCGATGGATGGCGTCGACGGCCATGAAGCCGATATTGTGACGGTTGCCGGCGTATTTGGCGCCGGGATTGCCGAGA
The DNA here is from genome assembly GCF_022385315.1 of Rhizobium sp. K102. NCBI lineage: Bacteria > Pseudomonadati > Pseudomonadota > Alphaproteobacteria > Hyphomicrobiales > Rhizobiaceae > Rhizobium > Rhizobium sp. K102. The sequence continues at coordinate 478,955 of NZ_CP092436.1, forward strand.
CCCGCGATGATCAGCATGGCCTGTCATTCCTCGCTTAAGCTTTGCCGCTGTTCACCACCCGGAAATCCGCGCAATGTCAAGCGGAAAGGGAAGCATCAGTCCGACAGGTTCATGCCATATTTCAGGAAAATCTTTCTCTGGTCGCCATCGGCGATCAGCTTGTCGAGAGCGGCCTGCATCTTGGCGCGCAGATCGTCCGGAAAGCTCTTTTCGCAGGCAATGCCCATCGGCTGGGCGGAGAGCACCGTCACCATCTCCACCGGCTGATCGGCCTTCAGCTTGTCGAAATAGAGTTCGGAGATCGGCATCATGTCGATGCGGCCGCTGAGCAGCTTGCGCAGCGTCGCGTTGAAGTCGCTGGCGACGTCGAGCTTGGTGAAGCCCTTCTCCTTCAGGGTCGTCTCGGTGTAATCCTCCCGCTGCGTGCCGATCGTATATTTCTTCGCCTCGTCCAGATTGCCGGCGGTGACGCCGGAGCCCTTGCGGGTGATCAGGATATTGCGATCGATCAGCAGCGGCTCGATCCATTTGAACAGCGGGTCGCGGGTGCTGTTGTGGGCGGTGGCGAAAACGCAGGTCATCGGCGCCGTGCGGGCGAGGCCGAAAGCGCGCGCCCAGGGCAAGACCTCGATCGTGTAGTCGACGCCGATCGCGGCCATCACCTTTTCGACCTGCTCGACGGTCGCGCCCTTGATCTCCTTGCCTTCGCGATAGTTGAAGGGGGCGTAATCCTCGGTCGTGAAATTGATTGTCTGCGCATGGGCGGCGCAGGGCAGCGCCAGGCATGCGAGAAGCAGGAGCTTTTTCATCGGATTATCTCCTTGGTTCTTCGTTTACGAGGCGCGCGCGACGGCCGATTGCGGGGCCATCAGTTCCTCGATGAGCTTGGCTGCGTGCTGCGGGCGATGGAAGAGGTAGCCCTGGCCATAGTCCAGCCCCATCTGGTGGAGCGTGCGGCATTCCTCTTCGGTCTCGATGCCCTCGGCGATGACGGTGCAGTTCATTTTGTGGGACAGCGTGGTGATGCCTTCGATCAGCATGCGGCTCTTCTGGCGGACGTCATCGTCGCCGTCGTTGATCGCGCGGGTGAAGGACTGGTCGATCTTGATGATATCGACAGGGAAGCGGTTGAGGTAGCTGAGCGACGAATAGCCGGTGCCGAAATCGTCGAGCGCGATGCGGCAGCCGAAGCGGCGAAGCTCGGTGACGATCATGCGAATCTCTGGGTTGTCGTGCATCAGCACGGCTTCGGTGATTTCGACGACGATGCGTTCGGGGCGGATGCCGTGGCGACCGACAATGGCGGCAAGCCTGGCCGGCAGAGCCGGCTCGAACTGAAGCGGCGAGAAATTGATGGCGAGATAGGTATCCTGCATGCCGGATATGTGGGAAATCTTGGCGAGATGGGCGATCGCCCTTTCCATGATGACATTGCCGACGCGGACGATTTTTCCTGTCTCCTCGGCGACACTGATGATCTCGGTCGGCGGCATCAGGCCCTTCTGCGGATGGTTGAGACGCATCAGCGCTTCAAAACCGGCAATACCGCGGCCGTTCAAGTTGACGATCGGCTGCAGGAAGGCCTCGAACCAGTTCTCGGCAAGACCGGCTTCGATATTGGCCTCGATTTCGGCGCGGCTGCGGGCGCGGTCGAGCATGGCGTTGTCGAAGAGTTGCGCGCCATTCTTGCCGTCGCGTTTCTTGGCATACATCGCCATGTCGGATTTCTGCAGCAGTTCGGATGCGGCCGCGGCATGATGCGGGTAGATGGCGATGCCGATCGAAGCGCTCAGATGCATGTCCGGGGCAAATGGCGTTTCGAAGATCGAGGCAATCTGCTCGCACATCGCCTTGGCGCGCTTTTCGGCGTCCTTCGCCGGCAGCAGGATGGCGAATTCGTCGCCGCCGAGACGAGCCGCCTCGTCGGAGGGAGCAAGATGGGTCTTCAGGCGCTCAACCAGCTCGATCAGTGCCCTGTCGCCGGCGGCATGGCCCATATTGTCGTTGATCCACTTGAAGCGGTCGAGATCGACGAAGAGGCAGGCGAGTTCCTGGCCGGCGGCGTCTGCCGCGGCGATCTTGCTGTCGAGCACGGCTTCGAAACCCTGGCGGTTGAGAAGCCCGGTCAGGTGATCGGTGATTGCCTGGCGATGGTTGCGATCCTCGGAGGCCTTGAGCTCGGTCACATCGGTCATGACCGACAGTGAAAGGCGATCGTGAGCGCCGGCGCCAGCTTCCGATTCCATGATAAGGACGTCCATGGTGCGGCCGTCCAGGCAGACGAACTTGACGGTAACCGCCATGCCGCTTTCGGCCCGGCGGCGCTTGACGAACTTGTCGCGGGTATTTGCCGTGACGAGATCGGCGAAGTTGCGGCCGATGACGGCGGCGCGATCATAGCCGGTGGCGAGCAGCCAATAGTCACTGACGGCGGTAATGCGGTCTTCCTCATCGAGCGAGAAGAGCATGGCAGGGGTGAGATTGTAGATATCGGTGGCGCGGCGATGGGCGAGCTTCAGCTCCTTCTCCTCGCTTTCGAGCTTGGTCTGCATCTCGTTGAAGCTGCGGGCAAGCCGTCCCATCTCGTCGTTCGACTGCCAGTCGACGTGATGGCGGGAGCCGAGCTGGCGGGTCGCCTCGATCGCCGCCGTCAGCCGCATCAGCGGCTGGATGACGAAGAAGCGGTTGCCGATCAGCGCGGTGCCGAAAACGGTCAAAACCGCGAAGATGAAGATCGAAATGAAGACGACCTCTTCCTGCTTCAGGCCGGAAAACAGGCCGAGGGCGGGATAGTAGACGCTGATGCTGCCGAGGTTCTTCGGGCCATCGATGGTGTTGTAGATGATGGCGCGCGACACCTGCACGAGCTTGCCATCGAAGGAGCGCGGAATGGTGGACTGGCTGACGTCGAGCTGGCCTGACTGGTCGCGCACTTCGACCTTGACGATGGCGCCCTGAGAAACGACCGTCGCGCTGATCTGGGTGACGCTTTCTTCATCGAGGTCCCAGAGGGGCTTTGCCAGGGCCTGGGCATTGGCGACAAGAAGAACCGAGATATGGTCGCGTATTTCCTTGTCGGCTCGCTCCGAGGAAAGAAAAAGAAAGAGAACAAAGAGAGGAGCGACAAAAACAAGCAGCGCTCCGCAAACAATCCCAAAAAACCTGTTCTCAACGGAATTGTTCATGGTTCCGTCTACCCCTCCAGACCGGCCATATTTGCTGTCGCGTGTTCGGGCCGGTTTCTTCACAGCTGACGGGGCATGCTTTCACGAATATATTAAATTTGCAGAAACGGACGTCTTTTCCGGGCAATGAAAAGCCCGCTTTCCCAGTGAACTGGCTCCTGAAAGTTGGACGACAACTGTTCAGGGGCCAGTGCACGGGAAAGCGGGCCGTATGCTTTACAACTTGGTCGAAGCGATCAGGCTTCGGCTTCGCCTTCAGCGGCGGTCTCGTCGACGCCGGCAGCCGGGGCAATGATGGTCGCGATCGTGAAGTCGCGGTCGATGACCGGGGTCACGCCCTTCGGGAGAGTGACTTCCGAAATATGGATGCTGTCGCCGATCTTCTTGCCGCTGAGGTCAACGTTGAAGAATTCCGGGATCGCATCGGCCGGGCAATGAACTTCGACCGAGTGGCGGACGATGTTCAGAACGCCGCCGACCTTGAGCCCCTGGGACTTCTCTTCATTGATGAAGTGAACGGGGATTTCGACGCTCACCTGGGTGTTGCCGGAGACGCGTAGGAAGTCGACATGCATCGTGAAATCGCGGACCGGATCGAGCTGGTAGTCCTTCGGCAGAACTTTGTACTTCTTGCCGTCGACCTCGATCGTCGCGACGGTGGTCATGAAACCACCGGCGTGAATGCGCTTCGTCACCTCATTGGTGTTGAGAGCGATGGCAATGGGGGCCTGCTTGTCACCATAGATGACAGCGGGAATCAAACCGTTGCGGCGAAGTTCACGGGCGGACCCCTTACCAACCCGTTCGCGCGCCTCGGCCTTGAGCTCGTAAGTTTCCTGGCTCATGGCTATTCCTTTCGAGGTTATTTGGAGAGTTCGTCGGCGGGCAAAAGCCTTGTTCCGTCGAACCGGAGGCGGGTTTCCCCATCCTCATCCGCGTTGCCTCCAAGGGTGTCTACACGGACCGGTGGCCTATATTATAAGTCGCTCGGAAACGCAAGTTGCGGATTCAGGCTGGGCAGACGGCCCTGCAGCTGTCAACGGTAATGTCCTCAAAGGAGCCCCGCGGCCATTCCCGGGCGCGCCGGGGCCTCGGCTTGAAAAGACGAACATCGTTGAAATCACCTCAAAACCGCGTCCCGTCCAGATGGCAAATCGTCAATGGCTGCTACCACTTGGCTTGACATTGGCGCGCTTCGCATCTTTGGATGCCGCATTCAAAAAAGCGGCTGAGGAGAAACCCGACCATGCGTCTCAAACTTGTTACGGCAACGAGCTTGCTTGCCCTTTGCCTTTTTGCCACGGCCGAGGCCGTGGAGATCAATCAGGATGGCGCCAACACCGTCAGGGACACTCTGACAAAGATGCTTCCCGATGATCTGGCGAAGAGCGGCTTCATCACCGTCAATCCGGCGGGCACGCGCTACGAGATCATCTACGATCTGGCGAAGCTGCTTGCAAAAGTGGATCCGGCGACCTTCACGATCAACGGCCTTACCCCGTTCTCGACATTCGCCACGCCGCTCGACAATGGGCTTTGGAACATCGAAGGCGACGACAGGTTCAACGTCTCCGGGCATTTTAAAGACCCGGATCAGAAAACAACGAATTTCACCTATTCCATCGCTTCGATCGTCTATAGCGGTGTTTTCGACCCGGCAATCAGCTATCTGCGCTCAGGCACCTTTGCGGTCAAGGACGTCAAGGTCGCCAGCAAGTCCGAAACCGAGGAAGTTCATGCCGCCATCGCCAGCATGGACCAAAAGCTGAGTTCGACGGACAGTGCAGGCGGCAACGGACGTATCGATTTCGTCGGCAGCGCCTCGATGTCTGGTTTTGTCGAGCAAGTTTCCGGCCTGCAAATGCCGCCCATCGAAATTCGTGCCGGCTCAATCAATGTCGATGCCAAGGTGAACGGCCTGCCGGCGAAGCAGATCCGCGACGTGGTCTTCTTCGTGCTCGACCATGCCGACGAGAAGGAATTGAGCTCGGAAAATACCGACAAGATAAAGACAATAGCGAAGGAAGCGTTTCCGCTTCTGACCTTGTTCAGCGAGACGATCGGGGTCAACGATCTGTCCATCACAAACGAGATGGGCAAGGGCGGCGCCAAGGCATTCGGCTACACCGTCGCCATCGAAGGGCCGAGCGATGCCATGCGTTTCGGTTTCGGCATGAACGCGCAGGAGATCAGGCTCGACACCCCGCTGATGCCGGCAAACTACTCGACCTTCATGCCGACCAGCTTCGATCTGCAGCTTGCCGTGCCAAACCTGGACTTCGCCAGCTTTGGCAATGCGTTGATGGCGATGGATTTCAAGGACAAAGCGCCGGAAAAGAGCGGCGAAGAGATGGGCAAGACGCTCTTCCGGGACGGTCGGTTTGCCGTCGAGTTTCCCAGGATCAGTGCCAAGTCTGGGGTCTATGACGTCGACATGACGGGCAAGATCGAAGGGCGGGTCGACACCGAGAAGGACTATTCGATGGAGGCGATGATCCTTGCCCGCGATCTCGACAAGACGATCGCCGCGGTTCAGGAACTTGCCAAAACCGATCCCGATCTCAACCAAGTCTCCTTCGGCATCATGATGGCGAAGGGCTTCGCCAAGACCGATCCCGACGGCCGTTCGCGCTGGGACATCAACATCAGCCGCGACGGTTCCGTGGCGGTCAATGGTCAGCAGATCAAGGGACCGGATGGTCCGGATCAGGATGAGGGGTTAGAGCCGGACCAGGAGCAGGAACCGGATCAAAGTCAGGACGCGGTACCTGCGCCGCCGCAGCAGCCTTGAGCGCTTTCAATCGGGATAAGAAACAAAAGAGGCCGGCCTTGTGCCGGCCTCAGCTTTTTGACCACAAGAAAGCCGGCACAAAGCCGGCCTCAGACCGCTGACAAAGTCGGCAAACCCTCTTTCGTCATGTTCGGGCTTGTCCCGTACATCTGCCGTCGGTCGATAGGGCAATAGATCCTCGGCACAAGGCCGAGGATGACGCCGAGTAGAGAACGGAATTGCGCTTTACGTGACAAGCTCGCCGGACGATCGGAACGACGGTTTATTCTGGGCTTTCGTTTCCAGCAATTCATGCTGCTCGGTGAGCATGCGTGGGAATAGTCTGGTCCATCTGATGCAGAAATTGAAAGAGCCGGTCGAATACCGGCTCTTTTAATCGAAGAGGCTGGAGACGGATTCTTCCTGGCTCGTACGGCTGATGGCTTCGCCGATCAGCGGAGCGGTCGTCACGACGCGGATATTATGGGCGGACTGCACGGCCGTCGTCGGCTGGATCGAGTCGGTGATGACAAGTTCGCGCAGCTTGGACGAGGTCACGCGGGTGACGGCGCCGCCCGACAGCACGCCGTGGGTGATATAAGCGGTGACGCTGGAAGCGCCCTTGGCGAGCAGCGCATCGGCCGCATTGCAGAGCGTGCCGCCGGAATCGACGATATCGTCGATCAGCAGGCAGTCCTTGCCGGTGACGTCGCCGATGATGTTCATGACTTCGGATTCACCCGGCCGGTCGCGACGCTTGTCGACGATCGACAGAAGACAGTCCAGTCGCTTGGCGAGCGCACGGGCGCGAACGACGCCGCCGACGTCAGGGGAGACGACCATGACGTTGCTGAGATCATAGTGGCTCTTGATATCGCGCGTCAGGACCGGCAGCGCGTAAAGATTGTCTGTCGGAATATCGAAGAAGCCCTGGATCTGACCGGCGTGGAGATCGAGCGTCATGACGCGGTCGGCGCCGGCTTCAGTGATCAGGTTCGAGACGAGCTTGGCCGAGATCGGTGTGCGGCCGGAGGCGCGTCGGTCCTGGCGGGCATAGCCGAAATAGGGGAGGACGGCCGTGATGCGGCGGGCTGACGAACGACGCATGGCGTCGATCATGATCAGCAGTTCCATCAAATGGTCGTTGGCAGGATAGGACGTGGGCTGCACGAGGAAAACGTCCTCGCCGCGAACGTTTTCCTGGATTTCCACGAAGATTTCCTGATCGGCAAACCTTCGGACACTGGCTTTCCCCAAGGGAACGTTGAGATAGTTGCAGATCGCTTCGGCGAGTTGCCGGTTCGAATTGCCTGCGAAAACCTTCATGTTGGTCCGCCTGTTATGCGCTGATAGCCGCGCTTTTTAGTCAGCTTCCCCGTGAATGCAAGGGCAAAGGCGCCACAGGCTTTGATATTTGCAAAAAGTTTGTGACTAACCGCCCTGTGCCTGCCGCCAGGAGGTGAATTCCACGATGGTTTTCGAGGCAATCTGCTGCATCACCGAAGCCGGAACGCCCGCCCAGGGATCGGCCGCGGCCGTCGGCACGCTTTCTTGCCCCTGAATGCGGTGCAGGCGTGCGCCGCCGTTGTCGAGAATGTCCCAGACATAGACCACGGTGACTTTGCCGTCGTCGCTGAAGGCGGAGAGATAGCCTTTGAGGATGTAGTCGCTGCTCGCATCGTTCGAGCTCTTGATGGAAAGGCCGTGCGCCCGCGCCTCGGCGCCGAGCTGGCGCGAAAGCGGCGTGACGGCCTGCACCGGCGCGCCGATGATCGGCAGGAAGCGCACTGTATTGCCGCGGGCGGAAGAGGCGCCGGGCGTGAGGGCGGCGGTCTGTTGCGGCTGCGCGTCGAGCGTCTGGCCGGTCTGTGCCTGAGACCCGGCACCGGCCGCCGCCGGCGGCAGCGCCTGTCCCTCGATCGGGGCGGAGGCGGCGGGCGAAGCGCTGTTCCTCGACAGGGCGTCGGCCTGTTCCTGCATCGTTGTCGGCGGGGCGCCGCTGCCGGGCCGATAGGCTCCCTGCGATTGATTATAGGCCGGATGATAGTCATTCGGCTGCGAGCCTGCGGCGAAAACCGGTTGACGCGTGCCCGCCAAACCTTCGGCCTCACGCTGGGTCACCGGGCTTGACGGCGCGCCTCCGGAGGAATCGCCGATGCCGACCTGCGGCGTCAGCGCGTCGGTCGTATTGCAGGCGGTGAGCAGGGCCATGACGAACAGGAGCGTGGGCACTGTCGCAGCTCGCGTCATCCCGTGATCCGTCCTTCCCACAATCGCATCAGCCCGCTCGATTTATGCGGGCGGGGATGGTCGTCTGTCAATTCCGGATTCTCATCCGTCAATCCCGGGCTTCAAAGGCCGATAAAATCGAGCGGATGGCGAGACAGTGCGCGCGGCGCATCCGCCGTCGTCAGATAGGTCTGTCCGAGCGTCATCGCGGTCCCCGTATCGGAATCGGCAATGATCATGTGCACGAAAAGCGACATGTTCGGCTCGATCGGCTGCGGATTGCCGACATGGAACATCTGATGCTCCATCCAGGAGGGCGAGAAGCGGGCGCCGAGCGAATAACCGCAGGCATTCAGCCGGTGGCGGGCGAGGCCGCGCTCGTCGATGATCCTGGCATGCATATCGAAGACGTCGCCGAAGGTGTGGCCGGGCTTCAGCACGGTCTCGATCGCTTCGATGGTTTCGCGGCAGGCATTGTAGAGCTCGCGATGGCGTTGCAGCGGCTCGCCGATGACGATCGTGCGCATCATGGCGGCATGATAATGCGCGTAGGCGCCGGCCCATTCGAGCGTCAGCTGGTCATTGGCGTCGAGCTTGCGGCGGCCGGCCTTGTAGCGGCAGAGCAGCGCGTCGGCCGCTGAACCGATGATGAACTCGTTGGCGGGATAGTCGCCGCCGCCGGAAAAAATCGCTCCCTGCATGGCGGCGAGGATGTCGGCCTCGTCGGCGCCCGGTTTCGTCAGCCGGATCGCGGCGTCGAGCGCGTCGTCGGCGAGGTCTGCAGCCCGTTCGACATAGGCGATCTCGGTCGGGCTCTTGATCAGGCGAAGGCGGCTGACGAGATAGGAGGCGTCGACGATCTGGCCGAAAGTGGTCAACTGCGCGTCGAGCAGGCGGGCGACGCGGCCGGTCATGCCGTGCGTATCATATTCGACGCCGATGCGGGCGCCGAGCAGATCCATCTCGACCAGCAGGTTCTTCAGGTCGAGCGTCGGATCGGCATTGACCCTGTCGACCCAGATATGGATGTCCTCAAGGATCGATGTGTGCTTGGCCTGGCGAAGATCGGCCGAGCGGGTAATCAGCGCCATGGTGCCGTCGCTCTTGACGATGAGCGTCTGGAAGAAGCAGTAGCCGAAGGTGTCGTAGCCGGTCAGCCAGTACATGCTTTCCTGGGCGAAGAGCAGCAGGGCGTCGAGCTTTTCTTCCTTCATCTTCTCGGTGAGGCGCGCAAGTCGGCTTGCGAACTCGGCCTTTTCGAAGTGCAGTGCCATTCTGCTCAAGTCTCCCTGATTGATATCGCTGAAATCTGGCGGCCGTAGTCCGGCTCCTTGCGATGCGTCGTCCGGCGATAGGAAAAGAAGCGCTCGCTGTCCGGATAGGTGCAGAGGCCGAGGCTTTCGGCCCGAACGCCGGCCCGGGTCAGCCTGTCGATAGTCAGCGCCGGCAGATCGAACATGGCGTGGCCCGGCGTTGCCGAAGGCATGAAGAAGCGCTCGTAATCGGGATTTTCGGCGATGAAGCGATCGACGAATTCCGGCCCGACTTCGTAACTCTCCTGGCAGATCGAGGGGCCGAGGCAGGCCAGTATGCTGCCGCGCTCGGCACCCAGGGCTTCCATGGCTGCGACGGTGTTTTCGAGCACGCCCGTCAGCGCACCCTTCCAGCCGGCATGGGCGGCGCCGATGACGCGATTTTCGGGATCGACAAAGAGGATGGGGCCGCAATCGGCGGCCAGCACGCCAAGCACAATGCCGGGGACTGCCGTCACCATCGCATCGGCATCGGGGCGAGTGCCGTCATAGTCGGCGCCGATCGTCACGACATCGGGAGAATGCACCTGATGAACGGTTGCCAGCCGCTCGATCGGCAGATCGAACCAGGCGGCGACGCGGCGGCGGTTTTCCATCACCTTGCCCCGCTCGTCGCTGGAGCCGAGGCCGACATTGAGACCGCGATAGATCCCTTCGGAAACTCCGCCGGCCCGGGTGAAATAACCGTGGCGGATGGCGGCGCCGGCCGCTTCGTTCAGCAGCGCGCTTTCGATCGGTGCGGGAGAGGCCGCGTCCTGCATCTGTGATTCCGGGCTTTTCGAGAGGTTTGTTATTGTCCCGAGCGCATCGCATCGGCGGCGCGCTTCAAGTTGCTGTTCGCGGGGATGTTGGCTCAGCCGCGTGCGCCCTGTCAATCCACCGGACGAAAGGGCATGAGATCGATGGCCGGGTGCGAGACGGCCATGACCTTGAAGAGTTCGCCCATCCGGCCTTCACCGGCGCCGGCAAGCCTGTCGACCGCCGTCTGGATGACCTGCCGGGTCTGCGGCTCGCGGTCGCGCCCGAGAGCGGCGGCGCGCTCGAGAATGCCGAGGCCGGTCAGAAAGTCGCCCTGGTGCAGGGCGCCGTTCAGATGCAGGCCTGATGTCAGCGCCGTTTCGGCGAGCTGCTGGAAATCGACATGGCTCGTCAGATCGGCTTCGCCGGGATGGGCAAGCGGCGGGTCGAATTCATGCATGCGCACCGCCTGCAGCGTATCGCCGAAACCGGTGACGAGATGGCCGTAGTCGATGACAAGCGCCGTGCCGCTGAAGGCGCGCAGCCGCTCGCAGATCGCCATCATCACCGCCTGGCGGGCAGGGGAAATCTCGAAGAGCGTGCCGAGCGGCAGGTTCTGCACCGGTTCGGGAAGCAGCGCGGGATCGAGGCCGGCGACACCGGCTGCAAAGGTCAGCTCGCCGTCGGCGTCGAGCCCGACCATGCGCTCGCGGAATCCTGTCTGCGTGCGGACAAACTGGCGGATCGGGATCGCGTCGAACAGTTCATTGGTGGCGATCAGGGTGAAGCCGGGCGGGACTTCGTCGAAGCCGTCGTGCCAGGCGATTCTCTCGCCATAGCCTTCGAGCGTCTGGCTCTGGACGTCGCGCAGGCGCTCGCTGGTTTCGACAAGATGCACGGTCATGGTGTCGAAAAGCGGCGGGGCGATGCGAGCGATGACGCGCAGCATGTCCGCCATCATCGTACCGCGGCCGGGCCCGATCTCGACGAGGCGCACATCCGCCGGCGTGCCGTGGCGCTGCCAGGCATGGACGATGAAGACGCCGATCATTTCGCCGAAGATCTGGCTGACCTCCGGCGCGGTGACGAAATCGCCGGAACGGCCGAAGGGCTCGCGGGTGCGGTAATAGCCATGTTCGGGATCGGCGAGGCAGAGCGAGAAATAATCGGTGACGCTGATCGGGCCGTTGGCCTGGATGATCGCCTTGATCTTTTCGCCGAGAGCGGTGTTCATGTCGTTTATCCGCCGTGTCAGAGCTGCAGCGCAGCCTGGCGACGGGCGCGCAGCATCGCCCAGAGGCCGAGCAGGATCATCGGCGAAGAGAGAACCATGCCCATCGTCAGCCAAGTGGTGCCGAGGAGGTAGCCGAGCTGGGCGTCGGGCTCGCGAAAGAATTCGACGAAGATGCGCGACAGCGCATAGCCGCAGACGAAGACGCCGGTGACGAAGCCGGGGCTTTTCAGCGCGCGCATGCCGTAGACGAGGGCGGCCAGAACCAGAAGCAGGACGATGCCTTCGAGGCCGGCCTCGTAGAGCTGGCTCGGGTGGCGGGCGAACGGACCGCCGGTCGGGAAGACCACGGCCCAGGGCACGTCGGTCAACCGGCCCCAGAGTTCGCCATTGATGAAATTGGCGATGCGGCCGAAGAACAGTCCGAAGGGAACGACCGTGGCGACGATGTCGAACAGGCTCCAGATCGGAATGGCGTGGCGGCGGGCAAAGAGGATCATGGCGATCGTCGTGCCAGCCAGGCCGCCATGGAACGACATGCCGCCGTTCCAGATCTGAACCGCGCGCACGGGATCATGCAGGACAGCTGTGAGATCATAGAAGAAAATATAGCCGAGGCGACCGCCGAGGACGACGCCGAGGGCTGCCCAGACGATGAAATCGTCGAGCTGCACCCTTGATATCGGCGACGCGTTGCCTGGCCAGAGACTGTCGTTGGCGGCAATGCGGCGGGCATAGGCCCAGCCAAGCAGAATGCCGGCGACATAGGCGAGACCGTACCAGTGAATCGCCAGCGGACCGATCGAAAAGGCGATCGGATCGATGTCCGGGAAAGGCATGATGGCAAGGAGATTGGCGGCTATCGGCAAGGTTTTCCCATCCGTTAAGGTCGGCGGAACATGCCGCTGTGATCCCGGACGGTCAAGTCCATTGTTCGTGATCTCGCTTTCGCACCCGGCCCGGCGAGGACTATCCCGTGCAAAGCGCTTGCATCGCCGATGGCGAAGCCCTACCTCAATCTTCGAGGCCCGGAAGGGTCGAATTCACCGCATCCGAAGGGAGAAAAACGCCATGACGACCGGAACGAACCGCATCATGGATGAGTTCGCCAAGCTGATGACCGACGCGGCAGGTGCTGCCCAGGGAGTCCGCAAGGAGATCGAGACGGCTTTCAACGCCCAGGCCGAGCGTTGGCTGAACAGCATGGACGTCGTCAAGCGCGAGGAATTCGAGGCCGTGCGCGAGATGGCGATCAAGGCACGCGACGAAAACGAGGCGCTTGCCGCCCGCATCGCGGCGTTGGAAGCAAGGCTTGCCGGCGAAGGCCACTGAGTTCCGACAGAAAGCGAGGCGCGGCATGGCCTCATTGCCCCATGCCGTGTCTGTCACAAAAAATTCAGGTGAGTTTTCCACCTGTGGACACTGCCAAAAAAGCCAATACGCAGAGTCGCTTATTCTCCCTTCTGAATTGAGTTTCGAAGTGCTTTCCACAGTGGCCGCGCCCTATTTTCCGCTCAGGGGGCTGGCAGGTGGCAAGGGTCATTATACACTGATTTTAAATGATGATTCGAAGCGACTTGGTAAGCTCCGGGCAGGTTATCTGCGTTAAGTCTGGTAGCGGTTCAACGATCATCCGGTGGTAGTTTCCGGTATTTGCGTGTGTCTTTCTTGTGTTCGTACACGAAGTTAGGTCGCATTCATTCCGGTCAAGAAGGTGCTGCATGAACCTGATGGAATTGGAAGTCGAGCGTCAGTCGAACCCGGTCGATATGATCGAGTACGTGGCCTCCAACAATGACTGGTCGTTCGAACGGTCCGGCGAGGACGAGATCGCGATGACGGTCGAGGGGCGCTGGGCGGACTATCATGTCTCCTTCTCCTGGATGGAGGAATTCGAGGCGCTGCATCTTGGCTGCGCCTTCGATATCAAGGTCCCCGACATCCGGGTCAACGAGGTGGTCAAGCTGCTCTCGGCGATCAACGGGCAGGTGTTGATGGGGCATTTCGACCTCTGGCGCCAGGAAGACGTCGTCATCTTCAGGCAGTCGCTGCTGCTTGCCGGCGGCGCCGAGCCGACCAACCGCCAGGTGGAAGTGCTGCTTTCCAGCGCGCTCGACACCTGCGAGGCCTATTTCCAGGCTTTCCAGTTCGTCGTCTGGTCCGGCATGGATGCGGCCAAGGCAATGGAAGCCGTGCTGTTCGAAACGGTCGGCGAGGCGTAAGATGCCAGCCAAGGCTTTCTCCTCGAAGCATCCCGTCGTTCTGATCGGCGCCGGCAATATGGGCGGCGCGATGCTCTCCGGCTGGCTGAAGAGCGGCGTTCCGGGCTCGGCCGTCATCGTCGTCGATCCCGGCCCGTCGCCGGCGATGCTGGCGACGATCGGCGAGGCGGGAGCGACCCATCTCGCGGCGCTTCCGACAGCGTTGAAGGCAGGTGTCTTGTTCCTTGCGGTGAAGCCGCAGGTGATGGAGGCGGTGTTGCCGGCGGTGAAAAGCGCTGTCGGGCCGGAGACGGTCGTCGTCTCGGTCGCTGCCGGCAAGACGCTCGGTTTTCTCGAAAAGCATCTCGGGAAAGCCGCCATGGTACGGGCCATGCCGAACACGCCGGCCATGGTCGGCCGTGGCGTCACCGGGGCCTATGCCAATTCAGCGGTCAGCGATCAGCAGCGCGACCGCGTCCATTCGCTTCTGCGCGTCTCCGGCCCGGTCGAATGGGTGCCTGCGGAAGCCGATATCGATGCCGTGACGGCGCTTTCCGGCAGTGGCCCGGCCTATGTCTTCTATCTCGTCGAATGTATGGCGGAGGCGGGCCGTAAGCTCGGCCTGCAGGCGGACCTCGCCATGCGTCTTGCGCGGGAAACTGTCGCGGGGGCTGGTGAACTCTTGCACCAGTCCCCCGACGATGCGTCGCGGCTGCGGCAGAATGTGACTTCTCCGGGCGGCACGACGGCGGCGGCGTTGGCGGTGCTGATGGCCGAAAACGGCATGCAGCCTTTGTTCGATAAGGCACTCGCGGCAGCGCGCAAGCGGGCCGAGGAACTGGCCGGCTGACGGAGCCCCTTATGGCCGAAGAGATCACCTACGCCGATTTCGATCGTGTCGACATCCGTGTCGGCACGGTCGTCGAGGCCAGTCCCTTTCCGGAAGCGCGCAAACCGGCGTTCAAGCTGGTCATCGATTTCGGCCCCGACATCGGCATGAAAAAATCCTCGGCGCAAATCACCGAGCATTATACGACGGAAAGGCTGATCGGCCGGCAGGTCCTTGGCGTAGTCAACTTCCCGCCACGCCAGATCGGGCCGTTCCGCTCGGAAGTGCTGACGCTGGGATTTGCGGATGAGAACGGCGCGATCGTGCTCGCCGCGGTCGAGCGGCCGGTGCCGAACGGCCAGAAGATGATGTGAGCCTTAGAGCCTTTTATCTTCCCCCGATTTGCCCGCATCCGAGCCGTCACGCGCTCTGATCTCCTGCAGAAACGGATTGCTGCGCCGTTCATCGCCGATGCGGCTGCCAGGGCCGTGGCCGCAGATGAAGCCGACCTCGTCGCCGAGCGGCAGGACTTTGTCGCGGATCGAATCCAGCAGCTGTTGATGATTGCCGCCCGGCAGGTCGGTGCGGCCGATCGAGCCGTTGAAGAGCACGTCGCCGAGATGGGCGAAGTTCTGGGCGCGGTTGAAATAGATGACGTGGCCGGGGGCATGGCCGGGCGCGTGATAGACCTCAAACTCGTGGGCGCCGAACGAAACCTTGTCGCCATCCTTGAGCCAGCGGTCGGGCAGGACGTTGCGCAATCCTGATATGCCGTAGTTCGCCGCCTGGGTCTCGATGCGCTGCAGCAGCGGCAGGTCGTCCTGGTGCGGGCCGACGATGTCGACGCCGAGGGCTTCCTTCAACTCTTTGGCGCCGCCGGCATGGTCGAGATGGCCGTGGGTCAACCAGATTTCCTTGATGGTCAGGCCGCTTTTCTCGATCGCCTGGAGAATGAGCGGCACGTCGCCACCCGGATCGACGACGACGCCTTCCTGGGTGTCGGGATCGAAGAAAACCGTGCAGTTCTGCTGAAAAGGTGTCACCGGAATGATGCCGGCCTGGAGCATGCCCATAAGTGCCTCGCTTGGTGTCTCGGGTGCTCAGGTATAGTTCGAAACGGCGGCAAGGACAGCCGGAATCTGCTGCTGGCGCGAGCTGTTTCACGGCAAAAAGACAAGCTGCAATACAAATTTATGGGGTTCTCCGCTATCCCCACGCAGCGGTGGAATCAGGTTTTTTCTAGATTTTTCAAATGCTTGTGCGCGGCTCTCTGGAGCCGCCCATTTGTCGGGCGCAGCCGAGGGGAACATCGTGGGACGCCGTGCGTTGTCCGGCCATCGAAACCAAGGAGACGCTCACATGACCTTGAAGAGAAACATCCTACTGGCTGGAGCGGTGCTCCTGGCGACCGGCGGGCTGGCGCAGGCGGAGATGGTGGCGACCACAGTCAACGACCTCAACGTCCGCGCAGGTCCGGGTCCGCAATATCCGACAGTCGGACTTGCTACCCGCGGCTCGACCGCGGTGCTCGATGGCTGCATCGAAGGCAGTCGCTGGTGCCGCGTCGACGTCAACGGCATGCGCGGCTGGGTCTATGCCGATTATCTGCAGATGGATTATGGCGGCAACCAGGTGATCGTCGAGCAGCACCGCGCCGAAATCGGCGTTCCCGTCGTCACTTACGAGTCGACCGCCAGCGTCGTCCCGGCTGACCCGCAGCCGGCGCCAGGCGACGAACTGATCGGCCCGGTCGGGGCTGTCGAGACCATCACTCCGCCGGAGACGGTGCGCACCTATATCGAAACCAATCCAACCGAGACGGTGCGGCTCGGCGGCGATGTCGTCGTCGGTGCGGAGGTGCCGGGTGATGTCACATTCCAGACCATCCCCGACTATGAATACCGCTATACCAGGATCAACGACCGTCCCGTGCTGGTCGATCCCGGCACGCGCCGGATCGTCTATGTCTACCAATGACGTGATCGGGGAATTTGAGCGAGGCGGCCCACGGGCCGCCTTTAGTTTGATGACATCTCGATTTCAAACGGAAGCAGATGCTCGGGAAAACCCGAGCATGACGAAAGAAGCCTAGGCCGATTTTGTCAGCAGTCTGCAGGCAGTCGACTGATCGCTTCTGTTCGCTGTCGATCTCTCCGCCTTAATCCCGCATCGGTTGATTTTTCTCCTCTTTATTTTTGAATATGCTAAAATACTAATATGCCGAAGGTTCGGCATATGACGGCGATCGGGGAGATCGCCAAGGAGGAAATCATGGAAGCGCTACTTCCGTTCATCGTCCAATTGATTGCCGGTGCCATCGGCGGCAACGCTGCGAGCGCCGCCTTGAAGCAGCATGCGATCAATGTCGTCGCCCGTACGATCGCCGGCGCGATCGGCGGTGTCGGCGGCGGCATGCTGCTCGGCATGGTCGGCGGGGACGTCGCAGCGACCGGGCTGATCGCCGACGGTATCGGCGGCCTGATCGGCGGCGGCATTCTCTCGACGCTCGCCGGACTGGTGATGGCGCGGGCGCATAGGTAGCCCGACCGCACTGATCACGTGAAGGGCTTATCCGGCGGCGATCGCCGCCGGATAGAATGCAGTCGGCCTGCGCCGAAACGCACATCATCCCGCTGCCGCGCCAGGCGATCGTCCTGACACCTCCAGCGCTTCACGCGCCATGCCTGTTGATTGTTGTCCCCATTACGTTTTATCCACAGACGCAGGGGGAAATTGCGCGGTGCGCCGGATGGGCCTCGGTTCCAAGGAAATGCCAAGCAGAGGAAAAGTCCGTGTAGGGCTGCCGCAGAGTTCGGAAAGCCAACAGCGACGCAATTTAAGTCAATAAAACTGACCTATCCCCGCGAAAACGTCCCGCAGTGCGGGGAAAAGAAAGGAAAGCCGAGTGTCACGACAGACCGGTCCGAAAACGGGCAAGCCGGAGCCGCTGGCCACGCCGATGGAAGATACCGAGACGATCGATTTCGAGATCATCGAGCTGTTCTTCTTCGCTTATCGCGACTTCGTTTCCGATCCCGACGCCATCCTCGAAAAGAGCGGTTTCGGCCGGGCGCATCATCGTGTCGTGCATTTCGTCAACCGCAATCCCGGCATGACGGTGGCCGATCTTCTCGACACGCTGAAGATCACCAAGCAGAGTCTTGCAAGGGTGCTGAAACAGCTGATCGATTCAGGCTATATTCGCCAGGTGGCGGGGCCTGAGGACCGGCGGCAGCGCAAGCTTTATCCGACGAAATCGGGGCGCGAGCTGGCGCTTGCGCTTGCAGAGCCGCAATCGCGCCGCATTGAGCGGGCATTCGAAGGAGCCTCCGCGCAGGTGCGGGAGGGGGTGAAGGCCTTCCTCGGGGGCATGCGGGACAGAAAGAAGGCGGATTGAATGGCGGTCAAGACAGGTATTTCCGATGATGCGGCGCATCTGCTGGTGGTCGACGACGACTCCCGCATCCGCGCGCTGCTCAATCGTTATCTTGCGGAGAACGGTTTTCGCGTTACCGTCGCGGCCGACGGCGCCGAGGCGCAGCGCAAGCTTGCGGGTCTCGATTTCGATCTCATCATCATGGATGTGATGATGCCCGGTGAATCCGGCATCGACGTCACCCGCGGGCTTCGCGCCATCAAGAACGTGCCAATCATCATGCTGACGGCACTGGCGGAATCGGGAAACCGCATCGAAGGCCTCGAGGCCGGCGCCGACGACTATCTCTCCAAGCCCTTCGATCCGCGCGAGCTGGTGCTGCGCATCAACAACATCCTGCGCCGCAACGCCGGCGGTGAGGGGCTGAAGATCGAACAGGTCATGTTCGGGCCTTACACATTCTCCTTGACCCGCAAGGAGCTGAAGAAGGCCAGCGAGGTGATCCGGCTCACCGACCGCGAGCAGGAAATCATGCTGCTCTTTGCGCGGCGCGCCGGCGACACGATCCCCCGGCACGAACTGATCGGCAACGACACCGAGGTCGGCGAGAGGACGATCGACGTGCAGATCAACCGGCTCAGGCGCAAGATCGAGGAGGATCCGGCCAACCCCGTCTGGCTGCAGACAGTGCGCGGCATCGGATACAGGCTGAGCATCGACTAGATTTGAGGAAGAGGAAGATGATGCCGTTGACGGTTCACACTTTCCGGCACCATGCTCCGAAAGGCCAGGACCGACGCTGATGGCGACAATGGACAGCTTGCGGCGGGAAGACCGCGCTCCTGCTGCGGGCTGGCGCTGGATCGTCCGCTGGCTGCGGCGCCGATTGCCCACCGGGCTTTACGCACGCTCGCTGCTGATCATCATCATCCCGATGGTGCTCTTGCAATCCGTCGTCGCCGCCGTCTTCATGGAGCGCCACTGGCAGATGGTGACGGAGCGGCTGTCGCTTGCCGTCACCCGCGACATCGCAGCGATCATCGAGATCGTCGAGACCTATCCGCAGAATTCGGACTATGGCGAGATCATCCGGATTGCGCGTGATCAGCTCAACCTGCAGATCTCGATCGAGCCCGACGGCGACCTGCCGCCGCCACGGGTCAAGCCGTTCTTCTCGATCCTTGACGGCATCCTCAGCGACGAGATCAACGACGAGATCCACCGGCCCTTCTGGATCGATACGGTCGGCAACTCGAATCTGGTCGAGATCCGCATCAAGCTGGAAAACAAGATCCTCAGGGTGCTGGCCAAACGCAGTCAGACCTATGCCTCGAATACCCATATCTTCATCGTCTGGATGGTCGGCACCTCGCTGGTGCTGATCGGTATCTCGATCCTCTTCCTACGGGGGCAGATACGCCCGATCCTGATGCTGGCGCGGGCGGCCGAAAGCTTCGGCAAGGGGCAGAAGCCCGACAATTTCTATCCGCGCGGCGCCGACGAGGTCCGCCGCGCCGGCCTTGCCTTCATTCTGATGCGCGAGCGCATCGAGCGGCAGATCGAGCAGCGCACGGCGATGCTCTCCGGCGTCAGCCACGACCTGCGCACCATCCTCACCCGCTTCAAACTGCAACTGGCGCTCGCCGGCGACAATCCCGACCTGCATGGCCTGAACGATGACGTCAATGATATGCAGACGATGCTGGAGGCTTACATGGCCTTCGCGCGCGGCGAGGTCGAAGAGGATGTCGGCGAGCTGAAGCTCAGCGAGATCTTCGCCAAACTGGAAGCCGATTTCGCCCTGCACGGCAAGACATTCGCCTATTCGATCGAAGGCGACGACGAGATATCGGTCAGGCCGAACGCCTTCATGCGTCTCGTCACCAACCTGGCCTCGAACGCGCGCCGCTATGCCAATAGGCTCGACATCGAAGCCAAGCACAACGCCAAATGGCTGACTGTTATCTTCGACGATGACGGGCCGGGCATTCCGGAGAAGAATCGCGAAGACGTGTTCAAACCGTTCTTCCGTCTGGATACGGCGCGCAACCTCGATGCGTCGGGCACCGGGCTCGGTCTTGCGATCGCCCGTGACATTGCCCGCAGCCATGGCGGCAACGTCACGCTCGGCGACAGCCCGCTCGGAGGCTTGAGGGCGACGATCCGCATTCCGGCTTAAACACTTGTTGCAGTGAGCTTTACGGCGTTGCGCGCATCGAAATCGCCGAGGCGCTCGACGATCCATCGCCAGAGCGTTGCGACCTGCATGAGGAGCTCACGGCCGAGCGGCGTCAATTCATATTCGACGCGCGGCGGCACCTCGGGGTAGAGTGTGCGGATGATGAGGCCGTCGCTTTCGAGGGTGCGCAGCGTCTGCGTCAGCACTTTCTGACTGATGCCCTCGAGCCGCTCCATCAGACGCGAGAAACGTAAAGGCGCGCCGGCATCGGAGAGCACGTGCAGGATGCGCAGCGGCCATTTCGCCGCCGCCCGCTCGATCAAGGCGCGCGCCCGCGCATCCTGTTCATCGGTCATGTTGC
Organism: Rhizobium sp. K102; assembly: GCF_022385315.1. Taxonomy (NCBI): domain Bacteria; kingdom Pseudomonadati; phylum Pseudomonadota; class Alphaproteobacteria; order Hyphomicrobiales; family Rhizobiaceae; genus Rhizobium; species Rhizobium sp. K102. The sequence goes on from NZ_CP092436.1 coordinate 499,367, forward strand.
AGCAGAAATCGAATGTGTCGCCGGCCACCTTTGTTACCTCGAGGTGCGTATGGATCGTGTTGGTGCCTTCTTTCGATTGGAAACGATAGAACATACATGGGCAGGGAACCAATGAAGAAGAGGTTTCCGATGTCGAAGGTTTGGTTGATTACGGGGAGTTCGCGCGGTCTCGGCCGGGCGCTGGCGGAGGCAGTCCTGGCCTCCGGCGACAATCTGGTGGCGACGGCACGCAATCCCACCCAGCTTGCCGAGCTTTCCGAGCGCTATGGCGGGCAGGTACTGACGCTAGCGCTTGACGTGACGAACGAGGCGGCAGCGGCCGTAACCGTCGAGGCAGCCGTCAAGAGGTTCGGCCGTGTCGACGTGCTCGTCAACAATGCCGGCTATGGCAATGTCGGCTCGATCGAGGATACCAGCCTTGCCGATTTCCGCGCCCAGATCGAAACCAACCTGTTCGGCACGATCATCATGAGCAAGGCGGTGATCGCCTTGATGCGCGGGCAGGGGGCGGGTCATATCATTCAGTTCTCCTCCGTCGGCGGGCGTATCGGGCCTGCCGGCCGGGGCGCTTATTCGGCGGCAAAATTCGGTGTCGAGGGTTTCTCCGAAGTGCTGGCGAAGGAGGTTTCGCCATTCGGCGTCAAGGTGACGGTGGTCGAGCCCGGCGGCTTCAGGACGGATTTCGTCGGCGCTTCGACGGTGCTTGCCGAGGGGCGGGCGGAATATGCGGAAACGGTCGGCGCCACGGTGCGCTTTCAGCGCGAGTATGACGGCCGTCAGCCCGGTGATCCTGCCAAAGCGGCTGCGGTCATTATCCACATTGCCGGTCTCGACGAGCCGCCGTTCCGGCTGTTGCTCGGCAGTGATGCGGTGCGCAATGTCGAGAAGGCGGATGCAGCGCGCATCGCAGCCGACCGGGAGTGGCGCGCCGTCAGTGTCTCGACCGATTTCGAGCCTGATGCCGGGGTGGGACCGATGCCTTGGGAAAAGAAAGCCGGGTGAAGGGGTCCAAAAGCAAAAGCGCCGCTGAGAAGCGGCGCTTTGTAGCAGAGATAGTCGAGCATTCAGCCGGCGGTGCAGAAGTGGCTGCGGCCGTCATAACCGATATAGGTGCCCGTGCGCGGATCGAACGAGCGGTAGCGATAGGAGCAGTAACGCTCCCATTGCGGCGACCAGGGCTCCACCGCCGTGCGGGCCGGCGCGTAGTATCGCGGCTGCTCGACATATCGCGGCTCTTCGACATAGACGCGGCGTGGGGCGCGATAGACCGGTGCCGGCTCATAATAATCCGGCTCGTAGGCCGGGTCGATATAACGGCGCTCTTCGTAGACGGGGCCGTTATTGGCATTGGCGATGGCGGAGCCGACGATCAGGCCGGTCGCAAGGCCGACCGCGCCGCCGACAAGCGCATCGTTGCCGCCGTGCCGGCGCCAATGGCGATCGCGAGCCGATGCCTCGCCGATGGCGGAGAGGGTAAGTGCGCCGGCCGTTGCCGTCAGCAGGAGAGTTTTTGCGAGCCTGTTCATAAGCAGAGAGTCCTAATCCCGGGAACCGAACCCCGGTTCCTTTCTCGATGATGCTAGTCCTACCGTTCGCTAGCTGAACGAAGGCTGAATGACAAAACCCGGCATTGCTGCCGGGCTTCAACTCGAAATTCGACAGCCTTGTTAAGGGTTCAGCCCGCAATCTGCAGATTGACGGCCTTGGGGCCCTTGCCGCGGCGATCCGGCTCCGTGTCGAAGCTTACCTTCTGGTTTTCCGTCAGACCGGCCAGCCCGGAGGCCTGGACGGCAGAAATGTGAACGAAGATATCGGCGCCGCCCCGGTCCGGCTTGATGAAGCCGAAGCCTTTGTCGGTATTGAAGAATTTTACAGTGCCAGTTTCGGCCATGCGTCAGGTCCTTTTCTCTCTGCCCGCCATCCACACGGGCAGCATCATAGCATTGCCTCCTTGCGGGAGGTGTTGGCAGGCAATTCTTGAAATGTGAGAAAAAGGTCCCCTCTACCTCGGCCTGCCCCAGACAGGACTTTCGCCTGCCTTTTCGGAACTGGCTGACCGGAATATTAGCGTTTCCGGCGCGCAAATACTTAAGGACTTCCCATGCTCGCAAAATGCCCGAACGAGGCGAGAGTGCGGCGTTTCCGGGATTTTGGCAAGCAAAAGTTTTTTAACGTGTCGTTCAGGGCACACTCCACGCCCGCAGCCAATTTGCGCAAAAACGCAAAATTTCCATCGCCGAAGGAGCATGATTAACGTATTGTATCGTCTGCAATATAAATTTCGAGCAGATTTTGCCAAAAATGCAACGTTAACGCGTCTTTACGGTTCAGTGAATTTTTTTTCGGATTGGCCATCCGCCCATATTTGGACGCGTGTTCAGGCGGGCCGCAGGCCCCGGCGGGTGAAGCTCGGCACGAGTTCGACTACAAGCATAGCGATAAACATTAGCGCGCAACCTGTATAGCCCGTCGCCGACATCGACTCACCGAGCAGCAACGCTGCCAGCGATGCGCCGAAAAGCGCTTCGGAAGAGAGGAAGATTGCCGCCTGCGAGGGCGTCGTGTAGCGCTGGCCGATCACCTGCAGCACGAAGGCCAGACCAGAGGAGAAGATGCCGACATAGAGGATCTGCGGGGCTGCGGCCCATACGGAGGAAAGACTGATCGGTTCGGCGGCGACCGCAATTGCCAGCGCGCAGACCGCGGTGACGGCGAATTGCGTGGCGGAAAGCGCCAGCGGCCTTGCGGTCTCGGAAACCGTCGTGCCGGCAAGGGTGATCTGGATCGACCAGAAGACGGCGCAGACGACGGTCAGCAGATCGCCTGACGTCAGCGCCGAGAGATGACCGCCGGACAGCAGGTAAATGCCCGCGACGGCCATCAGTGCGCCCGGCCAGATGATCCAATGCGGGGCGCGGCGCAGGAAGAACACGGCTATCAGCGGTACGAAGACGACATAGAGACCGGTGATGAAGCTGGAATTCGTCACCGTCGTCGTCTGCAGTCCCACCTGTTGCGTGGCGGCGCCGCCGAAAAGGGCAAGGCCGGTCAGCATGTAGAGTCTCGCATGCCGCTTGCTTGTCTTCGTCTTGGCCTTGCGCGCTTCGAAAAAGACGAAAGGCAGCACGGCAAATGTGGCGACGGCAAAACGCAGGCCGATGAACCAGAACGGGCCGATCGCCTTCATCGCCGTCGACTGTGCGACGAAGCCGCCGCCCCAAATGGCGGCGGCAAGCAATAGGAGGAGATTCGCCTGAACGCGCGTCATGTCGGCCTCGATGGGAAGGGTATATCCCCAGCGGTTAACAGTTGCGTTTCCTTTCGGCAAGGGTGAAGACTTAATGTCTGAGGACGGAGGCGGGGCATGCGAAGCGGAGAGGGGCGGTCGACCGGAGATAGAGCGGCCCTAAAGACGGTAGGCTATTCCGGCACGCCGCTTGCCAGAAAGCTCGGGCTTGTGCGCGGACAGGCGGCTGCTCTCCTCGGCGTTCCCGAAATGATTGGCGACATCCGTGGCTTCGATGGTTTTGCCTCGGTCGCCTTTGCGCTTCCGGAGACGCCTCAGCGGGCGTTCGACTATGTGCATCTGTTTGTGACCGAACGGGCGACGCTGGAGGCTGTCGCGACTAAGCTCTTCGATGTTTTAAAGCCAGACGGAATGCTCTGGATCTCCTGGCCGAAAAAGAGTTCGCGGGTGCCGACCGATGTCACCGAGGATGTGCTGCGGGAGATTCTGCTCCCGCCAGGTCTGGTTGACGTCAAGGTCTGCGCTGTCGACGAAACCTGGTCGGGGTTAAAATTCGTCATCCGCAAGGAGCTGCGCGGGGTCTTGTGACGTCTCAGCCGTTGTCGGCTTCTGCTCTGGAAACCCTGAGCAACGCACCATCATCCTCGTCGGTCACCATCAGAAGCGCGCCGTCGGGTGCGACGACGACGTCGCGGATGCGGCCGTAGTCGCCTTCGAACAGGCGTTCCTCGGCAACGAAGGCGCCGCTCTCATCCCGCTGCATTCTCGAAAGCAGCTGGAATTTCAGCGCTGCGACGAGGAAGTCGCCGTCCCATTCCGGGAACATGGCGCCGCGATAGACCGCGAGCGCGCCGGGCGCAATTGACGGGTCCCAGTACTGCAGCGGCTGCTCCAGCCCTTCCTTGGCGGTACCTTCGCCGATCTCGGCGCCGGAATAGTCGCGGCCGTAGGTGATGATCGGCCAACCGTAATTCTTGCCGGCTTCGGGTTGGTTGATTTCGTCGCCGCCGCGCGCGCCGTGCTCGACCGTATAGAGCTTGCCGTCCTTGGCGTCGAAGGTGATGCCCTGCGGGTTGCGGTGGCCCTTCGACCAGATCTCCGGCAGCGCCTTGCCGCCGTCCTTGAAGGGATTGTCGGCGGGGATGCTGCCGTCGGCATTGATATGGATGATCGCGCCGGCATTGTCCTGCCAATCCTGGGAACGGTCGTGGTCGCCGCGATCCCCGACGCTGATGAACAGTGTGCCATCACGGGCAATCGCGATCCGCGAGCCATAGTGAATGTTGGTGGATGTGAAGCGCCGCATGCCGAACACAGGCGTTACAGCCTCGAGCTTCTTCTCGTCAGCAGAAAGCTTCGCGCTGAAGGCTCGGGTGCCGGAGCCCTGGTCGTTCGCCATGGCGGCGGTGAAATAGAGCTTTCTGCTCGTTGCAAAATCCGGGGCAAGCGCTAGGTCCAGAAGACCGCCCTGGCCACGGGCACTGACCTTGGGCACGTTAGCGATCGGATCGGACAGTTTGCCGTCGCGGATAATGCGCATGCGGCCGGGCCGCTCGGTAACGATATAGCCGCCGCCGGGCAGTGCCTCGACCGCCCAAGGATGGTCGAGACCATCGGCGAGTTTTTCGACACGAACAGCGGGACCCTGTGTATTGACGGTATCGGCCGCGTTGGCCGATATGGCGCCTGCGAACGCTAGTGCTGCAGCGAAATGGAAGGCGGACACTCTCTTCATCTTGCTCCCCGTCGTCTCTTCATGCTGCTGAACGTGGAGCGGGCAGGGGACGGCTTCAACCTCATTCGCCCTGCAATAACGGCCTTGTGTTTGCCGGTTGAACGGCGCCGGTCGCCTCGCCGTCGACCAATTCCGCTTCGACGATGTAGCGCAGCGACCCCGGTTCAGTCGCATCGAAGGGCCAGCAGGTCGTCAGCGCCAGGCGGCGACCGTCGGAGGCGGGATCGATGCCGCTCGCATCCCATGGGGCGATGCGGCCTTCGCCAGCCTTGAAGGTCAACAGCTTGCCGTCGCGGCGGGTGATTTCGATGGTATCGCCGGGCCTTACATATTGGAGCCAGCGGAAATGCGTGTCGCGATGGGCGGCGATGACGGAGGTGCCTTGCTCGCCCGGCTGCGGCGTGTTGGCGAGCCAGGCGGGACCGAAGGCGAGGGCCTCGCCGGAGGCGCCGGAGAGCACGATGGCCTCCTTGTCGAGGCGCGGCGCGCGCACCTTGGCTTCCGTCGTAAAATCGGCCCAGGGCCAGGGCTTCATCTCTTCGCCGTGCAGTTCGGCGGCGAAAGCGCGCTTCAGCAGGACCTGCGAGAGCTCCGCCTTCGCCTTCAGCAGGACACCGTCGCCAATCAGCGCCAGGCCATAAAGGGCAAGACCTGAAATGGCGAAGGCGATCGCCTTTTCGATCGGCGAAAGGCGCCAGAGGAAGAAGCCCTTCTTCTGGCGCGCCTTCGGTCTGTCATGGGCCGTGGCCGCGGCCATGGCGAGTTCCAGGTAGGTCGGAAGCGGCTCGAATTCAGCCGCTTCCTCGTTGCTGCTAGAGGCCATCGCGCTTGGCTCCGGCCGTGACGAGGCCCTTGATGCGGCGGCGCCAGATAGCGAGCCCGCTCGCCGCCGTCAGCGCCAGTAGCAGCATGGTAAGCCCGCGCATGATCTGCTCGTCGGCCCGGGTCGCCGTCTGCGGCAGGTTCACGGTCGAGCTCTTCTGAGCGATCAGCGTGGCGGCTTTTGCCGTCGGCGCTGCGGCCATCAAGTTTGCGATCTCTGGCGATGCGGCAGGCTCCTGCGTGACGGCTACGGCTTGTTCCGGTGCTGCATTTCCTGCCGGATCCGCGGAGGCCCGGCGTGTCGCGCCGTCGGTTTCGCCGAAGATCTTTCCGAAGTCCCAGCCTTCGGGCAGATTGATTGGCAGCTTTGCCGAGCCGAGCGGCTCGTTTGCCGGCCGTGACGGCGTGACGTCGACGGCGACGAGGCTGGTGACGCGGGAGACGAGGTGGTGGGCAAGCGCCACCGTCTCGATATCCTTGTCGAGCGCGGCAGGATCCTGGCGTTGATAGGCGCGGGCTTCGAAATCGTCGATCTTGCGCCGCGCCCAGAGCTTCGAGATGCCGTTGCCGTCCGCGGCATTGGCGATATCCATCTCGACGCGCCAGGGCTGGTCGCCCGTCTTGCCGATGATCTGCAGCTTGCCGGCGGGCTTATCCTCAGGCAGTTCCGCAGTCAGCACGACGGGCTCGCCGCTGTAGAGGTCGGGCATCGGGTTCGGCGTGATATCCTCGGCCGCGACGCCTTCGAAATTCGCGGCGATATCGGTCATGGCGGGATTTTGCAGCTTGGTGAAGAGCTCACCCATGCGGCTTGCCACCTGATCAGCCGAGCCGATCTGGGTGAAGGTGCCGCGGCCGATTTCGGCGGCCTTGGTCATGAAGTAAGTATTGGGCGCCGAGCCGATGCCGACGGTGAAGACGCGGGCATCGCCGCGGTTTGCGGTGATTTCCTGGAAGAGCTGCTGCTCGTTGCCGATCGCGCCGTCTGTCAGAAACACGACCTGGCGCAGCGCTCCGCTTGTGACCGGCCCCTGGTTGCGCAGCGCGTCCTCGAGGGCGGGCAGCATTTCGGTGCCGCCGTCGGCGGTCAGGCCTCTGACATAAGCGATGGCTTTTTCGCGATTGTCTGGCGTGGCGGCGACGAGGCCCTTGAAATAATCGGTCATCGTGTCGTCGAAACGGATGACGTTGAAGCGGTCTTCCGGGTTCAGCTTGGAAATGGCAAGGGCCAGGCTCTGCCTTGCCTGCTCGATCGATTGGCCGGACATGGAGCCGGAATTGTCGATGACGAAGACGACCTCGCGCTTGGCCGGCGCTGCCGCATCCGGCGCCGTCGGCGGAGTGACTAAGGCGAGCAGATAGGTCTTGCCGTCCTTCACTTCGCGAAAGAGACCGGCGCTCGGCGTCTTGCCGGGAGCGGCCTTCCAGGTGAGCTCGAAATCCTTGTCGGCGGGGACGGAATCCCCTTTCAGGCTGATCGTCCTCGCCTGGTCGCCGTCCTGTCCGATATCGACCCCATGGAAGGACGATGTGACTTCGCCGAGCGGAAAGCCGGCCTTGAGGTTGACGGCCAGCGAGACCGGGTTGATTTTGGCATTCTCGCGCGGATCGAGCACGGGGGCTTCGATCTTCTCACGGTTTTCCACCGGGTCGCGCGGCGTGGCGAAGCCGGCGCCGTTGTTGAATTCGACGGTCTGGACGATCGGCGCCGGATTGTAGCGCGGCGCGACGACCATCGGGAAGCGCAGCGAGAACTCGCCGCCCGACTGGCGGACCGTCTGCTGATATTCGATCTGCACGACGATCTCTTCGCCGGGGCCGATATTGGCGACCTGATTGGTGAAGATGTTCGGCCGCTGCTGTTCGAGCAACGCCGTCTTCTTGCCCTCGGCCTTGGCCTGCTCGTAGATCTCGCGGGCTTCCTGGCGCGGCTTGATCTGACCTTCGATGAAGCGTTCGCCGATCTGCATCTTCAGCGCGTCGACGGCGGAATTCTCCGGCAGCGGGAAGACATAGGTGCCCTCGACCCAGCCCTGGCTCGGGTTCTGGAAGCGCTGCGTCACCTTCACCCTGGCGATCGGTCCCGAGACGTCGATTGCGACGTCGGTCTTCAGCCGCGGCGCTTCGACGTAGAAGCCGGGCTCCTTCGACGGGAAGAGCAGCGAGCCGCTATTGACGTGGTTCGGCCGGACAAGGGCCGCGAGCTGACCGGATGTCTGCTGCGCCTCGGCGCGCGCGGCTGAGGCAAGTCCCAGCATGGCGGCGAGGCAGGCGACAAAGGCGGTGGCGGCGACAAGAAATGAAATGGAAATCCGGCGCATGCGCATGCGCCCGATGGCGAACTCATCTTCCAGAAACATTGGCGTACCCTCAATAACCAATTTTGGATGACGCAATGATGCGGCTTCGATCTCGGCGCGCTCGCGACCGAATTGCGGCGGCGTGCGGCATTTGTTGCGGCTTATTCGTGGCGATGACGAAACCCGCCGATCTGTCTGATTTCAAAAGACATAGGTGACGAAAAAGCGATGCGAAAGTGTCGGTGGTCGAAGGGGTCACCGAGCATCCACTTCTGTCGCGGCTCTCATGGACGGGTGATCCTGTAGACCAGCAAATCATTTGAATCCGTAAGCTTGGTTGCGGTCCTGTCCAGATAGTCGATCAGGCCCTTATGATGCTCGACGAACAGCAGGTCCTGCTTGTCTGTGGCGTTCTTGGCCACGCCGAACAGATCCGCGCCCTGCGCGCGCAGTTCCTCGAGCTGTGCGATGGCGGTGGCGTCATCGACGACGAATTTCGACCATTCGGAATCGCCTCCGCCAGGCGGGAATACCCAGCCGCGCGCCCTGCTGTAGTAGACTGCGACGGGATCACCGACTTCCGGCGCGATGGCGACGACGAGATCGCCCGGTTGCGTCAGCCGCGCCAGTTCCTCGCCAAGCAGCTTGCCCTTCATCGCGACCGGCTTCTTCATCGTCCTGACCAGCGGAAGGGTCGACCAGCCGAGCGCTATGGCGACGATACAGATCAAGCGAAGCATCACTGCCGGCGTTAGAAAGGTTGTCGATGTAAGCCTTGCCAGAAGTAGCGCGCCATGGCCGCAGAATATCGCAACCGGCACATGGAAGATGTGGAAGTTCCACACATTGCTGGTGATCTCGCCCGCCGCCGCCAGATAAAGAATAAACGCCGCAGCCAGCCAAACATAGGGAATGGCCGAAAGGATGCGCTGCTTCGGGTCTTCGGCGGGTCTGGGCGGCATCCACATGCCGACGGCGAACAGCACCATGAACGGATAGCCGTAGAACCATAAGACCGAGGTGTTCCATGCGGATTTGAAGTAGAACCTGTCCCTGACATATGTCCAGAAGCCGTAATCCCAGATATAGCCGCCGCTGCCGGCGAAATGAAACGGCGGATAGCTGCGGGCGAGATAGATCGCCCAGCTGAAATAAGCGCCGATGATGGCCAGGCTCAAAAGCCCTGACAGGAAGACAAAGCTCGCCTGCTTCCACTTCTTCTCCAGAATCCAGCAGACCATCAGATAAAAGATGACGGCGCCGGCGGCGATGCCCGGAGGCTTTGACAGCACGCCGAGCGAGAAGCTGGCCGTGGCGAGCGGCAAGAGCCAGCCGCTGCCGCCGACCCAGTATTTGGCGAACAGCCAGACACCAAGAGTGACCAAGGCCAGCATCGCGGGATCGGGAAGAAACGAGCTGTCGATCTGGATTGCCGCCGGCATCAGCGCGTAGGCCAATGCTGCCGCGTGGGCGTGCCTCTCGCCCCAGCACAGCGTTGTCAGCCTGTGCAGCGAAAACACCGTCAGCAGACCGAACAAGGCTGCAACCACGCGGCCGAACCAGTCGTGCCAGCCGAAGAGTTGGTAGAGCAGGGCTGAGAGGTAGCTGACGATCTGGAACTCGCGGCCCTGATAGCTTGGCTCGGGTCCGGTCCAGCTGACCTCGGGAAAGAAGATGTTCCAGCTGCGCTGCTGGAAGTTGTCGGCCATCATGGCGGTGCTTATCTCACGCCAACTGAAGCCGTCGACCAGCGGCAAGGTGATCTTGTGGAACCTGAAGACGATCGCAATAATCAGGATCCCCAGCAGGATCGCCGTGTCGATGTTCAGATAGTTGCGGGCAGCCATTTCCCGGTCGATCGTCTCCTGCGGGTATTGCCGACTTTCGGGCCGATTCAATTCCAGGTCGTCCGGCGCGAGACGCAGCGGTGTGGAGGGCTTGCGGGGCGGCTTTCTCATGCCGGCAGTTCATCAGCAGCGGCTTAAAAAGCAATTCATCCAAATTGAGTACTGACCCTCCTCCTCGTGCTAAGATGGCAAGAACCTCGGCTCGCCCTGTGTGGCGAAAACGATCAATAAGAATCATTGCCCCCATCACGCCTTTGCGCTTGAAATGCCGTCATACATTGGACATAGAGCTAACCGCAGAACTCCGGTCCCGGCTTTCTGCCCGTTTCAACCATTAGGACCGATATCATGGCCTTCCTTGCCGATGCTCTTTCCCGTGTGAAGCCTTCAGCCACCATCGCCGTCTCCCAGAAAGCGCGCGAGCTGAAAGCAAAAGGACGCGACGTCATCGGCCTCGGCGCCGGCGAGCCGGATTTCGATACGCCCGAGAATATCAAGAAGGCCGCCATCGACGCGATCAACCGCGGCGAGACGAAGTACACGCCGGTTTCCGGCATTCCCGAATTGCGCAAGGCGATCGCCGCCAAATTCAAGCGTGAGAACGGCCTGGAATATTCCTGGGAGCAGACGATCGTCGGCACCGGCGGCAAACAGATCCTGTTCAACGCCTTCATGGCGACGCTGAACCCCGGCGACGAGGTCGTCGTCCCTGCGCCCTACTGGGTTTCCTATCCCGAGATGGTGGCGCTGTGCGGCGGCACGCCGGTTTTCGTTTCTGCGACCCAGGAACACAATTTCAAGCTCCAGGCCGCCGATCTCGAAAAGGCGATCACGCCGAAGACCAAGTGGTTCATCTTCAACTCGCCGTCCAACCCGACGGGTGCTGCCTATACGCATGCCGAGCTGAAGGCGCTGACCGACGTGCTGATGAAGCATCCGCATGTCTGGGTGCTGACCGACGACATGTACGAGCACCTGACGTATGGCGACTTCAAGTTCGTCACGCCTGTCGAAGTCGAGCCCAAGCTCTACGACCGCACGCTGACGATGAACGGCGTCTCCAAGGCCTATGCGATGACCGGCTGGCGTATCGGCTATGCGGCCGGCCCGATCCAGCTCATCAAGGCTATGGACATGATCCAGGGTCAGCAGACCTCGGGCGCGACCTCGATCGCCCAGTGGGCGGCCGTCGAAGCGCTGAACGGCACGCAGGACTTCATCCCCGAGAACAAGAAGATCTTCGAAGGCCGCCGCGATCTCGTCGTGTCCATGCTGAACCAGGCCAAGGGTATCGTCTGCCCGGTTCCGGAAGGCGCCTTCTATGTCTACCCGTCCTGCGCCGGCTTGATCGGCAAGACGGCGCCGTCCGGCAAGGTTATCGAGACCGACGAGGATTTCGTTTCCGAGCTTCTGGAATCGGAAGGTGTGGCCGTCGTTCACGGCTCGGCCTTCGGTCTCGGCCCGAACTTCCGCATCTCCTACGCAACCTCGGAGGATTTGCTCGAGGAAGCCTGCCGCCGCATCCAGCGCTTCTGCGCCGCCTGCAAGTAAGCCGGTTGCGATAACATCGATCGAAGGCCCGCCGGCGACGGCGGGCTTTTTGTTTGCGGCGTTGACGATGTGGCTGCATGTAGCTACATTTGACGTCATGAAGACCGTTTCGATCCGTGACGCGAAGAACCGCCTGACCGAGCTTGCCCGCGAGGTCGAGAAAGGCGAGACCATTGTCGTGACCCGCAACGGCAAGCCGGTCTTCGATCTCGTCCCGCATCAGAAGCGCGGCGGTTTGAACCTGGAGGCTGGAGAGGCCTATCTTCGTTCAAAGGGCATCACGAGGACGGAGATGTATATCGCCGACGACTTCGACGATCCTCTGCCGGAAGATTTCCTTCTGAAGCCGCTGCCGTGACCATGCGGGTCCTGCTTGACACGCACATGGTGATCGCGATTGCGCAGAAGCAACTGACGGAACGTTTTCCGCGTGTCGAGCAGCTGCTTTCGGACCATGCCGCCAGCGGCTTCGTCAGCGTCGCCAGTCTCTGGGAAATTGCCATCAAGACGAGGCTGGGCAAATTGCAGCCGGGATTGCCGTTAGAGACCATTCCCGTCTATCTCCGGGAGACCGGGCTGACGATCCTGCCCGTCGACGTCCCGCACGTCATCACCGCCGCCGATCCCGAGCCGGAGACGCGCGATCCCTTCGACCGCCTGCTGCTGGCGCAGTGCAAGGTCGAGGGCTTGCAGCTTGCGACGGTCGACCGATTGCTTGTCGACCATCCGCTGGCGCTGCGCCTGTGAAGCGCGTCGCAATCTTTCATCTTCGCTCCCAGCGCTCCAGGTTTTTGATTTCTCGCATGTCGTCATCGCAAAACCGCTGCACACTTTTGCGCGACATGCTTTAGGCTTCCATCCTGATTGAAGACCCTGCGGCATCGATTCCGCTTCGCCTCGCAAGTCGTTGAATTCCGATTCAAATCGTGAGGGGGAGCGCCGGCGGCGCGGGTGATCTCAGGTTGCGGGCGGCCGCCAAACCAACTAGATATCCGCCATCAAGTTCAAGTTGCCGCTTTGGGAGGCCGGATTTTTGCAGCAGAGTGCCGTCATCGTCTGTTCCGACGTCAACATGCTGCCGGCTGCCTGCTGCACCCTGCTTTCCGTCAAGCGCAATCTGGCGAAGGCCGGTGTTGAATTCCTGCTTCTCGGCATCGACCTGAAGCCGAACGAGGTCGCCGAGGTCGAAAGCTTCGCGCGCCTGCATGACATGACGATCAAGGTGCTGCCCTATGCGACGCCGGATACGGCGCGCCAGGCGCGCGGCCGTTGGTCCGCCGCGACGCTGGCGCGGCTCTATATGGATCTGCAAATTCCGGGGAATATCGAGCGCCTGCTTTACCTCGACGCCGATGTGCTGGCGGTAGCGCCCGTCGACGAACTCTTCACCAGGGATCTCCAGGGCAAGGCGCTTGCCGCCGTCGATGACTATGTCATGGCCTTTCCCGAGAAGGCGGGCGCGCGGCAGCGCAAGATCGGCATGGGCGAGGGCGGACGCTATTTCAATGCCGGCGTCTTGCTGTTCGACTGGTCGGTCTGCCGGGCGAAGGGGCTTTTTGCCAGGACCCGGGAGATCTTCGAGGAGCGCTCGCATCTGTTCGAAAACAACGATCAGGATGCGCTGAACGTCACATTCGACGGCGACTGGCTGGTGCTCGATCCGCGCTGGAACACGCAGACGGGACTGCTGCCTTTTGTCGCCCGGCCGGCGATCCTCCATTTCACCGGCCGCAAGAAACCGTGGCAGGCGACCGTTCCCTGGGTGCACCGTCGGATGGCCGTGCGTTATGCCGAGGATCTCCGCAACACGCCGTGGGCCTCCTTCTGCAGGCAGCCGTCGGCAGCGGGCCGGGTTGCCGGTTTCTTCTCGCATGTGGGAAAGCAGATCGGCGGGCTGACACGGCTTGCACGGATGCGCGCCTATTTCAGCAACAGCTAGATCGTCCTTGGAAAGTGCATGTGAGCCGATGGAATCAATTCCGAGCGATATCAGGACTACGGCCGCCGAAGATAACGGAGTGAATCTCTTGACACCGGACGCGTGGAAGGCGCTGCTGTCGCGCTATTCCCACATCGTGCTGGTGGCCAACAGCGAAGCGGTCGATTTCGAACGGCTCAGAAGCGAATTGCCGGAGACGGCGCTCTACGTCTTCTTCAACAATGTCTACAAGGTGCTCGACGAGCCCTTTTCCGGTCATGCGGTGCTGGTTGCCCGCAGCGGCGTGATGGGCGCCAATATCGTCCACCGGCGGGAAGTGGGCGATGTCCTGCGCTTCTTTGCCGGTGATGACTTCCTGGGTGTCATCAATATTCGCGTCTCCCCGGAGGAAAACTTCAGCGAGCAAAGCCGCTTCAATGGCGCCAAGGCCCGCCACCTCGATCTGACGCAAATGCTTGGCGATCTCTATCCCCAGGGCAAAATCGCCACGAGCGGCTTTGCAATGGCGCTCTGGCTCGCCGACCTGCAACTGCCGGGCAAGATCCTGCTTGCCGGCTTTTCGGCCAAGAGAAGCGAGAAGTGGAAGGTCTTCGACGTGCACGATTGGACGTTCGAGCAGATCTTCCTGCGCCTCTTTGCCAGAATGGGCTCGATCTCGATGGTGGGCGGCGTCGATGCCAGCCCCTATTCGGCGCTCGCCAAAAGGTTTCCACAGGTGCCGCCGATCGAGATCGCGATGACGGCGGCCGAAGTCTTGTCCGAGCGGCTCCATAATGCCAACGGCCAGATCGACAGGCTGATGTCGGTCACCAAATCCATTCGCGCCATCGAAAATTTCTTCCGGCGCTTCAAGCCGAAAACCCGTAAAGAGCGCTTCCTCGAAAAGTCGAAGGGATAAGCTGCTTCACCGCAGTGTTCTGTCTTCAAAGCCCCAACGCCGTCAGCATGACGAAGGTGGAAAAGAGGATGAAATGCGTCATGCCCTCAATGGCGTTAGTCTCGCCGTCGTTGAGATTAATTGCCGCGGCAATCAGCGTGATCGCGACCATCACCGTCTGCACCGGGGTCATCGCCATGATGAGGGGCTGGCCGGTATAGAGCGCGATCGCCTCCATGGCGGGCACCGTCAGGATCACCGTCGACAGCGAGGCGCCCATGGCGATATTGACCGTCGCCTGCATCCGGTTCCTCAACGCCGCTCTCAAGGCGGTCAGGATCTCGGGGGCGGCCGAAATCGCCGCGACGACGACGGCCGTGACGGCGATCGGGGCGCCGCTATCGCGCAGGCCCTCAGTCATAAAAGCCGACATGAACTCCGCCAGCAGGCCGATGATGACTATGCCTGCGAGGATGCTCACGATCGAGGCCGCCGCCGGTCCCTCGGTGTCGCGTTCGTCGTGACTTTCCTTCTTCCGCTCGGAGCGCGGATAGCTGTAACTGAAGAAATAGCTGTGCTGCCCGACTTGCATGCGCAGGAAGAGGCCGTAAAGCGCGATCATCGCGACGATGGTGAAGGCGGAATAATAGTGCCACTTATCCCTAGGCACGAATTCCGGCACGATCATGGAAATGCCCATGGCGGTGAGAATCATCACGCCGTAGGTCTTGCCCGAATTGTCGTTATAGGGCTGCTCGCCGTGTTTGAGGCCGCCGAGCAGGGCGGCGAGGCCGAGAATGCCGTTTATGTCGAGCATCAGGGCCGAATAAATCGTGTCGCGCACCAGCGTCGGAGAACTCTCGCCGGTCATCATGATGGCGAGGATGAGGACTTCGACGGCGAGGGCCGAAAGTGTCAGGATCATCGTGCCGTAGGGATCGCCGACCTTGACGGCGAGCAGTTCGGCATGATGGGCGACGCGGATCGAGGCAAGCACGATGCTGCCGACCAGAGCGGCGGCGGCGAGCAGCGCGACACCGCGTCCCATTTCGATCACTGCGTGTTCCAGGAGATACGCGATCATCGCGGCGGCAAGCGCGGCGACGAGATATTTTTCCCCTTTAAAGCGTGAAGCGATGCCCAAATCAAAGCTCCCGTTGCGATTCATGCCCCTTAACTAAGTCACTGATTCGGGATGGGAAGCGCGCCACGGCACTCTGCTATTTGCAGTCTTCGGCGTTTAATGGAATACTGAACGCCATCGGGGCCGGAAAGCAGATCGCGGCGTCCTCGTATTCTCGTCAAGCGGCCGCGATGATCCGGACCCTGTCCGGAGGCGTGCGAATGCGCAACATAAAGATGAGGAGACGGATGCATGATAAAGGTGGTCTACGAAGTCGTGCCGCATGACGGCGGCTGGGCCTACAGACTGGGAGGCGTCTATTCCGAAGCATTTCCGAGCCATGCCGAGGCGCTCGAAGCTGCGCGTATCGTCGCGGCCGAACAGCAGGTCGGCGGCGATTCCGCCGAGATCAGCTGGCAGGACGAAAACGGCAAGTGGCACGAGGAATACGCTGAGGGCGGAGACCGGCCGGAAACGGAAGTGGTGGACGGCCTGTGGCAGGATCGCGCGGCCGGAGCCCCGCATGGCCCGTGACACTAAGCATTGCCCTTCAATGCCCGCGCGACGATCGCGTCGACAAAGTCGCGCTTCTGCGCGGTATAGCGATCGCCGTCCGTCCTGAACGCGGCTGCCAGTCTGCGTTTGAGCGCGGCATACTCGCTCGCCGACTCCGGATGCGCGATGAGATAATCCCGGAAAGCCAGCCTGTTTCGATGTGTGCCGTTGCCGGCCGGGCAAAGGTAGACCCGCTCCGCCGGTGCCGAACCTCTCGATAAAAATGCCCAGACCTCGTCGTCATAGCGATTGCCGCGCGGTTCATAGCCTTCCGCCAGAAGCACCGCTGTGGCATCGGCGATATGCTCGAGGCCGGGAAGAACGATGTCGATATCGATCAGAGGCTTAGCAGTCATGCCCGCTATCGACGTGCTGCCGATATGATCGATGGAGAGCGCCTGCGGCAGCCAGGTGATCAGCCGGCTGCGGATGCGCCGGAAATCCGCCGGCCATTGCGGATCGTAAGGCACCAGTTCAACCGGATTGTGAGGTGTCATCTTTCTCCTGTTAAAGCAATGTCAGGTGACGCGATTGGTGTCAGAAATAGCAGGAAAAACAAGGATATAAAGTGGTGCGCATCCCGGTGGAGACGCGCTGCCGATCCCTTGAATCGTGCATGATTCTTTCGGAAATCGATTCCGATTTTGTGACTATCCGCCAGAGCATGATGCCGAAAAGTGTGAGTGGTTTTCGGACGACATCATGCTCTAACTCTTAATTTAGAACAGGATTCAGATTTCAGGCCGACCGGGCCTAAAATCATCCTGTTCTAGTCGAATACCGGTAGTAATCCTGCAGGCCGTTGACCAGCGCGTCGAAAGTGACGCGGCAGCGCGGCGAGGATTTCAGGCTCTCATGCATCGCCACCCAGGTGCCGAGCGGGATGTTGAAAGCATCGGCCAGGAGATGCACGAGATCAGCATTCTCCCGTGCAAGCCCGATCTGGCAGAGACCGATACCGACCCCGGCGCGGATCGCGGCAAGCTGGGCAAGGTTGCTGTCGGTCCTGTAGGCGAATTTGATCCCATCGGGCACCGGATAGCGCTTCATGACCAGGCGGACATAGGCCGTCTGCCGGTCAAAGCCGATAAGCCGATGATGTGCGAGGTCAGCCACGCTTTGCGGAATGCCATATCGTTCGAGATAGCGGCGATGGGCATGGAAGCCGAGCGGAATATCGCCGATGCGGCGCACGACGAGCGCATCCTGCTGCGGTTCGGCCATGCGCACGGCAATATCGGCCTCGCGATTCACCAGATCCTCGATCGCATCGGAAGCCGAGAGTTCGATCTGCAGCTCGGGATGGGCGTCCTGTAACGGCCCGAGAATCGCGGGCAGCACTTCGACGGCGATGACCTCGCTGGCGCTGATCCTGATCGTTCCGGCGACGCGTTCGCGTTGGCTGGATGCGGTCCGCAACAGCGCAGCGGTGGTTGCCGCCAGCGTCTCGGCATACGGCTCGAGCGCCAGTGCTGCGTCGGTCGGCAGCAGACCGTTCGGCGATCGGGTGAAGAGCTCGGCGCCGATCGCCAGTTCCAGGGCATCGACATGGCGGCCTATGGTCGGCTGCGTCAACCCCAGCTCGCGGGCGGCGGCCGACAGCGATCCGTGCTGGAGCACGGTGAGGAAACTGCGATAGAAATCCCAGCTCGGTTCGGAGTTCATATATTTTTGTATGTCGGATCCACTGATTTCGTCAATTTCGTTTATGTGAGGGCGGGAGCATATTCATTTCATGGATCGAAGGAGATGCGTGTGATGAGCAGAGAGACGAAGAAGACCGCCCTTGTTCTCGGCGCGACCGGTGGAATTGGCGGCGCGGTCGCGCGAAAGCTGCTGGAGCGTGGCTGGCGGATCCGCGCGCTGAACCGTGATGCGGAACGGGCGATGGGGAAAGAGCCGGTATTCGAATGGGTGCAGGGCGATGCGATGAATGCCGGCGACGTCCTGAAGGCGGCCGAAGGCGTCGGGCTGATTGTCCATGCCGTCAATCCGCCGGGGTACCGCGACTGGGACAAGCTGGTGCTGCCGATGCTCGACAATACAATTGCCGCTGCCCGCGCTGTCGGCGCGCGCATCGTGCTGCCCGGCAACGTCTATAATTTCGGTCCCGATGCCCTGCCGATGCCGACGGAGCAGAGCCCGCAGCATCCGGTGACCAGGAAAGGCGCGATCCGGGTGGAGATGGAGGAACGGTTGAAGGCGGCGGCGCAAG
Organism: Rhizobium sp. K102; assembly: GCF_022385315.1. Classification (NCBI taxonomy): domain Bacteria; kingdom Pseudomonadati; phylum Pseudomonadota; class Alphaproteobacteria; order Hyphomicrobiales; family Rhizobiaceae; genus Rhizobium; species Rhizobium sp. K102. Next base: position 517,578 of record NZ_CP092436.1, read on the forward strand.
CCGGCATTGGCGTCATCATCGTCCGCGCCGGTGATTTCTTCGGTCCGGGCGCCGCTGCCAACAGCTGGTTCTCGTCCGGCCTGGTGACGCCGGGCAAGCCGGTCGGCACGATCAAAAACCCCGGACAGCGTGGGGTCGGTCATCAGTGGACCTACTTGCCGGACATGGCGGAAACCATGGCGCAGCTCATCGAACGGGCCGATCGGCTGCCGTCCTTTGCCGTCTATCATATGGACGGCTTCTGGGATGCCGACGGCATGCAGATGGCGGAAACGATCAGGCGCGTTGCCGGCGGCAAGGCGAAGATCGGGCGTTTTCCCTGGTGGATCGTGCCGCTCGCCGCGCCCTTCCTTCCCTTGATGCGAGAGATCAAGGAGATGCGCTATCTGTGGAAGGTGCCGTTGCGGATGTCGAACAGCAGACTGACGGCTGAACTCGGAAACGAGCCGCGCACACCGATCGACGAGGCCGTCAAGGCGACGCTCGTGGCGCTCGGCTGCCTGTCCGAACCGCAGCATCATCAGACAGCGTCCGCCGTTATCGGGCATTCACTGCAGGGCGGACGTTAAGCCGCAAGTTCGGAAAGGGCGAGCCGGGCGACCGTCAGAGCCGTCTCGACCTGAGGCGTGTTTGCGTCTCCGAGGAACCAGGCGGCGGAAAGGCCGGAATAGGCGGCGATCCACTGCAAAAGCCGCTTCGGCTCGAGCCTCGCTTCCATCGAGACGACGGCGAGCTGGCTGCGGAAACGGGCGGGATCGGTGATGGTTGGCAGCTCCTCGTTGGCAAAGATATTGGCGAAATCGAAGCCGCGTTCGCCATGAAGGCGCTTCGGATCGATCGCCAGCCAGCCGCGTGTCTCGAAATCGAGAATATTGCCGTGGTGAATGTCGCCGTGGAGGATGGTGACTTCGCGCGGGTCGGAAAGAAGGGCTTTGGCGACCGTCGAGCAATCGGCAAATGTGCCGCCAACTTTATCGGCCGTCGGTTCCAGTTCGCGGAACCAGCGGGTGAGGGGTATCGGATCGGGAAGCGGCTTTTGGCGCGGCGCATGCAGCCTTGCGGCCGTCCGGCAGAGGATACGGCTGGCCTCGTCGTCTTCGCCATTCATCGCCATGGCAAGCAGCGAGCGTTTGCCCGTCGCCCGTTCCAGAAGCACGGCGTCGCCCTCGTGGGCGTAGACATGGGCCGCGCCATCGCCGTCCCACCATCGCATCAACAGCGCGCCATATCGTTCGTCGTTGTCGGTCGCGACCTTCAGCATGGCTGGCCTATCCTGCCAGAGGACCGGCAGCAGGCGGCTCGAATGGGTGAGGATCGGCTCGCCGTCTGATATGAGCGACCAGCGATCGAGATAGGGAGCGAACATGGCGACACCGTACAAAGATGGAGCGGAAATGGAAATCCCGCCGCTCAGCGGGATTTCGCAATTCGGATCCGAAGGCCTCAGGCGACCTTCTCGACAGCGGAATAGTCGATGTAACCCTTGGCGGTGCCGCCGTAGAAGGTCGACTGGTCCGGCGTGTTGAGCGGCAAGTTCTTTGCCAGCCGTTCGACGAGGTCGGGATTGGCGATGAAGGGCTTGCCGAAGGCGACGAGGTCGGCGCGGCCGCTTTCGACGGCATTAACCGCCAAGTCGCGATCATAGCCGTTATTGACCATCCAGTTGGCCTTGCCGCCGGCCTTTTCATAGGTCCGGCGCAGCGCCTTGTAGTCGAAGGGAGGATTGTCGCCCTGCTTGTAATCACGGTCGCCACCCGTCTGGCCTTCGATGACGTGGATATAAGCGAGGTCGTATTTGGCCAGTCCTTCGACCACATGGGCGAAGGTGGCCTGCGGATTGGAATCGTAGCTCTCGCCCGACGGCGTCACCGGTGAAATGCGGATCGCGGTGCGGCCGGCACCGACTTCGCTCACGACGGCACCCACGACTTCGAAGGCGAGGCGCGTGCGGTTCTCGATCGAGCCGCCATATTGGTCGGTGCGGTCATTGACGCCGTCACGAATGAACTGGTCGAGCAGATAGCCGTTGGCGCCATGGATTTCGACACCGTCAAAGCCGGCGTCGATGGCGGCGCGGGCAGCCTTGCGGTAATCCTCGACGATACCAGGGATTTCGGCGGTTTCGAGCGCGCGCGGCTCGGAGGTGTCGGCGAAGCTGCCGCTGCCGTCGGCGTTGACCAGATAGGTCTTGGCCTTGGCGACGCGATTGGTCGAGGAGACCGGCTTGCCGCCGTCCGGCTGCAGCGTCGTGTGCGAAATGCGGCCGACATGCCACATCTGTACGACGATCTTGCCGCCGGCGGCGTGAACGGCGTCCGTCACACGCTTCCAGCCTTCGAGCGCTGCCTTGCTATAAAGACCGGGCACGTCGGCATAACCCTGGCCTTGATGGGTGATCGCAGTCGCTTCGGTGATGATCAGCCCTGCCGTGGCGCGCTGGCGGTAATATTCGACGTTGAGGTCGTTGGGGATCGCGCCCGGCGAGCGGTTGCGGGTGAGCGGCGCCATGACGATGCGGTTCTTGACGGTGATGTCTCCAACCTTGGTGGGTTCGAAAAGCTTGGCCATGATGGTCCTTTCTTTTGCGGGAGGATCACTCGGCGGGGGCAAGGGCGGCCCGGCCCCAGGCGGAGAGATGGTCGAGCGCCGTTGCGTCAAGGCCGATCGGGGCCATCGGGGTTGCGGCGGAGATTTTACAGATCCTGCGTCAACTGCTTGAGGAAGGCTGCGATCGTGTCCTCGTTGCGCTTGTAGAAGATCCACTGTCCCACGCGTTTGGTGGTGACGAGACCGGCGCGGTGCAGTGTCCCGAGATGGGCCGAAACCGTCGACTGCGACAGGCCGCACCGTTCGAATTGGCTGGCGCAGACCCCCATTTCGAAAGGATGCTCCTGCGTGAGGAAATGTTCCTCCGGATTTTTCAGCCAGTTCAGAATGGCCATCCGGGTGGGATGCGCGAGCGCCTTGATGATCTCGTCTTTGTCCATCGCGGTTTGTCGATCCATAAATCGTATTTTCTCGATATATGGATCGATGCTCGTCGATATGCAAATCACGGAGGCGTGAGGTGGCAACCTGCGGTGTGTGCGCAAATTTTGGGCAAAAAAGAGGGCCACTGGAAACCAGGGCCCTTATAAGTTGTGAAGGTCAAAAACCTCCAGAGGGGAACAGCTAATGCGGTGGTACTGGGAGAGAAACCACGAAATGCATCAGCTGAGAGGGATATGGTGCTTCCTTAGGCAGGTTTCAATGCTTTTTTGTGCATGCCTGCTATGCGCCGCACAATTTTTTTGCGATGCAGCATTGCCCCGGACGGCAAGGCAAAAAAAGAGGGCCGCTGGAAAACCAGGGCCCTTATAAGTGTGAAGGTCAAAAACCTCCAGAGGGGAACAGCTAATGCGGTGGAACTGGGAGGAAAAGCCACCATGTGCATCAGCTATGTGCGATATGGTGGTTTAATGGGCAAACGGCAACCCACATTTGCGCATGCCAGTCATGCGCTCTCTGCATAGTATAGAAATCATTCCATAAATCTGGCTTAGAAGTTCCAGTTTCTGGCCTTGCTGACGATAAAATCGCGGAAGGCCTTCAGCTTGGCGGCGTTCTTGATCTCGTCGGGATAGCAGAAATAGGTGTCGAAGGAGGGGACGTCGGCATTGATCGCCAGCTGAATCAAGCCTGGATCGCGCCCGACGATGTAATCCGGCAGGCAGGCGACGCCGATGCCGAGCAGGCAGGCGCGCTTGATCGAGGTCTGGCTGTTGATCTGCAGATGCGGGATGCGCTTGTTGTCCGACGAGCGGCCGGCGACTTCGAGCCAGTTGACGTCGAGCAGGTAGCTCGGCGCCGGCTCGCCGAAGGTGATGATGCGGTGGTTGTCGAGATCTTCGATCTTCTGCGGCTCGCCGTGGCGGTTGATGTAGGAGGGAGCGGCATAGACGTGCATGTGCACGGTGAAGAGTTTGCGCTGGATGAGGTCGGATTGCTGCGGCTGGCGCAGGCGGATCGCGCAGTCGGCATGGCGCATGTTCACATCCACTTCCTCATTGTCGAGGATCAACTGGATCTGCACATCGGGATAAAGCTGCAGGAATTCCTGGATCTTGTCGGTCAGCCAGCCCTGGCCGAGGCCGACCGTCGTCGTCACACGCAGCTTGCCGGACGGGGTCTCGGTCGTCTCGGTGAGCTGCATCTTCACGGTTTCGAGCTTCAGCAGCACGTCATGGGCGGTGCGGTACAGCAGTTCGCCCTGTTCCGTCAGGATCAGGCCGCGTGCATGGCGGTGAAACAGCTTGGTGCCGACATCCTGCTCGAGCGCGCTCACCTGGCGGCTGATGGCCGATTGGGACAGATGCAGCTTATCGGCCGCGTGCGTGAACGAACCCGCCTCGGCAGCTGCGTGGAAAATACGCAGCTTGTCCCAATCCAATGGCATTCCCCCGCCTCTCATGCCGCTCTTACTCCGCAGCCACGGCGACGGGCATGTGGCCCGTCAGATATCGCTCGGCTTCGAGCGCTGCCATGCACCCCATGCCGGCGGCGGTGACGGCCTGGCGGAAGGTGTCGTCGGTCACGTCGCCGGCGGCATAGACACCCTCGAGGCTGGTCGCGGTCGAATCCGGCGCGGTCCAGAGATAGCCGTTGTCCTTCAGCTTCAGCTTGTCCTTGAAGAGCTCGGTTGCCGGCGCGTGGCCGATGGCGACGAAGACGCCGTCGATCGGCATCTCGGTGACAGCACCGGTTCTGACGTCACGCAGGCGGGCGCCGGAGACGGATTGCGGCATCGGCGGCTTTGCCGGCGTGCCTGTTATTTCGGCCACTTCGGTGTTCCACAGCACCTTGACGTTTTCCTTGGCGAACAGACGTTCCTGCAGGATTTTCTCGGCGCGGAAGGTGTCGCGGCGATGTACCAATGTCACCGACTTGGCGATGTTGGAGAGATAGAGCGCCTCTTCGACGGCGCTGTTGCCGCCGCCGACGACGATCACATCCTTGTTGCGATAGAAGAAGCCGTCGCAGGTGGCGCAGGCTGAAACACCGAAGCCCTGGAAATGCTGTTCGCTTTCGATGCCGAGCCACTTGGCCTTGGCGCCGGTGGCGATGATCAGCGTATCGGCGGTCCAGACCTGGCCGCTGTCGGTGCGGGCGACGAAGGGCCGCTGGTTCATGTCGACCTCGGTCACGAGGTCGTTGACGATCTCGGCGCCCACATGTTTTGCCTGCTGCAGCATCTGCTCCATCAGCCAGGGACCCTGGATCGGATCGGCAAAGCCCGGATAGTTCTCGACATCGGTGGTGATCATCAGCTGACCGCCCTGTTCGAGACCGGCGATCAAAACCGGTTTCAGCATGGCGCGCGCGGCATAGACCGCGGCGGTATAGCCCGCGGGTCCGGAACCGATGATGAGCACCTTGGTGTGGCGGGCGGGCATGTCATTTCCTTTCGACTGGCAGGAGGGCGGCGGCTAAATAGCGAGTGCGGCCGTTTCGCGGTCCATGCGCCATTTATGAACGACCAATGCTTTTATTCAAGGGCAGCCTTGCGTTACCAACAAGGCAAATCACCCTGTTGTGCAAGAATCCGTCATCAGCGTGAAACTTTCTTGCGTATTCCGCGGCTTTATATAGAAGCTCGCCGCGGAGAATTAAAGAAAGGCCATGATGTGGGTCGCACCGAGCTCGACGTCATCGACATAAAGATCCTCCGCGAGCTGCAGGCCGACGGCCGCATGACCAATGTCGAGCTCGCCGATCGCGTCGGCATTTCGGCGCCGCCCTGCCTGCGCCGGGTGCGCAAGCTCGAGGAAGCCGGCATCATCGAAGGCTATCACGCCATGCTGAACAGTCCGAAGCTCGGCTTCGACCTGGTCGCCTTCTGCATGGTCGGGCTCAAGCATCAGTCGGAAGGCAATCTCAAGGCCTTCGCTGCCGCCACCACCGAATGGCCGCTGGTGCGCCAAGCCTGGATGGTTTCGGGCGACAGCGATTTCCTGCTGCATTGCGTGGCGGAAAATCTGACCCACTTCCAGGATTTCGTCATCGAGGTGCTGACGGCGAACGAACATGTCGACACCGTGCGCACCATGCTGACGATCCGGCAGGTGAAGAAGCTCGGGCTGGTGGAAGTCTGAACTATTTGCGCGAGGCATAACCGCCGCGGTTGATGCCGTGGCGCTGGAGCTTGTCGTAGAACGTCTTTCTCGGAATGCCGAGCGCCTCGATGGTGCGGCGCACGTCGCCGTCACTGGCTGCGAGCGCGTCGCGGATGATCTCCGCCTCGTAACGTTCCAGCCGCTCGGGCAGCGTGCCGCCGCTCGGCTGCGGGGCAAGGGATGGCGCTCCGCCGCCTTCGACGCCAAGCACCACGCGTTCGGCATAATGGGAGAGCTCGCGGACGTTGCCGGGCCATGGATGCGAGGAAAGGTGGCGGCGAACCGCCTCCGAAAGCTGCGGCACATCGCGGCGGAAGCGCTCGGCGGCGCGGGCGGCAAAGTGGGAAAACAGCAGCGGAATATCGTCGCGACGTTCCCTCAGCGGCGGAATGGAAATCGTCACGACATTCAGCCTGTAATAGAGGTCCTCGCGAAAATCGCCGCGCACCTCGGGGTCACCAAGGTCGATCTTGGCGGCCGCGACGACGCGCAGGTCGACTGGGCGCACCTCGTTGGTGCCGAGCGGGGTGATTTCGCGCATCTCCAGCACCCTCAGCATCTTGACCTGCGTGGCGACAGGCATGCTCTCGATCTCGTCGAGGAAGAGCGTGCCGCCGCTTGCATGTTCGATGCGGCCGGTGCGGCGCTTCTGGGCGCCGGTAAAGGCGCCGGCCTCGTGGCCGAACAGCTCGCTTTCGATGACGGTTTCGGGCAGCGCCCCGCAGTTCAGCGCCACGAAATTGCCTTTCCGTCGGTGGCTCCACTGATGCAGGATCTGGGCCACCACTTCCTTGCCGCTGCCGGTTTCGCCGGCGACCAGCACGTCGACATCGGTATCGGCGATATGGCGAAGGATCTTCCTGAGATTGTCCATGACCGGCGTCTGGCCGATCAGCGGCAAAGTCTCCTGCGCATCGTCGGCCGCCTTGCGCAGCATGCGGTTTTCCAGGACGAGCCGCCGTTTCTCGCTGGCGCGGCGGACACTCTGGACGAGCCGATCGGCCGGGAAGGGTTTGGCGATGAAATCATAGGCGCCGTCCCGGATGGCCTGGACGGCCATCGGGATATCGCCGTGGCCGGTCATCAGGATGACGGGCAGGTCGGCATCCATGTCTTTAAGCGTGGCGAACAGCTGTAGGCCGTCGATCTCGGGCATGCGGATATCGGTGACGACGGGGCCGGAAAAGTCGGCCGGCAGGTCGGCCAGCGCCGCTTTGGCGCCGTCATAGGCGGAAACGGAGAAGCCGGCGAGTTCCAGCGTCTGGGCCGTGGCGCGGCGCAGATCGCCGTCATCGTCGATCAAAGCAACGGGTATGGCCATGTTCATGATCTCAAGCCTTCCTCAGATGAACGATGAACCGGCTTCCCTCGCCATCGCTCTCGACCTCCATCCGGCCGCCGTAATCGCCGACGATATCCTTGGAGATAACAAGCCCGAGGCCGAGACCTTTTTCCTTAGAGGTGTTGAACGGCGTAAACAGGCCTTTGCGGATTTCAGGCGAAATGCCAGGGCCGTTGTCGGCAACCGTCAGCGTCACCGTCTCCGCATCGGCCGATGTCCTGACCTCGACGCGCCCCTCTTCGGCCTTCGGCGCCACGGCCTCCAGCGCGTTCTGAAGCAGGTTGATCAGCACCTGCTCGAGGCGGATCCTGCTGCCCATGACCTGCAGTTCGGGCGACGGCAGGTCGATGTCCAGCGTATCCATGCGGCCGGCAAAGCGGCTGCGCAACAGCATCACCGCCCCCTCGATGACGTCCTTCAAGCCTGTCGGCTCGGCGCTGCCGCGGCCCTTGCGGGCGAAGGTCTTCAGTTCCTCGGTGATCGAGCCTATGCGCTCCGTCAGCGCGGCGATGTTTTCGAGATTTTCACCGGCGGGCGCCGTCTGGCCGCGGTCGAGGAAGGTGCGGGCATTGTCCGCATAGGCGCGGATGGTCGCCACCGGCTGGTTGATCTCATGGGCGACGCCGGCGGCAACCTGGCCGAGGATCGCCAGCCGGTTGGCCTGCACCAGATCCTGCTGCACGGCCTGCAGCTTCTGTTCCGTGCTGCGGTGACCGGCGATCTCGGCCTGCAGGCGATCGCGCGCCTGGCTGAGATCCAAAGTCCGCTCGGTCACGCGCCGTTCCAGTTCCTCGCGCGCCTGCTGCTCCCTGAAAATCCTCAGCGTGATCGTCTGCCGGCGGCGCAAGAGGAAGGCTGTGCCGGCGAGGAGCGGTAAAAGCAAGAGCAGCGCCAGCATGCGTGTTTCGCGGACCGCCGCATCGACGGACGGCCCCGATGCAACAAGATGCTGCAGATGCCAGCCGGTCGCAGGGATCGGCATCCCGACATTGAGAAAGCTGGTCTTTCCGGCGCCGCCGGGCGTGACGATCTCGACGACATCGAGCCCGTCGCCGAGGCGCCTGATGATATCGAGCGGCAGCGGCTGAAGCGGCGCGTCGCCGAATTGAAGGCTGTCGCGGATCGCGGTCAACCGATCCTCGGCGATGCGGCCGATCGTCATGAACCGCCAGGAGGGAATGCTGGTGATGAGGACGATGCCGCGATCGTCGATGACGTAGGACGGGGCGCCCGAGGCATGCCAATCCGCTTCGACATCGTCGAATTCCACCTTGACGACGACGACGCCCAGCAGGCCGTCGCTGCCTGATATCCGCTCGGAAATATAAAGCCCGGGCTTCTTGCTGACGGTGCCGAGGGCGAAATGCTCGGCCTGCCCTTGAGCAACTGCGCCCTGAAAATACTCGCGGAAGCGATAGTCATTGCCGACGAAGCTCGTCGGTTCGCGCCAGTTGCTGGCCGAAACCGCGATGCCGTCCTTGTCGATGACATAGATGACGGCAGCCTTCGTACCGGCGGCCAGTGTCTCAAGCTTCCGGCTCAACTGCTCGAACGTGCCGGCGTCGCGTCCCGCCAGGGCGGCGGCGAGCGCGGTATCTTGCGACAGCACGAAGGGCAGCGCCCGGTATTTCTCGAGGACCGTGCGCAGCAGCGCCACGTTCATCCCCGCATCGGTGCGGGCCTGTTCCTCCAGGGCAACTTCCGCCCGGCGCCGGCCAACCTCGCCGCTCACCAAGAGACTTGCGGCGACGGCCGAGAGGGCGAGCACCGCATAGGCCCACCACATTCGGCGAATGCGGTGGTGCAAGGGTAGGGAGGGCCAAAGCCTTTGCGAGACTGACAAGGACATGGCGGATTTGTGCATTTTTCCGCACGGGACGCAAATGGATTTGTGTGGGTTTTCGCATCGGTTAGGTGGGCCGTTGGCCGTCAGAAATTTTTTCTGACATAAACACAATGACTTAAGTGGATGGCGCGAAACTGGCACGGCGATTGCGAAGAAGAGCGCAACAACGGCTGAGCTGTTGGATTGAAGCGAACGGCTCGGGAGGCCGGAGTTCGTTCCGGACGAGCCTATAGGAGGACATCATGATCGCAGCACCACTCGATGCAGTTGCAGACAGCAAGGGCAGGAAGCCCTTCTATTCCCATCTCTACGTCCAGGTTCTCGCGGCCATCGCCGCAGGTATCCTGCTCGGCCATTTCTATCCCGAACTCGGCACCCAGCTGAAGCCGCTCGGCGATGCCTTCATCAAGCTCGTGAAGATGGTGATCGCTCCGGTTATCTTCCTGACGGTGGCCACCGGTATTGCCGGCATGAGTGACCTGAAGAAGGTCGGCCGCGTCGCCGGCAAGGCGATGCTGTACTTCCTGACCTTCTCGACGCTGGCGCTCGTCATCGGCATGATCGTCGCCAACGTCGTCCAGCCCGGCGCCGGGATGAACATCGATCCGGCATCGCTCGACCCGAAGGCCGTCGCCACCTTTGCCGATAAGGCGCATGAACAGAGCATCGTCGGCTTCCTCAGCAATATCATCCCGACGACGATCGTCGGCGCCTTTGCCGACGGCGATATTCTGCAGGTGCTGTTCTTCTCGGTGCTCTTCGGCATCGCGCTCGCCATGGTCGGCGAAAAGGGCGAGCAGGTCGTGACTTTCCTCAACGCCCTGACAGCTCCGATCTTCAAGCTCGTCGGCATCCTGATGAAGGCCGCCCCGATCGGTGCCTTCGGCGCCATGGCCTTCACCATCGGCAAGTACGGCATCGGATCGATCGCCAACCTCGCCATGCTGATCGGCACCTTCTACATCACCTCGCTGCTCTTCGTTCTCGTCGTGCTCGGCGCCGTCGCCCGCTACAACGGCTTCTCGATCCTGGCGCTGCTGCGCTACATCAAGGAAGAGCTGTTGCTGGTGCTCGGCACCTCCTCTTCGGAGGCCGCACTTCCGGGTCTCATGAACAAGATGGAAAAGGCCGGCTGCAAGCGCTCGGTCGTCGGCCTCGTCATCCCGACCGGCTATTCCTTCAATCTCGACGGCACCAACATCTATATGACGCTGGCGGCGCTGTTCATCGCCCAGGCAACCGGCATCCAGCTCTCCTGGGGCGACCAGATCCTGCTGCTCCTGGTGGCGATGCTGAGCTCGAAAGGTGCGGCCGGCATCACCGGCGCCGGTTTCATCACCCTTGCCGCGACACTCTCCGTCGTGCCCTCCGTGCCGGTCGCCGGCATGGCGCTCATCCTCGGCATCGACCGCTTCATGTCGGAATGCCGGGCGCTGACCAACCTCGTCGGCAATGCGGTGGCGACGATCGTCGTGGCACGCTGGGAAAAGGAGCTGGATACCGCGCAGCTCGCGAGAGCCTTAGGCGGCCAGGCAGAAGAGGGCGTGCCGGCTGGCGGACTTCAGCCGGCGGAATAGCCTGATTGTTGGCAATCTTTGCGGCGGCCCGTCATCCAACGGGCCGTTTGCTTATTGATAATTTCCTTCTTTACTCGTCGTCATCCTCGGCCTTGTGCCGAGGATCTGCTGCTCTATCGACCCGAGGCAGATGCTCGGAACAAGCCCGAGCATGACGGACGGAGGAGGGGTTGGCGGACTTCTCCAGCGGCCCGGCGGCCGATTATCCAACGGGCCTTTTCCTTTTGGCTAGCCGCGATTACCGCCGAGAAGGCGGTCGTAAACGGCGCCGATCGCGGTTGCTTCCTTCTCCAGCGCAAAATTCGCGCGGACATGGCGCAACGCATTCTCGCCATGGGCGATCGCCAGCGCGGGATCAGCGATATAGGGGGCGATCGCCAGCGTCAGTGCCTCGCCATCGCCGGCGGCGACGACCGAGCCGGTCTCGCCCTCGGCGATGAGTTCGGCATAGGCGCCGGCATCCGATGCCACCACCGCCGTCCGCGAAGCCATGGCTTCGAGCGGTGTCAGGCCGAAGCCCTCGTTGCGGGAGGGAGCGACATAGAGCGTCAGGCGGCGATACCAGACCTTGATGTCGGGCACTTCGCCGAGGAAGAGGATCCGATCGGCGAGCCCTGCGACAGCGACGTCGGCCTTGAGCTTGTCGCCGAAGCCCACGTGCTCCGCCGTCACCCGGCCGGAGACGACGGCCGTCCATTCGGGGTGCTGCGGCAAGAGTTCGATCATCGCCCGAACGAAGAGATCGGTGCCCTTCTGATGGCGCACACGACCGAAACAGCCGACAAGATAGCGGCCGGGCAGACCGGTCGCGGCAATGCCGTCTTCCGCCGCTTCCGGCGGATGGAACAGGGACAGATCGACGCCATGCTGGATGACCGTGTGCGGCACTTCGAGGAAGGAGCCGGAGCGGTCGCTGGTCGCGATCACCGCGTCCATGCGGCGGATCAGCCATTTCGTGTAGGCGGTGTGGCGGCGCTGCGCAGCGGAGGTGAAGATGAGCTTCAGCGGCATGCGCAGGAGATAGCGGAGCAGGATGCCGACGGCCATCTCATTGTTGCGGCGGGCGTGCCAGACGCGATGGCGCCGGCGTGCCGGCGGGCGCCAGAGGCTTAAAAGTTGCAGCCATCTCAGTTTCGGCAGGTCCTCGGGCAGGCCCGGGCCGAGGGTCGCGATCCCGATGCCGAGCCGGGTCTGGCATGGGATGAGCTGGACGATGGTCGACGTGACGCCGGAGAGCCGGCGCTTGAAATTGGGCGCGATGATCTCGACGTCACGCATATCAGGCAAGGGAGGGGTCTCGTTTGTGGCGGGTGATCAGCCCCAGGAAACCTGGAGGATTTCGTAGGCCTTGGAGCCGCCGGGCGCGTTGACCTCGATGGAATCGCCGACTTCCTTGCCGATCAGCGCACGGGCGATCGGGGAGGAGATGGAGATGCGGCCGGCCTTGACGTCGGCTTCCTGGTCGCCGACGATCTGGTAGGTCTTTTCTTCCTCGGTGTCCTCGTCGACGAGCTTCACCTTGGCGCCGAACTTGATCTTGTGGCCCGACATCTTCGTGAGGTCGATGACCTCGGCGCGCGCCGTCAGGTCTTCCAGCTCGCTGATGCGGCCTTCATTGTGGCTCTGGGCTTCCTTGGCAGCGTGATATTCGGCGTTTTCGGAAAGGTCGCCATGGGCACGGGCTTCGGCGATCGCCTCGATGATTCGGGGGCGCTCCTCCTGCTGACGCCAGCGCAGTTCTTCCTGCAGCTTGACGAAACCACCCTGTGTCATCGGTACCTTTTCAACCATTTTTCTGTCCTTCACTCCTTGTATCGGCACGTCAGGCGCAAACACAAAAGAAAACAGGTCCCGAAGGGGAGCTTCGGAACCGTGCCACAATCCTAGTTAAGTGCTTATAGCAGATCGCCAAGGCCGATTTCCAGAAAATTCGCATAAACGCAACGCAACCCCCGCGATATCAGGTGGTGCGCGTGAAAATCGGGCAGGGGCGGGATGGAGCCGGATTGACTCCGTATATTAGAACATATAGTGAACATAGGAATGAAGAAGTCGCTTGCCGAACGCTTGGCCATCCTGTCCGATGCCGCGAAATATGACGCTTCCTGCGCCTCCAGCGGCACGCTGAAACGCGATTCGAGCACAAGCGGCGGGCTCGGTTCGACCGAGGGATCCGGCATCTGCCATGCCTATGCGCCGGATGGTCGATGCATTTCGCTTCTGAAGATCCTGCTGACCAATTTCTGCATCTACGACTGCGCCTATTGCGTCAATCGCTCGTCGAGCAATGTCGAACGGGCGCGCTTTACACCCGAAGAGGTGATCTGGCTGACGCTGGAATTCTATCGCCGCAACTATATCGAAGGCCTCTTCCTTTCCTCCGGCATTATCCGTTCGTCCGATTACACGATGGAGGAAATGGTCCGCATCGTCCGCGAACTGCGCGTGACGCATGATTTCCGCGGTTATATCCACCTGAAATCGATCCCCGAGGCGTCGCCGCGGCTGATTGAGGAGGCGGGGCTTTATGCCGACCGGCTGTCGCTCAATATCGAGCTGCCGACGGATAACGGCATCAGCCGCTTCGCGCCGGAAAAGAAGCCTGCCAATATCCGCCGATCGATGGCTGACCTCAGGCTGAAGATCGAGGCGGCCGGCGAGCCGACGCTGAAAAGCAAGAAACGCCAGCGTTTCGTCCCGGCCGGCCAGAGCACGCAGATGATCGTCGGCGCCGACGGCGCGAGTGACGCGACCATCCTTGCGACCAGCGGCCGGCTTTACAGCAGCTACGGCCTCAAGCGCGTCTATTATTCCGCCTTCAGCCCGATACCGGATTCGTCGAAGAACCTGCCACTGATCAAGCCGCCGCTGATGCGCGAGCACCGGCTCTATCAGGCCGACTGGCTCTACCGCTTCTATGGTTTCGGCATCGACGAGATCACCGCCAATCAGGCGGGCGGCATGCTCGATCTCAACCTCGACCCGAAGCTTGCCTGGGCGCTGGCCAACCGGGCCGAATTCCCCGTCGATATCAACAGGGCCGAGCGTGAACGGTTGCTGCGCGTGCCCGGCCTCGGCACCAAGACGGTCAAGGCGGTCGTTTCGGCGCGCCGCTTTCGCCGTCTGCGGCTGGATGATCTCTCGCGGCTCGGCGTTTCGATCAAGAAGGTCCAGTCCTTCATCTCGGCGGAAGGCTGGTCGCCGCGCCGGCTGATCGATAGGCCGGACCTTCGCGCCATGTTCGAGCCGCAGCCCGAACAATTATCGTTGCTGTGATGCGCCGGGTCGTGCTCGCAGGACGCGGAGATCTTGCCGAATGGCGTGATGCCGCGCGCGCCTTGGCGGCCGCCGGCATAGTGCCTGAGGAGATCGAGTGGCGCGAAAGAAGTGCGGAGGCGGATCTTTCCTTTCAGCGCGACGCCATGCCGCCGGCGCCGGCGGCATCACGCAAGCCGATGACGGTGCCGCCCACCTTCATCGAGCTTGCTGAGACGGTTCTTTGCCATTCCGATCCGGCGCGCTTCTCGCTGCTTTACCGCCTGCTCTGGCGGCTGCAGCTGGACCGGCAGCTGCTTGAGGTGACCTCCGACGAGGATGTCGTGCGTGCCAGGCTGATGGCGAAAAACGTGCATCGCGACGCGCACAAGATGACGGCCTTCGTCCGCTTCAAGGAGGTTGGCGCGGTTTCCGCAGGGCGGCGAAAATTCATCGCCTGGTTCGAGCCGGACCACCACATCGTCAGGGGGACGGCGCCCTTCTTCCAACGACGTTTCACCGACATGGACTGGTTGATCGCCACGCCCAAGGGATCGGCCGCCTGGGACGGCGAGCGGCTGACGATCAGCGACGAACCTTGCGAGAAGCCCAATCTTACCGACGTAACCGATGAGCTCTGGCGCACCTATTATGCCAGCATCTTCAATCCGGCCCGCTTGAAGCTGAAGGCGATGCAGGCGGAGATGCCGAAGAAATACTGGAAGAACCTGCCGGAGGCCGATCTCATTCCTGGCTTGATTGCATCGGCCGAAAGCAAGGTGCGGGAGATGGCGGCAAGGGAGGCAACGCAATCGCTGCCTTTTCACGACCGGCTGCAGCAGGCTGCGCGCAATCTTCCCGCCGAGCCGGAGCTTCCGGCAGGCACGCTCGAAGCACTGCGCGCGGAGGCTGCCGTCTGCACGCGCTGTCCACTTCACGCCAATGCGACGCAGACGGTGTTCGGGGAGGGGCCGCGCGATGCGGATGTGATGTTCGTCGGCGAGCAGCCGGGCGATCAGGAGGATATTGCAGGACGTCCCTTCGTCGGTCCGGCGGGCAGGCTTTTCGATCAGGTGACTGCGGAGGCGGGCATCGACCGATCGACACTCTACGTCACCAATGCCGTCAAGCATTTCAAATACGAGCCGCGCGGCAAGCGGCGCATCCACCAGAAGCCCAATATGGGCGAGGTGCACCATTGCCGCTGGTGGCTCGATCTGGAGTTGGCGCTCGTCAAGCCGAAGCTGATTGTCGCCATGGGGGCGACGGCGCTTGTGGCGCTGACCGATGTGAAAGGGCGCCTGCAGAACGTCAGGGGAAAGGCAATGGCGATCGAAGGAGGGCGCACGCTCTTCGTGACGGTGCATCCGTCCTATCTGCTGCGCATTCCCGACGAGCGGTTGAAAGCGGAGGAACTGGCGCGATTTCGCCAGGATATGATGGAAATTCAGGCGCTTATGAAAGCGGCTGCATAAGTTGATTCTGGTTGAGCTCAGCGTCAGCGCTCAAGGAGTGCTGACGCTGTTCCAGTTCTATTCCGGACGCAAAACCGTGGCGCGGTCTGCTGGAATTGCTCTCATCTCAGGCAAAGTAGCTCTGCAGCGGCCGCACTTCCAGATTGCCGGCCTTCAGCGCCTTGATCGCCTGGGCGGCGGCTTCGGCGCCGGCCATCGTCGTGTAATAGGGCACCTTCTGCATCAGCGTCGCGCGGCGCAGCGACTTGGAATCCGAGATCGCCTTGTTTCCGTCGGTGGTGTTGATGACGAGCTGGACCTGGCGGTTGCGGATTGCATCCTCGATGTGAGGACGGCCTTCCAGAACCTTGTTGATCTTGGTTGAGGTGATGCCGTTTTCGGCGAGGAAGCGGGCGGTGCCGCCTGTTGCTAGCACCTTGAAGCCCTCTTCGACAAGGATGCGGATTGCCGGCAGCACGCGCGGCTTGTCCTCGTCGCGCACCGAGACGAAGACCGTTCCGTCACGCGGCAGCTCGACGCCGGCGCCGAGCTGCGACTTGGCGAAGGCCAGCGCAAAATCGGTGTCGAGGCCGATGACTTCACCGGTCGAGCGCATTTCGGGCCCAAGCAGCGTATCGACGCCGGGGAAACGGGCGAAGGGGAAGACGGCTTCCTTGACCGCGATGTGGGTGAGCTTGCGCGGATCGGGCTTCGTGCCGTAGGCGGCAAAGGTCGCGTCGAGCTTCTCGCCGGCCATGACGCGGGCAGCGATCTTGGCGATCGGCGCGCCGATTGTCTTGGCGACGAAGGGCACGGTGCGCGAAGCGCGCGGATTGACTTCGAGCACGTAGACGGTGCCGTCCTTGATGGCGAACTGGACGTTCATCAGGCCGCCGACATTGAGCGCCTTGGCCATCGCCTTCGCCTGACGCTCCAGCTCGTCGAGCAGTTCGACGGGCAGCGAGCGCGGCGGCAGCGAACAGGCGCTGTCGCCGGAGTGGATGCCGGCTTCCTCGATATGCTCCATGATGCCGGCGACGTAGACATCAGTGCCGTCGGAGAGGCAGTCGACGTCGACTTCGATGGCATGGGTGAGATAGCTGTCGAAGAGCAGCGGATTCTTGCCGAGCAGGGTGTTGATCTGGCCGGTCTTGTCGTTGGGATAACGCTGCTTGATGTCTTCCGGCACCAGTTCCGGCACCGTGTCGAGCAGGTAGGTCTGCAACTGGCCTTCCGAATGGAGGATCTGCATGGCGCGGCCGCCGAGCACGTAGGACGGGCGCACGACCAGCGGGAAGCCGATTTCGGCCGCGACCAGGCGTGCCTGCTCGACTGAATAGGCGATGCCGTTGTTCGGCTGGTTGAGGTCGAGCTTCATCAGAAGCTTCTGGAAGCGGTCGCGGTCTTCGGCCAGATCGATCATGTCGGGCGCGGTGCCGAGGATCGGGATGCCGTTCTTTTCCAGCGCCTCGGCAAGCTTCAGCGGCGTCTGGCCGCCGAACTGGACGATCACGCCGACGACTTCGCCCTTTTCCTGCTCGGCGCGCAGAATCTCGATCACATCCTCGGCCGTCAGCGGCTCGAAATAGAGACGGTCGGACGTGTCGTAATCGGTCGAGACGGTTTCCGGGTTGCAGTTGATCATGATCGCTTCATAGCCTGCATCCTTCAGCGCGAAGGCGGCGTGGCAGCAGCAATAGTCGAACTCGATGCCCTGGCCGATGCGGTTCGGGCCGCCGCCGAGAATGACAACCTTCTTGCGGTCCGAAACCTCAGCCTCCGAGCGGGCGGCGCCGACGAAGGGCGTCTCATAGGTCGAATACATGTAGGCGGTCGGCGAAGCGAATTCGGCGGCGCAAGTGTCGATGCGCTTGAAAACAGGACGGACGTTGAGGCCGTTGCGCAGTTCGGCAACTTCCTTCGGGCGTTTGCCGGTCAAGGTCGCCAGACGCGCGTCGGAGAAGCCCATCGCCTTCAGCATGCGCAGGTTGTCGGCATCGCCGGGCAAGCCGTGCTCGCGGATGCGGGTTTCCATGTCGACGATGTTCTTGAGCTCGGCGATGAACCAGGGGTCGATCTTGCAGCCCTCGTGCACCTCTTCGATGCTGAGACCCTGACGCAGCGCCTGGGCGACCATGCGCAGGCGATCGGGGTCGGCGTGCCGATGGCGGCACGGATGGCGTTCTGGCTGGATTCGCCTTCCTCGAAATCGGGAATCTCGATCTCGTCGAGGCCAGTCAGGCCGGTTTCGAGGCCGCGCAGCGCCTTCTGCAGCGATTCCGCGAAAGTGCGCCCGATCGCCATGACTTCGCCGACCGATTTCATCGCGGTGGTCAGCACCGGCGAGGCGCCGGGGAATTTCTCGAAGGCGAAACGCGGGATCTTGGTGACGACATAATCGATCGACGGCTCGAAGGAGGCGGGCGTGGCGCCCCCAGTGATGTCGTTTTCGAGTTCGTCGAGCGTATAGCCGATAGCGAGTTTGGCGGCGACCTTGGCGATCGGGAAGCCGGTCGCCTTGGAGGCCAGCGCCGAAGAGCGCGACACGCGCGGGTTCATTTCGATGACGACGAGGCGGCCGTCCTTCGGGTTGACGGCGAATTGGACGTTCGAGCCGCCGGTCTCGACGCCGATCTCGCGCAGCACCGCGATCGAGGCGTTGCGCATGATCTGGTATTCCTTGTCGGTCAGCGTCAGCGCCGGAGCGACGGTGATCGAATCGCCGGTATGGACGCCCATCGGGTCGATATTCTCGATCGAGCAGATGATAATGCAGTTGTCCGCCTTGTCGCGGACGACCTCCATCTCATACTCCTTCCAGCCGAGCACGGATTCTTCGATCAATACTTCGGTGGTTGGCGACGCATCGAGGCCGCCGCCGACGATCTCGAAGAATTCCGAGCGGTTATAGGCAATGCCGCCGCCGGTGCCGCCCAGCGTGAAGGAGGGGCGGATGATGGCGGGCAGGCCGACGTGGTCGAGCGCCTGGGCGGCGATCGCCATGGCGTGGTTCATGTAGCGCTGCTTGCGGTCACTCTCGCCGAGGTTCCACTGGTTTTCCAGTTCGTCCAGGGCCTTGTCGAGGTCGGAGCCCGAGAGGCTTTCGCGCAGCTTGTTGCGCTCGGCCTCGTGCGTCTTGCGATCGAGGTCCTTAATGTCGGTGGCATTCGCCAGCATCGAGCGCGGCGTTTCCAGGCCGATGCGGGCCATGGCCTCGCGGAACAGCGCGCGGTCCTCGGCCATGTCGATGGCGGCGGGCTTGGCGCCGATCATTTCGACATTGTAGCGGTCGAGCACGCCCATCCGCTTCAGGGAAAGCGCGGTGTTCAGCGCCGTCTGGCCGCCCATGGTCGGCAGCAGCGCGTCCGGGCGCTCCTTGGCGATGATCTTGGCGACGACCTCAGGGGTGATCGGCTCGACGTAAGTGGCGTCGGCCAGGCCCGGATCGGTCATGATCGTCGCCGGGTTGGAGTTGACGAGGATGACTCGGTAGCCTTCCTCCTTCAGCGCCTTGCAGGCCTGGGTGCCGGAATAATCGAACTCGCAAGCCTGGCCAATGACGATCGGTCCCGCGCCGATGATGAGGATCGATTTGATGTCTTGGCGCTTCGGCATGGGCGATATCCATTATCTGGCTGCGCAAAAAGCCGGCCAGGGTGGGAGATCACCGGGTCGGGTCGCGCAATGAGGGTCTTTTCAGGCTAGAAGCGGCTTATAGGCAAATGTATTTGCAAACGGAACCCCATAAATCGCGGAATCGACAAGAATCCGGATTGGCGTGAAAGCTATTTCCCGTCCGGCACGACGAGCACCCGGATTTCGCCGCCGCGCGCCGGATTGGTGATCGCTTCCGGGGCCTCATCGAGCCCGATCCGCCTGGATATCAGCGGCTCGACCTTGATCCTGCCGGAGGCGATGAGATCGGCGGCGCGGCCATGGGTGAAGGGGTTGACGAAGGAGCTTATCAGCGCGACTTCGCGAAACAGCAGATCGAAGGGTTCGATCTCGATCATGGCGCCTTGCGGCATGACGCCCAAAATGACGGCAGTGCCGCCGCGCCGGGCAAGCCGGGGCGCCTGCTGCATGGTCTCGGCCACGCCGGCGCATTCGAAGACGACATCGGCGCCGCCGGGCAGCAGTCCGTCTTCGGCGATGATGCGAGCAATGATGTCGCCGTCCCCGGGATCGGCCGTCGCGGTCGCGCCGAGGCTTTCGGCCAGCCGCCGCTTTTCGGCACTGCGCGTCACCAGCACGATGCGGGTCGCTCCGGCGAGCCGCGCTAGCTGTAGGGTGAGCAGGCCGATGACGCCGCCGCCGAGCACGATGGCCGACGCGCCAGTTTTCAGCCCGGCGAGATCGACGCCGTGAATGCAGCAGGCAAGCGGTTCGCAGAAGGCGCCGTGGAGCGGATCGAGATCAGCCGGCAGGGCGAAGGCCTGGCGTTCAGGCATGCAGACATATTCGGCAAAGCCGCCGTCGCGGTGGATGCCGATCGCCTGCAGCTTCCGGCAGAGATTGACCCGGCCGCGCCGGCATTCCTCGCAGCCGCCGCAAGAGATGTTCGGATCGCCGGTCACGCGCATGCCGGGGAGAAAATCGGTCACGCCGCTGCCGACCGCCTCGACGATGCCGGCAAATTCATGGCCGAGCGTCACCGGCGGCTTGGAAGGAAATTCGCCATGGAAGATATGGCGGTCGGTGCCGCAGATGCCGCAGGCCTCAATGCGGACCTGCAATTCGCCCGGCCCCGGCAGGGGCTTGCCGATCTCGCAGAGCTGCAATTTTCCGGTTGCTTCCAGACGTACGGCCTTCATCGGCTTGTCCTCCCGAATTCTTCTCCTGAGCAGGAAGAGCCAAAGCGGGAGTCCCGTCAAGCTTAGGGCGCCTTCTTTATCTGACGCGGGGTGCCGATCGGCTGCGCGCTCGCCACGATCGTATGCCCCAAAAGAGCTGGCCTGTCGCCCGATGAAGTCGCTGGAATTCCGGCCATCGACGGATATATCAGATTCCTGAAGTAAGAAGCATGGGCATTGTCGGGGAGAACGAAGATGGAATGGAGAGGCCGGCGTCAGTCCGACAATATCGAGGATCGCCGCGGCGATCCGGGCGGCGGCAGGTTCGGCCGCGGCGGCGGCTTCAACTTTCCTTCCGGCGGCGGCGTTCGCCGCGCCGGCGGCGGCTTGAGCATCGGCACGATCATCTTCCTCGTCGTCATCTATTTCATCTTCAAGCTGATGGGCATCGACCTGCTGCAGGTGCTCGACACCGGCAGCATGACCAGCGGGCCCGGCTACGAGCAGAGCCAGTCCGAAGGAACACGCACGCCAGCCAATGACGAGATGACCGCCTTTATGCGCACTGTGCTCGCCGAGACCGAGGATACATGGAACGGCATCTTCCAGGCACAGGGGCAGAATTACCAGGAGCCGCGCCTCGTGCTCTTCTCGGGACAAACGCAATCGGCCTGCGGCTTTGCCTCTGCCGCGACCGGTCCATTCTACTGCCCAGGCGATCACAAGGTCTATCTCGACACGGATTTCTTCCAGGAACTCTCTGACCGGTTCGGCGCTTCGGGCGATTTCGCCGAAGCCTATGTCGTCGCCCACGAGGTCGGCCACCATGTGCAGAATCTGCTCGGCATCCTGCCGAAATTCAATCAGGCCCGCCAGCGCATGAGCGAGGACGAAGCCAACAAGATGTCGGTGCGCGTCGAGCTGCAGGCCGACTGCTTCGCCGGCATCTGGGGCAAATATACCCAGCAGAGGGGCCTGCTGGAATCCGGCGACCTGGAGGAGGCGCTGAACGCCGCCCAGCAGATCGGCGACGATACGCTGCAGAAACGGTCGCAGGGTTACGTCGTGCCCGAGAGTTTCAACCACGGCACCTCGCAACAGCGCGTCAGATGGTTCAAGCGCGGTTTCGACAGCGGTCAACTGTCGGCCTGCGATACGTTCTCGGGGCCGGTTTGAGGTTGCTTCGCCAAGGTTGCGCGCGTGTAGCCCCCTCATCCGCCTGCCGGCACCTTCTCCCCGCCGGGGAGAAGAGATTCGTGGCGACGTTGCATTCCAATAGACGCGTTTGTGGTGAGAACGGAGGCTTCCCCTCGGGGAGAAGGTGCCGGCAGGCGGATGAGGGCCTCACGGCAGGGCCTTCGCTTCAGGCCCCTCGGCCCATACTTACTTCTCACTATCCATACTGCAGCATATCTTCGGGATAACGCCCGCCGGCAGCAGCGCGTCGTCGCCGTGATTGCAAGGGAGCCGACCACTTGGTCGCGTCCGGCGGTTGAGGGATTTCATGAACTTCCCGTACAGCTGCATCAAAAACTTTGAAATGTTCACGGATTGTTTCGTTTTCTTTTCTGAGATATGTCACTTGAGCGGCGACGAGATCGTCTTTTCAGAAACAATCGCTGTAGAGATGCCTCATGCTTGACCCGAAATTCGTTCGCCGCGGCCTTTTCCTGGTCTTCATCATCCTCTTCCTCGACATTATCGGCATTGCCATCATCATGCCGGTGCTGCCGGCCTATCTGGAGCAACTGACCGGCGGCAGCGTCAGCGATGCGGCAATCGACGGCGGCTGGCTGATGCTCGTCTATGCCGGCATGCAGTTCCTGTTCGCGCCGCTGCTCGGAAACCTGTCGGACCGTTTCGGCCGCCGGCCGATCCTTTTATTGTCGGTGCTGACCTTTGCGATCGACAATTTCATCTGCGGCATCGCCACCAGCTTCTGGATGCTGTTTGTCGGCCGCGTGCTTGCCGGCATCAGCGGCGGCAGCTTCGCCACATGCTCGGCCTACATCGCCGATATCAGCACCGAGGAGAACCGCGCGAAGAATTTCGGGCTGATCGGCATCGCCTTCGGCGTCGGCTTCACCATCGGCCCTGTTATCGGCGGCGTTCTCGGCGAGTTCGGACCGCGTGTGCCGTTCCTTGGCGCGGCAGCGCTGTCGCTTCTCAATTTCATCGCCGCCTGCTTCCTGCTGCCGGAAACGCTGGAAGCGAAGAACCGCCGCCGCTTCGAGTGGAAGCGCGCCAACCCGCTCGGCGCGCTGCGCCAGATGCGCCACTACCCCGGCATCGGCTGGGTCAGCCTCGTGATGTTCCTGTTTTTCCTGGCGCATGCCGTCTATCCCTCCGTCTGGTCGTTCGTCTCGACCTATCGTTACGGCTGGAGCGAGGGGCAGATCGGCCTGTCGCTCGGTATCTATGGGATCGGTGCCGCCCTCGTCATGGGGTTCGTCCTGCCGCGGATCGTGCCCCTGCTCGGCGAGTGGAAGACCGCTCTCCTTGGCCTGTGCTTCTCGGCTGCGGGACTGACCGGCTATGCCTTCGCCTGGGAGGGGTGGGTCGTCTACGTCGTCATCGTCGCGACCGTCATCGAAAACGTCGCCGATCCGCCGCTGCGCAGCATCGCCGCCGGCAAAGTGCCGCCTTCGGCGCAGGGCGAGCTGCAGGGCGCCCTGACCAGCCTCAGCAGCGTCACCACGATCGTCGGGCCGCTGATCTTCACGCAGATGTTCGGCTATTTCACGCGGCCCGAGGCGCCCGTCACCTTTGCCGGTGCGCCTTATCTCACCGCCGCCGTGCTCATCCTGCTGGCCGCCGGTGTATTCCTCACCAGGGTTAGGCTCCGTGAGCCGGCCGAGGCGCTGGAAGCGGCGGGCTGATCAATCAGAAATAGTGATGTCATGATGAATTTTTCATCATCTTCCCGTTCCGGGGTAGTTCTTTGCGAGGCTTTGATCTAAGTCCGAATGATATTTTGCCGCTTCATTACGCGGCGTTGCAGATTTCAACCACAGGACTGGTGTCATGGACACGCCGATCGACGCGCGCAGGCTTGCGCCGACAAACGATAACCGTTGGGGCGCACATTTCCGCGCAACGCTGGCGCTCGGCATTCCGCTGATCGGCGCGCAGCTTGCCCAGCTCGGCATACACACGACCGACGTGATGATCGTCGGGCGTCTCGGCGCCGAGCAGCTGGCGGCCATGGTGCTGTCGGCACAGTTCCTGTTCACGATCCTGATCTTTGGTTCGGGCTTTGCCATCGCCGTCATTCCGATGGTGGCACAGGCCTATGGCCGCGGCGACGTCGTCTCGGTGCGCCGATCGCTGCGCATGGGTCTGTGGGTGGTGATCGGGTTCTGGATCGTCGTGCAACCGGCCTTTTTCAATGCGGAACAGATCCTGCTGTTTGCGCAGCAGAAGCCGGAGGTGGCCAAGCTCGCGCACGGTTATATTCTGATCGGCCAGTTCGGCGTGCTGCCGGCCCTGCTTTTCAACGTCATGCGGGCGCTGGTTAGCGCCATCGGCAAGGCGGGCATCATCCTCAACGTCACCATCGTCACGCTGGTGATGAACGCGATCTTTGCCTATGCCCTGGTGCTAGGCCATTTCGGCTTTCCGGCGATGGGGCTGGAGGGCGCGGCAATCGTGTCGGTCGTGGTGCAGGCAGCTGGTTTCCTCTTCATTCTCGCTTTCGTCCAGGGGCGGGAGGAGACGCGCCGCTACGAGATATTCGTACGGTTCTGGAAGCCCGACTGGCATGCGCTGCTGGAAGTCATCCGGCTCGGCCTGCCGATCAGCGTCACCGTGCTTGCCGAGGTCAGCCTGTTCACGGTGGCTTCGCTCTTGATGGGCTATATCGGCACAATCGAGCTTGCCGCGCATGGCATCGCCCTGCAATGGGCTTCGATCGCCTTCATGATCCCGCTCGGCCTCAGCCAGGCGGCGACGGTGCGCGTCGGTGTGGCGCACGGGCAGGGCGATTATGACGGACTGGTGCGCTCTTCGATCATGGTCGTCATCATTGCCTGTGCGATCTCGGCGGTGGGTTCGGTGCTCTTTGCCACCATGCCGCAATTCCTCGGCAGCTGGTTTCTCGACGTCAACTCGCCCGAGGCGCCGCAAGTGCTGGCCTATGCCGGGCCGCTGATTGTCGTTGCCGGGCTTTTCCAGCTCGTCGACGGGCTGCAGGTGATCGCCAACGGATTGCTGCGCGGCCTGAAAGATGCGCGCGTGCCGATGATCATGGCGCTGATCGCCTATTGGCCGATCGGCTTCTTCCTCGCCTGGGCCTTTGCCTTCCCGCTCGGCTTCGGCGGCATTGGCATCTGGTTCGGCTTCCTCGTCGGGCTGGCGGCTGCCGCCGTCATGCTCTGCGCACGCTTCTACCTTCTCCTTCGCCGGGAAGGCGCGCCGGCCGGCGCCTGAGCCGGCCGCGTTATTTTAAGCCGCGACAGGTTTGTAGCTGGCGATATCGGCGCGAATGCCGAGACGGGCAAACATCTCCAGCGGATCGAAATTGGCGGCCTTGTGGGCGGCCGCGACGGCTGCCCGCGCACGCTCGACGACCTCGGTATTTTCCCATTCGGCAATGGTGACGAAATTGAATTCGCCGGGACCGGCGACCTGCTCCAGCACCCTGTGATCGATGAAACCTGCCTGTGCTTCCAGCAGCTTGTGGGTCATCATCACTTTGACGAGGAATTCCTCGCGCGCCGCAGCCGGCACGACGAACTTGTCGACACGATAGAAAGCTCCGCTCATCCCTTTTCTCCTGCATCGGATGTCTGCGGGGCGTTTGTAATTCCTCAAGTATGGTTGAGGTCAATATGGAAGCGAAGAGGAGCCGTCGTGTTCCAGAGTGACAACATTGCTCTCTATATCGTGGTTTCCGACAGCTGGATAGCAAAGTGCGCCAGCAGCAGTCGGTGGGGCTCGACGTGAAGGCACGACCGGCTTGGGGCCGAGACCGGAATGGCAGCTTTTGGTGGCGAGAATGCAAAAGCGGACGAGAGCTCAATAAGGCACCTCCGAACCCATTGCGCGCCCGGAGGTTCTTTGGCCGCTCGGCTAGACCTCGTCGGCTCGACGAGCCAGCGCGTCCTCGATGTCGACGCCAATGTAGCAAACCATGTTCTCGATTTCGGTGCCGAGCAAAATCGGCATGGCATGCAGATCGCCAGTCGCCCTTTAGATGATGGACGCTTTTGTCCTGCGCAGCGAGTGAGCGCTGCATTCTTCCCGCCGACGTCCCGCGGCGAATATCACTCATCAACGAGGGAGCGTATTGCCGAGTACTCATATGCCTTGAATGGTTTACCCGACTTTGAAACGCGTAGTGACGGCGCCGCCACGTCTGAAAGGAGTAGGTTTAAGTCAGGGCATAATGAAGTCCCAAGGAGAGAAGACATCTTCCCTCCTCTTTAAGTAGTATCGACTAATCGCTCGACTCACTGCACGGGCATTGATCTGTCGCTGTCTGAAGTAACGGAACGGTTCTGCGGTTGGTGAACAGTTTCCGGTATTTTGTTGGTGTTAAGTTGTGGTGACGTAGAAACACCCGGTTGAAATTTGACAGATTGCGATAGCCCACCTCGAAGCAGATGTCCGTTATCGGCAGAGAGGTATCGGTCAGTAGCTGACCCGCCTTCCAGATACGAAGCTTGTTGACGTGGTCGGTGAAGCTGTGGCCGCTGTTTTTCTTGAAGAATCGCGAGAAAGCGCTGTCGCTCATGCCGACCATGCGAGCCATATCCGGCAACCGGATGTCCTCCGAAAGGTTGGCGAAGAGATAGGCGAAGACCTGTTGGAGGGCTTCCAGCGAACCATAGCTCAGGTCCGGCACATAAGCCTCTGAAGACAGCGTATCGAACTCGTCGGTGTCCCGCAGCAGCGAGAGCAATGACAGGAAGGTCGAAAGCCGCACCGAGCCGGCCTGGAACTCCATGTCGAGTATCAGCGCCTCCGCCTGTTCCCGCGCCCGGGCCTTGAAGGAGAGCCCCCGCTGTGCGCGGGCGAGAAAGTCACGCAGCCCCGCCAGTTCCGGCAGGAAGGCCGAAGCCTGCTCCAGCTTGGCCGGCAGAAACTGGATGACGATGTCACGTCCTGGAATGCGCTCATCCGGCCCGAGCGGCGTCACCCAATCGTGCGGCAGGTTGCTGCCGATGACGGAAATATGGCCTGGCGTGAACGCGCCGACATGATCGCCTGCAAGTAGGACGCCGCTGGCGTTGGAAATATAGTGGATCTCCACCTCCGGGTGGAAATTCCAGACGTTGCGTTCCCACGGATAGTCGTCGCGGCGCCAGAGGAACAACTCGTCCGCGCCAGTCAAGACATATTCAAATCTCGCGACCGTCGGCGAAATAACAGACATGCGGACATCCTCCCGTGCCTCCCAGCATGCTCGTTGCGCTGACAATCAATATTAGATTGTGCAACGCACACAAGAATTCATGAATATATTCGGTATTTCGCGCATGAGAGTATCAGTATCGCGCAACGGCCGCGCTTGTGTCCACCCGTTCTTTCTACAACTATTGAGGTCCGTTGAGCGTGTCGGAGGAGAGTTTAGAACGCACAACCGGACCGATTTTGCGATCCAAATGGAGGAGAACAATGAACAGTTTCGTCAAAGCCGTGGGCGTCGGCTTCATTTCGCTTGGCCTTTGGAGCTCGACCGCTCTTGCTCAGGATTCCTGGTGGAAAACTGCCGCCCAGCCCTATCAGGGCGCGACCATCCGGGGCATCTCGGAATCGACCCCAGCGTCAAAATATGTCGAGCAGGTGCTCGGTCCGAAATTCACCGAAGAGACCGGCATTAAGGTCGAATTCGAGGCGACATCTTGGGACCAGATGTACGACAA
The DNA here is from genome assembly GCF_022385315.1 of Rhizobium sp. K102. NCBI lineage: Bacteria > Pseudomonadati > Pseudomonadota > Alphaproteobacteria > Hyphomicrobiales > Rhizobiaceae > Rhizobium > Rhizobium sp. K102. Next base: position 544,863 of record NZ_CP092436.1, read on the forward strand.
GGCGATCAAGGACATGGAGGCCAATACCGGCATCTATGACTTCGTCTATATCGAGCAGGATATCGTATATACGTATCTAGCCCGCGACTTCCTGGTCGATATCACCAAGTCGTTCGCCGACAATGCAAAGATCGCTTCGCCGGACTTCAAGCCGGAGAATTTCACCACTTTCCTGAACTATTTCAAGGATCCGAAGTCGGGCAATGTCATGGGCGTCCCCATGGAAGCATTTGTCAAGCCTTACCTCTACCGCAAGGATCTTTTCGATGATCCGGCGATCCAGAAAGCCTACAAGGATTCCACCGGTGCGGATCTGAAGCCCGCCACGACGCATGACGAGTATACCCAGATCGCCAAGTTCTTCACAGAATACGGCGCAGACAAGGAACTCTGGGGAACCACCGTTCAGGCCTCGTCGAGCCACCCCGCTGCCTTCTACGAATTCTTCGAGTCAATCGCGCCGACCTTTGGCGTGTACAACTGGGGCATCGATGGCACGACCTTCGCGGCGACCGAAGCTAACGGCGGCCAGATGAACTCCGCAGCCGCGAAGAAGGCGCTCAACTACTGGGTCGGCCTGCTGAAATACGCTCCGCCGGAATCGACGTCGTCCACTTGGGACGAGGTTGCCGGGACATTTGCCGCCGGCCGCGCAGCCCAAGGCCTCGTCTACGGTGAAAACGCTGCCTGGATCGCTACCGACGAAAGCAAATCGACCGTCGTCGGCAAGGTGGGAGTGTCATTGCCTCCGGTCGAGGCGGGTGTCATGGAAGGAGCCGAATCCGGCAAAGGATATATCGGCTATTACGATGGTGGCGCGTTCGGCATCCCGCATTCGTCCAAGAACAAGGACGCGTCGCTGCTATTCCTGCAGTATATCGGTCAGGCTTCAGTGCAGACCGACTGGGCGTTGGCCGGCTCCCGCATAGTCATGAACTCGACCTACGACGATCCCAAGATCGTCGATCAGGACAAGAAGAACGGCTATTACACGCTGATGCGTGAGGACGGAAAGCTGTTCGCCGGAGCTCCGCCGTTCCCGTTCCACTCGCAAGTTCTGCAGGTAGTCGCGCCGTTCATCTACAAAGCGATCGTCGGTGAGATCAAGCCGGACGATGCGCTGGACCAGGCCGCCACCGCAGCCGAAGCTGAACTCGTGAAGCTCGGCTACCGCAAGTAAAGACCGCACCTCCCAAGCGGTGGGCGGTCGCCTTCAGCAAGGTGGCCGCCCCTTTCCTGACTGCGGTTTGCGGGCCCGCCCGCGACGCGGGTATCAAGCGAATAAGTGTCAAGGACGATCTGACGGAGCGCAGGATGAGACAATCCAACATCGGATGGCTGTTTCTAGCACCAGCCACGCTAATCCTGTTCGTTGTCGGGTTCGTTCCCTTCATCTACATTCTCTATGTCGGTCTCTTCGACTGGAACACCAACGCAGTCGACCCCACCCTGCGCTGGGCCGGCCTCCAGAATTACCGCAGCCTCGTTTTTGACACAACATTCCTGAACTCGCTTGCGCGCACGCTGATCTTCGCATTCTTCGTCGTTGTGAGCGAACTGTTGTTAGGCTATGTCCTGGCCCGCGCGCTGATGGCAGACCGCCTGTGGGGCCGGCAGTTCTTTCGCACGATCCACACACTGCCGATCGTTGTCGCGCCCATTGCAGTCGGCGCTACCTGGCGGCTGCTTTGCGTTCCGGGCTTCGGCATCGTGCCCTATTACCTGAAACTGTGGTTCGGCATCGACTACAACATCTCGACCAATGCCTATCACGCCTTCGCCACGGCGATCATCATGGACCTGTGGCACTGGACGCCTTTCGTCACGCTGTCGCTCATGGCGGGACTGACCGCATTGCCGAAAGAACAGCTCGAACAGGCGCAGATCGACGGCGGCAACAAGCTGCAGATTTTCTGGTACGTGATCGTTCCGATGTTGAAGCCGGTTCTGCTGACAACCGTCTTCATCCGGCTGATGGACGCATTGCGCTCGGTCGACGAAATCTGGATGCTCACCAAGGGTGGTCCAGCTGAGGCGACCCGGTTCATCGGCCTTCACATCTGGATCAACGTCTTTCCGAAGACCGATTACGGCTACGGTGCGGCCATGTCGCTGCTGACTCTTTACGTCACGATCGTTGTGAGCTGGCTGCTGTTCGTCGCCATGACCGGCCGCAAGGGAGGCGCACAATGAGACGCTCCGGTATAGCCTCCTTCGTTCTTTGGATATGTCTGACCATTCTGACACTGCTTCCTGTCTGGTGGATGCTGGTAGTTTCGATGCGCCCCCGCGTGAAGCTTTATTCGAAGTCGGTCCTCATCGACGATCTTTACTGGAACAATTTCCTGGCGGTGCTGAACAGCTCGACCTTCCTGCAGTATCTCTGGAATTCGCTGATCGTGGCGACATCGAACGCAGCGCTGGTGTGCGCACTCGGCCTGCTCGCGGCGTTCGGGCTGTCGCGTTACAAAATCGGCGGCGGTGACAATGTGTTTTTCTGGCTGATCACCAACCGCATGGCGCCGCCAGCCGTGTTTCTGCTGCCGCTCTTCCTGCTGTTCACTGAAGTGGTTCGTGTTCGGCGATTTCATGCTGTTCGACACGAAGATTGGCCTAATCCTGCTCTATTGCGTCTTCAACCTGCCCTTCGCCATCTGGCTCTTGAAGGGAATGCTCGACGGGATTCCGCTGGAGCTTGACGAAGCGGCGCGGGTCGATGGTGCGACAACCGGCCAGGTGCTGTCCAACGTCATCCTGCCGCTGGCGCGGCCGGGGTTGGCCGTCACCTTCATCCTGACCTGGATTTTCGCCTGGAACGAGTACCTATTCGCAGCGACCCTAACGTCGTCGGCTGACGCCAGGACCGTGACGACAGCGCTCGCTGAATATGTCTCGGTCACCGGAACGAACTGGGGCGAGATGGCGGCGATGGCGTTCCTGACCACGCTTCCGGCCCTGATCGTGCTCGGCTTCGTCCAGAAACACATCGTGACCGGCCTCACGTTCGGCGCCTTGAAAGGGTAAGATGATGGCTGGCGTTCAACCCCAGAAAACCCAACGCGACGGATTCCTGCCTATCCGAACCAACGGCTTCGACAGGGGCTTCATCTCGGTCGTGATCCTGATCCTGGTGCATCTTCTATGGATGCGCTTCCTGGAGGGCGTCTTGCCCCTATGGGTGGCGACGGTGCTCTGCTTGGCGCTGGCCGTGTTCATTATCCGAAAGGGCTGAAGACATGAGATCACTCGTCCTCGAACGCAAAGACGAACTGCGCATTCGCGACCTGGACCCGAAGGAGGCGCTCGGTCCCAGCGACGTGCGCATCGCCATCAAGACCGTTGGCGTCTGCGGATCGGACGTTCACTATTACACTCACGGCGCGATCGGCCCTTTTGTTGTGCGCGAGCCAATGATCCTCGGCCACGAAGCCGCCGGCATCATCGAAGAGGTCGGCAGCGCGGTCCAGAACCTGAAAGTGGGCGACCGCGTTTGCATGGAGCCCGGCATCCCCGACCCTCAAAGTCGCGCGTCGCGGCTGGGTCTCTACAATCTCGATCCCGCGGTGCGCTTCTGGGCGACGCCGCCCGTGCATGGCGTACTGAGACCGAGCGTGGTCCACCCGGCGGCCTTCACCTTTAAGCTTCCGGACAACGTCTCCTACGCCGCTGGCGCTATGGTCGAGCCGCTGGCTGTAGGCTTTCAAGCAGTCTCCAAGGCGAGGCTGACGCCCGGTGCGATCGCACTGGTCACGGGTGCCGGGCCGATCGGCATGGTGACAGCGATCGCGGCGCTGTCGGCTGGCTGCGCCAGAGTTATCGTCACCGACGTTGTCGACGAAAAGCTTGCCGTGGCGCGCAGGCTCGGCCCTGCCATCATGACCGTCAACGTACGCTCGCAGGACCTGAAGAGTGTCATAGCCCGCGAAACCGACGGCTGGGGCGTCGATGTCGTCTTCGAATGTTCCGGCGCGGCCGAAGTGATCGCAGACACGGCGCACCATGGTTGCCCCGGCGGCGCCATCGTCCTTGTCGGCATGCCCCTGAAACCGGTCCCGCTCGATGTCGTCATCGCCCAGACCAAGGAACTGCGCATCGAACACGTGTTCCGCTACGCCCATGTCTACCCGCGCATCGTCGCTCTATTGGGATCGAACCAGATCAATGTCGATGCGCTGATCACCGATACCTACGCCTTTGAGGATTCTGTCGAAGCGTTCGATTACGCCGTGCGACCGAAGCCGTCATCCGTGAAGATTCAGATCGAGCTTGGGAGGTAGCATGTACCTGCGGAAGTTGGATCTCAGTGGAAGAGTGGCGGTCGTCACCGGCGCGGGGCGCAACATCGGCTATGCCTGCGCTGATGCCCTATCGGAAGCGGGCGCGCATGTCGTGCTGACTGATCTTGATGAAGAGCTCGGTCAGTCGGCCGTCTCGAAGCTCGCCGCGATGGGGCGAAAGGCCGAATTCATTCGTCTGGACGTGACCGATTCCGGCGAAACCGACCGTGTCGCGGCGGCGATCGCGGCCAGGCATGGTCGCGTGGACATTATGGTCGCCAATGCCGGCATTGCTTCGCACAGCCCGGCGGAGGAGATGTCAGATGCGGACTGGCTCAGAGTCGTAAACGTGAACCTCAACGGCGTGTTCTGGAGCAATCGCGCTTTCGGAAACCTGATGCTGAAGGCGGGCAAGGGCTCGATCGTCAATATCGGTTCGATGTCCGGCATCATCGCCAACCGGCCGCAGCCGCAAGCTGGTTACAACGCCTCGAAGGGTGCCGTTCACATGCTGACGAAGTCGCTCGCAGCCGAATGGGCCGAGCGGGGCGTCCGCGTCAACGCCGTCGCTCCAACCTATATCGCGACGGACATGACGAAGACCGCCGTCGAGGGGACCGGGTGGGACAAGGACTGGATGTACATGACGCCGATGAAGCGCATGGGCGAAGTCGAGGAAATTGCCTCTGTCGTCCTGTTCCTGGCCTCCGATGCCGCCAGCCTGATGACCGGCAGCATCGTCGTTGCGGATGCAGGATACACCTCATGGTGAAGCTGCCCGTCCCGAATGATCGGCGGCCATGCCGCCACAACTGACTAAGGATTGACACATGGCGACGATCGAGCTCAACCAGGTCGACAAGCATTACGGCTCCTATCACGCACTGCGCAAGATCTCGTTCGATATAGCCGACGGTGAGTTCGTGGTACTGGTCGGTCCCTCCGGTTGCGGCAAATCCACGCTGCTGCGGTCGCTAGCCGGCCTTGAGGAGATCACCGACGGCACGATCAAGCTTGGCGGACACCGCGTCGACAACATCGCCGCCAAGGACCGTGACGTGGCAATGGTGTTCCAGAACTACGCGCTCTATCCGCACATGACCGTTCGGGAGAACATGGCCTTCGCACTGAAATTGCGCGGCGAGAATCTTGCGGATCGCAACGCCAAGGTCGACAAGGCTGCCGAGATGTTGCGGCTTACGCCCTATCTCGACCGATATCCGAAGGCGCTCTCCGGAGGCCAGCGTCAGCGTGTTGCCATGGGGCGCGCGATGGTTCGCCGCCCAAAGGCGTTCTTTTTCGACGAGCCGCTGTCAAACCTGGACGCCGCGTTGCGCGTAGATATGCGTTCGGAGATCAAAGCTCTTCACCAGCGCCTCGGCGCTACTTCCGTGTATGTCACGCATGACCAGATTGAAGCCATGACAATGGCGGACCGCATTGTAGTGCTTCGCGACGGTAAGGTGGAGCAGATCGGTGCGCCACTACAGCTTTACGACAGGCCGGCAAATACCTTCGTCGCCGGCTTCATCGGATCGCCGGCGATGAACATGCTACCGGCCACAATCGATCTCTCTTTGAACTCAGCGCGGCTCGCTGAAGGGTCGGCCCTTCCCCTTCCACAAGGCACGCGGGCGAGTAACGGCCAGAAGGTGATATACGGGGTACGTCCTGACCAGTGGATACTGTCGAACGGCGACGCGGGCGTACCGGCAACTGTCGAGTTGATCGAGCCGACGGGGGCCGAAATTCTGCTGGCAGTCCAATTGGCGGGCAAGCGGGTCTTGTGCGCCTTTCGCGAGCGCCACGCGCTGAAGCCGGGCGACAGGATACGGCTCGACGTCGATCCTGCCGCGGCTCATGTGTTCGACAAGCAAACCGAGCAAAGACTCCCGTTCTGAGCAACAGGCATCGGAAGGATCAGCCATGTCGGACTTTACAGGAAAAACGGTAATCATCACCGGTGCTGGCAAGGGTATCGGTCGCGCCTGCGTTGAACTGCTCACCCACCGTGGCGCACGAATAGTAGCCTTGTCGCGTACGCAGGCCGATCTGGATGATCTTGCGGCAAAGTTCGGCGCGACGGTAATATCGGTCGATCTCGCCGACAATGCAGCAGCACGCGCCGCCATGAAGAAGGCGGGACTGGCAGACGCGCTGATCAATTGCGCGGGAACCAATGTGCTTGAAAGCGTCATCGATATGACGGAGGAGGGCTATGAGCAGGTCCTCGGCATTAACCTGCGGGCCGCGTTGATTTGTGCGCAGGAGTTCGCGCGGGCTCGCATTTCAAACGGAGGCGGCGGTACGATTGTGAATGTGACCTCGATTGCCGGACATCGGGGTTTCGTGGATCACGTGGCTTACGCCGCTTCGAAGGCGGGACTGGAAGGCGCGACACGTGTCATGGCCAAGGAACTCGGCGCCTATGGAATCCGGGTCAATGCAGTGGCGCCTACGGTTACTATGACGGAGCTTGCCGCCAAGGCGTGGTCCGAGCCTTCCAAACGTAACCCGATGATTGTTCGCCACCCGATGGCGCGTTTTGCAGCGGTCGACGATGTCGCGCGCTCGATCGCACTGCTTATTTCAGAGGACGCCCCGATGATCACCGGCGCAGTACTGCCAGTCGATGGCGGCTTCCTTGCTGTCTGAGAATCAAATGGCGAGACAATACGATGACTAAACTACTCGAAGGAAAGATCGCTGCGGTAACTGGCGCAGCTTCCGGTATCGGGCTGGCGACGACCCGTGCCCTGGTCGATGCCGGCGCCAAGGTCGTGATGGTCGACTACAACAGACAGGCGCTGGAAACGTACGCTGCCGAGTTCGGCGACGCCGTAGTCATGCAGGTAACCGATCTTCTGGACGCCGCAAGTTGTGCGGCCATGGTGCCGGAAATACTAGCAAAAGTCGATCACCTCGACATCCTGCACTGCAATGCAGGGTCCTACATTGGCGGGGATCTTATCAATACCGATACCGCGACAATCGATCGGATGCTGAATCTCAACGTGAACGCCGTCATGAAGAACGTCCGCGACATCGCTCCGCATATGATCGAGCGCGGGACCGGGGACATTTTGGTCACTTGCTCCGTAGCCGGCCATGCGCCGATCCAGTGGGAGCCGGTCTATTCCAGCTCCAAATGGGCGATTACCAGTTTCGTCCAGATCATGCGCCGGCAGTTGAAAAACCACGGCATCAGGGTCAGCCAGGTGTCGCCCGGCCCAGTCGTTTCCGCTCTGCTTGCCGATTGGCCCGCGGAAAACCTTGAGAAGGCAAAAGCCAATGGGAGTCTGATCGAGCCCTCAGCGGTCTCCGATGCCATCATCTTCATGCTGACCCGCCCGCGCAACATCACGATCCGGGACATGATTGTCTTGCCAACAAATTTCGACGTGTAGGTAAGGAATAACAAGTCGTTGCGGAAGCTCAGTTCCGGGCTTCACGTCAAAGGTTTGCGATCGCACCGGATTGTATTTCTGTCGACTAGGAATTCTCGTCGTCGCATCAAGTTGATCGGAACGACGCGATGTCCGCTTTTGCGACGCGCGGTCGATCTAGCAAACGTCCGACATGGGGCGCGAAAGAGACGTGAGGCGCATAGCAGCATTCGGGCCCTTTGAGGCCGTTCGAGGCCGATCCGAGGAACGTGCGGTGTGTGCTAGAATGGGGACGGAACGCGACAGACGCACTGCGAGGGGCGGTGTGATCGAACCGGAATTCGCGCGACCGAGTGCCAACGTTGTGCTCTTGGAAGGGGAGACGAGGACGATGCCGACACCAGAGCAACCCAGTCTAATAGTTCGACAGAAATCCCCACAGAACATCGAGTTTCCGTTTGCGTCACTCTCCGATTGGCTGATCCCAACCGAGCTGTTCTTCGTGCGAAACCATTTCCCGTCGCCGGAGCTCGACGCGCGAGACTGGAGATTGCGCGTTGGCGGGGCGGTGGAGCGGCCGATCGAACTTGACCTCGACAGCATCAAGGCGATGCGGAGCACGACATTCCCTGCCGTCGTCGAGTGCGCAGGGAACGGGCGCGTCTACTATGTGCCGCCGAAGGAGGGGTTGCAGTGGCAGAACGGAGCCGTCGGCAATGCCGCGTGGACAGGTGTTCCTCTACGCGAGATTTTAGAAATGGCGGGCGTTAAGCGAACCGCACGTGAGGTTCTGCTCGTAGGCGCAGACAGCGGCGTCGTCGACACGAACAAGAAAACGGCTTCTCCAGGCCCCATCGCTTTTGCGCGCAGTTTGCCGCTTGAGAAGGCCATCGCTGACAGCACGATCCTTGCCTATTCGATGAACGAGGAGCCGTTGACGCGCGATCACGGCTACCCGCTGCGCGCGGTCGTGGGTGGCTGGTTCGGCATGGCGTGGGTCAAGTGGATCACGCATATCACGGTTGTGGAGCAACCGTTCCTTGGCTACTGGCAGGCGCGCGACTATTTCCGTTGGGAGCGCAGCCTCGGGGAACCCAGGCTCGTCCCCCTCGCGGAAATGGAGGTCAAAGCGCAGATCGCGCGTCCTGTGCAGGGCGCGCGCCTCGTCGCCGGCCAACCGTATCGGATTTTCGGAGCCGCCTGGAGCGGAGAGGCTGCTATCCGGCAGGTGCAGGTCTGCACCGGAGATGGCAGGGGCTGGCGCGAGGGAAGGCTCCTCGAAACAGAACGTCCCTTCGCATGGCGCTTGTGGGAGTACATGTGGACCCCTGAAGAAGCGGGGCGATATATACTGCGATGTCGCGCGATCGATAGTGCGGGGTGCGTGCAGCCCGACCTCCAGCGTTCCGACTGCGAGAGCTACGCGGCCAATTGGATCGTTCCGGTGGAGGTTACGGTCGTTCCCGAGCCACAGACGTACGAGGAGGAATTCGTGATCTAATCACCCGCATGCGGCGGAATGGCGGCTTTGAGGGCGCAAAGCAGCCTTATTCTTCTATAGCGGAAAAAGACCGCTTCGGCAGATAGCGGTCCTTCCTCTTCAAGATCCAAGAGATTCCACATCACGTTAATGCCTGCCGGTTTAGCAGGCCTTTGCGAAATCGGCAGTTCTTGAAATCAGCGTTCGGCGAGCGCCGGTTCGCCCTTCTTCTCGCGCACCATGTTGATGAAGCGGCGGAAGAGATAGTGGCTGTCCTGCGGGCCGGGGGAGGCTTCCGGATGGTGCTGGACGGAGAAGACCTGCTTGCCGAGCACGCGCAGGCCGCAATTGGTGCCGTCGAAAAGCGAAATATGAGTCTCTTCAACGCCATCGGGCAACGACTTCGAGTCGACCGCGAAGCCATGGTTCATCGAGACGATCTCGACCTTGCCGGTCGTGTGATCCTTGACGGGATGGTTGGCACCGTGATGACCCTGGTGCATCTTCTCAGTCTTGGCGCCGAGGGCGAGGCCGAGCATCTGATGGCCGAGGCAGATGCCGAAGACCGGGATATCGGTCTTAACAAGCGTCTTGATCACGGGCACGGCATATTCGCCGGTCGCCGCCGGATCGCCCGGGCCGTTCGACAGGAAGATACCGTCCGGCTGCATGGCGAGCACGTCTTCGGCGCTCGTTGTCGCCGGCACGACGGTCACCTTACAGTCGAGGCCGGCAAACAGGCGCAGAATGTTGCGCTTGACGCCGTAGTCGAGGCAGACGACGTGATACATGGCATCGGCCGCACCGAGCTCGCCGTAACCTTCGTTCCAGATCCACGGCGTCTGGGTCCATTGCGAGGACTGGCCCGACGTGGCGATCTTGGCGAGGTCGAGGCCTTCGAGGCCGCTCCAGGCCTTGGCTTCGGCCTTCAGCCTCTCGATGTCGAAGACGCCGTTCGGATCGTGGGCGATCACTGCGTTCGGAGCGCCGTTCTCGCGGATCCAGGCGGTCAGTGCGCGGGTGTCGATGCCGCAGAGACCGATGATGCCGCGCGCCTTCAGCCATTGGTCGAGATGTTTGGCGGCGCGGTAGTTCGAGGGTTCGGTGATATCGGCCTTGAAGATGACGCCGACAGCGCCGTGGCGGGCGGCAGGCGTCAGATCTTCGATGTCCTCATCGTTGGTGCCGATATTGCCGATATGGGGAAAGGTGAAGGTGACGATTTGGCCGAGGTAGGAAGGGTCGGTCATGATCTCTTCGTAGCCGGTCAGCGCCGTGTTGAAGACGACCTCGGCCTGGACCTTGCCGGTGGCGCCGATGCCCTTGCCTTCGATCACCGTGCCGTCGGCAAGAACGAGCAGGGCGGTCGGCTTTTCGATTGTCCAGGGTGCTGTCGCGGTCATCTTCATCCCGTTTCCGGCGGCCGATGCGCGTTGCCGCGCTCGCTGCCATTTGATCTCGCAGGCGTGTGGACGCGGCAATGCCGCGCGCTTCAGGCCTGATCACGAATTTTGGTGCAGGTGGCGGTAGATAGCCACGCAATCGCTGAGCGTCAATCTTTGTAACCGGGATTGCGGCCGTTTTCCTGCGCTTTATCGCGCCGATCGCGCAATTTATTTGATCCCCCGCATCAGCGTGGTTTATGAAGCGGCATCAAAAACGGAGAAAAGACCATGCTGCGCGATCAACTCGCCACCCAGCTGAAAGAGGCGATGAAGGCCAAGGATTCGGAGCGGCTTTCCACCGTCCGGCTGATTCAGGCCGCGATCAAGGATCGCGATATCGCCAATCGCGGCGCCGGCAAGGAGCAGGCGAGCGACGACGAGATCCTGCAGATTCTCGCCAAGATGGTGAAGCAGCGCGACGAATCGGCAAAGATCTACGAGGAGAATTCCCGGCCGGAACTCGCCGCCAAGGAGCGCGCCGAAATCACCGTCATCCAGGATTTCATGCCGAAGCAGCTTTCGGAGAGCGAAGTGCGCGCCAACGTTTCGGCGATCATCGCCGAGACCGGTGCCGTCGGCGCCAAGGACATGGGCAAGGTGATGGCCGCGCTCAAGGAGCGTTATGCCGGCCAGATGGATTTCGCCAAGGCGTCCGCGACCGTCAAGGAACTGTTGAACTAAAGCGTGTCGCGATCTTTGATTCGCTTGTCACGCTTTAGGTCTTTGTTTTCACGCATGTCTTTATCGCAAAACCGCTGCACACTTTTGCGAGACATGCTCTAATTCAGACCACGCGTCTTGCCTGCGGTTCGATCAGGACCGCAGGTCCGAGCACCGCCTCGGCGGCGACGTCGACGATGGCGAATTTCGCAGCCTGATAATTCCAGTATTCAAGGATGAAGCGGCGCGACAGCCAGAAGTCGCCCTTGCGGGACGGTTCGGTCCAGCCGACGCTTTCCATGGTTGCGGCCTGCGTCAGAAGCCGCTTCAGGTGCGTGTTCGATATCATGAATTGGTCGCGGATTTCCCGCAGCGACAGGGGGCCGACCGCGACGCGCTCGGCCGTCCGGGGAAATTCGGGAAGGCGCGAGATCAGGTAGTCCATCACCAGCCCGCCGGAATTTGCCCAGTTGAAGAGGTTGAAGGTGGGGCCCGGACTGCGCACCGCCTGGCTTCCGATGATTGCTTTTGCGATGCGGGGCTGGATCGCTGCCATCATCGCCACGGGATCGGCGGCGATCCTGTCGGCGCGCTTACCGCCGTCGAGGCTGTCGAGGATCATCATGTGGGTGACGAGCCATCGGGTGAAATGCTGCTCGGCGATTTCGGTGGGTTCCAGATAGCGTGTGCGCTTGTCGGCACCAGGAGCCGGACGCAGGAAGCGATAGGCCAGCATTTCCTGCATGAAGGCCGCTGCCGTGTTGCGGCTGGCGATGTCGTTCTTGACCGCAAAATCGATGAAGCGGCCGGAATAGAGGCCGCTCTTTTCATAGTCGGGATGGCCATAATGAAGCGCAAAGCCGGCATGGGCCATCAGCCAGCGCTGCTGTGCGGCGAAAATCGAGGCGATGCGCGGGCTCTCACGATAGATCGTGAGCATCTGATCGGCGCAGTGGAGGATTGCCGCGAGAAAGCGACCGTCTGCTGCAAGAGTTTCAGCGGTAAAGGCCATGGGGAAGGAGTCCAGGAAATTCGGCGCATACTTCCTTCACGCACGCGCCTGATGTCAACGGTTTTGTCAATAATCGGTTAATTTCAAAAGGGAATTTGTATCAGGGCAAGCCAAAAAATTAAGAAGGCAGGAGCTGGGGGCGCTCCTGCCTTCTTGCACTTTGCTTCCGCCGGCAGCAGGGCCGAAGCCCAAGCCGGAGGCTATTTGCAAAGGCACCCTTGCGAAGCGGCGCCGGGGGTAGGGATGGTGCTTCGCTCGGGGATCGCTTTGTTGAGATCGAACTTATTGCGGAGCGGCGGGCTGTTCAAATTACAAAAAAATAATGATTGCCGAAAATGTCGGTTTTGGAGATGTCGAAGCGGAGGCTCGGATGGCGCTGCAAAGAGCAGAGCGGACCGTGATAGAGGGTGATAATAATTTGTTTTCAAACGATTTATTTGAGGCTCATGGGAGATGGCCGCCTTTGCCGAAGCTTGCGCGAGGGCGGAACTCTGGTTCCCCGAAGACAATAATGTCGCACCCCTGTCGCAGGGGCGGTAACGTGTTTTTGATTGGATAAGCGACGCAATCAGGGACGCGTGCACTTGCCTGTGAATAGCGGGTTTTCCTGACAAGTTTCGTGGCATGGCGCGGCAAAGCAGCTTATATGGAGGCTGGCCAAGAGGTATAAATGCGCTTTTCCAACACCTTTCTCGATGAGATCCGTGACCGCGTTCCAATTTCGAACGTGATCGCGCGCCGTGTGAGCTGGGACAAGCGCAAGACCAACGTGTCGCGCGGCGATTACTGGGCCTGCTGCCCGTTCCACGGCGAGAAATCACCGAGCTTTCACTGCGAGGACCGGAAGGGCCGCTATCACTGCTTCGGCTGCGGCGTCACCGGTGACCATTTCCGCTTCCTCACCGAGCTCGAAGGCCTGAGTTTTCCCGAGGCGGTGCAGCAGATCGCCGATATGGCCGGCGTGCCGATGCCGCTTGCCGATCCTGTCATGGAAAAGCGCGAGAAGGAGCGCGGCTCGCTGATCGACGTCATGGAAATGGCGACGGCCTTTTTCCAGGATCAGTTGCAGACCGCCAATGGCGCCAAGGCGCGCGCCTATCTGCGCGATCGCGGGCTGACGGGGCGCACCATCGAGACCTTCCGCCTCGGTTATGCGCCCGACAGCCGCAATGCGCTCAAGGAATTCCTTGCCGGCAAGGGGGTCTCGAAGGAGCAGATCGAAGCCTGCGGCCTCGTCGTTCATGAAAACGTGCCGGTGTCCTACGATCGCTTCCGCGACCGCATCATGTTCCCGATCCTTTCGTCGCGGGAAAAGGTGATCGCCTTCGGCGGCCGCGCCATGTCATCAGACGCGCCGGCGAAATACCTGAACTCGAACGAGACGGAGCTCTTCCACAAGGGCAATGTTCTCTACAATTTCGCCCGCGCGCGCCGCGCGATCCAGGGGCCTGGCCGCGGCGATCAGCAGGACGACAATGCGAGCGGCACCATCATTGCCGTCGAAGGTTATATGGACGTGATCGCGCTCCATCAGGCGGGCGTCGAGAACGCCGTTGCGCCGCTCGGCACCGCACTTACCGAAAACCAGCTCGAGCTGCTCTGGAAGATGGTGCCGCAGCCGGTGCTCTGCTTCGACGGCGACGGCGCCGGCATCCGTGCGGCCAATCGCGCCGCTGAACTGGCGTTGCCGCACTTGAAGCCCGGCCGCTCCGTCCGCTTCGCGCTGCTGCCCGACGGCAAGGATCCTGATGATCTCGTGCGCGACGAGGGCCGCGCGCCGTTCGACAAGGTGATGAGCCAGGCAAAGCCGCTTTCGGAGATGCTGTGGAGCCGGGAGATCAACACCGGCAAGTTCGACACGCCCGAGGCGCGCGCCGAGCTCGAGGCGCGGCTGAAGCAGCTTGTGGCCGTCATCGCCGACGAGAATGTGCGCCGTCATTATCAGCAGGATATTCGCGACCGGCTGAACGCTTTCTTCCAGCCGCAGTTCCAGAACCGCAACAATGGCGAGCGGCGCGGTTTCGGCGGCAATTCGCGGAACGGCCGCGACAATCCGGGCAAGGCGGGGCCGAAAAGCCCGAGCCTCATTTCCGACCGGCTTGCCCGCTCGGGCCCTGTCCGGGGCCACCGGGACAATACGGCGCTGCGCGAAAGCGTGCTGGCGCTCACCATCGTCAATCATCCGGCGCTGATGATCGACGATTATGACGAGATCGCCGCGATCGAATATGACAGCCGCGAGCTGCAACGGCTCTGGTCGGCGGTGCTTGGCGCAGCGGCCGCCGTTGCCGGCCCGCATCTGACGCGCGACTATCTGACCGAACGGCTGGAATTCGAGGGCTTCGGCCCGCTGATCAAGAGCCTCGACCAGCAGGTGCGCAACGCCAGACTCTGGACGGCGACCGAGGAGGCGGCGATGGAGGATGCACGTGAGGGTTACCGCCAGGCGCTCGCCTTCCACAAACGGGCGAAGGCGCTGCGCCGGCAGAAGATGGAGCTCGAACGCGAGATTGCGCTGGCCACCGAAGCCGGCGACGGCGAGGCGATCGTTCAGCTGATACGGGCCCAGCAGGAAGTGCATCTGGAAGGCGTACGCCTTGAGAACCAGGAGGCGATCATCGACGGCTTCGGCGTGCTTTCCGGCCGCGTCAAAGGGGCGGCGAACCACTGATGTCGCTGACCGAACGGAACGAAGCTGGCTTTTCCGCCTCCGATGCGCTGTTTTCCGCCGGCCGCTCGCCACTCGAGGTGCTGAAGCAGGTCTATGGCTATTCCTCCTTCCGCGGCAAGCAGCAGCAGGTGGTCGAGCACGTCGTGTCAGGCGGCGATGCGGTCGTGCTCTTTCCGACAGGTGCGGGCAAATCGCTATGCTTCCAGATCCCGGCGCTCTGCCGCGAGGGCGTCGGCATCGTTGTTTCGCCGCTAATTGCGCTGATGCGCGATCAGGTGGAGGCGATGAAGCAGCTCGGCATTCGTGCTGCCGCACTCAATTCGTCGCTGTCGCGCGAGGAATTCGTCGAGGTCCGCCGCGCGCTTTCGGGCGGCAAGCTCGACCTTCTCTACGTCACGCCGGAGCGCATC
The DNA here is from genome assembly GCF_022385315.1 of Rhizobium sp. K102. Lineage (NCBI taxonomy): Bacteria > Pseudomonadati > Pseudomonadota > Alphaproteobacteria > Hyphomicrobiales > Rhizobiaceae > Rhizobium > Rhizobium sp. K102. The sequence continues at coordinate 560,204 of NZ_CP092436.1, forward strand.
CTGACCGACGGCTTCCGCGAGCTGATCGCCAATGAGAAGATCGCGCTGTTTGCCATCGACGAGGCCCATTGCGTCTCGCAGTGGGGCCATGATTTCCGGCCGGAATATCGCGAGCTCGGCCGGCTCGGCGAGCAATATCCCGGTGTTCCCAGAATAGCGCTGACGGCAACAGCCGATCCGCATACGCGCGACGATATCGTCGAGCGGCTGGGGCTCGACGCTGCCGAGATCTTCACCACCAGCTTCGACCGGCCCAATATCAGCTATGAGATCGTCGAGCGCGATCAGCCGCGCCAGCAGCTTCTGCGCTTCCTCTCCGACCATAAGGGCGACAGCGGCATCGTCTATTGCCTGTCGCGCGCCAAAGTCGAGGACACGGCCGACTGGCTGAACGGGCAGGGGGTTCGTGCACTGCCTTATCATGCCGGCATGGACCGAGCGCTTCGTGACGCCAATCAGGATGCCTTCCTGAAGGAAGAGAGCCTCTGCCTGGTTGCCACCGTCGCCTTCGGCATGGGCATCGACAAACCGAACGTGCGTTATGTCGCCCATCTCGACCTGCCGGGTTCGGTGGAAGCCTATTACCAGGAGACCGGGCGCGCCGGCCGCGACGGCCTGCCGTCGGAGGTCTGGATGGCCTATGGCATGGCCGACGTCATTCAGCGCCGCCGGATGATCGACGAGGGCAATGCCGCCGCGGAGATCAAGCGCGTCGAGCGCGCCAAGCTCAATGCCTTGCTGGCGATCTGCGAGACCGCCTCCTGCCGCCGGCAGGCGATCCTGGCCCATTTCGGGGAAGCACATGCCGGCCAGTGCGGCAATTGCGACACCTGCCTGAAGCCGGTCGAGACCTGGGAGGGCACGGAAGCAGCGATCAAGGCGCTGGCCGCCGTCTATCGCACCGGCGAGCGTTTCGGCGCCGGCCACGTCATCGACGTGCTCGTCGGCAATGTCAACGAGAAGACTGAGCGTTTCGGCCATGTCGATATGCCCGTCTTCGGCGCCGGCAAGGACATTCCGGCGCGGACCTGGCAATCCGTCTGCCGGCAACTGCTCGCCATGGGGCTGATCCGGGTCGATCACGAGGCCTATGGGGCGCTGAAATTGGAGCCGGAAGCGCGCGCCGTCTTCAAGCACGAGCGACAGGTATTCTTCCGCAAGGACCGGCCTGCCTCGGAACGGCGCACGAAGAAGGCGGAACGCAGCGAGCGCAAATCGGCCTTGTCGGGCGCCGACGGCAGCCTCTTCGAGGCGTTGCGGGCCGAGCGCACGGCGATCGCCAAATCGCTCGGCGTGCCGCCCTATGTCGTCTTTCCCGATACGACGCTGATCGCCTTTGCCACCGAACGGCCGCGCAGCCGCAAGGAACTGCTGGCCATATCCGGCGTCGGTCAGGCGAAGCTCGAGCGCTATGGCGACGCCTTCCTGGAGATCATCCTGGCGCATGACGACTGAGCGGACCGGCCGGTGTTCTTCTCGATCTCGGCCCAGCGCTGAAGAAGACAAGCCGGCGGCGATATGCTAACCCGGAAGCTATAAAAACATCAGGAAGGGCCGCCCATGACCTCGCCATTTCTCTCCCATCTTCGCGCCGAGATTTCGGCGCTGAAGGATGCCGGGCTCTATAAGTCCGAACGGGTCATCAGCTCCAAGCAGGCGGGCGAGATTGCGATTTCTAGCGGCGAGCGGGTGCTGAATTTCTGCGCCAACAACTATCTCGGCCTTGCCGACAACGAGGAACTGGCCGAGGCCGGCAAAAAGGCGCTCGACCGCTACGGTTACGGCATGGCTTCGGTGCGCTTCATCTGCGGCACGCAGGAGGAGCATAAGCAGCTCGAGACGCGCATCTCCTCCTTCCTCGGCATGGAGGACACCATCCTCTATTCCTCCTGCTTCGACGCCAATGGCGGCCTGTTCGAGACGCTGCTTTCCGAGGAGGACGCGATCATCTCGGATGCGCTGAACCACGCCTCGATCATCGACGGCGTCAGGCTGTCGAAGGCCAAGCGCTTCCGCTACGCCAATAACGACATGGCGGCGCTCGAAGAGGAATTGAAGAAGGCCGAAGGCAGCCGCTTCAAGCTGATCGCCACTGACGGCGTCTTCTCGATGGACGGCATCATCGCCAATCTCCGCGGCGTCTGCGATCTCGCCGAGAAATACGGCGCCATGGTCATGGTCGATGACAGCCATGCGGTCGGCTTCGTCGGCAGGCACGGCCGCGGCTCGCCCGAACATTGTGGCGTCGAGGGCCGGATCGACATCATCACCGGCACACTCGGCAAGGCGCTCGGCGGCGCCTCGGGCGGTTATACCGCGGCGAAAGCCGAGGTCGTCGAATGGCTGCGGCAGCGCTCGCGCCCCTATCTGTTCTCGAATACGCTGGCGCCGGTCATTGCGGCTGCCTCGCTGAAAGTGTTCGACCTGATTGAGAATGGTGATGCCTTGCGCAAGCGCCTTTCCGACAATGCCGATCTCTTCCGCACCGAAATGACCAAGCTCGGCTTCACGCTCGCCGGCGAAGGCCATCCGATCATTCCCGTCATGCTTGGCGACGCCAAGCTCGCCCAAGACATGGCAGGTCTGATGCTGAAGAAGGGCATTTACGTGATCGGCTTTTCCTTCCCGGTCGTGCCGAAGGGCCAGGCCCGCATCCGCACGCAGATGTCGGCCGCGCATTCGAGGCAGGATGTGGAGCGGGCGATTGCGGCCTTTGCCGAGGCAGGGCGGGAATTGGGTGTGATTTGAGGATTGGGGGATTGCCCCTCACCCTAACCCTCTCCCCGTAAGCGGGGCGAGGGGACGTGCCCCGCGAGAGGTAGATGGGGACGGAGAGGTTGCGGCGTGTCTCCTTCGCCCCGCTGGCGGAGAGAAGGTGCCGGCAGGCGGATGAGGGGCCGGAATAGGCATGACCAAGGGATACTGATATGTCGAACATGATGAAGGCGCTGGTCAAGGCAAAGCCCGAGGTCGGGCTCTGGATGGAGAATGTGCCGGTGCCGGAGGTCGGGCCGAACGATGTGCTGATCCGGGTGAAGAAATCGGCGATCTGCGGCACCGACGTCCATATCTGGAACTGGGACCAGTGGGCGCAGAAGACCATTCCGGTGCCGATGGTCGTCGGCCATGAATTTTGCGGCGAGATCGCCGAGATCGGCTCGGCGGTCACCCGCTATCATGTCGGCGAACGCGTCTCCGGCGAGGGACATATCGTCTGCGGCAAGTGCCGCAACTGCCGGGCGGGCAGGGGGCATCTCTGCCGCAATACGCTCGGCGTCGGCGTCAACCGGCCGGGTTCGTTCGGCGAGTTCGTCTGCATTCCCGAAAGCAATGTCGTGCCGATCCCGGACGATATTTCCGATGAGATCGCCGCGATCTTCGATCCGTTCGGCAATGCCGTGCACACCGCACTCTCCTTCGATCTCGTCGGCGAGGACGTGCTCGTCACCGGCGCCGGGCCGATCGGCATCATGGGGGCGCTCGTCGCCAAGCGTTCCGGCGCCCGCAAGGTCGTCATCACCGATATCAATCCGCATCGGCTGGATCTGGCGCGCAAGCTCGGCATCGACCACGTCGTCGACGCCTCGAAGGAAAATCTCGCCGACGTGATGAAGGCGATCGGCATGACCGAGGGGTTCGACGTCGGGCTGGAAATGTCGGGGGCTGCACCCGCCTTCCGCGACATGATCGACAAGATGAACAATGGCGGCAAGATCGCCATTCTCGGCATTGCGCCGGCGGGCTTCGAGATCGACTGGAACAAGGTGATCTTCAAGATGCTCAATCTCAAGGGCATTTACGGCCGCGAGATGTTCGAGACCTGGTACAAGATGATCGCCTTCGTCCAGGGCGGCCTCGATCTCGCACCCCTTATTACCCATCGCATCAAGATCGACGATTTCCGCGAGGGCTTCGAGGCGATGCGGTCGGGCAACTCCGGCAAAGTCGTCATGGATTGGATGTGAGGAGGACGAGATGATTTATCAAGGAAGCTGCCATTGCGGCAACATCGGTTTCGAGGTCGAGGGCGAGTTCAGCGAGGCGCTCGACTGCAACTGTTCGCTCTGCCGTCGGCGCGGCGGGCTTCTGGCCTTCGTGCCGCGCGAGAAGCTGGTGCTGAAGACGCCGGACGAGAACATCTCGACCTATACTTTCAACAGGCATGTCATCCGCCATCACTTCTGCGCCAAGTGCGGTATTGCGCCCTTCGGCGAGGCGGTGGGCCCGAACGGCGCTGCCATGGCGTCGATCAATCTGCGCTGCATTCCCGCGATCGATCTCGGCGCGCTGAAGGTGACGGCCTATGACGGTGCCGCGCATTAGAAACAGAGCGCCTGCCCGGAGCCGGGGAATAGACTGCCGTCAAAACTGTAAAAGCGGCCGAAACAACCGCTGCGGCGGGCAAAATCCATGCTGCCCTTGTCTTTTGTTCGACGCTTCTTAAATAAGGTTCGCAATCGCAGCCGCGGTTCAAAGCCTGTGGATAAGGCTTTTTCCGATGATTCGTGAGCTTTTTTTCTGGAAAAGCTTGACGAGAACAAAAAATGTGGGAATCACCGTTCGACTTGTTGAAACGGTGAACTGGGTCAAGGCGGATCGCGCAACCATGGCCGGAAATCCAAAAGCAAAAAAGCTTTGCTGTCCGGTGCCGGCGATCGTGGTTAATCAGGCTTTAAATGTCATCCCGTTAGGTGGGCAAAGGTGATTCTCAGGGCGGCGCGCGCGACGCGTCCAGCCCTGAGGCGGCCCATTCACCGTAGCGAGATTGGATAGCGTCAGGAAGGCGACGATATAAATGGCAACCAAGGTCAAAGAGAACGAAGACGCGGAAGTCGAACGCGACGGCGCAAGCGACGGCCCTCTTCTCGATCTTTCCGACGACGCGGTCAAGAAGATGATCAAGGCCGCCAAGAAGCGCGGCTATGTGACGATGGATGAGCTCAACGCCGTCCTGCCGTCCGAGGAAGTGACGTCCGAGCAGATCGAAGACACGATGTCGATGCTGTCGGACATGGGCATCAACGTCATCGAGGACGAAGAAGCCGAGGAAGCCGGCGCTTCCGGCGGCGGCGATGACGATGATGCCGGCGGCGACGAGGACAGCGAAGGCGGCGAACTCGCGCCTTCCGGCGGCACCGCGCTTGCGACCGCCAAGAAGAAAGAACCGACCGACCGTACCGACGATCCGGTGCGCATGTATCTGCGCGAGATGGGCTCGGTCGAGCTTCTCTCCCGCGAGGGCGAAATCGCCATCGCCAAGCGCATCGAGGCCGGCCGCGAGACGATGATCGCGGGCCTCTGCGAGAGCCCGCTGACCTTCCAGGCGCTGATCATCTGGCGCGACGAACTCAACGAAGGCACGACGCTGTTGCGCGAGATCATCGATCTCGAAACCACCTATTCCGGCCCTGAGGCCAAGGCGGCGCCGCAGTTCCAGAGCCCCGAGAAGATCGAGGCCGACCGCAAGGCCGCCGAGGAGAAGGAAAAGACCCGCCGCGCCCGTTCCGGCGACGACGACATCACCGATGTCGGCGGCGAAGGCCTGCCTCCCGAGGAGGAGGAAGAGGACGAGGACGAATCCAACCTCTCGCTGGCGGCGATGGAAGCCGAGCTTCGCCCGCAGGTGATGGAGACGCTCGATACGATCGCCGAGACCTACAAGAAGCTGCGCAAGCTGCAGGACCAGCAGGTCGAGCAGCGCCTGTCGGCGTCCGGCACGCTGTCGACCGCCCAGGAGCGCCGCTACAAGGAGCTCAAGGACGAGCTCATCAAGGCCGTCAAGTCGCTGTCGCTCAACCAGAACCGCATCGATGCCCTGGTCGAGCAGCTCTACGACATCAACAAGCGCCTCGTCTCCAACGAAGGCCGCCTGCTGCGTCTGGCCGAATCCTACGGCGTCAAGCGCGACAGCTTCCTGGAACAGTATCAGGGCGCCGAGCTCGATCCGAACTGGATGAAGTCGATCGGCAATCTGGCCGCCCGCGGCTGGAAGGAATTCGCCAAGGGCGAAAACACGACGATCCGCGACATCCGTCAGGAAATCCAGAATCTGGCGACCGAGACCGGCATTTCGATTTCGGAATTCCGCCGCATCGTCCACATGGTGCAGAAGGGCGAGCGCGAAGCGCGCATCGCCAAGAAGGAAATGGTCGAAGCGAACCTTCGCCTCGTCATCTCCATCGCCAAGAAGTACACGAACCGCGGCCTGCAGTTCCTCGACCTCATTCAGGAAGGCAATATCGGCCTGATGAAGGCGGTCGACAAGTTCGAATACCGCCGCGGCTACAAGTTCTCGACCTATGCCACCTGGTGGATCCGTCAGGCGATCACCCGGTCGATCGCCGACCAGGCCCGCACGATCCGCATTCCGGTGCACATGATCGAGACGATCAACAAGATCGTCCGCACCTCGCGCCAGATGCTGCACGAGATCGGCCGCGAACCGACGCCGGAAGAACTCGCCGAAAAGCTCGCCATGCCGCTCGAAAAGGTCCGTAAGGTCCTGAAGATCGCCAAGGAGCCGATTTCGCTCGAAACCCCTGTTGGTGACGAAGAGGATTCGCATCTCGGCGATTTCATCGAGGACAAGAACGCGCTGCTGCCGATCGACGCGGCCATCCAGGCGAACCTGCGCGAGACGACCACCCGCGTTCTCGCCTCGCTGACGCCGCGCGAAGAACGCGTGCTGCGCATGCGCTTCGGCATCGGCATGAACACCGACCATACGCTCGAAGAAGTCGGCCAGCAGTTCTCGGTCACCCGCGAACGTATCCGCCAGATCGAAGCGAAGGCGCTGCGCAAGCTCAAGCATCCGAGCCGTTCGCGCAAGCTGCGCTCGTTCCTCGACAGCTAAGCTTCGATGACATCTTGATGGGAATGCCGGGCTTTATGCCCGGCTCGGCCTGCCGACGAAGCCGGCCAACTCTTCTTTCGTCATGCTCGGGCTTGTGTCCCAAGCATCTGCCTCCGTTTCGCAGGGCAGCAGATCCTCGGCACAAGGCCGAGGATGACGCCAGGTGGCGAGCGAGGTTTATCATCAAACAGAGCCGGGCTTTACGCCCGGCTTTTGCTTTTGTGATTAACACCAATGATCCCGGCGGCTTTCTTGTCCCTGTCTGGTGACAGGGCTATAATCCGGCCACGGGGAAAGGATCGATCGCGACACACGCGAGATCGTATGCCTGCGTGAGCGATCCTCCGTCGGGAGGTGCGACATGACCACTTACATTCTTTTGATCGATTGGACTGACCAAGGCATCCGTACTGTTCGCGACTCGACAAAACGGCTGGACGCGGCGAAGAAACTGCTCGCCGGCGTCGGCGGCTCCATCAACCAGTTCTACCTGACGATGGGCGGACACGACATGGTCGCCGTCTGCGAGGCGCCCGATGATGCGGTGATGGCGCATTTTACGCTGTCGCTCGCCATGGCGGGCAATGTCCGCACCGAGACTCTAAAGGCGTTCCCGGAGGCTGCCTATCGGGATCTCATCGGCTCGCTCGGCTGACTACTGCCCAAGCCAGTTCGGATATACCAAGGCACGGCTCTCCGGAGACCGCGTGGCGCTGAATGATGATGGCCTGCCGGCCAATCGTTGCGGCAGCGATCACGCGGTTTTTTGTATTTGTGGCTTGATGCTGCCGGCTTTAAAGGCCACATCGCTGCTGTGACAGAAGAAGACGTCGAACCGGCAGAAGCGCACGAAGCGGCAAAACAGCGGCCTGAAATCGGCTGGGGTGTCGGCGCGTCCGTGCTTCTGCATGTGCCGCTCATCGCCCTTTTGATTTTCGGACTGCCGAAGATCGAGCCGAAGCCTCCTGAAGACGAGAGCGTGAAGGTGGAGCTCGTTCCGCCGCCGGAGGCGAAGAAGCCGGAAGAGAAAAAGCCCGAGGAGAAGCCGAAAGAGGAACAAAAGCCCCAACAGCAGGCAAAGGCTGAGCCACCGCCTCCGCCACCTGCGCCTAGATCACCTCCGCCGCCCGCCCGGGTGAAAGGGATGACACCTGTTTTCGAGTTTGGAGACAAAGACAGCGGGCCGACGAAGACCGCAAATGGCAATGCATCGGAGGGCGAAATGGACAATACCCCTGTCCCTCCGCCAGCCTCGTCGGGGGAGGCGCAGCCGGAACATTTGCCGGACACCGCGAAGTCGACAAGACCTGTCGATCAGCCTCCAGGTAAACCAATTCCCAAAGAGGTGAATCTGCCGGAGATTGCGCCTGCTGCCATCCACCCAGAACGGGATGCGCCGGCCCCATCGAGCGAAGAGGCGCGGACGAGCTTCGAGACTGAGAAGCCAGCGACCAAGCCGGCGACGCAGTCGGATCAGATGTCTAAGACGTCGTTACCGGAAGTGAAGACGTTATTTTCGCGGTATGCGACCGACGACCCGGTGGCACGAACAGCATTGGGCAATATGTCGCGTGGCGAACGGATGAATGATTTATGCACGACGGAGTTGACGCAACAAATCGAACACGTGTCGCCGAAATATCGGGGTCCGGAGATTCCTCGCTATCGGCCATTTACCAATCAGACAATCATTCAGGTGCTGGAGACGGGACGGTTCAGGGTAGACGGCAATTGGTACAGCGTGCAGTTCGAATGCGAGGTTGATGCCGATGCCACAAAAATTCTGTCGTTCGCCTTCAAACTCGGCGGATTGATTCCTCGTAGCCAATACGCGAAGTACAAGATACGCGAGTAGTCGATATGGAATGTACGCTCCCGCAGCCAGCCACAGGCAAGCAACCGCATCTAGCCTCTCCCTATGGCCGTGATGGTACGGTGAAGAAGGGACAATGATATGTCGAACGAGATCGAGCAGTTTTTGGAGCGCCAGGACGAAGCCGTCAGCGCGCTGTTCCTGGAAAACAAGGGTGACGAGCTGACCGATATTCTGGTGGCGGCGCTCGAAGAGGCTTTCGAGATCCTGCTCGAAGCAGCACCCGCCGAAACACTGCATTGACATTTCCCAAGACATTGCCGGCAGCGCTTGGCGAGCGGCTCTCCGGTTACCGGTTTGAACGCGATGCGCTCGGCCGTTCCGCGGCAAGCGTCTTCCGGCTGGAAGGCGAGGGTCTGCCGGCCCTCTATCTGAAGGTCGAGGCGGCGGGGCCGTTCGGCGAGCTTGCCGAGGAAGCCGCCCGGCTCGGCTGGCTCAAGGCCGCCGGCCTGCCGTGTCCCGATATGATTGCGCGGGAAAGCGACGGCGAGCGCGACTGGCTGCTGATCGGCGCCCTGCCGGGAACCGATCTCGCCAGCGCATCGGCGCTGACGCCGCTGGCGCGTGTCGAATTGCTGGCTGCCGCACTTGCCGATCTCCATCACCTGCCGATCGCCTCCTGCCCGTTCGATCATCGTCTGGAAAAGCGCCTGCCGGCCGCAAGGGCGCGCATGCAGGCCCGGATCGTCGACGAGACCGATTTCGACGAGACGCGGCTCGGAAAGAGCGCCGAAACATTGTTTGCCGAACTCGAAGGCCGGCGGCCGGACCGTGAGGATCTCGTCGTTACCCATGGCGATGCCTGCCTGCCCAATTTCGTCGCCTCCGGCGGCCAATTCTCCGGCTATATCGATTGCAGCCGCCTCGGCGTCGCCGACCGCTATCAGGATATTGCGCTCGCTTGCCGCAGCATCGCCGATAATTTCGGTGCGGCGCTGGTGCAACCCTTCCTCGATCGTTACGGGCTGACGGCGCCGGATCCGGCGCGCCTCGATTATTACCAGCTGCTCGACGAGTTCTTCTGACGCTTCAAAGACGCGTGGCGCTTGCCAAGCGTTGCGCTCGCTCCATCCGGCTGGCAAGATGGCCGGCATCGGATCTGCGGACGGATGATGGCGAAAAATCAGTTCAGGATGTTGCGCTCGGCGCTGGCCGGCGTCGAGGCGGTAGAAGCGGCAACGCATCACAGTTTCAGCAGGCACACGCATGAGCAGTTCGGCATTGGCCTCGTCTCGTCAGGGGCGCAGAAGTCGCTCAGCGGGCGCGGCATGGTCGAGGCTGCGGCCGGCGATATCATCACCGTCAATCCCAACGAGGTGCATGACGGCGCGCCGATCGGCGCAGGCAGATCGTGGCGCATCCTCTATTTCGATCCCGAGATCGTCGCCAGCCTGTCGCCGGACATCGGCGAGGGCGGGGCAGGGCGGCAGGAAATCCCCCATCCGGTCATCCGCAATGCGGCGATCGCCGCCCGCTTCGAGATGCTGTTTGGCGCGGTCACCGGTGGCGGAGCCGACGGGCTGCTCTCAGAGCAACTGCTGCTGCAGCTCGTCGCCGATGTCATGCGGGAACGGCGCGATCGCCAGGAGCGGCCAGCAGTGCCGGCCTCCATCCGCGCGGCGCGGGATCTGATCGACGACGATCCTCTTGCCGCCGTCTCGCTTGCCGATCTCTCACGGGAAAGCGGCCTCAGCCGCTTCCAGGTGCTGCGCGGCTTCGCCAAGGCGACGGGGTTGACGCCGCATGCCTATCTCCTCCAAGCGCGCATCCATCGCGCCCGCCGGCTGATCGCTCAGGGCACGCCGCTTGCGGAAGCCGCCTTTGCCAGCGGTTTTGCCGATCAGAGCCACATGACGCGCGTCTTCGTGCGCAAATACGGCCTGTCGCCGCGGCTCTATGCCGGCGCCTTTCTCTGAGCGGCGCCGCGAGCTTCGCCACCGGGATGCCCCGATCCGTGTCCAAGGCCGAGCCACCCGCCTCGTCCTTCGAGGCCCCTGCGGGGCACCTCAGGATGAGGCTCTCTTTAAGGCCGCGTTCTCCTTCAAGACCGCTGCGGAGCACCTGAGGATGAAGCTCTCTTGAAGGCCGTGCATCCTCCTGCCGTCCACGGTTAAAAGCGCGGTACCCTCCAACGCCCCTCGTCCTGAGGTGCGTAGCCCCGTGAGGGCGAAGCCTCGAAGGGCACGCTCAACGCTGCTTCTTGCATTCGTCGAACTCCTTCGAGGCCCCTTGCAGGCACCTCAGGATCAGGGCTGATCGTGTGTGCCGCGGGCTGCCGACCTCTCTCCAGCCTCATCCTGAGGTGCCCCAAAGGGGCCTCGAAGGACGGGGCTGGCCGAGGCGCCGCATCCTCCAGCGATGCGGATTCTGCCGTGAGAGCTGACCCACCCGCCGCGCTTTAGTTCTTTGTTTTATCCCCTGCAATTTCGTTCAAGACCGCAACCGGGTCCTGCTGTTTCCTCGGCGCATCCAATCGGAGATGCGGAATGTCGAGACAGGTTCAAGGTTACATCTATCTGACGCTGGCCATGCTGACGGTCGGAAGCACGGTCATTGCGAGCAAGCTCATCGCCGCCGGACTGCCGCCGTTTACGGCCACCGCCTTGCGCTTCGCGCTCGCTTTCCCGGTCCTTCTCGTGCTGATGCGGGCAACCGGCGTGCGGCTGCCGAAGCTCTCCCGCCGGGACCGCCTCATTCTCCTCATCCAGGCCGGGGCCGGCAGCGTCGGCTATACGACGCTGCTGATCTCCGGCCTCAGCCTGACCTCGGCGGCCGATGCCGGGGTCATCATCGGCACGCTGCCGGTGGTCTCGGCGGCAATTTCCATCCTGGTGCTCGGCGAGCGGCCGCAGCCCGCCCTGCTTCTCGCCGTGGCGCTGGCGACCGCCGGGGTGGTTTCGATCGCCTTCACGCCGGATGCGGCCGGCGGGTCGCTCGCCGGCAATACGCTGATCCTGCTGGCGGTCGTCTGCGAGGGGCTGTTCATCCTGCTGAACAAGCGGCTGACCGCCGATATTCCGCCGCTTGCCCAGTCGACGCTGATGACCGGTATCGGCTTTGTCGTCGCCGTCATCCCAGCTGTCTTCGAGGCGCCTTCGGCCCAGGGCTTTTCCGCAAGCGCTGCGGCCGCCGTCGTCTATTATGCGCTGGTGCCGACCGTCGCCGGCTTCCTGCTCTGGTATGCGGGGGCCGAAAGGGTGAGCGGCACGGAAGCCTCGCTTTTTACCGCGCTCGCGCCGATGTCCGCCGTCCTGCTCGCCTTCGCCACCCTCGGCGAGCCGGTCGGCTTCAGCCAGCTTGCCGGTATTGCCTGCGTGCTTGCGGCGGTGCTCGGGCTCGGCCTGGCTGGAAATCGCACCGCAACCCAACCGACCGAGGGGAGATAGGCCATGCGTTTCAACCATTCCGCCGCCCTGTGGCAGGCCTTTCCCGAGCTTCGCGCCGGCGCGCTCCATGCCACCGGCATCGATGCCGATGTGGACGTCGAGGCGGCGATAACAAGCTTCGGGGCGATTGCCGAGGTCCGGCTTGCCGGCGCCCAGGAAGGCGAATTTCCGGAGATCCAGGCCTGGCGGCGCGGCTTTTCCCGCATGGGGCTGAAGCCGACGCAATATCGCTCGGCCTCCGAAGCGCTGCTGCGCCGCTTCCGCCAGGAGCACGCACTGCCGCGCCTGCATCCGCTCGTCGATCTCTGCAATGCGGTCTCGCTCGCCTTCGCCATTCCCATTGCCGTCTTCGATGTCGAAAAGATCGCCGGCGATCTCGAGGTCCGGCCGGCGACGGGTGACGAGACCTATCTGACCTTCGGCGGCGGCATCGAACATCCCGAGCCGAACGAGGTGATCTTCGCCGACGGCAAGGCGAGGGCGCATGCGCGGCGCTGGACCAACCGGCAGAGCGGGCTTTCGGCGGTGCGCCAGACCACCCGGTCGGTGCTGATCGTTGCCGAGGCGCTGCATGCTTCGGCCGAGGCGGATATCGGCAGGCTGGTGGCAACGCTCGCGGATCAGCTGGCGAAGGCCTGGCCGGCAGCGCCGAAAGCGGCGCTGCTCAGCGAAGCATCGCCGCGTTTCGAATTCTGAAGCGGATCGCGCTCGGGACAGAGCGTTCGCACCTTGGGCCGGCGGCATGCCCGCCCTATCTTCCCGGGATCGATCGCTTCTGGAGACGAACCGCATGTCAGATAAATCGATCAAGATCCCCGGGCCGGATCACCCGATCACAGTCGAGCACAATCCCTGCCGCGTCGTCGTCACGCTCGGCGGCAGGACGGTCGCCGACAGCCGCGACGCGCTGACGCTGCGCGAAGCCTCCTATCCGCCGGTGCAATATATTCCGCGCAAGGATGTCGACATGTCGCTGCTGCAGCGCACCGACCACCGCACGCATTGCCCCTATAAGGGCAACGCCGCCTATTACAGCATCATTCCGGGCGGCGAACGCGCCGAGAATGCCGTCTGGACCTACGAGGCGCCGAATGCCGCCGTCAGCAACATCAAGGGCCATCTCGCCTTTTATGCCGACCGCGTCGACAGCATCGAGGAAATGGCCTCTCCCGAAGCCGGCACCTTCTGAGGCGGCCGACGCCAGCCGTTATCGCCGGACGTCGAGCCATTCATTGCTGAAGACGAGGCTGGCAACCGTGACCGGGTCGCCCCTTTCGTCGCGGACGGTGACGGCGATCGTCATGCGATCACCTGAGGGCAGTTCGTCGCGGGCCACATCCAGCAGGATGCGGGTCACCTCTTTTGGAATGTCCTCACGCGATTTCAGCTCGGTGCCGTGCTCGTCGCGCGTTGGACCTTCCCCGTTGTGCAGATCGAAATAGTAGCGAGCCATGTTCTTTCCTGCGCGTCAGAGGGGAAATCTCCGATGAAGACAATTGTTCCCAGGCTAGCCATTGATTCCTATGGAAAATACTCGCGGGATTGACATGCTCCGGCCGTCTTGCTGCCGACCTTTTGAAGCCGCGATGTGTTTGACCAAGGCAGGACATTGCATTGCCGATGCATGATGCGTTGAAAGCTTCGACCGCTCTCGTTAGGGTCGCGCCAAAACATTGTTCGGCGGGGGCGCGCGTGAGGGCAAAATTCATATCTTGCATGTTGGCGGCGGTTTTCGCCTCGCTGCCGGCGGCAGCACCGGCCGAGGGATGGCAGGCGGTGGAAGAGGTGCGGCCCTATGCGATCTCGGGCACCTCGGGTGCTGCGCTCTACGAATCGATCGGCGAGCACGGGCCGAAGGCCGGGGTCACCGGCCGGGTGATCGCGCATACGACGTTCAAGCTCACCTGGACGCGGAAATACGAACCGCAGGGCAGCGCCTGCGTGATCACGACCAACAAGCCGAAACTCATCATCACCTATACGCTGCCCAAGCCCTCGGCCGCGCTGCCGCCGGCCGTCAAAACCAGCTGGGAAGGTTTCATATCGGGCGTTGCGGCGCATGAGCGGGTGCATGGCGAGACCATCAAGGAGATGGTCAGGGAAATCGAAGCGACGAGCATCGGCCTGACCGCTGCCGACGACCCCAACTGCAAGAAGATCAGGGTCGAACTGACGCGGCGCCTCGGCGAGATCTCCGCACGGCAGCGCCAGCGCGGCCGCGACTTCGACAAGGTCGAAATGGGCGATGGCGGCAATATCCAGCAGCTCATCCTCAAGCTGGTGAACGGGCCGTGACTGCCTGTTAAGCCCGCCTGCCGCTTTACCCTGGACCTGCCCCGCTTACCTCCTATCTCTCCCGCTAATGCATGTCGCCCGGAAGTGTGCAGCGGTTCCGGGACAACGACATGCATAAAAACAAAGGGTTAAAAGCGCGTCGCATGAATCAAATTTGATGCGACGCGCTTTAACGAGGATGGATCCAGGAGACGTGCAATGTCCTATGTCGATGGTTTCGTCGTGGCAGTGCCGAGGGAGAATATCGAGGCCTACAAGAAATTCTCGACCTTCGCCGGCTCGCTGTGGAAGGAATATGGCGCGCTCGAATATGTCGAATGCATCGGCGACGACGTGCCCTATGGCGAGCTGACCTCCTTTCCCCGCGCCGTGCAGGCCAAGGAGGACGAGGTGGTGGTTTTCTCCTGGATCACCTATCGGTCCCGGCAGGAGCGCGACGATATCAATGCCAAGGTGATGGCCGATCCGCGGCTCAAGGGCGATCGATGGCAGATGCCGTTCGACGGCAAGCGGATGATCTATGGCGGTTTCGAGACGCTGCTGAAGCTCTGACACCGGCGCCGTCACTTGCCGAGCCAGGCATTGACTCGGCCGTCATGGCGCGCCAACTCGCGGGAGAAATCATTGCGAGACGGAGAGCGCCCGTGCCCCAGGCAATCCTCACCTTGGCCACCCGCGGCCAGGGCCTTTACGAATTCACCGACCAGGCCGAAGCCTTCGTCGGCGCCTCCGGGCGGGAGGAGGGGCTTCTCACCGTCTTCGTGCGCCACACCTCCTGCTCGCTGCTGATCCAGGAAAATGCCGATCCGGATGTGCGCAGCGACCTTCTTTCCTTCTTCCGCCGCCTCGTGCCGCCGGCCTCCGATCCGTCGATGGGCTGGGTCGTGCACAGGGCCGAAGGGCCTGACGATATGCCGGCCCATATCAAGGCGGCGCTGACGCAGGTGTCGATCGGCATTCCCGTCGCGCGCGGCCGGTTGATGCTCGGCACCTGGCAGGGCATCTACCTCTTCGAACATCGCGACCGACCGCACCGGCGCGAGATCGTGCTGCATCTCGGTTCCTGAGAGAAAGCGGCGCCGGACGCCAATGACCGCTCGACCCCATCGGGCAAAAAACGCTCATCTTCTTGTGAATGCAAACTGAATGGCCGGTTCGAACGCCATTCAGCTTGCAGCGTTTACTGTCGAGACAATCCCCTCAGGGAGAGGTTGAAAAAACAAAGACCAATCGACGGAGACAGCTGATGACGCATTTCCTCACCAAGGCTTGCCTTGCCGCAGTGCTTGCCCTTTCCTCCATTCCGGCGACGATCTCCACGGCCGCTGCCGCCGGGCCGCAGACGAGTTTCATCGTCGAGGCGCAATATCATCGCCCGATCCGCGGCTGCTCGCCGATGCATGCGGTGCGCAAGGCGCGGGACTTCGGCCTGCGCAGAGCCCATATCACCCGCATGTCGCCGCGCGTCGTCGTCGTTGCCGGGCGTGACCGCCGCGGCTGGGACAGGATGGTCTTCGCCAATGTCCGCGGCTGCCCGCTGATCCGCCGCTGACGAACCGGTCCGAACGGGCTGCAGCGTCCTTTGTCTGTTTCAAAAAGACACGCGGCGCATTGCGAACCCGGCCGGCAAGCGCTGATACGAGGCTTGCCGGCCGTTTTGCCTTGACGGCGACACTTTCAGCCGTCTCTTCTCTGCTCTGTATAAGTGATTCCCGGAGATGCCTCAGGCGTGATGGGGGGACGGCGGCTTGGCCGCACCGACTTTGAAAACGAAAGGTTTTTCGATGATGCAGTTTCTGGCAAAGGCGGGTCTTGCCGCCATGCTGATAACAGGCACCCTTGCCAGCACGGCCGCCCCGGCCGCTGCGCAGTTCAGTATCATTATCGGCGATCCGGAGCGTGAGCCGCCGCGCGATTACCGCCGTCCGCCTCCGGGCTTCGATCGCCGGCCGCGCGGCTGTGATCCCAGGCTCGCCGAAGATCTCGCCCGCGATTACGGCCTCCGCCGCGCCCGCGTCGTCGACATCACCCCGCGCCGCGTCATCGTCCAGGGCTGGACCCGCCGCGGCCCCGACGAAATGAGCTTCGGCAACGTCCGCGGCTGCCCGCCGCTGCGCCGCCGCTGATATTAGGCAGAATACCGCCTCGTCTCCCCAATGCGGCGGCTACTGCATAATTCCTTAGATCGGAATCGATCCAAGGATAAAATTATGCAGCAATTGAAAGTGTTGCAGCGTCCTTTGCACGTCTGAAAGACGTGCGGCGCTGCAAGTACCGCCTTTGCCAGTCTCCCCGATCGGCAAGGGCGGTTTTCTTTTTGTGGAATGCCTTTGCGCGCGGTAGACCCCTCCCCACAAGGGGGAGGGGCTAACTTGCTGCACCGCTTCGCATAATTCCATCGGAGCAATTCGTGGAACGCTAACAGCCAGAAAGACGTCTCTTTTTGAGGGCCGTCGCGGGCCGCAGCTAGCCCCTCCCCCTTGTGGGGAGGGGTTGGGGAGGGGTCTTGGCAGGCCACCAGGCCGAACATGTCGAAAGGGCAACTGACCGACCTCATCAACGGTCTGAATGCCGCACGTCGGAAAGGACGCGCGGCGCCTTCATTTCACCGCTCGATCGCAAACGTCACCGTGACGCTGACATGGTAGGTGGTCTCGCCGCCCTGGACGGGAACGGCCGCGTCGGCTTCCTTCATCATCGTGGCGCGATAGGCCGGCTGCGGCAGCGGGCGCGGCTCATTCTCGTTGATCTCGATGACACGACCGAGCTTGACGCCGGCCGCTTCGCTGAGCGTCTTCGCCTTCTTGACCGCCTCGGCGACGGCGTTCTTGCGCGCCTCTTCGATCGCTGCATCCGGCTTGTCGTTGGTGAACTGGATCTCGCCGCCCTGGTTGATGCCGAGCGTGACGGACTGGTCGATTACTTGGCCGAGCTTGGCGAGATCGCGCAGCCTGACGGTGATGGAATTGATGGTCTGGTAGCCGATCAGCTGCGGCTGCTGCTGCTGGCCGTCGACCGGCTGCGGATAGTTATATTGCGGCTGGATGGAAAAGCCGGAAGTCTGCAGATCGCGCTCGGCGATGCCGCCGCTCTTCAGCGCGCCGAGCACGTCTTTCATCGCCTTGTTGTTCTCATCGAGCGCTTCGCGGGCGGTTTTCGCCTGCTTGACGACGGAAAGCGTGACGACGGCCATGTCGGGCGCCATGGACGATTCGCCATCCCCCGTCACCGAGATCACCGCTTCGCGCGGCTTCGCCTCCTGCGCCGATGCAGGCGCTGCGGCCGCCAGCGGCAAGGCCAGAAGGGCAGTCATCAGAACAGTCTTGGACAGGTTCGGCGCCATGTTTCATTCCCTAGTTGTCGTTTCCCGGATGAACGTTCTGTCGGTTGATTGTGAAGCTATTGCGGCGGAAGGGAGGGGCAGGGACGCATGGAGAGAAATAATGTGCGGGTGCGGAGTGGAGCTGGAATTGTGCGCGACGGTAAGCAACGGAGAAGGTGTGCCGCGCCGGCATTCACCGCGCAGACGCGCGGTGGCTGGATTCCTGTCAATCGCGTCTCCCACCCTCCGTCATACTCGGGCTTGACCCGAGTATCCATGCCGCACGCACCTTGCTCAAGTTGCCGGGCTGCGATCGCCATTGTCGGTGCGAACGCCAAAGCAGTGCTTGGGGCTATGGTTCCTCGGGTCAAGCCCGAGGACGACGAAGGGTGGGGAGCTTGTGTGGCTAGGACCGCAACTGCGTGGTGGAGCGCATTCTTTCCTGCGGTTCTTACTTCGCTATCCCTGGCAAGGCCTTACATCATCCGGAACCGGATTTGCCGTGACCGCGGAAGAATGCAGCGCTGAATTAAGCGCCGAAATCATCCATGAAAGAGGGATGGATGGCAGGCTTGCGCTCTTCGCGGGCTTCGCGAAAACGCTGGGGAACCGCCCCGAGACCGGTCACGAAACGGGACAGGAGATTGCGGTTGAAAAGTTTCTGTATGGCACTCATGGCATTTCACTCATTCTTTTTTTGTTAGCCGGCAGCATATATTTTGCCCAAGCTGCCGTCGCAATGGGCAATTTTGCATGACAGTTATGTGACAGTGGATGATCACATTGGCGTTAGAAGAGCCCGTCGGGGCCAATCCGCCACCATAAATCCTCGGCGGCTGCCGACGTGGCGTGGTAGACTGGGCGCTTGGGCTAAAGCCAAGCCCTCCGAAGGAGAAGCTCAGATGAACCGCTTTTTCGCACTTGTCGCGACCGGAACGCTGATCAGCCTTGCCACGATCACTTCGGCCTGCACTTCGTCCCCTGACCTCGATCAGACGTCGTCGATCAACGGCGGTTACTATCAGGAAAGTCGCCCGCTTAATCCGGCTTGCACGGATGGGTTCAGGCCGAGCGATGGGCGTTCTTGCAGTTATTAGGATGGCTTTGCCTGCCACGGCCTTGGCGGACCGCGCATTCAACATGCGAATCGGAACGGCGACCCGTCGCATGGCCGTACCGTTTCAGGGGTGATTGGTAACGACGAGTGCAATTTTAGGTAAATGTATCAGCCAGAGTTAATCGCCTCATGCGATGCGTAGTGGATCATGGAGGATTTGATGATCGCTACCCGTTTTTGTGCTGCCGCTACCGTCTTTACCTTCGCCGTAACCGGCGCTTTTGCCCAAACCGCACTCCCACGAAATGGGGCGATACCCGAGGGGTATATCACGGTTCAGTCAAGCATCGCGCTGTCGCTGCCCTTTGATCAGAGCGTTCCGGTGGACGAGCAGGTCCAAAAAGCCCAGAAGGCGCTATACGACATTGCGTCGAGGAACTGCTCAGTCGTCGTCGAGACAATCGCGGATGATTGCAAAATCACCGGGATCACCAACAACGTCGACATGCAACGCGGCAACAACCGCGACGGTTTCATTTCTGTCCGTGGCCAGATCAGCATGGTGATCAAGCTCAAACCTTCGATGCAAGGTTCGAAATAGACGGTCGCGAGCGCCGAGTCGGCGCGGTCGGCCGATTTGATCTGCCTGAGTCCTATCGCCCACGGTCATTTCGGCCTGCACGCCGTCCGGCAGCGCCGGTCAGAGAGGTCGCGCGGAGGCTTAGCTAAGCGCCGTATTGGGCCACTCCCGCCGCGCACGTGAAACTCGTGGGATTGACAGCCAATTCATCTGCACCGCCGTGGTCATCCTTGACTGCCGCGAAAATTGACTACCGGGCCAAGAACCAACGGCGAACCATTCTTCAAGTGCCTTAAAAGACAAAATGGTGGAACCGGAGGGACTCGAACCCCAACCAAGCGGTTATGAGCCGCCGGCTCTAACCATTGAGCTACGGGCCCTGACTCCGGTGGCCGGCTTTGCTCCTGAAGCGGACGATGCGATAACGCGCTTTGCCGGCTGGGTCAGGCCACGCCTTGCTCGAGGGGTGCCGCCAGAGCGCTAATGGTGACCCGGCTCTGGAGATGTCGGCTTTCACGGGACAGGGCTCGCAATTCTGGCGGACCGGCGACGACGAAGCCGAAATGATCCGCTGGCTGACCTAGGGCAAGAAGACCTTTGTGGCTACCTGAGATGCGGTACATTTGAACTCGGGCCAAGCAGCGCTGGTTCGCGCCTTGAGGGGCTTCATGCCAGGCGCCAAGGGTTTGACCTATGCCGCTTTGCCATCTAACGTCTAGCTGAGGACGAGGGCAGTCAGCATGTTTCGAACATTGCTCGAGCGGGATCAGCTGGCTCTAACTGGTCTACCGGTTGTCGGTGAGATTTACGTCTTCGTGATGGAGGCACTAGGCGGCCGAATAGGCGAATTGGTTGCGACGGACGCTCGGCCGGCGATGAGCCGGGCGACACTATCTGAGGGTATCGCGAGTTCGACGGGACAGCCTCGATCCCACAGTGGGTACGACAGCAGACATTTAAGTCACTGCTAATTCTCCCATATATCACGCTGCGCCGGCGTAGCGGCGTGCTCCTGCGTGACGGATGGTGCGGTGGAGCCGCCGCACTTCTTACTCAACGGAAGCCGAAGAAGCTCAGGATAGCGAGCACG
Source organism: Rhizobium sp. K102 (assembly GCF_022385315.1). Classification (NCBI taxonomy): domain Bacteria; kingdom Pseudomonadati; phylum Pseudomonadota; class Alphaproteobacteria; order Hyphomicrobiales; family Rhizobiaceae; genus Rhizobium; species Rhizobium sp. K102. Next base: position 580,660 of record NZ_CP092436.1, read on the forward strand.
ATGACTACGGCGCCGACGAGCCAGATTATGTTATTCACGTGAAATCTCCTTCAAAATGGAACGAGTCAGGCTGCAAGCACATAATGTCTAGCGGCAGCTCAGGTTCCAATTCCCATTACCTGGCAAGCCTCCTCTCGCGACAGGTAGTCCTGCGCCGATTCCTCCTGATCCCGCCGTAGAGCTCGATCGGGTAGGAGATTGTTCCAGCGTCGCCGCAATTTGTTTCACCTAATTTACGAGGAGGTGCAGATATGAGGTTGATGTGGGTTGGATTTGGCGTCCGGCTACAGGCAAACTAGAATGGTGGGCCCGGAGGGACTCGAACCCCCAACCAAGCGGTTATGAGCCGCCGGCTCTAACCATTGAGCTACAGGCCCTGACGCCGGTGGTGGGCGCCGTGGCGCCGAAGATCGGCACCGTGATGCCGGGGCAATGGTTCCCGCAGCATCGGTTCGCTCTAGCCCAAATTGCAGGGAGCTACAAGCGGGCAAGGCAACATCTGTGGATGATGTATATATCACGGGCAAAAGCACTGGAACCTTGCCGCGCGGGGTACACTTATTCGAATCAGATTCCGCATGAAAAGGGCGTTTGCAGATGGTGGCTTCGAACAGTGCCGTGGTGCTCATCGTGGAGGATGAGCCGCTGATCCGGTTCAATATCCTCGATGTGCTGGAGGATGTCGGGCACGTGGCGCTGGAGGCGGCGAATGCCGATGAGGCGATGGTGGTGCTGAAGGGCCGGCAGGATGTCGATATCCTGTTCACCGACGTCAATATGGCCGGGTCGATGGACGGCATCCAGCTTGCCAAGCGGGTGAGGGCGATGCGGCCGAATATCGGCATCATCATCACCTCGGGCATGGTGCGGCTCGATCCGATGGCGCTGCCCGCCAACGCAGCCTTCCTGCCGAAACCCTATATGCACGATACGCTGATTACGACGATCAATTCCTTGATGACGTGATTCGCGCAGCCGCAAAACGGGGACAGGTTTTGCGGCTGCGCGCGAGGCGCCGGGAGTCATGCTCCTCTTCAGGCGGGGCGGAGGGAACCGCACCCTCAGCGGAAGCTGCTCTTCAGCGCCTCGTTCTCGTGATGGGCCTTCTTCTCGTAGATCGTAAACAGCGCCATCGAGAGCAGATAGGAGAGGAAGGGATCTCCTATCTGCGTGGCGATGTCGCGGGATGCGAGCACGTGGCGCTCCAACGCGCTGATATCTTTCTGCATTGCGGTTTCAACGAGGCGGTTCATGCTGCCATCTCCAGGAATTGCGTCACGACCGAGCGGGCCGGAACATGTCTGACATAAAGGGGTAGGGTCAGGCCGAGGGCGGCGCGCATCCTGCGCAGCACGCGATCCGACACTTCGAAGGCGCCGCAGCACACGGGGTACTTACCGTAGCCGTCTGCGCGGCCGAGTTCTTCCACTTCGGCGCCTGCGCGTTTGTAGACGCGCTTGAGGTAGGGTTCGTAGTTGGAAATCATCGTATGGATGCCGTGGTCGAGCGCGCATTCGCACAGCGCGAGCAGCATCATCGAAAAGGCGCGGCCGGCATCGATATTGGGGAAATCCTTGGCGATCGCCTCTTCGTCGATGCACATGCGCGTGCCCTCCCAGATGCCGGGGGCGACGAGCTCGGCGGCCGCGGGAAACGTCTCGCGGAAGACGTCGTAGAGCAGGGTCGGGCCGGTCGTCGGCATCAGGCGCATGCCGCCGTAAAGGCGCGTGCGGCTCTCGTTGCACCAGACGAGATAGGCCGGGGCGAGCGCATCATAGCTGTCGCGTTCGTAAGGACCGACGACGGGAACGTCCCAGCCGAGCGTGTCCGCGAAGACCTTCTTGCGCAGGCGGAACATCTGGTCGAGTACGGCAGCGTATTTCTGATACTCATGTGCCTGAATGATAACGAACATTTTGCCCTCCAGCGTTTGCAGTTCGTGGAAGGCACAATGGTTCAGGCGGGCCACATCGGAAATTCCCTCAGATGGGCCCCCCCAGATGGGGGGATTAGCCCAAAAGTATCAGGATTGGGGTTAGGCCCTGCGCAAGCAAGGCGCTGAAGCGCGGCAACGCTTCAGCGCCTGGAATCTAGCTTGCGAAAACAGGGGTGTGGATCGAGGAAAACGGAAATGCGCTATGGGTTGATGATGCGCAGCTGCACCGCCCGTGAGGCGGCCGCCGAAATCGTGGCACAGCCGAGCTTGAAGCGGGCGGTCTTCAGGTAGTCGCGGGTGGTGTGCTCCGAAATGCCCAATATCACCGAGATATCCTTGTAATCCTTGCCGAGCGCGGTCCAGTGCAGGCACTCGATCTCGCGCGGCGACAATGTCGGCACCGGGTCGTTCTCGCCATGCAGCTCATAGACGGCTTTGCGGTGGATCAAATGGGCGATCTCGATCCATTCGTTGCGGTAGCGGCGCACGAGTTCGGCCCATTCCTCGGCCGGGATGCGGCCGTTCATCGACAGCAGCGCGCGGCGCTGCGCCTTGTCGGCGACGGGGATGGAATAGCCGTTGCCGCCGATGCCGTGCTTCTGGGCGTCGACCAGCATGGCATAGGCCTCCGGCGTCGGCTCGACCTCGCTCCAGTCGAAGGGCAGCTGGCGTTCGAAACCCTGCTTGACGATCGGATCGACCTTCACATAGCTGTTCAGGAGATAGCGGGAGACCCAGGCATCCGGATAGGTTGTGCGCACGAAGGGGAAATCGATCTTGCTCGCGATGGTCTGGGCGAGATGGTAGGTGACGAAATCGAGGCCGTATTCCGCCTGGAGAATACGGATGGCGGCATCCACATTGGGCGCAGCCTTGATCTGTTCGAAAGCGGGTTCGAACTTGTCGCTGTAAGTATTCTCGATCATTTCCATCGTCCCAATTGCTTCAATCTTACCGTGAGGATCGTCTAAAATACAAGGCATCCCCACATATGCGGGAGTGACAATCCGGGCACCACCTGCTAGCGCCTTCATAAGGAGGCCTCATATGCACAGCACGAGACCATTCGAGATTGCCGAATGCCAACAGGCCGCCAAAGGCCTGAAATCCAGCTGGCAGGACATGGCAGGTTCCGAAGCCTTGATCCGCGCCCTCGTTGCCGAACGCAACGGCGACAGTCCGCTGGCGCTGTTCTGGACCGAGGTTCATCGGGCGCTTTGCCAGGAACACAAGGCTTTCTGACAGGTTTGCCCCGGCGGACGATTTCAGTCTTTTCCCCGATATGAACAGCATCGCCTGGCATCGAAACCGCCCCCCGGCGAGATGAAACCCGCGCTCCGCCCATGAGTCGGTTTTCATTCCTACCCGTTTCCGATTTTGCAAAGAGGGTGTCGAGCGGCAATGTCGCGGGCGGGGAGGGGGATAGCGCTTATCCCCCGTCTTTGTGCCAATATGCTTGATGAAACGTTTCGAGCGGGAACAGTTGGCGTTCCCGCAAGCGGCTGCACTGTGCCATTACTGACACTTCCTGGCTAAAGAGCGAGATTTCCATCGGTCGGCTTGGAAAGCATTACTCCGCGAGAGCGGCGCTCGTTACGCTCTCCCCGCCCGCCGGTGAGACAGGTTGGGCCCTCTCTCCACCCTCTGGTTGCACAGGCCGCACTCTCTCTCCGCCCTCATCCTGAGGTGCCTCGCAGGGGCCTCGGAGAACGAGCCACCGTGTCTACTCCGGCAATGGATAAGCTTAAAGCGCCGAGCCACCCGCCCCCGTCCTTCGAGGCTCCGGCCTTCGGCCTACGCACCTCAGGATGAGGGCTGATTGTGGTGCCGTGTGGCTGGAGTCTGACGCTGGGCCGTGTGGCAGGCGGGTTGATCGAAGCGCCATGGCTGGAGCTCTGGCTTGCCGCTCCGTTGAGGCAGGCCGCGCCCTCTCTCCGCCCTCCGGTAAGGCCCGCCGCATTCGCCCTCCGCCTCCGGGTGAGGCAGGTCGCGCTCTCTCTCCGCCCTCATCCTGAGGTGCCCCGCAGGGGCCTCGAAGGACGAGGGTCGGCCACCCCCTCACTCAGCCCTGACCGGTCCGCGTTTCGACAGTTCCGGCAAGGCCTCGTAATCCAGGGCAATCAACGCCTCCTTCTTGCGGCGTGACCAGCCCTTGATCTGCCGCTCGCGGGCGATGGCGTCGATGATGCGGTCATAGGTTTCGGTGAAGACGAGTTCGACGGGGAGGCGCTTGGCGGTGTAGCCGTCATAGGTTCCGGCATTGTGCTCCCAGACACGCGCCTCGATCTCCTGCTTGGTGAGGCCGGTATAGTATGAGCCGTCGCTGCAGCGGAGGATGTAGACGGTGACTTCCATGACGGCAGGCTAGCCTCTCTCCGCCCTCATCCTGAGGTGCCCCGCAGGGGCCTCGAAGGGCGAGGTCGGCCACCGGCGTCTGCTCCGGCAATAAATGTGGGTTGAAGCGCCCAGCCACGCGCTGGTCGTGGTGCCGTGTGGCTGGGCTGATTGTTAAATCGTATGGCCGGCTCAACCGACCTTTGTCGAAGGATTGATCCAATCCTGGCGCGGCAGTTCCGGCCGTGGCGGCTTCGGGCGGAATTTCACCAGCACCTCGCGGCCGTCGATCGAGGCCTGCGTGCGTTCCAGCGCGTCGCGCTCGTAAACCGCCTGGCGCCAGTGTTCGTCGTCCCGGCCGTCAGGGCGCCCCTGTTCTTCCCAGATCGCGTAAGCCCGCTTGCTGATCCATTCGTGGCGTCTGTCGCTCATCTGTCGGTTCCGTTCGTGAAAAGCGTTATTGGGCAATTCTGTCCGGCAGAACGGGCGCGCGGCGCTTGGCTGCCATCAGCAAATCGAGTTCGATCGAGGAAGGCCCGAAACGGGTGAACAGGCTTTCGGCCTGCTCCCTGCGCAGGCCATATTTGGAGGCGAATTCGTCAAGACTATAGGGGCGGCCGCGCAGGACCCTGGCCCGCCGCTCCGGTTCACGGATTTGCGTCATTGGTGGTAACCCCATCTGCTTTTGCGAAGTGTGAGAACAAAACAGATTACAGCCGCAAAAGTTCCGTGATTTTTCTCGGTTTTTTCGGCCTTTTGAACCATTCCGGAACGCCAGGGCGCGGCTGGCATGGATTTTCAAGAATGGCGTGTGGTGAGAAAATTTCGCCTAAAACATGCAGGAATTTCATACCGTTAAGCAAACGGCTTCCGTTTCGGCGGAGAAATGGGCTTTATCCCTAGCGCGTTACTCTATAGAATCAATCGTGTTATTCGGTCTGCGAGGGGCAAAAAGCTGCGTTCCCCGCGTCGAAGCCGACCGATCCAGGAGGACTTTGGCTTCAATCCATCAAGAGGAGACAGACATGATGAATGCCCTGCCGCCACTTCACGACGGCCACGCGCCGTTTACCCTCCAGCAGCTGTTCCGCGAAGCACTTTACGCATTCGAGGAATGGGATATTGAATTGACCGAACCGATCGTGACCCACGAAGGACGTGTCATCCCGATCAGCTTCGTTTTCGAAGCCATGCGCGAATGCACCGACATCGTGCCGATGAATATCGTCGGCGCTGTCACTGAGCGGCTGACCAAGCCGTGGGAAGGCGAAGGTCCGCTCGATCAGATGACCTTCTCGACGGCGGCACGCGTCATGCGCGTGCTGGTGCGCAAACGTCTTCTCGCCAACGGCACGGCGGATCTCGTCGCCGTTTCGGCGCATGCGGCCGAAGACCAAAGCCGCGACTGACAGGAAAGGGATCGCCGCAAGATCGCGACACGCTTTAGGGCTGCGATCCTTTTCTGGTTCGGCGGAACCTCCCTTATTCCCAGCCGTTTATTTCCATATTCCCAATTCGCACCGGATTGGGAATTATTCAGTCATTCAGCGCGTTACTGCGTTCTCTGCGCGTCTTCGCGCAGGCGCTGGAATGCGACAGACACAGCCCGTAGCAAGATGACGGGCGAGGAATAACCACCATGCTGAAATCCATTGTTCAAGAAATCATCGGCACACCGCGGCGTGAGGCGGAACTTCCGCAATCGCTCGAACAGTTTCGCGACAACAAGCGGGTGCTGATCATCTTCGCCGATGCGCAGGACGATCGCGCGGTGATCCAAGACGAATGGTTGCGCAATGCCCATATGCGTCTCATCGAGGAAGACGTCGAAGTGTTCATCATCGCCGGCGGCGGCGCCTTCTCGCTGTTCGACGATGCCTGGGAGCTTGATGCCGACGATGTGAGAGAGCGGCTGCAGGGGCCGCCGTCGGGCGAGTTCGGGCTGATCCTGATCGGCCGCGACGGAACGGTGAAGCTGCGCTCCAGCGAGCCGCGCACGGCCGAGGAGATTTTCGAGGCCCTGGACAGCCTGCCGAAGACGACGCCCTGGTGACTGCGGCGCGGCAAAGGCAGCGGCGCGCTCCCGTCAGAGTTCGAAAGCTTCCTTGAGGCCGAGGCTCTTGCGTTCGCGCAGATCGAGATCGGCCTCGATATGCGCGATGTGATGCAGCATCAGCTGGCAGGCGCGGTCGAGATCGTCGTTTTCGATCGCCGCGATGATGTCGCCATGTTCGGAATGGCCGCAGCTTGAGGCCGTCGACTGGCCGTAAAGCGCGATCACCAGTGACGAGCGGGCGACAAGCTCCTCCATGAAGCGCTGCATGATCGCATTGCCGGAGATTTCCGCCAGCATCAGATGGAAATCGCCTGACGCCTTGATCTCGGCGCGCCGCGCCGTCTGGCCGCGCTCGCTCATCAGCCGGCCTTCCTCCAGCAGAAGCTGTCTTAACTGGCTGATGTCGCCGGGCGTGATCCTCGCTGCCGCCTCGCGCAATATGCCCGGCTCGACCAGGCGGCGGGCGGCAAAGATCTGGCGGGCCTCGTCGGGAGAGGGATAGGCGACGAAGGCGCCGCGGTTCTTCTCGACGCTGACGAGACCCTCATAGGAGAGCGCCTGGAGGGCGGCGCGGGCAAGCGTGCGGCTGACGTTGAAGAGATTGCCGACATCGCTTTCGGAAAGCTTGGTGCCGGGGGAAAGCCTGCGCTCGACGATCGCCACGCGAATGGCGTCGCGGATCTGCTGCGCGCCGGTTTCGGCGGAGTCTTCGGCCTGTTGAGCCTTGACGGCGGATTTCATGAAATTTTGTTCCCTGATGACGGGCAAACCATATCCGGCTTCGCGGCAAAAGTTAAACGGAATTTGTGACCGAAGTGGCGGCGAAATTGTATACACTTTTTTGCGTAAATTGCGAACAATAGCCTAAATGATGTGCAGACGATGCCATGCTCATAATTTGCTCTTGCCGGGATGCTTTCGGTAAGATTGTTGATTTACAATAGTTTGAGCTGCTGAAATCGGATTGGCACGGCAGATGCATCGTCTTCTCCCAAAAAGGGGAAGGCATGATGTCGAAAGCGGCAGAGATCGATCTAGTATCCGTATCGAAGGTCTATGGGGCGACGACTGCCGTCCACGGGATCAGCCTGAAGATTCCGGCCGGCTCCTATTGCTGCTTCCTCGGCCCTTCCGGCTGCGGCAAGACCTCGACGCTGCGCATGATCGCCGGCCATGAGAGCATTTCGTCCGGCGATATCCAACTCGGCAATACTGTTGTCACCGACTTTCCGCCGGCCCGGCGCGGCACGGCGATGATGTTCCAGTCCTATGCGCTGTTCCCGCATCTCGACCTGATCGACAATGTCGCCTTCAGCCTGAAGATGAAGGGCGTCGACAAGGCGGTGCGGCGGGCCAAGGCGCTCGAAATGCTGAAATTGATGCAGATGGAGCCCTATGCCTCCAGGCGCCCGGCCCAGCTTTCCGGCGGCCAGCAGCAGCGTGTGGCGCTGGCACGCGCACTGATCACCGACCCGGAAGCGCTGCTGCTCGACGAGCCGCTGTCGGCGCTCGATCCATTCCTGAAGATCCGTATGCGCGCCGAACTCAAGAAACTGCAGAAGTCGCTCGGCATCACCTTCGTGCACGTCACCCACAGCCAGGAAGAGGCGATGGCGCTTGCCGATATCATGGTCATTATGAATGACGGCCGGATCGAGCAGGCGGCGGCCCCGCGCGAGGTCTTCGAGCGGCCGGCAACCGCCTTCGTCGCCCGCTTCATGGGCGATCACAATGTGCTCACCGGCCGGGTGACATCGAGCGCGGACGGCGTGCTCGTCATGACCGTGCCGGAGGGGCAGAGCTTTTCCGTGCGCGGGACGGGCAGGGAGGCCGGCCAGCCCGTCGATATCGGCATCCGCACTGACCGCGTGCGCTTGCAGGTCGCGACCGAATGGACGCTCGGCTTCAACGGCATCGTCTCCAACGTCGAATATCGCGGCTCTTCGGTGAAGATCACCGTTGTCGGAGCCGGCAGCGACGACTTCACGGTCATATCAGACGATAGCGATTATTTCGCCCGGCCGGTCGCCGTCGGCGAGACCGTCGCGCTCAGCTGGGAACTCGATGACGCCGTGCTTCTCGGCCGCTCTTCCGCATGAACCATCATCAACCAACCTTCCGCGTCAACAAAAAGGGGAACTGACATGACGACTGAAACGACATCGACCAAGGCTGCGAAGGGCCTGTCCCGCCGCACGCTCTTGAAGACGGGTGCCGCCGCCGTCGGCGCCATTGCCGGCTCCGGCGCCATCACCGGCTTTCCCACTATCTGGGCGAAGACGAACATCACGCTTCGCCAGTTCGGCACCGGTGTTTCGAACATCAATGCCATCGCCGAGAAGTGCAAAGCCGATCTCGGCATCACGCTGGAGATGACGGCGACCGATTCCGACGCCGCCGCCCAGCGCGCCGTTACACAGCCCGACAGCTACGACATCGCCGACATCGAATACTGGATCGCCAAGAAGGTGTTTCCATCAGGCGTGCTGCAGCCGATGGATGTCAAGAAGCTCAAATATTACGACAAGATCGTGCCGCTGTTCATCGACGGCAAGATGAAGCCGGATAGCGTCATCGCTCAGGGCACGGCGCCGCATACGGTCGGCTTCGTCGAGGCGCAGGACTCCAAGAAGTTCGCCAAGGAGCCGACGCAGTGGATGACCATGGTTCCGACCATCTACAACGCCGATACGCTCGGCATCCGCCCGGATCTCGTCGGCCGCGACATCACCAGCTGGGCCGACATCATGGACCCGAAGTTCAAGGGCAAGACCTCGATCCTCAACATCCCGTCGATCGGCATCATGGATGCGGCGATGATCATGGAAGCCATGGGCAACATCAAATATGCCGACAAGGGCAACATGACCAAGGAAGAGATCGACAAGACGATCGAATTCCTGATCAAGGCCAAGGGCGACGGCCAGTTCCGCGCCTTCTGGAAGAGCTTCGACGAGTCGGTCAACCTGATGGCCTCGGGCGAAGTCGTCATCCAGTCCATGTGGTCGCCGGCTGTGGCCGCCGTGCGCTCCAAGGGCATCGCCTGCAAGTATCAGCCGCTGAAAGAAGGCTACCGCGCCTGGGGCGGCGGCCTCGGCCTTGCCTCGCACCTCAAGGGCGCCGAGCTCGACGCGGCCTATGAATACATCAACTGGTACACATCCGGCTGGGTCGGCGGCTACCTCAACCGCCAGGGCTACTATTCCGCCTGCATGGAGACCGCCAAGAACTTCATGACGGCAGACGAATGGGGCTACTGGATCGAGGGCAAGCCGGCTCAGGGCGATATCCTGTCGCCGGAAGGCAAGGTGATGGAGAAGGCCGGCGCCGTGCGCGACGGCGGCGCCTTCGAAGCCCGCATGGGTGCTGTGGCCTGCTGGAACTCCGTCATGGACGAAGACCGCTACATGGTCCGCCGCTGGAACGAGTTCATCGCGGCGTAAGGCAACGTCGGCGATTGCCGCTTTCCCCTCCCCAACCCTCCCCACAAGGGGGAGGGAGTCCGGCGAGGGTGCGGCAGATAAACTCCCTCCCCCTTGTGGGGAGGGTTGGGGAGGGGTCTTTTCGAACCTTCCTGTTCGAAAACAAGGTTCGCGGTGGCCGAGGCGCCGCCGCGATTCTCCTTCCACCCTAGGGGGGCCGAAGGAGGGGTCGAGACCTAAGGTGCCGGCAGGCGGATGAGGGGGCTGCACGCGCCTTCGTTCAACCTGACGTAATCAGAACGGAGAACGGGATATGGCAACTATCGCAGTAGACACGGAAGAGGGCGCCCGCCGCAGCCGCTCTTTCCGCCTCTCCCCCTCCGCCATCTCCTATCTCCAGGCGACGCCGCTGATCGCCATTCTCGGCTTCTTCTTCCTGCTGCCGATCGCCATGATCGCGGTCGTCAGCTTCTGGGACTACGACTTCGCCGGCCTCTATCCCGATTTCCTCACCATGAACTACACCGATACGCTCGGGTCGTGGGTGACGTGGAAGACCTATCTCAACACGCTGAAATTCACCGCCATCGTCTGGGCGCTGACGCTCGTCATCGGTTTCTGGGTCGCCTATTTCCTGGCCTTCCACATCCGCAAGACCTCGACGCAGATGATCCTCTTTCTCGTCTGCACCGTGCCGTTCATGACCTCGAACATCATCCGCATGATCTCGTGGATCCCGGTGCTCGGGCGCAACGGCCTCGTCAATTCGACGCTGATCGAAATGGGCGTCATCCCGCAGCCGATCGAGTGGCTGCTCTATTCCGATTTCGCCGTCGTGCTCGCCATGGTGCACCTCTATACGCTGTTCATGGTAACGCCGATCTTCAACACGCTGATGCGCATCGACCGATCGCTGTTCGAGGCGGCGCGCGATGCCGGCGCCTCCGGCTGGCAGGTGCTGTGGAATGTCGTCATTCCGCTTGCCAAACCTGGCATGGCGATCGGCACGATCTTCGTCATCACCCTCGTCATGGCCGATTTTTCGACGGTGCAGGTGATGTCCGGCGGCCAGAGCGCCTCGGTGGCGCTGATGATGAAGAACCAGATGTCGCTGCTGCAATATCCGGCCGCCGCCGCCAATGCCGTGGTGCTGCTTGCCGTGGTGCTGCTGATGGTCGCGGCGATCCTGCGCGTCGTCGATATCCGCAAGGAGCTTTGAGATGAACGACGAAAAACGCGGCCTCGAATTCTATCTGCTGGCGATCTTCTTCGCCGTCTTCGTGCTCTTCCTCTACGGCCCGCTCTCGGCGATCCTCATCCTCTCCTTCCAGGGGCCGGATGGCGGCCTGACCTTCCCGATGAACGGCGTTTCCACCCACTGGTTCTTCAACCTGTTCGAAAAGCAGGCGGTCGGCGATTTCGGTGCCTCTTTCCGCCGCTCCTTCACCCTCGGGCTGATGGTGATGGTCGTGACCGTCACCGTGTCGCTGCTAGCCGGCCTTGCCTTCCGCCGCCGTTTCCGCGGCTCGACCGTGCTGTTCTATGCCACCGTCGCCAGCCTCGTCGTGCCGTCGATCATCGTTTCGCTCGGCATCGGCGTCGTCTTCCAGGAGGGTGGGCTGAAGCCCGCCTGGTATTCCTCGGCCTTCGGCGCGCATCTCACCTGGACGCTGCCCTTCGGCGTGCTGATCATGTTCGCCGTCTTCAACCGCTTCTCGCCGGCCTATGAGGAGGCGGCGCGCGATCTTGGCGCCAGCTCCTGGCAGACCTTCCGCCATGTCGTGCTGCCGATGATCGCGCCGAGCCTGGTTGGTGTCGGCCTGTTCGGTTTCACGCTCTCCTATGACGAATTCGCCCGCACGTTGATGACGTCGGGCACCTACAATACGCTGCCGCTCGAAATCTACGGCATGACGACAAACGTCACGACGCCGGTGCTCTATGCGCTCGGCACGGTCACGACGCTTTTTTCCTTCACCATCATTCTCATTGCGCTCGGCATCATGACCATGCTCAGCCGGAGACAGGCAAAGATCCACTGACATGCGCATCCTCATCGTCAATCCGAACACCACCGCCTCCATGACCGAGAAGGCGGCGATCGCCGCGCGCGCGGTCGCCGCATCCGGCACGGAAATCATCGCCGCCACCGCGCGCATGGGGCCTGTCTCCATCGAGGGCCATTATGACGGGGCGCTGGCGATCCCCGGACTGCTTGTCGAACTGAAGGAACGGCAGGCGGCGGGCTATGATGCGGCTGTCATCGCCTGCTTCGACGATACCGGCCTCGACGCGGCACGCAGCTTCGCCGATGTGCCGATCCTCGGGCTCTGCGAATCCGCCGTCGCAACGGCCGGTTTCCTGGCGCAGCGTTTCACGGTCGTGACGACGCTCGAACGCTCGCGGGTGCTGATCGACAATCTGGTGCGCCGTTACGGCATGGGCGAGCGCGCCAAGGTGCGGGCTTCCGACATTCCGGTGCTGGAGTTGGAGAACGCGGCCTCGGGCGCGATCGGCAAGCTCAGGGCCGAGATCGAGCGGGCGCTCGCCGAAGATGGCGCCGAGGCGATCGTGCTCGGCTGCGCCGGCATGACGGATCTCGCAAGGGAATTGCAGGAAATCTACGGCGTGCCCGTCGTCGACGGTGTCTCGGCCGCCGTCAAGCAAGCCGAGGCGCTGGTCTCGCTTGGGCTTTCCACCAGCAAGCGCGGCTCCTACGCTTCGCCGCTGCCGAAACCCTTCACCGGTGCGATGAGCGCCTTTTCACCGATCCGCTCGGACGGTTGATCATGCCGGTTTCCTTCGATTTCAAGGAACTCACCGAGCGCGAGCGTTACAAGCTGATGATCGGCACGATCATTCCGCGGCCGATCGCGCTGGTGACGACGGTCGATGAGCACGGCCGGATCAATGCCGCGCCCTTCAGCTTCTTCAATTGCCTGTCGGCCGATCCGCCGATCCTGGCGATCGGCGTCGAGAATCATCCCGACATGTCGTTCAAGGACACCGGCCACAATATCCGCATGACCGAGGTTTTTACGGTCAATATCGTCTCCTTCGCCATCGCCGAGGCGATGCACGTCTGCGGTGCTAAGTATCCGCGCGGCGTCGATGAACTGAGAGAAGCCGGCTTGACGGCGCTGCCGGGCGAGAAGGTGGCGTCACCCTATATCGCCGAGGCGCCGGCCGCCTTCGAGTGCCGGCGGCATGTGACGCTTGAGCTTGGCCGCTCGCGGCAGATCATCATGGGCGAGATCGTCTATGCACATTACCGCGACGGCGTCGTCGATCCGGAACGGCTGCATGTCGATCCGGCCGCGATCGATGCCATTGCACGCCTCGGCGGCGATACCTGCGCCACAACACGCGACCGTTTCGAGATGCTGACGCCGAAGCTCTGACATCAGGGCAGGTCCAAGTTTTGCTTTACTTTTTCGCCTCCGGCGAGAATGGTCTGCAACGGATCATTGCGGCAGAGGAGCGCCTTATCATGACACTCGACGACGATCTCAACCGGATCGCGGAGCAGGAAAAAGCGCTGAGCTTCGACGCCTTCGACCTGACGACGGCATGGCAGCTCGGCAAACTGCTGCAGGAACTCGCCACCGAGCGCGGCCTCGGGGTTGCGATCGATGTGACCCTGCATTCGATGCCAGCCTTCTATGCGGCGCTGCCCGGCGTGACGCCCGACAACGTCAACTGGGTTCGCCGCAAGCGCAACATGGTGCTGCGTTATTTCCGCAGCAGCTATGCCTCCGGTCTGAAGCTGAGAAAGGACGGCAAGACCGTCGAGGACAACGGCCTTTCCGGCGACGATTACGCGCCGCATGGCGGCAGTTTTCCGATCAACGTCAAGGGCACCGGCTGCATCGGCGCCGTCACCGTCTCCGGCCTGCCGCAGCGCGACGACCATAATCTGGTGGTCGAGGCCCTGGCGCTGATGCTGGCGAAGGATCTGGATACGCTGCGGCTCGCCCCGCTCTGAGCGGGGCGTTGGCTGCGCCGGCGGGTGTCGGACCAGTGAACCTCAGAGTCTGCCGTCGGCCTCGGTGATACCTTTCGTCAGGCTGCCGGTTGCTGGGAAGAGCGGGATGAGGCAGGCCTGCAGGGCGTGGTAGATGTCGGCCTTGCCGGGGAAGAGCGAATGCGAGGGAACGAGGTCCTCCGTCAGTTCCTCGTGCCAGCCGCCGTTCTTGTGGTCGATGAAGGCGCGCTCGATCACGTTCCAGATCTTGCGGTAGCATTCCTCGTGGTAGTCGCTCGGCAGGTGCTCGTTGAGGAAATGGGCGGCGGCGGCGCCCTCGCAGGCCGGCCACCAGAGCTTGTTGCGCTTGGCGGGCGTGTCGTTCCAGTCGAGCGTATAGAAGAAGCCGCCCTTGTCACTGTCCCAGCCGAGCGCCATCGACTGCTCGAAGAGGGCCTTGGCTGCATCCGGCATCCATTCGATGCGTTTGCCGCCGAGCACCCAGAGCTGCAGGATGAGGCGGGCCCATTCCAGCCAGTGGCCGGGCGTCGTACCGGCCGGGCGGAACATTTCGTTCGGATGATAATATTGCTTGTCGAGCTTCCATTCGGCGTCGAAATGTTCGGCGACGCGCCAGTCGACCGAGCCGGCCGCGCGGCGGATGACGAGATCGGCGATGCTTTCGGCCTTGGTGAGGTATTGCTTGTCCCCGGTCGCTTCGAAGGCGGCCATCAGCGCTTCTGTCAGGTGCATGTTGGAGTTCTGGCCGCGATAGGCGCCGCCGTCGAGCGGCTGCCAGTCGGCGGTGAATTCCTCGGCGATCGCGCCGTGGCGCGGTTCCCAGAACTTGGTGTTGAGGATCTCGGTGATGTCGGCAAGCATGCCGTCGGCGAGCGGATGGCCGATCGTCTTGGCGGAGGAGGCGGCGAGCAGCACGAAGGCGTGGCCGTAGCCCTGCTTGTTGCTGTCGACCGGACCATTATTGTCGAGCGACCAGAAATAGCCGCCATTCTCTAGGTCGCGGTGATGGTTCCAGAGATAGTCCATGCCGTGGTCGACGAGGTCGGCAGCACCCGGACGGCCGAGCAGGGCGCCGATGGCAAAGCAATGCACGGCGCGCGCGGCGATATGGATGCTGCGGATCTGCCCCTCGGCGTCGAGCGGCTTGCCGGTATCGTCGAGGTCGTAGAAGCCGCCCTTGGAATTGACCGAATTGTGCTGGAAGAAATCGAAGAGGCCGTTTGCCTGGTCGAGCAGCCAGGCGCGATGATAGGCGCGGCTCGTCCAGTTTCCAAGCGCGACGTTGCCGGTTGCGGGTGCCATGATACTCCTCCGATTTGGTGGGCAATGCGTATCAATTGCCTATATAGAGGCCGTTCAAGCCTGTCATCTGGCGAGGCTTGCAAAGCACGAAATCGACAGGCATATATTGACATAAAGATATCTTTATGTGATTTGGACTGTCTGGTCTTACGACGTCAAGGAGCCTCCCGTGTTTGACAACCTCTTTGGTCCGGAAACGGGCAAGCGTGACGGCAATGAAGTTTTCGCAGCGCTGCGCAAAGCCGCCAGCGAACGCATCCTCGTCCTCGACGGCGCCATGGGCACGCAGATCCAGGGGCTCGGCTATGACGAAGACCAGTTCCGCGGCACCCGCTTCATCGGCTGCGCCTGCCATCAGAAAGGCAATAACGACCTTCTGATCCTGACCCAGCCGGATGCGATCGAAGAAATCCATTACCGCTACGCCAAGGCCGGCGCCGATATTCTCGAGACCAACACCTTCTCCTCGACCCGCATCGCACAGGCCGATTACGCGATGGAAGGCGCGGTTTACGACCTCAACAAGGAGGGCGCCGAGATCGTCCGCCGCGCGGCACTGCGCGCTGAGCGCGAGGACGGCCGTCGCCGCTTCGTCGCCGGCGCCATCGGCCCGACCAACCGCACCGCCTCGATCTCGCCCGACGTCAATAATCCCGGTTTCCGCGCCGTCACCTTCGACGATCTGCGCTCCGCCTATGGCGAGCAGATCGACGGGCTGATCGACGGCGGCGCCGACATCATTCTGATCGAGACGATCTTCGACACGCTGAACGCCAAGGCGGCGATCTTCGCCTGCGAGGAGCGCTTCGAGGCCAAGGGCGTGCGCCTGCCTGTGATGATCTCCGGCACGATCACCGACCTTTCCGGCCGCACGCTCTCCGGCCAGACGCCGTCGGCCTTCTGGAACTCGGTGCGCCACGCCAATCCCTTCACGATCGGGCTGAACTGCGCGCTCGGCGCCAATGCGATGCGTCCGCATCTGCAGGAACTTTCGGGCGTCGCCGACACCTTCATCTGCGCCTATCCGAACGCCGGCCTGCCGAACGAATTCGGCCAGTATGACGAGACGCCGGAACTGATGGCCGCGCAGATCGACAGCTTCGCTCGCGAGGGCCTCGTCAACATCGTCGGCGGTTGCTGTGGCTCGACGCCGGAGCATATCAAGGCGATCGCCGAGACCGTTGCCAAGTACAAGCCACGGCCGATTCCCGCGCATCGCCCCTTCATGTCGCTGTCGGGCCTCGAACCTTTCGAGCTGACCAAGGACATTCCCTTCGTCAATGTCGGCGAGCGCACGAACGTCACTGGCTCGGCGAAGTTCCGCAAGCTGATCACCGATGCCGATTACGCGGCGGCGCTCGATGTCGCGCGCGACCAGGTCGAGAACGGCGCGCAGGTGATCGACATCAACATGGACGAGGGCCTGATCGATTCGGAAAAGGCGATGGTCGAGTTCTTGAACCTGATCGCCGCCGAGCCCGATATCGCCCGCGTGCCCGTGATGATCGATAGTTCGAAATTCTCGATCATCGAATCCGGCCTGAAGCGCGTCCAGGGCAAGCCGATCGTCAACTCGATCTCGCTGAAGGAAGGCGAGGAGAATTTTCTCGCACAGGCGCGGCTGTTGCACAATTACGGCGCCGCCGTCGTCGTCATGGCCTTCGATGAGACGGGGCAGGCGGACAATTACGACCGCAAAGTCGAGATCTGCACGCGCGCCTATAAGCTGCTGACCGAAAAGATCGGATTCCCGCCCGAGGACATCATCTTCGATCCGAACATCTTCGCGGTCGCGACCGGCATCGAAGAGCACAATAATTACGGCGTCGATTTCATCGAGGCGACGCGGACGATCCGCGAGCGCATGCCGCTCGTCCATATTTCCGGCGGCGTCTCGAACCTGTCCTTCTCGTTCCGCGGCAACGAGCCGGTGCGCGAGGCGATGCACGCCGTGTTCCTCTACTACGCCATCCAGGCGGGCATGGACATGGGCATCGTCAATGCCGGCCAGCTGGCGGTTTACGACAATATCGACCCCGAACTCCGCGAGGCCTGCGAGGACGTGGTGCTGAACCGCCGGCCCGACGGCACCGAGCGGCTGCTCGAAGTGGCCGAGCGCTTCCGTGGCGCCGGTGCAAGGGAAGGCCGCGTCCAGGACCTCTCCTGGCGCGAATGGAGTGTCGAGAAGCGCCTCGAGCATGCGTTGGTCAACGGCATCACCGAATTTATCGAAGCCGATACCGAGGAGGCCCGCCAACAGGCCGCGCGGCCGCTGCATGTCATCGAAGGGCCGCTGATGGCCGCTATGAACGTCGTCGGCGACCTCTTCGGCTCGGGCAAGATGTTCCTGCCGCAGGTGGTCAAGTCGGCGCGCGTGATGAAGCAGGCGGTCGCCGTGTTGCTGCCCTATATGGAAGAGGAAAAGCGCCTCAACGGCGGCGAAGAGCGGCAGTCGGCGGGCAAGATCCTGATGGCGACGGTCAAGGGGGACGTGCACGATATCGGCAAGAACATTGTCGGCGTCGTCCTGGCCTGCAACAATTACGAGATCGTCGACCTCGGCGTCATGGTGCCGGCGACGAAGATCCTCGAAACGGCAATCGCCGAGAAGGTCGATGTCATCGGCCTTTCCGGCCTGATCACGCCGTCGCTCGACGAGATGGTGCATGTCGCGGCCGAGATGGAGCGACAGGGTTTTGAGATCCCGCTGCTGATCGGCGGCGCGACCACCAGCCGCGTGCATACGGCGGTGAAAATCCATCCCGGCTACAACAAGGGCCAGGCGATCTACGTCACCGATGCGAGCCGCGCGGTCGGCGTCGTCTCGGCGCTGCTGTCGCCGGAGACGCGCCAGGGCTATGTCGACGATACAAGAGCCGAATATGCCAAGGTGGCGGCCGCGCATGCGCGCAGCGAAGCCGAGAAGGTGCGGCTGCCATTGCCGCGGGCGCGTGAGAACGCCCATAAGATCGACTGGTCGGCCTACCAGCCGACGAAGCCGCAGTTCTTCGGTACGCGGGTGTTCGAGGATTACGATCTGGCCGACCTTGCGAAGTACATCGACTGGACGCCGTTCTTCCAGACCTGGGAACTGCGCGGCCGTTTCCCCGCCATTCTCGAAGACGAGAAACAGGGCGAGGCGGCGCGGGCGCTCTGGGCCGATGCGCAGGCGATGCTGAAGAAGATCATCGACGAGAAGTGGTTCCGGCCGCGCGCCGTTATCGGCTTCTGGCCGGCCGGCGCCGTCGGCGACGATATCCGCCTGTTTACCGACGAGAACCGCAGCCAGGAGCTTGCCACCTTCTACACCTTGCGCCAGCAGCTTTCGAAGCGGGACGGGCGGGCGAACGTGGCGCTCTCCGATTTCGTCGCCCCTGTCGCAAGCGGCGTGCAGGATTATGTCGGCGGCTTCGTGGTGACATCAGGCATCGAGGAGATCGCCATCGCCGAACGCTTCGAACGTGCGAACGACGACTATTCCTCGATCCTGGTCAAGGCGCTGGCCGACCGCTTTGCCGAAGCCTTCGCCGAGCGCATGCACGAGCAGGTGCGACGCGAATATTGGGGCTATGCCAGGGATGAGCACCTCAGCAATGAGGACCTCATTGGCGAAGCCTATGCCGGCATCCGTCCGGCGCCAGGCTATCCCGCTCAGCCCGACCACACCGAGAAAAAGACGCTCTTCAAGTTGCTCGATGCGGAACGCACCGCGGGCGTGAAGCTGACGGAAAGCTATGCGATGTGGCCCGGTTCGTCCGTATCCGGCCTCTATATCGGCCACCCCGACTCCTATTATTTCGGCGTCGCCAAGGTGGAGCGCGATCAGGTGGAAGACTATGCCAAGCGCAAGGGCATGGAAGTTTCCGAAGTCGAGCGCTGGCTCGGACCGGTGCTGAACTACGTGCCGCGTAAGGCGGACGAGGAGATTGAGGACGCCGCGTAAAAGACTACTCGCCGCTGTTCTTAATGCAATGAATCAAGAAATGATGAAGCCGGAAAGTGATTCACTTTCCGGCTTCATGGTTTTGAAAAATTGAGAATTTTTGGATTTAGCTTAACGGCGAACGGGATCGCTCTTCCTGGCTTTGGCAAGATCAAGAAACTTCGCTTTGATCATGGCGAAAAGTCCGGGCGGAATGAAGCCGTAGGCGAAGATTCCTCCGCTGCCCGGGACGGGCGAAAGTCCGCCATTCGGCCATTCATCGATGTTGTGTTCGGAGACGATGACCCAGCTCGGGGCGTCGTCCAGGCCGATTGCCTGCTTCACCTTCGGCGGGATTTCTATTCCGACGGTTTCGCCGGACGGCGGCGTGTGCGTGATCGGCAGCAGAACGACGTAGCGGGGATTGGCGAGGCTGTCGCTTGCCGCGACGAGGCAGGTGGGTCTGTCCTTACCCTGGTCGCGACCCGCCAAGGCTTCGCGCGACCACAGGTAATCATAGCGCACGACGAGGCCGGGCTTCGGCTCGGGAATGGAGGCCATGATGCGTTATTTCAGCAGGTCATCGAGAGAGGTTTGGGCAGCATCCATTTCGGCTCTCTCGACGGCATCGATAACGACGGACAAGGCATCGGCGGTCATGTGCGTCCGTTGCGCGGCAGCCCTCAGCCAATCATAATGCTCGGCAGACATCAGAACGAATTCCCGGCGGCCGTGACGTGTGATCTCGACGGGTTCGCGCTGCGCCTGATGCTGAAACTCGCCGAATTTCCGTTGAAATTCCAGAGATGTGGTTCGAGCCATGACTGGTTACCCGATTTCGATACCCGAATTATACGTATAATTCGAATATGCTCAAGCCGTCAGGTAACCCCGATCGTCAGCTCAGCGACGAAATCATAGGCATCGCCGCGATAGAGCGAGCGGGTGAATTCCACGGCGCGGCCGGAGCCGAGATAGGAGATGCGCTCGATCGACAGACCGGCGGCGCCGACGGGGACGCCGAGAAGCTGGGCGTCGGCTTCCTTCATATTGGTTGCGGAAATGCGCTGCACGGCGCGCACCGGGCGGACCTGGAGGCGTTCGAGTTCGGCGTAGAGCGAATTGGTGACGACGGACGGATCGGGCAGGAATTCACCGGAGACGCTGGCATTCTCGATTGCCAGCGGCTGATCATCGGCGATGCGCAGGCGGGAGAGGCGCGAAACTTTCACGTCGGTGCCGAGGCCGAGGATCATCATCTCGTCGGGCGAGGGGGTGTGCACACCCTTGTGCAGCCATTCGGAGCGGGAAGTCATCCCGCGGCGCGCCATGTCCTCGGTGAAGGAGGTGAGCTGCGACAGGCGCTGCTCGACCTTGGAGACCGGTTTGGCGACGAAGGTGCCGGAGCCGTGGCGGCGCACCAAGAGGCCGTCGGCGACGAGGTCGTCGATCGCCTTGCGCACGGTGACGCGGCTAACAGCGGCAAATTCGGCGATATCACGTTCCGGCGGCAGCGCATCGCCGTGACCGAGCGTGCCGGTGCGCACGGCCTCTTCGAGCGTGCGGCGCAGCTTGACATAGAGCGGGCCGGTGCCGGCGGCCTGCAGGCGTTGTAGGGACAGGAGGGTAGCGAGGTCGTCGGTCATGCCGCACCTCTCTGCCGGTCGTTCAAAAGCTTGACGGCGAGTTCCACCGCACCCTGCAAGGCATCGCCCTTGGGGCTGGCAAGCCGCGATCTGTAACGTTCGGAAAGCCACGGTTCATAGGCTCCGGCAAGGCCGCCGAGCAGGCAGATCGATGGGCATTCGGGCCAGAGCAGTGCGTCAAGGCTTTCGCCGATTGCCGTTGCCGCATCCGTGACGATGCCGACCGCGACGGCATCGCCCTTGGCCGCATGGTCGAAGACAACAGGCGCATAGCGAGCAAAATCCGTCGGTCTTGCCGAATGCGCGAATTCGACGACGCGCTCCTGATCGTTGCCGTATTCGGCCATCAGCGCTTCGGTGATCGCAGAAGCCGGACGCACGCCGTCACGGGCGAGCAGTGATCGTTCCATGAGATCGCGGCCGAGGCGGGCGCCGCTCGCCTGGTCGCCGACGACGAAGCCCCAGCCGCCGATGCCGTTCAGCCGGCCATTTTTGCGGGCATTATAGACCGAGCCGGTGCCAAAGGCGCCGACGATGCCGTCGGAGTCGCCGAGCGCGCCCTGTAGGGCGATCAGCGCATCGGTGACGACGCGGCCTTCGGCAAAAGGCAGGGCCCTTTCGATTCGCTCGCCATAATCCGTGACATTGGCGCCGGCAACGCCGACGACTGAGGCAACCGACGAGATTGTTTCATCGGCAAGCCCGGCATCACGCAGCGCCTGCCGGGCGGATTCGACGATGTTGAGAAGGGAATTTTCCAGGTCGGACAGGATATTGGCCGGGCCTGCTTTGCCGCGGCCGATGATATTGCCGTTTCTGTCTGCGACCGCGGCCCGGCAGCTCGTTCCACCGCCGTCTATGCCGATTGCAAGCTCCGTCATCGGGCCTCCGAATATGCCGTTCCCCGTGTTTTTCTACAATACCAAAAAAATACCATTTACCAAGTGGGAAAGATGGAGAAAATTCGTCTTTTTATCATATTGATTTTGTTGATTAAAATTTTTTAATGAATTTTTGGAGGGCGAAAAGTTAAAATCGACTGGACAATTGGTATTTTTTTGGCCTTAATTCGGTAAAAGGGAACAGCACATCGAAGCTAGCGAAACCGGCAGCTAAAGCCAAACGGAACCGCTTCGAGGATGATCGAGAACGACCCGCCGCCTGATGTCAGGCCGGTGGCGAAATTCAGCATCCATCGGCTTTTCCCGATCGATTTTGCCGCGCCCGATGCAGGTGATGGGGCAGCGCGCAGTCCGGCCGCAAGCGATCCCGCCTTTGCGTCCGTCGAGCTTTCGGGGCCGGCAGGTGCTGGCGGCCCTCCAAGAGGCGTTGGGTGTTTCCTCAAGCACGCCAACTGCTTGTTTCAGATCGAAAACAGCGCCTTGCGGCGCTCAAAACACAGGAGAGGGAAATGAAAAACACTGCTCTGAAAAGCCTGCTGCTTGCCTCCAGCCTGCTGACGTCGGCCGGTCTCGTGCATGCCGCCGACGTTACGCTGACGGTCGAAAGCTGGCGCAATGACGACCTGCAGATCTGGCAGGAGAAGATCATTCCGGCCTTCGAAGCGAAGAACCCGGGCATCAAGATCGTCTTCTCGCCGACCGCGCCGACCGAATACAACGCCTCGCTGAACGCCAAGCTCGATGCCGGCTCCGCAGGCGACATCATCACCTGCCGTCCGTTCGACGCCTCGCTCGAACTCTTCAACAAGAAGCAGCTCGTCGACATCACCAGCCTGCCGGGTATGGAGAACTTCTCGCCGGTCGCCAAGGCCGCCTGGACGACTGACGACGGCAAGTCGACCTTCTGCGTGCCGATGGCATCGGTCATCCATGGCTTCATCTACAACAAGGATGCCTTCGACAAGCTCGGCATCTCCGTGCCGAAGACCCAGGACGAGTTCTACGCAGCACTCGACAAGATCAAGGCCGACGGCACCTACATCCCGCTCGCCATGGGCACGAAGGACCTCTGGGAAGCCGCCACCATGGGCTACCAGAACATCGGCCCGAACTACTGGAAGGGTGAAGAGGGCCGCGAAGCCCTGATTGCGGGCAAGCAGAAGCTGACCGATCCGGAATGGGTCAAGCCCTATGAGGAGCTTGCCAAGTGGAAGCCCTATCTCGGCGACGGTTTCGAAGCGCAGACCTACTCGGACAGCCAGAACCTCTTCACGCTCGGCCGCGCCGCGATCTATCCGGCCGGTTCCTGGGAGATTGCGCTGTTCAACACGCAGGCGCAGTTCAAGATGGGCGCCTTCCCGCCGCCGGTTCCGAAGGCCGGCGACACGGGCTACATCTCCGACCATCCCGATATCGGCGTTGCCCTGAATTCGAAGAGCACGCATGCCGAGGAAGCCAAGAAATTCCTCAGCTGGGTCGCTTCGCCCGAATTCGCCGACATTTACGCCAATGCGCTGCCGGGCTTCTTCAGCCTGAACTCCACCCCGGTCAAGATGTCCGATCCGCTCGCTCAGGAATTCGTTTCCTGGCGCGGCCCGTACAAGTCGACCGTGCGCTCGACCTATCAGATCCTGTCGCGCGGTACGCCGAACCTTGAAAACGAGACCTGGGTCGAGTCGGCCAACGTGATCAACGGCACAGATACGCCGAAGGTCGCTGCCGAAAAGCTCCAGAAGGGCCTCGACAGCTGGTACAAGCCGGCCAAGTGATGATGCGGAGGGGCGGCGTTCGCAGCCCCTCATCCGGCCTGCCGGCCACCTTCTCCCCGCTCGCGGGGAGAAGGAGACTCGCAGCGACCTCCCAGAGCCCAATGTCATCAGGGCGCGTACCCTCTTCCCAGGCGGATAGAGGGTTAGGGCGGGAGCATATTTTCCATCTCAGCTGCGCCTCGCGGCCATTCGACAAGAACAGGCAAAAGCCATGAGCGAAACCGACAAGGCGATCGATATCGTCCCGATCAAGCGCCCGGTGCGCTGGCACATCTTCGTCTTCATGCTGCCCGCGGTAGTCGTCTATTCCGCCGTCATGGTGCTGCCGCTCATCGAGACGCTCAGGCTTTCGCTCTACAATACGGTCGACGGTCAGCCGGCCTTCGTCGGGCTCGCGAATTTCAAGGTGCTGTTCGGCGATCCGCGCTGGGCGCGTGATTTCTGGAATGCGCTCGTCAACAACCTCATCTTCTTCGCCATCCATATGTGCGTGCAGAACCCGATCGGCATTGCGCTTGCTGCCCTGCTTTCGGTGCCGAAACTGCGCGGGGTGGCCTTTTACCGCACGGCGATATTCCTGCCGACGCTGCTTTCCTTCGTCATTGTCGGCTTCATCTGGAAGCTGATCCTGTCGCCGATCTGGGGCGTGGCGCCCTGGATGCTCGATCTCATCGGGCTAAAATTCCTGTTCGCGCCCTGGCTCGGCAAGCCCGGATCGGCGCTGATCGCCGTGTCGCTGATCTCCAACTGGCAATATATCGGCATCCCGATGATGCTGATCTATGCCGCGCTGCTCAGCATTCCCGAAGAGGTGATCGAGGCGGCCGAATGCGATGGCATCACCGGCTGGGCGCAATTCTGGAAGATCAAGCTTCCGCTCATCCTGCCGGCGATCGGCATCATCTCGATCCTGACCTTCGTCGGCAATTTCAATGCCTTCGATCTGATCTACACCGTGCAGGGGGCGCTGGCCGGGCCTGACATGTCGACCGACATTCTCGGCACGCTGCTCTACCGCACCTTCTTCGGTTTCCAGCTGCAGCTTGGCGACCGCTCGATGGGCGCGACGATCGCTACCGTGATGTTCCTCATCATCCTCGCCGGCGTCTCGCTTTATCTCTTCGTCATCCAGCGGCGCATGCGTCGCTACCAGTTCTGAGGAGCGCGCATGTCCAAGGCACGCACATCTCCCATCCGCACCGGCCTCGTGCATCTGGCGCTCTCCGCCTATACGTTGGTCGCGCTGTTTCCTGTCTTCCTGACCATCGTCAACTCGTTCAAGGATCGCGCCTCGATCTTCCGCGAGCCGCTGATGATCCCGACACCGTCGACCTTCAGCCTTGTCGGCTACCAGACCGTACTCGGCCAGGGCGATTTCGCCACATATTTCCAGAACAGCTTCATCGTGACGATCATCTCGATCCTGCTGGTGCTGCTGTTCGGCGCGATGGCCGCCTTTGCGCTGTCGGAATATCGTTTTCGCGGCAATGCGCTGCTCGGGCTCTATATGGCGATCGGCATCATGATCCCGATCCGTCTCGGCACCGTGGCGATCTTGCAGGGCATGGTGGCGGCAGGCCTCGTCAATACGCTGACGGCGCTGATCCTCGTCTATACCGCGCAGGGCATTCCGCTTGCGATCTTCATCCTGTCGGAATTCATGCGCACGGTTTCCGATGATCTCAAGAATGCCGGGCGCATCGACGGGCTTTCCGAATACGCGATCTTCTTCCGTCTGGTGCTGCCGCTGGTGCGGCCGGCCATGGCGACCGTCGCGGTCTTCACGATGATCCCGATCTGGAACGATCTCTGGTTCCCGCTGATCCTGGCGCCCTCCGAGGCCACGAAGACGGTCACGCTCGGCTCGCAGATCTTCATCGGCCAGTTCGTCACCAACTGGAATGCGGTGCTGGCGGCACTGTCGCTGGCGATCCTGCCGATCCTCGTCCTCTACGT
Organism: Rhizobium sp. K102; assembly: GCF_022385315.1. Lineage (NCBI taxonomy): Bacteria > Pseudomonadati > Pseudomonadota > Alphaproteobacteria > Hyphomicrobiales > Rhizobiaceae > Rhizobium > Rhizobium sp. K102. The sequence continues at coordinate 605,890 of NZ_CP092436.1, forward strand.
CATCTTCTCGCGGCAGCTGATCCGCGGCATCACCTCGGGAGCCGTCAAGTGAGCCAGGAAAAACCGATCCGCGTTCTCGTTGCCGGTCTCGGCAATATGGGCCGCAGCCATGCGCTTGCCTATCACAACAATCCCGGCTTCGAGATCGTCGGTCTCGTCAATCGCTCGACGCCGAAGCTGGAGCCCGAGCTGCAGGCCTATACGATTCATCCCGATTTCATGACGGCGCTGGCAGAGCTGAAGCCGGACCTCTGCTCGATCAACACCTATTCCGACAGCCATGCCGATTATGCCGTCGCCGCCTTCGATGCCGGCTGCCATGTCTTCGTCGAAAAGCCGCTGGCGACCACTGTGGCCGACGCCGAGCGTGTCGTGGCGGCGGCGAAGAAGGCGGGGCGCAAGCTTGTGATCGGCTATATCCTTCGGCATCACCCGTCCTGGACGAAGCTGATCGAGGAAGCGCGCAAGCTTGGCCCGCCTTACGTCTTCCGCATGAACCTTAACCAGCAGTCCAGCGGCCCGACCTGGGCGACGCACAAGTCGCTGATGCAGACGACCTCACCGATCGTCGATTGCGGCGTGCATTATGTCGACGTCATGTGCCAGATCACCGATGCCAGGGCGGTCGAGGTGCGCGGCATGGGACTGCGGCTCTCCGATGAGATCGTCGCCGGGATGTATAATTATGGCCACCTGCAGGTGCTTTTCGAAGACGGTTCGGTCGGCTGGTACGAGGCCGGCTGGGGGCCGATGATTTCGGAGACCGCCTTCTTCGTGAAGGACGTGATGTCGCCGAAGGGGGCGGTGTCGATCGTCATGGATCCGAACGCCAAGTCCGACGATATCGACACGCACACCAAAACCTCGGTGATCCGTCTACACACGGCCGAGACCGGCCCGGACGGCAAATTCATCCGGCCCGACCAGGATATGAGGATGACGGGCGAGCCCGGTCATCAGGCGCTCTGCGACCTGGAACAGGCTTTCATGCTGAGGGCGATCCGCGAGGATCTCAACCTCGACCGCCATATGGCGGATGCGGTGGCGTCGCTGCGCATCTGCCTTGCCGCCGACGAGAGCGTGCGTACCGGCCAGCCGGTCAGATTGTAAGGAAAAATCAGTGGGATCGCTTCAACTCAAATCCATCCGCAAGACCTATGGCACGCATGAAGTGCTGAAGGGCATCGACCTTGAAGTCAAAGACGGCGAATTCGTCATCTTCGTCGGGCCGTCGGGCTGCGGGAAGTCGACGCTCTTGCGCAGCATTGCAGGCCTCGAGGACGTCTCCTCGGGCGCCGTCGTCATCAATGGCCGCGACGAGACGCTGACGCCGCCGGCCAAGCGCGGCATCGCCATGGTGTTCCAGTCCTATGCGCTCTATCCGCATCTGACGGTCAAGGACAATATGGGCCTCGGCCTCAAGCAGGCGGGCACGCCCAAGAACGAGATCGACAGCCGTGTCGGCAAGGCTTCCGGCATGCTGTCGCTCGCCCCCTATCTGGCACGGCGTCCGGCCGAACTCTCCGGCGGTCAGCGCCAGCGCGTCGCGATCGGCCGCGCCATCGTGCGCGAACCGGAACTCTTCCTGTTCGACGAGCCGCTGTCGAACCTCGATGCGGCGCTGCGCGTTCAGACCCGCCTCGAAATCGCCCGGCTGCACCGTAGCCTGAAGGCGACGATGATCTATGTCACCCATGACCAGGTCGAGGCGATGACGCTGGCCGACAAGATCGTGGTGTTAAACGCCGGCACGATCGAGCAGATCGGCTCGCCGATGGAGCTTTACAATCGCCCGGCCAACGTCTTCGTCGCCGGCTTCATCGGTTCGCCGCAGATGAATTTCATCGCGGGGAGAAGGTCGGCGACCACAGCGCCAAGACGATCGGCGTGCGTCCCGAGCATATGACGCTGTCGCGCGAGCAGGGGAGCTGGGCGGCGAAGGTCGTGCATGTCGAGCATCTCGGCGCCGACACGATCATCTATCTGGAATCCGATCAGTACGGCCTGCTGACGGCGCGACTCTTCGGCGAGCATCAGTACGAGCCCGACGAGATCGTCTATGCGACGCCGGACCAGACGCGCGTGCATCGCTTCGATGCGGACGATCGGGCGATCCGCTGAACGATCCCATCATTCCGAGCGATGTAAAAGGGCGCCGTTTTCGCGACGCCCTTTTGCATGAACGGTGTGCGCGAAATCAGTCGCGGATGACGAGCAAATCAGCCGCCATGAAACGCAGCGTCACGGTTTCGCCGGCCTGCGGCGGGGTGACGCCGGGGCTGTTGAACATGTCGAAGGAGATGACATTGCCGCCGACATTCATGCGGGTGCGGATGACCGAGCCCAGGAAGTGGGCCGAGACGACCTGGCCGGTCAGCGCGGTATCGCTTCTGGCGGTGTCGGAGAGCGAGCCCGCTTCCGGACGCAGCGCCAGCGAGATGGTCTCGCCGGCCTTGTGAGCTGCGACCGACTGCTTCAGTGTGATCTTCTGATCGCCGATCTGGATGAGGTTGGCGTCGGGATCGACGACCTTGGCCTCGATCAGGTTCAGCGTGCCGACGAAGGAGGCGACGAAACGCGTGGCCGGCTTGTTGTAGATCTCGAATGGCGAGCCGATCTGGTCGGCCTTGCCGGCATTCATGACGACGATACGGTCGGAGATCGACAGCGCCTCTTCCTGATCATGGGTGACGAAAACCGTGGTGATGCCGAGCTGCTGCTGGATCTGGCGGATTTCCTCGCGTAGCGACACGCGGATCTTGGCGTCGAGGGCCGACAGCGGCTCGTCGAGCAGCAGCACCTGCGGCTTGACGGCGAGCGCGCGGGCAAGTGCGACGCGCTGCTGCTGGCCGCCCGACAGCTGGTAGGGATAGCGGTCGGCCAGGTGATCGAGCTTGATCAGGCCGAGCATTTCCTTGACGCGGGCGTCGATCTCAGGCTTCGGGGCGCCGGCGACCTTGAGGCCGAAGGCGACGTTGTCGCGTACGGACATGTTGGGGAACAGCGCATAGGCCTGAAAGACCATGCCGATATTGCGCTGGTTCGGCTTCAGCGCGCTCTGGTCCTTGCCGTTGATGGTCAGCGTGCCGCCGGTCGGGGTTTCGAAGCCGGCGATCATGCGCAGCACCGTCGTCTTGCCGCAGCCAGACGGCCCCAGGAAGGAGATGAATTCGCCCTTCTCGATGTTCATGTTGAAATTCTTGACGACCTGGACCGGACCGAAGGATTTCTGGAGATTGTTCAGTGTGAGAAAAGACATGAGCCGGTTACCTTAAGCCTTTGCCGGGCGGGCTTTGCCGAAACGGGAAACGAGATTGAGCAGGCCCATGCTGAGCCAGGTGATCGAGAAGGCGATGACGGCGAGCGCCGAAGGCTCATAGGCCTTGTTGGCGCCGACGAGCTGCAGATAGGGGCCGAAGGCCGGGCGGTTGAGCAGGGCGGCGAAGGTGAACTCGCCCATGACGATCGCGAGCGTGATGAAGGCGCCGGATAGCACGCCGCTCATTACATTGGGGAAGATGCAGCGGAACATGATGGTCGTCCAGCGGGCGCCGAGGCTTTCGGCCGCCTCCGTCAGCGTGCGGACGTCGATGGCGCGCATGGCGGTATCGACGGCGCGGTACATGTAGGGCAGCGACAGAGTGATATAGGAGAAGACCAGCAGGGCGTTGGTGCCGGTCGTCGAACCCGTCAAGGGCAGGTAGGACGACGAGTTGTACATTCTGAGGTAGCCGAACACGATGACGATCGCCGGAATGACCAGCGGCAGCAGCGTGATGAATTCGACGACCGGGCGCATCTGCGGCAGTCGCAGCCGCACCCAATAGGCCGTCGGCACGACGAGCAGCATGCCGAAGATGATGGTCAGCAGCGCCATCAGCATGGAGTAGCCGAAGGTTTCGCGGAACTGGGCGTCCGAGAAGACCGACTGATAGGCGTCGAGGCTGTATTCGCCGCGGCGCATGCGCAGCGAAAACTCGATCGTGCCGAGCAGCGGAATGATGAAATAGGATGCGCCGAGAATGATGGCGATCCAGGCTCCAATGCGTTGTGTTTTCATTTCTGCCACCGCTCGGCGCGCATGCGCAGCATGAGGTAAAGGACGTTGGAGACGCCTGTGATGACGATCATGCCGAGCGCGATGGCGTAACCGAGATTGGCATTGTGCAGAACGTCGCCGCGGATCTGCGCATAGAGCAGGATCGGCACGATGTTGAGCGAGCTGCCGGTCAGCGCGAAGGCGGTAGCGATGGCGCCGAAGGCGTTGGCGAAGAGAAGCAGCGTGGTGCCGAGCAGGCTCGGCCAAAGGATCGGCAAGGCAACCATCGTCCAATATTGGCGGTTGGTGGCGCCGAGGATCTGCGAGGCTTCGCGCCATTCCTTCTTCATGCCGTCGAGTGCCGGCGTCAGGATCAGCACCATCAACGGGATCTGGAAATACATATAGGTCAGGGTGAGGCCGAAGAAGGACAGCAGGTTGAAGCCGGTGCCGTAGAGGTTGAAGCCGAACCATTCCCGGAGGAACACCGTCACGAGGCCGGTGCGGCCGAGCGTTGCCAAGAAGGCGAAGGCGAGCGGCACCCCGGCGAAATTCGAGGCGACGCCGGAAAAGGTCAGCAGCGTCGAGCGCACCGAGGCGGGCAGGCCGCCGAGCACGACGGCCCAGGCGAGGAAGAAGCCGATCAGCGCGCCGCCGAGAGCGGACGCCACCGAGACCTTGATACTGATCCAGTAGGCGCTCATGATTGATGGAGTGAAGAGATCGCCGATATTCTTCAGCGTGAAATCGCCCTCGGGCGTCAGGAATGCGCCCACCACGAGATAGAGCGTCGGGATGATCAGGAACAGCAGAGAGAAAATGATGAAGGGTGCAATGCCCAGCCAGTCGATCACGCGGTCTTTGTTGATCAAGGGGGCGCTGCTCACCATCGGCGTTGAAACGGTACTCATGAAAAGCTCATCCTGGGCATCGGAGTGAGAAAACCTCCCCGCCTTTGGGGGCGGGGAGGCAGGATCGGAGTTTACTTAACGTTGGCGCCGACGACGCTATCCCAGTTCTTGGTGATGGTTTCTTTGCCGGCGGCCTGCTCTTCGAGCGTCGGGAAGACAGCCTTTTCATAGGCTGCTGCCGGCGGCAGCTTGTCGAGCAGTTCCTTCGGGATCTTGTTGTTCTTGGCAAGATCGTTGAAGCGGATCGGGTGGCAATAGCCCTTCAGCCAGCCAAGCTGACCTTCGTCGGAATAGAGATATTCCATCCAGAGCTTGGCAGCATTCGGGTGCGGAGCGAAGGCGGAGATTGCCTGGACGTAAACGCCGGCGACGACGCCCGTCTTCGGAACGACGACTTCGAACGGAGGATTGCCCTTCAGGCTTTCACCCCAGGACATCGCGTTGTAGTCCCAGGCGATGATGATCGGCGTGGAGCCCTGTGCGAAGGGCGCAGCCTTGCCGACGACAGGCACGAAATTGCCGTTCTTGTTGAGCTCGGCGAAGTACTTCAGGCCTTCTTCGCCCGCCTTGGCGGCGTCACCGCCCGATGCGGAAAGACCAGCGGCATAAACGCCTTGGACAGCCTGGTTGGCGCTGCGCGGATCACCTGCCAGCGCGACGCTGTTTGCATAGTCGCTCTTCTTCAGATCTGCCCAGTCGGCCGGCGATTCCTTGACGAGGTCCTTGTTCACGAGGAACGAGAGAACGCCGTAATAGTCGCCGTACCAGTAGCCTTCGGCATCCTTGGCGCTGTCCGGGATCGAATCCCAGGTGGAAACCTTGTAAGGCTGGATCAGGCCGTCCTTCTTGGCGGACGGGCCGAAGGAGAGGCCGACGTCGATGACATCGGGGGCCTGTGGGCCGGTATTGCCCTTGTTGGCCTTGATGGCTTCGATTTCGTCGCCCGAGCTTGCATCCGGATTCAGCTCGTTGACTTCGATACCATACTTCGCTTTGAAGCCGGCAATGACGTCGCCATAGCCGCACCAGCTGTGCGGAAGAGCGATCGTGGTCAGCGTGCCTTCTTTCTTGGCGGCGGCGATAAGTTCTGCGCTCGGTTCTGCAGCGGCAATCGCGGTCGAAGCCACGATCATCGCAGTAGAAAGCGACAGAAGTCGAGAAATGTTAGAGATCACTGTTGTTCTCCTTCGGGTTTTCAGTGTCTGGCGATGCTGTTAATGAGCTTACATGAAGCTTGTGTGACGGCTGCATGACGGTGGTTTTGCATGAATAGCAGGCGCTTGTGACAGATGTATCATTTGCGACAGCGCGATCTGTTTCCGTAAAAATCAGCCATTGTTTTTCCTCCCTTTGGTCTTGTCCTCCTAGCCCGGTTTGCGGAAAAGCTTGGTCTGCTCGAACAGGCCTTCCAGTGTCTTCATGCGTTCCTTCGTCTCGTCCCAGGTGGAGTTCTGAACGGCCTCGATCAGCGCCTCGACGATGAAAAGAGTGACGACGGAGGAATCCCAGGCCGAGGGCGCTTCGATCCGGACGCGGAAGGCGTGGCGGGCAAGTTTGGCGGCGGGTGAACCCCATTGATCGGTGAAGACGACGATTTCGGCGCCGCGCTTGCGGGCGGCGGTGGCGAGACTCACCATCTCCTGCTCGTAGCGGCGGATGTCGAAGATGATCAGAATGTCGCCGGCATTCATGTTGAGGACATATTGCGGCCAACTGCTGGAATTGGATGACAGCAGCGTCGTCGCCGGCCGGATCACCTGCATATGGGTGAAGAAATATTCGGCAAGCGCGCCGGTGATGCGGCCGCCGACGAAATAGAGGCCGCGCTTGCGATTGGAAAGCAGCGAAGCAACGCTGTCGAAGGTCGCGGTGTCGAGATCGGTCAGCGTCTGGCGCAGATTGCCCATGATCGCATCGGCAAAACGGTTGAGAATATGGGTCCCCGGCGCGTTCTGCGCCCAGCGATCGTGCTTGGCGATCGGGTTGGAGATGGTCGCCTCGACCTCCAGATGCAGGTGCGCCTGAAAGTCTGGATAGCCCTTGAAGCCGAGCTTCTGCACCATGCGCACCACGGTCGGCGTCGAGACCCCCGCATTCTCGGCGATTGTGGTGATGCTGCCGAGGCCCGAAACCGGATAATTGTCGAGAAGGCTTTCGGCCAGTTGCTTTTCAGCACGCGTCAACAGCCCGAAATGCGAGTGTATGACGTCCGAAACCGTCTTCGACGCAACTGTCACCTGATTGCTCCCCGGGATGGTCTGGCGCCATTTTCCCAATCGAAGTTAACAACGCTGTCACAATCCATGTCAACTACTGTCATGAAAAGAAATTTTCAGAGAATGCTTGACACTCGTCGGAACCTGAAGAATTCTTTTCTAATAAGGAATTTGTTAAGGAGTGGCGCCTTTGGTGCTGGCCCGGCCGAAAATCCTCAGTGAAGCCGACGGCGATTGCGTCGGGATCGAACGCGCCGGCGGCCGGAGCCCGGTGCTTCTCGTCTGTGAGCATGCTTCAAACACGCTTCCCGTCCAATTCGGCGATCTTGGCCTGCCAGGCGAAGCGCTCGCGAGCCATATTGCCTGGGATCCGGGGGCTCTTTCGGTCGCCCGCGGCATATCGCAGGGGCTCGATGCGACGCTCGTCTACCAGCGTTTCTCCCGGCTCATCTACGATTGCAACCGGCCGCCGAGCTCGCCCGGCGCCATGCCTGAGAAAAGCGAGATCTATGCCATTCCCGGCAACAAGGATTTGACCGCCGAGGAACGGCTTGCGCGCACCGACGCGCTCTACGTGCCCTTTCACGACGCCGTTCGCGGGCTGATCCGCGATCGCCGGGCGAGGGGGCAGGACAGCGTCATCGTGACGATCCACAGCTTCACACCGGTTTATCACGGTCGCGAACGCGCGGTCGAGCTCGGCATATTGCACGACGAGGACAGCCGGCTTGCCGACCGCATGCTGGGCGCCGCCACCGAGGCGCCGCTCTACAGGACGGAACGCAACCAGCCTTACGGACCCGAGGACGGCGTGACCCACACGCTGATCCTGCACGGGCTTTCGAACGGCTTGCGCAATGTAATGATCGAGGTCCGCAACGACCTCATTTCAGACGATGTCGGCCAAGGGGTCATGGCCGACTATCTAAAAGGGCTGCTCCAGCAAAGCCTGGACGCCTGATAAAAAAGAAGACCCGAGGGAGCAGTTTAACTGCGGACGTCCGCATGGCGAAAATGCCGCGGGCAATTGGCACTGAACCGGCCCGCAATCCCGCGGCCGATCGTGAACAGGGGGAAGTCATGTCGGATTATTCCGAACTGGACAAGAAGCAGGATGTGCACATCCTGCATTCCATGGGCTATGCCCAGGAACTCGAACGACGCATGAGCTCGTTCTCGAACTTCGCCGTCTCATTCTCCATCATCTGCATCCTTTCCGGCGGCATCAATTCGCTGGCGCAGGCGACTTCGGGCGCCGGCGGCGCGGCGATAGGCATCGGCTGGCCGCTCGGCTGCTTCATCTCGCTCGTCTTCGCCGTCGCCATGGCGCAGATCAGCTCGGCCTATCCGACGGCGGGCGGCCTCTATCACTGGGGCTCGATCCTCGGCAATCGCTTCACCGGCTGGCTGACCGCCTGGTTCAACCTGCTCGGCCTCGTCACCGTGCTCGGCGCCATCAATGTCGGCACCTATTATTTCTTCATGGGCTCCTTCGGCACGACCTATCTCGGGCTGACTCGACTCGACGACGGTGCGCATCATCTTTCTGGTGATCATCACCGGCGCGCAGGCGCTGGTGAACCATATGGGCATCGGATTGACCGCGAAGCTGACCGACTTTTCCGGTTATCTCATCTTCGCGACGTCGATCGCTCTTGCGGCCGTCTGCCTCATCGCGGCGCCCTCCTACGAGATCAGCCGTCTCTTCACCTTCGCCAACTATTCCGGTGAAGCCGGCGGCAACGTCTGGCCCTCCAACTCCGGCGCCTGGGTCTTCCTTCTCGGCCTGCTGCTGCCGATCTACACCATCACCGGTTATGACGCCTCGGCCCATACCTCGGAAGAGACGGTCAAAGCCGCAGAATCGGTTCCGCGCGGCATGGTTTCGTCGGTGCTGTGGTCGGCGCTGTTCGGCTATATCATGCTGTGCGCCTTCGTCCTTATGCTACCGAACATGGACGACGCGGCCAAACAGGGCTGGAACGTGTTCTTCTGGGCGATGGACAGCCAGGTCAATCCTGTTGTCAAGGACATCCTCTATCTCGCGATCTTCATCAGCCAGTGGCTGTGCGGCCTAGCGACCGTTACTTCAGTCTCCCGCATGATCTTCGCCTTCTCGCGTGACGGCGGTCTGCCGGCGTCGAAGGCGCTGTCGAAGGTCAGCCCGCAGTACCGCACGCCGGTTGCTGCGATTTGGACCGGCTCGATCCTGTCGGTGCTGTTTGTCTGGGGCTCTTCGCTCGTCACGATCGGTGAAACGCCGGTCTATACGATCGTCGTCTCGTGCACGGTTATCTTCCTGTTCTTCTCCTTCGCGATTCCGATCACTCTCGGCCTATTCGCCTGGGGTACGTCGAAGTGGGACAAGATGGGCCCGTGGAATCTCGGCGAGGGCGTCTTCAAGTTGTTTGCCGTGCTGACGATCATCGCGATGATCCTGATCTTCATTCTCGGCATTCAGCCGCCGAACGAATGGGCGCTCTATATCACCGTCGGTTTCCTTGTGGTCACCGGGATCGTCTGGTTCGGCTTCGAAAGCCGCCGTTTCAAGGGTCCGCCGATCGGTGCTGAAGTGGCAAAGCGCCAAGCCGAGATCGCGGCGGCCGAAGCGGCTGTCGGCGAAAGCGGCGAAAACTAGGCGTCGACACTTCCCTCTCATGGCGGGGCCGCTCCTGCGGCCCCGCCACCGGTTCAACGAAAAGGCATCAGGCCCGCCATCCGGCCGAACGCATGCGATTTCGTTGCCCCGATTTTCTCAATTCCAATTCAGGCGGATCAATCATGAGCAGCAGCTACACAATCGACGATCTCAGGAAGGATGTCGCCGAAGGGCGCATCGATACGGTTCTCGCCTGCCAGGTGGACATGCAGGGCCGGCTGATGGGCAAGCGGTTCCAGGCGGAGTATTTCGTCGAGAGCGCCTGGAAGGAAACGCACAGCTGCAACTATCTGATCGCCACCGACATGGAGATGGAGACCGTCTCCGGCTACAAGGCGACGAGCTGGGAAAAGGGCTATGGCGACTATACGATGAAGCCGGACCTGGCGACGTTGCGACGCATTCCCTGGCTCGAAGGCACGGCGCTGGTGCTCTGCGATGTGCTCGACCATCACACGCATGAGGAAGTCGCCCATTCGCCGCGGGCAATCCTGAAGAAGCAGGTGAAACGCCTCGAAGATATGGGCATGAAGGCCTATATGGCCTCCGAGCTCGAATTCTTCCTGTTCGACCAGACTTATGAGGCCGCGCATACCTCGGGCTACCGCAACCTCAAGCTCGCCAGCGCCTATAACGAGGACTACCACATCTTTCAGACCACCAAGGAAGAGGAGGTGATGCGGGCGATCCGCACCGGGCTGCAGGGGGCCGGCATTCCGGTCGAAAACTCCAAGGGCGAGGCTTCCGCCGGCCAAGAGGAGATCAATGTGCGCTATGCCGATGCGCTCGCCATGGCCGACCGGCATGCGATCATCAAGAACGGCTGCAAGGAGATCGCCTGGTCGAAAGGCAAGGCCATCACCTTCCTTGCCAAGTGGAATTACAACGCCGCCGGCAGTTCCTCGCATATCCACCAGTCGCTCTGGAGCCTGGAGGAAAAACCGCTGTTCTTCGACCATGCCGGCAAATACGGAATGTCGCCGCTGATGCATAATTATGTTGCCGGGCTTCTCGCCCATGCCAGCGAGATCACCTATTTCCTGGCGCCTTACATCAACTCCTACAAGCGCTTCATGGCCGGCACCTTTGCGCCGACCAAGGCGATCTGGAGCAAGGACAACCGCACCGCCGGCTATCGCCTCTGCGGCGAGGAAACCAAGGGCATCCGCATCGAATGCCGCGTCGGCGGCTCCGATCTCAATCCTTACCTCGCCTTCGCCGCACTGCTTGCCGCCGGCATCGATGGGATCGAGAACAAGATGGAGTTGGAAGCTCCCTTCGTCGGCGACGCCTATGGCGGCAAGGATATTCGCGAAATCCCGCGCACGCTGCGGGCGGCGACGACGGCGATGACGGAATCGGCGATGCTGCGCAAAGCCTTCGGCGACGAGGTGATCGACCATTACACCCGCGCTGCCGAATGGGAGCAGGAAGAATACGACCGCCGCATCACCGATTGGGAAGTGGCGCGCGGGTTCGAAAGAGCTTAGTACGGGATTGCGGGCTGCTTGCCCCTCACCCTAACTGCCGGGGCCGAGCCGCTGGTCTCGACCCGTCCTTCGGACCCCCGTTTTGGGAGAGGGGACTTGCCACACGGATTGCTTGAGAGTTCGGAAAACGGTGCGGCATAACACCTTCTCCCCGCGAGCGGGGAGAAGGTGCCGGCAGGCGGATGAGGGGCTGCGGCCTCACTCAATTTTTGATCAATACGAGGACGGAAATCGATCATGGCAATGATCCAATGCATTTCACCGGTCGACGGATCGGTTTACGCGGAGCGTCCGGCGCTTTCGCTCGAGGCCGCCAAGGAAGCTGTCTTGCGCGCCCGCAAGGCGCAGAAGGCCTGGGCGAAACGGCCGCTCGAAGAGCGTGTACAGCTGGTGCTGAAGGGCGCCGCGCGGCTGAACGAGATGTCCGACACCGTCGTGCCGGAGCTTGCCTGGCAGATGGGCCGGCCGATCAAGTATGGCGGCGAATACAAGGGATTCAACGAGCGTTCCAACTATGTCGCCTCGATCGCTGCCGATGCGTTGGCGCCCGTTGTCGTCGAGGAGAGCGAGCGGTTCGAGCGGCGTATCGAGCGCGAGGCGCATGGCGTCGTCTTCGTCGTCGCGCCGTGGAACTATCCCTATATGACGGCGATCAACACGATCGCGCCGGCGCTGATGGCCGGCAATACGGTGGTGCTGAAACATGCCTCGCAGACGCTGCTCGTCGGTGAGCGGCTGGTGCAGGCCTTTACCGAGGCCGGTGTTCCAGAGGACGTGTTCCAGAACGTCTTCCTCGATCACGAAACGACCTCAGCGCTGATTGCCGCCGGCAGTTTCAATTTCGTCAACTTCACCGGATCGGTCGAAGGCGGGCGGTCGATGGAGCGAGCGGCTGCCGGCACCTTCACCGGTCTTGGCCTCGAACTCGGCGGCAAGGATCCGGGTTACGTCATGGAAGACGCCGATCTCGAGGCGGCCGTCGATACGCTGATGGACGGCGCCACCTACAATTCCGGCCAGTGCTGCTGCGGGATCGAGCGCGTCTATGTGCATGAATCGCTCTACGACGCCTTCGTCGAGAAGTCGGTTGCCTGGGTGTCGAACTACAAGCTCGGCAATCCGCTTGATCCCGAGACTTCGCTCGGGCCGATGGCGAACAAGCGTTTCGCCAAGGTGGTGCGCGAGCAGATCGCCGATGCGCTTTCCAAGGGCGCCAAGGCGCTGGTCGACCCGAAACTTTTCCCGCAGGATGACGGCGGCGCCTATCTTGCACCCCAGGTTCTCGTCGATGTCGACCATTCCATGGCCTTCATGCGCGAGGAGACGTTCGGTCCGGCTGTCGGCATCATGAAGGTGAAGAGCGACGAGGAGGCACTCGCCTTGATGAACGACAGCCAATACGGGCTGACGGCCTCGCTCTGGACCAAAGATGCCGAGCGGGCAGGGCGTCTCGGCCGCGAGATCGAAACCGGCACCGTTTTCATGAACCGCGCGGACTATCTCGATCCGGCGCTTTGCTGGACCGGAGTCAAGGAAACCGGCCGCGGCGGCTCGCTGTCGATCATCGGTTTCCAGAATCTGACCCGTCCGAAATCCTTCCACCTGAAGAAAGTCACAGCATGAGCAGCAGCAACATTACCGCAAACTGGAGCTATCCCACGTCTGTTAAGCTCGGCCGGGGCCGCATCAGCGAACTGGCCGACGCCTGCAAGAGCCTCGGCATCAAAAAGCCGCTGCTGATCACCGATCGCGGTCTCGCTTCGATGGCGATTACCAAGAACGCACTCGACATCCTCGAAGATGCCGGCCTCGGCCGGGCGATTTTTGCCGATGTCGATCCGAACCCGAACGAGAAGAACCTCGAAGCCGGCGTCAAGGCCTTCAAAGATGGCGGCCATGACGGTGTCGTCGCCTTCGGCGGCGGCTCGGGCCTCGACCTCGGCAAGTGCGTCGCTTTCATGGCCGGCCAGACCCGGCCGGTCTGGGATTTCGAGGATATCGGCGATTGGTGGACGCGCGCGAGCCTCGAGGGCATTGCCCCAATCGTCGCTGTGCCGACGACGGCAGGCACCGGTTCGGAAGTCGGCCGCGCCAGCGTCATCACCAATTCCGAAACGCATGTGAAGAAGATCATCTTTCATCCGAAGTTCCTGCCTGGAGTCGTCGTCTCCGATCCGGAACTGACGGTTGGCATGCCCAAGATCATCACGGCCGGCACCGGCATGGATGCCTTCGCCCATTGCCTGGAAGCCTATTCCTCGCCCTTCTATCACCCGATGTCGGCTGGCATCGCGCTCGAAGGCATGCGGCTCGTCAAGGAATTCCTGCCGCGCGCCTATCGGGAAGGCACCGATCTTGAAGCCCGCGCCAACATGATGGCGGCCGCCGCCATGGGCGCGGTCGCCTTCCAGAAGGGGCTCGGCGCCATCCATGCGCTGTCGCACCCGATCGGCGCCGTCTACAACACCCATCACGGCATGACCAATGCGGTTGTTATGCCGGCGGTGCTGCGCTTCAATCGCAAGGCGATCGAGGAGAAGATCGGCCGGGCCGCCGCCTATCTCGGCATTTCGGGCGGTTTCGACGGCTTCTACGATTATGTGCTGAAGCTTCGCTCCGATCTCGGCGTGCCGGAAACGCTGACGGCAATGGGAATCGCCTCCGACCGCATCGACGAATTGTCGGCCATGGCGATCGAGGATCCGAGTGCCGGCGGCAACCCGGTTGCCATGACGCTCGAAAACACCAAGGCGCTGTTCAGGGATTGCTTCTGAGACGATAGAGAGCGGACCCGCGGATTGGCCCGGAAAGCTTTGGCTTTTCGGGCTTTTTCGATTTCGGGGACATTCTGAATTTTAGCGATGTGAAAAATACCAGCTGCAATTTTGCCGCGCGTATTTAGAATTTGTTAACCATGATTAGAAAGGATGAATTAACCGCACGATGCTCTCCGATGGTGCGTAAAAGAGCAATTCCGGCTCGCACCATTTTCTTTCGAGGACCGAACATGCCCGTCATCACATTCGCAAACACCAAGGGCGGCGCCGGCAAGACGACCGCTGTTCTGCTGCTCGCGACCGAGCTTGCCCGCAAGGGTTTCCGCGTCACCATTCTCGACGCCGACCCGCAGCACTGGATTTCGCGCTGGCACGAGATCTCGGGTCACGTGCCCAATATTTCGGTGATCGATTTCGTGACCACCGCTTCACTGCCGCAGCATATCAGCGAGAATAAGCACAATACCGATTATTTCATCGTCGACCTGCCGGGTGCGCGCAACCCGCTGCTTGCCACCGCCATCGGCCTTTCCGACCATGTGCTGATCCCGATCCAGGGCTGTGCGATGGATGCGCGCGGTGGCGCCCAGGTGCTCGAACTGCTGCAATATCTGGACGAGAAGGCGGGCATCAAGATCGGCCATTCGGTGGTGCTGACCCGGGTCAATTCGATGGTGACGACCCGGGCGCTGCAGCTCGTCAAGTCGCTGCTCAGCGAGCGGCATGTGCCGGTGCTGGATACTGCGATCATCGAACGCTCCGCCTTCCGCGACATCTTCGACTGTGGCGGCACGCTGCACACGATCGACCCCTCGCGCGTTAGCAATCTCGACAAGGCGCGCGAGAACGCGACCTGTTTCGCCGAGGAGATGATGAGCAAGCTGCCGGTCCGGCTGACGGCACCCGCCTACGCAACGAGCCCGATGGTCCGCTCGGCCGCCTGAAATCTCCCACATGAAACGACAAGGCCGCCGGAGCGATCCGGCGGCCTTGTCGCGTTATCGTCGGAATGGTTCAGTCGACGAATTCGACTGTCACGCCAGGCTTGACCATCTTGGCAAGCTCGGTTGCGTCCCAGTTGGTCAGGCGGATGCAGCCGTGGCTCTGGGTGCGGCCGATCTTGGAGGGCTCGGGCGTGCCGTGGATGCCGTAGGTCGGCTTGGAAAGCGCCATCCAGACGGTGCCGACGGGGCCATTCGGGCCGGGCGGAATGTTGAGGATCTTATCGTTGGCACCCTGCTGGAAATTGATCTTCGGATTATAGGTATAGCCGGGATTGAACGCGACGCGCTCGACCGTCACGGTGCCCGACGGGGAGGGCGTGTCGGTGGAGCCGATCGATGCCGGATAGGCGGCAATGAGATTGCCGGCGCCGTCATAGGCGAAGACCTGCTTGCGGCCCTTGTCGGCGATGATGCGGGCGACCTCGCCGCTCTTCGGCTCGCCCGGATTGACGACCTTGATGACCGTGCCGGGGACGCTGAAATCGGCGCCGGGGTTCATCTCCTTGAGGAAGGCCTCGTCCATGTGGAAACGCTCGGCCAGCATTTCGGTGGTCGAGGTAAAGGCAAGCGACGGCAGCAGCGCCTTATGCGAATAGTCTTCCGGGATCGCCGCGACGAAGGGGCCGGCGGCATCGGCCGGCGTGATCGTGTAGCTGACGACCGGCAGACCGCCGTTCATGCGCAGTTCTTCAAGGATGGCGTCGGTATTGTTCGGGTCGAGCTTCGAGCCGGTCATTTGATCATAGGCATAGATCGACTTGGTGACGTTCGAGCCCATATGGCCGTCGATGACGCCCGGCGAGATGCCGGCGCGATCAAGGAAGACCTGCAGCGCGACGATTTCAGGCTTCGACTTGTTCTTCAGCGTGATGACGGGTTCGTCGGGTGCGGTCGTGGGCGCGTCGGCAGGCGGAATCTGCTGGTCAGGCTCGATCGAGGCGTAATCGTCGCCCGACTGCGGATTGCCGATGCTGTTGTCGTCAGGAAAGGGCTCCTCGCCGAGCGGTTGGCGTTCGATCGCAGCGTCGCGCGGAATGCCGCCGGTGACGGCGCCGCGTTCGGAATAACGCGTATCGCCATAGGAATTGTCGTCGGCATAATAGGGATCGTTGCCGTTCTGGTCGGCGTAGACGTCGCTCGGGCCGGGCCGCGGCGGGTAGTAGCCGCGGGCGCGCATCTCGGTGGCGACGACATTGCCGTAGTCGTCGATCAGCACGCGATTGCCGCTGCGGTCGCGGGCGTAGATATAGCCGCGCGGGACATAGTCGAGGATTTCGCCGGTCGGCGTGACCAGGACGACGTCGCTCTGCCGGCGGTCACGAAACTGCTGCGCGCCTGCCTGCGGTGCTGCAGCCGCAAAGGCTGCCAGCACGGCCGCAAGCGAAAATGCCGACTTCAAAAAGCGATTCACGTCTCACACCTCGAACAGTGACTGGGCCGACACACACCCGCGAATTTTGACGCTAGTGTGGAATTTATGAAACCGTGCTGAACAAAATATGAAAATCACTAAGATTTCCTTTTACTCATAAACGTTTGCGTCTCTGCGTCAGTTCCGCAAAATCCATGGTTGCGGCAAAAACACAAGATGGAAACGGCGCGGATTGACGAAGGGCAGTGCGAAACCTAACCCTACAGCGGCCGATAAATCCCTGAGGAGACCCCGAGATGATCGAATTTGCCGCCGCAAGCGGGCCGCGTCTGATGCTCGATGAAACATCGGTGCTGGATATCGGCGGATGCATCGTCGAAGGCGTCGACATCGCGCCGAAGCGCGCCATCCCCGATGACGGCGATCCGCGAATCGATCACTCGCTCGAAGGTTTCCTCTTCACTTGCGGGCCGGATCATATCCGCCATCGCCAGCCGATTGCCGGCCGGGCCGACGGCAAGGTCTATCCGCTGCACGGATCGGCCTCAGGCCATGCGGCCAAGGTGCTGTGGACGAAATACGAAAACGGCAATGCCGAATGCCGCGCCGATATCGACATTGTCACCGTCGAGGGACTGCCGCAGCGCATCGAGCGGCTATGGCGGATCGACGGGGCGACCGGCGAAGTACGGCTCGAGGACCGGGTCGTCAATATCAGCGACCGGACGGTGCCGACCTTCCTGATGTATCACATCAACACCGGCGGCAAATGGCTCGACGCGGGCACGCGGCTCGAAGGGCGGATGCTGGAGAATGGCGGTTTCCCCTGGGCATTCGGCGAGGAGCCGGGCGGTATCTTCTGCGTGCCGGCGCCGGCGACGGAGGCGGGCCTGGCGGAGGTCCGTCTCGGACCGATCGCCGCGATCGGCGGCAGGACACTGAGTGTGCGCTTCCGTGCCGATACGCTGCCCTATCTGCAGGTCTGGCGGAACCAGAAGGCGCCGGCCCATATCATCGGAATAGAGCCGGTCTCGCATCGCTGGATGTTGCGTGACGAGCTCGAGGCCGCCGGCGAATTCAATATGCTGGCGCCCGGCGAAAGCCGCAGCTACGTGCTGAGCTTTGCCTTCCTCTGAGTGAAGTGTTGTTGACGCTCGCCAGCCTCCGTCGTAGACCTTCAGCCTAGGATTTATGAGGAGACAGGACGATGGATATTCGCCAGATCGACGATGAATATTCGGTTTCGGGCCAGATCACGCTCGAGGACCTCGACGAGATCAAGGCGCTGGGGTTCAAATCGATCGTCTGCCACCGCCCCGACCATGAGAGCCCGGATCAGACCTCGTTCTCGGTCATCGAGGCGCGCGCGCGGGAACTCGGCCTCGAGATCACCCATGTGCCTGTTGGGCCAATGGGCGTGACCGAGGAGGCGGTGCAGGGCATGGTCGATGCGCTCGATGAATTCCCGCGGCCGATGCTCGGCTATTGCCGCTCCGGCGCCCGCTCGACGGCGATCTACCAGAAGACCCACCATATCCGCAGCTAGGCCCATTCCGGCTGCCGATTTTCCGGCGCTGCACCGCAGCGCCGTCACTTTTCCATTCACTCAGGAGACTATGATGAGCATTAAGCGTATCGACGTCGGCGCACGCATGAGCGGCGCCGTCATTCACGGCAACACGGTTTATCTCGCAGGCCAGGTCGGCGAGGGCGAAAGCGTCACCGACCAGTGCAAATCCTCGCTTGCCGAAGTCGACCGCCTGCTGGCTGCATCAGGCAGCAGCAAGTCGAAGATCCTGCAGACGATCGTCTATCTCTCCGACATCGCTTATTTCGCCGAGATGAACGCCGCCTGGGAAGCCTGGATCGATCCGGCCAATCCGCCCGCCCGCGCCACCAGCGAAGCCAAGCTCGCTGCGCCGAAATACAAGGTCGAGTTCATCGTCACGGCCGCGATCGACTAAGCTCACTGCTGAATTGCATCAAAGCCGGTAGGTGCGTGACCAATCCGAATGGGGGCGGTCACGGGCTTACCGGCTTTTTGTTTGCGCGATTTCCGAGAGCGTGCGGGTCGGCGTGATCGCCTCGGGATCAAGTTTGACTTCGATGATCGCCGGCTTGCCGCTGTCACGCGCCCGCTCGAAGGCTGCGGCGAATTCCTCTGTCCGCTCCACCGTCTCGCCGTGGCCGCCATAGGCGCGGGCAAGGGCTGCGAAATCGGGATTGGTCAGATCGGTGCTGCTGACGCGGCCGGGATATTCGCGTTCCTGATGCATGCGGATGGTGCCGTACATGCCGTTGTTGACGACGATTGCGATGATCGGCAGGCCGTAGCGGATGGCGGTCGCGAATTCCTGGCCGTGCATCAGGAAACAGCCGTCGCCGGCAAAGCAGATGACCTCGCGCTCGGGAAAGAGCCGTTTGGCGGCGACGGCGGCGGGCAGGCCATAACCCATCGAGCCGGATGTCGGGGCGGCCTGGGTGTTGAAACGGCGGAAACGATGGAAGCGGTGCAGCCAGGTGGCGTAGTTGCCGGCGCCGTTGGTGAAGATCGTATCCGCCGCGGTATTGGCCTCCAGCCATTCCATGATCGGGCCCATGTGAACGGCGCCCGGACCTGTTGCCGGCGGCTTCGACCAGGAAAGATAGGCCTGATGCATGCGCTGCGTGCGCTCCGCCCAGTGCGGTTCGGCCGGCGCTTCGAGATCGGCGAGCGCGGCGACGAAATTATCAGGAGCGGCGCAGATAGCGAGATCCGGGCGGTAGACGCGTCCCAGTTCGGAAGCATCGGGATAGACGTGCACCAGTGATTGCTGGGGGTAGGGGATATCGATCAGCGTATAGGACGAGGACGGCATTTCCGACATGCGGCCGCCAAGAAGGATCAGCAGGTCGCTTTCCTTGATTTCCTTGGCGAGGACCGGATTGATGCCGATGCCGACATCGCCGGCGTAACAGGGATGGAGATGATCGAACAGCATCTGCCGGCGGAAGGAGCAGCCGACGGGAAGCTGGAAACGCTCGGCAAAGCCTGCAAAATCGGCGACGGCATCGGCATCCCAGCGCGTGCCGCCGAGGATCACCATCGGCCGCTCGGCCTTCAGCAGTCTGACATAGAGATCGTCGATCTGGCTGCGGCCGGGATGTGCCTCGACGCTGACGTAACGCTTGGGGCGGGGCGCCTCGACTTCGTCGCGCAGCATATCCTCCGGCAGCGTCAACACGACGGGGCCGGGGCGGCCGGAGGTTGCGATCGCAAAGGCGCGGGTGACGAACTCGGGAATGCGGGCGGCATCGTCGATCTCACCGACCCATTTGGCGAATTCGGTGAAGGCGCGGCGGAATTCGACTTCCTGGAAGGCCTCGCGCTCGCGGGCTTCGCGCTGCACCTGGCCGATGAAGAGGATCATCGGGATCGAATCCTGTCTTGATATATGCAGGCCGGCGGAAGCATTGGTGGCGCCGGGGCCGCGGGTGACCATGCAGATGCCGGGTTCACCGGTCAGCCTGCCCCAGCAATCCGCCATCATCGCCGCTCCGCCCTCCTGGCGGCAGACGAGGACATCGATATCGCTGTCACGCAGGGCATCGAGAACGGCGAGGAAACTCTCGCCGGGCACGCAGGAGAGGCGTTTGACGCCATTGGCCTTCAACGCATCGACGATCAGTTCCCCGCCGGTCTTCTTCATGACGATGTCTCCCTCTCGCGCTCGGCGAGCTCCGCCAGAATTTCTTGCCTGTGTTCGTCGAGGCGCGGGCTCGGCCTGATGTAATGCAGCGGCGTCTCGGACAGCACCACCGGCGTCCTGACCCCGGGGATGAGCGTGCCGGCGGCATCGGCAAGATCGATCCGCAGACCGCGGGCGCGCACCTGCGGATCGGCGAACATCTCCTCGATCGTATTGATCGCGCCGGCAGGCACCCCGTTCTCTTCGCAGGCCTTCAACAGGTCCGCTTTCTGCCATTTCAGCGTCTCGGTCGAAACGAGCCGGCGCAGCTCGGCCCGATTGCCGACCCGGGCCCTGTTGGTGGCGAAACGGTGGTCGGCGGCGATCGTCTCAAGGCGGAGGATGGTGCAGAGGCGAGCGAACTGGCCGTCATTGCCGACGGCAAGAATGAGGTAGCCATCGGCCGCCGGCACGACCTCATAGGGCGAGATATTCGGATGGGCGTTGCCGAGCCGGGTCGGTGCAGCGCCGGAGACGAGGTAGTTCATGTTCTGATTGGCGAGCACGGCCGATTGCACATCGAGCAGCGCCATGTCGACGAGTTGGCCTTCGCCGGTTTTCAAAGCATGGATCAGGGCGGCCTCGATTGCCGAGACGGCATAGATGCCGGTGAAGATATCGGCGATCGCCACACCCGCCTTCATCGGCTGGCCGTCCGGCTCGCCGGTGATCGACATGAAGCCGGACATGCCCTGGACGATGTAATCGTAGCCGGCGAGGCTGGCATAGGGGCCGGTCTGGCCGAAGCCGGTGATCGAGCAGTAGACGAGCTTCGGGTTCAGTCTGCGCAGGCTGTCGTAATCGAGCCCGTATTTGACGAGGCCGCCGAGCTTGAAGTTCTCGATCACCACGTCGGCAGTGGATACCAAGCGGCGGACGAGATCCTGGCCTTCGGGGCTTTTCAGGTCGGCGGCAATGGAGCGTTTGCCGCGATTGGCGGCGTGGTAATAGGCGGCCGAGAGATTTTCGCCGTCGGCACCTTCGACGAAGGGCGGGCCCCATTGGCGCGTATCGTCGCCGCCGTCGGGATTTTCGACCTTGATGACATCGGCGCCGAGATCGGCGAGCATTTGTCCCGCCCAGGGGCCGGCCAGCACGCGGGCGAGCTCGATCACCCGGATTCCCGCAAGCGGCGGTTTTTTCGTCAGGCTCTCGGTCATGGTCCTCCCGGGCAATCTACGGCGCCAGCGTCACCTCAGATGTATCGGATACGGGTTTGGAAGCAAAGCGGCGCTCGCGCCAAAGGATGTAGATGCCGGAGGCGATGATGATCATGATGCCGAGCCATTTGATCGCATCCGGAAAGTCGCCGAAAACAAGCCAGGCGAAGATCGTGGCCGAGACGATCTCGAAATATTGCAGCGGCGCCAGCGTCGAAGCCGGTGCGGCGCGATAGGCGTAGACGCCGAAGATGCCCGCTATCGCGGCCATGGCGCCGACGCCGGCGACATAGAACCAGGCGCTGCCTGCCGGCATGACGGGATCGAAGATATCGGAGCCGCTGCCATCGCCGGCAAGAAGCAGAAGGGTGCAGAAGATGAGGCCCCAGAGGCCCATCTGGAACTGCATCGCCCAGGGATCTTCCTTGTGCGACAGAACGCGGGTCATCAGCACGAAAATGGCGATGCAGAGAGCGCTGAGGATGGGCAGGAGCGCGATGTAGCCGACTTCGTTGAAACTCGGCTGGATGATCAGCATCGCCCCGAAGAAGCCGACGCCGCAGGCGGTGTAGCGCCGCCAGCCGATCACCTCCTTCAGGAAAATGCCGCCGAGGATCGTCACCATGATCGGCTCGACGAAGAAGATCGCGATCGCATCGGCGACCGCCATGTATTTCAGCGTGGTGACGAAGGAAATCATCGAGATGGTGATGATCGCGCCGCGGATGGCATGGAACAGGCTCTGGCGCCAGGAGAAATCGGCAAAGCTGCACCGCCATATGACGATCGGCAGCATGCAGAGCGCCTGCACCGCGAAGCGGCCGGCGGTGATCTCGGCGGAGGGGATGGTGACGACGGCAAGTTTGGCGAAGATATCGATGAGCGGCGAGAACATCACCGAAAGAAACATCAGCGCAAGCCCCATCGTCACGTCGGAAGGGGACGAAACGGGCCGGGCGGAGGTACTGCTCATAGTGGAATTCTCGTTATCCGGGATTTTGGCCGTTCCGGCTTTTGCTGACCGCGCCGTCACACCAGTCCGCGAAGGCGGAAATGGCTGCATCTGCGCCGACCTCATTCAGCGTTTCGTGCCGCGTGTCCTGATATATCTCGGTGCTGATACGGGAGAAGCCATGGCCTTTCAAATGGTTCGACAGCCAGACCACGGCTTTTCCACGCTCCGTCGCCGGATCTTCTGCGCCGCCGACCAGATGGATCGGCAGGTCATGCCGCAGCCGGTCGAGATGGATCTTTTGCGGTGCGCGGAAGGTTAGTTCGAAGACATCGAGCCAGAGCGAAACCGAGGCGTCGAAGCCGCAAAGAGGGTCGGCGACATATTTGTCGACTTCATCGGGAATATGCGAAAGCCAGTCGAATTCCGTGCGGCGGTTGGCAATGGACCGGCCCCAGGCGGCGAAGGTGAGTTTCGGCAGGAGGCCGCTCGGCACGTCCGAGCCTTTCAGCATGCGTTCGGCAATGAGGATCGCCTGGGCGGCTCGGCCGGCAAGACCGACGGCGAAATTCGAATTCCAGACGGCGACCGCGTCGAATTCGGCAGGAGCGGCGACGGCGGCATTGAGCGCGATAAGGCCACCCATCGAATGGCCGAAGAGGATCACCTTTAGGCCGGGATGGCGCGAGGCCGCATGGGCGCGCATGGCCATGATGTCGCCGATCACCCGTTCGACTCCATCCCGCCGCGCGAAGCGGCCGATCGGCGCGTCGAGCGCCGTCGTCTCGCCATGGCCGCGGTGATCATGGGCATAGACGTGATAGCCGCGCGCCGCCATCGCCTCGGCAAAGCGGCGATACCGCTTCGAGTGCTCCGCCAGGCCGTGCGATATCAACAGAATGCCGCATGCGGGGCCGGTGGCCTCGGCATGGTGATAAGCCAGCGATGCTCCCGGCACGGAGAGCCATTGCGTTTCAGAAAACATTCGGATCCTACCTGCCGCAGCAGAACAGATCGCTAGCGCATAATTTCCGAAAGCGAAATCGCTTTAAGCAATTATGCTTCAACTCAAAGTGACAAAGCGTCGGGTGCGTGACTTTAAGGCGCCGAACGCAGTCGATAACAAATTAAAGGAATATTTGCGATTCAGGGTTGCTGTCGTTTACTCTTTGTGCTTATCTGTTCCTGTATTGTTCTTCTATGGGGGTTGAAATGAGCAGCATGCAGTTGCGTACCTTGACGTTCGCCGTATCGATGGCCCTTGCCGGCGCCGCCATGGCGCAGGAGGCCACGGGACGCACCCGTTTCATTCTTGCGGCGAGCTGGCAGCCCGCCTTCTGTCAGACAAACCAGAAGAAGGCCGAATGCGCAAGCCAGACCGGCGAGCGCCACGACGCAACGAATTTCTCGCTGCACGGTCTCTGGCCGATGCGACAAGATTATTGCGGCGTCAGCGACGACCAGAAGGCTGCCGACAAGGACGGCAAATGGTCTACACTGCCGGCGGTCACGCTTTCGGCCGAGACGCAGGCGGCGCTGGCCAAGGCGATGCCCGGCACGCAGTCCGGCCTGGAACGGCACGAATGGACAAAGCATGGCACCTGCACGAAAATGAGCGCGGAAGATTATTTCGGCGTCAGCGTCCATCTCGTGAGTGCGCTCAACGCATCGGCCGTGCGCGACCTCTTCGCCGCCAATATCGGCAAGACGGTCAAGTCCGATGCGATCAAGGCGGCTTTCGACAAGAGCTTCGGGCCGGGTGCGGGCGACCGCGTCAAGATGAGCTGCCGGCGGGCCGGCAATGTCAGGATGATCAGCGAGCTGACGATCGGGCTGTCTCAGGATGCGGGAACGGCGGCGGCAAAAAGCGGCGGCCTTGGCGATCTGATCCAGGGGGCGGGAAAAACCTCTTTCGGCTGCGATGAAGGTGTCGTCGATGCGGCGGGCTTCTGACCGGAATCCTGCCTAAACCGGGTTTCGGCGTTGCCCACAGGCGCTGTTTCGCCTACATAGCGGCACGAAACGAAGTTTCCCGCCCGGAGCAGCGCAGCATGGCACGTCAATTCATCTATCATATGTCCGGCCTCAACAAGGCCTATGGCAACAAGAAGATCCTGGAGAACATCCACCTTTCTTTCTACCCGGATGCCAAGATCGGCATCCTCGGGCCGAACGGCGCCGGTAAATCCACTGTGCTGCGCATCATTGCCGGCCAGGACAAGGAGTATACGGGCGAAGCCTGGCTGGCCGAGGGTGCCACCGTCGGCTATCTCGAGCAGGAACCGCGTCTCGACCCGAACAAGACGGTGTTCGAAAACGTCATGGAAGGCGTTGCCTCGAAGACGGCGATCCTCGATCGCTACAACGAATTGATGATGAACTATTCCGACGAGACCGCGGAAGAGGGCGCCAAGCTGCAGGACATCATCGACAGCCAGAACCTCTGGGATCTGGAAAGCCAGGTCGAGATGGCGATGGAAGCCCTGCGCTGCCCGCCGCGCGACGCCGATGTCACCAGCCTGTCCGGTGGTGAACGCCGCCGTATCGCGCTCTGCCGCCTGCTGCTTTCGCAGCCGGATCTGCTGTTGCTCGACGAACCGACCAACCATCTCGACGCCGAAACCATCGCCTGGCTCGAAAAGCATCTGCGCGACTATCCCGGCGCGGTGATGATGATCACCCACGATCGTTACTTCCTCGACAACGTCACCGGATGGATCCTCGAACTCGACCGCGGCCGCGGCATTCCCTACGAAGGCAATTACTCGGCCTACCTGCAGGCGAAAGCCAAGCGCATGCTGCAGGAAAACCGCGAAGAGGCCTCGCGCCAGAAGGCCATCAGCCGCGAACAGGAATGGATCGCCTCCAGCCCGAAGGCGCGTCAGGCCAAGTCCAAGGCGCGTATCAAGTCATACGAGCAGTTGGTGGATGCCGCCGAAAAGCAGCGTCCCGGCGACGCGCAGATCATCATCCCGGTCAGCGAGCGCCTCGGCCAGGTGGTCATTGAGATGGAAGGCATCACCAAGGGCTTCGAGGGCCGCACACTGATCAACGACCTGTCGATCAAACTGCCGCCCGGCGGCATCGTCGGCATTATCGGGCCGAACGGCGCCGGCAAGACGACGCTGTTCAGGATGATCACCGGCCAGGAAAAGCCGGATAGCGGTTCGATCCGCATCGGCGAGACCGTGCATCTCGGTTATGTCGACCAGAGCCGTGACGCGCTTGCCGCCGACAAGACGGTCTGGGAGGAAATCTCCGGCGGCGCCGAAATCATCAAGCTCGGTAAGTTCGACATGAACTCCCGTGCCTATTGCGGCGCCTTCAACTTCAAGGGCGGCGATCAGCAGCAGAAGGTCGGCAATCTCTCCGGCGGTCAGCGCAATCGAGTTCACCTTGCCAAGATGCTGAAGGCCGGCGGCAATGTCCTGCTGCTCGACGAGCCGACCAACGACCTCGACACGGAAACGCTGGGCGCGCTGGAAAACGCGCTGGAAAACTTCGCCGGCTGCGCCATCATCATCAGCCACGACCGCATGTTCCTCGACCGTTTGGCAACACACATTCTCGCTTTCGAAGGCGAGGGCCATGTCGAATGGTTCGAAGGCAACTTCGAGGATTATGAACAGGACAAGATCCGCCGCCTCGGCCCCGATGCCCTCAACCCGGGCAGCCAGGCGCATAAGCGCCTGACGCGCTGATCGTCCTTCTTTTCGATTGAGAAAGCCCCGGTTTGCCCGGGGCTTTTTCGTATCCGGCCCTGTCGCAATTTGAGCAGGCAATTTCGCGGAGAGTGCGAATTGCCGCTTGCCACCGCTTTTCAAATCACATAAAGATATCTTTATATCTTGATTGGGCTAATGATGAGTGAACCTTTGAAGCTTGGACTGGATGGTTTGGTGGACGTCTTGAAGGCGGCCGGCGAGCCGACGCGTCTGCGGCTTCTGGCGCTTCTCGACGCCGGCGATCTGACGGTCACCGATCTGACCGAAATTCTCGGCCAGTCCCAGCCGCGTATCTCCCGCCACTTGAAGCTGCTTGGCGAGGCCGAACTGATTGAGCGCTATCAGGAAGGCGCCTGGGCCTATTTCCGCCTCAAGCAGGACGGCAAGGCGGCAATGCTCGTGCGGGCCTTGCTGAAGCATGTCTCCGAAAACGATCCGACCGTCCTTCGTGACGGCGAGCGGCTGTCGGCGGTCAAACGCCAGCGGGCCGAGCGGGCGCAGGCCTATTTCAGCCGCAACGCGGCGGAATGGGACGAACTTCGCCGCCTGCATGCGGCCGACGAGGAAGTCGATGCCGCCGTCATCCGGCTGCTCGGCAGCCAGCCGATCGATTCGCTGCTCGATCTCGGCACCGGCACCGGCCGCATCCTCGAACTCCTGGCCGGGCTCTACCGCCGGGCGATCGGTGTCGATGCCAGCCGCGACATGCTGAGCGTGGCGCGCGCCAATCTCGACAAGTCCCGCATCACCAAGGCCACCGTGCGCCACGCCGATATTTTGAACCTGCCGTTCGAGGGACAGGATTTCGACCTGGTAACGATCCACCAGGTGCTGCATTTCTTCGACCAGCCGGAGATTGCCATCACCGAAGCGGCACGGATGCTGCGGCCGGGCGGCCGGCTCGTCGTCATCGACCTTGCGCCGCATACGCTCGAATATCTCCGCGACGAGCATGCGCATGTCCGCCTCGGCTTTTCGCACCAGGCGATGTCCGACTGGCTGCGCAAGGCCGGGCTCGATGTCGAGCAGGTCGTCGATCTTCATCCGGGTCAGCAGAGCGGGCAGGGGCTGACGGTCACCGTCTGGCTCGCGCGCGATCCGAGGCGCCTGATGGCTTCGCAACTAAGCGAAGGCGCCGAACCTACATTTGCCGGGAGAGTATGACATGGCTTTGAAAAACGAAGCGCAGGCGCGCGACATCGGGATCTCGTTCGAATTCTTCCCGCCGAAATCGGAAGAGATGGAAGGTCAGCTCTGGAATACCGTCAGTGAGCTGCAGGACTGGGATCCGGATTTCGTCTCGGTGACCTACGGCGCCGGCGGCACCACCAAGGCGCCGACGCTGACCGCCGTCACGCGTTTCCTGTCGCAGACGCCGCTTGCCACCGCTTCGCACCTGACCTGCGTCGGCGCGACGAAGGAAGAGACGCATCAGATGATTGAGACCTTCCGCAAGGTCGGCGTGACGCATTTCGTGGCGCTGCGCGGCGATGCACCGGGCGGTGCCGGCGCGCCCTACCAGCCGCATCCCGGCGGCTATGCCAATGCGGCGGAGCTCGTGGCCGGCCTCAAGGCGATCGGCGATTTCGAAATCTCAGTCTCCGCCTATCCGGAAAAGCATCCGGAAAGCCGCGACACAGCCGCCGATATCGACATGCTGAAACGCAAGGCCGACAACGGCGCCGACCGGGCGCTGACGCAGTTCTTCTTCGACAACGACAATTTCGAGCGTTACCTGGAGCGGGTGCGCAAGGCCGGCATTTCGATCCCGATCGTGCCCGGCATCATGCCGATCCAGAACCTGACGCAGCTCAAGCGTTTTGCCGGCGCCTGCGGGGCGATCATCCCCGGCTTCCTTGACGAGCGTTTTGCGGGCTTTGACGACAAGCCCGAAGAACGGGCGAAGGTCGCAGCCGATGTCGCCACCGAGCAGATCGAAGATCTCGTCCGGCGCGGCATCCGCGATTTCCATCTCTATACGATGAACCGTTCGCCGCTGGTTTCCGCCGTGCTCGACAATCTCAGCCTCTCCCGCCGGGCGGCAAAAAACGCCGGCGCGGCTGCCTGATTTTCCGCGTCCATCAAAGTGAAAAGCGCATGTCGGGCGGGACATGCGCTTTTTCATTGGCGGATTGATCAGGGGAGTTCAGGTACTACCAGTCGTCACACCCCGCCGGCCAGCTCAGATAAAGAGCATGGACAGGACGAAGGCAAACGCTGCACTGACCAACAGAACATTCAAGGATTGCGTGAGTCCCATGTCTGTCTCCTCGCGTTAACGTGCCAATAATATGTCGGAAATGTGTCGATTGGGAAGCGGAATCTATGCTGCACCGCGGAACAGAGCGGTGGATAAGTCGGACAGCAAATCCGCAAGCCGTTGAAATCGAAGGCCTATTCGCGACAAAATCTTATTCACAAAATTTAACATGCGGTTAAATCGGGCGATTGCCGATTTACCTATGCGCCTGAAACATGGCGCGCAGTCAAGCGGTTGAAATCATGCGGGATTTGCAACTATACTTCACGCTGCCCTGGCCAGCAGGCGATAGGCACGGCCGTCGAGAATGACAAGGCCGAAGCCGATCAGCGCCATGCCGGCGAGTTCGGCAAGGGTGAGCCGCTCGCCGAGGAAAAGCACACCGAGAAGGATGGCGCTCGGCGGCACCAGCAGCGTGACGAGCGAGGCGTTGGTGGCGCCGGCCGCCGCCATGATCCGGAAATAGAGAATATAAGCGAAGGCGGTCGATACCAGCGCCAGCGCCAGTACGGCGACGACGATATCGAGCGTTGGCCAGGGGAGCGCCCAGGGATGATCGGCCAAGAGCGACAGTGGCAAGGTGATCAACGAGGACGCCGTCAGCTGGCCGGCTGCGGTAACGGGGGCCGGAATAGTCTTGAACCGCTTGCCGTAGGTGGCTGCGAACCCATAGGAGACGGCGGCAAGTACCGGAAGCAGCAGCGCCCAGAGCGGCGCTTCGCCACTGGCCGACAGGCTGGGGCTGATCAGCACGATCGTTCCGGCCAGGCCGACGAGGCAGCCGGCAATCTTGGCAGATGACAGCTTCTCGTCTGATGTGACGTAGTTGGCGATCAACACGGTCCAAATCGGCGTCGTCGCGTTCAGGATCGCCGCAAGGCCGGCGCCGATACGGGTCTGGCCGAAGAAGATCAGAGCGTGCGGCAGGGCATTGTTGATGAGCCCGAGGATCAGGAATTCGCGCCAGCGGGCTCCCAGGATCGGATAGATGCCGAAACGGCCGGCGATGTAGATGTGCAGCGCAATCGCGGCCAGCAGCAGCCGGAGGAAGACGAGGGTCAGCGGCGGGACATGTTGGACGGCGATGCTGGCAAAGAAGAAAGAGCCGCCCCAGATGAGACCGAGCAGGAGCAGCAGGCTCCAGGTCCAGGCATTCATTCTGTTGTCCATGCCGCCTTCCTCCATCCCAAGCCGCGTCGCCGCCGTCGCATCGAAACCCGACCGCGGATCCTCACCATCTGCCTTAACGCCGATGGCGCGCGGCGCCACCCGTTTCTTGCGAAGCGAGCGGCGGAGCGGCAGCGGCGATCAGAGGGCGTTGAGGAGCGCCGGCGTCGCCCAGCCGTCGGCCGGTATGCCGAGACGCTGTTGTTCCTTCTGGATCGCGATACGCGTGCCGGAGCCGAGGATGCCGTCGATCTCGCCGACATCGTGGCCGAGCGACTGCAGCTTGGTCTGCAGCGTCTTCATTTGGTCGTTGGCAAGACCCTGTTCAGGCGTGCCCTTGAGATAGGTCGGGGCGCCGGAAAGCCGGGTCGCGAAATAGGCGGCCGACGTCGTATAGATGAACGACTTGTTCCATTCGAGATAGATCTTGAAATTCGGATAGGCGATGAAGGCCGGTCCCATGCGGCCCTGCGGCAGCACAAGGTCGCCCTCGAGATCGCCGAAAGCGGTGTTGCCGTCGCGCGGCTCGACGCCGAGCGCGAACCACTCGCTGGCCTTCATCGTGCCGCCAAGGCCGGATTTCTCGAATGGCAGATTGTCGGGCAGGGTGACTTCCTGCAGCCAGGGCTGGCCGCGCTCGAAGCCGAGGTGCTGGATGAATTTCGCCGCCGTCAGGACGGCGTCAGGGCTGCTCTGCTTCAGGCGGACATGGCCGTCGCCATCGCCGTCCATGCCGTAGGCGATGATGTCGCGCGGCAGCATCTGCACCTGGCCGATTTCGCCGGCCCAGGCGCCGGTGTTGGTGGCAGGGTCGAGGTCGCCGTGCTGGACCATCTCGATGAGAGCGATCAGCTGCGGGCGGAAGAGCTCCGGGCGACGGCAATCGTGTGACAGCGTCACCAGCGCGTTGCGGGTGTTGAAGTCGCCCTGGACGGCGCCGAAATCGGTTTCCATCGCCCAGAAGGCGGTGATGACGCCCGCGGGAACGCCGAATTCCTGCTCGGCCCGGGCAAAGACGTCGGCATACTGCTTCATCTTCTGGCGGCCGATGTCGAGGCGGGCCTGGCTGACGGTACGCTGGGAAAATTCGAGGAAGGTCTGCTTGAAGACGCCCTGGGCGCGATCCCGGCTAAGCACCTTCTGGTCGATCTCGGCACCGGCAAGAGCTTGGTCGGCGGCCGCGCCACTGGCGCCCGCGGCAACCGCATCGGCCTTGACGCCCTCAAGGAAGGCGGACAGATCGCCGCCGCAGGGCGCTGCCGAGGGGGCGGAGGCGGCAGGCGCCTGCTGGGCGGCCGCACCGCCGGCAAAGGTCAGGGCAAACAGGAAGGCGAGTGCAGAGCGGCTTGTGAGCGAGCGGTGCATGAAATGCGGTCCTTATAGAAAAATAGCAAATGGATGCCGTCGCTTTCCCAGAGGAATGTGACGGAAGCAAGAAACATTGAAAGAGGTTACTAAGAATTTCTATCCTTGGAAACGGTCGCGACCCAGTTGTTCCAGTTCTTTGCGCTGCCGGCAAAGACGTTGATGTCGGTCGGCCCCTTGATGCCGGGAACAACGCCGGTCGAGGTATACTGCCAGAAGGCCCAGCGGCGGTCGGAATAGGTCGCCTCGGGGTGCTTGGCCACGGAGCGCACCCAGAAATGATAATCCGGGAAGTGGCCGACGAGATTCTCCCGGTGGAAATCGACCGAAGTGTAGATGATCGGGCGTTTGCCGTAATAGGCCTCCAGCCGGTCCATGAAGCGCTGCATTTCGGCGCGCACGGTTGCCGGATCGGGGCGATAGCGGCAGGTCTTCGATTCGCCGTTCCATTCGACGTCGAGCACCGGTGGCAGGCGCATGGCGTCCTTCGGGACGTTGCTTATGAACCAATCGGCCTGCTGGTCGGCCGAGGAGCAGAAATAATAGAAATGATAGGGAGCGTGCGGGATGCCGGCGGCGCGGGCCTCGCGCCAATATCCATCGAAGCGGGCATCGAGCCTGTCCTTGCCTTCCGTCGCCTTGATGAAGGCGAAGGCGACGCCCGAATTCTTCACGCTCGCCCAGTCGATATCACCCTGCCATTTGGAGATGTCGATGCCGTGCACATCGTTCTGATGCGGGTGCTTCGCGCCAAAATTCTGCGGATCGGTGTCCTTGAAGCGCGTTTTCGGGTTGATCGATGCCGTTTCGAAGGAGTCATAACCGGAGGAGGAGCAGCCGGCGACCATGATGGCCAGAGGCAGAACGCAAAACAAAAGCCGGCGCATGGGTATCCCGTCGTGAACCGAATGATCTCTTTGCCCCACAGCCTGACCTTCGAAAATGACGAGCCCAGCAGAGGAATAACCCTCTTTTCACCATATCAACGTAAAAAATCGGTTAGTTTCAAGCGAATTATCAGCGCTTGCTGACAATTGCGGCCCGCCAGGCATAACCGCCGCCGACGGTTTCGAAGATCAATCGCGCATTGTTCTCTTCGGCTTGGGCTTCCAGGACCTCGCGCAGGTCGCGGCGCGGGGTGACGTGGAACTTGGCGAGCCAGGACTGGAGCATGCGGCGGAACCAGCGCGGCAGGCCTTCCTGCTGGCCGAAATCGACGATGTGCAGCTGGCCGCCGGGATTGAGTGCGGCGATCGACGCATCGACGGCGCGCTCCCAATCCGGGATCATCGACAGGGCATAGGAGATCAGGATGCGGTCGAATCCGCTGACGCCGAATTCGCGCGGCGTGAAGGCCGTGGCGTCGGCGACGCGGAATTCCGGAATCGTCGCCTTGGTGGCGAAGGTCTTGCGGGCTGAAATCAGCATTTCCTGGGAAATGTCGAGGCCGAACAGCTTGGCAGTCGGGAAATGCCTGTGGGCGAAGGCCATGTTGCGACCGGTGCCGCAGCCGACTTCGAGCAGGGTGCCGCCCTCGGGCACGTCGAGATTGCGGATCGTTCTGTCGCGGCCGAGAAGGTAATATTTGCGCGTCAGGTCGTAGATATGGCGCTGGTAGCGGTACATGCCATCCATCAGGCTGGCATGTTCGTCGCTCATTCCCGCCGTCTCGGTGCCGACCTTGCTCACGCCTTCTTCCCGTAGATGTGGAAGCCGCCATAGATCGCCGAGCGATCGAGCGCGGTCAGTTCGCGTGACTTCTCTTCGAAGTAGTCCCATTGGTCGCGGATCGAAGGAGACAGGCGGCCTTCGATGATGCTCTTTTCGGCGGCGGTGCGGAAGATCACCCGGGCGCCGTCGCGCGCCGTGCGGGTGATTTCCCGCCAGACGTCGTTCAACTGCCCGTCGGTCATCCAGTCCTGCGCGTCGAGCAGAATGTAGCGGTCGCGCGAGGCGGCCGGCTCGCGGGCCAGAAGCTCGGTGAAGCTTGCGTGGTGAACGTTGACGCGGTCGACATTGGCGCGGATCACCTCATAGTGCTCCGGCTTCAGATAGGTCGGCAGCGGGCCTTCCTCTTGCGTGCCGTAGCGGCGGCCGAAGGCCTGCCAGGCGAAATAGTTGTCGCGCATCGGGAAATGACAGGCGAGCTTTTCCAGGCGGTGCTTCAGCACCGGCGCGATCGAATGATCGGCAGCAAGGCTTGCGAGCTCGTCATATTGCTGCGGCGGAATGCCGAGGCCGAAGAGCGAGCTCTTGCGGCCGGTGATCCAGCGCACGACCGGTTTTTCGAAAAGCGGCGCGATCTGCTCGTCGAAGAACTGGCGCTGCTCGCGGATCGACCGGGTCTTGGTCATCTCGCGCAGCTTGACGCCGTGCAGGCGGGCAAGAAGGTGGGCTGCGCCGATGAAGCGGCCGAGCAGGCCGGTTTCATAGATGTTGCGGTCGAAGACGGTGACGCGGCGGCGGCCGAACTTGCGGCCGTTCCAGTAGCTGCGGGTCGTCTCGTCGAGCCTGGCGGCAAGATGCCGGTCGTAGGCGCGGCTGTTCGATTTTTCGTTCGGCATTGCCAGGAAGCGGACGAGGTCGGCGTGATCCGGCAGATGCTTGAAGGCGGCAAGCTTCAGGCGGTTCAGCGCGATATGGTGCGGGTTGAGATCGACGACGTCGATCGAGGCCGGCGCCTTGGAGAGATAGGCGAGCATGTTGCAGCCGCCGGATCCGATGGTGACGATGCGATGGTTGGGCTTCAGCTCCATCGCCTGCATGTCGAGATCCGGATCTTCCCAGATCTGCGGGTAGACGAGGCCGGAGAAGAGGAGGCCGAAGAGACGCTCGGAAAAACCTTCCTTCGAAAAAGCCTTGTGGCGGAGAAGGGCGTCCTTGAGTTTCCGGTTCTTGCGGAAGCCGGCATCCGGTGCAAATTCTGACATGAGTTCTGTCACCTTTTTAGCGTTCAGGGCGTGTAGCGCGCCACTGCTACAGTTTGATGACGCGGGCTGTGGGCGCCGGTCTCGGGAGGCTCCGGCATCAATGAAGAGTGATCGGAATGGCGCGCCTTCTTCGCGCCGCCCCCCTTTCCGACCGGCGCGATTCCTGCTTCTCTCCCGGCATGGAGGAATGCCATGCGATTTGTGCTGCGTGTCCTGAAGGCGCTTGCTCTCCTTGTGGTTCTCATCATCGCTGCCGGGACCGGCTGGCTCTTCGCCCGGCCGCCGGAGCTGTTGCGCGTCGGGGACGGCTACGCCGCCAAGATCGTCTGCTCGAATGTCTTCATTGCCGGCCGGGATGCCGACGATGTGCTGCATGACGACGTCCAGGCGCCGGGAAATCCGCTGCTGAGGCTGGTGCGCGTCAGTGTCGAGCGCGACAGCGGCCGGGTGACAGCGCGCTTCATGGGGCTGTTCGCATCGAGTTATGCGCTCTATCGCGGCAGTCTCGGCTGCACCAGCGTGCCGGACGGCAATTTCGAGGCGGCGATTAACGCGGTGCCGTTCGATGCACCGGCCAAGATGCAGGCGAACGACGCGGTATGGCCGCAAGGCGAGGGCAGCGGCAATCAGCCGGACGCGAAGATCGCCGCGGTGCTGGCCGATTCCCGCTTTGCCGGCCCGGCGATGCGGGCGATCGT
This sequence comes from Rhizobium sp. K102, assembly GCF_022385315.1. Taxonomy (NCBI): domain Bacteria; kingdom Pseudomonadati; phylum Pseudomonadota; class Alphaproteobacteria; order Hyphomicrobiales; family Rhizobiaceae; genus Rhizobium; species Rhizobium sp. K102. The sequence continues at coordinate 640,343 of NZ_CP092436.1, forward strand.
GGTCGTGCGCGACGGTCGTATCGTCGCCGAAGCCTATGGCCGCGGATTTTCGGCGAAGACGCCGCTGATCGGCTGGTCGATGACGAAGACGGTGAACGCAGCCATCCTCGGCCGCCTGATGCTCGACGGCAAGGTTTCCTTCGACGACGATCACTTGATGGCGCAATGGAAGGACGATCAGCGCTCCAGGATCAAGGTCTCCGACCTGCTCGGCATGGAGAGCGGCCTTGCCTTCAATGAGGATTATGGCAGCGTCGCCGATGTGACGCGTATGCTTTATCTCGATCCCGACATGGTATCGCTGCCGGCCAATGTGCCGATGGAGGCGGCACCCGGCCAGCGCTTCCGCTATTCGAGCGGCACGGCGGTGCTCTTGTCACGCATCTGGATGGACAAGGTCGGCAATGCGCAAGCAGCTTTTTCTTATCCGCATGACGCGCTCTTCTCCCCGCTCGGCATGAGCAGCGCCGTCTTCGAACTCGACGCGCGCGGCACCTTTGCCGGAAGCTCCTATCTCTACGCGACGGCGCATGACTGGGCCCGCTTCGGACAGTTCCTGCTGCAGGATGGCGTGTGGAATGGCCGGCGATTGCTGCCGGAGGGGTTCGTCGGCGCCATGCGCACGCCGACGGCAGCGTCGAACGGCCGCTATACGCAAGTCCAGGCGTGGCTTGCGCCCGGCAGCTCGAACGCCGCGTTCGGGCTGCCGGAGGATACGTTCTGGCTGTCGGGGCATGACGGGCAGAGCATGGCGATCGTGCCCTCCGCCAATCTGGTCATCGTCCGGCTCGGCCTGACGCCGGGCTGGCTCGGCTATCAGCCGCAGGCGCTTCTCAAGGCGGTCCTGGAGGCGTCGCCGCAATCGCGAGTGCCGCAACAGCAGGCAGGACCAGAGCGGCAGGTCGAGACGCAGCCATAGGCGGCAGCATCGAATCCGTTTCTAGAGCCTTTCCTGGTTAGATTGAAGCATTCTGTTGGCTCAAACGGAGTCGGATGGTCGACCGGCCGGCGCGCGTCGTAGCCCCGCTCTACGGCCAAGCCGGCCGGTCGAGCAGACGGCCCGTTTCAGCCAACCTGAAAGGCCGGGCATCTTTCCGCCAGGATCAGAGGCGATCGGCTCGGACGTACCAAGGGGTATGCCCGTCGCCAATCGCCTCTGCCCTGACGAAAACCTGCTCCGGCAGAATGCTTCAATCTAACCAGGAAAGGCTCTATTGTGGTTGTCAGTAATTGCCATGGGCGATGTCGTTCATGCCCTTGCGCTTGGCGTCATAATAATAGCCCCGCGCATAGAGGCGGACGGCATCATCTTCCTTGTTGTCAGAGACGAGCCAGGCGCCACGCAGATATTTCGCGGCATATTTGATGTTGGTCTCGGCATCGAAGAGGCCGCCCGGCGCACCGTCATAGCCCATCGATTTGGCGGTATTGTACTTGATCTGCATAAGGCCGAAATAGCCGCGCTTGTTGTAAGCCTTCGGATTGTAGCGGCTCTCGCGATGGACGATGCGGTGGAGCAGCGTCTCGGGAATCGCATAAATCTTCGAATATTTCTGGATGAGCTTGGTGACGAAACTCTTCTCGACGGTCGGCGCGTCGTCCTTATCGTCGTCGCTGAACATTGGGGGAGCCGTCGGCGGATCGATCGGACCGGATTCGTCGAAGCCGTAATCCATGCTGGAACGCGGCGTCGTGTCGACTGCCGCAAGTGCCGTAAGCGCATTGTTCTGCGGTGTCGCGGCAAAGGCAAGCTGCGTCGCCGGCTGTGCCGGGGCCACCGGACGCGGCGTCGGCACGACGGATTGGATCGCCGTCATCTCGGGCGTCAGGGGGATCTGCGCATAGGCTGCCGGCTGTATGCCTGCCTGCATGGTGAGATCGGCGGGCTGAGACGCGCCAACCGTCGGCATCGCCGTTGCGGTCAGAGAGGGCGACGTCTGCGTTTGCGGAAGCATGGCGCTCGCGACAGCCTGGCCAGCTGCGCCCTCGGCCGTCGGGATTGCGGCCAATGTGACGTCTTCGCCGGGCTTGGGTGTCGGCACCACGGTCTGAGCGGCTGTCAGTTCGGCCTGAGACGTGTATTCGACGCTCGTGCAGCCAGTCATCACGCCGCAGCAGAGAACCGTAGAAACGACAAGACTGCGTTTCAGGCCGGACAATCCGATCGCTACCATTCCGTCACTTTCGTGAAATCGCGCCGCCCAGCAGCGTTATAAAAGTTACTAAAAAGCTTAAACCCTGCCGACCCCATTAACGTATTCGTGGCATTCCGGCAACCACGGAAAATTTTTAGAGCCTTTCCTGGTCAGATTGCATCACTCTGTTGGCTCAAGCGGAGTCGGATGATCGACCGGCCGGCCCGTTTCAGCCAGTCCGAAAGGTCGGGCATCTCTCGCCAACATTAAACGCGGTCGGCTCGGACGTGCCAAGGGGTATGCCCATCGCCAATCGCCTCTGCCCTGACGAAAATCTGCTCCGGCAGAACGCTTCAATCTGACTAGGAAGGCTCTAAGCTGCAATACGGCGATAGCCGGCCGTTACGGCGCCCGCAGCGATCAGCAGAGTGCCGCCGGTTCGGTTTACGGCGCGCTGGACGCTTGCCTTGCGAATCAGTCCGCGCGCCCTATGGGCGAGGAATGCGTAGGTGGAAGCGTTGAGGATCGCCAGCACGAGGAAGGTCGCTTCCATGATCGCCATCTGCCCGAAGAAGGGGAGGGCCGGGTTGAGAAACTGCGGCACGAAGGCGACAAAGAAGACGATGCTCTTCGGATTGAGGGCGGTGACGACGTAGGCGTGGAGGAAAATCCTGAGCGTTCTTTCCTCCGGAAGATTGTCGTTGTCGGCAACCGGCTCACCGATGACAGGAGCCCGCCAGAGCTTGATTCCGAGCCATATCAGGTAGGCGCCGCCGATCCACTTGAGGACAGTGAAAAGAGTAGCAGAGGCGGCAAGGACGGCGCCGAGACCGAAGAGTGAAGCCGTCATCGCGGTGAAGTCGCCGAGCGCCACGCCGCTCACCGTCGCAAACGCCATCCTGCGTCCATGGCCAAGCGCATATGAGACCACGAGCAGTATCGTCGGTCCCGGTATGGCCAGCATAATGGCGGATGCGGCCGCAAAAGCGAGCCAGGCTTCAAACGACATGGTGTCTCCTCCCATTCCTCAGGAACAAGCAAAGACACCTTATTAACCATCCGTCAATCATGCTTCTTTGTATTTCTGGCCTATATTGTCCATGACTTCGGCAAACCATGCCGTCGAAAGGTCAAAAGCCTTCCCGCCCTTGATGCGCGGGAATTCTATAGTGCGCAATTTACCGTTCTGCGATTCATCATGGCCGGTGACGCCGGACACCTTATTGAGTGCGCTTTCGACGGCGAGATCGACCATGCTCTGGATCAGCCTGAGGTCGTCGCTGTTTGCCGGCGCCGAGCGGGCGAAATAGCCTGATTTCTGCACCAGGGAACGCTCGGCGTTCAGGAGGCTGGCGAACTGCTTCTGGAACCATGCGCCGACGTTGATCGTGTCGATCTTCACATGGCCGAAGGCATCACGTTTGACGGTCTCGCCGGCGGCTTCGCGCTCGGCGACAATGGCGTCGAGGCAAGCGCCTTCCGACACGAAGACGGTGGCATGGCCGGTGCGATCCATGACCTCCTTCAGCCGGGCGGCCTCGGCATCGAGATCGAACGCCATTTCGGGCAGATAGACCGCGTCGATACCCTTCAGCTGCGCATCCATCATCAGACCGTCGACATATTGATTGCGGCTGGTGCGCTGGAGATAGGCGCGGGCGGTGGCGGCCGTCAGCCAACCGCAATGGCGTCCCATGACCTCGTGGATGACGAGGGTGCGGGGGGCGGCGGTCTGCTCGTTGCCGACATTATCGAAGAAATTGGCGCCAACCTCGGCGGCCGTCCAGGCGCCCAGCGACTGGCGGATCGGCACGACATCGTTGTCGACGGTCTTCGGCAAGCCGACGACGGTCAGATCGTAGCCGTTGGCGGCGAGGTAGGCCGCAAGGTCGGCGGCTGTGGTGTTGGTGTCGTCGCCGCCGATCGTGTGGAGAATGGTGATGCCGTCATCGGCAAGGCGTTCGGCGGCGACCCTCAGCGGGTTCTCGCCTTCCTTGACGAGGCCGCGCTTGACGCAGTCGGCGGCGTTGGTGAGCTTGACACGGCTGTTCCCGATCGGCGAGCCGCCATAGCGGTGCAGCAGCGGCGCCTTTTCACGCATCTGACGGGTGATCTCGATGCTGTCGCCGAGCAGTACGCCCTGGTAGCCGGACTTATAGGCGACGATATCGAGTTCAGGGGCAACGTCGCTGTAGCGTTCGATGAGGCCGCCGACAGCGGAGGAAAGACAGGGTGCGAGGCCTCCGGCGGTCAGCATTGCAACTTTCTGCTTGGCCATGATTCCTCCTATGGCGTTTCGATGCGGCGGCGCTGGCTAAGGCGCGTCGCATCGAACTTCGTTTATGCGATGCGTTTGCCCGTTGTATGTGCATGCCGTGTTCCGGGGCCGCCGTAGAGTTCCGGGGCGACATGCATCAGCGCATGGATGCGGCAGGGAAGGGGGCCTGTAAAGTAAAGAATTTGCGAAAAACGCAGCCTTGCCCGCTTTGCGGCCGGAAGGGTTGATATAATCGTTTCAAGCCCGACACGCGGACCGAGAACTGTTGTGGAAATTGCGGCGTCGCGTCGCGCGCCTGTGAGAACGGTGGGGCAGTGCGCGCCATTCCTTCAATCGAAAGGTGAATCGTTTGCTGCGGTGCGACAATTACCAAATCGTGAAAACTGTGTTCGCGCCTAGGACCAATCGTCGCCTTGCAAAGGCTACGATTCTTTGATCAAGCTGTTTGCTTATAAGTTGACAAGTACGCGAGATTTTCAATGTCCTTCTGGGAAAAACTGGTGAATGCCATTGGCAATACTGCGGGCAATGCGCTGTCCGCGGTGGTCGAGGCCATCCGCACGGTTTTCGAAGGCGATCCGGAGACACGGCGGAAGGTCGCTTTCTCAGTGGCGATCATCGCGCTTTCGGCGAAGATGGCCAAGGCCGACGGCATCGTCAGCGAGAGGGAGGTCGAGGCTTTCCGCGAAATCTTCGAGTTTCCGCAGGATCAAGCGAAGAACGTCGCCAGACTTTATAATCTCGCGCGTCAGGATGTTGCCGGCTATGAGGCCTATGCCGAACGTCTCTCCGCGCTCTGCATTACCTGTGCGGCCAATTGCACGGTGCTGGAAGATGTGCTCGATGGCCTCTTCCATATCGCCAAGGCCGACGGGCTGATTCATGAAAAGGAATTGAATTTCCTCAGTCACATCGGCGCGATCTTTCAGATGAGCGAGACCCGCTTCGAGCAGATCGCCGCTCGCCATGTCTCGTCCGGCGGCGATCCCTACAAGGTGCTCGGCGTGTCGCCCTCCGACGATTTTCCGACGATCCGCCGCCGTTACCGCGGCCTCGTCAGCGAACATCATCCCGATCGACTGATCTCGCGCGGTGTGCCGAAGGAATTCCATGTGATTGCCAATGAACGCATGGCGGCACTCAACGCAGCCTATGCGGCAATCGAGAAGGAACGCCGCGCCGCATGACCTCCTTCGAGGCGGATTACGCGGGGGCTTGCGTGCGGCCGTCGCCCAATCACGGAGAGCGGGCCGACGGGCGTCGCCCGGATATGATCCTGCTGCACTATACCGGCATGCCGACGCCGGATGGCGCGCTCGACTGGCTCTGCCGCGCCGAAAGCCAGGTTTCCAGCCATTATTTCGTGCATGAGAGCGGCGAGGTGATCCAACTCGTGCCGGAGGGCAGGCGGGCGTGGCATGCCGGGAAGAGCAGCTGGCATGGCGAGAGCGACATCAATTCGCTGTCGATCGGCATTGAGATCGCCAATGCCGGCCATCCCGGCGGGCTTCCCGACTATCCGAAAGAGCAGATCGCGGCGGTAATCGAATTGTGTCGGGACTGTGTCAAACGTTGGTCGATCGCGCCGGAACGGGTGCTTGGGCATTCCGATGTCGCCCCGATTCGCAAGGTCGATCCGGGTGAAAAGTTCCCCTGGGCGGAGCTCCACCGGGCGGGCATCGGGCACTGGGTCGAGCCGGCAACGATCACCGGCGGACGCTTCTTCCAGCGCGGCGATGCCGGCCAACCCGTCGAAGCACTGCAGTCGATGCTGTCGCTCTATGGTTACGGCACTGAAATCACGGGGCAATTTTCAGAAAAAACGGCAGGCGACGTGGAAGCTTTCCAGCGGCATTTTCGGCCCGAACGGATAGATGGCATCGCCGATTTCTCGACGATCGACACGTTGCACCGACTACTGTCGGCTTTGCCGCGTTATTCCTGATTCCTCGACAATAACTGAAACGCCGAATTTCGCACTGCAGCGCGAAATTCGGCCTGCCACATCATTTCCCTATTATCTCCTCATTGCGATGGTCTAAGAACCTCCGCCCAGCGGTACTCGGGGTTGTTTTCGAGTTAAACAACGGGCGATATGTGAAACTATAAGAATTGCCGCGAATCCAGCTCGGTCATTGATCTGGTATTCATTATGACAGCGAGGCGCGCCGTCCGGAAATTCTTTGGGTCGGAGTGTTCAAGACTACATGAGAAAACTGATTGTTGTTGCTGCAACATGCGTTGGCATGGTGCTGGCCGGAAATAGCTTTGCCTTTGCGAATGATTGGGGTGTGCGAGCTGATGCGCCGGTGAAGAAAGTCGAGCGTCCTTCGAAGAAGACAGAGCGCCCGTTGAAGAAAGCGGAGCGTTCGGTCAAGCCGGCGAAGCGTCCGCTCAAGACGGCGGAACGCACACTGAAGACGGTCGAGCGCCAGAGCGGTTATCCCGTCGCCAATGTTTCCGGCAATTCCTATTCCGCACTGATCAGCAAATATGCGAACCAATATGATGTACCGGTTGCGCTTGCGACCGCTGTCATCCGTATCGAAAGCAATTTCAATCCGAATGCGCGCGGCAGCCACGGTGAAATCGGCCTGATGCAGATAAAGCCTGCAACTGCCCGCATGATGGGCTATTCCGGCAGCGCCAAGGGCCTGTTCGATCCGGAAACCAACATCAAGTACGGCATGAAATATCTCGCTGCCGCCCATGATCTCGGTGGTGGCGAGACCTGCAACACTATCCTCAAATACAATGCCGGTCACGGCGCCACGCGCATGAACCCGGTGTCCAAGTCCTATTGCGGCAAGGTTCTCGCAATGCTCTGAGCCTGAAGCGCTTATCCCTGACAAGAGCTGGATGATTCAAGATGATTGCCATGGTATCGCTGGAATTTAGCGAGGTGGGATATGGCAGTCGATTTCAGGTTCATCATCATCGGACGCGGCATGATGGGTGCCGCGGCCGCCCGGCATCTCTCTGCGATGGCCGACGGCATCGCGCTGATCGGCCCGCGCGAGCCGGCTGAGCGCAAATCGCATGAGGGCGTCTTCGCCAGCCACTACGACGAGGCGCGTATTACACGGACGTTCGATGGCAATCTGGCCTGGGGAAGTTTCGCCGCCCGCGCGCTCGACCGCTACCGTGAGATCGAGGCAAGGAGCGGCATTTCCTTCTTTTCGGAAGTCGGCTGCCTCTTTACAGCGCCTGAGAAAAGCGAGCAGGACTATATCGATCGGGCGTTGACCGTCAGCCGGACGCTCGGCAACGAGATCGAGACCATCGCACCGTCGCAACTTCCGGGCCGCTTCCCCTTTCTTGCGCTCGATGCTGATTTTCACGGCTATTTTGAACGCAAGCGCGCCGGCCATATCAATCCGCGGGCGCTCGTGCGCGCCCAGGCGATGCTCGCGGAACAGGGTGGCGTTACGCTGATCGAGGCAACCGCGACATCCGTGCGCGACACCGGTGCCCATGTCGAGGTGACGGTCGACGGAAGGCGCTACAGCGCCGAGAGGGTGCTGGTGGCGGCTGGTGGCTTCAGCAATTTCCATGCGCTGCTGCCGCGTCCCGTCGACACCAAGGTGATGGCGCGCACGGTCGTCTTCTATGAAATCGGTGAGCGCGAAATGGCGGTCTTCGGCGACATGCCGTCGACGGTCGTGCTCGGCGACCGCGAAGAGGATCACATTTATATTCTGCCGCCGGTGCGTTATCCCGACGGCAAAATCTATCTGAAGCTCGGCGGCGATACCGAGACGCTTTCTATCAATCGGCTGGAGGATGCCGGCGCGTGGTTCCGTTCCGGCGGCAGCGCTGCCGAGCGCGATCATCTCTGCCGCATCGCCCTGCAACTAATGCCGGCGCTTGCCGGCAGCCCGGTGACATCAGGGCCGTGCGTGGCGAATTTCACGCCGACCGGTTATCCCTATGCCGGGTTCACGCAGTCGCCGCGCATCGCGGTGCTGACCGGCGGCAATTTCGTCGCCGCCAAATCCTCCGACGAACTTGGGCGATTGGGCGCGGTGCTTCTGACCGAAGGGCGGCTTGGCGACTCGGATTTCGGCGGCGAACTGACGCCGGTCTTTGCCTGAAAGGGAGCATCATGGCAGTCGATTTCAAATATATCGTCGTCGGCCGCGGGTTGATGGGGGCGGCTGCCGCGCGGCATCTGGCGCGCCAAGTGGATGGCGTGGCGGTGATCGGCCCGGACGAGCCGGCCGACCGCAAGGCGCATCAGGGCGTCTTCGCCAGCCATTACGACGAGGGGCGCATCACCCGCACCATCGATCCCAACGGCAACTGGGCTCTGCTCGCCAACCGCTCGATCGGCCGTTATGGCGAGATCGCTCGCGACAGCGGCATCGATTTTTATCGCGAGGTCGGCTGCGTCGTCGCCGCGCCTGGTGGAAGCGAATACCTCGAGGAGACGCGGCAGGCCGCTGTTTCGCTCAGCGTCGAAACCAGCCTTCTCGACCAGGCGGGGCTGAAGGCCACCTTTCCTTTCTTTGCCTTTCCCGATGACTGCGCCGGGGTTTTTGAGGCGAGGGGCGCCGGACATATCAGCCCGCGCAAGCTGGTCAAGGCGCAGTCGCTGCTGGCGGAAAAGGCGGGTGCCGCCGTCATCTGCGACCATGCCGTTTCTATCCGCGAGGAGGGCGGGTCGGCTGTCGTCAGAACGGCCGGTGGCCTGACCTATCGCGCTGAAAAGCTGCTGCTCGCCGCGGGCGGATTTTCCATTGCGGAGAATCTGCTGCCGCGTCCCGTTGCAATGACGGTTTATGGCCGGACGGTCACGCTTTTCGAGGTGAGCGAGGCCGATGCCGAGCGTCTTGCGACCATGCCGTCGCTCATTCTCGATATGCCCGGCATCCATATCTATCTGCTGCCGCCGATCCGTTATCCCGACGGCAAATTCTATCTGAAGATCGGCGGCGATCCGGACGATCTGGTGCTCGGTGACGAGGCGGAGATACGCGCCTGGTTCAGAACGGAGGGGCGCGAAACCGTGCGGACGCATCTTCAGCGCATCGCTGCCGACCTGGTGCCCGATCTGGCGCCGCTTTCGATTTCGACGGCCGCCTGCGTGGTGTCCTATACGGAAAGCGGCTACCCGATGATCGGCTACACCTCGTCGCCTGCCATTGCTGTGCTGACGGGATGTGCCGGCACGTCGGCCAAGAGTTCGGACGAAATCGGACGGCTCGGGGCGGAGCTGCTTTTGTCAGGCAGGATCAGCCAGCAGGGCTATTCCACGGATTTCACACCGCAATTTTCCTAAGCCTGTCATTTTTGATGGAAATTGCGCTCTCTCTCGTTTATGTGAGCCCTGCCAGTTGGCCGGGCAGCCGCGCTTTACCAATGCCGAAAGGCGGTAGGGTGAGGAAAGTCCGGGCTCCACGGATACACGGTGCCGGATAACGTCCGGCGAGGGCGACCTCAGGGAAAGTGCCACAGAAAGCAAACCGCCTGTCACGACAGGTAAGGGTGAAAGGGTGGGGTAAGAGCCCACCGCATCTCCGGCAACGGAAATGGCACGGTAAACCCCACCGGGAGCAAGACCGAATAGGGATGACGCGGCGGGCCGAAAGGCCTTCCGGCCGGTTTCCAGGCCAGTCATCCGGGTGGGTTGCGCGAGGCAGCGTGCGAACGCTGTCCCAGAGGAATGGCTGCCACGTTCCGGTTCACGCCGGAGCCATACAGAACCCGGCTTACAGGCCAACTGGCGATTAACTTTCGTGGCGCGAAAATCTCCGATTTGACGAATCACCTCCAGGTAAGCCGCTGAAATCGACAGTTTTCAAGCGGATGCTCATACAATCCTCTGCGCGAAAATTGTTTTTGCGAAAGCACCGTTGCGCGTCTCTTGCGGGAGGGTCATCCTAACCCTTTGTTAAACTTAACGGCTTATAAATTTTTGATCATGCGTCTATTGCAAAGCAGGCGCATCCCATTGACGCCCATATGGTCCCATGCTATCCCAAACTCGCACTGCACTAGGGCAATCACCTGCCCATTCATCGCAAAGCAAAGGCGTCTTCCTCTCTGGAGGCGTCGGAGGGGTTTTCACTCATCCGGCTTGCGAAGCTGTGCCTGATATTGGGAGTTTCGGGCGTCTTTTGGTCCGGATCCCTGCGGGAACGGATGTTTCGTGTGATGAGCCGCTTCCTTTCGAATGCGACCAACAGGATCGATGCCAAGGGCAGGGTTTCCGTGCCTTCGGCGTTTCGTTCCGTGCTGGCGCAGCGCAATGTCCAGGAGCTTTATTGCTTTCAGGACTTTGTGTTTCCGGCGATCAGCGTCGGCGGTCCGGATCTTCTCGAAAGATTCGAACGGCAGATTGCTGCGGAGGATCCGTTTTCGCTGGATGCGAACGAGATGTCGCTTCTGATTCACGGAGGCGGGGTCTTCATGCGGCTCGATGCCGAAGGCCGGCTGATGGTCACGGATTTCATCCGCGGCTTTACCGGTATCTCGGACGAAGTGACCTTCGTCGGTCGGGCAGATCATTTTCAGCTCTGGCAGCCGCAGGCTTTTATGGCTGCGCAGACGCAGGCACGAGGGGAGCGCAAGCTGGCGGGCAAGCGTTCCTGAAAGAGCGAGGGAACGGAATGGCGGCGAATCCTGGCGGAGGTTCAACTGATGCCGGTGGCGGACCGGTTCGTCACATTCCGGTTCTTCTCGATGAGGTCCTCGCGGCGCTGGCGCCGGCGCCCGGCAAAGTCATCCTCGACGGTACATTCGGTGCAGGCGGCTACACCTCGGCCATTCTTGCCGCCGGGGCCGAGGTGATTGCGCTCGACCGCGATCCGACGGCGATTGCGGCGGGCCAGGCGATGGTTACCGCCAATGGCGGCCGTCTCAAGCTCGTTCATTCGCAGTTCTCGCATCTGGCCGATCATGCGCCGAAAGGCGGCCTCGACGGCGTCGTGCTCGATATCGGCGTTTCCTCGATGCAGATCGACGAGGCCGAGCGCGGCTTCTCCTTTCAGAAGAGCGGACCGCTCGACATGCGCATGTCGGCGACGGGTGTTTCCGCCGCCGATGTCGTCAACCGCGCCAAGGTCGCCGATCTCATCCGCATTTTCCATTTTCTCGGCGAGGAGAGCCAGGCGCCGCGCATCGCGCATGCGATCGAGAAGCGCCGCGAGGAAAAACCGTTCGAGACGACGCGTGATCTTGCCGGTCTCATCGAACTGGTCACGCCGCGCAAGATGAAGGACAAAATCCATCCGGCGACCCGCGTCTTTCAGGCACTTCGCATCTTTGTCAATGATGAGCTCGCCGAACTCGCGCACGCGCTGTTTGCGGCGGAAACGGTGTTGAAGCCCGGCGGCCGGCTCGTCGTCGTCACCTTCCATTCGCTCGAAGACCGCATCGTCAAGAAGTTCTTTTCCGACCGCGCCGGCAAGGCGTCGGGGTCGCGGCATCTGCCGGTCGCGCATGAGCGGGCGGCGACCTTTGTGGCGATCGGCAAACCGATGGTTTCGGCAAGCAAGGCGGAGGCGGAGATCAATCCGCGCGCCCGCTCCGCCAAGCTGCGCGCCGGCCTGAGGACGGAGGCCGCCGCCGAGGCTGCCGACATGTCGCTCTTTGGGTTTCCCAATCTCGCCAGTCTCGGAAAGCTTGGAGGTTGATATGCTGAAGACGTTCGATCTCGTGCTCATCGGCGTCATGACGGCCACCGCCGCCGTCACCTACACGATCAAGCACCGCGCCGAATTGAAGCTCGAAGAGGTCCATCGCCTCGAAGCCGAGATCAAGCTCGAGGAGGACACGATCGACCTTCTCAAGGCCGACTGGGCGCTGCAATCACAGCCGAACCGTCTGGAGCGGTTGGTCAAGGCCTATGAGGGCGAACTGCAGCTTCAGCCGACGGATTCGATGGCGCTGGTGCATGCCAGGGAATTGCCGATGTTGAAATCTGAGGTTCCCGTGCCTGACGTAACGGAGGCCAAAGCCGGCGCCAAGGGCGCGACCGTGGCCAGCGCCAAAGGCGCGACCGAGGCCAGCGCCAAGGGCGTTCCGGGCGCCGTCAAGGCCCAGCCGGTTCCAATGCCCGCGCCGCGCGGCGAGGCAGAGGATGATGCAGATCAGATCGAAACGGGGTCGGTAGAATAATGTCGTTTCTTTCCCGCATCATGGTCTTGAAGAGCCAGGCGCATTTCTCCGCCGGCGTCTATAACAGGTTCGGCGGTCCGTCCCCGCCGGCCTGGCGATCGAGGGGTCGCGCAAGAAGAAATCAGGACAGGCAAAAAGCCGTGTCGGCCTGCTGATCCTGGGCTTCATGGGCGTCTACGTCATCATCGGCGGCCGTCTCGTCGAATATGCGATGAAGGATCAGGAGGTCGTCTCCAGCATCCTGCCGCCCGATCGGCTGATGGCCTCGCGCCCCGACATTCTCGACCGCAACGGCGAGGTGCTGGCGACCGATATCCGCACAGTCTCGCTGTTTGCCGAACCCAACAAGATCGTCGATGCCGACGAGGCGGTCGAGAAGCTTGCGACGGTTCTGCCCGAGCTCGACGTTCGGGATACCTATAAAAAGCTCTCGGTCAAAACCTCGCATTTCGCCTGGCTGCGCCGGCAGCTGACGCCGAAGCAGCAGAGCCAGATACTGGCGCTTGGCATTCCCGGCATCGGCTTCCGGCCGGAGAAGCGCCGGTTCTATCCGGGCGGCCCGACCGCCGCGCATATCCTCGGTTACGTCAACATCGACAACCGCGGCGTCGCCGGCATGGAGAAGTTCATCGACGACCAGGGGCTTGCCGACCTCGCCTCGGTCGGCATGACCAGCGACCAGCCGCTCGAGCCGGTGCGGCTTTCGATCGACCTGCGCGTGCAGAACATCGTCCGGGATGCGGTCGTCAACGCCGTCAACAATTTTCAGGCCAAGGGTGCGGGTGCCGCTGTCATCGACGTGCATACCGGGGAGGTGCTGGGCATGGCATCGGCGCCGGATTTTGATCCGAACGATCCGCAGGAAGGGGCCAAGGAGGGTTGGCTCAACCGGATGACCAACGGCACTTTCGAAATGGGCTCGACCTTCAAGACCTTTTCGCTGGCGATGGCGCTCGACAGCGGCAAGGTGAAGATGACCGACAGTTTCGATGCCAGCAAGTCGATCTATATCGGCGGCTTCACCATCCACGATTTTCACGGGCAGCGCCGCTGGCTGACCGTGCCTGAGATTTTCCAGTATTCGTCGAATATCGGCACGGCCCGCGTCATCGACATCGTCGGCATCGATTCGCAGAAGGACTATCTGACCAAGCTCGGCCTGTTAACAAAAATGCAGACCGAATTGCCGGAAGTGAAGATGCCGAGCCAGCCGCGCGTCTGGAAGAAGATCAATTCGATCACGATTTCCTTCGGTCACGGGGTTTCGACGACGGCACTGCAGACGGGGGTGGCGGCGGCTGCTCTCGTCAACGGCGGCAAGCTGATTGAGCCGACATTCCTGCCGCGCACGCGCGAACAGGCCGATCAGATCGCCACGCAGGTCCTCAAGAAGTCGACCAGCGACGCAGTCCGCTATCTCCTTGATTTCAATGGGTACAAGGGGTCTGGACGCGTCGCCCGCGTACCGGGCTTCGGCGTCGGCAGCAAGACTGGTACGGCCGACAAGGTGGTGAACGGGCGTTATTCCTCGACGCTGAACTTCAATTCCTTCATTGCCGCCTTCCCGATCGACAATCCCCAATATGCCGTGATCACCTTCTGCGACGAGCCGAAGACCGGCGAGAAACAATATGGCGGAACGCTCTCCGCCGGTACTGCCGGTCCGATTGCCCGTGATATCATCCGCCGCGCGGCTCCCATTCTCGGCATCGAGCCGAAATTCGGGGACGGCGGATCGGCCTTGCTGGTGTCTTATTGAGCGTGAATGAATATCGGCGCCGATTCGCGAGGGGCGGACCGGCTTCAAGAGGGAAAAGTGCATTCGATGAAATTGCGAGACCTGGCCGGAGATCAGTTTCCGGAACTTGAAGCACAGCTCGAAGGCCCGGCAGGCCTGCTTGATATTTCAGGCCTGTCTTCGGACAGCCGTCATGTGGCGCCGGGCAACGCCTTCGTCGCAGTCGCCGGCACAAAGGCGGACGGCGCGGGCTTCATCGTCGATGCCGCCGGCCGAGGCGCTGCCGTCGCGATCGCCTCCCAGCCGGTCGATGCTTCCATTCCGGTGCTTGCGGTCAAGGAGCCGCGTCGCTTCCTTTCGATCGCCGCCGCGCGGTTCTACGGCAGGCAGCCCGATACCATGGTCGCCGTCACCGGTACGGCCGGCAAGACCTCCGTCGCATCGTTCACCCGTCAGATCTGGGCGCATGCAGGCCATGCGGCCGCGATGATCGGCACGACGGGCGTGGTTTCGCCGACGCGCAACGAATACGGCGCGCTGACGACGCCTGATCCGGTGTCGTTGCACAAGCTCCTGGCCGAACTTGCCGACGAAGGCGTCACGCATGCGTCCATGGAGGCTTCCAGCCACGGTCTCGACCAGAGCCGGCTCGACGGCGTGAAGCTTGCCGCCGCCGCCTTCACCAATCTCGGCCGCGACCATATGGATTATCATCCGACCGTCGAGGCCTATATGGCCGCCAAGATGCGGCTTTTCGATAGGCTGCTGCCGAAGGGTGCGCCGGCGGTGATCTTCGCCGACGATCCCTGGTCGGCGCAGGCGGTCAAGGCCGCTGCCGATGCCGGTCACGATGTGCGCACCGTCGGGCGCAAGGGCGATTATCTCACGCTCAAGCGCGTCGAGCATTTCCGTCACAAGCAGATGGCCGAGATCCATATCGGCGACGAGATCTTCGAGGTGGACATTCCGCTGGCCGGCGATTTCCAGGTCGCCAATGCACTGGTCGCCGCAGGCCTTGCCATGTCGACGGGCGTCGAGCCGAAAGTTGCGATGGCCGCGCTCGAGAAACTCGTCGGTGCGTCCGGCCGCCTCGAGCTCGTCGGCCATACCAAGGACGGCGCGCTCGCCTATGTCGATTATGCCCATAAGCCGGATGCACTGGAAAACGTGTTGAACTCGGTCCGGCCCTTCACGACCGGCCGCGTCGTCGTCGTCTTCGGTTGCGGCGGCGACCGCGACCGCGGCAAGCGGCCGATCATGGGCGAAATCGCCTGCCGTCTTGCCGATGTCGTCATTGTTACCGACGACAATCCCCGTTCGGAGGAGCCGGCCGCGATCCGGGCGGAGATCATGGCAGCCGCGCCTTGCGCCTCGGAAATCGCCGACCGCGCCACCGCCATCCGCGAGGCGGTCGCCATGCTGACATCGGGCGATACGCTGATCGTTGCCGGCAAGGGACATGAGGAAGGACAGACGATAGGCGCCGTCACTTTGCCGTTCTCCGATCATGCGGAGGTGCGCAAGGCGTTGGAGGAACTGAAATCGTGAGCTGGCTCTGGACAACCGATGACATGATCGCAGCGATGGCAGGGCGCCCTTTCGGCACGCTGCCGGAAGGCATCACCGGCATCTCCATCGACAGCCGATCGATCACATCAGGCGAAGCCTTCTTCGCGATCAAGGGTGACCGCGTCGATGGTCACGACTACGCGTCGATGGCGATGGCGAACGGCGCCTCCCTGCTTGTTGTCAGCGAGGCAAGGCTCCCCGCCATGGGCCGCCTGACGGTGCCGATGATCGTCGTGGAAGACGTGCTCGCGGCCCTTGGCAAGCTTGGCCTTGCCTCGCGCGAGCGTTCGCAGGCCCGGATCATCGCGGTGACGGGATCGGTCGGCAAGACCACCACCAAGGAAATGCTGCGGCAGGTGCTGTCGCCTTCCGGCAAGGTGCACGCGTCTGTTGCCTCGTTCAACAACCATTGGGGCGTTCCCCTGACGCTGGCGCGCATGCCTGGCGACACCGACTACGGCGTCTTCGAAGTCGGCATGAACCATCCGGGCGAGATCCGGCCGCTGGTGGCGATGATCCGCCCCGATGTCGCCGTCATCACGACGATCGCGCCGGCGCATCTCGGCAATTTCAAGAGCATCAAGGAGATCGCCGCCGCCAAGGCGGAGATTTTCGAGGGGCTCGAACCCGGCGGTCATGTCGTGCTCAACCGCGACAACGACCAGTTCAATTTCCTCGACCGCACGGCGCAGTCGTTCGGCATCGAGCATATTCATTCCTTCGGCCAGCATGCCAAGGCCGAATTTCGCCTGGCAGAATTCAACGGTGCGGACGAGAACTCGACGCTGTGGCTGACGATCGGCGGCGAGACGCTGGAGGTCGCGCTCGGCGCGCCAGGCCGCCACATTGCCGAGAATGCGCTGGCAGCGCTCGGCGTCGTCAGCATCGTCGGCGCCGACATGGGCAGGGCAATCGAAGCGCTTGCGACGCTGAAGCCGGAAAAGGGCAGGGGCAAGCGTCACCGGCTGTCGATCGGCGGCGGCAACGGCAGCTTCACGCTGATCGACGAGAGCTACAATGCCAATCCGGCCTCGATGCGGGCGGCGATCGCGTTGCTGGCGGCCGCCGAGCCGACCGGCCGCGGCCGCCGCATCGCCGTGCTCGGCGACATGCTCGAGATGGGCGAATATGCTGAGAAGGTCCATGCCGATCTCGCCGGACCGCTGCTTGCTGCCGGCATCGAACATGTCTGGCTTGCCGGCGCCGACATGGCTGCGCTCAAGGAATCGTTGCCGGAAAGCGTCCATGTCGAATACCGGGAAAAGACGGACGAATTGACGGACTACGTGTTGAACTCGGTCGTCCCGGGCGACGTGTTGATGGTGAAATCGTCTCTGGGCATCGGTTTCGGCAAGATCGTCGCCGCGCTTCTTGACAAGTTCCCGGCATTTACCGACACGCAACGCGAACTTTGATCGGGTAACAAGGGGCCCTGAATGCTGATCTGGCTTGTCGAACTGTCGGAATATTTCAAGTTTCTGAACCTGTTCAGATATATTACCTTCCGCACGGGCGCCGCTCTTTTCACCTCCGCACTGATCGTCTTCCTGTTCGGGCCGACGATCATCAATTCGCTGCGCATCCGGCAAGGCAAGGGCCAGCCGATCCGCGCCGACGGGCCGCAGACGCATTTCAAGAAGGCCGGCACGCCGACCATGGGCGGACTGATGATCCTGGCCGGCATCGTTGGGGCCTCGCTCCTCTGGGCCGATCTCTCCAACGTCTATGTCGTCGCCACCCTGCTGGTGACGCTGGGTTTCGGCGCGATCGGCTTCTACGACGATTATCTCAAGGTGACGAAGCAGAGCCATAAGGGCTTTTCCGGCAAGGCCCGCCTCGGCATCGAGTTCGTCATCGCCGGCATTGCCGTCTACTTCATGATGCGCACGGCTCTTGCCTCGGGGACCGCCGGCTCGACCTTCGGCTCCTCGATCGCCTTTCCCTTCTTCAAGGACTTCCTGATCAATCTCGGCATCATGTTCGTCGTCTTCGGCAGTTTCGTCATCGTCGGCGCCGGCAATGCCGTCAACCTGACGGACGGGCTCGACGGGCTCGCCATCGTGCCTGTTATGATCGCCGCCGCCTCCTTCGGCGTCATCGCCTATCTCGCCGGCAACGTGGTGTTTGCGAACTACCTGCAGATCAATTTCGTGCCCGGCACCGGTGAGCTCGCCGTCGTGCTCGGCGCCGTCATCGGCGCCGGTCTCGGCTTCCTCTGGTTCAACGCGCCGCCGGCCGCCATCTTCATGGGCGACACCGGCTCGCTGGCGCTTGGCGGCACGATCGGCACCGTTGCCGTCGCCACCAAGCACGAGATCGTCATGGCGATCATCGGCGGCCTCTTCGTCATGGAGACGCTGTCGGTCATCATCCAGGTCGGCTTCTTCAAGATGACCGGCCGGCGCGTCTTCCTGATGGCGCCGATCCACCATCACTTCGAGAAGAAGGGCTGGACCGAGAGCCAGGTGGTGATCCGCTTCTGGATCATCGCCGTTGGCCTTGCCATGCTCGGCCTTTCGACGCTGAAGCTTAGGTGAGGCGGCGATGATCCCGGTAACGACGCTCAAGGACAAGAAGGTTGCGCTCTTCGGGCTCGGCGGATCCGGTTTCGCCACCGCACGTGCCTTGATCGCTGGCGGCGCCGAGGTGACCGCCTGGGACGACAATCCGGACAGCGTCGCCAAGGCTTCCGCCGAAGGCATCCGAACAGAGGATTTGCACAGCATCGACTGGAGCCAGCAGGCGCTGTTCGTGCTGTCGCCCGGCGTGCCGCTCACCCATCCCAAGCCGCACTGGACTGTCGATCTTGCGCGCGCGGCCGGCATCGACGTCGTCGGCGACGTCGAGCTTTTCGTGCGCGAGCGCCGCGCTCATGCGCCGGACTGCCCGTTCATCGCCATCACAGGCACCAACGGCAAGTCGACGACGACGGCGCTTATTGCCCACATCCTGAAATCATCAGGCTTCGACACGCAGCTCGGCGGCAATATCGGCACGGCGGTGCTGACGCTCGACCCGCCGAAAGCGGGGCGTTATTTCGTCGTCGAATGCTCGTCCTACCAGATCGATCTGGCGCCGACGCTGAACCCGTCGGCCGGCATTCTGCTCAACCTCACTCCCGACCACCTCGATCGTCACGGCACGATGCAGCATTATGCCGACGTCAAGGAACGGCTGGTCGCCGGCAGCGATGTCGCTGTCGTCGGCGTCGACGACAGCCATTCGGCGCTGATCGCCGACCGCATCCAGCGGGCAGGCGTCAATGTGGTCCGCATCTCGCGCCGCAACGTGGTGGCCGAGGGCTTCTATGCCGAAGGCACGAAACTCGTTCAGGCCGCCGGCGGCGCCATGTTGCCCTTCGTCGATCTCGACGGCATTCAGACGCTGCGCGGCAGCCACAATGCGCAGAATGCCGCGGCTGCCGTCGCCGCCTGCCTTGCGGTCGGCGTTTCCGCCGACGACATCCGCGCCGGACTTACCTCGTTCCCCGGCCTCAAACATCGCATGCAGCCGATCGGCCGGCGCGGCCGTGTCGTCTTCGTCAACGATTCCAAGGCCACCAATGCCGATGCGGCAGCACCCGCCCTTTCGAGCTACGACCGTATCTACTGGATTGCGGGCGGCCTGCCGAAATCTGGCGGCATCACGACGCTCGCTCCTTATTTTCCGCGCATCGCCAAGGCCTATCTGATCGGCGAGGCGGCGGCGGAATTCGCAGCGACCCTCGGCGAGGCCGTGCCCTACGAAATTTCGGGCACGCTGGAGCGCGCAGTCGCGCATGCGGCAGCCGACGCGGATCGCGACGAGGCGGCTGCTTCGGCCGTGATGTTATCCCCGGCTTGCGCAAGCTTCGACCAGTATAAGAACTTCGAAGTCAGGGGCGATGCCTTCGTCGGCCACGTGGCCGCACT
Organism: Rhizobium sp. K102; assembly: GCF_022385315.1. Classification (NCBI taxonomy): domain Bacteria; kingdom Pseudomonadati; phylum Pseudomonadota; class Alphaproteobacteria; order Hyphomicrobiales; family Rhizobiaceae; genus Rhizobium; species Rhizobium sp. K102. Next base: position 660,095 of record NZ_CP092436.1, read on the forward strand.
TGACGGAATGACGATGCTGATCGGTCCTGTAGCAGGAGAGAAATGACATGGTAAGCCGCGCGGAACGTGGGCCTCTGGCCGATTGGTTCTGGACCATCGACCGCTTCTTCCTGGCAATGTTCATCTTCCTGATGGGCATCGGCTTCATGCTGTCCTTTGCTGCTTCTCCCGCGGTTGCCGAGCGCATCGGGCTCGAACCCTTCCATTTCGTCAAGCGCCATGCGGCGTTCATGATCCCGTCGATCGCCGTCATGCTCGGGCTGTCGTTCCTGACACCGCGCCAGGTGCGGCGAACCGCGATCCTGCTGCTAATCATCTCGCTGGCGATGATGGTGCTGGTGCTGTTCATCGGGCAGGAGGTCAAGGGCGGTAGGCGCTGGATCTGGATCGCTGGCCTTTCGATCCAGCCGTCGGAATTCATGAAGCCTGCCTTCGTCGTGGTCTGCGCCTGGCTGTTTGCCGAACATGCGCGCCAGCCTGAAATTCCCGGCAATCTCTTCGCCATCATTCTGTTCGGCATCGTTGCGGCCCTGCTCGTCGCGCAGCCGGACCTTGGCCAGACCATCCTGACGACGGCGGTCTGGGGCGGGATGTTCTTTATGGCCGGCATGCCCTGGATCTGGATCGTGCTGCTCGGCATCGGCGGCGCCGGCGGCCTGCTCAGCGCCTATTACGTCTTTCCGCACGTCGCCGGCCGAATAGACAAGTTCATGACCGGCGAGGGTGACACGTTCCAGATCGATACGGCGCGCGAGGCGATCATCCGCGGCAGCTGGTTCGGCCAGGGACCGGGCGAGGGCATCGTCAAGCGGATCATCCCCGACGCCCATACCGACTTCATTTTTTCGGTCGCGGCTGAGGAATTCGGCATCGTCTTTTGCATGGCGCTCGTCGCGTTGTTCACCGTGCTGGTGCTGCGCGGCCTGTCGCATGCCTATCGCGAGCGCAATGACTTCAATCGCTTTGCTGTCGCTGGCCTGGTGCTGCAGCTTGGCATCCAGTCGATCATCAACATCGGCGTCAATCTCGAACTGCTGCCGGCCAAGGGCATGACGCTGCCGCTGATTTCCTACGGCGGCTCGTCCATGGTGGCGATCTGCGTCACCGCCGGCTTCATTCTGGCGCTGACGCGCCATCGGCCGGAAAAGCGCGCGCAGGACCGGAGTCTCTTCCGCGTCCCGCACGGCATGCCGGCGGAGTAAAAGATCATGAGCAAAGGCATCGTGCTGCTTGCCGCCGGGGGGACCGGCGGCCACGTGTTCCCGGCGGAGGCGCTGGCCTTCAAGCTGAAGGAGCGTGGCTACGCGGTGCATCTCGTCACCGACAGCCGGGCCGAGCGCTATGCCGGCAAGTTCCCGGCCGAGGAAATTCACGTTGTGCCGTCGGCGACGATCGGTTCGAAGAACCCGGTTGCCGTCGCGCGCTCGCTGTGGACGCTGTGGAGCGGCATGCGGGCGGCCAAGAAGCTGATCCAGCGGCTGAAGCCCGTCATCGTCGTCGGTTTCGGCGGCTATCCCACGGTGCCGCCGCTGCTGGCCGCCACGCGGCTCGGTGTCGCCTCGATGCTGCATGAGCAGAACGCCGTCATGGGGCGTGCCAACAAGGCGTTGGCCCCGCGCGTCAAGGCGATTGCCGGCGGCTTTCTGCAGGAAAGCGGCGATGCTTTTTCCGATAAGACGGTTGCGACCGGCAATCCCGTGCGCCCGGCTATCCTTGCTGCGGCCGAACAGCCTTATACGCCTTCGCATCCCGGCGAACCATTTCATCTCGTCGTCTTCGGCGGCAGCCAGGGCGCGCAGTATTTCTCCAAGGCCATGCCGACGGCAATCAGCCTGCTCGACGACGAGCTGCGGGCGCGGCTCAGGGTGACGCAGCAGGTTCGCCCGGAGGACATGGAGATGGTGCGCGGCTGCGTGGCGCAGCTGCAGATGGGTGCCGATATCGCGCCGTTTTTCAATGATATGGCCGAGCGTCTTGCCAAAGCGCATCTGGTGATCTGCCGCTCCGGCGCGTCCACGGTTTCGGAAATCTCCGTCATCGGACGCCCGGCCATCCTCGTGCCTTATCCGCATGCGCTCGACCACGATCAGGCGGCGAACGCCGCCGCACTGGCTGCGGCTGGCGGGGCGAAGGTGATTGCTCAGTCCGAGCTTTCGCCGGAACGTATCGCCTCTATATTGAGCCATGTGATGAACGATCCGGAAAAGCTGTCGCACATGGCGGCGGCGGCGAAGCTTGCCGGGAAACCGGATGCGGCAAACTTGCTTGCCGACATGGTTGAGGCTATTGCCGCCGGTAAGACAGTCTCAGAATTCAAGAGGACACGCGCATGAAACTGCCGAAGGCGATCGGTCTCGTCCATTTCATCGGCATTGGCGGCATCGGCATGAGCGGCATCGCCGAGGTGCTGCACAATCTCGGCCATAAGGTACAGGGATCGGACCAGGCCGACAGCGCCAATGTCCAGCGCCTGCGCGACAAGGGCATCGAAGTCTTCGTCGGCCATCGGGCTGAAAATCTGGGCGATGCCGAAGTCGTCGTCGTCTCGACGGCGATCAAGAAGAGCAATCCGGAACTCATCGCGGCGCGTGAAAAGCTGCTGCCGGTGGTGCGCCGCGCCGAAATGCTTGCCGAACTGATGCGCTTCCGCAATGCGATTGCCATCGGCGGCACCCACGGCAAGACGACGACGACCTCGCTGGTGGCGACCCTGCTCGAAGCCGGCGGGCTCGACCCGACCGTCATCAACGGCGGCATCATCAATGCGTACGGCACCAATGCTCGGATGGGCGAGGGCGAGTGGATGGTGGTCGAGGCCGACGAATCCGACGGCACCTTCCTGAAGCTTCCGGCCGATGTCGCCGTAATCACCAATATCGACCCGGAGCATCTCGACCATTACGGCAATTTCGATGCGGTGCGCGCCGCCTTCCGGCAGTTCGTCGAGAACGTGCCGTTTTACGGTTTCGGCGTCATGTGCCTCGACCACCCCGAAGTGCAGTCGCTGGTCGGCCGCATCGAGGACCGCAAGATCATCACCTATGGCGAGAACCCGCAGGCGGATGTGCGCTTTAAGAATGTGCGCATCGACGGCACGCGCTCGATCTTCGATGTCGAGATCCGCCGCCGCCGCACCGGCCAGGTGACCGAACTCAAGGGGCTGGTCATGCCGATGCCCGGGCGGCACAATATTTCCAACGCGACGGCGGCGATCGCCGTTGCCAACCGGCTCGGCATATCGAGCGCCGATATCGCCAAGGGGCTTGCCTCCTTCGGCGGCGTCAAGCGCCGCTTCACCTTGACGGGCGAATGGAACGGGGTGCAGATCTTCGACGATTACGGCCACCATCCGGTCGAGATCAAGGCGGTGCTGCGCGCCGCCCGCGAAGCCTGCAAGGGCCGCGTCATCGCCGTCCACCAGCCGCATCGCTACAGCCGTCTCGCAAGCCTGTTCGAGGAATTCGCGGCCTGCTTCAACGATGCCGACAGCATTTTTCTGGCGCCAGTCTATGCGGCAGGCGAGGATGCGATCGAAGGCGCTGACTCCACGTCGCTCGTCTCGCGCATCAAATCCGGCGGCCATCGCGACGCCCGCTTCCTGTCTTCGGCCGAGCTTCTGCCGCAGATGGTTGCAGAGGTTGCAAAGCCTGGCGATTTCGTGGTTTTGTTGGGGGCTGGGAGTATCACATCCTGGGCAGCCGCACTGCCCAGACAACTGGAAGGCCTATCGGGAAAGTCCGCATGAAACAGGTGAATGGGGAAAAGCTTCTCGCGTCTCTCGGAGACGGTGTAAAGGATATCCGCGGCCGCATCACGCCGGATGCCCCCATGGACCGCGTCACCTGGTTCCGGGCCGGCGGGCTCGCCGAGCTGATGTTCCAGCCGCATGATGTCGACGATCTCATCGCCTTCCTGAAGATCCTGCCGGATGAGGTGCCGCTGACGGTGATCGGCGTCGGCTCCAATATCCTGGTGCGCGACGGCGGCATTCCCGGCGTCGTGCTGCGCCTGTCGGCCAAGGGCTTCGGCTTCGTCGAGCTGGCCGGTGAAAACCGCATCCTTGCCGGGGCCATCTGCCCGGACAAGCATGTGGCGGCGATGGCGATGGACAACGGCATCGGCGGCTTTCATTTCTACTACGGCATTCCCGGCGCCATCGGCGGCGCGGCGCGCATGAATGCCGGCGCCAACGGGGTGGAGACGCGCGAGCGGCTGATCGAAGTCAACGCGGTCGACCGCAAGGGCAACAAGCATGTGCTCTCCAATGCCGAGATGGGCTATTCCTACAGGCATTCCGCAGCGTCCGCCGACCTGATCTTCACCTCGGTGCTGTTCGAGGGCTATCCGGAGGATCGCGCCCAGATCCGCGCCGAGATGGACGCCGTGCGCAATCACCGCGAGACGGTGCAGCCGGTGCGCGAGAAGACCGGCGGCTCGACCTTCAAGAACCCGCCGGGCCATTCTGCCTGGAAGCTGATCGACGAGGCGGGCTGCCGCGGCCTCGTGATCGGCGGCGCCCAGATGTCGTCGCTTCACTGCAACTTCATGATCAATATGGGGCAGGCGACCGGCTACGATCTCGAATATCTCGGTGAGCAGGTGCGCCGCGAGGTCTTCGAGAAAGAAGGCATCAAGCTCGAATGGGAAATCAAGCGTCTCGGCGTCTTCATGCCCGGCCGCGAAGTGCGCCCGTTCCAGGGAGTCACCAGCGAATAACGGCTACTTCACTGCCAGTTTCAGGCCTTGGCGCGGCGTGACGACGGGCGTCCAGCCGAGAACCTTGCGTGCCTGGGATATGTCGACCTGCAGCGAACCGCAAAGGCGTTGATAGACGGCCTCCTTCCCGACAGCCTTCGCCGCCGTGTGCAGCAATGCGGAGGGGAAGGGGACCAGCATCGGCTTGACGCCGAGCCCCGCGGCAATTCCCCGGATGAGCTCCGGGGTCGACAGGTCCTCACCATCTCCGGCAAGGAAAATCTCACCGCCGGCGGCGGGATGCGCCGCGCAGGTGATGATCAGATCGACGAGATTTTGCACCGCCACCAATGTGCGGCGGTTCTTCAGCGAAGCGAAAGGGAGCGGTATCCGCTTGCGGACGAGCCCGACGAGAAGAGCGAAGTTGCCTCTGGCGCCGGGGCCATAGACCAGGGGTGGGCGGATGATGACGATTTCCATGCCGGTGCGGGCGGCGATTTCACGCAGGCCGATTTCGCTTTCCAGTTTCGAAATGCCGTAGGGATCGATCGGCTGCGGCGTGTCGTCATGCCGGAACGGCCGATCGTTCTCTTCGCCATTGACCTTGATGGTGCTGACGAAGACGAATCTCTTCACGCCGGCGCGGGCCGCCTGTTCCGCGAGGTTGAGCGTGGCGGCGGTGTTGGTCCGGCGAAATTCCGCCAGCGGATCGGCTGCGCGGTCGTTCATGATGTGAACGCGGGCGGCAAGATGGAGGATGACGTCGACGCCTGCAAGTGCCGCCGCCCAGTCGGTCCTGTCGGTTATGTCAATTGGAAAATGCCTGACGTCATCAGGAAAGGCAGAGATTGCCGATCTGGTGGTGACCACAAGATCGCAAATCTTCTCTGCGTGCAGCCGCTCGACAAGTGGACTACCGACGAAGCCGGCAGCGCCGGTGACGAGGCATCGCATGATCTTCTCCCTGCTCATCCATGCGCCTTCGCTAGCCGGAAGTCAGATCCGCATCAATAAAAAAGCAGGGCGGACCGAGCGTTGCCGCTCTCCGCATTAATCAATCAAGCCGCCGGCCGCTGTTGAGGGATGACATCTCACTCTTTTGACTGAGGCCGTCGTGCTTCAGCGCGACACGATATCCTTTTGAAAATATATGATCTTTTTCCTCTGCTCGCGTTCATCCCCAGACGGCGGCGGAATGATGGCGAAATGAGCAAAAGGTAAAAGATCGCGAATTTCCGGGGCAGGAGTTAACGAAAGTAAACACTTCATTAACCATAATGATGCTCTAATGCATGCAGATCGGACAAAGGCCCGAAACGGCGCAGACAGCTTCGCGCAAGCGTCGTTTTCAAAAGTGGAAGTTATTTTTGGGGGTGTTGATGAGTTCGCAAGCATGTCGCTGTCCTGATGGGCGGATTTTCCTCGGAACGGCCGGTCAGCCTTTCCTCGGGAAAGGCTTGCGCAGCAGCCCTCGAAGCCGAAGGCTTCCAGGTGACGTGCATCGATGTGGCGCGCGACGTTTCCGAAAGGCTCGCGGCGCTGAAGCCTGACGTCGTCTTCAATGCCCTTCATGGGCCCTTCGGCGAGGACGGCACCATCCAGGGTATCCTCGAATATCTCGAAATCCCTTATACGCATTCGGGCGTGCTCGCCTCGGCGCTGGCGATGGACAAGGACAAGGCGAAGCTTGTCGCCGCCGCCGCCGGCATTCCGGTTGCCGAATCGCAGGTTATCAACCGTTTCGCCTTTCCCTCGACGCATCCGATGAAGCCGCCCTATGTGGTGAAGCCGGTTCGCGAGGGCTCGAGCTTCGGCGTCGTCATCGTCACCGAAGATCAGGCGCATCCGCCGCAAATCGTCAGCTCGCCCGAGTGGCGTTATGGCGAGGAAGTGCTCGTCGAGCGCTACGTCTATGGCCGCGAGCTCACCTGCGGCGTCATGGGCGAGACGGCGCTTGGTGTCACCGAGGTGGTGCCGCAGGGACACAATTTCTATGATTACGATTCCAAGTATGCTGCGGGCGGTTCAAAACACGTCATCCCGGCGAAAATTTCACCGAATATTTACCAAAAAATACAAACATTGGCCGTAAGGGCGCATCAGGCAATCGGTTGTCGCGGCGTCAGTCGGTCCGACTTTCGTTACGACGATCGTTTCTCCGAAGACGGCGAGATCATCTGGCTGGAGGTCAATACCCAGCCAGGCATGACTCCAACCTCGCTCGTGCCCGAAATGGCCGGCCATGCCGGTTATTCCTTTGGTGAGTTTCTCCGGTGGATGGTGGAGGACGCGTCTTGTTTGCGTTGACGGTCAAGAGGATAGGGCGTCCCAGCCATCATGCCGTGCTTCCGACCGTGGAAGCCGAGGAGCGATTCGTCCTGCCGCGTCCGCTGCGCCGCGTCACTCGTTTCCTGATCAGCCTCGGTAGCGGCCGCATCTATATCCCGGCCCATACCGGCACGGTTTCGGCGCTGGCCTTCTTGGGCGCGACGGGGCTTTACGGCATGTCGCTCGGCGGTCACACGGAAGCCGTCGCCCAGGCGACGACGACGGCGGCGGGCTTTGCGATCGAGGACGTGAAAGTCTCCGGCAATTCCGAAACCTCCGAAATCGAAATCCTGCAACTGATCGGCCTTGATGGCACGACCTCGCTGGTCGCGCTCGACGTCGATGCCGCTCGCCGGAAGATTGCCCATCTTCCCTGGGTCGAGAATGTCGAGGTCCGCAAGATCTACCCGAAGACGATCGAGGTGAAGCTCAAGGAGCGCCAAGCCTATGCGATCTGGCAGCACGGGCAGGAGCTTTCGCTGATCGAAAAGAACGGCAGCGTCATCGCGCCGCTGCGCGACAACAAGTTTTCGGCGCTGCCGCTCGTCGTCGGTCGCGATGCCGAGACGGCAGCGGCTTCGCTCGACGACGCCTTCTCGAAGTGGCCCGACGTGAAGGCGCGCGTGAAGGCCTATGTCTGGATATCCGGCCGTCGCTGGGACCTGCACATGGACAATGGCGTCGTCGTCAAGCTGCCGGAAGACGGCATCGACCAGGCGCTGGCCACACTGTCGAAATTCGACAAGCAGCATCAGCTGCTGGAGCGCGACATCGCCGCGGTCGATCTGAGATTGCCGGACAGAACCGCCATCCAGCTGACGCCGGAAGCGGCGGTTCGCCGGCAGGCGGCAGTCACGGAGCGTACCAAAGAATTGAAGAAGGCGGGGCAGAATATATGAGCTTGTTCGGTTCATCCCATTTCGGATTGCCGCGCCTGAAGCCGCTTTCGTCGAAGCGGTCGCATATCGTTTCGGTGCTCGACATCGGCTCGACCAAGGTCGTCTGCATGATCGGCCGGCTGACGCCGCGCGAGGAAAGCCAGATCCTGCCCGGCCGCACGCACAATATCGAGATCATCGGCATCGGCCACCAGCGGTCCCGCGGCATCAAGACCGGCGTCATTGCCGATCTCGACGCGCTGGAAGGCGTCATCCGGCTCGCCGTCGATGCGGCCGAGCGCATGGCGGGGCTGACCGTCGAGAGCCTGATCGTCAACCTGACGGCCGGCCGCCTCGGCAGCGACATTTACACGGCGACCATCGATCTCGGCGGCCAGGAAGTCGAGCTCAACGATCTGAAGAAGGTGCTCTCGGCCGCCTGCCAGCAGTCGCTGCGCCAGGACCGTTCGGTGCTGCATTCGCTGGCGACCGGCTTCTCGCTCGACGGCGAGCGCGGCATCCGCGATCCGCTGGCGATGTATGGCGATGCGCTCGGCGTCGACATGCATGTCGTCACCGCGGAGCGCTCGGCGCTGAAGAACCTCGAGCTCAGCGTCAATCGGGCGCATCTGTCGGTCGAGGGCATCGTTGCGACGCCCTATGCATCGGGTCTTGCCGCTCTCGTCGACGACGAGGTCGAGCTCGGCTGCGCGGCGATCGACATGGGTGGCGGCACGACGACGATCTCGGTCTTTGCCGAGGGTAAGCTTGTTCACACCGACGCCGTCGGCCTCGGCGGCCATCACGTCACCACCGACCTGGCGCGCGGCCTTTCGACCCGCATCGAGGATGCGGAACGGCTGAAGGTCGTGCATGCCTCGGCACTTTCGAATTCCTCCGACGAGCGCGAGCTGATCTCGATCCCGCCGATCGGCGAGGATGATCGCGACCAGCCGTCGCAGGCGCCGCGGGCGCTGGTTTCGCGCATCGTTTCGGCGCGAATCGAAGAGACGATGGAACTGATCCGCGACCGCATCCAGCGCTCCGGCTTCAGCCCGATCGTCGGCAAGCGCGTCGTGCTGACGGGCGGCGCGAGCCAGCTGACCGGCCTTGCCGAGGTGGCGCGGCGCATCCTTGCCCGCAACGTCCGCATCGGCCGTCCGATGGGCGTGTCGGGGCTGCCGACGGCGGCGAAAGGTCCGGCCTTTTCGACGGCTGTCGGCCTGATGATCTATCCGCAGGTCGCGGACATGGAGACACATGCGTCACAGAGCGGTCTGCTCATGTCGCTTGGGGAAATAACAGCCGCATAGCCCGGATGGGCCAGTGGCTGAAGGAAAGCTTCTGAAATTTGAGTAATTGGCCGGCGTGGCGATGCGGCCAGAGAGAGAAGGAACAGGTACCATGACCATCAAGCTGCAAAAGCCTGACATCACAGAGCTGAAGCCGCGCATCACCGTGTTCGGCGTTGGTGGCGGTGGCGGCAACGCCGTCAACAACATGATCACCGCCGGCCTCCAGGGCGTCGACTTCGTCGTTGCCAACACGGATGCGCAGGCGCTGACGATGACGAAAGCCGAGCGCATCATCCAGCTCGGCGCCAACGTCACCGAAGGCCTCGGTGCAGGTTCGCAGCCGGAAGTCGGCCGCGCGGCCGCCGAAGAGTGCATCGACGAGATCATCGATCACCTGAACGGCACGCATATGTGCTTCGTCACCGCCGGCATGGGCGGCGGTACCGGCACGGGCGCAGCGCCCGTCGTCGCGCAGGCCGCCCGCAACAAGGGCATCCTGACGGTCGGCGTCGTCACCAAGCCGTTCCATTTCGAAGGCGGCCGCCGCATGCGTCTGGCCGAGATGGGCATCCAGGAACTGCAGAAGTCTGTCGACACGCTGATCGTCATTCCGAACCAGAACCTCTTCCGCATTGCCAACGACAAGACGACTTTCGCCGACGCGTTCGCGATGGCCGACCAGGTTCTCTATTCGGGCGTTGCCTGCATCACCGACCTGATGGTGAAGGAAGGTCTCATCAACCTCGACTTCGCCGACGTCCGCTCGGTCATGCGCGAAATGGGCCGCGCGATGATGGGCACCGGCGAAGCTTCCGGCGCCGGCCGCGCACTGCAGGCCGCCGAAGCGGCGATCGCCAACCCGCTGCTCGACGAAACCTCGATGAAGGGCGCTCAGGGCCTGCTGATCTCGATCACCGGCGGTCGCGATCTCACGCTCTTCGAAGTCGACGAAGCTGCAACGCGTATCCGCGAGGAAGTCGATCCGGACGCCAACATCATCCTCGGCGCCACCTTCGACGAATCGCTCGAAGGCATCATCCGCGTCTCGGTCGTTGCGACCGGTATCGACCGGGCGATCAGCGAAGCCGCCGAGCGCAACTTCCAGCCGGCTGCCAAGCCCGCTATCCGTCCTTCCGCGGCTGTTGCTCCGGCAGCGGCCGCAGTTCAGCCTGCGCCGGTGATGCAGGCACCAAAGGCCATTGATCCGATCGCCCAGACCATCCGCGAAGCCGAGATGGAACGCGAGCTTGAGATTCCGGCCCCGCGTGCCGCCGCACCGCTTCAGCAGCCTGCTGCGCAGCAGGAAGTCTTCCGTCCGCAGAGCAAGATTTTCGCGCCTGCACCGGAGGCTCCAGCCATGCGTCCTCAGGTGCAGCAGCAGGCTCCGGCACCGGTGATGAGCCAGCCGGTGATGAGCCAGCCCATCCAGCAGCAGCCGATCCAGCCGCAGCCGGTCCGGCAGGAGCCGGTCATCCGTCAGTCGGCTGAACCCGTCCGCATGCCGAAGGTGGAGGATTTCCCGCCGGTCGTTCAGGCCGAACTCGACCACCGCACGCAGGCGGCTTCCGCGCATGGCCAGGAAGAGCGCGGCCCAATGGGCCTGCTCAAGCGAATCACCAATTCGCTGGGGCGCCGCGACGATGACGCCGTTGCCGCCGACATGACCGCCGCACCGCCGGCCGCTTCCCAGCAGCGGCGTCCGCTGTCGCCGGAGGCAAGCCTCTACGCACCGCGCCGCGGCAATCTCGACGATCAGGGTCGTGCGGTTCCGCAGGCCCGCATGATGCAGGAAGACGACCAGCTGGAAATCCCGGCATTCCTGCGTCGCCAGTCGAACTGAGGCTGCGATTCGACACCGTAAATGCCCGGGATCCAGGTCCCGGGCATTTGCGTTTTTCAGCCCGGAATTGCTGAGCGATATCAATCGTGTGACTTCGTAACAAACCGAAAGAAACAGTGATTTGGATTGGAGCGCCGGCGCACGTAAGTATGATGCAAGGAAACTGCCCTAGGAGACTCCTCAGCGAGGCTCCTTCTGCAGAACGAATGAAAACCGCACCGTGGAACAGATCGCTGGAGCGGAAAAATTAAGGCAGATTTTATGGCAATTGGCTTGCTGGGTTTTCAAACGACGGTATCGCGTCCCGTGACGCTCTCGGGCATCGGGGTCCATTCGGGTGCCAATGTCTCGATCACGCTGAACCCGGCCGAATCGGACACCGGCGTCGTTTTCCAGCGCCTGCATGACAATGGCGACATCACCGAACTCAAGGCCGTCTCGTCGCAGGTCGGCAATACCGACCTCTGCACCGTGCTCGGCTTTTCACCGACGCATTCGGTCGCGACGATCGAACATGTCATGGCCGCCATCTATGCGCTCGGCCTCGACAATGTGTTGATCGAAGTGCAGGGCGCCGAAATGCCGATCATGGACGGCAGCTCGTTGCCTTTCGTCGAGGCGATCGAGCAGGCGGGTCTCGTCTCGCTCGGCGTCAAGCGCCGCTATATCCGTATCACCAAGCCGGTGCGAATCGAGCATGGCGGTTCCTGGAGCGAATTCCGTCCTTATGACGGCACGCGCTTCGAGGTCGAGATCGATTTCGACTGCCCGCTGATCGGCCGGCAGAAATGGGCCGGCGACATGAGCGCCGCGGTCTTCAAGACGGAGCTTTCCCGCGCCCGCACCTTCGGCTTCATGCGTGATGTCGAGCGGCTCTGGGCTTCCGGACATGCGCTCGGCTCGTCGCTCGAAAATTCCGTCGTCATTTCGGACGACAACACCGTCATCAACGTCGAAGGGCTGCGCTACGCTAAGGACGAGTTCGTCCGCCACAAGACGCTCGATGCCGTCGGCGACCTGTCGCTCGCCGGCGTCCAGTTCATCGGTTGCTACCGCTCCTACCGTGGCGGCCACAAGATGAATGCCAATGCTTTGAAGGCGCTGCTCGCCGATCCCTCCGCTTATGAAGTGGTCGAGACGTCGACGCCGCGTCAGCGCGTCGCTGCTCGGGAAATGATCGCCGTCAGCGCTTCGGAATTCGCTCCCTGGTCGGCATGACCTCCAGCATATTCTTGAGACCAGGCCGCCTCTTTCCCGGAGGCGGTTTTTTTATGTCGTCCCGAGTCTGCAGCGATTGGCATTTACGGCAGGTGCTTAGCTGCAACAGGTCGGAAAGAAGGTGAAAAGCCGGTCATTCCGGCCGCGGCTGCCACAAAAATGCGTTAATGCCTTATCATTGCGTTGCTCTCGATGCACATTTGTGGCTAGAAACGCCAGCGAGGCGTGGCTGCCGTGGAGCGAGCGGCGGCAGTGGGGTTCTTTCGAATGGCTTATGCAGGATCTGAAGGTATGATGAAGACAGCGCGCGCTTTGTTCGCATCGCTTCTGGTGCTCAGCGCAGGCGCCTCGATATCCGGCTGCCAGTCGGACCCCGATATCGACATCACCAAGCTCGGCCTCGAAACCGACCCGCCGGACGTGCTCTACACCCAGGGCCTTGCCAACATGAAGGCCGGCAACATGGCGGAAGCGGCGCGCAAGTTCGATGCCATCGACCGCGAGAACCCGTTCTCCGAATGGGCGCGCAAGGCGCTGGTGATGAGCACCTTCGTCAAATACCGCCAGGGCCGGCTCGACGACGCGCTGGCTTCGGGCAACCGTTACATGGCGCAATATCCGAAGTCCCAGGATGCCGCCTATGTGCAGTATCTCGTCGGTCTCACCTATTCCAAACAGATCGTCGACGTGACGCAGGACCAGCGCGCCTCGGCCAAGACGATCGAGGCGATGCAGGCCGTCGTCGACAATTACCCGAACTCCGAATATGTCGACGACGCGCAGGCGAAGATCCGCTATGCGCGCGACCAGCTGGCTGGCAAGGAAATGCAGATCGGCCGCTATTATATGGAGCGGAAGGAATATCTCGCCGCCATCTCGCGCTTCCGCATCGTCGTCGAGAAATATCCGAACACGAACCAGATCGAAGAGGCGCTCGCCCGTCTCGTCGAAGCCTATTACGCGATGGGTATCGTCGACGAGGCGCAGACCGCGGCAGCCGTTCTTGGTCACAACTACCCCGACAGCCAGTGGTACGCCGATTCCTACAAGCTGCTGCAGACCGGTGGCGCCGAGCCGCGTGAAAACAAGGGCTCGTGGATCGCTGCGGCAGGCAAGAAACTCCTGCTCGGTTCCTAAGTCCAATGCTGATCCAGCTTTCGATCCGCGATATCGTCCTGATCGAGCGGCTGGATCTTGCCTTCGAGACCGGCCTTTCCGTGCTGACGGGTGAGACCGGGGCGGGCAAATCCATCCTGCTCGACAGTCTTTCGCTGGCGCTCGGCGGGCGTGGCGACGGCGGCCTGGTGCGCCATGGCGAAGACAAGGGCCAGGTGACGGCCGTGTTCGACGTCGGCATGGATCACGGCGCCCGTGCGCTGCTGCGTGAAAACGGCATCGACGACGAGGGTGATCTGATCTTCCGCCGCCAGCAATCGGCGGACGGGCGCACCAAGGCCTATGTCAACGACCAGCCGGTCAGCGTGCAACTGATGCGCCAGGCCGGCCAGATGCTGGTCGAGATCCATGGCCAGCACGACGATCGCGCCCTGGTCGATACCAACGCCCATCGTACCCTTCTCGATGCCTTCGGCGGACTGACCGATGAAGTTGCAGAAGTCTCCCGGCTGTATCGTCTGTGGCGCGACAGCGAGCGGACGCTGAAGAAGCACCGCGAGAAGGTGGAAAGCGCGGCGCGCGAGGCCGACTATCTGCGCTCCTCCGTCGAAGAGCTCGAGAAACTCTCGCCGCAGGACAGTGAGGAGGACGAACTCGCCGAAAGCAGGCAGAAGATGATGAAGGCCGAGCGGATCGCCGGCGACATCGCCGAAGCCTCCGAATTCCTGAACGGCAATGCCTCGCCGGTGCCCCATATCGCCTCGCTGGTACGCCGGCTGGAGCGCAAGAGCCATGAGGCGCCGGGACTGCTCGAAGACACCGTGACGTTGCTCGATGCCGCGCTCGATCAGCTTTCCAACGCCCAGATGGAAGTCGAGGCGGCGCTACGCAAGACCGAATATGATCCGCGCGAGCTGGAGCGGGTGGAGGAGCGGCTTTTCGCGCTCCGGGCCGCTTCGCGCAAATATTCCGTGCCGGTCACCGAGCTGCCGGCGCTGGCCGTCCGCATGATCGCCGATCTTGCCGATCTCGATGCGGGCGAAGAGAAGCTTGCGCGGCTGGAAGCCGAGGTCGGCCTGGCGCGGGAGAATTACGATACCGCGGCGCGCGCGCTCTCCGACAAGCGCCATCATGCCGGCACGGCGCTGGCCGCGGCCGTGATGGCCGAGCTGCCGGCACTGAAGCTCGAACGCGCCCGTTTCATGGTCGAGATCACGACCGATGCGCAGGAGGCGCTGGCCGAAGGCATCGACGTCGTCGAGTTCCACGTGCAGACCAATCCGGGCACGCGGCCAGGCTCGATCATGAAGGTCGCTTCGGGCGGTGAGCTGTCGCGTTTCCTGCTGGCGCTGAAGGTGGCGCTCGCCGATCGCGGATCGGCGCCGACGCTTGTCTTCGACGAAATCGATACCGGCGTCGGCGGTGCGGTGGCCGATGCGATCGGCCAGCGGCTGAAGCGGCTCTCCGATCGTGTCCAGGTGCTGTCGGTCACCCATGCGCCGCAGGTTGCGGCAAGGGCGGCAACGCATCTGTTGATCTCCAAGGGGCCGACAACCGACGGTTCGGAAAAGATCGCCACGCGGGTGGCGACGATGGCGCAGACGGACCGCACCGAGGAGATCGCCCGCATGCTGGCCGGCGCTTCGGTGACCGAAGAGGCGAGGGCGGCCGCCAAGCGGCTGCTTGCCGGCAACGGCTAATCGCCTAACCCGATTTAAGGCTGTGGCGTGACAAGCACCGCGCTTCGCGCTATTCGCATCTTCCCCATCCGACGTGATCCGTTGCCATGCGCCTTTTCCATTTCAGCGACGATCCTGATATCGCGGTGTTCGAGCCGCGTCCTGTTCTCATTCCCTCGGTTCGCCCGGTTGGCCGGGAATGGCTGAATGGCCCGCTCGTCTGGGCGATCGATGGCGATCATGACTTTATGTACCTCTTTCCGCGAGACTGTCCGCGTATCCTACTGTGGGGGACGCCGGATACGCCGGAGGCCGAACGGCGGCGCTGGCTCGGTGATTGGCGCGCCGTTGCCTTCGTCGAGCGTCATTGGCTGGAAAGGCTCGAGGCGGAGAGGATCCACCGCTATGAAATGGCGTCCGACGGCTTCGAAGAGCTTAAGGATGCAGGCATGTGGGTGTCCAGCAGACGCGTCGTTCCCGTCAAGCGGACCGCCATGTCGCAGCTCGACCAGGAGTTTGCGCCACGTAAGGTGGATCTCCGGGTGGTCGATAACCTGCGGCCGTTGAAGGACCTCTGGAACACCGGCCTGCATGTCAGCGGCATTCGGCTGCGCAATGCGCGAGACTGGGAATAGGCCGGTAAGGCGGCGAGCTGTAGTGTTTCCTGCCGGCGCTAAAGGTGGCGCTCGTCGATCGCCGGGCCGGAGGCCATGACAAGCGTCCCAGAGGTATGAATTTGGCGCGAACGCTGACCCCAATCTCCCTCATCCCCGTGCTCGTCACAGGGATCCAGCGCACCCAAGTCCTTGGGCGCGCGAGGGACTTCTTGCCTGTATGACGGTCGTTCACGGCTCAGACGCGCCGTGGCTGGATCCCTGTGACGAGCACAGGGATGAGGGCGGAGAGGTGGGCGGCCCTGTCCGATAGCCGGCGCCATCCGGCATGCAGCATATCCGGCCTCTCTTTTCATCCGGAAATTTTGCTCTAAAAACAATGCAGATTTTCTGGCCAGATTCCCTGGAGTGAGGTTGTATGTCCATCGAAGGTTCCGCCGTCGACGCGTTGACGATCGAAGAGGCTGCCGCCGAGCTTGAGCGGCTGGCAAAGGAAATCGCGCATCACGATGCGCTCTACCACGGCAAGGACCGGCCGGAGATATCGGATGCCGATTACGACGCGCTGAAGCGCCGCAACGATGCGCTGGAGGCGCGGTTTCCCGAGCTGATCCGCGAGGACAGCCCGTCGCGGCATGTCGGAGCCGCTCCTTCCGTCACCTTCTCGCCGGTCGTTCATGCGCGGCCGATGCTGTCGCTCGACAACACGTTTTCGCAGGAGGACGTGCAGGATTTCGTCGCCGGCGTCTATCGCTTCCTCGGCCGCCTGCCGGACCAATCGATCGCCTTTACCGCGGAGCCGAAGATCGACGGTCTGTCGATGTCGATTCGTTACGAGAACGGCAGGCTGGTAACAGCCGCTACGCGCGGCGACGGCACGACCGGGGAGAACGTCACCGCCAACATCCGCACCATCGCCGAGATCCCCAACGAGCTGCCGAAGGGCGTTCCTGTCGTGGTGGAGATCCGCGGCGAGGTTTATATGGCCAAGAGCGACTTCCTGGCGCTCAACCGGCAGATGGAGGCGGAGGGTAAGCAGACCTACGTCAACCCGCGCAATACGGCCGCCGGATCGCTGCGCCAGCTCGACGCCAAGGTGACGGCCAGCCGCAAGCTGAAGTTTTTTGCCTATGCCTGGGGCGAGATGGCGGAGATGCCCGCCGACACCCAGTTCGACATGGTGCAGACCTTCAAGGACTGGGGCTTTCCCGTAAACCCGTTGATGAAGCGGCTGAATTCGGTCGCCGACATTCTGGCCCATTATGACGAGATCGGCCTTGAGCGGCCGGACCTCGATTACGACATCGATGGCGTCGTCTATAAGGTCGACAGCCTCGAACTGCAGCAGCGCCTCGGCTTCCGCTCGCGTTCGCCGCGCTGGGCGACGGCGCACAAGTTTCCGGCCGAGCAGGCCTTCACCGAGGTCGAGAAGATCGAAATCCAGGTCGGCCGCACCGGCGCACTGACGCCGGTGGCGCGGCTGAAGCCGATCACGGTCGGCGGTGTGGTCGTCACCAATGCGACGCTGCACAACGAGGATTACATCAAGGGCATCGGCAATAGCGGCGAGCGCATCCGGCCGGAGGAACACGACATCCGCGAGGGCGATACGGTCATCGTCCAGCGTGCCGGCGACGTCATTCCGCAGATTCTCGACGTGGTGATGGAAAAACGCGCCGCCGATGCCCGCTCATACGAGTTTCCGAAGGCCTGCCCGGTCTGCGGCTCGCATGCCGTGCGCGAGGTCAACGAGAAGACCGGCAAGATGGATTCGGTGCGCCGCTGCACCGGCGGCTTCATCTGCCGGGCGCAGGCGACGGAGCATCTGAAGCACTTCGTCTCGCGTAACGCCTTCGATATCGAGGGGCTTGGCTCCAAGCAGGTCGACTTCTTTTTTGAAAACGAGGATACGTCGCTGCAAATCCGTACGGCGCCCGAGATCTTCACGCTGGAGAAACGGCAGCAGGACTCGCTGACCAAGCTGGAGAACATCGACGGCTTCGGTAAAGTCAGTGTCGGCAAGCTCTATGCAGCGATCAACGAGCGGCGCAGCATTGCGCTTCACCGCTTCATCTATGCGCTCGGCATCCGTCATGTCGGCGAGACCACAGCGAAGCTGCTGGCGCGCTCCTACGGCACCTACGAAGCCTTTGCGACGGCGATGAAGGAAGCCGCACCGCTTTCCGGCGACGCCTGGAACGATCTCAACGCCATCGAGGGTATCGGCGAGGTCGTGGCGCGCGCCATGGTCGAATTCTACAAGGAGCCGCGCAATGTCGAGGTGATCGGCCGCCTGCTCGACGAAGTGACGCCGCAAGAGGCTGAACAGCCGGTGACGGCAGGAAGCCCGGTCGCCGGCAAGACGGTGGTCTTCACCGGCTCGCTGGAAAAATTCACCCGTGACGAGGCGAAAGCGAGGGCCGAAAGTCTCGGCGCCAAGGTGGCGGGATCGGTCTCGAAGAAGACCGACATCGTCGTCGCCGGTCCCGGCGCCGGCTCCAAGCTCGACAAGGCGCGCGAACTCGGCGTGCAGACCATGGATGAGGACGAGTGGCTAGCGCTGATCAGCGGGTGAGAGGCTGACGGCGGGCCGTCAGCCTGGTTCGTTCAAGGTCTCAACCGCGCCATGGTATAGGCGTCGACATACTCTCCCGATCGAAAGCCGAAGGCCCTCAGCAGGCCTTCTCGCTCGAAGCCGAATTTCTCATAGAGGCCGATCGCGGCGTCGTTGTCGGTATAGACGGTCAGTTCCAGCCGCTTGACGTCAAGCCAGTCGTCGGCGGCCTCGATCATGGCGCCGAGCAGGATGCGGCCGAAACCGCGGCCGGTGAAATCGTCATGCACGCCCATGCCGACGCTGGCGACGTGCTGCCGGCGGCCACCGAGGCGGTTAAGGCCGCAATTGCCGACGATCTTGCCGTTCAGGGTGACGACGAGATTGAGCGCGCCCGGCGAGGGATTTTCCATGCGCTTGCGAACCTCTTCGATCGTTTGGTATGGCGGCCTCAGCGTGCCGGCCCGGTAGCCCGGCAAATTCATGAGATCGGTCATTTCTTCCGCGTCGGAAAGGCGGACGGCGCGCACGACGACCCCATCCGGCAGGCGCGCTCGGTCGCGGGGCTCATTCTCATCATTTTCGGACATTGGGTGCTCTCCGTTGGTTTCAGGAGGAGAGCCGGTTTCCGAAAACCCTGCTCGCCTCGGCAGGGTTTCGGGATGAACGGGTCGCTGTTAACGCGCCATTGCTCCCGCATACCCTTCAAGGGTCGTGGTGTGATGGATAAGCGCTGCCATGGTCACGGAACCGATCATGGGTAGCAATTTTGGATATCTGTCGTGAAATGTCAACCGACGCGCGTGGGTGATTTGCACCGCCGCAAGCCGAGCGCTATTCCCCTGTGGTTGGTGAAACGATTCGGATGCGGCATTGAAGACGATCGCAATTGACTTCGAGACGGCGAACGAGCAGCGCGGCAGCGCCTGTTCCGTCGGCCTTGCCTGGATCGAGCAGGGCAGGGTGACACGCGTCGAGGAGCGGCTGATCCGGCCGCGCGATATGCGCTTTTCCGGGATGAATATCGCGATCCACGGTATCCGGCCGGAAGATGTCGAGGACGCGCCGGAGTTTCCCGAGGTGATGGATGAGTTCCATGACGATTTCAGGGGCGCGACGATGATTGCGCATAATGCCGCTTTCGATTTCAGCGTCTGGCGGGCAAGCCTCGATCTCTACCGGCAATCCTATCCCGAATTGACCTATCTCTGTAGCCTGAAGATGGCGCAGCGGATCTGGCCGCACTTTCTCTCGCACCGGCTGAACCTGATCGCCGAGCATCTCGGCCTGCGCTTCATGCACCACAACGCCGCCGAGGATGCCGCGGTCTGCGCGGCGGCGGCGATCGAGATGGCGAAGGCAGTCAAGGCGAAAGCCGTCGAGGCGATCCCGGCCCTGATCGGCATGACGCCGGGGCGGCTGACGGCGGGCGGCTATGCCCCCTGCACCTGCCGAAAGGCCTGAGCCTTTCTTGCAAAGCATGGGTGCGCACTTATCTAGAATGCGGCAAATCAAGCGATGGAGCGCTTTTGGCACGTCCGTCGGACGCGCGGCGCTCCCAGGGAGCAGCCATGTCCAAGCCGCGCAATCTTTTCCTCGCCACCCTGTCATTCCTCGCAGTCTCGGCGGGCGCCGCTCCGGCTGAAGTCGTCGGCAAGGTCGGGGTTGACTGGATCGGCAACGACATCATCGTCGAGGCAGTCTCCGATCCCGAGGTCAAGGGAGTCACCTGCCATGTCACCTATTTCGACCGCAGCCTGATCGACAGGTTCAAGAAAGGCAACTGGTTCGAAGATCCGTCCAACAATTCCATCGCCTGCCGGCAGACCGGACCGATCGAGGTCGGCAATATCGACCTGTCCAAAGACGGCAGCGAAGTGTTCCGCCAAGGTATGTCGCTGATCTGGAAGACGCTGGTCGTCAACCGCATCTATGACAAGGCGAACGACACGTTGATCTATCTCGCCCATTCCAGGGAGCTGACGGATGGCTCGGCGAAGATGTCGATTTCGACGATTCCGCTCTATGGGCAGAACGTGACCTGGAAGAATGGGAAGCCGCAATAAGGCGGGGGTAGCGTTCGATTTTGGGCAGGTCGTTGCCTCCTCCTCGCCCTCATTCCTGTGCCCGTCACAGGAATCCAGCGCGCCCAAGTCCTTGGGCGCAAGAGACTCTTTTATCTGCTGCAAGTGAGTCATTTACCGCGCGGACGCGCGGTGGCTGGATCTCTGTGACATCCCTCGGGTCGGAGCCCGAGGACAGAGATGAGGAAGGAGCAGGTGTGCTGCGCCGCTTGTAAAGATTGGCGGCAATCGGTCTTTTTAACGAAAAAGGCCCGGACAAACCGGGCCTTCCAACACCAGAATGGAGCGATATCAAGCCGCCTGGTTCAGTTCGTCGGCGATGACGGTATCGAGGTTGAGGAAGCAGACCATGGTCTTCTCGAGTGCGACGATGCCGCGGCAGAAGGCGCGCTGGGCTTCCGGGATGATTTCCGGCGGCGGCTGCAGGTCTTCGCTCTTGATGGTCATCATGTCGGAAACCTGCTCGACCAGCAGACCGACCAGCTTGCCGGCGATATCGGTGACGATGATCGCCGAGCGCTCGGAAGGCTCGGTCATCTTCATGCCGAGGCGGCAGGCCATGTCGATGACCGGGATCACCGCGCCGCGCAGGTTGATGAGGCCCAGCACGTAAGGCGGAGTATGCGGCATCGGCGTCACCGGCGCCCAGCCGCGGATTTCGCGGATGGCCATGATGTCGATGCAGAATTCCTGATCACCCAGGTGGAACGAAACGATTTCGAGATAGGCGCCAGACTGCTTGATGGCGTTGTTGTTCATGGTCAGAATTCTTCCCAGTTGTCCCCGGCGGGAGAGGCGATGACTTTGGCGGCAGAACCGCCGTTGAATGCGCCCGCGACCTTGCCGATCAGGCTGCGCGCGGGAGAAGGTCTCGAATGCGAGGCGGCGGTTGCCTCTCGCGGCGTTTGCCGGGCCGTCATGCCCTCGCCGGTCTTGAACTGCTTGATCAACTGCGTCAGGTTTTCCGCGTCGATGGCGAGCGTGTGGCTTGCGGCGTTCGTCTCTTCCACCATGGCCGCGTTCTTCTGCGTGACCTGATCCATCTGACTGATCGATGTATTGATTTCGTTCAATCCGACCGATTGTTCGCGCGCAGAGGTTACGATTGATTTAACGTGTTCGTCGATGCGCAGAACATCTTCGCCGATCTGGCGAAGCGCTTCACCGGCGGCCGTCACCAGTTCGCCGCCGATCTTCACTTCCTCGCCGGATTTTCCGATCAGAGCCTTGATATCCTTGGCCGCACCCGCGGCACGGCCGGCGAGTTCGCGCACTTCCTGGGCAACGACGGCGAAGCCCTTGCCGGCCTCGCCGGCACGCGCCGCCTCGACGCCGGCGTTGAGCGCCAGCAGGTTCGTCTGGAAAGCGATTTCGTCGATGACGTTGATGATCTTGCCGATTTCGCGGGAGGCACCTTCTATCCGTTCCATCGCGGCCATCGCATCACCGACGACGATGTCCGATTTCGCGGTATTCTCACGGGTATGCGAAACCATGTGGCCGACTTCCTCGGCGCGGTTGGTCGCATTGCGGACGGTGGCGGTGATCTGGTCGAGGGCGGCCGAGGTCTCTTCCAGCGAAGCGGCCTGCTGCTCGGTGCGCTTGGCGAGATCGTCGGCTGCGGCGCGCATCTGGCGGCTGTTGGCTTCGATCGAGCTGCTGTTGAGGGCAATATCGCCCATCGCCTTGCGCAGCGTCGCCGTCGTCTGGTTGAAGTCCAGGCGCAGACGGTCGAGTTCTTCGCGGAACGGCTGGTCGATCGTAACGGTCACGTCGCCGCCCGACAGGCGGGTGAGGCCGGCACCGAGAGCGGCGACGGCGGCGTTCAAGGCCTCTGCGTCGGCAAGCTTGGCGGCTTCGCGGGCGCGGTGCTCGGCATCGCTGCGCTGCCGGTCGGTTTGGTTCTGGGCTTCAAGGTCACGCTTTTCGATGGCGGCGAGGCGGAAGCCGTCAGCGGCGCGAGCCATTTCGCCGATTTCGTCGCCGCGGGTCTTTTCCGGAACCTCGCTGGCAAGATCGCCGCTCATGATGCGCTGCATGCTTTCCCGAACGGCACCGATGCCGCGGCGGATCGAGCCGCCGTGGACATATTGCAGGACGCCCATGGTGAGGATAGCCAAGACACCGAGGCCGACCTGCAGGACGAGGGCCTCCCGCGACACGGCATTGGCGAGCTCGACATGCTGCTTGGCAAAAAGGGTTCCGTCCGCGGCGAGTTTGTCGAGCGTCTTGGTCAGCTCTTCGCCGGCGCCGTCGATCGCATCGTCGATCTTGTCGAACTCCGCGTCGGAGGCCCCCTGTTGAACCAGCGTGATCAGATCGACCCGTATTGCCTTGCCGATTGCGGCGACATCGGCGTCATAGCTCTTCAACAGGCCGTCGTCATGCATTTCACCTGCGAGAAGGCGCATTTCCTTCGAGCCGCTGGACAGAGCGGTCAGTGAATCGCCGATCAGTTTGATGCGTGCAGGTTCGACGACCTTGCTGTCCTTGTCGACGATGATGTCCATAGCAGCCAAAACCATTGTCAGGTTTGCAAGCCGCATGTCGGCGAGATGATTGACGCTTGCCTGGATCTCTGTGGCGCGGTGCAAGGCGGTGTCGACCCGCATGTTCTCATACCAGCCGACGCCGAGCATCGTTCCGAAACCGATGAAAGCCGCACCGCCGAGCGTCCAAAGCCGCTGGCTGACTGACAGGCTCTTGCGCACTGCTGAATTGGTCATGAAATACCCCTCACAAACCGCTCGGATTCGTGTTTCCCTCATTTCATGCGGAGGTCCGGGGTTTTTTTGCCGCTCGGCAGACATCATGTCAGAACGGCAGAGAGCGCCGCACGCATTACCAAATATAGATATGACGGCTTAAGTCTTTCCTAACGATATTTATCTTGAGCTTGCCGGTAGGCTGCTCCGGCAAGGTACTGGAAAAAATGATGTTTTTCGCCCCGTCTCCGATGCTGATCGGTGGATCTCCCGTTGCGGACGGCCCCAGTGGGTGGGACAATTAATCACGGGTCAGAAAACATATTGTTGAATTGCGCGCGTCCGATCGAGACTATATCAGGCGGGGCAAGGGCAGGCGGACATACCCGCCTCGGATCGAGGATCGTGCCAATGAAGACATTCCGCATCGCCATCTGGATCGGCGTTCTGATGCTGGCCGGAATTCTCGGCTGGGCCACGCTCAATCTCGACAAATCGAAAGATGTGGTGGCGGAGGCTCCCTTCGGCGTGCCTTTCACGCTCGTTTCCCAAAGCGGGCAGCCGATCACCGAGCAGGCGTTGCGCGGCAAGCCGACGGCGCTGTTCTTCGGCTTCACCCATTGCCCCGAAGTCTGCCCGACCACGCTGTTCGAGCTGAACGGCTGGATGGATAAGGTCGATCCCAAGGGTGACAAACTGCAGGCCTATTTCGTCACCGTCGATCCGGAACGCGACACGCCCGAAATCATAAACGAGTATGTTTCCAACGTTTCCAAGCGGATCACTGGCATTTCGGGTCCGCCTGAAAAGATCGCCGAGGTCATCAAGGGTTTCCGCGTCTACGCCAAGAAGGTGCCGGTCGACGAGAAGGATCCGAATGGCGACTATACGATGGATCACACCGCCTCGGTTTTCCTGCTCGATTCGGCCGGGCGGTTTTCGGGAACGATCGCCTATGGCGAAAACCCGGACACGGCGGTAAAGAAGCTGGAGAATCTCGTCCGCAAGGGGTGATAGGGCGCTGGCCCAACCGGTGGCGGGCAACGGAAACGGGAAAGACCGCCTATCGTGAGTGAAATCCGCCTTTACGTATCGACGACCGAGAGCAAGGCCGAACAGATTCTCGACCTTCTAAGCGAGGTCTTCGGCGAAGAAGATTTTGCCATCGGCACCACCGAGGTCGATGAGAAGAGGGATATCTGGGAAGCCTCCGTCTACATGATGGCAGAGGACGAGGCGCAGGTGCGCTCCCGTGTCGAGACGGCGCTGAAAAGCCCCTTTCCTGATGCTGAGCTGCTGCGGGAGGTCATTCCCGACGTCGATTGGGTGGTGAAGTCGCTAGAGGGGCTGAAGCCCGTCAGGGCAGGGCGCTTTCTGGTGCACGGCTCGCATGACCGCGACAAGGTCCGTCCCGGCGACATCGCCATCGAGATCGATGCCGGCCAGGCTTTCGGCACCGGCCATCACGGCACGACGGCCGGCTGCCTGGAGGTGATCGATCGCGTCGTCCGGTCGCGCCGCGTCCGCAACGCACTCGACCTCGGTACCGGCAGCGGCGTGCTGGCGATCGCCGTGCGCAAGCTCAAGAACATACCGGTGCTCGCCACCGACATCGACCCGATCGCCACACGGGTCGCCGCCGAAAACGTCCGCCGTAACGGTATTGCCTCGGGCATCGCGACCAGAACCGCACCAGGTTTTCATTCGACTGCTTTTTCCGAGCATGGTCCCTTTGATCTCATCATCGCCAACATCCTTGCCCGGCCGCTGATCCGGATGGCGCCGCAGCTCGCCGCCCACCTTGCGCCCGGCGGGTCGGTGATCCTGTCGGGGATTCTGGCCGCGCAGCGATGGAAGGTAATTGCCGCCTATAGCGGTGCGAGGCTCCGGCACGTTAGGACCATCTGGCGGAACGGCTGGGTGACGATCCATTTGGATCGGTCTTGAGTTCTGCTTAGGTAAGGGGCTCGGCCTGCTGCACGCTTGCTTAGGGCGCTGGCTTTCCTCCTTCTCCCTCATTCCTGTGCCTGTCACAGGAATCCAGCCACCGCGCGTCCGCGCGGTGAATGACTCATCATATTTTGGAGAGAGTCGCCCGCGCCCAAGGACTTGGGCGCACTGGATTCCTGTGACGAGCACAGGAATGAGGGAGGGGAGAGGTTTGCGCTCCATCGAAATGGAGCCGCTTTTGGGCGTTCAAACAAAAAAGGCGGTGCCGTTGGCACCGCCTTGGACCGGTCTATCCGGCCAATGCCCGCGAGCTCGAAGGAGGAGGAGCGCTCGAGCGGGCTCTACTGCATTCCAATAGGCCGGTCCGGGAGGGAGGAGACGGACGGGCTTTCAGGCTTAGAACGCGTAGCTGGGGGCGCCCTGGTGGCGCGTGACGCGCTGGCCGGCGCCGAGCAGCTTGAGGCTGTCTTCGCTCTGCGGGCGGCGGGCGCCGATCACGTGACGCACGGTCTGGCGTTCGCCAGCCTGCACCGGGCTGCTGTATGCGAAGCGCGAGAGAGAGGCGGTCATTTCAAAAAATCCTTTGGTTGCTGGTTCGTCCGAACCGTTCGATGGCGCCTATATAGCTATTCTGAAATGCGGAGGCAGAGGGTTTTGCTCATGGGAGCCATGCGGCCAATGCATAAAGCGTGCCAAATTAACTTTTGGCGTCACAGTTCTGTCAAAATATTGGGCGCCTGCAGCGACTTCGAGTCGTTTCGACGCTTTTTCTCCCCATCGATTGAAATTTCGCTAACATGGCCGGCATCCCATTAACCGGATTCGTTTCAATCATTCGGGTTTCCAGCATGTTCCAGTCTTTCGAGGTCACCTCCACGCCGCACTTCGGCAAGGATCGGGTTTCGGCGTTGCGCGCCACTTTCGATTCGCTCGGCATCGACGCCTTCCTGGTGCCGCGCGCCGACGAATTCAACGGCGAATATGTTCCCGCCTGCTCCGAGCGCCTGGCATGGCTGACCGGCTTCACCGGTTCGGCAGGTGTTGCGCTGATCCTGCGCACGCAGGCGATCGTCTTCGTCGACGGCCGCTATGTGACGCAGCTTGCCGAACAGGTCGACGGTTCGGTGTTTTCGGGCGGCGATCTCGTCAACGAGCCGCCGCATGTCTGGCTTGCCGCAAACGGCGGCAAGGGGCTGCGGCTCGGCATCGATCCATGGCTGCATGCGGGTGCCGAAGTGCGCCGTCTGGAAAGGGCGCTTTCAGAGATCGGCGGCAGCCTCGTCTTCCTGCCGCACAATCCGCTCGACAGGCTGTGGAACGACCGGCCGGCCGAGCCGCTCGGCGCCGTGACCATCCAGAATGTCGCCCAGGCCGGAGTGCTGGCGAGCGAGAAGATCGCTACGATCGCTGCCAATCTTTCGAAGAAGGAGCTCGCGGCGGTGCTAATCGCGGATCCGTCGTCGGCCGCCTGGATCTTCAACATCCGCGGCGCCGACGTGCCGCACACGCCGCATCCGCTGGCGCGGGCCATCATCCATGCCGACGGGCGGGCCGAACTTTTTCTCGACAAGCGCAAGACCGGCATCGAACCGGAGGCCTATCTCGGGCAGATCTGCACCCAGCTGCCGCCTTCGGCTCTGGAAGAGCGGCTCGCCGCTGTTTCCAGGGATGGCGGCCGTGTGCTGATCGATCCCGATATCGCTTCCTATGCGCTTGCCGAGGTCATTCGCAAGGCGGGCGGAGAGGCCGTGGAGGGTATCGACCCCGCCAAACTGCCGCGCGCGGTGAAGAACGACGTCGAAATCAACGGCTCGGCCGCCGCGCATCTGCAGGACGGCGCGGCGATGGTGGAATTCCTTTATTGGCTGTCGCAGGAAAAACCCGGCACGGTGAGCGAGATCGCAGCGACAGAGCGGCTCGAAGCGGCGCGTGCCCGCGTCGGCCAAAGCATGCAGAACCCGCTGAAGGACATTTCCTTCGATACGATTTCGGGGGCGGGCGAACATGCGGCGATCATGCATTACCGCGTGACGACCGAGACCAACCGGATAATCGAGGCCGGCGAACTCTTCCTGATCGATTCCGGCGCGCAATATATCAACGGCACGACCGACATCACCCGCACAGTCGGTATCGGGGCGGTTTCGGAAGAGCATCGCCGCTTCTTCACGCTGGTGCTGAAGGGCATGATCCAGATCAGCACGGCGCGTTTTCCGAAGGGCACACGCGGCTGCGATCTCGACCCGCTGGCCCGCATCGCGCTGTGGCGGGCAGGGGCCGATTTCGCGCATGGCACGGGCCACGGCGTCGGCTCCTACCTCTCGGTACATGAGGGGCCGCAGCGCATCTCCAGGCTTTCGACGCAGGAGCTGCTGCCCGGCATGATCCTTTCGAACGAGCCGGGTTATTACCGGCCGGGCAGCTTCGGCATCCGCATCGAGAACCTGATCTATGTGCGCGGGGCCGAGGAGATCGAGGGCGGCGACATGGCCATGCTCGGCTTCGAGACGCTGACCTTCTGCCCGATCGACCGTAGCCTCGTCATCCCCGAGCTGCTGACCCATGACGAGCTGCACTGGTTCAATGATTATCACCGCCGCACGCGCGAGGCGCTGATGCCGCTGATCCACGATCACGATGTCAGGGCGTGGCTCGAAAACGCGACGCTGCCGCTGGAATATTAGGAGGGGCCATGCCGGCGGCGCTAAACGCCTGCGTGGCGCCAGATCATTACGACAACCCAGGCGGCGACAAGCATCCAGCTATGGGAGACGCGCAGGCCGACGAAGAGGGCGACGATCAGCGCCAGCTTCGAATCCCAGCCGCCGATGAAGAAGGCGGGAGCCACCAGCGTCGTCAGCACGGCCGCCGGGACGGCATTCAGCGCCGCCTCCATGCGCGGCGGAATGCTCTTCATCCGGGTGATGAGGATGTAGCCGCCGATGCGGGTGGCGAAGGTGGCGGCAGCGGCGGCGAGGATGACGAGCGCCATGTGAAGATCGAATTCCATGGCTCAGACCTCGTGCACTTCGGATTGAAGAGCGTCCGCTTCAAGAGCGGGCTCTTGCGGCGCCAATGGCAGCAGGGCGGCAAGCACGATGCCGGCGGCAGCGCCGAGGCTCACATGCCAGGGCGAGCCGACATAGCGATAGGCGAGCACCGAAGCGACGGCGCTGACGAGTGCTACGGGCAGGAAATTATCGCGCTTGCGGAAGCCGAGGACGATGCCGAGGAAATAGGCCGGCAGCAGGATATCGAGGCCGATCGCCTTCGGATCGCCGATGAAGCCGCCGAGCATGCCGCCGATGACGCTGATCAGCACCCAGGGAATGTAGATGATAATGCCGAAGCCGAAATACCAGGCGAAGGTCAGCGGTTTGCCGGCCTCGCTGCGCTTCACCGCTTCGGCAAATTGCGGATCGACGAGCAGGAAGAAGGTGAAGAATTTCTGCACCGGCGTGAAATGGCCGATATAGCGCGCCAGCGCCGCCGAATAGAGAACATGGCGAAAATTGACGGCGAGGATCGACAGCACGATCAGCCAGGCGTGGACATTGTGGCCGAAGAGCTCGATGCCGACCATCTGGCTGGCGCCGGCATAGACGGTGGCGCTCATGAAGGCGGCTTCGGAAAGCGACATGCCGTTTTCGACCGCGAGCGCTCCGAACAGCGCACCGAAGGGTGCCGACGCCAGCGCAACGGCGGAGCCGCCCCGCACACCTTCAACAAAGTCGGCGCGATTCATCTGGGTGATCCTGTTGGAAATTCAGCTTTCCCTTATGATCTGCGGATTGCCACGGCAATTGAATTTCGTTGATTGATCAATCGATTTTGCTGAAGCATCAACGTGCTGATCGCAACCGGCGGAGAGGGTGCCCATGAAGAAGATCGAATTTACCAAGGAAGCGAAAGCGGCGATCATCTCGCGCATCCGCCGCTATTTCGAAACGGAACTCGACCAGCCGATCGGCGCGCTGCCGGCGGAGTTCCTGCTCGATTTCTTCGCCGAGGAGATCGGTGCTCACTATTACAATCAGGGTCTTCGCGATGCGCACGCCGCCCTTTCGAAGAAGATGGAGGACCTCGCCGAGGACATCTATCTGCTCGAGCGTGACGAGAAGAACAAGGCCGAGGGCGCCTGAGCGGCCCGCTTCACCCC
Source organism: Rhizobium sp. K102 (assembly GCF_022385315.1). Lineage (NCBI taxonomy): Bacteria > Pseudomonadati > Pseudomonadota > Alphaproteobacteria > Hyphomicrobiales > Rhizobiaceae > Rhizobium > Rhizobium sp. K102. The sequence goes on from NZ_CP092436.1 coordinate 689,210, forward strand.
TCGCGCTTCATCCGCTCCCGGCGCGCCAGTTCGGCCTGCGAGGGCTCCTGCATCGCGAAGCTGCCGGGTTTGACCTCGCCGGCGCGCTGATAGACGCTCATGATGACGCCGGTCGTCGATACCGAGTTGGCGGTGAGCTTCAGCGCTGCCGGTGTGGCACCCGCGCCGAACAGGCGCTTGCCGGGGCCGAGGATGAGCGGGAAGGTCAGGAGCCGGAGTTCGTCGATCAGGTCGTGCGCCAGCAGCGTTTGCAGCAGTTCGCTGCTGCCCTGCGTCAGCAGGTCGGGACCGTCCTCCTGCTTCAGCCGGGCGATTTCGGCGACGGCATCGCCGCGCAGCGGAACGGAATTTTCCCAGCTGAGCGGCTCTTGTGATGTCGTCGCGACATATTTGGTTGCAGCATTGAAGACCCTTCCGATGGGGTCGTCTTGGCCGACAAAGGGCCAGTGCGCGGCGAAGATTTCGTAGGTCTTGCGGCCGAGCAGCAGAGCGAAGGGATCGGTAAAGATCCCGTCCATGAACTCCCCCATCGGCTCGTCCCAGTAATTGACGGTCCAGCCGCCAAGTTTGAAGCCGCCGGTCGGATCTTCCTCGGGCGCGCCGGGCGCCTGCATAACGCCGTCGAGACTCACGAAGGCCGCAGTCACAAGCTTTCTCATCTCTCAACTCCCATGTTTGGTTCGTTCAGAAGCAAGGACGGATCGATATAAGCCGAACCGACACCGGACGCATCAATCCGGCGAGAATATTTCACCTTAACGTCAAATTATCGGGGCGCCGCTATGGTCACGGCATTTTCGATGACCGGGTTGCTTCCCTTGGCTGTTATTGTCTCCAAAATCGATGAACCTCGATCCACGACGCTCGGCAAGACGTTGATCTTTGTGGTGTGGTTTGCGCTGGCATCCGCGCTTTGCTGGTCAGAAACCGTGTGGCGCGATGAGGTTCGCGCCTTGTCGCTCGCCCTTCAGGGGGAGAGTTTCATCGATATGCTTCGCCAGATGCATGGCGAAGGTCATCCGGCACTCTGGTATATCCTGTTGCGCGCCGCTCATCTTGTCGTCGGCTCTCCCTTCGTCCTGAAAATCGTCGCGCTGACGATCGCGGCCGCCTCGGCCTACCTTCTTGTTTTCAGGCTTGAACTGCCGCGATCGATCATGCTGCTGTCGTTGTTCAGCAGCTTTTCGGTTTTCGACTACGCCGCGATGTCGCGAAATTACGGCGTCAGCATGCTTTTGGTCTTCCTTATCGTCCTGAGCTGGGAGAGGGGAATGCGCAACGGTATGGTGCTCGGCCTGTTGTTTGCCTTGCTGGCAAATACCAACGTCCACTCTGTCGTGCTGGTCGGCGGCTTTCTTGCCTACTGGTTTTTCGATCTGGTCCTGGCGCGTCCAACACCTTCTCTGTCGGCATATCGGGCCTTTGCGACGGCCGCAGCCATTGCCGCGGTCGGCGTTGTTCTGTGCGTGATGACAGTCTATCCCACTTTCAACGATGCCGGGCAAAACGATCTCGCAGGCAAGAATTTCGCCCCGCTGGTCCTTTATGCCTTTGCCGGGGCGAGTTCCTATTTCATGGAGTTCTACCCCGACAGGATCCTTCGGCTGGTCGTGGCCGATCCATCGCTTGCTCGGGTTTTCGCCTCGCTGATGGCGGTGCTCATCTATGGCAGTCTGCTTGGACTGGCCAATCGGCGGCCGGCGATGTTCGCGGCCGCATCGGTTCTCCTGAGGGTTTTCGTTGCTTTTTACGCTTGTCTACCCAGGTAGCTACAGACATCAGGCCCTATGGCTGGTCTTCATGATCGGCATGATTGCCTTGGTCAGCCGCTCCCGGTTCGCAGCCGCGGGCATTGCCGGTGTCGAGTCAGTCGGTGGCGTCGTCAAGATCGGGCGTCTGTGCTTCATGATATTGCTGGCGCTGCAGGTCGCCTCCGGTATCGAAAAGGTCCATCAGTTCCTCTTCACCGACATTCCGCTGAGCCGCGCCCGGGATCTCGGGTCGTTCATTCAATCGCGCCCGGATCTCAAGGATGCGATCATCATGGCGGATCCCGATTATCTCGTGGAGCCCTTGCCCTATTACATCCCCAATCGCACCTATCTTCTACGGGAGCAACGGTTCGGCGCGATCGTGCGGTATACCCGCAATGCGCGGCTTTCGCTCAGCCTTGCCGATATACTGCAGACGGCGCGGCAACTGCAGCAGAGCGAGGACGCACCCATCGTCATTCTTCTCTCACAGCGGCTTGACCGAATTGCCGCGCCCGTCTCATTGCGCGAAAGTTACAGCTGGCTGCTGTCTCTGACGCCGGAAGAGATTTCCGCATTCCGGAGCGAGACGACCCTCGTCAAGCGTTTCGGCCCCGTTGCCGGCAGCGATGAGACATTCGATGCCTATCTGTTGAAATAAAAGATCGGCGGTTCATTCGCGCAAGGCATCCGCACTGTTGATCGCGGCGATGCCATGCGCCCGCATCTCGTCGATGGCAGCGGCGACGCCTTCAGGGGTGATACCGCGGCTTGCGTCCTCGATGAAGCGTACGCGCACGCCCGGCATCATCTCCAGCGCGTCGAGCGCGGAGAACTTGACGCAGTAATCGGTCGCCAGACCGCAGACGTCGAGATCGGTCACCCCCTGATCTTGGAGGAAATCGGAAAGGCCGGTCGAAGCGTCTCGATCATTGTCGCGGAAGGCCGAATAGCTGTCGATCTTGGGATCCTCGCCCTTCTGCTGGATCAGGTCGATTTCTTCGGATTTAAGCTCCGGATGCAGCTCGGCATCGAGCGTGCCCTGGATGCAGTGGTCGGGCCACATCACCTGCGGTTTGCCGGACAATTCGCCCATCTTGAAGGGGGCGGCACCCGGATGGGCGGAGGCGAAGCTGCCGTGGCCGGGCGGATGCCAGTCCTGGGAGGCGACGATCAGATCGTATTTGCCGCTGTCGATCAGCCTGTTTGCGACGGGAACGACCTTGTCACCGTCCGGCACCGGCAGGTTTCCTCCCGGACAGAAGCCGTTCTGGATATCGACGAGCAGCAGCGCTTTCATCAAGGCCAATCCCTTCGCGTTATTGCTATGCAAATGCCAAGTGCACCGATGCATCAACTAGTGAATTCCCGGGAGCCCGCATGCAAGCGTTAATTCTGTCACTGGTGGTAGCAGTCGGCGGAAAAAGAATTTGCTAATGCAACCAATGCGATAGGTGCGGTTGCGTCCCAGTAATCCGGCAAAGAGGCCGGCCTTGCCGGCCGCCCTGATTTCTGCCTTTCTTGCCTCAGTAGCAAGCCGAGACCGAGACCATGTCCGAACCCCAGACAGATGAAAAGATCGATGCAACCTTCCGCAACGGATCGTTAACGGCAACCGGAATCATTCTTGGTTTCTCGCTCAACTTCATCAGTCTGTGGGTTTCCAACCCGAATGACTGGAGCCGCGTCGATCTGCTGCCGATGGCATTCCTGACCGTCGGCATCGCCATTCAGGTGAAGGTGTTTGCCGATCTTCTGGCGCGAGACTCGCTGCTCGCCGTCAAATACGACCGGGCGCGCCAGCTGTTCCTGATCGGGCTGTCGATCGTCGCCATCGGAATGGGGATCGCCCTGCTGAACGACATCCTCGGGCTCAGCAGTATGCGGATGTTCGGATGACTGTTCCTGCGGTATCGTCGCGCGCTCAGACGCGCTCGACGAAGCCGTCCAGCACCCGCTTCTGCCCCGCACGGTCGAAGTCGATCGTCAGCTTGTTGCCTTCGATTCCGGTAATGTTGCCATTGCCGAACTTCATGTGGAATACGCGATCGCCGAGGGTGAAGCGCGACGGCTCCGACGAGGTCGACTTGGCGACCAGCTCGCCATCGATCGTGCGTCCCTTCGGGCCGCTTTCGCCATAGCCGATGCGTTCGACGGCGTGGCCGGAGCGGGTGCCCCAGTTGTCGCGCGTGGCGTCGGTCCTGTTGGCCTGGGCGCGTTTCCAGCCGGGCGTGGAATAGGAGTTGGCGAAAGGTTCTGATTTGTCGAAGCGGGACTGTCCGTAGCCGCCGCGGCCGTAACCGCCGTAGCTCTGCTCCATCTCGGCGACCTCGACATGGGTTTCCGGCAGTTCGTCGAGGAAACGCGAGGGCAGGGTCGATTGCCAGAGGCCGTGAATGCGGCGGTTGGAGACGAACCAGATATGGCAGCGGCGCTTGGCGCGGGTGATGCCGACATAGGCCAGCCGCCGTTCTTCCTCCAGACCGGCGCGGCCGCTCTCATCCAGCGAGCGCTGGTGGGGGAAGAGGCCTTCCTCCCAGCCGGGCAGGAAGACGGTATCGAATTCCAGGCCCTTGGCCGAATGCAGCGTCATGATCGAGACGGCGTCGAGGTTCTCGTTGGTTTCTGCGTCCATGACGAGGGAGACGTGTTCGAGGAAACCGCGCATCGACTCGAAGCTGTCCATCGAGCGGATCAGTTCCTTCAGGTTTTCAAGGCGGCCCGGCGCTTCGGCGCTCTTGTCGTTCTTCCACATGTCGGTATAGCCGGACTCTTCGAGGATTTGCTCGGCAAGTTCGGTATGCGGTGTGTTTTCAAGCAGTTCCTGCCATCGGCGGAAAGATTGAATCACGTCGAAGAGGGCTTTGCGCGCCTTCGGCTTCAACTCGTCGGTCTCGATCATGTCGGCGGCTGCCGCCAGCATCGGGATGTCGCGGGCACGCGCATAGTCGTGCAGGGCGCGCACCGTCGTGTCGCCGAGGCCGCGCTTCGGCGTGTTGATGATGCGCTCGAAGGCGAGGTCGTCGGCCGGTTGGGCGACCAGACGGAAATAGGCCATGGCATCGCGGATTTCCAGGCGCTCGTAGAAACGCGGGCCGCCGATGACACGATAGTTGAGGCCGAGGGTGACGAAGCGGTCTTCGAACTCGCGCATCTGGAAGGAAGCGCGCACCAGGATCGCCATGTCGTTCAGCAGATGCTTGCCCCGCTGGAGCTGCTCGATCTCTTCGCCGATGGCGCGGGCTTCCTCCTCCGAATCCCAGGAAGCGTGGACCTGCACCTTGACGTCATCGGGATCGGCGCGGTCGGTGAACAGCGTCTTGCCTAGGCGGCCTTCATTATGGGCGATCAGATGGGCGGCCGCACCGAGGATATGTTCGGTCGAGCGGTAATTGCGCTCGAGCTTGATCACCTTGGCGCCGGGGAAGTCCTTCTCGAAGCGCAGGATATTGTCGACCTCGGCGCCGCGCCAGCCGTAGATCGACTGGTCGTCGTCGCCGACGCAGCAGACATTCTGCGGCTCGCCCTTGCTGCGCTGGGCCAGCAGCCTCAGCCACATATACTGGGCGGTGTTGGTGTCCTGATATTCGTCGACGAGGATATAACGGAAGCGGCCGTGATATTCCTTCAGAAGATCCGGATTCTTGCGGAAGATCGCGATCGGATGCATGAGCAGATCGCCGAAATCGCAGGCATTGAGCGTCGACAGGCGCGCCTGATAGGCGAAATAGAGATCGCGGCCACGGCCATTGGCGAAGGCGCGGGCGTCGCCTTCGGGAATATCGGCCGGGCCGAGACCCTTGTTCTTCCAGGTATCGATCATGCCGGCGAACTGCTTGGCCGGCCAGCGTTTGTCGTCGAGACCCTCGGCCTGGATCAGCTGCTTGATCAGACGGACGACGTCGTCGGTGTCGAGAATGGTGAAATCGGAGCTGAGGCCGACGAGTTCGGCATGGCGGCGCAGAAGCTTGACGCCGATCGAGTGGAAGGTGCCGAGCCAGGGCATGCCTTCGACGGCGCCGCCGACGAGCAGGGCGATGCGCTCCTTCATCTCGCGGGCGGCCTTGTTGGTGAAGGTGACGGCGAGAATCTGCGAGGGGAAGGCGCGGCCGCTATTGAGGATATGGGCGATGCGCGTGGTCAGTACCCGTGTCTTGCCGGTGCCGGCGCCGGCAAGGACGAGAACCGGACCTTCCAGGGTTTCCACGGCTTCCGTCTGTTCGGGATTAAGGCCTGCGAGGTAATCCGGTCGCTTGCCGCCGTCGCGCGCCGCCATGGCGCGGGCGGCGATCCCGCCGGCCGCAGCGGGCGCCCTTCCCAAGGGGGCGTGCCCCCGGGGTGCGGCAGGCGGCTGCGGCTTGCGCGCCATTTCGCCCGGCTCTTCGTCGAAGAAGGGAATATCGTCGAAACTATTGGTCATGGCGCGTAATGTAGTGATTCGGGAGGGAAAGACCAGAAAAGATGTTCTGCTTTCATTCCTGAACCACCGCTATTGCGGACCGATGCGGGCGGCAGGGCCGCCGCTGGGTGTGACTGCGATCGTCGTACGGCCGCGCAGCAAAAAATCCGAGCTCAGCCTGTCGGAACCGATGCCGGCGAGACGTCCTCGGGGCATCGGACAGGAGTTCCGGCAACCCTCGCCAACAGGAGGCTGTTCATGCCGAAGGTCGTTTCAAATCTCTGGTTCGCGGAGCAAGCGCGCGAAGCCGTCGAATTCTACGTATCGGTCATTCCGGATTCCAGGATCGGCCGCACCACCATATTGCCGGCGGAAACGCCGAGCGGGCCTCCGGGCAGCGTCGAACTGATCGAATTCACGCTCGGCGATCAAGCCTTCCTGGCGATGAAGGCCGGCCCGCTCGACAGCTTCAACCATTCTTTTTCGATTGCCATTCTGCTCGACAGCCAGGCCGAGATCGATCGGATCTGGGATGCGTTTCTCGCCAATGGCGGCACGCCTGAAGCCTGCGGCTGGCTGAAGGACCGCTGGGGCCTTTCCTGGCAAATCGTGCCGCGGGTGCTTTCCGAGATGGTCGCCGACAGCGATCGAGAACGGGCCAAGCGCGTCACCGAGGTGATGCTCGGCATGGTCAAGATTGATCTTGCTGCGCTGGAGAGGGCGTTCAACGGCTGAGGCCGGCGGAGGCACGATTACGAATCGGGGCGCGTGATCGCCACGCGCCATTTTCCCTGAAATTTACCGAATTTACTGGCGGCGCATCGGCATCCGCCCGATCGAGGCTGCCCTTATCGGCTGCCGATCGCTGTTTTCTCGCATTCTCGAATCACGGGCGCCATTGCACACCTTTTTGACATTCATGTCACGTCGCTAAATGTGCTGATATCGCAATAGGCCTTTTTTCAACTACAATATGAAACAGTTTCGCAGAGTAAAAAATTACCGGTGCATGCAATTTTTTGTGCATTGCTACAAACAGCCGGTGAGCGTCGAATATACCTACGAAACTATTGATTCTTAGGAACGCCGTGGCCATCTCGATGGTTATACGGCTTAGAGCCTGCGGCATAACCTTAATGGAGGTCCCATGCTGAGTGAATCCGTATTCGATGCGTTCACGCGCAGTTATGAAGCGCGCCGCGAGGCCGACATGTCGGTTTCGGAATATCTCGACCTCTGTAAGCAAGAACCGATCGCCTATGCCAATGCGACGGAGCGCCTGCTCGCTGCGATCGGCGAGCCGCAAATGGTCGACACGGCCAGGGATGCGCGCCTCGGCAGGATCTTCATGAACCGGACCATCCGGGTCTATCCAGCCTTTACCGGCTTTCACGGCATGGAAGAGACCATCGAACGCATTGTTTCCTTCTTCCGGCACGCGGCGCAGGGACTCGAGGAGCGCAAGCAAATTCTCTATCTGCTCGGCCCGGTCGGCGGCGGCAAGTCGTCGCTGGCGGAGCGGCTGAAGCAGTTGATGGAGGTTCATCCGATCTACGTGCTGAAGGCGGGCGACGAGATCAGTCCGGTGTTCGAAAGCCCGCTCAACCTCTTCGATCCTGAGACAATGGGCTCGCTCCTCCAGGAGCAGTACGGCATCCCGCTGCGGCGGCTGAACGGGCTGATGAGCCCATGGTGCCTGAAGCGGCTCGACGACTTCGGCGGCGATATTTCCCAATTCCGCGTCGTCAGGATACAACCTTCGCGGCTGCGCCAGATCGCCATTGCCAAGACCGAGCCTGGCGACGAGAACAATCAGGACATCTCGTCGCTGGTCGGCAAGGTCGACATCCGCAAGCTGGAAACCTATTCCCAGAACGATCCCGATGCTTACAGCTATTCGGGCGGGCTCAACCGCGCCAACCAGGGCATTCTCGAATTCGTCGAGATGTTCAAGGCGCCGATCAAGATGCTGCATCCGCTGCTGACGGCGACGCAGGAGGGCAACTATATCGGCTCCGAGAATATCGGCGCCATACCCTTCTCCGGCATCGTCCTTGCGCATTCGAACGAGGCGGAGTGGCAGACCTTCAAAGCCAACAAGAACAACGAGGCCTTTATCGACCGTATCTGTGTCATCAAGGTGCCCTATTGCCTGCGGGTGACGGAAGAACAGAAGATCTACGAAAAGCTGATCGAGGGATCGGAATTGGCGGATGCGCCATGCGCCCCGGCAACACTCGAAATGTTGGCTCGTTTTTCCGTGCTTTCGCGCTTGCGCAAGCATGAGAACTCGACCTTCTTCTCGAAGATGCGCACCTACGACGGCGAAAGCCTGAAGGAAAGCGATCCGCGCGCCCGCAGCGTTCAGGAATACCGGGATGCTGCCGGCATCGACGAAGGCATGGACGGGATATCGACCCGCTTCGCCTTCAAGGTGCTCGCCTCGACCTTCAATCACGACACCACGGATATCGGCGCCGACCCCGTCCATCTGATGTATGTGCTGGAACAGGCGATCCGTCGCGAGCAATTTTCCGACGATGTCGAGAAGCGCTATCTGGAATTCATCAAGGCCGATCTTGCGCCACGCTACGCAGAGTTCATTGGCAATGAGATTCAGAAGGCCTATCTTGAATCCTATGCAGACTACGGACAGAATTTGTTCGACCGCTACGTAGATTATGCCGATGCCTGGATCGAAGATGTGGACTTCAAGGATCCCGATACCGGCCAGCTTCTCGACCGCGAGCTCCTCAATCAGGAACTGACGAAAATCGAAAAGCCGGCGGGAATTGCCAATCCGAAGGATTTCCGCAACGAAATCGTCAAGTTCTCGCTGAGATCGCGGGCAGCCAACGGCGGAAAAAATCCGTCATGGACGAGCTACGAGAAGATCCGGGAAGTCATCGAGAAACGTATGTTCTCGCAGGTCGAAGATCTTTTGCCGGTCATTTCCTTCGGATCGAAGAAGGATTCGGAAACCGAAAAGAAGCACAGCGAATTCGTCTCGCGCATGGCCGCGCGGGGTTACACCGAGAGGCAGGTTCGACGCCTTGTGGAATGGTACATGCGCGTCAAACAGGCAAGTTAATGCGGAGCCATTATGCACATTGTCGACCGGCGGCTGAATCCGCGCGGTAAAAGTCTGGAAAATCGGCAGCGGTTCCTTCGACGCATGAAGGGCGCCGTGCAGCAGGCGGTGAAACGTTCTCTGCAAAACCGTAACATTCGCGATGTGCTCGACGGCGGGGAAATCAGCCTGCCGATCGACGGGATGGCCGAGCCGAACCTGCGGAGGGGCGATGGCGGCATCCGCGATCATATTCTGCCGGGAAACAGGGCCTTCGTCGAAGGTGACATTCTCCCGCGCCCGCCGGGGAGCAGGGGCGGAAAACCCAAGGATGCGGGCGAAGGTGACGGCGAGGACGGCTTCCGTTTCGTGCTGACGCGCGAGGAATTCCTCGATGTGTTCCTGGACGATCTGGAGCTGCCCGACCTCGCCAAGCGGCGTCTGGCCGAAACCGAAGAGGAAACTCCCTTCCGTGCCGGCTATTCCGTGTCGGGATCACCGTCCAACATTGCCGTCGGCCGCACGACGAAACTTGCGATGATGCGCCGCGTCGCCCTGGGGCGCCCTCGCCGCGAGGAGATCGAAGCGCTGCAGCGGCAGATCGAGGAATGCGAAGACGACGAGAGCCGTCTGGCGCTTGAGGCCAAGCTCAAATCACTGAGGGAAAAAAGCCGGCGCATTCCCTATATCGATCCGCTCGACGTTCGATATCGCCGCTTCGAAAACGAGCCGAAGCCTGTGGCGAAAGCGGTGATGTTCTGCCTGATGGACGTCTCCGGCTCCATGTCGGAGCACATGAAGGACCTGGCGAAGCGGTTCTATCTGCTGCTCTACCTTTTCCTGTCGAAACGCTACAAGAAAGTGGAAATCGTCTTCATCCGTCATACCGACAGGGCCGAAGAGGTCGACGAGGAAACTTTCTTCTACGGTCCGGCGACGGGCGGCACGCTTGTTTCCAGCGCCCTTGCGGCGATGCGGGCGATCATCGCGGCGCGTTTCGATCCGGCCGAGTGGAACATTTACGGCGCCCAGGCCTCGGACGGCGACAACGCCCATTCCGACGGCAACCTGACCGGGCAGCTTCTGCGCGAGATTTTGCCGTTGTGCCAGTATTTTGCCTATATCGAGGTGGGCGAGGAAGGCGGCGATTCTTCCGTATCCCGGTCACCGCTCTGGATGCTCTATGACGGTATCCGTTCCGAAGCGCTGCCGCTTTCGATGCGCAAGGTCTGCCGGCGAGGCGAGATATTCCCCGTTTTCCACGATCTCTTCCAAAAACGTGACGCACAGCCGAGGGTGACGCCATGACCATGACGGTGAGGCCGAAAGACCGGCTTTTGTTCGAAGGTGCCGACTGGGACTTCGCAACGCTCCAGCGCATTCACGATGCCTGCGAGGCGATTGCACTCGGCGAACTCGGCCTCGACGTCTATCCGAACCAGATCGAGGTTATCACCTCGGAGCAGATGCTGGATGCGTATTCCTCAACCGGGATGCCGCTCTTTTACCGCCATTGGTCCTTCGGAAAACACTTCGCGCATCACGAAACATTCTACCGCCGCGGGATGCGCGACCTTGCCTACGAGATCGTCATCAACAGCTCCCCCTGCATTTCCTATCTGATGGAAGAGAACACGGCGACGATGCAGACGCTCGTCACCGCCCATGCGGCCTTCGGCCATAATCACTTCTTTAAGAACAATTATCTCTTCAAGCTTTGGACCGATGCGGAGGGAATTCTCGATTACCTCGATTTCGCAAAGGGTTATATCACGCGCTGCGAAGAACGGTATGGCGAGACGGCGGTCGAACGGACGCTCGATGCAGCGCATGCGCTGATGTCGCACGGAGTGCATCGGTACGCGGGCAAGACTGCGACCGACCTTCGCCAGGAGGAGAAGCGGCAGCAGGAGCGCCGCGCCCACGAAGAGCAGATGTTCAACGACCTGTGGCGCACGGTTCCCGTCGGCAAGGCGAAAAAAGCAGGTGACATCGGCTTGGAAAAGCGCCGTGCCGCGCTCGGTCTCCCGCAAGACAATATCCTGTATTTTCTTGAGAAGTCCGCGCCGCGGCTGCAGCCGTGGCAGCGCGAAATTCTTCGCATCGTCCGCCATGTCGCGCAATACTTCCATCCGCAGCGGCAGACCAAGGTCATGAATGAGGGAACTGCTACCTTCGTCCATTACCAGATCATGAACCGGCTTCACGAGCGGGGACAGATCAGCGATGGGAACTTCCTCGAATTCCTGAAGTCGCACGCCAATGTTGTCTTCCAGCCAAGCTATGACGACCGGCGGTTTTCGGGTTTCAATCCCTATGCGCTCGGCTTCGCGATGATGCAGGATATCGAGAGGATCGTCACGAAGCCGACGGAGGAGGACCGCGCATGGTTCCCCGACATCGCCGGCCGCGGCGATGCGATGGCGGTCCTGCGCGACGTCTGGGCCAATTACCGCGATGAGAGTTTCATCAGCCAGTTCCTGAGCCCGAACCTCATCCGGCAGTTGCGCCTGTTCCATCTTTACGACGATCCGGAACAGACCGAGGGTGTACTGGTTTCGGCGATCCACAATGAGCGCGGGTACTTGCGCATCCGCCGCCAGCTCTCCCGCGAATATGATATCGGCTGGACCGATCCGGCCATCGACATCGTCGATGTCGACCTCGCCGGCGACCGCCGGCTGTTGCTGCAGCATATCGTCATGAACGGCTGCTATCTTCAGGAAAACGACACGAAGCTGGTCCTGCAGCATCTTGCCGATCTCTGGGGCTACGATGTCTTGCTCCAGGAGATCGACGGTTCCAACACGGTGGCGAGGGAGCACACGGCGAGCCCGCGCAAGATCGTTCAATAATCGCCGGCACCGGTGACATGCCTGCCTGTCGCCAGTCGGTGATCCCTTGGGATCACGACGTCACGCGGGCCTATGGCGAGCTGCGCGCCGCCTGTGAAGCCAAAGGCACGATTCTGGCGCCCTGGACATGATGATTGCCGCTCATGCCGTCGCGACCGCGGCAACCCTCGTCACGCGTGACAAAGCTTTGCTCGCATTTCTGAACCTTTAAAGGTCGATGACTGGACGGGCGAAAGCTGAACCGCGTACATCAGGAATGATGGATGATCGATCAGCAATTACCGGTGGCAACAAAGGCAAAGCCTTCGTAATCTGCTGTCGTCGCGATCCCCCGGGTCGGACAGCGCGGAGACGAAGGACTATGGGTGAAACGCGGCGCAAGCTGACGACGATCTTCTGTGCAGGACTATACGCGGCTGATGGGAGCCGACGAGGAGGGGACGCTTGCAACGCTGAAGCGTTGCCGGGAGGCGATGGGGCGGCTGATCGAAAGCCATGGCGGCCGTGTCGTCAACACCTGGGGCGATGGGCTGATCGCCGATTTCCCGAGCGTGGTCGAGGCCGTGCGTGCAGCCGTCGACACGCAGAACGAACTTGCCGGCTTCAATGCCCGCCGCCCTGACGACGGGCGCATGCTGTTCCGTATCGGCATCAATCTCGGCGATGTGATCGTCGAGGGCGACGACATCTATGGTGACGGCGTCAACATCGCCGCGCGGTTGCAGGCCTCGGCAGCGCCGGGCGGAATCGTCATATCGAGCACCGTCTACGACCAGGTTCGCAACAAGGTGGCGGTCGGTTTCGAGTTTCTCGGGCCGCTGATGGTCAAGAATGTCGAAGAAGGCGTGCCAAGCTATGCGGTGAGGATCGGCGACGGAAGCGACGAGGCGCCGTCTGCCGAGCGACCTGCCGCTGCCCGGCCATCGCCCGCACTCGCGGTCACGGAGGAGGCACGGCCGGCTCCCGGCGGACGAAGGCTGTTTGCCGTGCTCGGCGTCATCGCCGCCGTGTTGATCGGTATCAATCTTTTGTCGTGGCAGGGCGTATTCTGGGCGCGCTTTCCCGTCCTTGCGCTTACCGTCGTTGCGGCGCTGGCCTGGAACCGTGGCCAGACCCTCGTCGATCATAAGCTCGCGGCACTGGCGATCGTGGCGCTCGGCATCATCGGCATTAACCTCTTCACCTGGGAAGGACGCTTCTGGGCGGTGTGGCCGGTGTTGGGACTGGCGGCGGTGCTCGGCCTGCAGTGGTCAATGCGTCGGTAGACATTCACCGCACGGGTTTTGCCGAGCAATCTTGCCTCGAAACCGGCTTCGTCAAGACGTTTGCGAGCTTCGTTCAAGCAAAAGTGAGCGTCCGGGTTATTTCCATTCTTTGCTGATATTACAAATCGGTAATGCCGGGTGCTTATGCTTGCCGCTAAGCTGCAAACGCGCGATATTGTCGCATCAACAGGGGTTCTTGATCCCTGGGGACTTCGATCCCGCAGCGCCTCTTTTGACCGACCCTGGTCCAACCTCGAGTCCCTCCGGAGACGTGAATGGCCTTTTGGAAGCAGTTTATACTTTCGCTCATCGTCATTATTGCCGGCTTTGCCGCATGGGTTTTCTTTGTGCCGGGTGCCGGCGATATGATGCGCGATGCAGGCATTCCGGAGAGCCTCGTTTCCAAGATTGTGCCGAAGGCTGAAGAGACGGCCGATGCCGGGGCGCAAGGCCAGCGCCGTGGCCAGGGCGAGGGCCAGGGGCAGAACCGCAGCAATGGCGGCGGGCGCAACAGCGCGATTCTCGTAGCGACCGAGGCTGTCGTCCAGGGCGTCGTCAACGATCGGCTGAACGCCATCGGCACAGGTGACGCGATCCGTTCGGTCGCCGTGACGCCGCAGGCATCCGGGACTATTCGCGAGATTCTCATCAAGTCGGGCGACAGGGTGAAGGCCGGCCAGGTGCTGGCCAAGCTCGACAGCGAGGAGCAGGTGATCGCCCGCGGCCAAGCGGATGTGGCGGTTAGGGCCGCCGTCGAAAAATCCAATCTCTATCACAACATCAAGTCCAGCGTGTCGCGCATGGACGTCTTCGATTCCGAGATCGCCGAGCAGGGCGCCCGCCTGCAGCTGCAGGCGGCCGAGCTCAACCTCGCCCGGCGCAATATCATCGCGCCGATCGACGGCATCGTCGGCATCGTGCCGGTCAATATCGGCGATAACGTCACGACGACGACGCCGATCGTCACCCTCGACGACCGTTCGGAAATCCTCGTCGATTTCTGGGTGCCGGAGCGCTTCTCCAATACGGTTGCGGTCAGCCAGCCGGTCGAGGCGATGTCGGTCGCAAAGCCGGGGCAGGTGTTCTCGGGGGTGATCGAGGCCGTCGACAACCGTATCGATGCGGCGAGCCGCACGCTGCGCCTGCGCGCCCGGATCGACAACTCGTCGGACGAGCTGCGCGCCGGCATGTCCTTCAGCGTCAGCATGAAATTCCCGGGCGACAAATATCCGGCGGTCGATCCACAGTCCGTGCAGTGGGATTCGCAAGGATCCTTCGTCTGGCAAGTGGCCGACGACAAGTCGCATAAGGTGCGGGTGAGCATCGTGCAGCGCAATCCCGACTTCATTCTCGTCAAGGCCGACCTCAAGGATGGCGACAAGATCGTGACGCAGGGCCTGCAGCGGGTGCGTGAGGGCGGGGCGGTGCGTGTTTCCGCCGATGTCGCCGCCAACGGGGAGGTCGCGACCCAATGAACGTGACCGAGATTCATCAGGGCGGATCGTCGGGCAAGCAGAGCTTCACAGCGCTTTTCGTTCGCCGGCCGATTCTGGCGCTGGTGTTCAACACGCTGATGGTCGTTGCCGGCCTTGCGGCCTATGTCGGCGTCGAGGTCCGCGAGCTGCCGGATGTCGACCGTCCCGTCGTCACCGTGCGCACGACTTTCGACGGCGCGTCGCCGCAGACGATCGACCAGGAATTGACCAAGGTGATCGAGGGTGCGGTCGCCCGCGTCAGCGGCCTGAAATCGATCTCGTCCACCTCTTCCTTCGGCCAGAGCCGGGTGACGCTCGAATTTTCCGATGCGATCGATCTCGCCGTTGCCGCCAACGACGTGCGCGATGCGATCGGCCGCATCACCCAGAACCTGCCCGACGAGGCGGATGCCCCGCAGATCGTCAAGGCGGATTCGGACTCCTCGGCGATCATGCGCCTAGCCGTCACTTCCACCAACCTCAACATGGACGACCTGACGCTGCTCGTCGAGAACGAGGTGATCGATCGGCTGGCCTCCGTCGACGGCGTGGCCGATGTCGAGGAATATGGCGATCAGGAGAAGGTTTTCCGTGTCGATGTCGATCAGGGCGCGCTGGCAAGCCGCGGACTGACGATCGGCGACCTGACGAAGGCGCTCGACAATGCCGCGCTCGATGTGCCGGCCGGCTCGCTGAAGAGCACGACCCAGGATATCGTCGTGCGCGCCACCGCCAACCTGCAAACGCCGGCCGATTTTTCCAATGTCATGCTGCAGGACCGTGTCCGCCTCGGCGACGTCGCGACGGTGACGCTCGGGCCCCGCGACGGGGACACTGCGCTGCGCTCCAACGGCAAGCCCGGCATCGGCCTCGGTATCATCCGCCAGGCGCAGTCGAACACGCTGAACATCTCGACCGGCATCAAGGCCGCCGTCGAGCAATTGTCGAAGACGCTGCCCGAGGGAACGACGATCGCCATCACCAGCGACGACGCCGTCTTCATCCAGGGTGCGATCCATGAGGTGGTGCTGGCGCTGGTGCTTGCCGCCGTCATCGTCACCGCCGTCATCTATCTCTTCCTGCGCGACTGGCGGGCGACGCTTATCCCGGCGGTCAGCATGCCGGTGGCGCTGATCGGGACGCTGGCGGCGATCTACATGGTCGGTTTCTCGATCAACATCCTGACGCTGCTCGCCATCGTGCTGGCGACCGGCCTCGTCGTTGACGACGCGATCGTGGTGCTCGAGAACATCGTGCGCCGCCGCGCCGAGGGCATGGGGCCGCGGGCGGCGGCGGTGCTCGGCACGCGCGAGGTGTTCTTCGCCGTCGTCGCCACGACCGCGACGCTGGCGGCGGTGTTCATTCCGCTCTCCTTCCTGCCCGGACAGGTCGGCGGCCTGTTCCGCGAATTCGGCTTCGTGCTCGCCTTCTCGGTCGGGCTGTCATCGATCGTGGCGCTGACGCTCTGCCCGATGCTCGCCTCGCGCATGCTGACGAAGCCGATCATCGAGGATCACGGTGCGCTCGGCCGTTTCGGGGGCGCGCTCGCCCGTCTCTATAAATGGGCGCTGCATGGCTGTCTCAACGCGCCCATGGTCGTCATCCTGTTCTCGGTGATCTTTGCCGGTGCAGCGGTGATCGCCTTCTCCACAGTCAAGAGCGAGCTGACGCCCGAGGAAGACCGTTCGATGGTGATGATGCGGCTGACGACGCCGCAGGGATCAAGCCTCGAATATACGCGCGACAAGATGCAGCTCGTCGAGGAGTATCTCCAGCCACTGGTCGACAGCGGCGATATCCGCAACGTCTTCTCGATCTCCGGCCAGGGCGGCTCGCTGAACAGCGGCTTCATGGTGCTGACGCTCGCTCCCTGGGGAGAACGCCAGCGGACGCAGGCGGAGATCGTCGGCGACATCAACCAGGCGGCGGCGAGGGTGCCGGCGCTGCGCGGCAACGCCATCTCTTCCAACAGCCTGCGCATCCGCGGCGCCGGCAGCGGCGTGCAGATGGCGCTGGTCGGGAATGATCACCAGGCGCTGACTGCGGCGGCCGCGAAGCTGGTGCAGGCGCTCGAAGCCACCGGCCGATATGATACGCCGCGCCTGACCAACGAACCCAGCCAGGCGCAGGTATCGGTGGCGATCGACCGCGAGCGTGCCTCGGATCTCGGCATCGACATTACGGGGCTTTCGACGGCGATCCAGTCGCTGCTCGAAGGACGCTCGGTGGTCGACGTCTTCGTCGACGGCGAATCCTATCCTGTGCTTCTGACCTCCACGACGCGGCCGATCGACGATCCGACCGACCTCGAAAACGTGTTCCTGAAGACCGGCGACGGCAAGATCGTGCCGATGTCGGTCATCGCCACGATGAAGGAGGGCTCAGTTGCGCCGCAGCTGAACCGCGAGCAGCAGCTCGCCTCCGTCGCGATCACCGCCGGGCTCAAGAACAACATGTCGCTCGGCGATGCCGTCAAGCAGGTGACGGAGCTGGCCGAGCCGCTTCTGCCGCCGGGCGCGCGCCTGCTGCCACTTGCAGAGGCTGCAACGCTGGAAGAGAACTCGAGCGGCATGGCGCTCACCTTCGGTTTTGCCATCGTCATCATCTTCCTGGTGCTGGCGGCCCAGTTCGAAAGCGTGCTGTCGTCGCTGATCATCATGTCGACGGTGCCGCTCGGCCTTGCCTGCGCCGTCTTCGCGCTTGTCATCACCGGCTCCAGTCTCAATATCTACAGCCAGATCGGCCTGGTGCTGCTCGTCGGCGTCATGGCGAAGAACGGCATTCTGATCGTCGAATTCGCCAACCAGCTGCGCGACCGGGGCGAGGACGTGCGCGCGTCGATCGAGAAGGCCTGTGCGCTACGCCTGCGCCCTGTGATGATGACGATGATCGCCACCATACTTGGCGGCGTGCCGCTGGTCTTTGCCCATGGCGCCGGCGCGGAAGCGCGCGTAGCGCTCGGCTGGGTGATCGTCGGCGGCCTCGGCTTCGCGACGCTGGTGACGCTGTTCATCACTCCGGTCGCCTATCTGCTGCTCGCTCGTTTTGCCAATCCGCACGCCCATGAAGAAGCGCGCCTGCACGAGGAGATGGCGATCGCCACCCGGCCTCGCGCCGCACCAGACGAAGAGCAGCTGCAAGCCGCAGAATGAGGCTTGCCTCAGACCGAATCCCTCGCCGGACGGCGGGGTTTCTTATGGTATATCAAGCCTTGCCAAATAAGATAAATTTCGTCTGAAGATTAGCCGTTTGTTAAGCATAAGCGGCAATGATCGTGACCAGGAACCGACTGGTCTTCTCCGTTTCTCGAAGGCCGCAACGCGCTGGATTCAGCGACCCCGGACATGAGTGTCCGCGCGGAAGGTTCATTCCTGGTTCAGTTGCGTTCTGTTGTGTTTTTGGAGTTTAGTTCCCGTGAGTATTTATCAGCGCGTCTCCGTCGATGCGGCGCTCCATGTGCTGCGCGATATCAACCGCAATATGACGGTCACGCAGAACCACATCACGACGGGCATGCGTGTCGCGAAAGCCGCCGACAATGCGGTTTACTGGTCGATCGCCACCACCGCACGGACCGACAACAAGGCCGTTTCCGCCATTCAGGATGCGCTCGGCATGGCAGCTGCGACGATGGGCACGGCCTATACCGGCGTCCAGAACGTCATCGACGTCGTCTCCGAGATCAAGGCCAAGCTTGTTGCCGCCACCGAGGAGGGGGTCGACAAGAACAAGATCAATGAAGAGCTCAAGCAGCTGCAAGCGCAGCTTCGCAGCGTCGCGGAATCGGCAACCTTCAACAGTGACAACTGGGTGATCCTCACCAACGATGCAACGCCGACGCAGCCGCGCCAGATCCCGGCCTCGTTCATCCGCAATGCCGACGGCACGGTCTCCATCGGCATGCTGAGCTACCATATCGACAACACGCCGGTCGGGGCGACGACGTCGAAGGACGCGCGCTACCTGATCGACGACCGGGCCACCGGCTCAGGCGAATACGGCGTGCTGACCTCGACCTATTTTGCCACCGAGCTCGGGGCCGCGCAGAACTACGTGCTGATGACCAGCAAGAACGGCACCACCGCCGGCCAGGTCGTCATTTCGCTGTCGTCAACCACGACGAAAGGGCAGATCGGCCAGATGATCAGCGTCGTCGATGCCGCGATGACGCAGCTGACGACGGTCGGCTCGGCCTTCGGTGCGCTGGAAAAACGCATCGAGCTGCAGAACGATTTCGCCGCCAAGCTGCACGACAACATCACCGCCGGCATCGGCCGGCTGGTCGATGCCGACATGGAGGAGGAGTCCAGCCGGTTGAGGGCACTGCAGACACAGCAGCAGCTCGGCCTGCAATCGCTGAACATCGCCAATGCGACTTATGATACGGTCAGGCAGCTGTTCCAGAATTTCTAAAGGTGCGACTGGAAAACGAAGCGGCGCTGCGCTGCCTATCCGACTATTGATCGCCCAGGATACCAGCGGTCGATTGGAGGGCGTGCCAACCCGCCCTCCCTCATTCCTGTGCTCGTCACAGGAATCCAGTGCGCCCAAGTCCTTGGGCGCAAGAGACTTTTTCGTCCGTCGTATTGAGTTATTCACCGCGCCGACGCGCGGTGGCTGGATTCCTGTGACGAGCACAGGAATGAGGGAGAAGAAGGGGCGTCCCAACGATGCCTGGGGAGAGGTCAGTCGGTCACGGCAACCGCAATCAAAAAGGGACCGGCAGGTCTGGCGAAGCTAGCCAGGAGCGCTCCTTACCAAAAACTGGTGATATCAGCGCATTCAAGCAACATGGCTGCTGTTTCGGCGCCTGAAATTCCCCTATCAAGGGAACATCTTCATTTTCTTGCCGTAATCCTTGCCATTTGCTCGCATCAGCTTTGAACGGAGACTGTCCTGTCCATGATCAAGAAATTCATACTTCTGGCTGTCGCAGCAAGCTATCTCAGCGCCTGCACGACGACCGATCCCTATACCGGTGAACAGAAGGTTTCCAATACGGCGGGCGGCGCGGCGCTCGGCGCGCTTGGCGGCGCTCTCGTCGGTGTCGCCGTCGGCGGCGGCGGGCACGGCAAGCGCAATGCGGCGCTGATCGGCGCCGGCATCGGCGCTCTCGCCGGCGGTGCGATCGGCAACTATATGGACCAGCAGGAAGCAGAGCTTCGCGCCCAGCTCGAAGGCACCGGCATTTCGGTGACCCGCAACGGCGACAACATCATTCTCAACATGCCCTCGAACATCACGTTCGACGTCGACCAGGATGCGGTGAAGCCGGGCTTCTATCCGACGCTGAATTCGGTCGCGATCGTGCTGCGCAAATTCAATCGCACGCTGATCGACGTGAACGGCCATACGGATTCGACCGGCAGCCTGCAGCACAATCAGGATCTGTCGCAGCGCCGTGCGCTTTCAGTTGCCGATTATCTCGGCGGCCAGGGTATCGACCAGCGCCGCGTCTCCGCCGTCGGCTTCGGCCCGTCCCAGCCGGTCGCCTCCAACGCAAGCGAGGCGGGCCGCGCCCAGAACCGCCGCGTCGAAATCCAGATCGCGCCGATCACCCAGGGCTGAGCCTGTTTCGATAGAGTATACGAAAGGCCGGGTCGCTCCCGGCCTCTTTCTGTTAAAGCGTCAACGTGCTTCGTATCTTGTGCCGGGCCTGCTGACATGTGTTCAATGCTGCATCGTCGCGCCCTTGGTGACCTTGTCGACGATCTTCTTGTCGGCGCGCAACGCGATGCCGACGACCTTGGCGTCGTCGGGCGCATATTCGGAAAAGACGGCGCGATTGGCGGCGTCATGACCGGTCGCGAACATCTCCTCGATAAAGAGCGAGGCGGTGACATCCCGCTCCAGCGCGCGGCGGTGGATTGCCGACATCGTCGCCTCGTCGGCGGAAAGCACGATGATCGGCTGGATCGACAGGGGGTTGTAGATGTTGCCGGCACGGTCGCGGTAGGGTTCGCCGATAATCTCGGGATGCCCGCCGGCGACGCCGGTCATCAGGAAGGCGGTGACATTCAGCTTCTGCCAGGCGGCAAGATTGTTTCGCAGGACGACGGCGATTTTGGTATCAAACATCAGACAGTCTTTCACCTCTGCATGGAATAGGAGTATCGAGGGCATTGAGCCAGGATCTACATCCGCAGGTCTTCGAAGGTCTTGAACGTTTGTGCACCGGGCCATCCGGCAACGGCATTCTGACCGCGCCCGCCTTTCCCGGCATCGAGCGCATCGGCGCGAAATTCTCCGGCAATGCCTTCGAGCCGCACCGGCACGACACCTACGCGCTCGGCGTCACCATGAAAGGCGTGCAGACCTTTCGCTATCGCGGCGAACGGCGCTTCAGCCTGCCGGGACAGGTGATCGTGCTGCACCCTGACGAGGAACATGACGGCGGGGCAGGAACGGAGGACGGGCTGCAATACCGCATGCTTTATTTGGAGCCGGCGCTGCTGCTCGAATGCCTGGAGGCGGAAGGCCTTGGGCTGCCGTTCGTCGATGAGCCGGTCATCGGCGATCCGGCGCTGGCCGGCGTGCTGCTTGCCGCCCTCGGCGAACTCGACCGCGAACTGGATGAGCTCTTCGTCGACGATTTCGTGTCGCGGGTGACGGGCGGCTTGTCACGGCACGCGCGGTTGCCGCGCCGGCCGCTCGGGGCGATCGCCTGGCGGCAGACACGGGCAGCGCGCGATTATCTTGAAGCGCATGCCACGCGGCCGGTGCATTCCGGCGAACTGGAAGCGGTCACCGGGCTCGATCGTTTCGCGCTGTCGCGGCATTTCCGGGCGGCCTTCGCCACGAGCCCGCATCGCTACCTCCTGATGCGGCGGCTGCAGCGGGCCCGGGCGATGATCGGCGCGGGTGAGGGCATTTCGGATACGGCGGCGGCGACCGGCTTTGCCGACCAGAGCCATCTCAACCGCCACTTCAAGAAGGCCTACGGCATGACGCCCGGGCAGTGGGCGGCGCTGGCGCGCAATCCCGGCAGCTAGGCACGGGTTTATGCGTTGAGGGCGCTTCAAACGGGATTTTCCGCAAGACCGGAGCGGCGCGCAATGAAGCGGGCGAGCATCGGGCCGATCAGCAGGATGACAAGGAAGCGGCCGGTTTGCATCGCCATCACGAAGGGCACGTCGACATTGCTGGAGGCGGCGATGATGGCGACGGAATCGGCGCCGCCGGGGCTGGTGGCGAGATAGGCCGTCAGCGGATCGATGCCGGCGAAGACGTGAAGGGCGGCCGCCATACAGCCGCAAAGCGCCATCAGCAGCACGATGCAGGCCGACACTCGCGGCAGGGCGCGCGCCACGTGCTCAAGGATCGAACGGGTGAAGCGCAGGCCAATGCTCCAGCCGACGAGCGCATAGGCGATGGCGAGCAGCCACATTGGCAGCTCGATCTTCATCAGGCCGATGCCCTGCAGGAAGGCGCCGAGAAAGAGCGGCACGATGATCATCCCGCCCTGGATGCGCAGGCGCCTGACGGTATAGGCACAGAGGGCGGCAAAGGCCATCGTCGCTGCAAAAGCAGGCCAGTCGACTTCGGGAAAGAGGATGAGCGGCGGCGGCTCGGCGCCGTCGGCGGCCACCCACAGGCGTGAAATCACCGAGGCGCCGACGGCGACGAAGACCACTCGCAGATACTGCATGAAGGCGACGAGCCGGGCATCGGCGCCATAGGCTTCCGACATGATGACCATCGCCGAGGCGCCGCCCGGCGAGGAGCCCCAGACGGCGGTCGTTCCGGGCAGCACCTGCCAGCGCGTCAGGAGCCAGCCGAGGCCGGTGGCAATAGCAATGACGGAGAAGATGAACAGCAGGAAGAGCGGCGCATCCTTCGCCATGGTGCCGAGAATATCAGGGGTGATGGTGCGCGCCATCATCAGGCCGACAAGCACCTGGCCGAGTTGCAGCGGCCAGAGCGGGACGCGAAGCTTTCCCTTGCCGACGGTCAGCGCCAGCGCGATGGCGGCGACCATCGGCCCGATCAGCAGCGAAGCGGGCAAGGCAAAGAGTTCGAGGAAGACGGTGAAGGCGGTCGAGAGCGCCAGCAGCAGCGCCCATTTCGGCAGGCCGGCATCGCGCAGCAGGCGGCTGAATGGCATGTGTCCCGTATCTTTCCTAGCCGGCGCCAAGCCCTGAGGCTGAAGGTGGGAGGAAGCTCCGGCGTGACGAAGAGAGGCCGGCAGCAACGGCCGGCTGGCGCAGGCCCGGTATAGAGGCGTGCTCCGGACGCGGTCAATCGCGAAATCTGGCTTCTCGGTGCTTTGGGATGCGAGTTTGATTCAAGTGGCCGGCTTAAGCCGCTGTTTTCATAAGGCACCTTGTTCGATGCCTCAGAGCCGCACATGGCTGGCGAGAAAATCGAGCAAGGCGCGTACCCGCGCCGGCAGTGGGCCGCCCTGGCCGATATAGAGGGCGTAGAACTCCTCGAGATCGCCGGGATTCGCCTCTTCGAGCACCGGCACCAGGCGACCGGCCTCGATATCGGCACGCACGGTGAAGGCGGCCAGTCGGGCAAGGCCGGCGCCCGACAGAGCGAGATGCCGCATGGCTTCGCCGTCTGCGACCTGAATGCCCGGAGTGATCGGGATCGTCACCGTCTCGCCGCTCTCCCGGATCGGCCAGCCCTCGATGGCGCGGGCATAGGAAAAGCCGATGCGGCAATGGCGACGGAGATCGGCCACCGTGCGCGGTTCGCCGTGACGCCTGAGGTAACCGGGCGAGGCGACGATGATCTTGCCGGTGGCGCCGAGCTTGCGGGCGATCAGGCTGGAACTCTTCAAGGGTCCGGCGCGGACCGCGACGTCGGCGCGCTCCTCCATCAGGTCGATCACCTTGTCGGTATGGGCAATTTCCAGCGTCACAGCGGGATGAAGCGCCATGAAGGCGGGCACGAGCGGCGCCAGCACATGATTGCCGAAGGAGCCGCTGGTGTTGATGCGGATGCGGCCTGCCGCTTCCTCGCCTGATGAAGCCTGGCGTTCGGCCTCGGCGATATCGGCAAGGATGGCGATGCTGCGCTCGTAGAAGGCGCAGCCCTCCGGTGTCAGCTGCAGTCTGCGGGTGGAGCGATTGACGAGGCGAACGCCGAGGCGCGCCTCTAACCGAGCGACGAGCTTGCTGACGGCGGACGGCGTCATGCGCCGCACCGTGGCGGCCGCGGAAAAGCCACCGCGCTCGACGACGCTGACGAAAACTTCCATCTCGCCGGAGCGGTTGATGTCCTGGCGGCCCATGATGAATTCAAATCACAAATGCTTTGCTGATAGGCAATCTATATCACCGCAGGGGTCGAGTCTATCTCAGGAGAAATACAGGAGACAGAGCCATGGAATATAGAAATCTCGGCGCATCCGGCCTCAGGGTACCGGTCTTGAGCTTCGGCGCCGGCACTTTCGGCGGCAGCGGGCCGCTATTTGGCGCATGGGGCAACACCGATGCCGAGGAGGCGCGACGGCTCGTCGACATCTGTCTCGAAGCCGGCGTCAATCTTTTCGACACGGCGGATGTCTATTCGGCCGGCGCCTCCGAGGAAGTGCTCGGCCAGGCGATCCGCGGCCGGCGCGATGCCGTGCTGATCTCGACGAAGACGGCGTTGCCGACCGGCGAGGGGCCACAGGACTGGGGAGCGTCGCGGGCGCGGCTGATCCGCGCGACCGAGGAGGCGCTGCGGCGGCTTGGAACTGACTATATCGACCTTCTGCAGCTTCACGCTTTCGACGCCTCGACGCCGGTCGAGGAGGTGCTGTCGACGCTCGACGGGCTCGTCGCCTCCGGTAAGATCCGCTATATCGGCGTTTCCAATTTTGCCGGCTGGGAACTGATGAAGTCGCTGGCGACCGCCGAGCGCCACGGCCATCCGCGTTATGTCGCCCATCAGGTCTATTATTCGCTGGCGGGGCGGGATTACGAATGGGAGCTGATGCCCCTCGGCGCCGACCAGGGCGTTGGCGCTCTCGTCTGGAGCCCGCTCGCCTGGGGGCGGCTGACCGGCAAGATCCGCCGCGGTGAGCCGCTGCCCGCGGCAAGCCGCCTGCACGAGACGGCGCAATACGGCCCGCCTGTTGACGAGGAGAGGCTCTACGACATCGTCGAGGTGCTGGACGCCGTCGCAACGGAGACCGGCAGGACGGTGCCGCAGATCGCCATCAACTGGCTGCTCGGCCGACCGACGGTGTCGAGCGTCATCATCGGCGCCCGCAACGAAGAGCAACTCAGGCAGAACCTCGGTACCGTCGGCTGGAGCCTGTCGAAGGAGCAGATCGAAAGGCTCGACGCAGTCAGCGCCACGACGGCGCCCTATCCCTATTTCCCATATCGACGGCAGGAGGGCTTCGCCCGGCTCAATCCGCCGATCGTCTGAGGTGTCGGACAAAGCGGACCGTCCTATGACAAAAGGGGAATGAAATCTTCTCCCATTCTTAACTGGACAGCCGCTTTGACTTGCCGCATACCCTGCCTGGGTCCCACGAAACACGACGTGGTTTCTTGGAATGGCAGGGAGATCAAAGGGATGGCGCTGAAGGACGCAAAGGCCGGCACACGCAACGAGGCGGGCATTGCCGCTGTGCTCGGCATTCTCAAGCAGAGCTTCGGCGAGCGCTTCCAGACCGGCCAATCCTTCCGTGAGCAGCATGCCCATACGACCACCTATATTCCGTCGCAGCTGCCAGACGGCGTCCTCTTTGCCGAGAGCGCCGAGGATGTGAAGATGGCGGTCAGGGTCTGCGCGACCCACAAGGTGCCGGTGATCGGCTTCGGCACCGGCTCCTCGCTGGAGGGACAGGTCAATGCCGCCAATGGCGGTATTTCGATCGATTTCAGCCGCATGAACCGCGTGCTCGAGGTCAATCCCGAGGATCTCGACTGCACGGTCGAGCCGGGGATCACCCGCGAGGCACTGAATATCCACCTGCGCGATACCGGCCTGTTCTTCCCGATCGATCCCGGTGCCAATGCTTCGATCGGCGGCATGGCGTCGACACGGGCGTCGGGCACCAATGCCGTGCGCTACGGAACGATGAAGGACAATGTGCTCGCCGTCACGGCGGTCACCGCCAATGGCGAGGAAATCCGTACCGCCCGGCGTGCCCGCAAGTCCTCGGCCGGCTACGACCTGACGCGGCTCTTTGTCGGCGCCGAAGGCACACTCGGAATATTGACATCGGTGACGCTGCGCCTGCAGGCGATCCCGCAGAAAATCGCCGGCGGCGTCTGCGCCTTCCCGAGCATCAAGGCGGCCTGCGATGCCGTCATCATGACGATCCAGATGGGCATTCCGGTGGCGCGCATCGAGTTGCTCGATGCTGTGCAGATGCGGGCGTGCAATGCCTATTCCGGGCTTTCCTATGCCGAAAGCCCGACGCTGTTCCTCGAATTCCACGGCACCGACGAAACCGTGCCGCTGCAATCGGCAGCCTTTGCCGAGATTGCCGCTGAATGCGGTGGGGGCGAATTCCTCTGGACCGCCAATGCCGAGGAGCGGACCAAACTTTGGAAGGCGCGCCACGATGCCTATTGGTCGGCCAGGGCGCTGGCTCCAGGGCTTGCCGCACTTTCGACCGATGTTTGTGTTCCGATATCGCGGCTTGCCGATTGTGTTTCGCAAACGCAGGCGGATATCGAGGAACACGGGCTGCTCGGCCCGATCGTCGGCCATGCCGGCGACGGGAACTTCCACGTGCTGCTGCTGTTCGATGACAAAAGCGCCGACGACATTGCCATGGCCGAGAGCTTCGTGCAGCGGCTCAACCGGCGGGCGCTCGACATGGACGGGACATGCACCGGCGAACATGGAATCGGGCAGGGAAAGATGGCCTTTCTGGAGCAGGAGCTGGGAGGGACGGTGGATCTGATGCGACAGGTGAAGCAGGCGCTCGATCCGGACGGCATCTTCAATCCCGGCAAGATTTTCCATCACGGCTGAAAACGGAATATTCTCATGAACTTGGGCCTTGCCCCCTGCATGAATAGCGCTAGTGTCGGCAATAGAATCCCGAATGGAGAATCCTTGCATTGGTAGGCCGGTTCCTCGTCTTTCTGGGGGGAGTGATCGTCGTAGCGCTGTTTGTGGCGCTGCTTGCGCCGCTGTTCATCGACTGGACGGATTTCCGCAAGAACTTCGAGGATCAGGCAAGCCGCATCATCGGCAAGAAAGTCACCGTCCACGGCACGGTCGATGCCCGCCTGTTGCCGTTTCCGTCGGTCACGCTGCATGACGTGCGTGTCGGCCAGGAGGCCGACGGCACGCCGATCGTCAAGGTCGAACAGTTTTCCATGGATGCGGAGCTTGCGCCTTTCCTGTCTGGCGAGGCGCTGATCTTCGACATGCGCGTCGTCAATCCGAAGGTGCGCCTGAGATTGCTCAAAGACGGCACCCTCGACTGGATGCGCGGCAGCCGCGCCGAAATACCGGCGAAAACGGTCGTCCTCGAAAATGTGCATGTCAGCGGCGGCGAGGTGGAATTCATCGACGACCAGTCGGGCCGGGGCCGCCGTATCACCGGCCTGAATGCGGAGATGTCGGCCAAGTCGCTCGCCGGCCCCTGGCGCATCGAGGGCGACGCGGCGCTCGACGGCGAACACGGGAATTTCTCGATCTCGAGCAGCCAGCCGGACGAGAAGGGCGTGCTGCGCATGCGCACGAAGCTTTCCCCTGATAAGCACCCGGTCAGCATCGATCTTGACGGCGAGCTGAAGCTCGTCGATCGCAAGCCGAATTACCAGGGCCAGCTTTCAGCGGCGATCGAAAACCGCAACAGCGCCAAATCGGCCAACAAGAACGAGCAGCCGCCGCGGGTCAAGGGTCGCTTCGAACTCACCAACGAACGCATCCGCATTCCCGAATACCGGATGGAGATCGGCCCGACGGACGATCCCTATGTCATAACAGGCGAGGCGACGCTCGACACCGGCAACGCACCGGAATTCCTGTTGACGGCCGACGGGCAGCAGATCGATGTCAACCGCATCGGCAATGAAGGTGCGGCCGGCAAGACGACGCGGGATCCCGCGGTTTCGGCGCGCCAGCGATTGAATTCGTTGATCGATATCGTTGCGCAGGTGCCGATCCCGCAAGTGCCGGGCAAGGCGAGCGTCAAGCTGCCGGCAATCGTCGCCGGCGACACGACGCTGCGCGACGTGCAACTGGAGCTGGAGCCGGCCGGCACCGGCTGGATGATCGACAGCGCCATCGGCACGCTGCCGGGACGCACCCTCGTGGAAGGCAAGGGCAAGCTCCTGCTTCAGGGCGAGCCCTCGTTCAACGGTCAGATCGTGGTGGCCTCGAACCAGCCGACGGGGCTTGCCTCCTGGCTGGCCGGCTCGGTCGATCCGGCCATCCGGCAATTGCGGCAGGCCGGTTTTTCCGCCAATGTCAGCCTCACTCATGAATTGCAGCGGTTCGAGAATCTCGAAATCGCCGTCGGCTCGGCGACACTGAAGGGCAGGCTGGAGCGGCAGGCGATCTCCGGCCAGACGCCGACCCTATCGGTGGCGCTGAACGGCGACACGCTCGATCTTGACGCGCTGCAGGCGCTGGCCGGGCTTGCGATAGGCCAGGATAGCGGCGACAATGTCCTCGATCACAAGATCGCCGCCCAGCTCAAGGCCGATAAGTTCACCGCCTTCGGTGTCGAAGCCGAGAATGTCGAAACCACCTTCACGATCGCCGACGGGGCGCTTGCGGTCGACCGTCTGTCGGTCAAGAATCTCGCCGGTGCCGAGCTGACGGCGACGGGCCGGGCGGAAGGCTCGCTGCTCGACTACAAGGGTGCGGGCGAGATCACCTTCAAATCGGCCGATCCCGGCGGCTTCTTCACCATGCTGCGCGAGCATCTGCCGCACCACCCGGTGCTCGACCGGCTGGTGCGCAATTCCGGCTGGTATGGCAATACGGCATTGCGCGGCGCGCTGACGCTCGGCGGCGACGAAGGCGATGCGCTGACGGTGACATTGGCCGGTGTGGCGAACGGCAGCCGCGTCAATCTCGACTATCGCATGTCCGATCTGCTTGCGCTGACCGGCAATGGCACGACGAGCCTCGAGGCGACGCTCGAAAACGCCGTTCCGTCCATCCTCTTCGGCCAGGCCGGGCTCGACCCGCTGCCGGTCGATGTCGGCGCCAACGGCCGCCTGACGCTTAAGGTGAAGGCATCGGGCAATGATCCCGCCGATGCGGCGCTGACCTTTGCCACCGACCGGACTTCGTTCACCGCCAACGGCAAGGTCGATGTCCGGCCGGAGAGTTTCATGAATGGTCAGATCGCGCTTTCGCTCGATAGCGCCGATATCGACCCCTATCTCATCATGAACGGCATCGCCCTGCCGCAGACCGGAACGGGATTGCCGTTCAGCCTGCAAGTCAATGCCGCCGTCGACAGCGATAAGATCGCCTTGTCCGATATCAAGGGGCATGCGGCCGACAACGCATTTTCAGGGGCACTGAACTTCGACCGGAAGGCCGCGAAGACGACGGCGAGCGGCGCGCTGACGCTCTCCAAAGCCGATGCCGGCTGGCTGGGCGAGGCTGTGTTCGGCCAGATCGTCGATCCTGCCAACGGTGCGCTGACGAAGGCCCCGCTGGGCTTGCCCGTCTTCAAGGATCTCGACGTCAAGGTGAAACTTTCGGCCAAGGAGTTCTGGCCCGGCCTGCCGGAAACGGCGGTGTCCGATTTTACCAGCAACGTCGCCTATAAAGGCGACGAACTGCAGCTCAACGACATGGCCGGCAACTGGGACGGTGGCAAGCTCTCAGGCAACCTGCTTTTTACCAATGCCGACGGCACCGGCTTCCTGCAGACGAAGCTTGCGCTTGCCGATTCCGATCTTGCCGGCGTCGTCTGGCTGCGTGACGGTGCGCCGATCGCCAATGGTAAGTTCGGCCTGTCGCTGTCGATGGAGGCCTCGGGCAAGACGGTCGGCGAAATCGCCAGCTCGCTCAACGGTTCGGGTGAATTGCGGCTCGGCGATACCAGCATACGCGGGCTGAACCTTGCCATCCTTCCGCCGCTGCTTGCCGCGACCGACACGATGCAGGAACAGATCAATGCCGGCAAGGTGCACCCGATCGTCGAGACGCTGCTCAGCAACGGCGAGGCGAAGCTGCCGCCGCTCGGCATTCCTTTCAATATTACCGACGGGACGCTGAGGGTGCAGAATGTCACCGTCGCCAACGATCTGGCCCGCGTCACCGCTGATGCGCAGATTGCGTTGCCGGAAGAGCGGATCAGTGCGACGGTCGGTATCGGCCTCAATCCCGGTACGGAAACGCTTCCCGGCGCCGAGCCGGCGCTCAGGCTGAATTTTTCCGGCCTGTTGCCGTCCCCCGGCAAGACGATGGATGTGACCGATATCACCAGCTACCTGTCGCTGCGCGCCTTCGAGCGCGAACGGCGGCGCGTCGAGCGGCTACAGGCGATCGTGCTCGAAAAGCAGCGGCTGCGTCGCGAGGCCGCGCTCTATCGGTTCAATGACGCCGAGCGCGTCAGGGCCGCCGAGATCGAGCGGCAACGGCAGGCGGAGGAAGAGCGGCTGCGCGCACTGGCGCAAGCAGCGGCGGCGCAGAAGGCGGCCGCCGAGGCGGAGGCCGCGCGCGCGGCGGAAGCCAGGGACAAGGCCGATGCGCAGGCGAGGGCGGCTGCGGAAGCGGCGCGGCGCGGCGGGCAGGCGCAGCCCGGTCCACTGAATTTCGATCAGGTGCCGGGCGTTCAGGCGCAATGACGGCGCGCGGGATCTGATTGACCTGAGGCGCTGCAGGCCTTCGTGTTAGCGAAATCGCCTTTATATCTGCGTCACAGCTGGCGGCCACCGCCGGCCTTCGCCCAGGAAAGCACGTGGAGCCGCAGCGCCGAGGACAGGTTGCTGTCTGGCTGGCGGTGGTCGTCGATCTCGGAAATCAGGGCGGCCAGCGACATCGAGCGGCCTGCCGCGATCGTCTTCAGTTCGGCCCAGAATTCATCTTCCAGCGAAAAACTGGTGCGATGGCCATGCAGTGTTGCCGAGTGCTTGCGGATCATGAAGGACGTTCACATCGCAATCGGCTTCGAAGGTCGATTCAAGCAAATCGTGCAAGTGGCTGATCGCAGATTCGTTTTCGGCTCTTCAAGCTTTGCGTGAAGCCTCATGCGCCGTCGTCATCCGTCTCGATCCGGCCGTCGTGGTGAGCCTTGTCGGCCTTCTCGTTCAGGCTGCGGGTGAGCTGCTTCTCGGCCTTGGTGCGTCCGAAGGAAATACGGTTCTGCTCGGCCTGTTTCTCTTTCTCGGAGCGGGCCTGCTTCTTGCGGAACTGGCGCAGATTGATGATTTCGGCGCTCATGCGGTGGCTGAAATCCCTTAAAAAAGGGAGGCTGAGCCTCCCTTCGAAATCACTGCTTCTTGCGGAAGGAGTCGAGCGAGACGACGGAACCCGGTTTCTTCTCTTCGCCGTCGGCCGGTTTTGCGCCGGCGGTTTCGTCAGGCTTTCCTGCGGCATCGACCGGATAGGCGGTGATCTCGCCGGACGGCAGCTCCTCGCCATCGGCGAGCGGCACGTCGAATTCGAGCTCGAAATTGACGGAGGGATCGTAGAAGCCGCGGATCGCATTGAACGGAATGACCAGCTTTTCCGGAACGTCGGAGAAGGAAAGGCCGATTTCGAAATGCGTCTCGGTGATCTTCAGGTCCCAGAACTGGTGCTGGATGACGATGGTCATCTGCTCCGGATATTTCGACTTCAGGTGCTGGGAAATGCGTACGCCGGCCGCACCCGTCAGGAAGGTGATGAAGAAGTGATGGTCGCCGGGCAGACGGCCCGTCGTTGCGACTTCCGCCAAAACCTTGCGGATGACGCCGCGAAGTGCATCCTGCGCCAGAATGTCGTAGCGGATATGATCCTGCCCCATGCTTTTCCTGTCTTTCGTCGGTTCGGAAGTCTTTTCACAAGGTTATATGCCACGTCCGGGCGCCTTGGGAAAGACCGGAGCCGAGTCACGTTTTTTCGCAGCATACATGATTTCGTCAGCAGGGAGAAGGTGAAGGCTTCTGTTGCCAGGTGCCTTCGGACCCCGCCTAGAGGTGCGAACCACTAGGACTTTGATTGAAGTGTCACACCGCGATTAAGCAGCGAGACGAGCTTCCGCATAGTTGTCGTTTGCAACTACAATTTTAGCCCGATAACGGCGGTACAATGCCGAGCAAAAAGTCGATCTTTACACCCTTGTCGATCCTGTTTCGCCCCCATCAAAAGCCGGCCTTCCTTGCCGCCGGTTTTTGGTGGAGGCGCCGGGTACCGCCCCCGGGTCCAATAGGTTTATTACACCGCTCATTTATTGCCATAGCCGGCCCGAGAGCCGGCAGGGCTGATATAGTGATTTCCTTCGCCCAAGGAAAGGGCAATCGTCACAAAAGCTTTATCTCCGGCAGTAGAAAGAACGGGAAAATGCCCGCCGGCGATTGGTTTCCTGAAGGCGAAGGCTTAAATTGGGGAAAACGGAATCAGCGCGACATGCAGCAATATCTCGATCTCCTGAAGCATGTGATGGAAAAGGGCTCCGACCGGGGCGACCGCACGGGCACGGGCACCCGCTCGGTCTTCGGCTACCAGATGCGCTTCGACCTCGAAGAAGGATTTCCCGTCCTCACCACGAAGAAGCTGCATCTGCGCTCGATCATCCACGAGCTTTTGTGGTTCCTGAAGGGCGAAACCAATATCCGTTATCTCAAGGAGAACGGCGTCTCGATCTGGGATGAGTGGGCCGATGAGAACGGCGACCTCGGGCCGGTCTATGGTGCCCAATGGCGCTCCTGGCCGGCACCGGATGGCGGCCATATCGACCAGATCGCCAATCTGGTCAAAGGCATCGTCAACAATCCGAATTCGCGCCGCCACATCGTCTCGGCCTGGAATCCGGCGGAAGTGGACAATATGGCGCTGCCACCCTGCCATTGTCTGTTCCAATTCTATGTCGCCGACGGCAAGCTCTCCTGCCAGCTCTACCAGCGCTCGGCCGACATCTTCCTCGGTGTGCCGTTTAACATCGCCTCCTATGCGCTTTTGACGATGATGGTGGCTGAGGTGACGGGGCTCAAACCCGGCGATTTCGTCCACACGCTCGGCGACGCCCATCTCTACCACAACCATTTCGACCAGGCGAAGCTGCAGTTGACGCGCCGGCCGAAGCCGCTGCCCTTCATGCGCATCAATCCTGAGGTGAAGGACATTTTCGGCTTCACCTTCGATGATTTCGAGCTGATCGGCTACGAGGCCGATGCCAGCATCAAGGCGCCGATCGCCGTCTGATCCGGGACATTTCATGGCCGATATCCGCAGGACCATCATTGCCGCCGTTGCCCGCAACGGTACCATCGGCCGCGACGGCGACATGCCGTGGCGGCTGTCA
This sequence comes from Rhizobium sp. K102, assembly GCF_022385315.1. Classification (NCBI taxonomy): domain Bacteria; kingdom Pseudomonadati; phylum Pseudomonadota; class Alphaproteobacteria; order Hyphomicrobiales; family Rhizobiaceae; genus Rhizobium; species Rhizobium sp. K102. The sequence goes on from NZ_CP092436.1 coordinate 722,404, forward strand.
AGCGACCTCAAGCGCTTCAAGGCGCTGACATTGGGCAAGCCTGTCGTGATGGGCCGCAAGACCTACGAGTCGATCGGCAAGCCGCTGCCGGGACGGCCGAACGTGGTCATCTCGCGGCAAGCGGCGATCGACGATCCCGCTATCAGTATGGCGCATTCGCTGCCCGAGGCGATGGACGCGGCTGAAAGGCTGGCGCTCGAAACCGCCGCCGACGAGATCTGCATCATCGGCGGCGGCCAGATCTACGCGCAGGCGATCAATCTCGCCGACCGGCTCTGCATCACCCATGTCGAGGCCGATCTCGATGGCGATGCGTCGTTTCCTGAGATCGATCCCGATCTCTGGCAGGCGGGAGAGACGATCGCGGTGCCGGCCGGCGAAAGGGACAGCTATCCCACCCGCTACGTCGTCTATGACCGCCGTCGTGCCTGAAAACGAACTATTTTCCAATTAAATTGACCAAGTTTCTCAAGCTGCGTTGAAAGCCGGTGCGGTGATACCTATAACGGTCACCAACGCATCCGCCGGTCAGCCCCCACGGTCCAGGATGCGGGGAAGACTTTAACGAACAACGAGGTTTTGATGCCCTGGAGCAATCAGAATGGCGGCGGCGGCCCTTGGGGCGGCGGCGGTAACAATCAGGGACCATGGGGTCAGGGGCCGAACCGACCACGCGGCAGCGGCGGCAAGGGCGGACCGCCCGATCTGGAAGATATTATCCGGCGCGGCCAGGATCAGCTGCGCAACATCGTTCCCGGCGGTTTCAACGGCGGCGTGGCGGTGATCGTTTTGGCGATCGTCGCCATCTTCTGGCTGATCCAGTGCGTCTACACCGTCCAGCCGGACGAACGCGGCGTCGAGCTGCGCTTCGGCAAGCCGCGGGAAACGGTGTCGATGCCGGGTCTGCATTTCCATTTCTGGCCGATGGATACGGTCGAGATCGTCAAGGTCACCGAGCAGCTGCTGAATGTCGGCGGCACGCAGGGCAGCAGCAACACGGCCGGTGGGCTGATGCTGTCGGGCGACCAGAACATCCTCAATGTTCGCTTCAATGTTCTCTATCAGATCAGCGATGCGCGCGCCTATCTCTTCAACGTCGAAAGCCCGGCGCAGACGCTGCAGCAGGTTTCCGAAAGCGCGATGCGCGAAGTGGTCGGCCGCCGTCCGGCGCAGGATGCGTTCCGCGACCGGCGCCTGGAGATCGCCAGCGAAGTCGCCAATATCATCCAGGATACGATGTCGCGTTACAGTTCCGGCATTTCGATCAACAAGGTGACGATTGAAGACGTGGCGCCGCCGCGTGAGGTGGCCGACGCCTTCCAGGAAGTGCAGCGCGCCGACCAGGACAAGCAGCGCCTGGTCGAAGAAGCCAACCAGTATGCCAACCAGAAGCTCGGGCAGGCACGCGGTGACGGCGCCCGCATCCGCGAAGATGCCGCCGCCTACAAGGGCCGCGTCGTCAAGGAAGCGGAGGGCGAGGCGCAGCGCTTCATAGCCATCGACGAACAATATTCGAAGGCGCCCGACGTCACCCGCAAGCGGCTGTTCCTGGAAACGATGGAACAGGTGCTGAAGAATTCCAGGAAGGTCATCATCGAGGAGAAGCAGGGGGTCGTGCCCTATCTGCCGCTCAACGAGATCTCCAGACCGTCGCAGCAGGGAGGTTGAGCCATGACTTCGAACAGGCTTCCCGTCATTCTCATCATCTTCGCCGTCGTGCTGGTCGGGCTTTATTCCTCGGTTTACGTGGTCAATGCCCGTGAACAGGCGATCGTCGTGCGCTTCGGCGAGATCCAGTCGGTCAAGACCGAGCCCGGCATCTATTTCAAGCTGCCGTTCAGCTTCATGGACGCGGACCGCGTTCAGCTCGTCGAAAAGCAGAAGCTGCGTCTCGACCTCGACAACATCCAAGTGCAGGTCAAGGGCGGTGCGACCTTCGACGTCGACGCCTTCGTGATCTATTCGATCAACGATGCCCGCCGCTTCCGAGAAACCGTCTCCGGTGATCGCGATTCGGCCGAAGCGCGGCTGCGCACCCGCCTCGATTCGGCACTGCGCCGCGTCTACGGTCTGCGGGAATTCGATGCCGCACTTTCCGACGAGCGCGTATCGATGATGCTCGAGGTGCGCGACGATCTGCGTCCGGATGCCGAGCTTCTCGGACTGAACATCGAGGACGTACGCATCCGCCGCACCGATCTGACGGCCGATGTGGCGCCGAACACCTATAACCGCATGCGCTCCGAGCGTCTGGCCGAGGCCGAACTCTTGCGCGCCCAGGGCACGGAAGACGGCCTGCGCCGCCGGGCGATCGCCGACCGCCAGGTGGTCGAGATCACCGCGGATGCCCAGCGCGATGCGGAAATCCTGCGCGGTCAGGGCGATGCCGAACGCAACCGCGTGTTCGCCGACGCCTTTTCCAGGAACCCCGCCTTTTTCGAGTTTTATCGCTCGATGGCGGCCTATTCCGCGGCGCTTTCCTCGCAGGACACGACGCTGGTGCTGTCGCCGAATTCGGAATTCTTCCGTTATTTCGACAACGCCGCCGGCGTTATGCAGCCGCCGGCAACCCCAGGAGCGCCGGCTGCCGCCGTTCCCGGCGCGGCTGCGCCCGCAGCCCCTGCCCAGCCGGCGAACTGACGCCGCGGGCTATCGCACAACTGGAAGGGCCGGCCCCCGCCGGCCCCTTTTTCATGCGCTGATTGTGACAATCGGGCTTTTGCGAGGAGGTTTCAGATTGCACGGGGATTTCGCGAAAAGGTGATTTCGCCCTCCATCATTCCGCCTTATGCTGATGCTCAATGTGCGCATTTACCGCTTATGAGGAAGCTTGATGGCCCCCACGATTGGCTCGCCCTTCAGACGAACGCTCGCGCTTGTGGCCAGCGCCGCAATTCTGGCGCAAGCCGGCATGGGCGGGATTGCTTTTGCGCAAACCACGCCTGAAACAGCAGCACCCGGGGTTTCCGCGCCTGTTCCGGCTGCTCCCGCGCCGACGCCACCCGCGGCACCGCAGCAGGTCCCGCCCATTCAGGGAGTCGTGCCGAACAACGGACCGGCTTCCGTCGCCGATCTCGCGGAAGGGTTGCTCGATGCCGTCGTCAACATCTCGACCTCTCAGAATGTGAAGGATGACGAGGGGGTCGGTCCGGCGCCGCGCGCCCCCGATGGATCGCCATTCCAGGAATTCTTCAACGACTTCTTCAACAAGCAGCAGGGCGGCAAAGGCCCCAACCACAATGTCAGCTCGCTCGGCTCCGGCTTCGTCATCGACCCGACCGGTTATATCGTCACCAACAATCACGTGATCGAGGGCGCCGACGACATCGAGGTCAATTTCGCCAATGGCTCGAAGCTCAAGGCGAAGCTGATCGGCACGGATACGAAGACCGATCTTTCGGTGCTGAAGGTCGAACCGAAGACACCGCTGAAGGCGGTAAAATTCGGCGATTCCAGCACGATGCGCATTGGCGACTGGGTCATGGCGATCGGCAATCCGTTCGGCTTCGGCGGTTCGGTGACGGTCGGCATCATTTCCGGGCGCGGCCGCAACATCAATGCCGGTCCCTACGACAATTTCATCCAGACGGATGCGGCGATCAACAAGGGCAATTCCGGCGGCCCGCTCTTCAACATGAAGGGCGAGGTGATTGGCATCAACACGGCAATCATCTCGCCGAGCGGCGGCTCGATCGGCATCGGCTTCTCCGTGCCATCTGAACTGGCTTCGGGCGTTGTCGAGCAGTTGCGCGAATATGGCGAGACGCGGCGCGGCTGGCTCGGCGTGCGCATTCAACCGGTGACCGACGATATCGCCGACAGCCTCGGCCTCGACACGGCCAAGGGTGCTCTGGTCGCCGGCGTCATCAAGGGCGGCCCCGTCGACGACGGCTCCATCAAGGCGGGCGACGTGATTTTGAAATTCGACGGCAAGACGGTCAATGAAATGCGCGATCTGCCGCGTGTCGTGGCGGAAAGCACGGTCGGCAAGGAAGTCGATGTCGTGGTGCTGCGCGACGGCAAGGAGCAGACCGTCAAGGTGAAGCTTGGCCGCCTCGAGGACAGCGATCAGGCGGCATCCGGTGGCGCGGCGCCCGATGGCTCGCAGGACGACGGCGTGATCACCCCCGATCCCGACGAGAACGACGACATGGACCAGCCGGATACCGGCGATCAGGTCCAGCCCGTCCCGGGCGCGCCGGCGCCGGACCAGCACCAGGGCCAGGGATCGCCGGATGCGGCAACACCCAAGAACGTGCTCGGATTGTCGCTGTCGCTGTTGAGTCCCGAGACACGCACGGCTTTCGGCATTGCCGAGAGCGTCGACGGCGTCGTGGTGACGGAGGTGGCGCCCGGTTCCGCCTCGGCCGAAAAGGGGCTGAAGCCAGGGGACGTGATCGTCGAGGTGGCGCAGGAATTCATGAAGTCGCCGGACGCAGTCGCGGCCAAGGTGAAATCGCTGAAACAGGAAGGCCGCCGCAACGCCCAGCTGATGATCGCATCGGCAAACGGCGATCTTCGGTTCGTGGCAGTGCCGATGGAGTAGGGGAGCTGCGGCGGCACTTACCGCCTAGGTGTCTTTTCGTCGCCGATCCGCCGTGGGCGGTGGATGGTGCCTGTTCAGCGGTAGCGAATTCGCCCGCCGGGGTCTCTACCTCCCTCATTCCTGTGCTCGTCACAGGAATCCAGCCACGGCGCGTCTGCGCCGTGAATGACGCTCTTGCCGGGAGGAAGAGTCCCCCGCGCCCAAGGACTTGGGCGCGCTGGATCCCTGTGACGAGCAAAGGAATGAGGGAGATTGGAGTGAGCGTTCTCGCCAAATTCTATGCCGACGCATAAGATAGCGCGCCGAATGCTTCATGATTGGCCCGGTTGGTTTAGTAACTAACCCATCACAAAATCCGTCTTCCGATAGCCCTGGATATAGAGCAGCGCGGTCAGGTCGGCGTGGTTGATGCGCATCTGCGCCTGGGCGGCGACCGTGGGTTTGGCGTGGAGGGCGACGCCGGAGCCGGCGAGCTGCAGCATGCCGAGGTCGTTGGCGCCATCGCCGACGGCCAACGCCTCCTTCGGCGAAACGCCGAGACGTGCCGAAATTTCGTTCAGTGCATCCACTTTGGCCTGCTTACCGAGGATCGGCTCGGCGACGAATCCGGAGAGGATGCCGTCTTCTTCGAGGAGCGTGTTGGCGCGGTTCTCATCGAAGCCGAGCGTGGCGGCTATGGGGCCCGTAAAGACGGTGAAGCCGCCGGAGACGAGGGCGGTGTAATGGCCTTTCGACTTCATGGTGGCGATCAGTTCCTGGCCGCCCGGGGTGAGCGTGATACGCCGGGCGATGACCTCGTCGACAACCGAGATCGGCAGGCCTTTCAGCAGAGCGACACGCTCACGCAACGCGGGCTCGAAGGCGATCTCGCCGTTCATGGCGCGGGCGGTGATGGCGGCGACCTTCTCCTTCAGGCCGACTTCGGCAGCGAGTTCGTCGATGCATTCCTGGCCGATCATCGTCGAATCCATGTCGGCGATCAGCAGCTTCTTGCGGCGGGTCTCCTGCTCCTGGATGACGAAGTCGATCGGTGCGCCAGCGATGACGGCAAGGATACTGGCCTCGGCCGCCTGCCCATCCGTACAGTCACGCAACGCGATGTCGCAGGCGACGCCGTCGGCCAGCCAGTAGAGACCGGAGGCCTCTACGGCCTCGGCCGCCTGTTCGGCGATAGCAGGGGTCAGGACAGGATTTGACGGATTGGCAACAAGCGTGGCAACGAGGGCCATGATGGAAAACCTTCTGAGCGTAGTGAACGCGATCCTGATAACCGGGCCGACCGCCAGCGGCAAGTCCGCGCTCGCTGTCGAATTGGCCAGGCGCTATGGCGGCGCGGTCGTCAATGCCGACAGCATGCAGGTCTACGACACCTTGCGGGTGCTGACCGCGCGCCCGTCGGAAGACGAGATGCAAGGGGTGCCGCATCATCTCAACGGCCACGTGCCGGCAGGGGCCGCCTATTCCACCGGCGCCTGGCTGCGCGACGTCTCGGCGCTGCTGCCGGCATTGAAAGCCGCCGGGCAACTGCCGGTCTTCGTCGGCGGCACCGGGCTCTATTTCAAGGCACTGACCGGTGGCCTTTCCGACATGCCCGCGATACCCGAGGCGCTTCGGGGGAAACTCAGGATGCGGCTGCTGGAGGAAGGGCCGGAGGGGCTCTATGCCGAACTTGACGCAATCGACCCTGCCATGTCGGCAAGCCTCAACCGCCAGGATGGGCAGCGCATCGTCCGGGCGCTGGAGGTGATCCAGGCGACGGGACGGTCGATCGCCGATTTTCAGGGGCGGTCCGGGCCAGTTCTTATCGACGCCGAGAAGGCACGAAAGATCGTCGTGCTGCCGGATCGGGCGATACTGCATGCCCGCATCAACGGCCGTTTCGAAAAGATGCTGCAGCAGGGCGCTGAAGACGAGGTGAGGGCGCTGCTTGCCCTCGGCCTGCCCGCCGAGGCGCCTGTCATGAAGGCGATCGGGGTGTCGCAGATCGCGGCGATGCTGAAGGGTGAGATGAGGCGCGAGGAGGTGCTGGAGAAGGGGGCTGCGGCGACACGGCAATACGCCAAGCGGCAGATGACCTGGTTCCGCAATCAGATGGACGAGAGCTGGGAGCGGCTGGCCCTATAGTGCGCAAGTCCGGGCCTGCCCTTCAACTGCGGTTACGCGCTGCGCATCTGCAGCAGTTTGGCGAGTTCGCCCACCGCCGCCTGCAGTTGCTCCTGCGGGAAGCCGCCGAAACCCAGCATCAGGCCGGGGCGTCCCGGCCGCGCGCCATACATGGGGGAGATCGCCCGCAGTGCGAGGCCGGCCGAAAGGGCGCGCGCCGCCAGCCGCACGTCGTCGGCTTCCTCGGGCAGCCATAGAAGGATGTGCATGCCCTGATCGCTCGGCTGAACATGACACCCTTTCGGCAGAACCCGCTCGAGCGCCGCGAGCAGAGCAGTGCGGCGTTCGGCATACAGACCCCGAATGCGCCTGATATGCGCCTCGAAATAGCCTTCCCTGATATAGGCGGCCAGAACGTGCTGTTCTGATATCGGCGAATGCCGGTCAAGAATGGCGCGTGCGCCGGCGAAGGCTTCTGCGAGGGGTGCTGGGGCGATGACGTAACCGAGACGCAACGACGGAAAGAGCACCTTGCTGAAAGTGCCGAGATAGATGACGCGCGACGGACGCAGCCCCTGCATGGAGGGAAAAGGGTGTCCGGCATAACGCAGTTCGCTGTCGTAGTCGTCCTCGATGATCCACGCTCGGTTCTGGTCGGCCCAGGCGATCAGAGCGTTGCGCCGCGCCATGCTGAGCGGCATGCCGACCGGATATTGGTGTGAAGGCGTGACGAATGCGGCGCGCGCTTCCGGGCAGAGTTCGAGGCCGCGCTCCACATTCATTCCTTGTGCGTCGACCGCGATTCGATGCGTCCGAACGCCGAGATCGTCGAGCACTGCCGTCAGGCCGGGATAAGCGGGATCCTCGGCCCATACCGGGTCGTCACGCGACAGAAGAACCCGGCCAGCCATGTAGAGGCCTTGCTGGGTGCCTGACGTAACGATGACCTGCTCGGGTTCGCAATGAACAGCCCGCGCGCGGCGGACGTGGTCGGCGATGGCGATGCGCAGCTCCAGCACACCCATCGGATCGTGGTAGCCCGAGGGTGCGGCCCGTCTTGAGGCGCGCATTCGATTGCCGACACGGCGCCAATTGTCGTCGGGCGCAATGCCGGACGCAGGCACCGCGATGGCGAAGGGAACGGGCGGGTGAGGGGTCAGCGCACGGGCGATCGATATCAGCCGGGCAGCCGGGGCAGGCAGATCCATCGCCTCTGCGGACGCCGGCGCGGGCGGTGGCGGCGGAAGTGCCGGCGCCATGTCCGTCAGGGCGGCGGCAACACGGGTTCCCGCGCCCACTCTCGCCTCGAGATAACCTTCGGCCGTCAACTGGTCGAAGGCTTCGACGACGGTGCCGCGGGCGATCTTCAAAGAGGCCGCAAGGCTGCGCGTCGAAGGAAGGCGCTCGCCAGGCCTCAGTTCGCCGCGGGCAATGGCGTTCCGCAGGGCCTGTGCAAGCCGGCGGCCGACATGGGCCGTTCTGTCGATCCCGTGAAGAGACGGAATTTCGATGGTGGCCCGCCGCTTCGACATTGCAAAATGGTCCATGAAGATTCTTGAAAATGGCGCTTCATGATGAACCAATTTTAGAAGAGAAGGAAGGCCTCAGCGACTTCTGGAAAGCGGACATGCAGAATCTTCTCGTCGTCTATATCGCCTATATCGTCGCAGCCGGAAGCCCGGGGCCAAGCAACATGGCGATCATGAATGTCGCGATGAGCCAGGGGCGCCGACCGGCCCTGGCGCTTGCCGCCGGCGTGATAACGATGTCGACATGCTGGGGACTGATTGCCGTCACCGGCATTTCGACCCTGCTGGTAGGCTATGCTCATGCCCTGTTATTCCTCAAGATCGCGGGCGGGCTTTACCTTCTCTGGCTCGCCTGGAGGGCGGCTCGCTCGGCCGCTGCCGCAGATGCGCCGGCAGGCGAGCCAGCCCGGCCGTCGACGGACTTCGGCGTACTCTACCGCCGTGGGATCCTGATGCATCTCGGAAACCCCAAAGCGGTTCTGGCCTGGGTCGCGATCATGTCGCTCGGCCTCAAACCGGGCGCTTCGCCCGAGATGGCGGTGACGGCTTTCGGCGGCTGTGTGCTGCTCGGGATATCGATATTCGCCGGTTATGCCCTGCTGTTCTCGACGGCGCCGATGGTGCGCGGCTATGCCAGGGCGCGCCGCTGGATCGAGGCAGGCCTCGCCGTGTTCTTCGCTGGCGCCGGATCGCGCCTGCTGTTCTCAAACTGACGCTTTTGCAGGATCACATCATGTCTTCGGCTTCTCCCTTTCACGGCCTTTCGGCCTTTCCTGCAACGCCCGCGAATATCGATGGCCGTGTCGACACCGAAGCCCTCGGCCGCCTTCTGGAACGCTTGTGCGAGGCGGGCGTCGCCTCTGTCGGGCTTCTCGGCAGCACCGGGATCTATGCTTACCTCACGCGCGAGGAGCGGTTGCGCGCCGTCAAGGCCGCGGCCGAATGCGTCGCCGGCCGTATTCCTCTCATCGTCGGGGCCGGGGCTCTCAGAACGGACCACGCCGTGGGTCTTGCCGGGGATGCAGAGGCGGCCGGTGCGGATGCTCTTCTGCTGGCGCCGGTCTCCTATACGCCGCTGACGCAGGAAGAAGCCTATGAGCATTTCCTGGCGGTCGCGAAGGCAACGAAGCTGCCGGTCTGTATCTACAACAATCCCGGCACGACCCATTTCACCTTCAGCCGGGAGCTTCTCCAGCGCCTCTCCGAAATCGAAACGATCAGGGCGGTGAAGATGCCGCTGCCTGTTGACGGCGATTTGCCAGGGGAACTTGCGGCCTTGCGGGAGAAGACCGATCTCGCGATCGGTTACAGTGGCGATTGGGGCGCGGCCGATGCGCTGCTTTCCGGCGCAGACGCCTGGTATAGCGTCATCGGCGGTTTGCTGCCGCGCACGGCTCTCGGCCTGACCAAGGCCGCCATGGCCGGCGACGTCGATGGGGCACGCCGGCTCGATAAGCTCTTCGAGCCGCTATGGCAAACCTTCAAGGCATTCGGAAGCATCCGCGTGGTCTATATGCTGCTCGAACATCTCTCACTCGCCCGGGCGGAGCTTCCGCGACCGCTCCTGCCGCTGAAATCAGCGGATCGCCAGCGTGTGCTCGAGATCGTCGAGCCGCTGATCGCGCTGGAGGGCGGGCGGAAGACTTAATGCATGTCGCCCGGACGTGTGCAGCGGTTTCGGGACAACGACATACATAAAAACAAAGAGCTAAAGCGCGTTGCGTGAATCAAATTTGACGGGACGCGCTTTAGTCCTTGTTGTAAAGGCTGCTCAACGGCTTTTTCAGAATGCTTTCGCGCAGCGACGAGCCGGGTTCCCGGCGGGTGATGGCCGGCTGGTCGGTCGGCGGTGCAGGTCGCGGAAAGATCGGTTCCTCGCGGCGCATCTCGCGGCGCAGCGCATCGAGCCGCGGATCGACGGATGAAGGTGCGGCCGGGTCCAGCACCGGCGTCTGCGGCAGCAGTTCGCGCCGGTAGGATTCGAGGGGCGCCGAAACCGGCGGCGGCGAGGCCAGTGGAGGCGAGGCCGCTGGAGGCGGTGCGTAGGGCTTGGCCTCGAGAACCTCGTCGGCGTCATTCTCTTCGTCGGAACGTGCCGTCGATGCGCCGAAGCTCTGCTGGAAATTCGAAATATCAGGCCCGACCGTTACCGCCCGCATGCGCGTGACGATCTTGCGCAGATCGACCGTATCCGGATCTTCCTCGCTATGCTTGCTGTTGGCGCTGGCAGCCTTCGGCAGCAGATTTTCGTCGACGCGGGAAAAGCGCATGCGCATCGGCACGCTGATCGCCTCGCCGAAGGCGATCGCCTCGCCGTTGCCGATCGAGGAGATGAAGCTCGTCGTCGAGATCGACGAGTTCGGGATCGCCGAGCGGATGATTTCCTGGTCGCGGTCATTGGCCAGGCGCATGGCAAAGAGCGTCGAGCACTGCGACAGGATCGTCTGGTCGAGCTCGCCCGGCCGCTGGGTGATGATCCCAAGCGAGACGCCGTATTTTCGGCCTTCCTTGGCGATGCGGGCGATTGCCTGGCGCGTCGGCACGAAGCCGAGGCTGGGATCGGAGGGGATATAGCGGTGGGCTTCCTCGCAGACGACGAGCATGTGGATAGCGCCGTCACTCCAGAGTGCCACCTCGAAGGCCATGCGGCAGAGCACGGAGGCGACCGAATTGACCACTTCGGAAGGAATGCCGGCAAGCTGGAAGGTGCAGATCGGTCGGTTGTCGCCCGGAATGCGGAAGATCTGCGCGATGGTGTCGGTGATCGTGTCGCTGATCGTGTTGTTGGAAAACATGAAGTGATAGCGCGGATCGTTGATTGCAGCGATGAGGCGCATCTTCAGCGACCGCAGGCCGGGTTTTTCGGCGCGGCCCTCGAGGCGGCCGATGCGCTCGTCGATCAGCGCCAAGAGATCGGCCATGCGGTAGGGAACCGGCGTATCGGCGGTGATCGAGCTCTTTTCCGTCGTGCGCCGCACCAGCGAATTGTCGCTACCGCGGAAGGCGCGCTTGGCCTCCGGCATGATATCGCGCAGCATATCGAGTTCTTCGGGCACCGGCGGGCGGCCGCGAAAGACGACTTCGGCGAATTCCTCGAGCCGCATCAGCCAGAAAGGCAGGTCGAGCGTATCGGTATCGATGGTGACGGCGTGCTTGGGAAAGGCGGCGGCGAATTCATTGTGCGGATCGAGGATCAGCACCCGCAGCTTCGGATCGGCCACGATCGCCTTGTGCAGCAGCAGCGATACGGCCGTCGACTTGCCGACGCCGGTCGAGCCGACGACGGCGAAATGCTTGGAGAGCATCGAGGGGATGTGGATCGCCGCATCGATGCTTTCGTCCTGGGTCAGCTTGCCGATGACGGCGGTCGTGCCCGTTCCGGCATCGTAGATACGCATCAGGTCGGCGGCGCGGATGCGGTGAGCGATGGCGCCGAGATAGGGATAACGCGAGATGCCGGTCGAGAATTCCTCGCGCCCGTCCTCGTCGACGCGGACTTCGCCGAGCAGCTCGGTCTCGATCTTGAAATTATTATCCTCGCCTTCGCCCCAGGCATGGCTGCCGGTGTTCATCTGATAGACGAGGGCGACGACGCGGTTGCGGCCGACGCTGATCGAGATCAGCCGGCCGACGGACCAGAGTTCGGTGAGATCAGTCCCGCCCTCAACGGCGACGGCGGCAATCGTCGCCCGCGAGCCGCTGCATGCAACGACGCGGCCGAGAAAGCGGTTTCCCGGCGCGAGGCCATCGCGGCGATCGTGCTCGCCTGCCTTGCCAGACATGCGCAAGTCGTTGTTGAGCAACGGGCTACTCCTACAGTAGCGTTAAAGGATAAAGTCGATCCTTTAATAAATCCTTCATCCTATCGATTTTCAGCGGCGCAGGCACGGGGCAGTTTTTTATTGTGGCATGCGTTGACGCTGCGAAATTTTCTGTCTATCACTTCCGACCATGAAAATCGCAACGGCTCTTATCGTGGTGGGAAAGCGCATGGGCAGGATGGTGTAACCATCCGGCGGTAGCCACCCATGCGCTAGATGACAGGCTCCTCCGGGGCCTTTTTTTATGCCCGAAATTCGGGCTTCCGGCCACAAACGCAATCCCAGCATCAAACGGAACAGACAGATGAGCACGGACAATCAGGCGGCAGGCAATCGGATGACGGGAGCGGAGATCGTTCTCAGGGCGCTGAAGGACAACGGCGTCGAACATATCTTCGGCTATCCCGGCGGCGCAGTCCTGCCGATCTACGACGAGATCTTCCAGCAAGAGGAGATCAAGCACATCCTCGTCCGCCACGAGCAGGGGGCCGGCCATGCGGCCGAAGGTTACGCCCGCTCTACCGGCAAGGTCGGCGTCATGCTCGTCACCTCGGGCCCGGGCGCCACCAATGCGGTCACGCCGCTGCAGGATGCGCTGATGGATTCGATCCCGCTCGTCTGCCTGACCGGTCAGGTTCCGACCCCGTTGATCGGCTCTGACGCCTTCCAGGAATGCGACACGGTCGGCATTACCCGGCCCTGCACCAAGCACAACTGGCTGGTCAAGGACGTCAACCAGCTCGCCGCCATCATTCATGAGGCCTTCCGCATCGCCCAGTCCGGCCGTCCGGGCCCCGTCGTCGTCGATATTCCGAAGGATGTGCAGTTTGCGACCGGCACCTATACGCCGCCCGCCGATTACCCGATCCAGAAGAGCTATCAGCCGAAGATCCAGGGCGACCTCAACCAGATCCATGCGGCGATCGAGCTGATGGCGAATGCGCGCCGGCCGATCATCTATTCCGGCGGCGGTGTCGTCAATTCCGGCCCTGAGGCCTCCAAGCTGCTGCGCGAGCTGGTCGAGCTCACCGATTTCCCGATCACCTCGACGCTGATGGGCCTCGGCGCCTATCCGGCCTCGGGCAAGAACTGGCTGAAGATGCTCGGCATGCATGGCTCCTACGAGGCCAACATGGCGATGCATGACTGCGACGTCATGGTCTGCATCGGCGCCCGCTTCGACGACCGCATCACCGGTCGCCTCAACGCCTTCTCGCCGAATTCGAAGAAGATCCATATCGACATCGATCCGTCCTCGATCAACAAGAATGTCCGCGTCGATATCGGCATCCGCGGCGATGTCGGCCATGTGCTGGAAGACATGGTCCGCCTGTGGCGGGCTCTGCCGAAGAAGCCGGAGAAGAACCGTCTCGCCGATTGGTGGAGCGATATCGCCCGCTGGCGGGCGCGCAACTCCTTCGCTTATACCAAGAGCAATGACGTGATCATGCCGCAATATGCGCTGGAGCGCCTCTATGCGCATACCAAGGACCGCGACACCTACATCACGACCGAGGTCGGCCAGCATCAGATGTGGGCAGCGCAGTTCTTCGGCTTCGAGCAGCCGAACCGCTGGATGACCTCAGGCGGCCTCGGCACGATGGGCTACGGCCTGCCGGCGGCGCTCGGCGTCCAGATCGCCCATCCCGGCAGCCTCGTCATCGATATTGCCGGCGACGCCTCGATCCAGATGTGCATCCAGGAAATGTCGACCGCGATCCAGTATGATGCACCGATCAAGATCTTCATCATGAACAACCAGTACATGGGCATGGTGCGCCAGTGGCAGCAGCTGCTGCACGGCAATCGCCTGTCGCACTCCTATACCGAGGCGATGCCTGATTTCGTCAAGCTGGCGGAAGCCTATGGCGCGGTCGGCCTGCGCTGCGACAAGCCGGATGAGCTCGACGACGCCATCGTCGAGATGATCGAGGTCAAGAAGCCGGTCATCTTCGATTGCCGCGTCGCCAATCTCGCCAACTGCTTCCCGATGATCCCATCGGGCAAGGCCCATAATGAAATGCTGCTGCCCGACGAAGCCACGGATGAAGCGGTCGCCAACGCGATCGACGCCAAAGGCCGTCAGCTCGTATAACGATAAGGTAGGAACCCAGGACCATGAACGCACATCTTCAGCCCACGGGCTCTGCCTACTTCATCTCGCCGGAAACGACGGCGATCGAGAGCCATACGCTTTCGGTGCTCGTCGACAACGAGCCGGGCGTCCTTGCCCGCGTCATCGGCCTGTTCTCCGGCCGCGGCTACAATATCGAAAGCCTCACGGTTTCCGAGACCGAGCATCAGGCGCATCTTTCCCGCATCACCATCGTCACCCGCGGCACGCCGCATGTGCTGGAGCAGATCAAGGCGCAGCTCGATCGCATCGTGCCGGTCCATCGCGTCGTCGATCTGACGGTGCGCGCCCGCGAACTTGGCCAGGAACGGCCGATCGAGCGTGAAGTGGCTCTGGTCAAGGTGATCGGTGAGGGCGAGATGCGCGCCGAGACGCTTCGCCTTGCCGATGCCTTCCACGCCAAGGTGGTGGATGCGACGATTGATCACTTCATTCTGGAGATCACCGGCAAGTCCTCGAAGATCGACCAGTTCATCGCGATCATGAAACCGCTCGGCCTCATCGAAGTCTGCCGCACCGGCATCGCGGCGATGAATCGCGGCGCTCAGGGGATGTGAGGCAGAAGCTTCATCCCTTCCTCGGCGTCATCCTCGGCCGTGCATACTAGGCAGTTGCTGGCGAGGGACGGAGACAGCGCGGCAAATCTCTTCTCCCCTCGGGGAGAAGGTGCCGGCAGGCGGATGAGGGGGCCACACGGAACATCCTTTCCGCGATAGTCTGTTCCTCGCCAACGCAACGTTGCGATCTGAATACGAGACGATTCCAACGCGGTCTAAGCTCGTACGAGGATCATTGAGTGACCGGCGTCGCCGGCCCCTTCATCCGCCCTGCGGGCACCTTCTCCCCGCTGGGGAGAAGGGGGAATCGAGAGGTTGCGGCATGTGACCGAGCAGCCAAGAACAGTTCGGGCCGCTGGAGATCACAGCATCTCCAGAGGCTTTTTCTTTGCCGGCGGCGGGAAGGCGGCGTCGAGCGCCTGCCAGTCCTCGTCGGTGATCTCAAGCGAGACGCAGTCGCGGTTCTCCGCCACGCGTTCGGCATTCGACGTCTTCGGAATGACGATGACGCCGTCGCGTTCGAGCAGGAAGGCGAGCGCCAGCTGGGCGGGCGTTGCCTGATAGGCCTTGGCGATGTGGATGAGTTCGGGATGATGCAGGATATGCCCCTGCTCGATCGGCGAATAGGCCATGATGGGAATGCCGCGGCTCTGGCACCAGGGCAGGAGATCATATTCGATGCCGCGGCGGGAGAGATTGTAGAGCACTTGGTTGGCGGCGACATTGGCGCCGTCGGGTACTCTGAGCAGTTCCTCCATGTCGTCGGTGTCGAAGTTGGAGACGCCCCAGGCGCCGATCTTGCCCGACGCTTTCAGCATTTCGAAGGCTGCGACGGTCTCGGCCAGCGGATAGTTGCCGCGCCAGTGCAGGAGATAAAGATCGATCCGGTCGGTGCCGAGCCGTTCCAGGCTGTGCTCGCAGGCGTCGACCGTGCCTTTCAGGCTGGCGTTCCAGGGATAGACCTTGCTGACGAGGAAGATCTCGTCGCGCCGTCCCCGGATCGCCTGGCCGACGATCTCCTCGGCGCCGCCGTCGCCATACATTTCCGCGGTGTCGATCAGCGTCATGCCGAGATCGATGCCCGCCCTGAGGCTTTCAATCTCCATCTTGGCATGGCCGGCATCCTCGCCCATGGCCCAGGTCCCCTGGCCGAGTGCCGGCACTTCCGTGCCGTTCGGGAATTTGACGGAGGGGATGGGGTCGTCCTGCATGATTTTTTCCATTTTTCAGGAGATTGCGCAGCGTTCTTATCTTTCAACTAATCCTGTCACCATGACAATGATGGAATGGCGTCAAGAGTTTAGGGCAGTTACGCTGACCTAAATAAGGCGGGCCTCGGAAAAGAGCCGGCTTCGGGAGATTGCATGCCGCTGGATACGTTTTTCGCCCTTGTTCTCTTCGCCTTCACGACGTCGATCACGCCGGGGCCGAACAACATGATGCTCTTTGCCTCGGGCGTGAATTTCGGCTTCCGCAGGACGATCCCGCATATGGTCGGCATCGGCGCCGGTTTCTTCTCGCTGCTGATCGGCGTCGGCCTCGGGCTCGGCGCGTTGCTGCACACGATGCCCCTGGTCTATACGGTGCTGAAATTCGCCGGCGGCGCCTATCTTGTCTGGATCGCCTGGAAGATCGCCGCCTCGCGTTCGCTGAGCGAAGGCAGGAGCAGTGCTGCGCCAATGTCCTTTTTCTCGGCGGCGGCCTTCCAGTGGGTCAACCCGAAAGCTTGGGTGATGGCGGTTACGGCGATGGCGACCTACACCAATCCTGAACTCTATCTTGCCAGCGTGCTGATCGTCGGTCTGGCTTTCGCGGTGGTCAACGTGCCGAGCGTCTCGACCTGGGCGGGCTTCGGCTCGGCACTCAGGGAATGGCTTTCCGATCCCGTGCGGCTGAAGTGGTTCAACATCACCATGGCCGTGCTTCTGGTGGCGAGCCTCTGGCCGATGTTAAAATAGAGCAATCGACGGTTTCGTCAGCATCAGCCAGAAAATGCCGATGACGGCTGAGAAGGCCGGAAAGCCGAAAGCGAACCAGACGCGGTAGAGCCTGAAATAGGCCGGCGGCAGCGCGTTTGTCGATGCCGCGGCAGCGCGGGCGAGATCACGCAGGCGGATCTGGATCCAGACGACCGGCAGCCAAAACAGGCCAGTGACGACGTAAAGCAGAAGCGACAGCGCAATCCAGCCTTCCGACAGGTCCCAGCCGATCATGCGGGCGAGGAGATAGCCGGTCACCGGCTGGAGAATCGCGGCGGTGGCGGTAAAGACTGTATCGGCGATCACGACGGTTCCGGCGACATGAGCGATCAGGGCGGGATCACGCGTGCGGTGCGCCATCACCATGAAAAAGGCGATGCCGGCGCCGGTGCCGAAGAGCACGGTCGCGCCGATGACATGGGCAAGCAGCAGCCATTCCTCGAGCATCAGCGTTCATCCAGGGTGGCAAGCGCCGTCAGCGTCAGCAAGACCGACGGCAGCACCTTGACGAGGGGACCGAGCGGATCGAGCCAGAGCGTGGGTTCGAGCAGGCTGCCACCGGCGAGATAGGCCAACGAGACGGCGAGCATGCCGAGAAGGGCGCGTCTGGCGAGCGGGCGAACAAGCACGGCGGCGCCAAGCGCCACATCGATGATGCAGGTGGCAAGCGTCAGCGCCGTTGCCGCCGTTGCCGCCGTTTCCGGCATGAAGGGCAGGAAGTGCGCCGAGGCCCTTTCCATCGAAAGCAGCGGGATCAGGCCGGAGAGCAGCCAGAAGGCCGACAGGCCCGATATGATGAGCGGCTTCAGGAGATAGAGCCGGGCAAACCAGAGATCCTGCACGCCGGAGGGATTGGCGGCGAGCGTGGCCGCCGCCGATGTCGCGCCAAGGCCGCTCTCCCTCTTTGCGCTCCGTATGCCCTCGGACATGACTGTCATCGCCGTCGAACGCAGCGGCGAACGCCAGCCGAGCAGGCCCGCCATATCGGCAAGCCAGGTCACTGGTCGCGTAAGCCAGGGAGCAAGCGAAAAGACGCCGGCAGGCGCCAGGCCCAGCCATTGCCGGTGAAGGCCGACGAGTTCGGCGAGCGTCAGCACTTCGCCGGCGGCAAGGTCGAAATCACCGCGAAGGTCGCTTGCGATCGCCCGCGACACGGCCCCCGCCACATCATCCACCGAAAGCGTTTCGACCGGGCTTTCCGCATGGACGAGCGGCAGCGCCAGCGGAAAGGCTGCGAGCGCTCGCAGCAATGACGAGCCGCCATGGGCATTGCGGCCGAGCACGAGGGCAGGGCGCAGGATGAGATGAGGCAGGCCGCTTGCTGCCAGCGCCTCATCGGCCCGCCGCTTGGTGGTGAGGAAGGGCAGCGCGCCCGCCGCGCCGGCGGTCCTTGCCGATATCTGCACGATCAGAGGACGGGAGCGTTTCGCCGCGGCATAGAGCGCCAGCATCGCACCCGCCTGGGTCGCCGCGAGATCGTCCGAGAGGCCGTCCTGCAGGGCGCCGGCGCAATTGACGACGGCGTGCTGGTCTTTGAGGAGGTTCTCCCAGTCCTCCGGATTTAGCATCCGCGAGAGATCGGCACGCCGCCAGTCGATCGCCGGCTGCTTCAGGTGGGCTCTGGCGGGATTGCGGCCGAGCCCGGTCACGGCATGCCCGTCCGCAACGAGCCGGGTCGCGACGACGGAGCCTATGAAGCCGGTTGCGCCGAGAATCAGAATGTTCATGGCGGGAGATTAGCGGAAAAGTTTGAGGGGGATAGGAGGGCTTGGCGGGGTTGTGCTGTATGGTAGAAAGTGGATGCTTTGAGCGGAGAGAAGATGCCGGCAGGCAGATGAGGGGGATGAGCGGCAAAGCCGCGAATGCACGGAGCGCAGCGAAGGGCAACATAAAGGGCGTGCCGTGCGGCCCCCTAAACCGGGGTTGAGCCGCTGGTCTCAACCCGTCCTTCGGACCCCCGCTGGGGAGAAGAGGAGGAGCGAGCCGCGCGCATTGATGAAACAGGGCGGCCGATCGCCGTTCCGGGAGGACATTGCTTTGCACGACGACCACGATCACCACGATCACGACAACCACTACTCCGACATGCAGGCCCGCGTGAAGGCGCTGGAAACGCTGCTGACGGAAAAGGGGCTGATCGACCCTTATGCCATCGACGCAATCGTCGAGACTTACGAAACCAAGGTCGGGCCGAGGAACGGCGTGCATGTCGTCGCGAAAGCCTGGAGCGATCCCGGTTTTGCCGACTGGCTGAGGCGCGATGCGACGGCGGCGATTGCGAGTTCTCGGTTATACCGGCCGGCAGGGCGAGCATATGCGCGCGGTCTTCAACACTGTTGACACGCATAACCTCGTCGTCTGCACGCTCTGCTCCTGTTATCCCTGGTCTGTGCTTGGCCTGCCGCCGGTCTGGTACAAGGCGCCGGCCTATCGTTCGCGGGCGGTGATCGATCCGCGCGGCGTGCTCGCGGAATTCGGGCTGACCCTGCCGGCGGACAAGAAGATCCGCGCCTGGGATTCGACAGCGGAGCTGCGTTATCTCGTGATCCCCGAGCGGCCGGAGGGCACGGAGGGCATGGATGAGGCAGCACTTGCCGGCCTCGTCAGCCGCGATGCGATGATCGGCACGGCGGTCGCCGGCAGCCCGGAGGCACTGTCATGAACGGACCGCACGATCTCGGCGGGCAGATGGGCTTCGGGCCTGTCGCACCCGAAAAGAACGAGCCCTATTTCCATGCCGAATGGGAAAAGCGCGCGCTCGGCATCACGCTCTCCTGCGGCGCCTTCGGCGCCTGGACGATCGATGAAAGCCGGCATGCGCGTGAGAATATCCCGCCAGCCGATTACCTTGCGGCGAGCTATTACGAGATCTGGATCCGCGGCGTCGAGACGCTGCTCACGCGACACGGCTTTGCGACGCGCGAAGAGCTCTTGTCCGGCCACAAGCTGCAGGATGGCACGGCGCCGAAACGGGTCCTGAAGGCGGAGATGGTGCCCGTCGTGCTTGCCAAGGGCGGGCCTTGCGACCGGCTGGTGGATGGCGAGCCGCGTTTTGCGGTCGGCGAACGGGTGAAGACGAAGAATTTCAATCCGGCGACCCATACGCGGTTGCCGCGCTACGCCCGGGCCAAGGCCGGCGTCATCGAAGCGGTGCAGGGCTCCTTCGTCTTTCCCGATGATAATGCCCATGGCAAGGGCGAGAACCCGCAATGGCTCTATACCGTCGTTTTCGACGGCAGCGAGATCTGGGGCGAGGGCGCGGATCCGTCGCTGACGGTCTCGATCGACGCGTGGGAGAGCTATCTTGAGCGTGTGTGAAATACCCTCCGAGCTCAGCCAATCGCCCGGGCTGCCCAAATCTGCGGAGGGCGCGCCGGTCTTTCCCGAACCCTGGGCGGCAGAAGCCTTCGCCATGACGGTGCATCTGCATGAGAAGGGGCTGTTTTCCTGGAGCGAATGGGCGGAAACCCTTTCGCGCCAACTGCATCAGCCTGGGCGGGCGGAAGACGGCAGCGACTATTTCGACTGCTGGGTGGCGGCGCTTTCGGAGCTGCTGGTCAGCCGCGGCGTGGCCGACGCATCCGCCATCCTGGAGCTTCAGAAAAGCTGGCAGCGGGCGGCCGAGGCGACGCCGCATGGCCACCCGATCGAGCTCGCCAACGATCCGCTGCGCTGATCATCACGACGGAAACTGCCTATAGCATTCCTCGGCCACCGCGCGCAGCGCGTCACGCGAGATTTCGCCGGTGACGGCGTAGCCGAGTTCGCCGTCGATCCAGTAGAAGGTTTCGAGATTGCCCGAAGAAGCGAAGCGGAAACTCGTCGTGCGGTTTTCCTTGTTGCGGCCGACAACGACGGTCAGCCGCTCGCCGGCCTGGTTCTCGTACATGAACATGGCGCCGGGCCTGCCGTCGACCGGCAGCAGGCGGCCGCCGACCAGCTTGAAGCCGAGCGGCTGCAAGTTGGGAATCTTGAGGTTCTGGATCGCCAGGCGCTTGCCGAGCCAGGTGGCGAGATGGGCCTCCTCGTCGGCGAAGACCTCGACCGGGTGGCGAACCTCGGCGGCATAGACGGTGAAGGCGGTCTCGGCCTGTTTCGGCAGGGTTTCGGAACCGGCTAGCTGCAGGTCCGGTCTCTCCAGAAGGGCCGGGCCATAATGGCCGCTGACGGCACCGAGCGCGAAGACGACGAGCGTTGCGGCGGCGACTGCCCAGCGGTTCGGCACCGACGGGATGGCGTGCGGCGGCGCGACGAGCAGGGCATCGGTGTCCTTTGCCCTGTCGTAACCGGCAAACAGCGAGCGGATGCCTGCGTTCTGCGCCTGCCATTCGGCGACCATCGCCGCCTCGTCGGGATTGTCGGCGAGATAGGCCTCAACGCGGGCACGCGCCGTTTCGGGCAACTCGCCGTCGGCATAGGCGTGAAGATCGGCTTCGGTGACGATCGGGTTGGTCTCGTTCATTTCGGTCTCCGAAGCGTAATGACGTTATCGGCCTTCAGGTGTTCGGCGACGCGGCGGCGGGCGCGCGACAGGCGGGACATGACCGTGCCGATGGGGATATCGAGCGCGGCGGCGACCTCGCTGTAGCTATATCCCTCGATGACCACGAGCATCAGCACAGCGCGGCGCTCCTCCGAAAGGCTGTTCAGCGCGCTATCGAGCCGGGTGCGTTCCAGCGGATCGGCCGGCACTTCGGGTGCTGCCACATCTCCTGCGGCGTCGAGCTCGAGCATGCCGTCGCGCGCCTTGCCGCGCCGGCCGTTGCGGTAAAGATTGGTCATGATGGTCAGGACCCAGCCGCGCAAGTTGAGGCCGCGCCATTGACCGCGGCGCGCCAGCACCTTCTCGACGCAATCCTGAAGCAGATCCTCGCCATCGGCATCCGAGCGCGTCAGGCTGCGCGAATAGCGCCTGAGCGAGGGAAGGAGGGCCAGGATCTGGCCCTCGAAACTTTCGGGTGCGGGTGTCTTCACGCCAGCTCTCTTGCCGTCACATCAGGGCTTGGCAAGGTCCCAGTTGCCGCCGACGCCGTCGCCGGTGATGTCGCCGGCCTTCGTGTCCTTGACCCAGTAATAGAGCGGCATGCCGTCCTTGGCCCATTGCTTCGTGCCATCCTTGCGTTCGATGATCGAATATGCACCATCGGCCTTGGCATCGGAAGCGGCCATCAGCGGCGGCCAGTTCTTGGCGCAATCGTCGTAGCAGTTTGAAACGCCCTTGGCGTCCTTCTTGAAAGTATAGAGGGTCATGCCGTTTTCGCCGGCAAGAACCTTGCCCTTGGCAGTCTCGACTTCCTTGACGGGCGCGGCGGCGAAAGCAGCGGTCGCAGCAAAGGCGGCTGCCGCTGCGACAGACAGGAATTTCACGGGCTTCATGGTGTTTCTCCTCGGGTTGGGCACGCAATTTTGCGCTGCCTGAGATGAGACACGAGACGAGGCGGTTTTATTCCCGCGTGGAGAAGTTTTATGGCGGGCGGATGGTCATTCGCACACAACACCCTGCTTTTACAGGTCATTTACATCATGGCCATTTGCGGATAACATATATCCTTAATTCCGCTCGCAGAGCCAGCCATGATGAGTTGTTGAATGATCCTGAAAAGCCAGGTCGAGTGGGCGCTGCACTGCTGCGCCATTCTCGCGGGCCTGCCCGAGGGCAGGTATCTCTCCACCAAGGCGCTCGCAGAGCTTCATGGCCTGCCGAAGGAATATCTCTCCAAGGCGCTACAGAGCCTTTCTCAGGCTTCCCTCGTCGAAACCACGCTCGGTCCGAGCGGCGGCTACAGGCTTGCGCGCGCGCCGTCGGAGGTCAATTTTCTCGAGATCGTCGAGGCAGTCGAGGGTAAGGCGCGCAGCTTCACCTGCACGAATATCCGGGAGAACAATCCGTGCCGGCCGGCAGGCTATTGCGACAGCAAGCCTTGCGCGGTCGCCCGCATCATGTGGGAAGCCGACGAGGCCTGGCGCGAGACGCTGAGGCGTGTGCGCCTCTCCGATCTCGTCGGCACCTTGTCCGAAGAGGTTCCGCCGGATATCTGGCGGGACACGTTCGAGTGGGTGCTGAAGCGCGCCGGCTGAGGAAGCGAAGGAAACCTTAGGCCCTAAAGATGGTCCTGATGGTCTTCAGGATGGCATGGGCGCTGTGCGCCTGTTCCGGGCGCAGGGCGGCGCCGTCGCGGAAGCGCTCGGCGCGGCCGGCAAGTTGTTCGGCGATTTCTTCGGCCAGCGCCGGGCGTTCGGCGAGCAGCGGCGCGAAGGCCTCCTGGTCGATCTCATAGGTGATTACCGAGGTTAGAGCCTCCAGGGTGCAGACTTCCTGCATGCCGGCGAGCAGGCCGGTCTCGCCAAAAAAATCGCCAGGCGCCAGCCTTCCGCGTTCCTCGCCTGCATGCCGGGCGGCTATGATGCCGGCGCGCACCATCATCAGTGCGGGCAGCATTTCGCCCTCCTGCACGATCACATCGCCCTTGCGGAACTCCCTGACAGTGGCGGTCTCGGCGAGCCTCTGCTTTTCATCTGATGTCAGCGTCGCAAAGACCGGAATGGCGTCGATCAGCGCAAGTGGCGTTACGCTGGGCGGCTGCGCGTTTTCCTCCGTCGGCAGGGTGGCGGTCAACACCGCTGCCGACGGCGGAATGGCCAGCAGCAGGCCGGCGGATTTGCAATGGCGGTAGACGAGATCGAGCACTTCGTTTCGCGCCGGCACGCGCTGGCTCGGGCTCGTCACCCGAAACTGCAACTCGACCTCAAGCGACGTGGCATCCAGCCCCTTCAGGGCGACGACCGGCGGCGGCTCCCGCACGATGGAGTTGCAACTCGCGAGCGCTGTCAGCATGACTTGGCGAACCGATGCCGGCATGCGCGTAGGGGCGATGCGGATGGTGAGAATCAGGAGATGGGTCTCGTCCGGCCGGCTGATATTGGTCAGGCCGAGCTTGGCGAGAAAGCTGTTCGGCAGCACGACGATATTGTTGCCGGGGGTCAGGATGTGCGTCGCGCGCCAGTTGCTCTCGACGACGCGCCCTTCCGTGCCGTCGCTCAAAAGGATCCAGTCGCCGATGACATAGGGCCGGCCGAGGGTCAGCGCGATGCCGGAGAAGACGTCGGCGAGCGTGTTCTGCAGCGCGAGACCGAGAATGATGGCGACGACGCCTGATGTGGCGACGAGGGTTCCGATCGGCACGCCGAAGACGAAGGCGAGGATGGAAAGCATCATGCCGATATAGACGACGCCAATGACGAGATCCTGGAGCAGACGGGCCTCGCGCGGGCTGCCTTCCAGCACCAGATAGAGCCTGATGAAACCGATGACGGCCCATGCCAGGTGAACCCACCAGAGCGATTTGGCGAGAATGACGAGCAGGGCCTGAGGGTCCTGCGTCTCATATCCCTGAAACCGGTGAGGCTCGATGCCGCTGCCGACGAGGATCAGCGTCATCACGGCGAAGAACAGGATTTGCACCACCAGCCGCGTCGTCGGCCGCTGGCTGGAGAGGAAATACCAGACCACGATGCCGGCGAAGCCGACTGTAACGAGAGAATTCAGTGGCTTGCCGAAGAGCGCGTCGTAGATCATCTCTCTGTCTCCGGGAGGGCGGGCGGCACATGATTGAGCATGTCGGCTGTCCGCGCAAGCATCGGCCCCGCGCGGACAGGCTTGGAGGTTGCCTACTTCTTGAGGGGGTAGGTCAATTCTTTCTGGTCGGTGTCGACAACGAAGACAGCGAGCAGGCGAGCCGGCTGCGTCTCGCTGCCATTGGCGCTGACGCCATGGCGGTCGCCTGACATTTCCGAGAAGCTCTCGCCGGCCTGATAGGTCTTGACCGGACCGTCATTGACCTGGCTGCGGATCGATCCTTCCAGCACGGTGGCGTAGATGAAGGCCGAGTCCGGATGGGTGTGGCCTTCGGAGAAGCCGCCGGGGCCGTATTCGACCAGCACGCCCTTGATGCTCTTGCCCGGCACGTTCGGCAGTTCGTGCTCATAGACGAGCGTTACCTTGGCGGACTTGCTGCTGTCATGGGCGGAAGCGCCGGTCGTTGCCAGAAGGGCGAAGGCGGCGGCGAGGAATGATGACCTGATCATGGGAATCTCCTTATTGCCTGGGGTGAAGAGGCCGATCATTTCGGCCGGGCGGATGTGACGAACCACTGTTCGAAGGTGATCGAGCCGAGGCGCGGGTCGTTGTCGGAAACGAGGGACTGGTCGTTTAGCCTGGCGCCGAAATATTTCGCCTCGGCGTCGGCCTCGACGATCCGCGGATCGTTCATCGCCTTGAGATACCGGGCGACGAGCTCGCTGAGCCGGACCCGTTCCGGGCCGGATATTTCGATCGTCTTGTTGGCTGGGGCGGAGAGTGCCACGTCGGCCATGGCGTCGGCCACGTCGTCGGAAGCGATCGGCTGCACATAGGCGGGCGACAGGCGAACTGTCTGGCCGACCGTGCCGGACTGGGCGATGCCGCTCAGGAATTCCATGAACTGCGTCGAATGCACGATCGTATAGGGAATGCCCGATGCCCTGATCAGCTGTTCCTGGGCGAGCTTGCCGCGGAAATAGCCGCTGTCCTGCAGCCGTTCGGTGCCGACGACGGAAAGCGCGATATGGTGCTTCACGCCGGCGGTCTTTTCGGCGGCGAGCAGATTGCGCCCCGAGGTCTGGAAAAATTCGAGCACGGCCTTGTCCTCGAAGGAGGGCGAATTGGCAAGGTCGAGCACGACTTCGGCGCCGGCGAGCGCTTCGGCCAGTCCTTCTCCCGTGATCGTATTGACGCCGGAGTTCGGAGAGGCGGCGATCACCTCATGCCCGCGCTTGCGCAGGCGTTCGACAGTCTTTGAACCGATGAGGCCGGTTCCGCCGATGACGATGATTTTCATAACAGATCTCCATTCGCTGCCGCGGTGTGGCAGCGTCAAAGCTGAATCTTCTCAATGAATTGCGTGAATTAGTTCAGGCCAGCCTTATCAAGGCCGTAGGCCTTGTCGGCCGAGCCGGGCACAGTCTTGAAGCCGACATTGACGCGGTTCCAGGCATTGATGGCCATGACGACGAAGGTGAGGTCGGAGATTTCCTTCTCGGAAAGCTGGCCGCGCACCCGCTCGTAGATTTCATCAGATACGCCGCCTTCGGGAAGCTTGGTCAGCGCCTCGGTCCAGGCAAGGGCCGCGCGCTCGCGGGGAACGAACAGGTTCGATTCCCGCCAGATGGCGACGTGGTGAAGCCGCAGCTCCGTCTCGCCATGGATCTTTGCCTGCTTCACATGCATGTCGAGGCAGAAGCCGCATCCGTTGATCTGCGAGGCGCGGATCTCGATAAGGGCCTGAAGCTTCTCGTCGATGACGCTGCTTCTCAGCGCCATGCTGAATTCCATGAATTTCTTGAAAAGTTCGGGGGACTGCTGGGCGTAATTCAATCGCTGGGTCATGTCGTTTCTCCTAATTAAGGATATTTAATATCCTTATGGATAAAAGATATCCTTAATTGCTGGACTGTAAAGCCATTCTCGCCTAGTTTGCCTGCATAAAGCCTATGCGCAAAAGTATGAGGGGGCAGGGATGGATATCGTTTCGGCATTGCGGACCTTCCAACGCGTCGCGGAGACCGGTTCGTTCTCAGCGGCGGCGCATGACCTCGATGTCACGCAGCCGGCGGTTTCGCGGCAGGTTGCGTCCCTCGAAAGCCATTTCAACACCCGCCTCCTGCATCGTACGACGAGCGGTCTGTCGCTGACCGCGGAAGGGGAGCGCATGCTGCCGATGGCGCTCCGAATTCTCGAGGCGGTGGAGGAGCTTGGTGATGCGGCAGGCTCGAACGGCGCTACGGCCTCGGGAAAGGTCAGGCTCAGCGTGCCCGCGCCGCTTGGTCTCTATTTGAGCGAAAGGCTCGGCGATCTTCTTGCCGCCCACCCGAAGCTTTCGGTCGAACTCATCTTCCGCGAACAGAGCTCCGATATGATCGAGGAGCGCTTCGACCTCGAAGTGCGGCTCGGTTCGGTCGCCGACAGCAGCCTCGTCTGTCGCCGTATCGGCTGGACGACGGCATTCCTCGTCGCATCTCCTGCCTATCTCACGCGCAAGGCAGCCCCGCGCGCGCCAAAGGACATCAGTGACCATGAATGCCTGTGCTATGATAGGGCAGGCGACACCTGCACTTGGTCCTTCTCGAACGGGTCGGAAGATATATCGGTCAGGATCACGCCGCGGCTGACCGCCTGCAACGCGATTGCCATTCATAGGGCGGCGCTCGCCGGCGCCGGCCTGGCGGTGCTTTCCCACATCATTGCCGTGCCCGACATCGCCGCCGGCCGGCTGATTCCCGTAATGGAGGATTTTCAGCCGAGCCGCCTGCCGATCACGGTCGTCTATCCCTCGAGACGGAACATGCCGCTGCGCGTCAGGACAGTTCTGGACTTTCTGACCGATGTCATCGGCCAGGACCCGTCGATGTGTGTGAGCGGGGCGGACCGCCAACGGAACGGATGATCGTTCGGACCGGTGATTTGCCGTTTTCCGCCTTGCCTAACGCCGGCGAATCCTGCCAAGTCGCCGGGCTATGCAATTTGCGCCGCAACAAGACGAAGCCCTCAAGGCTGTTTCGAAATGGCTGAATGAAGGGCGCTCGCCGCTCTTTCGCCTGTTCGGCTATGCCGGGACGGGCAAGACGACGCTTGCCAGGCATTTCGCCGAAAATGTCGACGGCGATGTGCTGTTTGCCGCCTTCACCGGCAAGGCCGCGCAAGTGCTGCGCTCGCGCGGCGCCTCCAATGCCAGGACGATCCATTCGCTGATCTACCGGCCGCGCGGCGAGGAGGCGGTGGAGGACGAGGAAACCGGCAAGACCTCGATCGCGCCGATGTTTTCGATCAACCGGCAGAGCCCTGTCGCGAAAGCCGCACTGATCATTGTCGACGAATGCTCGATGGTGGACGAGGCGCTCGGCAAGGACCTGATGAGCTTCGGCACGCCGATCCTGGTGCTCGGCGATCCCGGCCAGCTGCCGCCGGTTTCGGGTGGCGGCTACTTCACCAATCAGGAGCCGGATTACCTGCTGACCGATATTCATCGGCAGGCGCGCGATAACCCGATCATCAAGCTCGCCATGCAGGTGCGCGAAGGCAATGAGATTATGTATGGCGACTACGGCACCGCTAAGGTGATCTCGAAGAACGAGGTGACGCAGCAGCTGGTGCTCGATGCCGACCAGGTGCTCGTCGGCACCAACCGCACCAGGCGGCGCTACAATCAGCGTCTGCGCGAGCTGAAAGGCTTTAACGCCGATTATCCGCAGACCGGCGACAAGCTCGTCTGCCTCAGAAACGACCCCGCCAAGGGCCTGCTCAACGGCTCGCTGTGGCAGGTGATGACTTCGTCGAAGGAAACGACGAAACCCGGTATCAATCTGCTCGTCCGCCCCGAGGACGACGACATGGATCGCGGGGCGGCCAAGATCAAGCTTCTGAAACAGGCCTTCGAGGATGTCGAAGGCGAGATTCCCTGGAACACCCGCAAGCGCTACGACGAGTTCGACTACGGCTATGCGCTGACCGTTCACAAGGCGCAGGGCTCGCAATGGAACGATGTCGTGCTCTTCGACGAGAGCTGGGCCTTTCGCGACACCCGCGAACGCTGGCTCTATACCGCGATCACGCGCGCGGCGGAGACGCTGACGATCGTTCGCTGAACCCGGTTTCGGGCGGGAAGGGGACGGTGGCGGCCATCGGGGCGGCTGGCAGGCGTCAGGCTTGCACGATGCCGAGCAGGACGGCCTTGGCGATGGCCTGGAAGCGGTTGTTGGCGCGGAACTTCAAAATAATTCCGGCTTCGAGGTCCCTCGTCTCGTCGTGTTTCAGGTCGAGTGCCCGGGCGATGCGCTGCGTGGAGTAGCCTTCCGCCATCAGTTCCAGGCAACGCCTTTCCTGCGGGGTCAGACTGGAGTTATCCTGATTGTCGTTGAGCGGCTGTGACTCGACGCTGCCGTCGTAATCGAGAAGATCGCCGACCTGCTGGAGTTGGCGGTGCAGCGTCGACATCTCCGCCGTCAGCTCGCGCTTGCGCACCTGCAAGGCTTCGCGGAACATTGCCTCGGCCGCCTCCTGCGAATCGGCTTTGCGAAGCTCGTCCATCAATTCCTGGATCACGGCAATCGGCATGCCCGTCTCGCGGCAGACGGTGATGACAGCCATGCGCATGACGTCGTCCTGGCCGTAGACCCGCATCAAGCCGATGCGATTGGCCGAAATCAATCCCTTCTCTTCGTAGAAATGCAGCGTCCTGTGCGTAACGCCGAATGCGTTGGCCATATCGGCAATGGGCACCGGACCTTCCGGTAGATCCGGCGGCAGCGCGGCGGAAGGCAGGAACCGGTATTTCGACCGGGCCTCCGAAGCGAAACCGGCGGCAGCAAACAGGCGTTTGGAACCGTCTGGCATGAACCCTCCTAGGGCATCTTGTTGCACCTCATGCGGATTTGCCAGTTGCTTCCCGGGCGCGGCGAGTGGGGTTTCCTCTAGGCGGTCTTATCGATGGGAAAGAAGCAGTACGCGGCTTACGTTTACGCGACACAATGTCCACGTTATGCGTGAACGATCTATTTTAGAAGTGCTAAAAATAATCTCTTTTAAATGGGATAGCAACGCGATGGCAATTCGCGCGGCGTCTGCGTGCCGCTACGTGGAAAAACATGCGCTGCGCTGCAATGGCTGGCGGTCGTCTCGAAAGGCGACGCGAAATATTGTTTGCGGTACGCACGCGGCCGCTGGGCGGAAATGCCCGGCTTTCATCAGCAATAGGCATCGCATCCATCTGCGAATCTCGTTGGCCATCGCGCAACACTTGGCTTAAAAGCAGGGCCTCTCGTTTCGTGACCGATGGATGCCCGCCATGCCCGCCAAGCTCTCCGTGAACCTCAACGCCGTTGCCATGCTTCGCAACCGGCGCGACCTGCCGTGGCCGAGCGTCGAAGCGCTCGGCCGAATCGCCCTTGCCTCCGGCGCCAGCGGGCTGACGGTGCATCCGCGTCCCGACCAGCGCCACATCCGCTTTTCCGACCTGCCGGTCATCCGCAACCTGATCGACGACGAATTTCCCGGAGCCGAGTTCAATATCGAAGGGTATCCGACGGAGGAATTCCTCGAACTCTGCGCCGGCGCGGCGCCCGAACAGGTGACGCTGGTGCCCGACGATCCCGCGCAGGCGACCTCCGATCACGGCTGGGATTTCCGCAAGCACCAGGCGTTCCTCACCGATGTCATTGCGCGGCTGAAGACGATGGGATGCCGGGTGTCGCTGTTTGCCGACGGCGACGGGGATGCGGAAGCGGTAAAGCTGGCGAAAGCGACGGGCGCCGACCGGATCGAACTCTATACCGGCCCCTATGGCGGCTGTTACGACGCGCCGGAACGGGCAGCGCCGATCCTTGAAGCGCTCGGCAAGACAGCGGATGCGGCGCTCGCCATCGGTCTTGCCGTCAACGCCGGCCACGATCTGACCGTTGCCAACCTGCCTGATCTGGTGAAGCGCATTCCAGCGCTTGCCGAAGTCTCGATCGGCCACGGGCTGACTGCCGACGCGCTGGAGTTTGGGATGGCCGAGACGGTGCGCCGGTTCTGCCAGGCTTGTGGGCAGGTGATTTGAGGAAGCACTTGGGGGAGACGCCGTTGCCACCCCCAATTTTATCAGTGCCCACCAGCTCCAACCGTCGCTAGCGCCGCCTTGTGCGCCACGAAGAAATCCTTCAGCGATTGCGGCTGTTTGCCCGTCAGCCTGGTGAAATCGCCGGTGACGATGTCGAAATTGCCGGCGCGAATGTTGGCGTCGGCGGAGACCAGCATGTCGGCGATGAAGCCGGGGAGGCCGGCGCCGCGCATGCCCTGGCCGAGCTGTTCGTCATTGACGTCGACCACTTCGAGCGGCTTGCCTGATGCTTCGGAGATGATGGCGGAGATCTGCCGGTTGGCGAGCGACACCGCGCCGGTCAGCGTGTAGGTGGCGCTTTCCGCGGTGGCGGAGGCAAGGGCTGCGGCGATCGCCAGCGCGCAATCGTCGCGCGAGATGTTCGCGACCTTGCCGTTGCCGGTGGCGCTATACCATTTGCCGCCCTGCAGGTTGTGCGGCATGCTGTGCATGTAATTGTCGTGATACCAGGCGTTGCGGAAGATTGTGTAGGCGATGCCGCTTGCCTTGATGGCGTTTTCGGTGCCGAGATGGTCGGGTGCGAAGGTGACGAGCGAATTGTCGGGCGCCGGCATCGAGGTGTAGGCAATGTGCTTGACGCCGGCCTTGACGGCAGCGGCGACGGCGGCCTTGTGCTGGGCGAGGCGCTTGCCGGGGGTGTCGAGCGCATCGGTGCTGATGATCAGCAGCCGGTCGATGCCGGCGAAGGCCTGTTCCAGGCCGGCCGCGTCATCGAAATCGGCCTTGCGGCTGAGAACGCCCTTGTTGGCGAGTTCGGCGAGCTTTTCCGGATTGCGGGTGGCAGCGACGATCGCGCCGGGGGCGACCCTATAGGTCGCGAGGAGATGGTGGATGATGCGCTGGCCGAGCTGTCCGGCAGCACCGGTGACCAGGATGGTTTCGCTCATGAAGTCGTTTCCTTCTGCGTTGGTCGTTGGTCTCAAAAAGAGACTAACTCTAGAATAGGAATTGACTTCACCGTGTAAAGGAGGCAGCTTTTCGGCTGTAAGTTACCAAAAGGGAACCAGCAGATGAGCGGCGCAGTCCTCAGTCTGAAGAACAGGATGCCGGGGGCGCGGCGCGAGATCGATCTCGCCGGCCTCGATTTTTCCAATTGTCCGGTCCGGGACATGATGCAGCAGATCGGCGGCAAGTGGTCGACGCTGCTGCTCGAAGTGCTGGCGGCCGAGCCCCGCCGCTTCGGCGAACTCAGACGGATGCTTCCCGACATTTCGCAGCGCATGCTGACGCAGACGCTGCGCGATCTGCAGAGGGACGGTTATATCGCCCGCGAGGTCTTCCCGACCAAGCCGCCGAGCGTCGAATATTCGATGACCGATCTCGGCCGCTCGCTCTACCAGCCGCTGTCGCAGCTTTTGAACTGGGCCGAGGCAAATCATGATTTCGTCCGTGCCGCCCGGGCGCGTTTCGATGGTGCCGACAGTTAGACGTGCTTCCCGCGCCGTTCCGTGAGGAACAGCAGGAAGGCGAGCGCCGGGAAGGCGAAGCCGATCCAGGCGGTCATCGTCCAGCCGCCGGTCGCATAGGCCCAACCGCCGAGCGCCGAGCCGAGCGCGCCGCCGGCGAAGAAGGTGGCCATGAAAAGGCCGTTCAGCCGGCTGCGATGTTCCGGGTTCAGCCCATAGATGGCGCGCTGGCCGCAGACGAGGTTGGTCGTCACCCCGAAATCGAGCATGATCGCCGCGACGGTCAGCAGGATCAGCGCGGTGAGCGAGCCGTCGGCGGCGAAATGGCTGATCAGGAAGGAGGCCATGCCGAGCAGCATGGCGATCGTCGAGGCGATCTTCGTCATGCCGCGATCGGCAAGCCGGCCGGCGATCGGCGAGGCGACGGCGCCGGCCGCCCCCGCAAGCGCGAAGAGGGCGATGCCGTTCTGTGTCAGGCCGAAGGCCGGGCTTGCAAGCAGCAGCGGCGTCGTCGTCCAGAACAGGCTGAAGGCGCCGAACATGCCGGCCTGGTAGAGGGCGCGGCGCTGCAGCACCCGCGAGGTCAGCGCCAGATGCGCCATGGAGGCAAGCAGTTCACCATAGCCGAGCTTCGTCTTCGGCACACGGACCGGCAGGTTGGCGCGCAGGACGACGGCAAGCACGAGCATCAGCGCCGCGGTGACGTAATAGACCATGTGCCAGGACGACGCCTCGGCGACGAAGCTTGCGAAGGGGCGGGCCAGCATGATGCCGCAGAGCAGGCCGCTCATGACATTGCCGACGACCTGGCCGCGCGTCGCATCCGGCGCCATGTTGGCGGCGAAAGGCACGAGCACCTGGACGGCGACCGAGGCAAGACCGATCGACAGCGAGGCGGTGAGGAACATGGCCGGCGTCGAAGACAGCGCGGCCCCGATCAGGGCGAGAGCGGAGACGGCAATCAGCAGCAGCACCAGACGGCGGTTTTCGGTGAGGTCGCCAAGCGGCACGATCAGCAGCAGGCCGAGGCCGTAGCCGATCTGCGTCAGCGTGACGATCAGCCCTGTTGCGGCCGGCGTGAAGCCGAGATCGGCGCTGATCGGCCCGGCCAGCGGCTGGCCATAATAGAGATTGGCCGCCACCAGCCCGCAGGCGGCGGCGAAAAGAAAGGTGAGCCAGGGGGATAGCGCTCGTGGAATGGCATTATCCGGCGTAGTGGCTGAAATGCTCATCAGAAACTCCGGTATTGAAAGGATTAGTCGCAAATCGTCTTGCCGCCGGCCACCCGTTTCCTGCCGCGGCCCAAGGGTGCCAACTCCGGGGAGTGCGAGCACTCCCGGAGTGGCGGGCACTCCCGGGGGAATGTCATGTCACCAGTTTCATCGCGGCTTCGGCGGCGGCCGCCATTTCTTCGCCGCTGCGGCCCGTCTTGCCGATGACGCGCATGCCCTTGGTGAGGCAGAGCAGCGCCAGCGATGTGGCGGAAACATCGAGATCCCAAGAAATCGAGCCGTCGGACTGACCGAGGCGGATCAGGTCGGCCAAAAGCGTCTCGTCGGTCATGAAGGCGGTGGCGACGCGTTCGGCCGCCTCCTCGTCGAAGAGAGCGAGGTCGCCGGCGCTGCCGACGACGAGGCAGCCCTGCCTGCCGATTTCACCATGGGACGAGCCGGCAAAGAAGGTGATCAGCGCATGGAGCTTGTCGCGGCCGCGCTCGGCGCCGGCGAGCCTGGCGTCGAGCAGGCCGCGGCGCACGGCGCGATAACGGTCGAAGGCGGCGAGGAAGATTCCGCGCTTATCGCCGAACGCCTTGTAGACGCTGCCGGCGGCAAGCCCCATGGCTTCGGTAAGCTCGCTGATCGAGGCGGCGTGGTAGCCGCGTTCGGAAAAAACGCGCAGGGCGGCATCGAGTGCAGCCTCCGCGTCGAATTCCCGCGGGCGTCCGCGGCTTCGGGTCTTCTCGTGAAGGTGCGTTGCGTTCATGTCCAGCTAATTAGGAAATGATCGTTTCCAAATCAAGCGAAACTTTGCGACGCAGCAAATTCAGAGGGTGAGAACCCAGCTCTGGCCGTTGGCTTCCGGGCCGAACATGCGATGTCTCTCCTCGGAGACAAGCCGGAAGCCGGCCTTGATATAGATGGCGCGGGCGGTCTCCAGCATGTCGTTGGTCCAGAGCGAAAGCTCGCGGTAGCCCTTCTGCCTGCAGAAGCGGATGCATTCGTCGACCAGCAGCTTGCCGAGCCCGAGGCCGCGGGCCGATTTGTCGACATAGAGCAACCGCAGCTTGGCGATGCCATCGGCGCCATTGGTGACGAGGACCGAGCCGACATTGATGCCGCCGCGTTCGGCGATCCAGCAATATTCTTTCTCGGGATCGAAATTGGCGAGGAATTTGCCGGCGACCTCGGCGACCAGCGCCTCGAAACGCAGGTCCCAGCCATATTCCTCGGTGTAAAAGCGGCTCTGGCTATGAACGATCCAGCCGATATCGCCGGCGCGGTGGGCGCGGATGACGGCGGGGGCGGGCTTGGCGGCCGGGTCGAGCAGGGCGCGGATTCTGTTCATGGCGGAGACGACCGCCTGCGGCTCGCCGGTCGCAAGAGTGTCGAAACGGGCGGCGATCTGCGCATTGGCGCGCCGGCCGAGTTCCTCGAATTGCGCATGTCCCTGTTCGGTGACAGTGATGATCTGGCTGCGCAGATCGGCCGGATCGGGGTTGGTTTCGATCAGTCCCTCGGCGCGGAAACGCTTGAGGATGCGGCTGAGATAGGCCGGGTCGAGATGAAGATCGCGAGCAAGTGCGGTGGCGCTGACACCCCGATGCGAGCCGATCTCGAAGAGAATGCGGGCATCCGTCAGCGTGTAGGGCGAGTCGAGATAGGCCTTGTTCAGCAGGCCGAGGAAATTCGTATAGAAGCGGTTGAAATCGCGGGCGGTTTCGATGAGGGCGGTATCGGACATGGCGATCTCCAGGGGAGACCTCGCCAGATTGTTGACAAGCCCGCTCCTCGCTCGCCGTCATCCTCGGCCTTGTGCCGAGGATCTGCTGCCTTATCGAACGGAGGCAGATGCTCAGGACGAGCCCGAGCATGACGGAAGGAGGGGTGGCCGACGTGCCAACAAACTGACAAAAGATCTCCGCATAAAGACCATTTGTCATGCATTTAGTTGACTGAGTCAACTAAATTATAGATGCACTCACGCAGCCTCTTCCGCCTCCGCGTCTCCCGTGCCAAGGGCGAAATCGACTGCCGCTCGTGCGTGGATCGCGGTGGTGTCGAAGCCCGGCAGCGGCAGGCGGTCGGGATCGAGGATCAGGCAGATCTCGGTGCAGCCGAGGATGATGCTGTCGGCGCCGTGCTCCACGGCGCGGTCAATTATGCCGATCAGCTTCTCGCGCGAGCTGTCGCGCACCTGGCCGGCGCAGAGTTCATTGAAGATGATGTCGTGCACGGTGGTGCGGTCGCCAGCGTCGGGCACCATGATATCGAGGCCAAGGCTTTTCATCCGCTCGGTATAGAAGCCGTGCTCCATCGTGTAGCGGGTCGCAAGCAGCAGCGGCCGCTTGTGGCCAGCGGCATGCAGCGATTTCGCCGTCTCGTCGATGATATGAATCAGCGGCACGGAGATTTTTGCCGCGACCTTATCGGCGATCAGATGCATGGTGTTGGTGCAGATCAAGATGCAGCCGGCGCCGCTAGCCTGCAGGCGCTCGGCCACCTCGCCGAGACGGCGGGCCGCTCCAGCCCAGTCGCCGGCCTTCTGAAGCGCGACGATCTCCTCGAAATTGACCGAATGCAGGATGAGTTCGGCCGAGGCGAGGCCGCCGCGGCGCGCGCGCACCATCTCGTTGACCAGGCGGTAATAAACCGCCGAACTTTCGAAACTCATGCCGCCGATCAGGCCGATCGTTTCCATCTCTTCGTGCTCCCATGCTTTGAGTTTCGAAAATGATGCCGCAATGGTCGCGCGGCGTGTTTGCATTGTTTGTCCTTTATGAGGAAGAGGTGCTATTATTTTGCATCGATTGGCCAAATGGCGCAAAATGAGAGCGCAGGGTTCATTTCACACAATGCTTGATGATCGTGACAGACGCATTCTCGACATGCTGCAGAAGAATGCCGGCATATCCGTGACCGATCTTGCCGAGCGCGTGGCGCTGTCGGTCTCGGCCTGCTCGCGGCGCATTCAGCGGCTGGAAGAAAGCGGCCATATCGCCCGGCGCATCATCGTGCTCGACCGCGAACGCATGGGCGTGCCGACGACGGTCTTCGCCCTCGTCAAGACGGCCCACCATTCCGACGAATGGACGGAAGCCTTCCGCCGGATCATCAGCAACATCCCCGAGATCGTCGAGGCGCACCGGCTGACCGGAAACCACGATTACATCCTGAAGATCGTGCTGCCGCGCGTCGAGCATTACGACGTGATTTATAAGCAGATCGTGCGCAAGCTGGAACTCTTCGACGTTTCAGCGTCGATCTCGATGGAAGAATTGAAACATGGAATGGCGATACCCGTGGGCTACGCCCGGTAAGCCGGTATTTCGAGGGCTGCCATATTATGCGCAACAGCGATATTCATAGCTATTTCCTGCCAGGAGAAAGGCTGCTCTGGGCCGGGCGTCCCCGCATAGCATAAGGCAAGTCTATAATATCCCGGAAAAAGCACGGCTCGATTGCCTGGCGAAGTGATAGCGCCAGCGTCACCGATGGCAATTATTTGCCCCGATACGGAACGATTTTCGACATATTGCGTTCACCTTTGGTTCAAGAGGGGGAAGATGTGCCTCCTCCTGAGGAGTAGAGGAGGACAGTCATGAGAAAGCTAACTGTCGCCGCGTTATGCTTGATCATCGGTAGCTCCGGCGTCACCCCGGTCCAGGCATTTCCGGCTATCAATCCACCCCGGATCGAAGCTCAGCAGCAGATAGAGCATGTGCGATGGCGCGGCCACCGCCATCATCGTCATGGAGCGGATTTGGGCTGGGCTTTGGGTGGTCTAGCCGTCGGCACGATCATCGGCAGCGCATTGGCACAGCCTCGCTATGGCTCCTATTACGGTTCGCCCTACGGCTATTATGGCTCGCCGTACCGCTATTACGGTTCGCCATACCGCTACTACGGTTCGCCATACCGCTATTATGGTCCGCCCTACCGTTATTATGGCCGCTATTATAGCCCGCCCTACCGCACCTATGCATCGCCTGCCTATTACGGAAGGGGAAACCACGAGGCCTGGTGCTATGCGCGCTATCGTTCGTACAGGGCTTACGACAATACCTTCCAGCCCTATTACGGACCCCGTCGCCAGTGCATCGGCCCCTACTGATCGGCAGGTTACGCGTCTGCGCCATGTCTATGTGAACCCAACCGCAACCCGGTCTGGGGAGCGATAATTCCGCGTGACTTCCGCTCCACAGGTTTCGCTCGGTCCAATTGGACGAGAAGCCAATAATCCTGCGTCGCCTCGACTGCCGGCGGCGCAGGGCAGGCATGCCGAAACGGTGGTTGCAACATTCGCTGCAAAAGCCACATTGGCCTTCAGCGAAATGGCGCAAAAGGGGCAGGGCATGAGCGATCACCATGTCGTCGTTGTCGGCGGCGGTTTCGGCGGGCTGCAATTGGTCAACGGATTGAAGGGTGCGGGCGTGAAGATTACGCTCGTCGACCGACGCAATCATCATCTCTTCCAGCCGCTGCTCTATCAGGTGGCGACGACCATTCTCTCCACTTCGGAGATCGCCTGGCCGATCCGCCGCCTCTATGCCGACCGGCCCGACGTGACGGTGCTGCTCGGCGAGGTCACCGGTGTCGATAGCGGCGCCAAGAGGGTGTCGTTACGCAACGGCATGACTCTCGGTTATGACACGCTGGTGTTGGCCACCGGGGCGACGCATGCCTATTTCGGCCGTGACGAATGGGAGCCGGTGGCGCCGGGTCTGAAGACGCTGGAGGATGCAACGACGATCCGCCGCCGCGTGCTGCTCGCTTTCGAGAAGGCGGAGATGGAGGCCGATCCCGCCGTGCGAGACGCGCTTCTGACCTTCACCATTGTCGGCGCCGGGCCGACCGGGGTCGAGCTCGCCGGCATCATCGCCGAGCTCGCGCATTTCACGCTGCCGAAGGAATTCCGCAATATCGATACGCGCAAGACCCGTGTGGTGCTCGTCGAGGCCGGCCCGCGGGTGCTGCCTACCTTTGCGGAGGAGCTTTCGGCCTATGCGCAAAAGGCGCTGGAGAAACTCGGGGTCGAGGTGCTTCTTGGCAAGCCGGTCACCGAGTGCAGCGCCGATGGTGTGCGAATCGGCGAGACTTTCACGCCCAGCCGCACGATCGTCTGGGCGGCCGGCGTCACCGCCTCGCCGGCGGCGCGGTGGCTTGATATTCCGGCCGACCGTGCAGGGCGTGCCATTGTCGAAAAGGATTTGAGCGCGCCGGGCCTGCCCGATGTCTTCATTATCGGTGATACGGCCTCTGTCATGAGGGAGGATGGCAAGCCTGTGCCTGGCATAGCGCCCGCCGCCAAGCAG
Organism: Rhizobium sp. K102; assembly: GCF_022385315.1. Classification (NCBI taxonomy): domain Bacteria; kingdom Pseudomonadati; phylum Pseudomonadota; class Alphaproteobacteria; order Hyphomicrobiales; family Rhizobiaceae; genus Rhizobium; species Rhizobium sp. K102. The sequence continues at coordinate 760,702 of NZ_CP092436.1, forward strand.
CAGGGCGGCTATGTGGCAAAAGTCATCCGCGCCCGCTTGTCCGACAAACCGGCGCCTGCGCCTTTCAAATATTGGCATCAGGGGAGCCTGGCAACGATCGGCCAGAGTGCGGCAATCATCGATTTCGGCCGGATCAAGCTCAAGGGCTGGATCGCCTGGTGGATCTGGGGTATCGCCCATATCTACTTCCTGATCGGCACCCGCTCGCGCTTTGCCGTCGCCTGGAACTGGCTGTGGATCTATCTGAGCGGCCAGCACAGCGCCCGGCTGATCACGCAGCGGGAGACGATGCGGGAGGAGGGGTAGGCTCAAGTTGGAAGACAGCGGGAGAGGACGTTCCGTGTGACACCCCCTCTGTCCTGCCGGACATCTCCCCCACAGGTGGGGAGATTGGCTGGGCGCGACGTCTTCCCCAAACAACGAGCGTCACAGCCTGACGAAACGATAGGTAGGCGCAAAGTTTAGGCCACTTGCCGATCTCCCCCTTGTGGGGGAGATGCCCGGCAGAGCAGAGGGGGGTGCCACACGGCGCACCCTCTCCTCCGTCATTCCTGTGCCCTCAGGGTTTCGCCCAAGGGATGTCACAGGAATCCAGCCACGGCGCGTCCGCGCCGTGAATGACTCAGATGCAGCATCGGGAAGGGTTTCCCGCGCCCAAGAACTTGGGCGCGCTGGATCCCTGTGATGAGGGCGGTGGGGAATGCTCACGCCGAATTTCTACCGCGCGATGGATGGGCTACACCCAACCTTGACACATCTCCCCACCCGCCCTTAGCATCCGGCCCGCGTCTCCCCACCGCCGTGGGATGCCGTATCCAGCCGTAACAACGGACAGAGGTTCCAATGCGCCGAGTTCACTTCTCACGAAAATCACATCCGAATTTCTGAGAAGATGGTGGTTCATGCGCACTATGAATCTGGGCATCCTCGCCCATGTGGATGCAGGCAAGACTAGCCTTACCGAAAGACTGCTTTTTAACGCCGGCGTCATCGACAAGCCCGGCAGCGTCGATAGCGGCGATACACAGACGGATACGCTCGAACTCGAACGGCAGCGCGGCATCACGATCCGGGCCGCGGTGGTGTCGTTTGCGATCGGCGGCAGGACCGTCAATCTGATCGATACGCCCGGCCATCCGGATTTCATCGCCGAAGTGGAACGGGTGCTTGGATTGCTGGATGCGGCGGTGGTCGTGGTTTCGGCGGTCGAAGGCGTGCAGGCGCAGACGCGCGTGCTGGTGCGGGCGCTGCGGCGGCTCGGCGTTCCCTTCGTCTTCTTCATCAACAAAGTCGATCGCCTTGGCGCCCGGTATCAGGACGTGATGGAGGCGCTCGCCGTGCAGCTGGCCGTCCGGCCGATCCCCATGTCTTCGGTCATCGATGCCGGCAGCAAGCTTGCGCGGGTCGAGGTACTGGACCCGGGAAAGGAGCCACTTTTTCGGCGCTCTGCGAGGCGCTCGGGGAAAACGACGAAGTGCTGCTCGATGATTATGTGCTCGCGCCCGAGCGCCTGACGGAGGAAAGGCTCGGCCGCGCTCTGGCCGATCAGGTGGCGCGCGGCCTCGTGCATCCCGTCTTCGCGGGCGCGGCCATGACCGGCGCCGGCGTGCCGGCGCTGGCCTCGGCCATCACGGCGATCTTGCCCGAGCGGCGCCCGGACCCGAATGGGCCGGTCGCCGGCAAGATCTTCAAGATCGAGCGCGGCTGGGGCGGTGAGAAGCTGAGCTATGTGTATCTGACAGCGGGCACGGTGCGGCTGCGGCAATATCTCGATCTGCCGAATGGCCCGGAAAGAGTGACCGCAATCCAGCTCTTTCGGGGCGGGCGCAGCCATGGCGCAGAGAGCTTTGCCGCCGGACAGATCGCGCGCGTCAGCGGACTTGCCGGCGCCCGGATCGGCGATGCGGTGGGCGGCGATCCGGGTGCGACCGGAAGGGCTCACTTCGCGCCGCCGACGCTCGAAACCCGCGTGCTTGCCCGGCGGCCTTCGGACAGGGCGGCGCTGTGGCTGGCGTTGAGCCAGATGGCCGAACAGGATCCGCTGATCAACCTGCACCGGAACGAAGAGGCCGACGAAGTCTTCGTATCGCTCTACGGCGAGGTGCAGAAGGAGATTATCCAATCGACGCTGCTCACGGATTTCGGCCTCGATGCGAGCTTCGAGGAAAGCACGGTCATTTTGGCCGAGAGGCCGGCGGCAACAGGAAGCGGCCTGCAGATCCTCTTCAAGGAGCCCAATCCGTTTCTTGCCACCGTCGGCCTGCGGGTCGAGCCGCGTCCTGGTGGGACGGGCAACAGCTTCGCGCTCGAAGTGGATGTCGGCCAGATGCCGGTCGCCTTTTACCGGGCGGTCGAGGAATCCGTGTTCGAAACGCTGAAGCAGGGCATCTTCGGCTGGCAGGTCATCGATTGCCATGTGGCGATGACGGCGGCGCGCCATAGCTCGCCGGCCAGCACCGCCGCCGACTTCCGGCAGCTGACGCCCTGGGTTCTGGCAACGGCGCTCACGGCCGCGCAAACCGTCCTCTGTGAACCGGTCGACCGCTTTCATCTCGAAACGCCGGCCGAGAGCCTGGGCGGCGTGCTGACCCTGCTGGCGAAATCCGCCGCGACGACGACGGACTCCGTGATTGCCGATGGGATGGCGCGTCTCGAAGGCACTCTGGCGTCGCAGATGGTTCAAAGCGTCCAGCAGCAATTGCCGGGGCTGACGAGCGGGGCGGGGACGATGGAGACGGCTTTCGATCACTATGCCCCGCTATCAGGGCCACCGCCCCGGCGTCCGCGTTCGGGGTCTGATCCGTTCAACCCGGTCGAATATATGTTGCGGTTGCGGGGAGGTGGGGAGCGCGGGTCGCGAGACGGTTGAAGCGGTTCGGGTGAATGATCACCTCAAGAGAGATGATGAAGGGAGTGGAAGTCTCTTCTCGCACTCATGCACGGGTCATTCACCGCGCCGACGCGCGGTGAATGACTCTCAGATGCGGGTAACAGAGTTTCCCGTACAAAGAGAGCCTCATGCTGAGGTGCGCAGGCCAAACGCCGGAGCCTCGAAGCACGGGGCGGGCGCTCCGGTGGCGGCGGCAGGAGTGGCGTCGGCGGGCGATGCTTCGAGGCGATCCTGTGGATCGCACTCAACATGAGGGCAGGTGGCGGATGCCGGTCGCCAATAAAAAGCGGCTCCCGAAGGAGCCGCTCTTGTTCCTCAAGCCGCCAGCGAGGCGATGTCGATGACGAAGCGGTAGCGGACGTCGCTTTTCAGGACGCGCTCATAGGCTTCGTTGACTTGCTGGATGTTGATCTTCTCGATCTCGGAGACGATGTTGTGCTTGCCGCAGAAATCCAGCATTTCCTGGGTTTCCTTGATCGAGCCGATCATCGAGCCGGAGATGCTCTTGCGGCCGGGGATGATCGCGAAGGCGTGCACAGGGATTGGATTCTCGGGCGCGCCGACCACCACGAAGGATCCGTCGACCTTCAGCAGGCCGAGATAGGCGTTCCAGTCGATCTCGGCGCTGACGGTGCAGATGATCAGATCGAAGGTGCCGGCGAGCTTCGTGAAGGTCTCGGGGTCGTTGGTGGCGTAATATTCCTTGGCGCCGAGCTTCAGGCCGTCTTCCTTCTTGGAAAGGCTCTGGGAGAGAACGGTGATATCGGCACCCATCGCCGAACCCAGCTTGACGCCCATGTGGCCGAGGCCGCCCATGCCGACGATCGCGACCTTCTTGCCGGGGCCGGCATTCCAGTGGCGCAGCGGCGAATAGAGCGTGATGCCGGCGCAGAGCAGCGGCGCGGAAGCATCGAGCGGAAGATTATCGGGGATGGACATGACGTAGCCTTCCCTGACGACGATCGAGTCGGAATAGCCGCCCTGCGTCCGCGTCTTGCCGTCGGCTTCGAAGTCGTTGTAGGTGCCGCTGAGACCCGGCATATACTGCTCGCGGTCGAGGTCGCGCTCGGCGCAGCCGACGCAGGAATCGACGAAGCAGCCGACGCCGACGCGGTCGCCGACCTTGAACTTGGTGACGGCGGAACCGACGGCCGAAACGATGCCGGCGATCTCATGGCCCGGCACGATCGGATAGACGGCGTTCTTCCACTCGTTGCGCACGGTGTGGATGTCCGAATGGCAGATGCCGGCAAACTTGATGTCGATGACGACGTCGTCGGCGTTCGGCTCGCGGCGTTCGAAGGTAAAAGGGGTCAGCGGCTTGGAAGCGTCGGTGGCGGCATAGCCTCTTGCAATAGGCATGGAACCTTCCTTTTTCGATTTTTGAGGTGGGGGTTGAGCGGTATGACGCACTATTGCCCCGAACGCGGCGAGGGAGGTAGAGTAATCCTCCAAGCTTCTTGCACGATCCTGCAAAAATGAGCGGACGGCCCGTTTTCGAAATGCCCGGGCGAACCTAGATAGAAGCCACTTCGGATTAGAGCCGATCAGCAGGCGTCAGACAGAAAGAGTTGCCGCATGACTTTGCCCTTCAGCCCCTACCAGGAAATCGTCGACATCGCGATGCGCTTCGCGCCTGGCGATGGCGAGTTTTCGACCGCGATCGGCAATCTCCATGTCAGCCGTCGGTCCAAGCCCAGCGATCCCTTGCACAGCAGCTACCGGCCCTGCTTTGCCTTCGTGCTACAGGGGGCCAAAAGCCTGCAGCTCGGCACGGAGCTCATCAGCTACGGCACCGGGGATTATCTCTTGACCTCGCTCGACCTGCCGGTCGCATGGCGCGTCACCGAGGCTAGCCCCGAGGTTCCGCATCTCTGCCTGGGGCTGGCAATCGATTCCGAGAAGCTCTTGGAATTGCTGAGCCGCATCGACATTCCGCGCCCGGCCGCCGATTCCGACGGGCAGCGCGGCATGGTGGTGAACGTCGCGCCGCCGGAGCTGATGGATGCCGCCGTTCGTTTGCTGCGCTTGCTCGATCGTCCAGGCGACATTCCCGCCATGGCGCCGCTGATCGAGCAGGAGATCCTCTACCGCGTGCTGACCGGGCCGCACGGCGCGCGGCTGATTAACATCGCGACGGCTGACAGCCACAGCAACAGGATCGCCCGTGCCGTCGCCTGGCTGAAGGAGAATTTCGCCCGGCCGCTGCGCATCGAGGACCTCGCCGAGCGCGTCAATATGAGCGTGTCCTCCTTCCATCACCACTTCAAGTCGGTGACGGCGATGACGCCGGTGCAATACCAGAAGCAGCTGCGCCTGCACGAGGCGCGCCGGCTGATGCTGGTGGAGCGGCTCGATGCCGGCACCGCCGGCCACCGCGTCGGCTATCAGAGCCCGTCGCAGTTCAGCCGCGAATACAGCCGCCTCTACGGGGCGTCGCCGGCCCGCGATATCGACGGCGTGCGCGAGATGATGGCGGCCGAATAGAGCGCTGCGCCCGGCGCGATACACTTGCTTTCCGCTGTATTAAAGGATGCTTGACGTTTCGCGGCTAGGCTGGCGCCATCCATCAAGCAGGCACCGCCGTCCGCATGACGCAAGCACCGTTTCTTTCCATCGTCGCGCCTTGTCACAACGAGGAAGAGGGCCTGCGCGAATTCTGCCGCCGCGCCTCTGCCGCCGCGCAGAGCGTTGCCGGCGACGCGTTCGAGCTCATTCTCGTCGATGACGGTTCCTCCGACGGCACCTGGGAGATCATTTCGGAACTGGCGGCGAAAGTGCCGCAGGTGCTCGGCGTTCGTCTGTTGCGCAATCACGGCCACCAGCTGGCGTCGACAGCCGGCCTTTCCGCCTCGCGGGGCGAGCGCGTTCTTCTGATCGACGCCGATCTTCAGGACCCGCCCGAACTGCTGTTGATGATGATGCCGATCATGGAGCGCGGCGCAGACGTCGTCTACGGCCAGCGCACGCGCCGCGAAGGCGAAACCTGGTTCAAGCTCGCCACCGCTTCGCTGTTCTACCGCGCGCTTTCCAGGCTCGCTTCCGTGACCATTCCGCGCGATACCGGCGATTTCCGGCTGATGCGCCGGCGCGTCGTCGATATCTTGCTGGCGATGCCGGAACGCGATCGCTTCATCCGCGGCATGGTCAGCTGGATCGGCGGCAGGCAGGTCGCTCTGCCCTATGAGCGCGACGCGCGTTTTGCCGGCACGACGAAATATCCGCTGCGCAAGATGATCAATTTCGCGCTCGATGCGATCACCAGCTTTTCGACGACGCCGCTGCGCATCGCCACATGGCTCGGCATGATCAGCGCCGGTGTGGCGATGGCGCTGCTCGTCTATACCTTCGTGCGCTGGCTGCAGGGCGAGACGGTCACCGGCTGGTCGTCGATCATGGCCGCCGTCAGCGCCTTCAGCGCCATCCAGCTGATCTGCATCGGCATCATCGGCGAATATCTCGGCCGTCTCGTGCAGGAGAGCAAGAAGCGGCCGATGTTCATGATCGAGACGATCGTGCGCGGCAGCGAGCATGCCGAGCTGCCGACGGCCTTTTCGGAGATGGGCGCTGGCGATAAGCGCGCAGCACTGGATGCGGCCTTTGCACCAGGCGAAGCGCGCCCGAAGAAGAACAGCCGGGCCGGATGATGGAGCGGATTGCTGCGCCTGTTCATGCGGCCGCCGGACCTGAGGATCTGACCGCCCGGCAAGACTTTACGGTTGCAATCATTGCTTTCGTGGCGCTCGCGGCTGCCTTGGTGCTCCTTTTCCGCTTTCCGCCGGTTCTCGATTACGCCAATCATTACGCCCGCATCTGGCTGCTTTCGGGTGGCATCGGCGAGCCGCCGTTTCCCGAGATCTATGCGATCGATTGGAACCGAACCTTCACCAATGTCGGGATCGATCTTCTGGCGGCCTGGATAGGGCCGCTCGTCGGCGCCGGCCGGTTGGCGCGGGCCTTGCTTTTCCTGGCGATCGTGCTGCCGCCGCTTGGTGCGATCAGTCTGCACCGGACGCTCTTCGGCGGCCGGCATTATTGGCAGATCGCCATGCTGTCGCTTGGCTGGTGCGCCACGATGATCGGCGGCTTCATCAACTTCCAGATCGGCCTCGGCATGGCCCTGTTCTTCGCCTGCGCGGACCTGCGGCTGCAGCGCCGCAATTTTGCGCTGCTGTTTGCCTGGAGGCTTGCCGCCGCGCTGCTCTTGACGGTGATGCACCTCTTCTCGCTCGGCTTCTATATGGCTGTTGTCTGCGGCCTCGAATTTTCCTGGCGTTTCGACATCTTGCGATCGAAGGCAGGGCTGATGAGGCTCGCCGGCCGTCTGGCGCTGGCGATCGGCGCCTGTTCCTTGCCGCCGCTTGCGCTCTATCTGCGCACGACCGCCTTGCCGAATGCCGGCGGCGATGGCCTCGGGCTGGTCTGGAACGATGGCCTCGTGCCGATCGTCATGAACCTGCTTTCCGCCATCACCACATATGTGCCTGTCGTGGATGTCCTGCTGGTTCTGCCGCTGATCCTCATCTGCACGCGCGCCGCTCGCGCAGGCGACATCCGTATGCATGTGGGCCTTGCGGTTGCCGCCTGCGGGCTGCTGCTTCTCTCCTGCGCCGCACCGCTCCACATGCTCGGCACCGGGTGGATCAGCTGGCGCTTTCCTGTGATGGCGGCGCTCGTCGCCATGGCGATGGTGTGCCCCTTTGCCAATCTGACGCGCCGCCATGCACTGTTTATGGCGCTCGTCGTCAATCTCGCGGTTTTCGGCCGGACCGGCTGGATCGGCTGGAACTGGTGGCTGGCGCAGAGGGACGTCGCTGCCGTCGAGACCGTGCTCAAAAAGGTGCCGGCCGGTGCGGCCGTACTGCCTTTGGGGCACGAAGCCGAGATGGTCGGCGGCTTTGCCCATTCCAACCGGCATTTCGCCTGGGGGCTGGACACTTTCCGGCACCTGCCGACGCTCGCCGTGCCCTTTTCGCATGCTTTCGTGCCGACGCTCTTTACCGCTAAAGGCAAGCAGCCGCTCACCGTTCTGCCGCCCTGGTCGGAGATCGCGGTTCCCGAGGGCAATCTGGTATCGGTCGGCGTGCTTTCCTGCCCTGAGATGATGCAGATATACAAAGCCTATGCGCCTTATCTCTCCGACTGGCGCGGCCGCTTCGATTTTATCCTGGTCGCCAACGCCGATATTCCCGACCGTTATGTCGGCGCCCTGATGCCGGGCGGCCTGACGCTGGTCGAGGATGCCGGTTTCGCCAAGCTTTACGCGATCGACAAGGCGGCGCCGGGAGAACCTCTTTCGGTTCCCGCCGGTTGCGTGGCGGCTTTATGAACCGCTGCCAGCCCTGAGATCGAGCGCAAGCTGTCGCGCCTGGCGGGCCGTGTCTTCGTCGCAGATCAGCACGTTGCCCAGACCGGACAGCAGCACGGCGGCGATGGCCTGCGCCTTGTTCAGGCCGCCTGAGGCGAAGATGACGTTCGGAATGGCGCGCAGCGCTTCGAGCTCGGGAGCGATCGCGCATCTGTTGATCGCATGTTCGATCGGGCGCCCTGTCTTGTCGACGAACTGGCCGAGAACATCGCCGCAGGCGCCGGCTGCAACCAGTTCCTCGATACTGATGCTGCTCGGCAGGCCGTAGCGCATCAGCAGCGAGCGTTCGGTCATGTCGCCGATGCTGAGCACGATGACATCGTTGGCCTCGATCTGGCGAAAGGCCGTTTCAAAAACATCCTGCTTGATGATCGCAGTGCGCGAACTCCGGGCTGCCGGCATAGATCGGCGCTGCAAGATAGGCGCATTCGGCATTGAGCTGGCGGGCGAGATCGCTCGCAATGTCGAACGTATTGATCTCGATGCCGTGCGTCAGTCCGCCCATGACCGAGTTGACGCAGAGATCGGGCCGTCTCAGCGACGGCATGTGGCGCACCATTTCGCGAAGCGTCGCTCCCCAGCCGACGCCGACGCCGCGGATGTTGCCGCCGTTCAGCAATTGCACGAGATAATCGGCTGCCGCCTGTCCGAGCAGGACGGGGATGAGTTCCGCCTCCTCCGGCGTCGGAACGATGATTGCCCGATTGAGCGAGAATTCGGCCGCCAGCTGCTGCTCCAGGGCGACGCAGGAGGTGAGCCGGGAATTGAGCGTAATCGTTACGAGGCCGGAGCGGCGCGCCTCGGCGATGATCTTGTTGACGCGAAGCCGGTTGGTCGACAGCGCTTCGGCGATCTCGCCCTGCGTGCGTCCCTCCATGTAGTAGAGCCAGACGACGCGCACCTGCATCTGCTCGTCGGGCAGCGCTACAGGCGCAAGAGAAGCACTTCTGTTCTGTGACATGCGATAAACTGCGCCTCCGCTTCGACGCCATGGATCTCAAATCCCCGGCGCTTGTCAATCGCAGGGGCTTGCCGTCAGCAGGTCAATCGGTTCGCCGCCCCGTCGTCCGGTTGAAGGGATGCAGATCATCCCTTCTCACATGACAGGAAATGCGGTCGCCGTCCTGCATCCGCTGATCGGGGGAAACGCTCGCAACGATGCGCCTATCGCTGCCGTCGATGCGCAGATGCACGTTGTTCTCATCACCAATGGTCTCGATCAATTCGACATGAGCGTCGAACTGGAGATCGCGTGCCGACCCGGCACCGAGATCGACCGCGCCCGGCCTGATGCCGATGAGATCCGTGTCTCTCGGCAGCGGGAGGTCGCAGGGACCGAGTTCATCGAGATCGATGAGGTTCATCGGCGGAGAACCGATGAAGCCGGCAACGAAGATGGTTTCGGGGCGGCGATAGACCTCGATCGGCGTGCCGATCTGCTCGATCCGGCCGCCGTTCATGACGACCAGCCGGTCGGCGAGCGTCATGGCCTCGAGCTGGTCGTGCGTGACGTAGAGGCTCGTCGTCTTCAGCTGCCGCTGCAGCCTGCGGATTTCGACGCGCATCTGTACGCGAAGCTTCGCATCGAGGTTGGACAAGGGCTCGTCGAACAGGAAGGCGGCGGGATCGCGGACGATGGCGCGGCCCATGGCGACGCGCTGGCGCTGGCCGCCCGAGAGCTGGCGAGGGCGCCGCTCGAGGAACTCGCCGATCTCCAGTATGCCGGCGGCATTGGCGATCCGACGGTCGATCTCGTCGCGCGGCACGCGGCGATTCTTGAGCCCGTATTCGAGATTCTGGCGAACGGTCATGTGGGGATAGAGCGCGTAGTTCTGGAAGACCATGGCGATGTTGCGGTCGGCCGGATCGACATGGCCGACGTCGTTTCCAGCGATCCTCAAATGCCCGGAGCTTATGGCTTCAAGGCCGGCAATCATCCGCAGCAGGGTTGATTTCCCGCATCCCGAAGGCCCGACCAGCACGATCATCTCGCCGTCGGCGACACTGAGATTGATCCCTTTCACGGCGGGAACCGCTCCGTAATTCTTCTTCAAATCGATGAGTTCGATCGGCGCCATGGCATCCTCCTTCGTCGTCGTCATACATTTGTAACATGCTATTGACATTTGTAACAAGTAACCCCAACCTTGTTTTATCGCCACTCTGGGAGGGGTTGATCGGCGCAAGCGCGCCGGTCGGCGAAAACGGCTATGGAGAGGAAAACGAAATGACGGCAAAGTCTTCGATGGGCGCCCGCTTGCGGCGGGCGATCCGCTCGTTCGCGGCGGGTGCTGCACTGGCGACGCTCGGATTGGCAGCTGCGGGTGAGGTGAGCGCAGCCGATCGCGTCAAGATCGAATGGTGGAATGCGGCAGGCGGGCGCCTGGCCGAAATCACCAACAAGCTGATCGCCGACTTCAATGCCTCGCAGGACAAATACGAGGTCGTCGGCATCGGCAAAGGCAATTACGAGGAGACCATGGCGGCGATGGTGGCCGCCTACCGCGTCCGCCAGCAGCCAGTGCTGATCCAGGCGGCCGAGCGTGGATTTCTGACCATGTACAATTCCGGCGCCATCATTCCGGTGCCGCAGCTGATGGAAAAGGAAGGCTACAAGATCGACTGGAACGATTTCGTCGCGCCGGTCGCCGGTTTTTATCTGGTCGACGGCAAGCCGGCGGCGATGCCGTTCAACAGCTCGACGCCGATCTTCTGGTACAATGCCGATCACTTCAAGGCAGCCGGTTTCGACAAGCCGGGCGAGACCTGGCAGGAGCTCGACAAGCAACTGCGTGCCATCAAGGAGAAGGGCGTTTCGAAGTGCCAGATGGCGCTGGCGAACGACTTCTACTGGAGCCTGATCGAGAACTACGCGGCGATCCAGGACCAGCCTTACGGCACCAAGGCGAATGGCTTCGGCGGCCTCGACACCGAATTCATCTTCAACAAGAGTCCGCTGGTGGTCGGCCAGGTGACGCGCCTCAAGACCTGGCTCGACGCCGGCATCCTGCAGATCGCCGGGCAGGGCCTCTCGCCCGACCAGCTCTTCACCTCGGGCACGTGCTCGACCTATGTGGCTTCCACCGCGGCGCATGCTGCCGTCGAAAGCGGTGCGAAATTCAATTGGAGTGCGACGTTCCTGCCGCATGAGGAAGGCATCGAGCCGAAGAACAGCACCATCGGCGGCGGCGCGCTCTGGGTCCTGAAAAGGCAAGTCGGAGGAAGAATATGCCGGCGCTGCCGCCTTCCTGAACTTCCTCGCCTCACCGAAGACGCAGGTGTGGTGGAGCAAGCAGACCGGCTATGTGCCCGTCACCAACGCCGCCTATGAACAGGCCAAGTCCGAGGGCTATTTCAAGGATCACCCGACCCGCGAGATCGCCATTCTCCAGCTCACGCGCGGCACGCCGACGGACAATTCGCGCGGCTTCCGTTTCGGCAACCATAACCAGTCGATGGCGCTTCTGGTGGAAGAGATCCAGGGCGTCTGGACCGGCCAGAAGACCCCGCAGCAGGCGCTGGATGCGGCGGCAGCGCGCGGCAACCAGATCCTTCGCCAGTACGAGCAGCTTCATGCAGCAAAGTAGAACCTTGGGAAAGATGGAAGGCGCCGCCCGGCGCCTTCGCATCCCGGATCTTCTGTCGACGGGCCGCTCGGTCGCGCAGCCGTCGGAGGCCGGGTTGAAGTCTGCCCACTTCAACAGGCCCTGGCTTGCCTTCGGCCTGGTCGCGCCGCAGCTGCTGATCCTGCTGTTCTTCTTTTTCATCCCTTCCTACAAGGCGCTGTCGCTGGCCTTCGTTCAGGTCGATCCCTTCGGCGGCACCCAGATTTTCGTCGGGCTCACGAATTTCTACAATCTGTTCGCAAGCCCGGAATATCGCGGCAGCGCGCTGTTTACGCTCTGGTTCACCGTTGCACAGAACGCTGCAACGCTTCTGCTTGCCGGCTTGTTCGCCTTTGCGACCGATTTCGTGATCAGGGGCAGGGGGATCTACAAGAGCATCATCCTGCTTCCCTATGCGATCGCGCCTGTCATATCGGGCGTGATCTGGGCCTTCCTGTTCAATCCGGCGGTGGGGCCGATCGCGCAGCTTCTGCATGGGTTCGGCGTCGAATGGGACCCGAACCGGCGTCCCGTCGATGCGCAGCTTCTGGTGACGATCGCCTCGGTCTGGAAGAATGTCTGCTACGATTACATCTTCCTCGTCGCCGCATTGCTGGCCGTGCCTGCCTCGCTGCTGGAGGCGGCAAAGCTCGACGGCGCAAGACCCGTCCGGCGCTTCTTCACCATTTCGCTTCCCTTGATTTCGCCGACGATCTTCTTCCTCGTGGTGATGAACTTCGTCTACGGCCTGTTCGAAACCTTCGGCATCATCGATGCGGTCACCCGCGGCGGTCCGGCGGGGGCGACGAACAGCCTGGTCTACAAGGTTTATCAGGATGGTTTCGTGCAGCTCGACCTCGGCTCGTCGGCCGCCCAGTCGGTGCTTTTGATGCTGATCGCCATCCTCTTCACCATCGTTCAATTCCGCGCGCTCGAGCGCAAGGTCAATTACCAGGTGTAGCCATGCCCGAACGCCATCTCGGTCTATCGATCTTCTGCCACGCCATATTGTTGATCGGCGCGGTTTTCGTCTGCCTGCCGCTCTACTTCGCCTTCGTCGCCGGCTCGCTCACCTTGCAGGAGGTTCAGCAGGCGCCGTTCCCGATCTTGCCCGGCTCGCATTTCTTCGAAAATCTGGCCGCCGCCTGGCAGCAGGGCGAGTTCTCCCAGCTATTCCTGAATTCGATCATCGTCACCGCCGGCATCGTCGTCGGCAAGCTGGCGATCTCGCTGATCGCCGCATTCGGCGTCACCTATTTCCGCTTCCCGTTCCGCATGACGGCGTTCTGGCTGATCTTCGTGTCGCTGATGCTTCCGGTCGAGGTCCGCATCATCCCGACCTATGAGGCGGTCGCCGATGCCGCCGGGCCGATCCGCTGGCTGGCCGGCATGATCGGTCTTTCCAGCGTCGTCGAACGGCTGACCGGATACAGCATCGAAGCCTCGTTGAAATGGAACATGGTCAACAGCTATGCCGGCCTGATCCTGCCGCTGATCGCCTCTGCCTCGGCAACCTTCCTGTTCCGGCAGTTCTTCCTGACCGTTCCCGACGAGCTTTGCGAGGCGGCCAAGCTCGACGGCGCCGGTCCGTTGAAGTTCTTCAAGGATATCCTGCTGCCGCTGTCGAGCGCCAATATCGCGGCGCTGTCGATCATCCTGTTTCTCTACGGCTGGAACCAGTATTTGTGGCCGCTGCTCTTCACCACCGACAAGGAGATGGGAACGGCCGTCCTCGGGCTGAAGCAGCTCGTTCCGGTCTCCGACTCCGCGCCGGCCTGGAACATTGCGATGAGCGCTGCGCTGCTCGTCATGCTGCCGCCTGCGGCGGTCATTCTCTTCATGCAACGCTGGTTCACCAAGGGGCTGGTGGACTCCGGAAAGTAACACGCGACATCTCAAGGAAATTCAGACGATGGTGCATATCATCGGCCACCGCGGTGGCCGCAATCTCTGGCCCGAAAACAGTCTTTCGGGCTTCCGCAAACTCGCGCAAATGCCGGTCGACGGCGTGGAATTCGACGTCCACCTGACGCGGTCTGGCGAAATGCTCGTCATTCATGACCCGACGCTCGAACGCACGACGGATGCGCGCGGCCTGGTCGCCGATCTCGGCCCCGGAAAACATCGTGAAATCCGCCTCAAGGACAGCGACGGGGAGGCGATACCTACATTGGAAGAGGTCCTTGCCATCTTCAAGGCCACGCCGCTCGAACTTCACATCGAACTGAAGACCCATGCCGATGGGACGCCTTACGAGGGGCTGGCGGCCAAGGCATTCGCCGCCGTGGAGCGGCTTGGTCTTGTGGGGCGCTCGATCTTGACGAGCTTTCATCCCGATGTGCTTGCCGATATTCGCAAGGCCGCTCCAGGAATTCGCACCTTGTCGTCCTTCGACGCCAAGTCGGCCGAGCGTCTCGGCCTTGCGAGCGGCATCAGCCTGATGAAGCAGTGCTCGGATATTATCGCAATCGAGAAGTCGCTGCTTCAGGCGAAGTGGGACGAGATCACCCGGCTCGTGCCGCTCGACCGGCTCGGCGCCTGGGTTCCGAACGAAACGAGCGATCTCGAATACTGGCTTGCCAAACCGATCCGGCAGATTACCACGGATCGGCCGGATCTCGCCTTGCAGGCGCGGAGGTGAGGCATGCTCGATAGCCGCATCGATCATCCCGGCACGCGAGGCGTCATGGACAGCATCGACCTCGTGATCTTCGATTGCGACGGCGTGCTGATTGACAGCGAGCCGATCGCCAGCCGCACGCTCGCCGAAACGCTTCAAGGCGCCGGTATTGCGATCAGCGCGGCGGAGGCTCATGTCAAATTCACCGGCAATTCGGAAAGCATCATCGCCGAAATGTGCCGGCGCGAATACGGAATCGGTGATGTCACCGCGCTGTTCGAGAGGTGGCATCTCCATCTGTTCCAGGAATTCGAACGCTCGCTGACACCGATTGCCGGCATTGCCGAGGTCGTCAACAACCTCGACCGTCCGAAATGCGTCGCCTCGAACAGCACGATGCGGCGGCTGCGCAACAGCCTCGGCAAGCTCGATCTCTGGAGCGCCTTCGCCGAAGGCGTGTTCAGCGCCGAAGCTGTCTCGCGGCCGAAACCGGCACCCGACCTGCTGTTGCATTGCGCCGAGCGCTTCCGGGCCCGTCCGGGCAAATGCATCATGATCGACGACAGCGTCCACGGCGTGGCGGCGGCAATCGCCGCAGGCATGACGGCCATCGGTTTCGTCGATCCGGCCGATCCGAGGCCCGGCCGCCGCGCGGTGCTCGATGCCGCCGGAGCGGCCGCCGTTGCGACAGGGGCGGGGGAGCTCACCGCGATTCTCGAAGATGTCGGAGGGAGGCTGTGACGGCATCTGCCCCGCGTGTTGGCCTCCTTGCCATGGCGCCGCGACTGCGTAATGTCAGCCTCCCCGGCGGCGATCAAACCAGACATAGAGTTTGAAATCCGGCTGAAACTGCCCATTAACCCGATCGCAGACGATCTGAAGCGAGAGACCATGAGCGACACATTCCACACCCCGGAAGCGGATGCCAGATATGTCATCGGCGTCGATGTCGGCACCGGCAGCGCCCGGGCCGGCCTGTTCGATATGGCCGGCAGCATGCTTGCCTCCGCCAAGCGCAATATCAGCCTGTTTCATGAAGCCGGTTCCATTGTCGAGCAGTCGAGTAGCGAAATCTGGCGCGCCGTCTGCGCGGCCGTGCGGGAGGCGGTTGCCACAGCCGGCGTCGATCCCGCTTCCGTGGTCGGGCTCGGCTTCGACGCCACCTGCTCGCTCGTCGTTCTCGGCGAAGGCGGCAAGCCGCTGCCCGTCGGGCCTTCGGAAGATCCGGAACGGGACATCATCGTGTGGATGGACCACCGTGCCGTCCCGCAGGCGGAGCGCATCAACGCCTTCGGGCATGATGTGCTGCGCTATGTCGGCGGCCGCATCTCGCCCGAGATGGAAACGCCCAAGCTTCTCTGGCTGAGCGAAAACCGCCCCCAGGTGTTCGATGCCGCCTGGCAATTCTTCGACCTTGCGGATTTCCTCACCTGGCGGGCGACCGGCGACCTCTCGCGCTCGACCTGCACTGTCACCTGCAAGTGGACCTATCTCGCCCATGAAAAGCGCTGGGACAGCAGCTATTTCCATCAGATCGGCCTCGGCGTGCTGGCAGACGAAGGCTTTGCCCGCATCGGCACGTCCATCGTCGAGCCCGGTTCGGCGCTCGGTGAGGGACTGACCGCTGCAGCGGCCGAAGAACTCGGCCTGGTACCGGGCACGGCCGTCGCGGCCGGGCTGATCGATGCCCATGCCGGCGGTGTCGGAACCGTCGGCGCCGATCCGCAGGCCAATCTTGCCTATGTCTTCGGGACCTCCTCCTGCACGATGACCTCGACGGCGGAACCGTCTTTCGTTTCCGGCGTCTGGGGACCTTACTATTCGGCGATGGTGCCGGGCCTCTGGCTGAACGAGGGTGGCCAGAGTGCCGCCGGCGCGGCGATCGACCATCTCCTCTCCTTCCATCCGGCGGCCGGCGAGGCGAGGGAGCTTGCGACGAGCGCAGGCACTGCGCTGCCGGTCCTGCTGGCTGACATGGCCGCCGGCAAGGCGGGCCGTGCCTCCGATGCCGTCAGGCTGGCGGCCGGGCTGCATGTCGTTCCCGAGTTCCTCGGCAACCGCGCGCCCTTTGCCGATCCGCATGCCCGGGCTGTTATCGCCGGTCTCGGCATGGAGCGGGATGTCGACAGCCTCGTCTCGCTCTATGTCGCCGGGCTTTGTGGCATCGGTTACGGCCTCAGGCAGATCATCGAGACGCAGGCCGAGGCGGGCGTCACCGTCGAAAACATCGTCATCAGCGGCGGCGCCGGCCAGCACGACTTCGTCCGCCAGATGCTCGCCGATGCGAGCGGCAAGCCGGTGGTCGCCACGACCGCCGAGGAGCCGGTGCTGCTCGGGGCGGCCATCCTCGGGGCCGTCGCCGGCCGCCAATTTGCCGATGTGCGCGCGGCGATGAGCGAACTCACCGGGGTGGAAACACGCTTTCAGCCGTCTGAGGGTGAGATTTCGGAGCTCCACCGCAAGCGCTACGAATCCTTCAAGGAGCTTCAGACGCTGGCGCGCAAGCTTCGCAGCGATGGCTGATATGTTGGCATGACAGAGGGCCTGCCTTTGGGACTTGGTCTAGTTATGCAATTGAGACAACGTACAGCGCAGTAGGGTCTATCGTTCGATTTCCAACAACAGCCCGAGTTCCATCCTCAGTGAAGCCACTGGCATCGGGGCTACTTTAGACCGTGCGTTGACAGGAGTATGGCGCCGGCCCGGTCCTGAGAAGGGCCGGGCTTTAGCGTGCGAGGCATAACGGTTCCGCCGCAAACAGCCTCATCCGACGCTGTCCTTGATGCAGGACGGAGCCGGTGCTGTACTGCCCACATACGTGCGGTCAGGCGATCGCGCCGCCGTCGGCGGTCAGGGTAGCGCCTGTAATCACGCTTGCGGCTGGACTTGCCAGAAAGACAACAGCGTTTGCGATTTCACGCGGCTCGCCATAGCGTCCCAAAGAGGTCAGGCTTCGCTGGAAATCGGCAGCCGCGCCGTCCGCCGGGTTGGCATCCGTATCGGTCGCCCCGGGCTGCACAAGATTAACGGTGATTCCGCTCGGGCCGAGTTCCCGCGAAAGGCCGCGGGTGAAGGATGTAAGTGCCGCCTTAGACATCGCATAGGGCGTTATGCCCGGAAACGGCACCCGCTCTCCCAAAGCCGAACCGATGGTGATGATCCGCCCCCCTTCTTGAAGATGGGGGATAACAGCCTTGGCGAACAGGACTGGCGCTCGTACATTGACGTCCATCACAGCCTGAAAGTCGTCGACGTTGAGGTCAGCGATTGTCCCGGTGTGCCCAATGGCTGCACTGTTAACGAGGATTTCAAGTCCACCAAGTGCGGATACCGCTTCCCTTACTGCGCGTGTGATGGCGTCCGGGTCGGAGCTATCGGCCTTAATGGCGACTGCTCGGTGCCCCTTGCTCTCGATGGATTTAGCCACCGCTTCGGCTTTTTCGACCGAGCGTTGATATGTGAAAGCTACGTCGGCGCCATTCTCCGCCAGCGCCAGCGCTATAGCGGCGCCGATACCCCGCGATCCGCCGGTTACCAATGCACGCTTTCCTTTGAGATCAATCATATGTTGTCCTTTCCAGTTGGTCGCTTCAAGCATTCAGGCGAACCGCGGACGCCGCGAACGCGCTCGTCGGTTTGCTCCGCCAATCTGGTGTGCGCGGTAGGCACCTCGTAGTGATGAGAAATGCTTAACTGTGTTGCGTAAAGAGGAACGTCGGCCGACATGTCTCGAGTCAGAGGCTCGGCTGCCTTTGCTCAGGCGATGCTAGCTCTAGTCTGGCAGGGAGGCCGGTTGCTCCAGAGCGGTGCGGGTCTGACCAGGCCGGGTTTGATCTGCACCATTGTCAGCATCCACTTTGCAGGGATTTGTGCCTTTGTCGACATCGACGTCACGGGAGCTTTCAGCGTCACGTTGGGATCAGCCTGGACGACACGCTCCGGCAGATCGGTCGGCGAAACGACCGGCTGTAGCAGGTCAAGGCTGCGGCCAGCTGGCCAGGAGCGACAACACCAACCGGAACATCTGGCGCGCAGAGCTTGGGACACTCGCTCTTGCTTCTAGGCGCCGCCATCGAAGCACTGGATCAACATCTCAGTCAGCACACGGACTTTCCTGGAGGGATGTTGTCCCGGCGGCCTGACCACAAATATCCCTGCGGGAGGCGGCGGGTAGCGAGACATCACCTGAACGAGGGCGCCGGAAGCTATATGTTCATCGGTAAGGCCATCCGGAAGCCTGGCGACACCGATTCCCGCCAATGCGGCTGCCAAGAGAGCCACACCGTTATCGGCCTTGAAGCGACCTCGTGGACGAACAGTTAGAACCTTATCCCCATCGGTGACCTGCCACGCTTCCGTTCCTTGCATCAGAGCCTGATGATCGAGAAGTTCGTCTGGCGTCTCGGGTGAGCCATTCGCAGCAATATATTCCGGGCTAGCGACGAACTTTCCGTAAAGCGGGCCGACACGTCTGGCGACGAGATTGGAGTCCTGCAGATAGCCCACGCGTATGGCGCAGTCGAAACCTTCTGTGACGAGGTCGACGAAGCGGTCCGTATAGCAAGAGTAAATGTGCAATTGCGGGTGCTGGCGCGCCATTTGAGAGAGTACGGGAGCGAAATGTGTCGGACCGAAGGACAGGGGCGCAGCAACCCTCAGGCGACCGCAAAGCTCACCAGCCGGCAGGATGGTCTCTCGCGCCGCGTCCATCTCCGCAGAGATTCTTGCAGCGTAGTCCCGGAAAGTGGCGCCTGCTTCGGTGAGCGCGATGCCCCGGGTCGTCCTGGCAAGAAGCTGTGCGCCAAGGTCGGTTTCAAGCCGCGCGATACGCCTGCTGACCATCGACTTGGAGATGCCAAGCCGCTGCGCAGCGGACGTCACTCCACCCGCATCAGCAACTTCGACAAACGTCCTGAGGTCTTCGATTTCCACTCTGCGTTCCTCTTCTTGCGACACAGCTCAGCAACATCGAGGACTACCGCATCGAATGAGGGAATGACAAGTTTGCCGCGGATTGTTCCCGAAGAGGAGCGTCCAAATTGTGCCAACGAACCGCCAACTTAGGATATTCCATGACCTTTCGTAACGGCCTTAATTCACTCCTTCGTCCCGAAGACTCGGTGCTTGTCCTGATTGACCACCAACCTTACCAGTTGGCTAACGTCAACAGTCACGAGCCCACGATGGTGGTCAACAACACGGTGGGTTTGGCAAAAGCAGCAAAGGCTTTTGGCGTGCCCACGATCCTGACGACGGTGATCGCCGAGCGGGGTGGCAAATTGTTCCCCCAAATCGCCGAGGTATTCCCTGGCCAGGAAATCATCGACCGGACATTCATCAACACCTGGCAGGATCAGAAGGTCGTAGATGCAGTCAAGGTGACCGGCCGCAAGCAGCTGATCATCGCCGGACTCTGGACCGAGGTATGCGTCGCAATGCCGGCAATTCAAGCTGCAGGCGAGGGGTGGGATGTCACGGTCATAACCGATGCATCCGGCGCTGTTTCAGTCGAAGCGCATCAGGTCGCGATCCAACGCATGATTGCTGCGGGCGTGAACATGATGACCTGGCTGGCCCTTGCGGCTGAATGGCAACGCGACTGGGCTCGTGCCGATCAGGCCGCAAAGGTGACCGACGTCATCGTGCAACATGTCGGCGGTAGTGGCATCGCTTACCTGTGGGAGCAGCAGTTGCTAAATACCCCTGTGCCAACCGCCTCCGTAGGGGGGTAATCGGCAGGGATGACGAGAAATCAAGCGGAGCAGGGATTTCGCCTCAGGTCTAGCTCGTCATCCCAGCCAGTCGACCGTGATCGACATTTTATCCCTAGGTTGATGATGTCGCCGGAGTATTTCAATCATGGGCGCGGCCGGTTGATGGAAGGCCGTACCTGCCATCGCGAACTCTGAACGCTGGCCGCTCATAGCTAAACGGATTGCAAAGACGTCTCATGGAAATTGGTATCGATAGTTTCGCAGCCATCCTCCCGGATCCGGCGACAGGTCAGCTTCCGTCTCCTAGGAATCGCATGGCCGAACTTATCGAGGAGGTTATCGCCGCTGACCGTGTCGGCCTCGACGTCTTCGGCATTGGAGAGCATCATCGAGGTGAATTTCTCGATTCTGCGCCCACAGTCATACTGGCCGCAGCAGCAGCCCGCACTGAGCAAATCAGACTGACAAGCGCCGTGACAGTCCTGAGCGCCGCCGATCCAGTGCGGGTCTTTCAGGAATTTGCGACCCTTGATCTGATTTCGCGAGGCCGTGCGGAAGTGGTCGTCGGCCGTGGATCATTCGTTGAGGCCTACCCGCTATTCGGTCTTGATACACGAGACTACGACGACCTCTTCGCCGAAAAGCTCGACCTGTTTCTCAAGCTAGGGGAAGCAACGAGCGTCACATGGGAGGGCCGGTTTCGTCCGGCACTCAGAGGGCAGGGCGTGTTCCCCCGTCCTCATCAGCCGCAAATGCCGGTGTGGATCGGTGTTGGCGGCACTCCGGAGTCGTTCGCGCGGGCCGGTGCACTCGGCCTGCCGCTGATGGTCGCCATCATCGGTGGCAGCTTTGAACGCTTCCGTCCACTGATCGATCTCTATCGCGAAGCGGGCAGGCGTGCAGGACACGGCCCCGAGATGCTCAGGGTCGGCGTACACGCAATGGGCTTCGTTGGCGAGACGAACGCTGCAGCTAAGGAAGGCTTCTTTCCTGGGTGGGCGCATCTGACAGCGAAGATAGGTCGCGAGCGCGGCTGGTCGCCGCCAACGCGTCAGCAGTTCGAAGCCATGGCCGGTCCTGAAGGTGCTTTTCTTGTCGGTGATCCAGCAACCGTCTCGGCCAAGATACTCCGGGCCAGCGAGGAACTTGGCGGCATTTCCCGCATCACCTTCCAGATGAGCACCGCCTCCCTTGAACCGGCAGCGATGAAGCGTTCAATTGAACTGCTTGGGACTGAAGTTGCCCCCGTCATCAGGGCTTCAGGACGAAAACCGTGAGTTTTCTAGTCTTCGACGAAGACAAACCCGTGTCGCCGCTCCAGGCGCCAGTCGCGACGCAGTTTGAAAAGGTGTCGCAGAAAGGCTTCGTGCGGCTCGTGTGAAGTCCAATTCGGGCACAGGCTGGCTTCGCCTTGACTTATCGGTTTCATGAACGCCAACAGAAAAGGACGATGTGCATGAGTTGGAACCCCGGCATTGAACCAGGATGCCCTGATCAGATTAGTGTTGATGCGATCGAAACGCTAATCGTTCCCCGAGCTCGCGATCTCGGCGGTTTCGAGGTCCGGCGCGCTTTGCCGGCGCCGAAGCGGCAGATGGTCGGGCCGTTCATCTTCTTCGATCAGGCCGGGCCAGCCGAGTTGTTGACCGGTCAGGGGATTGATGTTCGGCCGCACCCGCATATCGGTCTTGGCACTGTCACGTATCTCTATCGCGGCGACTTCCACCACCGTGATAGCACCGGAGCCGACCAGATCATAAGGCCGGGGGAGTTGAACTGGATGGTTGCGGGCCGCGGCGTATCCCATTCGGAGCGTACCAGTGCGGCGGCTCGAACCGGCCCGAACAGCTTGTTTGGAATTCAGACTTGGCTGGCTCTGCCAGAAAGTCATGAGGAGATGGCGCCCACGTTCGAGCATCACGGCAAAGCTGCGTTGCCGATGATCGAGGATGAGGGCGTTTCGGTACGACTGATCCTCGGAAGCGCCTACGGAAAACAGGCGCCTGCGACGATGTTCTCGGAAACCTTCTACGCTGATGTGAAGCTGGAACCAGCCGCGCTACTGCCGATGCCGGATGATCACGAGGACCGGGGTATTTACATCGTCGAAGGTTCAATCTCGATCGCCGGCCAAGAGTTCAGCGCGCCGCAAATGATGGTGTTCCGCCCCGGAGACAGGATTACTGTAGCGGCCGGTGACAGAGGAGCGAGGATTATGATCCTCGGTGGCTCGACCCTCTCGGGACCCAGATACATCTGGTGGAATTTCGTCGCCTCGTCGAAGGAGCGCATCGAAGACGCCAAGGCTGAATGGCGAGCACAGAATTGGGGCGAAGGACGCTTCGACCTTCCGATCGATGACCGGGATGAGCATATCCCACTGCCGGACTGATGGAGGACACCGCTCTCGCGCGGGGCGAGCTTGCACTTTCCGAACGTCCAGACGCGATCACGTGGATCCGAAAAATTTGGAGATAACGAAATGAGCAACAAATGGCCTCGACTCGACTACCTCAGCTGGCGCGAGACGTGTTCCGCCCTGCATCTCTACCTCCAGGTCGCCGGGAAGTATCGATTGGCTCATACGCCATGGCTCAATCACTCCTGGAATGCGACTTTCTACGTAACGCCCGCAGGCCTGACGTCCTCCGCAATTCCGGACGCTTCCGGGATCGAGATCCTGTTCGACCTTCATGATCATAAGGTGATAGGGGTGAGCGGGGACGGCCGCCGTGCGTCGTTCGCGCTGGGGCCTTCCACTGTCGCGGAATTTCACGACCATTTTGTTCAGTTGATTGCCGAGCTTGGGGGCGCGCCGGACTTCCACGGCCAGCCAAACGAAGTCCCGAACCCTGTGCCGTTCAGCGAGGATCGCCGTGACCGTCCTTACGACCGTGATGCTGTTCAAAGATTTCATCAGGCGTTGATGGCCATAGACCGTGTATTAAAGACGTTCAGGACGTCTTTTCTCGGCAAATCCAGCCCGGTGCACCTCTTCTGGGGAAGTTTTGATCTCGCCGTCACGCGTTTTTCGGGACGGCGGGCTCCAATCCATCCTGCCGGTATTCCTGGATTGCCGGACGGCGTTGCACAGGAAGCCTATGATCGGGAGGTTTCCTCGGCAGGTTTCTGGCCAGGCGGTGGCGGCCTCGACTATCCTGCCTTTTACGCATACGCCTACCCGACGCCTAACGGCTTTCGAGGGGCGACAGTTGAGCCGGATGCTGCGTTCTGGCATGAGAGCCTGTCGGAGTTCGTCCTGCCATATGAAGCAGTTCAATCTGCGGACGGTCCTGATGAAGCGCTGATGGCGTTTCTCGTCTCGACCTACGAGGCTGCTGCCGATCTAGGAAAGTGGGACCGGGACTTGCTTGAGTGCACCCATGGCCGCAAAGGTAAAGCCCGAGCGCCGGACGCAGAGCATTTGGGCAATCCCATTCGGCTGGTCAACGAGAAGGTCGAGCGGGAGGATGGGTCGTCGAAGGGGCGCTACAGGATTACGGTCGATGGCGTTGAGGCCGAGATGACCTATAGTCGAGCTGGCAAAGACCTCATCATCATCGACCATACCGACGTTCCTGCCGCGTTGCGTGGCCAAAAGGTCGGTGAGCGTCTTG
Source organism: Rhizobium sp. K102 (assembly GCF_022385315.1). Taxonomy (NCBI): domain Bacteria; kingdom Pseudomonadati; phylum Pseudomonadota; class Alphaproteobacteria; order Hyphomicrobiales; family Rhizobiaceae; genus Rhizobium; species Rhizobium sp. K102. Next base: position 784,516 of record NZ_CP092436.1, read on the forward strand.
TGCGCCAAGCGGTAGAGGATGCACGGCGTGACGGACTTGAAATCATACCGCTCTGCCCGTTCGCAAAGGCCCAGATCGGACGTCATCCAGAGTGGCAAGACGTTCTTCGGAAGTCGTGAGACGTGCCGATCGATTCGGTAACCCGCGGAACTGGAGGATGGCATGAAGGAAAGAAACGGCATATTGCAGGATTCCGCTAAGGCATTGGTGGCTGCAGTCGATGAAGCGATTGATCACGCCGTCAGAACCGCGGGTCATGAGCTGCGGTCAACCGGCTTAGGCACATCACCACATGACCACTTCGCCGACGCGATTCTTCGCCACGCCTTCCTTCGCCTGTGCCGAGCCCGATCCAACCACCTACACCGGAGGAGATCCGGAAGTCGCATGGAAAATCCTCTATGCGGGCCGCAACGTCGCTCGTCATTGGGAGAGGGAGCGTGGCGGAACAGGAGCACTCCGGAAGAAGAAAGAACGCCAGGGGGATATCGACAAAGACGATAGTGAACGACAGCAGTTGGCACATTCTGCTCAGAACTTCGCTTTGAGAACTGTCATCTGTGCGCTGGTCGAGCACGTGCGCGCCTCGGATCCGCAGATCGACAGCCGGTTGGAGGCGGCGGCCGACGCCCGGCTTGCAAGGCTTGAGAACGTATCGAACACAGACCGGGAATTTACCGAAAGCGCGAGGAATTACCTGTCGCTCCTCACTGCACCGCCAGAGTAGGAGCAGCCGCATAGCCGAAGCGACACGTATAAATGAGAAATGATGCATGACACAAAGCAATCCGGTCCTAACTCCTGCCGAGAGGAAGATCGCCGACATCATCCAGCGCGCTGACAGGGAGTTGTCTGCTGCGGTGTTGCTGGCTTTGGAGGAGGCGACCAAGCAGGCCGCCGACGACATGCGAGCGGCTGGCCAAGAAGAAGCTGCGCCGGCACTACAATACTTTGCAGCCGTCGTTCATCAGCGAATGTATTGCCTGATGTGCGGTGCGGACCCGGACACTTTCGAAGGAGGCGATCCTGACATCGCCTATAATGTGATCCGCAACTGCCAGAACATTGCAAAGCACTATTGGTCGGCAGATATCGAGCCCTATCCACCAAGGGAGATTGAGCGAAAGCAATAGAAAGGTCGACGTTCCGCTCCCGCTCCAATGCATTTGCAAGCTTTTTAAACACCCAGCGCGCTACGGCTGATGCGCCCCGCAATTCGGGACCGCCGGATTTTCCCAACTAAAATATTTGCCGGGCTCGGCTTGACGGCCCGGTCGGTTTGCCGCATAAAGCTCACGAACCGTACCGTACGGTACGTATATGGGAGCCGTGACCGTGTCTGTCGATACTGCAGAGCCGAGCGAATTTTCGCCGCGCCAGAACGCCGTTCTGGAGCAGGCGTTGCGGTTGCTCGTCGATGGCGGCGAGAAGGCGCTGACGACCTCGGGTGTCGCGCGTGCCGCCAATTGCTCCAAGGAAAGCCTCTACAAGTGGTTCGGCGACCGCGATGGTCTGCTCTCGGCGATGATCGCCTATCAGGCGAGCAAGGTGCGCACCTTCGAGCGCAACGGCGAGCGGCTGACGGCGGCGAGCCTGCACGACCACGTCGTCATTTTCGCGCGCGACCTGCTGGAGGTGCTGGCCGGCGACGTCTCGCTGGCGCTGAACCGGCTCGCCATCGGCCAGTCGCATCGCGACGGCTCGAAACTCGGCAAGCTCCTGCTCGAGCGCGGCCGCCGCCAGATCGACCGTCGCGCCATGGCGCTGATCGATTCCGGCAAGAGGGCAGGGCTCCTGCGCTTCGCCGATGCCGATGAGGCCTATCATACGCTTTACGGCCTTGTGGTCTCCGACCTGCATGTGCGCATGCTGCTCGGCGAACCCGGCCTCAAGGATACCGCGCGCCAGGCGGAGAAGGCGGTGACCGCCTTCCTCCGGCTCTACGGCACGGAAAAGGTACTGGCGGAGATGCCCGCTCTCGGCTGATTTCGCTTTAATGACAGTCAACAGGACAAGCACAAGGGAAGGAACTTCAAATGCGCGTCTATTACGATCGTGATGCCGATCTCAACCTCATCAAGGCCAAGAAGGTCGCCGTCATCGGCTACGGCTCGCAGGGCCGTGCCCATGCGCTGAACCTCAAGGACAGCGGCGCCCAGAACCTCGTCATCGCTCTCAAGGCCGGTTCGCCCACAGTCAAGAAGGCCGAAGCCGACGGCTTCAAGGTCATGACGGTTGCCGAAGCCGCCGGCTGGGCCGACCTGATGATGATGGCGACGCCGGACGAGCTGCAGGCCGACATCTACAAGGCCGACATCGCTCCGAAAATCCGCGACGGCGCAGCCATCGCCTTCGCTCACGGCCTCAACGTTCACTTCGGCCTGATCGAGCCGAAGGCTTCGGTCGACGTCGTCATGATCGCGCCGAAAGGCCCGGGCCACACGGTTCGCGGCGAATACCAGAAGGGCGGCGGCGTCCCCTGCCTCGTTGCCGTTCACCAGAACGCTTCCGGCAATGCGCTTGAGCTCGCTCTTTCCTACGCCTGCGGTGTGGGCGGCGGCCGTTCGGGCATCATCGAAACCAACTTCCGCGAAGAGTGCGAAACCGACCTCTTCGGCGAACAGGTCGTTCTCTGCGGCGGTCTTGTCGAGCTCATCCGCGCCGGTTTCGAAACGCTGACCGAAGCTGGCTATGCGCCTGAAATGGCCTATTTCGAGTGCCTGCACGAAGTGAAGCTGATCGTCGACCTGATCTATGAAGGCGGCATCGCCAACATGAACTACTCGATCTCCAACACGGCCGAGTGGGGCGAATACGTCACGGGTCCGCGCATCATCACCGAAGAGACCAAGGCCGAGATGAAGCGCGTCCTCAAGGACATCCAGACCGGCAAGTTCACCTCCGAATGGATGCAGGAATACCGCTCGGGCGCGGCCCGCTTCAAGGGCATCCGCCGCAACAATGACAGCCATCAGATCGAGGAAGTCGGCGCCAAGCTGCGCGGCATGATGCCCTGGATCGGCAAGAACAAGCTGGTCGACAAGTCGGTCAACTAAGCGATTTTCAAAAGCGCGCCGCATCGAACCTGGTTCATGCGGCGCGCTTTGCGGTTTTGCCTCCCTGCATGTCGTGCAGCCAAGCCGTTGCCTTCGGTAGCGGCTTTCCGCTTGCGTCGCACTAGCCGGACATAAGCACGCAGCGGTCGAAGCGTCGGGCTGCAACGTCAGCGGCCGGAGCCATGATGACGAGATCGCTGGCGTCCCAAAAGACGCGACCCGTTGCCGAGCCGGCGCGCAGCCGCGCGAGAACAATCCAGCCGTTCGGGTCGTCCAGCTCATCAAAGCCTCGCGACGCAGCTAGGCTTGATGCCTCTCTGCGACAGGAGAGGCCCCCTGGATCGTGGCGTGGCCAAGCATCTGGTGGACCTGAGGCGTCGCAGACCCGGCATGGGGACCGGTCAAGGCGCGCTCGAAAGCTTCATTCGTGTCAAAGAGTTCATCGAGCGATCCCTTGCCCGTTTCTTCGATATGCGCCTCCGCAGCCTTTATTGAGCCGTATCGTTCCCGCCCGAGAGAGAACAGCATCCCCGAGGCGTTGCTGTCGCAAAACCGTAATACCGTGCCTCTAGGTTTAGAATGGGTCTAAAACAAGATAATTTGACACCAGTTTTAACTGTGGAGGCATAGGATGAACGAGCATCTTTCCCAGAAAATTTTCCCGACGACTCAGCTTGAGGACGCGGATGGTGACGGCCACAACACCAGCGCCAATCCGACGATGGGTGAAATCATCGGCAAGCGTTTTTCACGCCGCTATTTTCTGCAGGGCTCGCTTGCCGTTTCCGCCATTGCAGCCACAGTAAGCCCGATCGCGCTGATGAGCGCGGACGAGGCGCGCGCTGCGGACAATAAAGGCTCTGCCTTCAACTTCTCCGAAGTGGAGGCCGGCGTCGACGACAAGCATCATGTCGCTGAAGGTTATGATGCCGATATTCTGCTGCGCTGGGGCGATGCCGTGCTGCCGGGCGCGCCTGCGTTCGATCCGACGAAGCAGACGGCCGATGCCCAGAGCAAGCAGTTCGGCTACAACAACGATTATGTCGGCTTTATTCCGCTCGACGGTTCGTCCGAACATGGCCTGCTGGTCGTCAATCACGAATACACGAACCCGCATCTGATGTTTGCCGGGCTCGTGCAGGTGGTCGACGGCAAGATCAAGCAGGGCGCGCTCAGCAAGGAGCAGGTGGATGTCGAGATGGCGGCCCATGGCGGCACCGTCGTCGAAATCCGCAAGACGGGTGGCAAGTGGCAGGTCGTCACCGACGGCAAATACAATCGTCGCATCACCGCCAACACGCCAATGGAAATCACCGGCCCGGCCGCCGGCAACGACCGTCTGAAGACCAGCGCTGATGCGACCGGCACCCGCGCCATCGGCACGATCAACAACTGCGCCGGCGGCGTCACCCCCTGGGGCACCTACATCATGGCCGAAGAAAACTTCCACGGCTATTTCTCCGGCGCGCTGCCGGAAGGTCACAAGGAGGCCGCGAACTACAAGCGTTACGGCGTTCCGGAAGGCGCCTACGAGTGGGCCAATTTCTACGACCGCTTCGATCTTTCCAAGGAGCCGAACGAGCCGAACCGTTTCGGCTGGATCGTCGAGGTCGACGTTATGGATCCGACGGCGGCACCTGAAGAAGCGGACCGCGCTCGGCCGCACCAAGCATGAGGGCGCCGAGTCGATCGTCGCCAAGAACGGCAAGGTCGTCTTCTATCTCGGCGACGACGAGCGCTTCGATTATGTCTACAAGTTCGTGACATCAGCGGCGTTCAACCCGAATGATCGCGCCGCCAACATGAACCTGCTCGACAGCGGCACGCTCCACGTCGCCAAGTTCAACGAGGACGGCACCATGCAGTGGCTGCCGATGATCTTCGGTGAGGGGCCGCTGACGGCGGAGAACGGCTTCACCAGCCAGGCTGACGTGCTGATCGAATGTCGCCGCGCCGGTGACACACTCGGCGCCACCAAGATGGACCGCCCGGAAGACGTCCAGCCGAACGGCGTCAACGGCAAGGTCTATGTCATGCTGACCAACAACACGCGCCGCAAGGCCGACCAGGTGGATGCCGCCAATCCGCGCGCGGAAAACGCCTTCGGCCACATCATCGAAATCTCCGAAAACGACGGCGACTTCACGGCCACGTCAGGCAAGTGGGAAGTGCTCCTGAAGTGCGGCGATCCCTCGGTTGCGGCCGTCGGCGCGACCTTCTCGACCGAAACAACCAAGAACGGCTGGTTCGGCATGCCCGATAACTGTGCCGTCGATGCTGCCGGCCGCCTCTGGGTGTCGACGGATGGCAACAACAACAAGGCCACCGGTCGCACCGACGGTCTCTGGGCCGTCGATACGGAAGGGGCGGCGCGCGCCACCTCGAAACTGTTCTTCCGCGTGCCGGTCGGCGCCGAAATGTGCGGCCCCCTCTTCACGCCGGACGACCAGACGGCGTTCGTCGCCGTGCAGCATCCTGGCGATGGCGGCGAGGACTGGTCGGGCCACGGCCGCCCGTCCTATTACGAGGACCTTTCGACCCGCTGGCCGGACTTCAAACCTGATATGCCGGTGCGTCCTGCGGTCGTTGCGATCACCAAGGCCGGCGGCGGCAAGATTGCGGTCTGACGACAGGAAACGCGGCGTCGAGCCTTAGGGCGGGTGGTAGTCAGGCTGCCAACTCGCTGCGAATGCCATTTAATGCATGTCGCCCGGAAGTGTGCAGCGGTTCCGGGACAACGACATGCATAAAAACAAAGAGCTAAAGCGCGTCGCATGAATCAAATTTGATGCGACGCGCTTTAGCGGCCGGGACGAGCTCCTCTTCCGGCCGCCTTTATGAGCCTGTCGCCGCGCCGGGTATTCGCGTTATGCGGCCCTCAGCGCCATCACGGTGATCCACCGCGTCGGCTTGCCGTCATAGCCGCTGCCGTCGCTTTCGCTGATGGCGATGTCGCTCCAGCGGCCTCTGGTCAAAAGCTCTGACAGCCACTCTGCGGAGGGGTAGTTGTAGTAGCGCCCGAAGCCGTCATAGCCTTCAGCCTCGCCTGCTTTGAAACTTGCATGGAGGAGACCGCCGGTTTTCAGAGCGCGGCGGATACGGGCGAAGACGTCGGCGAGCTCGGATCTCGGAACATGGAGCAGGCTCGCATGCGCCCAGACGCCGTCGTAGGCGCTTTCCGTGTCGAGCTGTTGGAACAGCATGACCCTGACCGGCCTGCCGATCAGCATTTCCGCCTGCCTTGCAAGCTCCGCCGAGCCGTCGGTCGGTGTCACTTGGAAAGCCTGCGACAGCATGTAGGCGCTGTCCTGCCCGCCGCCGCAGCCGAGTTCGAGGATTGCGGCACCCGGTGCGAGCCGCGCGAGGAAGGCATCGAGCTGTTGCTTTGGCAGGCTGCGCGCCCGATTTGCATAAATCTCGGCGTTTTCGTCGTAGAAGGCGGAGGTGCTGTTACGGTGCATGCGGAGCGTCCGATCCCCAAGGTCGGTTGGATTGAAGGTGTCTCTCCGAAGGCGGGTCGGCGCACGACCGAGTTCAACTCGGGATGAGGCGCGTCCAGCCGTGCTCATCGTTCGTTACGCCCTTCTGCAGACTGACGAGCTGCTGGCGCAGTTCGCTGGTCAATTTGCCGGTCTGTCCGTCTCCGATCAGAAATTCGCCGCCCGCATGTCGAACCAGGCCGATGCCCGCCAGGACTGCGGCGGTGCCGCAAGCGAACGCTTCGGCGAGCCTGCCACTGGCAGCGTCGTCTTGCCATTCCGCAAACGAGTAGGGGCGCTGCTCGACGCGCAAGCCCCTCTCTTCGGCGAGCACGATCACGGAGGCCCGGGTGATGCCCGGCAGGATCGTGCCGCCAAGGGGCGGGGTGACCACCGATCCATCGTTCATCACGAAGAAGACGTTCATGCCGCCGAGTTCTTCGACCCAGCGATGCTCTGCGGCATCGAGGAAGACGACCTGATCGCAACCCTTCTTCGACGCCTCGGCTTGCGCCACGAGGCTGGCTGCGTAGTTTCCGCCGCATTTTGCAGCACCGGTGCCGCCGGCGGCTGCGCGGGTGTATTCGGTCTCGACCCAAAGGGAGACAGCCTTGGCGCCGCCCTTGAAGTAGGCGCCGACCGGAGAGGCAATGATGCAGAAGACATATTCCTGAGCCGGACGAACGCCGAGAAACGCCTCGTTGGCGAACATGAAGGGGCGGAGGTACAGGCTGGCGTCGCCGGAGGGTATCCAGGCCTTGTCGACACGCACCAGCTCTTCGACCGCCTTCAGGAAGAGTTCTTCCGGTACGGGAGGCATCGCCATGCGGGTCGCCGACTGCGCGAAGCGGCGTGCGTTCTCTTCAGGCCGAAAGAGCAGAATCCGGCCATCGTCCGCCTTGTAGGCTTTCATGCCCTCGAAGATTTCCTGCGCGTAGTGCAGCACGGCGCTCGCAGGATCGAGCTCCAGGGGCCGCCTGGGCGTAACCTTCGCATCGTGCCAGCCCTTCTCGGCCGTCCATCGTGCCAGGACCATATGATCCGTGAAAAGCTTGCCGAAGCCGGGCGCCTCCAGCGCCTGGATACGTTCGGCATCCGAGACGGGAGACTTGTGGAGTTCGATTTTGATTTCAGGAGAGGCCGACGTCACGGTCATTGCTGCACCTTGATAGTAAATTGAAGAGTGGCGGCGACACTACCGCCGCCGAGCCGGTCTTGGAAAGGTCTGAATCAGCCGGTTTCGGCTTTGATCGGAGGATTAATCGCTTGATGTGGCTGCTGTCGAGCGGCAAATCCGGGACCGAGCGGCTTCGATATCGGATGGCATCAATATCAAGTGAGATCCGGAACATCCAAGGCTTTGGAATATAAGATCTCCAACATGTCACCATGACAAGAAAATAGGTCAGTATTATTGACATAATTTCCGCCGCATGGTTTGTCGGCCGTATTATAGAAAAATACGAGGAAACCCCATGCTGAACTGGGACACCATGTTTGCATCGCGCTCGTCGCGCATGCGGGCATCCGAAATTCGCGAGCTCCTGAAGCTTCTCGACCGGCCTGACATCATCTCCTTTGCCGGCGGCATTCCGGATCCGGCGCTGTTTCCGGATCAGGAATTCAAGCAGGCCTATGCGGATATCTTCGCCGGCGCTGCCGTCAATTCGGCGCTGCAATATTCGGTCAGCGAAGGCTACAAGCCATTGCGCGAATGGCTGGCCAAGCAGATGGCGGCCCTCGGCATTCCCTGCGAACTCAACAACGTCTTCATCGTCTCCGGCTCGCAGCAGGGGCTCGATTATCTCGGCAAGCTGTTCCTGTCGCCTGATGATACCGCGCTGGTGACCTGGCCGACCTATCTCGGCGCGCTACAGGCCTTCAACGCCTATGAGCCGGCCTATGACCAGCTGACGCCAGGTGGCAACCGGACACCGGAATCCTACCGCGCGGCGGCAGCCGCCGCCGGCGGCAAGGTGAAGTTTGCCTATCTCTCCGCCGATTTCTCCAATCCGACCGGCGAAACGGTCGATCTCGCCGGCCGCAAGCAGGTGCTGGCGCTTGCCGAAGAACTCGACGTTGCCGTCATCGAAGACGCGGCCTATCAGTCGCTGCGCTACGACGGCGAGCCGATCCCGCCGATCCTGGCGCTGGAGATTGCCGACAAGGGCCATATCAACGATACACGCACGATCTATTGCGGCAGCTTCTCCAAGACGCTGGCGCCCGGCCTGCGCGTCGGCTTCGTGGTCGCCAATGCGCCGGTCATCCGCAAGCTGGTGCTGATGAAGCAGGCGGCCGACCTGCATTCCTCGACGATCAACCAGATCGCGATCAGCCATGTCGCCGAGCGTGGATTCGATGCGCAGGTCGCCAAGATCAAGGCCGCCTACAGCCATCGGCGCAACTGCATGCTGGCGGCGCTTGAGAAATATATGCCCAAGGGCACCAGCTGGACGAAGCCGGAAGGCGGCATGTTCATCTGGATCACGCTGCCGGAAGGCATGGATGGCGCCAAGCTCCTGGCGAAATCGCTCGAAACCGCCAAGGTCGCCTTCGTACCCGGCAAGGCCTTCTTCGCCGATGGCTCCGGCGCCAACACCTTCCGCCTCAGCTTCTCCTGCGCCAACGAGCAGATGATCGAGGACGGCATTGGCCGGTTGGGCAAGTTGATTGCCGATGAGATTGGCGGGTGACCGGGAGGGATGAGAAGAAGCGGTGGCGTTCACCGCCGTCCCTCATTCCTGTGCTCGTCACAGGAATCCAGCCACGGCGCGTCCGCGCCGTGATTGACTCTTGTTCGTGAAAGACTCTCTCGTGCCCAAGGACTTGGGCAAGCTGGATTCCTGTGACGAGCACAGGAATGAGGGAGGATAGGAAAGTGCTTCCGCCCTCTTCTCTCAGAGGGAAGGGGTAAGCGTTTATCCTTCCATTGCCATGTTTTTGCAAACCAGTGCACCAGCGTCTAATCAAAAAATCGTCGTCCAGCCCTCGTTGGCCGTTTCGCTCTTGCCGTAGCCGACGCGGTCGGCCACCGCTCCGTCGGTGTTGCGCAGGATGATGTCGCCACCGCGGTTGGCGAGCTGCGGACCGCCGGCTGCGGCGTCGAGCGCGATGGTGCGGATCTCGCCTGCGGCAAGCGTTCCCGACAGCGTCTGCGTCCGGCCGTTTTCGTCCTCCAGTTTCCAGCCGTCGAGCGACACCGACATGTCGGAGCGGTTGATCAGCGTCACCGTTTCGGCCTCGGTGCCGCCTTCGCCATTCACCGGATTGATCAGCGCGGCGATGATGCGCAGCGACGAGGCGACGACCGGCTGCGGCCGGCGCGTGCCTTCGCCACGGCCCTGGCCGCCGCGGTTTTCGGAGACGGGATGGCCGGTCTCAGCATCGGTGTTCCAGTTCTGCGACTGGAAGCAGAGGAAGATCGCCGCCCATTCGTCGGTATCGGTGAAATGGACGAGCAGCGCCCCGTCCTGGTTCGGGCCGTTGGTAGCCTTGAAACTGCCGCTGTCACCCTGGTTCATGTGGATGTCGTGGATGCCGTTGCCCGGCTCGAAATCGAAATATTGGTCGGGCTTGCCGTGCTCCGGCCCCCAGGCTTCGCCGAAGGCATAGAAATGGATGTCGGGATCGGCGATGCCTTCCTCGACGATCGGCTCGATGAATTCCCTCAGATCGTTCTCGGGCCGGAGAGCTGGAAGGGCGCGACATCCATATCCTCGCGCTCGATCAGGCCGCCGCGGACATAATCGATCGCAAGCTCCGGACGGTCTTTGCGGATGTCAGTCAGGCCCATCGGCAGGGCTTCGAGCGCCTCCGTCAGTGCCGCGTGCTTGAAATCGACGATATTGGCGTACAGCAGGTCGTGGGGCGACATCTTCGAGCGGACGTTGAGGGCAATGCGGTAGCTGACGCCGTCCGCCTCGATGCGGATCTCGATATGGGGATCGGTGTCGTCATCGAGGGCGAGAGCGCTCGCAGTACCCTTCAGGACCTTGTAATTCTTCAGCATGAGAACCTCGCTGCGGTGGCGGGATCTCATGCTAGCACTGGTAAAGTGCATCTTTTGTGACGCGTATCCTTCGCCGTGCAGGGCGTCCGGCGCTATTGCCGGAGATGCGGGCCGAAGAGTTCGAGATCGGCCTCGCTCAACCGGTCGCTTGCCGTGTTCAGCTGGTGCCAATAGGGGTAGAGGACCGGCGGCAGGCTGACGGCGTCCAGGCGTTTGCGCTCGTCATCGGTGAGCTTCAGCTCGGCAGCGGCGATGTTGTCGCGGAACTGGGCTTCGGTGCGCCCGCCGATGATCACTGAAGTCACCGCCTTGCGGCCGATCAGCCAGGCGAGCGCCACCTGCGCGGCCGAGACGCCGCGCTCTTCGCCGATCGCCACCAGCGTTTCAACGATGTTCCAGAGGCGGTTTTCGTCGCGGATCGGCGGCTCGGTCCAGCCGGCGAACTGGCGGGTCCCCTCGGGGGCAGCCTGGTTGCGGCGGTGCTTGCCGGAGAGCAGGCCGCCGGCCAGCGGGCTCCAGACCAGCACGCCGAGGCCCTGGTCGATCGAGATCGGCAGCAGCTCGTATTCGGCGTCGCGGGATTCGAGCGTATAGTGGATCTGCTGGCTGACGAAGCGCTGGTAGCGGTGCTCGTTGGCGAGCCCAAGCGCCTTCATGATGTGCCAGCCGGAATAGTTCGAGCAGCCGACATAGCGCACCTTGCCCTGCTTGATGAGCGTGTCGAGCGCTTCCATCGTCTCTTCGAGTGGCGTCTGGCCGTCCCATTCATGCACCTGATAGAGGTCGATGACATCGGTCTTCAGGCGCTTCAGGCTCGCCTCGCATTCGCGGATCAGGTGGTAGCGCGAGAGGCCGCGGTCGTTCGGACCGTCGCCCATGCCGAAGCGGGCCTTGGTGGCGAGCAACACGCCCTGCGGCCGCTTGCCGGCGAGCGCCTCGCCGATGATGTTTTCGCATTCGCCTGATGAATAGACGTTGGCGGTGTCGATCAGATTGATGCCGGCATCAATGCAGATATCGATCATCTTCTTCGCCTCGGAGACGCCGAGATCGCCGACCATCTTCGCCCAGCCGACGCCGCCGAAGGTCATCGTGCCCATGGTCAAAGTCGAGATTTTCAGGCCGGAGCGGCCGAGCAGACGATATTCCATAAAAACTCCTCCTTCATCAAAACAGGATTGACGTACCTCAGCGCGACCGAATGGCAATGGCGGCGCGTTCACGCCTGCGTGAGGCTCAGGCAAGATGGCGGGCGCCGGCATCTTCGCGCCGCGTGACGGTAATGACCGATCGCGCGCGGCGGCAGCAGACGGATCGTACAAGATGCCACCGGCTTGTCGAAGAAAATCGTTTGGCGCAGCGACGCAGGGTGCCTGCCAGGGTCAGGCCTCGTCCTTATCCCTGTTGTGAATGGTGTCGCGGATCAAAGCGATCGTGTCCCGGATATTGTCGAGGGTCTCGGCGTCGAGGCCGACGGCTTTGCCGATGCAGTCGAACACGTGGGTGGCGCGGCTTTTCAGGGCCTGTCCCTCTTTCGTCAGGCGCAGGAGCACTTGGCGTTCGTCGGCGGGATTCCGGTTGCGGGTGACGAGGCCGACATTTTCCAGCCGCTTCAGCAGCGGGGTGAGGGTGCTGGAATCGAGGAAAAGCGTCTCGCCGAGATCCTTCACCGTGCGGTCGTCTCGCGCCCATAGAGCTGTCATGACGAGGAATTGCGGATAGGTGAGATCCAATTCGTCGAGCAGCGGGCGGTAAAGCTGGTTGAAGGCGTGGCCGGCCGAATAGATCGAAAAGCAAAGCATTTCATCGATCTGGGGCACGTCGACGAGATCATTCGATGTGGTGTCTTTCATCACGCTCTCCTTCGGCTTCAATATAATTTGTGCGCGATCTGTTTGCAAGCTATTGACGCGCCGAAAGGGATGGCTTAGATATATCGTGTACAAAGAAATCGCATACAAACTAAATGACAAAAAGAGCCGAAAAGCACGTAAACCCGCTTCGGCTCCTCTGACACTCAACCGACGAAAGGAAATGACCAATGTTCAAGTTTGCTGCTGCCGTCGCCCTGGCGGGCGCTCTGTTCTCCGGTGCTGCCGTTGCTCAGCCGGCCAAGCCGACCGTCGTCCTCGTCCATGGCGCTTTTGCCGATTCGTCCAGCTGGAACGGCGTCGTCGAAATCCTGCGCAAGGACGGCTTCCCGGTCGTGGCGGCTGCCAATCCGCTGCGCAGCGTTGCCAATGACGCTGCCTATGTCTCCGACGTCGTCGGCAGCATCGCCGGCCCCGTGGTCCTCGTCGGCCATTCCTATGGGGGCCAGGTCATTTCGACCGCGGCGAACGGCCATAACAACGTCAAGTCGCTGGTCTATGTCGCGGCCTTCGCGCCCGATGCAGGGGAATCGGTTGCCGATCTTGCCGGCAAGTTTCCGGGCGGCACGCTGAGCGGAGCGCTGGCGGCCCCGGTAAAGCTCAGCAGCGGCGGTGTTGATCTCTATATCGACCAGGCGAAGTTCCATGATCAGTTCGCCAGCGACGTGCCGGCCGAACAGGCGGCCCTGATGGCGGCTGGCCAACGCCCGGTCACCGAGGCGGCGCTCACCGACAAATCCGGCGCGCCGGCCTGGAAGAAGCTGCCGTCGTGGTTCGTCTACGGCACCGGCGACAAGAATATCCCGGCCGCAGCCCTCGGCTTCATGGCCGAGCGGGCAGGGTCCAAGCGGACCGTCGTCGTCGATGGCGCCTCCCACGTCGTGATGGTGTCGCATCCTGACAAGGTTGCCGAACTGATCGAAGAAGCTGCGAAGTAACCATTTCCAGGGGCCACGCCGCGAGAGCGCCGTGGCCTTGCTGCACCGGCGGCATGGCGGCGATTTTTAACCTGCGGCGGCCTGTCACATCGCTGTCAACGACCCCTAATAAGGGAGGGGTGACGCAATCCCGAGGACCCCTCCCATGAAAACGATCGTTTCCGCCGCCGCCCTTCTCGCCGCGAGCCTTTTTGCCATTCCGGCTTCGGCCGCAAACCTCGTTCTCTACACCAGCCAGCCGAACGAAGACGCGCAGGCGACGGTCGATGGCTTCATGGCCGCCAATGCCGATATCAAGGTCGACTGGGTGCGCGACGGCACGCCGAAGATCATGGCCAAGCTGCAGGCCGAGATCCAGGCCGGCAACCCGGTCGCCGACGTTCTCCTGATCGCCGACATGGTGACGCTGGAGCGTCTGAAGGAAGAGGGCAAGCTGCTCGCCTACAAGTCGCCGGAAGCCGCCCAATACGACGCCACGCTCTATGACGCCGACGGCTACTATTACTCGACCAAGCTGATCACCACCGGCATCATGTACAACACCTCGGCCGGCATGAAGCCTGCGAGCTGGAAGGATCTGGCCAAGCCGGAAGCCAAGGGCCTCGTCACCATGCCGAGCCCGCTTGCTTCGGGTGCGGCCCTCATCCATGCACAGACGCTTGCCGCCGTTCCCGGCCTCGGCTGGGACTTCTACAAGTCGCTTCAGGCAAACGGCGCGATTGCCGCCGGCGGCAATGGCGCCGTGCTGAAGTCGGTCGCCTCGGGTGAGAAGGCTTACGGCATGGTCGTCGACTACCTGCCGATCCGCGAGAAGGCCAAGGGTGCTCCGGTCGAATTCGTCTTCCCGAGCGACGGCGTTTCCGCCGTCACCGAGCCGGTCGGCATCCTCGCCAGCAGCAAGAATGCCGAGGCCGCCAAGAAGTTCGTCGATTACGTGCTCTCCGAAAAGGGCCAGGAAGGCTTCCTTAAACTCGGCTATATCCCGGCCCGCAACGGCATGAAGGTGCCGGAAGGCTTCCCGGCGCGCGACACGATCAAGGTCCTGCCGGTCAATGCGGCTGAAGCGCTGAAGAATACCGACCAGGATCTGAAGACCTTCTCGGGCATCTACGGCTCGAACTGATCTCTTCATGCCAGGCTATGTCAGAGCAGGAAACAGCCAACCCGCCTGGCTGTTTCCTTTTATCGTCATTACCGTGCTCATCCTCAGCGTGCTGCCGCTCGCCCGCCTTGCCATAGCCGGGATCGCGGCGTTTGCCAGCGGCGGCGTCACCGATGTGCTCGCCGACCCGGCGCTCTGGCGGGCCACCTATTACACCGTCGTCACCTCGGTACTCGGCACGATCGTCTCGCTTCTCATCGGCTGCCTCTTCGCCTTCCTGCTGACGCTGACCGACATCCGCGGCAAGGGTCTGCTCAGCTTCTTCTTCGTGCTGCCGATGATGATCCCGCCGCAGGTGACGGCCCTTGCCTGGGTGCAGATGTCGGGGCCGTCGAGCCCGCTGCTGAAGGCGCTCGCGATCGCTCCGCCGCTCGGCTCGCCGCAGCCGCTCTATTCGGTCGGCGGCATCGCGCTGCTCTATGGCGTCCAGCATGCGCCGCTCGTCTATCTCGCGCTCCGCGCCGGGCTGATGACGCTGCCGCGCGACGGCGTCGAGGCCGCACGGCTTTCCGGCGCCTCCAGCTTTCGGGTGTTTCGCGACATCATCCTGCCTCTGTCGCTGCCCGGCATCATCGCGGGTGCTGCGATCTCCTTCGTCTCCTGCACCGGCAATTTCGGCATTCCCGCCATTCTCGGCATTCCCGCCTCGATCTTCACGCTCCCGACGTTGATCTTCACCAAGTTTTCCGCCTTCACCAGCCGCACCTTCGGCGATGTCGCCGTGCTGTCGGCGATCATCGCGATGATCTCGGTGGCGGGCTTGATGATCCAGGACCGGGCGCTCAGAGGCCGCGATTACCGCGTCATCGGCCTGTCCGGGGCGAGCGCCGCCTTCGAGCTCGGCGCGTGGCGGTTCGCGTTCACGCCGCTCCTCTGGGCGATCCTGTTCTTCATGCTCGCCGCACCCTTCTTCGCGCTCGTCGCCGGCGCGCTGGTTCCGGCCTACGGCGTGCCGCTCACCTTCAAGACCATGTCGCTGCATGCCTTCGAGGAGATTCTCTTCCGGCAGGCGGTGACGCGCACGGCTTTCGTCAACTCGATCTCGCTTGCAGGCGCCACCGCCCTGTGTCTCCTGGTGGTGACCGTGCTTGCGGCCTATATGCTGACGCGGCGCAAGGATGCGGCGTCCCGCATCATCGCGAGCCTGATCGAGATACCCTATTCGCTGCCCGGCATCGTCATGGCGGTCGCTTTCATCCTGGTTTTCGCAGCGCCTATCCCCTTCCTCCACATCTCGCTCTACGGCACGATCTGGATCATCCTCATCGCCTATTTCTCTTCCTTCTTCGCCGTTAGCCTGAAACCCGTGGTCAGCGCCTTCCACCAGCTCGATCCGGCGCTGGAGGAGGCAGCGCGGCTTTCCGGCGCCGGCTTCTTCCGGCGGCTTTCCGATATCATCGTGCCGCTGATTGCGCCCGCCGCCGGGGCTTCCGTCATCCTCGTCTTCCTGATCGCCTGCAACGAGCTGACGATCTCCGTACTCCTCTGGTCGGCCGGAACCCAGACGCTCGGCGTCGCCATCTACAATCTCGACGACAGCGGCAGCTCCGACCTTGCCTCGGCGCTCTCAGTGCTCGTCGTCCTGATGGTCGTCGTCATGATGCTGCTTTTGGAACTCCTGGCGAAACACCTGCCGAAAGGGGTGGTCCCATGGCGAAACTGATCCTCAACCGGGTGGCCAAGGATTTCGGCACCGGCCGCGCGGCCGTCAGCGATTTCTCGCTCGATGTGCGCGAGGGCGGCTTCCTGGCGCTGCTCGGGCCTTCCGGCTGCGGCAAGACGACGGTTCTGCGCATGATCGCCGGTTTCGAGACGCCGTCCGACGGCTCGATCCATCTCGGCGAGCGGCTGCTTGCCGATGCTGCCCAATCGCTGCCGCCCGAGAAGCGCAACATGGCGATGGTCTTCCAGTCCTATGCGCTCTGGCCGCATATGAGCGTCGCCGACAATGTCGGCTATCCCCTGAAGGTGCGTGGCGTCTCGGGCGAGGCCTACCGGGCGAAGGTCGGCGAGGCGCTTTCCACCGTGCGGCTTGCCGATTATGCCGGCCGGCGGCCGGCCGATCTCTCCGGCGGCCAGCGCCAGCGCGTCGCGCTCGCCCGCTGCCTGGTGACGTCGCCCGATGTCGTGCTGCTCGACGAGCCGCTCGCCAATCTCGACCGGCACCTCAAGCAGGAGATGGAAGAGACTTTCCGCGAATTTCACCAGCGCTCGGGCGCCACGATGATCTACGTCACCCATGACCAGAGCGAGGCAATGGCGCTGGCGACCGATGTCGCCGTCATGTCCGAAGGCCGCCTGCTGCAGGTGGCGCCGCCGGCCGAGATCTATGCCCGCCCGGAGGGCCGCACCGTCGGCGGCCTGATCGGACGCGGCGCGATCCTGACACTGCCTGTCATGGGCGGCGAACGCCATCTGGAATGGGACGAACTGCAGGACGCGCTGCAGGCCGCCAACACCGATGGCGCCGATATCCTCGTGCGGCCGGAAGACGTGATCATCGGCGGCGAGGGGGCTCCGGCAATCGTCGAATCCGTGCTGTTCGAGGGCGAGCGCTACGCCGTGAAGCTCACCCTCGGCAACGGCCAGACGCTGCGCGCCTTCAGCCGTGTGGTCGTCGAGGCCGGCGAGGCGGTACGTGCCATCATCCGCGCGGGCTGGCGGCTTTGATGGACACCGGCAATCGCATTTCGGCTCAAAGAGGTCGGTTGTCCGCATCTTTCTTGGTACCGCCACCTTTCCCTGTGGCAATTGCCGGTTAAGGTACCGCCGCAACCGGATTCCCGTCATGTCGCTTCGCCTCGCCACCTTCAACGTCGAAAACCTGCTGACCCGTTTCGATTTCACCGGCTTCCGCAACCAGCTGCGCCAGGACCGCGTCATCAAGCTTTTCGAGGTCAACAGCGAGGGCGTCTATCAGCAGCTCGAGCAGGCGCGGGTGATCGCCGCTACCGATGACACAAGGCAGATGACGGCGCTCGCCATCGCCGATGCGGATGCCGATATTCTCTGCCTGCAGGAAATCGACAATATGGCCGCCCTGCAGGCCTTCGAATACGGCTATCTCTTCCGCATGGTCGGAAACGGCTACAGGCAGAAATACCTGGTCGAGGGCAATGACAGCCGCGGCATCGACGTGGCCGTGCTGATGCGCGAGGAAACGCGCGACGGCCAGAAGATCGAGCTCAAGGACATCAGAAGTCATGCGATGACGACCTATCGCGACTTCGATCTCTTCGATGAGGACCTCGCGCTCAGCAACCGCATCGACGACAAGATCTTCAAGCGCGATTGCCTGGAGCTCGATCTTCTGATCGGCGGCCGGCCGCTCTCGCTCTATGTCGTGCATTTCAAATCGATGGGCAATCCTCGCGACGGGTTGGACGGGCGGCAATCGACACTGCCGGTCCGTCGCGCCGAGGCGCGCGCTGTGCGCCGCATCATCGAGGACAGCTTCGGCGCCGGCCGCACCGCCAAGAAGAGCTTCGCCATTTGCGGTGATATGAACGACTATCAGGAGCGCGTCGACGTTGTCGGCCGGCGCGGCGCCGGTTATCGTTTCGAGCATCAGCTAGAGGCCGAAAGCGCGCTCGACGTATTCAGTCATGACGGCTTTGCCGAAAATGTCGTGCGCCGCCGCCAGCCGCTTGACCGCTGGACGCTCTATCACACGCGCGGACCGCAGGAGCAGCACCTTTGCCAGCTCGATTATATCTGGCTTTCGCCGGCACTTGCCGCCCATAATAGCGGCCGTCTGCCCGAAATCATCCGCAACGGCCAACCCTTCCGCACCGTCTTTCCGCCAGGCCAGGAGGTGGAGCGATATCCACGCACTGGCTGGGACCGGCCGAAAGCATCCGATCACTGCCCCGTCGTCATGACACTGGATCTCCCATGAAAACGAATTTGAATATGAAATTTCCGACCGGCGATATTTCCGATGATTTTGTGGACTGGCCGCCAGAAGCGACGGTTTTCCCGATCGCCGGCGTCGACCTGCGTGTGCTGCCCGGCACCCATCCCTTCGTCACCGCCGAGGAAGCGGCGATCCGTGAAAACTGGGCGAAGGAAACCGCCGCCAACCCGGCGCTGTTCGACGGCCGCCTGGTGTTCCAACAGCGGCTGTCGTTCAGCCAAGAGGGGATTGCGGGCGAGGGCTACGTCACTCCATTTTCCGCCTTCATGTGGTGGCGCCGGCAGCCGCAGCGCCAGGGCGGCCTGCACATCTTCGCCTATCCGGTGCTCGAAAGCTCCGACGGCGCCCTCGTGGCGATCCGCATGGGGGCGCATACCGCCAATCCCGGCCAGGTCTATTTCGCGGCCGGCTCGCTGGAGCCGGAGGATATCATCGACGGGCGCTGCGACATCGAGGCCAATATGCGCCGTGAAGTTCACGAGGAGACCGGACTGGACCTGGCCGACGCGGTCGCGGCGGAAGGGCTCTTTGCCAGCCATGCCAGGCGCACGGTGACGCTGCTCAGGCTCTTCCGCTTCGACCTGACGGCGGATGAGATGGTGAAGCGGATCGAGGCCCACATGCTGGTCGCCGAGGACAAGGAAATCGCAGGTGCGGCGGCGATCCGTTCGGCCGATCCCGCCGCCCATCCCTATAACGTCGCCATGCTGCCCGTCATCGACTGGTATTTCGGAAAGGGTAACCGGCGTTAGCGCCTTGCACTCGACCGTTTGGTCGGGCAGGTTGACGGCGCGATGATCGATTCAAGGAGGCCGATGTGGCGCGAAGCTACAGCGTCTATGACGTGTTCACCGATCGGAAACTTGCCGGTAATCCGCTGGCGGTGGTCTTCGACGGAGACGATCTCAGCGACGAGGCGATGCAGGCGATCACCCGGGAGATCAATCTCTCCGAGACGGTTTTCGTGCAGCCTTCGACCAATCCCGCCTATGCTGCGAAGCTCCGGATCTTCACGCCTGGCCGCGAGTTGCCCTTTGCCGGCCATCCGACCGTCGGCACGGCGATCGCGCTGGCCGAACGGGCTCATGGCGCAGCGGCGGTCGATCTCGTTACCGTGCTCGAGGAAAATGTCGGTCCGGTGCGTTGCGCCGTGCGGCTGAGGGAGGGCGAGGCGAGCTTTGCCGAATTCGACCTGCCGCGCAAATCGCAGCAGGCCGTCATGCCGCTCGATAAGCTCGGCATCGCCGATGCTTTATCGTTGAAGGTCACCGAGATCGGCTTTGAAAATCACGTTCCTTCGCTCTGGAGCGCCGGGGTGCCGTTCCTGCTCATTCCGGTGCACGATGTCGGCACGGCGCAGCGGGTGGAGTTCGATCCCCAGCTCTGGGAAAAGATCGTGCCCTTCGTCGATGGCGCGCTGGCCTCGGCCTATGTCTATTGCCGCGGCGGCGTCAACCACGTGGCGAAGTTTCATGCGCGCATGTTCGCCAGCGGCATGGGCATTGTCGAAGACCCGGCCACCGGCGCGGCGGCAGCCGCACTCTCCGGCGCCATCCGCCATTTCGACCGGCTGACGGACGGGCACCACCCGATCATGATCGAGCAAGGCGTCGAGATGGGTCGCCCCTCTTTCATCCACCTGCATATCGACGTCGAAGGCGGGGCGATTTCCAACGCGCGGATCGGCGGTCAGGCGGTGCGGCTGGCCAGCGGCACCCTCGACCTTTGATTTCATGAGAGCGCCGCTGCGTCCGGCAGGACGCGCTGCGGAGGCTTTATCACTTTGAATCTGCGCATAATCCTTTCCGAAGATCGGCGCCGGCTTTCAGGATCATGCGCTGCATTTCGGCCATGCGGAAAAATCTTTGAGATTAACCAAAGAATTTTCGCCGATGCGCTGGACAAGCCTGCCGATCCTGTTTATACGCCCCGTCACACCGCGCAGCCAAGCGCGAACGGGTGATTAGCTCAGTTGGTAGAGCAGCTGACTCTTAATCAGCGGGTCGTAGGTTCGAGCCCTACATCACCCACCAAAAACCTCTTGATATCGTTACGTAATTCGCAACGCAGCAGAAGTTTTCGGCTGCCCAGTTTCCAGCAGCTTGGAAACCGTTTCCAATTCACGTTCCGTTCCTGTTCCTGAAAGCGGCCGGCTCGATCTCGCTCCATCGGGCCTCCATCAGCTTCATGGCATCCTTGGCCAAGCTCCTTAGAGCGACCTCTCTGCCATAGTGCTGAACCATCTGCGCCGACATGTTGCAGATCGCGCCCACCTGATTTTCTGTGCAGCCAACCTCCAGCAGATTGATGACTGCGACCGTGGAAGACGATCCGCTCCTCACGGAACCGCTTGAAAGGCGCCTCGTCCATTAGCTTCTGCCATTCGGTCCGGAAGCCGTCGGCGGTCTTGTAATATTTCGTCCGCGATCCGGCATGACGCTGTCGTTGGCCTGAACGCGCTCGATCCATTTCCGGTAGGCCGAATGGATCGGGATCCAGACCGTCTTTTTCGTCTTCTGGGCCTTGACGGCGATTGTCGTTTCCCCGGCCTTCGGCTTCACCATGGCGATGACATCGCCCTGGCGCTGTCCGGTGAAGAATGCCGACATGGCGATCATCTGCATGTGAAACGGCGCGTGGTCGAATAGGATTTCGAAAGCCCAGTTCGGCCACGGCACCCAAGGCTCCCCACCGGGGATTTTCTCAGTGTGCTCGACGGGATTGCTCGAGCAGTATCCGCGCGGAACGCCCCAAGCCATCAGGCGGGACAGGAAGGCGCGGAATTGGTTGGCGGTCGCAGGGGTATCGCCGAGCTCATCGATCATTTGCTGGGCGTCTACGGTCGTCAGATCGGCGGGCAGCTCGTCGCCGACCAGCGCGACTATCATTTTCCCGGAAGCAGTGTAACCGCGGCGCGTGGAGGCGGCCAGGCTCGACCAGAACGGAATAGCGTCATCCTGGAACATTTCGACCATCGACTTGAAATCTTTGACGCCTTCCCGCCCGCGCTTGAGCAGTGCTTCAAAGGCTTTTTCGGCTTGCCGGCCAAAAATCCTTTTCGGCGTGATCGGGAAGCCGCTTGCCGTCCAGCAGAAAACCTTTGTCGTCGCGCTCAAGCGCTTCGCAGATGGCGACACGGCTCTGGAAGTCACGCTCCACGGGCTCCGGTAGGGCAAGGGACGGCCATGCTGCGGCGGTGTTCCGGAACTTGGTATAGAAGGTATAGACTGTCTCCGCGCCATTCTTGCGGCGCTTTGTGACGCGGTGGACGTGCTTAGGCAGTTCGACCGTTCCGCTTTTCCCTGATCTTGTCACGGAATTTCGCTCCAATGCCTGAGGCGGTTTCGGCAACGCCGATGTTCATCGCGCGGTCCAATCGTCACGATACCAGAATTTTCGCCTGGTGGTGTCAACCACGCGTGGCTGCGGCTCGTGCTCCGGTTTCGAAGATTTGGCAGTCAACCATCACCACTCGAACGGACAGCAACAACGGATGGACAGACGACGAAGACGGATGGCAATATGGCGGACCTCACTCCGCTTAACACGGACATTCGCGCTGGTCTCCCCAATGTGACAGGGATAGTCGAAGCGGCAGACGCCGATATGACAGCACGCGACAGCAACATCCACGGTGGCCCGTTTCCGCCCACGACGGATGGCATCCACTTCACTTCGCCAAAGACGGCTGCGATGGCGGCGTCTCTTTCGATTTAAGCTACCAGCTGCGGCCGCAATCGAAGTCCTCGCGCTCTTCCTCGGTCATCTGACGATGGACAAACTTGCCGTCGATGATCTTGCGCATCACATGCCCGGTTATCGGCATCTTGGTGTTGATGTCGGTGACCGCCCCGACGGCGAAGGCATAGCCCCATTCGTCTTCATGCCCGCCATTCTGGTAGATCATGGAAGCGCGCCTCAAAGCGGCGATCAATGAAAAGAAAATTTCTTTAGTGGTCTCGACGAAAATACTTGTGCGCATGTTATCTCCCCAGCACTTCCGTGATTATCAACACGGCTTGTGATTGCAATCGCAACTTTTTGGGGATGATCAAAACAGACGGACTTTTATTGGTGGCAACTGATTGGCTGGCCATCTCCGGCGGACCTTTTATACGTATAGGCACCGATGATTGCAGAGGATCGCTTTGAAAGTCACTTTGAAACTGTTTCCAATTCTCGATCTGTTCACGATAGTTCTCGCGGTTTTTACCACCGCCGTTGGAAACCGAATTCCTTGTTTTGCAGGCATTCTAGGATTTTTTGATTACTCTTAATCAGCGGGTCGTAGGTTCGAGCCCTACATCACCCACCAAAAACCTCTTGATGAGATTGACATATTAGAGGTCAAGGCGGGGTCTTGCGCCGAAGCGGGCCGCATGCTTAGGACTGGCAGCGGCGGTCTATGCGCGCCTTATCTTTCTTTACCAAGCGGAGGGGTCATGAGAATCGTCGTTTTTGCCGTCGCTCTATTGTTGCCGCTGCCGGCCTTTGCCGCAGGCGCAACGGAGGTCAGAGCGGGCGATCAAAGCTGCCGCGAGCTCGCGCAGATCATCCGTCAGAACAAGAAGGTCTTCGTGCGCATGGGGATCGGCGGTCGCAGCTTCCGTTATCCGCCGGCCAGGTGCAACCTCGGTGACAAGTACGACACGGCAACGGTCAGGGATGCGGACGGCAAAATGTGCCTTCTCGACTATGAGTGCGTGTACGATCCCCAATCCTTCTACAACAGGATCCCTAATTAAGATCGGATGCGGGCACCGAGAAGGTATGCTTTGCGCGCCGACCGATAGGGCAAGAAAAAAGGCCGGGCGAAACTCGCACCGACCCTTCCTCGATTTGTCTCGACAACGGCTGCCAGTACATCCGTGGTCAACCGTCAGAGACAAACTCCTTGGTCCTTAGGTAGGACTTGCGTGGCGACGTTCAAGGCCCCGCCGCGGAAAAGAAGCCGGCCTTGGGTCGGCTTCTTTCTGCGACGCTGCGCTTACTGCTGGGCAGGGGCGGCCGGCGGCGTGGCCGGGGCTGGTGCCGGTGCGGGTGCGGGCGTTGCGCTGTTGTCGGTCGGAGCGATCGGCTTGGCCGGCGCCGGCTCGGATTGGGTCGTGGAGGCTGTCGTGTCCGGGGAGGTGCCGGGGGTGCTGCTCCACTGCGAATAGGCGAATGCAGCGACAGCGATCACGGCCAATGCAGCAACCCAGACAACCCACGTATTGCTGGTGCGCGCGGTCGGAGTCGTGCGCAAATCCAGATTCGGATTCAGCGGGCGGTTCGGGTCGTTGGCATTATTGGGGTCGTACGTCATGGTACTTTCTCCTCTTGCGGTGACAAAGAAATGGAGCAAAGAGCATTTTGTTCCATTCTGGCGCCACGAGGCGAGCAATATCAGGGATTTCCGCCTGCAGCCTGCCGGAATCGGCGCTTAAATCTGCGGCGCGGCCGGTGGGCGATGTCAGCGCACCACCGCCCTGGTGGGCCGAGCGCTTGACATGAGTGGGTCTCTTTGCGCATGATTTTGCCATGGGGTCGCGATCACCCCACGAGGCGCCATGCTGAAGAATCGCGTCCAGTAAACCGATTAACGGAGGACGCGTCATGCCGTCATTTCTTGAAATTTCTCCCGACAAACTCAGCCGGCTCATCGGAACCCCGGCTGCGCCCTGTATTATCGATGTTCGCACGGAAGAGGACTTTGCGCTCGATCCTCGGCTGGTGCCGGGCTCGGTCCGGCGCAGCCATGCCGATGTCGCCTCCTGGGCAGGCAGCGTCGAGGCCGATGCCGTCGTCGTGGTCTGCCAGAGGGGCGGCAAGCTCAGCCATGGTGTGGCCGCTTATCTTCGCCATGCCGGAATCGACGCCGAGACTCTTCAAGGCGGTTTCGAATCCTGGATCGCTGAGGGGTTGGCGGTACCGGAGGAAAAGCTGCCGCGCCGCGACCTCGAGGGACGCACGGTCTGGGTGACGCGGGCGCGGCCGAAGATCGACCGCATCGCCTGTCCATGGCTGATCCGGCGTTTCGTCGATCCGAACGCCTTGTTCCTGTTCGTGCCGACGACCGAGGTTCTGGAGGTCGGCGCGCGCTTCGGGGCAACACCCTTCGATATCGAAGAGGTGTTTTGGAGCCATCGCGGTGAGCTCTGCACTTTCGACGTGATGGTCGAAGAGTTCGGGTTGGGGTCGGAACCGCTCCTGCGCCTGGCGCGGATCATCCGGGCCGCCGATACTGCAAGGCTCGATCTTGCGCCCGAGGCGCCCGGCCTCCTTGCCGCGTCGCTTGGCCTCTCCAGGATGTACGCCGACGATCTGGAGCAGCTCGAGGCCGGCATGCTTCTCTATGACGCCTTCTTCCGCTGGTGCCGCGATGCGACCGATGAGACCCACAATTGGCCCACTCCGAAGAAGCGGGCATGAGATGGTCGAGATGACAGGAAATGCGTTGGCCGGCAAAACGGCGGAGAAACACGCAGGCGAGGAGCGTCATCACGGCGTTTCGTTCGGCGAAGCCTTCAAGGTCTGGCTCCGCGTCGCGGCCCTGAGCTTCGGCGGCCCCGCCGGTCAGATTGCCGTCATGCACCGGATCATCGTCGACGAAAAGCGATGGATCGGAGAGCACCGTTTCCTGCATGCGCTCAACTATTGCATGCTGCTTCCCGGCCCCGAGGCGCAGCAGCTTGCCATTTATATCGGCTGGCTGATGCACCGGACCCTGGGCGGCCTTGTTGCCGGCATATTGTTCGTTCTGCCGGGATTTCTGTCGATTCTCGGCCTCAGCTACATCTATGCCGCCTATGGCAACGTCGCCATCGTCGCCGGCCTGTTCTTCGGTCTGAAGGCAGCCGTGCTCGCCGTCGTCGTGCAGGCTGTCATTCGGATCGGCGGACGGGCCTTGAGGAGTAAGGTCATGGTCGCGATCGCGGCTGCAGCCTTTGTCGCCATCTTTTTCCTTCATGTGCCGTTTCCGCTGATCGTACTTGCAGCCGGCATCATCGGCTTTTTCGGCGGTCGGTTCGGACTTGCCGCCTTCAGGACGGGCGGCGGGCACAAGGCCGGCAGCGGGCCGGTACTTTCGGATGCCGATTCAGTGCTGGGCGAGGCCATACCGGCGCATGCGCGTCCGAATCTCGCCTGGTCTTTGCGCATCTCGACGGTGCTGTTTGCCCTGTGGCTCATTCCGGTCGCTGCCGTCTACGCAGTCTTCGGTGCGGACAGCGTCTTCGCCGAGATCGGTCTGTTTTTCAGCAAGATGGCCGTCGTCACCTTCGGCGGGGCCTATGCCGTTCTCGCCTACGTCGCCCAGGAAGCCGTGCAGCATTTCGGCTGGCTGAAGCCGGGCGAGATGCTCGATGGCCTCGGCATGGCCGAAACGACGCCGGGACCGCTGATCATGGTGGTGCAGTTCGTCGGCTTCATGGGCGCCTATCGCAATCCAGGGTCGCTGGATCCAATGCTGGCTGCCACGCTTGCAGCGATCCTGACGACATGGGTGACCTTCGTGCCCTGTTTCCTCTGGATCTTCCTTGGTGCGCCGTTCATCGAAAAACTGCGTGGCAACGTCGCGCTGGCAGGGGCGATGTCAGCGATAACGGCGGCGGTGGTTGGGGTCATTCTCAACCTCGCCATCTGGTTTGGCCTGCACACGCTGTTTGCCGACGTTGCTGTCGTCCGCCTTGCTGGCCTGCGGCTCGACATTCCGGTGCTGCAATCGGCGGTGCCGGCGGCAATGGCGCTGTCTGCCGTCGCCGCGATCGCGATCTTCCGGTTCAAGACCTCCGTCATCGCGACGCTGCTCAGCTGCGCCGCCGCCGGCATGGTCTGGACGCTGGCGACGAACTGATTACGCCTCTGCCCCCTCGGCGGCAATGCGCGTCGCGAGCATCTTGTCGATGCGCATGCCGTCCATGTCGATCACCTCGAAGCGCCAACCGTCGAAGAGGAAGGTTTCGCCGGCTTCGGGGATGTGCTGAAGCTGGTGCAGCGCGAAGCCTGCGAGCGTATGGAAGTCGGCGTCGGGGCGATCTTTGAGGCCCAGGCGTTCGAAGGCGTCGAAGGCCGGCATCATCGCGTCGATCAACAGCGAGCCGTCTTCCCGAACGATGATGTCGGGTTCCTCGTCGGCGCCCGGCAAATCGCCGGCGATGGCTTCCAGCAGGTCTGTCTGGGTGACGATGCCCTCGAGGCTGCCATATTCGTCGACGACGATGGCGAGGCGCACGGGCGAAGCCTTGAAGCTGTCGATGACGCGCACGACCTTGGTGCCCTCGTGCAGCACCAGGGGCTGCTTGATTACCTCCAGCGGCCGGACCTTGCCGCCATCGAGGACCTGATCGAGAAGATCCTTCTTCAACACCATGCCGATCGGCTCGTCGATCGATCCGCGGGCGACCAGCAGCTGCTCGTGGCTGCATTCGCGGATCGTTTTCAGAATCTCCGCCTCGCTGTCGTCGGCATCGAACCATTCGATGTCGAGACGTGGGGTCATGATGTCGGAGACCGGTCTGTCGCCGATGTTGAATACCCGCTCGACCAATTGCTGCTGCACCGGGTTCAAAAGCCCGGCTTCCTGGCTTTCGGCAACCAGCAATTTCAATTCCTGCGGCGAGTGGAACGAGGATTCTCCGGTTCCGGCGCGAAGGCCGACGGCCCGCAGCACGAGGTTGCCCATGCCGTTAAGGGTGAAGATCGCCGGCTTGAACAATACAAGGAAGAACCCGAGCGGACGCACGACGGCCAGCGAGGTGGCCTCGCTGCGCTGCAGCGCCAGGCTTTTGGGTGCGAGCTCGCCGAGCACGATATGCAGCGCCGTGATGATCACGAAGGCGACGACGATCGCGACCGTATGGGCGCCGGTCGCTGCCCATGGTTCGGGCAGCCAGGAGAGCAGGGGCTCGATCAGATGGGCGAGCGCCGGCTCGCCGACCCAGCCGAGCGCCAGCGACGATATGGTGATGCCGAGCTGCGTCGCGGCGAGATTGGCGTCGAGATTGTCGACGGCCCTCTGGAGCGCGGAGGCATTCATGCGCCCTGCCGCGACAAGCTCGGCGACCCGGCTGCGCCGTACCGACACAAGCGCGAATTCGGCGGCGACGAAGAAGCCGTTGGCGGCGACGAGAAAGAACACGGCTAGTATCCCGACATAGTCGAAGGGCCCGCCCGCGGATTCGGACATATTTTGCCTACCTCTGAATTGACGCGAGTCCGAAACTACACGCTCGGGGACGGCTGGCAAGGCGCAGCCGTCGTTCTTGCGATGCCGCTATGCTCATCTTTTCGGCGCTTCGAAGAGCTCGATCGGGTTTCCCGCGGGGTCATCGAGCAGGATCTGCTTGCCGCCCATGCCCTGCACGATCTCATTGCGAAAACGCGCGCCGGCCTGGCGCAGTGCCGTGACCTCCGCCTCGAGGTCGGCGACTTCGATCTGGATGCGGTTCCATCCGCCGGGCTCGGGCTTCCGTCCGTCCGGCATCGCCTGGGAGGCTCCGCCCGGACCCGTCGTGCCGCTGACGAGCAGCCGGAAGCCGTCCCTGGTCAGGATGGCGAAGCTCGGCGCCGGGTGAAGCGCGACGGAGAAGCCGAGATGTCTGGTGTAGAATTCCACCGCGGCGTCGACGTCGTCGACGATATAACGCATGCTGATGCCGGGCATGGTTTCCTCCATGGTGTTTCCGCTGTCGCGGAACGCTGCACGCGGCGGCCCGACGGGACGCGCGGGGGACGCTCCTGTTTCAAATCTGCGCCCAATCGTTCCGAAAATCGAATCCGATCGTGGCGTTATGCGCCGGCCGCGGCGAGGGAGGCCGAAGCTGCCGCCAGCAGCAGGACGATGATCCACGGCGGCGCCTTCCAGACGGTGAGCAGCAGAAAGCCGGTGAGCGCCAATGCGAAATCCTGCGGCGAAAGCACAGCGCTCGTCCAGACCGG
Source organism: Rhizobium sp. K102 (assembly GCF_022385315.1). Lineage (NCBI taxonomy): Bacteria > Pseudomonadati > Pseudomonadota > Alphaproteobacteria > Hyphomicrobiales > Rhizobiaceae > Rhizobium > Rhizobium sp. K102. The sequence continues at coordinate 812,868 of NZ_CP092436.1, forward strand.
GCTGTAGAGCGCCGCCCCCAGAATGCCGACGACGGCGGCGTTGGCGCCGCGCATGGCCGCCTGCATCGCCGGGCGGGTGCGCAAGCCATCCCAGAAGGGTAGCATGCCGTAGACGAGGAGCAGGCCCGGCAGGAAGATGGCGACAAGCGCGATGACAGCGCCCGCCCACCCGTTCGGCGCGGGTGTCATCACCGTACCGAGATAGGCCGCGAAGGTGAAGAGCGGCCCCGGCACGGCCTGCGTCAGGCCGTAGCCGGCGAGGAAGGTTTCGTTCGTCACCCAGCCGGGGGCGACGACTTCCACCTGCAGCAGCGGCAGCACGACATGGCCGCCGCCGAAGACCAGCGCACCCGAGCGGTAGAAGGCATCGAAGAGCGCGATCCCCTGATGGCCGGTCGCATTGGCGAGAAACGGCGGGACGAGGAAGAAGGCGGCAAAGAGGATAAGCGCGATCGCGCCGGCACGTGGCGATACGGGAAAGCCGAGACGGCCGGCAAGTGCGGGCGCATCGGCGCGACAGAGAACGAGCCCCGCCGCCGCTCCAAGCGCGATCGCGCCGATCTGGCCGAGTGATCCGCCGACGAAGACGACGATGGCGACCGCCGCCAGCGCAATGCCGGCGCGCTCGCGGTCCGGCGTCAGGCTCTTCGCCATGCCCCAGATCGCCTGTGCGACGACGGCGACGGCAACGAGCTTCAGCCCGTGGAGCAGGCCTTCCGCGACAGGCCCGGTGAAGGCGGCGGCGCCCAGTGCAAAGGCAAAGAGCATGATTGCCGAGGGGAGGGTGAAGCCGCACCAGGCGGCCAGCCCGCCGACAAGGCCACGGCCCCGCAGGATGCCCAGGGAGAAGCCGACCTGGCTGGAGGCCGGTCCCGGCAGGAACTGGCAGAGCGCCACCAGATCGGCATAAGCAGCCTCGTCGATCCATTTGCGCCGCACCACCAGTTCGTCCCTGAAATAGCCGAGATGGGCTATCGGTCCGCCGAAGGACGTGAGGCCGAGCTTGAGGAAGACGCGGAAAACCTCGAACGGCGAGCCGTCGGCAGTTCCGGCAACGGGCAGGGCATCGTTGTGAGTGCTCATTGTTGCCTCCGCCGGGAAGGGGACATGTCTTGCTGACCTCTCTGAATTGACGCGCGACCGAAACTACACGCTCCCGCGCGAGCGGCAAGGCGCAGATGGCATTCTAACGTTTGGGGTGGTTGGGTTGGCCTTTGTCTTGTCACCCGTCCTGTCCTTCGAGGCTCCGCCCTTGGGTCGGTGTGCCGTGAAGGCTGAACGGTGCGTCTTGCAGTTCCGGTTTCCGGCGGCGGCCGCAGCTTCTCTTGGACCGCATCCTGAGGTGCCTCGTCAGGGGCCTCGAAGGCGAGGGCGGTCACGAATGTTGATGTATAAGCTTCATCTAAAACGTAAGAAGCGCCTGGCAGGTCACAGATTTCATTACGGAAGTTTAATTTAACTTTCAGTTTCTGTTCATCTTTTCAGGCATAGTTTTCTCCCGTGCCCAATACGAGGAACCCCACATGAAAAAGATCTTTGCCGCTCTGCTTTCCGCTTCCTTCCTTCTCTCGCCGATGGTCGTCTCACAGGCCAGCGCTGACGATCATCGCCGTCCGCCTGTTGTCGTGCAGAAGAAGGTGGTCATCCACAAGACGGTCGTCCGGCCGCACTGGAAGAAGGGATACCGCGTCAACGCCAGCGAGCGCAGCCGCTTCTCCAACGTCAACGACTACCGCCGCTACCGGCTGGCCCCTCCGCCGCGCGGTTATCGCTGGGTCCGCGCCGACCGCGACTTCCTACTGATCGGCATCACCAACGGCGTCATTTCGAATGTCATCGTCGGTCGTTGATCAGGGGTGAGGAGGGCGGCTTCGGCCGCCCTTCGCTTGTTTGTCTTGCGCTTCGCTCCCAGTTCGGCGTCCTCCTCGGCCTTGTGCCGAGGATCTGCTGCCTTATCGGACTGGAGGCAGATGCTCGGGACAGGCCCGAGCATGACGAAGCAGGGGCAGGCTTTGTGGCGAGCGGCGTCGGCCGTAGACGCGAACGAGAGGGACTGCCGGTGGCACCCCCTCTGTCCTGCCGGGCATCTCCCCCACAGGTGGGGAGATCGGCTGGGCGCAATGGTCTCCCCAAACAATGGCGAACTGGTGTCCTGCACGACGTTGGAGAAAGCTCGGCGAGCCAGCCTCTTGCCGATCTCCCCCTTGTGAGGGAGATGCCCGGCAGGGCAGAGGGGGGTGGCCACAGCATGCCGACGCGGGAATGAGAGAGGAACGCGGATTGCGCAAAATCAGACGCGTTTCCTGCACAGATAGATCGTCACTCCCACCGGCGTGACGATATTACCCGCTCCCAATCATCCCCAGCAATCCCTTCGGCCTTTCGGCCTCAGCCTCCCGCTCATGCGTCAACGGATGCAGTCCCTCGATCGGCGGCAACGGCTCGCATTCCTCGCAGACGCAGCGATAAGGTTTGATCGCCGCCGCCTTCATGCGGCCTGCCTGTTCCAACTGGCAAAGGGATCAGGCAGATTGCGCCAGCGCTCCGGCATGAAGGCATCGCCGTCCACCAGGCAGGCATCGAATTCTCTCCTGATCCAGGCCTCGTCCATCGGGTCGGCGCCGATGAAGACGATTTCCTGGCGACGGTCGCCCCAGACGGGATCGAGATAGGGGCCGAGGGCGTTGAGGAAGCCAGGCTCCTGCGGCCACTGTTCGCGGGGGACGGCTGCCCACCACAGGCCCATCTTGCCGGTGCGCACGATCGCGCCCGCCTGGCTGATCTCGCCGACATGGTGCGGGCGCGTCGCCAGCCAGAAGAAGCCCTTGGCGCGCACCACGCCCGGCCAGGTCTTGTCGAGAAAGGCCTGGAGCTTGGCCGGATGGAACGGCCGCTTCTCGCGATAGACGAAGGAGCGGATGCCGTATTCCTCGGTCTCCGGCACATGGTCCTTGAAACCGTGCAGCTCCTTGTACCAGAGCGGATGGGTCTCGGCCCTGTCGATATCGAAGCGGCCGGTGCCAAGCACGTCCTTCAGCGCCACCTTGCCGAAATTCGCCTCGATCAGCTTCGCATCGGGGTTCAGGCCGATGATGATCTTGCGTGCGGCCTCGCGCTCATCCTCGCTTGCCGTGCCGATCTTGTTCAGCACCACGACATCGGCGAATTCGATCTGCTCGACCAGCAGGTCGACGAGGGTTCTGTTGTCGCCGTCACCTGCGGTTTCGCCGCGGTCGGCGAGGAAATCGGCGGAGGCGTAGTCGGCGAGCAGATTGGCGGCGTCGACCACCGTTACCATCGTGTCGAGCCTCGCGACATCCGAAAGGCTTTCTCCGTTCTCGTCGCGGAACTCGAAGGTGGTGGCGACGGGCAGCGGCTCGGCAATGCCGGTCGATTCGATCAGCAGGTAATCGAAGCGGCCCTGGTTGGCGAGGTCGCGGACCTCCTTCAAAAGGTCGTCGCGCAGCGTGCAGCAGATGCAGCCATTGGTCATCTCGACCAGCTGCTCCTCGGTGCGCGAGAGATTGGCGCCTCCGTCGCGCACGAGGGCGGCGTCGATATTCACCTCGCTCATGTCGTTGACGATGACGGCGACGCGCAGGCCCTCGCGATTGGCGAGCACGTGGTTGAGCAGCGTCGTCTTGCCGGCGCCGAGAAAGCCGGAAAGCACCGTGACCGGAAGTCTGTCGTCCATGGGAACCTCATCGATATTAATGTTATATCATTACGTACTTTGAACCGAAAAAAGGCGGAACGGGGTCATCCGCCTCTTTCCGCCTCAGCTCTCTCCAGGGATTGCACGGCAATCATGCGCTGGAGAGGCAGGCCTTCATGCTCTCGGCGATGCCGCGCATGAGGGTGAAGTAGAGATCGGGGCCGGCCTTCAGCGTCGCCGCTTCGGGATCGAGCACGCCGGATCTGGCGCTGGTGCCCTCGATGACGACATTGACGAGGCGCGGCTCGAATTGCGGCTCGGCAAAGACGCAGGTTGCGCCGAGTTCGCCGACCTTGCGGTGGATTTCCGAGACGCGCTCGGCGCCGGGAATGGTTTCCGGGCTGACGGTGATCGAGCCGGCGACGCGGATGCCATAGCGGTGCTCGAAATATTGGTAGGCGTCGTGGAAGACGACGAAAGGCTTGTCCTTGACGGGTGCGACAGTGGCCGCGATCTCCTTGTCCAGCGCCGTCAGCTTGTCATCCAGCGCCTTGGCATTGGCCTGATAGGTCAGGGCATTGGCGGGGTCGGCGGCGACCAGCGTCGTGGTGATCACGGCCGCCATTGCCTTCGCATTCATCGGGTCTAGCCAGAGATGCGTATCGAAGGCGCCATGCCCGTGTTCATGCGCTTCATGATCGTCGTGATGCGCATGTTTTTCCCCATGTTCGTGGCCATCCTCGTGTCCGGTGACGGCGGCTTCATGTTCGTGATCGTCGGCGGAAGCATTTTCATGGTCGCCGTCATCATGCGCCTCGAAGGCGCCGCCTTCACGGAAGGGCAGCTTGACGAGGCCGGGGGCGTTGTCGAGCGCGACGACGCTCGCATCCGAGCCCAGCGCCTCAAGCGGCTTTTCGAGGAAGGCCTCGAGGCCAGGGCCGGTCCAGAAAACCACTTTGGCCTCCTGAAGCGCCCGCGCATTCGACGGCTTCAGGCTGTAGGTGTGCGGGGAAGCTGCGCCATCGACGATCAGCTCCGGTTCGCCCACGCCCTGCATGATCGCCGAAACCAGCGAATGGATCGGCTTGATCGAGGTGACGACGGCGGGCGCGTCGGCGGCCCGCATGCTGCCGGCAACGAGCAAAGCGGGGACCGCCAGGGCTGGAATGGAGAGGACTGCCGGGATATTGAAGGCCCACGTTTTCAGAGGCCACAGGGCGCGTTTCATCAGGTGCTCCGCTTGAATTGCAAATGTTATGTTATTACATCAATTGCGTTATGCTATAACGTGTGCAATAGCAGGATGCAACAGCGCTGTCGGAAAATTTGATGCTCTCTCCCGCAAACAAGAAGGGCGAACCGCTGGTTTCGCTCGACAATGTCGGCGTCCTGCGCGGCGGCCGCTGGCTGGTGCGCGGCGTCGAGTTTTCCGTGTCGCGCGGCGAGATCGTCACGCTGATCGGGCCGAACGGCTCGGGCAAATCGACGAGCGCCAAGACCGCGATCGGCGTCTTGAAGCCGGATGAGGGCAGGGTGGAGCGGCTGGCCGGCCTCAAGGTCGGCTATGTCCCGCAGAAGCTTTCGATCGACTGGACGCTGCCGCTGTCGGTGCGCCGCCTAATGACGCTGACCGGCCCGTTGCCCCAGGGCGACATGCAGGCAGCCCTCGAAGCTGCCGGCATCGCCCATATGATCGATGCGGAGGTGCAGCATCTCTCCGGCGGCGAGTTCCAAAGGGCGCTGATGGCCCGAGCCATCGCCCGCAAACCCGATCTGCTGGTGCTCGACGAGCCGGTGCAGGGCGTGGATTTTTCCGGCGAAATTGCTCTTTACGACCTGATCAAATCGATCCGCAACGCGAGCGGCTGCGGCATCCTGCTGATCTCGCACGATCTGCACGTGGTCATGGCGGAGACCGACACGGTGATCTGCCTCAATGGCCATGTCTGCTGCCGCGGCACGCCCGAGGCCGTCAGCCGCAGCCCGGAATATGTACGCCTGTTCGGCAGCCGTGCTGCCCAGACGCTTGCCGTCTACAGCCATCACCACGATCATACGCATCTGCCGGACGGGCGCGTGCGCCATGCCGATGGTTCCGTGACGGATCATTGTCATCCCGAGGACGGCCATCACGCACATGGAACCCATGAGCACGCTCATGGCACCGATGAGCACGCACATGATGGGCATCCGCATGGCACCGATGAGCACACTCATTATGGTCATGAACACGCGCATTCCCGTAGCGGGGAGGGCCGCCATGCTTGACGATTTCTTCGTGCGCGCCATCCTTGCCGGTGTCGGCCTGGCGCTGACGACGGGACCGCTCGGCTGCTTCATCATCTGGCGGCGGATGGCCTATTTCGGCGATACGATCGCTCATTCGGCGTTGCTCGGCGTGGCGCTGTCGCTGCTTTTCGAACTCAATCTGACGCTCGCCGTCTTCGCCGTCGCCGCGCTCGTTTCGGTGCTGCTGCTTTTCCTGCAGAAGCGTCAGGCGCTGTCGGCCGATGCGCTGCTCGGCATCCTCTCGCATGCCACACTGGCGATCGGCCTCGTCATGGTCGCCTTCATGAGCTGGGTCAGGATCGATCTCATCGCCTTCCTGTTCGGCGATATACTCGCCGTCTCCAGGACCGACATCGCGCTGATCTGGGGCGGCGGCTTGTTCGTGCTCGCGGCGCTCGCCTGGCTCTGGCGGCCGCTTCTGGCGGCAACCGTCAATGCCGAGCTCGCCGAGGCCGAGGGGCTGAGACCCGAGCGGGCGCGGCTGTTCTTCATGCTGTTGATGGCCGTCGTCATCGCGATTGCCATGAAGATCGTCGGCATCATGCTGATCACGTCGCTGCTGATCATTCCGGCGGCTGCGGCGCGGCGTTTCTCGGTCACGCCGGAGATCATGGCGGTGTTCGCCTCGCTGATCGGCGCGGCGGCTGTCGTCGGCGGGCTGTTCGGTTCGCTTACCTATGACACGCCGTCAGGTCCTTCGATCGTGGTTGCGGCGCTCATTCTCTTCCTTCTCAGCCTGCTTCCCGTCAGGCGCCATCGCGCGGTCGCGCAAGGACAAGGCTCATGACGACACCGCAACTCACCAAGAACCAGTCGCTGGTTTTCGACGTGCTCGAAAAGGCGGAAGGCCCGCTCAGCGCCTACACCATCCTCGACAAGCTGCGCGATCATGGGTTTCGCGCGCCGCTGCAGGTCTACCGGGCGTTGGAGAAACTGCTCGAATATGGCGTCGTGCACCGGCTGGAAAGCATCAATTCGTTCGTCGCCTGCGCCCATCCCGGCGAGAATTGCCACAGCCACGGCATCGTCGCCTTCGCCATCTGTGAAAGCTGCGGCCAGGTGATGGAGTTCCATGACCATGAGGTCGACCACCGGCTGATGGCCTGGGTTCGCGGGCAGAAGTTCAAGCCGGAGAAGACGACGATCGAGATCCGCGGTCTGTGCGAGGCTTGTGCGGCGTAAGTCGTCGGCATCTTATCCCATCACGCCGAGCGAATTTTGATGGGGAGTGCTCACCTCCCCACCTCATTCCTGTGCCTGTCACAGGAATCCAGCCACCGCGCGTCCGCGCGGTGACTGACTCCGTTACTTTTCAAAGGGTTTCTCGCGCCCAAGGACTTGGGCGCACTGGATTCCTGTGACATCCCTTAGGCAAAGCCCTGAGGGCACAGGAATGAGGACGGGTGGGAAGCATCCTCGCCAGATCTTCTGTTGGCGAAGGAAGATAGTCCTTTTGCGTACACTAAACTAGACGATCGCCTCGCGCTTACCAAAGGGCGCGTCGCCATCGAAGTTACGGGTGCCGATCCGCTCGCTTTCGCCTGATAAGGTCGGTTGTTCCGCAGTTTCGCCGGCTTCTTTCTCATCCTGCGATCTCGCACTCCATTTGCGTTGATGCATTTCGTCTTCAGCAGCCAGATCCGCATGGGGAATGAGCTCGTTTGCGCTTTGCTTCTGCGCCATCTCTCGGGATGCCTGCCGATCGGTGGTGATCTGCGACTGGCGGGCGGCGACCCAGGCGTTGTCAGGTTCCGAACCGATCGAGGTGCTGGTTCCGACCTTGGTGGGCTCGGATGCGGCGGTGGCGGAGATCGGGTTGATCGCCTCGACCATGAGAGTCTCCTGCTGGCAGGGCCCGGCACGCTGTTCCCAGGACTAAACAGGGGAGCGGCGTCTGGCCGATTAGACTCATATCGAGCGCGGGCGGCAAAACACAAGGTGGATTGCCGGACTATGATCGGGAATCCGGCGACGAAGCCCAGCCCGTCGAGTTCGCCGCCATGTCTCTTTTCAGGACGGTAACGGCCGCCGATTGAGGTTCAAGCCGATGATCCAAGAAAGGTGAGGCCGGAGACCGGCCTCACCCTTTGCGTCTCTGCGATGACAAGTTCAGTTCGGTCCGCCCTTGCCGGAACCGCCTTTGCCGGAGCCGTCATTGTCGCTCTTCCCGGAGCCGTCATTGTCGCTCTTCCCGGAGCCGTCATTGTCGCTCTTATCGGAACCGCCATTATCGCTCTTGCCGGAGCCACCGTTGTCGCTCTTATCGGAACCGCCATTGTCGCTCTTGCCGGAGCCGCCATTGTCGCTCTTATCGGAACCGCCGTTCTCGCTCTTGCTGGAGCCGCCGTTGTCGCTCTTGCCGGAGCCGCCATTGTCGCTCTTATCGGAACCGCCGTTATCGCTCTTGCCGGAGCCGCCGTTGTCGCTCTTGCCGGAACCGCCATTGTCGCTCTTGCCGGAGCCACCGTTGTCGCTCTTATCGGAACCGCCATCGTCGCTCTTGCCGGAGCCGCCATTGTCGCCCTTGCCGGAACCGCCGTTGTCGCCCCTGCCGTGACCTTCCTTGCCGCCGTGGTTGTCTTTGCCATGGCCGCCCTTGCCGTGCCCGTCCTTGCCGCCCTTGTCGTCACCGTGATGATCGCGGTCCTTGCCACCATGGTTGTCTTTGCCATGGCCATCTTTGCCATGATCGTGATCTTTGCCGCCCTTGCCGCCGTGATGGTCGTGGCCATGGTCGTTGTCGTCACCGGTATTGTCGCCAGTGTTGCCACCGGAGTCGTCACCAGCGTCATTTCCGCCATCATCCGCAAGCTGACTGCCGCTGCCACTCTTGCCACCGGTTTCGGCAGTGGAGCTGGTGCTCGATGTCTTCTGGCCGCCGCCAATGCCTCGGTTGCCGCGATCGTTGTCGTTCGAGTTGAATTTGCTGCCGGCGGGAATTGATCTGGTCGGCATGCACAGCCGGTATTCGAGCGTGCCGCGCATGGCGGAATTACAATTAACGACCGTCGGGGCTGCCATGGTCAGGCTGCTGCTTGCCAGAAGGAAAGCAACGGCGACGCCGAATTTCGATGCTCTGCTGGTCATTTCAAATCGTCTCCCAGGGTTAACCGAATGTTAACTGGGAGACCTTCTATACTAACGATCAATTAACGTGAAGAATAAAAGATAGTTAAGCTGTCTACATTAGATATTACGGTTAAATTCACAAGTATAAAACTTTAATAAATTTTTACCCTGGCCGTGTTACTGTAAAGGTGAAATAAGGGGAATCAGCTATGAAGCGTCTCTTTTCGCTTGCTGTCATTTTATCCTTTCTTGTGCCTTTTCAGGCTGTTGCCGGATCCTCCTTGCCTGTGACGAGAAGTATCGGCGCGCCTGTGGGATTCGCGGCCGCCTGCGCCAAGTATAAGTGGCTGTGCGGCAGGGCGGCGGCGCAACAACTGCACGACGCGGCAGGCATAGCGCTGCTTCAAAAGGTCAACCGGGCTGTCAATGGACGCATCATTCCCGTGGAAGATCGTCCGTCTTCCCACGGGGATGTCTGGTCTCTCCCGGTTGCCGGCCGGGGCGACTGTGAGGACTATGCCCTCCAGAAGATGAAGGACCTGATCGACGCCGGTTTTCCGTCAAACAGGCTGGCGCTTTCGGTGGTCATCGGCCCGGATGATCAAAATCACGTCGTGCTTATTGCTCGCATAGACGGTGGCGATTACGTGCTCGACAATCTGTCCAGCGCTGTCAGGCTCTGGCGCACGACGGGCTATACGTTCTTAGCCACCCAGGATTTTCAGTCGCGAACCGGCTGGCGGGTGACGCTTGCCGGTCCGCGCGCCGGCGAATTCTCCTGAACCGGGCGTGTTGTGCAAACGCCAAGATGCCTGGCGATCCGGCTCGCTCGCCTGGGAACTGGCCCCATCTCCTGCGCCATCCTGCGGTCTCTTCGATCTGCCGATTGGCGGAGACCGGCGCGGCTTACGGGCCGTTATCGAGACATATCGAACCTGAGTGGAGAAGCACATCGCTACGACCGCGGCGAAGGCGAAACGGGTGCAGGTCGCGGTAAATTCGACGAAGAATTGTGCGCGTGAAGATCGGCGTTGAACGGGCGTGATGTAAGAATCGGAAACACTTTGTGACTAAGTGCCTCCAAAAGCAGCGTTTTTCGACTTGCTGAATAACAAGACTTGAACGATATTGCCGAGACGTTGAGGACGTCGTCATGATCAGAATGATAGAAGACCCTGCCGAATTGGCTGGCGAAGACATCACTGGCAAATATATTCTCCGCAGGCTGAACTATCATTGGTTCGCTTACGGCAAGGCGGCCATTGTGACCGCCTGCAAGGGAACGATCCTCCACCTCGATCGCGAGGAGACGGTCTATTCCGAGCGTTGGGGCCGTCGCGCATATACGGGGACCGGCAAGCGTTACCCCGGTGGCATCTGTCCCATTTCGGCGGTCGCCTGTGTTTGCGATACGCCCGATGATGTCAATGCGGTCATTCAACTGGATGTCGAAGCGCAGGACGAATTCTATCAATTGATCGCCAAGACCGAAGCCAGGGTTCGGGCGCTCGCCGCCTCGTCGGGAGCGAGCCAGTTCATGGAAGCGGCCGAATAAGGCAGTTTTTCAGCGATATTCCCCATTGCCGCGACGGCAGCTGCGGACCACGCGCCCGCTGATTGCAGAGGTGGCGCTGCGATCGGCGTCGACTTTCACCGGCTGCGTCGCCATCGGGTTGTTGCGCGCGCTTCGCCTCCTAAATTCCGCGTAGGGTAGGCAGATTTTAGCGGCCGCTGTCGGCAGTCGCGGGCGCTTGGCCCGATGATGCTAGGAATGGTCATGACGCAAAAGGACAATCGACCCGGCCGGTCATTGGTGGCCGCGCCACCGATCGGATCGCTGGCTATAACCGTCGCGGTGATGTTTGCCGCACTCTTCTGGCCGGCCGGCACGCTTGATTGGCCGCGCGGCTGGATCTTCCTCGGCCTTTTTCTTGCGCTGACAGCAATTGCGATCGTCTGGATCTGGCGGACGAATCCCGAGCTGTTTGCGGCGCGCAACCGATATCAGAGGGGCACCAAGCGCTGGGATGCGGTGGTGGCGACGCTGACGATGATACTCTTTGCCGCCATTCTTCCGGTCGGGGCGTTCGACGACGGGCGTTTCCATTGGGCGCCGCAACCCGATTGGGTCGTGCTCGCCGGCTATATCCTGATGATCGTTGGCTATCTCGGCCTGACCTGGGCGCAATCGGTCAACCGGCATTTCGAGCCGACGGTGCGCATCCAGACCGATCGCGACCACAAGGTGATCGACACCGGACCCTATGCCGTCATCCGCCATCCCGGATATGCTTTTGCCACCGTGCTCGGCGCAGGCATGGCGCTGTCGCTCGGCTCGCTCTATGCGCTGATCCCGGTGGGGCTGCTGGTCGTTGTGCTGTTCGGCCGGACGCTGGGGGAGGAAATGGAGTTGCGCCGTGGGCTCGAGGGGTACGAGGAGTATATGGATCGGGTACGCTGGAGGTGGGTTCCCGGTGTCTGGTGAGGGGGACGGCGCCAGCGGTTGCCGGCCCGCGATTGTTCTCAGGAAGGCAAAGCGCCACCTCTCTCCGACCTCATCCTGAGGTGCCCCGTAGGGGCCTCGAAGGGCGAGGGCGGCCACCAGCCCGCCGATCACCCGGTCTGCTTCAGATCCCGCGCAAAACGCTGCCAATTCTTCACATAATTCTCAGCCGAGCGACGAATGGCTTCCACCGCCGCTTCATCGAGCACCCGCACGACACGGGCCGGGGCGCCGACGATCAGCGAGTTGTCGGGAAACTCCTTGCCTTCGGTGACCAGCGCATTGGCGCCGACCAGGCAGTTATTGCCGATCTTGGCGCCGTTGAGGATGGTCGCGCCCATACCGATGAGCACGTTGTCGCCGAGCGAGCAGCCGTGCAGGATAGCGTGGTGGCCGATGGTGCAGCTCTCTCCCGTCGTCAGCGGAAAGCCCATGTCGGTATGGGCCATCACGCCTTCCTGGACGTTGGTGCCGGCGCCGATGGTGATCTTCTCGTTGTCGCCGCGCAGCACCGAGCCGAACCAGACGCCGACATTCTCGCCGAGTTCGATATCGCCGATGACATGGGCGTCCGGGGCGATCCAGTGAAGGCCGGCGGGCGGCAGTTTCGGCGTCAGTCCGCCAAGCGCGTAGACAGGCATGGAAAGCTCCTCTCAGACGACCTCGACCGACAGCGTTGCGACGCCGTCGATGCCGCAGGTGATGCGGTCGCCCTTTGCGACTGCGCCGACGCCGGCTGGCGTGCCGGTCATGATGACATCGCCGGGCGCCAGCACGAAGAGTTTCGAGAGTTCGGCGATGATCTCCGGCACCTTCCAGATCATCTGGTTGAGATTGCCGTCCTGGACGCGCTTGCCGTTCTGCTCCAGCCAGATCCGGCCTTCGCCGGGATGGCCGATGCGGCTGGCCGGCACGATCGCCGAGACGGGCGCGGAATATTCGAAGGCCTTGGCCAGTTCCCAGGGGCGGCCGAGCTTCTTTGCCTCACCCTGAAGATCGCGGCGGGTGAAATCGATGCCGACGGCATAGCCGTAGATGCAGTCGAGCGCTCGGCCGGCTTCGATGTTTGCGCCGCCCGATTTCAGCGCCAGCACGCTTTCGACTTCGTAATGCACGTCGTTCGAGAGTGGCGGATAGGGAAAGGCCTGCCCGGCCGGCAGCAGGTTGTCGGCGTTCTTCTGGAAGAAGAAGGGCGGCTCGCGGCTGGGATCATGGCCCATCTCGATCGCATGGTCGGCATAATTGCGGCCGACGCAATAGACGCGGCGCACCGGAAAGCGCTCGTCGCTGCCGTCGACCGGCAGCAGAACAGGGGCGGGAAGCGGAATGACGGTGGCGGAATCGGACATGGGCGGGCTCTTCCTTTTGGCGAGTCTTATCCTCATCTTAAACGGAAAACGGCGCGCCGGGGAAGCATTCTCGGCGCATTGACGCTATCGCCGCCGGGCGATATCCTCGCCGCCATGAACAGGATGTTTGCTGTTTCGACGTCTACGACCACCGCCTCGGCGGTGGGTGCAGACGCGTGAACTGAATTCCGTTCATTGCTGCCGAAACCCAACCCGCCGGAAACGAGCGGGTTTTTGTTTGCCCGCTCGCCTCCCGCATTCGAGGACGAGATCGTGGATGTGAAGAAACAGATTCTTGCCGAGCGGGCGCTTGCCGTCGCCCGCCGCGCCCTTGCCAGCCGCTATGCCGGGGCCGCCTTTGCCTATGTCTCCGGCTCCATCATGCGCGGCGAGGGCACCGCCTTCTCGGATATCGACCTAGTCGTGGTGTTTCCGTCGCTGGAAAGAGCCTGGCGGGAGTCCTTTACCGAAGAAGGTTTTCCTGTCGAGGCCTTCGTCCATGATCCTGAAACACTGGCGCATTATCTCCACCAGGACGCGGAGAGCGGCTGTCCCGTCATGGTCAACATGGTTGCGACGGGCAGCATCGTTGGGCCGGATGCCGAGCGTGCGCGCCTGATCCAGGCAAAGGCGGCGGATGTGCTCGCCGCAGGGCCGAAACCGCTTGCCGGCGCGGGTTACGACATGCTGCGCTATCATGTCTCTGATCTCACCGATGACCTGCGCGGCGACCGCCCGCCGGAAGAAATCACCGCCGTCGCCGCGCTCCTCTACCCGAGACTTGCCGACCTGATCCTGCTTGGGCGCGGCACATGGACCGGCCGTGGCAAGTGGGCGCCGCGTCTCATCAGGAAGCTCGATGCACGGCTCGCAGCCGAGTTCGATGCCGCGTTCAGGCTGGCGGCGCAGGGTGACGGCAGTGGGCTGCTGGCATTGGCCGACAGCGAGCTCGCCTTGCACGGCGGCCGCTGTCTCGACGGCTTCAGGCAGGAGGCCCCGCTGGAGGCGCGGCGGCCGGAATAGGGATGAGGAAGCGGCGGCATTGTTCTCGTCCGCAGGCGTTGCAAGGCGCTTGCGTCCACGAGCCTCATCCTGAGGTGCCCCGCAGGGTCCTCGAAGGGCGAGGCGGATGCGCTGGGGTGATGGATGCAAGGAGCAGCGTCGGCGCGTGTCCTTCGAGGCTCCGGCCTTTGGCCTGCGCACCTCAGGATGAGGAACCTTGGGGGATGCCGCGCCCAAGGAGGGCGTCGGAGAATGCCCTTTGCGTTCGGCGGACGGACAATATCTCGCATTCCGGCAAGGACAGAGCATCTAAAGCCGGATCCCTGGCGAGGCGACCCGACTGTCGCCATCTCTAACCAAGGGCGCCTTGCTCCGCACAAATCCTGTCGATCAGGGCATCGAGTTCGCCCTTCGGCGGGCGGTTTTTGGCCAGGCGTTGCTTGAGGTGCATGATCGAGTCGGCGAGGATTTCGTCGAGGCTTTCGGCGCAGGTGAAGTCGCCCGCCACGCGTTTGACCTTCGCATTGTCGAAGATGGCAGTCCAGGCCTTGTCGCCCAGGAGCGGGCCGACCCACTCCTCGTTATAGCGGATCAGCGTGTCCGTCGGCACGTGGACGATCTTTGCCTCGACGCCGAGCAGCCTTGCGATCGTCTTCTGGATATCGTCCCAGATGTGCGCGCGGTCGGAGGTGATGTGGAAAATCTCGTTCAGCGCCGCCTGCTTGCCGAACAGGCCGACGAAAGGCACGGCGAAATCGACCGAGCGGGTGAGCGTCCAGGGCGTGTGGCCGTCGCCGGCCACGATGATGGGCTCGCCGTCCAGCATGCGCCTTGCCATGATATCGCTGTCGGCCATCATGATCGGCAGGCCGGTGCGGACGGTGTGGCTGGGGCGGACGATCGTCCAGGCGAGGTTGCCGGACGTCTTCAGCAGCTCCTCGCAGGCGATCTTGGCCTGGCTGTAGGGCCAGTAGGGATTGATCGCCGGCGTCTCCTCCGTGATTACGTAGTGACGCGGCGGCTTTTCATAGACGGAGGCCGAAGAGATGAAGATGTACTGGTCGCAATTGCCCGAGAAGACCTCGATATCGCGGGCGACCTGATCGGGCGTGAAGGCGATGAACTGGCAGACGACATCATATCCGGCCCTGGCGTGATCGGCGTAGGCGCTCGATCCCAATTCGCCGACGATCGAGGTGACACCGGCGGGCAGGGCGGCATCTCTCAAGCCGCGATTGTAGACGCTGACATTGTGGCCCGCGGCAAGGGCGCGTTCGACGCAAGGGTAGGAAATCTGGCCGGTGCCGCCAATGAAGAGAACTTTCAAAGCCATGGGAGTGACCTCGGGGTCTGGGGGCGGGGACTATGATCACCCTTCATAGCGCGAAAGAATGTCATCGTCTCCCGCAAATCTGCTGCATCGCCGGGATCTTGAATGGGCCGATGCGACCCCCTGCGGCGGCGAGTTTGCCGCCGCAGGGGCGTGATCGCGCCTATGCATGCGCCTTGCGATAGGCTGCGACTGCAAGCCAGATCGAGGAGAGCAGGAAGTAGAATGCACCGAACCCTGCGTAAGGCACGATATCGAGGATCGTTGGGATGGCGGTGCCGAGCGATCGGCCGATCATGAAGCCGCCGGCAAGGGCGGACTGCGCGCCGCTCAGGATCATCACCCATTGGGCGCCCTCGGTGCGCCAGCGCCTCACGCCGGTATAGAGCTGCAACAGGCCCGAGAGGATCGCCCAGGCCCCGAAGACGGCGAGGACGGCATAGGTGCTCATGCCAAGCGCGATGATGACGGCGAGCGCCGTGACCGTGCTGACCGCCACGTTCAACGCCTGGGACGGGTTGGAGCGAAGGCCGCCATTGACCCGGGCGTCGATCAGATTGGCGAGCGCATCCCACAAGGGATAGATCACCAGCAGGAAGGCCGCGGCGCCCGGCCGCCCGGCAAAGGCAAGGGCGGCGGCAATCCAGATGACCGAGAATGCGGCGCGGGTGAAATAGTAGGATCGCAGCCAGTTCGACTGGTTGAAAGATTGAGTTTGCATGCGGAGGTTCCTCGTGTTATCTACCTACTAGTAGGAAGGCAGGAATGTTGAGTCAATGCAATCAGCGAACACCTTCTTGTGAAGGGAGGAGCCAAGCGCCAAGGCTTGACAAGCTACCTACCAGAAGGTAGGCGACACTATGAAATCAATTGCTTCGACATCGGACAAGATCCTCGATATCGCCCAGTCGCTCATCGTGGCGGGCGGCTACAACGGCTTCAGCTATGCCGATATCTCGGATGCGATCGGCATCCGCAAGGCGAGCATCCACCATCATTTTCCTGCCAAGGCCGAGCTGGTCGCGGTGCTGGTGGATCGCTACACCAAGCAGGCTGCGGCAGGGTTGCAGTCGCTGCGCGAGCAGGCCGCAAGCCCTGCCGACCAGCTGCAGTTCTACATCGACTACTGGCGTTCCTGCATCGAGAACGCTTCGCAACCCTTCTGCGTCTGCGCCATGCTCGCCAGCGAAATGCAGATGCTGCCCGATGAGGTGGCATTGCGCGTGCGCGCCCATTTCCGAAATCTGGCGGCATGGCTGACCTCGGTGCTGCAGGTCGGCGTCGAGCAGGGCCTGTTCCGGCTGGACAGGCGGCCGGAAGAGCAGGCGCAAATGCTGATGGCCTCGGTTCATGGGGCCATGCTGTCGGCAAGGGCTCTCGGCGATCCCGGGCTGTTTATCGCGGTGGTTGGACCTGAGATTGCGAGGCTGCGGGTTACATAACGGTCTCCTCCCGCCAATCTGGAGGATGCCACCAACGCTCAAGAGAGAGCCTCATCCTGGGGCGCCTATGCAGGGGCCTCGAAGGATGAGGCGGGTGTGCTGCGGATTGATGGATGCAAGGCGCTATGTTGCGGCGTGTCCTTCGAGGCTTCGGCCTATGGCCTCCGCACCTCAGGATGAGCAGCGTTGGAGGGTGCCGCGCCCAACTCATGTGGCGAGAAATGCTGCGCCGTCATTCCCCGCCTTCTGTCAGTGCATCCCGCACGATCGCGTAGTAGGAGGCAAGCTCGGGTATGTCAGCAGCCAGTTTGTCGAAGACCGCATCGGGTGGTGCCAGTCTCCCGGCATATTTCGCCTCGATAAACGCCTCATGCGCGGCAAGCGCTTGGGCGCCGGCCTTGTGCACCACCGTGAAGATGGGCGAGGGGACGGTGCGGCCTTTGACGATGATGCGGTCGAGTTCGACGACGGTGTAGTTGGCGGCCACCAGCCTTGCGGTTTCCTCGCCGAGCAGCAGCGCCACGCCGTAATTCTTCGAGGCGCCTTCTAGGCGCGAGGCGAGGTTGACGCTGTCGCCGAGGCAGGAATAGTCGAAGCGGCGGGTCGAGCCCATATTGCCGACGATGCATTCGCCGGTGTTGATGCCGACACCCATCTTCAGGACGTGCGGCTTGCGGCCGAGTGCGGCCGCCTCCCGCTCCAGCTGGCCGTTCAGCCGCGAGATCGCCGCCTGCATGGCGAGCGAGGCGCGCACGGCGTGGAGCGCGTGGTCGGGATCGTCGAGCGGTGCATTCCAGAAGGCCATAATGCAGTCGCCCATATATTTGTCGATCGTGCCACCGTGATCCATGACCACATCGGACAGCGGTGTCAGCAGCCGGTTGATCAGGCCGGTCAGCTGTTCCGGATCGTCCTTCAGCGTCTCGGCGATGGTGGTGAAGCCTCGTACGTCTGAGAACAGCACCGAGAGCGTGCGCCGTTCGCCGCCGAGCTTCAGCTGCGAGGGATCGTTCGACAGGCGCCTGACGAGATCGGGCGAAATATATTGGGCGAAGGCGCGAGTGATCTGGCGCTTGTTGCGGCGCTCCTCGGCAAAATCGAAGGCGGCCTGGCCGAAGGCGACCGCGATATAGGCGACCGTCGGCCCGAGCGGCGAAACGAAGACATGGCCAAGCCGGATGCCGGCGAAGCTGACGGCCACGAAGGCGAGGAGGGCGGCCGCGCTGGTGACGATCGTGAGCCATCCGGTCGAGCGCCAGACAGTGACGGCGGCCAGCAGCACGGCGATCAGGATGCAGGCGGCGACCGCCGGCAGGCGCGCTTCCGCGATCGACAGGCCGTAGCGGATATTGTCGTAAATCGTCGCCTGGATTTCGACGCCGGAGACGAGCTTGCCGGTGTGAACCGTATAGGGTGTCGCGAAGGCGTCGACGCCGCCCTTGTCGATTTCAGGCGCATTCTGCAGGCTGAGCCCGACGAGGACGACGCGGTCCTTGAAATAACCCGGCGGCAGCAGGTTCTCAGGGTCGAGCGCCTGGTAATAGGAGACCGTGGGGTAGCTGCGGGCCGGTCCGAAGGACTGGATCAGCCGGCCGGCCGGCAGGATCTCCGCCTCCTCCGCGCCCGAGGCCTTGGCCAGCATGGCGGCAAAGCCGTCCTCATAGCCCGGAATGCGGCGGAAGATGCCGTCGCCGCTGAGATCGATCGAGGCGATGCCGGTCACGGCACCCGCTTCGGTCAGCGCCGGCAGCGGCGTGGCGCGGATCAGCTGCGAGGCCTGGGGCGTCTCGATCAGCGTTTCGTCGCCGGCAAGCACGACGTCGGGACCGACGGCCTTGGCGATCGCCGCGTCATTGCCGGGGTTCGAGGGTTCGGCCATGATGATGTCGAGGCCGATAACGCGGGCGCCGGCTGCACGCAGCTGGCTGATGAGCTCGGCATGCAGGCTGCGCGGCCAGGGCCATTGCGCGTTGATATCGGCGAGCGAGGGCTCGTCGATGGCGACGATGACGGGTCCGCCCTCCGGCGGACGCGGATCGTCGAACGTCGAGAGATAGTCGAAGCTTCTGAGCTCCAGCAGCGACCAGGCGGGCAGGCGCGACAGCAGCGAGATGGCGATCAGCACGGTCAGCGACAGCACAAGCAGCCGGAGGCGGCGGCTTCCGGCCTGGCCGCCGTCCAGCCCGGCCTGCCGCGGCTTGTGCTCCGTCCGCATCAGAAGCGGACTTTGAGCGTGCCCTTGAAGGCGCGGCCCCAGCCGGGCACGCCGGGCGTGATCTCGAACTCTTCGTCGAGCAGATTATAGGCGGCAGCCTCGAGCTCGATGCGCTTGTCGAAGGGCTCCCAGACCAAGTGGGCGTCGAGGCTCCAATAGTCGTCGAGCTTGGTGCCGAGATCGTCGCCGTCGCGCTCGCCGATGTAATTTGCCGCCACCGTCGCCTTGACCTTGGCCTCGTTGACCCAGGTCAGCGCAATCTGGCCGGAATTCTTCGGGATATAGGGCAGGGAGCCACCGTAATTGAAGGTCCCCGGATCCTTGTTTTCCGAATCCATGTAGGCGTAGGTGGCCGAAAGGCCGAAACCGTTGCCGAGCGCAACATTGGCGGTGATGGCGGCGCGATCAAGGCTGCCGCGCGACAGCGGCAGACTATCCGAAGAGGGCAGCGAGATCAGCGGCAGGTCGATCGAGAAATCATGCAAGTCCTGGTGCTGATATTCGACCGAGGTGAAGAAGCGGTCGGTCCATTCGGCATCCCATTGCAACGCGACAGTATCAGTATAGCCGTCGATGCCGACCGCGAACTGGTTCGGCTGCAGGCCGAGAATGCCGATTGGGGCGAGGGTGGGAACGCCGGTATCGACGCTCTGGCGCATGAAAGCGGCGCGCAGCCAGTGGTTCTCGACGGGCGACCAAGCAAGGCCGACGCGCGGCTCGAGCCGGTTGACATCGATGCTGCCACCGCTCATCTGCGTGCCGAACAGCGCATATTCGGCCTTCAGATCAGGCGTGATCTCGTGCAGCACGTCGATGTAGGCGCGGGCGATGTCGACACGATTTTCGGCTTCAGTCGGGCCGAGAGTAACCCCCGGCAGGAGAACGGGAAAGATTTCTTCGAGATTGAAGTAGCTGCTGTTGCGAGCGTCGATCCAGCCGCCCTCGATGCCGTATCGGAAGGTCAACGGCCCGGTGCCGATGTTGTGGTTGAGGGCTGCGACATAGGTCTTCGAACTCAGATCCTCGATGGTTTGGCCGAAGGGGCGAATGTCGGTGCCTGGACCACCGAGGATCGGCACCCTCTCCCAGTCGAATTGCAGGTCTGTCGTCGTCTTCGTCCTTGCCGCGGAATAGAGCAGTGCGGCGTTCATTACGTTTTCGTAGCCGAATGTGTGGCTCCAGCCGATGCCGGCATTGGTTGTCGTACTGATATCGCGCCGGTTCAGGTAGAGCGGCAATTCGTCAGGTGCCGCGAGACCGCCGGGGCCGAAAATGGGTCGGAACAACCCGTCGTTCAAAAAAGTCGACAGCTGAGAGTTCTCGCTCAAAGTATCGAGGTTATAATCGCGTCGGCCGCTGTTGACATAAGCGACGACGCGATCGTCCGGCGTGATCGTCGCGGTGAGATAGCCGTTGCCGCCAAGGATTTTGTTGTCGGTGGAGAAGCCTCCGAAATCCGTATAGTTGCCGTCGTGGGCAATCTCCTCCCAGTTGAGGTTGGCATAGAAGCTGAGCGGGATCGTCTCGTTGGAATAGCCCTGGATATCGGCTTCGCCGATGCGTCTGGTATGGCCGTCGACGCTGTTGATGCCGCCGCCGAGCGAGCCTTCGATGAAGGGTACGTCGAACAGCGTAGCCGAGCGCGAACGGCCCGACAGCATGTGCGGAGAAAGCAGCAGACCCTGGATGAAAGACGAGTAGCTCGACGCGTTGCCACGGTTCTGGATGATATTGTCGTCGCTGAAGCTCGTCGCGTTGACGAAGGGAAAGATGCTGCCCTTGATCGACTGGTCGATATAACCGGCGCCTTTGAAGGGGTCGAAGGCGGCATCGCCGTAATAACGGCCCCAGGCATCAAGGCCCTGCAGGCGGAAGGCGTTGTTGAGCGTCGAACCGGCGCTCGCATTGGCGCCGAGGCCGCTGTAATTGCCGCCGCGAGCGCGCGAGCGGCGCAGGTATTCCTGCGCGTTGCGGATCGCGCCGTCGGCGTCGTAATCGTCGATATCGACAGCGGTGCGGAAGGCGGAAATGACGGGATCGTTCTTATCGAGCCGGTCGGCATTGTCGAGCGCCTGCTGCGAAGGAATGCGGTCGCCTTTTTCATAATGAGCGGCGGCGAGCATCAGCTGGGATTGCGAATGCGCCGGGTTGGCGGTGCTGGCGGCAAGCAGGTCTTGCAGCGCCTTGTCGCGTTCGCCGGTTTGCAGGTGATAGCGGCCCCGTGCGAGAAGGGCGATGTCGAATGACGGATCGAGCGCGATTGACGTGTCGATCTCGCGTTTGGCTTCCTTCATCCGCCCCTGGTCGAGATAGAGGATTGCCAGGTTGGCGTGCAGCAGCGGATCCTGCGGATCGAGGTCGATCGCCTTCTTGAAGGCCTTTTCCGCTTCGCCATTGGCATCGCGCGAGCTTTGCAGCAGGCCGAGCGAATTCAGCGTGCTTGACCCACCGGGGGCAAGCTCGATAGCGCGATTCAGGTCTGCAAGCGCGCCGTTGATGTCGCTCTCATACACCGCCTTGTAGCTCGCCCGGGCGGAGAGCGCCATCGGATGATCGGGATCGAGCGCCAGCGAGCGTTCTATCGCTTGCTTCATCTGCTCGCGGTCATCGGTGAGCTGGGCCAGCTCGGCGCGGACCGCCGGCAGGGTCGGATCGTCGGGATAGCGCTGTTCCGCCTTCCTGATGATCTCGATCGCTGCGCGCGGGTCTTTCAGGAAGCCTGTCGTATAGGCCTCCATGATTGCGCCATAGGGGCCGGTGGTGTTAACCGGCGGCTGTTCGGCATGGGCGGGATCGGCGAGCGAGCGGGCGAAATAGCCGCCATATTGCGCCATATTGCGGCGTGACGGGTCGAGATGCGGCAAAGCCTTCTGGAAGAGCCTGGCGGCGTCGCCGTAGCGCTTCTCCGAGCCGGCGATGGTGGCGTCGATCAGGTCGACGCGCGCCTGCTGGGCGACCGTCAGCTTGCGGCCGCGGATATTCTGCAAGGTTGCGGCCGCAGCCTGGCGGCCGTCGAAGGCGCTCTGCACTTCGGCAAGGTCCAACCAGTCCTCGGTCGTGCGCCGCTCCGGCGGCAGCGCCAGCAGGCGGCGGCGCTCGGTGGCCATACGGTCGGCCCGCAGCGGCGACGTCGGCATCAGATCGAAGCCGTCGCGCAGGTCGAGATAGAAGAGCATCTGTTCGCGGTCATCGGGATTAACGCTGATGATCTTGTGCGGCGCCTGGCCGATGGTGGCGACCGCCCCTTCGCCCTCGCTCACCTCGACGCTGCCCTGCGGGTTGGAGAGCGCCACGCGGCCTTCGAGCACGATCATCGAGGTTTTGGCGCCCTCGACGGTCATCGTCCAGTCGGTGCCGCGGATGGCGGCTGCGGCCGCGGGGGTCTCGACCGTCAGGCCCTGGCCGCCGCGCTGGGCGCGGGCCCAGATGGTGCCGGCCTGAAGCTCGAGCACCGTATCGCCGCTCGCGGCCATCTTCTTGACCTGCAGCGAGGAATTGCGGCCGAGTCGGACCTGGGTGTGATCGGAAAAGACGATGGCGAGCTGGCCGTTGGCATTGGTGCGCAGCACGTCGCCGGTCAGAAGATCCTGGTTGATGTCGACGCTGCGCCAGTCCGACACGTCGATGAAGCGGACCTCCTCGCCGGTCTTGCGGGCGATGACGGAGCCTGCGACCGGGGTTGCACGCTGCATGGGATCGGCCACCGCCGGCAGCCCGAAACCGGGCACGGCAAACGCCAGCGCCACCCCGATGCGACAGATGTTATTGGAATAACCCCGCATGACCTCGACCCCACACCCCGCTTCCCCTTTGTCTTTGCGGAGTGAAAAAGTCAAGCACGTTGCACACGTGTTCTTGCTTTCGTCGCAAAGTGTAATATCAGGGAAACACTTTAGGGGATGGAGTATTCAGGTGAGCGATTTCGAAAATGTCACGGAGGTTATGCTGAGCAGGCCGTCGAGCGGAGATGTCAGCACCGAGTATTTCGATCATATCAAGAAAATCAACGACATATTTTATGACCAGATCAAGATATCCGACCAGAAGGCCGCCTATATCTTTACTTTCATGCTCGCCTTTTTGGTCAGCTCCAGCGAGGTGAGGGCAGTCTTCAGCCTGGGCCGTTATATCGGGGGCGCGCCGGGAAGCATTCTGTTCTCGGGCCTGCTTGCCGCAGCCTCGGTCTTCTCCATCCTCTCAGCCATTCTCGTCGTGCTGCCCCGTCGTCTGGGCACGTCGACCTCGCTCTTCTGGGGCGCCTGGCCCAAGCACCGCGATCTGTTCTTCGAGGCGGCCTTGCGGCGCGACGAGCGCTATCTTTTCGATCAGTATCTCGAAAACGCCGAAATTCTTTCCTGCATCGCCCGCAGCAAATATCGCTGCGTCACCTTCGCCTTTCGCGGGTTGATGGTGAGCGTCATTGCCTATGTGCTGCTGTTGGCGGCAGGCTGAGCGCAAGCGAAGGCAAGAATGCGGGGCGCGCGCTGAGACGCGCGCCCCGCTCATTCAATCCTCGACTTCGATAACGAGCTCGATCTCGACCGGCATGCCGAGGGGCAGGCTGGCGACGCCGAGGACGACGCGGCCGGAGAGCTTTTCCTCGCCGAAGACCGCAAGCAGCAACTCGGACGCGCCGTCGGCGACCCTGGGGTGGTCGCGGAAATCGCCTTCGGTGGCGATATAGACGCCGAGCTTCACGACCCTCACGACGCTATCCAGCGAGCCGAGATAATCCCTGGCGGCGGAAAGCGCGCTCAGCGTCGCCGTCTCGGCTGCCTTGCGGCCGTCTTCCGATGTCAGCGCGCCGCCGAGACGGCCGATATAGCGGGGCTCGTGGCCGACAACCGGCAGCATGCCGCTGAAGAAGACCAGATTGCCTGTTCTCGTCGCCTCGACATAGGCCCCAAAGGGTGTCGGCGGCGGGGGAAGGGTGATGCCGAGTTCCTGCAGCCGCCGTTCCGCGCCGGCTGCCTGCGCTTTCTCATGGTTTACCATTTGCCCAGATGTGCGCCGCCATCGACGTGCAGCACCTCCCCGGTGACGCGCGGAGCTTCAGTGAGGAAGACCACCGCGTCGACGATTTCATCGACATTCGAAATGCCTGTCATCGGCGACAGCGTCCTCAGGAACTCCTTCGGATTGTCCTTGTGAAGGGGCGTGTCGACGACGCCGGGGGCGACCGTGTTGACGCGGATTCCCTCGCTTGCATACTCCATCGCAAGGTTCTTCGAAATCGCGTCGATGCCGCCCTTGGTCATCATCGCCACGGAAGCGGGCATGCCGGCGATCGGATGGTCGATCAGCGGCGTGGTGATGCTGACGACGCTGCCGCCCGTCTTCTGGGCGAGCATCTGCCTGATGACCCGCTGCGTCAGGTGCAGGAAACCTTCGAGATTGGTCGACGAGAGCTTACGGAAGTCGGTCATCGTGTAATCGACGAACGGCTTGGTGAAGAAGATGCCGGCATTGTTGACGAGCGCGTCGATCGAACCGAACCGGTCGATTGCGGTCTTGGCGACGCGGGCCGCTGTTTCGGGATCGCCGATGTCGCCGTCGACCAGCGCCAGCCTGTCGGAAGCCTGGAAGGCATCCGAAGCGCTGACCTGACGCGAGGTGGCAACAACGTTATAGCCGCGCTCGACGAAGGCGTTGACGAGCCCTGCTCCGATACCCTGGGAGGCGCCGGTGACGATGACAGTCCTTTGCTTGGTCATGTTGAACTCCATAATCTGGTTCGGGCAACGCGGGCCTGGCAAGGTGGGTCGCTCGAGATGGGGCCGCCGCGATCGCGCCGCCATCGGGTTGTTGGTTGTTTTCGCAAGGTGAATATGGCGAAAACCTCATTGCTCGATTAGATGGAAATATCTGGATTCTCTTTTGCATCAGTGCAAAAATGCCGACATGGCCGATCTCAACGACATCGCCGTCTTCGTGAAGGTGGCGCAATATGGCAGCTTCAGCCGCGCCGCCCATTCGCTCGGCATGCCTGTTTCGACCGTCAGTCGGAAGGTGACGTCGCTCGAAGAGCA
Organism: Rhizobium sp. K102; assembly: GCF_022385315.1. Lineage (NCBI taxonomy): Bacteria > Pseudomonadati > Pseudomonadota > Alphaproteobacteria > Hyphomicrobiales > Rhizobiaceae > Rhizobium > Rhizobium sp. K102. The sequence continues at coordinate 837,751 of NZ_CP092436.1, forward strand.
GCTCGGCGTGACGCTGATCCAGCGCACGACCCGCAAGCTCAGCCTCACCGGGCAGGGCCGGGCCTATTACGACAGATGCAGCGAGCCGCTTGCTCATCTCATCGACGCCGAGCAGGCGCTGACTGAAACGCAGAGAAAGCCGGAAGGCCTGCTGAAGATCTCGGTGCCGGTCATCTTGGGCCAAGAGGTCTTCTACGAATTCATCTCCGATTTCCTAAAGGCCTATCCCGAGATCCAAGTCGATCTTTTCGTCACTAACCTGTTCCTCGATCTGGTCGCGGAGAATATCGATCTCGGCATCCGCTTCGGCGAACTCAAGGATTCCACCATCGTCGCGCAGCGGCTCGGCAAGAGCGTGCGCTATCTGGTCGCCGCGCCCGACTATCTCAGGGACAGGGCGCTTCCCACGAAGCCCGAAGATCTCAAGGACCATCGGTGCGTGCTCCTGAACGGGCGCAACGGCGAAGCGGAATGGCATCTCGTCAGCGGCCGCAAATCGGCCGACGTGCGCGTGTCGGGGCCGGCATCGAGCCGCGATTTCGATGCGGTCAGCGCCTTCACCTATCATGGCCACGGCATTGGTCTCCTGCCTTCGACCTATTGCGACGAGCAGATCCGAAGAGGCGCGCTCATCCGCCTGCTGCCGGACTGGTCGTCGCCTGAAATCTTCGTGCACGCCGTCTATCCCACGCGCCGCTTCCTGCCCCTGCGCCTGCAGGTCTTCCTCGACGCGCTGAAGGCATGGAAAAGTCCTTTGTGGCTGCCGTTGCATTGAGGGGTGCCATCACCGAAAATTGAAGCCCAACGCGCGGCGGCGCGTTCGGCGGCGGCCAAGCTGTGCTAGAGTCGCCCGGCTTGGGAATGGCGCGGGGATCTGCCGATGCTGACGTCACTTGCGGTGCTCATGGGTCTTTCCGGTGTCGTGCCGACGGCACAGGCTGCGGCAAACGAGGTCGACGTCACGCTGGTGCTTGCCGTCGACACCTCGCGGTCGATGGATTTCGAAGAGATCGGCATCCAGCGCGACGGTTATGTCGAGGCGCTGAAACACAAGGAATTCATCGATGCGGTGAAGGGCGGGCTCACCGGCCGCATCGCCATCAGTTACTTTGAATGGGCGGGCTATGTCGTCCAGGGTTCGGTGATCGACTGGCAGGTGATCGCGACGGAGCAGGATGCGATCGCCTTTGCCGACAAGCTCGACGCCCGGCCGATCGGCACGCAGCGGCGCACCTCGATCTCCACCGCGATTGCCCAGGGCGTCAGCATGATCATCGCCAGCCCCTTCCGGGGCAGGCGGGAAGTAATCGATGTCTCCGGCGACGGCCCGAACAATTCCGGCAATCCCGTCACGCCCGTCCGCGACAAGGCGGTGGCATCGGGCATGGTCATCAACGGCCTCGCCCTCATGCTGCGGCCTTCCGATGCGCCCGATGGGCTCGACAAATATTATGCCGACTGCGTCATCGGCGGCCCCGGCGCCTTCGTGCTGCCGGTCCGCAAGATCGAGGACTTCGCCGTCGCCGTGCGCCGCAAGCTGGTGATGGAGATCAGCGGCTTGTCTCTGCCGGCGACGGTGCAGCCGATCGCCGGCGCGGAGCCGGCAACGGACTGCTTGATCGGGGAGAAGCAGTGGCGGGATATGTTTGACCGGTGAGAGAGGCGGCAGGCGTTGCCGCCGCCTCGATGCGGAGGTTTACGCCGCGAGAGTGGCGCGCGTTTTGCCGATCATGAGGGCGGCGCGGGCCGCCTCGCGGCCCTTCTCGACGAAGTGCGCGCGGTAGATCTGCGTGTGATGCTCGGTTTCCTGGTAATTGTGCGGGGTCAGCGAAACCGACAGAACCGGAACGCCGGTATCCATGCCGGCGCGCATCAGGCCATCGACGACGGCCTGGGCGACGAATTCGTGACGGTAGATCCCGCCATCGACGACGAAGGCGGCGGCGATGACAGCGCCATAGCGCCCGGTCGCCGCAAGATCGCGCGACAGCAGCGGCATTTCGAATGCGCCGGGAACGTCGAACACGTCGATCTGCTCAGCTGGAATGAGCTGCTGGAAACCTTCGAGCGCACGATCGACGATATCGGCGTGCCAGCCGGCTTTGACGAAGGCATAACGGGTGGGTGTCATGGTAATCTCCTTTGGCGTACAGACACGTCACCCAAGGCGATCACGAGCGTTTACCGGCTGCCGGCGAGGGCAGCAGGAACGCACGTTCTCTTTCATCCGGACTATGACCGTCGGCCCAGGCATCTCACCTGATCTGCTGACCCTTCCCTAGAGAAGGCGCTCGCGGGCTCGCAATTGAAACTGCATACCGCCGGTAGGGACTTCCACCCCGCCCTGAGAACGGCGCGGACAATAGGGACAAGGCGGCGGGCTGGCAATAGGGGAATTGGTTTGGTGGGCGGGGTGGCTTCGAGGCTTCGCCTTTTCGGGCTGCGCGTCTCAGCATGAAGACGTTGGGGTATGCAAGGCTGATGAGGCTGGAAGTGGAGTGAGCACGCCTCTCCGACTTCACTCATCCCTGTGCTCGTCATCCAGTGCGCCCAAGTCCTTGGGCGCGAGTGACTCAGTCCTTTCAAGAGAGTTGTTCACGGCGCGGACGCGCCGTGGCTGGATTCCTGTGACAGGCACAGGAATGAGGGCCGAGAGGTGGGGCGCTCCTCAGAGGCATCGAAGGGCGAGGCTGACGCCGATGCTGGATAAATGCGAGGAGCCGCGACGCGCCACCGTCAAGCGAAGCCCTTGCTGCGCGCACGCCTGCGCCTACATGCTTCCATCAGCACACTCAATTCGAAATAGCATGACGCGCCGTCCCGCATGAGGCGGGGCTGGCCGTGACCATCATGGGAGGGAGGCATGCCAGAGTCTTTTGTCGTGCGCCGTGAGGCGCATATTGCGGCGCCGCCGGCTGCGGTGTTTGCGCTGATGACGGATCCGGAGAAGATTTTGCGATGGATGGGAACGGAGGCCGAGATCGAGCCGGAACCGGGCGGGCTCTATCTCGTCAACGTCACCGGCGCCCGCTTTGCGCGAGGCTCGTTTCGCGAGGTCGTGCCGGTGCATCGGCTTGCCTACAGCTTCGGATGGGATGGCAGCGAGGTCGTGCCGCCAGGCTCCAGCCTGGTCGAGATCGACCTGATCGAGCAGCCGAATGGGACGCTTCTGCGACTCACCCATAGCGGCCTGCCGAGCGAGGAGCAGTGCGCCGGCCATGCCGAGGGCTGGGAGCATTATCTGGGGCAACTCACCACGGTCGCCGCCGGGCGTGATCCGGGGCCGGATCCTTTTTACGGCAGGACATGAACGATTTTTCGCGGGCGTGGGGCGCTTCTCAAGCGCTTGGCGCCGCGGGAAAAACGGCCGGCCGGCGCTCCGACCGGCCGTCAAAAAGCAAGGTTTTTTCACCTGCAAACATGAATGCCCGGTTCATCTCCAGTTCAATTTGGCGGCCCTAAAGTGGGTACGGCTGGATGAAATGGAGTTTTCGATGAAGGCACTATCTATCGCGGCTGCCTTGCTCGCTGGCAGCCTTTCGATCGGCTCCGCGCAGGCGATGCCGATGGGGACAATCAATGTCGAGAGCAAGGTCACAAGCGACGTCACGAATGTCGACTACGCCTGCGGCCGCGGCTGGCACCTGACCCGCTGGGGCGAATGCCGCCGCAACTGGCGACGCCCGCCGCCGGTGGCTTTCTATGGTGGTCCACCCCGCTGGGGCTGGGAGCGCCGCCACCGCGACTGGGACGGCCCGCGCTGGCGCCATGAACGCCGCTGGGATCGCGAACGCCGCTGGCGGGACGACTACTAAAGCCTCGGCATGAGGCTGACGGAAGGCCGGCGCGATGTTCGCCCGGCCTTTTCTTTTGGAAACTGCAATTGCGCTCAGGTCAGATCCGGCTGACAAGCCAGTGCTTGCCGTCGATCAGCTCTTCGAGTTCGGCCGGATCCTTGACGCCGAACTCAAACCATTCGACGAGTTCCTTCGCCTTCAGACGGCTTTCGTCCGCCGTAAACTCGATTCCATAGCGCGCGCACCAACGCCGCAGGATCGACGTCAGCAACGTCATGTCGTTTCCGTCCAGCGGATCTTTCGGCCAGAATGTCGTGCCCATCGCAACCCCTCAATCGCGGATGATGACCCGACATTATAGTGGAATCAAAGCAGCGCAAGTTTAAAGTGTTATTTTTGCGTTTTCCACCGCAGTGACGGATTTTCGACACTGTTTTTGGCAAGAGCCGCCGGCGCGGAACCGTCCGCTTGCGGACGCCTCCGGGCGATGTCATCCTGAGTCATGGATCTGCCTTCCTCCCTTGCCTGGCTGGTTGACGAGGCCGCTGCCGCGCCCGGTCCCGAACGGTTCCTCGCCGAGCTCGGCCGCCGGCTGCTTTCCGATGGTCTGCCGCTTGCCGGCGGCGCGCTGACGCTTTCGGTACCGCATCCGATCATCGCGCGGCGCACCTGGCTCTGGCGGGCTGAGACCGGGGCCGTTATCGAGGCACTCGCTTTCGCTGCAGCCCCGCCCGTCGAGGCCGGCCGCGAGTGGCTGGCCGGGCTCGGGCCGGTATGGGAGCAGCAAATCGGCCCGTCACCGGACAGCCCGGTGCTTGGCTGGGCGGGCATCGGCAATGGAGCAGGGGTGGACGCTTTCGGCGCGGCCGAGGCGGACCGTCTGCGCGAGGTGGCGCGGTTTGTCGCAGCACCGCTTGCGGCACTCGCGGCGCGGGAAGCGCGGTCAGCCCTGCTCGAGGCCTATCTCGGCCGGCGCAGCGCGGCGCGGGTCCAGGCCGGGGCACTTGCCCGCGGCACCGGAGAAACGATCCGCGCGGCGCTTCTCTGCGCCGACCTGCGCGACTTTACCGCACTCTCCGAGGTGACGGAGCCGCACGCCATGATCGCAACGCTCGATGCCTGGTTCGACCGCGTCGCCGGCGCCGTGCACGCCTTCGGCGGCGAGGTGCTGAAATTCATCGGCGACGGCGTGCTGGCGATCTTCCCCGTCACGCCTGCGGCGGATATGGCGCAAGGGGACCGCGATGCGTGCGAGGCGGCGCTGCGGGCCGTCGCCGCCAGCCGCGCCGGCATGGCCCATCTCGAACAGGTTCGCCGGGGGCAGGGGCTGGCGCCGCTGCCTTTCGGCGCCGCGCTGCATTTCGGCGAAATCCTGTGGGGCAATATCGGTGCGGCCGACCGGCTGGATTTCACCGCCATCGGCCCTGCCGTCAATCTTGTCAGCCGGCTCGAGGGGCTCTGCAAGCCGCTCGGCCGCAGCGTGCTGATCTCCGGGGCGGTGGCGGCGAACACGACAACGGCGCTCGTGCCACTCGGAGAACACGCTTTGCGCGGCATCGCCAATCCTTGTGCGGTCTTTACCCTGCCTGGGGATTGACCTCAGCGCTGATGCTGCCGAAAGGCGCAGCAGATGCGGCGGTTATTCCCGGCCGTGGCGTTCTCCGCTTCGTGAAACTCAAGCAAGAATCATGATTGTGAAACTCCCCTTTTTTGGCTAAAGCCTGTGCCCACATCGAATGGGGGCAAACATGACTCGATATATGCGCAAATTTTTCTCCGTGCTGGGGACGTCTGCAATGCTGTTGGCCGGAGTCGCTCAGGCCGAGGACAAGAAGGTCTCGATCGTCGATGATCGCGGCGTGACCGTCGAAGTCCCGGCGCAGCCGAAGCGCGTTGCCTCGATTTCCTATTTCGCCGACGATGTCGCGCTTGCACTCGGCATCAAGCCGGTCGCCAGCACCTATATGACGGCAGGCCGCGAGCCGGAGTTCCTGCTTGGCCTGACCGCCGGGATGAAGCAGATCGGCCAGCGCGCCAAGCCCAATCTCGAGCTTCTCTCCGAAGCCAAGCCGGATCTGATCATCGCGATCCGTCGCTATACGGTCGGCAATGCGGCGCAGCTGCAGAACATCGCGCCTTACGTCGCCTATAATATGGAGCTGCTCGAAGAGAGCTACAGCGAAACCGCCGCCCTTTCCAAGCTGCTCGGCAAGCCCGAGCGCGGCGAGCAGCTGAACGCCGATTTCCGCAAGCATCTGGCGGAATTCGCCGCCAAGGCGCCGAAGGACAAGCATCCGCGCTTCCTGATCATGTGGGGCGGTGCGACACCTTTCGCCTTCCACACGGAAAATACCTCGGCCTCGATCGTCGCTGCGATCGGCGGCGACAATGTTCCCGGCCCGAAGACCCAGGGCGGCGAGTTCGGTATCGACCTCAGCCTCGAAACCATGCTGGAGAAGGACCCGGAGGTGATCTTCGTCTACGATTCCGGCCCGGATCGCCCGCATGAAGGCAATCCGATCTGGTCGCAGCTGTCGGCGGTCAAGAACAACAGGGTCTTCTATGTCGGGGATCAGTGGGTCGAGACCAATGGCCCGATCGCCCGCGAAATCGTGCTGCGCGAGGCCGCGCACTATCTCTATCCCGACACGTTCCCGGCCGTCGACGTCAAGGCGGAAGCCGCCAAGCTGATCCCGGCCGAACTGCAGAACTAAGCCGGGGACAAGACCGGCGATGAGCCCCCGGCAATCATTCCTGGCCATAGGGCTCATCGTCATCGCCGCCATCTTGGCGGCGATGTTCGGCTTGCTGATCGGCGCCAAGACGCTGTCGGCCGAGACCGCCATCCGCGTGCTCCTGGCGCCCGATGGCAAGATCGAATCCATTCTCGTCTGGACACTGCGGCTGCCGCGCAGCCTGACGGCTGCTGCCGGCGGCGCGGGGCTTGCCGTTTCCGGCTATGTGCTGCAGACGCTGACGCGCAATCCGCTGGCCGATCCCGGCATCACCGGCGTTACATCGGGGGCGGTCGCGCCGATCGTCTGCTGTTTCGTCTTCCTGCCCTCGATATCGCCGGCCTATTATCCCTTCATCGGCCTTGCCGGCGGGCTTGCGGCAGCCTCGGTGACGTTCTGGGTGTCGCATGGCGGGCAGGGGCGGCCGCTGCAGCTTGCGCTCGGCGGCGTCAGCGTCTCGCTCTTCCTGAGTGCGATCACCACCTATGTGCTGCTTTTGACCGGGCCGCAATCGGCATCGCTGCTCTTCTGGCTTGCCGGCGGCTTCCAGGGGCGCACCTGGTCGCATCTCTTCTACATGCTGCCCTGGACGATCGCCGGCGTCGCCGGCGCGCTGCTGCTGCGGCGCGTCATCGCAATGTTCATGCTGAGCGATCATGCGGCGGCCGGCATGGGCCTGCAGCTGGGCTTGTGGAAGCCGCTCATCCTCGTTCTCGCCGTCCTTCCGGTCGCCGGCGTCGCGCCGGTCGCCGGGCCGGTCGCCTTCGTGGGGCTGGCCGCTCCCCACATCGCCCGGCTGCTCAAGCCGCGCGGCACGGGATGGGAGATTGGGCTCAGCGCTGCTCTCGGCGCGCTGATCGTCACCGTCGCCGACGTTTTGGCGCGCAGCATCGCCATCCCGCGTGAGCTGCCGGTCGGCATTGTCACCGCGCTGCTTGGCGGGCCTGTTTTCATCTATCTCGTCCAGCGCGGGCGGCTGTGCCTTGCGGGTGAGGCACGATGAGCGTCCCGGCATCGACATCGGCCGCTTCGCCGGGCTTCGGCATGGCCGCTGTGCTGGCCATCTTGGCGGTCCTGTCGCTGGCGGCGGCGATCTTTCTCGGCGTTGCCGATATTCCGATGGCCGATGTCGCGGCCGTTCTGACCGGCAGCGGCTCGGCGGAAGCGCGGCTGATCATTCTCGATATCCGGCTGGCGCGCATCGCCACCGGCATTCTGGCCGGCATCCATTTTTCGCTGGCGGGATATCTGCTGCAGACCATCACCCGCAATCCGCTGGCCGATCCGTCGCTGATGGGCGTGTCGCAGGGGGCGACGTTGTCGGTGACGATCTTCCTGCTCTTCACCGTCTATATCTTCGAGCCGGGCTCGAACACGCTTGCCGAACTGCCGGTCGCATGGCTGCCGGCGGCGGGGCTTGCCGGCGGCCTGCTCGCCGGCGGCGTCATCTATCTCCTGGCTTTTCGCCTCGGCCTCAGCGCCCTGCGCATCACGCTCTGCGGCGTGGCGGTCGGCACGGTGCTGCATGCGGTGGCGATCGGCCTCATCGCCGGTTGGGGATCGGCCCGCATCGAGATCATTCTGGAATGGCTGTCGGGCAGCCTTTACGCCCGCAGCTGGGATCACGCGCTCTTCCTGCTGCCGTTTACCATCGTCGGGCTCGCCATGCTGCCGGTCATCTACCGGCCCTTGACGCTGCTGCAGTTCGATGCGTCCGTCGCACGCTCCTTCGGCCTCGGCTATAAGAGACAGTTCTCGGTCGTGCTGATCGTATCTTCTGCGCTTGCGGCGAGTGCGGTCGGCGCGGTCGGCCCTGTCGTCTTCATCGGTCTCGTCGTGCCGCATCTTGCCCGTTTCTTGGCGGGACGGAATTTCATGCTGGCGCTGGTGCTGACGATCGTGCTCGGCGCCGTCATCGTCACGCTCGGCGATCTCATCGGCCGGCTGCTCGGCCAAGCCGAGGAAATCCCGATCGGCGTCGTCACGGCCGTCTTCGGCGTGCCGCTCCTGCTCGCGCTGCTGCGCAAAACCATGTGAGGCCGAAATGCCATTGTCCTGTTCCGACCTCTCGGTGATGTACGGCCAGCGAAAGGCCCTTAACGGCTTCAGTCTTTCGCTCGAGAAGGGCGAGATCCGGGCGCTGATCGGCCCGAACGGCTCGGGCAAGAGCACGGCGTTGCATGCGCTGGCCGGGCTGATCCGGCCGGCCGGGGGCCGAGCGTCGCTCGGCGGCGTTGCCGTCGCCTCCATGTCGCGCCGCATGCTGGCGAAGAGGCTTGCCTTCCTGCCGCAGCAGCCGACCGCGCCTGATGAAATGACCGTCGCCCAGCTCGTGCGCCAGGGCCGCTATCCGCATGTCGGCCTGTTCCGCTCCTATGACAGCCGTGACGAAGACGCGATCGAATGGGCGCTCGAAAGCACCGGCCTGTCCGGGCTCGCCGACCGCAGCCTTCGGGAACTGTCCGGCGGCGAGCGGCAAAGGGCCTGGATATCGGCCGCTCTCGCTCAGGAAGCGGAGATCCTGCTGCTCGACGAGCCGACCTCCTTCCTCGATATCGGCTATCAGGTCGAGGTGCTCGACCTCGTGCATCGGCTGAGCCGGGAAAAGGGCGTGACCGTCGTCATGGCGATCCACGACATCAACCAGGCCGTCGCCGTCAGCGACCGCATCTCGCTGCTCGAAAAAGGCGAGCTCCGATTCGACGGCGCCCCGCGCGAGCTTGCCGAATGCGGGCTGATCCAGGAAATCTTCCGCGTCAGGGGCCGTTTCGTCCAGGTCGCGCCCGACAGTCCGCCGCATTTCGATGTCGAGCTGATGCGGCTTCAGCGAGCCGACACGAACTAGCGCTTCACCAGCCTGAAGACGATTTTCGTCTGGGTGTAGTAATTCAGCGCATCGGCGAAATCAGGCGTCCAGCCGTCGGCGACGAAGGGAATGAAGCCGTCATATGCGAGCTTGCGGGCGGAGACGTCGAAGCCCGCCTTTTCGAAGGCGCGGCCGTAATCGGTGATTGACCGGTCCTGGACGACGGTGTTGGTGCGGTTGGCGACGAGCTCGCGCCATTTCGGCCAGAGCGGGTTGTCCGTATGGCATCCGGTCACGGCATAGTAAACGCCGCCGGATTTCAGCGCCCGCCAGACGTCCGCGGCGTGGGCGTCGATATCGGGGACGAGATAAATGACCTCATGGCTGAGGGCGAGATCGAATTCTTCGCTCCAGCCGTCGAGCCTGCCGCCGACCTGATGCTGGATCGGCAGATTGCCTTTCAGCGTCTCGGCCTTGGCGATCGAAGTTTCGGCGATATCGATGCCGAGCGCCTTTCGGAAGGGGCGGATCGCATAGAGATGGCGCAGCAGGCCGCCCTGATTGCAGCCGAAATCGAGCACGCTCTTGGCTGTCAGATCCTGCTCGAGGATGAGGTCGATCAGGTGGCGCCAGATGGGCGCATGTCCATCGGCCATCCTGTCTTCGGCGTCGGGATCGATATACCACGTGCCGATGTTTTTCTGCGTTTCCTCAGCCATCCTCTTGCCCCTCGCATCATGCCGATCATGGTGACGGTCTTAGGATGCGTTGTCATGCTTGGCTAGATCGGAAGGCGGTTTTCGAGCGCCTTCCACAGCCGCCGAATATTTTGCAAAGAAAACTTTGCAAAGATATATTTGCGATTGTATACTTTTGGCATGAAACATCCGCTCCCCCAACCTGCCGCAGATACCCGCATCGTCAGCCGGGTCGTGCCCGAGCCGACCGCGCTGAAGGCGCTGGCCCATCCTGTCCGGCTGCGCATGCTCGGCATGCTCAGGATCGATGGGCCTGCCACGGCGACCCAGCTTGCCGCGCGGCTCGGCTTGAACAGCGGTGCGACGAGCTATCATCTGCGCCGGCTTGCCCAATACGGCTTCATCGAGGAGGCGCCGCATGCCTCGCGGCGCGACCGCTGGTGGCGCGCCAGCCACGAGCTGACCTCGGTGCCGCCGAGCGAAGCCAAAGGAGAGGCGCTCGATCTCGACATCGCCTTCAATCAGGCCGCACTCTCGCTACAGGTCGGCCAGATGCAGCAGGCGCTGGAGGAATATGCCGAGCTGCCGGCCGAATGGCGCAAGGCGACGGCCGGCGACGACATCATCATCATGATGACGGCGGCACAGGCCGAGGCCTTGACGAAACGGCTGCGTGACATCATCCTGGAGGCGATGCGGGCGGCCCCACCGCTCGGGGAGGCGGCGTCTCGGGAACCCGGCATGGTTCCATTCTACGTCATGCTCCATGCCTTTCCGTATCCGGGACGCCTTCCGCATCGCGAAGGGGAGGACACGCAGTGAGGAGGGGCAGGCCCTTCCTGGCGCTCGCCGCCGCCGAGACATTCTCGCTCTCCGGCACGCGACTTTCGACCATCGCCATTCCCTGGCTGGTGCTGAGCACGACGGGCAGTCCAGTGCTGACCGGCCTGACGGCGATGATGGAAATACTGCCCTATGTCATGGCCAAGGCGCTCGGCGGACCGCTGATCGACCGCGCCGGCGCCAAGCGCATCGCCATCATCTCAGACACCGCTTCGGTGCTTGTTGTCGCTCTGGTGCCGCTTCTCGACCTCTTCGGCCTGCTCGGCATGCCGGTGCTGCTGCCGCTCGTCTTTGCGATGGGCGTGCTGCGCGGTCCCTCCGATGCGGCCAAGCAGGCAATGGTTCCCGATATCGCGATGCTCGCCGGCGTGCCGCTTGAACGGGTGACCGGCGTTGCAAGCGCCATCGAGCGGCTGGCTTCGACGGCGGGTGCGGCCGGTGCCGGCGCCTTGATCGGGCTGATCGGCCCGGGGCAGGCGCTGCTCGTCAATGCCGCCACTTTCGCCGCCGCCGCGCTGATCGTTGCCGTGGGCATGCCCGGGACGCACCGCGCGCATGCGCCCGAAGCTCGACCGGCCGACCGGGCTTCCTATCTCGAGGATCTGCGCGAGGGCTGGCGCTTTCTGCGGGGCGATACCGTGCTCGTCAGCATCGTCGCCATGGTGGCGGTCACCAATCTCTTCGACCAGGCCTATCATGCCGTGCTGCTGCCGGTCTGGACACGGGATGCCGGGCATGGGCCCGAGCTGCTCGGGGCGATGTTTGCCGCCTTCGCCGGCGCCTCGATCGCGGGTGCTGCGATTGCCGCGGCGATCGGCGAGCGCATGCCGCGCCTCACGGTCTATACCGTGGCCTTCCTCCTGACCGGCTTTCCGCGCTTTCTCGTTCCCGCGCTGGATGCGCCCATCGGCCTCGTCTTTGCGACGCTCGCCATCGCAGGCTTCGCGTCGGGCTTCCTCAACCCGATCCTGTCGGCGGTCATATTCGAGCGCATCCCCAAGCCGCTGACCGGCCGGGTCACCGCACTGAATACCGCCCTCTGCTTCGCCCTCATCCCCTTCGGCGGCCTCCTCGGCGGCGCGCTGATCAGCACGCTCGGCCTTGCCGCTGCACTATTCCTGATGGGGATTGCCTATCTCGCGACCACGCTTGCGCCGCTGGCACTGAAGAGTTTTCACGGGTTTGACGGGGAGATCGCTGCGCTCACTGATGCCCGAGCTCCTTGGTCATCAAATCGATGAAGCGGCGCACCCGCGGTTCCAGCAGGCGCTTGTCGGGATAGAGTGTGACGATCTTGGCGTCGTCGGTTTCGAGCTCCGGCAGCACGTGGCGGAGGCGGCCGGCGACGAGATCGTCTGCGACCAGAAAGTCGGGTAGCAGAGCTATGCCGAGGCCTGCTACGGCAGCGTCGCGGATGGCCTCGTCGCTGTCGAGCCTCAGGCGGCTGCGGCCCTGCGCCTTGACCCAGGCTCCGCCTTCGCCGCGAAAGCGCCAGCCTTGCCGTTGATCGCGGCTGGAAAAGATCAGGCAATCATGGGCGGCGAGATCGTCAATGTCGCGCGGTTCGCCACGGTCGGCGAGATAGGATGGCGAGGCGCAGAGCCGCGCCCTGTCGGCGGCGATCACCCGCGAAACCAGCCGGGTGTCGGATGCCGACGGCATCGTGCCGATCCGGATCGCCAGATCGAAACCTTCTTCGAGGATGTCGGCCTTGCGATCGGTGAAGTTCACTTCGACCTGGATGTCGGGCCAGGCCAGAAGATATTTTTCGACGATGGGCAGCACGACGAGTCGCCCGAAGGCATCGGGAACGGTGAGCCTGAGAACACCCCGCGGCGCGGCGCTCTGACCCGCCACGCTCGCCTCCGCTTCGTCGACCGAAGCGAGGACTTCTAGACCATGTTGATAGAATACCCGGCCTTCGTCGGTCAGGCTCAGCCTTCTCGTGGTGCGGTTGAGCAGGCGCGTGCCGAGGCGGTCTTCCAGGCGGATGACAGCCTTTCCCGCTGCCGATCGGGACAGGCCCATGGCCTGGCCGCCGGCAATGAAGCTTCCGGCATCGACGACGGCCATGAAGATCAGGATATCGTTGAGGTTCGTACGCGGCATGGGGCAACTCGAGCGGTTCGGGCTACGGCCTTAATTCGGTCGTGCTGCGGCCGATTCAAGGTTCGCACCATCAACGTCCGGCGCGGCAGTAAGGTCCCGAGGCTTCGTTCACGCGGCGGTGGGATGGCAAATGCGCTCTCCTGCACGCCCGCGATGGGTATGTGGGGTGCAGGTTAAGAGAGGGCGGGCCGTGTAGCACCCCCCTCTGCCCTGCCGGGCATCTCCCCCACAAGGGGGGAGATCGGCAAGCGGCACAAACTTCGCGCCCGTCTATCGTTTCGCCGAGCTGTGACGCCAGTTGTTTGGGGAAACCATCGCGCCCAGCCGATCTCCCAACCTGTGGGGGTCCGAAGGACGGGCGAGACCCGCGGCTCGCCCCGGGCCCGGCAGGGCAGAGGGGGGTGCCGCACGGCACGCCCTCTCGTCATCACCTGTATGGCCCGCGTCCAAGACCCTGCTCGTCGATCAAGCCATCACAGCAGCCGTAACCTCACCGCCAGCCGAGCGCCGGCGCGACGTGGGTCAGGATCGCTTCGATGACATGGGCGTTGTAGGCAACGCCGAGCTGGTTGGGGACGGTGAGCAGCAGCGTGTCGGCTTCGGCGATCGCCTCGTCTTCGGCGAGCTGCTTGATCAGCAGATCGGGCTCGGCGGCGTAGCTGCGGCCGAAGATCGCCCGGGTCTTCTCGTCGATGAAGCCGATCTTGTCGCCTTCGTCGCCGCCATAGCCGAAATAGGCGCGGTCGCGCTCATCGACCAGCGCGAAGATGCTGCGGCTGACCGAGACGCGCGGCTGGCGGGCGTGGCCGGCGGCCTTCCAGGCCTCGCGGTAAGCGCGAATCTGATCTGCCTGCTGGACGTGGAACGGCTCTCCCGTCTCGTCATCCTTCAGCGTCGAGCTCTGCAGGTTCATGCCGAGCTTTGCCGCCCAGACGGCGGTGGCGTTGGAGCTGGCGCCCCACCAGATCCGCTCGCGCAGCCCCTCCGAATGTGGCTCGAGACGCAGAAGACCGGGCGGGTTCGGAAACATCGGCCGCGGGTTCGGCTTGGCAAAACCTTCGCCGCGCAGCACCTCAAGGAAGACCTCCGCGTGGCGCCGCGCCATCTCGGCCTCGTCCTGACCTTGCTGCGGGGCATAGCCGAAATGGCGCCAGCCATCGATCACCTGCTCGGGCGAGCCGCGGCTGATGCCGAGCTGCAGCCGGCCGTCGGCGATCAGGTCGGCGGCACCGGCATCCTCGGCCATATAGAGCGGGTTCTCGTAGCGCATGTCGATGACGGCCGTGCCGATCTCAATCCGGCTGGTTTTAGCACCAACGGCGGCCAGCAGCGGGAAGGGCGAGGCCAGCTGCCGGGCGAAGTGGTGCACGCGAAAATAGGCGCCGTCGGCACCGAGCTCTTCAGCGGCGACCGCGAGATCGATCGACTGCAGCAGCGCGTCGCCCGCCGAGCGCGTCTGCGATTGCGGCGAGGGCGTCCAGTGCCCGAACGAAAGGAATCCGATCTTCTTCATGCTGATACCGCACCTTGATCCGTTGTGTCTGGGGTCGACAGGTCATGGCACAGTTTCGGGTTGCATGACAATCGGAACTGGGTGCGCGCATCGGCGCTGCCATATGCCTGTTGCCGAGCCTTCCCTCGGTCTCTCTCCGGTTCATCGTCGGGGCGTCATGCCGGGTGGCGAGCCCTACGGCTCGAAGACATTGACCGACCATAATACTCGAAAGGGCTATCGTATCCACTCATGCCGGCACTATGATTAAACGGGCTCAGCGGAGCAAGCTCCACCATCTTGCGTTCACGCCGGAGGTGCGAACTGTTCCGCCGGCAAACACCCGGTCGCGGGTCAGGCGTGAGACCTGCGACCGGGGCAACGCAGCTTCCTAAAGCGCCGCGGCGAAGGCCATCTTTCCGTTGTTCAGGAAACACGTCTTGTCGAACAGCTTCAGGTCAAGCGGGTTCGGCAGCCTGATGTCGGTGATATCGGGCAGCGACTTTTCAGTCGTCTCGAAGGATCGGTCGATCTGCGCGATGAAGACCATCATCAGGCCGCGCTGGCGCGCGAAAGCCTTCAGCGTTCTGACCTGGGCCGAGAGCTCCGGATTTTCCCGCTTCTGGTCGAGCAGCTGGAGATAGTCGATGACGACGAGGGTGCCGCGGCGCGTGGAGGCCAGTTTTTCGGTCATGTAGTCGGCGCTGATGGCGTCGGAGCCGTCGAATTCGAACAGGTGATCGAACTGCGTGCGGTCGATGCCGATAGCACGAAAGCGGTCTTCGACATTCTCTCGCGTATACTCCAGCGAAAAGAATATGCCGGAATGGCCCGCCTTCATCGCCTCGACCGCGAGCTGGAGGCCCATCAGGGTCTTGCCGTGGCCGGGCCGGGCGCCGAGGAGCAGGAGGTCGCCGGGCTGCAAACGCGCAAACAGCTCGCCGGCGGGCGTAGTGTCGGATGCCTTTGCCGCCAGCAGGCTCCAGCGGCCATAGCCTTCGTCCTTGGCTATTCGGTCGAGCGCCTGATGCAGCGGTATGTCCTCGGCGCGCGACGACGCCTTGGCCTTACGCTTGAGGTGATAGATGGGCTGAGTGGTCTTCATGGATAAACCTCCTATTTGCGAGCGTCGTCCGCAATCCCTCCTTATGCCAGTGCTCGAACAGTCGGTTCGGTGTCAGGTAGCCCTGCATGACGTGTGCTTTCCCGATGGAGGGGGGAGGCGTGGGCTGCGCCGGAATCAGATCATAGCGCAGGTCCATTCGGCCGGAAATTGCCTTCGCCGCCTCGGAGCAAAAAATGCGTAACGCCCGCAAGCGGAGGCGGAAGAATTAGGGGAGTCGGTTTCTGCTCGCGTCGATAAGCTGCCGAGATCAATAATAGGCGGATTTGAACGGGGCGATCGCCGCCCCCATGGCCGAGGCGTCGGTTGCGATTTCAGAAATGATCAGCTTCGGGCGGGGGCGAGCGACGCCGTAGCGGGGGCGGTCGAAGATCTCGGTGCGGTCGATCAGCATCTGCGCCAGCGCCGGCGGGATCTGGCCGCCGAAGACGATTCCCTGCGGATCGAAGATCGCCCAGATCGCGTTGATGAGCCGGCTGTAGGCCGGCGTCACCTCGTCCACCCATTCCGCAACACCCGGCCATTTCGCATCGAAATGCTTGCGCATGTAGGTGATCGAAGGAATGTCGAGACCGTTGCGGTTCAGATTTTCGATCAGGTATTGCAGGGCCGGCCGGCGCTTGTTTTCCTCCGCGTCGTACATGCCGGAGAACTCGCCGGCATTGCCGACACCGCTATGCAGCAGTTCGCCATTGCTGACGAGGCCGCCGCCAAAGCCGTAATTGAAGCTGAGATAGGCGAAGTGCCTGATGTAGCGCCCGGCGCCGAACATGGATTCGGCGACCGTGCCCGCCTTGCCGCCATTATGGACCCAGACGGGCTTCTTGAAGAAGTCCGTCAGCAGCGGCCCGAGTTCGATCAGCGACCATTCGTGCAGCGGCAGCGGTGCGTTGAAGCGGGTGCCGCTGACGTGGAAGCCGGCAATGGCAAAGCCGATGCCGAAGAAAGCTTCGTCGGAGAGGTCGTTTTCCCGCTGATGCTCGATCAGCTGCTCGCGCACGAGATCGAGCGATTGCGCCATCGAGCGCTCGCGCAGCGTGATGCTGCTTTCGGCGAGCACTTTGCCCGACAGATCCATCAGGCAGATGCCGATGACATCGGTATTGACCGAGATGCCGCAGGAGTATGCGGCGCGGCCTTCGAGGCGCAGCGTCGGGCTCGGCTGGCCGCGGCCGGCGCCGGGTTTCGGCGAGCCGAAGGAGACGATGCCACGCTCCTCCAGCTGGTCGATGATCCGGTAGACCGATTGCTGGGTGAGGTCGGTGTGGCCAGTGACTTCGGAGCGGGAGAGGCCGGGATTGCGCCAGATCAGCCGCAGGAGATCGCGTTCGTTGGGAGAAACGACCCCACCGCCTTCGCGCAGGAAGTGCGGGGCGATCAGCTGCTCCGGGAAATAGGTCATATCCAACACCTCGGTCGTCGATAATTACCTTATGCGTGTAGTAATCAGGTCCGTCACCAGCGGTACATCCGTGCTTGCAGCCTATAGCAATAGCCTGCTGTCGCGGCAAGCCGACATCCGTCACCAAATTGTTACACACTATGTGTAGTAATCCGCCATCACCAAAGGCGGGCTGTGAGCCGGCCGATCAAACAGGCGAGGGCAAGATGAAGATTTCCATTCTGGCGGCTGCGGCCGCGCTGACGGCGGGCGCATGTTCTGCGCAGGCCGCCAATATCGAATTCTGGTACGGCAATACCGGCGTCGTCGAAAAGGCGATCCAGGATCAGTGCGCCGCTTTCAATGCAGCGCAGTCCGAGCATCACATCACCTGCGTCGGACAGGGCAGCTATGAGGTGTCGATGCAGAAGGCGATCGCCGCCTTCCGCGCCAAGAACCATCCCGTCCTCATCCAGTTCTTCGACGCCGGCACGCTCGACCTGATGCTGTCGGACGCCGTCGTGCCGGTCCAGGAGGAGCTGCCTGACGTCAAGTGGGACAATTACATCACCGGCGCTCGCGCCTATTACGAAACCTCGGGCGGCAAGCTCTTTGCCCAGCCCTATAATGCCTCAACGCTGCTCTTCTACACCAACAAGACCGAGCTTCAGAAAGCCGGCGTCACCGAGACGCCCAAGACCTGGGAAGAGATCATCGAGGCTGCCCGCAAGCTGAAGGCTTCCGGCCATGCCTGCCCCTTCACCACCGATGGCGATACGTGGCGCGTGCTCGAACAATTCTCGGCCCGCCACGGCCTGCCGATCGCTTCCGAGCACAACGGCTATGACGGCCTCGATGCCGAATATGTCTTCAACACCACCTTCGCCGCCAAGCACCTGCAGAACCTTGTCGATTGGCGCAAGGAAGGCCTCGTCAGGCTGGCGAGCGATACCAAGGCCGGCAATTTTACCGCCGCCTTCAATGCCGGCGAATGCGCGATGATGGAGAATTCCTCCGGCTCCTATACGGCCTCCGCCAAAGCGCTCGACGGCAAATACGAACTCACCGTCGGCATGGCGCCGATGTACGAGGGCCATGAGCGCCACAACACGTTTGTCGGCGGGGCTTCGATCTATATCATGAAGGGGCACGGCAAGGCGGAGATCAAAGGCGCGAAGGCCTTCCTCGATTTCGTGCGCGATCCCAAGCAGCAGATGGCCTTCACGTCAGCCACCGGCTACGTGCCCGTCACCAACGACGTGATGGAGGCGATCGCCAAGAGCGGCGAGGGCCAATCGCCGAAATATGCGACCGCCGCCGTCGGCATCGGTTCGATGAACGAGCCGCGTACGCCCGACACGCGCGGCATCCGCCTCGGCTTCTACGTCCAATTCCGACAGATCTTCATGGAGGAGACCCAGAAGGCGTTTGCCGGGGAGAAGACCATGCAGGCAGCACTCGACAGCGCCAAGAAGCGCGGCGACGAACTGCTGCGCCGCTTCGAGCAGACCTACAAGGGCGTGAAGCTGCCCTGACCGGACACTCCTCCGTAAGGGACGCGCGGAGCCGCGCGCGCCCCTTACGGTTCTTTCCATGCAGGGCTCCTCCCATGACGTCGGAATCTTCGCTTTTCAGCCATCGCTGGCTGCCGCTTCTTCTGGTGGCGCCGTTCATGCTGCTGATCGTCTTGTTCTTCTATGCGCCGATCTTCCAAGCCTTTTACTGGTCGTTCTTTCTCGAGCGCCCCTTCGGCGGCGGCTCGATGTTCGTCGGCTGGGACAATTTCGCCCGTGTGCTCTCCGATCCGGAATTCTGGGAGGCCGGCTGGCGCACCATCGTCTTCATGGTCACCGGCTCCTCGCTGGCGGTGCTGATCCCGCTGATCCTGGCGGTCGCGGCCGATCGCAAGATCCGCCTCTCGCTGCCGGCTCGCAACGTGCTCGTCTGGCCGAAGGGCGTGGCGGGCGCCTCGATCGGCGTCGTCTTCGCCTTCCTTTTCAATCCTTTCGTCGGCGTGCTTGCGCCGCTCAACTCCATCTTTCCCGGCATCTGGGCACCTGGCATCGATGGCACGGACGCCTTCATCACGCTGATAGCAGCCCATGTCTGGGGCGGCATTCCGTTCAATTTCGTCATACTGCTCGCCGGGCTGCAATCGATCCCGCGCACCATGCACCAGGCGGCCGCCATGGATGGGGCAGGGCCGTGGCGGCGCATCCTCGACGTTCAGCTGCCGCTGATCGCGCCGCAGCTCTTCCTGACGCTGGTGCTGGAATTCACCGAAAGCGTCACCTCCGCCTTCGCCCTGATCGACACGATCACCAAGGGCGGGCCGGGCGGCTCGACGACGCTGCTCGTCTACAAGATCTATACCGACGGCTTTTCCGGCTACGACCTGTCCGGCGCCTCGACACAGACGGCGATCCTGATGGTCTTCATCGTCCTTCTCACCGCCGCCCAGTTCCTCTTCCTCGGCCGGCGCATCAATTACGAGCGGTGACCCATGATCGAAAACGCGCGTTCCCTCAACATCGCCGCCAGCCTCGTCCTCGTCGTCGGCATCCTCTATATTCTTGGGCCGCTCTACCTGACGCTCGCCACCGCCTCGCAATCCTATGAATATATGCTGCGCAACGGGCTGGCATGGATCCCTGGCGACCAGCTGTTCTCCAACATGGCGCGGGTTTTTTCCAAAACCCACATCCCGATCCAGATGCTGAACAGCCTGGCGGTCGCCCTCGGCGATGCGATCGCCACCTGCGTGCTGTCGTTTCTGTCGGCCTATGCCATCGTCTATTTCCGTGTCCGCTGGGCGGGCGTGGCTTTTGCGCTGATCCTCGCGACCATCATGCTGCCGATCGAAATTCGCGTCATCACCACCTATCAGGTGGCGTCGAACGTGTTTTCGCCGGTGAATGCCTTGCTCGACATGACCGGACTGAACGGGCTGATCGCCGATTATTTCGGCGCGCCCGTCAAGCTCGAGTGGAGCCTGCTGAACACGCATTTCGGCCTCATCGCGCCGCTTGTCGCCCACGGCACCGGCACCTTCCTGTTCCGCCAGTTCTTCCTCACCCTGCCGAGAGATCTGTTCAAGGCGGCGCGCATGGATGGGGCGGGGCCGATCCGTTTCCTGTTCGACATCCTGCTGCCGCTGTCGCGCACCAGCTTCGCCGCGCTCTTCGTGCTGACCTTCCTCAGCGGCTGGACGCAGTATCTCTGGCCGCTCGTCGCCGCCTCGACATCGGACATGCAGACGGCCGTCGTCGGACTGGCGCGGCTCGTTCCCGATGCCGATGGGACGGTGCCCGATTTCCCGATGATCATGGCCGCCACCATCGTCGTCTCAATCATCCCGCTGGCGATGATCGCGCTTCTGCAGCGCTATCTCGTCCAGGGCCTCGTTCTCACGGAGAAATAGCCATGAACGCGATCGACATGGCGATCCGCGCCGCTGCCGCCAACATCAAGCTGACACGCGTCACCAAGGCCTATGACGCCCAGACCGTCGTCATCCCGCCGCTCGACGTCGAGCTCAGGGCCGGCGAATTCACCGTCGTTCTCGGCCCGTCCGGCTGCGGCAAGTCCACGCTCCTGCAGATGATCGCGGGGCTGGAGCGGGTGAGCGCCGGGCAGATCGCGATCGGTGGGCGCCAGGTGCAGGATCTGGAACCGAAGCACCGCGGCTGCGCCATGGTGTTCCAGAACTATGCCCTCTATCCGCATATGAGCGTCTTCGACAACATCGCCTACAGCCTGAAGATCTCGGGCATGGCGAAGGCCGAGCGCATCGAGCGGGTCGGGGCGGTGGCGAAGATGCTCGGGCTTTCCGACTATCTCGCCCGCAAGCCGGCGCAATTGTCGGGCGGCCAGCGCCAGCGCGTGGCGATCGGCCGGGCCATCGTGCGCGAACCTGGCGTGCTGCTCTTCGACGAGCCGCTGTCCAACCTCGATGCGCAGCTGCGCCACGACATGCGCGTCGAACTCGCCGAGCTCCACCGGCGCATCGGCGCCACTACCGTCTTCGTCACCCATGACCAGGTGGAGGCGATGACGCTTGCCGACCGCATCCTGATCCTGAACAAGGGGCGCATCGAGCAGTTCGACACGCCGAAGGCGATCTATCACCATCCAGCCTCGGTCTTCGTGGCGAAATTCATCGGCGCACCGCCGATGAACATCCTGCCGGTCACCGGCGACGGCACGGTGCTGAGGCTCGCCGACGGACAGGTGGCGGCGCAGGCGCCGCTGACCGGCAGCTACCAGCTCGGCATCCGGCCGGAGGATATTCTTCTCGACAGAAAGGTAGATGGCCGCGCCGTCACCGCCGCGCTGCGGTTTCGCGAGGATCTCGGCTCGCACGCGATCCTGGCGGCCGAGCTCGGCGGGTCGGTCGTCCGGATTGCTACACCTTTCGGCGCCGAGGTTCTGGACAGCGGCCAACTCTCTCTCAGTTTCCCTGCCGCCCGCCTGCATCTCTTCGATGCGGAAAGCGGCAGGGCCATACCCGGCGCATTCGCCGCCCATTGAAGGAAGCCCCATGAAATATATCGATCACATTGCCAATCCGTCGCGTCCCTGCGCCATCGTCGCCCATCGCGGCGCCTGGCATCATGCTCCCGAAAACAGCCTTGCAGCGATCGAGGCCGCCATCGCCGGCGGCTATGACATCGTCGAGGTGGATATCCGCCAGAGCGCCGACGGCATGCTGTTCATCCTGCATGACGATACGCTGGAGCGCATGGCCGGCATCGACCGCATTCCCGAGGAGATGACGATCGCCGAAATCACCCGCCTCAGGCTGCGCATGGCCGATGGCGGGCCGGATCAGGCGTTCACGACCGAGACCATTCCGACGCTCGAACAGGTGCTCGAAACCGCGCGCGGCCGGATCTTCGTCGATCTCGACCTCAAGGACCGCGAGATGTTCGGCATCGTCGCCGCCAAGGTCAAGGAAATGGGCATGGAAGACCAGGTCGATCTCAAGGCGGCCGCCGGCACGCCGGAGGCGCTCGCCTGGCTGTCCGCGCAAGGCGGCATCGACGGCATTCCCTTCATGGGCCAAGCCTTCTTCCGCGAGGGAAGCGCCGATCAGACGGCCGAGGCGATCCTTTCGATCAGGCCATTCATGTGCGAGGCCAAGTTCGACCGGTTGGAGACGCTGGCCGGGCAGCACCCGCGCCTGCGCGAGGCCGGCATTTCGCTCTGGGTCAACTCGCTCGATCCGGTCTCCTGCTGCGGCCTGACCGACAGCGCCGCTCTTGCCGATCCCGATGCGATCTGGGGCCGGATGATGGCATCCGGCATCAGCGTCATCCAGACCGACCAGCCGGCGGCGTTGAAGGCCTATATCGAGGCGCGCCAGAAGTGAGGGAGATTTCCGATGCGCTGCTCTCCGCGCTGATGGAGGATATGCGTGCGGCGGCGGGGGCGGAAATCCTGCCCCGCTTCCTCGGCGTCGCCGCCGAGGGCATCCGCACCAAGACTGCGCCCGACGATCTGGTGACCGATGCCGATCTCGGCGCCGAGCGGCGGCTTGGCGAGGCGTTTTCGGAGCGGTTTCGAGAAGCGCTGCTCGTCGGCGAGGAGGCGGTCTCGGCTGATCCCGCGCTGTTGGCGCGGCTTGCCGATGCCGATCTCGCCGTCCTCATCGATCCTGTCGACGGTACCTGGAACTTCGCCCACGGGGTGCCGCTCTTCGGCATGATCGTGGCGATCGTCTCTGGCGGAGAGACCGTGGCCGGGCTGATCCATTACCCCGTCACCGGCGATTTCCTCGCTGCGCGGAAGGGCCTGGGCGCATGGCACATCGCCCGCGACGGCGCGCGGACCCGCCTTGCCGTCGCGCCGCCGTCGCCCGTCGGGGAAATGCACGGCTTCGTGCCGCTGCACATGTTTCCCGCCGTAGACCAGCCGGCCTACGCCCGCCACCTGCTGCGCTTTGCCCGAACCACGACCTGGCGCTGCTCCGCCTATGAGTACCGGGCGGTGGCGACAGGGGCGATGAGCTTTTCCCTCAACGCCGAACTCAAACCCTGGGACCACGCCGCCGGCGTCCTGATCCACCGCGAAGCCGGTGGCTGCGGCGCGCTGCTGACCGGCGAAGCTTACCGGCCGGCGATGACGAAGGGCAGGTTGTTGCTGGCGCCGGATGCGGAGAGCTGGGAGGCGATCGCGCAGAGCCTTATGGAAGGGTGATTGTTTGCACCGAGGAGCACCCCTCTGCCCGGCAGGCAGAGGGGGTGCTCCTCGGCACGCAAACCGGCTTAGCGGAGGACCGTATGGAGTGAAGCTGATCCATTATCTCCGGCTCACGCGCTGCCAACCTGCGACAAGCCGCAGCCAGGGCGCCAGGTGAAAGCCGCTCATCAGCAGATACATCGGCACCATTCCGCCGATCGGAAAGAACTCGGGCGCGGTCGTGCAGATCATGTCGGTACTGCCGGTCGCGGCCGTCAGCAATGCCATGATTGCGAAGGTCGGTGCGGCGGCGAGCGATAGCCATTCGGCGGCGGGCAAGCTCCGGGCGGATTCGCCCGGTCTGCCGGCCGCTCCGTCGGCGGCGGCCGATACAGACAGCCATTCGGCTGTGTTGATGGCGGCTCCGCCGCCTAGCGCAGCGTGTTCGCCGCCGCTTTTCGAGCTGTGGCCAGAGAGCAGCATCACCGTCACTCCTTGCCGTAGCGGTCGTGGTGGCGCCACCAGATGCCGGTTTCGTTGCGACCCTTCGGGGCGCGGTCGAGCCATTGGTACACGCCCCAGAGGCCATCCAATCCGCGCGCAAAGCTGGAGTAGCTGTGGTAGACGGCGCCGTCGATGAGCTCGAAGGCGCTGACGCCCGGCCGGTCGCGGACATAGGTGGGCACATCGGTACCGGTCATGGCGGCGATTTGGGTGATCGGCTCGTCGTTGCCGCCTTGCTGCCATTCCTCAATGTTCCGGCTGGGCATCGGGTCGGGGGCGGGCGGCTCGCGGCGGTAATTATATTCCACGCCGCCCAGCCGCTGCTGCTCGTCGCTGAACCAGACGCCGAAATCGCTGTTGAAATCGCTGCCGCCGGAAGAGGCCCAGGGGAAGCGCCAGTCCATGCGCTGCCGGAACGCCAGGAGCTTTGCAAGCGGCGCGCGCGAAACGGCCCAGAAGGCGACGTCGTGATTTTCGAGATGGACGAAGGAGCCGCTGAAGCCGTCGGCGATCGAGGAGCAGGAGGGGCAGCCGGCGCTGTAATCCGGTCCGAACATAAAGTGGTAGACGAGAAGTTGCGAGCGCCCGCCGAAGAGATCCTTCAGCGAGGCATCGCCGCTTTCGGTGTCGAAGCGATATTCCTTGTCGATCCTGACGCGGGGCAATTGCTGGCGCTTCAGGGCCAGCGCGTCGCTTTGGCGGGTCAGTTCCTTCTCCTGCTCGAGCAGATCGAGCCTTGCTGCCAGCCACTGCTCGCGTGTTGCATTCAGCTGTGCCGTCATGGGTCTTCTCCTTTGCCTGTCTGTCGTCGTACCATCCGGCGCGGATTGTCTGCCGGCGCCGAGCAGATTACGGCCGGAGAGGGGAATGGCGGGAGTGACAAGTGTGACGGGATTTGCATGGACTCGCTGATCACGGCCGCGGCGCTGGCGCTGGCATCGGGCGATGCACTCGGCGCACTGAAGCGGGTGGCGCTGCGCGACGACGCGCCGGCGCTGGCATTGCGCGGCATCGCCATGGCGCAGCTCGGCGATCTCGTCCGCGCCAAGGCGCTCTTGAAGAATGCGGCGCGTGCCTTCGGTCCGCGGGAGGCTGTGGCGCGGGCGCGCTGCGTGGTCGCCGAGGCCGAGATCGCGCTTGTCTCGCGCGATCTCACCTGGCCGGTCAAGGCGCTGGAAGCGGCGCGCAAGGTGCTGGAGGCGCATGGCGACAGGGTCAACGCCGCCCATGCGGGCAATGTCGCCATCCGCAGGCTGGTGCTGATCGGCCGCCTCGACGAGGCCGAACGCGCGCTCGCAGCGCTCGATCCGACGCCGCTGCCGCCGGCTTTGCGGGCCGCCCACGAGCTGGTGGCATCAGGCATCGCCGTCCGGCGTCTGCGAACCGAGGCGGCACGATCTGCCTTCGACCGGGCGAGGCTTGCCGCGCGCACGGCCGATATCCCCGTTTTGACGCGGGAGGTCGAAGCCGCCGCGCTGGTGCTCGCCACCCCGGCGGCACGGCTGGTGTCGCGCGGGCACGAGCGTCCGCTGCGGCTTGCGGAGGTGGAAGCCCTGCTTTCCTCCCGCACGCTCGTCGTCGATGCCTGCCGTCATGTGGTGTGGAGCGCGGGCAATGCCGTTTCGCTGGCGACGCGGCCGGTGCTGTTTGCGCTCGCTCGTACGCTCGCCGAAGCCTGGCCGGCGGATGTGGCAAGGGGTACGCTCATCGCGCGTGCCTTTCGCGGCAAACATGCCGATGAATCACATCGCGCCCGGCTGCGCGTCGAGATTGGCCGGCTGCGCGCAGCACTTGCCGGACTGGCGGAGGTCTCGGCGACGAAGCGCGGTTTTGCGCTTTCGCCACGCGCCGCCGGCGATATCGCCGTGCTGGCGCCGCTGGTCGAAGGTCAGCATGGGGCCGTGCTCGCCTTCCTCGCCGATGGCGAGGCGTGGTCGAGCTCGGCCCTGGCAATCGCGCTTGCGGCCAGCCCCCGCACCGTGCAGCGTGCGCTGGATGCCCTTGCCGGCGAAGGCAAGGTGCAATCGCTCGGGCGCGGTCGTGCACGGCGCTGGATGAGCCCGCCACTGCCGGGTTTCCCGACGATCTTGTTACTCCCCGGACCGCTGCCGAGCGATTCAGGATGAGCCGAACTGGAGGGAAGGAAGCGATGAAAAAATCAGCTGCGAATATCCTGCGTGAATATGGGCCGTTTCCCGGCGCCGAGCGCGTCAATGGCGTCACTTTCGACGGCAGGCATGTCTGGTTCGCCTCTGGCGACAGGCTGAACGCGCTCGATCCGGAAAGCGGCGAGGTGGTGCGCTCGATAGAGGTCGCCTCTCATGCCGGGACGGCTTTCGACGGCGAATTCCTCTATCAGATCGCCGAGGACGTCATTCACAAGATCGATCCGAAGACCGGCCGCATCCTGTCCACCATCCCTGCGCCCGGCAATGGCGGCAACTCCGGCCTCGCCTGGTCGGAAGGCACACTCTGGGTCGGCCAGCACCGCGGTCGCAAGATTCACCAGATCGATCCCGAGACCGGCAAGATCCTGCGCACCATCGAGTCGAACCGTGTCGTCACGGGCGTCACCTGGATCGACGGCCAGCTCTGGCATGGCACCTGGGAGGGCGACGACAGCGACGTCAGGCGCATCGATCCGGAAACGGGAGAGGTGCTGGAGCGGCTTGATATGCCTGAAGGGATCGGCGTCTCCGGCCTCGAATCCGACGGCGCCGACCGCTTCTTCTGCGGTGGCGGCGGCAGTGGCAAGATCCGCGCCGTGCGCCGGCCGGGGTGACCGCGATGCGCCACGCGGTGAGGTCCGGTCCCCGCAACGCGAATCTCGATCGAGCGGGTGATTGATTTCGTCACCTGACGATCTACTTTCGCGGCAGTGGCGGGGCTTCGGTGCCGGTCGAGGGCTCCACGCAAGCCGATCCAACCGCGAGGAGAGACTTTGAAATACCTGCGCACGACGCTCGGGCCCAAGAGCAAATCCGAGCTTGGGATGATCCTCCCGCACGAGCACGTTTTCGTCGATCTCAGGACGCCGGACCAGCCCGGTTATGCCGAAGCGGAGACCGAAGACGTCGTTCGGCTGATGGCGCCTGAAATCGAGCGGATCAAGAAGCTCGGGGTGACGGCACTCGTCGAATGCTCAACGGGCGGCGTCGGACGGCGTGCGGACATGGATCTTGCCGTGTCACTTGCAACGAATTTTCCGATCGTCGTTCCCACGGGCAATTACCGTGAACCCTGGATACCCGAATGGGTCCGCCATGCTTCCGAAAAGGCACTGGAGGCGTGGATGCTTCGCGAACTGACGGAGCAGATCGACGAGACCGGGTTTCAGGCCGGCTGGATCAAGCTCAGCGCCGGCGATGACGGCATGACGCCGCTCGAGACGAAAATCCTGCGGGCAGCGGCGCGCGCCGCGGCGCAGACAGACGCGGTCATCGGCAGCCATACGATCAGGGGGCGGGTCGTCATGGATCAGCTCGACGTCATCGAGGGGGAGGGCTATCGGGCCGACAGATTTATCTCGATTCATACGCAGGAAGAAAAGGACTTCGGCTATAACGTCGCCGTCGCCGAGCGCGGTGCCTGGATCGAGTATGACCATGTCGGCCGGGCTGAAGATAACGAGGTGGCGGAGCTGGTGATCAGGGCGCTGGAGGCCGGTTGCGGCGACCGCCTGTTGTTGAGCCATGACCGCGGCTGGTTCGATCCGGCGCTGCCGATGGGCGGGACCCCGAAACCGTACACCCATCTTTCCACGGTCTTGCTGCCCGAGCTAAGACGGCGAGGCATAGACGATGGGACCCTGACGCGCCTGACCCACGAGAATCCGTTCGAGGCTTTCGCCCGATAGGGAGTGCCTGGCCGACGGAGGTCTGCACAATCGTGTCGCGATAGTTGGAATTGCTCAAAAGAGCTTGTTCAAAAAATGACGGCGATACCAGGATCTATGCCGAGCCGCGTTCGTCGAACAAAAGCGCCATGCTGATCGCGTCGATGAACCGGCCGTCGATGCGTGCCGCACGCCGGACGATGCCTTCGCGGGCAAATCCCACCTTTTCGTAGAGGGCGATAGCACGGCCGTTGTCTTCGTAAACATCGAGTTCCACCCGCGCAAAATCGGCGTCCTGCGCCGCTCTCAATGTCGTCTCGATGAGCCTTCGTCCGAGACCCTGGCCGCGATAGGCGCGCAGGATTCCCATTCCGAGGCGTCCGCGGTGGGCGTTCGAGGGGAAGAAATGCCGGCTGATGTCGCACCAGCCGACGACCTCTTCACCAGTGACGGCAACGAATTGCGGATTGCCTTTTGCAATCATGCCCATCACGAACTCGCGCGTCTGCGGCAGGGGTGTTGCTTCCAGCATGGACAGGTATTTTTTCTCCCGCGCGACGAGATCGAGGGCGCGATGAAAGCTCTTGATGTGCGCGGCAGCGATCGGTTCGATCCCGATGCCTGACATATCGGGCGATGTTGCGGCGTCCATAAGCTCTCCTTCGAAGATCGCGAGATGCCGTAATCGCCATGTCGCCGACCCGCACGGGAGCGCATAATTCACCGTCCGTCAACCTTTGCGTGTCAATTTTGAGCCGGCAGGCGCCATCAAAAGGTTGCGGGTATTTGAAGGTCAGGCTCACATCCCACATCACGCTCGTCCTGGTGACGCTCACCTGCGCGGCGGCCGTTTTGCTGTGCGGATTTGCGTGGCTCGCCGCGGTGAAGGTCGATGATCTCTATTTGCGCCGGCAGGCCGACTTCGTCAAACAAGGATTGGAAGAGCAGATCAATGCGCTTCCCCGGGAACAGGAAAGCGTCACCAAATGGGACGACGCCTTCCTTTATGCCAAGCAGCGGAACCATGAATGGCTGCTTGACAATGTCGGCCGCTGGACGAGCCAATATTTCGGGCACGACAGAACCTACGTCTTCGACGATACCAATCGCCTGATGTTTGCCTTCCGCGACGGAACGGACACCATGCCGCCGCGCCTCGGCAGCGACGACGGCCAGGAGATCACGGCGCTGGCGGGCGAGATGCGGGCTGCTCTCCTCGAGAGCAAAAAGCCCGGCGCCGAACCGCTTGGTCAGCTCGCCAGGGTCCGCACGATCATGATCGCCAACCGGCCGGCGATAATAAGCGCGCGCCCCATTCTGCCGAGTTCGACAAGGATGCAAATCGAGGCCGGCCAGGAGTTCATCGCCGTCTCGGTCAAGTTCCTCGACGGAAAGGCGGTCGAAAGTATCGCCCATTATGCGCGGCTCGAAGGATTGCATTTTACCGCATCGAAGAGTGATGCACGGGCGCAGGTGCCTGTATCGTCGCATGACGGCGGCACGATCGGCTATCTCGTCTGGCAGCCGATCCGGCCGGGTTTCATGCTGCTTCAGCAGATCGCGCCGGCGGGGCTCGGCTGCCTGGCCCTGCTGATCGCCGCGGTGTTCTGGCTCGGACGAGGACTGCATCGCACCTCGCTGACCCTGCTGGACAGTCAGGCTGAGCTGACCCACCATCGCAACCACCTGGAAGAGATGGTGGCGGATCGAACCGCAGAAATCGAAAGACAGAGGGAAGAGCTGGACCGCCTGCTGGTGCACGAGCGCCAGGTGAATGCGCTCCAGCGTCAGTTCGTCGCCATGGCCTCGCACGAATTTCGAACGCCGCTTGCGATCATCGACGCCGCCGCCCAGCGGCTCTGCCGGTCGACGACCAATGTCAGCGGCGAGTACGTTCACGAAAAAGCCGGAGTGATCCGAAGCGCGGTGGTGCGCATGGTCGATCTGATGGAGAGCATCCTTGCCACCGGCCGGCTCGAAACCGGACAGATCATATTGAAGCGGAGCGAAGGCGATCTGAAAGCCCTGCTCGTCGCTTGCTGCGACAGACAGCGCGAGCTCAGCCGCTCGCATGTCTTCCATCTCGATCTCGAGCCGATACCTGATCTATTGACCTTCGATCGAAGCGCGATGGAACAGGTCTTCACCAACCTGATTTCCAATGCCGTCAAATATTCGCCCAATGCGCCTGACATTCATGTTCGCGCCCGGGTTGATGAAAAGACGGTGGAAATCGCCATCGCCGATAGCGGCATCGGCATGGATGCGGATGACCTGCCGAAACTGTTTCAACCCTATTACCGGGCCCGCAGCGCCACGGGCATTGCCGGAACCGGCATCGGCCTGAATGTCGTCAAGCAGGTTGTCGAGCTGCATGGCGGCAGCGTCGAGGTGACGAGCGAGCTTGGCAAGGGCACAACATTTACCATTTCTCTGCCAATAGAGTCTCTATTGTCGGATCAACAAGTCGCAGCTTAAGGAAGAGCTCATGGTTACAGTCCTGTGCATAGAAGACGAAGTCGAGATCCGGAATCTCCTCGTCGAAGAGTTGAGCGAAGCCGGCTACAAGACGCTCGAGGCCTCGAACGGCGCCGAAGGCCTGGAAATGATCCTGTCGAAATGGCCCGACATCGTCATCAGTGATATCTCCATGCCTGTCATGGACGGGCACCAGCTTCTGGCGGAAATCCAGATCAACCACCCCGAGCTCTCCAACATCCCCTTCATCCTGCTGACGGCGCTGACCGACCGGGAAAACACGCTTGCGGGCCTGCGGGCCGGGGCGGCGGACTACCTGACGAAGCCGCTCGATTTCGACCTGCTGCTCGCCAAGCTCGAAGGCTGCGTGACGCGGCTGGAGAACGACAAGGCGGTCAATCGGTCGTTTTGAGGTGTGGCGTTGAACGAGATGAGGATGAAGGCCGTGCCGTGCGGCCCCCTGACCTGGCATCGATTAGCCTAACCTTTCCTCCGTCATTCCTGTGACAAGCATAGGAATGACGGAGGAAAGGTTGGTGCGAGGTGACCACGAACGCCGCAAGATGCTGTCTGTAGCCTCTCGGCCCAATCCCCGCCTCACTTCACCTGCCTCTCCAATACCTCCTCCAGCACCTCGAACACCCGCCGATCCAACATCTGCGATACATTGAACCGCATGAAATTCGTCGCCGATTGCGACAGGCTGAAAGCATTGCCGGGGGCGAGCACGATCTTCCTTTCCAGCGCAGCCCGCGCCACGTCGGCCGCATTGATGCCGTCGGGCAGCCGGCACCAGAGGAACATCCCGGCCGGCGGCTCCAGCCAGGGCGTTATATCAAGGCGTTTCAGCCCGGCCGAGACCTCGCCCATCGCCCGGGAAAGCCGCTGTCTCAGCGTCTCCATGTGTTTGCGGTAGCTGCCGTCGCTAAAGACGTTCAGCACCAGTTCCGCCGTCAGCCGGCCGCCGCCGAAGGAGGTGGCGATCTTCAGATCGGTCAGTCCGTCGACCCATTCCGGTTTGGCGGCGATAAAGCCGCAGCGGGCCGAGGCTGAAAGCGTCTTCGAAAAGCTGCCGATGTGGATGACCCGATCGAGCCCGTCGAAGGCGGCAAGGCGGGGCGCCGGCGTATATTCGAAATCGGCGAAAATATCGTCCTCGATGATGGTGAGGTCGAACTGATCGGCGAGTTTCAGCAGCCGGTGGGCCGTCACCGGCGAAAGCGTTGCGCCCGTCGGATTGTGGATGGCGGAGTTGGTGATGTAGAGGCGCGGCCGGTGTTCGGCGACGACCTGGGCAAACAGCTCGATATCGGGACCGGACGGCGTGTAAGGCACGCCGACGATCTTTGCCCGGTGGGCGCGCAGCAGCGCGTGGAAATTGAAGTAGCAGGGGTCGTCGACCAGCACCGTGTCGCCGGGCTCCAGCAGGAAACGGCAGAGCAGATCGATTGCCTGGGTGCCGGATTCGGCCAGCATGATCTGATCCGGCGAGGCTTCGATGCCGCGTTCGCCCATGCGCCGCGAAATCAGCTGGCGCAGCGGCGGCAGGCCGAGCGGCGAACCGTAGTCGGCAAGCGCCGGCCCGTCGGCGCGGGAAAGCGTTCTGAGCCCGCGGCGCATGGCTTCGCCGGGCAGCCAGGAGGGCGGCAGCCAGCCGCAGCCCGGCTTCAGGTCACTCTCGCCGGCCTCCAGCGATTGCCGCGATATCCAGAAGGGATCGACGGCGCGGTCGAGTTTCGGCCCGGCCTCGGCAAGTGCAAAGGGTGCTGCCTGGTTGGCGACATAGAAACCGGAGCCTGGTCTCGCCAGGATCGCGCCTTCGGCGACCAGGCGCTCATAGGCATCGACCACGGTCGAGGTCGACAGCTTCAACGTCGCCGCCAGCCCGCGGACCGAGGGCAGCCTTGCGCCGGGCGTCAGGCTGCGGCCGGCAATGCGCTGCCGGATCGTTGCGATCACCATCTCGACGCGTGTGCGTCCTGCCAGTTCTTCGTTCATCTGTACTGCTTTCCGAACCACAACAGTTTGTCGAAATCGTATCAGACTGTCACTGTCCTGGCCATCCGTCCTGATCGATAAAGGCTGAAGCGCGCGGCTTTCGAATTTGATTCAAGTGAGGCGCCTTAGGTCGTTGTTTTTATACATGCTGTCCAAACCTGAGGGCGCTTGGACGGCATGCATCGGGAAGGAAGAGTGCATAATGGAACGCATGACGGCAGGATGGATCAACGGCTTGGTCGGCGTGGTGATCTTCAGCGGCTCGCTGCCGGCGACGCGCGTCGCGGTGGCGCAGTTCGATCCCGTGTTCCTGACCGTCGCGCGCGCGGCGATCGCCGGGGTCTTGGCGCTCTGCCTGCTGATCATCTTTCGTGAGAAACGGCCGTCAGGGCGTGATATCGTCTCGCTGATCGTCGTCGCGCTCGGCGTCGTGGTGGGCTTTCCGCTGCTGACGGCGCTGGCGCTGCAGCATGTCACCTCGGCCCATTCCATCGTCTTCATCGGCCTGCTGCCGCTGGCAACCGCGACCTTCGGCGTCATCCGCGCCGGCGAGCGGCCAAAGCCGGCCTTCTGGCTCTTTTCCATTCTAGGCAGTGCGCTGGTGGCGGGCTTTGCCTTGGCGCAAGGGGTGACCGCATCGCCGGTCGGCGACGTCCTGATGCTGGCGGCTGTCCTGATCTGCGGTCTCGGTTACGCCGAAGGCGGCAGGCTGTCGCGCACGCTCGGCGGCTGGCAGGTGATTTCCTGGGCGCTGGTGCTGTCGCTGCCGCTGATGGTCACGGTCGCCTTTCTATACCGGCCAGTGAGTTTTGCCGGCATCGAAATGCCGGCGCTCGTCGGCCTTGCCTATGTCTCGCTGTTCTCCATGCTGATCGGCTTCATCTTCTGGTATCGCGGCCTCTCCCAGGGCGGCATCGCCGCCGTCGGCCAGCTGCAGCTGCTCCAGCCCTTTTTCGGCCTGGCGCTTGCCGCCACCCTGCTGCGTGAGACGGTGACATGGAGCATGCTGGCTGTAACGGTCGCCGTTATTCTGTGCGTGGCGGGGGCGAGGAAGTTTGCGCGGTAGGGCTTGCGCCGGCCTCCGCCGGTCACAAAGCCGCCGCGCAATCGTCAGCAAATAGCCCTGTTACCGCCGCATCCTGCCCTTTTCAGGCTTCATCGTCGCGACCTCGCCGGCCTTTTCAGCGGCCGAGCGATCGACCGAGGCGGTCTTGCTGCCGTCAAATCACGCACGTGAAAAAGGAACGAATATGATCACTCGTTACACACCTGTCGCAATGATGACCGCTGCAGTCTTCAGCCTGCTGGCGTTCAGCCCGGCTTCGGCTGTCGAGATGGCCCAAGCAGGGCAGCAGCCGGCCGCGCAGGGCCAGGCGCCGATGCAGGGACAGAGCAGCGGCACGGCTGCGCCGGCGGCCGTCAGCGATCAGAAACTCGAGGCCTTTGCCGTCGCCTACCTGCAGGTCGATAAGGTCCGGCAGCAATATTCGGCCAAGATCGACGCGACGAAGGATCAGGCAGCCAAGCAAAAGCTGCAGGAGGAGGCCAAGAAGGAGATGGTCGAAACCGTCCAGTCCTCCAACGACATCTCGGTCGAGGAATATTCCTCGATCCTGACGGCCGCGCAGAGCGACCCGGCGCTCGCCAAGAAGGTCCTGGACAAGATCGGAACACCGCCGCCGGCGCAGCCGCGACAGCAGCAATAGGCAGCGCGGCCCTGTAACATCCCTAAGTCGGACGAAGGGGCGGGCAAGCTGAAAGTCCATGCGGCGAGTGGGCGCGAAATCCCACTTGCCGATCTCCCCTTGTGGGGGAGATGCCGGGCAGGCCAGAGGGGGCCACACATACCGTCCGATAAGACAATCCGCCTTCTACCGCACGTCAAGCCGCCGACGTCGAGCCTGTGACACCCGCCAGCGTCACATCCGTCACCCCGCCGGACGATTCGAAGTCGAAGATCTTTTGCGTCACCAGCGCTGCCGCACCCCGCGCCCAGGAATTGTCTTCCCAGTCGGGCAAAAGCGGCGGGGCGGTGCGGAAGGTGCGGGCGGTGAGGGCTTCGCGCAGAGGGTTAAGGAAGGCATCGCCGAGGGAGACGGCTTCGCCGCCGGCGACGATGACTTCGGGGTCGGTGATGTTGACGAGGTTGGCGAGCGCGGTGCCGATGCCGCGGCCGGAATCTCCGACGAGGGTGAGGGCGGTGGCATCGCCCGAGGCGAGGGCGGTGCGCAGTTCGGGGAGGCCGAGATCGTCGCGGCCGGTCGTTTCGCGCCAGCGGCGCAGCATCGACAGTTCGGAGTGATAGGCCATGAGACAGCCGCGCTTGCCGCATTCGCAGAGCCGGCCGCCTTCCTCGAACAGCGTGTGGCCGAACTTGCCGGCCGCACCATTGGCGCCGCGATAGAGCTTGCCGTCGATGACGAGCGCACAGCTGATGCCGACGCCGACGGCCAGCACCGCCATGTTGCGGTGCTGGCGGCCGAGGCCGAAGAGCTGCTGGGCGATAGCGTAGGCGTTGGTATCGTCCTCCAGCCAGACCGGCACATGGACGCGGGCGGCCACCAGCGAGGCGAGCGGCACGTTGTCCCATTGGAAGCGGTGGCTGCGCACGCAGGCGGTCTGCTCGTGGTTGATGACGCCGGGCATGGAGATGCCGATGCCGGCGAGCTTGGCCTTCGGCCGGCCGGCGAGCTTGACCAGCGCGGGCACGGTGCCCGCCAGCAGATCGGCGACATAGTCGGGATCGTGGCCCTCCAGGCCGACGCGCATGGCGGCGACGGGATTGGTGGCGAGATCGGTCGCCACGCATTCCACCGAATCCACCATCAGCTTGAAGCCGAGCGCGAGCGAGTGCTCGTAATTGATCTCGACGGGGATCGGCCGGCGGCCGGCGGAGCCGGGCACCGCCTTGCCCTCGGTGACGATGCCTTCCCCAGAAGATCGGCGACGACGAAGGTGACGGCGGCCGGGGAGAGGCCGATGACGGTGGCGATATCGGCGCGGCTCCTCGGCCCTTCGCGTCTGAGAAGGTTGAGGATGAGGCGTCGGTTCATGGCTCTCGCCGTGGTCTGGTCGCCTTTCAGCTTCACGATGCATTCCTTAATTTTGTAAATTAATTATTGCGGGCTCGCTCAATCTATGCATAAGTTCGCCCGCCGATCAACTGAAGCCGGGGCGAATGTACGCCGGGCATCGCAGGGCGACCGGCGCGTTAAATGCCTGATCGAGCGCGTTCCAAGGAGGGGGCCGCTTGGGCCGGGCGGTGTCGATCGATCAACTGGGAGGAATTCAATGGCATTTTCGAAGCAATTTCCCGAAACCACCCGCAGAAGCTTCCTGAAAGGGGCGGGCGCTGTTTCCGCGGCCGCGGTCACCGGTGCGGCCACCGGCGGCTTTCCGATCCCGGCGATCGCGCAGGCGCAGGAGGTCACGATGATCTCGGCCGAAAACAACGGTGCGGCACTCGACGCGCTGAAGGCGATCGCCGCGGGCTTCACCAAGGAATCCGGCGTCAACGTCGTCATCAACAATATGGATCACGAGTCGCACAAGACGGCGATCCGCAACTATCTCGTTGCCGGCGCGCCGGATGTCTGCTCGTGGTTTTCGGGCAACCGCATGCGCGCCTTCGTCAAGCGCGGCCTGTTCGACGATATTTCCGACCTGTTCGAGAAGGAAAAATACAAGGACGTGCTGGGGGCGACGGCCGGCGCCGTCACCGAGGACGGCAAGCAATACGGCCTCCCCACCGGCGGCACGCTCTGGGGCATGTTCTACCGCAAGGATGTGTTCGAGCAGCACGGCCTGACGGTGCCGAAGACCGCTGAGGACTTCATGGCCTATGGCGACAAGTGCAAGGCGGCCGGCATCACGCCGATCGCGATCGGCACCAAGGAATTGTGGCCGGCGGCCGGCTGGTTCGACCAGATGAACCTGCGCATCAACGGCCTCGACAAGCACATGGCGCTGATGAACGGCGAGATGAGCTATCTCGATCCGGCGCTGACTGATGTCTTCGACCAGTGGGAGGCGATGATCGGCAAGGGCTTCTTCACGCCGAACCACACCTCCTTCGGCTGGCAGGAGGCCGCAGCCCTTCTGGCACAGAAGAAGGCCGGCATGATGAACCTCGGTGCCTTCTTGCGTTCGGCCTTCACCGAAGCGGATCTGCCGCAGCTCGCCTACGCCACCTTCCCGGTGCTCGACGCCAAGGTCGGCCATTTCGAGGAGTTCTCGGTCAATTCGATCCACATTCCCGCCAAGGCTAGGAATAAGCAGGGCGCGCGCGATTTCCTCGCCTATTTCTACAGGCCGGAAAACCTCGCGGCCTATCTGGAGCCGGGCGGCAACGTGCCGCCGCGCCACGACCTGCCGCCGAGCAAGGATCCGCTCGTCAACGTCGCCGTCGAGACGATGAAGACGGTTCAGGGCACCTCGCAATATTACGACCGCGACAGCGACCCCGACATGGCCCAGGCCGGCCTCGTCGGCTTCCAGGAGTTCATGGCCAAGCCCGACCGGCGCAAGGCCATCCTGACGCGGCTCGAGGGGACGCGGAAGCGGATTTATAAGATCTGAGGGGTGCGGGCCGCTCCACTTGGTTGACGAGCTGCTCTCCACTCGACGTCATCCTCGGCCTTGTGCCGAGGATCTGCTGCCCTATCGAACGGGGGTAGATGCTCGGGACAAGCCCGAGCATGACGGAGGAGCGGGTGGTGGCTTTCGTCGTCGGCAGTCCGATACGTCGCCCCTTCACTCGACGTCATCCTCGGCCTTGTGCCGAGGATCTGCTGCCCTATCGACCGGGGACAGATGCTCGGGGCACAAGCCCGAGCATGACGGAGGAGAGGCACGGCTTTGTCTACAGCCTGAGGGGCGTCAGCCAGCTCCCGAAATAATTTGAGGCTCCAGAGATGCAGACATTATGGCGCCGCCAGCGTTGGTGGCTTACCCCGACTTTGCTTATCGCGCCTGCGATCGCGCTGTTCTTCACCGTCATCCTGCTCTCGGCGGTCCGGAGTGTGTGGATCAGCTTTCACGAGTGGGACGGTTTCGGCGAGATGGTCTGGATCGGGCTCGGCAATTACGTCGAGCTTTACAGCGATCCGCAATTCTACGTGTCGCTGAAGAACAATCTGATCTGGCTCGTCATGTTCATGGCCGCGCCGCCGATCGGGCTCGCCATCGCGCTGCTGGTCAACCAGAAAATTGCGGGCATGCGCTTCCTGAAGTCGCTGTTCTTCATTCCGCTGGTGCTGGCGTCGGTCACCGTCGGCGTCGTCTTCACCTGGGTCTATACGCCTGAGTTCGGCCTGCTGGCGCTGATATTCCGGGCCTTCGGGGCGGTGACGCCGGCCGTGCTTTCCGACGAGCATTTCGTCACCTTCGCGATCGTCATCGCCGCCCTCTGGCCGCAGATCACCTTCTGCATGGTGCTCTATCTCGCCGGTCTCAACAATCTGAGCGAAGAGCTGATCGGGGCAGGGCGCGTCGATGGCGCGAGGGGCTGGAACATGCTGCGCCACATCGTGCTGCCGCAGCTGACGCAAGTCACCTTCATCGCCATTGCCGTCACCGTCGTTGGCGCGCTTCGCTCCTTCGACATGATCTCGGTGATGACGGCGGGCGGGCCGTTCGGCTCCTCCTCGGTGCTCGCCTACCAGATGTACGAGCAGTCGATCTTCTCCTACCGCTTCGGCTACGGCGCGGCGATC
Source organism: Rhizobium sp. K102 (assembly GCF_022385315.1). Classification (NCBI taxonomy): domain Bacteria; kingdom Pseudomonadati; phylum Pseudomonadota; class Alphaproteobacteria; order Hyphomicrobiales; family Rhizobiaceae; genus Rhizobium; species Rhizobium sp. K102. The sequence continues at coordinate 875,444 of NZ_CP092436.1, forward strand.
GCCTCGGTGCTCTTCGTGATCATGGCCGTCTTCATCGCCTGGTATCTCACCCACATCATCCGCAGCGAAGAGAGGGGAGGCTGATGTATCCTCGTCCCATTCCCGAAAGCGCGATCTGGCAGCGCCGGTTCTATGTCTTGGCCGTCGTCCTCGTGCTCATCCTCTGGCTCTGCCCGCTCTTTGCCATCATCCTTACCTCCTTCCGCTCGACGGCGGACGTGATGGGCGGCAATCTCTGGGGCTGGCCGACCGAGATCGGCCTCATCGATAATTACCGGGCCGTCTTCACCGACACGCCGATGGCGCGCTATTTCCTCAACAGCCTGATCATCACCATTCCCTCGGTGATCGGCGTGCTGGTGCTGTCGACGCTCGCGGGCTTCGTGCTGTCGCGCTACCGCTTTCGCGGCAACATGCTGATCTTCGCGCTCTTCGTCGGCGGCAATTTCCTGCCGCACCAGATCATGATGATTCCGGTGCGCGACCTGATGGTACGCCTCGACCTGATCGACACGACCGTGGCGCTGATCATCTTCCACGTCGCCTTCCAGACCGGCTTCGCGACGCTCTTCATGCGCAATTTCATCGCCGCCCTGCCGGACGAGCTGTTCCAGGCGGCCCGCGCCGAAGGCGCCTCGCCCTTCCAGACGCTCATCCATGTGGTGATCCCGCTGGTGCGCCCGGCGCTTGCCGCCCTTGCCATCCTGATCTTCACCTTCGTCTGGAACGATTATTTCTGGGCCGTGGTGCTGACCGTCAGCGACAGCGTCAAGCCTGTCACGGCCGGCCTTGCCAATCTGCGCGGCGAATGGGTCTCGGCCTGGAACCTGGTTTCGGCGGGCACGATCATCGTCGCCGTGCCGCCCGTCGTGATGTTCTTCCTGATGCAGCGGCACTTCATCGCCGGCCTCACCATGGGCGCGGTGAAGGGATGAGCCGGCGTCTTCCGTTTCAACAAGAGAGGGCCAGGATATGACCAGTCTCGAACTCCGAGAGATCAACAAGGATTACGGCGCCTACCATGCGCTGCGCGGCATCGATCTTTCGGTCGCGCAAGGCGAGTTCATCGTCATGGTCGGCCCCTCCGGCTGCGGCAAGTCCACGCTCTTGAAATCCATCGCCGGGCTGGAGACGATCTCGTCGGGCCAGATCGTGATCAACGGCCGCGATGTGACGCGGCAAGAGCCGGGTGATCGCGGCATCGCCATGGTCTTCCAGTCCTATGCGCTCTATCCGCATATGACGGTGGCGGAGAATATGGGCTTTGGCCTCAGGATGGCCAAGCGCCCGAAGGCCGAGATCGATGCGGCCGTTGCCCGCGCCGCCAAGATTCTCCGGATCAGCGACCAGCTCGACAAGCGGCCGAAGCAGCTTTCCGGCGGCCAGCGGCAGCGCGTGGCGATCGGCCGGGCGATCACCCGTTCGCCCGAGGTTTTCCTGTTCGACGAGCCTCTGTCGAACCTCGATGCGGCGCTGCGCACCCAGATGCGCGTCGAGCTCAGCAGCCTGCATGCCGAACTCGGCGCCACCATGGTCTATGTCACCCACGACCAGGTGGAGGCGATGACCATGGCAAGCCGCATCGTGGTGCTCAATCAGGGCATCATCGAACAGGTCGGCTCGCCGCTGGAGCTTTACCGCAACCCCGACAATCTCTTCGTCGCCGGCTTCCTCGGCGCGCCGCGCATGAATTTCCTCGGCGTCACCATCGATGCGGTGTCCGGCCGAGATGTGACCGTTTCCGCGCCCGGCCTGTCGCCGCTGACGGTGGAGCTTGCGCAACCGGCGACGCTTGCGAAAGGCGTGGCCCTGACGCTCGGCGTCCGCCCGGAGGCGATCTCCGTGGTCGCCGAGGGCAGCGAGAGCGGCGCGGTGCATGGCGAGGTGCGCCTCGTCGAGCATCTCGGCCGTGAGACCATTCTCTATGTCGATGCCGGCAGTCTCAGCACTATCGCGTCGGAAAGCGGCACCGGCAACATCACCGCGCAGCTCAGCTACGTCGCACCCTTTGCCGCCGGCCAGAAGGTGGCGCTGAAGCTCGATGCGCGCGAACTCTATCTCTTCTCTCCCGATGGCGGCCGCACGATCAGCGCCCGCAAGACCATTCTCGACAAATAGGAAAGACCAGCCCCGTGTCCGACAAGACCCTCTCCGTATGGAACACCGTCAAGACCGACCGCTTTCTCGTCGGCGCCCCGCATTATCCCGAGCATGTCGACGAAAGCTATTGGGAGCGCGATGCCGAGCGCATGGCCAAAGCCGGCTTCAACGTCGTGCGCATGGCCGAATTCGCCTGGCACATCCTCGAGCCGAAGCTCGGCACCTATGATTTCGATCTCTTCGACCGCGCCATCGCGATCCTCGGCCGCCACGGCATCGATACGATCATGTGTACACCGACGGCGACGCCGCCGCGCTGGTTGACGGCCGCGCACTCTGAAATTCTAAGGGTCGACGGCAAGGGCCGGCCGATGAGCCACGGCTCGCGCCAGCATTGCGACACGGCAAGCCCTGTCTTCCGCGAGCACAGCAAGCGCATCACCTGGGCGATGGCCGAGCACTATCGCGACAATCCTTTCGTCGTCGGCTGGCAGACCGACAATGAGCTGAACACCAGCATGCCGGAGAGCTTCTCGAACGCGACGCTCAGCGAATTCCAGCTGTTCCTCGCCGATAAATACCGCGAGATCGCCGAGCTCAACCACGCCTGGGGCGGCGATTTCTGGGCGACGGCCTATGACAGCTTCGATCAGGTGGTGCTGCCGATCGAGTTCGGCCCGACCTTCCCGAGCCCCGGCCACCTGCAGGATTACCACCGCTTCCTCGCCTTCTCCACGGCCCGCTTCCAGCACGACCAGGTGGAGATCCTGCGCGCGGTGAAGCCTTCCTGGTTCGTCTTCCACAATCTCGGCGGCTTGAGGGATATCGATTTCCGCGGCCAGTTCAGCAAGGATCTCGATTTCGTCGGCTACGACATCTATCCGATGCTCTATGACGAGTTCCAGCGGCTCGGAAACCACGCCAAGGTGCAGGCGCTGCATCTCGATATCTGCCGCGGCTTTTCCGGCAATTACATCGTGCCCGAGCAGCAATCGGGCTTCGGCAGCCAGCCGGGCTTCTGCACGCTGACGCCGGAGCCGGGGGAGCTGCGCCGCATGGCGCTTTCCTCGGTCGCCCATGGGGCCGACGGCCTGATGTTCTTCCGCTGGCGGCCGGCCCATTTCGGCGCCGAGATCTACTGGATGGGCATCATCGACCATGACGATATCGGCCGCCACCGCTATGAGGAGGCCAGCCGCTTCGCAAGCGAGATGATCGCGCTACAGCCGAAGATCCTCGGCACCTATGTGTGCATGGATGTCGGCATCGCCGGCTCGGATTTCGACAATCAGGAAGCCCACAAGACCTATCCCATCGGCCTGCCGAGCCCGCAGGACGATGCGATCCTCATGCACCAATATTGCTACGACCGCGGCATCGCCTGTGGCTTCATCCATCCCGAGGACGATCTTTCCAGGCTGAAGCTCTTCTACGTCCCCCACTGGGTGATGTGGAAGGACGAATGGACGGCCAGGCTAGGAGCCTTCGCGGCCTCCGGCGGCACCGTCGTCATCGGCGCCCGCACCGGCACCCGCACGCAAGACAACCACGTCATCCGCGAAACCGCGCCGGGCACCGCGCTCTCTAAGCTCACCGGCGTGCGCGTCGAGGATTTCGGCCGTCTCGCCGCACCGGGCGCCAACGGCCTGTTCGACGTGATGGAACGCTCCGGTGGCCTCGTCATCCCGCCGAACAAACCGGCCGAATCCCACCGCCGCCAGCGCCGCTTCAAGATCGGCAACCGCGAACTGACCGCCGGCCACTTCTACGAAAACCTTGCCATCGACCCCGACGTCGAGATCATCGCCGCCTGGTCCAACCGCTACGCCGAAGGCGAGCCGATGGCGACCTCCCGCAAGGTCGGCAAGGGCCAGGTGGTCTATCTCGGCACCTACCTCACGCCGGAGCTGACGGAGGCGCTGACCGAACGCCTGTTTGCACCTGCTGGCATCGAACCAATGGTCGGCGGGCTGCCGGAGGGCGTGGAGGTGACGATGCGGATGAACGAGGAGCGGCGTCTGCTGTTTGTGCAGAATTATACGGATCAGGCGGTGACGGTGGGTGGGGTGCCTGCCGGGCGGGATCTGCTGGATGGGGAGAGGCCGGTGAGGGGGAGGTTGGAGCTTGGCGGGTACGGGTGTGCGATTGTTGAGTTGGAGGCGTGAGGGGAGCGCTGAAGAAAGGCGATTAGCGAAAGCTGATAGCGTTCGGTTCGAACTTCCTTATGGAAAAGTTTTTTCTCGCCCCACTTATTAAAGGCTACTTCCATTCCTGGATACACTTTGCGTGCGATCCAATCTCCAGCGTATCAATGCCCGAGATAAACGGAACACCTTCCGCAAGCAGTCGCATGTTCTGCGCATCGCATTTGACGGTATCGCCGTCGGGTTCTGCGGTCTCGACTTCAGGAAATTGATGCGAGCCAGCTTTCGGGCTGGCAGCCTGACCTCAGGATCGATCAGTTGCCCCAGCCAATTTGGAACCGATCAAATCGAACCTCGCTCAACGGCTGGCCGGAAGGGGCCAGCCTTACCGAACGAAGAACGAGACGAAGCTCGGGGGAATAGTATTGTTCAAAAATAATCGGAGGCAATTCCGTCAGTTCCAGGCGGCTGTTGATGGCCCAAACTTTGTAGGAACAAGATGCGATCGTTTCCTCTCCCAAGCCGTCGAACCGAATAAAAGTAGTGCCCGAAACGGATTTTTTGCCATTGATGAAAAGCGTAGTGTCGGATTGCCAGTTCTTCTTCTGTGGCAGATCATCCAACGCAACCGTATTCGCGTATTTCAGCTCATGCTTCCCATTGGGACCAACTCTCTTTTCGACGAGCAAGGGGTGCAAATAGACAGCCGACACCGGCTGCAGTGAGCGGTTACGCTCCACCAGCTTTTGTTCGGTGAGACCCGGACCGTCCGGCTTGTAGAATACGGAAAAGAAAGGCACTTCTCTGGTGAGCAGCACGCCCTGTTTGGTCTCATTGGCGGTTAGGCAATTCCCAAAGGCTGGTGCCGCCAATATTATTCCAACCAGTAGCGACAAACTTCTTAGCAAGATCGACATCCCAGATTCCCCTCATCCAAGTCCGCTACCATGGTGCTTGGGTGAAATTGGGGAGATCGAAGTCGCCGGCCCGGAGCTTGCCCACAACCTGATCGAACTTGGCCTGACCGACGAATATCATCTACCTGCATCCGGTCGTGGTGGGGCAAGCCCTATTTCGCGGGCCTCGCCCTCCGCGCCAGGCGAAAATCCATTCACCATACCAAGACACCCGCGATAAACCCTAATCCCACATCGCCACCTCCAACCCGCCCAAACACCCGCCTTTCCCGCCAGCCGCCCACTCCACTTCAACCTTCCTTAAACGCCCGCCGCATAGCGTGACCCCTCAAATCGAGGGTCCTATTCCATGTTCACCGTTCTGACGTGCGTTACCGAGCAGCATGATCTTTCGCTGGTCGGTCTCGCGGGTTTGATCTGCTTTCTTGCCAGCCATTGCGCGATGGTTCTGCTCGATCGGGCGATGTCTTCCGATGGTGCTGCCCGGTGGGTGTGGATCGGGACGGCAGGGGCGGCTGGCGGGTTTGGGATTTGGGCGACGCATTTCGTTGCCATGCTGGCCTATGACCCCGGTGTCGTCGTGGGCTATCATGCCGGCCTGACGCTGGTTTCGCTGCTGGTCGCGATCGTCGCAACGACGGGCGCCATCGCCGCCAAGATCGCCTATACCAGGTGGGTGGCGAATATTCTGGCCGGCGTGCTTTTCGGCGCCGGCATCGGGTCGATGCATTTTTCCGGAATGCTCGCCATCGAATTCCCTGGCGATATCTCGTGGGATAGCGGGTTCGTGGCGGCGTCGGTCGCGCTCGGCATCGTCTTTTCGCTCGCCGCCTTTCGGTTTGCGGGCAGGGGCGAGCGGTCGCTTCTCGGCAGGCTCGCGCCCGCGCTTCTGTTGACATCCGGCGTTGTCGCCCTGCATTTCACCGCGATGGCTGGCGTCACCGTCACGCCCGACGTGGTGGCGCTCGATCCCGCGACGCTGCTTTCGCCTGCGGTCATGGTGGTTACGATCGCCGCCGTCACCTTTTCGCTGCTGGCGGCGGGTTTTGCGGCCGCCATATTTGCCGTGCGCTCGGAGGCCAAGGCCGCCAAGGCGGAGCGCAATTTCAACCTTCTCGTGGAGGGCGTCACCGACTACGCCATCTATATACTTGATCCCGATGGCAAGGTCAGCAACTGGAATGCCGGCGCCGAGCGCGCCAAGGGCTATCGCGCCGATGAGATCGTCGGCAAGGATTTCTCGCTGTTTTATTCCGAGGAAGATCGGCGGAAAGGCCTTCCGCAGCGGGCGCTCGAGACCGCCCGCACCATAGGCAAGTTCGAGGCCCAGGGCTGGCGCTATCGCAAGGATGGGTCCTCGTTCTGGGCCCATGTCGTCATCGACGCGATCTACGACGAAACCGGCGGGCTGATCGCCTTTGCGAAGATCACCAAGGACAACAGTAAACAGAAGGCGGATGCCGACCGAATCGAGGAGGTCACCCGCAATCTCGACGTCGCGTTGCAGAATATGGGGCAGGGCATCTGCCTGTTCGACCGGGATGAGCGCCTGCTGCTCTGCAACAAGCGCTATCTCGAAATCTTCAAATTCCCCGAGGGCTCGGTGCGCCCCGGCATGGCCTATCGTGAGATCGTCGACATCGGCTATGCCGCCAATACCAAGGATGCGGCGGAAGCCACGGCACTCGCCGAGGCGCATTATCTCAGGAACATGGCGCTGATCCGCTCCGGCTCCGGCGGCGCCGTCCACAAATATGCCAGCGGCAACTCGATCCAGCAGCATGTCAACATGCTCGCCAATGGCGGCTGGGTCGTTACCTTCGAAGACATCACCGATCGGCTGAAATCCGAAGAGCAGGTCGCCTTCCTCGCCAAGCACGATGCGCTGACCGGCCTGCCGAACCGGCTGCAGTTCGGCGAGAGCGTCTCGGAAGAGATGATGATCGCCGACCGGGTGAGGGGCAATGTCGCCGTCATCGGCATCGATCTCGACAAGTTCAAGGAAGTCAACGACCAGCACGGCCACGCCACCGGCGACAAGGTGCTGGTCGAGCTCGCCCGGCGTCTCGATGCCGCGCGGCAGGAGGGCGAGTTCATCGCCCGCTTCGGCGGAGACGAGTTTGCGGCGACCAAGCGCTTCGATGAGCTGAGTGCGCTACACGATTTCATCGCCCGGCTGGAAGGCGCGCTCACCGGCACCGTTGCCATCGACGGCTTCGAGATCAAGACCGGCGCCAGCCTCGGCGTTGCGATCTATCCGAGCGACGCGGCAAGCGTCGACGGACTTCTCGCCAATTCCGATCTCGCCATGTACCGCGCAAAACAATCGCTGCTGCAAAGGGTCTGCTTCTACGAGGCCGCCATGGACGAGAATGCCCGCCGCCGCCGGGCGCTCGCCAACGATCTCTGGGCCTCGATCGACCGCCACGAGCTGCATCTGCACTATCAGGTGCAGAAATCGGTGCGCACCGGCGAGATCACCGGCTACGAGGTACTCTTGCGCTGGCGGCATCACGCACGCGGCAACATCCCGCCGATGGATTTCATCGGCCTTGCCGAGGAATGCGGCGCGATCCTGCCGATCGGCGAATGGGTGCTCCGGGAAGCGTGCCGGGAGGCGGCAAGCTGGAACAACAGCTACAAGATCGCCGTCAACCTGTCGCCGATCCAGCTCGGCCATGCCGACATGGCGGCGGTGATCGCGGGCATCCTTTCGGAAACAGGGCTGAACCCCCGCCGTCTCGAAATCGAGATCACCGAAAGCTCGATCATCGTCGACAAGGAGAAGGCGCTACGGACGATGCGCGCGATCAAGGCGCTCGGCGTGTCGATTGCCATCGACGATTTCGGCACCGGCTATTCCTCGCTGGAAACGCTGCGCTCCTTCCCCTTCGACAAGATCAAGCTCGACAAGAGCTTCATGGCCGAGGTCGAAACCAGTCCGCAATCCAAGGCGATCGTCCGCGCCATCCTGGCGCTCGGCCGCAGCCTTGAGGTGCCGGTGCTGGCGGAAGGCGTGGAAACCCAGGCGCAGCTCGATACGCTCTTGGAAGAGCAATGCGACGAGGCGCAGGGCTATCTGCTCGGAAGGCCGCAGGCGATGGGCGAGCCGGCGGTCGGGAAGGCGGCTTGAAGCGGCTTGGGGAGCGGCGGGATCGCGCCCATCTGTACCGGTGTGCGTTGGGAGTTTTAGGGATTGGAGGCGAGACGATGAGGCGCGTGAAGACGAGGCGAAGCGACGGGCGAGAAGCCGGTCATGCGAGCCACGCTGCCAAGTCGGCACGGCGGTCCCCAATCCGGTGGCGGCGGGTTTGGCGGGAATGCCAATCCCATACTCCGTCATGCTCGGCGGCCTTGAGCCGAGCATCCATGCCGCTGGTGTCGATGGGGGCGATGTGGATGCTCGGCTCAAGGCCGAGCATGACGGAGGGTGAGGCGGGCCGAGGAGAGCCACTGCAGCCGATGTGCCACCATCAGGCATTGCCATCCGCCAGTTCAACCAAACAATGTCGACGCCGGCTGATCTGACCTTGCGCGGCAGCGAGGGTCATGCGGGGGAAATCGGATTAGAATATGCGGAAAATGGCAGCCCAGGTTTAGGGCTTGTCGGTGAGTTGGCAAAAAAATAGAGCATTTCCGAACTCAAACAAAATCGGAAATGCTCTTATAGTTCGTGCGAAGCTATTCCGGTGGCTTCGCACCGCTCGCAACTCACTCGTGGCTATTCATCTGACGTCGTCAACGCGGCGTTCTCGAGCGAGGTGCGGATCTGATCAATCTTGCCGTCGGCTTCGCCAACGCCGAGAATGGTCTTGGCTTCGTCCAGAACCGCCGGGCTCACCTCGCCGGTTTTGGTGGCGGAAGCCAAGGCATCCTCCAGCGCCGCATCGCCCAGCACGGGGTCGTCGGCTGCGGGCTCGATTCCGTTGTCGAGCTCATACTGGGCGTAGGCCACGGCGTAGGCCGAAATGGCAGCCATGCGCGGGTCCGATGTGTTCATCAGCGCCCGATAATTCCGTTTCAAGGAATTCAGGCCCTTAAGCTGCGCCGAAAGGTTCTTCTCTTTCGTGCTTTTGGCTGCGGTGTCTGTCTTGCCGGATTTGTTCTTGCCGGCTGCCTCTGACGATTTGCCTCTCACGGACTGCGATTTGGAGCTGCCATGATTTGAACCGCTGTTCTGGCCGCCACCATTTCCGTTGCCGCCGCCGTGACCGCCACCATTGCCGCCCCCGCCACCATTGCCGCCGCCGTTTCCGCCGTCCTTTGCAAGTGCGGCCATGTCCAGCCCGACAATCGTTGCCGGGCTCGCTGCAAGCGCCAGCGAAAGCACGGCAAGGGACGCTAAGGTTGCTATCCGCATCGTTTTTCTCCGAATGAGACCATCAGATGCCGTGCACAGCACGACGTGAACTGACTCGAAAGATAGATTGCTATCGCGCGTTGCACATCGGACTGAGGTCCGGTTCAGGGTAGCGGCTATGGTCTTAGATGAAGCACAGCGGCGCGCCGCGCCGGCGATCATGGCCGAAGCTCACGAAGGCACGAAACCGCTTCAGGGAAGACTATCGCGAGGTTTCCAGACGGTGATCGCCACTCAGAAGGTTCAGCCAGGCCCGTGCCACTTTCTCCGCGCCTGAGCCCCCGATATGGCAGTCGTCGTAGCGGTCGTCTCCATCGAGCAACGCGTCGGTATTTACGCCCTCTCGGATACCGTGGCCGCTTTTTGACAGGGCCAGTTGCGCCCGCACGATCGCATTGTCCGGAATATGCTCCTTGAAGCCGCCGTTGCTCGGTTCGAGGCATTTCGATGCGATCGAAATGTAAACGCGTGCTTCGACGCCGTGCTGGCGCAATGTGTCGACCATCGACAGGAAACGTGCCTGATAGTCCTCCGCAGTGGTGCCCAAAACGAGGTCTGCCTCTCCTTGCATCCAGAGGACGCTCGTTATCCGATAGCCGGAATCCTGAAGCTGTTTCATTGTATCGACCAGCACCGGATTGAGGTCACCGCCTGCCGCCCATCGTGCGACCTCGGATCCGGAATATGCGAGAGGTGCGAGGATGACGTTGTCATTTTGCCCCGATGCGATCAGGTGGTTCCCGAGGAGCGTCCAGTACTCTCCCTTGGTATCGGTCGCTCCAAGCAGTGGCGACGCCGCGATGAAGCACCGTTTGTCAAAGGCGTTTACAACGCGAGCGCCATAATTTGACCGGTGCCGTTGTCCACCGTCGTTGGCCGCGTTAGATTGGCCAAGAAGCAGTAAGACAGCGGTTCGATCGGTTTGCGTCGGACAGGTCACAGGCGTTTTTGATTCATCCCCGATGAGTCGTTCCTTGCCGTCGAAAGTATAACGGCTGGGAGCCGCTGCCTTCTCGCCGCCAACCATTGTCCTCAGGGCGGAAAGTTGTGGCCAAGGAAAGATCTCATGTCTCGCGCTCATGCCGCCGACAAAGTACATGGCGACCAAGGCGGCCAGGCCGACTGCTATTGTATTGCGCATGTCGTTATCTTCTAAACATCATCCGATGGAGTGGAGCCTGTCGGACCGATCAGGGCTGCTACGGCCATGAAGGTTCCGTTACATCAGCCATATTTGCTTGTTCGGGCATGCTCTTTAAAAAAGAGTTCGTCGCGAAGATCGAGCCCCATCGACGACTACTTGCGCGGAGTCGCCGGAAACCTGTTCTTAACTATAGTCCGGACCGGTGATTGCAATCATCCGGTTGGGTGAGAGATCGTGCCTGCTATGGAGCATGCAGTCCATGGAGATAACCCGTTGCTCGTTCATGGAACGGCGGCCGCAGATCAGGGCGGCGGGTTAGCGGAGCACCGGTTACCATACGGCACGCCTTTGTGAGGCAGCCGAGTTTGGGGAGACGCCAACCTCTACCTCCGTCGTCCTCGGGCTTGACCCGAGGACCCATGCCGCTGGCGCTGGTGGCGCCGTGTCGATGCTGGGCTCAAGGCCGAGCATGACGGAAGTGAGACATCGTCACCTCACACTCCGGCATTCCCAGGGTCCCGACACGAGGACAAGATTGAGGGTGGTGGTGCCGGCCGGGGAAAGCGTCCCATAGGCTGGCCTGACGACGCTTCCGCAACCCCGCGTGCCTTATAGAACGCTGGAGTTTGGCGAGACGCCAACCCCAATCTCAGTCGTCCTCGGGCTTGACCCGAGGGCCATGCCGCAGGCGCTGGCGGGTGCCGTGTGGATGCTCGGCTCAAGGCCGAGCATGACGGAGCGGGTGGGCGAGTCATCGTCACCTCGCACTTTGCCATTCCAAGGGTCACGACACGAGGGCGAGATGAGGGTGGTGGTGGCGCATGATGAGGCATCCGCGAGCCGGTGTGCTTTGTAAGTCGGCCGAGTTTGGCGAGACGCCAACCCCAATATCCGTCATCCCAGGGCTTGACCCGAAGACCCATGCCGCTGGCGCTGGCGGGTGCCGTGTGGATGCTCGACTCAAGGCCGTGCATGACGGAGGTGGGGTGGTCGTCGTCACCTCACACTCCGGGCCGAAATCGGCTTCGCCCCAACTCACGCCAGGCGCAAATCCAGCAGCGGGTGCAACTTCTTCAGATTCGGAAGGGATTTCGCTTGCCAGGGATGTTGGTTGGTGCCCTTCACAATGAGGAGGAGGTCACCCATTTTTCTGGCTTCGATCGTCAATTTCGCCAGGAGATTGATCCCCGAGGAATTGAGGAATTCGAGGCCGGTCAAGTCGAAGGTCACCTGTTTGTGCCCTTCGTGAAGGAGGGTTGTTATCAATGAATAAATCGGTGCATAGGCATCGGGTCCCGCCAGGCGGAACACGCCGTCGAAAAAGACTTCATTCTTTTCCGCCCATACGCGGAAGTTTTCGTCGCTGATTTCCATTCTTGGCTCACAAATTGGAGGAGGGTGGCATCGCCACGGCTGCCGTCGTCGTCAATATGATGTGCTCGTCGTCATTTTCTTCGAATGTCCATGCCATTCTTGCATCGTAATCGCTCAGAAGGGTGAGCAAACCCAGGCCGGAACCGCCTGCTGACGATATGGCGTTGGTTTCGATTTGCTCAAGAAGCAGAAGGCCGGGTTCCCTCGATTGCAGGCGTTGCAGGAGCTGCTGAAAGCGAGACGCCGTCGCGCTGTCGATGGCGTTCTGCACCCTGATCAAAAAGCTTCCCTTGACCATGCCGGCTTCGATCAGGATCTCGCCGGGCTGTCGAAATTTGACGGCATTTTCAATCAGCTCGTTGCTAAGATATCCGATGTCGTGATGCGCCTGCAGGTAATCCTTCTTCGAACGGGCATAGGGCAGGGCCATGATCTCGGCGATGAAGTCCGACGTCATTCCCGAATGCCGCCATCCAAGCTGGAGCGGCCCATCCCTCAAGGTGAGACGAGCGCCTGAATCCAGACTGATGTCTACCAGAGATTCGAGACCGTAAATTTTGGCCGTCATGTCTCACCTATGCCGCACTGCGAGAAGCGTGATGTCGTCGTAGATTTTCTGTGATCCGATGAAGAGCATTAATGTCGCGACAATTTCCGAAACCACTTTCTCAGCGCTCTGATCCTTCAAACGGAGCGCCTCCCGGCACAGGCGTTCGATGCCGAACAGTTCTCCCGCGTCGTTTTCGGCTTCCGTCACCCCGTCGGTATGCAGGAGTATCAGGTCGCCTTTCTCGAACGCGATTTCACGAGTCTTGATGAAGTCGGAAATATCGGCTTCCAACCCGATCGGGATGCCGAGATCCATGGTGTCGATGCGTTGAATCTCGCCGTTTGCCCGCACGATGACGACTTCCTCGTGCTGTCCTGACAGGATCATGTCTTTGCCGTCATAGTCGAGAAAAGCCAGCGTCAGATGCTTGTCGATCCTGGTCCGCACAATGTTTTTGAACAGGGCGCTGTTCAGATTCGCCAGAAACTCGACGGCGTCGGTATTTCCTGCTTCCTGAAGGGCGCGGGCGACGGATTGGACCATCAGCATCAGCACGCCGCTTTCGAGCCCATGGCCGGTGACGTCGCCGATGCCGATCTTCAACCGCTTGCCGTGCTTCAAGACGTCGTAATAATCGCCGCCGACTTCTTCGGCGGGCCGCATATAGGCTGCGATCTCGATGTCCTGAAAGTCTTCCAGCTCCTGTTGCAGCGGAAGAACCATCATCTGGATTCGCTCGGCGACGGCGAGCTCCGTTCCAAGCCGGCGGTTTTCCCGCTGGAGCTGTGCGTTCAGTGCCGAAATCTCTTCCTTCGCATCTTCGATCTGGGCCGTTCGTTCCTCGACGAGCTGTTCGAGATTTTCGGTGTGATAGCTGATCTGTTCGGCCATGCGATTGAAGGCTTCACCGGCCGCACCGACCTCATCCTTGCTCATTATCGCCACTCTGACGGAATAGTCCTGCGCCTGGATCCGCTTGGCGGCGCCGGCAAGGGCGCTGATTCCGCTGGTTATGCGTTTCGAAGCCGCAAACACGGCGATCGCCACGATCAGCAGCGACATCAGGATTGCGATGATCTGGTAGATCACGATCCGGTTGGTGGCCTCGGATATCTTGGCCTGGGCGGCATAGAGGGAGGCGTCGATTTCCCGTTCCGGCACAACCACCCCGAGCAGCATCGCCTCTTGCCGAACCGGGCCGCTGGACCAGAGATTGGTTGCCGGCAGCTTCTTGACGATGACGATATAGGGAACTTCATTGCCGTCTTTCTGCAACAGCAGGTGCTGGATGCCCTGTTCGCGGTCGAGCGCCAGTTTCGCGATCGCAGGCTGTGAGCTTCCTTTCAGCGAACGCTCCAGCCCGGTCACGCCGGTTCCGCTCGCGCCGCTCGCAGAAACCAGGCCGAGCGTCTTTTCGCCTGTGCTATTGATTGCGACCACGTTGCCGTCGGACATTGCCAGGAATCCGAAGCCGGACTGGGCGACTTTGACATTTTCCACCGTCTGGGCGAGCTGGTCGAGCGTAATGTCGGCGCCGGCCGTCCCGGCGACACCCTGCCTGTCGGCGGTCCAGAGCGGATGAAAGAAACTGACGATCAGCTTGCCGGTGATGGCATCGGTATAGGGCGCCGTCTGTGTGATGTCGTCGGCGACCGGCCGCGTTTTCGCGTCCCTGGCCCAGCTTTGCCAGGACTCATAAAGGCCGGGGAAAAAGAATTCCCAGAAATCGGCCTCGTTGTGCCCGGGGTAGAGGCGATCGAACGTCTGGGCCTGATCGGTGTAGGGCGCCGTCCTGAAGATCGGTCGTTCCTTCGGTCCGATGTAATACATCTGCAGCTTCGAAGCGCCGTGCTGCAGCAGGCTCGGCGCAACCAGGTCGAGAACCGCGCTTGTCTCTATATCGCGCGCAACGTCGGGCGTCGGCTGTTGGTCCTGTCCGAGCAGGTAACCCCAGACGCTGACGACCGAAGCGGAGCCGGGCGCGTTCTGAGACCATTTCCCCTTCTCGTCGTAAGACAGGCTGACGCTGCCGGGCGACGTGCGGGCGATCGCCGTGCCGACGTCGGAATTGCGGGCGGGATTGTCGATCTGTGCCTGCAGCACGCCCGCCAGAGTGTCGACGTCGTTGTGAACCTGCCGCAGCAGCAAATTCACCTGGGCTGCCGTCGAATCGGCATAGGTGCGGATATATTCCTGGCTCGCGGCTTCAAGACCCTGGCCGACTTCGAGCGTTGCATCGCGCGAGAGCCTCTGAACGTTCCAGAGCGCCAGGCCACCGCTGACCAGCAGGTCAAAAAGAACGGCGCCGCCGACGACCAGGATGAACTTTGCTCGAAACGAGCGCAGTCCCATCGGTCTCTTCGATACGTGCCCGTCCATCATAGCGGCTTTCGACCAGAAGCTGCCCAGATCGGCCAGCCTGCATAACCCTTGGGGTGAAGAGCGGCAAAGACGTGATCCTTGAATCCCTGCCGGAATTGGCGAATAAATTCCGCCGAGTTGCCGCGGCGCACCGCCATCTGGCCTGCATAGACGTTTTCCCAGGCTTCGATGATGTCGGCGAAGTCCTGCGGATCGCCGTCAAGATTCGTCACCATGAAGCAGTCGACCTTGATGTCCTCGAAGCCGGCGTTGAGGAGAAGATGGCGGCTTTTCGGTCCCATCTCGACATCCATGTCGAAGTGGCTGAACAATTTGGCGACTTGCTCGTAAGTCCATTTTATCGAGTTGGCATGCGGCTCGCCGAGGCAATGCGAATTCTTTTCGTTGGTAATGTAGACCCGGCCGCCGGGCTTGCAGATGCGATAAAGCTCCCGCAGCAGCATTTCGGGGCGGTCGAAAATCTGCAGCGAGTGCCGGCAGGTGACAAAGTCGAACTGATCGTCTCGAAGCAGCATCTGGGAAGCGTCGCCATAGGTGTATTCGATGCCTTGCAGATCGAAGCCGGCGGCGACCTTGCGGGCATAGTCGAGACTGCGCACGGAATGATCGAGCGCGACAAGGCGCGCCGGTTTGAATTCCCGCTGGACCAAACCCGCAAAATCACCGATGCCGCAGCAGATATCCGCCATGGCGACACCGCTGCGCAGACCGTGGCGCGGCAAAAGTTCGCGTTCGTGCCTCCAGGTCATTTTCGTCTGCGTGCGCAGGATAGGAATGAAAGACTCGTCCTCGACAAAGCTCTGGCCGGGATAGAACGCCGAATCATAGATCTCGACCGACAGGTTCGGCAGCGATGCCGCCAGCATCTCGAACAGCGAAGCAGACCATGCCATCACGCTCGAGGTGATGATCTTGATCTTCCGTTCCGGCCTCGTTCGGCAGCCGGCGGCGAGGATATCGCACAGAGCGGTGAAGGCCGTCATGTTGATGTGCGTCAGACGTTTGACGTTGAGGTAAACGATGCCGCTGTATTTTTCCAAACTCTGCCGCACCAGTTCGAGCGCATCGGCAATCTCGGCAGCACTTTCGGGCCGCATCTTGCCGGACAGCACGAGCTCCTGATTTGTCGGATCAAACCGCACGGTGAAGGGCATGGAAAGCAGGCTCATTGAAAATCCTCGGCCGAGGGGAAATCGGCAATGATGCCGATCCTGTCCGCGCCGTCTTTCTCGATGTGGATGGCGGCGCCGAATATTGCCGCCAAATTGTTGAGCAAAGCCTCATCGGACTTCGTGACCGGGTGATCTGGCCTACCGTCGGGGCTAGGGTGGATTTTGCCTGATCCTGCCCTCACGTGTTTGCGGCGAAATTCCTCATCGCAAGGAAACGCAATTCGCAGCCGATTGTACGTCGCGCTGCGGGCGAGGCTGAAACTTATCGTGCCCCGTCCGTTCGTCGCGCGAAAGGCGAGTTCGATCAGCTCGTTTGCCGCGACTGAAAGAAAGTTGGCGTACCGAGCGGGATCGCTGTGACCCTGGCCGAGAATGTCGGAGAGATATTCGGTAATCTCGTCGCAAAACTGCCATTGAGATTTGAACACCGCAACGTTCATTTCCAGCGATACCATTGGCACAAATGCGTGGTCGTCGAAGCGGGATGCTTCCTCTTCCAATACACCCTCCGTTCGTCGGTCTGGAGCGTCAGATTTGCATGCGATCTAAAAGCACGGCGAAAGATCGGTAAAGCACTATTGTCGAGCGTGGATCTTGGATGCATCCGCCCGGGCAATGAAGTCGTCAATTGCCTCCACGGCAAGCGGCCTGCTCACCAGATAGCCCTGCAGCCTGTCGCAGCCGACGCTGTGCAACCATTCCGCCTGACCCGGCGTCTCGACCCCCTCGGCTGTAACCTGCATGTCGAGGTCATGTGCAAGGTTGACGATGCATCGGACGATTGCCTGACTTTTCAGATCGGTTTCGAGATCGGTGATAAAGTATTTGTCGATTTTGATCGTATCGAAAGGAAATGTTTTCAGATAGCTCAGGGACGAATATTCCGTCCCGAAATCATCCAGCGAAATTCGAATGCCCAGCACATTAAGAGTGTTCAGGGTGTCGATGTTGTTAACGGTGCGCTCGAGCAGCACGCTTTCGGTTATTTCGAGCTCCAGACGTTCGGGCGGAAGTCCGACCAGGTCCAGCGTCTGGGAAATCCGGTCGGTGAGGCCGCTTGTCAGGAATTCAGCCGCTGACAGATTGACGGCGACTAGGTAGTTTTCCGGCCACTTCATCGCCTCATGGCATGCCTGCTCCAAAACCCATGCGCCGATCTCCGGCATCATTCCATCCGCCTCGGCCATCGGAATGAATGACGCCGGCGGAATCTTTCCGAGCAGGGGATGATGCCATCTCAACAATGCTTCGAAGCCGACGATGCAGCCGCCCTCGGCGATAGGCTGGTATTCGACATAGAATTGCTGTTGGACCAGGGCCATGCGAAGACTGCGGCGCAGCAGTTCCCGCTGCTCCAGCAATTCGAGCATTGCCGGGTCAAAGGCTTTTGCCCGCCCGCGCCCCTCTTTCTTGGCGGTGTAGAGTGCGAGGTCGGACGCCTTCATAAGCTCTTCCGGAGTTGTCCCGTCCGTTGGAGCAGTGGATATGCCGATGCTGGTGCCGACAAAGACTGCGATGCCGTTTATGGTAAAGGGCTTTTTGAACGCAGCAACCAGATCCTCTGCCAAACGGTGCGCTTTTGCCGGTTGTCCCGAGCCCACTGATATCACCGTGAATTCATCGCCGGCCAGCCGATAGGCTCTGTCATCGCTGGAAAGGCAGGCGAGAATACGCCTTGCCGCCGATTGGAGAAGCTTGTCGCCGGCGGCATGCCCGAGCGTGTCGTTGACGGGTTTGAAATCGTCTAGGTCGAGCTGCATCAACGACAGAGTCTTGTTCGAGCCTGCATTTTTTTGCAACAGGGTGGTCAGGTCTTCGCTGAACTGGCGCCGGTTCGGCAGTCCGGTCAGCGGATCATGGGTTGCGAGATGCAAGAGCGTTGCGCGTTCATCGTCAACCGGTCCCTCGGATCGGACCACGGCAAACAGGTCGCCGATCCGGTAGATCGTCAGGCCGTGTGAGTCGGGGGCGCCGAGATCGCCCGATATTCGCAACGGCTGGCCGCTATCATCCAGTGAACGGAACGCGAGCGTAACCGCAGTTTTGTCCAGCTCCGGAAAATGCTCCCAGAAGGAGGCGGCTGGTTTGACGGACGGGGGCAGCGCATTGCCGTGCAGATCCTCGATGGGATTGAAATCGCGGTCAAAGAACAAAAGCCGGTCGCTCAAGCTCGAAGCTTCTGCCTCCGGCTTTCCGAGGGCTAGGCGGGCAGCAGGAATTTTCCGCATGTAGGAGGCTCTCCCTATCGAATATCCTACCAGATATTATAGCAACTCTACTCCCGCACAACTTGTGCTCGTTAAGATTTACATTAGGCATTTCTGATTAACAATCCCCAAACCTCCGCCGGGCGTGTTCGCCGCTGTGGACGCCCGCACCGATGAGACGGAGTCGTTTGTCGGCATTGAGAAGCTGCCGCGAGGGGCGGGTGAGAGAAGGAATTAGAGCCATTCCTGGTTAGATTGAAGCATTCTGTTGGCTCAAAAGGAGTCGGCCGGCCGATCAGCCGACCCGTTTCAGCCAACCTCCCGCAGATTTGCCTGGCAAATCTGCAAAGCTGAAAATCTCCGGACGCACCGATCGCTTCGCCATGGCGAAGCGAATGCGGCCGGTGGGCCGGGCATCTCTAGCCAGGATCAAAGGCGATCGGCTCGGGGGTATGCCCCTCGCCAATCCTTTGCCCTGACGAAAACCTGCTCCGGCATCCCGGCGGCCCATCGCGCCGATCGGATATGCGTGGCCTAACCGACGGCCACGCGAACCTCCCCGTCGATCACCTCCGCCGGATAGGTCTTGAGGTTCTCGCAGGCCGGCAGTCGCAGCGCTTCGCCGGTGCGGTAGTCGAAGGCGCCGGAATGTTTTGGACATTCCACCTCGAAATCCATGACCAGTCCATCGGCGAGATGGATCGCCTCGTGGGTGCAGAGACCGGCGGTGCAGTAGACGCTGTCGTCGGGGCCGCGGTAGATCGCGTAGGTGCGCCCGCCGTGGTCGAAGCGGATGACGCCTTCCTGTTCGATGTCGTCAAGTTTGCCAGCTGTGACCCAGGTCATTCGGCGGCTCCTTCGACTTCCAGGCGCGCCTTGCGGGCGGCGAGTTTTTCCTTGCGCCTGCGGTAGCGCTCCTGCATCTGCGCCTCGCCTGCGGGGGAGCCGTCGTGCCAGGTGCCGAACCACTTATCGAGCGGGATCAGCGCGTCGCCGTAATTCACCTCGAAATATTTGTGGTGGAGGTAATGCGCATAGGCGTGGCTATCGACCAGCCCGTCCTTGCCGATCTCGACCTTGTCGAAGCCGACATGGCCCGGAATTGCCCCGAAGCCGGCATAATGCAGCTGGTAGAGCATGATGACCGGGTTGGACGGCAGGAGCAGATGGTAGAAGGCGGTGCCGAAATAGAGCAGGTGCTCGATCGGATGCATCGAAAGCGACGACCAGGGTGAGGGGTTGACCGAATTGTGGTGGACCGAATGCACCCATTTGTAGAGGAAGGGCGTGTGGATGAGCCGGTGGATGCAGAAAAAGTGGAATTCGTGAATGATTGGAACCACGAGCGCGACGAGCGCCAGCGTCCAGGGATTTTCCGCAAAGCCGAGCCACGGCGCATAGCCGTTGGCATAGGCCCAGAGCATGCCGACCTCGACGGCGGTCCAGATCACCACGCCCGACAGGAAGGTGCGCAGCATATTGTCGCGGTTCTGGCTCTGGAACCAGAAGGCACTGTTTTTCTGGTCGGCAGGGAACTTGCCATTGTACTTGAACCGGTTTTCCTGTCGCTTCAGCACATAGAGATGCAGTTCGAAGGCGCCGTAGAACAGCAAGACCGCGATGGCGTTGACGGCGTAGAGCCAGGCGATCCAGCCAGGGCTCAGCGTCCGCATCGTTTCGACCGGGGGGATGATCCAGGCCCAGTAGGCGAGCGCGGAGACGGCAAAAATCAGGTTCCAGGGCAGGAAATAATGCGGCAGCCATTTCAGGACCGCCGTCAGCTGCGGCGGGAAGGCGAAAAGCGGCGCGGTCTCGACCGGCCGATCCGGCGCCCAGTCGCCGCGCCTGTTGCGCTTGCCGAATTTCAGATCATCCATTCGCATCTCCTTCCGGGCGCCGGATGTCTCCGGGCCCGCACATGTTTTTGCTAAAGGAGAGCGCCACTTGCGCCTTGATCCGCCGGGTCCTTGCCGCGCCGAACTCTCCCCGATGCGAAACTAGCAGCGGGAGTTTGGAACGGCGAAGCCTTCCTTGATCAAATTAGATCAAAGCCCTTCCTTGGTGATGGTAATGAAACGGATCGGTGCCTGGTCCGGTTTGATATCGGTCAGGCCGATGCGGTGCAGAACGAGATCGAGCGCCCGGCGCGCCTGCGCCTCCGGCGCCTGGTCGAGCACCACGTCCATGATGCCGTCCAGCAACGCCGTGCGCGTATAGTCGGTCAGTTCGTGCCCGACGAAAAACACGTTACGACCGCCAGGATGTCGGCGCAGCACGTCGATCAGGGCGGAATTGGCGCCGCCGGCATTGTAGAGCCCGGCAAGCTCGGGATACATCTCCAGAGCCGACCACAGCCGGTCGGCGCTGGCGCGCTCCTCGTCGCCGCCGAACCCCAGCCACTCGAAGCTGGAGGCGCCGGGATGATTGCGAAAATAGTCTGAAAAACCGCGGATCCGATCGCGATGCACCTGGTAAATCGGATGGCAGATCGCCACCACCGGTCCCCTCCGAGGTGCCATTCGGCTGATATAGAGCGCGGCGGTCCGGCCGGCGGCGGCGTTGTCGATGCCGATGAATTCGCCGACGCGCTCGGAAGCGCGGGTAACGACGTGGACCACGGGCAGGCCTTGCGAATTTACCTTCTCCACCGCGGCGCCGATCAGGGGGCTGCTCGGCACGGCCAGGATCAGGCCGGCGCGGGGAAGGTCGGTGGACAGGATACGTCGCGCGATCGCCTCGGCATTCATCTCGTCGGTGAAACTGCGGTGCACGACGACCAATGGGTCGAGGGTCGCCGCAATTCTTTCGAAGGCGAGGGAAAGGCGGCGATAGAAGCTCGTTTCCGGCCGCACCATCAGCACTTCTATCCGGAGAAGGCCGCGATGGGCGTCGGGAAGCTTGCGCGGGTAATCCAGGCTGCGCGCGGCGGATATGACCTTCTCGACCAGCTCCGGGCGCACACCGCCGCGCCCGTTCAGGACCCGCTCGACCGTGGCGGTTCCGACGCCGGCGTGGCGGGCGATATCCCGATAATTCGGCTTGCTCATTTCCAACGTCCCCGGACGCTTGCGCGACGTCGGCGATCGTATGCGCAAGCTGTCGTTCTTCATACACCTCAGCCTCAAAACTCACAGCGGTATTCGGGCGGATCCAGTCGAGGCCAGGAGGCTTGTGTCGCGGGGGCGGCCGATCTATGATTTCGGCATTCAGCATGAGATTGCAGGCAGTATTTCACCGTTAAACCGGACGCGAAGGCTTTGTCCGCCGGCCGGGCCGAAGGAGCTGAGCAATGAAAATACTCATGGTTCTCACATCGCATGATCAGCTGGGAAATACCGGCAAGAAAACGGGCTTCTGGCTCGAGGAGCTTGCTGCTCCTTATTTCGTCTTTCGTGATGCCGGGGCCGAGGTCGCGCTCGCTTCGCCAAAAGGAGGTCAACCGCCGCTCGATCCGAAGAGCAACGAGCCGGCGTTTCAGACGGAAGACACGCGGCGTTTCGAACAGGATTCGGCCGCCACAGCCGCGCTTGCCAATACGCTGCGGCTGTCTGACATCGACCAGGCCGACTATGACACCGTGTTCTTCCCCGGCGGCCATGGCCCACTCTGGGATCTGACGAACGACCGCAACGCCCATGCGCTGATCGAGGAGACGCTCGCGGCAGGCAAGCCGCTGGCGCTCGTCTGCCACGCGCCGGGGATCCTGACCAAGGTCAAGGCGCCGGATGGCGGGCCGATCGCCAAGGGGCGGACGGTGACCGGCTTCACCAATTCCGAGGAGGCTGCCGTGCAACTCGTCGAGGTCGTGCCCTATCTGCTCGAAGACGTGTTGAAGGAGCAGGGGGCCAAGTTCTCAGCGACTAAGGACTGGGCCGTGCACGTCGTCCAGGACGATCAGCTGATCACCGGACAGAACCCCGCCTCGTCGAAACAGGCCGCCCGCCTGTTGCTCAACGCGCTGGGCAATCAGGCCGCAGCCTGACGCGCAGGGGCAAACGTGTCTGCGGCGCGGCGCAATTCAGCTTCGCGTGATTTTTCTCGAAGAAAAGATCGGTTCCCTGTCGGGTCGGCGACGGTTTATCCGTCCTTAGCTCGTTCATTCCGTCCACAAAAGGATCGCCACCATGCCAAGCACCATACGCCTGCACCGCGTTTTCGCGACCAGCCCGGAAAAGGTCTATCGCGCCTTCATCGAGGCAGACGCCCTCGCCAAATGGCTTCCGCCGAACGGTTTTCTCTGCACCGTGCATCATCTGGAACCGGCCGTCGGCGGGACCTTCAGAATGTCCTTCCGCAACTTCACGACCGGCAACAGCCACGCCTTCGGCGGCGAGTTCCTCGAGCTCGTCCCGGGTGAACGCGTCCGCTACACCGACAAGTTCGAAGACCCGAACCTGCCGGGCGAAATGGACGTCACCGTCACGCTGAAGAAGGTTTCGGTCGGCACCGAGGTGAATATCACCCAGGCCGGCGTGCCCGACGTCATTCCGCCCGAGGCCTGCTATCTCGGTTGGCAGGAATCGCTGCGCAATCTCGCCAAGGTCGTCGAGCCGGATATCAACGAATAAAGGCGGCTGCGCCAGGTTTGCGAGAGATGGCAGACGCGGCGGATTGCTGCGTCGCCTCGTAACCTGGCGCTGCCTCTCTTCCCGCCATTCCTGCGGTATCCCTCGGGAGAGGCCGAGGGACAGGAATACCCAGCCGGGGCGAATACGGCTACACTTCGATACATTTCGGCCGGAGACTGACATTCGTCAGATACAATCCGAAACGATCCTGCCTGAGAACATCGGTCCGGCAGGAGTTTTCAATGAAGCTTGCTCTTCTTGGCGTATTTGCCATGTCCAGTCTCGCCCTCAGCGCCGCCGTCTTCTCTTCCACGGCGTCCGGCGCCCCACCGGAAAACGCCTCGCCGATCTATGGCGTCACCATTCCTGATGGCTACAGGGACTGGAAATTCATCGCGCCGGCACAGGAAGCGCCGCCACTCGACGAACTGCGTGCGGTCCTCGGCAACGATATTGCCGTTGATGCATACAAGAAGGGCACGCTGCCGTTTCCCGACGGGTCGATCCTGGTGAAGCTTGCCTACAAACGCAAACAATCGACGGAATTTGCGCCGGCGACGGTGCCGGGGGCTCCGACCACGGTGCAGGTGATGGTGAAAGACTCCAAGAAATATCCCGACAGCCATGGCTGGGGCTTCGGAAGGTTCGTCAACGGCAAGCCGGTTGACGCCGCGCAGCACGACACCTGTCTTTCCTGTCATGTCGGCAGTGTGAAAGACCATGATTTTGTCTTCACACGCTACGCGCCTTGAGCTTGCCTAAAGCTCGATGCCGCGGTTCGCCAGCGCCTGGCGCGCCGCCGTCGCGCCCCAGTCCTCGTCGGGATCGCGGCTCTCGATCTCGGTTTCGGCAACTGCCGTTGTTCGGATCAGCGGCACGGAGCCGAAGGGCATGCCGTCGATCCGGCCAGGATCACGGCTGAGGATGATGCGGGTCAGGGGGAGGTAATCCTCCGTCAGCCGGCAGAACAGGATGGCGCCATGTTTTTCGACATCGCGGGCGACGCGGTAGCCGTCGGCCACGAGATCGCCGAGGTTGATCAAAAGATTTCCCCAGTCGCCGATCGTGGTCGCATCCAGGGTGGCGGCGCCGAATTCCATGAAGAGTTCGCATTCGACGCCGTTCTCGGGTTCGGAGATGCCGGCCCAGGGTGTGGAGAGACCGTCGGAGGCAAGGATCATCCTTCCCGGCGCATCGATCGCCAGGATCCGGCGGTGTGGACCGAACCACTTGGTCTGGGCGTAGACATTGGCCGTGGCGCGCTCGGCGGCAAAAGTTTCGTGCATGGTGCCGCGGCTCTGCCAGAAGGCCCGGCGGGCGCTTGCGGCGCGCTCGTAGATCGGGTCGTCGGGGCCGCGCGGCACGATCGCCTGGTCGAAACTGGTTTCGATCGTCACCTGCGCCCGCATGAAAGGAAGGGCCGGCTTCTTCCAGCGGATCACCACCGTGTTGAAGCGCTCGGTCGCTGCCTCATCCAGTTTTTCGACGACATCGCCGATGACGCGCAGCAGATCGCGGGAATCGTCCGACACGGGCTGTCCCGCCGCATCGCG
The DNA here is from genome assembly GCF_022385315.1 of Rhizobium sp. K102. Classification (NCBI taxonomy): domain Bacteria; kingdom Pseudomonadati; phylum Pseudomonadota; class Alphaproteobacteria; order Hyphomicrobiales; family Rhizobiaceae; genus Rhizobium; species Rhizobium sp. K102. The sequence continues at coordinate 899,915 of NZ_CP092436.1, forward strand.
GTAGCCGCCCGTTCTTGAGGAATGGCCGGCCTGCATGGTGGTGGCGGTCCATTCGCCGCTGACGGCGGTCGCCGGCGCCTTGGAGAGAACCGGGACAAGCTCCCGGATCGCATCGTCAATCGAATAGGATCCCACGTCGCCCCTCCGCTGTCGGATGATGTCCCGCTGCGGCCGGCCGGCCGCGAGCCTAAGCTAGGGCAGGGTTGTTGCCAATCAATGACGAGTAGGTCAATCGAGCCGGGCAAGCAGGGCAGTTTGCCAAAGGAGGGGAAATGCCTGCCCTCGCTCCAGTGATCGGCTTGAAGAGCCCGGTAGGAGTGCGCCCACGTCGCTGGGCGCAAAGGATTTATTGAGCGAATGGCCTTATTTACCGGCCAGACGTAGCATCAGCTATCGCTTCAATTGCTCCCATCGTTCGGCCGAGCCTTGGCGCTGTCGTTGCTGCTGTCCGAGGTGGTTTTGCCGTCGGGTTGCTGGCCGAAATAGGTGCCGCCGAGGTGGCCGCCGGCGCTGGTGTTTTTCACCTGCTGTTCGGCGCGTTTCTGAAGATCACGAACGTTGGTCTTGCTCATTTTCGGCTCCATGTTTCAGGGTTGCGACCTTTCACCAACCGATGGGCGGCGACACTGTTCCATGTTTTTTGCGCCGACCGCTCCCGCGGCAATCTCAAAAGGCTGGAACTGTTCCGGCTTTTTGCGGTTCTTCCTACTCAACCAAGGAGAAACGACGATGGGCATGACGACACCCAAGGACGGCGCTCCCGGCACCACCGATCAATCCCCCCGCTGGGAAGGACCGAAGGGCAATAGGCCGCGCGGCTACCTGAAGGCCAAGGACGATCCGGACAAGAACCGCGACGCCAACAACGAAAACAACCGCGACCCTGAAATGAAGGATTTCAGCGACGCGATGAAGCAGAAAGGCGAATGAGATGGGCAATCCCGAGAAAGACGCGGCCGGCCAATTCGCCAAATCCCGGGCCGACCGAAAGGCCAGCGGGGTTGCTGGTGCCAAGCCGACGGTCATCACCGGCTCGGAGGACGCCACGGTCAACCGGAACCCGCCGGGCAAGAAGAAGCCGGAGAAGGATTGGGACATCAACTATGATCCCGCCGAGACGAACGAAGGGCGGATGCGGTAGCTCAGTTTTGTCCGCATCGATTGGCGGCATCCCGGCCTCTTGCGGTTGTTCTGGCATCCGGTGCCAGCGCGCCCGCCCCGTCCTTCGAGGCCCCTTACGCACCTCAGGATGAGGCTCGCTTGGTTGTCTGCGCCAGCCGGACAGCTGCAGCGCATCTCGTGGCCGCCTCCCATCGAGAGCGTTGCAACGTCCATAATCGAGCGCGGCATCCTCCAACATCCCTCTCCTGAAAGGCGGAGCCCGTAGGACGCGCTCTGATCACGACCGGCTCATTCGCCAAAATAAGCCGGGTGGTCGATATCGGCGAGGGGACCGGGCTCGGTCGGCTCCCAACCGAGCAGTGCCTGCGTGTGGGCGCTCGACGTCGGCACGTCGAAGCCGGCGAACATACCGAACTAGCCGAAATGCTCTGCGGCCTCTTCCCGCGACAGCGAGACTGCCGGCACGTTCAGCCGCCGCCCAATGAGTTCGGCGATCTCGCGGAAGGGGACGCCTTCTTCTGCGACCGCCAGGAAGGGGCCGCCCGCGGCGCAGCGCTCCAGCGCCAGGCGGTAGACGCGGGCGGCATCGTGCCGGTGCACCGCCGGCCAGCGGTTCTGCCCTTCGCCGATATAGGCGGAGACGCCTGTGCGCCGGGCGACATCGATCAGGATGGGTACGAAGCCGTGGTCGCCATGGCCGTGTACGGAGGGCGGCAGCCGGACGGTGGAGGTGCGAAGCCCACGCGCGGCAAGCGATACCGCGGTGATTTCGGAGGCGCGGGGATAGGTCTCGGTGGTCGGCATCGGCGGATCCTTCTCGGTGCCGATGCGGCCCGGCGCATGGCCGAGGCCTGCCGTGACCAGCAGGGGATGATCCGATCCCTGTAGGGCTTCGCCGAGCGCTTCGATGGCGCGGCGGTCGAGGGCGCAGTTTTCGGCGAATTTCGAGAAATCATGATTGAAGCCGGTGTGGATGACGCCATCGGCCTCGGCCGCGCCGCGCTTCAGACTTTCCAGATCCTCAAGCGTGCCGCGGTGGACGGCCGCACCGGCGGCCGCCAATTCTTCAGCGCCCTTTTCCGATCGGGTAAGGCCCAGCACCTGATGGCCGGCGGCGATCAATTCGCTGACGACGGCCGAGCCGACCCAGCCTGTGGCTCCGGTGACGAATACGCGCATGTCGATATCTCCGTTTTGGGCTGGAGACACATATCGATCAATGTTGTATCCTGGTAAAGTAGTGGTCTTATCATGGTATAATAGCTAACAGGATGGATGAATTCATCACCTCCGAAAACCGGCTGGGCGCCTATCTCAAGGATAGCCGCGCCAAGCTCGATCCGGCCGCCTTCGGCTTTGCCGGCGAGCGCCGCCGCACGCCGGGCCTGCGTCGCGAGGAGGTGGCGAGCCGCGCCAATATCAGCCCGACCTGGTATACCTGGCTGGAGCAGGGCCGCGGCGGCGCGCCGTCCGCCGATGTGCTCGACCGGATCTCGCGGGCGCTGATGCTGACTGATATCGAGCGCGAGCATCTTTTCCTCATCGGCCTCGGCCGCCCGCCCGAGGTGCGCTATCGCAGGCAGGACGGCGTGACGCCGCGCCTGCAGGGCGTGCTCGATGCGCTGGACCCGAGCCCGGCGCTGATCCGCAACGCCATCTGGGACGTCATCGCCTGGAACCGGGCGGCGACTGTGCTTCTGACCGATTACGGCGCATTGCCGCCCGAAGAGCGCAACGTGCTGCGCTTCATCTTCCTCGATCCGCGCGTGCGCGCCGCCCAATATGACTGGGAAAGTGTGGCCCGCTTCGTCGTTGCCGCCTTCCGGGTGGATGCCGCCCGCGCCGGTGCCGCCGACCAGGTGAAGCCGCTCGTCGACGAACTCTGCCGCAGGAGCCCGGAATTCCTGGCCATGTGGCGGGACAACGACGTGCGCACCCACGGCGAGGGCGCCAAGCACATCAAGCACCCGGTGCTAGGGCTGCTCTCCTTCGAATATTCGGCGTTTCAGGTGGATGGCCGGCCCGACCTCAGCATGGTGGTGTATAATCCGGCGACGGCCGAGGATGCAGCGAAGATTGAGGGATTGGTGGGCGTCGGGCGGGGGCGGTCGTCTACCTCATCGACATCAGGTTTGTCATAGTTCCTGCCCTGATTTCGAGCGTGGGCCGATCTGGTATTTGATAACCTATATCATCCAGCTGGTCCCGCGTAAGTTTCCTGACTGCCCTTCGTGTTGCGGCGGCTTGCCATCGCGCCTTCGCTGCTTTTATTATCGACACGGCGCCTTTCAGCGCCGCTCCGAGCAAGCCTATTCCGACTGCACGGCGCCAGGCGAGAATTTGTATATCGGGCATTGTCGATCTCCGTTGCTGATCATGATCGACCTTGCCAAACCGATGGGCCGCCGCTGTTCGGCTAGGCGTTAACGGCGGCGAAAACGCCGTTAAATGCGTGTTAAATCGATCGATCGGGGTGGCGGTTTCGTCGGGCAGTGGGCGATTGGAGGCAACTGGTGCGCATTCGTTTGCTTGGCGGCCTCGACGTCACATCCCCTGACGGTGGGCGAATTCGTTTTTCAACGCGCAAGACTTCGCTTCTTTTCGCGGCCCTGGTCCTGGCCGGCCGCCGGGGCCACCGGCGCGAGCCGCTTGCCGAAGCATTCTGGCCGGGACGTGGCGATGCGCAGGCACGCAATAGCCTGCGGCAGGCGCTCGTCGACATCCGGCGCGCGTTTCCCGGCAGCGGCGATGCTGCGATCCAGATTGAGGGCGATCAGGAAACGGTCGCGCTGAAAGCCGGTTTGCATGAAGTCGACACCTGGATGTTCGATCGCAAACTGGAGGAAGGCGGCCCTGCCGATCTCGTCATTGCCGCCGATCTTTATCGCGGCGACGTCCTGGCAAGTTTGGCTATTCCTGAGGAGCTGGACGAATGGTTCGCATCCTATCGAAGCACGTATCAGCGCAAAGCGCTGCAACTGGTGGAGCGGCTGAGCCTCTCCTGGACGGTGGCCGGTTCTGCGCAAGAGCTTGCCTGCGAGGGGTTGGCGGAAAGACTGCTTGTTGCGGATCCCACTGCGGAGCCGTGTCATCGCTTTGATGCGGATCCACGTCAATCGCGGTCACGGAAATGCGGCTCTGCGTCAACTCGAATTATGTCGCGCCGCCTTGAAAAAGCATCTCGGCGTCGAGCCCGAGGCGGAGACGAAAGGGCTTGCAACGTCGCTGCGGACAGACAAGGAAACTGACCGTCCGGGGGCAAGCTCATCTCACATCATTCCGCAGCCGCCGGTCCTGTGGCCGCAGGCGACGCATTCGGACCGGCCGTCAGTTGCGGTCTTGCCTTTTCACAATCTAAGCGGAGATCAGACGCAAGACTATTTTGCCGACGGGGTCGTCGAGGACATCATTACCAAGCTCGCTCAGTTTCGCCACCTGTTCGTCATCGCCTGTCAGTCGAGTTTTGCCTATCGCGGGGAGGCTGTCGATATAAGGCAGATCGGTTTGAATCTGGGTGTGCGCTATGTTGTCGAGGGAAGTGTGCGCAAGGCTGGGGAACGGCTGCGCATCAGCGGACAGCTCATCGATTCCTCAACCGGCCTCCACCTCTGGGCAGATCGCTTCGATGGGGCTCTCGTCGAGGTCTTCGATCTCCAAGACCAATTTGCCTCGAGCATTGTCGGCGCCATCGCCCCAAGGGTAGAGGAGGCCGAAATCGAGCGCTCCAAACTCAAGCCGACGGAGAGCCTTGACGCCTACGACTATTACTTGCGTGGCGTAGCGGTTCACGATCGAGCGGTGATCAGCAGGGAATCCATCGACAGCGCCCTGCAACTTTTCATGAGAGCGATCGAACGAGACCAGGCCTTTGCCGCCGCTTATGCTCGCGCGGCGCGCTGCTATGCATCGCGAAAAAGCCACCGGTGGATGGCGGATCGCGCGAAAGAAACCGCAGAAGCCACCCGGCTTGCCAAGAGGGCGATTGAACTGGGAAGAGACGATGCAATCGCTCTTTCCTATGGCGGATATGTTCTCGGATATGTCGGCGGCGACCTCGATGATAGCGCCCTCTGCATCGACCGCGCGCTCCTGCTCAATCCGAACCTGGCCGTGGCCTGGGGTTACAGCGCATGGATAGAGGCTTGCTTGGGGAAGCCGGACAAGGCCATTGAGCGTGCTGCGCAGGCAATGCAGTTAAGTCCGCGCGATCCTCGGCTGTTTGCCTTGGAGTTCAACACAGCACTCGCCCACTTCTGCGCCGGGCGCTATGTGGACGCCATTGGCTGGGCAAGAAAGGCTCTGCGCGCGCAGCCGAATTATGCGAGCGCGATACGCATCGCGGCGGCAAGTTACGCTCTCGCTGAGCGGTCGCTGGAAGCCAAGGAAATGATATCTCGTCTGCGCGAACTTGACCCTACACTGCGGCTTTCTAACCTGTCGGACGTGCTGCCGCCTTTCCGGCGGCCAGATGATCGAACCCGCTATATCGAGGGGCTGCGAAGAGCTGGCCTCCCTGAATAACCCCACGGGTCTATCGCGATAAGAAAATGGCGTCTTGAATTCGGCATGTCGAAAACCGCAGTTGTGGGGCGCAGCCCGAGAGGGCGAAGTCTAAATATACTACCATTGATAGAAAAACATTGACCTTCTCCTGCAAAGGCTGTTTTCTCTTGCCGACCAGAGAAATGGATCTTGAAGGAGATATCCATGACAGTGTCTGCACCCGTAGCGAGCGACGATTACCTCAGCGCCTCCGAAAACGACGTGATTTCGGGCAATCTGCTGGCCAATGACGTGGCCGGCGCCAGCGGCCATATGGCTCTCGGCTTCTTTGATGGCGAGCGGGTTGTCGCCAAGCAGAGCGGGCAGGTCACCGATATCGCCGGCGAGTATGGCACGTTTCACGTCATGGCAGACGGTTCCTATACCTACACGCTGAACGAGGCGGCCAAGCAGGATTTCCGGGACGGGATGACGCTGCGCGAGACAATCGGCTACAAGATGTCCGATGGCGCCGGCAATACCGATTTCGGCCATTTCACGCTCGACATTCATGGGGCGACCAGCCCACCGGTCGCGGTCGACGATGCCTTCAGCTTCCGCGAAGGCGGCGCGATGGCGGGCAACGTGCTTGCCAACGACATCGCCGGGGAGGCGGGTCATCTCTTCTTGCGCTCGGCCGAGGGCGCCAGTGTCAGCGCCGATCGGAGCACCGATGTCGCCGGCGAGTTCGGCACCTTCCACTTTTCGGCCGACGGAAGCTTCACCTATGATCTCGACCCGGCTGTCAAGGCGGGCCTGAACGATGGCGAGCATGTCACAGAGAAGCTTGAATATTACAAGATCTCCGACGGCGCGGGTCACACGGATGCCGGCGTGATCACCCTGACAGTCAACGGCCTGACGGACGGAAAGTCGTTGAACACCAATCATGTCGAGGCGCAGGCGGAGGTAGTGCGGCCCTTCCTGGACCATTACGAACTCCAGGGCGTCGCGATCGATCCGCAAACGGGTAAGTATTACGTCAGTTCCGGCCATGGTTTCCCGGACGATTCCATGGTGTACATTTACGACAACGCCGCGGCATTTGAAGCCGACAACGCCAGCGGCGCCATCTCTCTTGGCGACTATGACCTTGGCCAATATGACATCGGCGGAACCTATTTTGCGGTCCGCGGCGGGGAGATCATCGGAAGAACCAACGAGGCGAGGGGCGGAGAGGAGCCTTTCCCCGATCAGACCTATCTCGCAAAGTGGGATGCTTCAGATGGATCGCTCGATCAGAAGGGCGACCCGATCCCCGGCCTTATCGGCGAGAACGGGGCGGGTACGTTCGACTGGGGCGGGTTCACCGCCGTCAACACGATCCAGGATTCGACCGGCATTTACGTCGTCGGCCGCATCGGTGATTCCACCTGGCAGGTCTCCAAGATCGATCCCGACACGCTGAACCCGATCGAATCCAAGACCTTCGCGGCGGGCGGGCTCGGCTATGGCTTTGCCGTCGACGGCACCTTCTTCTTCGGCGATTCCTTCAACAGCGAGCATATCGGCATGGCATTCGATTTCGAAACCGGGGTCAAGACGGCAATCGACGTCAACATCGCCATACCAGGAGACGACTCCACCACCAACGTGGCCTATGACGCGGCGGCGGATTCCATCTACATCACCAACTCCGAGACCGACGAAATCTCCGTGGTGCACAACATCTCGGAGATATTGTTCGCCTGAAAGCCCTAAAGCGCGTCGCATCAAATTTGATTCATGCGACGCGCTTTAGCCCTTTGTTTTTATGCATGTCGTTGTTCCGGAACCGCTGCGCACCGGGCGACATGCATTGGCGCCCGAACGGTGACGTCGCCCCTTCCCGTTCTTTATACGGCGGAACGACGTTTGTCCGGCCGGAGCCGGCGTGAACAAGTCAGGATCTGCGGCCGTGCTATTGCAGCGTGCGCGTCTGGACTTGTTCAGCCGCGTGGTTGGGCGCGGATAGCGGCAGGGCGCTGGCTTCCAGGCCTGTCGCCACGACCGAGACGCGGAACCTGCCGTCCAGGCTGCGGTCGAAGATCGCGCCGACGACGATATCGGCGTCGTCCTGCACTTCGTCGCGAATGCGGCTTGCCGCCTCGTCGACTTCGAACAGCGTCATATCAGATCCGCCGGAGATCGAAATCAGCACGCCCCTGGCGCCCTTCATGGAAATATCGTCGAGAAGCGGGTTAGCGATTGCCGCTTCCGCCGCCTTCATCGCCCGGCTTTCGCCGGCGGCTTCGCCGGTGCCCATCATGGCGCGGCCCATGCCTTGCATGACCGATTTCACGTCGGCAAAATCGAGGTTGATCAGGCCTTCCTTGACGATGAGATCGGTGATGCAGCCGACGCCGGCAAAGAGCACGCGGTCGGCCGTCATGAAGGCATCGGCGAAGGTGGTCTTTGCGTCCGCGATGCGGAAGAGGTTCTGATTGGGAATGACGATGACGGTATCGGCGGCCTGACGAAGCGCCTCGATGCCGACTTCGGCCGTCCGCATGCGGCGATTGCCTTCGAACGTGAAGGGCTTGGTGACGACGCCAACCGTTCAGGATGCCGGCCGCGCGTGCTGCACGCGCGATGACGGGAGCTGCACCGGTGCCCGTACCGCCGCCCATGCCGGCGGTAACGAAACACATATGCGAGCCGGCCAGGTGATCCATGATCTCGTCGATCAACTCCTCGGCGGCTGCATGACCAACCTCAGGCAGCGAACCGGCACCCAAGCCCTCCGTCACATTCGCGCCGAGCTGAATGCGGCGCGACGCCTTTGAGGTGGCGAGAACCTGGGCGTCGGTATTTGCGGCGACGAATTCGACGCCCGCCAGCTTTTCCGCAATCATGTTATTGATGGCGTTGCCGCCACCCCCGCCGACGCCGATAACCGTAATATGCGGCCGTAATCCCGAAATGCCGCTCTTGGCGTCCGTCATCGCACTCTCCTTAATGATGCAATCTTGCGCCCGCGCCCTCGTCGCGGACGGCAAATCGATGGTGAGGATAAACGCGCAACAAGGCGGAGGCGAGGCGAAAGACGTCCGGGGCGGCGACGTTCCAATGATTGTTGCCCTCATGAAGATCCCACCGCGCTCTTTGCGGATTTCGATCAGAAGCTTTGAGAGGGTGTGAACCAAAGGCCTGCCGAGGTGTTTACAGACATGCCTCACCTCTGCGAAAGGACCGATCCCATGCAAAGACTTCTTCTATCAAGCCTTGCCCTTGCCGCACTCGCCGGCACCGCCGTCGCACAACAACCGCCGCCTCCACCATCCGCCGCAACGCCACCCACCGCGACCGAGCCTAGCTCGCCTCCGCCGCCGCCAGCCCCGCCGCCTCAGCCCGCTCCCGATGATGACGAGCGGATGACGGGCAGCCCGGACGCGCGGTCCGGAGATCGCCCCGACTACCGGTGGCACGGTTCGAGGGACGACATGGGCTTCCGCGATTTCCGGGGCCATCGCATGCCGCGGCCGTCGAAGGCCGCCCATTTCCAAATTGAGGACGGAAACACACGGATCGATCTGAAATGCACCGAGGACGAACCAATGAAGGCCTGCGCTGATCTGCTGCTAGAGGTGATCGACCGCCTGCAGGGCCAGAACTAGCTTTTTCGGCGCCGCGTTTGCGACCGGCGAAGGGCCACTGATCACTGCTGCTCGAACTCGAGGCAGCGGATGTCGCCGCGTGGCTGAAAAGCATTGACTGCGCAAGCCTCGCGCCAGCTTCAGTTGGCAGAAGCCAATCATTGATTCTTCCCAGGACTTAATGCCGACCATTTTCAGCATGAACAGCCCCGCCAATGATTGGCGGGGCTTTTGCTGTCTGGCAGGACACGGTTAGCGATCATCGCGCCGGGAGCCTGATTTCTCTCAAGATCTCCACCGGCGGGAATCGGACACAATCCACGGCATCGAAAGTCACCGGGAATCGCATCCGGTTCCGGTTGGCCCAGCCGATCGCGGCCTGCGATTTCGCCGCCGGGATTTTCGTGGCGATCGTGCAATGTGGCACCCAGTTGCCGGGCCGATAGTGGTCGTGGCAATGGGCGGGGTCGATTTCCCGGTGAAGCTGCGCATGCAGTTGGAAAAGCTGCTCACCGTTGTTCGGCCGCGCCCATAAGACAAGGAATTCGTTCTCGAAGTGACCGATGCTTGAAAAGTTCAAGGTGACGGCGGGTCGCGTGCGGAAGACGCGGTCTAGCGCCTCGGCCAACTGGTCGAGGTCAATCTCCTGGTAAAGAGCGAGGGTGAGATGCGGCGGATAATTCAAGGCTCGCATCGAAGCTGTCTCTTCGAATGCCGCAGCTTTGTCCCAGAGTTCGAGAACCGGGGAAGCTGTCGCGTTCAGAGACTTAAGGCTGATCCCGTAACGCATATCCGGGCATGATCCAATCCATCGTTACCGGATGTTAGGGATCGCCAAACTCACTGTCGAGCGGTCAAAGGGGATGGGGGCATTGTCATCGGGAGTGAGTGCGCCGAGGCATACCGTGTTCAGCTGCGCGCTGCCCGCCAGGCGGCCGGTGGTGTTGCAAAGGTGCGGGAGAAGGCGCGGTTGAAGGCCGCTTCGGTGGCGTAGCCGGCGTCATAGGCGATCGCTGCAATCGGCTGGCTTGTCGTGGCAAGTGCCACGCTTGCCAGATAGAGTCGCCAGTCTCTGAGATAGCGGATCGGCGATGTCGCGAGCATCGTTTGAAAGCGTTCGGTCAGCGCGCTGCGCGACGATCCCGATGCCGCCGCCAGTCGCTCCAGAGACCAGTCACGCCGGGGATCGTCGTGGATGAGGGAGAGGCAGCGTGAGAGCGCAGGGTCGGCCAGCGCTGCCAGCAAGCCAATCGCGTGGGGTTTGGCCATCATGATCTGATGGCGCAGGATCTCGATGAAGATGATTTCGGTCAACCGCGGCAGCATCGAAATGCCGCCGGCGCGCGGCCTGTCCACCTCCTCGACCATCTGGCGGATAGTGGCGCGCAGCCAGTCGCCGTTATTGGCCGCCCGCGTCCTGACATGGATCATTTTCGGCAACGCCTGGCGCAGCGGCGCAAAGCTCAGCCCATCCCATTGCAGATAGCCGCAGAGCAGCCGGACGCTTTGCGCCGCCTCGCCGTAGCGAAGCACCGGAATCTCCCGCCACGGCTTCTGCGGCAGGTCGCGGGTCGGCAGCACCAGCGTGCCATTTCTTCCGACACCCAGCTGATGTCCGGTGCCGAAGGGAAAGACCAAGACGTCGCCGCCTTCCAGATCGGTTTCTTCGCCTTCCGCTTTCAACCAGCAACTGCCCGTCACGACGATATGGAACGGCATTGTGCCCATAGCCCCTGCCGAGAGGCCTGCAAGCGACGGCGCGGCATCGGTCTGCCAATCGCCCGTCGGCATGAAACAGAACTGCAGTGATCCCGAAAGACGGATCGTCGAAAGCAGCGCCGACAGCACGTCATCACGGGTGACGCCGCCCTCAGCATCTGGATTTTCGGACAAGGTTTCACGCATTCCGGCCAAATACGCGCGCAGCGCACCCTCCTATCATGGTCACGTTCAGTCCAAGTAATTTGAATTCAACTGGAGAATACTATGCAAAGCCAAAGCGATAAACTGATCGTGCTCGTCACCAAGGGCATCGAATCCGAACTTTCCTCCGTCGCCTTTACCATTGCCAATGGCGGCATTACCGCCGGGCTCAAGGTCTCGGTATTCCTCACCAGTACCGGGATCGATCTGGTGCGCAAGAGCGGCCAGCGGATGACGCATGTGCCGCCACTCGATCCGCTCTCGACGTTGATTGAGAATTTCCAGCAGCGCGGCGGCTCGATCTGGGCGTGCCCACCCTGTGTGGCTTCGCGCGGCTATACGCAGGAGGACCTGCTCGATGGCGTCGTCATCGTCGGCGCCAGCGCCATGCATGCCGAGATCAGGGAAGGTGCCGCGACGCTGTCGTTTTGATCAGTCAGACCGGGTGGGAGGCATATGCCAGCACTATTCTTGCATTCGGCAATATACTCGTGAGATTGTACACTTGTACATGTGATGCCGCGGGATGAGGGCGGCGCGGAGGCTTCAATGACGTCCGCAAGGATCAATGAGCTGATATCGGTGGCGGGGCAGCCCGATGCCGCCGGCTTTGCGGCTTTCGCGGGTGAGGGTTTTGTCGCAGTGATCAATGCCCGGCCGGATGGCGAGGAGCCGGGGCAGCCGGGCAATGTGGCGGAAAAGGCGGCGGCTGCCGCCGCTGGACTTTCCTATAGCTTTGTGCCGGTGAAGGGGAGCGAGATCACCGAGGCAGACATTCGCGCCTTTCAGGCAGCGATGGCCGAGGCGAAGGGGCCGGTTGTCGCCCATTGCAGAAGCGGTACGCGGGCATTGACGCTCTACGTGCTGGGCGAGGTGTTGGACGGGCGGATGAAGCCTGCGGATGTCGAGCCGCTCGGCCAAAGTCTCGGCTTCGACCTTGCCGGCGCGCGCCGCTGGCTGGAAAGGCGGGCGGCGCAGACGGCGGATGTGAAGGCCTTCTTCCATCCCGCCACATGGAGCGTGCAATATGTCGTTGGCGATCCTGTCACGGGACGCTGCGCGATCATCGACCCTGTGCTCGACTTCGACGAGACCTCGGGGGCGACGGGCACGTCAAGCGCCGATGCCATCCTTGCCGACATCGAAAGCCGCGGGCTGGCGGTCGCGTGGATCCTCGACACGCATCCGCATGCCGATCATTTTTCCGCCGCCCATTACATCAAGGGAAAGACCGGCGCGCCGATAGCGATCGGCGCCCATGTCACCGAGGTGCAGACGCTCTGGAAGGAGATCTATAACTGGCCGGCCATTGCGACCGACGGCTCGCAATGGGACCGGCTGTTTGCCGATGGCGACAGGTTCGAGATCGGCGGGCTTGAAGCTCGCGTTTTGTTTTCGCCCGGCCATACGCTCGCCTCGGTGACCTATCTGATCGGCGATGCCGCCTTCGTGCACGACACGGTGTTCACGCCGGATTCCGGCACGGCGCGCACCGATTTTCCCGGCGGCAGCGCCAGCGCCCTCTGGCGCTCGATCCAGGCGATCCTGTCGCTGCCCGAGGAAACTCGGCTCTTTTCCGGCCACGACTATCAGCCGGGCGGCCGGCATCCGCGCTGGGAAAGCACGGTGGCCGCGCAGAGACGCGCCAATCCCCACATATCGGGCAAGGACGAGGCCGGCTTCGTGGCGCTGCGCCAGGCGCGGGACCGCACCCTGCCGAAGCCAAAGCTGATGCTGCATGCGCTGCAGGTCAATCTCCGCGGCGGGCGGTTGCCGGAGCCGGAGGGGAACGGGCGGCGGTATCTGAAGATACCTCTGGATGCGTTGTAGCGCTGACCATAGGCAGATATTTACAAAGCAGGGTGGTCCAAATGCGGGGCTCTCGCGAGTCGATGCCGATATGATTCGTTTCCACGCGCTCGCTCGCTGGCCTTTTCCTGCAATTTCGCTATGATTTTTCTGGGCCACGCCCGGTCCGAGGAGTTCCGCCATGCTCGAACGAAACCACCTTCCCTTGCGCCCGGCAGCTCCCCTTTTCGCTGTCGCCTGGGTCGCCGTCATTGCCGGTGCCAGCGTCGCTCTTAGCCTGCTGTTTGCCTGCGTGACGCCTTTCGTAGCCCTGGCGGCGGTCTCGGCAGTCGTGCTTCCCCGGCGGATGGCGCTGATGGCGGTGCTGCTTGCCTGGTTTGCCAACCAGACGGTCGGCTATCTCGTCCTCGGCTATCCCCAGACCTTCGACAGCTATGCCTGGGGACTGGCGATCGGGATTGCGGCATTTGCATCGCTTGCGGCGGCGCTCGGGGTGCTGCGCCTTACGGCAGGCCCTGCCGTCACGATGGCCGGCGCCTTCATCGCCGGGTTCGCCGCTTACGAGGGCGTGCTTTTTGCCGCAACGGCGGTGCTTCCGTCCGGCGACGGGGCGTTTTCGGCAGCTGTTGTGGCCGAGGTTCTTTTGATCAATTCTCTGGCCGCGATCGGACTCATCTGCCTGCATGCCGGCGCGGCGGCTGGCCGCGCGCTTGTCGCGGCACAGCCGGCACCGGCACTGCTTTAGGTCTTCGCCTCCACACTTGTCGTCGCTCCAAAACTGCAGCGCGCCTTCCGGCAACGGGCCGGCGCCCTGAGGAATGCGCGAAGATGGGTTGAGATCATGGTCGGCAACGGCTATCTGGTTCCGACCCGCAAGCGGACCGGCCGCGAACGACAAGGCGCATAGCTCCCATGATCCCCGATTTCCTCGTCACCCATTCCGGTGGTTTCCATGCCGACGAACTGCTGTCGAGCGTCATCCTGACCCGGCTTTTCCCGCAGGCACGCCTGATCCGCAGCCGGGCGCCGGAGTGGATCACGCCAGGGCAGGACCGGATCATCTATGATGTCGGCGGAGCTTATGACGCCGATGCCGGCATATTCGATCATCACCAGCGCGGCGCGCCGCTGCGCGACGATGGTCAGCCCTACAGCTCATTCGGCCTGATCTGGAAACATTACGGCCGCGATTATCTCGCCGCTCGCGGCCTTGCCGCCGACCATGTCGAAGCCGTGCACAGCTCTTTCGATGCGAGCTTCGTGCTGCCGATCGATCTGACCGACAATGGCGCGCTCAGCCCCTCGGGACCGCTGGCGGGCTTGACGCTGCCGGCGCTGCTCGAGACCCTGAAACCGGTTTTCGACGAAGCGGAGCCGGATGCCGACGATCGCGCCTTCCACGCGGCCCTTGCCATTGCCCGCAGTTTCGTCGAGGCCAAGATCGCTCAGAGCGCTGCAAAATTGCGGGCCGAGGCGATCGTGCACGAGGCTATCAAGGCTGCGGGGCAGGGGCGCGTTCTGGAACTGCCGAGGGGGATGCCCTTCCGTCCTGCTATCGTCAAGGCCGGCGCCGATCACCTGCTGTTCGTCGTCCACCCGCGCGAAAAGGATTGGTGCGTAACCGGCATCCGCCGGGCCGAGGAGGGGTTCGAACTCAGGGCCGACCTGCCTGCGGCCTGGGCCGGTCTTACCAATGGAGAGCTGGCGGCGGTTTGCGGCATAGAGGGCGCGAGCTTCTGCCATAACGGCCGCTTCATCGCCGCCGCCAGGAGCCGCGAGGCGGCGCTTGCCATGGCCGAGTTGGCGGTCAAGGAGGCTCTTTCGATCGGCGTGTAGCGGCCGTTATCCGCGTCGGATCTACCTGATATCAAATGCGTTCAGGTCATTCCAACTGTGGAAGCGATTGACTTGCATCCGCGAAGGACTAATCTTCCTGCTATAACAACCACCACCCACACGCGAGAGATAGTGGACGGTGTGAGTGGCTGGCGACCTTGAGGAGGATGAGGTTTGCCATGGATTATCGTGTCGTTCTGCTGATTGGTGCAGCTGTGACTGCCCTTGCTCCCGCTAACGCCGGGGCGCAGGAGGGCGACGCGACGGCGGGCGCCGTTGTTTTCAAGAAGTGCGCGACCTGTCATGTCGTCGACTCCGATACGAACAAGGTCGGCCCGTCTCTGAACAAACTGTTCGGCAGGAAGGCCGGGACGCATCCCAATTTCGCCTATTCGGCGGGAATGAAGGCGGCTGGCGAAGGCGGTCTCGTCTGGGACGAGACGGTGCTGCGCGAATATCTGCACAATCCGAAGGCGAAGGTGAAGGGCACGAAGATGGCCTTTGTCGGCGTGAAGGACGAAAAGGAGATCACCGATCTCATCGCCTATCTCAAACAATATTCGCAGTAACGGGCAATATTCGCAGTGACGGGCAATATTCCCAGATGGCAATACTCCGAATGACGGGTTCGCGGCCGGCGACGAATGGCTAAATCGCGGTAATTGCGATATTTTCTATCTGTGCGATAATAAACACGGACTTTTTGCGGAATGCGGTTTCACGGGTCAACCTGCTCGAGGAGGAGCGGAAATGGCTGTCGTGCTGATCCTCGTCCTGATTGTCGTCGGCTCCGTGCTGTTTCATGTGCTGAGCCCGTGGTGGTGGACGCCGATCGCGTCCAACTGGACCTATATCGACACTACCCTCGTCATCACCTTCTGGATCACCGGCATCGTCTTTGTGGCGGTGGTTTCGTTCATGGCCTATTGCGTCTTCCGCTTCCGGCACAGGCCGGGCAACAAGGCGCATTACGAGCCTGAAAACCGCAGGCTGGAAGTGCTGCTGGCATCGGGAACGGCAGTCGGCGTCGCGGCGATGCTGGCGCCCGGCCTCATCGTGTGGAACCAGTTCATATCGGTGCCTGCCGATGCCGCATCAGTCGAGGTCGTCAGCCAGCAGTGGCTGTGGAGCTTCCGCCTGCCGGGAGCGGACGGAAAACTCGGCCGTGCCGAGACGCGCGACGTCAGCCCGGAAAACCCGCTCGGCCTCGACAAGAACGATGCAAGCGGCCTCGACGATGTCATCATCGAGGGCGGTGAGCTGCATCTGCCGATCGGCAAACCGGTGCACATTTTGCTGCGCTCCGTCGATGTGCTCCATGATTTCTATGTGCCGGAGTTCCGCGCCAAGATGGACATGATCCCCGGCATGATCACCTATTTCTGGTTCACGCCGACGCGGACGGGGACCTTCGACATCCTCTGCGCCGAACTCTGCGGCGTCGGCCATCCGCAAATGCGCGGCACAGTCGTCGTCGAAAGCGACGCGGATTATCAGACCTGGCTCGGGCAACAGCAGACATTCACCCAGCTGACAGCGTCGGCTGGGCCGGCGAACTGACGCGACCAGGACGGCCTAAGGCCGCAAGCCGGTTCGGGGAACCGGCGGGACGACGGCCTAAGGCCGCATCGGGGAAAGGGAAGAGAGATCATGGTCGAGATTCCATCCGGCAGCATCCCATCCGCCGAAGTCGAGGATGTCGAGCTTTATCATCCGAGAAGCTGGTGGACGAAATATGTGTTCAGCCAGGACGCCAAGATCATCGCCGTGCAATATTCGCTGACGGCGATCGCGATCGGTCTTGTGGCGCTGGTGCTCTCTTGGCTGATGCGGATACAGCTTGCTTTTCCCGGCTATTTCACCTTCATCGATGCCGATCACTATTACCAATTCATCACCATGCACGGCATGATCATGGTGATCTACCTCCTGACCGCGCTCTTCCTCGGCGGCTTCGGCAATTACCTCATTCCGCTGATGGTCGGCGCCCGTGACATGGTGTTTCCCTACGCCAACATGCTGAGCTACTGGATCTATCTCATCGCGGTGCTGATCCTCGCCGCCGGCTTTTTCGCCCCAGGCGGCCCGACGGGGGCGGGCTGGACGCTTTATCCGCCGCAGGCGGTTCTCTCAGGCACGCCAGGCGGCAAGGACTGGGGCATCCTCTTGATGCTCACCTCGCTGATTGTCTTCATCATCGGCTTCACCATGGGTGGGCTGAACTATGTGGTGACCGTGCTGCAGGGGCGGGCGCGCGGCATGACGCTGATGCGGATGCCGCTCACCGTCTGGGGCATTTTCACCGCGACCGTGATGGCGCTCTTGGCCTTTCCGGCACTCTTCGTCGCTTGTGTCATGATGCTATTCGACCGCCTGCTCGGGACCAGCTTTTTCATGCCCGCCATCGTCGAGATGGGCACGCAGCTGCAGCATGGCGGCGGCAGCCCAATCCTGTTCCAGCACCTGTTCTGGTTCTTTGGGCATCCCGAGGTCTACATCGTCGCACTGCCGGCCTTCGGCATCGTCTCGGACCTGATCAGCACGCATGCCCGCAAGAACATCTTCGGCTACCGCATGATGGTCTGGGCGATCGTCATCATCGGCGCCTTGAGCTTCGTCGTCTGGGCCCACCACATGTATGTCAGCGGCATGAACCCCGCCTTCGGCTTCTTCTTCGCCACCACGACGCTGATCATCGCCGTCCCGACCGCGATCAAGGTCTATAACTGGGTGTTGACGCTCTGGCGGGGCGATATCCACCTGACGCTGCCGATGCTCTTTGCGCTCGCCTTCATCGTCACCTTCGTCAATGGCGGCCTGACCGGCCTCTTCCTCGGCAATGTCGTCGTCGATGTGCCGCTGTCGGATACGATGTTCGTCGTCGCGCACTTCCACATGGTGATGGGTGTCGCGCCGATCCTCGTCATCTTCGGGGCGATCTATCACTGGTATCCGAAGGTGACGGGACGCATGTTGAACGACGTGCTCGGCCATATCCACTTCTGGATCACCTTCCTCGGCACCTATGCGATCTTCTTTCCGATGCATTATCTCGGTCTGCTCGGCGTGCCGCGCCGCTATTTCGAGATGGGAGAGGCGGCCTTCGTTCCGCCTTCGGCGCATACGCTGAACATCTTCATATCAGTCATGGCGCTCGTCGTCGGGGCCGGGCAGGTGGTCTTCCTGTTCAATCTGGTCTGGAGCCTTTTCCGGGGAAGAGAGGCGGGCGGCAATCCGTGGCGCGCGACGACGCTCGAATGGCAGACGCCGCAGACGCCGCCGGCGCACGGAAACTGGGGCAAGGACCTGCCTGTGGTCTATCGCTGGGCCTATGATTACAGCGTGCCGGGAGCGGCCGAGGATTTCATTCCGCAGACGGTGCCGGCAAGCGGCGAGGCCACACGGGAGCTTCCGGCATGAACGTCACGCTGATCTTCCTCGCGGCCATCGCCGCCATCATTATCTGGTGGTTGGCGGGGCAGCGGCTGACCTCGAAGCCCTGGCTCGAAACCGGCTCGGTGCAGCTGCCGGATCATGCCGGCACTGAGCGGCCACCCGTGCCGGCGGTGAAGATCGGCCTCTTCGTGTTTCTCGGCGTCGTCGGCGCGCTCTTCAGCCTTGCCGTCAGCGCCTATTTCATGCGTGCAGCGTCGACGGACTGGTGGGGGATGCCGGTTCCGCGTCTGCTCTGGGTCAACACGGGAGCACTCGCCTTGAGCAGCGCCGCGCTGCAATGGGCCAGACGCGAAGCGCGGCATGGCCGCGTCGAACGCCTGCGGCCGGCGCTTGCCGTCGCATTCGCTCTTGCCGTCCTGTTTCTCGCCGGACAGATCCAGGCATGGCGCGAGCTGACGGCGGCGGGATATGTGCTGGCCGACAATCCCGCCAACAGTTTCTTCTATATGCTGACCGGTCTGCACGGCCTGCACATCCTCGGCGGGCTGACGGTGCTGGGTCACACGACCCTGCGCGCTTTCGCGACCGACATCGCGTCGGACAGGCTCAAACTCAGCGTCGACCTTTCGGCGATCTATTCGCATTTCATGCTTGCCGTCTGGCTGCTGCTGTTTGCGCTCTTTGCCGGGTGGGCGAATGATTTCGTCGATCTCTGCCGCACATTGCTGAACTAGGGGCTCAACCGGGAGATTTGCAGATGGCACATCCTGTCCAGACACACGGCGAGCCAGATCTCAGGTCGGTCGGCCTGCGCGGCGTCGCCGCCGATTTCGCCTCGGACCAGCGGGCCTTCAAGACCGCCTCCTGGGGCAAGGCGATGATGTGGATATTTCTGCTCAGCGACACTTTCGTCTTCGGCTGTTTCCTGCTCGCCTATATGACCGCCCGCATGTCGACGCCCGTCGCCTGGCCCAATCCGAGCGAGGTCTTCGCGCTGCATATCGGCGGCCAGGACGTGCCGCTGATCCTGATCGCGATCATGACCTTCGTGCTGATCTCGAGCAGCGGCACCATGGCGATGGCGGTCAATTTCGGCTATCGCCGCGACCGCGGCAGGACCGCTGTCCTGATGCTGCTGACAGCATTTCTCGGGGCATGTTTCGTCGGCATGCAGGCCTTCGAATGGACCAAGCTGATCACCGAAGGCGTACGCCCCTGGGAGAACCCGTGGGGGGCAGCTCAGTTCGGATCGACCTTCTTCATGATCACAGGCTTTCACGGCACCCATGTCACGATCGGCGTCATCTTCCTCCTCATCGTCGCCCGCAAGGTCTGGCGCGGCGATTTCGATGTGGAACGGCGCGGCTTCTTCACCAGCCGGAGAGGGCGCTACGAGGCCGTCGAGATCATGGGCCTCTACTGGCACTTCGTCGATCTGGTCTGGGTCTTCATCTTCGCTTTCTTCTATCTGTGGTGAGGTCGTCATGAGCGAGACAACGGCGCATGGGCAAAGCCAAACGGAGCATGTACAGGCACATAGCGGGCAGCAGCATCCGATCCGGCTCTATCTCTTCGTCTGGGGCCTGCTCTTCGTGCTCAGCGCCTTTTCCTACATGGTCGATTATCTCGGGATCCAGGGCTATCTCCGGTGGTTTCTGATCCTGGTGTTCATGATGCTGAAGGCCGGGCTGATCGTTGCGGTTTTCATGCACATGGCCTGGGAACGGCTGGCGCTCGTCTACGCCATCCTGCTGCCGCCGGTGCTGGTGCTGGTCTTCGTCGCGCTGATGGTATCGGAATCGCAGTATACGATCTTCACCCGGCTCGCCTTCTTCGGCGCGACGCCGTAGAACGGGTCATCGGGGCAGAGCTGCGACATCGGAGACGACTGCCGCGCGCTCAATCCGGACTGCTTCGAACTTTTATCAAAATGTGCCGACTCTCGACCGGAGGCGCCTATGGCTGAAATCTTGCTGTTCCATCACGCACAGGGGCTGACGCCTGGAGTGCGGGCCTTCGCCGACGATATCAGGGCTGCCGGCCACATCGTGCACACGCCTGATCTGTTCGACGGACGCACGTTCGGAAGCATCGAGGAAGGTCTCGCCCATATCGGCGAGAACGGATTCGACGCCATCAGGGAGCGCGGCGTCCGGGTTGCCGACGAACTGCCTGCCGAACTTGTCTATGCCGGTTTCTCATTCGGTGTGCTGCCGGCGCAGAAGCTGGCGCAAACGCGGCCAGGAGCCCGTGGAGCTCTGCTTTTCTATTCCTGCCTGCCGATCAGCGGCGAATGGGCCTTCGGACCCTGGCCGGATGGTGTTGCGGTGCAGATCCACGGTATGGACAACGACCCGATCTTCGTCGGCGAGGGCGACATCGATGCCGCCCGCGAGATCGTCGCGAAGGTCGCGGACGCGGAGCTCTTTCTCTACCCCGGCGACCAGCACTATTTCGCCGACAGCTCGCTTCCGTCCTATGACGCGGATGCGACCGCGCTTCTGACGGCGCGCGTGCTTGCATTCCTGCAACGCGTCTGATGCCGGCGTTCATGGCTAGCTCGGCCGGCGGCCGTCAATTCAAAGAATTTCTCCTGAAAACGTGTTCTAAAACACGATGGAGGTCGCTTCGCGCGAGGATGTCGGCAATGATGGCCGTCTATCCGTGATCCCGATCCCGCCAGGCCATGCTGTTCATTCCGCTTCCCTTCGTCGTCGCCCTCCTTCTGCTCATCCTCTTCGTCATCGTCTTCAGACGCGACGAGGAGGGGCAACCCAACCGGCCGTTTCTGGTGCTCATCCTGCTGAGCGCGCTGCAATCCATCCTCTCCGGCTTGCGTTGGGGCTATGGGATGCAGGTGGTCGGCGTGATCGCTCCTGTCATCGCGGCGACGGTGCCGCCGCTCGCCTATGCCGGCGTTTCCAGGCTGGTGAGGACGAGCTGGCGGCCGCTTGCGGGACGCCTCGGGCTGCATGCCGTGCCCGCCGTCCTCATCCTGCTGCTGGTGGCGTTCTGGCGGGAGGCGATCGACATTGCGCTGGTGCTGATCTTCGTCGGTTACGCCTTGGCGATCCTGCTGCTGATGCGCCCGGGCGCAGATGCGCTTCGGCTCGCGCCTTTCGAGGGAGCGGTGCCGGCCTATCGGGCCATCATCTTCACGGCGGCGGCGCTCTGCCTGTCGGCCGCGGTCGATACCTTCGTCTTCTTCGACTTCACCTGGGCGCATGGCGAGCACGCGCTGACCGTGATCAGCGTCGGCAATCTCGCCGCCCTCGTCATTCTCGGCACTGCGGCGGCCGCCGCCAGCCGAAGCCGGGCGCCGGCCGAAACGGCGGAGCCGGCGGCGAGGCCGGAGGCGAGCGAAGACAAGGAGACGATCGCTACCGTCGACGCGCTGATGGTGACAAGGAAGCTCTATCGCGACGCCAATCTCAATCTCGACCGGCTCGCCCGCAAGGCCGGCATCCCCGCGCGCCAGATTTCGGCGGCGATCAACCGGGCGATGGACAAGAACGTCTCGCAATATGTCAATGATTACAGGATCGGCGAGGCCTGCCGCCTGCTTTCGGTCACCGAAAAATCGGTGACCGAAGTGATGTTCGACGTCGGCTTCCAGACGAAGTCCAATTTCAACCGCGAATTCCGCCGGGTGACGGATATGACCCCGCTCGCCTGGCGGCAGAGGAAGGCGGAGGGCGGCGGTTCGTCGGCGATAGACAAGCTGTAGCGCGCAGCCACCCGCCCTCGTGGTTCGAGACGGCCCTGCGGGCCTCCTCACCATGAGGGCTGATTGTTGTGCCCTGCGGCTAGGCTCTCGGCGGCAGGGCGCGCGCGTTCGCCGGTGAGGCAAGCCGCGCCCTCGCTCCGGCCTCATGCTGAGGCGCCGAGTAGGGGCCCCGAAGGGCGATGCCGGCCACGACCACGTACACAATCGCGATCGAGGACGTCCCGGATCGTGTTCGAGGTCGCGATTTCTGCCGGGTCGGCGATGTTGGCCGGCATGAACACGACATCAGAACATGATCGAACCCTTGCCGCCCAACTGAGATCGCTTTCGATCGAGCCGGTGGCCTTCAAGACGGAGCTGCCGGAGCCTCGTGCCCGGCGGCGCATGATCCCTGGCGCAATACTTGTCGTTGCAGCGGCGGCATCGTTGGCGGTGGTTGCTCTCTACGGACCTCAGACGCTGGAGCGTATCGAGGCCGCGATTGCGGGAGTTTCGGGCGACCACCCTGGGATATCCGCTCATGAGGCGCCGGCCGGGGGCGGTGCGATTGTTGAGGGAATGCGGCCTCCGGCCGACGATGGAGCGAAGAGTAGGGCCGCGCTGTCCCGTGAAGTTACCGGCTCCGGCTACGTCGTGGCGCCCGACACCGCCATCGTTTTTTCCAAATATGAGGGCCGGGTTGTCGCCGTCGAGGTCGAGGCGGGCGACAAGGTCGAGGCGGGGCAGGTGCTGGTGCGGCTCGACGATGCCGGCGCCCGGTTTGCGCTCCGCGGTGCGAAGATATCGGAACGGGCGGCGGTGCTGGCGCTTGATGCGAGGAATATCGAGCTCGCGCAGGCGCGGTCATCGCTGACACGTACCGAGCGGCTGGCCGGGCGGGATGCGATGTCGGCGCAAGCGCTGGAGGAGGCGAAGACGGCTTTCGACAGGGCCGAGAATGCTGCCCTGCGGGCGCGGCAGGATGTAGCCAAAGCCAGGCTCGACATCGACAGGGCGCGCGAGCAGGTCGAGGCGCTGACCGTGCGAGCGCCGATTTCGGGCACCGTGACGCGGCTCGACGCGCATGTCGGCGACACCGTGCTGTCGCGCGAGGACAGCGTGCGGGAGAATGAAAGCCTGCTTGAGATTACCGATACGGCGACGATGGTCATCGATGCGGATGTGGCCGAAGCCAACATCGCGCTGATGCGGCCGGGCCTCTCAGGCGAGGCGGTGCTCGACGGCTTTCCGGGCCAGCCCTTTGCAGTGGAAGTGGCGAAGATCGCGCCCGTCATTTCGCGTGAGAAGGGGACGGTGACGCTGCGCCTGTCGCTCACGTCGCCACCTTCCGGCATGCGGCCTGCGATGGCGGCGCGCATTCGGCTTGTGGTGGGTGAGGGGAGCGCGGGCGCTCTTCACCCGCCCCCATCCTTCGAGGCTCCGGCCGTTGGCCTACGCACCTCAGGATGAAGACTGATCGTCGTGCCGTGGGGCCGGTGGCTGACCGGTGTGCTCCATGGCACGCCCTCTCTCCGACCTCATCCTGAGGTGCCCCGCAAGGGCCTCGAAGGACGAGGGCGGCCTCTGCGATATCGACAATCCATCACCAAGGAGCAAAGCAATGACCGACAGCCACGACCCCTTCATCGCGCTCGCCGGCGTCAGAAAGGCGTTCAGGATCGGGAGAGAGACGATCCCGATTTTCTCCGGACTCGACCTTTCCATTCCGCGCGGCGACTTCGTTGCTGTCATGGGGCCGTCCGGTTCGGGGAAATCAACGCTGCTGAATATGCTCGGCGGCATCGACAGCCCCGATGCCGGCGAGATCCGGATCGGGCGCAGCCATCTCGAACAGATGGGCGAAGGGGCGAGGGCGGCCTGGCGGGCACACAGCATGGGCATCGTCTTCCAATTCTACAACCTGCTGCCGATGCTGAATGCGGCGGAAAATATCGAGCTGCCGCTGCTTCTGAAGCCGCTCGGGCGCAAGGAGCGGCGGGCCCGCGTCGATACCGTCATGGAACTCGTCGGGCTTGCCGGCCGGCAGCGACAGTTTCCCTCCAGCATGTCCGGCGGGCAGCAGCAGCGTGTCGGCATTGCGCGCGCCATCATCGGCGATCCCGATCTTCTTGTCTGCGACGAACCGACCGGCGATCTCGATCGAAAATCGGCCAATGATATCCTCGAGATGCTGAGCTTTCTCAATCGCGAGCTTCAGAAGACCATCATCATGGTCACGCATGATCCCGAGGCCGCTTCCTTCGCCCGGCGCACGCTGCATCTCAACAAGGGCGAATTCGTCAGCGAGGAAAGGGCGGGCCGATGACCTTCTTCGAGCTCATGCGGCGCAATGCCTGGCGCAAGCGGCTGCGCGCCATTTTGCTGATGTTTTCGGTCGGCGTCGCTTTTCTGATCTACGGGCTGACGGCGAGCTTCGTTGCCGGCAGCCAGGGCGCGGCCGGCGCCAGCGACAATCTGCTCGGCGTCTTCAACAAGTCGGGACGAGGTCTGCCTCTGCCGCTTGCCTATATCAATCGCATCGCGGCCGAACCCGATATCGCCGCCGTCGCCTATACCGCGCGCATGCGGGGCTTCGTCGAGGTCGAGAAGAATGTGGTTGTCGTCAGCGCCGTCGAGGCGGAGGCCATTGCGGCGGCCAACGGCGAAGAACTCGGGCTGACGCCGGAGCTGACCGCGGCGCTCGAAGAGGGCGGCGACCGGGTGTTGGTCGGCAGGGCGCTGGCGGAGGCTCAGGGCTGGTCGATCGGCCAGCGCATCGGCTTTACCGGCCAGCTGGCCAGGGCCGACGGCAGCCGGAACTGGAGCTTCACGATCGCGGGCATCTTCGAGGGCGCCGATGCCGGCACCGACACCTATTTCATGCTGGCCGGCTACGACGCGCTCAATGCCGCTCGTGCGCGCGACAAGGATACGGTCGACGCCTTCGTGGTGCGTCCGCGTCCGGGCGTGTCGCCAGGCATACTGGCGGCGCGGATCGACGCTCTGTTCGCCAATTCGGCGGCGCAGACGCGGACGCAATCGGAAAAGCAATTCCTCGAGGCGTTTCTCAGGCAATTCGCCGATGTCGGCCTGATCGTCAGCCTTGTCGTCGGTGCTGCCTTCGTCACCATCCTGATGATCGCGATCAACACCATGCTGTTTGCCGTGCGCGAGCGTCGTTTCGAGATCGGCGTCATGAAGGTGCTCGGCTTTTCCAGTGGGCGGATCATGGCGCTTGTCGTCGGCGAGACGCTGTTCATCTTCGCCGTCGGCGGCGCGGGCGGGCTCGTTCTCGCCAAGCTCGCGACGCTTTCGATCGGGCCGGAATTCGGCCTCGTCTTCGGCGCGACCCTTCTCATCAAATCTTTCGCCATCATCGCGGGGCTCGGCCTGCTGACCGGGCTGCTGCCTGCGGTCAGCGCCATGCGCCTGCCCATTATCAACGCCTTCAGAACGAGATAGTCCAATGTCATCAGCGCTCAAGCAGATATTTCTCATGATCAGAGTCAATCTCGGCAGTCTGCCCCGGCGGCTCGCGATCTCGCTGTCGATGGTGCTGTCGGTCGCCCTGGTCGTGGCGGTGCTGGCGGGCTTTCTGGCGATGGCACGGGGCTTCGAGGCCGCGCTTGCCGGCGCCGGCTCGCCTGATATCGCCATCGTTCTCGGCGGCGGCACCAATCAGGAGACCGGGTCGGAGGTGCCGGCCGAAGCAATCCGCAGCCTTGCCGCCATGGGCGGCGATAGCGGGATTGCTCGCAACCCTGGGATCGCGCGCGACGGCGCAGGCGAGCCGGCTTTGTCACGCGAGACCGTCGTCCCCGTCGATATCAGGCAAGGCGACGGCACCGAGCAGACGCTGTCGCTGAGGGGCATGGACGTGACCGGCCCTGACTTGCGCGAGCGCGCGCGGCTTTCGCAAGGACGGCTGTTTTCGCCGGGTGCGCGCGAGATCGTCGTCGGCGCCCGCATCGCGGACACCCTTCCCGGCTTTGCGGTCGGCGACACGATCCGGCTCGGCGCGCTCGACTGGAGGATCGTCGGGCATTTCACGTCAGGCGGCAGCGCCTTTGAATCCGAGATTTGGGCGGATCTGGAGCCGATGCAGTCGGCTTTCGACCGGCAGGGACAGGTGCAGAGCCTACGGGTGCGGCTCGATGGCGCAGGCGATCCCGCAACCGCGCTGGCGGCGTTGCGCGATCGCCTGTCGGCCTTGCCCGGCACGCCGCTTACCGTCGTCTCGGAGACCGATTTCTATGCCGGCCAGGCCGAGCGGACCGAGAGCCTCATCCGCCTGTTCGGCTGGCCGATCGCCCTGCTGATGGCGATCGGAGCGACGGCGGGGGCCCTGAATACGATGATGAGTTCGGTCTCCGACCGCAGCGTCGAGATCGCCACGCTGCGCCTCCTCGGCTTTGCCCGGCTGCCGGTTTTCGCCGCGAGCTGGGTGGAGGCGGTGCTGCTCTCGCTGGCGGGCGCCGGCCTCGGCGTCCTCGCCTCCGGGCTGGCTTTCGACGGTTGGCAGGCAAGCACGATGGGCGCCAACCACACCAAGATGGCTTTCCAGCTCGACGTCAGCGGCGCGGTGATCCTCACCGCCGGCCTGCTAGGCCTTGCGATCGGCATCCTCGGCGGCGCCCTGCCGGCGATTGCTGCCACGCGGCTGCCGCTGACTTCGGCATTGCGGGCGAGGGGATAGAAGACGCTGACACGGCAACCGAATCAGCCCTCATCCCGGTGGGCTAACCTAATTGACTCAAGCCGTATCTTGTCCGCTCAGCTGCAATTTATTCGCCTCGAAGTTATTGTTTTTCCGGCTTAAGTTGTGACTTTGTCAAGCCAGCGCGGTTGCCCGTGGAATAAGGTCCGCGAATTTACCCGCTGCCGCATTGACAACATCTTCTCGCCTTGTTGCCGTGGCCGGTTGCCCCCGCCGCATGCGATTGATCGATCCCGGTCGATCTCTGCGGCGACATAGCGATCCGATGAACAGGGCAACATGGCGATATGACAATCTACTATGTGAACTCAGCGACTGGCTCCGACCGCAACAGCGGAACGGGCCAGAACTCGGCTTTTGCGACTTTGTCCAAAGTGGAATCCTTGACGCTGAAACCGGGCGACAGCGTGCTTCTCGCTAAGGGGAGCGTGTTCAACGAGCAGTTCGATATCAAATATTCCGGCACCGAGAGCGCGCCGATCAAGATCGGCAGCTACGGCACGGGTGAGGCGCCTGTCATCCATGGTGGCAATGACGGCGTCCATAGTCTTTATGCCTCGAACATCGTCATCGAGAACCTCAAGATATCAGACACTGGCGGTGCGGCCATCTATGGCGGCAATGTCTCGAATTGGACGGTGCGCAACGTCGAGATCGACAAGGCGGGATCGTCGGCAGAAGCAGGTTCGGTGACCTTTCGCAACAGCAAGAACATCGCGATCGAAGACAGCAAGATCTCAGGCGTCAAAGGCGACGGCATCTGGATCGAAAAGGTCGACGGCGTCAAACTCCTTAACAACACGGTGACCAACAGCCATGGCGCCAGGGCCGATGCCGTCCAGGTGAACGACAGCAGCAATATTCTGATCCAGGGCAATCATCTCGATCAGACGCAAGCCGATAGTTCGAAAGGCGTCATAGCGCTGGTGCGGGCCACCAATGCAGTGATCGAGGACAATACGCTGACCGGCGGCGGCTTCGGCATCAGCGCCCCCGCGGGCAAGAATGTCGCCATCCGCGACAACGACATATCGGGCTTTCACGGTTACAGCTGGTCGTTCGCCGTCGGTCTCGGCGATCAGGGCGATAGCAGAGATTACGACATCGCCGGCAATCATATCCACGACGGGCCGTGGGGCGTGGTCGTCACCGCTCCCGTCGACGGCACGAGCTATGTCCGCAGCGGTATCAAGATCCATGACAATGTCTTCGACGACCTCACGCAGTCGGCGATGAAAGTCGACCGGCCGGCATCCGGCTCTTTCTACAACAATACCATCGAAAGCGGCGTCGACGTCTACAGCATCTCGCCTGCGGTCGCCGACGCGCATACGTTTTCCGTCAGCAACAACCATACAGTCGCCAATGTCGAGACGGCGCTGGCGACCACTGCCACCACGGCGGCGGCAACGACGGACGCGATGGCGGATCCGGCGGTTGTCGCAGTTCATGACAATTTGAAGATCTTCACGGATACGGGCGAGGCCCATCGCGGCAATCTTCTGGAAAACGACAGTTCCGACAACGGGACCTTGGCGCTTCGCCGCTTCGGCGACGAAACCGTCGGCAAACATGGCCTGACGCTGACCGGGGACTACGGCACCATTCATGTCGACCGGGACGGCAGCTATGCCTATACGCTCGATGAGACGAAGCTGCCTGCCGATCATGACGGACATGTGAGCGAAACCTTCAGCTACGGGGTCAACGATGGCACCTCGCAGCATAGCGACACGGATACGCTGACCGTCTTCATCCATATGGATGGTCTGCTGGGCTGAGGAGCGGGCAATGCAGCCCGAATTCTCTCCGACCTGACGCAGAGGCGCCCTGGAAGGGCGCCTCGAAGGATTTACGGTCCCCAGCCGCCGCCCCGCTGGTCGGCCGCGGAGCGCTCGTTGATATATTGTCCAACTCGCGTAACGTAAATTGCCAGACGGTGCGTTACCGTTCGTTCACCTTCCGGTCGTTGTTTTCTGGATTATTTTCTTAAAAGTTGTATCTTGAGGATGCGCCACCGCCAGGCGCATCTCGGGAGCGAGGCAGGCCCATGGCCTGTCGCCGCCGTAACGGCAATCGAACGCCATCCTGGCTTCAGCCCCCGACCGCATCCGATCCACTCGTTGCAGCCGTTTGGGACGGCTGAGCGACAATGCGAGAACAAGGCGATATGACAATTTATTATGTGAATTCAGTGACGGGCGCGAACACGAACGCCGGAACCAGTGAGGACGCGCCCTTTGCGTCGTTCTCGGCGGTGGAAAGCCTGAAGCTGCAGCCCGGGGATAGTGTCCTGCTCGCAGCCGGAAGCGTGTTCAACGACCAGCTTGACCTGAAATATTCCGGCACTGTCGATGCCCCGATCACCATCGGCAGCTACGGCGTCGGCGATGCCCCCGTCATCCATAGCCCCAATGACGGCATTCACAGCCTCTATGCGTCGAACATCGTCATCGAGAACATCACTATCTCCGACACAGCAGGCGCGGCTATCTATGGCGGTTATGTATCAAATTGGACCGTGCGCAATGTCGAGGTCGACCACACCGGATTGTCCAAGTCCGGTTCGATCACCTTCCGGACCGGCTCGAACATCACCATCGAAAACAGCACGATCAACGACGTCAACGGCGACGGCATCTGGATCGAGAAGATCAACGGCGTCACTCTCCTCAACAATACTGTCACCAACGCCCACGGCACCGCGGCAGATGCCGTCCAACTAAACGACAGCAAGAACATCGTCATCAGCGGCAATACTTTTGACCAGACGGGGGCGGTGACGCCAAAGGGCGTGCTGACGCTGGTGCGGCCCGTGGATGCGGTGATCGAGGGAAATACGATTATCGGCGGCGGCTTCGGGATCAGCGCGCAGGCCGGCACCAATGTCGCCATCCATGACAATGATATCTCCGGCTATGGCGGGTACAGCTGGTCTTACGCCGTCGGCCTGGGTGACCAGGGCGATACCCGCAACTACGATATCTCCGGCAATTACATCCATGACGGCGTGTGGGGCGTGTCGGTCAGTGCAGCCGGTACGACGACCTATGTTCGTGAGGGCATTGATATTTACGGCAATCTTTTCGATGACCTGACGCAGGCGGCGCTGAAGGTCGACCGACCGGCATCCGGATCCTTCCACGACAATTTCATTGCGAGCGACGTCACGCCTTACAGCATCTCCCCTTCGATCATTGCCGCAGGCACCTTTCCCGTCAGCGACAACACGACCATCGAAGAAGGTGGTATCACGCTTGCAAGCGCCGACAGCCTGGTCGCCACGGATGCCAGCATCAGCCTCGTGTCGGACACCGGGCTCACATCCCATGACGGCCTGAAGCTTAGCCTCGACAATACCGCATCGGACAAGGCCGGCGACCATCTCGACAATCCTATCGGGGAAAACGGCGTATCGGATGGAACCTTGCTGCTGCGTCATTTCGGCAAGGCTGCCTTGGAAAAGCAAGGGCTGACCCTTGGCAATGGCGATCACGGCCCCACGATCGAAGCTGCCGATCTCGCCGGCCCGGAAAACGGCAACGGAATTTTCCATCATGAGACCGCACCGCAGCCGTTGCATCATTGGCCAGCGGACGGGCCGATCGTCTCCATCCTGCAAGACAGCATGCTGCACTGAAGGTAGCCGGGCGTCGCCGTTGCGACTAGAACAGGATGATATTGGGCCGGTCGGCCCAATATCTGAATCCTGTTCTAAATTAAAGAGTTAGAGCATGATGTCGTCCGAAAATCGCTCACACTTTTCGGCATCATGCTCTAAATGCCGTGGCGGCAGGGCACTCAGCGGTCGCCGAGCAGCGTTCGCAAGACGTCGGCTTCGATTTCCGCGCAAATGATCTCGTATTCAGCGATGATCGCAGGATCGGCCGATCTATCCTTGCGCATGCGGTCGAGGACGAAGCAGGCTTCGCCATAGGCGCCGCACAATTCGTAGAGATGGGACTGGCTCGCTGCGGCGGCTCTGATCTTCGCTCGCGTGGCCGGCAATCTCATCATCAGCCGGGCCAGTCCCTGTTCGGCGGCATGCCTGGCGATCGGGGGGATGCCTTCCTTTCTGATCATGCGTCATCCCTCGCTGCCTGAATCTGGTGAGGTGCTGCTGTCGAGAGGTAGTACGCAGAAATCCTGCGTCTGGTTTCATGGCTGATGCAGGAAAGGTTCTCGCGCCTGTCGGCTCAGGAGGAAAGGCCGATCGTAATCGTGGCGGAAAGCACGCCGCCGTCGAGCTTTTCGAAATCGAATATGTGATCGACGGCGTCCTGCGGGATGAGGCCGTCCTCGTCGTTGCGCGTATCGCGGGGAGGGCGTTGGCGATAGTCGGGATGCCCGCCATAGACGATGTCGCTCAGCGCATCGTCGAAATAGATCTGGCTGACGAGAAGTTCCCTGCCTTCGACGAGGATGCGGCAGTGAACATGCGGCGTGCGGCCCTTGTACCATCCGGGATAGACCGTCAGAAAGCTTGCCTGCCCAGCCGCATCCGTCAACTGGCGGCCGCGAAAAGCAAGCCCGCTGATCGCCTCGGCATCATTGAGCGTACACATGTCAGCCGCTTCCCGGCCGGAGTAGATGCCACGGTGATCGGTATGCCAGATTTCGATATCGGCGTTTTCGACCGGTCGGCAATCGGCTGCGTCGACGATGCGGACGGCCAGCCGCAGGGGCAGCCCAGCCTTTCCTTCGGTGACGTCCTGACGCGCCGGGATATCGTTGACATGGCAGGGGCCAAGGGTCTGGGCGATAGTCGCGACGCAATTCGGGCGCGTCCGGAAGAGCGGCGCGGGCAGCTTTTCCAAGGCGACGGACCCTGTGCCGCCGCTGAGGAAATCAGTGCCCTCCCAGTCGAATGTCCCGGCGGCCACGACGATATGTCGCCGCGGCCAGAATGCCGCCGCAGCGACCGATGATGCGACAATGGTCGCACCGCCAAGCATAAGGGTCCGCCTCTTCATCTCTGTCCTCCTTTGCCGCGGAAGAGCGTGTAAAGCGAATGGACCGGGATTTCGAGTTAAATCCCGGCCATGGTCGACGGCAGCGAGTTCGATCCTCACGCCTCAGATGGCGACCTGTTCGCCGAGCTCGACGACGCGATTTGACGGCAGGTTGAAATAGTCGGACGGGTCGATCGCAAAACCTTCCAGCGCCATGAAGATCCGTTCCTGCCAGCCGGGCAACCCCGTATTCGGCGTCCTGACGAGATTGCGGCGGCCGAGATAGAAGGAGGTCTTCATGATCTCGAACTTGAAGCCGCCCTCGCGGCAGAGAGCCAAGGCCCTGGTGACATCCGGATCGTCCATGAAGCCGAAGGTGATGTCCAGGCGGACGAAACGCGGCGAAAGCTGGCTGATCTTGATGCGCCTGCTGTCGGGGACGTAAGGCTCGTCCTCGGTCCACACGGTCAGGATGACGTTCTGTTCGTGGAGCACATGATTGTGCTTGAGATTGTGGAGCAGAACGTTCGGCGTCCGGTCGGGGACACTGGTCAGAAAGACCGCAGTTCCCGGAACGGTGACCGGCGAATGTTCCGACTTCCGCTCGATCGATTTGATGAAGGAATCGAGCGGGATCTCACTGTTGGCCCGCAGTCTCTTCAGGTAGGCCTGCCCGCGGGTCCATGTCCACATCAAGATCATGATCGCCAGCGCCAGTGCGACCGGAACCCAGCCGCCATCATGGATTTTCAACAGGTTGGCGGCAAGGAACAGGACCTCGATGATGAAAAGAGGCAGCAGCAGGACGACAGCGAGCACAAGGGAGTAGCCCCACACGGCCCGCAGGAACTGGAAGGCCAGCATCGTCGAGATGACCATGGTACCGGTCACCGAGATGCCGTAGGCGGTCGCCAGTGACTCCAAATCGCCGAAGGAAAAGATCAGCATCAACACGCCGATCAGCAGGAGAAGGTTGACGCTCGGCACATAGATTTGGCCGGTATTGGTCTCTGATGTGAATTTGATGCGCAGCCTTGGCAGGAAGCCGAGATGAACCGCCGAACGGGCCAGCGAAAACGCGCCGGTGATGACGGCCTGACTGGCGATGATCGTTGCCATCGTCGCTAGAATGACCACCGGCAGCAAGATCCAGTCGGGATACATCAGGAAGAACGGGTTTGACGCCGTCTCGGGATGGGAGAGAACGAGTGCGCCTTGGCCCAGATAGTTCAGGAGCAATGCCGGAAAGACGAGCACGAACCATGCCGTCTGAATCGGGCGCCGCCCGAAATGCCCAAGATCGGCATAGAGCGCCTCGGCACCTGTCACGGTCAGAAAGACGGCGCCAAGTACGATAAGGCCGACACTGCCAGCATGCGCAAGGAACGAGAGCGCATTAATCGGATTGAGCGCAGCCAGGATCCTCCAGTCGTCGCCGATGTGGATGAGGCCGCCAACTGCCATGGCTAAAAACCACAAGACGGTAACCGGCCCGAAAAACATCGAGACAGCAGCCGTCCCCCTCGACTGGGCGGCGAACAGGACGATCATGATCGCCGCCGACGCGAGCGGGACATAGTCGGCAAAGGCCGGCGTGACCAGTTTCAGGCCTTCCAGCGCCGACATGACCGAGAGGGCAGGCGTGATCATGGCATCGCCGATGAAAAGGGCCGCCCCGATCAGCCCGGCGAAGAACAGCACCGGCACGTTTCGTCCCATCTTCTTCATCAGAAGGGCGAGAAGCGAGAGCGTGCCGCCTTCGCCGTCATTGTCGGCCCTGAGCAGGAACAGCACATATTTGAAGGTCACGATGACGGTCAGGGTCCAGACCATCAGCGAAATCAGACCGATCACCTCCGGCTCGTGTATGCCATCGGCGGCAAAGGGCCTCAGCGCTTCGCGGAAGGCATAGAGCGGGCTGGTGCCGATATCGCCGTAGACGACTCCGATTGCGCCGATAACCAACCCGACAAAGCCGCTGCGGCTGCCGGCTTCACCCGTCTTGTCTGCATGTGTTGAGGTCATGGTTCCCCGCTGATGGCGCTTGCTTACAAGCAGAAACATATGCCGCATTGGAGAACGGCAAGTAAATTGGCGCCGATGCAAACTTTTCGTGACGGCCAGGCGCCAAATGCGGGCCGGAATCACGGCCCGGAACACGGCCAGGATGAACGGATTTCGATCCGGGAAATTTTGTTGTAGGCATTCCAAATCAGTTTCCGGGACGGGTGTTCGAGGCTTGCCCACAGGCTCGGACTGACGCCGTCCGTCGCGCTGCCGGCAGGGGAGTCGACTACGCTGCGAGGACGGAGCACTACATGCCGCTTCATGCTCATTTCCATGTCGTCCTCGAGGTTGTTGCAACGGGTCGCCGGGAACTCATCCGGCTCCATCGCGCCGGCGAGATCGATGGTCGAAACGTTGCACGAGCTGGAGCGGGTCTCGATCTTGAGGAGATGAGTGCGATCTCCGCCAAGGCCTGATCTCACAAGGCTCAAAGACGACGACGTATTACCATCTGCGCCGAAGGTATTATCTGTGTAGTTGGAACTATAATTCGTGCAGACGATGACGGCGCTATGCGACGTCATCCAATGTGGCTTTGACGACGATGGCCCATTCTGCGGCAGAATTCAGGTTTTCTCTGCGATAGGCCGAACGTTCCAGGATGAAATTTCCAACACAGTATTGCCGTTGAATGCTGCGGCGATTGTGTGCGCAATTTAGAAAAATTCCCCCTCAGATTGTTTCTAATTGCCGCCATGATTCGAATATACGTTCCCGTCCGCGATTTTTTCTTCGCCACATTTCTGATGTTCCAAATTATCCAAACAATGGTGAGAAACAATGAAAATTATTCTCGTCATAGCCCTCACGCTTTTTGCTGTCCCCTGTGAAGCCGACATGCTTGGTACGGCTTCAAGATATGACCGCATGCATGAACGCTCCATCTCCTTCCTCGGCGTGAATCCCCGCAGAATATCCTGGTGCGGCGCGTTCCTGGCCTTTGTCGCCAAACGATCCTCGCGGCAGCCGCCAGATAATCCCAACATGGCGCGGTCCTGGATGAAATTCGGCAAGCCGGTCGTCGCCCGCTCGGCCAGGCGCGGCGACGTGGTGGTGATCCGAAGCGGCAGGCGTTTCCACGTCAGCCTGTTCGACCATTTCGACCAGCGGCGTCAGTACGTCTACCTCTTCGGCGGCAACCAATCCAACCGGGTGCAGCTGTCGCGTTACCGCGCAAGCTCCGTCGTCGCCGTGCGACGATGAGGCAGGCCGCCAGTCACGAAGCGGAATTCTTCAGTTCCTTGACGTTCGTTCCCAAACCTCGATAGCGGCGGGCCTATGGCTTGCGCGCTCTGACATGAAGGAAGATCGGCGCAACGCGGGTGTCGGCAACGACGGGCTCGGCCAACGCCACTTCGGGTGAAGCCATGGGCTCGCCGAAGGCCTCGATGACAAGCCCGGCTTCGACGATCATCGACACCCAACTCGTAAGCGTGCGGTGAAAGCGCGGAATGGAGAACGGTGTCAGCGTCGCCCGTTCGCCTTGAGGTATGGATGAAAAGATCCAGCGCTCGATCCGGCCGTCGCTCTCGTCGAAATAATCGGCGATTTCTACCGCGATTGGCTCGCCCGCCTCGTTGCGGACATTGCGCCGCTTGGGCGGCACGAAACAGGGATGCAGGATAGAAAACTGCAGAAAGCCGCCGGATTTTAGGATGCGGTGGACGCCCTTCAGCACGCCACGCTGGTCGGCCATGTCCATCATCGACATGAAGGCGGTGACGAAGTCGAAACTCACCTCGGGAAAATCGATGCTCTGGCCGTCGCCGAGCACGTAGTCGATGCCCAGCGGCGCCTGGGTCTCGCTCTCGCGGGCATAGCGAATAAAGGTTGGGGCAATATCGAGGCCCGTCATGCGGGCGCCGAGACGAGCGACGGCACGGGTATTGGAGCCTTCGCCGCAGCCGAGATCGAGCCCTGCAAGGCCCGCGACAGGCGGCAGCATATTCAGAAAAGCCGGTGTGTTCAGCGCGTCGCGATATTTGTCGTAACCTGCCCTGGAGTAGATCGTCCAGGTCTCGGCATTGCTCTCCCAATGGGCGGCAACGTCATTGGCGTTCATGACTTCTCTCCTTGCCCGGTCCGAACGGGCGGCGAGCTATAGTCGCTGTCTGTGGCAATGGGAAGACGAACGGAAGGGGATAGCGGCGGCGCCGCCTCGTGGATCACCCTTGGCCGACGCTCCTGAAGGCGGCAATGATGCTCTCCGCTGCCAGTTCCGCCTGATCCGAGGTCGTCTGGTAATTGCTGACGGAGAGGCGCAGGACGTCGCGGCCGCGCCATTTGGCGCCGCCGGCGAAAAGGATGCCGTCCGCCTGGACCTTTTCGATCGCCTTTCGCGTCAGCGCGTTGCTTTCGTCGTCCGGGCGATCGGCTGCGAAACGGACGACGAGCTGGTTCAACGCCACCTCATTCAGAATGGCAATGCCGGGTTCGCGCGCGAGCCGGTCGGCCATCAGGCGGGCCGAGGTGCAGCATTGGTCGATGAGGGCCTCGATGCCGTTGCGGCCGAAATGTTTCAGCATCGCCCAGGTGGCGAAACCGCGGGCGCGTCGCGAAAGCTCCGGCACGTAATGGGAGGGGTCGCGTTCGCCTTCGCCGGCGAGCGGCAGGTAACTTGCGGCGATCGTCATGGCGCGGCGATGGGCGAGTTCGTCGCGGACGATCGCATAGCCGCAATCATAGGGCGTCTGCAGCCATTTATGACCGTCGGTCGCCCAGCTGTCGGCCGCTTCGATGCCGCGGCTGAGATGGCTCACTTTCGCCGATGCCTGCGCCCACAGGCCGAAGGCGCCGTCGACATGCACCCAGGCGCCTTTCGCCTTCAGCGGCGGGATGAGCCTGTCAAAATCGTCGAAAGCGCCGGTATTGATCTGGCCGGCCTGAAGAACGGCGATCAAGGGGCCGGCGACCGCGTCAAGCGCGCCGGGAAGTGCTGCCGGGTCGATCCGGCCCATCGCGTCGGTGGGCAGGCGCAGCACACGGTCATGCCCGAGACCGAGGAACTGAAGCGCGGAGAAGACGGTTGTATGGGCATCGTCGCCGATCAGCACGGTGATTGCCGGCGCGCCGAACAGACCGTCGGCATCGGCATCCCAGCCGACCTTTCGCAGCACCTCGCCGCGGGCGGCGGCAAGGCAGGTGAAATTTGCCACCGTGGCGCCGGTCACGAAGCCGACCGAGCTTTCAGCCGGCAGTTTCAGGAGATCGAGAAGCCATCGTGCCGCCGTGGCTTCAACGGCAGCCGCAGCCGGAGCGGCGAAATGGTTTCCGGCGTTCTGGCCCCAGGCGCTGGTGAGAAAATCGGCTGCGACGCCGACCGGATGGGAGCCGCCGATGACCCAGCCGAAAAAGCGCGGGCCGGTGGTTGCATGCAGCCCGGGTTCGGCGCCGTCGGAGAGCTGCCGGATGACATCGAGCATATCGGAGCCGGCCGCCGAAAGCGGCTCGTCGAAGACGGCAAGGCAGGCGGCGTAATCGTTGCTTGGCACATGGCGGGCAAAGGCCGTTTCCCGAAACCCGGCGGCAAGCCGGGCGGCCTCCTGAAACAGAGTTGCGATTGCCGACATCGGATCCCCCGCGCCAACGGCTGCCGGCCCCTGACAGAACCTCCTCAAGCAAGCTGTTGACGCAGGCAGTCTAGCCGATATTGCCGACGCTGTCTTGCCGCTGCTGTGAACTGGCGGCCACGACGTTACGCGGGCATGGCTTGCTGGCGACATCGTCGAGACCTTGCGGGGCGGGCGCTACAGCCGCTCGACCTCGCTGCTTTCGCTGTCGAGCACGGGATGTCGCGGCCACGCTGCGGCGCAGATTCGTGACTGAAACGGGTTTGCCGCCTAAGGCATTTCAGCTCCGTGTCCGCATGGACCATGCCAAGCAATTGCTAGCCACCAGCGATGAAAAGATTGAAAGCATCGCCGCCAGGATCGGCATCGACGATCCGTTTTATTTTTCGCGCCTCTTTCACGAGCGTGAAAGCTGCAGCCCAAGCCAGTTTCGGGCGCGGTACCGGAGGATGTGAGCGGTGCGGGGAATAGCCGTTATATGAGGATCCTTCGCCTTTGCCGCGACACATAGGATAAAATCGATCATTACGTGAGGTGATTTTAAATATTGTTAGCGATTTCCTGCTGTGTCTTTTAATTACTCCGGGTAACTTTAAAATCCATTGCCTTTTCTGTAAGTATCCCTCAAAGATATGAAAATATCATTCGCAGTTCTGTCAATGTCGTTCTGCCAATCAGCGAGGGATATGCACTGAAGTATTTTGTTCTCTACGCGCTCGTTTGCTCGACGGTTGGGGTAGTCCTTCTCGTCGTCATCCATCAGATCGCACCGTTCGACACGGACGGGCCGAACCACTTTGTCACCGAGCGAATGATCGACGACACTGCGACCGGGACGGTCGGCAGTGCGCCGATCCGGCCAGATGACCTGGTTGTAGGGTCAACTCCTGAGCCTGCGCCTCATCTACCGCCCGTCCGACGGTCCGAGCAATGGGACCTCCGGCCAACGAATTCGCCGGCGGAGGATCCATTCAATTCATCGGTTGCACGAAAGGGCGGTCGGGTGGGAACGCCGCTGCAGTGACCAGCGGAGCACTGCGGGCGCAACGCCTGCTGGACCCTAGACACAGCCCGAAAATCGCGTTGATACGAGAGGCGCCACTGTTTCAGCGTCCGAAATCAGCTCCACCGCAGGCAGAAGACTGGTAACGCTCCTCATACTTTTCTTCGGTTACTGCGGTTATCAAAGCTTACAGCCTGAAGAATAACAGCCGATCATGCAGGGCTGCCCCACGCTTCGGTGCCGGCGGCCTGAGGTTTGGCATCAACCCGGCTGCGATGCCGCATCACGATTATCGTCACCGGCCTCGATTGCATTGGCCCGAACTGTCAGTATTGACAATATCGCGTTGATTGCAGGAGGTTGCGATGGATGTGAGCTGTGTGACGATCAGGCTTATTGAGGCAGACGAGGTAGAGTCTTTCCGGCGCATCCGACTGGAAGCGCTCCGTGTGGAACCGTCCTCCTTTGCCAGCCGCTACGAAGATTGGGAGGCTCTTTCGGAGGAAGAGTGGCGCAGTCGCTTGAATGAGCCGGTGTTCGTGGCGTTCCAGGACGGCGAACCTGTCGGCATAACCGGCCTGGTTCGGCAGCGCTCGAGCAAAATGTCCCATCGTGCGACGGTCATCATGGTCTACACCAGCAAGAGCCTGCGCGGGACCGGTCTTGCGGGCAGATTGCTGGACGTGGTTGTCGATCATGCCCGCGCGACTGGGATTCGGCAGCTCGAACTTTTCGTCAGCGCGGAGAATCCTGCGGCAATTCGGTTCTACGAGCGCCAGGGCTTCTCTGAGGTCGGCAGGATTCCCGGTGGGGTGCTCGAGGAGGGCAGGGAGATCGATGACGTGATGATGGCGCGCCGTATCGTCGATTAGGCGTCACACGGACTTTTCGCGTACGGTTTATCAACCTCTTGACCTGGGCGATACTCCGATCACCCGCCCTCGTCCTTCCAGGCCCCTTCGGGGCACCTCAGGATGAGGGCTGATCGTGGTGCGGGCCGCGTCTGTTCGCCTTCTCACGTCAGGCCCAGGACGTCCCGCATATTGTATTCGCCGGGCGCGCGCCCTGCTGCGATCCAGCGGGCGGCGGCAAGCGCGCCGCGGGCGAACATGCCGCGATCGAGAGCCGAATGCGAAAGCGTAATAACTTCCTCGGCGGCGGCAAACAGCACCTTGTGTTCTCCGACGAGCCCGCCGGCGCGCAGTACGGCGAAGCCGATCTCGCCGGGCGGCCGCTCACCGGTGATGCCGTCGCGCCCGCGCCGCTCGACGGATGCGAGGGAAACGCCGCGTCCTTCGGCGGCCGCTTCGCCGAGCATCAGCGCCGTGCCGGATGGCGCGTCGATCTTCTTGTTGTGATGCGCTTCCAGGATTTCGATATCCCAACCATGGGCAGGAAGGGCGCGCGCGGCCTGGGTGACGAGGCCGACCAGCATGTTGACGCCGATCGAGAAATTGCCGGAGCGCAGGATCGGAATGGTGCGCGCGGCCTCGGCGATCCGCTCAAGCTCATCCGGTTCGAAACCTGTGGCGCCGATCACCAGAGCCGGTCCGCCCGCCGCGGCGCACTGGCCGGCAAGTTCGGCGGCAGCAGCTCCCGTCGAGAAATCTAGGATCACATTGGCGGCCGCCATCGCGGCCGAACGATCGATCAACCCGGCGCCTGCGGCGCCGTCACGGCCGATGCCGCCGACGAAGGCAAGATCCGGATCGGCCGCCAGCAGCGGCAAGATGGCTCGCCCCATGCGGCCGTTCGCGCCGGCGACGGCTACTTTGATTGGTGTGGTCACGTTCTTTCCTAATTCAGGAGGGTGAATGCGAGGCGGAGGGGTTTTGTCGCGCTGGACGCAAATAAAGCAGAGCGATGGCGTAGACAACGAGTACGATCGGTATTTCCGCCACGACGGGAATCAGAATGATGCCGTCGCCAGGCCCCGCCTCTTCTCCCGGCGCCATCGTCGGCGTTGCCAAAATGGCGAGCGTGATCGGCGAGAAAAACACCCATAGAAATGCCAATGCATGCGGCATCCATCTATGCCGCTTGAGCATTCGCGCGATGAAAATAGCCGAAACGGGTATGAGGACGTTCGAAACAAACACAAGCGAAAGTGCAAGGAATTCCGGCAGGATTGTCGGGTAATGTGGATTGTGCTCCATCAGGTTTCTCAGAGGCTGCTGTCTATTGGATGTAAACCAGCCCGGGGGCTTTCCTGCATCTACCAGTTGCCGGGGTCGGCGGTGTGATCGATGCTGGCAAACTCGTCAGCTTTATTCCGGTCCAGCTTGACCTCGGTCGTCACCTGCGTCTCGTCGGTGACCGAATAGGCGTCAGGAACCGGCCCTTTTGATAACTCCTGATACAGGAGCAGAGCGGCCTCCTCGGCGGTATCGGCCTCGATCTCGCGGGTAATTGATACGGTGAACTTGTGCATGGCTTCGGCCTCTCGATTGTCGCGCAGGCATGGCAGTCTGACACGAGTTTTGTGTTGAGGACACAAAAACTGCGCCGCATGGATTTTGTTCATGTGACGGCTTCCGGCCCCCTTTTGATGCCGCCGCGAACTTCTGCAGCGTCGATTGAGCCCCGGCTCGATGCTTTGCCATGGCCAGCGCCGCCGACGTGGCAGCTCGATCCTCATCTGCAGGAAATATTCGGCATAGGCTGGAGAAAGACGGTTCGGCTCTTACTTCAGAGAGGAGCAGAAAACGAGGAGCGAAAGGGCCGTGAAATGGCAAAGAATACGATTTGCGTATGGTACGACAAGGAGGCTGAGGCCGCCGCCCGCTTTTATGCTGCGACTTTTCCGGACAGTGCCGTCGGTGCTGTCATTCGTGCGCCGGGAGATTATCCCGAGGGCAAGCAGGGAGACGTGTTGGTTGTCGAATTCGCTGTTGCGGGTATTCCTTGCATTGGACTGAACGGCGGTCCTACGTTCAAACACAGCGAAGCTTTCTCATT
The DNA here is from genome assembly GCF_022385315.1 of Rhizobium sp. K102. Taxonomy (NCBI): domain Bacteria; kingdom Pseudomonadati; phylum Pseudomonadota; class Alphaproteobacteria; order Hyphomicrobiales; family Rhizobiaceae; genus Rhizobium; species Rhizobium sp. K102. The sequence continues at coordinate 941,090 of NZ_CP092436.1, forward strand.
TCAGATCGCAACCGAGGATCAGGAAGAAACCGACCGCTATTGGAACGCCATTGTCGGCAATGGCGGCCAGGAAAGCGAATGCGGCTGGTGTAAAGACAGATGGGGCGTGTCCTGGCAGATTACACCGCGGGTGCTGACCGAGGCGCTGGCCGCAGGTGGTGACGAGGCAAAGCGCGCCTTTGATGCGATGATGACCATGCGGAAGATCGACGTTGCCGCGATCGAGGCCGCCCGGCGCGGCTGAGCCCGTCCGGCGCGGACGATCGGCGCCCCGAGGCCGATGCATGACGGGTTTTCAGAACCAGAGATCGCGCACGCAGCGTCCCTGGGAGGGAAGGTCTTCGAACGTCTCAAGCCCATCGAAGTGATCGATGGGCAAATCGGCCACAAGATCCGGGGGCGCAAGCCGGATGTTGACGGCCATGCGGCGGCGGCCATCCTTTGGAAGCCGCAGGCCGCGCCAGCTCAAGACGCAGGCGCAGGAGGGGCAGAACAGGATTTCGAGAGATGAGTTCTCCCTACCGGCGCGGGTATAGGAAGCGGTCTGCCCGGTCAGAGCGATACGTTCCCCCTCATAGTCATAGGCCCACAGAACGCCGTAGCGTCGGCAGAGGGTGCAGTTGCACGCGGTAATCGAGCCGGGATCGCCCTCGAGCGTCCAACTCGTCTTGCCGCAATGACACGAGCCCGTCAGCATGCGCGTGCGTTCAACCTCTGCGCCTCTTCACACGCCGCATCCTGCCTCAATCGGATAGGGACGGCAATTGGACATTGCGACGTTGCTTCCCAGGCCCGAGCCATCGCGATAACGCCCATTCAATCATTTTGAAATTTCTAATTGAGGTTGAGGCCGGAAGATGATCCCATACGACCTGGCGTAGTTGAGTCCACGTCTCTTCCCCATTTGATCCGGGTGGCCAATGTCGATCTCAGATGCGATCTATCGTCCTTTCGAAACCTGGATCAGGCCGCTCGATATTGCCTATCGGCCGCTGCCGTCCAAGGGGCCTGTGGCCGTCCTTCTGCACTTCATTTCGATGTTTCGCGGCGTGCTGATCACACTTGCGCTTTGCTCCATGGTGTTCGAGATGATCAACCTGACGATCGTCTGGGGGCTTTCGGTCATCGTCGATGGCGTGACGCAACAGGGTGCTGCCGTCTTCCTGGCGAAGGAATGGCTGCTGCTTGCTGTCCTCGGCTTCCTGATCTTTCCCGTGATGCCGATCGTTTCCTTCACGCTCAACACGCTGAGCTCGCATACATTGGGCATCGCCATGCCGGCTGCCATTCAGTGGCAGGGCCACAAGGCGGTGGAGCGCCAGGACCTTGCCTTCTTCCATGATCTCTATGCCGGCCAGGTTTCCTCGCGGCTGCAGCAGGTGTCTTCCGCCGTCCAGCAGCAGATCCTTGCCGGCTTCCAGTCCATCCCGCGCTTCCTGATGCAACTGGTCGGCTCCGTTGTCCTGCTAAGCGCTCTGGCCTGGCAGCTTGCCGTGCCGGTTGTCGTCTGGATCGCGCTCAATGTCGCATTCACCGCCAGGATCGTGCCTGTTTTCGTCGAGCGTTCGCGCCGCACCGCCAAGCAGCGCAGCATGGTGGCCGGCGCCATCACCGATCTCTATACCAACATGCAGATGATCAAGCAGTTTGCGGCCGAAGACAGTGAGGCAGGCGCAATCCGCCGCATCATCCAGAAGGCCGTGCAGACGCAGCATAGCGAGCAGCGTATCTATCGCTCGTCGGAAGTGACCGTCGTGGTTCTCAACACCCTGCTGTGGCTGGCCATGCTGTCGATCGGATTTTCCGGCCTCGTCAAAGGCTTCCTCACAGTCGGCGAGTTCGTCGGCGCGGTCTACATCCTCCACCGCCTGTCGTCGCAGATCTTCGTCTTCCTGCAGATGGGCCAGCAGATCTTCCAGGCGATCGGCACGATCAAGGACGCCATGCCCGTCATGACTACGCCACCGACGATCAGCGATCGGCCGGATGCGAGCGAACTTGCCGTGCAACAGGGCGAGATCCGGTTTGAGAACGTCCGTTTCGCCTATAAATCGGGCAAGCCCGTGATCGACGATCTGTCGTTGACGGTGCGGCCGGGCGAGAAGGTGGGGCTGGTCGGCCTCTCGGGGGCCGGCAAGACCACGCTCGCAAATCTGCTCCTTCGCTTCTACGACATCAAGGCGGGCGCGATCCTGATCGATGGACAGGATATCCGCGCAGTCACCCAGGCAAGCCTTCGCCGCGCCATCGGCGTGATCGCGCAGGACGTCGCGCTGCTGCACCGCTCGGTCGGCGACAATATCCGTTACGGCCGGCCGGAGGCGACGCAGGAAGAGATCGAAAGGGTGACGAAGATGGCGAGCGCCGATGGCTTCATCGCCGATCTTGCCGACGGCGAGGGCCGCAAGGGTTATGACGCCTTCGTCGGCGACCGTGGCATCAAGCTGTCAGGCGGCCAGCGCCAGCGTGTAGCCATTGCCCGCGTCCTGCTGAAGAATGCGCCGATCCTGGTGCTTGACGAAGCGACCGCCGCCCTCGACAGTGAATCCGAAGCCGCCATCCAGGAAAGGCTGAACCTCGTCATGGAGGGAAAGACGGTGATCGCCATCGCACATCGGCTTTCAACCATTGCCAGGATGGACCGGATCGTCGTGCTCGATCACGGGCGGATCGTGGAAGAGGGCAGGCCGGACGAACTGGTCGAACGGGATGGTCTGTTTGCCCGCCTGTGGAAACGCCAGACCGGCGGTTTTATTCCTGAGGACATCGACGAAGCCTTGCCGACCTCTCTGGCGATCTGACCGCGACGACGGGATGAAAAATCGCCTGTCAGTGGGGCGTCCGTTTTTCTCCGTCACGGTCGATATCGATGTTCGGCCGAATGCAAAGGCCGGCTGAGGAGTGCTGGTCTCGATGCAATTTCCCGCGCGCTATTCCACCAGCCCGAAGATCGGGCCGTAGCCGCCGTGCCAGGACCAGTCGTTGCGTCCCATTGCCGGATTGTAAACTCCGACGCCGCGTCCGCCATCGAGAAACAAGGCGTCGCGGCATTGCAGGCGATCGCGGAAAAGCCGCGCGAAATCGCGGAAATTCACACCGTCTTCGCTGATCGCGAAGCGAACGATCCCGTTCTCGCAGACACCGACACCGCTTCGGCGGGTCCGGTCCGTCGAACCGATAATGAAGATTGGATTGAGCCTGTTGGCGATGACGAGCATCGGGCCGGACTGGGTGGCGAAGCGTGCCTTGGGGGCGAGTTTGAGGAACACATCGGTCGGAAGGATGCCGGCGCCGGCTTCGCCCAGAAAGAACACGCCATTCGGCTTCTTGTAGAAATTCGGCACTTGGCCGGCGACGCGTTCGGCAGCCGCCATATTGGCGGGTTTCAGTTCCCTGCCGTTCTCGACATACAGTCCCATCGGCGAAAAGTCGGCCCGGTACATGCCGGCGTTGACGGCGAAGGTCAGCTTTCGCCCTTCGGCGCGAACCGCTTCTGCAAGGTTTGAAAAGGAGCGGTACGGCTCGCCGTCGGCGCCCTTCCAGAACAGGCGCAGGTCGACTTTCCCCACTTCCAAGGTGCAGATGACGTATTTCGCCTCATCGAAGGTGACCTTTTCGCATTGTTCGGCCTGCGCGTGGTGCAGGGGCAACAGGGCTGCCAGCACGAATGCCAGAGCGAGCATGCCATGTTTTAGATAGGTCATTTGGGTCAGGCATCCGATTTGCCGCCGCCGAGCCGGAATCCGGTTTCCGCTCTGGCACTGCGGGGAGTGGGAACTCCGTAAATACCGTAATGATCGCTTTTCTGTGACTGCAGCCGATGATTTCTGCTGGATGGCGTCTGAATGTCTACGCAACTACCGGTGCAATGGATTCAGCCAGGTCGAATGCCTCGATGCGGTTCTCGGCGCTATCCGTGTCGGGTGGCGCCGGGGCATGTCACCCTCAGCTGGCCGCCGGCAGAGGTGGGGATCGTCGGCGGCGTTTCCTACCAGGCGGTACGGGCCGTGCCGAGGGCTGTCGTGTGCGAGGATGAAACCTGGGCGACGTGCGCCATCAGTGATACGACGCAGTTTCCGGGGTAGGTGAGCTTGTGCAGCGTCAAATGCTTGAGCAACGCTTCTGCGTCGCGCTTCTCGGTCAACGGAAATGTCACAGTCATGCGAGTTCTCCAAACGACAAACTGAGCATCGGCAAAAAAGCTAATGCTGAGTTTCTTTTGCGTCGCAACAAGAAAATTTTAATAATAAAATTAAAATCGATTAACTCTGGACGCTTGATTTTTAAAATCGTTTGAAAATTCTGCGACAATACCGATCGGGTTGATCGGCGGCAGGAAGCGGTCAATCAGGCTTGCCGATGCGAGGTCAGGCGCAGTGTCTTTCGTTTTCTCCGAGACAGTTGGAAGGCTTGAACGCCTCCCTGGAAAATGCCGCCAGTTCGATCCACCAGGCACTGAGGCAATCACGCTTTCCGATTGGATCATGGCGGAGATCGGCAGTTCCGATGGCACCCGATACACGACACTTCTCGCAGACGTTACTAACCACTTCCGGACGGGACCGCGTCTCGTTAACCACCCAGCTGGGTTCGGGCGACCTCGTTACGACGTTTGCTCAAACATGACAACACAGTCGCGATCGTCGAAAGTGGTGTCAGGAAACCGGAGCTGACACCAGAGCAATGGGCCAGCGAGTCCGGCATGAAATTCAGAGAGGCTCTCGAGAAAGTCAGAAAAATAGACCCGTTGGTCTTGTGTCCGGCATCACCGCCGCGGAGGAAGGCGGAGGGTGTGCATCTTGTCACAAATGAAATGTAGGGAAAGGAGGCCGTCATGGCATCGTCTTCGCCGATTGCGGTAATCGGATCGGTTATCCCTGGTGTCGCGGGCAGACGGCGGCGATCCGCCGTCTGCATTCGTCGTTCTGACTACGCCTTCAACGCTGCGGCGTAATCTGCCGCATAAGTCTGCAGTGAACGCGGGGCCTTGCCGGTCAGAGTCTCGACATCGCCGTTCACGACGGCCGTCCAGCCCTCGCGCACGGGATAGAAGATCGAGGCGAGGAAGCCGGCGTAGTCCGCCGGTACGCCGGCGCCGGTCAGCATGTCGATAAAGGCCTCGTCGGAGACGGCGATATAGGCGACAGGCTTGCCGATCGCTTCGGAGAGGATGGCGGCGGCCTGCGTATAGGACAGCGCTTCCGGCCCGGTCAGATTGAAGGCCTTGCCGTCGAAAGCCGTAGAGGTGAGTGCCGCCACGCCGCTTGCCGCGATGTCGCGGGCATCGATGAAGCTCGACTTGCCCTCGGCGGCGGGAAGGGCGATCTGGCCGTGGTCGATCCCGGGCTTCCAGAAGGTGTGGTAGTTGTCGGAAAACCAGTTCGGACGAAGGATGACATAAGGCGTGCCGGATTTTTCCAGCGCGATCTCGACCTGGCGATAGGGGATGGAATCATCGGCATCGACGCCGATGACACTCTGGAGCACGACTTTGACCTTGCGGGCTGCCGCTGCCTCGATGACCGGCAGCAACAGGCCTTTAGCATCGACATGGCCGGAGGCGAGCAGCACATAGGCGCGATCGACGCCTGCAAAGGCCGGCCCGAAAGTTTCCGGTTTGGCATAGTCGAAGACGACGCCCTCGGCGCCTGCCACGGGCTTGCCGGCGCGGGAGGCGGCCTTGACGGCCTCGCCCTTTGCCAAGAGCCCGTCCACCACATGCCGGCCGACGGTGCCCGTTGCGCCGATAACCAGAATCTTGCTGCTCATGTCATTCTCCATGGTTTCTATTGGAAACTATCTTTCCATGGGATAGATACAGGGAAAATAGAATTGGAAAAGAGAGCACTTTTTTCTCACTTGGTTTCCTCGGGGAAACCGCAGCAGGAAGGCGGGAGCGGATGACGATGCCAGAGCAGGCCTATAATGTTTACGAGGATCGTTGCCCGACGCGACTGGTGCTCGACCGGCTGGCAGACAAATGGGCGCTGCTGATCCTCGATCGGCTGCAAGGCGGGCCGGTGCGTTTCAACCACATTCGCCGCGAAATCAAGGGGATATCGCAGAAGGTTCTGTCGCAGACGCTGAGAAAGCTGGAGCGCAACGGCCTGATCTCGCGCACGATCTTCCCAACCGTGCCGGTAACCGTCGAATACGCGCTGACGCCGCTCGGACGCACCCTGACGGATACGGTTTCGGCGCTCACGCACTGGGCGGAGAAGAACATGGACGCAATCTTTGCGGCGCAGCGTGCTTACGATGAAAGGGATGCCGGTTGATGGTGCTGAAGTCGTCGGGACACCCGGTCGGGCCGCAACGCGCCTGCCTTGCTCGCCCGACGGGCAGGTGAAGGATTCGGAACCATCATGGCGTCTGGCTCCACCACCCGTGGCGCGGTATTCAAAACCTGCTGCCGCCCGCTCAGGCGGTCCTTATCCGGCGCAGGCGCGCCACGCACCATTGCCATGCGGGCGAAACGATGTAGCCGACGGCCGGGATTGTCGCCAGCCCGATGAGGATGCCAACGAGACCCGCACCGGCCGCTTGAACCAGCCAGGAAAGCACGGCGCCGCCGGCCGGCACTGCATGGGCGACGGCTTCCCCGGTATCGTGGAGGAGATGGCTCAGCCAGGCGAGGCCGAAGGTTTCGGCGCCGTGCACGATGATGCCGCCGCCGACCCAGATCATCGCCGCCGTACCGACGAGGCCGAGCACCTTGAGAAGATAAGGCATGCCCTTCACCAGGCCGCGCCCGAGCACGCGCAGGGGCGCGCCGGCTTGAGAAGGGGAGGAGCGCTGGGCAAGCCAGAGGCCGAAATCGTCCGCCTTCACGATCAGAGCGACGACGCCATAGACGGCAGCCGTGATCATGGTTCCGACCAGGGCGAGAACCATCGCCTGCATCGCCAGCCCCGACTCTGGACAGGGAGCCGAGCGTGATCGCCATGATTTCGGCGGAGAGGATGAAATCGGTCCTGATGGCGCTCGCGACCTTTTCGTCCTCGAAGGTCTTCGGATCGACGCTGATCGACTCGAGCCCCGCCTCGTGTGAATGGGCTGCGTGCGGCACGACGAGTTCGTAGACCTTTTCCGCGCCTTCGTAGCAGAGATAGAGCCCGCCGAGCATGAGCAACGGCGTCACCGCCTGCGGCACGAGGAGGCTGAGGACGAGTGCTGCCGGCAGGAGGAACAGAAGTTTGTTCTTGAGGGAGCCGACGGCGATCTTCGCGATGATCGGCAGTTCGCGCGCGGCCGACAGGCCGGTCACATAACGCGGCGTGACGGCAGCGTCGTCGATCACGACGCCGGCGGCTTTGGCGCCGGCTCTGCCCGCCTGAGCGACCACGTCGTCCAGGGAAGCAGCGGCCGCCTTTGCAAGCGCGGCAACATCATCAAGCAGGGCAATCAGGCCGACACTCACAAGCAAACCTCTCGTTTAGGGACATGGATGGCGAAAATAGCCAATCGGGCGGCAGCCGAAAGAGGCGTTGCCACGGATGGTTGCGGCGCCCGATCGAAATGGCAGACGGATGACTGGGCCGGCGTTCGATCCGACGGCCAAGCATAGATTTTGCTGGAATTTAGTCACCCTCGTCTTCGTCAAGGCCGAGGTGTTCAAGGCTGCGGAAGCGGCCGAGCCCCAGAGCAGCGAACGCGTCGGCATGGCCGGCGGCCTCGACGCCGAGACGTCGCAAGGCTGCGTTAATTGGGTCGTCCGGGCCGATCGGGTCCCGCGTATCCGGTTTTGCGGCACTGAATATCATGTCTCCGTCCGCGAATGCGGCGGCTGCCTGGGAACCGGTTCCGCCGGAATATTCCGTCTCGATATAGGCCAGCAGGCCCTGTCCAGAGGCGGTCGCCAGAGCCTACTCGAGCGCGGCCGAGAGGCTTCTGAAGCCGTCGCGGTAGGCGCCGGGCTGAAGTTTCGTCAGTCGATCGATCTGCCGATCGCCCAACGGAGCGATCTCAAGGCCGAACGGCAGTGCCGTGGGTTCAGGGCAATCTGCCGCCTGGACGATTGCCGCCACGGCGGCGGGCGATCCGACGACTGCGACGATATGATGCCCCATAATTCACCTCAAAAATCAGAGCTTCCTGCGGAAGCTTTCGTGCTTAGGCAGATCTAACGGATTTCCCCTTTCGTGCAAGCGGGAGGCGAGCTGGCGGTTCGACTGCGCTCACTCGATCTGGATATGGATGTGGTCGTCGTGGCGGGCGGCGCGGCAGCCCTGGAAGCGGACATGGGCATCGGTGATGCCGAGGGCGTTTTTCAGATGCGGTTCGATGAAGATCTTCTGCAGGCCGAAGCGCGTAACCCCTTCCGTCGTCAGCCAGGCAATGGCGGCCGAGGTGCGCTGTTCCTCGATCTGATAGGCCGGAAACCAAGGCTGGAGCGCGTCGAAATCCCAGCGGGTGGTAAGCCAGTCATGGCGGCCCGCACAGGGCAGTTCGTCGCCCGGGCCGGGCTCCTCGAAGGCGAAATAACCGATCGGCGAGCGGGTGGCGCCATTCAGGAAGGCACCGCCGGCATCCTTATAATAATAAGCGAAATCAAGCTTCTTGCCGTCAGCATGCGAGAGATGCGGCAGTAGCGGGAAACCGTTGACGAAGGGGAAATTCGCATCCAGCGCGAAGGTGACGGTGCCGGGGAATTGCGCGTCCATATGGGCGGCGAGCGCCTCTGCGAGATCGCGAAGCTTGGGCGTGACGTAGTTGCGGTTGAGCGCGCAGTAGATCGGCGAGCGGACAATGAGCCTGTCTTCGGCGCTTGACAGGCAGGAGAGTGGAACGCGGCCGAATGCCGGTGCGGCAAACTGTGTGGCGACGGTCGCGACGGCGTAGCACAAAAGGAAGAGCGCGAGCTTGGCGGCAAATCGCCTAAGGCCGCATATCCGCGCGGCGGCGAGGGCGATGAGATAGGCGACGCCGCCAATCTGGGTGAGCAGCGTCAGAATGAGCGCGGCGAGAGCGTGGAGGATGAAGCGGAGCACCGGGCGGCCTTGCGGGAAGGGAGGTTGCATTGCCTTAGGCGAGGGAGTGGGGATGTGCAAGGTGGGTGGGGGGAGCGAGTGCTCTAAGCGCAAGCGAAGGCAAACGCTCTTCATGCCGCCGCTCCCGATCTTAAATCCGCATCGACAGCTCGATATCGTCGGCGAACGGCGTCGAGAGGTAGCCGGCGGCGGGGGCGCGGACGCGGGCGAGATAGTCCGGGCTGACATCGGCGTTGTCGGCGACGATGAGCGCACCCGGTCTCAGGCGATCTTCCACCAGTTCCAGGATATCGCGGTAGAGCGCTTTGGCGCCGTCGAGGAAGAGGAGGTCGATCGTTTCGGGCATGTCGACGCTCAGCGTTTGCAGGGCGTCGCCCTCCCTTATGTCGACGAGGTCGATCAGGCGGCCGGTCGTCAGGTTTTCGCGCGCCCGCGTGAGCTTCGAGGGCTCGAACTCGCTGGTGATCAGCCGGCCGCCGCCATTGTCACGTAGAGCTGCGGCGAGATGGAGGGTCGAGATGCCGAAGGAGGTGCCGAATTCGACGATAGTGCGGGCGCGGCTGCTGCGGGCCAGCATATAGAGCAGGGCGCCGGCTTCGCGTGAGACGGGAAGCCAGAGGTCCTTCAGACGGCCGTAGAGATCGAGATATTCGGTTTTGCTCTCAATGAGGCGCATGCGTTCTTCGCCTGTAAGCCCCGATATTACAGGGCTCGTCGCCGTGTCGGCTTCCGCAAACAGGGCATCGAGCAGGGGCGCCAGCGGCGCGGTCGTCAGTGTGGTCATGGGGTGAATCTCCGTTTGGATTTGGTGTTGCCTCGGGTGAGAAAATACGAATAATTCGTCGCATCTGCTAATCGCATTTGCGGGGCGCCGCCATGATAGACCGGCCAAGTACCCGGATTTCCTCACGAAAACAGCCGAAGCAGGTTCGCTCCAACGAGCTCGTGGCGGCGATCCTCGATGCCGCTGCTCAGGTTTTGGCGCGGGAAGGCGCCCAGCGTTTCACCACGGCGCGGGTGGCCGAAAGGGCGGGCGTCAGCATCGGTTCGCTCTACCAGTATTTTCCCAACAAGGCGGCGATCCTTTTCCGGCTGCAGAGCGACGAGTGGCGCGAGACGACCGGCCTGCTCGCGACGATCCTGGAGAATGGGCAAAGGCCGCCGCTCGACCGGCTGCGCCGCCTTGTTCCACGCCTTTCTCCGCTCCGAGTGCGAGGAGGCGGAGATGCGGGTGGCGCTGCATGACGCGGCACCGCTTTATCGCGATGCGCCGGAGGCGCAGGCGGCAAGGGCATCGGGCGACCGGATCATTGAGCTTTTCATGCGCGAGGCGCTGCCATCGGCGCCGGAGGCGACCCGGGCGCTGGCCGGCGACCTGATCGTCACAACGCTCGGCACGGTGGGAAAGCAGTTTTCGGAGGTTCCACGCAGCTCGGCGGAGATCGAGACCTATGCGGACGCGATGGCGGATATGTTATGCGCCTATCTGGAAAGGCTCGGATGAAGCAGAGCCGGGGACGGCAGGCGTTCAGCGAAGGAAGCGGCCGTTTTCCAGAAAGGCCACGGTATGTTTCCACATCAGCGCATTATCGGTGCGGCTTGAACAGTTCACCTGTCGCTTCCCGCAGCGCCGTGTCTCGCGTCGATGGCCGCCGCTACTGGGGGGCCATCCGTTTCGACAGTTCGGCAAGAAGCTGGTCGTGGCCGTGGCCGGGGTTGGTCTGGATGAGATCGACGGCAAGCGTGATGGCACGGCGGCCTTCGATGCTGTCGATGTCGAGCTTCCTCTCTTCGCACCATTGCCGGACGGCGTCGGTGACAGTCGCTATCTCGCAATCGTCGAGCGGGATTTGGCATAGGAGCACAGTCGTTCCCCCCATGAAGCGGCGAGAGCATATATGGTCTCTCAAGCGGTCTCGCTGATGAACCAGTGGGCCGACGTAGCGACTTTACGCTTATTCCGAAGCAAAGCTACAGCTATTTTGGCGCGGTCCGGCGGCCGCCAGGCGAGCCTTGCCGTTGCGGGGTCGAAGGCTGCCGAAGGCGGACGCACGGCCTGTTTTTTGCTATAATTGCGGGAGCCGCCGTGGATCCCATGGCCTGGCCAATCGAGGCGCAGGTGTGAGATGAGCGATGTTCAGGAACGACTCCTCGACAGCAAGTTGACCGAGATGGAGCTTGCCCGGTCCTGGAGCCCGCGCGTCATCTCCAAGTTCGAAGGCCTGATCCGCGGCGGCGACGATTTCTCGCTCTACCGCATCAATCCGCTGGCTTTCGCGCGCGACCAAGCGATCTCCGAGGCCGAAAGCATCGATCTCTTTCTCCATGCGACGCGCAGCGGTCTGTTCGAGATGAGCTGGGACGTCGTCTGCCCCCAATCCGGCATGGTGCTCGACAGTTTCGGCGCGCTGCGGACGCTGAAGACCCACTATGTCTGCGGCCTTTGCGACGTCTCCGGCGAAACCGACCTCGACGACTTCATCGAAGTGACCTTCACGGTGTCGCCAGCGTTGCGCCGGCTGCCGTTTCACGATCCTGGCTCGCTTTCGGTCGAGGATTTTCACTGGAAGGCGCGGTTTCTGAGCGATGCGCGGCTGCCCGGCCAGCAGGCCCGCTTTCTCGACGTCCTCAAGGGGATGGTGCGCGGCCTGACCTTTCTGGCGCCCGGGTCGGTCACGACGGTGAGGGCGGAGCTCGGCCCCGGGGCGCTCGCCGGCATAAATGTGCAGACCCAGGCGAGCTTCGCGCTGCCGGTGGCAGGCGAGCCCGTGACCGTGCCGACGTTCCTGCGCGTCCGATATGACGGGCAGCGGTTCTCCGCTTCGCTGCCGGCGGTGCGGCCCGGCCCTGTCATCGTCGAAATCGAGAACTCGGCGGCCATGCGCGGCTCGCTGCTGCTGATCAACTGGCCGCCGGAGATCCTGGCGCAGACCACCAAGCCGGTCCTCGACTTCGATCCCTACATGTCGGGCGGCATGCTGTTGGCGCGCCAGACCTTCCGGCGGCTGTTCCGCTCCGAGTGCGTCGACGAGAGGGAAGGGCTCGGCATCCGCCAGGTGACGCTGCTGTTCACCGATCTCAAGGGCTCGACCGCGATGTATGAACGGCTCGGCGATCTCAACGCCTATGCGCTAGTGCGCGAACATTTTGCCTTGCTCGGGGCCACGGTGCAGGAGCATTCGGGCGCAATCGTCAAGACGATCGGCGATGCCGTGATGGCGGCCTTTTCCCGCCCGGCCGATGCGGTTTCGGCGGCGTTGCATATGCTCGGTGAAATCGAGCGCTTCAACAGCGAACATGGCGATCCCAGCATCATCCTGAAGATCGGCGCCCATTGCGGCCCGTCCATCGCCGTGACCTTGAACGACAACCTCGATTATTTCGGACAGACGGTCAATGTCGCTGCCCGGGTGCAGTCGCTGGCCGATGCCGGCGAGATCTGCATTTCCGAAGCGCTGTTTTCGGCACCTGGTGTCGCCCAGTTGCTTTCCGGCCACCGGCTGGCCGCCTTCGAGGCCCCGCTGCGGGGCGTCGAGGGAACGGCATGCGTATACCGGGTGATGCCTGGCTAGGTCGGACGCGGGCAGGCGACCCTTGCGACCGCCTTGCCGGACGACCTGAGCCGGCAATTATTTCGCGAGCACGATATGGGTGACGTGTTCGCTGGCGACATGTTCGGTGACGCGGAATCCGAGGTCCGGCAGGTCGATGCCTGAAAATATTGCTTCGCCTCTGCCGAGCACGACGGGGGCGACGGCGAAGTGCAATTCATCGATCAGGCCGGCCTGCAGATATTGGCGCACGGTCGCCACGCCGCCGCCGATCTTGACGTCCTTGTCGCCCGCGGCGGCCTTCGCCTTGTCGAGCGCTTCCTCGATGCCCCCGGTGATGAAGTGGAAGGTCGTGCCGCCTTCCATGACGATCGGCTCGCGCGGGTAATGGGTGAGGATATAGGTCGGCGCCTGGTATGGCGGGTTCGGACCCCACCAGCCTTTCCAGGCATCGTCCGGCCACTCGCCGCGGATCGGACCGAACATGTTGCGGCCGAGGATGAAGGCGCCGAAACCGGCCATGGCGCGGGCGGCATAATCCTGGTCAATGCCTTCAGAGCCGTCGTCCTTGCCGGTCATGGCGCGGAAGGTGCGGGTATGGAAGAACCATTGGAACATTTCCGGCCCCCGCTTTCCCAGGGGATCATTCAGGCTCTGCTCCGGGCCGGCGCCGAAACCGTCCACGGAAACGGAAAACCCTGCAACGCGCACCTTGGCCATGCTGTCCTCCATATGATTGCAACATGAAACTAGTTGTTTTCTCCCATAAGTGATCCTATAATGCAACTGGTTTTTACAGGAGATGCTTCGTGGATATTGAATTGCGGTCCGGCTGCCCGATCAATCTGACGATGGAAGTGCTAGGTGACCGGTGGAGCCTGATCATCATCCGCGACATCATGTTTGGCAACCGCCGGCATTTCCGCGATCTGCTCAACAATTCGGAGGAGGGGATCGCCTCCAATATTCTGGCGGCGCGGCTGAAACGGCTGCTCTCGCTGGGCTTCATCAGCAAGCGGGACGATCCGAGCCACAGCCAGAAGGCAATCTACAGCCTGACGGAGCCGGCGATCCAGCTCGTGCCCGTCTTCGCCATGATCGGCGCCTGGGGCAGGCGTCACCTGCCGGTGACGGAGGATCTGAGCATTCGCGCGCAGCTTCTGGAAGAAGGCGGGCAGCCGCTTTGGGACGAATTCATGGAGGATCTCCGACAGATCCACATCGTCGATCCGGTCGCAGGAGCGAACGGGACGGTGACCTCGCCGGTGCTGGCGCGCTTGACGGCGGCGTTTCTGGAGGTGCGGGGCCGGGCGGCTGCGGCGCAGGCGTCATGATGCAGGCGATGGGCGATAGCGAAAGGCGCGCCTTGCGACTAAGGAATGTTGTCGCTTTGATCATTGACCGGTCGGGTTGGGCTTATGATCATTTTCAACCTTCCAATAGATCTGCGAGTTGCTGCGTTCGTTTTCGTAGGTCCATTTCAAGCCCCACCGGCATTCGCCCGAATTACAGTCGCTCTCCCTCCACTCTTTCAGATTGACCTGAAACGCCTGGCCGTCGATCTCACCGGTGATCGAACCTGTCCTTCCCTTATCGCTTGATACAAGTTTGAATTCTCCTGCTCGGCCATCCAGGCAGTAGATCCGCCCTCGATAGATTCGCTCACCGGTCTCCAGCTTCCATCGATTTGTTTTGATCTCCGATACGCGGTACTCACCTCTGCATTGTTGCTTCTCGGCCGAGCCGATTGTCAGCGAACCTCCTGTTCGTTCATCCTGTGAGGCAACCAACCCAAGAAGCGGAGTACCCGTGGCGGTGTAGCTTCCCTCAACGCCGGTCGTAAAAAGATAAGAACATGATGGAAGCGCGAAGCACATTGCCACTGCTAAAGCTGTGACCGTGAAAGGGCGAAGCGCCCGCAAGCACTTTGAAAATGACAGTATTTCCATGTCTCCCCCTGCCGGAACAGGTGGACCGTGCCACAACTAATAGGCAAATAAAATGCCCTATCGCCTTATCAGGGAAATTGGCCATCAATGACCGCCGGCGGACGTGAGTTGGCTCTGCATTTTCATCTCACGAACAAAATGATCAGCGGCCCGACCAGCAGGCTGGCGAGGATGAAGGCGGAGAGGAGGTAGGTCTCCAGGAGGCGGAGGATCGATTTTAAGTGGATCATGTCGAGGTCCTGAATTGTGGTGCGCGATCCTCCGATGGAACAATTGCGGCAGCATGACCGGCTGCCTTTCAAGTTCCGCAATGTTGCTGCAACCCTTGCGGCCGAAACAGGGGCGCAAGGGGTGGTTTGGCGATGCGAATTCTGCTGATTGAGGATGAGAAGGAGCTGGCCGAGGCGCTGTCGGCGGCGCTCGGCAAGCATGGGATCGTGACCGATCACACGGCGCATCTGGCCGATGCCGTGGAGCTGACGCGGCAGAACCCCTATGACGCGATCCTGCTCGACCGCCGCCTGCCCGACGGCGAGGGGCTGCGCTTCATTCCGGAGCTGAGGCGCACCGGCAAGGATACGCCGATCATCGTGCTGACGGCGCTGAACGCGCCGAAGGAACGGGTGGAAGGGCTAGATCTCGGGGCCGACGACTATCTCGGCAAGCCGTTTCTCGTCGAGGAACTGATGGCGCGGCTGAGGGCCGTGCTGCGGCGGCCGCCGAGCCTTTCCGAGCTGAAGCTCACGGCCGGGCGGATGGTGATCGATCCCCTGCATTTGAGCGTCACCGTCGGCGATACGCCGCTCGATCTGCCCAGGCGCGAGCTGCTGGTGCTTGCCGCGCTCGCCAGGCGTAAGGAAAAGACCGTGCTGCGCTCGACGCTGGAGGCGGCGGTTTACAATTACGAGGAAGAGATCCAGTCGAATGCTCTCGATGCCCATATATCGCGGTTGCGCAAGCGGCTTGCCGATGCCGGTGCGGAGGTTTCGATCCACAATATCCGCGGCGTCGGCTATCTCATGAAGGAAGAATGATGGGCGGGGCAGGAAATACCAATCCGTCGCTCTGGTGGCGGCTCAGCTGGCAGCTCAGCCTGGTCTTCGTCGGCGTGGTGACGGCCGTCACCATCGGGCTCTGCTTCTATGGCGCGGCGATCCTCTCTCCCAATGTCGCATTGGAGGATCATGTTACCGCGGCGCTGGCTCCGGCCGCTGCGCTCGATGCCGAAGGACGGCTTGAGATAAGAGATACGCCGGATCTCGAGGCGCTCAAGCGGCAGTATGACGGGCTTTGGTATGTGGCGGCGACGACGAACGGTTCTTTCGTCTCCTACGGGACCGTTCCTCCGGTCTATGCCGAGCTTGTCCGTCTGACCTATCTGTTCGAAGGGGCCGATATCAGAGGATCGGTCGGCACCGACGAGATCGCCTCGGTGGAAAGCGTCGAGACTGCAATCGGCGAACTCAGGGTTCTGTTCGGCGGCGTCGCCGACAAGGGCTGGCCGGTGGTTACGCTGATGGGCGCCGTCTATCCGATCTATGGGCCGCTGCTCGCCATTGCCTTGCCCGCGGTCTTCCTTGCCGTTCCCAGGATCGTCGGGCGGGGCCTTGCCAGCGTCAGCGAGGTTGCCCGCAAAGCCTCGGAGATCGAGCCGCGCCGCTACGATGCGCGCCTGCCGCTGGACGGCATTCCGAGGGAAGTCGCGCCGCTGGTGATCGCCTTCAACGAGGCGCTCGGCCGGCTGGAAAACGAGTTCCGCAAGCGACAGCACTTACTGATCGATGCTGCGCATGAGCTGAGGACGCCGATCGCGATCATGCAGACCAGGATCGATGGGACGGCCGAGGGGCAGGATCGCAGGCGGTTGCTGGACGACGTCGCGCGCCTGGCCGAGACGGCCGAACAGCTGCTCGATTTCGAGCGCAACGACCAGGCGCGCGATCTCCAGGAAACTGTCGATCTCGTCGATATCGCCCGCGGCGTGGTCGCCGACCTTGCGCCGCTTGCGATCGGCGCCGGCTACCAGATCTCGTTTCAGAGCGAGGTCGACAGCCTGAAACGCAAGGGCAGCCCTTCGGCGCTGCCGCGGGCCGTCAGCAATCTGGTGCGCAATGCCATCGACCATGGCGGCAACAGAGGCATGATCACGGTCTCAGTCAAGGATATAGGCGGCGGGCGGATCAGCGTCACCGACGAGGGGCCGGGCATCCCGGCCGAGCACCGGGAGCTGGTGTTCGAGCCTTTCTACCGCGTCACTCCGAAGAGCACGGGGGCCGGCCTCGGCCTCAGCCTCGTCAAACAGATCGCCTTGAACCATGGCGGCGAGGTTCGCATCGCAAGCGCTGCCGCCGGCACCGAGGTGGCGATCCAACTCAGATGACGCCGGTTGTTTCCGGCAGCCGACGCCGCCGGGAACCATGTAATGCTGCGGCAATCCTTCGCCGCCAATTTCCCCGCACATTATCGGCGACGGAGGCCATGCAGAGTGCGCAGCAATCCTTTTATTTCATCTCTTTCGAGGGTTTCAAAAGCGGTGTCCCTCGCATTGCCGCTGGCGCTGGCCGTGGCTGCGGCCGGGTGCAGCTCGGTCCCGCTCAAGGAGAGCGGGACGCTCTCCACCTATTCCAATCTCGGTGCGCCGAAGGGCAAGCTTTCGAAATCTCGCGCCTATGTCGATGGCCTCAGTCTCGCCCCGATCAAGACGGTCGCCATCGAGCCGACGCGCTTCGGCTTCGCTGCGGCGAGCCGGATCAAATCGCCGGCCGACCGGGCGATGGTCTCGAACGCGCTCGACCGGGCGCTCTGCATTTCCCTGAGCGATCGGTATCAGATGGTGGCGGCGGGCGAGAGCGCGGACCTGACGATCCGCTCGATGGTCACCGACATCGTGCCGACCAACAAGACCATGGCGGGCGTTTCCACCGTCGTCACCGTCGGCACGGGTTTTGCGCTGCCGGTCGGCGTGCCGCGCCTGCCGGTCGGGCTCGGCGGGCTGGCGGTGGAAGCCGAGGCGGTCGACAAATCGGGCGCTCAGCGGGCGGCGATGGTCTGGGCGCGCGGAGCAAATTCGCTGCAGAACAATCCGCGCGTGTCCGAGGTGGGCGATGCCTACGGCCTGGCTTCGAAGTTCAGCAGCGAGTTTTCCCGCATGCTGATCGCAGGCAAGGAGCCGAAGGGCTTGGACCTCTCGCTTCCCTCGCGCCAGCGGATGAAGTCCTGGCTCGGCGGCAAGCCGAAATACGTCGCCTGCGATACCTTCGGCCGCGAGCCGGGGCTGGTCGGCGCCGTCGCCGCCAAATATGGCGCGCCGCCGCAATGGACCGAGAAGAAGCCGAAGCCCGCCGCTGCATATTGACCGCGTGCTCAGCCACACCCCGAGGCTGGGCTGACGGGACGGACGGAGCCGGGACGGAAAAGCCTTGCTCCGTCCGTCGTGACAGCAAAAAGCCCCGCATCTTGATGCGGGGCTGGCTGTTGGGATTGTCATACCCGATCAGCGGCACTGACGGCGCGGGCCGTAATTTGGCTGATAGGTATTGTCGTAAGCGCGGTAGGACCGGTAGCGGCTATAGCAATATTCGGCATGCGAGCCGTAGCCGCGCGAGCTGTAGGCACGCGGCTGCGAAGCGATGATGCCGCCGAGGATAGCGCCTGCCGCCAGGCCGCCGATGATCGCGCCGGTGTTGTCGTGGTGGCGCCGCCATCTGCGGTCATAGCGGCGGTCCCATCCGTACCGGCCATCGCGGTAATAGTCTCGGTCGCGATAGTAGTGACGGTCACGGTAGTAACGGCGATCGCTGTAATGTCTGCGCCTGTCGCCATAGCGCGAGCAGACGATCGAAAACCTGCTGCAGCCGACGGTCATGATCCGGGCATCGGTATCGCCCGGCACCGGCTGGGCGGCCGATTGAACCGGGCTCGGCACGAAGGCCGGGCCTGCCGACACAGGCGTTCCGGAGAAAGCCGTCGCTATCGACAGGGCAATGATGGCGAATCTCTTCATGTCACTCACCTTGAGTCACGGATGTATCGAGGGGTAACGCGGATTAAGGAAATAAGTTTCAATTTGGGACGCGGATCTATGTGCGTCTTCGCTAACGCAGTCGGGGTGCTGGCCGAGACCTGACCAGGGAATCCACTCCTCTGCATGACGCACCTTCCGGTTCTGGGCGAACATCAGCAGAAGATGGATCGTGCCGAAATTCGGCAGGAAGTTCAAATTGCAAGTAGATGCTAAACCAGTTCTTATCGCGGTGCTGCTTCAATACCTGGCATGTAACGGCGTCACTCTCATGTCAGAAAGACTACCATGCAGCTCTCCAGAATTATCGGCCTTCTCTGTCTCTCCACAACCCTGGCGCTTGCGCCGCTCAACATCGTATTTACCGATCTTTCGCCTGCCTTCGCCAAGGGGGGTGGGAACGGCGGCGGTGGCGGCAACGGCGGCGGTGGAGGCAACGGTGGAGGCGGCGGCAACGGAGGTGGTGGCGGGAGTGGTAGCGGAAACAGCGGCGGCGGCCATGGCGGCAGCAGCCATGGCAGCGGCAACGGAAACGGAAGCACCAAATCGGGAGGAAAGGCTGAAAACGGCCGCGGTGCGAACAAGTCCACCGGCAAGACGGGCAAAACAAATACGACCAAGCAGGGTGTGACTGCGAAGGGCGCCGGCAAGAAAACGACTTCTGTGAAAGCGCCTGCGGAAAAGCCGGCAAAGAAAGCGGCGGCACAGCTTGCCGGTCTCAATTCCCTTAAGCGCAATTTCCATGCCCTCATGAAGACCGCGGATCCGCGCATGGCTGGGATCTCGGCATTCGCAACTGCCTATGCGCAGTATGAGATGGCCAACGGCGTTGCTCCGCCAGCCGACGATCCGCTGCTGGGCGATGCGGCGCTCACGGCAGCGCTGGCTGCCGCGACCAAGACGGGCACGGTCACTCCGGAAGCTTTGAGTTGGGCAAAGGACGCACTCGGCGTCGGAGCGGCCGTTGGCACGATTGACCAGATGCGGGAGACCATGGCGGCGCAGGCCCCGGCGGCGGAAACCCCTGCAGAGGGAACCGAAACCGAGACCAGCGATGCGGTCGAGGGCAGCGAGACGACAGATCCTGCCGTGACCGCGGAAACGCCGGAAGCCGACACCGGCAGCGCCGAAGAGGTATCGGGAACGACCGACACCACGCCGGCCATCGATCCGACTGAAACCTCGGCGTCGACGAGCGCGGAAACCACCGGCCTCTGATCGCACGCCGGGGATGACGTGCCCGATCAGCCTCGCTTGCCGCCGGCAAGCAGGCGAAGCTGGGTCTCGTCATGCACACCCTGCCGGTAAAGCTCGATGATGAGGGCGCCGAGACGATCGGCTTCCTCGCTTGGCCGGTCGATATCGAGCCCGCTGCAAAGGGCTTCGTGGACACGCCTGCAAACAGCGAGGTCCTCCGAAGCGAGCGGTTCGTCACGCGTGCTGAACAGCTTGTCTGACATCGCAGTCTGCCCTTTTTCGATGCCGTGAATCGCTATTGCGAAAAAAAGATAATTTCGCAAACCTTGCTTCGCAAGATGGGCGAACGTCTGAAAAAGTGCAACGGTTCAAGATCTTGCAGCGCCCTATGCGTGTCCGAAAAACCACGCGGCGTTGAAATCGAGGCGCGCGAAGACGCGGGCGAAGGCATGGAGATGGGCGGACTGACGGCATCAGCACGGATCTACCTGGTTGCCGGGTCCTTGCCGCCCTGCTGCGACAAGCGCAGTTCTTTCAGCCGCTTGGTCTTTTCCCGACGAGCCCGCTGCTCCGCCTCGATGGTTTCCTTGGCGGCTCGCTCGGTATTTTCGAAACGATCCTGCCGGTAAGCCTTTGATGAGGGTTCGCGTTCTCTTTTCATGGCCGCTAAACGCAAATCGGCGAAAACGGTTTCATGCGAAAGCCGTTTTACCGGAAAACGGCATGGGCGTCGGGCGCCCCTTCGGCGCCCGACGGCCTGGGCATCAGCCCTTGAGGAAGGCGAGGATGTCGGGGTTTATGATATCTGCATGGGTGGTGCACATGCCGTGCGGGAGTTTCTCGTAGACCTTGAGCGTGGCGTTCTGCAGCAGCTTGGACGAGAGCAGGGCGGAGGCGGCGATCGGCACGATCTGGTCGTCGTCGCCATGCATGACGAGGGTCGGCACGGTGATGATCTTCAGATCCTCGGTGAAGTCGGTTTCCGAGAACACCTTGATGCCGTCATAATGCGCCTTGGCGCCGCCCATCATGCCCTGGCGCCACCAATTGTTGATGATTGGTTCCGACACTTTCGCGTCCGGCCGGTTGAAGCCGTAAAACGGGCCGGCCGGCAGGTCGTGGTAGAACTGCGAGCGATTGGCGGCGAGCTGCTGGCGCAGGCCGTCGAAAACGTCGATCGGCAGACCGCCGGGATTGGCGTCCGTCTTGACCATGAGCGGCGGCACGGCGCCGATGATGACGAGCTTGGCAACGCGGCCCTGCGGCTGGCCGTGGCGAGCGACATAATGCGTCGCTTCGCCGCCGCCGGTGGAATGGCCGACATGAACGGTGTTCCTGAGATCGAGATGCTCGACGACAGCTGCGGCATCGGCGGCGTAATGATCCATGTCGTGGCCGTCGCCGACCTGGGTGGAGCGCCCGTGGCCGCGCCGATCATGGGCGACGACGCGGTAGCCCTTCTCGAGGAAGAACAACATCTGGGCATCCCAGTCGTCGGCGCTCAGCGGCCAGCCGTGGTGGAACATGATCGGCTGGGCGGTCTTCGGCCCCCAGTCCTTGTAAAAAATCTCGACGCCGTCCGTGGTTGTGACTGTGCTCATGTCATGACTCCTTGATTGGTTGGATTGGACTAATACAGACCGTTGCAGGCGGGATCGGCAAGTCCACGAGCAACCGTCACGCGAGGGACCGGAGAACCGCGTCTGCGGGGATCAACATCGACTCAAGATAGGATGATGTGCTTATTGAGCACCTAGCTCTATTTTATTGATATGACAGATGTTTGATACTGCTTCGCGCTGCGAACATTCATTTTATCCCCGGCATCTCGGTCGCGGCAAGCGGCCGAGATGCCGGCTGATGTCAGCAATGAGCCATTTTATTTCCAATCGTTCAATATATCTGTCGCGGTAGTTCGATATATCCGTTCGGCTAGGGTCGCGTTCCCTCCTGTCGTGCCGGGATTGCAGGCTGCGCTGGCGCTCACTTGAACGCGGATCGACGCCCAACCATCTATTTCTCTCGAACAGCGCCATGGCGAACGATCGCAATCGCGATTGCTTTGCCGGCGGCGGGACGGCCGTTGCTGCCGCCAGAGGATCAGATCATGGGCTACATGGATAAGGACATCGCCGCCGGGGATGACGGGGCGCTGATCGATGCCTATTCGCAATCGATCGCAGCCGCCGTCGACATGGTCGGGCCGGCGGTCAGCCGGATCGAGCGGTTGGGAGGCCGGCAGGGGCACGGGTCGGGCTTGGCCGTCTCGCCCGATGGCCTGATCGTCACCAACAGCCATGTCGTGGATGACGCCAAGCTCGTTCGCATCACGACGCCGGACGGATTCATCACCGAGGGCGTGTGCTCGGCCGCGATATCGATACCGATATCGCCCTTGTTCGGGCCAATGCGAGCACCGGGGCCTGGGCGAAGCTCGGCGACTCCCAGCGCCTGCGCAGGGGGCATATCGCGATCGCGATCGGAAACCCGCTAGGCTTCGAATGGACCGTCACTGCCGGCATCGTCTCGGCGCTCGGCCGCTCGATGCGGGCGGCAAGCGGCCGGCTGATGGAAGATGTCATCCAGACCGATGCCGCGCTTAATCCCGGCAATTCCGGCGGGCCGCTGGTGTCTTCGGGCGGCGAGGTCATCGGCGTCAACACCGCCGTGATTCAGGGCGCGCAGAGCATTGCCTTTGCCGTGGCGTCGAATACGGCCAATTTCGTCGTCTCGGAAATCCTCCGCTACGGCCAGGTGCGGCGTGCTTTCATCGGAATTGCCGGCGACACGATCGTGCTGCCGCGCCGGGTGGCGCTTGCGGCGGGCACGGTGCAGACGACCGCGGTTCGCATCCGGCGTGTCGAGCCGGACGGGCCGGCGGCAAAGGGCGGGCTGCAGGAGGGCGATTATATCCTCGCCATCGACGCCAGCCCGGTCGGCGGCGTCGATGATATTGTCAGGCTGATGGATGGCAGCCGGATCGGCAGAGAAACGGAAATCCTGGTGTTCTCGGTGGCCGGCTGGATCGAGAAGAAGATCTTGCTGCCGATGGCGCGGTCTTAAGCCGTGGGTGGCGACGAAGGCATAACGTTACGTCAGGCGCTGACCGCTTCCTGCTCGGTCCCGGAAAAATCCACGGCCGCGAAGGCTGCCGCCAGCACCTCCGGTCCGGCGCCGCTTTTTGCCGCGTCGGTGGAGAGAATCTGGCGGTAACGCCGGGCGCCGGGCAGGCCGGTGAAAAGGCCGACCATGTGGCGGGCGACGTGCTGCAGCCGGCCGCCGCCGGCGATATGGCGCTCGGCATAGGCCATCATCCGCTCACAGAGCGCCGGCCAGTCGGGTTCTGCCGCCGGCGCGCCGAAGAAGCGGTGGTCGACGTCGGCAAGCACGGCCGCATTCTGGTAGGCCGCCCGGCCGAGCATGACGCCGTCGACATGAGCGAGGTGGCTCGCAGCCTCGTCGAGCGTGCGGATGCCGCCGTTGATGCCGATGACGACCTCGGGCCAGCGCTGTTTCATCCGGTAGACGATCTCGTAGTCGAGCGGCGGGATCTCGCGGTTCTCCTTCGGGCTGAGGCCCTTCAGCCATGCCTTGCGCGCATGGATCCAGATGGCATCGGCGCCGGCATCGAGAACACGAGAGATAAGCGCGGGCAGGGCCTCTTCCGGCTCCTGCTCGTCGACGCCGATGCGGCATTTTACCGTCACCGGCGCGGTCGCGACCGCCTTCATCGCCGCGACACATGCGGCCACCGTCTCCGGCGTCAGCATCAGGCACGCGCCGAAGGTGCCCGATTGCACGCGGTCGGAGGGGCAGCCGACATTAAGGTTGATCTCGTCATAGCCATAGGGTTCGGCGATCTTCACAGCCTCGGCAAGCTTGGCCGGATCCGATCCGCCGAGCTGCAGCGCCAGCGGATGTTCCGCTACGTCGTGGCCGAGCAGCCGTTCGCGCGGGCCGTGGATGATCGCATCGGCGACCACCATCTCGGTATAGAGCAGCGCCTGGCGGCTGATCTGGCGGTGGAAATAGCGGCAATGCCGATCCGTCCAGTCGATCATCGGGGCGACCGCAAAAATCGGCCTTTTCTGCGTCATCGACGTTTCTTGTTCCTGTGTTCGCAGGCTGCCGCGGCAGGGTGCCGCTCCTGCCGCGCGCCGGCGGATTATCGTCAAAGGCGCATATAACACTTGCCGGTGCGATCGACAAATTCGCAAGCGCAAACGCAAACGGCGCCCCTAGCGGAGCGCCGTTCATGCCGCAGAAAGCGGAAATCCGACTTACGAAGCCGAGATGTTGACGGCCTTCGGGCCCTTGCCCATGCGGTCCGGCTCGGTGTCGAAGGTAACCTGCTGGCCTTCGCGCAGCGACTGGATGCCAGAAGCCTGCAGCGCGGAGATGTGGACGAAAACGTCCTTTGCGCCGCCGTCCGGCGTGATGAAACCAAAACCCTTGTCCTGGTTGAAGAATTTTACGGTGCCTTTGGTGGCCATTGGGATCGTCCTTTTCCCTTAGTCTGTCTAGTATCCGCGCCCCCGAGGGGAAGCGGACGGCTTTAGCTTTCGCCCCGAATCGATGGGACGAAGGGTCAGTCGGAGAAGTCACGTACGGGGAAAGAACGTCTACGCAGGCGGGTATTCCCGCGTCTCCTTCCGTAACGGAAGGGATTGCCACATCAGTCCAGTCACCGGCATGCTAATGCCCGAGTAGGTGGATTCGTGCCATCATTTCGGTCAAAAGGCAAGCGCCATTATTGTGGCATGCCGCTTATCGTGACAGGAAATGCCGAAGATTCAGTTACTTGACGAAAAGTTGGCAGATGCTTGCACGGCTGTGCCATAGCGGGATCGGCGTGCCGAAACGGAACGAGGCGGTGCGCAGCAACCCTGCATTGCTCTTTGCTCGCGCTCGGTGCATGCGCTCTATCGTTGCCGACATGCCGGGCACGCTTCTCTGACGAGCAGAAGAGGGGCGGCGCTTGGGTCTGCCGCCACCTATTGCGCATCTCCTAACAGCGCGGTCAGGCTCCAGGGAGCATCGCCTTTCTGATTGGCGATGTCATCGACCTTCCAGCCGCCGTGCTCGCGCACCAAAGTATAGAAGAGCGTCACTTCCTCGCCGTTTTTGAACTGCACTTCCACCTCGGCCTTGTCGTCGAGCAGGATCGGCTGGCCGATCCGGACGTTGCTCGCTTCGCCGTCCTGGCCCGCAATGACAGGGTCGAAATCGACCGCGCCGACATCGCCCTCCGGCGTGTTGTCGAGATCGGTCTGGAGAAGCTTGTTCAGGTGGTCGGAAAAGAAGATCGAATAGGGCGACGGCGCCTCGGCGTCGCTTCTATCGGTGTCGTAGCTGTAAAGCGCCTTGAGCAGCGCTTTCGGCGTCTTGTAGGTCTCCGCCAAGGCGGGCAGAGCTGCGAATACCGAGACGGCGAGGGCGAGGATGAATGTGGGCAGACGCATGCGGCTCTCCTCGGATGGGTGGAGAATCATAGCCGAAACGGGCGTCGACGTGGAGCGGCATTTTCGGAGCGTGTCCGCATGGCCGCCGGCCTCGCCGTTTCCGGGTGGCGCCCGCGACGACCGCCGGAAGAGTCTTACCGGTGGGGCTTGCAAGACTGCTAGCCCCACCGCTGTTGAAAGCCGCCTACGACGCATCTCTGGTCGGCGGCAACTGTCGTGTTAGATCAGCGCCTCATGCGCGAGGCTCGAAGACGACAGCTCGAAGACGTCCTTCACGGCCAGCGTGAAGTCGTGGCTGGTGGTGTTGCCGGCCGCGTCATAGGCTTCGGCGGTGAAGGTCAGGCTGTGGTTGCTTTCGTAGTCGATCGCCGCCTTGGTCTGGAGCTTGTTGCCGACGAGCTTGAAGATGCCGTCGGCATTATCGGTCAGCCGCCACTTGACCACGCCACCTTCCGGATCGACGGCCGAGAGTAGGCCGACCGAGGTGCCGATCGCGACATTCTCGGAGATCGAGCTGCGCGAGAAGGCGAGCTTGATCGGCGCCTGGTTGGCCGGGGCCTCGTTGACGTCGAGGACGTTGATGGTGATGTCCTTCTCGACCGTGACCTTGCCGTCGGAGACCGCCACCTTGATCGTGTGGGACGTCGCCGTCTCGTAGTCCAAGGCCTTCGAGGTGACGATACGATTGCCTTTCAAGCGGAAGTGATCGCCGGCGCCGTCGATGAGCGTGTAGGTGAGGGCGTCGCCATCGGCATCTTTGGCGCTGAGCAGGCCGACCGTCGTCCAGATCGCGGTGCTCTCGGAAAGGGCGGTTTTCGAGAGCTGAATATTGGTCGGTGCGGCGTTGTGATCGGCGGTGAACGTTCCCTTGGTGAAATCGTAGACGCCATCGGCAAAACGTGCGAACTCGACGTTATTTAGCCGATCCGTCCCTTCCTTGGCGTTCGTCAGGAAGTGATCGCCGTTGTTCGTCGAGAAGGAATAGTTAGCGAAATTGCCGGAGAAGACCGCCATGTCGATGCCGGCGCCGCCAAACAGTACGTCGTTGCCCGCGCCGCCTTCGAACCTGTCGTTGCCGTCAGTCCCGAAGAAATAGTCGTCGCCGGCGCCGGTCTTGACGTCCATGCCGAAGGCGCTGCCGAAAATATCGACGTGGCGGTTTGCCAGCTCGTCGGAGAGGTCGACATGGGCGCTGTCCGTCAATACCAAGGAGAGCACGTCGCTCTCATAGCCCGGCTTGTCGTATATGACGATCTTGTCGAAGCTATCGAATTGGGCGGCCGAAGCGAAAACCTGGGCTCCTGCTGTTTCAAGAATTTCGACGTTTTTGATCGTGAAGCCCGCAAGCCCGATGAACTCCTCTCCAGGGCCTAAAGTCGGCTCGATCACACGCAGCGTGTCCGTGCCGGCGCCGCCGTCGATCGTTCCGGAAAGCGCGGAAGAGTGTGACTGCAGGTTGATGGCATCATTGCCGTCGCCGGCGTCGATATCGAAGGTCTCGGGAGTGGTGGAAACATTGTCGCCGTCGGTGATCTTGTCATCGCCCGCACCAGCCCTGATGACGTCATTTCCAGCGCCGCCGAAGATCTGGTCATTGCCCATGCCACCGTCGAAAATGTCGTTACCACCGGCGCCGGTCAATCGGTCATTGCCGCCGCCGGTCGTGACGTCGATGCCGAAGGCGGTGCCCTTGATGTCCGCCCCATGGTTTGCAAGTTCGTCGGAAAGATCGAGATGCACGCTGTCGGTCAACGTCAGCTGGGCGAGGGGGGTGTTCTCGCCCTCCTTATAGACAATCTTGTTGAAGCTCTCGAACTGCGCGGCCGACCCGGAAACTATCGACCCCGCGGTTTCAAGAATTTCGACATTCTTGATCGTCAGGCCGGTAAGCCTGGAAGTCTGCAGCTTGTCGGTGCCAGCGCCCCCATCGATTATTCCAGAAAATGCGACAGCGTAGGTCTCTAAGTCGATGCTATCATTGCCGTCGCCTGCATCAATATCGAAGACTCCGGACTCTTCGATGGAAAAGACATCGCCATCGACGATTATATCGTCGCCCGTCCCGCCTCTGATGACGTCATTTCCGGCTCTACCGTAGATATAGTCGTTGCCCTCACCGCCGATCAGCAAGTCATTTCCATCCTTGCCGTCTACGACATCATTTCCCGCGCCTGCGTTGAAAATGTCGTTGCCGTCCGTTCCGTAAAAGCGGTCTTCGCTGCTCCCGGTCGTGACGTCGATGCCCGAGACTCTGCCATAGATGTGCACTGTGCCGCTTGTCAGTTCGTCGGAGAGGTCGACATGGGAGCCATCTGTCAAGCTCATGGTGATGTCCATGCCTTGATATTGACTGACGATCTTGTCGAAGCTTTCAAGCTGTGCGGTCGATGCGAGCACAGTATGTGGCCCGGTCTCGAGGATTTCGAAGTTCTTGATCGTCAGGCCCGTGAGATCGGCGGCTTGCAGTTTGTCGGTGCCGGCGCCGCCGTCTACTGTTCCGGATACCGTAGTGAAGGTACCCTTCGATACAGCCACAGTGTCATTGCCAATACCGCCATCGATGTTGAAAGTCTCAGGGAGATCCGAAAAAAATCGCCATCAACAATTGTGTCGTCGCCCGCGCCACCTTTGATGACGTCATTGCCGAGGCGGCCGAACAGCCGGTCATTTCCGGCCCCACCATTCAGCGTGTCATTGCCGGTTCCACCATCGAGCAAATCGTCGCCGAGACCGCCGCTTAGCGTGTCTGCGCCGCCACCACCCAGTATGGTGTCCTTGCCTGCGCCCGTTGTGATGACATTGGCACTTGCTGAGCCTGTCACCTCCGCGGAAATCGCTCCCAGCTCATCGGCGAGGTCTGCCGCGCCGGAACCCGAAACCTGAAGGGTGACCGCGGCGAGAGGATTCGCTTCGGAGTAGCGGATCACGTCGTAAGCTTCGAACTCGGCACCGGTTTTGGTAATCGGTGCGCCGTTCGTATTCAGAACATTCAAGGCCATATTCAAACTTTCCAAAAGATGTGTTGCTCTCTGAAAGAGCGGATGACGGGACGTGGCCTCATTCGGAGATTCGGCAGCCGTAAGTTGGAAGCTGCCAGCACTGGAGCGGTGCTGGTTTAAGCGGGGCGCGCGCCGACGCATTCTGTCGGCGCGGCTGATTTGATCGAGCCGTTCGGAGGGGGGCCGCGTCCAAGGGCATAGGGTGCGCCCTTGATCGGCGGTGGCGCGGGCTAGATCAAGGCGTCGTGCAGCAGGCTCGACGGCTCGAAGACGTCCTTCACGGCCAGCGTGAAGTCGTGGCTGGTGGCGTTGCCGGCCGCGTCATAGGCTTCGGCGGTGAAGGTCAGGCTATGGGTGCTTTCGTAGTCGATGGCCGCCTTGGTCTGGATCTTGTTGCCGACGAGCTTGAAGATGCCGTCGGCATTATCGGTCAGCCGCCACTTGACCACGCCACCTTCGGGATCGACGGCCGAGAGCAGGCCAACCGAGGTGCCGATCGCGACATTCTCGGAGATCGAGCTGCGCGAGAAGGAAAGCTTAATCGGCGCCTGGTTGGCCGGAGCCTCGTTGACGTCGAGCACGTTGATGGTGATGTCCTTCTCGACCGTGACCTTGCCGTCGGAGACCGCCACCTTGATCGTGAGGGACTTCGCCGTCTCATAGTCCAGCGCTTTCGAGGTGACGGTGCGATTGCCCTTCAGGCGGAAGTGATCGCCAGCGCCGTCGATGAGCGTGTAGGTGAGGGCGTCACCATCGGCGTCCTTGGCGCTGAGCAGGCCGACCGTCGTCCAGATCAGCGTGTCCTCGGAGAGGGCAGTTTTCGAGAGCTGGATGTTGGTTGGCGCGTTATTCGTGCTCGTGAATGTTTGCGTGGTGAATTCGTAGATGCCGTCGGCAAAACGGGCGAATTCGACGCCTGTCAGCATATCCTCATCGTCCTGCCCGGTCAGGCTGCTCACGATGTGGGATTCATTATCGTAGCGGAAGCCGAGCATATAGTCGGCGAACTTAGCGGAGAAGACTGCCGTGTCGGTGCCGGCGCCGCCGTCGATGATGTCGTAGCCGCCGCCGCCCTCGAAAATGTCGTTGCCGTCGGTGCCCGTAAACTGGTCGTCGCCGCCGCCGGCCTTGACGTCAATGCTGGAGCCATAGCCGGTGATAAAAGCTCCGTGGCCTCCCAGCTCATTGGAAAGATCGAGGTGGGCGCTGTCCGTTATTGCCAGTGAGGGGCGAGAAACAACGTCGAACGGATTGATCGAGCCGACGATGCTATCAAAGCTTTCGAACTGTGCGCTCGAACCGGCAACCTGAAATCTTGCAGTGTCAAGGACTTCGAAGTTCTCGATCGTCAGCCCCCTTAGATCGGGGGCTTGCAGCGTATCGAACCCGTCACCGCCATTGATTGTTCCGGAAATCAGTGGAGCGAATGGCTGCACGATGACGGAATCGCTGCCGCCGCCGGCGTCGATGTCCAAGACTTCCGGCACGAGCCCGAGGTCCGGAGAGACGTTGCCAACATCACCGTCGGTGATGGTATCATTGCCGGCGCCGCTTCTGATGACATCATTCCCGCCGTCGCCGTAGATCTGGTCGTTGCCATCGCCGCCATTCAGGGTGTCGTTGCCAGTTCCGCCATGGAGGTGATCATTTCCGGCGCCGCCGTTCAGCGTGTCTGCGCCGTCACCGCCCGAGATCGTGTCGTTGCCTGCGCCTGTCGTGATCGTATCGTCGCTGCTTGAACCCGTCACATCTACGGAGCCCGAGCCCAGTTCGTCGGAAAGGTCTACCGTCCCGGAATCCGAGATGATCAGGGCGGCCGCGACGAGAGGATTGAGCTCGGAATGGCGAATGACGTCGTAAGCTTCGAATTCGGCGCCGGTCTTGGTAATCGTGGCACCGTTCGTCTCCAGGATATTCAAAGGAATATCCGGAGGAGTGCTGTTGACCGTGAAAGTGTTCTTATCGAAATCGTAGACGCCATCGGCAAATTGCGCGAATTCGACGTCTTGCAGCGTATCCGTGCCTTCCAGTCCGCTCGTCACGACCTTTTCAAAATTTTCCACGGAAAGGGAATAGTCGGCAAAATTGCCGGCGAAAACTGCCGTGTCGGTGCCGTCGCCGCCATTGAGCTGGTCGTCGCCGGCGCCGCCGGTCAATTTGTCATTGCCGTCCTCGCCGGCGAGAAAGTCATTGCCGCCGCCGCCGTCGAAAATGTCGTTGACGCCACTGCCCGAAAATACGTCGTCGCCATCGCCAGTTTTGACGTCAACGCCGGAGGGATTGTTCCAGCCCGAGATATGGGCTCGACGGTCCGCCAACTCGTCGGAAAGATCGAGGTGGGCGCTGTCCGTCACCGCCAAAGAGGCAAAGAATTCGGATAAGGGATCTGTCGATCCGATGATCTTATCAAAACTTTCGAACTGCGCGCTCGAACCGGTAACAGTATATGGCGAGGTCTGAAGGACTTCGACGTTCTTAATCGTCAGACCGTCGAGCGAGGAGGACTGCAGCGTATCGATTCCGGCGCCGCCATCGACTGTTCCGGATATCAATGGATTGTATCTCTCCACGATTATGGAATCGTCGCCATCACCGGCGTCAATGGCAGTGAGTTGCGGCTGATCTACCGATCCCGGCCAGGGGACGCCACCGCCAATAATTAGGTCGTTGCCGGCGCCGCCGATCAATATGTCGTTGCCGTTACCACCGCCGATGATATCGTCGCCAGCGCCGCCGTTCAGCGTGTCGTTGCCGTCGCTGCCTGAAATGGTGTCGTTGCCCGTGCCCGTCGTAATCGCATTGCCGTAGTAAGAGCCAATCACGTGTGCAGAGACAGAGCCCAGCTCATCAGCCAGATCCACCACGCCGGCATCGGAAACAACAAGAATCACAGGTGCGGAAGGATTGGCTGCGGAGTCGCGGATAACGTCATAAGCTTCGAACTCGGCGCCGGTCTTGGTGACTGTGGCGCCGTTGGTGTCCAGTATATTCAAGGCCATATTTAAAATTACCCCCAATAGATGCGTTTTACTTCGAAAAATCAGAACTCCGCGGAAGAACTGGTTAATTGGTTCGGCGGAAGACAACCCCCACGGGGATCTATGCCAATCATTAATGATGTTTTCAATGAAAAATTGTGATTTTTTTTTGGTTTTTTAACGAAAAACTAAGGCTGAAATACTGGAAAATAACTTTGATTTTGCAAACCAAAAGTCGTATTTTAGTCTTTTAATTTATACTCTTTCCTGACGCATATAATTCTCGCTGTAGGTGCGAGACTATTCTTCCCGGCGCGCTTCAGTATCGCCGTTCCATAAAGACCGGCAATCGGCCTGCCGTCCCGGCACCGGGCGGGAGGGGCATTCCGGCAAGCGCACAACTAACGCTTTGTTGACCGGACTTGGTTCCGGAACATAATAAGAACATCTAATATTCTGTCGGCAGCGAGGGCCCATGTGCGGACGCATTTTCGTCAAGACATCGCTTGAAGAATTGATCAGCAATTTTCCCTTTGCCGTGAAGAGCGGGGATATCGATGGACTTGGAAATCGCTTTCCCCGCTGGAACGGCGCGCCGTCACAGGATTATCCCATTATCATCAGGGACATTGTGCGCGAACCGGATACGTCAGGCCCTATGTTCGTCGTGGCGCGATGGGGTCTGATGCCCTCCTGGGCCAAGCCCGGCGGCCGGCCGCCGCCGGTCAATATCCGCTGCGAAGGGATCAGCTCCAACGGCATGTCCCGTGCCGCCTACCGCTCGCGCCGCTGCCTGGTGCCGATCAATGGCTTCTTCGAATGGAAGGACATTCACGGCACCGGCAAGAACAAGCAGCCCTATGCCATCGCCATGAAGGACGGCTCGGCCTTCGCGCTCGCCGGCATCTGGGAGACCTGGAAGGACGAGAAAGGCGTGTCCATCCGCAACTTCGCCATCGTCACCTGCGCGCCGAACGCGATGATGGCGGAGATTCACGATCGCATGCCTGTTATCCTGCATCGCGAGGATTACGAGCGCTGGCTGTCTTCCGAGCCGGACCCGAACGATTTGATGAAACCTTTCCCGGCGGAACTGATGGTGATGTGGAAAATCGGCCGGGATGTCGGCTCGCCGAAGAACGACAGGCCCGACCTCATCGAAGAGGTCGAGGACGATTCCGAGCCGACGCTGATCTAGGATACTTCCGGCAAGCCGCGGCGGTCTTGCGTCCGGAATTGCTCTGATGTCACCGGCTCGGGCGGGAGCCATTCACGAAACCATGCGGCAAACACATCCTCACGAGGAGAGGACCACGCATGCAAGACGATATCGCAACACTCCTGCGGTCGTTCCTCAACAATGCCCTTCGCAAACAGTCTCAGCGCCGCATTCGGGATTTCGGCGGCTATCAGGTCGGCAAGCGCCGCAACCTGCATGTCATCGAACCGATCGCGCGGGATACCGCGGAATTTCTCTGCGCCTATCTCTGCATCAGCCTGCGCGGCGAACCGGCGAGCAAGGAAGGCGTCGCCTCCGCCATCGCTGCAGCCTTGAGGAACGTCTCCGACGAGCTTGCCTTCAAGCTGACCCGGCACAGTGACGAGGCGTGGACGACCCTCTGTCATTCTGTGGCGGAGTTTCTGGAGGGCTGCCTGCAGATCGATCATAGGCCCTATGACGGCTCCCTGACCGCGCAATCGGACTATAATGGCTGGAAGAGCTGGGAGTTGATCACCAGTGGCGAGAAGCCGAAGGGCAAATGGCGGCACGCCTGGAAGGAAAAGCCCGGCGACGATTTCATCGGTTTTGACGGCGGTGCCTGCATGGGACGGATCTTCAAGATCGACCTGATGGATTCGAGTGAGCGCTGGTATTGGCTGATCGCCGCCGATGGCAGCCCCCGGCGCGGCTGGCCGGCGGCGGGGTATGAAGCGAGTGCGAGGAGTGCAGCCTGTCGGGTGGAGCGAATTTATTTTGCGCTGGCGAGGGGCGAGGAGAGGATGGGGTTTGGGTGAGGGGAGGCTAGGCCAGCTTGATGAGGCCGGCTTCGGTCGGCCGGAAGCCACAGGCGCGATAGAAGGAGGTCAGGTGCGGCTCGAAATCGACATGCAGCCACTCGGCGCCGCGCTCGCGGGCAAGCTGCGTGGCTTCCCTGACCAATTGCGTGGCGATGCCCTGCCGGCGCATATCGGGGTGAACGCAGGTGTCGAGAAGGAAGGCATGAATGCCGCCATCCCAGGCGACATTGACGAAGCCGACGAGGCTGTCGTCGTGATAGGCGCCGACATGCGCGAGGCTGCGGGGCAGGATTCGGGAGAAGTCAGGTGCTTCGGGTGTGCTCCAGGCGGCGGACCAGAGCGTGCTGAGGTCAGCGGGCGAGGGGAAGGGGTCGATGCGGAATTCGGGCATGGGCGGGGACCGGTTTGTTCGTCGCCGTGCTTGCTGGGTTTTTCTGCCGATTGCGGTCACTTCGCAATAGGTTTCATCGCTGCGGCGGGCAAACTCCTCTCTGCCTTGACATGAGGCGGGTCATTCTCCTCCGTCATTCCTGTGACAAGCACAGGAATGACGGAGGAGAATGGGGCGGCGACCGAGGAAGGCGTCGCCGGTCTTTCAGGAGCAAAGAAAATTGCCGAGATCACGGTGCGTTTTTAACGTTGAAGTTCACCGCCCCGGCCGCCCGGTCTTTCCCTTCGTCCGCCCCTTGCGCTTCTGCTCGCCCGGCTCCTCGTAGCTCCCGGCGCCGACGCGTCCACGCACCACCGGCCGCACGCCGTCATCGCGTTCCGGCTGGCCTTCAAGCAATGGCGAGAAGTGCTTTGTGCCCTTTGAGGCCTCCGGCTTTTCCGGCACGCGGCCGGTCACCGGCTTTTCCGTGCGGCCGACCGTCATCTCGTCGAGGTCGTTTTTGCGGAAGAGGCTCTTGCCGGCGGGGGTGGTGGGGTCGCGGCCCATTTCGTCGAGATGGGGTTTGCGGAAGAGGGGCGTGGTCGTGTCGGTGCCTGGGCCCATCTCGTCGAGGGAGGGCCTGGAGAAGTAGGAGGATGTGGCCCCCTCATCCGCCCTGCCGGGCACCTTCTCCCCCGCGGGGAGAAGGGCCTCGCGGGTGGCCTTGGCGTTCCGCTTGATGCCTTCCATGGCCTTCGATTCTTCGCGCGCCATCGGATCGTCCATGACGGCCAGTTCGGCGGCCTTGAGGCGTTTGATTTCGTCGCGGAGGCGGGCGGCTTTTTCGAAGTCGAGGTCGGCGGCGGCGTCGCGCATGCTTTTTTCGAGCGCGTTGAGATGGGCCTGCAGATTGTTGCCGACCAGGTTGCCGCCGTCGGCGAAGCCTTTGCCCGAGACGCCTGAGATGTCGGCGCGGACGTGGTCGCGTTCGTAGACAGAGTCGAGGATGTCGGAGATCTTGGCCTTGACGGATTCCGGGGTGATGCCGTTTTCGAGGTTGTAGGCCATCTGCTTTTCGCGGCGGCGGGCGGTCTCGTCCATTGCGCGCTGCATGGAGCCGGTCACCTGGTCGGCATAGAGGATGACCTTGCCGTCGACGTTACGGGCGGCACGACCAATGGTCTGGATCAGCGAGGTTTCCGAGCGCAGGAAGCCTTCCTTGTCGGCGTCGAGAATGGCGACGAAGCCGCATTCGGGAATATCGAGACCCTCGCGCAGCAGATTGATGCCGACGAGCACGTCGAAGGCGCCGAGGCGGAGATCGCGGATGATCTCGATGCGCTCCAGCGTGTCGATATCGGAGTGCATGTAGCGCACCCGCACGCCCTGTTCATGCAGATATTCGGTCAGGTCCTCGGCCATGCGCTTGGTCAGCACGGTGCAAAGCGTGCGATAGCCCTTGGCCGCGGTCTCGCGGATCTCGCCGAGCACGTCGTCGACCTGGGTGCGGGCCGAGCGGACCTCGACCGGCGGGTCGATCAGGCCGGTCGGGCGGATCACCTGCTCGGCGAAGACGCCGCCTGATTGTTCCATCTCCCAGCCGCCGGGGGTGGCCGAGACGGCGATGGTGTCGGGGCGCATGGCGTCCCATTCCTCGAAGCGCAGCGGCCGGTTGTCCATGCAGGAGGGCAGGCGGAAGCCGTATTCGGCCAGCGTCGCCTTGCGGCGGAAGTCGCCCCGGTACATGCCGCCGATCTGCGGCACGGTGACATGGCTTTCGTCGATGAAGACGAGGGCGTTGTCGGGGATATATTCGAACAGGGTCGGCGGCGGATCGCCGGGGTCGCGGCCGGTGAGATAACGCGAATAGTTCTCGATGCCCTGGCAGGAGCCGGTGGCTTCGAGCATTTCGATATCGTAGCGGGTGCGCTGCTCCAGGCGCTGGGCCTCCAGCAGGCGGCCGGCCTTCTCCAACTCGGCGAGGCGAAGCCTGAGCTCTTCCTTGATCGACTTGATGGCGCCGTTCAGCGTCGGGCGCGGGGTGACATAGTGCGAATTGGCGTAGATCTTCACCGATTTCAGGTCGCCGACCTTTTGGCCGGTGAGAGGATCGAACTCGGTGATGGCGTCGATCTCGTCGCCGAACATCGAGATGCGCCAGGCGGCATCCTCCAGGTGGGCGGGGAAGAGTTCGATCGTGTCGCCGCGCACCCGGAAGGAACCGCGGGTGAAATCCATGTCGCGGCGCTTGTATTGCTGGGCGACGAGATCGGCCAGCAGCTGGCGCTGGTCCAGCCGGTCGCCGACCGACATCTGGAAGGTCATCGCCGTATAGGTCTCGACCGAGCCGATACCGTAGATGCAGGAGACCGAGGCGACGATGATGCAGTCGTCGCGTTCGAGCAGCGAGCGCGTCGCCGAGTGGCGCATGCGGTCGATCTGCTCGTTGATCGAGCTTTCCTTCTCGATATAGGTGTCGGAGCGCGGCACATAGGCTTCCGGCTGGTAATAGTCGTAGTAGGAAACGAAATATTCCACCGCATTGTCGGGGAAGAAATTCTTGAATTCGGAATAGAGCTGGGCGGCCAGCGTCTTGTTCGGCGCCAGGATGACGGCCGGGCGCTGCGTCGCCTCGATCACCTTGGCCATGGTAAAGGTCTTGCCGGAGCCGGTGACGCCGAGCAGCACCTGGCTGCGGTCGCCATTCTCCAGCCCCTCGACGAGATCGCGGATCGCCGTCGGCTGGTCGCCGGCCGGCTCGTAATCCGACTTCATCAGGATGCGGATGCCGCCTTCGGACTTGTCAGGGCGGGCAGGGCGGTGCGGCGTCCAGATCTTGCCGTTCTTGTGCAGCGGATTGCCGCTCTCGATTAGCTTCGACAGCGCCTCGACCGTGGCGGTGACGCCGCCGGGCGAGATGTTGCCGGCATCCTCCAGCGAGATATCGAGGCCGGCGACCGGGTTGAGCCCGGCGGCAGCACGCGTCTTCGGATCGCTGGAGCCGCCGATGGAAACGCCGCGCGCGGTCTTGCCCACCGTCGCCTTCTTGTTGACGCTGACGGCTTCGGAATGCTTGCGCGCCGCGTTTTCCACCGCCTTGCGATGCTTGCCGGCCTTGGAGGCGATGTCACGCTGGCTCTCGACGCCCGATGCTTCCGCATCCGCCTCAAGCTGCTTCACCCAATCGGCAACCGAGCCTGAAAGCGGGGCGCCTTCAAAGGACGATTGCGGGGCTTCCTCGAAGCCATTCGGGGCGGGGGATTTCTTCGGAGATTTGGCCATGGCGGGAATATGGAGAGAGTCAGCGCGAAAGGGAAGAGGGAAAGAGTACAAAAGGGAAACGAACGAATCGTTCGGATTGGTGAACAATGTTGAGGCGCGGTCAGCAAGAGCCGGCATCGGTCCTCAATTGGGGTAAATAAAAAGTCTGTGGTTGAAGAGCTGGTCGTCTCCCGCATTGCGCGCGGCAATGTTACAGCTATTGCGGGAATTGGGGACTATTCATGAAAATGATCGTTATCGCATTCGCGGCGACGGCGGCGCTCGCCGGCTGTGCCAAACGTCCTGACGCCATCGTTCAGGTCGATATTCCAATGGCGGCTTATACGAACCTCAGCTGCGAAGCTCTCGCTGGTGAATTCAGAAAGGAGCGCGCCAAGCTGGACGATTTGTCGAAGCAGCAGATCAGCGCGGCGAATGGCGATGCCTTCGGCGTGTTTCTCGTCGGCGTCCCGATCGGCAGCGTTGCCGGAGGAGACAAGGAAGGCGAAATCGCCGCATCAAAAGGCAAGGTTTCCGCCATGCAGTCCGCCGGCATGAGCAAGGGTTGTAAGCTGCCCGGCTGACGGCACGTCGTCGTGGCGACAGAGGTCGAACCACGAAATTCGGGCGTTGGCCATCGATGACGGTTCTGCCACTCGTATGAGCGAGGGGTATGTCGGGCCTATGGTCAAGCTCCCGGGTCAGGGCAACAACCAGCGGCTCTTTGTGGCGTCCGGTCGGCATGGCGGGCTTTGTAAGCCGGCTCTTCCAAAGGACGCCGGCGAGGCCTGCCGTTCACGGTCGCGTGTCGTACCGGAACTGGAAACGGCCCTTGGCAGTTACTGTCCTGTCGTCCCAGCCTCAGGTGCCACTGCCATTAACGACCATTCCGCCTTCTGGAAGAAACCGATTTCGATCGATCTTGATACCGGCGAACGGCTGGTTCTCCGCTCACCGCAGGATGCGCTTTATGCACTGGTCTCCGACTGGCCGGTCAACGGCGGTGTCCATCAGCAGAGGGCGATTGATTTCTGCCGTGCCTGGCTTGCGGGCCGCATGCCGGCCGAGACGGTGCGGCAGGCTTTCATCCTGGCGGCGCTGGAAGCCGGTGTTCCGATCAATGATGATGAAGATGGCGGCGGTATCTCGGCTTTGAGCCCGCCGATGTAAAGCGAGCCGATGTGCGGTCTGCATCCGGACAGGTGGCATTCCGCCAATCGACAAAGTTTCCTTTGATGTATTGCAAATATTGTTCGCGCTGTGTTTGTGGAAATAGCGGCGAGTATATGCTTTGATTCTTAGGAGATCTTACTGAATGAGATGGAAATTTTTTGTTGGCGCTTTCCTGCTGGCGCTTGCCGGCTGCAATGCTCCGGTCTCGCAATCCGTTGCAGATTCGCAGCGTCCGCCCTCGAATGAAGTCCGGCAGAACTTCATCAATATTGTGTTCAAGAGAACTTACAGACACGAAGCAGGAGAAGTCGTCTGGGCGCGCATTTCCAGTGTGGTTCTGCTCGACCCCGAAAAACAGATTTATGCGTATTGTGTACGGATCGTGCCAAAGCACGGTTGGGGAGACTGGGCCTATCTCGGCGTCTCATTCACAGAGGGCAAAGTGCTGGGCGCAACGGTGAATGACGATCGCTGCCACGATAAGCGGCTGCGTTACTACCCGTTTCCTGAGATGAACGGCATGAAGACCTGACGAAAGAGACGAGGGACTTCGGAAGCGCCGCCCATCGGTTCAATCGGAACAAGGGTTGTTTTAGGGCGAGGCTATGCCTGGATTTTAGAAGCGCGGATGCAGCCACGCAGCACGGCTGCATCCGTCATTGCTGCAATGATGCCGAGCAGTGCCCGCACAGCAAAGGCAAAGCACTCAACCCGGGCGTACCATCCTCGCTCCCACAGCGTCATTGCCTCAAGCACACGATCAGGTGCCGCGTAGCCTGAGAACCGCAGAAGGTTACCACGGTCGCCGCCATGCGGAAACATATCCTCATGATCACGCCTCAGAAAACGGATGCTCTCGAATCCGCCGCAGCCGGCGCTCTGCAATACCAGGCGAGGACGAAAATTGTTCCGATGGGAACCAGCAGCGCAACCAACTGGAACCAGCCGCTGCGGTTGATATCGTGAAGTCGGCGGGTGGCCATGGCGATTGACGGGAGGAAGACCGCCAGCGACCAAATTCCGCCCAATGTTCCGGTTGGCTCGATAAGGTACAAAGCGAGGCTGACGAGAACGACGAAGAGCGTCGAAAACCAGAATTCCGATCGGCTCGCTCTGCCGGTGAAATCCACATATTTCCTGAAAAAGCTGCTGATGGCCTGCCCGAAACCCATTGCCTGCGGCAGGTCCCCGAAACGGTTCGGCCCGGCCGCCGGTTTCCTGAAGGCGAGGATCAACCCCACACTTAGCGGAACCATGATGATCAACCAGTGAAACAGAGAAAAACTACCCATAAGATACCCCGAAGATTTAAACGGCCTAACGATAAGCAACGTTCGTTTCGGGAAGATTAATCGGCTTGCAGCCCGTTGCGTTCGGCAATCACAGCGTGAGAAACTGCGGCTGCCGCATTGAGGGTGGGATGATGCCTCGAAGAAGGCCAAGGAACTGGCAGTCGATCACCGCTTGATCAGCACGCTCGCCCGCACCGGCTGTTCAATGCCCTTCAGCGCAAGCACGCGGGTTTCGGCACCTGCCGCGAGATCGGGAGCCTTCGCGGCGGTTTCCGCCGAGATGAGAATCTTCGCCGGCCGCCGCCTGGGATTCAAGTCTCGCGGCCTGATTGACGACGCCGCCGATGGCAGTGAAATCGCTGCGGAAGCTGGAGAATTCGCCGATCTGCACCTCGCCGGAATGGATGCCGACGCCGACACCGAGGGGTCGGCCGGGCAGGGCGTCGGGCGCCAGACTGTTCAGCGCCGCGGCGCAGTTTCGCTGGATCGCCTGCGCGGCCAGGATCGCCGCGGCGGCGTGATCCTTCCTGATGATCGGGAAATTGAAGATCGCCATCAGGCCGTCGCCCATCTGCTTGTTGACGATGCCGTCATGCGCCCAGATCGCCTGGGCGCAGCGATCCTGGAAGAGGCTGACGATTTCACTTAAGCGCACCGCCTCGATCCGCTCCGAGAGATCGGTAAAGCCCCTGATATCGGCAAACAGGATGGTGGCGTCGACAGTGATCTGGCGCTGCTTTTTGACATATTGGAAGGATCGTTCGCAGATCGTGCAGATATCGGGGTTCATCTTGCTGCGGGTGATGCCGAAGGCGCGGAAGGGCAAGGCGAGCGGGCCGCCGATGGGGATCGGCATATGCATCTGGTCCCAGCAGCCACGGCAGATCCTGGCGCTGCCGTGGCTGGCCTGCTCCCCGTAAGTGGATTCTGTCGTCATATCGCACAATCCGTCCACACTGGCCGACACCAAGCTTCCGTCAGTCCTGTAATTTTTGCAACTCTTCCATTTGGCTCGGGCTCAGCTTTGCCATCCCCGCGCGATGATTGCCCGAACTCCCGACGCGGGGCCGTTGCTGCAACGGACGACCGTGGAAATACGGTCACACTTGTTACTCCCACTGTTCGAATTCCGCTGCGAAACTATGTCCGACCAATGCGCGAAGAACCGCGGTTCGATGAAGAGGCGCGGAAAATCGCCCCAATGAGGAGATCGAAGCGATGACTGCAACAGCCGAGAATGGAACGGGCGGACAGTCCATGCAGAAACCCGCGGTGGTATCGCCGGATGCCTGGGAGGCGGCCCGCAAGCAGCTGCTGGTGAAAGAAAAGGCCCAGACCCGTGCCCGTGATGCGCTCGCCGCCGAACGTCGGCGCATGCCGTGGATGGCCGTCGAGAAGAATTATGTTTTTGAAGGGCCTGAGGGCAAGGTCAGGCTGCTCGACCTGTTCGAGGGCAGGCATCAGTTGATCGTCTACCGCGCCTTTTACGAGCCCGGCGTTTTCGGCTGGCCCGATCATGCCTGCCGCGGCTGCTCGATGGTGGCCGACCAGGTCGCTCATGTCGCCCATCTCAACGCCCGCGACACGAGCCTGGTCTTCGCCTCGCGCGCGCCGCAAGCCGAGATCGCGCGGCTGAAGGCGCGGATGGGATGGAGCATGCCATGGGTGACTATCACCGACAGTTTCGACAAGGATTTCGGCGTCGACGAATGGCACGGCACCAATGTGTTCTACCGCGACGGCGAACGCATCTTCCGCACTTATTTCGTCAATAACCGGGGTGACGAACAGATGGGCGGCACCTGGAACTATCTCGACATCACGCCGCTTGGCCGGCAGGAGGTCTGGGAGGATTCACCCGAGGGCTATCCGCAGACGCCAACCTACAAATGGTGGAACTGGCACGACAGCTACGTTCCGGATGCGGCGCCGGACAAGAAATGGGTCGAAGTTTCCGACGCCGGCGAGGCGGCGTTCCGGGCAGAGAGCGCCAACGAGAAGCCTTGAGCGAGATCCGCTGCGACCACTGGGATCTCCAACAGAGAACGGGCCGGCAAGACAGTTGCCTTGCCGGCGGCAGGCCGTGCATAGTGGCGGCGACGCGGAGGGGCCGATGATCAGATTGCATGCGCTTGTTTTGATGATGCTTCTCGTGCCCGCCGCCGTACAGGCGGAAAAACGCTGCGGCTGGCTGGACAATCCGGCGACGGCGACCTGGTCTCTCAATGACGCCGCCGGCGGCTGGATCATCATGGAGAACGGCAGCGGCTACAAGGCCGAGGGAATGGATCGTATTCCTGATCTGACGACCGGCGAATATGTCTACACCCATGCCGTCCATGGTTATGCCTGTGCCTGCATGAAGGTCGACACGGATGGCGAGGGGGGCATCAGCCGCATTCGTTCCGTGCGGCAACTGCCGCTTTCCCGATGCCGGAGCGATCCCGCCCTCGGCTGGTTCCTCAATAAGGATCAGTGACGACGCAGCGAAAGCCCGCCGACATCTCCCGGCTTCCTCGCTGCGTGCGGTCTTGTGAAATTGGTTACCATTTTCCCGACGCTTCTCTTCGGAAACGGAAACCTTCGAGCGTGAGTCCGCGTTATCTCGGTGGCCGACGGTGCGCCTACCGGCGAGAACGGGAGGAGGATGTTTCATGAAAGTCATGATCGTGGAAGATGAGGGTTTTATCGCCCTGGAGCTTGAACGCATCGCGCAGGATGCCGGGCACCAGACGGTCGGGCCGGTTTCGACGGTGGAGCAGGCTCTTGCCTATGCCCCGAAAAGCGACATCGCGCTTGTCGATCTCAGCCTCGCCGACGGCCAGAGCGGCGCCCAGCTCGCCCGCCGGCTGATCGACCGCTATGGCGTCGACGTCATCTTCGTGACCGGCAGTCCGGAGAATGTCGGAAACGGTATCGAAGGCGCGCTCGACGTCATTCCCAAACCCTTCACCGACGACAGGATTGCCGGCGCGCTCTCGCGGGCGCAGGCTTTGCGCAGGGACTTCGATGGCAGCAATGCCATCATGTGACCGTGCGAGCGTGGCGGCGCCCAGCCGGTGGCGCTGAAGGAAGGGTGACGGGGCTACCGCTATATAATGGCGAAGTCGTCGCTGCTGCCGGCTCCCGCGTTCAACCGTCTGGCGGCAAGTTCGATAAAGGTCTTGACCAGAGGCGGCAAGTGCCGGCTGCTGGGATAGACGACGTAGAGGCCGCCGGCCGGAGTCGTGTAACCGTCGAGAACGCGGCACAGCCGCCCATCCCTGATGAAGGCATTGGCGACCCCATGGGGCAGTCGGGCGATGCCATAGCCGGCGATCGCTATGGCCATGACCGCCTGCATTTCATTGGCGGCGAAGCGCCCCGAGACCGAGACCGTTTCCTGTCCTTCCGGGCCTTCGAGCAGCCATTGCGCATGGATGGATTGGCCGGCGATAACGCAGTCGTGGCGAACGAGATCTGCCGGGCGATCGGGCGCGCCGCAACGGGCGAGATAGTCGGGGCTCGCACAGAGCACGCGATGGGTAGAGCCGAGCTTGCGGGCGATCAGCGTGGAATCCTCCAGGATGCCGGTGCGGAAGGCGAGGTCTATGCCGTTTTCGACGAGGTTCAGCCTGTCGTCGGTCAGCCGCAACTCGACCCTCGACTTGGGGTAGGTCGCCAGAAGATGGAAGATCGCATCCTGCAGGAAGTGGCCGCCGAAGCCGACCGGCGCCGATATGCGGATCGTGCCGGCGGGCTCCGTCCTTGCTTCCGCAATACGCAAGTTGGCGCCTTCGATCGTGCGGAGCGCCTGGCTGCTTTCCTCGTAATAGAGGCGGCCTGAAGCCGTCGGGCTGAGGCTGCGGGTCGTGCGCTGCAGCAGGCGCACGCCGAGTTCGCGCTCGAGAGCGGCAATGCGTCGGCTGACTGTTGTCTTCGGCATGCCGAGCAGGCGCGCCGCAGCGGTGAAGCTGCCGGCTTCAATGACGCGGGCGAAGATCATGATATCGTTGAGGTCGAGCATTGTAGCCTGAAATGGTACGATGTTTTCCAATTATAGGCCATTATGGCTCAATGTGATAGGCCCTAACTTTGCTCCATCAGTCACAAACAAGGAGCAGACAGATGAGCAACATTAGACGCGTTTTGGTCACCGGCGCCACCGGCCAGCAGGGTGGCGCGGTCGTGCACGCGCTTCTCGCACGGGGACACCGAGTCAAGGCGATCTCACGCAGGCCGGACGGCGACGGCGCAAAGCGGTTGGCCGCGGCAGGGGTCGAGGTCGTTGCCGGCGACCTGGATGACGGCGCATCTGTGGCGAAGGCTGCAAGCGGCGTCGACACGATGTTCCTGATGGGCAACAGCTACGAGGCCGGGACGGAAGCGGAAACGCGCCAGGGGATCACCGTCGCCAATTCGGCGAAGGCCGCCGGCGTCGGTCACCTGATCTATTCCTCCGTCGGCGATGCCGACAAGAAGACCGGCATTCCGCATTTCGACAGCAAGTATCTCGTCGAGAAGCATGTCGCCGGCCTCGGCATCCCCTATACGGTCAGCGCGCCCGTCGCCTTCATGGAAAACACGGTGGCACCTTGGGCGATCGACGGGCTCCGACAGGGCGTCTATGCGGCAGCGCTGCCGCCCGCACGCGTGCTGCAGCAGATCACCCTCAAGGACATCGGCGCTTTCGTCGCAGCACTGGCCGAGCGGCGCGAACAGGTGTTCGGCAAGCGTTTCGATATTGCCGGCGACGAATTGTCTGGCGAGCAGCAGGCGAAGATCCTGTCCGAGGCGCTCGAGCGGCCGATACGCTACCAGGAACTGCCGATCGCCGCGATGCGGCAGCAGAGCGAGGACGCGGCGCTGATGTTCGAATGGTTCGATCGCACCGGCTACGACGCCGATATCGCCGCCCTGCGCCGGGATTTTCCCGATGTCGGCTGGCACAGCTATGCCGATTGGGCGCGCGGCTTCGACT
Organism: Rhizobium sp. K102; assembly: GCF_022385315.1. NCBI lineage: Bacteria > Pseudomonadati > Pseudomonadota > Alphaproteobacteria > Hyphomicrobiales > Rhizobiaceae > Rhizobium > Rhizobium sp. K102. The sequence goes on from NZ_CP092436.1 coordinate 985,312, forward strand.
GGAGCGTTCTCGGCAAGGCGGCTGGGTGAGTTTGCGGTATCGCTGAGTAGTGACGTTCTTGCGGAAGCGGGCTGGTCGTGGCCCGCTTCCGCCTGTGCCGAACACTGCGCACTCAGGCTCCGCTTGCGACGCCCGAATGCTGGTTCATAATGATGGATCATCGTCCTTGAAGAGGGAGGCTTCGATGCCATCGAGTTTCAATGTCGAAAGTGCGGATGGTTATGAGCGGCTGATGGGGCGCTGGAGCAAGAGGCTGGCGCCGATGCTGATCGATTTCGCCGGGTTGGCGGATGGGGATCGTGTGCTCGACGTCGGCTGCGGCACCGGCAGCCTGACATTTACGCTGGCTGAAAAGCCAAGCCTGCAAGAAATCGCCGCCATTGATTATTCGCCGGTTTTCGTCGAGGCGGCAATGCGGCGCAATACCGATCCGCGCATTGCCATTCGGCAAGCCGATGCCTGCGCGCTGCCGTTCGAGGATAACCGCTTCGACAGAGCGATGTCGCTGCTGGTGCTGCATTTCGTGCCGGAGGCGGGCAAGGCTGTTTCGGAAATGGCCCGTGTCGTGCGCCCGGGCGGTGTGGTCGCCGCCGCCGTCTGGGACCATTACGGCGGCATGCCGGTCATGCGGATGATGTGGGACACGGCCGTCATGCTCGACGAGGACGCACTGCCGCTGCGTCGCAAATACTGCTTCCAGCCGATGATGCGGCCGGGGGAGATGAAGCAGAGTTTTGTCAGCCACGGCCTTGTCGACGTCGAGGAGACGTCGCTCCTGATCCGGATGGAATACGGCTCCTTCGAGGACTATTGGGAGCCGATCGCCGCAGGCGAGGGGCCGCTCGGCAAGTATGTCTGGGGGCTCGAGTCAGCGAAGCGAAAGGCGCTCGGCGTTGCCATGAGAGCCGCATATGAAGCCGGCGAGCCAGATGGGCCGCGGTCGTTTGCGTCGGTGGCGTGGGCATGCCGGGGCAGGGTGGCGACTGGCTAGGGTAGCGGTTTAACGACCGCGAGATAGCAAGCATGCGCCAGCGCCTCAGAGAGCCTCATCCTGAGGTGCCCCGCAGGGGCCTCGAAGGACGAGGCGGGTGCTGGGCGTCAGATGATGCAAGAAGCAGCGTTGCGGCGTGCTTCGAGGCTTCGCCCTCCCGGGCTGCGCACCTCAGCATGAGGGACGTTGGTGGATGCCGCGCTCCAGATAGGCGGCCCTGTTACCCGGCTTCGGCTGCGATTTTGCTCCTAGCGGTGTAGCCTGAGACAATCGGCGCGAGCTTGCGGGGCTTGTCGTCAAGCGGCGGCATGGTAGTTAGGGCCGCCGGCGTCTCCCCGCCGGATCGGTTTTCCCTCCACAGCTCCCGAGTTTCTCCATGGTATTTTCTCCTGCCGCCGTCTGGCCTGTCGTCATGCTGTTTGCCTCCAACATCTTCATGACCTTTGCCTGGTATGGGCATCTCAAGCACAAGAGCAGCGCCATCTTCCTTGCCATCATCGTCAGCTGGGGCATCGCCTTCTTTGAATACTGTCTGGCGGTGCCGGCCAACCGCATCGGCTCGGCGGTCTATACGACGGCGCAGCTGAAGACGATGCAGGAGGTGATCACGCTGATCGTGTTTTCCGGCTTTTCGATCTTCTGGCTCGGCGAGAACCTGACCTGGAACCACGCCATCGGCTTTGCGCTCATCGCAATCGGAGCATCCTTCATCTTTCGGGCCTAAATTGTAGTTTTATCAACAGATTACAAATCGTCCATGTCTAGATATCGCCGCATTTCCTACAGATTGCCGTCGCAATCGGCTGGCAGCCTATCACTATTCATTGATCAGGAGGTGACCGGCCATGAGCCTCTCTTTTCCGACGATGGCGGCGATCCGATTCGGCTATGGATTCCGGCCGGGCGAGGCGCCGCCGCAAAGCAAGGATGAACTGATCGGCCAGCTATCCATAGGGGCGGCGGCAACGCCGGATTTTCCGCTTGACGGCCCCGACATGCGTCACCGCGCAATCCTCAGCCTGCAGGAGCAGTTGAAGCAGATCCGCCAGCAGGCGAAGACGACGGAAGACGATCCGGCGCGGCGCGAGATGCGCAAGGGCGTGCAGCGCCAGGCGCAGCAGCAATTCCAGCACGACGCGAACCTGCGGCTGATGCAAGCGGTGCTGTCGCCCTACGGCTTCTACGAGCGGCTTTCGACCTTCTGGACCGATCATTTCTCCACCAGCGCCAACAAAAGCCTGCCGATGCGCCTTATCGTGCCGCTCTATGAGGCCGAGGCGATCCGGCCGTTCATATCGGGCAGGTTCGGCGATCTGCTGCGCAGCGCCACTGCGCATCCCGCCATGCTGATCTATCTCGACCAGGCGGATTCGCTCGGGCCGGAATCGGCCGGCGGCATGAAGCGCAACAAGGGACTGAACGAAAATCTCGGCCGCGAACTTCTGGAACTGCACACGCTCGGCGCCGGCAGCGGCTATACCCAGGCGGACGTCACCGCTGCGGCCAAGGTGCTGACGGGGCTCACGATCGATCGCAAGGAGATGGACATCGCCTTCCGGCCGAATATTTCCGAGCCCGGCGCGCATGAGGTGCTCGGCGTCAGCTATGGCGGGCGCAAACGCTCGCGCGACGATTATCTCGACATGCTCGACGACCTCGCCGTTCATCCGAAGACGGCTGCGCATATCAGCCGCAAGCTCGCGGTTCACTTCGTTTCCGATCAGCCCGACGCGGGCATGGTCTCCGACATGGCCGCGGCCTGGAAGAAGACGGATGGCGATCTCACCGCCGTCTACACCGCCATGCTCGACCATCCCGCCGCCTGGCAGAACGAAGGCGCCAAGGCGCGCCAGCCCTTCGATTATGTCGTTGCCGGTCTCAGGGCGCTGAATGCAGGCCCTGTCAACGGCGTCGTCGGCAGCTTCCTGGCCGCCAATCAGCAGGGCACCGATGACGGCGACATGGCGGCGAATACACCCGGCATGGCTGGATCGCCGGTGCCGACGGATCCCGCCGGCGAGGCGAGGGACAAGCGTCTCAAGGCCTTCCGGACGGCGCGCGCGCTGGGGCAGGGGGCGTTGAAGCGGATGGGCCAGCCGACCTGGCTGCCGCCGAGCCCGGCCGGCTTCGAGGAAGGCTTTTCCGCCTGGATCACCGGCAGCCAGCTCGCCGAGCGGCTGGCCTGGGCAAGACGGGCCGCAGCGCAGTTCGGCCGCGACGAAGACCCGCGCGAATTCCTGAAATCGACGCTTGCCGATGCGGCGCGCGACGAGACGATCCGCGTGGTGTCGCAGGCGCCGAACAAGATCAGCGGGCTGACCCTGGTGCTGGCATCGCCCGAATTCAACCGCCGCTAAGCAGACTTTCGTTGGCAAGCCAACGCTTCCTCTGCTTAGCTCATTTGTTTTGTCGCAGGTTCTGACCGGAAAACCGCTGGACACTTTTCCGGACCTGCTCAGGAGGCCCCGCCCATGACGCTGTCGATGAACAGGATTTCGCTTTCCCGCCGCGGCTTTCTGACCTCTGCCTGCTGTCTTGCCGCCGCGCCCGTCTTCACACCCGTCACCTTCGCGGCGATGCCGGGTGATAACCGCTTCGTCACCATCGTGCTGCGCGGCGCGATGGACGGGTTGGATCTGGTGCAGCCCTATGGCGATGCCGGCTTTGCGGCGCTCCGGCCGACGCTGGCGCTGACGCCCGAGACCGGGCTTCTCGATCTAGACGGGCATTTCGGGCTTAACCCGGCCGCCGCGGATCTGCTGCCGCTGTGGAAGAGCAAGGAGCTTGCCTTCGTGCACGCCGTCTCGACACCCTATCGCGATCAGCGCAGCCATTTCGACGGGCAGGACATGCTGGAGTCAGGCGGCGAGCATGTCGCCGAGGAAAGGACCGGTTGGCTGAACCGGGCGCTTGCCGTCATTCCGCGCTCGGATGCGCGCAAGGCGATTGACGTCAACACCTCGACGGAACTGATCCTCTCCGGGCCGAACGAGGTCGACGTCTGGGCGTCGGACTCCAACCTGGCGCCGGCGCGTGACGAGATGCAGTTCCTGGCGCGGCTCTATGCCGGCGATCCGCCGTTTGCCGCAGCACTTGCCGAGGCCACGCGGGCCGATACCGCCTCGATGATGACCGAGGCGGACGGCCAGCGCGGCGCAAAGGTGGCCGATGTGGCGGCACTCGCCGCCAACATGCTGAAGGGTGATTACCGCATCGCCAGCTTTTCTATCACCGGCTGGGACACGCATATCGGCCAGGCCGGCCAGTTCAAGCGGCCGGCCCAGGATCTGGCGCAGGCGATCAATACGCTGAAGGCGACGCTCGGGCCGGAGATCTGGGCAAAGACGGTGGTGCTGGCGATGACCGAGTTCGGCCGCACCGTCCGCCAGAACGGCTCGGCCGGCACCGACCACGGCACCGGCGGCTGCGCCCTGCTTGCCGGCGGCGCCATCAACGGCGGCCGTATCCTCGGCAAGTGGCCCGGGCTCGGTGACGGCCAGCTTCTTGATGACCGCGATCTGATGCCGACCGCCGACGTGCGGGAGGTGGCGGCGGCGATGCTCTACCGGCAGTTCGATGTCGGTGTGGGTGATTTGACCGGGAAGATCTTTCCGGGACTGGGGTTCGATAAGGGGTCGCAGTTTTTGAAGGTGTGAAGAGCAGGCACGCCCTCTCTCCAGCCTCATCCTGAGGTGCGTAGCCCATAGGGCGAAGCCTCGAAGGACGGGGCTGGCCACCGGTCTTTGCACACATGTTGCTGGGAGCGGTCAGCCACCCGCCCTCGTCCTTCGAGGCCCCTTCGGGGCACCTCAGGATGAGGGCTGATCGTTGTCGCCTGAGGTGAGGCTGTCGAGGGAGCAAGCCGCCGCCCCGGCCCTTCGCTAGGGCTCAGGGCGTTCGTCGCTGCAATCGATTCACTGGATCGATTGCTCGGGCTGGGCCCGACCGCTCTCACTCCAATACATCGTAAAGCCGGAAGATGAAGCTCACCTGGTAGAGCAGGTTGGCGATGATGAAGACGGTGTGGAAACGGCGGCTGGGGGTCCAGGCGGCGATGGCACAGAGGAAGATGTAGGCGATGTTGCGGGCGGGGTATTCCCAGCCGAGAGAGAGGATGCGCTCCGGTCCCTTGATAGCCGTATCGAGGATGTCGACGGCGTAGATCAGGCCGAGGATGCCGAAGAACCATCTGCGACGGGAAATGAAGTATTCCTCGTAGCCGCCGTATTCGTCGAGTGATGCCGGAAAGAGCAGGGCGCAGAGCAGGAAGAACAGGCCGCAGAAGCAGATGAGGAAGAGATAGATGCCAAAGCCGATGGCGGGGACTGCCTGCAGGCGATATTCCCACCACCAGATATGAATGATGAACAGGAACAGGGACAGCGCCCAGCCGAGGTGGATTGGATAAACCTTCGCCTTGGCGGGATGCTGGACGATGCCGGCAACGCCGGTCAGGAGCCTCGCGAGCGAAAGGCTGATGACCATGCCCATCACCACCTTGATGTGAAGGAAGACCTCGGGCGAGCTGACCGTTTCCATCCCTATCCCTCGGGTTTCAGCGTGTCACTCGGCGGGGACGGCCTTCGGCTTGCCCTCTTCGTCGAGCGCGACCATGATGAAGGTGCCGGCGGTGACCTTTTCCATCTTGGCGTAGCGGGCGCGATGCGCCCAGGCTTCGACGATGAGCGTGATCGAGGTGCGGCCGACGCGCTCGATATCGGTGAAAACAGACAGCGTATCGCCGATCTTGACCGGAAGCTCGAAGGCCATTTCCTTGACGGCGGCAGTGACGACGCGGCCCTTGGCGCGCTCGGCGGCGCGGATGCCGGATGCAAGGTCCATCTGCGCCATGACCCAGCCGCCGAAAATATCGCCGGCGGGATTGGCATCACCGGGCATGGCGAGCGTGCGCAGCGTCAGTTCGCCTCTCGGCTTGGCGGCATCGGTCATCAAGGGTTCTCCATCTGATGTTGGTCATGGGGCCGGCGATTCATCGAGATCACCCTAGTGCATGATCGCGAGCCGTGTCAGCGGTTTTCCCAGAGTCGGCAGAAAAGTTCGTGGTCATTCTAGAGGACATCGCTTGCAGAAAATAATGGGCAATGCCGATCTAATTTCCATTCCATTTCAACAGGTTGAATTTTACAACCAAGGCCTCTCCTTGCGTTATTTAAGCTGATACTAAATAAGCTTTACGCTCCAGTAATTCCGGTGGTGCAGAATGAGACAGATCTCTCATAAGAATCGCCGGGAACCTCATGCGCAACGTCAAGATTTCCACCCGTCTTTATTGCCTCGTCGGCTTCACGCTTGCCGTGCTCGCGGCGACGATGGTCTTCTTTCTGAACTATTCCTACTCCGAGCTGGAAGAGGAGCGGAAGGCAGGGCTGGCGCAGCTCGATGCGACAGCGCTCGGCATCTTCGACAAATATTACAAGATGGAGCAGGCGGGCACGATGACCCGCGAGCAGGCGCAGACGGCGGCCAAGGACGTGATCGGCGCGATGCGCTACGGCGCCGACGGCTATTTCTGGATCAACGACATGCATCCCAGAATGGTGATGCACCCGATCAAGCCGGCGCTGAACGGTACCGATATCTCCCAGATGAAGGACCCGACCGGTAAGTTCCTGTTCGTCGAGTTCGTCAATAAGGTGAAGAAGGACGGCAAGGGCTTCGTCGATTATTACTGGCCGAAGCCGGGCGCCGAAGAGCCGGTGCTGAAATATTCCTACGTCGCGGGCTTCGAGCCCTGGGGCTGGATCGTCGGCACCGGCGTCTATGGCGACGACCTTGCAGCACTCTATCGTCACAATTTGATCTGGGCCGCGATGGCTTGCCTGATCGGCGCTGCGGCGACGATCGCGATCGCCTTTGCGATCGTGCGCAGCGTGACCGCGCCGATCGCGCGGCTGAAGAAAGCGATGCATGAGATCGCGGCCGAAGAAGCGTCGGTAGAAATCGTCGGCAGCGAGTATCGCGACGAAGTGGGCCAGATGGCCAAGGTGTTGCTGGTGCTGCGCGACTCCGTCGATGAGCGCAGCGCGTTGCGCGGCCGGGAAGACGAGCGGCAGCGGCAGATCGAGGAAGAGCGCCGCGGCAACGAGGCGAGCCTGCGCTCTGCTTCCGATCGCCAGACCCATGCGATGCAGGCGCTCGGCGTCGGCCTCGAGAAGCTTGCGGGCGGCGATCTGACGGTTGCGATCGGCGATATCGGCGACGATTACGCCAAGCTCAGGAACGATTTCAATGCGGCGGTCGATGCGCTGAACGGCGTCATCCACGCGATCGCCGAATCGAGCCGCGTCGTCAACGACAGCGCCTCCGATATCAGCGAAGCGACGGGCAATCTGTCGAAGCGCACGGAACAGCAGGCGGCGGCACTCGAAGAGACGGCCGCAGCCCTCGACGAGATCACCGCGACGGTCAAGACGGCATCGGAGCGGGCGAACGAGGCGCGCGAGATGGTGGCCGAGACCAAGGCGAGCGCCGGACGCTCCGGCGAGATCGTCCGCAATGCGGTGACTGCGATGGGCCGGATCGAGGAATCCTCAAGCCGCATCAACCAGATCATCTCGGTCATCGACGAGATCGCCTTCCAGACCAACCTTCTGGCGCTCAATGCCGGCGTGGAAGCGGCGCGGGCCGGCGAGGCGGGCCGCGGCTTTGCCGTCGTTGCCCAGGAAGTACGCGAGCTTGCGCAGCGCTCGGCCAACGCCGCCAAGGAGATCAAGGAACTGATCCGCCGGTCGGCGACCGAAGTCGAGGGCGGGGTGGCGCTGGTGCGCTCTACGGGCGATGCGCTGTTGGAAATCGAGGCCTTGGTCAATCAGGTCAACGATCACGTCGCCTCGATCGCGACGGCGGCGCGCGAGCAGTCGACCGGACTCAACGAGATCAACAGCTCCGTCAACCACATGGACCAGATGACGCAGCAGAACGCGGCGATGGTCGAGGAGACGACGGCGGCAAGCCGCACGCTCGCCGACGAAAGCACTCAGTTGAAGACGCTGCTCGCGAATTTCCGCCTGCGCGGAGCGGAGCAGCAGCGGGACGCCCGTTACACACGGGCAGCGTGAGTTCGGCATCAGTTGGAAGGCGGCGAAAGCCGCCTTTTTCAGTGCCGTCGCGTCCAGATTGTGCCGGTAAGTTTTCATTCACCGTTTTTAATTAAAATTGGACCGAGTTTTTTCGGTCACTCTGCGGCCGGCCCACGGAAGCGATAAGAGTATGGCGTTTGTTTCCTTTCCTCGGCGAGCCTTCCTGCCCATGCTGCTGTCAGCGGCGCTGACGACCTGTTCGATCAGCGACGGACTAGTGCCGCCGGCCAATGTCGACAACGGCACCAGGGTCAGTTCGATTTCGCCGTCACGGGGAGCCGCGCGCATGGCGCCGGCCGTGCGCATGGCGCCGGTGGAAAGCCAAGCGTCCTATCCGGTTTCCAGCGCCCCGGTCGGCAACACGCAAGGTTCGGTCGATTATCTCGATACGCCGAACCTCGCCGGTACGGGCAATGCGGTTCGCACGCCGGGGGCGCAGGGGCGAAAACTGCCGATGATCGACAGTGACGAGGCGATGGCGGCTGGCCAGTCGAACGGCAACTGGGGCGGCACGCAAAACCTCGCCGTCCCGTCCGGCGGCGTCAACATGGATGATGAGCTCGGAGCAGAGCCCGTCGTCGGACTGGCGCAGGAGCAACAGCAGCAGATCGCCGAGGGCAACGCCAGCGAGCCGGTCGTCGACGGCATCGGCACCGACAATCCGACGCAGCTCAACCAACCGATGCGCCAGCCCGCACCGCAGGCAGTGCCGCAGCCGGCCGCACAGGCTGAAATGAGCCGGGCGCCCACCTGGAGCGACGGCAGTCCGGTCACGGCGCCATCCCGCGTTCCTGAAGAGGACGAGGCCGAGGAAGTGGCGATGCTGCGGCCGAACAATCCAATGATGAGCGAGCCCGCCGCACCGGTCGACCCGAGCGTCATGCCGGCTTCCGAGCTTGCCTGCCGGCGCGAACTGAAGCGCATGGGCGTGCTCTTCGACGAAAAGCCGCCGATCTCGAACGGACCGGCCTGCCAGGTGCCTTATCCGGTATCGCTGAAGGGACTTTCCGGCAATATCGGCGTGAGGCCGGCCGTGACGCTGAACTGCCAGGTGACACTCGCCTTCGCCAAATGGGTGAAGAACGAGCTGGCACCGTCGGCCCGCTACCGCTACTGGAGCGGCATCAGAACGATCCAGCCGCTCGGCGGCTATTCCTGCCGGCGCATGAACAACAGCCGTCAGCGATACAATCCGATGTCGGAACACGCCCGCGGCAACGCCATCGACGTCGGCAAGTTCGTGCTGAAGAACGGCCACGAGATTGACGTGCGCAAGAAGGGGCTGTTCTCGCTGCGCGAGGGCCGGTTGCTGAAGGCGGTGCGCACCGATAGCTGCCGCTACTTCAACACGGTGCTCGGGCCGGGCAGCAACCCTGAACACTGGAACCACTTCCACTTCGATCTGCGCTCACGCAAGAGCGGCAAGGTCTATTGCGACTGAGCTTGTTGCATCGAGGGGCAGAGGCACAGTCACGCGGCATGAAGTCCGCCGGCAGAAAGGGGTTCATCCCCGTCGCCGGGCGCGCTATAGATCGGCGACGGATTGCCGTTTGAGAGTTTGATCCATGAGCTATGAATTTCATGTCGGCCAGAAGGTCGTCTGCATCAACGACACGTTCAAGCATGTCAGCATCGACCAGCTGATCCGCAAGGGCGAGATCTATACGATCCGCTGGGTGGGCGAATATACCCATTATGTCGACGGCACGTTCATCGGGGTGAAGCTTGCGGAAATCCATCGCGGCAATGATGACGGGCCCGAAGGCTACGGTGCGGCCGACATGCCCTATCGCGCGACGCGCTTTCGGCCGCTGGTGAAGGACAAGATCGCATCGCTGCGCAAGCTTCTGGCGCCGACGCCCGATGCGCCGGCCGAGCCGAAGGAAAAGGTCAGGAAGAAAGAGAAGGTCTGAGGCCGCTCTGTCCCGGCTGGCCGCGTTCCTGAAAGGCGGCGATCCGATCAGGCCGTCTTCCTGCTGAGGAACAGCCCGGTCTCCTTGCTGACATCGAGCGCGCCGCTGCCTTGCCTGAAGGCATCGGCGATCGCCCGGCGGAAACCACTGAGCTGAGGCTCGCCGGCGCCTTCCCCGGGCGGATAGGAGGTCAGGGCCAGGAAGACATCCTCGGGCTCGGTGATCCGCATGCTTGCCGGATACTGCGACATGGCGACGTTTCCGAATTGCGTCTGCATCATTTGCTCGGCGGCGTCATATCCAAAGGCTACGGCGGCCGGATCGGTCGGCGCGCTGCCGAAGACGGTCGTCAGGCGATAGATCTCGCGCATATTGCCGATGCCGTTGGTGGTGACCGCGAGAAAGCCGCCCGGTTTCAGCACCCTCGCCATCTCCGCGATGCCGGCGGCGGGGTCGGGCAGGTGGTAGAGCATATGCATGGCAATCACGAGATCGAAGGCGCCGTCTTCGAAGGGAAGTGCGGCGGCATCGGCCCGGCAGCCTCGAACGGAACCGAAGGGCAGTGCGCCGCAGCGCGCCACCGCCTCGTCGACCATGCCTGGCGAAAGATCGGCGAGCGTCAGGTGCAGATTCTCCGGCAGCAGACCCGCCGTTGCCGCCCAGAACCATGCCGGCCCGCAGCCGACGTCGAGGACGCGATTCGCCGGTTTCAAAGGCAGCTGCGCGGCCACCCACGGAAACCAGCCCGTTTCGGCGATGGTGTATTCGGTATGGAGCCTGGCGCGGGCGGCGAGCTTGCGGCTGTCGCCATATTGTCCCGCATTGCCTTCGGTTATGGAGGACATTTCAACTCTCCGACTTCCTCGTGAAGCCCCGAGCCTCGAGGCAAGCCTATAGGGGGCCTCCTTCCCGGACAAGACGTGACTGCGCAACCGGTCGAGCCTGCATGCGCGCTGGCAAAATAAATCGTATCCGATTAAATCGGAATAGTGTTGACATTGAATTCGGCTCGGCATATTAACGCGCATCCGATTTAATCGGATGCGCTAAAAATGATCAAACCGAAAGGATACGACAATGACTGAGAAGCTTCTTTTCGCCGGCAAGACCCACATCGCCGGCGGTCGCAACGGCTATGCCCGCAGCAGCGACGGCACGCTCGACATCAAGCTGCCGCAGCCGCATCCGGCGGCCGAAAACCTGTTCGGGGCCGCCTGGTCAGCCTGCTATATCGGTGCCATCGAGCTCGCCGCCGCACAGCGGAAGATCACCTTGCCAGCCGGTCCCGAGGTCGATGCCGAAATTACGCTCAACGGCGATAACGGCTCCTACTTCCTGCGTGCACGGCTCAATGTCAGCCTTGCAGACATCGACCGTGAGATCGCACAGGAACTGATCGAGGCGGCCCACGGCATCTGCCCCTACTCCAAGGCGGTCCACGGCAATATCGACGTCGAAACCAAGCTTGTCTGAACAGGAAGGGCCGGCCTCGCGCCGTCACCTTCAAGTGGGGGTCTGCCGATCGGCGGCAGACCCGTTTCCGAGCCAACAGCCAAACCTGCCGATCCGGAGAACATGCCATGATCAACAGCCACGCGGAGCCGCGCCGGGCCTATGACGAGTTTTCGCTGGTGCTCGATCCCGATGTCTACGAGCCGTTGCCTGACGATTGGCTGATCGGCATCACCGATGTCGTCAACTCGACCGCGGCGATCCGATCGGGACGCTATGAAGACGTCAATTATGCCGGCGCATCGATCATCGCCGCCCTCGGCAATGCCTGGGGTTCGTTCGATTTTCCCTTCGTATTTCGCGGAGACGGAGCAGCCTTCGCCTTGCCGGCGAACGGCATCATGGCGGCGACATCGGCCTTGCGTGATGTGGCGGGTTTCGCCGAAACGGATCTTCATCTCGACCTGCGTGTCGGGCTCGTCACCGTCGGCGAAATCCGTGCCAACCGGCGAGACGTCAGGATTGCGCGCTACGCCGCTTCCGAGAGCGCGACCTATGCGATGTTTGCCGGAGGCGGGCTCAAATGGGCGGAGCAGCAGATCAAGAACGGCCGCTTTCTGGTCAAGCCAGGCCGTTATGCGATGAGGCCTGACCTGACGGGCTTGAGCTGCGACTGGGCGCCGTTCCCGAGCCAGCGCGGCGAGATCCTGTCATTGTTGGTCGAGCCACGCGACCACACGCGCCCGGAGGTCTTTGCGGCGCTGGCAAGACGCGTGCTCGCGGTTTTCGATGCCGCGCCGCGCCGGTCTCATCCGCTTTCCGGACGGACGGGTATGGCAAGAGAGAAGCAGGTCAGCGCGAAACGCTGGTCGGAGGTCGCCTCCAATTCGGATTTCCGCAAGTTCGACGACGGCCTGCGCCTGACGCTGGACTGCGCACCGGACCAGATCGACAGCGTCGAAGCCATGCTCGTTGCAGCCAGGGCGCGCGGCGAGATCGATTTCGGGCTGCACCGCCAGTCTCACGCGCTGATGACCTGCCTCGTGCCATCGGGGCGGCCGGATTCGCATCTGCATTTCCTCGACGGAATGGGCGGCGGTTACGCGAAGGCGGCCGAGATGATGGAGGAGGCCGCGCTTGCCGAGGTTCGGCAGCGTGCGCTGTAGGCGTGGCGCTGTTTCTCCGCGTCATCATGCCTGGTTGTTCGTTTTCGGTCTGAGCAGGTTTAAGAGCATTTCACCAAGCTGAGGCGGCGCCAGTTCGGTTTCGCATTCTATCTCCGCGGCGGTAAACCATCTGAGCGCCGTGTGTTCATCGCCGATAAGTCGCGGAGAGTCCTGCCATCGGTCGACGTGATAGACATGGAAGGTGGCGGATGCCCCCGGCGGGCTTTCCGAAACGAACTTTCCGGCCAACAGCCAGTGCTGCGGCGTCACGCCGATTTCTTCCAGCAATTCCCGGCGCAGTGCCGTCTCGGCGTCTTCGCCATCTTCGACGTGACCGCCCGGCAGGCTCCACCGATCCGGGTGCGTCCTGCGTTCCGAACTTCGCCTGGCGAGAAGAACGCTCCCATTCCCAATCAATGCGCCGATTGCGATCTCGGGCATGTCACCGGGTGCCGACATGTGCCGCGATCATGATTTTTGCGGTTCCGCCTGCGCCCGTAGCAGGTTGTCGCGCAGCCGCGTCACCGATTTCTGCACGACGGGGAAATCGTCGCCGAGGCCGACGGCGTCGATCAGGGCGGAGCCGGGATCGGTTTCGAGAAGATCGCGCCCTGCTGGCGTCAGGCTGACACGCACCTGCCGTTCGTCGGCGGGATCGCGATGGCGGGTGATAAAGCCGGCCGACTCCAGTTTCTTGAGGATGGGCGTCAGCGTGTTGGATTCGAGGAACAGTTTTTCTCCCAGCATGCTGACCGTCTGGTCGTCCTCCTCGGAGAGGGCCACCATGGCGATATACTGGGTGTAGGTCAGGCCGAGCGCGTCCAGGATCGGCTTGTAGGCGCGGCCGAAGGCGAGATTGGCCGAATAGACCGCGAAGCACAGGAAGGTCGAAAGCTTGCGGACCTCACCGCCACTCCCCGGAGAGGCGGATGCAGACTGTTTTGCGGTTTCAGATGTGGGCATAGGTCTATCCTGTCTCGGTTGCTACCGCAATTATATATATCGCATCCGATTAAATCGCAATGGTGACGGGGTGATTTCAGGTGACCGCCCCGGCCGTCGCCTACGGCAGAGCTGCCGGCGGCTGCCAGATTCGGCGTCGGACATATCAGCCGAATTTTTCAGCACGTCCAAGTCCTTGGGCGCGGGAGACCCACTTTAGGTTCATCTGGTGTCAATCCACAGCGCGGGCGCACCGTGGCTGGATTCCTGTGACAAGCACAGGAATGACGGAGGGTTGGAGGCCAGTCTGCTCCATCGCCCTTCGGCCTGCGCAGTCTTGCGGAGAGGGCAGACGAGCAAGTCGCCGCCACGTAGCCTTGCATGGCCGGTGCTTTCACGCGACAAAGTCCGGATGAGCATTCCCGCGACACATCCTTTCGCCTTCGATCCCACTTACGGCATGCAGCTCGACGAGCTGCTTGCGGTTGAGCCGCCGGAGGAGCCGGATGGTTTCGACGCATTCTGGGAGACGCGGTATCAAAAGGCGCTGACGGTCGATCCGCAGCCGGCGCTTTCCTACAGCGAGATCACCCATCCCGACTGGCACGTGCTCGACCTCGTCTATCTCTCCACGGATGCGTTCCGGATCGGCGGCTGGCTGCTGCTGCCGCGCGAGGGGGAGGTGCGGCGCGGCCTGGTTGTCGGGCATGGTTACGGCGGACGCGAGCGTCCGGATTTCGACCTGCCGGTCACCGAAACCGCGCTCATCTTTCCCTGCTGCCGCGGGCTGTCGCTCAGCGCCCATCCGCCGATTTCCGAGAACCCTTCCTGGCATGTGCTGCACGATATCGACAAGAAGGACTCCTATATCATCGGCGGCTGCGTCGAGGATATCTGGCTTGCCGTCTCGACGCTCGCTGCGCTCTATCCCTGGCTATCAGGGCATATCGGCTATAGCGGCATCAGCTTCGGCGGCGGTGTCGGGGCGATGGCGATCGCCTATGACGACCGCATCGACCGCGGGCATCTCGCGCTTCCGAGCTTCGGGCACCAGCCGCTGCGCCTCAAGCTGCCGAGCGTCGGCAGCGCCCAATCGGTGCAGGAATATCAGGCGGAACATGCAAAGAGACGCTGCGCTTCTTCGATGCGGCGACGGCCGCGAGGCGGATCAGGGTGCCGATGCTGACGGCTGTAGCGCTTTTCGATCCTTCGGTCGCGCCGCCCTGCCAGTTCGCTGTCGCCAATTCGATACCGAAATTTAATGAAATCTTCATCCTGGACGCCGGGCATTTCGACTACCCTGGAAGTGCTGAGCAAGAGGCGGTTCTCCGCGACAAGATCGGACAGTTCTTCAGGGTGTCATGAGCCGCGAATATCTGCGCTGGTACAGTCAGCGTCTGCATCGAGACATGGAGATGCTGGTGTTCGGCCATGCCGGTGCCAAGGTGCTGGTCTTTCCGACGCGGGAAGGGCGCTTTTTCGAATATGAGCAGCTCGGCCTGGTCGCAAGCCTTGCAGATAAGCTGCAGGCCGGCCATCTCCAGCTCTATTGCATCGAGGGCCTGGCGGCAGACAGCCTCTACGGCTTCCATCGGCATCCGGCCGAGCGCATCCGCCGGCATGCGGCGCTGGAGGATTATATCCTCAACGAGGTGCTGCCGCTGATGGCGGCGAAGAATTCGCATGACTGCACCATTGTGCATGGATGCAGCCTCGGCGCCTTCCAGGCGGCGAGCCTCGTCTTCCGTCACCCGCATCTCTTCCGCAAGCTCGTCGCCTTTTCCGGGCGCTACGACCTGACGATGAAGGTGGAATCCTTCGGCGACCTGTTCGACGGCTATTACGACGACAGCGTTTATTTCCACACCCCGACACATTTCCTGCCCGGCCTCGGCGCCGACTGGCGGCTCGACAGGCTGCGCGAGATCGACATCGTGCTGACCATCGGCGATGCCGATCCCTTCCTCGACAACAACCGCTATCTCAGCCGCTTGCTGGGCGAGAAGAATATCCGCCATCAGCTGCATGTCTGGGATGGCCGCGCCCATCGCGCCGGCGCCTGGCGGAGGATGGCGCCGCTTTATATCTGAGAACCTATGGAAGGTTTGCCGCCGCCGCGAAGGCTGCGGCGATGGCGACCGCGCCGGGATCGGCCACATCGGCCAGATCCCTTGCGCCGACATAGGAGGAACGTCCGGCTCTCGCCTTGGTCATTGCCTTCGTCGATTCCGCGCCGGATGCCGCCGCCTTTGCGGCTGCCGCGACGCCGCCGGCGGCGAGCGCATGCAGTGCCGGCGAGAGCGCATCGACCATCGTCCGGTCGCCGACTTCGGCTCCGCCGTAGAAGGTCATCCTGTCCAGCCCGGCGAGAAGGGCTGCCGATATATCGGCCTTGTCGGCCATCGCCTTGGCCGCCGCGGTGAAGAAGATCGACAGCAGCACGCCGCTCGATCCACCCATGCTGGTGCCGAGGACATTGCCGATCGCGGCAAGGGTGGCCGCCGGCCGGTCGAGCGGCAGCGTATCGAGGCGGGCGAGCAGGCTGCGGGCGCCCGTTGCCACGGTCGAGCCGGTATCGCCGTCACCGACGCGGCCGTCCAGCCGGTTGAGCTCCTCTTCCAACGAGATCAGATGCTCGCAGAGCGCCGTGATCAGGCGCCGGCTGCCCGGGTTCTCGCCTGCTGTGGCTTTTCCGGCGGCCGTTCTCGGTGCGGCGATGGTCTCGATTTCGTGGCGCCCGACGGCGGGCATCCAGGCATGCGGCTCGACAGCGGCTGTCAGGGCTGCCTCACGCTCGGCATCGAGTGGGATCAGCGACAGCGAGAAGCCGTTCATGTTGAGCGCAGTCATCATTGGCGCCGGGCCGATGATGAGGCGGACGCGGCGGCCAAGCGCGGCGGCCAGCACCGCATTGGCGATGACGGCCATTTCGAGCGGCGGCACGGCGCCGAGATTGTTGATGAGCAGCGCATGATCGCCGGCATTTCCCAGCGTGGCGGAGAGGCGTGCGGACATGGTGGCGACGATGTCGGCGACCGGCTGCAGCGTGATGCGCTCGACGCCCGGCTCGCCGTGGATGCCGAGGCCGAGCTCACCCTCGTCGGCGCCGAGGCGGTTCTCATGCGTCTGGCCGGGCGCGCTGCAGGTGGAAAGCGACATGCCGAGCGAGACGATATCGCCGGCCGCACTTCTGGCCTGGGCTGTGACCGTCTTTAGATCCTGACCGCGTTCGGCATGGTAGCCCGCGATCTTATGGACGAACAGCGTGCCGGCGACGCCGCGCGGCTGGTTGATGCCGGGCAGGGCGATATCGTCGGCGACGATGACCATCTCGACATCGAAGCCTTCGGTGCGGGCCTTTTCGGCGGCAAGACCGAAATTCAGGCGGTCCCCAGTGTAATTCTTGACGATCAGAAGGGCGCCGCGCGGCCCGGTCACCGCGCGGATCGCGGTGAGCACCGCGTCGACGCTCGGCGAGGCGAAGATCTCGCCCGAGACCGCCGCAGTCAGCATGCCTCTGCCGACGAAACCGGCATGCGAGGGCTCGTGGCCGGCGCCGCCGCCCGAGATGATTGCCACCTTCGACTTGTCCCAGTCGGCTCGCAGGATCACCTTGATGTCGGGAAAGCTGTCGAGGCGGGCGAGGCGGCCCTTGCCGCTCGTCTGAAGAAGACCATCCAAGGCTTCGGTGACGATCGTTTCCCTGCGGTTGAAGAAGTGTTTCATCGATTGAGACCCGTCCGTTGGTTTTCGTGCCGTCGCCCTGCCTTTTTGCCGGTCGCAAGCGGCGCTGTCCACCCAGTTACGCTGTCGACTGTGAGCGGCTGACGCTTTTGACGAATCGCAAAATTTCATTGACGAGCGTACCGATACGGCGACATCTGGCCTCGCTGCAGGACGTACCTCAGGCTATGGAGTTTGCGCCGCTCCTGTTTTCCCGGGTGCGGTTCAAACTTGGCCTCGCTTCGGCGGGGCCTTTTTCTTGACATATGGAGGCCAGCGCGGCCCCCGAGGGAATATTCCCCGCGGGTGCGAGATTTAGCCTTTCCGGCCGGCGGCAACGGGCGTATTCAGCCAATACGCGGCTTTCGATGGCCGCGAGTTCCCGCGCGGCAGATCTTCGATCGATCTTCCTTCCCGTTTCTGCCGCGTCACCCGGAATTTTCATTGGCAGATCGATGACCACGGCAGAGACGAGCGAGAACCGGCAAGAGGCGGCAAGCGGCCGCCAGGCGAAGATCGTGGCGCTGGTCGTTGCCGTCTCCTTCTTCATGCAGATTCTCGACGGCACGATCGTTGCCACCTCGTTGCCGCAGATGGCGGCAAGCTTTGGCGTGCAGCCGGTGTCGATGAGCATCGGCATCACCGTCTATATGCTGACGATGGCAGCCTTCATTCCGCTGTCGGGCTGGCTCGGCGATCGCTTCGGCGCGCGCCGTGTCTTCCTGATGTCGATCGGCGTCTTCACCGGCGCCTCGCTGTTCTGCGGGCTGTCCGGCAGCCTCATGGAGTTCGTGCTGTGGCGCGCCGTCCAGGGGGCGGGCAGCGCGCTGATGACGCCGGTCGGGCGCATCATCGTGCTGAAGAACGCCCGCAAGTCCGAACTCGTCCAGGCGATCGCGCTGATCACCTGGCCGGCGCTGACCGCGCCGGTGATCGGCCCGGTGCTCGGCAGTTTCATCACCACCTATGCCAGCTGGCACTGGAACTTTCTCATCAATATCCCGATCGGTGTTCTCGGCATGGGGCTGGTGTTGCGCTTCGTGCCGGAGCAGCGCGAGGCCGACGCCGGCCGTCTCGATCTCGTCGGCTTCGTGTTCAGTGCGGTAGGGCTCACCTTCCTGCTCGCCGCCCTGGAACTCTCAGTCAAATGGGAGGGCGGGCTCCTGCCGGTCATATCAATGCTCGCGGCCGGCATCGTGCTCTCCGTCATGGCGACGCGACATTTCCTCGCTGTCGACAATCCGCTTCTCGACCTTTCAGCCTTCCGCGTCCAGACCTTCGCGATGTCGACGCTGTCGGCGGGCACGGCCTGCAGGGTGGCCATCAATGCGACGCCGTTCCTGCTGCCGCTGTTGTTCCAGCTCGGATTCGGGCTGAGTTCTATTGCCGCCGGCACTTATCTACTCGTCGATTTCCTCGGCAATCTCGGCATGAAGACGGTGACGACGCCGCTCCTGCGTTTCTTCGGTTTCCGCACGGTGCTTGTGCTGAATGGGCTGATCGCGGCGTTTTCGATCGTCGCCTGCGGTTTTCTGACGCCTGATACACCGCAGTTTTTCATCCATGCGCTGCTTTTTCTCGCCGGCCTGTCGCGGTCGATGGAATTCACCGCGCTGAACACGCTGGCTTTCGCCGATATCGGCCCGGCGCAGCGCAGCTCGGCCTCGACGCTGTCAAGCATGCTGCAGCAGGTGTCGATGCTGCTCGGCGTGGCCGTGGCGGCCGCCGTGCTCAACATTGCCGCGGCTCTCAGAGGGGGCCAGACCCCCGTTCTTGCCGACTTCCGGTGGGCCTTCGTCTTGGTCGGAGCGATCGGGATCATCTCGTCGCTGCGTTTCCTGCAATTGCCTGCGGAGGCGGGAGCGGAGGTTTCGGGTCATCGGAAATATCAGAAAAACTAACCTGCCGACGAAACCAATCAAGCCGCTCTGCGGTACCGGTTTTCCGTTGTCGTCCTTTCGCGCCGCCTGCGACAAGAGCGAGGGATAGCGGCTGTTTACCTCGGGCGGTCAATGCAATACGACATTGCCATGCGGACGAGTTGCGCTGGCGGTCCATCGTCGCTGCGGGAGAACGCCGGGAGAGGGAATGAGCAATTCTAGCGGCGATGCGGATGTCCTGATCCACATCCTCTATATCGACGACGACGAGGAGCTTGCATTGCTGATGCAGAAAAACCTGCTTCGGCGCGGCTTTTCGGTCGAGTGGGCTAAGAACGGCGCTGCCGGCCTGGCAAGACTTGGCGAAGGCGGAATCGATGCCGTCGTGCTCGATCACGTGCTGGCCAACGAAACCGGCCTCGACATTCTGCCCTGCATCACGGCGATGCCGGATCATCCACCGGTCATCTATGCGACAGGTTCGGACGATACCAGCATCGCGGTCGCGGCGCTGAAGGCGGGTGCCGACGACTACGTGCTGAAGGGGATCTCGGCCGATTATTTCGATCTGCTCGCGGCTGCCCTCGAACAGGCATTGGAGCGGGCGCGTTTTCGCCGCGAGACGGCGCAGGCGCAGGAGGTGATCCGCCAGCAGCGCGATCTTGCCGAGATGCTGCTTGCCGAAGTCAATCACCGCATTGCCAACAGTCTCGGGCTGGTCGGCGCGCTGATCCGCATGCAATCCTCGATGACCAAGGACCAGGTGGCGATCGATGCGCTGCACGAAACGCAGATGCGGATCAACGCCATCGCCAGCGTGCACCGCCGGCTCTATACCAACCGGCAGGTCGGAACGGTGCAGCTCGATGAATATCTGAACAGCCTGCTGACCGAACTCGAAGCGTCGATGCGTGACGACAAGCGGCCGCATCGCATCATGCTGACTGCGGCGCCGGTCAATCTGGCGACCGACAAGGTTATCACCCTCGGACTGATCGTCAGCGAGCTCGTCACCAATGCCTTTAAATATGCCTATCCGGACAGCGTGACGGGGGAGATCCGTGTCAGCGTCGATCAGACGGAAGAGATGCTGAAGGTCATCGTCGAGGATGACGGCGCGGGGTTTGATCCGGAGAGCCCGGCCAGAGGGACGGGGCTCGGTACGCGTATTTTGACCGGGATGGCCGCCAGCCTGAAATCGGATTTCGCCTATGATCCCGATCATAATGGGACGAGGGCGACGCTGGTGTTTTCGTTGCATGAGGGGAAGTAGGACGTGTGGTGCAGGTCGTGCCGTGTGGCCTCCTCATCGGCCTGCCGGCACCTTCTCCTCGAGGGGAGAAGAGACTCGTGGCAACGTCTCGATCCCCTTCTCCCTCGGGGGAGAGGTGCCCGCAGGGCGGATGAGGGGGCCTCACGGCACAGCATTATCTTTTCTCAGCAATTGTTTACTGACATCGCATCATCAAACCTAACGCAAGGGGAGGACAGACATGACGACGATCCGCACGCCGCGCGAAGTCTATGATTTCTGGTTCGTTCGATGCGGGCGGGAGCTGTGGTTCCAGCCGCCGCCGGAACTTGACGTGGAGATTCGTGATGTTTACCGCGATACGCATCTGGCGCTGGCCGCAGGCATCAGTGACGAATGGCGGGCCGATCCGATATGCCGGCTGGCGGCGGTCATCGTGCTCGACCAGTTCCCCCGCAACATCTATCGCGGCACGCCGCTCGCCTTCGCAACCGACGGACTTGCGCTGCGGGAAGCCAAGCTCGCGCTTGCGGCCGGTGGCGACCAAGCGGTCGAGGTCGCCTGTCGCACCTTCTTCTACCTGCCGTTCGAACATGCCGAAAACCTCGACGAGCAGGAACGTTCGGTGGCCTTGTTCACTGCGCTTGGCGACGCGGAATACCTGGATTATGCCATTCGTCATCGCGATGTGATCGCCGCCTATGGCCGATTTCCGCACCGCAATGCCATCGTCGGACGGGAGTCGACGGCTGCGGAGCGTGACTATCTCTCCCGGCCAGGCGCCGGCTTCTGAGTGCTTCTCATGCAGGTCTTTCAAGTTCGCTGCGAGGCGCTTTAGGCATTTCCCGCCTTTCTGTCGCCTTTGTTTGCAATGAAAAGCTGACATTCTATCCTGACGACAACCCTCCCGGAGGCGCTTTTGCGGCTGAGAACGATCCTGCTTCGCACCATTCTTCTGATGACGCTGGCGCTGGCCGGCGCCCATTTCGAGAGTGCCGCAGCCTTGGCGCAGGAGCAGACGCAGGCGGCGGCAGAGACGCCGCTTGTCGATACGCCATCCGCTCAGGCGGCGAAGGAAATCGAAAGGGCGAAGGTCCAGCTCGGCTCGCTCCAGGACAGCGTCAAGCAGAACGCCGATAATGACGATGCGCTGGTCGGGATTGCGGCCAAGGCCGACGAACTCAGCCGCGCCGTCATTACGATCTCAGTCAATCTCAGGCCGCGTTTCGATCAGATCAAAAACCGCCTTGGCGAGATCGGTGATCCGCCGAAGGATGGACAGCCGCCCGAGGCTGAGATCGTCACCCAGGAGCGCAATGCGCTTGCCGCCGAGCGTGCGCAGATCAACGCGGTGACAGGCGACGCCGAAAATCTGTCGATCGCGGTGACGCAGCTTGTCAACGAGATTATCGAGATGCGACGGCGGCTTTTCGCCGATACGCTTCTCAGACGTACCGAAATCTCCGTCTCGGTGCTCGACGATGCCGCCGGCGCCTTCGTGCACGAGGTCAGCGAATTCTCGCAGGCCCTGTCCAGCTGGGCCGCCTTCGTCTGGAAGTTCAAGCGCTTCCCGTTGTTTGCGGCGATCTTCCTGTCGCTCGCCTCGGCGCTCATTCTGCTCTCCGGCAGCTACCGCCTGTTCGGCGCATATCTGCGCCGCGATGAGGCGGTCGAGAACCCGTCCTATATCGGCCGGCTGTCGATTGCCTTCTGGTCGACGTTGATCCGCACTCTGGCGCTTGCGGTGCTGCTCGTAACTTCCTTCTTCTTCCTCAATAGTTTCAACGTGCTGCGGCCCGATATCGCACCCGTCATCGGTGCGCTGTTCGGCACGATCGGGCTCGTCTATTTCGTCGGCCGGTTCGTCAACGCCATCTTCGCGCCGCGTGAACCGCATTGGCGGCTGGTGAAGCTTTCCAATCTCGGCGCCCGCTCGATCGGCTACTGCCTGCTGGCGATGGCTGTCGTCAACGGGCTCGACTATCTGTTCGGCACGGTCAGCGAGGCGATGGGTTCGCCACTGGTGCTGACGGTGGTCAGGAGCCTGATCGCCGCGCTCATCATCGGCGTGATCCTTATCGCTGCCTCCTTTGGCAAGCCGATGCTGGCACGGAACGGCGATCCCGACGCGCCGGGCAGGCATTGGCCGCGCGGCATGGCCATCATCCTGCGCGTTGCCGGCGCCGGCCTCATCGTCACGGCGCTCGCGGGCTATGTAGGACTGGCGCGCTTCGTCGCCACGCAGTTCATCATTACCGGTGCGGTCGTCGCCACCATGTATGTCGGTCTGCTGTCGGGCAAGGCGATCTCGCGGCAGGAGAGCTTCGGCGACACCTTCTTCGCGCGCTTCCTGACGCGGCGGTTCAACCTGGGGCCGGTGGCGATCGATCAGTTCGGCTTGCTCGTCGGCCTTGCCATCTATGCCGTGGCGCTGCTGGTCGGCATTCCGCTTATCCTGCTGCTCTGGGGCTTCCATGTGCAGGATCTGCAGCTGATCGCCTATCGGCTGTTTACCGAGGTCAAGCTCGGCGGCATCAGCATCTCGCTGCTCGGCATCTGCACCGGCATTCTGTTGTTTGCCGGCGTCTACCTGTTGACGCGCTGGGTGCAGCGCTGGCTCGACGGCAATGTTATGGCCCGAAGCCATGTCGATCTCGGCGTGCGCAACTCCGTCAAGACGGGGATCGGTTATCTCGGGGTCGGTGTGGCGGCGATCATCGGCGTCTCGGCCGCCGGGATCGATCTGTCGAGCTTCGCGCTCGTCGCCTCGGCACTTTCGGTCGGCATCGGTTTCGGCCTGCAGAACATCGTCTCCAACTTCGTCTCCGGCCTGATCCTGCTCGTCGAGCGGCCGTTCAAGGTCGGCGACCATGTCGTCTCGGGCACGGCCGAAGGCATCGTCAAGCGCATCTCGGTGCGCGCCACCGAGATCGAGACCTTTCGCAAACAGTCGATCATCGTGCCGAATTCGGAGCTGATCAACGGGCTGGTCGGCAACTGGACGCACCGCAACAAGATCGGCCGCTCGGAAATTCCTGTTTCGGTCAGCTACGATGCCGATCCGCAGAAGGTGATGGATATACTGCTGGAACTGACGGCCAAGATACCGCTCGTCATGCGCAATCCCGAACCGCATGTCGAATTCCTGCGCTTCGGTCCCTATTCGCTGGATTTCGAACTGCGCTTCTTCCTCGCCGATATGGGCGACGGCATGACGGTGCGCAACGATCTGAGGATCGAGATCCTCAAGCGCTTCAAGGCGGAGGGCATCGAGATCCCGTTGCCGCAGAGCGATCTGACCATCCACCGCGAGGCGCCCGCGGCCATCGCCAACGAGGGCAGGGACGTCAGGTCCAGCTCCGCGGACGGGGCTGCCGGCGAGGAGGAACATCGGGTGCGACAGCTGCGCGGCCGTACTGCCGAGGCCAGCCTGAAGAGCTGAACGGCTCATTCAGCCATCATTCACAGGTCTGTGTGCATGATCTCCACAATCGGGATCGCTGCCGAGGGCAGCACCGATCGTTCGAGGGGAGGGCGCACCCGCGCCGCCGCACATGATGGCAAGATTTGCCGCCGTTCTGTTTGTCCTGTTTCTTGCCGCGCCGGCGGTCCATGCGGCATCCGTCACCAACACCGATCCTGCCGCTGTGGTGCTCGTCATCACCGAGGGCGGTCAGCGCGTCGAGGTCGTTGTCGATGCCGGGGCTTCGGAAAATCTCTGCCCTTCCGGCTGCTTCATGACGACGCCCGACGGCGACCGCATCGGCCTCGACGGCGGCGAGACGATCGACATCATCAAGGGCTCGGCCGTCGTCAAGTAAGGCTGCGGCCCCCTGGGGCTATGGCTCTCCGCGCGCCAGAGCCGTTTGCGCCGCCACGGGCATCCGCATCAGCGGCCGGATGGCGAGGAGTGCCGCCACGGCCGCGGCGCCGAGCCCGGCAGTGATCGACAGCGACCATGATACGCCGATATTGCCCATCAGGAAGGCCAGCGCGAACGGCGCCGTCGAGGAGACGGCGAGGCGGGCCGACATCACTTTTCCCTGCCGCTGGCCATAGCCCTCGCTTCCGAAGAGCGCCAAGGGCAGAGTTCCCTGCACGATGCTGCTGAGGCCGGAGCCGAGGCCGAAGACCACGGCGAAGACCACTGCGCCGGGAACCGACGGCGCGGTGAGGAGGAGAATGACAAGGGCCGCCGGCAGGAGCACGGCGGAAATGACGGCGAGCATGAGCTGCGGCAGGCCGCCGCCGAAGACCATGTTGATGAAGCGGCTCATCACCTGCGAGGGTCCGAAAAGCGTGCCGACCATGACGGCCATGGCGCCGAGCCCGAGCGCCGACATGACGGGCACCATATGGACCAGAAGGGCCGCGTTGACGAAGCTTTCCAGCGCAAAGCCGGTGACCATCAGGATGAAGGCCGGCGTGCGCGCGGCGGCGGGAAGGCTGGGTTCGATGCGCCTGGTTGCGCCGCTCTTCTCGCCAGTTCCGCGATGGCCGGCGCTGCGCGCCAGCCAAGTATGGATGGGAAGGCAGACGAGCAGATTGATCGCGGCGAAGATGAGATAGACGCTCTGCCAAGAGAAGTGGGTATGCAGCGCGGTGGTGATTGGCCAGAAGATGGTCGAGGCGAAACCGCCGAGCAGCGTGAGATAGGTGATGCTGCGCTGGGCCACCTGCGGCCTTATCTGAACCAGCAGGGCGAAGGCCGCGCCATATTGCACGAGGTTCGACGCCGTCTCGACGGCGATCAGGGCGATGACGAAAGCGACTTTGCCGGGAGCAAAGGCGCAGCCGGCAAGCGCGATTGCCGCTATCGCCGAGCCCAAAGTCATGACCCGGCCGGCGCCGAAGCGATCGATCCATTTGCCCATGGCGGGAGCCGCCAGGCCGCCGATCAGCAGCGCCGCCGACAGCGCGCCGAAGATCCATTCCGCCGACCAATCGAGCCCGCGCGCCATGTCGGGCGCGAGGATGCTGAAGCTGTAATAGAGGGTTCCGTAGCCGATGATCTGCGTCAGGCCGAGTGCGAGGATGGCGGCAATGGGCGGCCGTTCGGAAGCGACGGGCGTCATATGGATTTGAGGCCCACGCGTCGTTCAAGCTTTTCGGCTTCTTCTCTGCGCTCGCTGTAGCGGTCGGTAAGGTAGGCCGAGGCGTCGCGCGTCAGCCATGTGAATTTCACCAGTTCCTCGCAGACGTCCACGACGCGGTCGTAAAAGGATGAGGGCTTCATGCGCCCGTCGCTGTCGAACTCCTGGAAAGCCTTTGCCACCGACGACTGGTTGGGAATGGTGATCATCCGCATCCACCGGCCGAGGATGCGCATCTGGTTCACGGCATTGAACGACTGCGAACCGCCGGATACCTGCATGACGGCAAGCGTCTTGCCCTGCGTCGGCCGGACCGAACCCACCGACAGCGGTATCCAGTCGATCTGCGCCTTCATGATCCCGCTCATTGCGCCGTGTCGTTCGGGGCTTACCCAGACCTGGCCTTCCGACCAGGCCGACAGTTCGCGCAATTCCTGCACTTTGGGATGGGCGACCGGCGCTCCGTCGGGAAGGGGGAGGCCCTCCGGATCGAAGATCCGCACTTCGCAGCCGAAGTGCTCGAGCAACCGCGATGCCTCATGCGCGAGGAGACGGCTGTAGGATACGGCCCTCAGCGAGCCGTAAAGGATGAGGATGCGCGGCTTATGCGTCGAGAAGGGCGGCCGCAACGCCGCCAGATCCGGCTGACGAAGATGGGCCGGCGAAGTTGCTGGCAGGTCAGACAATGCGCTTGCCTTCGGCATCGAGCACCTTCTCGCCGTCTTCCTTGGTGAAGGCGCCCTTATGCGTCTCCGGCAGGATTTCCAGGACCACCTCGGACGGCCGCGACAGCCGGGTGCCGAGCGGGGTGACGACGAAGGGCCGGTTGATCAGGATCGGCTGGGCGAGCATGGCGTCGAGCAACTGGTCGTCGCTCAGATCGGGATTGCCGAGGCCGAGTTCGGCGTAAGGCGTATCCTTCTCGCGCAGGGCCTGGCGCACGGTCAGGTCGGCATCGGCGATCATCTTGACCAGCTCCGCGCGTGACGGCGGTGTGTTGACGTATTCGATGATGTCGGGCTCGATACCGGCATTGCGGATCATCGCCAGCGTGTTGCGCGAGGTGCCGCAGGCGGGATTGTGGTAGATGGTGACGTTCATAGCTTCGCCTCGGAGGATAGGGTTGACGATGTCTCGGCTGGCTGCAGCAGCCAGTTGAAGAGGAGGAGGGCTGCGACCGCACCAACGATTTCGGTAAGCCAGAACCCCGGAAGGTCGATCGGGCGGATGCCGGAGAAAGTGTCGGTCAGGGAGCGGGCGAAGGCCACCGCCGGATTGGCAAACGAGGTCGAGGCGGTGAACCAGTAGGCGGCGGTGATGTAAAGCCCGACCAGCCATGGAACGGCCTTCTGCTCGAAGCGGATGCCGGCGAGAATGATTGCGACGAGGCCGAAGGTCGCAATCCCCTCGGAAAACCATTGCGCGCCGCCGGTACGGACCTTGCTCGACAATTCCAGGAGCGGCAGGTTGAACATCAGATGGGCGCAGATCGTGCCGGCCACGCCGCCGGCAAACTGCGCCAACACGTAGCCGCCAAGGTCGCGTTTCGGCAGCGAGCCCGACATGGCGAAGATCAACGAGACGGCCGGGTTGAAATGGGCGCCGGAAATCGGCCCCAGCACGGTGATCAGCACGACCAGGATCGCGCCGGTCGCCAGCGTATTGCCGAGCAGGGCGAGCCCGACATCCGCCGTCAGCGATGTCGCCATGATGCCGGAGCCGACCACGGTTGCGACCAGCATGGCGGTGCCGAGCGCCTCCGCGACCAGCCGGCGCGTTAGATCATAGGAAGCCATCAGCCGGCCCCTGCCGGTTTTGCCGTCGTGCCTTCCATCGCGCCGATCTGACGCAGATGCGATTCCAGCGCCAGCTTGTCGATCGACGCGAGGGGCAGGCTGAGGAAGGCCACGATCCTGTTTTTCAGGAAACGGGCTGCCTGTGCGAAGGCGCGGCCCTTCTCGACCTCGCTGCCCTCGACGGCGGCCGGATCCTCGACGCCCCAGTGAGCGGTCATCGGATGGCCGATCCAGACGGGGCAGGCTTCGCCGTGGGCGGTGTCGCAGACGGTGAAGATGAAATCCATCTCCGGTGCGTCGGGCTTGGCGAACTCGTCCCAACTCTTCGAGCGGAATCCGGTGGCGGGATAACCCAGCGCCTGCAGTTCCTTCAGCGCCAATGGATTGACTTCGCCTCTCGGCTGGCTGCCGGCGGAATAGGCCTTGAACCGGCCCTTGCCCTCGGTCTCCAGGATCGACTCCGCCAGGATCGAGCGCGAAGAATTGGCAGTGCAGAGAAAGAGCACATTGTAAACGCGGTCTGTGGTCATTGCAGTTCCTCCTTGGTTGCAGGTGCACAGCATGCGGCGACGGCGGCGGCGGGCGCGCAGATTTCGGCGTTCCCTCCGCAGCAATCCTCCATCAGAAAACGGATCAGACCGCCAAGCGCCTCGTAATTGGCGGTGTAGATGATCGAGCGCGATTCACGTTGTTGGGTGATCAGCCCTGATCGCTCCAGCTCCTTCAGGTGGAAGGAGACGTTTGACGGCGAAACCTCGGCCTTTTCGGCGATGGAGCCCGCCGCCATTCCGTCAGGACCCGAGACGACAAGCATGCGAATGATATGGAGGCGCGTTTCCTGCGAAAGCGCGCCGAATGCGGCGAGGGCTTGACGTTGATCCATATTTCAATAATCCTTGAATCGTTGAAACGAGGATTAGCGCAGATGAATGCCATCGACAACAATAAAATTCAGGCGGAGGAGATAAGCCTCGGCCTGCTGCTTGATGCGCTCTCCGGCGAAACGGACGCGCCGCTTGTTTTCCATTACGACGGCCGGCCGGTGAAGCCGGGCTATCATATCACCGAGGTCAAGGCGGGCAAATTCTCAGCGCTTGATTGCGGCGCCAATCCGGAAGCATGGACGGAGATATTCATTCAGCTCTGGGACATCGACGAGGGTGAGCGCACGCATATGCCGGCCGGCAAATTCCATGCGATCGTCCGTAAGGTGACCGAGCATGTGCAACTCGACGGTACCGCCAAGCTCACTTTCGAAGTCAGCGACGGCGTGCGGCCGATGCAGCTTTATTGCGCGGCAATACCGATCTTGCGGGGCGGGGCCGTGCATGTCGACCTTTCGCCGCGGCCGGCAAGCTGCAAGCCGCGCGACCGCTGGCTCGCCGAGGAGAGCAGAAAGGCTGTGGCCTGCTGCGGTCCGTCGGCAACGGGGAGCGGCTGCTGTGCGTAGGGACCTGCGGAGATCGGGCAACGACGGAGCGGTCCGCATGTCCTGCGCTCGCTTGGCATCAGGCATTGACTGAGGCGTTGGCATCCCACCATCTGAGCACCCGCATCGTCCGTAGCGTGATCCAGCGCGAGGGCTGACCTTCTCCCTCGTTGACCTCGAACCAGACACGGCCCGTCAGGGTCCAGTCGAGCGGCCATCTGCCGTTCTGAAGGCGGCGGCAGCGAAGATGGTCGATCGCCTCGCCGAGGCGCGGATCGGGAGCGGAGCCGGTCAGGAGGGCGCTCGACCGGAAATAGTCGAGGGCGCGGGGGATGTCGTAGCGCCAGCGGTTCGGGTGCAGGAAGTGCAGGAAGCGTTCGTCGGCCGGCTCGCCGGTGCCGAGACGGCGGAAGAGGTTGCGCTTCAGCAGGAATTCTTCGCCCGTTCTGCGTGCCTCCCGGGATTGCGGCGTACCGCCGGTCGCTCGCTCGAACTCCAGCAGGCCTTCCAGCACGTTGATGGTGCTGGCAAAGGACGATCGAATGGAGCCGTTGCACCGTTCGCAATTCCAGCCGCCATCCTCGAGGCGCTCGCCGGTCAGCCTCTCGACAATGGAGGAGACGTCGACACCGAAATAGGCGCCGTCGGCGACGGTGCGGCCATTGATGCACTCCTCGACTTCGCCCTTCCAATAGGACTGGCCGCCCTCCTCCCAATGGGCATTGGTGCCGATCAATTCGACGGTGCGCCTCACCCGCTCACAGGCGGGATCGAGACCGAATTCCCGCAGTTGCGAAAGAGAAAAGGTCGTGGCCGTCCAAGGCTGGCCGTACTCGCGCCACTCGCAAGGGTCAAAACCGGCGGGCAGGAAGGCGCCACCTGCCCATTGCCCGTCTTCGTCCTGGCAGGCAAGCAGCCTTGCGCCCCAACCTTCGGTCTCCACTTTCGCCCGCTCGACCACCCATTCCCGCTGCGGGGCGTCAAGCAGGTCACGCATGACCTGCCATCGGATCGACGGGTCGGAATCAAGAAGCCATTCGATCACCGGGTCGGATTGGGTCACGGGAAACCTCTCGGCGCGGCGCTTCGCGCCTGATTTCTTAATCATATCTGCAAGAAAATCGGCAGCGGCGCCATCGGGTCATCTCTTCGTTTTCGTATCCACAGTGCTGATTAATAATTAGTCAAATCAATTGATGTATCCGTTGGAATTGGGGACGGATTTTACATTAAAGGTTTACGATGGCGTTTTTAGGTATTTCGGGGATGCAATATTCCGGAGAGATGTTTGCCGGCGCGCGAATTATTGTCGCCGAAGATTCAAACGTGTTCACTTCGATGATCAGCAAACGCCTCAAGGAGTTGTTCGACATTGACGTCGAGATCTGCCGCAACTTCGAGGATTTGCAGTTTGCCTATGACAAATCTTCCGATCCGATCACGCTGGCGATCTCGAACATCAATCTGCCCGGCGCCGAAAACGGCGAAGCGCTCGAATATCTGGTCGATCTTTCCATTCCCACCATCGTCTTCACCGGCACCTTCCACGACGGGATGCGCGACAAGCTGATGGCCAAGGACATCGTCGACTATATCCTCAAGGACAATATCTTCGCGGTCGATCTGCTGGCGGAGTCGATCTGCCGGTTCCTGACCAATCATCGCCACCATGTGCTGATCGTCGACGACAGCGCGACGGCGCGCGCGTTGTTGTCGAGCCGCCTGAAACGCTATAATTTCCGCGTCAGCGTTGCCGAGAGCGGCGGCAAGGCATTGGAGATCCTGAAGGCCAATCGCGATATCGGGCTGATGATCACCGACTACAACATGCCCGATATTGACGGCTTCGAACTGACGCGGCGCATCCGCGCCAATATCGGCTCGCACGAGCTGCGCATCATCGGCGTTTCCTCCTCATCGAACCGGCTGCTTTCGGCGCGGTTCCTGAAAGCCGGCGGCAATGATTTCATGCTGCGCCCCTTCATCGACGAGGAGTTCTACTGCCGCGTCAACCAGAATCTCGATACGCTTCTGCAAATTCAATCGATGCGCAAGGAGCGGGCGGTTGCCTGACGGCTCTTCCAGCATCGGCGCCGCGACGGCGCGGGAGATGACGGCGGGGAACCGTCAACGAATTTCTGCAATTACAAGTAACGCTCACATTTGTCCCCTTCACGCGCATAGGCCTCTCGGTTATCGTCCGCCCCGCCGGGGAGGGGGCCGAGTCGAGCCCGTCGGGCGCAGGGGGGAATAGCGGCTGTGGCTTTTCAAGCGGATTTTCAGCGAGATGGAATCGGGCTACGCTCTGGCGGGCTCAAAATACTTCTGGTTGAAGATTCCCGGATGTTTTCCGCCGTGCTCTGCCACCGATTCCAGACGGAACTTGGGCTTGCCGTCAAATCCTGCTCGTCGCTGAAAGCGCTTCGCCGGGAGCTTGCCGAAGACGGTCACGGCTACACCATGGCCGTCGTCGACCTCAACCTGCCGGATTCGCCCTATGGCGAGGCGCTCGACTGCACGATCGAGCACGATATCCCGGCGATCGTCTTTACCGCCACGTTCGATCTCAACACGCGCAACAGGATCATGGAGCGCAATGTCATCGATTACGTGTTGAAGGACAATGAGTTCGCGCTCGACAATCTGGTCGCTACCGTCCGCCGGGCAATCTCCAACCGCAAGACGCGGGTGCTCGTCGTCGACGATGTCGTCTCGGCACGCCAGGTGCTCGTCGACCTCTTGAAGGCGCAGCAATATCTCGTCGTCGAGGCAAGCTCGGGGCTCGAGGCGCTGGCCGCTCTCGAAGCCTACAGCGACATCGAACTCGTCGTCACCGATCACCATATGCCCGATATGAGCGGTTACGAGCTGACGCGGCGCATCCGCCATCGCTTCGGTTCGGACAGGCTGCGTGTCATCGGCGTGTCTTCGTCCAACGACCGCATGCTGTCAGCCAGTTTCCTGAAGGCGGGCGCCAGCGACTTCCTCTACCGGCCCTTTGTCGCCGAGGAGCTGCAATGCCGCATTGCCAACAATGCCGAGACGCTGGCGCAGATGCGGCAGCTGAGGGCGGCGGCGGCATGCGACTACCTGACCGGCCTCTACAATCGCCGCTATTTCTATGACAACGGCCCGAAGCTGGTGAACGAATGCCTGCGGCTGAAAGTGCCGAGTTCAGTCGCCATCCTCGATATCGATCATTTCAAGCGTCTGAACGATACCTACGGTCACGAGATCGGCGACAAGGTGCTGAAGGCGGTCGCCAATCGGCTGTTTACGATCTTCGAGGGCAGCGACAATCTTCTCTCGCGGCTTGGCGGCGAAGAATTCGCCATCCTCTTCCCGCAGATGGATTCAGCTGCTGCGACCAAGCTTTGCGATGAGATCCGCTCGGATATCTCGCGGTTGAAGGTCACCGCCGACGACGAGGAGCTTAGCGTCACTATCTCTATCGGCATTGCCGAGATCGGCGGCTACGAGACCTTCGAGAATTATTTGAATGCCGCCGACCAGTTCCTCTACATGGCCAAACACCGGGGCCGCAACCAGGTCTATTCCGACGCTAGGATGACGGAGGAGGCGGCGCAGTAGGGTGGGCTGTCGCCGCTGGTCGTCATCCTCGGCCTTGTGCCGACGATCTGCTGCCCTATCAACCCGTGGTTAGATGCTCGGCACAAAGGCCGAGCATGACGAAGGAATGGTCTGCTTCTTGTGTTGCGGCGCCGCCTCAGGCGGCGACCGCCTGCCTTGCCGTCGCCATGGTCATCTTGCGCTCGGCGCGCTCCTGCTGCGGCGAGCGATGGTAGAGTTCGCGATAACACTTGGAGAAATGCGAGGCCGAGACGAAGCCGCAGGCGACGGCGACTTCGACGACGGGCATCGAGGATTGCACCAGCAGGTGGCGGGCGCGGTCGAGGCGGATTTCGAGATAGTAGCGGGCGGGCGAGCGGCCCATCTCCTGGCGGAACAGCCGTTCGATCTGGCGCCGCGAGAGGCCGGCGCCGTCGGCTATCTCGATCAGCGACAGCGGCTCGGCGAGATTGCCTTCCATCAGCTCGATGATCGACAGGACCTTGGCATTCTGCACGCCGAGGCGGGCGCGCAGCGGCAGGCGCTGACGGTCGTGCGGATTGCGTACACGATCGGTCAGGTGCTGCTCGCAGATACGGTTGACGAGGCTCTCGCCGAAATCCTCGCCGACGAGGTTCAGCATCATGTCGAGCGAGGCAGTGCCGCCGGCGCAGGTATAGAGATTGCCGTCAATCTCGTAGAGATCGGCATAGACCTCCGCCTGCGGGAAGGCTTCGGAGAAGCCCGGCAGGTTTTCCCAGTGGATGGCGCAGCGCTTGCCGTTCAAGAGCCCGGCCTGGGCCAGTACATGCGCGCCCGTACAGAGGCTGCCGACGGCAACGCCGCGATTGTAGCATTCGCGCAGCCAGGCATTGACCGATTTGTTATTGAAGTGCTCGACATCGATGCCGGAACAGACGAGCACCATGCCCGGCCGGTTTTCGCCGCCGAGATGGCGGCGTTCCTCGGCGAGCGAGGAATTCGCCTCGACGCCGATGCCGCAGGAGGAATAGACCTTTTCCCCGTCGAGGGAGGCTAGCCGCCAGGTATAGGCCTGATAGCCGAGCATGCGATTGGCGATGCGCAAGGTGTCCACGGCGGCCGAGAAGGGCAGCATGGTGAATTGCGGTACCATAAAGAAGACCAGTGAACGCTTCTTGATCTGCATCCTGTTCATAGCGAAATCCATGCTCGAGGGACGATGACTATTCGTTGCGCGGAATGCGTCGCGCCGATGTCCTGAAAGCGACATTGGCATGGAAAAATGCGGCCGGGAAGAGCAAATATGCGACATTGACCGCGATTTGACCGGTCAAGTCCCAGGCGAGGGCGCCGGCGGGGTGGAAGAGAGCTCACAGCCAACCGAAATTCAGGGGCTGAAGTGCAATGGGAAACGAGATGGCGGACACGAAAAAGGCGGCGTTGCAAGATGCAGACGCCGCCCTCATCTCAGGAGGAATGTCGCATTCATTACATGGTCCGGTGTTTGCCGTCATCGGTGCTCGGCCAGCCGATATCCTTGCGGACGTCGAACGGCATGGCTTCGATTTCGCGGGCAGTCTGCCAGCGGGTCCAGGCGAGCACGAGTTTGTGGGCATAGTGGCCCAGATCGAAGCGGCCTTCGCTGGAGGTGAGGGTCTTGCCACCACCCCGATAGGTGAGCGTGGTCATTTTTCGGTTCCTTTCTTGAGCCGGGACATGGTCGCGATGGGAGGTTCGTCCCTGTCCATGCTGCTAATATGGGCTTCGCGAACCCATCATTCAAACGAATAGAGTTTATGGATAACATCAACGATTTTGAATGATCGCGGTGCCCACTCCGGGGGTAGCTTTGTCGCTAAAAGGATGATCCATGGTGAGCGGATAGCAGCAGGACCGCTGGGAAGGACAGGGTGGCCACGGATTGATGGGCCGATGCTGGCAAGAGGCCGGGGGCGGCTTCGACACCGGTCGGAGCTGCGAATGGCATGCCGAACCGCCCTCGTCATCTCAACATCGAGCGTTTGGCCTTCTTGCGACAAGTGATACAGTTGAATTTCGGTCGTTCAGCTGGAGAAAGAGGAATTATTCCCATGGCAGACCAGAAGCGCCCGCTGCAGCCTGGAGAATCCGCGCCGGCGTTTGCGCTGGCCACGGCCAATTTCGA
Organism: Rhizobium sp. K102; assembly: GCF_022385315.1. NCBI lineage: Bacteria > Pseudomonadati > Pseudomonadota > Alphaproteobacteria > Hyphomicrobiales > Rhizobiaceae > Rhizobium > Rhizobium sp. K102. Next base: position 1,019,765 of record NZ_CP092436.1, read on the forward strand.
CGGAACGGTCTCGCTCGCCGACTTGAGGGGTCACCCGTTCTTGATCGGTTTCTTTCGCGGGCTGCACTGCCCGTTCTGCCGGCGTCAGGTAGAACAGCTCGCCGGCGTGCAGCCAACCCTGCGCGCCGCCGGGCTGGAGACCGTGGCCGTTATCAACACGCCGGTGGAACGCGCCCGCCTGTATTTCCGCCACCGGCCGACGCCGGTAACCCTTCTGTGCGACCCCGACTGCCGCACACATCGCGCCTACGGCGTGCCGCATGCAGAGTTCTTGCCCGATGCGAGCAGCGAAAAGCCCGAATGGCCATATGGCGCAACGATGGCGCAATTCCAAGCGGCACGCATCAACCCAACGGGCGAGCTGCCAGAACCGCTACAGCCGATGGAAGCCAACACGATCCTCAACGCTAAGGACCACTTCGAGCTTGATGAAGCCGATAACGCTATATACGAGAAGCATGCTACTCAGCTTGTCGGGCACTTCCTGGTCGATGCGAACGGCACTATCGGCTGGGCTCAAATCGAAGCGCTCGACGGGCCGAGCAGCCTTTGCATCTTCCCGACCGCGGCGGAGATCATCGCCGCCGCTGGCAGCCTTGGACGCTGACCTGTAGCGAACCGTCGCCAGCGTTGCTGCACGATGTCGAATGAGGGCGACGACCCATATGGGCCGCCTGCATACTGCTCTCCGTCCAAACGACAACTGCTCGGGCGCGCGAGGGTGCACTTCTAGCCTGCGTATCCTTGATGCCATCTCGAACTCATCGACAGTTCGACCCCATGATCCATAACGGCCTCATATACGAGTGCGCTCGAAATCTTATCTTTCGTCTGCGGTCGCTCAGCCACGGCTTTTTTGATCTGCAGGATCGTTTCGCGGTCGTGATCTTCATGCGTGGCAGCAGCGTCTTCAGGTGCGCGAGATCGGGTTGCCTGTCCGGCTGGTCTACCAGCCAGATATCGATGGTCCACATCGACTGGTTCTGCGTGCGAACCGATAGCCAGAGATAAAACCCATCGGGATATTTGTCCGGCTCGGTGTTCCATGCGCCGGTGTCATTTCGAAAACGTACCGCGACGACGCTCTCGGCCTTCTGCATAAGACGAGCGCCGATACCCGCGAATGCTTCGAGCGTGCCGGCATCCAACCTGGGACAAGACATCGTTATGTCGATGTCTCGTCGAACCATAATCCCGATGGCCGAACTGCCCACACGGGTAGGATATCCGATAGCCCCGTCAAGGTGTAGCTGCCGGACGATTTCGTTGGCCCCACCCGTGAGCGCCAAAATGCAGGACCTCACGAAAGAGCCGCGAAACGAAGATCCGTGCCGTTCCTTGCCTTACCTTCATGCAGAAAGTCGTCTACGAACATAGGTCTGGGCCGACGCACCAACTTCAGAGGGGCTCCATGCAATTCGACGATTTGGACCTGAATTTGCTCCGAGTTTTCGACATCATGATGCGTGAACGAAGCGTCACGCGCACGGCGGAACGTCTGGGCAGAACGCAGTCTGCCATCAGTCATTCACTGGGAAGGCTGAGGATGCTCTTCCGCGACGACTTGTTCACGCGAGATGGCTCAGTCATGTGTCCCACACCGCGCGCCGTGGAGCTTCTCTCGGAGATTTCAGGCGCGCTGAGCACGATACGCTCCTCGATCGACAGGCACCAAATATTTGATCCGGCATCGACGCGTCGCAACTTCCGTGTGGGACTTACCGATTACCATGCGATGGTCTTTGTCCCCGAATTGTTGCGGGAATTTGCCCGGCAAGCCCCGCACGCAACGCTCAACATCATACCGGCCAATGGCATCGAAATACTCAACGCCATCCACCTCAGGCAGGTAGATTGCGCCCTGACCGGTGCTTCGATCCGAGACGATCCACGTGTAGCGAGAATCGAACTGGGCCAGGACCGCCTGCTCTGCGCAGTTTGGAGCGGCAGCGCCATCGCCAAGCAGGGCTTGACCCTGGATGCCTATCTTGCCGCGTCGCATTTGCAGATTTCCGCCGACGGCGTCTCGTCCGGCCTGGCAGATATTGCGCTCAAGGCGGCGGGATTGAGGCGGAATATCGTCGCCACGATATCGAACTATCTCATACTGCCCTGGGTCCTCAGGGGAACGGAATTCATTACCCACTGCGGGGACGGAATTCTCCATATCCTCGACGATACGAGCGAGGTGAAGGTGATGGCGCCGCCCCTCAGGATCGAAAACGTAAGCACGTCATTGCTGCTTCAGCATCACATGGCAACGGATCCCGCCATGATTTGGCTCACGCAAGTCATATCGCAAATCTACGACGGATCACAAAGGACAAAAGTCGAAATCATGAAGGCCCAGGTGCTGTGAGCGGCACGGGATGATCAAATTTCCAGCCAATGAACCACATTCATGTTTTAGATGATGAATATGAATTTGACTGATGAATGGCTTTCGGCGACGCTCCCTGTAATCAAGAAAAGGGGACCCGCCATGAAAACCATCATCAAAGCATTTCTCGGCCTTTCCACCGTGCTGTGCGCCACGGCCGCGCAGGCGACGACTCTCGAAAACGTGCAGAAAATTGGGGTGCTGACCTGTGGCACGAATGCGGCGACTGCGGGATTCAGCCTTCCCGACAACGACGGCAAATGGACCGGCTTTGTGGTCGACTATTGCCGGGCAGTCGCCGCGGCCGTGCTCGGGGATGCCGAGAAGGTAAAGTTCATTCCGCTCACGCCGAAAGACCGATTCACGGCCCTGCAGTCTGGCGAGATCGACATCCTGGCGCACAACGCAACCTGGACATCGTCGCGGGACTCTACCCTCGGCATCCTGTTCGCCGGCACCTATTTCTATGATGGCCAAGGGTTTATGGTCCGCAAATCCGATAACATCGGTGCGATCAAGGACCTCAACGGCGCCTCCATCTGCGTGACGCAGGGCACGACGACGGAATTGAACATCGCCGACTATTTCCGGGCGCAGAATATCACCTATACGAGCGTCGGCTTCGCGGACGAGGAATCTGTCGTCAAGGCCTTCGAGGAAGGGCGGTGCGACGCCATGTCGGCGGACAGCTCGACCTTGAACGCGTCCCGCATGCGCATGGCCAAGCCCGATGACAGCGTCGTGTTGCCGGACCTGATTTCGAAGGAGCCTCTTGGCCCGGTCGTACGCCAGGGCGACGACCAGTGGTTCAATATCGCCAAGTGGACTCTCTACATCCTGGTCGCTGCAGAGGAATTCGGTGTCACGTCGCAAAATGTCGACGAGATGAAATCCTCCGCCAATCCGAATATTGGCCGCCTTCTCGGTGTCGAGGGAAGCATCGGAAAGGATTTCGGCCTCAAGGACACTTGGACGGCGGATGTCATCAAGCAGGTTGGCAATTACGGAGAGATATTCGACCGTTCGATCGGCAAGGATTCGCCACTGAAGATCAGCCGCGGCGCGAACGACCTATGGAACAAGGGCGGGCTGCAATACGCCCCTCCCATCCGCTAGTTGGAATTTTGACAGGCTGGCGCGGATCGCCGCGCCAGTTCCTTCAAGACAGCTCGGTGGATGAGAAATGTCCGACCTTTCACTCCCTTCCCAACTGCGCCGGAACCTGTCCTTTGACGATCCAAGGGTCAGAGGTGTTGTCTACCAGGCGTTGCTCGCAGGCAGCCTTTTGGCCCTGATCGCCGCCATCGGAATCCAGACGGTGTCCAATATGAGCGCGCGCGGCATTCCGCTGTCGCTTGACTTCTGGAATGAAACAGCCGGGTTCGCCATCAACCAAACCCTCATCCCATACGACTCGCTCTCGACATATGGACGCGCGTTCTGGGTTGGGGTCGTGAACACTCTCGTCGCCGGCGGTCTCGGTATTCTGTTCGCCACGATATTGGGTTTCGTCGTCGGCGTGGCGCGACTCTCCGACAACTGGATCGTCGCTCAGGTCTCGGCATCATATGTCGAGATTATCCGCAACGTTCCGCTCCTTCTGCAACTTCTCTTCTGGTACAACGCGGTTCTGAAGCCGCTGCCGGCTCCAAAGGCGTCCATCGCGATCCCGGGCGGCATCTACCTCAACAACCGCGGACTGATCTTTCCCGAAATCCAGCTTCATCCGGGTGCCGGTGTGGTGGGCGTTGCAATCCTGATCGCCGTGGTCTTGTCGGCTGCATTCTACATGCATGCAAAGGGCGTTCAAAAGCGAACCGGCAGGCAGCTTCCGATCTTGGCTTCGTGCGCCGGGCTCATGATTGGCTTGCCGCTACTTGCTGTTATTACGACCGGAAACCCGGTGTCGTTCCTGGAGCCCAAACTGGTCGGCTTCAACTTCAGGGGCGGACATCAGCTGTATCCGGAGTTCGCAGCGCTCCTTATTGGCCTATCCGTCTACACGGCATCCTATATCGCCGAAATCGTCCGGGGAGGGATCCTGGCCATACCCAGGGGGCAGACCGAAGCCGCATATGCACTCGCCCTGCCACCCGGCAAGACTCTCCGCCTCGTCATTATTCCCCAGGCTCTGCGTGTCATCGTTCCTCCCTTGACGAGCCAGTATCTCAATCTGATCAAAAACTCCTCGCTCGCAGTGTTCATCGGATATCCGGACCTGGTGCAGGTCTTTGCCGGCACGGTGCTGAACCAGACGGGCGCTGCGATCCAGGTGATGGCCATCACGCTCGCGGTCTATCTCGCGATCTCCTTGCTCACGTCGATGGCAATGAACCTCTTCAACCAGCGGCTTGCGATCGTAGAGAGGTGACCCATGGACAAGCGCGCGCTGGCATATGATGACAGTTCCATCCTGCCATCGATGAAACCACCGGCCGATGCCCGTCTTGCCATGGGTGGTTGGATGAGGAAGAACCTGTTCTCCAGCCCACTCTCGGGAATGCTCACGATCGCCTCTTCAGTGATCGCGATATGGCTGCTTCACGATTTTCTCAGCTTCGCGATAGTCAACGCGGTCTGGATGGGGGGCAAGGAAGCATGCCTCGCAAATCCGGACGGTGCCTGCTGGCCCTTCATCGCCGAGAAATTCGATTACCTGCGCTACGGCGCATATCCTGTAGAGCAACGTTGGCGCGTCGATCTGACGGAAGCTGTCGGCGCCATTCTGGTTGGCTGGCTCCTCTGGAACCTAGCTCCCCGTCGCGACGTGGCCGCGCTCCTGTTCTTCATTGCCTATCCCATTCTGGCCTTTGTGCTGCTGCGCGGCATGGCGATGCTGGGCCTGCCGGTGATCGACACCACTTTATGGGGCGGCCTTCTGATCACCCTTCTGATGTCGGTCGTCGGAATCGTCTTTTCGCTACCACTCGGCGTTTTGCTGGCGCTTGGCCGAATGTCGAAGCTGCCAATCGTGCGGGCGGTTTGCGTCATCTATATCGAAGTCGTGCGCGGGGTGCCGTTCATCACCGTGCTGTTCATGACGAATTTCATGATGCCGCTTTTCGTGCCGGACTATTTGACGCCGGACAGACTGCTTCGTCCCCTTATCGCCATTGCGCTGTTTTCATCTGCCTACATGGCAGAAGTGGTCCGCGCGGGCCTTCAAGCCATTCCGAAGGGCCAGCATGAAGCCGCGAAATCGCTTGGCATCGGCTACTTCAATGCGATGCGGCTCATCATCCTCCCCCAGGGGCTCAAGGTGGTCATCCCGAGCATCGTCTCCACCTTCATCGGATTGTTCAAGGATACGACATTGGTGGCAGTCGTGGGGATCGCCGATTTTCTAAGGGCGGTCGAGGCTGCTCGGGTCGATCCGAGCTGGGCCGGCCCCACGATCTCGACGACGGGCTACCTTTTTGCGGCACTCGTCTACTGGATCTTCTGTTTCGGCATGTCGCGCTACTCGCAGTTCATGGAGCGTCAATTGGCCCGCGGCCACAAACACTAGGAATTCGGAGCGGTTCGCCCGAGCGGGCGGGCGGCGCCTTGGCACATTGTCCATAGCACGCGGCCGCAAATTCCCGCGCTGACACCACAAGAATACGAGGAAACACAACGATGGCCAGCAAGGCTTCACCCAAGGCAGCGTCTCGTGACGGTGCTGCCAAAGTATATGATTTTGACCGGGTCTATGATCGTCGGCAATTCGGGTCCGTGAAATGGGCAAACCAATGGGACGAATTCTCGCCACGGGTAGAAGGCGAGAACCTGCTTTCGCTTTGGACTGCGGACATGGACTTTCGCGCGCCGGAAACCGTGATCGAACGGCTTCGCGAAGCTGTCAATCACGGAATCTACGGCTATACGCGTCGCGATCCGCGTCACTATGAGATCGTGCGAGCCTGGTTCGAGCGAAGGCACGGTTGGGCTCCGGCGTTGGAGAGCCTGCTGCCGGCACCCGCCATCATGCCCGCGGTTGCCGTGATCCTGCGGACCTTCACCAAGCCCGGCGACGGCGTGATCGTCCAGACGCCCGTCTATTCGCCATATTTCGAAGTCGTGCGCGGCAACCAGAGAACCTTGCTGACCAACCGATTGCTTCTCCGGGACAACCGATACGAACCGGACGTCGACGATTTCGAAAGGCTCGCCGCGAACGGCGCCAAGGTCTTCCTTCTGTGCAACCCGCACAACCCCGCCGGCAAAGCCTGGACGCGTGAGGAGCTCGAAGCACTGAACGACATCTGCGCACGCTATGGCCTGCTCGTCATATCGGACGACATCCATTGCGACATCAGACTATCGACCCTGCCTCATGTCGTGTTTTCCTCGATTTCGGAAGATGCGGCGGACCGGTCTTTCATTTGCACTGCGCCTACCAAGACCTTCAATCTGGCCGGCGTGCCGTCGGCGACCCTATCCGTGGCCAACAAGGCGCGCCGGGAGGCATTGCTTTTCGCCATGCAAGCGTCGTTCATGGTGAACGCCAATTATTTCGGCAGGCTTGCTCTCGAGACCGCTTACAGCACTGGAGATCAATGGCTCGATCAAGCCACAAGCTATATCGGCGAGAATGTCCGGCTCGTCCGGGAGTTTGCCCGCGCGCATCTCCCGGGGATCACGCCGATGTTGCCCGAAACATCATTTCTCGTGTGGCTCGATGCACGTGAGCTCGACCGGAAGGTGGATGGGATCCAGAGGTTCTTCGTCGAAAACGCCAGCGTGAATCTTTATGACGGCCGCGTATATGGGCCGGGTGGCGAGGGCTTCATTCGCCTCAATGTCGGGTGTCCGAAAAGTATCCTCCAGAGCGGCCTGCAACGGATGTCCGACGCGTTATCGTCGCGGAAGTGAAGCGGGTGAATGTGCCCGTGGCCTCCGGGGCAGACTTTCCATTTGCGACCAGATCAGCTGAGAAAATATGCGGGTCGGATAGATCGATCAATCCAACATGCTGCAATTTCCACCGCAGCCTTGTGGAAGGGGTGCTGGAGGCTACGCACCGCAGTGTGGCGATTTTGTTTATCGCTTGCCGTGCGAACGGGATTTGCGCCAAATCAGCTTCCAATCTCACTGTCGAGATGTGGTCGATTTGAGCATAAAAATCGCGTGGAAGAGGAGCTCCGGTTTTCGCCTCCACGCAATTCTGAAGCTTTGCTTCCCACATACTGGGAGAAAGCCCGATAAATGACTGGATGTAGGCATTCCGTTCAAACCAGCGCCGATGGATTCCAGAAATTCGGTTCGGCAGCGAGATAAATCTCCTCGCTATTCACAAGGACGCCATCGCAGTCGAAAATAGTCAGTTTCATCAGGCGACCTTGGCAGTCTATCAAAGCGGGTATCCAGCTTGGCATCCCGATAGCGCGATGGAAAGCCCCGTTTCCGGCCTTGATCGCAGACTGTTGGTCGGCCTGTGATCGGAGTGCCCATAGGTTCGCTATACGCAGACAACCATCTCAGGCAGATCGCGGAGCACCCCGCCAGGACCGTCCTCGGCTCGTCAGCTATCTGCCGACCTCTTAATGGGCGGCGGTCGGGGTAATGATGCCAAGATTGCCAAGCCCGGCGACGATCAGCTGGACTGCGACTGCGGTCAGAAGAATGCCGAAGACGACCTCCGAGACGATCATGGTGACTGGCTTCATGCGCTTGGCGAGCTTGTCGATGTTGGTGAACACCAGATAGTCGAACGCGCCGACGATCATGATCAGAGCAGTGACGAGTATCGCGCTGGCGATCGAGACGACTTCGCTGGAGGCGATGATGATGACCGTGATGCCGACAGGATTGAGCAGGTAAGGGACGGCAAGCGGAAATACGGCCAGCTTGTCCGGGTCGACGGGAGCCGCAATGTCGTCGTGCGGCTTCTCTGTCGGTCCTGATGCCATCTTGATCGCGATCAGCGCGAGGATGATGCCGCCGGCAACCGCAACCGCGCCACCCGTGATGTGGAGAAGCCGCATCAGCAGAGCGCCGGTGGCGAAAAGGATCAGGGCCGTGACGACGGCGATCAGAACCATCTGGCGGCCTATGCGCACCTTGGTTTCGGTATCGAAGGCGTGGGTCTTTTCCAGGAACGGCACCAGGGCAATCTTCGGCCCCATGCCGATCAGAAGCAGCAGCAGAAGTTTTCCGACGAAAGCGGCATCGATTACCGTGAAATCCATGGGACGTACCCTCTAAAATTTGTGACGCGAAAATCGGGGCCTCCCCACTTCGGGGAGGTTGCTGACGAAGAGAACGAGACGGACTCGCCAGTCTTTCTGCGAGCCGCTCAGCGTGGGCATACGTCCCAGAAGCCCGTCGTCTTGGCGGGCGAGGTGTAGTACCAGCACTGACCGGACTGCGGCGGCGTACCTGCCAATGAAACGGCAGCAGCTCCGGCGACGAAGCCAATGGCAGCACCCGCGGCGATGGCGGTCCCTGGACGCCAGTAGCGGCGCGGGGCGACGACCACGACGCCACGCCGGACGGGCGGGCGAACGACGGGAGCGGTTCGGCGTCCGACCGCAGCGCATCCGCGTGGTCCGCAGGCTGCAGCGCCGCAGCCTCTCGGACCACATGCCGCAACGCCACGACGGGCAGCTTCGGCCGGTGCGGGAACGAGGACGGGCGCGCAGACCGTCATTATGACGGCAAGTGTCGCAAGCATGTGCGTAGGGATGACTAGGATCTTCATTTTACTTCCTCCCATTGCTCTCGTGTGTGTTTCATTTCCTCGAAGATGCCGCCCTCAGGCCGGGTTTACGGCTGCGGCCGCGTTGTGTGCTGCGAGCGTCTGCTGGGCAGCGGCTGCAACAGCGTCGTCCTTGCCGCCCGAGACCTGGACTGTGGGCACAGCGAGCTTGATGCCGTTTTCATTGAACGCCTCATGGATCATCCGCAGAGCCCGACGCTTCAGCGTGAACTGCTGGCCGGGAAGCGTCATGACCTTCATGCGCAGCAGCAGGCCGGAATCGCCGAGGCTGTCGATCCCCTGCATCTTCAGCGGCTCGATCGTCGTCGGCTTGAACTCCGGATCCTCAAACAGCTCCAGGCCGATCTTCTTGATGATCTTGCGGGCCTTCTCGATGTCGGAATCGTAGGTGATGGTGATCGTCATCTTCTCGATCACCCAGTCGCGGCTCATGTTCTGCACGGCGCCGAGCTCGCTGAAGGGCACGATATAGACCGCGCCGCGGTGATGTCTGAGCTTGATGGATCGCAAGCTGAAGGATTCGACGGTACCCTTGTAGCTGCCGCTCTGGATATATTCGCCAACCCGGAAGGCGTCGTCGAGCAGGTAGAACATCCCGCTGATCACGTCCTTGACCACCGTCTGTGCGCCGAAACCGATCGCCACGCCGACCACGCCGGCGCCGGCGATCAACGGGCCGATCTCCACGCCGAGCGACGACAGTGCCATCATGATCGCGATGGCGGCGAAGAGGATCATAAGGAAATTGCGAAGGATCGGCAGCAGGGTTCTGAGACGTGTGCGCCGCCGCTCCCGTTCACTCCCGATTTCGAGGACGGCTTCGGTGTCGCCCAGCTTGCGATCGATCAGCACTTTCACAACACTCCAGGCGAGATCGACGATCAGGAGAATGATCCCAGCGCTGAGGAGGCCGCGAACAAGGCGCAGAAGCGGCGAATCCTGCATGGTCATCTGCGTCAGCCTGACGTCCAGGGCGTCCGCAAGCAGAACGATGGCGCCGACGATCAGCGCTGCCCTGATGCCACGCTCGACGATCACCGAGACAACGGTGCCTTTCTTGTGTCCGTCCTCTTCGGCAGCGGAAGACCGCAGGATATTGTTGACCGACGCCTTGGTGAGGGCGATGGCACCGGGCAGGGCGGCACAGACCACCGCGATCCAGAACAGCTTCATGGCTCCCACCACCCACAGCAGCCAGACGGCGACGAAGTAGACCGTCCAGAGCCAGTTCCGCGCGCGCAGGCCGATCCGGCTGGCCTGGCCGCCAGACAATCCGGACGGACGTCTCCAGACGGCTTCGATGCCGATGACGAGGAGCACGAGGCCGAGGGAATAGGCGACGAGTTGCCGGGCCGGGTCGGAAAAACCGAGGGTGCCGAGCAGGCGGATTGTCACCCAGCCAAAAGCATACCAGCCGACGAGATAACCCAGGCGTTTCGCCCAGTGGCCGGCGGCATCCTTGGTGATCGGGACGACACGGAACCGACCCTCTTCCTCTGCTTTCGGTGCAAGAAGTACGTCGAAAAGCGCGCTCGCCAGACGGAAGACGACGATCGCGAAGAGGTATCCGACGACGATCTCCCTGATAACAGGCGGCCACTGGAACAGCAGGAAGAAGCCGATGCTGCCGAGGCCGAAGGAAAGGACGTAACATGCCGCCCACAGAAGCCTCGCAGCCAGTGCGATCAACCTGTCGCGAACCGTGGCAAAGGGCGCGCGCGCCATCCATGAGCGCCAGCCGGCGCTGATCCACCAGAACAGCCATTGTGCGGCCAGCCCGACGGCGACGAAGGCGGCGACCAGGAAGATCGGCCGCGTCCCGCCGTTCGCCTGAATGTCCCGTTCGAGCACGGCCCCGCCGCGCATCGTCTCCAGGGGAAAGGACTGGATGGCACCGAGAAGACCGGAGGCGTGGGCACGGAAACGCATCGCGAATTCCGAGAATGAAGGGTCGGCGTTCGGGGTTTCCAAGGGCGGCTCCGCCGCGGTCTTGGCTGCTTGCGACTGCTGCTGCAAGAAACGCTGGACATCAGGATCAGAGAACATCCCGATAAAGCGCTGGACGCTTTCCGGCTGTGGGCTCGCTGGCGTCACGCTCTGCGCCACAGCAATAGAGGCATAAAGGAGAGCGGAAGCCACGGCGGCCCCCGTGAGGAGCGGTCTAAACATGCGGATCCTGGAAAGTAAGAGCATCGTCTATCCCGGTCTTTATGAACCTGTCAGTTTGCCGATTCCTGAGTCATTGCCTGCACGACTCCTTCGATCGGCCCGCGGCAGTGCAGTCGGGCGCTCGTGGCAGCGTACCCACAGGGCCTGTGAGGCCGCTCACCTGGCCGGCGTAATTAGCTCTGGTATCGGCATCGACGACGGCGACCGGGGCGGCAAGGATCAGGCCGGCGGCGCTGCCCGCGGCGGCCGCCGTGCTCGTCGTTGCGGCAAGGATCTTGTCCCCAAGCCCGACTTTGCTGTCAGTCAGCGTTTGGCCGTCGGAAATCCGCGCCCCGATCAGCTGAACGACCTCGGGTGATTCCGCGAATTTTCCGTGGTTCAGCCTGTCGCCCGCCTTGACCTTGGTGAGGTCGATTACTGTGATCTGGCTATCTGCCAGTTCCTTCTTGAAGGGGGCCTGCTCGGGATCGATGGCGCCGAGTCTGGCGACGTCGCCCCATACCCTACGGGATACCGCGAGCGCGCGGTCGTCTCGCGAAACGAACAAGGTGAACTTCGGATGCCGCTTGCCCATGTCGACGATCTGCTGGCGGAAGACATCGACATCCACATCGGGCGAGGCCAGCATCACGTTTTCGAATTTGTCGGGAAGGCGACCGTTGCGGATCGCCATCTGGCGAAGCGCTTCCAGCGCCAGCCAGTTTCCCATGGAATGTGCCAGGATCGAGACTTCCTTCACGTCTGGGTCTTTGGCGAGATATTGGAAGAGAGTCTCCAAGGCGTTTCGCGTGTAGTTGGTGCTCTCCCTGTCATATCCATATGCCAGCAGACTGCCGCGTGACGGCCATGTCACCAACACAGGCGCACTATGGACGCCGGAATCCTTGACGATCTGGGCGAAGCGATAGACGGAATCTTCGAAACGGTTGTTGAAGCCATGGATGAATACCAGCACGCTGCGGTCGCGGCTCTTCCTGACAGAGGCGCTTAGCCATTTCTTGGCGTCGTCGCGGGTGATCTCCTCGGCTTTCAAGGTTGCGAAGTCCGTTGCCGGGTTGGATGGAAGCCTTCTCGGCCAGGCGACTTCGCCGATCTTGCGGACGTTCGCTGGGGGAATGGATACGGTGATGTCGGCAAAGGCCGGGGCGAGTGCGCGTTCGCCCGTGAACATCTCGCCTTCTATCGTGGAGCGGCTGCGCGTCGTGGTCACGAGCATGTCGACTTTGGTGGCGTTCGGCGCGCTGTCGGCAACGGGGATGAGCACATTCTTCGGGTGGCCGCCACATCCGGCTAATGCGCAGAGCAGCAGGAGAGCCGAGATCCATTTCAGACCTGGGGAAGGGCTTGGTCGAATTCGGCCATCGTGACATTTTGTGCTCACTGCTGTTCCTCATCGCCCTGTCAAATTCGGGGGCCCTGTCAAGTTCGTGCAGGCCTCGACGCCGCACGCCGCAGCGGTCGAAGTCGGCACTGGTGAGACTATGCGAAGATGTGATGGCTTGCCCGTATGATCGGGTATGTTACGGTCGCGGAGACAGTATCAGCGAGGTTGAAGGTCAGAGGTGGCGGCGTTCGACGCTATTGCATCGGGATCTGGCACCGTCATCTCCGCCTTGCGAAGCCCTTCAATCAGACGATCGCGATCTTCAGGCTGCATGTTGCGCATCGCGAGTTCCGTTACAATGTTCGGCAGGAAGTCAGGTCGCATGCTGACGAACAGTTCTCCTTCCCGGCGGGCGTCGTCCATCATACCAGCCTCCGCGTAGATGATGGCGGCGACAACATGAAAAAGAGGGAACTTCTGCATGTTCGCCTGCCTGATCTCCAGCACGGCGGTCTGGTTGTCGCGGAGCATGTAGGCGGCCAGGGCTCGCGTCCCGTGGTAGAAGCCGCCGCTGCCCGGATTGAGGGCGATGGCCTGGTCCAGGAGGGTTGCTCCGCGCTGCCATTGTCCGCCGATCGCCAGCCGGGTTCCGAACTCGCCCATCAGTTCGGTGTCGTTGGGGTTCGTGGCGAGCGCCTGCTCGCCCACACGAAGTGATTCAGCGAGCTGCCTGTCGAAGAACAGCGCCGTCATCAGCGCTTGAAGTCCGCGCGTGTTGCTTGGATCGATCTGGGTTGCGCGCCTGGCGGCGTCGAGCGCACGCTGTATGGCTGAATCCTGGCCTGGTGTCGGATTGAACTTGTACCGGTCCTCATCGAGATAGACGATCGACAGCATTGCCCAGGCAGTCGCGTAGCTCGGAAACCGCGCGACCGCAGCCTCGAGGCAATTCCGGACGCGCGCATGCGCTTCGGCGCTCAGTTCCGAACGATAGGCATAGAAGCGCAACGTGCACTCGTACGCGCCGAGGTCGTCCGGCGGCGGACCGGCGGCGTCGATCTGTGCCATGACCCCGTAGGGCTGGGCGATGGCGGTCGCGACCTTTCTGGCGACATCCGTCTGGATCGCAAACAGGTCTCCCGATGCGAGATCATTGTCATAGTTCTCCGACCAGAGGATTTCGCCGTCCGACGTATCGAGCAACCTGGCCGTCACACGAAGACGCTTGCCCGACGCCCGTACCCCACCGGCAAGGAGATAGCGTGCGCCGAATTCGGCCCGGATCTCCGATGCACCCACATCCGAGGGAAGGGACTTGGAAGTTTCGCGGCCGAAGACCTTGATCTCCTTGAACCGTGGCAGGATGGTCATCAGTTCTTCGGTCAGGCCGGCCGTGTAGAGCTGCGCCTCCGGCCCTTCGCCGAGGTTGGCAAACGGGGCCACCACGAGGGCCGGCCGATCGGGCGACAGGCTTGCAACGCGAGCGAGCGACGGAGCGGGAGACCGCGCCCCGATCCAATAGAGCGAAATCGCCACCGCCGCGAGGGTAGCGGCACCCGGCAACAAGATCCGCCGTGCGCGCCGCCAGCGTCCGGGGCGGACCTCTGAGGGCGATGTTTCTCCAGCGTCTTCGTCGCCAATGTCGACTGACGCCGGATAGGACCAGGCGAAGGTTGGAACATAGCCGCCTTTGGGAATGTCGATCCTGACGGGGTCATGCTGCCCAGCGACGAGATAATAGCGCTCGAGCGACCGCCGCAGCCGTCCGGCCTCGATCCTAACCACCGGATCGTCCTGCGTGAAGCCGGGATCCCGGCCGAACACCTCGATCGCGATCGAATAGGCTTTGATCCGGTTGCCCCGACCTTCGAGGGTTTCCGAGACGACATAGCGGAGAAACGCTGCCGCGCGACCGCCCCCTGGAAATTCAGGGCTGGAGACGACACGTTCTAGTTGCTCGCTGATATCGTCGGCTTGAGGCGCCGTCCTTGACAAAATGGGTGCAGCAGACCCCTCTGCCTGTATCGATGTCTGCATGTCTGTCCCCAATCCCCCGTGGAGTCACGTCACTGCCAGACCGTATGTTACGGTAACATACTCCACGAACCGATCGTCGTCCATGAAGATCGGGATCTGGCACACGTTGCAGTGGCGACGTCTCGAATGCCGGTAAGGAGTGGACTATGGACGAAGGCGTGACCGCAGTCCGTCGGCAGTTTCCAGCCAGGATCACGGCGATCGACGATCTCTCTGCCCGCAGTGAGGACTTTCGGGAAATCTGCAGGGACTTTGCCGACGCCCAATCGGCGCTGCAGAAATGGAACGTCTCAACCGATCGGAAACGGAACCAGCGCGTCGTCGAATACCAGGAGCTGATCGCCGAACTCTCCAAGGAGATAGAGGGCGCGCTTGACGCCTCGGTACCGCCAACCGCTCGCTGATACGTGCGACTAAAGCGCGTCGCAACCTTTGAGGTTCGCTCTTCGCGCTTTAGGTCTTTATTTCTACGCATGTCGTTATCGCAAAACCGCTGCACACTTTTGCGCGACATGCTTTAGGCAAGCCATCGCGAGGCGTATGTTACGGTTACCTACTTGCGTTCCATCGCCCGGTAACGACCATCGCGACAAACGTCCGGCGCTGAAACTTTGCGCTTCCACGAAACGAAACGCATCCGAAGGGTATTGCCGTGGTTTCCGAAAACTTGGACGAGCCTGCCATTTCCCCAGCGCCTCGGAATCCACTCCGCAGGATAGCCCTCATCGTCGTCCTTCTGGCGCTCGTCCTCTTCGTCCTCTCCATCTTCATGGAGCGGCGCACGCCATCGACCTCGCAAGCCCAGGTCCAGGCCTATATCGTCGGCATCGCGCCCGAAGTCACCGGCCGGGTCGTGGAAGTTGGCGTCGCCGACAACTCGCGCGTCGAGGCCGATCAGGTTCTCTTTCGTATCGATCCCGAGCGCTACGAGCTCGCGGTCAATGAGGCCGAGGCGAGCCTTGCAAGTGTCGGCCAGTCAATGGGCGCGTCAACGGCTGCTGTCGATGCGGCGCAAGCGAAGCTCGTAACGGCCCAGGTCGATCGGGACAATCTTCGCGAACAATCTGCGCGCGCCGAAGAGCTGCAAAAGAGGGGCGTGTACTCCAAGGCGAGGGCTGATTCAACCAAGTCGGCTTTCGGTCAGTCAGAGGCGGCCGTCACCGGTGCTGAGGCCGAGCTGGCCAAGGCCAAGGAGCAGCTCGGGCCGAGCGGAAACGACAATCCGCAGCTCCGGGCAGCTCTAGCAGCGCTCGAAAAGGCACGACTCGATCTGCTGCGGACCACCGTTCAGGCACCCTCGGCCGGGGTCGTGACCAACCTCCAACTTACAACCGGTAAGGTCGTGTCGGCTGGACAGTCAGCCATGACCTTTATCGATGTCGGAACGATCTGGATTACCGCCGCCTTCAAGGAGAACAGCCTCGAGAAGGTAGCAGTCGGCAACCGGGCGGAAGTCCTTTTCGACGCGCTTCCCGGTCGGGTGTTTCCGGCGCAAGTCGAGAGCGTTGGTTTCGGCGTATCGCAGGGCAGCACGGACCCGAACACCGGATTGCCGACGATCCGGAGTGACAGCGGCTGGGTCCAGGAGCCGCAGCGGTTTCCAGTCCGCCTCATCATCGAGGAGGCTGAGCGGCCCAAGGGCGGCGTGCGCTACGGCTCGCAGGCGACCGTCGTCATCTACACCGGCGACAACCCGGTCACCAATGCCTGGGGATCGCTCTGGATCCGCATCATGTCGGTGCTGACCTATGTCCGCTGAGAGGAGCCCTGCGGTCGAGGAGCAGAAACGCAAGGGGTTACGGGTTGCGTTCGCGGTCTCCATCGGCTTCACGCTCGCAGTCCATGCCGGGGCCATCGTGCCCTTCCTCGGCCCGCTCTTTGCCGCCCAGTTTCTGCTCGGCAGCTCGCGCCCCATGCCGCTTGGCAAGACCATCGGCGCGGCGATGATCATCCTGATCGCCGGGATGGCGATGATGGTTCTGACCAACGTGCTCGGCGACCGTCCGGCGCCGTTCCTTCTGATCCTGGGGCTGACCTATTTTGCGTGCTTCGCCGCACAGTCGACGGGAAAGGGAGGGCCGGCGGTCTTTCTCGTGCTCGTCGTTTCGATCATCGTGCCTCTGCTCGGTATCGTGAACAAGGAACTCGCCAATTCCATCCTGTCCATCCTGGTGGCCGGGGTGTTGTCAGGCACAGTTCTGATGTGGCTCGCCCATGCGGTCTTTCCCGAACCGCTCTCCCGGGAGGTCGAGGCAGTGGCGATCGATGAGCGCCCGCCGGCCTTGCTTCGGGCGCTGGCAAACACGGTCATCCTTCTTGGCTCCGTCGTGATCTGCCTGACGAGCGACAACCTGACCGCTGCGGCGGTCATTCCGATCACCGTGGCGTCGCTGCTCGGGCAGCTCGACGTTGGCGCGAGCGCGCGGGCGGCGATGGGGCTCGTGCTCGTCAATCTGTTCGGCGGCGTGCTCGCCTCCATTGCCTATGCCGCACTGTCGCTGCGCCCGAATCTGCTCTCGATCTTCCTCATCGTTCTCGTCGTCGTCCTCCTGCTCGGAGGGCGCGCAGCCGCCCGGTCAAAGGACGCGCCGGTTTTTGCCGGCGCCCTGACGACCTTCCTGATCCTCTTCGGCCTCGGGGTCTCACCGCTGCCGGGGAGTGCTGCAGAATCCTTCGCCACCCGCATCGTCTATGTCGCGGCAGCCTTGATCTACGCGCTGCTATTTGCCGCCATCCTCTGGCCGCGGACCAGCAGCGCGAGGAGGATATCAGCATGACGCATGCTCTCGGAGAGCGCCTCACCCGAGGACGTCGGCTGTCTCCCAAAGGCACAAAAGACGGCTGTGCCGATGTTTTCGCTATCAATTCTGCTCTACTGGGAAGAATATAAGCATAAGCGAAAATACAATAGTCGACAGCCTGCACACCATGTCTGACCGCAAGGGGGATTTGAGATGGCTAAACCTCACTCATTGTTACTCGCCACGGGCTTGTTCCTGCCTTTTGCAGGGTTCCCATTTTCGCCACATCTGACTCTGACTGCCGCGGCGCAGGAGCCGGCCGCTTCCGGTCCCGTCGCGGACGAAGACGCCGCGCCGGCGCCGCTGAGCGAAGACGAACTCGAAATATTGGTGGCGCGGATCGCGCTTTATCCGGACGAACTGGTCGCGCTCGTTACCTCGGCGTCGCTCTATCCGCTGCAGGTCGTGGAAGCGGCCCGGTTCCTCGAAACCTTGAAGAAGCAGCCCGGGCTGAAGCCGAAGACGACGTGGGACGGCAGCATCGTATCGCTGCTGAATTATCCGCAGATCGTGACGATGATGAGCGAGGACCTGGACTGGACGCAGTCTCTCGGAGAGGCGCTCTCCTACCAGCAGAAGGACGTTCTGATCGCCATACAGCAACTGCGCGACAAGGCGGTTGCCGACGGCATCATCAAGACTGACGACAAGATCAAGGTCAGCCAGGAGAACGACAACGTCGTGATCATCTCCGCCAGTCCTGAGAAGATCTACGTTCCGCAATACGCGCCGGAAATGCTGTATGAGCCGAACTATGTGGCCGAGCCCATCGGCTACTATTCCGAGCCGTATCCGAACTACTACTATCCGACCGCCACCTTTTTCGCGGGCGTGGTGACGGGAGCGGTGTGGGCCGCCGCCGTCGACTGGAACCGCTGGGGCGTATGGGGCGGGCGCTGGAACGGCAATGTCGATATCGATTGCAACAACTGTTTGAACAACATCAACGGCAAGGTGAATATCAACGACCTCGACTGGAAGAACGTCGACCGCAGCAAGATCGGCTTCGACAGCGCGCAGTTCAACAAGATCGACCGTAATTCCTTCCGGACCAGTATCGAGGCGAACGCCGGCAACAGGGTCGGAGCAAGAGGCAACGACCGAGCAAACACAGTCCGCGATCAGCCGGGCAAAGTCAGTGTCAACGATGTCCGCAAGAGCAAGATCGATGCGGACAGGGTCAATGCCGCTCGCAACAAGGCAGGCAATCCAGGAGCGGCTTCCGGGGAGGGAAAGGCGGCGCAGGCAGCCCAGAACCGCCGGCCCGACGCAAGGACACCGAACAGAGCAGCCGAAAATGCACCGCCCGGGGTCAACGCCAAACGCCCGGTCGCAAAGCCGAAACCTGCGGCCCGGGTCGACAGCCGGCCGAGAAAGCCGTCGGCGCTCGGTCAGGTCGACAGCGGCAGGCGCGCTCAGATGCAGTCCAGCCGAGGCAGCCAGGCCATGGCCGCCGGCAATCGCGGTGGTGGCGGGGGAGAAATGCGCCGCGGCGGTGGCCGTCGCCGGTGACCGGAAGAAGGAGGAACGTCATGACAAAGTCAGTCAGAAACATGCTTCTGGGTTCGGTATTCGCCCTTGCGGCTCTCGCCACCGATCCGGATTTGATGTCTGCAGCAGAGCCATCCGATGCAACCGTCATCTCGGGCTTCGCTTCGCAGAGCGATCCGCCCTTATTCGAGACGCCGGAACAGGCCGTCGACGCCTTTAAAGCGGCGCTCGCAGCTGATGATTTCGACAAGTTTGCTGCACTGCTCGGAATTGATGCAGCGAAAGCGAAGGCGGGCGAAGGGGTGATGGACACCTATGCACAAATCCGGGACGGCACACAGAAGAAGATCGTCGTGAAGGATGTCGATGGCCGCAAGATCATCGAGATCGGCGACAAATTATGGCCTCTGCCATTTCCGATCGTGAAAGGCGACGATGGCAAATGGTGCTTCGACACCTTCGCCGGCTTCGAGGAGATCATCGAGCGCCGCGTCGGCGAGAACGAATTGCAGACCATCGACACGATGCGGGCCTATGTCGACGCCCAGAAGGAATATTCCTTCGCCGATCACGACGATGACGGCGTGCTGGAATATGCCCAGAAACTGATCAGCAGCGACGGCAAAACCGACGGTCTCTATTGGTCGCCTGATCTGGGCGAGGGCGATAGCCCGGCGGGCAACGCCCTCGAAGACAATGCAGCGCTTGACAAGGCGAAAGCCGGGGAGGGCTATTACGGCTACCGCTACAGGATCATCGACAGTCAGGGGCCGAACATCGCGGGCGGAGAGTTCAATTATGTGATCAACGGCAACATGATCGCAGGATTTGCCCTGATCGCCTGGCCGATCCGATATGGCGAAACCGGCGTGCACACTTTCGCAGTAAACGCGAACGGTACGGTTTACCAGGCCAATCTCGGCCGGGAGACCGAGAAAATAGCAGCCGGCATCAGGACATTCAACCCGGACGACAACTGGGAGGTGACGGCCGATTGAACACGCTGAGCGTGTTTGGAACCAAGTCCGCTCCACGTCGTTGCCGCTTCGTAGCTGACAATGACGCAAAGGAGGAAACGATGATTTCTGCAGACCAGATCCGAGAACATATGGAAGTGCGGGCCGCCGACGGCACCCATATGGGGACGGTCGATCATCTCGATGGTCCCACCCGCATCAAGCTGACGAAGACCGACTCGGAAGACGGCAAGCACCACCTGATCCCGATCGATTGGGTCGATCACGTCGACGCGCATGTTCACCTGTCGAAGAACGCCAGGGATGTCCGCAGCCAGTGGGCCACCATCAACTGACGAGCGGTCGGCTGCGGCTTTTGCCGCAGCCTTCTCGCCGCAACGGAAGCCATATGTCTAAGCAATTGAAAAAGGCGACGAAGGTGGGATACCGCCAGGGAAAGACCGAGAGCAAAGTGGTCAAGAAGCAGAGAACCCGACGAAGATAAAGGGCCACGAGTGAAGGCGGCGGCGGCGGAGCCGCAATATATCGTCGAAAGCGATAAATCGGGAAAGCGAGCTGCGCACGGGCCAGACGAACTCAGGAAGCGTTGAGGGCCTCACCCCAAAGCAGAAGGAGGTTTCAATATGCCAGCCAAGTCCAAGGCCCAGCAGAAGGCGGCAGGCGCCGCACTCTCGGCCAAGCGCGGCGAGACGCCCAAGAAGGAACTGAAGGGCGCTTCGAAACAGATGGTCGAGTCCATGAGCGAAAAGCAACTGGAGGAATTCGCCTCGACCAAGAGAAAGGGCAAGCCCGAGCACGCCTCCAAATAGGAAGGCCGTCCGGGGTCTCAGTTCGTCGTCGATTGCATCGAGAAACCCGCGACATCATGGCCAGAAAGTGCGTTCAAAATCGCCCGGGATGACGCCTCGCGGTCATTTGCCATCCATCGGAGCTCGAACGTCACGCCTGTTCGGCCATCGCTCGTCGGCCCATATGCAACAAAGAGGGCACGGCATCCCAAGGGGTTCAGCACCGCCGACAAGTCGGGTACATCGACTTCGGAGCTGTGGATGACGAGCGTCGCCTTGCGTTCGCAGGTCAGCCAGGCGTCTAGCTTCTTCATCGGCGACAGGACGATGAAGGCCACAACCGTCGCCACCGTTCCGGTGACAATCTGGCCACCGCCGAAGCAGAGGCCGACCACCGTCATGAACCACAGGGTCGCCGCCGTGGTGACGCCGGTCATCATGTCGCCGCGCCTGAGGATCGCTCCGCCGCCGAGGAAGCCAACGCCCGTCAGGACGCCGAGAGGGAAGCGCAGCACGTCCATCTGCGTGAAGTAGCTGAAGGTTTTTCCGTATGTCGACAGAAGGAGATTGGCCTGGATCATTGCCAGGCAGGCGGCAAGCGCCACGAGGATCGTCGTCCTGAAGCCGGCTGCATGGCCGCCGCGCTCGCGATCGAAGCCGATAAGGCCGCCGGCGATCAGCGTCAGTGCGATTCGCGCGGCGATATCCCACCAGCTCGGTGTCAGCGGCATGCTATCCGTCAGGAACGAAGGCATGTTTTGCTCCAGTCCTTGTCGCAGGCATTTCGCCGTTCGCCGGCCATTCGATCCTCCTGTGCGTTATGCGGCGATAAACGCTATGCGCGGCAGGACGTTCCCGATGTCGTGGCAGGGAAAGCGGCTACCGATGGGTAAGATTGGCGGTTCGTCCGCAGTCGGTGTATGTATAGTCTCAGAATAGGGGGCGCAGGCGCCCTGTTAGTGATCGGCGCACTGCGCCTGACATGGAGTTCTTGATTGGCCGTTGCCTTCACCAAAGAAGAGAGTTTCGAAACCGCGTCGGAAACCCTATTGCCCGACCGTCCGGTTTCGCCGCACCCGAATCTCGTTACGGAAGCGGGGCTGAAGGCTCTCGAACTGCAGTTCCAGCAGGCGCGTGAGGCCTATGATGCAGCGAGCACCATTGAAGATGTGAATGAACGGCGCCGGCAGACTGCCAATCCTTTACGTGATCTTCGCTACTTAGCGGCAAGACTTCGCACAGCCCAGCTGATGCCTGACCCTACGTCAGCCGATGTGGTTGTCTTCGGCAGCACGGTGACCTTCCGCCGTGACGATGGGCGCGTGCAAACTTATCGGATCGTCGGAGAGGACGAGGCAGAGCCAAAGGCTGGATCGATTTCCTACGTCTCGCCGGTGGCGCGGCTTTTGATGGGCAAGGCTACCGGCGATACCGTGGAGGTGGGTGGCCAGGAGCTGAAGATCATCGCCATCGCATAGAGACGGTGCAGAAGACGCCACCGGGGAGGCGGAGCCAACCTTCGTCATAACTAGTACTGTCGGGTACTTTATTTATGGAGCCTTTACCACCCGCGGCTTAGAAGGTGACATTCCATCATCGAAAGTCATGTTCATGGTCAGCGGAATTTCCAGTTCTGCATCCACCGTTTTGAGTTCAGCCGCTTCAACCCCGTCTTCCAGTTCGTCGGATGACCTTGCCTCTCTCGAAGCGCAGCTTGCCGAAAAGTAGGGGCTCTGTCGCAGACACATGACGAGCAAGAGAAGGCGACAATCGAGAAATCGATCGAGACGCTGGAAGCGAAGATCGCCCGCTGCCGAAGCTCCGGGAGAATTCTCCGGCGAGAGCGAGCGCATCGGCACGAAGAATTTCGATGAAACTAGCGAATTCGGCAGCCGTACGGCTTAAAGTGTGATCGAGATATTTTCTCAGGCGCGATCAAACGCCGGGGGATCGGTTTTCGATCTGTCTTTTCCGAGATTGCGCCCTGCCACGCTGATGACTTCGCGCGTCAGCTCCGCCAGTCGATCGGCGGCAAAGCGGTTTATCTGCCAGAACAAGGGAACATCAAGGGGGGTGTCGGCAATCAGTTCGACCAGTCGTCCCGACGCCAGATGCTCGCGGGTCAGTTGAGTCGGGTTCATTCCCCATCCCATGCCTGACAGGGTTGCCTCGACAAAGCTTTGCGGCGAGGGGAGCCAATGGGTGGGATAGTCGAGATCGCGTCCGAAGGTCTGGCGGACCCACGTGCTCTGCAGCCTGTCCTTCTGGCTGAAGGTCAGAGCCGGGGCATTGCGGATCGCCTCGGCGGTCACACCCTGCGGAAAGTTACGGGCGACGAAGTCGGGCGTTGCCGTCGCATGATAGCGCAGAACGCCAAGCGCGAAACGCCGGCAACCCCTTATCGGCTTTTCCAGGCTGGTGACGGCCGCGATCACACGGCCGCGCTGCAGCCATTCGGCGGTGTGATCCTGATCGTCGACGGCGATATTCAACAGATAGGAGGAGTTTCTGGCGAAGGTCGACATCGCTTCCACGAACCAGGTCCCGAGACTATCGGCATTGGTGGCGATCTGAAGCGTCACCCTCTGGCGCGGTTCATCGGGATCAACGAGCGCGGGCAGATGGCCGAAGAGCTCGGCTTCGAGCATGCCGACATTCTCCATATGGCGGCACAACCATTCTCCCTTTTCGGTTGCCGTGCACGGCGTGCCTCTCACGACGAGCACAACGCCGAGACGCTCCTCGAGCTGCTTGACGCGCTGCGAAATGGCCGAGGGGGTGACGTTCAACACGGTCGCGGCACGTTCGAAGCTGCCTGTCTGGACAACGGTCGCAACGGCACGGAGGGCGGGGTAGTCAAGCATGGATTAGCACTGCTTAATTGAAGTTAGGTAGATTAATTAGCCTAATTGTCGTTACCGCGCTAGCGAAGTCTGGTCGAAGCGAAAGGCGTTTGCAGAAGCGATGAATTTTTCAATCTATTTTACCGGCCTGATGATGGGCCTCAGCCTGATTGTCGCGATCGGCGCTCAGAATGCATTCATTCTCCGCCAGGGCCTGCGCAACGAGCATGTCTTTGCCGTCTGCCTTGCATGCGCGCTGTCCGACGCCGTGCTGATCGTGCTCGGCGTCACCAGCCTGCAGCAGATTGCGAGGCTCATGCCCTGGCTCGATCCGGTCATGCGTTACGGAGGAGCCGCGTTTCTCGCCTGGTATGGAGCAAAAAGCCTCTATTCCGCCTTGCGGTCGAACGTCGCTCTCGCGGCGGCCGAGGCCAAAACGGCAAGCTTCAGGCAGACGCTTGCGACCTGCCTTGCGCTCACCTGGCTCAATCCGCACGTCTATCTCGACACGGTGGTGCTGCTCGGCACGATCTCGACGCGTTATCCGGGGCAGCAGGCTTCCTTTGCCGCAGGCGCCGTGACCGGTTCCTTCCTGTTCTTCTTTTCCCTCGGATATGGCGCGACCTGGCTGCGGCCGATCTTCTCGAAGCCATCGGCCTGGCGGATGCTGGAAACACTGGTCGCCGCGACCATGTGGATCATCGCCTTCAAGCTCATGGGCGGAATGTGATCGCTGTTCGACGGAACGAGCATCCGAGGTCACGACATCTCTGCGTCCGGGTCAGGTCAATGGGGCGGAAAGCTTTTGACGGCGGGTGTTTCCGACAGCTGTCGTGACCTTGGCGCCAAGATCCGAAAATCTTCGGCTGCGCACATTATGCGCGCGATTCCACGATCCTCAGGTGGCGATTCGGCCGAGCGGCTACCCTCGGTAAAGGCAACTCCTCACGCTGGCAATCGGCCAGCAGGTGCGATGGGAATCGTTTCAATTCCCGGAGGGCATGTTCGTGGTTTGCATCTCTGCGCCGGCGCGACTTGAATGCGGAAAGAGTTTGTAGGATATTCCAGGTGCTTGCTTGCGCCATGTCGAGCCTCCTTTGCTGTATCAGTTCCGATACACAGACTATGGGGAGCGATTGACATTCAATCAAACCAAATGATATTGGGTTATAAATCAGAAAAATTGAAAGATGCGACGATGAGCCTCCCCTTTCGCCGTCCCATTCCTTTGCTTGACAACGATGTGCTGCGCACTTTCGTCGCCATCGCCGAAACGGGCAATTTTTCCACCGCCGCCGAGGCCGTCTTCCGCACGCCGTCGGCAGTCTCCATGCAGATCAAGAAGCTCGAGGAACAGCTCGGCGCGACGCTGTTTTTGCGTGACGCCCGCTCGGTGACGCTGACGCGTCATGGCGAGATGCTGCTTTCTTACGCCCGCAACATTCTGGCGCTGTCGAACGAAGCGGTATCGCGCTTCATCATGCCGGAACTGACCGGTGTCGTGAGACTCGGTGCCCCGGAGGATATCGGCGAGCGGCTGCTGCCGAGAATTCTGAAGAGCTTTGCCGAAAGCTATCCCGGCATCATGGTCGACGTGACGATCGATATGAGCGTTGGCCTCAAGAAGCGCATGGAGGAGCAGCGGCTCGACCTGGCGCTGATCAACTGCGCCACGCGGCCGTTCCCGACCGGCGGCGAGGTGGTGTTCCGCGAGCGGCTGGTCTGGGCCGGCGCCCGTTGCGGTTCGGCGCATCGCCGCGATCCTCTGCCGATTTCGATCTGGGAGGACGGCTGCATCTGGCGCCAGGAGGCGCTCTCCCAACTCGAACGCAACAAGCGGCCTTATCGCGTCGCCTATCTCAGCGGTCACACGATGGCCCAGCGTGCCGCCGTGCTTTCCGATCTCGCCATCGCGCCGCTGCCGCTTTCCTATGTTAGCGAGGACATGGCGATCCTCGGACTGCAGGAAGGGCTGCCGGAGCTCGGCTCCTTCGATATCCGGCTGCTGACCGCCGCGCAGGTGTCAGGCCCGATCGAGACGGTGGCCGACAGCATCCGCGGCGCTTTTGCCGAAAGAGCGAAGGCTGTTGCCGCCTGAAGATGCCTTTCAAGCGTTGAACCTTTTGTTCCCTTGTGCGTTATCGGCGCGAACGGCATAAGTGCCGTTCGGGGTTGATTTCAAACAAGGATATTCGAAATGACGACAACGGCCAAAATTGCCGCAGCCTTGATGGTTCTTCTTGCTCTTTCCTCCTGCGGCAACACGATCCGCGGCATAGGTAAGGACACGGCAAACACAGTGAATGCCACCCAGGATGCCGGCCGCTCGGTTGATCGCGCTGCGAAGAAGTGATCAGTCGGTAGGTTTGCCAGCGTGATAGCCCTGAGGCTTAAAACCGGACCACTCTGGTGAGTGGCCGGGACCGGGCCGGGGTCCGGACCGTCCTAATGGACGGCCGGGAGATCACCTTTCAGGTGACCGGGGGATATGCCTTTTCGAGGCCGCCGGATCGGCCGAGACCGGTCCGGAAGGCTTGGTAGGCGGGATGCTGACTTGAGCGGGCCGTTTCCATCAGCCGTATCTGCAGCCTATCCGGTGCCTGGGTCCCGAGCCACAATCCAAGATTTTCTAGCTTCAGCGAGTTCAGGAAAGGGGATTCTGCGGCAAGGTCGAGATGGCGTCGAAGACCGGCGAGAAGGTTATCGTCCTGTGCGGCGTTTTCCATGAGCAGGGCCAGATAGGACTTATCGGCTTCTGACAGCGCGGCGAGCTTTTCCGCGACGGTATCGCGGTCGGGGAAGGGAACGTTGGCTGTCATTCGAATCGTCCGGTCGTTGGTCGTCTACCGCGGTTATAAGCTCGCCTTGACCTTCTCGGCGATATCGGCCGGCACCCATTTCGTCCAAAGGTTCTCGTAATTGCGCAGGAAGTGGATCGCGGCATCCTCGTTGCTTTCGCGGTTTTCGTCTTGCCAGGCGAGCACCTGGTTGATTGTCGCGTTGTCCCATTTGCGCGTCTTGAGATACGCGGTAACGTGCCCGGCGCGGGTGGCGAAGGATCTGGTCATCAGTGTGAAAGCGCGGGAGACCGGGTAGGAATTGAGCTGGGGCCTGGTGCAGCCGGCAACGGCGGTGCAGCCGTCCCATTCGCTTTTGTTATGGCCGACGCCGAAGCTCAGGCGCGTCATGTCGTATTTGCCGAGGATGGCGGTCGGCGCCCAGTAGTAGCCGAGCCAGCCGACCTTGTTCTCGAAGGCGCGGGCGATCGACGCGTCGAGCCGCTCGGGACTGCCGGTCTCGACGAGTTCGAAGCCCTTCTTGTCCGCGGCCAGCGCCCTGAAAAGGTTGGTGGTCGATATGTGGCAGCTCCAGTCGGCCGGGCAATTGTAGATTGCACCCTTGGATGGATCGTCTTCGGCTGGAAAAAGCTCGGGATGTTTTAGCGCGTCCTCGACAGAGCGGATGTCGGGATTGGCGTCGGCGATGAATTTCGGGATGAACCAGCCTTCGACGGCGCCGTCGGCGAGGATCTCGGCGCCTTGCACCAGCCGGCCGGTTTTGACGGCCTGATCGAGCAGGGCCCTGACGGAATTGATCCAATATTCCGAGGCGATGTCGGGCGTGCCTTTTTCATTCATCGAGGCGAAGGTCGGCAATGTGTCGCCGGCGACGATGGTGACAGAGCAGCCATAGCCCTTTTCCAGAATGATCTTGTCGAAATTTGCCGCGATGCCGGCCGAGGCCCATCTCATCTCAGCGATCGACACCTGGCCGCAATCGCTGGCGGCGACCGGCGCAGCAATGAAAAAAGCCGCGGCAAAGACGGCCGAAATCAGAAGCGTCTTCATCGTCATTCCCCGAATTTTCTTTGCTCGGACGCGCCGCTGGGTCCCCCAAAAATTATCTGCAAAGCTTTGCTGCGCCCGAAAGGAGGATGCCTGCCGGGCGGTGCCGCAACAGGCCTTCCTGTTCACGGGCGCCGTTCATCCTTGCGGCTTCGGCGGCGGGTCGCAGGTCATGTTCAACAATGGGGCATTTTGATCAAGCCTACGCGTTCGCCCGCAGAAATCAACCGCATTCTGCTCATGGTTGCGCGACTAAATGCTTGAATTCGAAGAATTTATGTCGATGGCCCGAAATTGGCGCCGCCGATGGACTAGCGATCACCGAAGGGTTTTCGGAAGAAAATTCGCCTGGACTGCTGAAAAAAGTCAAAATTAACATTTGCGTAAGCCTTCAATAACTCTCCGGTAAGAATGTGCCGTTATCAGTGAGGTCGCAGCCGAACAACCGCTGCTTCTCCGGTCAGGTAGAGCGTACCGGAGAAAGCGAGCTTCGCCGTGTAGGGGCGAAGACGCCTGAGTTTTCGGCAAACCGCGCAGAGCCAAGGCCATGCGCGGTTTTCGCGTTTTTGCGGGGTCATGCCAAGTCTTGACCCGAGATCGGCGGCCGTTGTAGGCCTCGCCTCAACGAAAGGCGACGGCCATGGCAAGAGCGATCATGCTGCAGGGAACCGGCTCGGATGTCGGCAAGACGGTGCTGGTCGCGGGTCTCTGTCGGCTGGCGGCCAATCGCGGACTGACGGTGCGGCCGTTCAAGCCTCAGAACATGTCGAACAATGCGGCGGTTGCCGACGACGGCGGCGAGATCGGCCGGGCGCAATGGCTGCAGTCGCTCGCCGCCCGCACGCCGTCCTCGGTGCATATGAATCCGGTTCTGCTTAAGCCGCAATCGGAAAACGGCAGTCAGATCATCGTGCAGGGCAGCGTGTTCGGACAGGCGAAGGGGCGGGATTATCAGCTGCTGAAGCCGCGACTGCTCGGCGCCGTGCTCGAGAGCTTCGAAACAGTGGCTGCCAGTGCCGACCTCGTCGTCGTCGAAGGCGCCGGCTCGCCGGCTGAAATCAATCTCAGAGCCGGCGATATCGCCAATATGGGCTTTGCGACGAAGGCGGGCGTGCCCGTCGTGCTGGTCGGCGATATCGACCGCGGTGGCGTCATCGCCTCGCTTGTCGGCACGCATGCGATCCTCGACGACGCCGACCGGGCGATGATCTCGGGCTATATCGTCAACAAGTTCCGCGGCGATGTTTCGTTGTTTGACGACGGCATCCGCGCCATCCAAGACTTCACCGGCTGGCCCTGCTTCGGCATCGTGCCGTGGCTGCCGGATGCCGCGCGCCTGCCGGCCGAAGATTCGGTCGTGCTCGAACGACTGGTGAGGAGCGGGACGCGGGCGCTGAAAATCGCCGTGCCGATGCTGCCGCGCATTGCCAATTTCGACGATCTCGATCCGTTGAGAGCGGAGCCGGATGTCGAACTTGTTTTCGTGCGATCAGGTGAGCGGCTGCCTGTCGATGCGAGCCTGGTCATTCTTCCCGGCTCGAAATCGACGATTTCGGATCTCGCCGATCTCAGGCTTCAAGGCTGGGACCGCGATCTTGCGGCGCATGTCCGGCGCGGTGGCCGGGTGATCGGCATTTGCGGCGGCTACCAGATGCTCGGTCGCACGGTACGCGATCCGCTCGGCATAGAAGGCGGGACGATCGAGGCGGCGGGGCTTGCGCTGCTCGACGTCGAGACCGAGATGGCGCCTGAGAAGACCGTGCGCAACAGCCAGGCCCATTCGACAGAATACGACCTATCGCTCGCCGGCTACCAGATCCATCTCGGCGTCACCCGCGGCCCGGATTGTGTCCGGCCGTCGGCGATTGTCGACGGCGTGCCCGACGGAGCGCTGTCGGCCGACGGGCGGATCATGGGCACCTATCTGCATGGGCTCTTCGGCAGCGACGCCTACCGCGCCCGGCTGCTTCAGAGCTTCGGCCTATCTGGCGAGCGGCGGAATTACCGCGACAGCGTCGAGCAGGCGCTCGACGAGATCGCCGGGGAATTGGAACGTCACCTCGATCCGCACTGGCTGGCGGGGCTGCTCGGTTAGCCGCAGCGGTGCGGCCGAATTGCGTATTACTTTCACTCGACCGGGAGTAGCATCGCGACAGGAAGCAGGCTAATGAATGGGCAGCGCGCGATGTCGCTCTTTCATCGCCTGTCCGGCGATTTGGGCTGCGGGCCTCGACGGTCGGAAAGCTTCCTTCAGGTTGTCGCCCCCATTCGGAGATTGAAAAAATTAACGATCATATTCAGTGGCTTATCGACCAGGGGATCACCTGTGAGCATATTGGCGACCTCGTCGCCGGTCTGTGCGACCGGCTGATTGCGGCCGGCGTTCCGATCTGGCGCGCGAGCATCAGAATGCCTTCCCTCCATCCCATGTATCGCGGCGTCGCCGCCAATTTCGAGCGGGGCGGTGCAATCGTTCTCGAGAATGCGGAGCATGGCAGCGAGACGGAACGCAGCTTCGAGATGACGCCGATCTTTCACCTTTTGAGCCGCGGCGAAAAAACCGGGCGATGGAACCTGGCGAAAGGCGAGGGGCTCCAGTATGCCGAGCTTAACGAATTCGCGCTTGCCGGCGGCACGGATCACGTCATTAGCATTTTCGAATTCCCGAAGGAGGTCGCGCTACGCGGACTGGGCTTTTCGCTCACCAGCGATGCGCCAGGCGGATTTCCCGACGACCAGCTGGCGATCATCCAAGAGCTGTTGCCGGCTCTCGGGTTGGCCGCCTACCGTGTCGCGGTTTCGAAGACCGCGACCGAAATCCTTGCGGTCTATACCGGCGCCAGAACGAGTGCGCGTATCCTTGCAGGCGAAACCCGCAGGGGAATGGGTGGCTCCATCGATGCCGCCATCCTGATTGCCGACCTGCGCAATTTCACGGCGCTGACCGAAGTATACCAGCCTGCGGAGATCGTCGGGTTTCTCAACGAGCATTTCGAGCTGATCGACCGGCATGTCGAGGAAAATTCCGGCGAGATCCTCAAGTTCATGGGCGACAGCGTGCTGGCGATCTTTCCGACAGAAGCCGAGGACCCGCAAAAGGCCTGCAAGGCGGCATTGGCTTCGGCCCAGAATCTGCTGAATGCAAACGAAGAGCTCAATCGCGAGCGCACGCGCCACGGGGGCCCGGATATCGGCATCGATGTCGTCTTGCATCTCGGCGAGGTTTTCTACGGAAATGTCGGCGCTCACGGCAGGCTGGACTTCACGGTGATCGGCAGAGCCGTCAACGAGGCTTCGCGGCTGGAAAAGCTGTGCGGGATGCTTGAGCAGCACCTGCTGCTGTCGGAGAGTTTCGCGGCGACCTGTGCCGTGCCCTGTGACTATCTCGGGTCTTTCGAGCTGCGCGGCGTTTCGAAGAGAGCCGACGTCTTCAGGCTTGCCGGCGCCGCCTCATAGGCGCTCATATCTCGCCCGATACCTCGCGGCGGCGGCGATCGAGTTCTTCGCTGTAGCGGCGCAGCGTGTGGCTTTCGCTGAGCTGGCCGACCACCTTGCGCTCGATCAGATTGTTGACGACGGCGAGCGCTTCGCTTTCGCTCTTGTCGAAGATCGCCGCTGCCTGCCTGGCGTTCATCTGCGGCTGCAGGAAATCATTGCGGTAGCGCACGAAATCGGCAAGCGTCTGGCTCTCGTCCTGGACATCGGTCGGATTGGCGTAAATTTCGGGCACCAGCACGAGCCCGGCATATTTGTCGTTCTCCTCGACGAGAATGACACGCTGGGTCGAGCCGATCGGGAAGGCCCTCTTGAACTCCTCCAAGGAGATGCCCGCCTTTGCGGTCTTGATGTCGGCGCGCATCAGCTTGTTCACCGTCAGGTTGCGGATCCAGCCGACGTCGTGGGCGCTGCGGATGCTTTCGCCGCGCAGATGGAAGCGCCATGTGGCGAAGGAATAGCCGAAGGTCGAGCGCACGACGAGCGAGGAGGTGATAACGGCGGCAAGCACCAGCGCAGTGATCGGAAAATCGCCGGTGATCTCGAGCGCCAGGAAGGTCATCGTCAGCGGTCCGCCAATGACAGCGACGGCGAGCGAACTCATCCCGACCACGGCATAGATGACCGGCGTCAGCGTGGCATCGGCGAAATAGGGACCGCAATAGGCAAAGAGCTTGCCGAGCAGGGCGCCCATGAACAGCGAGGCGAAAAACAGGCCGCCCCTGAAGCCGAAACCGATCGAAATTGCCGAGGCCAGCGATTTCAGCAGAAAGAGGCTGATCAGGGCCGGGATCGTCACGTCGCGGGAAAGGTTGAGGTGCAGTGCGCCGTGACCGGCCGATAGCACCTGCGGCGAGATCATCGCGAGAAGTCCGACGATGATGCCGCCGAGCGCCGGGCGAAAGGGCGGGGCGATCGAGCTTTTGCGCGCAAGCTCCTCGACGAAGGCCACGCCCTGCATGAGAAGAATGCCAACGCCGGCGCAGAAGACACCGAGCAGCAGCGCCGGGACATAATCGGCCGGCACGACCGAGCCGAAGCTGCCGATATCGATGGTGAAATCGCCTTCGGCAAGCAATCTCGCGATGAGGGTGGAAACGAGGGCGGAGACGACGACCGGGGTCAGTGACACGATCG
This sequence comes from Rhizobium sp. K102, assembly GCF_022385315.1. Taxonomy (NCBI): domain Bacteria; kingdom Pseudomonadati; phylum Pseudomonadota; class Alphaproteobacteria; order Hyphomicrobiales; family Rhizobiaceae; genus Rhizobium; species Rhizobium sp. K102. The sequence goes on from NZ_CP092436.1 coordinate 1,051,752, forward strand.
TATAGGTGCCGATGATCAGCTCGAAGGCGTAGAAGGCGCCTGTCAACGGCGCGTTGAAGGCGGCGGCGATGGCGCCGGCCGCGCCGCAGCCGACGAGAATGCGCAGGTCCGAGCGGCGCAGCTGCAGCTTCAGGCCGAACTTGGAGGCAATGCCGGCAGCAAGCTGGGTATAGCCCGCCTCCAGGCCGACGGAGGCGCCGAAGCCGTTGGATATCAGGTTCTGCACGGCGACGATGATGCTGTCGGTCAGGGAGAGACGGCCACCATGCAGCGCATTTGCCTCGATGGGATCGACCATCGGCTTCTTGCGCCGTTTGGCGAGCACCAGGAGCAGCATGCCGAGCAGAACGCCGCCGACGACCGGCGCGGTGAGCAGCAGCATCTTGTCCTCGATGACCGACGCGCTCAGCCTTTCCGTGTCGGCGATGCCGAAGACCAGCTGGTGCAGCTCGTTGGAAGCGTAGCTCATGCCGGTGACGGCAAGCCCCGAGGCGATGCCGACGACGGCGCCTGCCAGCGACAGGCCGACTTCACTGCGGCGGGTCAGCGCGCGCAACCGTCCCGGGTCGAAGAAAACACGCAGCGCGCGGAAACGGCGCCGATCCAATTTCATAAGCATGGCTAGACAACTAGGCGGGGAGAGGCCCGGTCAAGGGCGGCGGTGCTGTCCGCTTGCGATGCAATTGCGGCGAAAAGCCGGCGCGCGGGACAAATTTTTATGACGTAAGTCTCTGATTAAAGACGATGTTTTGGTAGAGTAAGTCGTGTTGTTGGAGGCTTCCTGTCCCCCGGCCGTCGCCTCGGTCGTCAACGCCGGTTGACTCTATGCTCTGGCTTGCCTAACCATCCCTCAACGGATGGTCGCTTGACCATCCTGACATAACGGATGGTTCCGGATCGGCAGTTGCCCTTCCGGATGAAAAGGGAATGTGACGGGGCGGACCCAAGTCGGGCGCCTTCATCACAGCCGACCCCGCGACTGTAGAGCGGTCAGGGTCTTCCATCCGGCATCGAGCCCTTCCGGCCGGCGGCCTGCAATCGTGCAGGCAGGGGGACGGGCGACGTGCCGGAAAAGCCACTGGAAATGTATGGTGATAAACCGGGGTCGGACGCCTCTATTTCTACGAATCGTCCACCTTTTCACCGATGCAACCGGGAAGGCGAGGCGGATCCGCTGGCACGATCAGGGGCGACCGGTTTTCCGGTCCGCCCCGATCGCGGCCGATAACCGCGAGCCAGGAGACCTGCCTTCCGTGCCGGGCGAAAAGCCCACCCTGGGTAAGAGACCCGCTGCCAGCACGGAGGTTGTTTTGGCTGAACGAATGAATTCGGCGCGGCCTGGTGTGGCGCATATGGGAGGCATTTTCCTCTCCTCCCTCATTCCTGTGCTCGTCACAGGAATCCAGTGCGCCCAAGTCCTTGGGCGCGGGAAAATCTTTGCAAAGTTGCATGAAGTCATTCACGGCGCGGAGGCGCCGCGGCTGGATTCCTGTGACGAGCACCGGAATGAGGGTGGGTGGGAGGCAGTATCCCGTCAAAGGGCCGTCTGCGCATGACTACCGCTCTCTCCAATACCATTTTCATCCTCGGCGGCGCACGCTCCGGCAAATCCCGGTTTGCCGAAAACCTCGTCGTCGCAACCGGCCTCGATCGTCACTACCTCGCGACCGGCCGGGCGTGGGACGAAGAGATGCAGGCGCGCATTGAGCAGCACAGGGCCGACCGCGGCCCGTCGTGGACGACGCATGAGGAGCCGCTCGACCTTGTTGGCAAGCTCGCCGCCATCGACGGCGACGGCCGTATCGTGCTGGTCGACTGCCTGACGCTCTGGGTCACCAACCTGATGATGGAAGAGCGCGACATGGCAGCGGAATTTGCAGGGCTCGTCGATTTCGTGGGGCAAGAAAAGGCGCGGCTGGTCTTTGTCTCCAACGAGGTCGGGCTCGGCATCGTGCCGGACAATCGCATGGCGCGGGATTTTCGCGATCATGCCGGCCGATTGCACCAGATGATCGCGGCGAAAGCCGCCGAAGTCTATTTCATCGCGGCAGGCCTGCCGCTGAAAATGAAGGGTTAAAGTTTCATGAACCAGAAGATTCCCGCAACCGTCATCACCGGCTTTCTCGGTGCCGGCAAGACGACGATGATCCGCAACCTGCTCACCAATGCCGGCGGCAAAAAAATCGCGCTCATCATCAACGAGTTCGGCGATCTCGGCGTCGATGGCGACGTGCTGAAGGGCTGCGGCGCCGAAAATTGCAGCGAGGACGATATTATCGAGCTGACCAATGGCTGCATCTGCTGCACCGTCGCCGACGATTTCATTCCGACGATGACAAAGCTCTTGGAACGTGAACAGCGGCCCGACCATATCGTCATCGAAACCTCGGGCCTCGCCTTGCCGCAGCCGCTGGTGGCCGCCTTCAACTGGCCTGACATCCGCACCCAGGTGACCGTCGACGGCGTCATCACGGTGGTCGACAGCGCTGCTGTCGCTGCCGGCCGGTTTGCCGACGATCATGATGCCGTCGAGGCGGCCCGTGGCGAGGATGAATCGCTCGATCACGAAAGCCCGATCGAGGAGCTGTTCGAGGATCAGCTGACCTGCGCCGATCTGATCGTGCTCAACAAGACCGACCTGATCGATGTGGCCGGCCTCGGCCGCGTGCGCGACGAGGTCGCTTCCCGCACCCAGCGCAAGCCCGTGATGATCGAGGCGAAAAACGGCGAGGTGCCGGCCGGCATCCTGCTCGGCCTCGGTATCGGCACGGAGAATGATCTGGCCAACCGCAAGTCGCACCACGAGCTGGAGCATGAGGACGGTGCGCCGCACGACCACGACGAGTTCGACAGCTTCGTCGTCGAGCTCGGCCCGATCGTCGATGTTGCCGGCTTCGTCGAACGGCTGAAGACGATCATCGCTGCCCACGACGTGTTGCGTCTCAAGGGCTTTGTCGACGTTTCCGGGAAGCCGATGCGCCTGCAGCTTCAGGCGGTCGGCAGCCGCATCGATCACTATTTCGATCGTGCCTGGGCAGCCGGTGAAAGGCGCGCCACGCGCCTCGTCGTCATCGGCCTGCATGAGATGGATGAGGACGTCGTGAGAACGGCGATTGAGGCGCTGGCTTAACCGATGCATCTGCTTCTGGCCCAGCAGGGAACGATCAGCGACGGCGAGGAGGCGATCGACCTCGGGCAGACGCCGGGCGATATCCTGTTCCTGTCGGCTGCCGACAGCGAGCTTGCGGCGATCGCGGCCGCCCATCGCGCCTGCGGTGGGCCGCAGTCGCTGAGGCTTGCCAGCCTGATGAGCCTCAAGCACCCGATGTCGGTCGATACCTATGTCGAGCGCACCGCACGGCATGCGAAGCTCATCATCGTGCGCGCACTCGGCGGCGCCAGCTATTTCCGCTATGCGCTGGAGGCGCTGCATGCGGCAGCGGCCCGCAGCGGCGCGCTGATCGCGGTACTGCCGGGTGACGCCAGGCCGGATGCGGGGCTGACACCGTTTTCCAATATCGGGCTCGATGATCTCAATGCCCTATGGGCCTGTCTGATCGAGGGCGGCGATGCCAATGCACGCGCCTTTCTCGATTATGCCGGAGCGATGCTTTCGGGAGGAGAGAAGCCGGCACCGGCGGTGCCGCTGATGAAGGCGGGAATCTGGTGGCCGGGGCGGGGGCTGATCGGCGTGGAGGAGTGGCGGCAGGTTGCCGGTTCGCATGTTGCGCCACCTTCGGCCGCCGAGCGTGGGACGGAGAAGGTGGAACTCGAACCCACAACATCCCCCATCGTCGCCATCAGCTTCTACCGCGCCCTCGTCCAAAGCGGCGAAACCCGCCCCATCGAAGCGATAATCGAAGCCTTGCAGGCACTTGGTCTCCGGCCGCTGCCGGTATTTGCCTATAGCCTCAAGGATCTTGTCTCCACAGGCATTCTCGAAAGCGTATTTTCGGCGCTGAAACCCGATGTCGTGATCAACACGACCGGCTTTGCGGTCTCGGCACCCGGCGCCGATCGGCAGCCGACGGTGCTGGAGGCGAACGGCGCGGTGGTGCTGCAGGCGATCCTGTCGGCCTCGTCGCGGGAGGCGTGGGCGGCCTCCTCGCAAGGCCTGTCGGCGCGCGATCTCGGCATGAACGTGGCGCTGCCCGAGGTCGACGGCCGTGTGCTGGCGCGGGCGGTCTCCTTCAAGACGGCGGCGCGTTACGATGCGGCGGTCGAGACGAACATCGTCGCCAGCGAACCGGACACCGGCCGGGTGCGCTATACGGCGGAACTCGCCGCCAACTGGGCGCGGCTGCGCGCCACACCGGCGCGTGACCGGCGCATCGCCCTTGTCATGGCGAATTATCCGAATCGCGACGGCCGGCTCGGCAATGGGGTCGGTCTGGATACGCCGGCCGGCAGCATCGAAGTGCTGCGGGCGATGGAAGCAGCGGGTTATCCGGCCGTCGATATTCCGGCCGACGGCGACGCGCTGATCCGGCATCTGATGCAGGGGCCGACCAATTCAGGGCATGACGGCCGGGTGATCCGCGAGACGTTATCCCTGAGTCGTCACAACAGTTTCCTGGCGTCTCTTCCCAATCAGATTCAGGATGAGGTGAAGGCCCGCTGGGGCGATCCCGAGAACGATCCGTATTTTCGCGAGGGCGTGTTCGCCCTGCCTTTCGCCCGCTTCGGCGGCGTCCTCGTCGGCATTCAGCCGGCGCGCGGCTATAATATCGATCCGAAGGAAAGCTACCATTCGCCGGATCTCGTGCCGCCGCACGGTTATCTTGCCTTCTACGCTTTCCTGCGCCGCGAGTTCGGCGCCGACGCCGTCATCCACATGGGCAAACACGGCAATCTCGAATGGCTGCCGGGCAAGGCGCTGGCGCTGTCGGAGAACTGTTATCCCGAGGCGATCCTCGGACCGCTGCCGCATCTTTATCCCTTCATCGTCAACGACCCGGGCGAGGGCACACAGGCCAAGCGGCGGGCTGCCGCCGTCATCATCGATCATCTGACGCCGCCTTTGACGCGGGCCGAGAGCTATGGCCCGCTCAAGGATCTGGAGGCGCTGGTCGACGAATATTACGAGGCCTCCGGCGGCGATCCGCGCCGCATCCGGCTGCTCAGCCGGCAGATTCTCGATCTTGTCACCGATATCGGCCTCGACCGGGATGCCGGCATAATCAGCGGCGAAAGCGAAGGCGAGGCGCTGAAGAAGCTCGATGCCTATCTCTGCGACCTCAAGGAAATGCAGATCCGCGATGGGCTGCATGTCTTCGGGGTGTCGCCGGAAGGGCGGCTGCTGACGGATCTGACCGTGGCGCTGGCACGAGTGCCGCGCGGGTTGGGTGAGGGCGGGGATGCGAGTCTGCAGCGGGCGATTGCGGGGGATGTGTTGGAAAACCCCTCCCCAACCCCTCCCCACAAGGGGGAGGGACTTACCGTTGAGCGTGCGGTTACCTCTGAGATCAAAGTCGATGACGAGACAACGCGCCCAGCAAGCCCCTCCCACCTGTGGGGAGGGGTTGGGGAGGGGTCTTCTTTTGACCCTCTCGACTGCGACATGGCCGCTGCCTGGGCCGGCCCACGTCCACCAATCCTGGCCGACCTCGTGGATGCCCCCTGGCGCACCAATGGAGACACCGTCGAGCGGATCGAGCTGTTGGCGGCCAAGCTCGTCTCCGGCGAGATTGCCTGTCCTGCGGAATGGACGGCGACGCAGGCGGTGCTTTCCGAGATCGAGACCCGTCTCAAGCCCTCGATCCTCGCCTGCGGCCCCGCCGAGATCGCGGGCCTGCTTGCCGGCCTCGACGGCCGCTTCGTGGCCCCTGGTCCCTCCGGCGCGCCGACGCGTGGGCGGCCTGATGTGCTGCCGACCGGGCGCAATTTCTATTCGGTCGACAGCCGCGCGGTGCCGACGCCGGCGGCTTACGAACTTGGCAGGAAATCGGCGGAACTGCTGGTACGCCGCTATGTGCAGGACCACGGCGAATGGCCTGATACCTTCGGCCTGACGGCCTGGGGTACGTCGAACATGCGCACCGGTGGCGACGATATCGCCCAGGCAATGGCGCTGATCGGCGTCAAGCCGCTCTGGGATATGAGCTCGCGGCGGGTCACCGGTTATGAGATCATACCGCCGGCGCTGCTTGGGCGGCCTCGCGTTGACGTGACGCTCAGAATTTCCGGCTTCTTTCGCGACGCTTTTCCCGAGCAGATCGCCTTGTTCGACAAGGCGGTTCGCGCCGTCGGCGCGCTGGAAGAGGACGACGCCGACAATCCGGTTGCAGCGCGCATGCGCGGCGAAGCGGCAAGGCTTGCTGCCGCCGGTCTCGATGCCGCCGCGGCGAAACGGCGGGCGGGTTACCGGGTCTTCGGCTCGAAACCCGGCGCTTACGGCGCCGGGTTGCAGGCGCTGATCGACGAAAAGGGCTGGGAGCGGCGCGCCGATCTCGCCGAGGCCTATCTCGTCTGGGGCAGCTATGCCTATGGCGCCGGCGAGGAGGGCAAGGCCGAACGCGGCTTGTTCGAGGAGCGGCTACGATCGGTGCAAGCCGTCATTCAGAACCAGGACAACCGCGAGCATGACCTGCTCGACAGCGACGATTACTACCAGTTCGAGGGCGGCATGGCGGCGGCGGCCGAACAGCTCGCCGGGGTGCGTCCCGCAATCTATCATAATGATCATTCGAGACCCGAGCGGCCGGTGATCCGTTCGCTGGAGGAAGAGATCGGCCGGGTGGTGCGCGGGCGCGTGGTCAATCCGAAATGGATATCCGGCGTCATGCGCCACGGCTACAAGGGAGCGGCCGAAATCGCCGCCACCGTCGATTATCTCTTCGCCTTCGCGGCGACGACGGGGGCAGTCGGCGCGCACCATTTCGAAGCGGTCTATCAGGCTTTCATCGCCGATCCCGCCGTGCGCGCTTTCATGGTCGAGAAGAACCCTGCGGCATTCGACGAGATGAAGGAGCGGATGCGCGAAGCGATCGACCGCGAGTTCTGGACGCCGCGCAGCAATTCGGCCCGGTTCGACCTGGCCGCCACGCAACTGAATGAGGTGCACCGATGAACGACGAAACTCCGGTAAACGAAGCGGCCAAGGATGATGCGCGCCACGCCGAGAAGATGGCGAAGAAGAAGGCTGCACGCGACAAGATCATGGCGACAAAGACGGACGGCAAGGGGCTGATCATCGTCCATACCGGCAAGGGCAAGGGTAAGTCGTCGGCCGCCTTCGGCATGATCTTCCGCCATATCGCCCACGGCAAGCCATCGGCCGTTGTCCAGTTCATCAAGGGAGCGATGTGGACCGGCGAACGCGATCTGATCGAGAAGCATTTCTCCGATCTCTGCCAGTTCCACACGATGGGCGAGGGTTTTACCTGGGAAACGCAGGACCGCGCCCGCGATGTTGCAGCCGCCTCGGCCGCCTGGGAAAAGGCCAAGGAGCTGATCCGCGACGAGCGCCATTCCATGGTGTTGCTCGACGAGATCAACATCGCACTGCGCTACGACTATCTCGATATCAGCGAGGTGGTGGCGTTCCTGAAAACAGAGAAGCCCCACATGACGCATGTCGTGCTGACGGGACGCAACGCCAAGGATGAGCTGATCGAGATTGCCGATCTCGTGACCGAGATGGAGCTTATCAAGCATCCCTTCCGCTCGGGGATCAAGGGCCAGGCAGGCGTCGAGTTCTGAGGCGCTTGGAGGGTTCGGCGGCTAAGCGCCGAGCCAGACGCGCAGCGGGTTCGCGGGATCGGCGAGCAGCTTTATCGCCAAGGCCAGACAGACGATGACGAGCAGCGGCTTGATCAGCTTTGCGCCGATGCGCATGGCGAGCCGCGAGCCGAGCTGGGCGCCGAGGAACTGGCAGATACCCATCAGCAGGCCGATCTTCCAGAGGATGGCGCCGAAGCTCGCAAAGACGATGAGCGCGCCGAGGTTGGAGCCGAGATTGAGAAGCTTGGTATGGGCGGTCGCCTTCAGCACGCCGAAGCCGGCCAGCGTGACGAAGGCGAGCATGAAGAAGGAACCGGTGCCGGGGCCGAAGATGCCGTCGTAAAAGCCGATGGCCGGCACCAAGGTCAGGCCGAAGACGAAAGGCGTGATGATCCGGTGTTTGTCGAGATCATTGAGGTTCGGCTTGACGGCGAAGAAGATCGCGATCGCCAGGAGCAGCACCGGCATGATCGCCTGCAGCACCTGTCCTGGCACGATGGTTGCAAGGGCAGCGCCGATCGCCCCGCCCATCACGGCCATCAGCGCCATCGGCAGCTGTTCGTGCAACTGCACATGGCCCTTGCGGGCATAAGCGAGTGTTGCCGAGGCGGCGCCGAAGATCGACTGCACCTTGTTGGTGCCGAGCGTCTGCAGCGGCGGAATGCCGGCAATCAGCATGGCGGGGACGGTGATGAGGCCGCCGCCGCCGGCGATGGCATCGACGAAACCGGCAAAGAAGGCAGCCGCGCAGAGCAGCAGAAGCAGATGGAGGGCGATGTCAGGCAAGAGGCTATTCCAGAAGAGCGTTCCGCCGGTCTTGTTGCATTTCCCCCTCCAAGCTGCAATGGCTGCGAGGACACAGCGAGGGCGCATTCGACGGCTTCCATGAGTGACATTTCTTTCGACAGGGCGAGGCGATATGTGCTCGGGCTCGGCTGCGAGCGCGGGACGCCATCTGCGGAAGTGCTGGCGCTTGCCGGCGAGGCGCTGAGAGCGGCCGGCATCGGCGGGGCGGAGCTTGCTGCCATCGCTTCCATCGACAGCCGCGGGCAAGAAGCGGCGATCGTTGACATTGCGGCGCATTTTTCCGTGCCTGCCGTGTTCTTCGATGCACCGCGGCTGGAGGAGGAAACGCCGCGGCTCAAAAATCCCTCCGCCATCGTCTTTGCCCGCGTCGGCTGCCATGGCGTGGCGGAATCGGCCGCACTTGCGGCGATCGGCGCGGATGCAGAACTGGTGATCGGCAAGATGAAATCCGCGCATGCGACAGCGGCGATTGCCCGCATCGGGTTGCAGAAAGCCTGACGGTCGTTATGTTGGCGGCAACGCGCGGCGCCAACCGGCAGCTCAGCGATTCATATCTAGAGGACGATCATGCACAAGGTCATTTATGACACTGACCCGGGCGTTGACGACGCCATGGCGCTTCTTTTCCTGCACCGCCATCGCGAGATCGATGTGATCGGCATCACCACCGTTTTCGGCAATGCCTCGGTCGAGACGACGACGCGCAATGCGCTTTTCCTCAAGCGCGAATGGGATATTCCGGCACCCGTCGCCAAGGGCGCGAGCGTCACCATCGATGCGGCGCGCGCCGAGCGGGAATGGCCGGCCATGGTGCATGGGGACAACGGCCTCGGCAATATCGAGGTGCCGCACACGATCGACCTGCCACTCGATCCCCGGCCGGCGCACCGCTTCATCATCGACACGGTACGGGCCAATCCCGGCGAGGTCAGACTGGTGGCCGTCGGGCGGATGACCAATCTGGCGATGGCGCTGAAGGAAGATCCCGAGATTGCCGGCATGGTGAAAGACGTTGTCATCATGGGCGGCAATTTCTATGTGCCAGGCAATGTCTCGCCGGTCGCGGAAGCCAATATTCATGGTGATCCCGAAGCGGCAGATATCGTCATGACGGCGCCGTGGAAGGTGGTCGTCATCGGCCTCGATGTCACCTCGATGACCACGATGAGCCGCAGCTATCTCGGCGCAATGGCGGCCAAGGGCGACGCGGCGGTGAAGCTGCTTGACGGGCTGTCGCAGCATTACATCGATTTCTACACCCATGCGGTCGATGACGGCATGATGGTGCATGACAGTTGCGCCGCCGTTTACCTCGTGGCGCCCGAGCTTTTCACCACCATCACCGGCGCGGTGCGCGTCGTCTGCGGCGGCATCGCCGATGGCCAGACGGTAATCAAACCGGATGGCCGCCGCTTCCCGCCGGGCGACTGGGACGGCCTGCCGAGCCAGATCGTCGCTACGGGAATCGAGTCGCAAAAGGTGATCGATCTGATCCGCGATACGTTGCTTCGGGCCTGAGCGGCCGGCAGGCGGGTGCAGACTGCTGGCCACGCCGCCAACGCCTCTATCGTCATGCTCGGGCTTGTCCCGAGCATCTGCCTCCGTTTGTTAGGGCAGCAGATCCTCGGCACAAGGCCGAGGATGACGACGCGATGGAGGGGAGCGTTATTCATTATAACATTCATAGCCTTGCCCGGATTTTTCGAGAATTCGAATCCGCCTCCTCGCAAAGTGAATCATCGTCAACTCAGCAACTTCAAGTGAGATGGCGCAGGCGGCGTTGACCTTGCTCTTCACTGGGCCTAGATCAACAAAATGTTGATTAATCCACTTTCACATTTGCCGGTGCTGGAGCCGGGCAGCGTCTGGCTCGTCGGGGCCGGTCCCGGCGATCCCGGGCTGTTGACGCTGCTTGCCGCCAAGGGGTTGGCGGAGGCGGATGTGGTCGTGCATGACGCGCTGGTCAACGAAGACTGTCTGAAGCTCGCACGGCCAGGCGCGGAACTCGAATATGCCGGCAAACGTGGCGGCAAGCCCTCGGCCAAACAACGGGATATTTCGCTCCGGCTGGTGGATCTGGCGCGCGCCGGCAAGCGGGTGCTGCGGCTGAAAGGCGGCGATCCCTTCGTCTTCGGGCGGGGCGGGGAAGAGGCGCTGATGCTAGTCGAGCACAACATCCCCTTCCGCATCGTGCCGGGCATTACCGCCGGCATCGGCGGGCTTGCCTATGCCGGCATTCCGGTGACGCATCGGGAGATCAATCATGCCGTGACCTTTCTCACCGGCCATGATTCCTCCGGCATTGTGCCCGATGCGATCAATTGGGAAGCGATCGGCAAGGGTTCTCCCGTCATCGTCATGTATATGGCGATGAAGCATATCGCCCAGATTAGCGCCTATCTGATGGCGTCGGGCCGCCCGGCGTCCGAGCCCGTGGCTTTCGTCTGCAATGCGGCGACCGGCGCGCAACAGGTGCTGGAGACGACGCTCGGCGAAGCGACCGATGCAGCTGAAGCCTCCGGGCTCGAGCCGCCCGCGATCGTCGTGGTCGGTGAAGTGGTGCGGCTGCGGGCTTCGCTCGACTGGCTCGGCGCCCTTGCAGGCAGGCGGCTGCAGCCTGATCCTTTTGGGCGCTCCGGCAAGGTGACGGCATGAGCGGCCTCCTGATTGCAGCCCCTTCCTCCGGCGCCGGCAAGACGACTGTGACGCTCGGGCTGCTGAGGACGCTCCGCCGGCGTGGCATAGCGGTCGCGCCGGGAAAGGCCGGGCCCGATTACATCGATCCCGCCTTCCATGCGGCGGCAAACGGCACGCCCTGCCTGAATTTCGACCCCTGGGCGATGCGACCGGAGCTGATCTCGGCCAATGCCACGCTGCACCGTTCCGGTGACCGGATCCTCGTGATCGAGGCGATGATGGGGCTGTTCGACGGGGCGGCGGACGGGAAGGGGACGGCGGCCGATCTTGCCGCCCAGCTCGGTCTTTCCGTCGTGCTCGTCGTCGATGCCTCGCGCATGTCGCAGTCCGTGGCGCCGCTGGTATCAGGTTTTGCAGGCTTCCGCGCCGATGTGCGCGTTGCCGGCGTCATCCTCAACAAGGTCGGCAGCGAGCGGCACGAGGCGATGCTGCGTCAGGCGCTCGAAGCGATTCGCATGCCTGTTATCGCGGTGATCGGCAGCGACAAGGCGCTGGCCTTGCCGGAACGCCATCTCGGCCTCGTCCAGGCCGGCGAACATGCCACCCTCGAGAATTTCATCGACCATGCGGCGGACGCCGTTTCCGAGGAGTGCAATTTCGAATTCCTGCTGCGCATCGCAAGGCAGGGCCTCAACCGGCCGTCGGCGGCCAATATCGACCGACTGATGCCGATCGGCGCCCGGGTTGCCGTGGCGCGCGATGTCGCCTTCGCCTTTTCCTATGAGCATATGCTGCTTGGCTGGCGGCGGCGCGGGGCGGATATCTCCTTCTTCTCGCCGCTTGCCGACGAGGCGCCGGCCGCTGATGCCGATGCGATCTATCTGCCAGGCGGTTATCCCGAGCTGCATGCCGGGCGGCTTTCCCAAGCGCAGAATTTCCGCGCCGGCATGCTCGATGCGGCGGCGCGCGGCATCCGGATCTACGGTGAGTGCGGCGGCTACATGGTGCTGGGCGATGGGCTGATCGATGCGGAGGGCAGGCGCCACGAAATGCTCGGCCTGCTGCCTGTTGTCACCAGCTATGCCAAGCGCCGGCGCCATCTCGGCTATCGCCGTGTGACCCCGCTTGACGGCGCCTTCTTCGCGCGGACCATGACGGCGCATGAATTCCACTATTCAACGGTCGTCTCCGAGGGAGAGGGAAAGCGGCTGTTTACAGCGCAAGATGCGCTCGGCACTGATCTCGGTGCTGTCGGGCTCCGGCGCGGCCAGGTGGCGGGCTCCTACATGCATCTGATCGACCTTGCGAGAGCGGCTGGATGAGCGCGCCGATCGCCCACGGCGGCGGCATTACCGCCGCAGCCGCCGCCTTTGGCGGCAGGCCGCAGGACTGGCTCGATCTTTCCACCGGCATCAATCCATGCCCGCTCGCCCTGCCGGAGATCCCGACAAGGGCATGGCACCGTCTGCCGGACAGCTATCTGGTCGATGAGGCAAGGCGGGCGGCGCGGGATTATTATGACAGCGGCGAGATACTGCCGCTGCCGGTGCCGGGCACGCAATCAGTGATTCAGCTTCTGCCGCGCCTGCTTCGACAGGGAAGCCAGTTCGGCGTGACGGATGATAGGGTCGCCGCGACGGACGACAGAGTCGCCGCGACGGACACTAGGATTGCCGTGACGGACGACAAAGTCGCCGTGGTGTCGCCGACTTATGGCGAATATGCGCGCGCCTTCGCCTCGACCGGTTTTGCCGTCGATGCGATCGACGATATAGCTGCGATCGGCGACCAATATAGGCTTGCCGTCGTCGTCAATCCGAACAATCCCGACGGGCGGATATGGCCGGCCGAAGCGTTGGCAGCTCTGCACGACAGGATGAAATCGGCAAACGGACTGCTTGTTGTCGACGAGGCTTTCGGGGATGCGGATCCGGCGCTAAGCCTCGCAGCCCGCGCGCAGGACCTTCCCAACCTGATAATCTTCCGTTCGTTCGGCAAGTTCTTCGGGCTTGCCGGCCTGCGGCTCGGTTTTGCAATCGCGCATGAGGATATTCTCGCGCGGTTCGAGGACTGGCTTGGCCCCTGGGCGGTCTCCGGCCCGGCGCTGTCGCTTGCCGCCTCGCTGTTTGGTTCGGACGTGGCTGCAATCCGCCGCTGTCTCGCTGAACGCAGCGCCGCGCTGCAGGCGGCGCTGCGCGCTGCCGGGCTGCCGAGCAGAGGGAGAACGGCGTTGTTCACGCTTGTCGCCGATAGCAGGGCGAGCGACATTTACACGCATCTTTGCCGGCATCATATTCTCGTCCGCAAGTTCGATTATGCGCCGGATTGGCTGCGTTTCGGATTGACGCCCGATCCGGCGGCGGACAGACGGCTTGGCGCAGCCCTTCAAGGATTTGAGCGATGATGATCGACGAAAACCTCCTCGTGCTGCTTCTGGCGCTGCTGCTCGACCGGATCGTCGGCGATCCGCAATGGCTGTGGTCGCGGGTGCCGCATCCCATCGTCATCTTCGGCGCGGCGATCTCTTACGCCGATCAGCAGCTCAATCCCTCAAGCCTCACGGGCTCTCAGCGCCGGATGAACGGCGTTGCGGCGATTCTGGCGCTGCTTGTGCTGTCGATCGCTGCAGGCTTCGTGTTCGACCGGTTTTTCGCGCTCTTCGGCCTTGCCGGCCTCGTGCTGGAGGCCGGGTTGGTGGCGATCTTCTTGGCGCAAAAGAGCCTGGCCGATCATGTCGCGGCCGTCGCTACGGCCCTGCGCGGCGAGGGGCTTGCCGGCGGCCGGAGCGCCGTCTCCCGCATCGTCGGGCGCGATCCCGAGACTCTCGACGAGCCGGCCGTCTGCCGCGCGGCGATCGAAAGCCTTGCAGAAAATTTCTCCGACGGCGTCGTGGCGCCGGCCCTTTGGTATGCCGTGCTCGGGCTGCCGGGCCTGCTCGCTTACAAGATGCTGAACACGGCGGATTCGATGATCGGCCACAGGTCGGAAAAATACATCGATTTCGGCTGGGCCGCGGCTCGGCTGGACGATATCGCCAACTGGCCGGCCGCGCGGCTCTCCGTCCTTTTGATCGCCGCCGGCGCCTGGATCCGGCGCGGCATGAGCCCCTGCCGCGAGGCGATCCGGGTGGCAATGCGCGACGGCGGCCTGCACCGTTCGCCGAATTCCGGCCGGCCGGAGGCGGCAATGGCCGGTGCTCTCAACGTCCAGCTCGCCGGCCCGCGCATCTACGGCGGTGTCATCGTGACTGAGCCGATGATCAACAACGCCGGCCGGGACGTTGCCACCGCCGGCGATATCGAAGACGGTGTGTCGGTGTTCTATGCCAGCTGCATGGTGCTTACCGGTCTGATCTTCGGATTGTTTTTATGTTTCTTGTAGGATGTGCCCGTGAGGCACCGCAGTGGACACTCCCGCCGCAAAGGTTTATGCGAAGCGCCTCCTATCTCCATCAGACCGGAAAAGAGCGATGACAGTCCAGGTTGAATTGCCGTGCCCGAAGTGCAAGAGCACCAAGATGAAATTCGAGCGCCCCGAGATTCGGGAGACCGACATCATCAGCTGCGCGGCGTGCGGCCATAATCTCGGGACGATGGCCTCGATCCGCGAGAAGATGAACAAGGCCTACCAGCAGCTCAAGCGGCCGTCGGCGGCGCGTAAGCTTCAGTGAACAAGCGCCGCCCTCTTGCGGCGTCTCGGTCACGCTTTCGCTCGTTAGAATTGTGATTACCATTCGGGTTAAAGCTATATAATAAGTATCGTCGTAGTCTCTCTGTCGTGAGGGCGCAATCAAACTGCGCGGGTGCGAAGAGGGGTTATCATGAAGACGATTTTTGCGGCTGCGGCCGCAAGTTTATTGCTGCAGTTTTCTCCGGTTGCGGCTGAGGCAGCAACGCTGGTTGCCAATATCAGCATCGGCAAGCAGACGATGACCGTCACCGAGAACGGTTTCGTCAAGTATCGCTGGAAGGTTTCGACCGCGCGTAATGGTTATGTCACGCCGACCGGTTCCTGGAGCGCCAAATGGCTGTCGCGCGATCACCGCTCTCGCAAATACGACAACGCGCCGATGCCTTACGCCGTATTCTTCAACGGCGGTTACGCCGTTCACGCCACCTTCGATCTGAAGCGTCTCGGCAGGCCGGCCTCGCATGGCTGCGTTCGCCTGCATCCCGACAATGCGGCGGAGTTCTTTTCGCTGGCGCGGCAGGCAGGGCTCACCAATACCCGGGTGGTCATCACGCGCTGATCCCGGATCAGCGCCTGAATTCGAATTCGGCGCGATTTGATCCAGATCAAACTCAGATGCGGATGTTGGTCGCATCGAGCGCGTCACCTATTTGATTCGGTCAGCCTCCCATTTCGCGCCGGGAGAGCCTTGCATCGCCTTTCAGGGTTCGCGCAACACTCTGGAACGTCCGGCACTCCATTGCTGTTTAGGCAACACCTGATTGCCAAATTGCCGCAACGCCCGGACGAAAGCATTGGCTTTTGAAATGGATTTGCCTATGAGGGGGTTTAAATCGTCATTTCATGAGGTACAGCGCGTGACCGCTACATTCGATAAAGTTGCCGACATTATTGCAGAAACCAGCGAGATCGATCGTGCCACGATCACGCCGGAGAGCCATACGATCGACGACCTCGGTATCGACAGCCTCGATTTCCTCGACATCGTCTTTGCGATCGACAAGGAATTCGGCATCAAGATTCCGCTCGAAAAGTGGACGCAGGAAGTCAATGAGGGCAAGGTTTCCACCGAAGAGTATTTCGTGCTGAAGAACCTGTGCGCCAAGATCGACGAGCTCAAAGCAGCCAAGGCCTGAGCGACATATCAGTCTTTTTTGAACGCCCTGCCGCCCTGAATATGGCGGCCGGGCGGTTTCGTTCCTAAGTAGGCGTCACCGGCGGGCGGATTTTGCCCGTCGAGCCGGAGGATCCGAATGCTGCTGGAATATTTCCAGATGATTGACCGCGTCGAAGCGGTGGACCTGAAGAAGGGGACGCTTGCGGCACGATCCGTCGTGCCGGCCAAAAGCCCCGTCTTCGAAGGCCATTTTCCCGGCATGCCGCTCGTTCCCGGCGTGCTCCTGATCGAGACCATGGCGCAGGCCTCCGGCATGCTGGTGCTTGCCGCCACCGATTTTGCCGCCATGCCCTTCCTCATGTCGGTCGACGGCGCCAAGATGCGCACCTTTGTCGAGCCTGAAGCCGTGCTTGATATCGAGGCTGTGCTGGAGCATGACGGTTCGGGTTTCGCGGTCACCAAGGCAAAGATCACCAGCGGCGGCAAGAAGGTCTGCGATGCGCAGCTGAAACTGCGCACCATGCCCTTCAGCGAGGTGCCGCTCGGCGATATCGTGAAAAAACGCGCCGGCGAGGTCGGGCTTCTCGAAGCGATCGCAGCGCAGGGAGTGATTGGATGAGCAAGGCTGCAAACGACGTCGTCATTTCGGGCGTCGGCATCGTTACCTGCCAGGGTGTCGGCAAGGACGCGCATATCGCGCTGCTTTCGGCCGAAAGTGCGCCGAAGGCGATCGTCGAGACCGAGAAGTTCAAACCCTATCCGGTGCATCCGCTGCCTGAGATCGACTGGTCGCAGCAGATCGCCAAGCGCGGCGACCAGCGCCAGATGGAAAACTGGCAGCGTATCGGCGTCTTCGCAGCGGGTCTGGCCCTCGACGATGCCGGCTTCAAGGACAATATCGAGGCCTGCGGCACGATGGACATGATCGTGGCCGCCGGCGGCGGCGAGCGCGACATCAACGTCGATACGCTGATCGTCGACGAAGGCCTGAAGCGCAACGACCGGGAGCTGCTGCTCAATGAGAAGCTGACGACGGAGCTGAGGCCAACGCTGTTCCTGGCGCAGCTTTCCAACCTGCTGGCCGGCAACATCTCCATCGTTCACAAGGTCACCGGCTCCTCGCGCACCTTCATGGGCGAGGAAGCTTCAGGCGTTTCCGCCGTCGAGACGGCCTTTTGGCGGATCCGTTCCGGCGAATCCACCCATGCGCTTGTCGGCGGCGCCTTTGCTGCCGAACGTCCCGACATGATCCTGCTCACTGAAGCGATCGGCGCGCATACGCGCGACGAATGGGCGCCGCTCTGGTCGCGCTCCGGCCTTGAAGGCGGCGGCATGATCACCGGTTCGGCCGGCGCCTTCCTGGTGCTGGAATCGCGCAAGCACGCGGAAGAGCGCGGGGCGCATATCTATGCGACGATCAGCGCCGTCGAGGGCGATCGCGGCAGCCGTAGCGCCGGCAATTTCGAAGTGCGCATGGAGCGGCTGCTGAAGCCTGCCGCCGAGCTGCCGCCGGACAGCACGGCCATCTTTTCCGGCTCGACCGGCATGCATGAAATCGCCGCCCGCGAAAAGGCGGTGCTTGAGCATCAGCTTCCCGGCGCTGCGATCCGCGGCTTCGGCGGCGTGTCCGGTCACACGATAGAGGCGCATTTCCCGCTGGGGCTGGCGCTCGCAGCCCTTGCCATCGATACCAAGGCCAAGGTTCCGCCCTTCGACGCTGCTCATGAAGCGCCGATGAAGGCGGGCACGAAGGCCGCCGTCGTAACGACGGTCGGACACCAGCGCGGCGAGGGCGTCGCCGTTCTTTCCGCAGAGGCGTGAGGAGAGAGATATGACAGCTTCCGCTTACAAGGATCATCTCGGCCGGCCGATCGTCGCAGTGACCGGCATGGGCATCATCACGTCGCTGGGCCAGGGCCTGAAGGACAATTGGGCGGCCCTTTCTTCCGGCACCTCGGGGATCCACGCGATCAACCGCTTTCCGACCGAAGGCCTGTCGACCCGGATCGCCGGCACCGTCGATTTCATCGAGATTCCCGTGCCGAACGCCGTCGAGCGCTCCTATGCCTTTGCGCGCGAGACAACGATCGAGGCGCTGGCCGATGCTGGTCTGTCAGGCGATTTCAACGGCCCCCGATTTCTTGCCGCGCCGCCGATCGAGCCGGAATGGAGCGCCCGTTTCGAACTCGCCGACCGTTCGCCGGCTGCCGACCATCCCGGTGATGCCTATGAGCGATTCCTGACGGCGCTGCGCCAGCGCCCCGATCCGGCGTTCCATGAAGCGGCCCTGTTCGGTGCGATTTCCGAGCGACTTGCCGACCGGTTCGGCACGCGCGGCCTGCCGGTGACGTTGTCGACGGCCTGTGCTTCCGGTGTGACCGCGATCCAGCTCGGTATCGAGGCGATCCGCCAGGGCCGCACCGACCGCGCGCTGACGGTTGCGACGGACGGATCGCTGAGCGCCGAAGCGCTGATCCGCTTCTCGCTGCTTTCGGCTCTTTCGACGCAGAACGATCCGCCGACCAAGGCCTCCAAGCCGTTCAGCAAGGATCGCGACGGCTTCGTCATCGCTGAAGGTGCTGCGACCCTGGTGCTGGAATCGCTGGAATCGGCGGTCGCTCGCGGCGCCAAGGTGCTCGGCATCATGAAGGGCGCCGGGGACAAGGCCGACAGCTTCCACCGCACCCGGTCTTCGCCCGACGGCGGCCCGGCGATCGCGACGATCCGCGCGGCTCTTGCCGATGCGGGTATCGACGAGAGCGGTATCGGCTACATCAACGCGCACGGCACGTCGACGCCTGAGAACGACAAGATGGAATATGGCTCGATGTCCGCCGTTTTCGGCGAGAAGCTGGTCGGCATTCCCGTGTCGTCCAACAAGTCGATGATCGGCCATACGCTGACGGCGGCGGGCGCGGTCGAGGCGGTGTTCTCGCTGCAGACGATGCTGACGGGCACGCTGCCGCCCACGATCAACTACAACAATCCCGATCCGTCGATCGTGCTCGATGTCGTGCCGAACAAGAAGCGGGAAGCCCAGGTTTCCGCCGTGCTTTCCAACTCCTTCGGCTTCGGCGGGCAGAATGCCAGCCTTGTCATGGCGCTCGAACCGGCTTAAGCGGTTCCCGACAATTTTCGAGATGAGATGACGCCTTCGAGGCGAGGGGTTTTGCCATGCGCGCTTTGCAACTGATCGACGACCGCAAGCTGGAGATCACCGACCTGCCGGAACCGGAGGCGCCCGCAGCCGGCGAGGTGACGCTGCGCGTCAAGGCAGTGGCGCTCAATCACATCGACGTCTGGGGCTGGCGCGGCATGGCATTCGCCAAGCGCAAGATGCCGCTCGTCATCGGCGCAGAAGCCTCCGGCGTCGTCGAAGCCATCGGCCCTGGCGTCGCCAACGTGCTGCCGGGTCAGCTGGTTTCGATTTACGGCGCGCGTACCTGCGGGCTCTGCCGCCCGTGCCGCGAAGGCCGTGACAATCTCTGCGAACATGTTTCCGGCGTGCACGGTTTCCATCTCGACGGTTTCGCGCAGGAGAAGGTCAATCTGCCGGCGCGCCTGCTCGTCCCCGCTCCTCCCGGCGTCGATGCTATTGGGGCGGCGCTCGCGCCGGTCACCTTCGGCACGGTCGAGCACATGCTGTTCGACAATGCGAAGCTCGAGCCCGGCGAAACGATCCTCGTCCATGCCGGCGGCTCCGGCATCGGCACGGCGGCGATCCAGCTTGCCAAGAAGATCGGCTGCACCGTCATCACCACCGTCGGCTCCGACGACAAGATCGAGAGGGCCAAGGCGCTCGGCGCCGATCACGTCATCAACTACCGCACCGACCGCTTCGAAGGCGTCGTGCGCAAGCTCACCAAGAAGAAGGGCGTCGACGTCGTCTTCGAACATGTGGGCAAGGATACCTGGGCCGGTTCGATGCTCTGCATGAAGCGCGGCGGGCGTCTCGTCACCTGCGGCTCGACCTCGGGTGTCTCGACCGAGATGAACCTGATGATGCTCTTCCAGCAGCAATTGAAGCTCCTCGGCTCTTTCGGCTGCCGCATGGAAAACATGGCGGATGCGATGCAGAAGATGGGCCGCGGGCTCGTCCATCCCGTCATCGATACCGAAGTCGGCTTCGACGATATCGACCGGGCGCTGGAGCGGATGGAATCGCGCCAGATTTTCGGCAAGATCATCCTGAAGATGGATTGAGCGCACGTGAAGCTGATCATCACCCGGATCGTCCTGGCGCTCAGGAATTTGCAGCAATGGCTGGTGGCGCAGGCGATGTTCGGCTTCCTGAACCTGCTGAAGCTGTTTCCGGCCGACGGCGCGATCCGCTTTGCCGACAGGGTGATGCGCCGCCTCGGCCGGCGGACCCGCCGCCACAGGCTGATGCTGACCAATCTGCGCAACGCCTTTCCCGAGAAATGCGAGGCCGAGATCGAGGAGATCGCGCTCGCCAGCTGGGGCAATATGGGAAGGCTTGCGGCCGAATACGTCTTCCTCGACCAGCTGTTCGACTATGATCCCGAAAAATCGGAGCCTGGCAGGGTGGAGGTGTCGGGTATTCCGATCTTCCTCGACCTGCGCGACAATCCGCGCCCCTTCATCGTATTCACGGGCCACACTGCCAATTTCGAGCTGCTGCCGGTGGCGGGTGCGGCCTTCGGGCTAACGGTGACGGTGCTCTTCCGGCCGCCGAACAATCCTTACGTCGCCAAGAAGGTGTTCGACTTCCGCAGCGCCCGCATGGGCAAGCTGGTGCCGTCGCATGCCGGCTCCTCCTTCGCGCTCGCGCGTCAGCTGGAAGCGGGTCAGGGGGTGGGCGTGCTCGTCGACCAGAAATTCGGTAAGGGGCTGAAGGGCACCTTCTTCGGGCGCGAGGTGAAGACCAATCCGCTGCTGCCGAAGCTGGTGCGCCAGTTCGATTGCGAGGTCTATCCGGCGCGCTGCATTCGTCTGCCGGGAAACCGCTACCGCCTGGAAATCGAACCGCGACTTGATATGCCGCGCGACGAAAAAGGCAATCTCGACCTGCCGGTGGCGGCCCAGCTGCTCAACGACAAGGTGGAGAGCTGGGTGCGGGAATATCCGGAACAGTGGCTCTGGTATCACGACCGCTGGCAGATCAAGAAGACGCTCGCGTAAGAAGGTCCACCCCCATTTATCAGCGGTGAAAAGCGGCAGGTGCTCTCGGATTGAAACCGAGTACACTTCATGTTACCTGTCACCACCAGGGCGCGAGTAAAATCTACCGTAAGGCGCATGCAGCCATATCGGTTATGGACACACCGCTTGGGACAATGGGAGTGAGAGGCGTCTTGCTGGAGCTGTTTCGAGCCTTTTCCTTACGTTACGCGCAAATAGAGGAAGCCATACGCATCGGCGACGATCAGCGCGTCATGTCGCTCGACCGGCATGTCGAGCCGCTGGTCGAGGCGATCCTGGCATGCAAGGCCGCCAATCTGCTGGAAGTGTATATGCAACTGCAGTTCGTCAGCCATCTCATCGCCCGGGATGCCGACGACAGCGCCAGCGTCCGAGAACACACGACGGTGCTTTCCTACCTGCTTGACCGCTATTTCAGCACTCATGGGCCGGACTGGCAGGTGCCTTCACCGCAGGATGTGCGCATTGCACCGCCGGCAGCCTATGTGCCCGACACCGACAACGGCCAGTTTCTCAATGCGGCGATCCTCGAAAGCCTGCCGGATCGGGTAGCGGTGCTGACCAGGGATTATCGCTATCTCTATTCCAATGCGGCCAACAGCGCCCATCTCAACAGGAAGCCGATGGACCTCATCGGCCACCATATTTCCGAATTCATCGGCGAAGAACGCTTTGCCGGATGCGCCAAACATAAGCTGGATGCCTGCTTTGCCGGCGAGCAGATCGACTACACCTATGAGCGGGCGACCGGCGCTGGCGCATCGCGGCAGGTGCGCTGTCGCATGTCGCCGCTGCGCGATGCAGGCGGCACGGTGATCGGCGCTCTGATCGTGATGGATCAGTAATCCAATCACGCAGTCGCCCAGACGGCGAGCTCATAACCGTCTCGATCAAGGAAATGGAAGCGGCGGCCGCCGGGAAAGTCGGTGATCGGCCGGCAGATCGTGCCGCCGGCTCTTTCGACCGACGTCAGCACCTCCTCCAGATCATTGGCGTAGACGACAACAAGCGGGCCTCCCGGCCGGACGGGTCCGAAATCGGTAAAGCCGCCCTTCAGACGGCCGTCGTCGAATTCGCAATAGTTTGGCCCGTAATCGGTGAAACGCCAGCCGAAGGCAGAGCCGTAAAAGGCTTTGGCGGCGGCAATGTCGGCGACGTTGAACTCGACATAGTCGATGCGGCGATCGTGGTTTTCTGACTTATCGTCCATCTATCTCTCCATCAGGGCTTTCAGCATGGCGAGGTCCTTCTCGACATGGGCGGCATCGGCGGAAAACTGCGCGTCGGTCATGCCGGGCAGACGCAGCAGCGTAAACATGATCTCGCAACCATCGCCGTTCGGCACGATGCGCAACGCATTATAGACCCTGAGACCGGATTCGATCGTCACCGTATGATCGATCACGCCGAATTCATTGGCGGGCACGAAGCTCACCTTGATGGTGCCGAGAGGGCCATGGGCGACCCAGTCGGCGCCATTGGGCTCGAGACCGGTCGCAAGGCCGGAGGCCCAAAGCGGCATATTCTCCGGCTTGCCGGCAAAGTCGTAGACGTCGCGCCAGTCACGCTCGATCGATTGGTGGATGATTTTTGCGGGCATAGTCGACATGGCTTGCAGATCCTTGATCTTGGTCGAGCGAGAGTAATAACCCGAACTATGATAACACGAGATAGGGCATTAGAGATGCGCTAAGGGCAGGTCACACCACATGGCTGGTGGCCGATCAGATGGCAGGTTGTCGGACAAGCCGGTATTGAAAGCTTCATTTCATTGGCTTTTGCGAACCGATTAGACCCTTGGCAGACTTGCCGTTTGAGCGAGACAGTGCCACAACACCGGTCCAAATGACACATCGGAGGTTTGTCGTGGAAAAGGCAGAAATCGGACTGATCGGCCTTGCGGTCATGGGCTCCAACCTGGCGCTCAACATCGCGGAGAAAGGCAATAAAATTGCGGTGTTCAACCGCACGCCTGAGAAAACCGACGAATTCTACGAAAGCGCCGGCGATCTGAAAAAGCAGATCATTCCCTGCAAGACCATCGAAGAGTTCGTCGACGCGATCCGGCCGCCGCGGCCGATCATCATCATGATCAAGGCAGGTGATGCCGTCGACCAGCAGATGGAGGCGTTGCGCCCGCACCTCTCCAAGGGCGACATCATGATCGATGCCGGCAACGCCAATTTCCGCGACACCGTCGCCCGCTTCGACCGCCTCAAGGATACCGATCTCACCTTCATCGGCATGGGTGTTTCCGGCGGCGAGGAAGGTGCGCGCCACGGCCCGTCGATCATGGTCGGCGGCACCGAAGAGTCCTGGAAGCGCGTCGAGAAGGTGCTGACCTCGATTGCCGCCCGCTACAATGACGAGCCCTGCGTCGCCTGGCTCGGCAATGACGGCGCCGGCCATTTCGTCAAAACCATTCATAACGGCATCGAATATGCCGACATGCAGATGATCGCCGAAATCTACGGCATCCTGCGCGACGGCCTAGGCAAGAGTGCCTCCGACATCTCCGGCATCTTCGGGGAATGGAACAAGGGCCGGCTGAACTCCTACCTGATCGAGATTTCCGAGAAGGTGCTTGCGGCGACCGATCCGGTTTCCGGCGGCCCGATGGTCGACGTGATCCTCGACAAGGCCGGCCAGAAGGGTACGGGCAAATGGTCGGCGATCGAAGCGCAGAACATGGGCATTCCGGCAACGGCGATCGAAGCCGCTGTCGCCGCCCGCAGCCTCTCCTCGATGAAGTCGCAGCGCGAAGCGGCGGAAAAGATCTTCGGCACGCAGGCCGTCTCCTTCCCGATCGCTTACGGTCCCGAGCTCAACAAGGATCTGGAACTGGCCCTCTTTGCCGCCAAGATCGGCGCCTATGCCCAGGGCTTCGCGGTGATGGCGGAAGCCTCGCGCGAGTTCAACTGGTCGCTGCCGATGCCGACCATTGCCCGGATCTGGCGCGCCGGCTGCATCATCCGTTCGCAGTTCCTCGACGAGATCACCTCGGCCTTCACCAAGGCGCCGGACGCTGCGAACCTCATCGTCACGCCTGCCTTCTCCGACATGGTCAAGGAATCGATCCCGGCGCTGCGCCGTGTTGTCGCTGCCGCCATCTCGGCCGGCCTGCCGGTGCCGGCGCTGACCTCAGCGCTCACCTATTTCGACGCCTACCGCCAGGGCAGGGGAACCGCGAACCTCATCCAGGCCCAGCGCGATTTCTTCGGCGCCCACGGCTTCGATCGCCTGGACGGCAAGGATTTCCACCACGGCCCCTGGGGCAGCGGCGCGGCGACCTTCTGAGGTTTGCCGAGAAGAGATCGAGGAAGAGCCCGGCCTTTGCGTCGGGCTTTTTCACAGCCCGCAGCCGCCCGGCACCAGTCTTCGGCGTTCGCCGCGGAATTCCGGTGTTTTCCAGCGCTGGATGGGGAATGTATCCGCATTCCCCATCCAGTGCCCATCGACCCGGCTAGATCGGTTGACCTACGTCGATACGGTTGCCGTCGGGATCTTCGAACACAAAGGCCCGCAATCCGTAGTCCTTGTCCTGAAGGCTTTTGATGATCCTCAGCCCATATTGCCGGCAAAGCGCATGCAGCGCGTCGACATCGTCGGCCATCAGGTGCGCGACATTGAAGTCCGCAGCCTTGTGGTTCGGCTGCAAGGTGAGATGCAGCTCGCCCTGATCGCGCTTCAGGATCATGAAGCCGACAGGATTTCCGTTCTCGAATATTTTCTTGAAGCCCAGGACATTGGCGTAAAAGTCGTAGGCCTTGGTCATGTCCTTGAACTCGCAGCATGGCGGCAATTCGTCCGAAATGAACACCGTGATCGGCGATATCATTCATCGCAAAACCTCTGATTGCGAAGTCGCACACAGCCTCCGGACGGTGCCGGCAGAGATGTTACGCTCCGATGTTTCGATCAGCAGGACGGTGCCCACGGGGGCCAGTCTATATCCCCGGAAAATCTCCGGCGGAAGAGGGTAGCGGATTCCCGCAGGATTCTCTCGGATCTACGACATTTCGTTTCAATGGGATAAGACACTTGCTTGCGCGAGACAACACGCCTGGGAATTGACAAAGATGCTCATCCGAATCGAGACGTCTGATGATATCGACGCGATCCATGATCTGACATCGATTGCTTTTGAGCCGATGGCTTACAGCGACGGCACGGAAGCGGCGATTGTCCGAAGGCTTCGCGCCAGCGGCGATCTGACGGTGTCGCTGGTTGCGGAAGAGGACGGCGAGATTCTCGGGCATGTGGCGTTTTCGCCGGTAACGATCGACGGCGTCCATGCGGGTTGGTTCGGGCTCGGCCCGATATCGGTCAAGCCGGACAGGCAGCGGCAGGGCATCGGCAAGGCGCTGATCGCCAGGGGGCTGGAATTGCTGGAGGAGATGGGTGCAAGCGGATGCGCGCTGATCGGCAATCCCGACGTCTATCGCGGCGCGGGCTTCAGCAGCGACGGGAGACTCAGCTATCACGATCTCGATACGCGGCTCGTGCAGCACATTGTCCTCCACGGGCCGGCGCCGAGAGGCACGCTTCGGTTCGCTCCGGCGTTCGAAAGCTAGATGTTCAGCAGAAAGGCGATGACATGTCCGGAACCGGCGCGATCACTCTCCGAACCGAGCGGCTGATTCTCCGGAAGCCCGAGATCGACGATTTCGAAGCCTATGCGCGGCTGATGGCTTCGCCGCGGTCCGCCGGAATGGGCGGTCCGTTCGATCTCAGGGCCGCCTGGGGGATGTTCTGCCACGACGTGGCGCTCTGGCAGCTTTTCGGGCATGGGGCTTTGATGATCGACCTTGCTGAGAGCGGCGAGTGCGTGGGTCAGGTGGGGATCAATCATGGGCCGCTCTTTCCTGAGAAGGAACTGGGGTGGTTCGTCTATGAGGGCCATGAGGGCCGGGGTTATGCGACCGAGGCGGCCCTGGCGCTGCGGGACTGGGCCTTTTCGACGCTCAAGCTGCCGTCGCTGGTCAGCTATATCGCTCCCGGCAATGCCGCATCCGTTGCCGTTGCCGAACGGCTGGGGGCACGTCTCGACCCCACGGCGCCCCGAACCGATCCTGCCGATATCGTCTATCGTCACTCGGCTTCGTGAGATCAGGTTCGCAGGCGGAAGACGGTTGACGGACGTCTCAATCCTTACATCTTGATAGGTCAGGATCGGGCTCTGCAAGAGATGGGGTGCCGGATGACAGACGCGAAACGGGAACATTGGGATGAGGTCTATCGCACAAAGGCGGCCGACAGCGTCAGCTGGTATCAGCCGACGCCCGGGCCTTCCTTACATGTGCTCGATGAGCTGCAATTGCCGGCCTCGGCTTCGCTGATCGATGTGGGGGGCGGGGCATCGAGCCTTGTCGACCGTCTCGTCGAGCGCGGCTGGTCCGATCTCACCGTGCTCGATATCGCCGCGCCGGCGCTTGACGTCGCCAAGGCGCGGCTCGGGGACGAAGCCCTTCGTATCACTTGGTTGGTTGCCGACGTCACCGCATGGAAACCTGACCGCCGGTACGATGTGTGGCACGATCGCGCCGTTTTTCACTTCCTCACCGATCCCGGGCAGCGGCTGGCCTATCGCCATGCGCTCGAAACCGGTACGGCGCCGGGAAGCATCATGGTCATCGCGACTTTCGCGCCGGACGGCCCGGAGCGGTGCAGCGGCTTGCCGGTAGAGCGTTACGACGCGGCAGCGCTTGCGACCGAATTTTCCTTCGCCTTCGCGCTCGAACGCGACTGGCGCGAGGACCACACGACACCGGGCGGCGGCCGGCAGTCCTTTCAGTGGTGTGTCTTTCGCAGACGGTGAGGTTTACCTCGCCGACATCCGCTGTCCGACATTGCCTCAGGCAGTCCGGCCGGCGCGCGCCATGCCATGCTCCACCAGCCGGTCGATGACTTGGGCATAGCTGACGCCGCTTGCCGCCATCGCCTTGGAATACATGCTGATATCGGTGAAGCCGGGGATGGTGTTGAGCTCATTGATGACGAAGCGCATGTCCGGGGTCAGGAAAAAATCAACGCGCGCCATCCCGTCGCAGCCAACGGCCCGGAAGGCTTCTGCCGCTGCGTCGCGCATGGCGGCCTCAAGCTCGGGCGGCAGCTCCGCCGGCACCTTCAGCGCCGCGCCCGTCTCGTCGATGTATTTCGCGTCGTAACTGTAGAAGCCGTGGCTTTCCGCCGGGACGATCTCGCCGGGGCGCGAAACGAAAAGCTTTCCAGCGGCATCCTCCAGCACGCTGAATTCGATCTCGCGGCCGGCAATAAATTCCTCGGCGAGCAGGGTGCGATCGTGGCGGAAGGCTTCGGCAAGAGCGCCTGCGAATTCCTGGCTGGCATGAACCTTGGCGACGCCGACCGACGATCCCTGGCGCGCCGGTTTGATGAACAGCGGCAGGCCGAGTTCGCCCTCGAGCGCTGCGAGCGACGGGGTCGTCCCTTCATGGATCGTTACGGCGCGGGCGACCGGCAGGCCGGCCGCCCTGAGCAGTCGCTTGGCGATCTCTTTATCGAGCGCTGCGGCCGAACCGAGGATGCCGCAGCCTGCAAGCGGCACACGCGCCACCTGCGCCACACCCTGTACCGATCCGTCTTCGCCATGGAGGCCGTGCAGCACGGGAAACAGCATGTCGATCGCCGCCAACTCATGCGGTGCGCCGTTGGCGGGGATTGCCATCACCCGGCCGCAGCCGCCCGGCACGAGGCAGATTTCCGTGCCCGATGAAGGCGTCGCCAAGGCGCCGTCCACGAAGCTGCTCGTGAGCCACCGACCCTCGCGGGTGATGAAAATCGGAAAGGCGTCATACTTTTCGGGCTTGAGCGCACCCATGACGTTGGTTGCCGAGAGCACGGACACCTCGTGCTCGGCCGAGCGGCCGCCGAAAAGCACGGCGATGCGCAGCCTGTTGGGGGAAGGGGTCATGCAAGCCTCCGGAAGGATCAGGTTCTGAAAGGGTCAGGCGTCGACCGATATGCCGCGATTGGCGAAGAAGCGGTCGAAGACGGCAAGCGGCAGCGTTACATCGGCCTGGCTCGCCTCGTCGTGGCCGGATGGATTGTGGAAGCGGACCGTTTCCTGCGAGGCTGCTGTCACCAGCACCAGATGGCCGCCCTTCGATGGCGGTTTGTGCTCCGGCCAGCGAATGGCCGAATGCACCGAGGCAATGAAGAACCGGCGCTTCGACAGAAGATCAGGAATGGCCGAGGTTTCGATGCCGGTGATCGTCTCGGCGTCGAGCCCGAAACGCTCGGTTGCGAAGCGCACAAAGGGCGCGTAGATCAGCCCCTTGATCGAGGCGTCGATCTCGTTGACGACATAACCGCCGTAGGCGGTGCAGGCACGGGCAAGTTCGATGGTCGGACGGATTTCGCCACGGGCGGCAAGGATCATCTTCAGACAGGCCATGCCGCAGACATTGACGGCCCAGCGCGCATATTCCTCAATGGTGCCGGCTCCCGAATGACGCCAGCGCGGATCGCTGAGCAGGGCTTGCGAGCCCTCGGCAAGTACCGGCAGCGTCATGCCGGGTGTTTCCCATTGGCTGAAATAGGGCACGCCGCTCTGCTGCATTCTGTCGATATCCCCGTGAACTCGCTGTGAGATGACGGGCAATCTTGGCTTTTTCGAGCCGATGCCGGCTTGCGAATCCTGGGCAGGGTTCATTCTCCCGCCTATCGGCCGTTCTCCGGCCAGATCGGCTGGCTGATGCTTTGAAGCAGTTCCGGCTCGACGCCGTCGATGCGGGCAATGACGGCTTTGGCCATTTCGCGGCCGGCTTGGCGCACATCCTCCTGGGCGGTGATGATCTCGGGACGGATCCAGTTCAGGATCGGCACCGACTGCTTGGACACCATGTCGAGATCACGCCCCAGCGCCTTGCCGGCGGCCTCGATGCCGGCATTGACGGCGATTGCCGCGCTGCCGGCCGAACAGACGATGCCGTCAGGGGCGGTCGCCGAGCGCATCATCACCTCGACGACGTCGCGGATATCGGCAAGCGGCGCGTCGGTGTTGATGCGCAGCGGCACTTCCTCGGCGCCGTAATCGTGCAGGCCGGTCTGAAAGCCGATGCGGATATGGGCGTAGTAGGTGAGCTTGCTCGGCGGCTGGAGCAGAGCGATGCGCCGGCGGCCGCGTTGGACGAGCTTTTCCACAGCCTGATGGGCGAAGGCTTCGTTGTCGAAATCGTGAAAGGGGTGCGTGAGACCCGCATCGGTGCGCCCATGCGTGGCGAAGGGCATGCCACGCTCGGTCAGCAACCGTACACGCGGATCATCCGGCTCGATGCGCGAGATGATGACACCGTCGGCCGAGCCGGTCTCGAGGATATAGCGCACCGGCAGCATTGGATCCTTGCTGTGGGAGTGCGGCGTGACGACGATATGATAGGGCGTTCCGGACAGGACTTCGGAGATGCCGAAGACCATCTGGCTCGAGAACCCCATGATCTCCTCGTCGATGCTGAGGACTAGGGCGATGACGTTGGTTTTGCCGGTGCGCAGGCGCACGCCCGCCCTGTTCGGCTGGTAGCCGAGCTGGCGGGCGACCATGCGCACTCGCTCCTTGGTTTCGGCCCCGATGTCAGGCGCGTCTTTCAGCGCGCGCGACACCGTAGTCACGCCAAGGCCGGTCATGAAAGCGATCGTCTTCAATGTCGGGCGCTCGCGCGCCGCCGGCGCCGATGCTGCTTTCTCGAAATTTGCCTTGCTTTCCATGCCTGTAGGCCTGCCCCGCGCGAATTGGTGTCGCTTATAGAGGCTTTTTCAAGCGCCGTAAGCCCGTCGCCTGCCAAAATCGCGCCTCCCTGAGGAATGCAATCTGTAACGATACAGTAGAAATGTCGAGCGCTTTTTCTTGTGTGCATTGCGGCAATATTCCCGCTGGTTGAATCCGTCATTTGTGCTAGGTTTTTCCGCAGCAGCGAAAGAGGTTAAGCGAACGGTAGATCGTGACGTCAGAATTGATCCCGCCATTTCAAGTGGATACGTGGGCTGCGCATATGCAATATCGCTTAATAAAATGGCGATACCAGGAAGATATTGGTGCGGCCGAGGACAGCCAGAAGTAGTAATTCTGGCCTTCGTCGAAAAATTTGGGGGCGAGCAGTTGCGTGCGGAAATCGATTGATCTAAGTTTTTCCGGCAACGTTTCAGTGAGGGAGGAGAACTCATGAAAATCCGTATGATGGCGGCCGTGCTTGCCGCCTCAGTCGCGCTTCCGCTCGGCGCCGCCAGTGCCACCGATCTCGAAGTCACGCATTGGTGGACATCAGGTGGCGAATCTGCCGCCGTCGCCGAGCTGGCAAAGGCTTTCGACGCCACCGGCAACCACTGGGTCGACGGCGCGATTGCCGGTTCCGGCGGTACCGCCCGTCCGATCATGATCAGCCGCATTACCGGCGGCGACCCGATGGGCGCCACCCAGTTCAACCACGGCCGTCAGGCTGAGGAACTCGTCCAGGCCGGCTTGATGCGCGACCTGACCGATGTCGCGACCGCCGAGAAGTGGAAGGACATCATTCGTCCGTCGAGCCTGCTCGATTCCTGCACCATCGACGGCAAAATCTATTGCGCTCCCGTCAACATCCACTCCTGGCAGTGGTTGTGGCTTTCGAACGCCGCCTTCAAGAAGGCCGGCGTCGAGGTTCCGAAGAACTGGGACGAATTCGTTGCTGCCGCTCCGGCTCTGGAAAAGGCTGGCATTCTTCCGCTCGCCGTCGGCGGTCAGCCGTGGCAGGCTGCAGGCGCCTTCGACGTGCTGATGGTGGCGATTGCCGGCAAGGACACCTTCAACAAGGTCTTCAAGGACAAGGATGCGGAAGCTGCCGCCGGTCCTGAAATCGCTAAGGTCTTCAAGGCCGCAGACGATGCGCGCCGTATGTCCAAGGGCACCAATGTCCAGGATTGGAACCAGGCCACCAACCTTGTCATCACGGGCAAGGCCGGCGGTCAGATCATGGGTGACTGGGCGCAGGGCGAATTCGCGCTCGCCGGTCAGAAGGCCGGCACCGACTATACCTGCCTGCCGGGCCTCGGCGTGAACGAGATCATCTCGACCGGTGGCGATGCCTTCTACTTCCCGCTCCTGAAGGATGAGGAAAAATCCAAGGCGCAAGCCGTTCTCGCCAAGACCTTGCTCGATCCGAAGACTCAGGTGGCCTTCAATCTGAAGAAGGGCTCGCTGCCGGTTCGCGGAGACGTCGATCTCGCCGCTGCCAACGACTGCATGAAGAAGGGTCTCGATATCCTGTCGAAGGGCAACGTGATCCAAGGGACCGACCAGCTGCTTTCGGCCGACAGCCAGAAGCAGAAGGAAGACCTCTTCTCCGAATTCTTCGCCAACCCGTCGATGACGCCGGAAGACGCCCAGAAGCGTTTCGCCGATATCATCGCTTCGGCTGACTGATCGATAGATTCGCTGCCTTCGGATCCGGCTCCGCAAGGGCCGGATCCTTCCCCGGACAGACGTTCGGCTGGCGGCATCTCTCCGGCCGCTCCCGGTAAAACAGGGGCAGGGATGGCAGATGGTGCCATGCCTTGCTGTCGCGGGCCGCAGTTGTGATTTGAGGAGAAGCGTTCATGACGGGTCAAGCGCAAGCCGGCCGGCCAATCAAGTTACTGCGCAATCTGAATGCCAAGATTGCGTCTATCCCGATGATCCTGACGGCGTTGGTGATCTTTGTCGGCGGTACATTCTGGACAGTCTTTTATTCCTTCACCAATTCCAAGCTCCTCCCGCGGTTGAGCTTCGTCGGCATCGATCAATATGAGCGCCTCTGGGCGGCACCCCGCTGGGTGACGGCGATCGAAAATCTGGCACTCTACGGCATCCTGTCGCTGATCTTCAGCCTGGTCATCGGTTTCGTGCTCGCCGCGCTGATGGATCAGAAGATCCGTTTTGAAAACACCTTCCGCACCATTTTTCTCTATCCGTTCGCGCTGTCCTTCATCGTGACGGGTCTCGTCTGGCAATGGGTCCTCAACCCGGATTTCGGCGTCCAGTCGGTGGTGCGCTCGCTCGGTTGGACGAGCTTCACCTTCAACCCGCTCTATACGCCCGAAATCGTCATCTACGGCATTCTGATCGCCGCCCTCTGGCAGGGAACCGGTCTCGTTATGTGCCTGATGCTTGCCGGCCTGCGCGGCATTGACGAGGATATCTGGAAGGCCGCGCGCGTCGACGGCATCCCGATGTGGAAGACCTATCTGCTGATCGTCATTCCGATGATGCGGCCGGTCTTCATCACGACGATCGTCATCATCGCCTCCGGCATCGTCAAGGTCTACGACCTCGTCGTGGCGCAGACGTCTGGCGGTCCCGGCATCTCCTCGGAAGTGCCGGCAAAATACGTCTATGACTACATGTTCCAGGCGCAGAACCTGGGGCAGGGCTTTGCCGCCTCGACGATGATGCTGCTCACGGTAGCGATCATCATCGTTCCGTGGGCCTATCTGGAATTCGGAGGAGGGCGCAAGCGTGGCTAATATCGGAACTCTCAACACCACGGCGGCCGGCATCGATGCCGTCTCGGGGAGACTCGGCGACGGACCGACCGGCCCAAAGCCGCGCCCGGCATTGTCGCCGCGCAACATCATGCTCTACGGCACGCTGACCATCGCGGCGCTCTACTATCTGCTGCCGCTCTATGTGATGGTGGTGACGTCGTTGAAGGGCATGCCGGAAATCCGCCTCGGCAACATCTTCTCGCCGCCGATGGAAATCACCTTCGAGCCCTGGGTGAAAGCCTGGGCGGAGGCCTGCACGGGCTTGAACTGCGATGGCCTGTCGCGCGGCTTCTGGAATTCGGTGCGCATCACCGTGCCGTCGGTCATCATCTCGATCGCCATCGCCTCGGTAAACGGTTATGCGCTGGCAAACTGGCGCTTCAAGGGATCCGAGCTTTTCTTCTCGATCCTCATCATCGGGGCGTTCATTCCCTATCAGGTGATGATCTATCCGATCGTCATCATCCTGCGCGAAATCGGCATTTACGGTACGCTGACCGGCCTCGTCATCGTGCATTCGATCTTCGGCATGCCGATCCTGACGCTGCTGTTCCGCAACTATTTCGTGTCGCTGCCGGAAGAACTGTTCAAGGCGGCGCGCGTCGACGGCGCGGGTTTCTGGCAGATCTTCCTGAAGATCATGCTGCCGATGTCGCTGCCGATCTTCGTCGTGGCGATGATCCTGCAGGTGACCGGCATCTGGAACGACTTCCTGTTCGGCGTGGTCTTCACCCGGCCGGATACCTATCCGATGACCGTGCAACTCAACAACATCGTCAATTCAGTCCAGGGCGTGAAGGAATACAACGTCAACATGGCGGCAACGATCCTGACGGGTCTCGTGCCGCTGATCGTCTATTTCGTGTCGGGACGGCTTTTCGTCCGCGGCATCGCCGCCGGCGCAGTGAAGGGTTGATCTCATGAACATGAATTCGAGTGTCTCCAATTCAAGTGTTTCCATCAAGGATCTGTCGCTGAACTTCGGCGCGGTCAGTGTCCTGAAGGATCTGAACCTCGACATCAATGACGGGGAGTTCCTGGTGCTGCTTGGTTCGTCCGGCTGCGGCAAGTCGACCTTGCTGAACTGCATTGCCGGCCTGCTCGACGCTTCGGAAGGTCAGATATTCATCAAGGGCAAGAACGTCACCTGGGAGGAGCCGAAGGACCGCGGCATCGGCATGGTGTTCCAGTCCTATGCGCTCTATCCGCAGATGACGGTGGAGAAGAACCTCTCCTTCGGCCTGCGCGTCGCCAAGGTGCCGCAGGCCGAGATCGACAAGCGCGTGGCGCGCGCCGCCGAGATCCTGCAGATCCAGCCGCTCTTGAAGCGCAAGCCGGCCGAACTTTCCGGCGGCCAGCGCCAGCGCGTGGCCATTGGCCGGGCGCTGGTGCGCGATGTCGACGTGTTCCTGTTCGACGAGCCGCTGTCCAACCTCGACGCCAAGCTGCGCTCGGAGCTGCGCGTCGAAATCAAGCGCCTGCACCAGTCGCTGCAGAATACGATGATCTACGTCACCCACGACCAGATCGAGGCGCTGACGCTCGCCGACCGTATCGCCATCATGAAGAGCGGCATCATCCAGCAGCTCGACGATCCGACGACGATTTACAACCGGCCGCGCAACCTTTTCGTCGCCGGCTTCATTGGCTCGCCGTCGATGAATTTCCTGCGCGGCGAGCTGGTCAAGACGGGCGAGGGGATCGCCTTTACGGCCAACGGCGTCAACTTCTCGCTGGCCGCCTATGGCGCCAACGAGGCACTGCAGCCCGGCCGCAAGGTGGTGCTCGGCGTTCGTCCCGAACACATCAAGGTCAACGAGAACGCCGGCGGCGAAGAACATGACGCGACCGTCGATATCGAGGAGCCGATGGGCGCGGATAATCTCCTGTGGCTGAAACATGCCGGTCACACGATGTCGGTCCGCGTCAACGGCGCCCGCCGCTTCAATGTCGGCGCCAAGGTGAAGCTCAGCTTCGACATGACGCTGGCGTCGCTGTTCGATGCCGAGAGCGAGCTGCGGCTCTAGAGAGATTCTGTGGGTTGAGACCACTAGCCGGGGCGAGTTTGACGAAAAAGGCCCACTCCGCTCTCCGTCATCCTCGGGCTTGACCCGAGGATCCATGCTCGCTGCCGCAGGTGGATGTGGTGTAGATCCTCGGGCCTAGCCCGAGGATGACGGAGAGCGGAGTGGGCAGATGAGGAGAAAAACGGCACGTCGCTGACGAATGACCAGGTGAAGGCCATCGAACCGTGACATTTGCCCTTCCTTCAAGACCACAATCCTTTTCGAAATCGGAATGAAATCGTGACGCAGCAATCAACCAACTCCAGCATCGACCTTTCCGGTTCGTGGCAGCTGACCTCCGTCGATGGCGAGATCCGCAACGTTATCACGCTGCCAGGCGACGTGCACACCGCGCTCCACCGGGCCAGCCTAATCCCCGATCCTTATTTCGGCCGCAACGAGGAGAAAGTGCAATGGGTCGCCGAGCGCGAATGGGCGGTCGAGCGAAGCTTCACGCTGCAGGAGGCCGAGGGCGACTGGTATCTCGATATCGACTATCTCGACACAGTCGCCTCCGTTTATGTCAACGGCTTCCTGGCGCTCGAAGCCGACAACAGCTTCCGCCGCTATCGGCCCGACGTGTCGACCATGTTGAGATCCGGCGACAACGTCATCCGCATCGTGTTTGCCTCCAACCCCGCCGTCGGCGCCGAGCGGCAGAAGCAGCAGCCCTTCTATATTCCTTACAGCACCGGCAATTCGCCGATCCCGGACGGCAACATGCTGCGCAAGCCGCAATGCCATTTCGGCTGGGACTGGAATATCGCCATTGCGCCGCTCGGCCTTTACGGCACGATCGCCCTGAAAAAGCTTGAGAGCGCACGGATCGAACATGTCGTCACCCGCCAGACGCATAATCTCGACGGTTCGGTCGATCTGACGGTCATGGCAACGCTGTATTCCAAGGGGCCAAGCATTGCCCAGGTTTATTTCGATCTCGATGGCGAGCGTGTGCGCCTCGATGTCGGCGCCCATGGCGAGACCCATGTCAACCATCTCTTCCATATCGACAATCCGCGCCTTTGGTGGCCGTCCGGCAGCGGCGAGCAGGCGCTCTACAGGCTGTCCGTCGAATTGCCGACGGATGAGGTGGTTAAGCAGATCGGCCTTCGCACCATCGAGCTGATCACCACTCCGGATGCTTCAGGCGCCCGTTTTGCCTTCAAGGTCAATGGCCGCGAGATCTTCTGCCGCGGCGCCAACTGGATTCCCGCCGATGCGCTCTATTCGCTCTCCTCGCCGGAGAAGACGGAAGACCTGCTGCAATCGGCGAAAGCCGCCAACATGAACATGATCCGCGTCTGGGGCGGCGGTTTCTACGAGCAGGATCATTTCTACGATCTCTGCGACCGGCTGGGCCTTATGGTCTGGCAGGATTTCATGTTCGCCTGCAATCTCTACCCTTCGACCGAAGACTTCCTTGAGAATGTGGCGATGGAGGTGGATTACCAGGTGCGCCGGCTTTCCTCGCATCCCTCGATCGCGCTCTGGTGCGGCGACAACGAACTTGTGGGCGCGCTGACCTGGTTCGAGGAATCCAGGAAGGATCGCGACCGCTATCTCGTCTCCTATGACCGGCTCAACCGGACGATCGAGCAGGCGGTGAAGAAGGCGCTGCCCGGCGCGCTCTGGTGGCCGTCGAGCCCGGCTTCCGGCTATCTCGATTTCGGCGATGCCTGGCATGCCGATGGCTCCGGCGACATGCATTACTGGTCGGTCTGGCATGAGAACAAGTCGTTCGACAATTACCGTTCGGTGCGGCCGCGCTTCTGCTCGGAATTCGGCTTCCAGTCCTATACCTCGCTGCCTGTCATCAGGACCTATGCCGAGGAGAAGGATATGAACATCGCTTCTCCCGTCATGGAGTTGCACCAGAAGAATGCTGGCGGCAACGAGCGCATCGCCGGCACGATGTTCCGTTATTTCCGGTTCCCCAAGGATTTCCCGAATTTCGTCTATCTCTCCCAGATCCAGCAGGGCCTGGCGATCAAGACGGCGGTGGAATATTGGCGTTCGCTGAAACCCCATTGCATGGGCACGATCTACTGGCAGCTTAACGACACCTGGCCTGTCGCCTCTTGGTCGAGCCTGGATTATGGCGGGCGCTGGAAGGCGATGCATTATCTCGTCAAGCGCTTCTTCCAGCCGGTGGCGGTCGCCGCCATTCCTTCCGAGGACGGCAAGACGATCCGCTTCTCGCTGGTCAACGACACGCTCGCCGATGTCAGCGTCGATCTTTCGATCTCGTTGCTGACGATGAACGGCGAGCGGAAGCACCTGAAGGACGTGCAGGCGGTCTGCTCGCCGGATGCGGCGGTGGCGGCTGCAACCATCGACGTTGCCGAGATCGGCGAGGGAACGCTGCTAGCCTGGCGTTTCACTGCCTCGAACGGCATGGGCGGCGAGGGCCATTATGTCAACGGCACCTACAAAGCGCTGGAGCTCGCGCCCGCGGGGCTTGTTGTCACGCATGAATATGTCGAGGCCAGCGGCGCGATCGACATCAACGTCACCGCCAAGGGACTTGCGCTCTTCGTGATGATCGAGAGCGAGACGGACGGCAAATATTCCGACAACGCTTTCGA
This sequence comes from Rhizobium sp. K102, assembly GCF_022385315.1. NCBI lineage: Bacteria > Pseudomonadati > Pseudomonadota > Alphaproteobacteria > Hyphomicrobiales > Rhizobiaceae > Rhizobium > Rhizobium sp. K102. Next base: position 1,089,053 of record NZ_CP092436.1, read on the forward strand.
TCTTGCGGCCGGCGAAAGCCGCCGCATCACCTTCACCCCGGCACGACCGCTTGAGCGCGGCAAGCTGCGGGATTTCCGGTTCTACGACCTGCATTCCTGCCAGTCGGCGGATTGATCCTTCCCAAGCGTGGGCACGAGGCCCAAGGAGAACATGATGACGAAACTTAGCTACCAGCTGTACAGCGCGCGTAATTTCCAGCCCTATACGGCGATCTTTGAGAAGCTCGGTAAGGCGGGCTATGCGGAAGTCGAAGGCTTCGGCGGCATCTATGCCGACCTCGACGATGGCGGCCTGAAGAACCTTCGCGCCGAGCTCGACAAGAACGGCCTGGTCATGGCGAGCGGCCATTTCAGCCCCGATTTCCTGGAGAAAGAAGTTCAGAAATCGCTCAACATCGCCAAGATCCTCGGCATGGATTCGATCTATGCGCCGCACCTGGCGGCCGACCAGCGCCCCTCCGACGCCGCCGGCTGGACTGCATTCGGCAAGCGCCTGCAGGAGATGAGCAAGCCTTACAAGGACGCCGGCTACGAGTTCGGCTGGCACAACCATGATTTCGAGTTCGTCAAACTCGCCGATGGCTCGCTGCCGATCGAGCGCATCTTCGAAGGCGCGCCTGACATTTCCTGGGAAGCCGATATCGCCTGGGTCATCCGCGGCGACGCCGATCCCTTCGCCTGGATCGAAAAGCTCGGACCGCGCATCACCGCAGTTCACGTCAAGGACATTGCGCCGGCAGGCGAAGCGAAGGACGAGGACGGCTGGGCCGACGTCGGCCATGGCAAGGTCGAGTGGGCCAAGCTGATTGCAGCGCTTCGCGGTACCAAGGCCAAGCATTTCGTCGTCGAACATGACAATCCTAATGACATCGACCGCAACATTAGCCGCTCGATCGCATCCTTCCAGACTTATTGAGGCACATCATGACCAGGGAACTTGGCGTCGGCATCATCGGATGCGGCAACATATCCACTACCTATTTCTCGCTCGCACCGCTCTTCAAGGGGCTGAAGGTGCTGGCCTGCGCCGATATCAACGTGCAGGCCGCCGAGGCCCGCGCCAAGGAATATGGCGTGAAGGCACAGACGATCGAGGCGCTTCTCGCCAATGACGAGATCGACGTCGTCGTCAACCTGACGATCCCGGATGCGCATTTTCCGGTGTCGAAGGCGATCCTCGAAGCCGGAAAACATGTCTATTCGGAAAAGCCGCTGGTGCTTTCGCTGGAGCAGGGTGAGGAGCTTCGCCGCATCGCCAAGGCGAAGAATCTCGCCGTCGGCTGCGCACCGGACACCTTCCTCGGCGGCGCCCATCAGCTTGCCCGCAAGTTCATCGACGACGGCGGCATCGGCCGGGTCACCTCCGGCGCCTGCTATGTCATGAGCCCCGGCATGGAGATGTGGCATCCGAACCCTGATTTCTTCTTCCTGCCGGGCGGCGGCCCAATCCTCGATCTCGGCCCCTATTACATCGCCAACCTGATCAACCTGATCGGGCCGGTGAAACGCGTCGGCGCCATGACCTCGATGGCATCGGAGACCCGCACGATTACCAGCCAGCCGCGCCATGGAGAGACCATCCCGGTCAAAACGCCGACGACGATCCAGGCGCTGCTCGAATTCGTCAACGGCGCCACGGTGACGCTGTCGGCAAGCTGGGACGTGTGGTCGCATCGCCATGCCAACATGGAACTCTACGGCACCGACGGCTCGCTCTACGTGCCGGACCCGAACTTCTTCGGCGGCACCGTCGAGGCAAGCGGCCGCGACAAGGACATCAAGCCGCTGGAAGACTGGGACCATCCCTTCGGCAAGATCAACCAGGAAAGCCCGAACGGTTCGCGCGCCAACTACCGCACAGCCGGCCTTGCCGATATGGCGATGTCGCTGATCGAGGGGCGTGACGCACGCTGCTCGCTCGACCGCACGCTGCACGGTGTCGACGTGATGACCTCGATCCTGAAGTCGGGCGAGGAGGGTCGGTTCATCGATCTCACCACGACTTGCACCCAACCCGCAGCACTTGGCATCGAAGAGGCGCAGGCGCTGTTGAAGTGATTGAGGCCCGCGCCGTGCGCTTGCCGTATCGGCGCGGTTGTTCCAATAGTCTCGTCATCCTCGGGCCTGTCCCGAGGATCTGCCGCGCTGTCAGTAGATCCTCGGGACAAGCCCGAGGATACGGCGTCGGACAGCGGACACGTTTTTAGCTTTCTGCCGCCGCTCAGGACGGATACGAAGGGGAAGCAATTTTACACAGGTTCAGGAGACCTTCAGATGAGCTGGCAGCCGGCCGAAGACCGCTATTCGAAGATGAAATATAACCGCACGGGCCGTTCCGGCCTGAAGCTTCCGGCCGTTTCCCTCGGCCTCTGGCACAATTTCGGCGGCGACACGCCGCATGACCGAAAGATCGACATGTGCCGCACGGCCTTCGATCTCGGCATCACCCATTTCGACCTCGCCAACAATTACGGCCCGCCCCCCGGCAGCGCCGAGACCGCTTTCGGCGAGATCCTGCGCACCGAATTTTCCGGGCTTCGCGACGAGCTGATCATCTCCTCGAAGGCCGGCTACGACATGTGGCCGGGACCTTACGGCGAGTGGGGCAGCCGCAAATATGTGATCGCCTCCTGCGACCAGAGCCTGAAGCGCATGGGCCTCGATTATGTCGACATCTTCTATTCGCATCGTTTTGACCCGGACACGCCGCTGGAGGAAACCTGCGGCGCGCTCGACCATATCGTCCGCTCCGGCCGGGCGCTGTATGTCGGCATCTCCTCTTATAATTCGCAGCGCACCCGCGAAGCCGCAGCGATTTCTCAAGAACCTCGGCACGCCCTGCCTGATCCACCAGCCGAGCTATTCGATGCTCAACCGCTGGGTCGAGGACGACAGGCTGCTCGATACGCTTGACGAGGTCGGCATGGGTTCGATCGTGTTCTCGCCGCTGGCCCAGGGTATGCTGACCACGAAGTACCTCGGCGGTATCCCAGCCGACAGCCGCGCAGCCCAGAACCATTTCCTGAAGCGCGACTTCATCCGTCCCTCGATCATCGACAATATCGGCAAGCTCAATGGGATTGCCGAAAGGCGCGGCCAAACGCTGGCGCAGATGGCGATCGCCTGGGTGTTGCGTGGTGGACGCGTGACCTCGGCGCTGATCGGCGCCAGCCGCTCGTCACAGATCGTCGATTGCGTCAAGGCTCTGGATAATCTCGAATTCACGGCCGAGGAGCTGGCCGAAATTGACGTCTACGCCCGTGAGGCGGATATCAATTTGTGGGCGAAGTCGGCGGAGCGGGAATAGGAAAGGTCGAGGCTATTTAGGACCCGGAGTTCGGGCAGTTGGTTGCCACACCCTCCCTCATCGCTGTGACCTCAGGGCTTGCCCGAGGGATGTCACAGAGATCCAGCCAGCCCAAGTCCTTGGGCTGAAAGGACTCTTCACCGCGCAGACGCGCGGCGGCTGGATTCCTGTGACGAGCACAGGAATGAGGGCGAGAGGTGAGATATCCCGGCCCGCATCTGATGTACGTACCACAATGATAACCTCGGAGGAGCTTCCCATGATCCGCAATCCCATCCTGCCCGGGTTCAACCCCGATCCGTCGATCTGCCGCGTCGGCGCGGATTATTATATCGCCACCTCCACCTTCGAATGGTATCCGGGAGTGCAAATCCACCATTCGCGCGATCTGGTAAACTGGACGCTGGTGCGCCGGCCATTGGAGCGCCGGTCGCAACTCGACATGCGGGGGAACCCTGACAGTTGCGGCATCTGGGCGCCGTGCCTTTCCTATGCCGACGGGCAATTCTGGCTCGTCTATACCGACGTCAAGCGCTTCGACGGCAATTTCAAGGATGCGCATAACTACATCGTGACCGCGCCCTCGATCGAGGCCCAATGGTCCGAACCCGTCTATGTCAACTCCTCCGGCTTCGATCCTTCGCTCTTCCACGACGATGACGGCCGCAAATGGTTCGTGAACATGCAGTGGAACCATCGCACCGAGAGCTTCGGCGGCTCGCCGAAATCGCCGGCCTTCGACGGCATCCTGCTGCAGGAATGGGACCCGGTAGCGAAGGCGCTGAAGGGGCCGATCAAGAATATCTTTGCCGGCAGTCCGCTCGGCCTCGTCGAAGGCCCGCATCTCTTCAAGAAGAACGGCTGGTATTATCTGACGACGGCCGAGGGCGGCACCGGCTACGACCACGCCGTCACCATGGCGCGCTCACGCCGCATCGAAGGGCCTTATGAGATGCATCCGAACATGCATCTCATCACTTCCAAGGATCATCCCGGCGCGGTGCTGCAACGGGCCGGGCACGGCCAATATGTCGAGACGCCGGAGGGCGAGGCCTATCACACCCATCTCTGCGGCCGGCCGCTGCCGCCGAAGCGGCGCTGCACGCTGGGGCGAGAGACGAGCCTGCAGAAATGCGTCTGGCGCGACGATGACTGGCTCTATCTCGAAAACGGAACTTGCGTGCCCGATGTCGATGTGCCGGGCCTCTTTGGTGCTGCGCCGGCGGAAAAGCCGATGCGCAGTGAATACAGCTTCGATGGCACGGCATTGCCTGCTGACTTCCAGTGGCTGCGCACGCCTGAGCCGCAGCGTATCTTCAACCTGATGGACCGTCCCGGCCATCTCCGGTTGATCGGGCGCGAAAGCATCGGTTCCTGGTTCGAACAGGCGTTGGTCGCCCGCCGGCAGGAGCATCACAGCTTCCGCGCTGAGACCGTGATCGAGTTCTCGCCCGACACCTACCAACAGGTTGCCGGACTGACGCATTATTATAACCGCCACAAGTTCCACGCGCTCGCCGTCACGCTGCACGAAACACTGGGCCGCTGCGTCACCATCCTTTCCTGCAATGGTGACTATCCGAACGGACGCCTGAGCTTTCCGGCTGAAAGCGGGGTGGCGATCGCCGCCGAAGGCCACGTCCAACTCGCCATGGAAATTCGTGAGAACGACCTGCAGTTCTTCTGGCAGACCGAGGGCAAGGGCGCCTGGCAGCCGATCGGCCCGATGCTGGACGCCGGGATGATCTCCGACGAGGGTGGACGCGGCGAACACGGCTCCTTCACCGGCGCGTTCGCCGGCCTGTTTGCCTTCGATACGTCGGGACGGGGGAAGGTCGCGGATTTTGATTGGTTTAATTACGAGGAATTGTGACGGCGGCCTTCGCTGTTCGGAACCGATAAAAAGAAGCCGGCGCAGAGGCCGGCTGAGACGAACGGGGCTGGACAGGGGATACTCGCCGGTTCCAAACACTTCGTGACTGAACAATAACTTTCACTACAAGCCGAGGCAGCGGTAAAGGGCGCAACGAGAACGCCGAAGAACGGCTCCGCAAAGGGATGGGCGGCGGGGCGGATGCCGGTGCTTGCCTCGGCTCTCTTATCGGGCATCAAGATCACCGGATGATGACATTCCAAACCGGCCGTACCTTTCTTTTCACCGGCTTCATCGTTGCGGTGATAGCCGAAAAGCCGGTATCTTGGTCATGTCGCCAGTGAGTGACTCCGTCGTCGTCAGTGACGGTGTTGGCGCTGCGTGAATGCAGTGTTCACGTTCCCGAAGGATGTCAAACCGTCACAGACGAACTATATAGCGGGCCGAAATACTTCGAGAATCCTCAAGAGTTCCGCATGGCCCCCATTATTTCCATTCAGAACCTGACCAAGACCTATGCCAATGGGTTCGAGGCCCTGAAGGGCATCAACCTCAACGTGGAGAAGGGCGAGATCCTGGCGCTGCTCGGACCGAACGGCGCCGGCAAGACGACGCTGATCTCGATCATCTGCGGCATTGCCAATCCGAGTGGCGGGCAGGTGTTGGTCGCCGGTCACGACGTTGTCAAAGATTTCCGCGCCACGCGTTCCATGATCGGCCTTGTGCCGCAGGAACTGACCACCGATCAGTTCGAGACAGTGTTCAATACGGTAAGCTTTTCCCGTGGGCTGCACGGCAAGACGGCCAACCCCGCCCATATCGAGAAGGTGCTGCGGGCGCTTTCGCTCTGGGACAAAAAGGACAACATGCTGCGCCAGCTTTCCGGCGGCATGAAGCGGCGTGTGCTGATCGCAAAGGCGCTCTCCCATGAGCCGGAGATCCTTTTCCTCGACGAGCCGACCGCCGGCGTCGACGTGACGCTGCGCAAGGATATGTGGAATGTCGTCGAGCAGCTGCGGGCTTCCGGTGTCACTATCATCCTGACAACACATTACATCGAAGAGGCCGAGGAGATCGCCGACCGGGTCGGCGTCATCAATGGCGGGCAATTGCTGCTCGTCGAGGATAAGGCGGCGCTGATGGCCAAGCTTGGCCGCAAGCAGCTCATCCTCGATCTCACCGAACCGCTCGAGCGGCTGCCGGACTGTTTTGCCGGCAACGGGTTGACGCTGGAAGCCGAAGGCTGCCGGCTGACCTATGATTTCGATGCCGATAATGAGCAGGAGAGCATCGCGACCCTGCTCACCCGGCTAAGCGAGAACAACATCCATTTCAAGGATCTCTCGACGCGGCAGAGTTCGCTCGAAGACATCTTCGTGGCCCTGGTGGGAGCGGCAAAATGAACGTCGAAGCAATCAAATCGATCTATTTCTTCGAGATGGCGCGCACGCGCCGCACCCTGCTGCAGAGCGTCATCTCGCCGGTGATTTCGACATCGCTCTATTTCATCGTCTTCGGCGCGGCGATCGGCTCGCGCATACAGGAAGTGGAGGGGGTATCCTACGGCGCCTTCATCACACCCGGCCTGATCATGCTGACGCTGCTCGGCCAATGCATCAGCAACGGCTCCTTCGGCATCTATTTCCCGAAATTCACCGGCACGATCTACGAGGTGCTGTCGGCGCCGGTGGCGATGACGGAAATCCTTCTTGGTTATGTCGGGGCGGCGGCGACCAAGGGGATGATCATCGGTTTCATTATCCTGCTGACCGCCAATCTCTTCGTCGACGTCAGGATCGAGCATCCCTTCATGATGATCCTGTTCTTCCTGCTGACGGCTGTCACCTTCAGCCTGTTCGGCTTCATGATCGGCATCTGGGCCGGCAATTTCGAGCAGCTGAACCTTATTCCGATGTTGGTGGTGCCGCCGCTGACCTTCCTTGGCGGCAGCTTTTATTCGGTCAACATGCTGCCGCCTTTCTGGCAGGCGGTCAGCCACTTCAATCCGGTACTCTATCTCGTCAGCGGCTTCCGCTGGAGCTTTTACGGGATCGCCGATGTCAATCCGGCGATCAGTCTGGCGATGATCACGGTGTTCCTGGCGATCTGCCTCGGCACGCTCGGCTGGATCTTCAAGACCGGTTACCGGCTGCGCAACTGACGCTGACCGCGTGTCATTGGATACTCCGATGACGCTATCGATCTGGTAGTAAGGCAGCGACCGATAATCGGCGAAGCCTTTGGCTCCTATTGAACTGTCTGATCGTGCGCATTTTCCCTCAGGCGCTGCTGACGAGGAGAGCGCCTGAGAGAATCAGGAGGGTGCCAACGGCGAGCTTGACTGTGTTGATCTCTGAGGCCTCGCCGAGAAAAAGGGCGCCGATGGCGAGCGTCACCAGCACGTTGCAGCTCCAGATCGGCGCGAGTTTCGAGACAGGGACGCCGTAAGCGAAGAGCGCGAAGCTGATGAGGCCGGTGCCGAAAGCGAAGCAGGCGCCGGCGGTGGCGGCAAAACCAAGACCTGCGGCGGTCCAGGGGGCAGGGCGCCAGATCAGCGCGGCGATCAGGCCGGCGAGAGCACAGGCGGCGCCGAAGGCGATCAGATAGACGGCGGAGCCGGTGGCGGACGTGGCGCTCTGCTTCTGGAAGATGGCGGTGATGCCCCAGAAAATGGCGGGCAGAATGCCGCCGATGACGATCGGCGAGAGTGAATTCATCGCGAAACTCCTGTCGCACCCATAGGTCAAGCCTTCGCCTCAGGCGAAGGCCGATCGAACATGCGGGGTGCCACCAGACTAGGAGTTTCTTTTTGCTCTTTGTGGTCTTGTTGTTTTGCGAGCGAAGGTGACAGATCCGACCGCTTCCGTAAAGCGCGCATCGCGCCATTGGCCGCACGGGTTAGCCGGCGTGCATTTCCAACGGGCGGTGAAACCTCACGTTGACGAGGTAGAAATATTCGTCTAGCCATAGCGGTCATGAAGATCGCAATGGTTCTTGTCGTGGTGATAGAGCGCATGGGCAGGATGGTGTAACCATCCGGCGATCAGCCCCATGCGCGGTAAATCAAGCTCCTGACGGGGCTTTTTTTGTGCCCTGAATTTGTGCTGCGCCTCGTCAAACTCTCCAGAAATCTCGCTGACAAGACGGGCAGGACCATGACACGCGATAATTCCGTTCAGACTTTCGGCAGCCGCCTGACCGAGAAGACGGTCACGACATCGACCGCCGCACCCCGACGCACGATCCTCCTGCTGCTGACGGCGCTTTCGGTATTACCGGTCAACATATATCTGCCGGCGCTGCCGAACATCGCAGCCACGTTTCAGGCCGATTTCGCCCTCGTCAATCTTTCGATTGCGGGCTATGCCATCATCAACGCCGTGACGGAAATTGTCGCCGGCGCGATGTCGGATCGCTACGGGCGCCGGCCGGTCGCGCTGATCGCCGTTTCGATTTTCATCATTGCTTCGATCGGCTGCGCGCTCGCACCCAATATCGGCGTTTTCCTGTTGTTTCGCGTGATGCAGGCGTCGATCGCCGCCTGTTTCTGCGTCGCTCTTGTCGTCATCAAGGAGACGGCGGGCGAGGGCCAGGCTGCCAACAGGATCGGCTACGCCGCCATGGGTTGGGCAATCGCGCCGATGCTCGGTCCGAGTTTCGGCGGCGTTCTGGACGAGGCGTTTGGATGGCGGGCGATCTTCGTTGCTCTCGCGCTGCTTGGCGCAGCCATCCTTGCCATTTCCATGCGCGAGCTGAAGGAAACCGCCGGACATGCGTCGAGACCGAGAGGCAATTACCTTGCCTCCTATCGGCAGCTCCTGGGTTCGCCGCGGTTCTGGGCGTATACGCTGTGCATGGCCTGCTCCACCGGCACTCTTTATATCTTTCTCGGAGGGGCATCTTTGGCCGTCGGTTCACTGCTCGGCGGATCGAGCACGAAGCTGGGCTTCTTCATGGGAATGGTTCCCGCAGGGTTCATTCTGGGCAGCTATCTCGCTGCCCGATTGGCGGGAAAATCGCTCGGCGTCACGCTCGTTATTGCGCGCGTAACGACCTGCGTGGGTCTGTTGCTGGGGCTGACCCTGTCGATGTCGGGCATCACACATATCCTGGCGTTTTTCGGACCCTGCATGTTCATCGGCATCGGCAATGGCTTGACCTTTCCCGCCGCCAATCTGGGGGTGATGTCGGTTCGCGCCAATCTCGCCGGCACCGCTGCCGGCCTTGCCGCTGCCATGTCGATCGCCGGCGGAGCGCTGATCGCTTCGATCGCCGGACTGTTTCTCCGGGAGGCCGGCGCGATTCCGACGTTGTTCGCGATGTTGTTGACATCGGCGTCGCTTGCTTTGTCGGCAGCGCTTTTCGCAGCTTTGGTCGACGTTCCTGATCGAGAGGCCGCAGAACGCGGATCGGGGATAAATTAATCCGCCGGTTCAATCCCGCAGGCGCAATTCGTCGGTCTGCATCTGCATGGAGCCCAGCGTTTCCAGGAAGCTCATGCCGAGCAGGCTCTGGTCGAGTCGGCCGTCCTCGGCGACGCTGGCGGCGACGTTGTTGCGGACGATCGGACCGATCGCCACCTGGTCGAGCGTGATCGGGGCTGCGCGGCTGCGGCCGTTGGCGGTCATGACCGTCATCGAGTAGGTGAGGCCGGTGAGGTCGATGCCGATGCGTTCGGCATCCTCGTGCGAGAGCGCCACCATGCTGGAGCCGGTGTCGACAAGCATCTCGACCGTTCGGCCATTGACATTGACGTCGGCTTCAAAATGGCCGTTCAACAGCTTGTGCAGGATGATTTCCTCGCCACCCTCGCTCGTCGTGACGACGACGGCACGGCCGGGGACGAGGCCGGCGAGCAGGCGGTTGCCGACTCCGAGTGCTTCCTGGCGGTAGAGATAGACGGTGATGAGCGCCAGGATGATCACCAGCCAGATCATCATCTGGCGCATGGTTTCACCGACGCTGCGCCGGCTTCCCCAGATGCCGGCCGACAGCATCAGCGCGATCGGCAGCAGGTAAACGAAGCGGCCGAAATCGTCGCTTTGCAGGCCGAGGATGCGGCTGCCGTCATTGTTGAGGATCAGCACGGCAAGGCCGATGCCGATCACGACGAGGAGGACAGTCAAACGGATCATCAGGGCTGCTCCGGCCGCGCGGCGAGGCTTGTTTTCATGCGGCTCCTCGTGGCAGCGGCTGCGAGCCTCGCCGGCAGCAGCGCCATGATCCCGCCGCGCTCGGCATCAGTATAGGTCATCCAGCCACCGATTTCCTCAAGAGTGCGGCCGCATCCGGCGCAAAAACCGGTGGCTGAAACCATGGAACAGACGTGAATGCAGGGTGTTTGCATGGAGGATATATCGGAGTTTCAAAGAGCCGTGGCAAGGGCGCAAAAAGTGGCGATTTCGCAAATCTGCTGCGTTGCCCCCAGCGTGTCGCCGGTGTGGCCGGCAAGCCGGCGGCGGATGAAGACGGTGAAAGCAAATCCTGTGGCGCCGGTGGCGAGCAGGCTGGCGACGAGCGGCTGCAGGCCGAATGCCGGCCAGATCAGAAGCGTTGCGAGGAAACCGGCCGAGACGAGTGCAAAATGCATCGCCGCCTCATCCGGCTGACCGTTGGAGGCCGCCACGCCATCGGCCTTTGCCGGCGGCAGCCGCTGCCAATGCCAGACGATCGCGCCGCGGCTCAGCGCCGCGACGGCGGGAATGGCAAGGACTGCTGCGAGCAGCGAGGAATGGCGGACAATGGCGGCAAGCGCTGCTGCGCGGATCGCGAAGGAGAGAATGAGTACGATTGCGCCATAGGTGCCGATCCGGCTGTCCTTCATGATGCTGAGGCTCTGTTCGCGGCTCTTGCCGCCGCCGATGCCGTCGGCCGTATCGGCCAAGCCATCTTCGTGCAGCGCGCCGGTGACAAGAGCCTGGACCGCGAGTGCGATCAGTGCGGCTACCAGTGGATCCGCGCGCAGGCCCAGAAGAAGGAGGAGGGCGAGGGCTGGGACAAAGCCGATGAGAAGTCCGGCGAAGGGAAAGGCGCACACCAGGCGGCCGAGCCTGCCGTCATAGCCGTTGAACAGCGCTGGCGGCATGGGAAGGCGGCTGAGGAAGGCGACGGCGCGGGCGGTATCGACCGCATAGTCCTTGATCTTCATTCTGTTTCGTTCTGCCGGAGGCCCGGCTTATGGTCGCGGCGGCGCTTTTGGTGTTGTTCGCTTCGTTCGCCGGCTTTAAGAGAGAGCCACCGCAAAGAAGCTGATTTGCGTGGAAAAAACAAGAATAGCCGATTCATAGGAACACCGCACAGATGAGCGTTTCAGGCCTGCCGTTCGACGATTTCCGTACCCTGCTCCGCGACCTGCCCGGGCCGGATGCCCGCGCGCTGGTGGCCGCACGCGAACGCGACGCGCAGCTGACCAAGCCGCCGGGTGCGCTCGGACGGCTCGAAGAAATCGCCTTCTGGCTCGCCGCCTGGACCGGACGCCCACCCGCCGTCAACCGGCCGCTGGTGGCAATCTTCGCCGGCAACCACGGCGTTACCAGGCACGGCATCACGCCTTTTCCGCCGGCCGTGACGCAGCAGATGGTCGAGAATTTCGCAGCCGGCGGCGCGGCAATCAACCAGATTTGCGTGGCTTATGATCTCGGCCTGAAAGTCTTCGACCTGGCACTCGATTATCCCACAGGCGACATTACCGAGGAGGCGGCGCTTTCCGAGCGTGACTGCGCCGCGACCATGGCTTTCGGCATGGAAGCGATCGCCGGCGGGACCGATCTGCTGTGCATCGGCGAGATGGGCATCGGCAATACGACGATCGCGGCTGCGATCAACTATGCCCTCTATGGCGGTTCGGCGCGCGACTGGGTGGGACCCGGCACCGGCTCTGAAGGCGAGATGCTGGAGCGCAAGATTGCGGCGGTCGAAAAGGCAGTGGCGCTGCATAGCGACCATCTCGACGATCCGCTCGAGATCATGCGGCGGCTTGGCGGGCGCGAGATTGCGGCGATGGCGGGCGCCATTCTTGCCGCCCGCATGGAGCGCATTCCGGTGCTGATCGACGGTTATGTCGCGACAGCCGCGGCGGCGATCCTCAAAGCCGCAAACCCTATCGCGCTCGATCATTGCCTGATCGGCCATGTCTCCGCCGAACCCGGGCATCTGCGCTCGATCGAGATGCTTGGCAAGACGCCGCTTCTGGCGCTCGGCATGCGGCTCGGCGAAGGCACCGGTGCGGCGCTGGCCGCCGGCATCGTCAAGGCTGCCGCCGCCTGTCATTCCGGCATGGCAACCTTTGCCCAGGCCGGCGTGAGCGGCAAGCATTGAGGCCGCGGCCGGCAGCACCGGTGATGCGGGCTCCGGTTTGCTTGCGCCGCCGAGGTGGAATGGGTATCTGCGTATTCGCCCGCCAAAGGGGAGATGGCAAAGTCCTTCCCCGGTCAGGGGCGCAACGGGAAGAGGAGAGGGTGTCTTGACCAAGCCTGCGGTGACGAAAGAGACCGGATTTCGGCATTTCATCGCCGCTGCCAGCTATTCCTGGGCGGGCTTTCTGCGTGTGCTGAAAGAGGCAGCCTTCCGCCAGGAACTTGGTTTCTTCGTCGTTTCGATCGCAGCGCTAGCGCTGGCGGGCGCGACGGCCGGCGAGATCGTCGTCGCGGTGCTGCTGTTTCTCGGGCTGTTTTCGATGGAGGCGATGAATACCGCCGTCGAAGAGGTGATCGACCGGATTTCGCCGGAGATTTCGATTGTCGGCAAACATGCCAAGGATCTCGGTTCCTTCGCGGTGACCTGCATGATCGCCGCCTGCTGCCTTTATCTCGGCTTCGTTCTCGGCAAACACCTGTTTTTTGGTTGAATCAGGCAAAGCTCTTGCGCTTGCGCGCGACGGCCTGAGCCTCTTCGACAGCCGGCAGGCTCTGGAGCACGCGCTTGGCGGGCAGGATGGCGATGACCTCTGTGCCCTCGCGCAGCTTCGATTTCAGCAGGAACTGTCCGTCATGCTTGGCAAGGATCGCCTGGACGATCGGCAGGCCGAGGCCGGTGCCCTGCTCGGCGCTCTTGATGGCGATCGAACCCTGGCCGAAGGCCGAGAGGACAACGGGAATCTCTTCTTCCGGAATGCCGGGGCCGTTATCCTTGATCGAGATGTACTGGCCGCCGCCGGCCGTCCAACCGACCTTGACGTGGATTTCGCCACCCTGCGGCGTGAATTTGACGGCATTGGAGAGAAGATTGAGCACCACCTGCCGCATCGACTTCTCGTCCGCCCAGATGGCCGGCAACTGCCGCTCGAACTGATCCGAAATGGCGATGTTCTTGGCGCGGGCGCGCAACTGCACCATGCCGATGCAATCCTCGGTGATATCGAGCAGCGAGATCGCTTCTTCGCTCAGTTCGTATTTGCCGGCCTCGATGCGCGACAGGTCGAGGATTTCGTTGATCAGATCGAGCAGATGCTGGCCGGAGCGATGAATATCGCCGGCATATTCCTTGTAGGTCGGATTGGCGAGCGGCCCCATGACTTCGGCCGACATCACTTCGGAAAAGCCGAGAATGGCGTTGAGCGGGGTCCTGAGTTCGTGCGACATCGAGGCAAGGAAGCGGGACTTGGCGAGGTTTGCCTCTTCGGCCCGGCGACGCGCCTCGTCAGACATCGATTTCGCCACTTCCAGCTCGGCGATCAGGTCGTCTTTCTCCGACTGATAGGAGAGGATCCTGAGGTTCGATTTGAACAGCCGATCGCTGATATAGTTGAAGAAGACCAGCGTGGTCGTGAACAGCCCGGTCAGGCTGATTTCGAGGAGGTCGCGCGACAGGCCGCTCTTGGCGCCGAGCGCCAGGACCGCCGGTGCAAAGGCGACCAGCACGGCAGGCGTCAGCATGAAATTCGACATCGCCGTGACGGAGAGCGCAATCAGCAATGTTGCGCCCTTATAGAGAATGAAGCTCGACGGCTCGCAGGTGTCGCAGCTCAGCAGCGCGAAGACGGCCCAGCAGCAGCCGACCAGGAATTGGCCGGAGAGCAGCAGGCGGCGCCATTTGCGGGCGCTCTCGGCGGTAATTTCCTGGCGGCGCGCGCGCCGCGCGAGCAGGATATTGCCGGTGTGGCAGGTGAGCGTCAGCAGCGCCCAGAAGAGCAATCGGGTATCTTGGGTGAAATAAACGCCGAGACCGGTAATGATGACGACAAAGAGCGGCATGATCGTCGCGCCCTGCAGCATCGACGCGATGTACATCCTGAGTACATCACGGTCGAAGGAGGAATTGGACGCATGGCCGGACTGAAGACGTTCGCGCGTCTGCCGCACGGCCTTGGAAACGGCCTTGTTGCGGTGGCTGCGCGACCTGTCGACGATAATCTTGTCGGTCGATGTGCTTACGCCGGTACTCATGTGCACGTTGAAACTTCATCCCAGGGTGGATAAGAGCTTAACCGGCAATTCTTAAGAAGATGTTTGCCATCTTTGCCAAGGATTTGTTTTTTAAGGAGGCGAAAGCGTGACACGGGGCCTGCGCCTGATTCGCGACGGCGTGACCGCTTTTGCCCTGCTGGCGCTCCTGGCGCTGATCGCCGCCAAGGTCAACGATACTGCAGCCATCAAGCATAGGGGCGCCTTTCATGCCGCCGATGGCGACAGTCTGTCTTTGGGGCGGGAACGCTTGCGTCTCGAAGGCATCGATGCCCCGGAGCTCAATCAGAGCTGCGAGCGGGCGGGAGCGGTCTGGGCTTGCGGGCGCGCCGCGCGCCAGGCGCTGCAGGAGATGGTGCTGGCATCGGGAACGCTTTGCCAGGGCAACCGGCGCGACCGCTATGACAGGCTGCTCGTCGTCTGCCGCAATGGGGCAGGCGCGGACGTCAATGCCGCCATGGTGCGGCGGGGCATGGCCATCTCCTATGGCGGTTACGGCAAGGAGGAGGCCGAAGCGAGGGCTGCGAAAGCGGGGATGTGGGCCGGAAGTTTTGAGCGGCCGCGCGATGTGCGCGACCATGCCCGCCAGAATTCCGGTTTCGACGCGGCGCTGCGCTTCATCGGGCGGATCGTCGGATGGGAGTAAAGCCATGACCGACGAAGCCGAGCTGGAAACTTTGCGGCGTGAAATCGCCGCCTGCCGAATCTGTCGCGACGCGCCGGCAAAGGGCGCCGCGCACCGGTTGCCGCACGAGCCGCGGCCGGTGGCCGTGATTTCTTCGAACGCCCGCATCCTGATCGCCGGGCAGGCGCCCGGACTTCGTGTGCATGAGAGCGGCCTGCCATTCGACGATGCCTCGGGCGACCGGCTGCGATCGTGGCTCGGCGTTGACAGGGCAACATTCTACGACCGCGACCGGTTCGCCATCGTGCCGATGGGCTTCTGCTTTCCCGGCTACGACGACAAGGGGGCGGATCTGCCGCCGCGGCGCGAATGTGCGCCGTTCTGGCGGCAAAGAGTCATTTCGGCGATGCCGCAGATCGAACTGGTGCTGGTCATCGGCCAATATGCACAGGCCTGGCATATGGCCGGCGGGGGGCGAGGCGGTATGACCGAGACGGTGCGGGGGTGGCGCGACAGTCTCATGTCCGGACGGTCGCCGGCGGTGCTGCCGCTGCCGCATCCGAGCTGGCGCAACAGCGGCTGGCTGAAACGCAATTCCTGGTTCGAGAAAGAACTGCTGCCTGTCTTGCAGGAGCGGACGAAAATGCTGCTTTCCTGAAACAAAATTCTTTTCGTTGGGCGGAATCGAGTTATACAAAGAAAATAATTCGAAAGGACTGACGTGCGCATGGACCGCCTCGACCGAAAAATTCTGCGTCTGCTGCAAGAAGATTCGACGCTTGCCGTTGCCGATCTCGCTAAAAAAGTGGGTCTTTCGACGACGCCTTGCTGGCGGCGTATCCAGAAAATGGAGGAGGATGGCGTCATCAAGCGTCGTGTTGCCATCCTCGATCCCGAGAAAGTCAACACCAAGGTCACCGTTTTCGTGTCGATTCGCACCGCTACCCATTCGATCGAGTGGCTGCGCCGCTTTTCCGAGGTGGTCGCCGAATTCCCCGAAGTGGTCGAATTCTACCGGATGAGCGGTGATGTCGATTATCTCCTGCGAGTCGTCGTGCCCGATATCGCCGCCTACGATGCCTTTTATAAGCGGATGATCGCAAAGATCGAGATTCGCGACGTCTCCTCCGCCTTTGCGATGGAGCAGATCAAGTATTCGACGCAGCTGCCGCTCGACTATATGATTCTCGAGAACGCCAAGTCCAACGAGGATTGAGTCCGAGCGTGCGATCTGCGACCGCTGGAATGGCGGTTGATAATCAAATATCGAGGCATGGTCTGCTACCGCAGGGGGTATCCTCCTCAAGAAATGAGCTTCGAGCGGCATTCTCACCATCCGTGAGAATGTCCGCAATGAGGCAGCAAGCAGGGCCAGGAGCGGGTTCTGACTGCAGAAATTTCTCGAAAATAGCGAAAAAGTGCTTGAATCGCGGCGAAATCCTGAAAAAATAAATAGCCTGATAACGATTAAGGGCCTACAGTGCATACAACCATTGCGCAGCATGTCATCATTTTGACGCATTGGTATCGAATTCAGGACACCATGTTCTAAGCCATCGCCTTGTATGTGTTCATTAGGCGGCGGTAGAGTTTTATGAGCTTCACCACTGCTGTCCGACGAAGATCGGGCGGTGGGGATTTTGATGAAAGAATATAGCGTTTGCGGCTTGCGATGGAGGGTTTCCGTCGCCGGGCCATTTGTGCGTTTTTTTGCTGTAACCATTTGAAATTGTTGTATAAAAATCACGCTTTCGAGGAAAGTGTCTCGATCGAACCCCTCCCGCGTATATCGAGAATTGCTTGATAACTCCCGGTATGTGATGACGGTTTGGCGGTTCGATCGATCCGCACGCCGAGATGGCTGTTCAAACTGGGCCGGCTTCAAATCGACTACCCGATTGGAAGCCAGCCCCGATCGACAAAGGAATGGATTGGTAAATGAACATCAGAATGGTTTTGCTCGCATCAGCAGCAGCATTTGCTGCATCGACGCCGGTTCTTGCAGCTGACGCTATCGTTGCTGCCGAGCCGGAACCGGTTGAATATGTTCGCGTCTGCGACGCTTACGGCACCGGCTACTTCTACATCCCGGGCACCGAAACCTGCCTCAAGATCGAAGGCTACATCCGTTTCCAGGTTGATGTTGGTGATCAGCCGCTCAACGGTTCGCTCAGCAACGACTCGGATTGGGATGCCCGTACGCGTGGCCAGGTTCAGTTCACGGCCAAGAGCGACACCGAGTATGGTCCGCTGACCGGCGTCATCGTCATGCAGTTCAATGCTGACAACGCTTCGGATCAGGATGCCATCCTCGACTCCGCTTACCTCGACATCGCGGGCTTCCGCGCTGGTCTCTTCTACAGCTGGTGGGACGACGGCCTCTCCGGCGAAACCGACGACATCGGTTCGATCGTAACCCTGCATAACTCGCTCCGTTATCAGTACGAAAGCGGCACCTTCTACGCCGGCATCAGCGTCGACGAACTGGAAGACGGCTTCTACAAGACGGGCGAAGAGCCGAACAACGTTGGCGTTGCCTTCGGCGTTGGCGGCACTGCCGGTGCGTTCAGCTATCAGATCACTGGCGGCTGGGACTTCGACAACGAAGACGGCGCTGTCCGTGCAATGGGTACGGTTGAAATCGGTCCCGGTACGCTCGGCCTCGCTGCCGTATACTCTTCCGGCCCGAACTCCTACTACTCCGCAGCTGAATGGGCTGTCGCTGCCGAATACGCAATCAAGGCAACCGACAAGCTCAAGATCACTCCTGGCGTCCAGTACTACGGTGACTACTACGTCTCCGGCGACGACTTCAGCGATGGCGACGCTTGGAAGGTTGGTCTGACGGTTGATTACCAGATCGTCGACAACTTCTACGCCAAGGCTTCGGTTCAGTACCTCGATCCGGAAGATGCTGACGACTCGACGGCTGGCTACTTCCGCCTGCAGCGTTCGTTCTAATCGACCTAGTGATGCTCCCGGTCTTCGGACCGGGGGCACCCAATCAGTTTCTGATCCGAGTGACCTCCGATCAGCTACGGGGACGGGTCCGGTCTTCCCTGCCGGACCGTCCTTGCAGCGTTTTTGCTCCCATCTTCATGGCACTTTTTCGATCGCCATCGAGGGTAGGCCGACCGGCATGTTGCGTATCGCACGTCGGCATCCTGCCCGCCCTCATTGAGGCTTTCCATTTCTTCATCACAAGAGAAATCAAACCGACCGACGGGAATCGGTTTCCTTTGCCGCAGACGGGTCGCGGAAAGAAAATCCAATGCCGACAATGTGATTACAGCTTTTTGGGAGAGAGGATACAACCGCTTGCAGCGGGCAGCATTCATTCGTACTCTCGGATAGCTTGTTCTTATGGAAGATCTCAACGACTATTATTATTTCGCAGCCGTCGTCTCCAGCGGTGGATTTGCGTCGGCCAGTCGCGATCTGAGGATACCGCGTTCGAAACTCAGCAGGCGAGTGAGCCGGCTTGAAGACGGGCTCGGCGCAAGGCTGATAGAGCGTTCGACCCGTCACTTTCGGGTGACAGAGATCGGCCAGGCTTTTTACGAAAGATGCCAGACCATTCTGCAGGAGGCCGATCGTGCCAAATCGATCGTCACCGAGGCCCAGTCCGACCCGCAGGGCGTGGTGCGGATGGCCTGCCCGCTCGGTCTTGTCGACATCTCCGTCGGCGGGATCCTGCCTGAATTCCTCGAACGTTACCCAAAGATCAAGCTGCAGATCATCGGCTCGGACCGGCGCGCCGACCTCATCAACGAACGGATCGACCTCGAGGTGAGGGCGACCAACGAGCCGGAGACGCAGACAAGCCTGACGATGCGCAAGCTCGACCGGGCGCGGCGCATCCTCGTCGCCAGTCCATCGCTCGTGGAGCGCAGCGGTGGTTTGAATTGCGTGGAACGAACTCGCCGATCAGCCGACGTTGGCGATGACCTCGTGGGTGACATTCCATACTTGGGAACTCATCGGCCCGAATGACGACAAACGGGTCATCCGGCATCAGCCGAGGCTGACCTGCCGCAGCATGACCGCCATTCTCGACGCAGCCCGCGCCGGGCTCGGCTTCGGGCTGCTGCTTGAAAGCGCCTGCGAGGCGGATCTGCAGGCTGGCAGGCTGGTGCGGGTGCTGCCGGAATGGCAGTCGGAAGAAAGCCAGTTTTATATCGTCTTCACGACGGCCAGGGGCATGCCGCCGGCGGTAAGGGTGCTGATCGACTTTCTGGTCGAAAAATCCAGGCATCATTGACGGCGAGGCGAAAGCCTCTGCCATATAGGGTGCTTCGCCGAAGATCTGGCCGTCGATTTAATCCTGGGGCTTCAGCCGGGGC
The DNA here is from genome assembly GCF_022385315.1 of Rhizobium sp. K102. Taxonomy (NCBI): domain Bacteria; kingdom Pseudomonadati; phylum Pseudomonadota; class Alphaproteobacteria; order Hyphomicrobiales; family Rhizobiaceae; genus Rhizobium; species Rhizobium sp. K102. The sequence continues at coordinate 1,108,602 of NZ_CP092436.1, forward strand.
ATGGTAGCGCCCTCAGACGACCGGGCCCTGGGTGGGTGGAGTCCCTGATGACGCGAATGCTGATGATCCTCATTATTGGAGCAATGATTGCTTCCATACTCGGTATCCTGGCGATCAAGCCATTTGATCGACGCGCCACCACCGGTGATTCAACAACCGGAGCCGAAGTAGTTGAACCTCGGCTGATGCGCCAAGGCCTGGGTAAAACAGAAGCAAACCCAGCTCGTTCCAACTGGCGCTCGGGCCATAACAACGGAGCCACGTGAAGCGTCCTGTGTGCGCAATTGCAGGACTCTCGCACCCAAAGGCACTGGAGCGAGAGTCGAGAGTTGAATGAGCAGATGACCGCCGGCCCGTGGACAGTTTCTGTGGCGCGACGCGGACCGTCAGTGGGCCGTCTGTGAATGTGGACCGCCGCGTTGCGAAATGTCGCTCAGTGCTTTGCCTGTTTCCATGGTCTCGCCCTTCATGGCGAGATCGCCAAGCGAGATGATGCCGACCAGCCGCTTGCTTCGGTTCAGCACCGGCAAGCGCCGCACTTGAAGATCCCCCATGTTGTGAAGGACGTCTTCGATCTCTTCGTCATCGAAGCAGTATTTGACATCGGTACTCATTACGTCGCGGACCTTTGCGTCGGGGCCTTTGCCCTCTGCCACGCCACGAATGGCGATGTCGCGATCGGTGATCATGCCGACCAGCCGGTCATTCTCGCCCACCGGGAGAACGCCGGCATCAAGACGTCCCATCATTGAGGCGACATCTCGCAATGTGTGCTCCGGATCGGTGATCTGCACGTCTGTGGTCATGCAATTGCTGACTTTCATGATAACCTCCCTGGTGCTGCCCGCGCCTCTCGCACGGGATAAGAGAGAATCAACGCGCACCGTTGGGAAACGTTCCTGCCAAGACCCGGTCGTCTGATTGCGTGCCGGAGTGCCGTCGTCGAAATCGACTCGACGCGAACCGTTGAGTTTGAAATCTTTGCAGCCGCGTCCGGAACTGACGGCGTCAATGGACATTAACTGCTCAGGCTGATGGAGATTCGCCTTCGACCACCACTCTGCTGATGACTCCCACGACAGCGAACCGAGCAGGTGAACCACATGGCCCTGGGCGTTCGTGGATGGAGGAAGTTATGGCCTACAGAGATATCGTTGTCTATTTGGACGTCGGGGAAGATTGCGCAGCGCGTGTGCGCACGGCCATTGACGTCGCTGTCAAACATCAAGCCAGATTGATCGGAGTCAACGTCAGCACGAAAGAAGCACTGGAGGGTGAGAGCCGCGATCTTGCGCGGGCGATTGAAGCTGAATTCGCCATCGCAGGTCGGAAAGCTGGCCTTGATTTCCAATATCACGCGGCACGGCCAGAGGCTCATGACGCAGAGCAGCTTTTTTCCCATTGCGCGGATCTTCTGGTAACGACACAGCCACATCCAGACCGCCGCCATCTTTCCAATTCAGCAGTCCCCAAAGAAATTCTGGTGACAGCCGGGGTTCCCATGTTGGTCCTTCCAACGGGCTGGACAGGAGAAGACGCAATCGGCGAGCAGGTAGTCATTGCCTGGAATTTCAGCCGCGAGTCAACGAGGGCCGTTCACGACGCAATGCCGATCCTCAAGGCAGCACGCAAGGTTTTTCTGTTCGTCTTCGCGAGCAACTACAGCGACACAAACGCAGACGTTCAAGAGATAAAGCGTCATCTCGAACAGCACGGAGTTCGGGTCACGCTGGAAGGATGGCGGAACACGCGGGAGACGGATTTCATCAGTGCGTTGTTTGCCGGCCTCGACCGAGAGAGCGCAGATCTGATCGTCTGCGGCGCCTATGGCCACTCGCCGCTTTTCGAAGATATGTTCGGCGGTGCGACGCGTGATCTGCTGAATAACATTTCGATGCCGGTATTAATGTCGCACTAAACGCAGCCTTGCGACCGGCCATCTGCTCGAGAACTCTTTGAGCATGTTCCCGCGCGCTACGCAGTTTGGTGACACCGATTCCGAACCAAGCAGCGCTTCTGGACTCGGAACTTTCAGTGGGGCAGTCGGTTCTTGTCAGTGAAGCTAGAGGAACTGGCTATGCCTAGAAAAATTGCTGCCCCCGCCAAAAGGATCGACCCTAAAGAGCAGCCTGTCCACCGTTCCGACGACCAGGCGCCCCCGCGGAGTCTGATGATCGCCAACATCCGCCACGAGATACAAGAGAGACGCCGGCACCGAACCCAAACGACAAAGGGCTTCCCGAATAGGCCGCCGGAATAAGGCAGAGACCGAAGACGGTCTCAAGGCGCGCGATCGGTAAGAGCGTCGGCTCCCTCCTGCTCGGCGCAATGCGCACAACAATAAATGATGTCGCCCTGCTCGACACCATGCCCGATGATCCGGACGCCGCAATGCGGGCAGGCCGGAGCAAGTTTCTGAATAGCGCACTCGAAGCTATCGAAGGTGTAGGTTTCATTTCCCAGATTTACTTGGAAGGCCTTGTCATAATCGTTGCCGCACTGGTCGCATTTGGCCATAACTGAATCCTCCTGCTTATCAACCTCGCGCGCAGCGACAGGTTCCATTTTAGGCTCCGGCTCAAGCCTGGTGCCCGACCATGTGGTCGACCGATTGACTGCTGCCTCCGGGCGTGATTTTTGAATCTTGGTTGATTCGTTGCTTTCGCGCCTTGTTTTTGCGCATGTGGTTGCCGCAAAACCGCTGCATGCTTTTCCGGGCATGCGTTAGACGCGGAATCGCGCTATTTCAGCCGCGCCATAAGCTTTTCGCCGCTCAGCTCCCTGACCGCATCCCTGCCGATCCAGCGGGCGGTTTTATCCGGACTTTCGGCCAGAAGCTTCGCCAGCCGCAGCGCCGGGCCGTGGCAGCCGCGATTGCGTTTGCCGATGCTGCGCAGTGCCCAATTGACAGCCTTGCGAACGAAGTTGCGGGAATCGCCGGAATGCGCCTCGATCAGGGGCAACCAGGCAAGGATAGTCATATCGCTCTCGTTCTTCCGGTGGACGGCGGCGCCGGCGATCATGGCGAAGGCGGCGCGGCGAACGAACTCGCGCCCATCGGTGGCGAATTCCGGTATGAGCTCGTCCAGCCGGGCCTCGACGAAGAGATCGGCGGCGCAGTCGACGATCTCCCAGGAATTGAAATCATTGGCCCAGCTTCTGGCTTCTTCCGCGGTCAGCCGTTTCGGCTCAGCTGTGCAGAGGGCAAGCAGGCGGGCTTCGCGGATATCGCTTTGCCAGAGCTGCATTGCCCTGATGTGATCCCTCTTCGCCAATCTGGCGACCGCCCTGATATCGGGATTGGAAATGCCGAGAGCGCGACCGGTGACGATGCCGAATCGCGCCATCCCGGCGACATTCTCCTCCGAACGCAGCGTTTCGAGATGCGCGATCAGTTCTGCCGGATCGGAGGAGAGGCCGATCATTTCTCGAGACGGGCGAGCAGCGAGGACGTGTCCCAACGATTGCCGCCCATCGCCTGCACGTCGCCGTAGAACTGATCGACAATGGCCGTGACCGGCAATTTGGCGCCGTTGCGGCGGGCTTCGGCGAGCACGATGCTCAGATCCTTGCGCATCCAGTCGACTGCGAAACCGAAATCGTATTTGCCGGCGTTCATGGTCTTGTGGCGGTTTTCCATCTGCCAGGAGCCTGCCGCACCCTTGGAGATTACCTCGACGACCTTTTCGATATCGAGGCCGGCGCGCTTACCGAAATGCAGCCCTTCGGCGAGGCCCTGGACGAGGCCGGCGATGCAGATCTGGTTGACCATCTTGGTCAGCTGTCCGGAGCCTGCCGGCCCCATCAGGCCGACCATCCTGGCATAGGCTTCGATGACGGGCCTGACGCGCTCATAAACGGCTTCGTCGCCGCCGCACATGACGGTCAGGACACCGTTTTCAGCGCCGGCCTGGCCGCCGGAAACCGGAGCGTCGATGAAGTCGACACCTTTTTGCTTTGCCGCTGCATAAAGTTCGCGAGCGACCTCGGCGCTGGCGGTGGTGTTGTCGATCAGCACCGATCCAGGCTTCATGCCGTGCAGAGCGCCGCTATCGCCTGATGTCACCGATCGGAGATCCTCATCGTTGCCGACGCAGACGAAGACAAAATCGGCCCCCTCCGCCGCCTCGGCCGGGGTAGGGGCGGATTTGCCGGAGAATTTCTCAGCCCAGGCGGCGGCTTTCTCGGCGGTGCGATTGTAGACGGTAACATCGTGGCCGCCCTTGATCTTCAGGTGGCCGGCCATGGGAAAGCCCATGACGCCGAGACCGATGAACGCGACTTTAGCCATATGTCCTATCCTTTCCTCAGTGAGAGGCCCGAGGATTAACCGAAACGGCGGGTGCAGAAAAGCCATCTGAAGGGACTTCCCGTGGATTGACATGAGGCTGGCCGTCATTCGGTCCAGCCCTAGATTGCAGGAAGGCGCAATGCTCGGGGGAACGGTATGAGCGAAATTCCGACGATCAAGCAGCGGCGCAAGGGCCGCAGTGGCATGCAAGCGATGCTCATTCCGTCGCAGCAGATGGTGGCGGAGCACATCCGATCAGCACCGCAAGGTATTCACACCGATCTCGGCGCCCTCCGCCGCCGCCTCGCCGCCCAATATGGGGCGGATGCCTGCTGTCCGGTGACGGTGCAGCGGCATTTGCGTGCCATCGCCGAATTGTCCTTCGGCGCGTTGGCGACGGGCGAGCCGGTTTCGACGGTGACGCCCTACTGGCGTCTGGTCGATCCCGCGAGCCTGCTTGCGGCGCGTCTTGCCGGTGGCCCCACCTTCATTCGGGAGCGGCTGGAGGCCGAGCGTCCGGAGAGTTCTTGAGGCAGGTTATCGGGCTGGCACGGCAAGGCGCTCGATGCTGCCGCAGATATGCCTGTCGCGCAGCGGCGTTGCGATCGATGTGAGATGCTTATATGTATAGCTGTATAGCTATGTAAAGTTTTCGTTGTTATGCGCTGCAAGCCTCTGATTCTCTTCCGTTTGGCGTTATCAAAATCTCCTATCATGCTAACGGCTTGACTAACGTATGCCTCCACAGCTATACGTCAATTCATAGCTCCAGAGGTATGAATCACCAATGCCAGATGCTCACGACGTGCTTTTCAGGACGCTTGCCGATCCGACGCGGCGGGCTCTGTTCGAACGGCTGTGCCGGGAAGGGGAGAAGACGGTCGGGGCTCTGACGGAGCGGGCCGGCGTGTCGCAGCCGGTTGTTTCGAAACATCTTGGGATCCTGAAGCAGGCCGGATTGGTGCGCGACCGCCACGAAGGACGGCAGACGCATTACAGTGCGCAGCTTGGCGCGCTGGCCCCGCTAGTCGACTGGACGAGCGAGATGGCCGGCTTCTGGCAAAGCCGCTTTAACGCTCTCGAAGATTTGCTGAAAAGGATGGATCAATGACCGACACATCGACAGAAACGCGCTCCGTCGTCATCGAGCGGGAAATGCCCTATCCCTCGGAAAAGATCTGGCGGGCGCTCACCCAGCCGCACCTGCTCCAGGAGTGGCTGATGAAGAGCGACTTCAAGCCCGTCATCGATCATCGTTTCAGTTTCAGCGCGGATTGGGGCTCTGTCGACTGCAAGGTCCTGGAAGTCGAGCCGAACAAGACCCTGTCCTATAGCTGGGAAGCCTATGGGCTGGAAAGCGTGGTCACCTGGACTCTCACCCCAACCGGAACCGGCACGCATTTGCGGATGGAGCAATCTGGCTTCCGGCCGGATCAGCGACAGGCTTACGGGGGCGCCAGGAGCGGGTGGACGCAGTTCTTTGCGAATCTGGAGGAGGTTCTGGCGCGGTCGGAGTGAGATCGTCGAAGGGCGGATCGTCGGTCGCCAAAGCTCATTTTCCCGGGATAGGAGGTCCCTTTGAACGGAAACAACTGCTTTCGGCAAATTCATCGCTGGCTGTCCGTCGCCTTTACGGCGGCTGTCATCGTCAGTACCATCGCCGTGCTGCAGGAGAAATCGACCGTCTGGGTGGGCGTCTTGGCACTGCTGCCGCCCTGCCTGTTGATGCTGACCGGTCTCGATCTGTTCCTGCTGCCCTATGCCGCGAGGTGGCGCAGGAGATGGGAGTGAATGCGATGGCCGAGAAGAAATCCAAGACGGCGGCCAAGGTGACGAGCAAGACGGCTGCCGAACCGGCGGCGACGCCGAAGCTGCTGTCGGGTGGCAATCCGCAGATCGCCAAAGGCCATGGCGACGCGCCCGTGCAAGCCTATATCGCGGCAATGCCCGGCTGGAAAAGCGAGATCGGTCGTCGTCTCGATGGGATAATCACCGCCACGGTGCCCGGTGTATCCAAGGCAGTCAAATGGAATTCTCCCTTCTATGGCATCGAAGGGCAGGGCTGGTTCCTCGGCGTCCATTGCTTCACGAAATACGTCAAGGTGGCCTTCTTCCGCGGCGCCCTGCTCGATCCTCCGCCGCCGGGCGCGTCCAAGCAGAAAGACGTGCGTTACCTCGACATCCGCGAGGATGACGACATCGATGAAGCTCAGCTCACCGCCTGGGTGGAGCAGGCCAGCCGATTGCCCGGAGAGCGTCAGGGCCGATGAAGAGAGACAATCATGAAGAAAGCGACGGCAAGCATGAAGAAGAGCGGTTCCGGGCAGGAGGAAGAAGCCTCGCCCTCCCAAATGATCGATGCGAGGATCGAGGAACTCAAGGATTGGCGCGGCGAGACGCTTGCGCGGGTCCGGGCGCTGATCAGGCAGGCCGAGCCTGACGTTGTCGAGGAATGGAAGTGGCGAGGGGTTCCGGTCTGGGAGTGCGGCGGCATCATCTGCACCGGCGAGACCTATAAGAGCGTGGTGAAACTGACCTTTGCCAGGGGTGCCGCGCTGGAGGATCCTTCGGGGCTCTTCAACTCCAGCCTCGAAGGCAACACCCGGCGCGCCATCGATATCCACGAGAGCGACCGGATCGACGAGGAGGCGTTGAAGGCGCTCGTTCGCGCCGCCGCCGCGTTGAACATGTCAGCCAAGGCCTCTCGTTCTAAAAAGTGATGCAATATCTGAAACTTGCTAATGGATCGGGCTTGTCTCCCTCTCGAGATAGAGTTCGAGATTGTCGAGGCCGATTTCGGTGCCCTGAAGACGGGCGCCGTTGTCGGCATAGCCGTCAAGGAACACCGCTTGTTCGGTAAAGACCATCTTTGTGCCGCCGGGTTCGGCCTCGAAGGCGACGGTGGCGAGTGAGACCGAGATGCGGGCTTCGCCGAGCTTCATCTCATAAGCGTAGATGATCCGCGCATCGGGCACGATGTCGATGTAACGGGCGTCGTAGGCGTGCAGGAGCCCGTCCGTATCGGCGACATAATTCCTCTCCAGTCCGCCGGGGCGGAAATCCAGGCCGTATTCCAGCGGCACCCATTCGCCGTGGCAGGCGAACCACTGGCGCTTGGATTCCGGCAGCGACCAGGCGCGGAAGACGCGGGCGACAGGCGCCTTCAGGTGGCGTTCGATAACGAGGGTGGCGTGTTCTGCGGATCGTGTCGTCATTCGGGGAGGGTCTCCGGCTCATCGGCGAGAAATTGATCCAGCCTGTCGAAGGTGGTGGTCCAGCGGGTCTTTCGCTGTTCCACCCAGCGCGCGACGGTGGCAAACGCATCCTGCTGCAGGCGGTAGGTCCGCACCCGGCCGGATTTTTCGGAGAATACGAGGCCGCTGTCTTCCAACACCTGCAGATGTTTCATCACCGTCGGCAGGGCGACGGCGAGCGGCGCCGCCAGCTCGGTGACGGAGGCCGGGCCGCGGCCGAGGCGGTCGATCATGCCACGGCGGCTGCGGTCGGAAAGCGCGTGGAACATGCGGTCGAGATCGGCCTGGCCGTCGATCATCCCGCTGCATCCCGGAAGCGGGCGGGCAGCCTCTCTTTATAAGGGTAGAACTTGAAATAGGGCCGGGCTTCTTCCAGCGTTCTTGCAAAGGATGGGCGCGCCAGCAGCCGATCGTAATAGGCGCGAAGGTTGGGCTGTTCCGATGAAAACGGGATCAGCGTCGCGGCGTAGAAGAGGGCCGGGGCCGCGGCGCAATCGGCCATGGTGAAATCGTCGCCGGATATCCATTGCTTGCCGGCCAGCTGTTTTTCGATCATCGCGTAGGCGGTGCCGAGTGTCGCCCGGGAGGCGGCCATCTCGATCTCATCCGCCTCGCCCTCGGGTCGGCGACGATTGCTGACCAGAGACTGCATCGGTGCCTGGACATAGTGGTCGAAGAAGCGGTCCCAGAGGCGGACCTGCAGCGCCCGGTCGATTTCCAGCGGCAGCAGGCGAACGGGGCCGGGATAATATTGCTCGAGATATTCGATGATGATCGAGGTCTCGGGGATGGTGCTGTCGCGGGCCTCATCGCGCAGCAGTGGCATCTTGCCGATCGGCCAGAAGCGGAAGAGATCGGCGCGCGAGGTCTCGTCGGAAAGATCGACGAGACGGTTCTCGAAGGGTGTGCCGTTTTCGTAAAGCGCAATCAACACTTTGTGGCAGAAGGAGGCGAGCGGATGCCCATAAAGCACAAGCGACATCGGGCGACCTTTCCAATTCGGAAAAACTTTACCGATCGACTAAGTAACAGCTTGCCGCACATCGCGCAACAGATACTTCGCCGATCATGCAAGTATTCCGTCAGCCGGTATATCTGGCGATCACCAGATGGCCGGGCGTCGGCTGTCCATCTTCCATCCGCACGTTGATATCCGATATCTCGACAAGCTCGAAACCGGTGGCCGTCAGCCGCTCTTTCACATAGGCGTCGGCATGGGCGAAGCGCTGATGCGGGCCGACCATGTAAGCGCGTCCGGCGAGAATTTCTTCGGGCAGGGTTTCGGAGGAGAAGATGAAGAGGCCGCCCGCCGTCAGATTCTCGGCGGCTCCGAAGAACAACGGTTCGAGCGCCCCGAGATAGGGCAGCACATCGGTTGCGGTGATGATGTCGAAGGCTTCCTCGTCATTGTCCTCGAGGAAATCCTCGACTTCGGCGACGAAGAGTGTCTCGTAGAGATCCTTCTCATGAGCGATCTCGACCATCTTTTCCGATATGTCGATGCCGGTCATATCTTCGCAGAGGTCGCGCAGGGCGCCGCCGGTCAGACCCGTGCCGCAGCCGAGGTCGAGCAACCGTTTGAATGGTCCGAGCTTCAGCTGCTGCAGGCGCTGGCGCACCAGAATCGGAACGTGATAGCCAAGCTGCTCGACGAGCACGTCCTCGAAGACCTCGGCATGCTGGTCGAACAAGGTCTCGATATAGGCGTCGGGCGCCTTGGCCGGCGTTTCACCGCGGCCCATCGCGGCGATGCGCACGGCGGCTCCGCCGTGGTCGTCCGGATCGATCGTCAGTACTTCCTCATAGGCCGCCACGGCCGCGTCGACATCACCGGCCTTTTCCAGCGCCAGAGCGCGGTTATAGGCCTCGGCAAGAGCTTCTTCGTCGATCTTCTTTGCCATCGCGGTCACCATCCTTCCGTTTCAGGCACGGCTCTAAGGCGGCTTTCGATTTTTTGCAATGGCGTGGCTGCAGGCGCAGAATGGTCGGGCGCCCTGTGAGAGGCAGCCGAAAGGGAGACGAAGGGAGGAAAATCATGGAGACCGAGCAGGATAGAATATCATCGATAAGGGAAAGAGAGGATGTGCTGATGTCGCTGTTGCCGGGTACACCAGGCGAGACCACCAATACGCTCATCCATTATTACCGTGGCGAGCTCGGGCGGATGACGAGCTGGCGCGATCGCATCGACCGGACCTCCAACTGGGCGATCACCGTGGTGGCGGCGCTGCTCTCGGTATCACTGTCGACTCCGACCTCGCATCACGGCGTGTTGCTGTTCGGGATGATGCTGATCACGTTGCTTCTGATGATCGAGGCGCGGCGCTACCGCTTTTTCGACATTTACCGCGCCCGCATCCGCCAGATCGAGCGCTTCTATTTCGCGCAGATTCTGGCGCCCGATCCCAATAGCGGCAGTGAATGGGCCGCGGTGATCGCCGGCAGCCTGCGCCATCCGCGCTTCCTGCTGAGTTATGGCGAGGCGATGCATCGCCGTCTCAAGCGCAATTACGGCTGGATGTACTTCATCATGCTCCTTGCCTGGTGCCTGAAGATCTCGACGCCGAAACTGCAAACGGAGGGCGTGCCGGCGCTACAGGCGCATTCATGGGCCTATGTCATCGACAATGCGGTGCTCGGGCCGATGCCCGGCCTTGCGGTCATTGCTACGGTCGTCGCCTTCTATGCCGGCATCGTCTGTTTCGCCCTGCGTCCAGATCGCGACGAGGGCGAGTTCGGCCATGGCGAGGCGCATGTCTGATCAGTGCAGGATGAACTCACCCTTCAGCGCCCGCCACTCGGTTGCGGAGATCAGCTTGCGGTGGACGTAGCGCACCGAATGCAGCGGTCCGTCGAGCTTCTCCTGCCAAAATTTCAGGAAGCCGCGCATCTCTGGAAAATCCGGAGCGAGATCGTAATCCTGCCAGACGTAGGTCTGCAGGATCGTCGGATGGTCCGGCAGGCGGTAGATGATCTGGGCGGTCGTCAGGCCGTAACCTTGCAATTGTCTTTCCATGTCCGTGTGCATTTTATTCCGCTTCTTCTTGTTCCCACTCGCGCGCTTATTAGCGCTACGTGATATGGAAACATGCGAGTGGTTAACGGAAATTTTACAGATACTTCAGGAAAGGACAATTTATTTTTAATATCAATGGCTTGGCAGCACGGATCCGCGAGTGCTGCCAGCGCCGTCAGCGCTTGAGATGGCGGGTCAGCCGACGCTCGATCCACGCCCAGAGATGGCGTAGCGCCTCGACGATGGCGAGATAGAAGATCGCCGCCCAGAGATAGGTCTGGTAGTCGAAGGTGCGGGAAAAGGCGTAGCGGGTTTCGCCCATCAGATCGAGCACGGTGATGATGGCGACGACCGCCGAGCCCTTGATAAGAAGGATGATCTCGTTGCCATAAGGGCGCAGCGCGACGATGAAGGCCTGGGGCAGGGTAACCTTGCGGAAAGCAATGGACTTGTGAATGCCGAGTGCGGCCGCCGCCTCGCGCTGGCCGTGCGGCACGCTTTCGATTGCGCCGCGCAGAATCTCCGCCTGATAGGCTGCCGTATTGATGGTCATGGCGAAGAGACCACAATACCAGGCTTCGCGGAAGAACCACCAGATGCCGATGGCTTCCAGCTGCGGACGGAAAATGCCGAGGCCGTAATAGACCAGGAAAAGCTGGGCAAGCAGCGGCGTGCCGCGGAAAAAATAAATATAGCCATAGGCGAACCAATTCAGCGCCCGGTTCTTCGACAGCCGCGCCATGGCGAGCGGTAGCGACAGGATCGCGCCGCAGACGACGGAGATGGCGACAAGGCTGAGCGTCACCCAGAGACCGTGCAGATAACGCGGCCCGTAGCGGGTGAATTTGTCCGGATCCCAGCCATTGACGACTGTAAAAATCAGCAGCGCTGCGAGCAGCGCCCAGAAGGCAACGAGGATATAGCCGCTGAGGCGGGCCACCGTCATCGGCTTTGCTACCTCTCGGGGGGCGGGCCGCGGCGGGATCAAGGCTTCGGCATAGCTCATCGGCGAACCTCGGAACGTTTGGCCCAGCGGTCGATGCGGACGAGCAGGAACGAAGAGAGGATGGCGAGCACCAGATAGAGACAGCAGGCGATGCCGTAGAAGAAGAAGGGTTCCTTGGTCACCCGCACGGCGACGCTCGTCTGGCGCAGGATGTCGGCAAGGCTGATAATCGAGACATAGGACGTGTCCTTCAGCAGCACCATCCAGAGGTTGGTCAGGCCGGGGAGTGCGATTCGCACGAGCTGCGGCAGGATGATGAGCCGCAGCGTGCGGCCGCGATGCAGGCCGAGCGAGTCTCCTGCCTCATACTGGCCCTTGGGTATGGCGCGGAAAGCCGAGAGCAGCACTTCCGAACAGTAGGCGGAGAAGACGACCGACAGCGCGATCACGCCGGCGAAAAAAGCGTTGATCTCGATCGGCGGTCCGACATAGCCGGCAAGCTCCAGGAGGGACTGGATCAGCATCTGCATGCCGTAATAGATGATGAAGAGCGTCAAAAGCTCCGGCAGGCCGCGGAAGATCGTCGTGTAGATGTCGGCGGCCAGCCGCAGCGGCTTTTCCTCCGACTGCTGGCCCAGCGCCACGAGGAAACCGATGACGAGGCCGATCGGCAGGGTGACGATCGCCACCGAAACGGTAACCTGCAAGCCCAGGGCGATTTCGTCGCCCCAGCCGGTATCGCCGCAGGCAAGAATCGTCGACTGACCAAACCAGGTGAAGATGCCGACGGGTCCGCACAGCGGATCGAAAATGTGCACAATCCAGCTCCAGGCGGAGCCGAGCGCGGAAAACAATCCGCCCATGCCTGTGTCCCCTCACGGCTTTTGCCGTTTTGATCTTGTCACCGTTGTCAAACAAAAATGGCGGAAGAGCAAGCCTTCCGCCATTCGCTTTATCGGCCAGATACCGAATTTCTCAGTCGCCGTAAACGTCGAAGTCGAAGTACTTGTCCTGGATCTTCTTGTACTCGCCGCTGGCGCGGATCGCAGCGATGGCGGTGTTCAGCTTTTCCTTTAGCGGATCGCCCTTGCGAATGGCGATGCCGGCGCCTTCGCCGTTGATTTCCTTGTCGACCGGCAGGGTGGTCAGGATCTTGCAGCAGGCACCGGCGTCGGACTTGACCCATTCGGAGAGCACGACGACGTCGTCGATGACGGCATCGACACGGCCGCTGGAAACGTCGAGCTTGTATTCGTCAGCGGTCGGATAGAGCTTCAGCTCGGTGTCGGCGAGATGCTTCTCGGCGTAGTTGGCGTGCGTCGTCGAGGTCTGCGCGCCGATCACCTTGCCCTTGAGCCCAGCAACGTCGGTGACCTTGGAGTCCTTAGGCACGGCGATGGCCGGCGGTGTATTGTAGTACTTGTTGGAGAAATCGACGAGCTTCAGGCGTTCCGGCGTAATCGACATGGAAGAGACGATCATGTCGAATTTCTTGGCGTTGAGCGCCGGAATGATGCCGTCCCAATCGGTGCTGACGAAGCTGCATTCAGCCTTCATCTCGGCACAGAGCGCCTTGGCGATATCGATGTCGAAGCCCTGGATCGTGCCGCTGGCATCGACGAATTCGAAGGGCGGATAGGTCGAATCGGTGCCGATCACGTATTTTTCGCCATCGGCCATGGCCGAGCCGGCAAAGAGCGACATTGCCGCGATCGAGGCTGCCGCGAAGATACGGGTGGAGTTAAACATGAGGATCCTCTCTGTTGGTGGCCGCTGTCTGTTTTTCTCTTGGAACTCGCGACCGCAATTCAACGGTGTCGACACCGCCTTGAGGCGATAATCAGACTTTTTTTCATGGAATTGCAACACAATTTCCCGCGCAATTGTGCGGTGCAAATAACAGGCGAGATGAACGAAAGCAGACTGCTACATTCACGGGAGGTTAATCCAGCGCTTCCTAGAACCGGAACAAATCGGCGGCTTGGCGCTTTGCCAATTCGCCGTTTCGCCTCATTGCGAAGCTAGGGGCGAACCAAGGCCTGTCGGCCTTAAGGAAGCTCAAACAGGATCGAGGAAACCCGATGGGCAAGAAATCTAGATGGTTTGCGAGTGCAGCTTTCCCGCTGCTTTCCCTATCGCTGGCTCTCCAGCCCGCCACGACGATGGCTGCCGTCCGCGACGTCACGACGCCGACCGCGGCCGTGCAGCAGGCGGAACAGGGCAGTTTCGAAGTGGCGCAGGACGCGCCTTCCGAGGAAGAGCTCCTGAAGAAGAAGCGCAAGCAGAAGGAGGAAGCCCCGGCCGAGCAGGCGCCGGCCGCGGAACAGCCGAAGGAGGCGCCCGCCGAGAAACCGAAGGCCGAGCGCAAGGAAGCGCCGGAACCCAAGGCAGAGCCGGAGCCGCCGAAGGCCGAAGCTGCGCCGAAGGAAGAGCCGGCACCGCAGACCGAAAGCAAACCCGAGCGCAAAGCCAAGAAGGAAGCTCAGCCAGAGGCCAAGCCGGAAGCCGAGCCCCAACAGGAGCAGCCGGTAACGCAGGAAAAGCCGAGGAAGCCGAAGAAACAGGCCGAGCCGGAGGTCCAGCCGGAGCCCGAACAGCAGCCGGCCGCCAAGGAAGCCCAGCCGGAGACGGAACAGGCGCAGCCCGAGGCGAAGCCCGAAGGCGGCAAGCGGGAAAAAGGCCGGGATAAGGCTAAGGCCAAGAGCGAAACTGCCGCTCCCGAAGCGGTGACGCCCGCCGAGGAACAGGCCACGCCCGAAGCCAAGCCGGAGGTAAAACCCACGGCCGAAGCGCCTGCCGCGAAGAAGCCGAAGAAGGGCGAGGCTGCCGCACCGGCGGAGAAGGCAACCGAAGACAAGGCGGCAGCCCCGGAAGCTGCGCCCGCCGAAAAGCCCGCCGACGGCACGGCCGCAAAGCCTGCCGCTGAGCAGCCTGCCGGCGAAAAGCCGGCTGCGCCTAGCACCGACACTGCCCAGCCTGCGCCGGATGCCAGCGGCGGTCAGCAGGTCGAGCAGGCGATTCCGGCACCGGAAAAGGTTTCTCCCGAGGAACTGGAGCGCCGCAAGAAGGTTGCCGCGGATCCGGCCAAGAGCAACGAAACCGTCGTGCTGCCGGTCGAGAACGGCGCGGCCGTGCTCGACAGCGACAAGGACGCCGATCGCGGCAAGGGCCGTGAAAGCCGCCGTGACCGCGACAAGCTGCGGGCCGAGAGCCAGGAGGTGAAGGTGCCGACCTCGGATGCAGATGCGCAGTCCGCTGCAGCTGCTGCTGCGCCGGCGATAAAGCTCGAGGCAGTGACCAGCGAGAAGGGCACGAGGCTCGAGACGCGGCCGCAATTTGCCCGGCCCGAGGGAGCGCGCATCGACGACCAAACCGACGATAACCGGGTGATCATCCAATACAACAATCAGGTAATCGTGCGCAGCGACGACGACAGACGGTTTCTACGCGACGGTGAACGACCGATCTATGAAGAGCTCCCGGACAATCGCTATCGCGAGACCATCACGCGGCCGGAAGGCTATCGTATCGTCACCATTCGCAACCGCTACGGCGACATCATCCAGCGGTCGCGCGTCGATGCCCGCGGGCGCGAATACGTGCTCTACTACTCACCTGATCTCTACGAGGATCCTGATCGCGGCTATTTCGACGACCCGGGCGCTGATCTGCCGCCAATGCGGCTGCGTGTCCCGCTCAACGACTATATCATCGACACCAGCAGCGATCCTGACCGGGACTATTACGAATTCCTCAGCGAGCCGCCGGTCGAGCAGGTGGAGCGGGTCTATTCGCTTGACGAGGTGAAGTACTCCGCTCGTATTCGCGACAAGGTGCGCCGCATCGATCTCGATACGATCACCTTCGCGACCGGCAGCGCCGAGATCCCGATGACCCAGGCACGCACGCTGCGCAAGGTCGCCGACGCAATCAACCAGGTGCTCGAAAAGGATCCGAGCGAGACCTTCCTGATTGAAGGCCATACGGATGCGGTCGGCTCCGACCAGAGCAACCTGATCCTTTCCGACCAGCGGGCGGAATCGGTCGCCAACGTGCTCACTGACGTCTACGGCATAGCGCCGGAAAACCTGGCGACGCAGGGCTATGGCGAGCGCTACTTGAAGGTCAACACATCAGACCCGGAACAGGAAAACCGCCGCGTCACCATCCGCCGCGTCACGCCGCTGGTTCGTCCGGTCGCCGCCAAGCAGTAAATGCTGCTGCCCCTCTCCATTCGTGGAGAGGGGCTTTGGCGGTCTCAATATTCGATGGAGACAGAAGTTGGATGGGGACGGCATGCGGGCTTCGAGCACCTGCCGCCCCCATCCTGCCGGTTCTACTCGCCGGCTTTTCTGGCCGCCTTTTCGATGACGTCGGCAACTTTTTCCGGTTGGGATGCGAAGACGGCGTGGCTGGACTTGATCTCCGTCACTTCGCTGCCGGCGCGTTTGGCCATATCACGCTCCAGTTCGGGGTTGATGGCACGATCCTCGGTGGCGACGATCGACCAGCTGGGCTTCGTGCGCCATGCCGGTTCCGCGATCTTGGCTGCGAAGGCCTGCTTTGAGGCGAAGACCTGCGACTTTGCCAGGAAATCGGTCTCGGCTTTCGGAAGGTCGGCGGCAAAATCCGCCGCGAAGGCGCCGGGGTCGAGATAGAGATATTTGCCGTCCTTCGTTTCTTTGATGTCCATGCTGCCGGCCGGCTTCGAGCTGGCGAGGCTCAGCAGGCTTTCGCCCTTGTCGGGCTGGAAGGCTGCGACATAGACGAGACCCGCAACATGGGGATCGTTGCCGGCTTCGGTGATCACCATGCCGCCGTAGCTATGGCCGACGAGGAGCGTCGGTCCTTCCTGAAGGTCGAGAACCCGTTTCGTCGCGGCCACGTCGTCATCGAGCGAGGTGAGGGGTTCCTGGACGATGGTGACGTTGAAGCCGCGCTTTTCGAG
This sequence comes from Rhizobium sp. K102, assembly GCF_022385315.1. Classification (NCBI taxonomy): domain Bacteria; kingdom Pseudomonadati; phylum Pseudomonadota; class Alphaproteobacteria; order Hyphomicrobiales; family Rhizobiaceae; genus Rhizobium; species Rhizobium sp. K102. The sequence goes on from NZ_CP092436.1 coordinate 1,125,057, forward strand.
GATTTCGGTCGCCTTGCGCCAGCCCGAGCCGTCTGCCAGGGCGCCGTGGACGATAACGATGTTCTTGACGGCGGCAGCCTCGGCTGCGAACGCGATTCCGGCGGTGGCAAAGGCAAGAGCTGCGATGAAAGTCAGATGCTTGTTCATGAGGTTACTCCTTGTGGTCGATGTTGAAGAGCGGGATGTGGAACGGTCTTGGGGTCAGCCGAAGGTGAAGGCGTAGGCCTGGACGCCGGGATCGAGGAAGCGGATCTCGAAGTTGCGGGCAGTGACGGTGCCGGACTGCCGCACGAGCTGGTAAAGACGCGTCGCGGTGACCGCGCCGTTGCCGTCGGCATCGATGTCGGAGCCGTGGTCTGCACCCGGAGCCTTGCCGTCGATCTTCACCTGGAAGCGGACCGGTTTAGCTTCATCGCCGGGTCCGAGAACCAGATGCAGGTCACGGGCGCTGAAGCGATAAGTGATGCCGCCGCCTGCCTGATCGAGCGTTGCCTGATCCTTACCAACGGTCCAGGTTCCCGACAGGCCCCAGCCATTGAGGCCCGGCTTGCTGATCGAGTAGTTCTGCGGCGCATCTGCCTGCAGCCCCTCGGGTGAGCTGAAGTTCGTCGCCTGCTCGTAGCCGAGGTAGGTCTCGCCGGAGCGGACGTTGCCGAGATCGGGACCGGCTTCCACGCCTTTGGCATCGGGGGCGACCGGCGCGCTGGCGGTCATCTCACTTCCAGCCTCGCGCAGCAGGTCCTGAATGGCCTTCTCGGTCCTGCCGTAGTTGCCTTCGCCGAAGTGGTGGTAGCGGATCTGGCCCATGGCATCGATCAGGTAGGCGGCTGGCCAGTAGCTGTTCTCGAAGGCGCGCCAGATCTGGTAGTCATTGTCGACGGCAACGGGATAGCCGATCTTGAAGTCGCCGATCGCGCTTTTGACGTTGTCGATCTTCTTTTCGAAGGCGAATTCCGGGGAGTGGACGCCGATCACTACGAGACCTTGATCGGCATATTTTTCCGCCCAGGCCTTGGTGTAGGGGATCGTGCGAATGCAGTTGATGCAGGAATAGGTCCAGAAGTCGACGAGGACGACCTTGCCGCGCAGCTCTTCGGTGGTCAGGGGCTTGGAGTTCAGCCATTCGACTGCGCCATCGAGCGAGGGGGCATAACCCTCGACGGGGAGATCGCTGCGGAAAGGCCTCTTCGCATCGGCCGCGACGATCGTCGCGTCGTTGCTCGCGACCTCGGAGGGCGCAGCGGCGAGCTTCCTTGCATGCAGCCGGTCGAGTACGGCCTGTTCCAGAGACGCGGTGCTGGCATAGGAGAGGCGGGACAGCAGGCTGGTGTCGAGGCCGAGGGCAATGATGGCGACACCGGCGAGCACAGCAGCGCCGAGCACCTGGCGAATGCGATCACCAAGACCGAGCGAACGCTTCATGGCGGCAAATATCTTTCCGCCGACCGACAAGGCGACGGCAAGGGAGGTCGCCGCGCCGGCTGCATAGGCAGCGAGCAGGAAGCTGGTCTCAAGGTTGGCGCCCTGCAGCGCAGCACCCGTCAGAACGAGGCCGAGGATCGGCCCGGCGCAAGGCGCCCAGAGCAGGCCGGTGGCAACCCCGAGAATAAGGGCGCTCCGGACCGTCGGCGCCGTGCGTCCGCTGCCGCTGGCATTCACCAGGTTATTTCCCAAATCGACGATCGGACGGGCAAGGGTGCTGGCAAAGCGCGGCGAAAGCAGGCTCGCACCGAAGAGGGCGAGCAGAACGATCGCGGCAAGGCGGCCATATTCATTGGCGCGAATGGCCCAGCTGCCGCCGACCGCGGCAAGAGTGGCGACGAGCGCGAAAGTGGCGGCCATGCCCGCCAGCATCGGCAGCGTGCTTTTGACGAAGGGCTGGCCGGCGCGGGCGAAAACGAAGGGGAGGATGGGGAGGATGCAGGGGCTGAGGATGGTCAGCACGCCTCCGAGATAGGCAATGATCAGAAGTGTCATCATCGTTTCCTTTGAAACCGATTGGTCGGGCTCTGGACGGCGATGGGCCTGAACCAGCAACGACGCGATGTAGCCGGGCGGAGGTATCTCCGGTGTGTCTGGTTTGGCGGGAAAATGTACCGAACTATTGCGCTGGGGCGCGGGTGATACAAAAGAATACAAACTGCCCTATCCGCAGAGGGGCTGACGCACCCGGCGCTCGGACACAGGCGGACAGCGCAATTGTATCTGAATGTATCTCGGCGGGCCGGGGTTACATTCGCATTCAAAAACCGCGGCTTGCGACATACGGGCGATACAAGCCGAACGTCTTCTGAGCACCGTGATCCATTCGACAGGAGAGACCGATGTCAGAGCAAATCAACCATCACCGCCGCCGTTTTTTCGGCATGACAGCCATCGCCCTTGCGGCGGTCGAATTCGGCGTAGCAGGCGCGGCCGCTGCCCAGACCGCGCCGGCTTCGCCCGCAGCCTTGCCTCATGTGAAGGCCGGAACCCATACGTCCTTTGAAGCGCTGAAGCAGATCAAGACCGACGTGCTCGATATCGGCTATGCCGAAGCCGGCAAGGCGGACGGTCCTGTCGTCCTGCTGCTGCACGGCTGGCCCTATGATATCTATAGTTTCGTCGACGTCGCGCCGCTGCTTGCTTCCGCCGGCTATCGGGTGATCATTCCTTACCTGCGCGGCTACGGCACGACGCGTTTCCTCGATGAGAAGACGCCGCGCAACGGCCAGCCTTCGGCGCTCGCCGACGATATGATCGCCCTGCTCGATGCGCTCAATATCGAGAAGGCGGTGATTGCCGGCTACGACTGGGGCGGGCGGACCGCCAACATCATGGCCGCACTCTGGCCGGAGCGCTGCAAGGCGATGGTATCGGTCAGCGGCTATCTGATCGGCAGCCAGGAGGCCAACAAGAAGCCGCTGCCGCCAAAGGCCGAACTTGCCTGGTGGTACCAGTTCTACTTCGCCACCGAGCGCGGCCGACTGGGCTATGCGAGCAACACCCATGATTTCGCAAAGCTCATCTGGCAGACGGCCTCGCCGAAGTGGGATTTCGATGATGCGACCTTCAACAGATCCGGTGCCGCCTTCGACAATCCCGACCATGTCGAAATCGTCATTCACAATTATCGCTGGCGCCTGGGGCTGGTCGAAGGCGAGGCGAAGTACGACGCCTATGAGAAGAACCTTGCCGCCTTGCCGATGATTTCGGTGCCGACGATCACCATGGAGGGTGATGCAAACGGCGCGCCGCATCCGGAGCCCTCTGCCTATGCAGGCAAGTTCTCCGGCAGATACGAGCACCGCACGATCGGCGGCGGCATCGGCCACAACCTGCCGCAGGAGGCGCCGCAGGCCTTTGCGCAAGCCGTGATCGACGTCGATCGCTTCTAAAGCACTTCGCGATCTTTCAGATTCGCTTTCCGCGCTTTAAGTCTTTGTTTTTTACGCATGTCGTTATCGCAAAACCGCAGCACACTTTTGCGCGACATGCTTGAGAGGCGGCATCAAGCCGCAGAGCCTCGTTGCTCCGGCCGGTGGAATATGCGTAGGTCGCGTCTTGCGCTTCGGCATCATGACCGAGGCGGTGGGCGCGGCCACATCGTTGAGGAATAAGCAAATATGGATCATGTCGATCACATCCTGATTGTCGACGACGATCGTGAAATCCGCGAGCTGGTCTCGGGCTATCTGCAGAAGAATGGCCTCAGGACCAGCGTTGCCGCGGACGGGCGCCAGATGCGCAGTTTTCTGGACGCCAATGCCGTCGACCTGATCGTGCTCGACGTGATGATGCCCGGCGATGACGGTCTGGTGCTGTGCCGCGAACTGCGCGGCGGGCGGCACAAGGCGATCCCGATCCTGATGCTGACAGCCCGCACCGACGAGATGGACAGGATCCTCGGGCTGGAGATGGGAGCCGACGACTATCTCGCCAAGCCGTTCGCAGCGCGCGAGCTTCTCGCCCGCATCAAGGCGGTGCTGCGGCGCACGCGCATGCTGCCGCCCAACCTGCAGATCAGCGAGGCGGGACAATTGCTGACCTTCGGCGACTGGCGGCTCGACACGGTCGCTCGCCACCTCCTGGATAAGGAAGGGACGGCGATTGCGCTGAGCGGCGCCGAATACCGCCTGCTGCGTGTCTTCATCGACCATCCGCAGCGGGTCCTCAACCGCGATCAGCTTCTGAGCCTGACGCAGGGCCGCGACGCCGAGCTCTTCGATCGCTCGATCGATCTATTGGTCAGCCGCCTGCGGCAGCGGCTGGGAGACGATGCGCGCGAGCCGACCTATATCAAGACGGTGCGCAGCGAAGGCTATGTCTTCTCGGTTCCGGTCGAAATTTCGGAGCCGCGCCAATGAGGAGTTCGGTCGCCATGCTGCCGAGCCTGATGTGGCCGAGAACGCTGCGATCGAGGATCTTTCTCATCCTGCTGATCGGCCTGGCCTTTGCCTACGGCCTTTCCTTCAGCGTTCTCTACATGGAGCGCTACATGTCGGCCAAGGCGGTGATGCTCGGCACGCTCGAGAACGACGTTGCAACATCGATTGCCGTTCTCGACCGGCTCCCGGCGGCCGAGCGCGGCGACCTTGTGGACTGGCTGAGCCGCGGCAACTACCGATTCGAACTCGGGCCTGGCTTGGCCGGTGTGCCCGACGCGTCCAGCAAGGGCAGGGAGATCGCTGGAAAGATAGAGGCGGCCGTTGGGCACCGCTTCCCGATCCGCATCGAACGGATACCGGGCGAGGTGAACCGGCTGCAGGCGCATCTGACGCTGAGCGACGGCAGCCCGCTTACTATTGATGTGACGCCGAGGGGCGTCATGCCGATCGCCGAATGGCTACCCTATGTCTTTGCCGTGCAGATGGCGCTGCTCATACTGTGTACCTGGTTTGCGGTGCGCCTGGCGATCCGGCCGCTCGGAAGGCTGGCCGCTGCCGCGGATGCGCTCGATCCTGACAAGGACGGTCCCGCTTTGAGCGAGACGGGGCCGAGCGAAGTCGCGCATGCGGCGAGGGCGTTCAACGCGATGCGGGAGAGGATCGCCCATTATCTCGAAGAGCGCGTCCAGATACTGGCGGCGATCTCCCACGACCTGCAGACGCCCATCACCCGCATGCGGCTGCGCGCCGATATGGCGGAGGATTCGCCCGAAAGGGACAAGCTGGTGAACGATCTCGCCGAGATCCAGCGCCTCGTGCAGGACGGCATAGCCTATGCGCGCAGCGCCCATGGCAGCGGGGAGAAGAACGCCCGGATCGATCTCTCCTCGTTCATCGACAGCATAGCTTACGACTATCAGGACACCGGGAAAGCCGTCACGGTCGTCGGGCTGGTTGAAGGCGCCGCCTTCACCAAGCCGCATGCCCTTCGCCGCATCCTGTCGAACTTCATCGACAATGCCCTGAAATTTGCAGGCTCAGCCGAGATCAGCGTCGGGCATGACGCGGAACAGCATGTGGTCATATCCGTCATGGACCGCGGGCCCGGAATACCGGACGATATGCTGGAAGCAGCCATGCAGCCGTTCTTTCGGCTGGAGCAATCCCGCAACCGCGAGACCGGCGGCACGGGCCTTGGCCTTGCGATCGCCCAGCAGCTGACGGCAAAGATCGGTGGTTCGCTGCGGCTATACAATCGCGCCGGTGGCGGGCTTGCGGCGGAAGTCACTCTACGGTGACCTCAGGGCCGCCGGAGGTTTTTCCGGCGATTTTGTACGCAAGAATGTCCCGGATACCGAATGCTACGTTTTGTGACATTTCGGCCGATTTCGGAAACATGCGGGATATATCGGCCGGTTAAAACTCACTTCGTCAACCCGGCCGCAGCAGCGATCTCCTCGCGTTCAGCGGCCAATCTACGGAGTGTTCCCATGACAAATATCGAAAAGGTTCTCTATACCGGCAAGATCCGCACCACCGGCGGGCGCGACGGCGCTTCGCAAAGCGACGACGGCCAGCTCGACATCAAGCTCTCGCCTCCTGGCAGCGCGCGGCCCGGCACCAATCCCGAGCAGCTTTGCGCCGCCGGTTGGTCTGCCTGCTTTATCGGTGCGATGGGCATTGCCGCCGGCAAGCTGAAGATCAGGCTTCCCGCGGAGACTGCGGTGAATGCCGAAGTCGATCTCGGGACGACGGACGGCGATTATTTTCTCCAGGCCCGTCTCAAGGTCAGCCTGCCCGGCATCGAGCCGGATGTCGCCAAGGCGCTTGTCGACGAGGCGCACCGGCTCTGCCCGTATTCGAAGGCGACACGCGGAAATATCCATGTCGAGCTGAGCATTGCCTGAAGGCGGCAGAAGAAAGGAAACAGGGCGAGGCCCAGCCGGGCTTCGCCGATGGAGGGTCCAATGAGATTGATGATTATCTGCGTTCTGGCAGCTGCAGTCTTCGCCGCCCCTTGTATCTACGACACCAGCTCGCACGAGCCATCGCCGCTTGCGGGCCTTGTGACGGCGGCTTCCGCGGTTGAGCAACCGCTTTTCTGAATTCAGCAAGGAGAATGACAGTGAAACTCTACCAGAACGAAATTTCTTCCGCGACCTCGAGGGTCCGGATCGCGCTAGCGCTCAAGGGGCTGACGGCAGAGGCGCTGCCGGTGAGCATTCTCGGAGAAGATGCCGAAAGCCGGCAGGCCGGCTATCGCAGCGTCAACCCGCAGGGGCTGGTGCCGGCCTTGCTGACGGATGGCGGTGTCCTCATCACCCAATCACTGGCGATCGTCGAATATCTCGACGAGGTTCAGCCCGAGCCGCCGCTGCTGCCCGATACGGCTGAAGGCAGGGCGCAGGCCCGTTCGATCGCGCTTGCGATCGCAGCCGAGATCCACGCGCTGCTGCCGCCGCGGATCGGCCTTCATCTGAAGGCGGCCTTCCAAGCCGACGCCGACGCCGTTGCCGCCTGGAGCCGTCATTGGGTCGGCGAGGGAATGGCCGCGGTCGAGACGATGATCGCCGGCCGCAGGGATGGCGCCTTCGCCGTCGGAGACCGGCCTGGCATAGCCGACATCTTCCTCTTTCCACAGGCGATCAGCGCCCGACGCATGGGCTTCGACCTTGCCCGGTGGCCGAATATCGCGGAGATCGTCACCAAGCTCGAGACGATACCGGCTTTTCAGCAGAATGCGCCGGCGCCGAGGAAATGATCCGATTGGTGAAGATGCAGCCAAAAAGGGATTTCGTTCTCCACACGACGTCCTCCTCGGCCTTGTGCCGAGGATCTGCTGCCCTATCGACCGGAAGCAGATGCTCGGACAAGCCCGAGGATGACCAAAGGTCTTCTCAGCGATTGACCCTTGCCTGCAGGTGCGGAGGGTAACGATCGCCTTCGACCTTGATGGTGGCGAGCGCGCTTTCGATGCTGGCAAGCTCATCGGCCGCCAGTTCGACCTCGGCGGCCTGGATGTTCTCCACCAAGCGATGCAGCTTGGCACGATCCAGGGTTTTTGCGCCAGCAGCCAGGCCAGCGCGACCTGGGCCGAGGTGGCCTTCTTGCGCGCGGCGATCTCTGCGAGGAGATCGACGAACGCCTGGTTGGCCTTTCGCGCTTCCTGAGAAAAGCGCGGCACGATGTTGCGGAAGTCCTTGCTGTCGAAGGTGGTCGTCTCGCTGATCGTGCCGGTGAGGAAGCCTTTGCCGAGCGGGCTGAACGGCACGAAGCCGATGCCGAGCTCTTCGAGCACCGGCAGGATACCCTGCTCGGGCTCACGCCACCACAGCGAATATTCGCTCTGTAGCGCCGTCACCGGCTGGACGGCATGGGCGCGACGGATCGTCTGGACGCCGGCTTCCGAGAGGCCGAAATGTCTCACCTTGCCCTCTGAAATCAGAGCCTTGACCGTCCCGGCGACATCTTCGATCGGAACATCCGGATCGACGCGATGTTGGTAGAACAGATCGATGACGTCGGTCTTCAAGCGCTTCAGCGCCTGGTCGGCGACCGCGCGGATCTGTTCCGGCCGGCTGTTCATGCCGCTCTGGCCGCCATTGGCATCGAAGTTGAAGCCGAATTTCGTGGCGATCACTACCTCGCCGCGGAAGGGAGCAAGCGCTTCTCCCAGAAGCTCTTCGTTCTTATAGGGGCCGTAGGCTTCGGCGGTATCGAAGAAGGTCACACCGCGTTCGAAGGCCTGTCGGATCAGCGCGACCGCTTCCTGGATCGCTGTCGCCGGGCCATAACCATAACTCAGCCCCATGCACCCGAGACCGATGGCCGAGACCTGGAGACCGCTCTTTCCGAGTTCACGCTTCTGCATCGCCGTTTCCTTTCTAAGCTTGGTACTCACTGTCGGTGACATGATCCATCCAGTCGACAACCTTGCCATCGAGCTGTTCCTGGATGGCGATATGGGTCATCGCGGTCGTCGGCGATGCGCCATGCCAATGGCGTTCCCGCGGCGCGAACCAGACGACGTCGCCGGCGCGGATCTCCTCGACAGGCCCACCTTCACGCTGCACGCGGCCGCAGCCGGATGTGACGATCAGGGTCTGGCCGAGGGGATGGGTGTGCCAGGCGGTTCGGGTACCGGGCTCGAAGGTGACGCTGGCGCCGGCCGCGCGGGCCGGGTCGGTCACAGGAAAGAGAGGATTGATGCGCACCGTGCCGGTGAACCAGTCCGCCGGTCCCTTGACCGAAGGCTGAGAGCCGTTTCGCTTGATCTCCATGGTCGTCCTTCCTGTGTCTGCGGTTGCGTACCCGGTGGAACGGTATCGTCCGCGGCGGAACGAGGGCGTCCGCGAGGGAACGGTGGGCGTCCGCGGTATCACAGGATATTTAGCGCGTGCCTTTGATCGGGATTAGATGGTATCAGCGGCAAGGACCCATGAGAAAGCTTCATGAATGCCGCGCGCAGCCGTCAATGATCTTATCGCCTTCCTCGCTGTCGCGCGGGCGCAGAGCTTCACGAAAGCAGCGGGGAAGCTCGGCGTGTCACAATCGGCGCTCAGCCATACCATCCGAGGGCTCGAAGAGCGGCTCGGGCTGCGATTATTGACGCGCACGACCCGCAGCGTCTCGCCGACGGAGGCTGGCGAGCGGCTGCTCCTCACCATCGGCCCCAGGATCGACGAGATCGAGACCGAGCTTGCCGCCTTGAGTGCCTTTCGGGAGAAGCCTGCCGGCACCATCCGCATCAATGCCGGCGAGCACGCGGCGAATGCGGTGCTCTGGCCCGCCGTGAAAAAGCTCCTGCCTGACTATCCCGATATCCATGTCGAGATCATCGTCGATTACGGCCTGACCGACATCGTCGCGGAGCGCTACGACGCCGGCGTGCGGCTGGGAGAGCAGGTGGCGAAAGATATGATCGCGGTGCGCATCGGTCCCGACATGCGCATGGCCGTGGTCGGTGCGCCCGCCTATTTCGAAAGGTGGCCGAAGCCATTGACGCCGCAGGATCTTACCGATCACAACTGCATCAACCTGCGCCTGCCGACCTATGGCAGTGTCTACGCCTGGGAGTTCGAGCGCGACGGGCACGAGCTGAAGGTTCGCGTCGAGGGGCAGCTGACATTCAATAATATCGCTCTTCGGCTGAATGCGGCGCTGGCCGGCGCGGGGCTGGCATATCTGCCGGAGGATGCCGTGCAGGCGCATCTTGCCGATGGGCGGCTGCTGCGTGTGCTGGAGGATTGGTGTCCGCCGTTTCCCGGCTACCACCTCTATTATCCGAGCCGCCGGCACGCCTCGGCCGCCTTCGCCCTCGTCGTCGATACGCTTCGTTATCGAGGGTAGATCCCGCTCGCTCCGGGCACCCGGATCCCGGGACTTACGATCGGGCCTCTTCGAGCCCGACGACGCCGGCGATGAAATCGGCAATGGCGCCTGTGTCGTCCAGATCGAAGACGGGCAGGGACGTATCGACGACAGCATGATCTGCGGCGATGGCGCAGATATGGGGATCACTCGGCGCCAGCGGTTGGCGGTTGGCAGCCTCCAGGCGGCGGGCCTCGATTTTCGGGATGGGCTCGCGCTTGTAGCCTTCGATCAGAACGAGATCGCAGGGGGCGAGACGGGCGAGGATTTCCTCGAACTCGGGTTCGGGCGCGCCGCGCAGCTCGTGCATGATGGCGTAGCGGGTGCCGGAGACGATGGTGACCTCGTGGGCGCCGGCCTCGCGGTGGCGGTAGCTGTCGGCGCCGACCTTGTCGATGTCGAAATCATGATGGGCATGCTTGATCGTCGAGATCCTGTAGCCGCGGCGCGTAAACTCCGTCACCAGCCGGACGGCGAGCCCCGTCTTGCCCGAGTTCTTCCAGCCGGCGATGCCGAAGATTTTGGGTGCGGTCATACGCGAAGGGCCTCCAGCCAGCGTTGCGCCTCGACAAGATCGTCCGGCGTATTGATGTTGAAGAAGGGATCGAGCAGGCTGGCGCGGGTCGGATGCAGCGGAAACGCCACTTCCGTAACGTCATGCCGTAACAGGAAGTCGCGCACGCGGTGTTTCTCGTCGGTGGCGATCCAGGCTTCGAGATCGGCGGCGAGCGTCACCGGCCAGAGGCCGAAGACGGGATGGCTGCGGCCTTCGGAAGCAGCGATGGCGATCTGCGACGGTCGTTCGAGCGCTGCCGCCAGCCGGACGACGAGATCGGCCGGGAAGAACGGGCAATCCACCGAGACGGTGACGACATGGGTGATCCCGGGAAGGCCGGCGGCATAGAGCATGGCCGCATGGATGCCGGCCAATGGCCCGGCCTTGCCGGGAAAACGGTCGGGGACGACAGGCGCATCTTCTGCGGCGACATCGGCGTTGACGGCGACGGCGGCGACCTGCTGCGCGAGGCGGCTCAGGACATGGTGCAACAGGCTTTCGGTTCCGAGCGTCACGCTCGCCTTGTCGCGGCCCATGCGCTGTGAGCGGCCGCCGGCCAGCACGATGCCTGCTATATCGGATCTGTCGAGCGAGAACTCCGTCATCATCCTGCCTCAAACCGGTGAGCGCGGCGCGGATTCCTGCGCGATCGGCGGCACACGGCGCTTGGCTTCACGATAGAACGTATAGAGGCCGGAAGCGATGACGATCGCAGCGCCGAGCAGCGTCAGGCTGTCGGGCACTTCGGTGAAGAAGAAAAAGCCGAGCAGCGAGGAAAAGATCAGGCTGGTATAGCGGAACGGCGCGACGAAGGAGATTTCACCGGTGCGCATGGCGAGAATGACCGACTGGTAGCCGACGAGCACCAGCACCGAGGCGAGCAGCAGATGCCCGAGCGACGTGGCGCTGACCGGCTGCCAGCCGCCGAGCGCCGGGATGAGCAAAGCGCCGAAGAAGGAGATGGAAATGGCGGTGATGACGGTGATCATCAGCGAGGGAATCTCCGGATCGATCGAGCGGGTGGCGAGATCGCGGCCGGCCGTCGTCAGCACCGCGCCGACGCAGAGCAGGGCGGCGGCGGTAAAACCCTCCGGACCGGGGCGGATAATGATCATGACGCCGACGAGGCCGACCAGGATCGCCGACCAGCGCCGCCAGCCGACGGGCTCGCGGAAGAACAGCGCGGCACCGAAGGTGACGACCAGCGGCAGCGATTGCAGGATCGCCGAGGCATTGGCGATCGGCATCATGCCGAGCGCGGTGATATAGGTGACGGCGGAAAACATTTCGCAGATGATGCGGAGGATGATGACCGGCTTGAGAACGATGCGCCAGGAGCGCAGGGCGCCCATTTTCCTGGCGATCAGATAGACGAGCAGGCTGGTGAAGAGGCCGCGCAGGAACATGATCTCGCCTGCGTTCATATAGGCGATCACCGATTTGGAGAGAGCATCGCTCGCGGAAAAGCCGGCCATCGCCATGCTCATATAGATGGCGCCCTCAGTATTGCGTGACCGCGGCATGAAGAGATTCCCTTTACCTGTGCGCCCCTTCTTAGTCGGGAAGAACCATGAAGGGAATCGGATGAATGTCACACCCGACAGAAATCGATGATGCGGCGCACAATGGTGCTGACGTTGCGGCAGGCACGCATTTGGAAAGCCCCGCAAATCAGCATTTTACAACGCGAATTTCGATATTTTCGATGCGGCGATCGAGGCTCCTTCCTCCTTCGGCGATTGAGTTGATCACTGCTCGAAAACATCGACTGTCGACGGTTTTTGTTTTTCCGCGCGGGAAACGGGTGGCTGCGTCGCCCGATGTTTGAGAGGGATGCCTCGACAACTGAGGAGAAACGGACATGACACTTCTGAACGACAAGGTCGCAATCATCACCGGCGCAAGCTCCGGCATCGGCCGCGCGGCGGCGAAACTCTTTGCGCGGGAAGGTGCGAAGCTCGTGGTCACCGGAAGGCGACAGGCGGCGCTCGATGCCGTCGTCGGCGAAATCGAGGCGGAGGGTGGGCAGGCCGTCGCGATATCGGGCGACGTCAGGGACGAGGCGCTGCAGGCAAGGCTTGCCGATACGGCAGTCTCGCGCTTCGGCCGGCTCGATATCGGCTTCAACAATGCCGGCATCCTCGGCGAGATGGGGCCGGTCGCCGGGCTGTCGCTGGACGGCTGGCGCGAGACGCTCGAGACCAATCTCACCGCCGCCTTTCTCGGCGCCAAACATCAATCGGCAGCGATGGGAGAAGGCGGCGGGTCGCTGATCTTCACCTCGACCTTCGTCGGCCACACTGCCGGCATGCCCGGGATGGCTGCCTATGCGGCAAGCAAGGCAGGGCTGATCGGCTTCGTCCAGGTGCTCGCCGCCGAACTCGGGCGGCAGAACATCCGCGTCAACGCCCTGCTTCCCGGCGGCACCGACACGCCGGCCAGCATCACCAATGCGCCGGATGCTACGCCGGAAGTCTTGGCATTTGTGGAGGGGTTGCATGCGCTGAAACGCATGGCCCAGCCGGAGGAGATCGCCAATGCGGCACTGTTCCTGGCGTCCGATATGGCGAGCTTCGTGACAGGCACGGCGATGCTCGCCGATGGCGGGGTTTCGATCAGCCGAACGTAGGTGGGTGAGGGTGGCTCGGCATTTTGCAGGTCGAGCCACCCGCCCTCGTCCTTCGAGGCTCCGGCCTGCGGCCTACGCACCTCAGAATGAGGGCTACCGCGGGCTGGATTATCGGTGTGCGAGGGCTGGCGCCCCTAAGTGCCATGCCATGCAAAGTGGGATCTGGCTTGCTGCTCCGCTCTCTTATGAGCCACAAGTCGCAGCCTCTCTCCGACCTCATCCTGAGGTGCCCCGCAGGGGGCTCGAAGGACGGGGTCGGCCACCGTCACCTCCCTGGGCTCAGGACATGATCAACCCGCCATCGACATTGATCGTCTGGCCGGTGATGTAGGCGGCGTCGTCGCTGGCGAGGAAGGTGACCAGGCCGGCGACGTCTTCGCCAGAGCCGGCGCGTTTCATCGGGATGCCTTCGACCCATTCCTTCATCAGGTCGCCTGGGGCGTAGTTGCCCAGCAGTTTGCCCCAGGCCTGGTCGTTATAGGCCCACATGTCGGTTTCGATGATGCCGGGACAGAAGGCGTTGACGGTGATGTTTTCGGTCGCGACTTCCTTGGCCAGGCTCTGGGTGATGCCGACGACGCCCATTTTCGAGGCGGCATAATGCGGGGTGTAGATGAAGCCGTCGCGGGCTTGGCCGGAGGCGGTGTTGATGATGCGGCCGCCGCATTTGTGCTTGCGCATGCGCGATATCGCCTCCTGAGCGCAGAGGAAGACGCCCTTGGTGTTGACGGCCATGACCTTGTCCCACTCGTTTTCGGTCAGGTCCTCGACGCGGGCGATGGTGATGACGCCGGCATTCTGGATCGAGACGTCGACAGAACCGAACTCCTTCTCAGCCGCATCGTAGAGGGCGACGACGCTTGCCTTGTCGGTGACGTCGCCGATGAAGGAGATCGCCTTGCCGCCTTCGGCTCGGATGCCCTCGGCGACGCCGTGGACGAGATCCTCATTGGCCGAGACCACGAGATTGGCGCCTTCGCGCGCAAAGCGCCTGGCGATGGCGGCGCCGATGCCGCGGCTGGCCCCGGTGATGACGACAGTCTTGTTTTCGAAGCGTTTCATGCTCTTTCCTTCCCGGTATCCGTCGATAAACGGCAAATCTGGGCGCGACCTGCCCTGCGATCATTGTCGAAGCTCAAGCGGCCGCGACAGCTCGTGCGATCAGCGCGAAGGGCGGGCAGGCGGCGATATCGTGCGCCGTCTTGCCCGTCGGTCCCTTCAGCGCCTCGATCTCAGCCAGGGAGGAAGCGAGATCGGTTCAAGTCCTAAAATTAGCGTTCTGATCGCATCACCAGCAGCAGAAACCGCCGTCGACGAGAAGATCGACGCCGGTCACGAAACTTGCTGCGTTCGACAGGAGGAAGACGGCCGGACCGACCATCTCGTCGACCGTTGCCATGCGCTGCATCGGCGTCTGCTCTTCGAAAAGCTTGGTCTGGTGAACCATCTCCGGACGCGTGTTCATCGGCGTTGCCGTATAGCCGGGGGAGATGGTGTTGACGCGAATGCCGCGGTCGACCCATTCCATCGCCATGGACTTCGACATATGGATCACGCCCGCCTTGGAGGCGTTGTAATGCGCTTGGCTAAGGCCCCGGTTGACGATGACGCCTGACATGGAGGCAATGTTGACGATGGAGCCGCGTCCATTCTTCAGCATGGCGCGGGCCTCGGCCTGGCAGGACAGGAATATGCCCTTCAGGTTGATATCCATCAACGTCTGGTATTGATCCTCCTCCATATCTTCCGCCGGGTTTGCGTTGGCGATGCCTGCAGCGTTGACGGCCAGCGTCAAGGCGCCGAGCTCCGTTTCGGTTCGTGCGACTGCCTCTGCGAGGGAAGATTTGCTCGTAACGTCAGCCGCGATCTCGATCGAGCGGCGGCCGGCGGCGCGAATATGTTCAGCCGTCCTGGCAAGTCCGTCGTCGGTTCGACGGTCAAGCAGCGCCACGTCGGCGCCGCATTGCGCAAGGCCGATGGCAATGCGCTGGCCGATGCCGCTGCCGGCGCCGGTGACGATGGCAACCTGGCCGCTGAGATCGAAAAGCTTCGGGGCGTTCAGAGTGATGTCGGACACCGCTCTTCCTTTCTCTGTCTGTTTAGATGGTAGCTAGCTCCATGACCGAAACGTCATTGGCCTGGTCACGATCGAGGATGCCCGCCTGTTTGCCTTGGGCAAGCACGAGAATGCGATTGGAAACTCCGAGAACTTCCTCGAGGTCCGAGCTGACGACGATGACCGCTACGCCCTGTTTGGCAAGGTTGACGATGATGTCGTAGATGCCCGCCCGGGCGCCGACGTCGATGCCTCTCGTTGGTTCGTCGAGCACCACGACCCTGGGATCGCGCAAGAGCCACTTCGCGATCACGACTTTCTGCTGGTTGCCGCCGGAAAGGTCGGAGGCGTATTGCTCGGCGCGGCCCTTGACGCCGAACTTGGCAACCGCCTTTTCCGCGAAGGAGCGCTTGACACGCGGCGTAATCCAGCCTCCGCCCAGTTTATCCAGATTGGCGTAGATAATGTTCTCGCTGATCCGGTGTCCGACGATCAGACCCTGCGCCTTGCGGTCTTCGGGAACCATCACGATGCCCTTGGCGATCGCGTCAGCCGGATCGCGCAGCCTGAGTTCCTCGCCTTCGAGCTTGATCGAGCCTGCACTGATTGGATCTGCTCCCGAAATCGCCCGCACCAGCTCGGTGCGGCCAGCGCCGACCAGTCCGGCGATGCCGAGAATTTCGCCGGCCCGCACCTCGAAGGTCACGTCACGGAACGAATTGTCCGGTGAGCTCAGGCCGGACACCTCAAGGACCGGACGGTCCGTCGGAACCGGCAGGGTAGGGAACAAGCGGTCGAGCGGGCGTCCGACCATGCTCTCGACAATCGTTCGTACCGGGGTCGCGCTGTCTGAGAATTCCTGCACCCGCTGCCCATCGCGAAGAACGACGATCCGGTCGGTTATCTGCTTGATCTCTTCCATGCGGTGGGAAATGTAGACGATGCCGACACCCTCCGACCGGAGCTTGCGAACCTGCTCGAAGAGAGCTTCCGTCTCCGCGCCGCCAAGGGCGGCTGTCGGTTCATCGAGGATCAGGAGTTTCGCATCGAGGGCAAGCGCCTTGGCGATTTCGATGAGTTGTTGATTTGCGGTTGAAAGACCGGCGACCATTCGTGTTGCCGGTATATGGAGGTTCAAACGCGCGAGCTGGTCCTGGGCCCGGCGAACCATCTGAGCCCGGTCGACGACGCCGTTCTTCATCGGCCAGCGTCCAATGAAGACATTTTCGGCGATCGACAGTTGCGGCAGAAGCTGCAGTTCCTGATGGATCAGGACAACGCCCTTGTCGATCGCTTCGCGTGGGGTGGCCGGGGCATAAGGCTGCCCCAGCCATGTCATCGATCCCTCGGACGGCGTGCGTGAGCCGGCAATGATGCCCGACAGCGTCGACTTGCCCGCTCCGTTTTCACCGAGAAGTGCTACCACTTCGCCCGGATAGACGTCCAAGCTGACATCCTTCAGAACCTGGAGTGGCCCATACCACTTGGATATGCCCCTCAGGGAAAGAACTGGATCGGTCACGGCACACCTCCTCAAGACCTCGACTTCATCACGGATGGTTGGCGATGAAGCCTGCGACGTTTTCCTTGGTTGTCAGCGTGGCATCCAAGAGCTGTACCGGCGGCACTTTTTCACCGGCGACAAGCTTGGCGGCGTTTTCGACTGCATCGCGGCCCATTTTCTGCGTCTGCTGCGTCGCCGTCACGTTGAAGACGCCCTTGCTGAGCGCTTCGAGAGCCGCGGTGTCGCCATCGAAGCCGCCGACCACGATCTTCTGCGAGGGATTGGCGACCTTGATCGCCTGCGCGGCGCCAAGCGCGAGACCGTCGGCCTGTGCGAAGACGATCGAAACGTCCGGGTTTGCCTGCAGCATGTTCTGCATGATCTGGAAGCCTTCGTCCTGGCTCCAGATGTTCGAGAACTGCTCGGCGACAACCTTCACATCAGGATAGGCCTTGAGCGATTCAGCGCAGCCCTTCGAGCGATCGACTTCCGGCGTCGTACCCTTCTGGCCATGGATGATGACCATCTTTCCCTTGCCGCCGGCTTCCTTCAGGATGTAGTCGCACACCGCCTTGGCAGACGCGACGGAATCCGTTGCAAGGAATGTATCGCCCGGCGCGCCCTCGGCGTTGCGGTCGACGTTGACGACCGGGATTCCGGCGTTCTTCGCGAGCTTGACCGGAACAGTCGCCGCTGCCGCACCTGCCGGGATGTAGATCAGCGCGTCGATTTTCTGGGTCAGAAGATCCTGGATCTGGTTGACCTGCGTCGGCCCGTCGCCCTTCGCGTCGACCGTGATGACTTCGATGCCGCGTTTCTTGGCTTCGGCCTCGACCGATTGCTTGATCTGGTTGAAGAAGTTTGCCTGAAGGTTGGCAACGGCCAGGCCGAGCTTCTTCAGTTCCGCCGCGTGTACGGGACCGAGCATGAGGCCGAGCAGTGCAGCGGACGCGAGCATGGTGCGCGCAATTTTCATTGTAGTTCCTCCGTTTTTGATGGACCCTAGGGTATGTCCTCCCCCTGGGGTTATTGATCCGCCCCGAATTTCCGGGACGGAATTCCGTGTCCGCCAACGCGGCGGAGCATGAGCGTCAGGCGCGACGCCGGCGAATGGTCTCTGCGCCGACCGCGAGCACGATGACGATCCCGATGATCACCTGCTGCAGGAAGGGCGAGACGTTGAGAAGGTTGAGGCCGTTGCGAAGCACACCGATGATCAGCACACCGATCAGCGTTCCCCCGATGCCGCCGGCGCCGCCGGAGAGCGACGTCCCGCCGATGACGACCGCGGCGATCGTGTCCAGTTCATAGCCGAGACCGCTGGAAGGCTGGACGGAATCCAGCCGGGCAGCGAGCACGATGCCTGCGAGCCCCGCAAGGACGGCGCTGACGACATAGACGGCTATGGTCACGAGCGGGACGTTGATGCCGGCCAGGCGCGCGACTTCGGGGTTGCCGCCCACCGCATAGAGCATGCGGCCTTCCGACCGGAAGTGCAGGAAGAGCCACGCCGCAAGAACGACCGCGAGCATGAGGAAGACCGTGGCAGTCATGACGCCGAAATGGCGATCGATTGCCAGCATCATGAACCAGTCGGGGAAGCCGACGATCTGCTGGCCGTCGGTGATCATGTTCGCAACGCCGCGAGCCGCCGACATCATCGCAAGCGTGGCGATGAAGGCCGGAACCCTGAACTGCGTCACCAGAAGTCCGACGATCAGGCCGGAAACGGCCGATGCGATCAGCGCAAAGGCGATCCCGAGGGGCAGCGGAAGACCGGCGACATTGGCGGTCCAGCCCATGACCATCATCGCCAGGGCGAGCGCCGAGCCGACGGACAGATCGATGCCGCCGATCAGGATGACGAAGGTCATTCCGACCGCCATGATGCCGAGAACGGTGATCTGGTCGAGGATGTTGAGGCCGTTTCGAACCGAAAGAAACGTGTCTGTGCTGAGACTCAGAAAGACGCACAGCGCCAGCAGCCCCACCAGCGGGCCGGTCGCTCCCTTGAGCTTGCTCAGCCAGGCGCCGGACGAAAGCCCGTGTTCATTGATATCGAGCGCCACCATTGCTCCTCCCTCTGCCTAGGCTTGTATCCGATATTCGTTCAGGAGAGAATAATTATTCACGCCTGTTGGAAAATTCATTAACAACTTGCTTTCCGGCTGTCAACAAGATTTCTTGCAGGTCCGTCCCTCACTGGCTCTGCTTAAAGGGCTTGACTAATCGGCTTTGTGTGCAAAAATATTGATAACTGAATATTTATGCACAAGAGGAATCCATGGATACGACAGAACTTGAGCGCATCGCCCGCGAGATCCGATTGCGCGATCTGCAGGCGGTTTTTGAAGCGGGTGCCGGTCATATTGGCGGGGAGATGTCGGTCATCGACATTTTGACGGCGCTCTATTTTCGTGTGCTGAATGTCTGGCCGGATCAGCCGAGACATCCCGACCGCGACAGGTTCGTTCTTTCAAAAGGACATACGGCATGCGCTCTCTATGTGACGCTCGCAAAACGCGGCTTCATCCCAGAGGAGGAGATTTCCACCTTTTTGCAGCCGCATTCGAGGCTGAACGGGCATCCGAATTGCAATAAGGTTCCCGGCGTCGAAACGAATACCGGGCCGCTCGGTCACGGTCTTCCGGTTGCAGTCGGAATGGCGAAAGCCGCTAAACTCTCGGGCGCTGGATATCACACCTACGTCGTCACCGGCGACGGCGAGATGCAAGAGGGCTCCAATTGGGAAGCGATCATGGCGGCAGCCCAGTTCAAGCTCGATAACTTGACCTTGGTCATCGATCACAACAGGTTCCAGCAGGGCGCGGCGCTTGCTGAAACCAATGATCTCGCTCCGCTTCGTCCGAAGCTTGAGGCCTTCGATTGGGAGGTCACCGAGATCGACGGGAACAATATGAGCGAAATTGTTCCGGCCCTCGAACACCGGGGGTCGAAACCGCATTGCATCGTCGCCCATACCAACAAGGGCCATGGAATCTCCTTCATGCAGGACCGGGTCGACTGGCACCACAAGGTCCCGAGCAAGGAACAATACGAAATCGCATTGGCAGAATTGTCGGAGGCCCTGTAATGAACGCGCCCATAAACCCACCCAAGCTCTACGATTGCCGCGATGCATTCGCCTCTACGCTCGAGCGGCTGGCAGCTGAAAACGAAACGATCGTTGCCGTCTGCAACGACTCCGTCGGTTCCTCCAAGCTCGGCGGCTTCAAGTCGAGGTTTCCGGAACGCCTCGTCAATGTCGGCATCGCAGAGCAGAACATGGTCGGCGTTGGAGCAGGCCTTGCCAACGGCGGACGGCTTCCTTTCGTGTGCGGCGCTGCTCCGTTTCTCACCGGGCGGTCGCTGGAGCAGATCAAGGCCGATATTTCTTACTCGAATGCCAACGTCAAGCTGATCGGCATTTCTTCCGGAATGGCATATGGCGAACTCGGTCCGACACATCACTCGATCGAAGACTTCGCCTGGACGCGGGTCCTGCCCAACCTTCCCGTCATTGCGCCATGCGACCGCATCGAAACTGCTGCCGCCGTTGCGTGGGCAGCGACCTATAACGGGCCTTGTTTCCTGCGTCTGTCGCGTGTCGGTGTGCCCGACCTTCTTCCGGAGGGGCACAGGTTCGAACTTGGCAAAGCAAATCTCCTTCGTCAGGGTTCCGACGTCACCCTTATCGCCAACGGCACTTTAACTCATCGCATTGTGAAGGCTGCCGCGCTTCTCGCAGAGCGCGGCATCGATGCCAGGGTGCTCAACCTCGCAACGGTTCGTCCGATCGATGAGGAGGCCATTATCGCCGCGGCTAGGGAAACTGGGGCGATCGTCACGGCCGAAGAGCATTCGATCTTTGGCGGGCTCGGCTCCGCGGTCGCCGAAGTGGTGGTCGACAATGCCCCAGTCCCGATGAAACGTCTCGGCGTTCCCGGCGTCTACGCCCCGACCGGTTCGGCAGAGTTCCTGCTGGACGAATACGGGATGGCGCCGTCCGCAATCGCCGACGCTGCACAGGCGCTTATCAAGCGCAAATAACTGGTGATCGCGTGAAGCGGCTGGGCGCATTTTGCCGCCGCGGCCGCCGCCTGATCTGTGGAGGATAGAATGCGGGTAATTCTGGCGATTGACCAGGGTACGACCAATTCAAAGGCAGTTCTCGTTTCCGAGACGGGAGAAATTATCGGCAGAGGTTCGTCTCCTGTCGGCATCTCCTATCCGAGGGAGGGCTGGGTCGAACAAGATCCGCGCCGGCTCTACGCATCGGTTTGCGAAGCGGTCGATGCCTGTCTGAAGGCCGGCCCGAATGTGACGATCGAGGCCATTGCCATTTCCAATCAGCGCGAGTCCGTCACCGCCTGGGACGCCGATACGGGAGATGCGCTCGGACCAGTGGTCAGCTGGCAGTGCCGTCGAACGGCACCGGATTGCGAACGTCTCATTGCCGAAGGTCGCCTTGACCGTGTGCAGGCGTTGACCGGCTTACCATTGGATCCGATGTTTCCGGGTTCGAAATTCCGTTGGTTGCTCGACCGGATTCCGGCCGGGCGACCCGTCCGGCTGGGAACGATCGATAGTTGGCTCGTGCACTGCCTGACGGGCGGGCGCCGGCATGTCTGCGACGCTTCGAATGCCGCCAGGAGCCAGCTGTTCGATCTCCGGGAACAGAGATGGAGCGAGGAGCTTGGCGAGATCTTCGGCGTCGATATCGCGCTCCTGCCCGAGGTGCTCGACAGCTCAGCCGATTTCGGCAGAACGCAAGGATTGCCAGGGGTGCCAGATGGCACGCCTATCATGGCCGCGATCGGGGACAGCCACGCAGCTCTGTTCGGCCATGGAGCATTCAAGCCGGGCGATGGCAAGGTGACCTTCGGAACCGGCTCTTCGGTCATGACGACGCTGCCGCAATTCATTGCCCCGCGCAACGGCATCACAACCACCGTCGCATGGCGCATCGCGGGAAACCCGACTTTCGCCTTCGAGGGCAATATCCTCGTTTGCGCCGCCAGTCTTCCCTGGATGGCGGACATTCTCGGCCTGGCTGACGTCGCCGCCCTTGTCGAACTTGCGGCGAGCGCCGAGCCGGGCGCGCCTGGCTTCGTGCCGGCCTTCGTCGGGCTCGGTGCGCCTTACTGGAATTCCGACGCCCGTGCTTTGTTCTCCCAGATCAACTTCAATACGACACGCGCGCAGATGGCGCGGTCGGTCACCGATTCCATCGCCTTCCAGGTGCATGACGTGATCGCCGCCATGCGGGCACAGAGCGGCGACGCGCTCGGCGCGCTTTATGTGGATGGGGGGCCGAGCCAGAACCGTTTCCTGATGCAATGCGTCTCGAACCTCATCGACCATCCCGTGATCCAATGCGAAGCCCCCGAGGCATCGGCTCTGGGCGCTGCCTATCTGGCGGGGCTGTCACTCGGCTTGTGGAGCGATCTCCATATTGTCTCGGAGCTGCCGCGGAACACCCAAACCATTGAGCCGCAACCCGTGGATCGAGCGGTTCTTCTCGAGATCTGGAATGATGCGCTTGCCCGCTCGACGTCCCGCGAAACACAGGCTAAAGGTGAATAAAAATTCACTCTGGGATCAGCGATGACTCGCCTCAACGAACTCCGCCTCATTTCAAGAGTCGCCCAGATGTATCATATCGAGGGACGGCGGCAGGCGGAGATCGCACAACACCTTCGCCTGTCGCAGGCGACGGTATCGCGCATGCTCAAGCGTGCCGAAGCTGAAGATATCGTCCGAACGAGCGTGATCCCTCCCGTCGGCACCTACAGCGAGCTCGAGAGCGCGCTTCGCGAAAAATACGATCTGCCGGAGGCGATCGTCGTCGAATGCACGGAAGATCGGGACGGAGCCATCATGGCCCGTATCGGCGAGGCGGCCGCACATCTCCTGGAGGTGACGCTTGCGCCGGGGGAGATTATCGGCGTTTCCAGTTGGAGCCAGACCATCTTCAAGATGGTCGAGAACATTCATCCGCAGAAGAGCGCTCAGGCGAAGTACGTCGTCCAGACCCTGGGAGGCATGGGCGATCCGTCCGTGCAGACGCATGCGACGCAGCTGACCACGCGGCTTGCGCGGCTGACCGGCGCCGAGCCGAAACTGCTGCCCGTGCAGGGTGTTACGACATCAAGAGAGGCAAAACTTCTGATGCAGGCCGACCCGTTCGTCCGCGAGACGATGGACCTGTTCGGCAGCATAACGCTGGCGATTGTCGGCATCGGAGCCGTCGAACCCTCCGAACTTCTCGCTCGGTCCGGCAATATCTTTTCGTCTCGGGAACTGTCCGATCTCGCGGAAGCGGGCGCCGTCGGCGATATCTCGCTGCGCTTCTTCGATAAAAACGGCAAGCCGGTCAAAACTCCCCTGGACGACCGGGTCATAGGGCTTCCACTCGAGGACCTCGAACGGGTGGACCGGGTCATCGCCCTTGCCGGCGGAGCCAAAAAGACCGACGCGATCGCAGGCGCGCTCCGCGTTGGGGTCATCGACATGCTCGTTACGGACAAGTTTACGGCGCAGCGATTGATCGACTGAAGAGGGCAGGTGGAGCGCCCGCCTCGTCCTTCGAGGCTTCGCCTATGGGCTACGCGCCTCAGGATGAGGCTCTCTTGGGTATTGGCGCCTCAGGATAGGCTCTCTCGCGTCAATGCGCGGTCCCATCCACGATGACATGATCGTGGTCCATCGAGCACCTCTCCACTCGGGCTTCGACCCTGTAAATTTCCCGCAGCATTTCGGCAGTGACGACGTCCCTTGGGGCGCCGCAGGCGTGCATACGGCCATTGGCGATGACGAGGACTTTGTCGGCGAAGCGGAGCGCCTGGTTGAGGTCGTGGATGGCGATGAGCACGAGCATGCCTTTGGCGCGGGCCCGGCGCCGCATGAAATCGAGTACTTCGACCTGGCGGTGAAGATCGAGCGCGCTGGTCGGCTCGTCCATCAGCATGATTTCGGGTTCGCGGACGAGCGCCTGGGCGATCGAGACGAGCTGGCGCTGGCCGCCGGACAGCGCCCCGAGATCGCGGAAGGCCAGCGCGGTGATATCGAGTACTGCCATGATCTCGTCGATGAAGCGCAGGTCGCCGTCGCCGACCGCCCAGGACTGGCCTTGTTTGCGGGCGAGCAGGATAGATTCGTAGACCGTCAGCACCGCATTGGCCGAGGTATCCTGCGGCATGTAGCTGATGGCGTTTTTTGCCTTCGAGCCTTCGACGACGACATTACCCGGGCCCTTGAGCAGGCCGGTGATGCGCTTGAAAAGCGTCGACTTGCCGGCAGCGTTCGGGCCGATGACTGCGACGATCTCGCCCGATTTCATCACCGGCGTCGTCACGTTCTCGACGAAAAGCTTGCGGCCGTGATAGGCGCCGACCGACTGTAACTGAAGGGCTACCATGACCGGCTCCTGTTCGAGAGGATGAGCGAGAAGAAGAAGGGCACGCCGACCAGCGCGGTGATGATGCCGATCGGGAAGACGACGCCGGGAATGATCGACTTCGAGACGATCGAGGTCAGCGACAGAAGCAGCGCGCCTGACAGGATCGAGCCCGGCAGGAAGAAGCGCTGATCCTCGCCGAGGATCATCCGGGCGATATGCGGCCCGACCAGGCCGACGAAACCGATGGTGCCGACGAAGCTCACGGGGACTGCGGCAAGCAGCGAGACGACAAGCATGGTTTCCAGCCGGATGCGGCGGACATTGACGCCGAAGCTTGCGGCCTTGTCCTCGCCGAGACGCATGGCCGTCAGCGCCCAGGCATTGCGGGCAAAGAGCGGGAGGGCGATCAGCAGGACGGCAAGCGTTACCCAGATCTTCGGCCATGTGGCCTTGGTGAGGCTGCCCATCGTCCAGAAGACGACTGCCGACAGCGCCTGTTCGGAAGCGAGATATTGCAGGAAGGCGAGCAACGCATTGAAGGTGAAGACCAGCGCGATGCCGAGCAGGACCACCGTCTGCACCGAGACGCCGCGGGCCTGCGAAACGAAATGGATGAAGAGCGTGGCGATCAGCGCCATGATGAAGGCATTGACCGGCACGAGCAGGCCGGCTGCGACAGGCAGAAGCGGCACGCTGGTGACGATCGCGAGCGCGGCGCCGAAACTTGCGGCGGCCGAAATGCCGAGCGTGAAGGGGCTGGCGAGCGGATTGGCGAGGATCGTCTGCATCTGCGCGCCGGCAACGGAGAGTGACGCGCCGACGATGATGGCCATCAGGGCGACCGGCATGCGGATGTTCCAGACGACGGCCCGCACCTGATCGGAAACGGAGGAAGGGTCGAGGAGGGCGGCGACGATCTCAGCGAGGCTGTAGCGGGCCGGGCCCCAGGCGAGGTCGACGGCGAAGGACAGGCAGAGCGCCGCCGTCATGGTGGCAAGGATCAGAAGCTTGCGCCGGGCGAGGGCGCGGTAACGCTCCCTCCCGGCTTCGGCTTCAATCGATGTGGCGGCGATCTCGGCCATTTCGGACTACTGGCTCGCCTTGACGTCGACCCAGTAACCCGGCTGATAGGCGACCGGCAGGAATTTCTCGTGGAATTCCTTGAAGGTGGCGTCAGGATCGAGATCGGCAAAGAGGTTGGGGTGGAACCACTTGGCGAGCTGCTGGACAGCGACGAACTGGTAGGGGCTGGTATAGAACTGGTGCCAGATCGCATGGACATTGCCGCCAGCGACCGCCTTGGAGCCGGTGAAGGCCGGGTTTTCCATCAGCGTGTTCAGCACCTTGCGGCTGTCGCCGAGGGTAGAAGCAGCGCTCGGGCCGACATTCACATAGTCCTTGGCATTCTTGGTCTGGCTCCAGTTGGAGCCGGTGACGACGATGACCTCAGGATTGGAGGCGACGACCTGTTCGGCGTTGATGGAGCCGGTATAGCCCGGCAGGAAATCGGAGCCGAGATTGTGGCCGCCGGCCGAATCGACCATCAGGCCGAAATTATCAGGCCCGAAGGTGCCGCAGCACTCCACCAGGCCCGCTGCGCGGTACATGAAGACCTTCGGCTTCGGCGGGTTGGCGGCCTTGAGCTTGTCGGTGACGCGCGCCATCTGCTCTTTCCAATAGGCGGCGACGGCATCGGCGCGGTCCTCGTGGCCGAAGAGCTTGCCGAGGATCTTCAGGCTCGGCTCGGTGTTGGCGAGAATGTGCTCGCGGAAATCGATATAGACGATCTTGACGCCGATGCCGTTCAGCATCTCTTCGAGCTTGACCTCGTCGGCGGCGGTCTTGTTGCCGATCGGCAGCAGCAGCACGTCGGGATCAAGCTTGACGACCGTCTCGGTCTGCAGCGTGCCGTCGGTCAGGTTGCCGAGAAAGGGCAGGTCCTTGCCTTTGGGAAACTTCTCGACATAGGCATTGAAGCCATCCTTGTCTGTGGTCCAGAGGTCGTTACGCCAGCCGACGATCTTGGCGAAGGGATCTTCCTTCTCGATCGGCGCGACGGCGTAGAGCATGCGGCCTTCCCCAAGGATCACACGCTCGACCGGCTTTTCGAAGCTGACTTCACGGCCGGCCACATCCTTGATGGTGAAGGACTGCGCCCAGGCCGAAAGCGGCATCAAACCGGCAATCGCAGCGGCGGAAACTGCGAGCATTTTCACGAAATTCATCTGGAAATTCCCCTGACGTCTGAATAATGTCCGCAGGCATAGGAAATATGACTTTATGAATCAAGTTATATGTTTTAGAGCGTTTCCAAACTGATCCGATGCCGGGGCACTTGAGATGAATTCGATGAATACAAATTACTCGATCCGCGATGAAATCCGTGATTTCTGGTCGGAGAGGGCGGCGACCTTCGACCAGAGCGTCGGCCATGAAATCTTTTCGGAAGGCGAGCGGAAGGGCTGGCAGCGGCTGATCCGAAAGCATCTCGGCGAGGGGCAGGGTCGCGCGGCTCTCGATCTTGCCTGCGGCACCGCCGTGATCTCGCATCTGATGAACGATGTCGGTTTCAAGGTCACCGGCCTCGACTGGTCGGATGCGATGCTGGCGCAGGCGCGCGCCAAGGCGAAGAAGCGCGGCACGGATATTCGTTTCGTGTCCGGCGACGCCGAAAACACCATGGAGCCGCGCGACAGCTACGATGTCATCACCAACAGGCATCTCGTCTGGACGCTGGTCGATCCGGCTTCGGCCTTCAAGGAATGGTTCGCGGTGTTGAAGCCGGGCGGCAAGGTGCTGATCCTCGACGGCAATATGGGTCGGGAAACCTGGGTCAAGGGCCTGCAGAAGCTCTGGACGAAGATATCAGGCAAGCCTGCGGCGAGCCATATGTCGCCTGAGATGATGGCGCGGCACCAGAAGATCCGCTCTCGCGTGCATTTTTCGCATGAGATGCCGGCGGAAGCGGTCGTCGATCTTCTGCGCAAGGCCGGCTTCGTGGACATCGTCGTCGATCGCAAGCTCGGGGATATTCACTGGGCGCAGGCGCGCAAGATGCCGTTTCTCAGGGGGCTCGAGCGCATGGTGCAGGAGCGGTTTGCGATTTGTGCGCGTAAGCCTGGGTGAGGGGTTTGTGCTGACGTCCGGTGCGCCAGGCGATGTCCTCTCTCCGACCTCATCCTGTGGTGCCCCGGAGGGGCCTCGAAGGACGAGGGCGGCCACTGCTGACGCCACGCTCTACGGCAGAAAATCTGGCGCAGGCATCAACCTACTCTCCTTCATTCCTGTGCTTGTCACAGGAATCCAGTGCGCCCAAGTCCTTGGGCGCGAGAGACTTCTTCAACCGTCGTATTGCCTCATTCACCGCGCGGACGCGCGGTGGCTGGATTCCTGTGACGAGCACAGGAATGAGGGTGGGCGGTGTGGGCATTCCCGCCAGCTTATCACCCGCCCGTGACACTCATGTGCCTGGCGACCGCCGGGCGGTTATGCGTGCGATCTATGATGAAGTCGTGGCCCTTGGGTTTGCGGGTGATGGCTTCGTCGATGGCGGCGTGGAGGAGGGCGTCGTCTTCGGTGGCGCGCAATGCGGCGCGCAGATCGGCGGCGTCGTTCTGGCCCAGGCACATATAGAGCGTGCCGGTGCAGGTCAGGCGCACACGGTTGCAGCTCTCGCAGAAATTATGGGTCATCGGCGTGATGAAGCCGAGGCGGCCGTCGGTCTCTGTGACCCTGACGTAACGCGCCGGGCCGCCGGTCTGGTAGTCGATATCGGTCAGCGTGAACTGTTTCTCCAGATCCGCGCGCAGCTCGGAGAGCGGCAGGTACTGGTCGGTGCGGTCCTCGTCGATCTCGCCCATCGGCATGGTTTCAATGACCGTCAGATCCATACCGCGGCCATGGGCGAAGCGCAGGAGATCGGGCATTTCGGTATCGTTGAAATCCTTCAGCGCCACGGCGTTGAGCTTGATCTTCAGCCCGGCCTTTTGAGCAGCATCGATACCTTCCATGACCTTGGCGAAATCGCCCCAGCGGGTGATCTTGCGGAACTTGTCGGGATCGAGTGTATCGAGCGAGACGTTGATGCGGCGCACGCCGCACTCATAAAGCTCCTCGGCATGGCGCGACAGCTGTGAGCCGTTGGTGGTCAGGGTCAGCTCGTCGAGGCCGGAGCCGATCTTCTCGCCGAGCCGGCGCACCAGATACATGATGTTCTTGCGCACCAGCGGCTCGCCGCCGGTCAGCCTGATCTTCCGCACGCCTTTGGCGATGAAGGCGGAACAGAGCCGGTCGAGCTCTTCCAGCGTCAACAGGTCCTTCTTCGGCAGGAAGGTCATGTTCTCGGCCATGCAATAGGTGCAGCGGAAATCGCAGCGGTCGGTGACGGAGACGCGGAGATAGGTGACCGCCCGGCCGAAAGGGTCGATCATCGGATGTGCATCTGCCGCCAGCGGCGATGCGTTGCCTATCGTTCCTATTCTCGTATTCACCAATTCCTCCGCGAGCGGATCTGAAACGCGCCAGACCGAACGCCCGTTTTCAAGCGATATCTTTCTATTTGTGCATATGTGATTGCGCCGTCAAGGGAAACGGATTTCGCACACGCTAATTTGCGCTTGCCTCCAAAAAGGTGAACGCCTACTTCTCCAGGGGAAAGAGGGTGATAGACATGAGCGATACCTGGCCGAGCGAACTTCGTGTTTCGAAAGACCGGCAGAGGCTGGCGATAACCTTCGACGACGGCCGGAGCTTCGACCTGTCGGCCGAACTCCTGCGCGTGCTGTCGCCGTCGGCCGAGGTGCAGGGCCACGGGCCGGGGCAGAAGGTGACGGTGCCGGGCAAGCGCAACGTGGCAATCATCTCGATGACGCCGACCGGCAATTACGCCGTCAGGATCGGATTCGACGATATGCACGATACCGGCATCTACACCTGGACCTATCTGCGTGAGCTCGGCGAACGGGGGGCGGAGCTGTTTTCGGCCTATGAGGAAGAGCTCAGGGAAAAGGGTATGAACCGCGACACGGCGGAAAAGCCGCGCTGAACTGAAAAATAACCGGCCGTCGGGGGACTTATGGCGAAGGCAAATAGCAAGAACTGGCTGCGCGCCAAAGGCAGCGCCGCGGGCAGCAAGGTGACCTTCCTCGAGCTCTTCTTCGATCTGGTCTTCGTCTTTTCGATCTCGCAGCTTTCGCATGCGCTTGCCGCCCATTACACGCCGCTCGGTGCGGCCGAAGCGGCGCTGATGACCTTTGCGGTCTGGTGGGTGTGGATCTTCACTGCCTGGGTGACGAACTGGCTAGATCCCGACAAGATGCCGGTGCGCGGCATGCTGGTGACGCTGATGATGCTGGGGCTTGTGCTGTCAGCCTCCATTCCCGAAGCTTTCGGCGACAAGGGGCTGCTCTTTGCTGGCGCTTATGTGGCGATGCAGGTCGGCCGCTCGCTGTTTACGACCTATGCGATGACGCGCGTCGACCGCGCCAACACGCTGAATTTTGTCCGCATCACCAGTTGGCTTGCGGTGGCCGGCGTCTTCTGGATCGCCGGCGGGCTGCTCGAGCATGAAGCCCGGCTAATCGCCTGGATGATCGCGCTGGCGATCGAATATGCCGGTCCGGCGGCGGGTTTTGCCGTACCCGGCCTCGGCCGCTCACAGGCCAGCGACTGGGATGTTTCCGGCGCCCATATGGCCGAGCGGTGCGCGCTCTTCGTCATCATCTGCCTCGGCGAGGCGATCCTCGTGTCCGGCCGCACTTTTTCGGAGCTGCCGGTGTCGGGGCTGACGGGCATCGTTTTCGTCACCGGCTTCGTCGGCACGGTTGCCATGTGGTGGCTTTATTTCCGCTTCGGCCACGGTCGTGCCGCCCACCGCATCGAACATGAGGAGACGCCGGGAGCTTTGGCGCGGCTGGCCTTCACCTATGGGCACATCCCGATCCTTGCCGGCATCATCGTGCATGCGGTGGCGGTCGAATTCATGTTCTCGCATCCGCACGAGGTGGGCGATCTCGGCATCGCCGCGGCGGTGCTTGGCGGCTCCGGTCTGTTCCTGATCGGCAATCTCTGGTTCAAGGGCGCGACCATCAGGCAGCTGCCGCTGTCGCATCTCGCCGGCCTCGTCTTCCTGATCCTGCTTACCTTCGCAGCACACTTCATCGAGATCTATCTGCTGGGCATTCTGGCGACGCTGGTGCTGATCATCGTCGCGGCCTGGGAATACCGTTCGCTGACCGGCACGGCGGCGGCGCCGACGCTGCATTGAGATCAATCGTCGTCGTCACGTAGATCCTTGAGCAGCGTGGCGATGATGCGCTCCATTGAATCGGCGGTCGCCATGCATTGCTCGATCGGCTCGTCGGAGAGCGTGCGTTCGATGAGATCGGTCTGGATCGCCATCGCCGCCTCGGTCAGCTTGCGGCCTTCTTCAGTGAGGTGGAGGCGCAGCACGCGCTTGTCGCGCGAGTCGCCGCGCCGCTCGATCAGCCCACGTTTTTCCATCTGCGGCAGCAGCATGCTCATATTGGAGCGGCCGACCAAGAGCTTGCGCGCCAGCTCCTGCTGCGAGATGCCTTCGAAGCGGTAGAGATTGACCAGAATGTCGAGGTGCGGCGGCTTGATGTCGAGATCGGCCAGCGAGCGGGTCAGCGACTGCTGCATCAGCTGGCAGGCGCGCGCCACCGCGATCCAGCTGCGAAAACGCGGATGATCCCAGGGAAGGGATTGATTTTTGTTCATCGTTGTACTTTATTGTTCAGTGTTGAACGTATTTGGATTCCCACTATGGCAAATTTCGCGCTCAAGGTCATCCGCCTGGGATTTTTGGCTCTGCAAGCGGTTTCTCCCCAGCTGGCGGGCAGGGCGGCGTTTCTGCTGTTTTGCCGCACGCCATCGCAGCGTCCGAAGGGCGGCAAGGCGAAGGCGGCGCATGCGGCTGGTGCGGCACGGCTTGCGGGCGCCGAGCGTTTCGTCCTCAAGCTTTCCAGCGGCGCGAAAGCCCATGCCTACCGGCTGAACGGCGGGGCGCTGGGCAAGCGCAAGCGCTATCTCGTCACCCATGGCTGGGGTTCCAGTGCGGTCTATATGGCCGATCTCGTTTCGACGTTGGCGGCAACGGGTGCCGAGGTCGTGGCGCTCGACTTTCCCGGTCACGGTCGTGCGCGCGGACGCTTCCTGCATATGGGGCTTGCTGTCGAGGCGATCGCGGCGGCAGAGGAGCGATTCGGGGCATTCGATGCGGCAATCGGCCATTCCTTCGGCGGTGCAGCGCTGATGGTCTCGGCCGCGGCCCTCCTGCCAGACGCGGCACCGGTCACTGGCGAGCGGCTAGTGCTGATCGGCGCGCCCAGCGAGATGGCCTGGCTGTTCACCGATTTCGGCCGGCTGATCGGCCTTGGCGCCGCTGCGCAGGCGGTGCTGGAGAATGAGGTTCATCGCGTCACCGGTCGGAGAACTCGAGGATTTCGACGCCGGCAATACGGCAGGTACGATCTCGAGTTCGGTGCTCGTGGTTCACGCGGAGGACGACAAGGAAGTCTCGTCGGCGCATGCCAGGCGTTATGGTGCGGCGGGCAAGCGTGTACGGCTGTTCTGGGCGAACGGCTTCGGGCATCGGCGCATCGTCGGCGCGGCTCCGGTCCTTGGAGCAGTCGCGGCCTTCCTCGAAGAGGAGGCGCATGAGGAGCTCGAATGCATCAAAAAAGATGCGGAGATCATTCCGATTTTTGAGCTTCCGGCGCGGCGCGCGGCATTGTAGCGTCCGGCGCGAAGATCAAGCCGCGGCGGGACGCCCCATGAAAATCATCAGCAGCATCGAAGAACTCAATACGATCTATGGCGCAGGCCTATCGCAGGCCTCGGTCGACAAGGTGACCAAGCGACTGACGCCGCTTTACCGTCAGATGATCGAGATCTCGCCTTTTGCCGCGCTTGCGACCGTCGGGCCGGAGGGGCTCGACTGTTCGCCGCGCGGCGATCTCGGCGGCGTGGTGCGTGTCGTCGGCGACGAGACGCTGCATCTGCCGGACTGGCGCGGCAACAACCGCGTCGATTCGCTTTCCAACATCGTGCGTGATCCCAGGCTTGCGCTGATGTTCCTGATCCCCGGCTCGAACACGACGATGCGCATCAATGGCCGCGGCGTCGTCTCCAACGACGAGACGCTGCTCCGGGGCTTTGAGATGGACGGCAAACATCCGCGGACGGTCGTCGTCATCTCGATCGACGAGGTCTATTTCCAGTGCGCGCGCGCCGTGATGCGGGCCGAACTGTGGAACGTCGAACAGTTCACCGATCCCGCCGGCCTGCCGACGCCGGGACAGATGCTGAAGGCGGCCGTCGGCGATTTCGACCAGGAAACCTACGACCGGGAATGGCCCGGTCGCGCGGCGAAGACGATGTGGTGAAAGCCGTCAGGCTTTGTAGATCAGCCAGCTCTTGCTGAAGTCCTTCTGCATCCCGTCCTGATAGAGGACGATGCAGTTGCGCCCGGCATTCTTGGCGCCGTAAAGGGCGATGTCGGTCTTGCTGTAAAGCTCGCCGGCATCCTCGGCATTCGAGGCCATGCAGATGCCGATCGAGGCGGTAATCGGGCCGTAGTTCACCCGGGTGCGGGAGTTTTTGAAGGGGGTGGTCTCCAGCGTGCGGCGGATGCGCTCGGCGATCGCCGTCACTTCCTCGGCTGTGTTGCCCTCGATGATCAGCGCGAATTCCTCACCGCCGGCACGGGCGACGAAGACGTCGCGCCGGACATTGCTGCGGATTACCGAGGCGACGGTGGCGAGGATCTTGTCGCCGACGGGATGGCCGTAGGTGTCGTTGATTTTCTTGAAATTGTCGATGTCGGCGAGCAGCAGGGCCGTCACCGGCCGCATGCCTGGATTGTTGAAAACGGCAGCAAGGCGGTCGTCGAAGGCGCGGCGGTTGGAAAGGCGTGTCAGCGAGTCGGTGTTGGCGATGCGCTTATATTCGTCGAGTTCCTTGCGGACCTGATCCATCTCCTGAGAGCGCTGGACGACGTCCTCGACGGTGCGTTCGCCATGCGCCATGGTATCCCCAGTCGCCTGGCTTAAAAGTTCGATCGCGTTTTCGATCAGTTCGACGCTGGCATTGCTCTTCGAGGTGATGCGCTTGTGGGTCTCGCCGAGCAGTCTGGTATAGCTTTCGAGCGAGCTCTGCTCCTGCCTCAGGATTCGCAGCAACCCGTCGAGTTCGCCCGATATGCGGCTATGGGCGTCGTCGAAGACCCGGGCCGGGCTCGTGTTGAAATATTGCGTGCCGAGCGCGTCGAGTTCGGCCTGTGTCGCATGGGCGCCGAGGGCCGCAAGTTCTCGGGTAAGGGCAGGATTGGAGCCGATATAGGCCTCGTAGAAGAGTTCGTAGTTGCGGGGTATCGGGGCAACGCCCATCGAGCGCATGGCATAGGTGATCTGACCCGCAACATCGGGAACCTGCACCTTGGGCGCGACAGCCGTATTCATCCGGCGATACTCCTCATATATTCAAAGGCAATATTTTAGTTGTTAGCTTAAATTTCTTGGGAAAAGATTAAAGCGACATATACCAAAGATTACATATGACAAGTTCCCGGTGGAGCAATACGGCAGGCCTATGATTTTTCATCAAAAAACGTATTTTGGCGAGACAATGCATACCCGTTGTGCGGGAATGGCGTCTGAAAAACTTACAGTTCTTCTTGTGCCGGGGATCGTATTCATCTTGTCGACAGTTGGTTTTGGGCGCCGGCTATTTCAGAACGGGTATTTTGCAATGATACTTCCTGACGGCCGACCGGGTCGCAGTCTGCATATTCAGGCGTAAGATTATGAGAAGGTCTCGTCGCGCCTCGTTCGCCATCATGGCCGTCGCCGCCGTCGCCTTGCTGCTGGAGCATACCAGCTTCCTTGCCGGAGCTTTCCGCACGGAAATCCTGGCAAGAGTGGATGACGGCGATGTGGTGATTGCGGGCGGAACAATGCGGTAGCAAGTCCGCCCGCGACCATCGAGCCTGCCGCAATCATCCCAGGTTCAATTCCTGGAAGAAATCATTGCCCTTGTCGTCGATGACGATGAAGGCGGGGAAGTCTTCGACCTCGATCTTCCAGACCGCTTCCATGCCGAGTTCGGGATATTCGAATACTTCGACCTTGCGGATGCAGTCCTGCGCGAGGCGGGCAGCGGGGCCGCCGATCGAGCCGAGGTAGAAACCGCCATGTTTCTTGCAGGCCTCGCGCACGGCGCGCGAGCGGTTGCCCTTGGCGAGCATCACCATCGAGCCGCCGAAGGACTGGAACTGGTCGACGTAACTGTCCATGCGGCCGGCCGTCGTCGGGCCGAAGGAGCCGGAGGCGTAACCGGCCGGCGTCTTGGCGGGGCCGGCGTAGTAGACCGGGTGGTTTTTCAGGTAATCGGGCATGCCTTCGCCCTTCTCCAGCCGTTCGCGGATTTTGGCGTGGGCGAGGTCGCGGGCGACGATGATCGTCCCGGTCAAGGACAGGCGCGTCTTGACCGGATGCAGCGACAGCTCGGCAAGCACTTCGGCCATCGGCCGGTTGAGGTCGATACGGACGGTCGATTCCGACAGTTTCGCCTCGTCGATCTCGGGCATATATTTCGACGGATCGGTTTCCAGCTGTTCGATGAAGATGCCGTCGCGGGTGATCTTGCCCTTGGCCTGGCGGTCGGCGGAACAGGAGACGCCGAGACCGATCGGCAGCGAGGCGCCGTGGCGGGGCAGGCGGATGACACGCACGTCATGACAGAAATACTTGCCGCCGAACTGGGCGCCGACGCCCATCTGCTGTGTCAGCTTGTGGATTTCCTTTTCCATCTCGAGGTCGCGGAAGGCGTGGCCGCTTTCCGACCCTTCAGTCGGCAGCTCGTCGAGATAGCGGGTCGAGGCGAGCTTGACCGTTTTCAGGTTCATCTCGGCCGAGGTGCCGCCGATCACGATCGCCAGATGATAGGGCGGACAGGCCGCCGTCCCTAACGTTAGGATCTTCTCCTTGAGGAAGTCGATCATTCTGTCATGCGTCAGGAGCGAGGGCGTGCCCTGATAGAGGAAGGTCTTGTTGGCCGAGCCGCCGCCCTTGGCGACAAAGAGGAATTCGTAGGCGTCGGTGCCTTCCTCGTAAATGTCGATCTGCGCCGGCAGGTTGTTCCTGGTGTTCTTCTCCTCGAACATCTTCACCGGCGCGAGCTGCGAATAACGCAGGTTCTTCTTCTCATAGGCATCCATGACGCCGCGGGCGAGTGCCGCCGTATCGCCGCCCTCAGTCCAGACCCTGCGGCCCTTCTTGCCCATAATGATCGCCGTGCCGGTATCCTGGCACATCGGCAACACGCCGCCGGCGGCGATATTGGCATTCTTCAACAGGTCGTAGGCGACGAAGCGGTCATTGTCGGTCGCTTCGGGGTCGTCGAGAATCGAGGCGAGCTGTTTCAGATGGCCGGGCCGGAGCAGATGGTTGATGTCGGCAAAGGCGGTTTCCGCGAGCAGGCGGATGCCTTCCGGCTCGACGGTCAGGATTTCCTGACCCTTGAAGCTATCGACCGACACATGATCGCTGCTGATCTTGCGATAGGGGGTGGCATCCTTGCCGAGCGGAAAGAGATCGTCAGCCATCGAAGTGACCTTTCTGGTGGGCGCGTCGCGAAATTGGAACCGGTCTAAATCTCCTGTTGGGCAAAAGCAATCAGGATGGCGCGAGAGTTCGGCGGGTGCGCCATGTGCAGTGGACGAGGCGAGGCGGCGAACGCCTCGACACAAGACGACTTAAGTTGCCTTCGGTTCGGAGCCAGTCCATATTCCCGGTCGCGTTAACTTGCAGGAGCTTCCGATGACGAACGCAAAGCCAACTGCTAACGACGACCTCTTCATTTCTTTCGAACATGATCCGATCAGAGGAAACCTGCTCGATAACGACAGCGATCCTGAGGGCGCGCCTCTCTATCTTCGCTTTTTCGACGGTGTCCGCGTCGATGCGAAACAGGGACCGACGCAGGAGACGATCATACAGGGGACGTACGGGACTTTCACCGTGCGGCCCGATGGTCATTTTACCTACGAGCTGGATTACACGCTCGACGTGGTGAAGAACCTGCGGGCGCACGAACAGCTGATCGAAGAGCTCCGCTACAAGATCTCGGATGGCGCCGGGGGGACGGATGTCGGCGTTTTGACCCAGGCGATCGACGGCGTCAACGAAGAGGACAAGTACCATGAGGTCCTGGATTTCGATGATATGGGCGTCTTATCGAGGGCAGATAATTTCTCCCTTCCCAATTACCGGGGCTTTGCGCTCTCCGTGAATGGCAGCCACGACGTGACGCTTCTGAACGGCATCGTCTATGATACCATTCCTGGTGTCGGCGCCATTACCGAGGACGGGTTCAGCGATACCGTACTATCCCCGGGTTCTGCGCCCGTTAGCCTGAAAATGCTCGATGGCGGCGAGTTCACCTTTCAAAGCGTCTCGATCGCCGAACTGTCGGCATCGCCCTTCCAGCTGACGCTCACTGCCCTGAACGATGGCTTGATCGTCTATCAGCAGGAGCTTGAGGTCACCGGTCCCAGTCTTGAGGTCAATCTCGAAGACATTGAAGAAATCCGTTTCGATTTCATGGGCAATTCGGTCGTAATGGACAATATTTCGCTGCTGGTATGAGGGCCGGTCAGTCGCTCTTACCGCCTCGTTCTATGGTCCGTTCTGTCTCATTTTTGCATGAGCGAGGCCGAAGTCTCGGCATCGTGGCAGAGCCTCGGTGCCTCGCAACGGCGATGGCCGTGCATGGCCATCCATGGGGCGACAAAGCGCATCTGGTTGATAGCGCGCTATTTAAGTTTTCGAAACTTTGATTGAATCTACAACCCTCTCGTGTCATGTTG
Source organism: Rhizobium sp. K102 (assembly GCF_022385315.1). Classification (NCBI taxonomy): domain Bacteria; kingdom Pseudomonadati; phylum Pseudomonadota; class Alphaproteobacteria; order Hyphomicrobiales; family Rhizobiaceae; genus Rhizobium; species Rhizobium sp. K102. The sequence continues at coordinate 1,161,827 of NZ_CP092436.1, forward strand.
CGACGCACAAAGCGAGGAGCTCATGGTCTATTCTATACAATACCTCCGTGCTGTTGCGGCGATCGCGGTCACTATCTTTCATGTTGCGTTCATTTTTGGTTGGAATTTTGTTCCGCTGGCAGCTGGTGTAGACCTGTTTTTCATAATCAGCGGCTTTATCATGTGGACTATTTCGGACGCGAGACCGACCGCGCCGTTGCAGTTCATCCGAAACCGCATTCAGCGGGTACTGCCCATCTATTGGATCTGCACTCTGCTATTTGTGATTGCAGCCACCGTCTCACCGAAAAATTACGACAATGCCGCCTTTAACGCAGCTGATATCATCCGGTCACTGCTGTTTGTCCCCTATGCAGACGGCACCGGTGTCGTTCAGCCGGTTCTCATTCCAGGTTGGACGCTGAATTATGAGATGTTCTTTTACACCGCGTTTTGCCTTGTCCTGTTCTTGAAAGGAAGAACGCAGCGTCTTCTGGCGATAACGGGTTTTCTTGTGCTTTGCGTGGCAGTCGGCCTGTTCGCGCCAGTGACCCCATATTCTATCGTTTACGCATCGCCGCTGTTGCTGGAGTTTCTGGCCGGTGTTGTCATCGCATTCGTTATGTCGAGAGCCGACGTCGCGTCGACCAGGCTGTCGGTGGCATTGATGGTACTGGGACTCGTGTCCATCGTCGCTTCCTCCTTCCTTGACAAGCCACACGGTTTCGTCCGGATTCTCGTATGGGGCGTTCCGTCGGTCCTTATCGTCCTGGGTGCCCTGGTCGCCGAACGTGCAAGCCTTTTTCCGAAATTGACATGGCTGAAGATATTGGGGGATTCGTCCTACTCGCTCTACCTGACTCATATGATTGCGATCGGTGTCGCAAAGCTCGCCATCTATATTGCCGGGGTCGAACGCTGGACTGCGCCGCTTGCCCTTCGAATTCCATTGCTCGTGGTCACGACGATATTCTGCGTTTCTGTTGGACTCGTCTTTTACTTCTGCGTCGAAAAGAAGATTGCGCAGTTTCTCAAACGGTTGGAGAGAGGCAGAAGGGCCGCTTCATACATGCCTGCTGAATAAGTCGCGGCCGCGTCGGAGCTTATTTCAGCATTCAGACATCAAAGCCGGGCGTTCTCTGCGCAGCATGCGTAGAGTGTCCGGGGATATTCACGCGGGTCCAGGGTCGTTTCCTCCATTGCAGGATGGAAGGGCGGGTCGAACCTGAGGTCAACCCGACACTGTTCGCGGGCGGGCTGGGAAACGCCGGCTTATTTCGGGCCGATCATGGTTTCCGGGCGGACGATGGCGTCGTAATCCTCGGCGGAGACGAGGCCGCTGGCGAGGGCCTCTTCCTTCAGCGTCGTGCCGTTCTTGTGGGCAGTCTTGGCGATCTTGGCAGCCGCGTCGTAGCCAATCTTCGGGGCAAGGGCCGTCACCAGCATCAGCGAGCGTTCGAGGCCGGCCTTGATGTTATCCTCGCGCGCCTCGATGCCGACGACGCAGTTGTCGGTGAAGGAGACGGCGGCGTCGGCAAGCAGCTGTACCGACTGCAGGAAATTATAGGCCATCATCGGATTGTAGACGTTGAGCTCGAAATGGCCCTGGCTATCGGCGAAAGTCAGGGCGGCGTGATTGCCGAAGATGTGGATGCAGACCTGGGTCAGCGCCTCGCATTGGGTCGGGTTGACCTTGCCGGGCATGATCGACGAGCCGGGCTCGTTTTCCGGCAGCGCCAGCTCGCCGAGACCGGCGCGCGGGCCGGAGCCGAGGAGGCGAATGTCGTTGGCGATCTTGAAGAGGGCGGCTGCTGCGGCATTGATGGCGCCATGGGAAAAGACCATGCTGTCATGCGAGGCAAGCGCCTCGAACTTGTTCGGCGCGGTGACGAAGGGCATGTCGGTGATTGCGGCAATCTCTTCGGCCACCTTCTCGGCAAAGCCCACCGGCGCGTTGAGGCCGGTGCCGACGGCGGTGCCGCCCTGAGCGAGTTCGCAGAGGCCGGGCAGGGTCATTTCGATGCGCTTGATGGCGGAGCCGACCTGGGCGGCATAACCGGAAAACTCCTGGCCGAGCGTCAGCGGCGTTGCATCCTGGGTATGGGTCCGGCCGATCTTGATGATGTGGCTGAACTCGGTGACCTTCATATCGAGGGCCGCATGCAGATGCTTGAGGGCCGGCAGCAGGTGATGGGCGATCCGTTCGGCGCAGGCGATGTGCATGGCCGTCGGATAGGTGTCGTTGGACGACTGGCTCATATTGACGTGATCGTTCGGGTGCACCGGCTTCTTGGAACCCATGACGCCACCGAGCATTTCTATGGCACGATTGGAGATCACCTCGTTGGCATTCATGTTGGACTGCGTGCCGGATCCGGTCTGCCAGACGACCAGCGGAAAATGGTCGTTGAGCTTGCCGTCGATCACCTCCTGGGCAGCGTCGACGATGGCTTTGCCGAGGGCGGGATCGAGCTGGCCGAGCGCCATGTTGGCGCGGGCGGCGGCCTGTTTGACGATGCCGAGCGCGCGCACGATCGACAGCGGCTGCTTTTCCCAGCCGATCTTGAAATTGCTGAGCGAACGTTCAGCCTGGGCGCCCCAATATCGGTCGGCGGCGACGTCGATGGGGCCAAAAGTATCGGTTTCGGTGCGGGTTGCGGTCATTGGGGGTTGCCTTCCTGTCACATGCTGTTTCGGGCATTTTCGAAAGATGAGGTTTTATAGGTTGGAAACCAGGGCAAGAAAACCGGATACCGTGCGAAATATTGAAAATTCCAGTCAGGTTTGCGCCGGCTGGCGGCCGTGCTTTTTCGGCCACTTTGAAAATATTATGCGTCGGCAGGTTTTTGCCGCACTGGCCTGGCGGCAAAAATTCAGTAAAAAATTAACTAATAATTTCATAATTTTGTGTGAACTGTTGCACGGCGCCGTGCAGGATTTCCGTCACATGGAATTGAGTCCAACGGCGCTGGCGGCGAAGGCCGGTTTCTGATCAATGAGGCCCTACGCTGCGTGAGTTTCGCGGGATTTGAGCTGAGAACAGCATGACATCGGGACTGGAATATATATGACGTTCGTTTTGAAAAGCGCGGTATCCGCATTGGCAGTCTCCTGCGGCCTGGCAGTGATGACCGCTCCCGCACATGCCTACACGCTGATGGATATGCTGCGGGGCGACAGGCAGCGGAGCCAGAGCACCATCTTCATGGATCAGGCGCCGGGCCGACCGGTGCCGCGTGGCGCCGTCGGCGGCTCGCTCGGCGGGCTTGATCCGGAGGCGCCGCTGCCGAAGGTCAGCGGTCCGCGTTATTACACCTATAAAGCCGAAACGCTGCAGTTCGTCGACACCGGCAAGTTTGCCGATCCCGTCGTCACCGGCGCGGTCGCCGAGGTTTCGCCGAGCGGTGAGGCCGGCGCCGAACCGGTCGTGCAGCGCCGCCTGCTGGCGCAGGCCAAGGTGCGCGCCAATGCCGACGTCGCCAAGGCACTCGAGGCCTATTACGGTGACAGCCGCAATCCGCTCGTCTGGGTCGAAGGCAATGGAATCAACGAGCGCGCCAAATCGGTGATGGGCGCACTTGCCGATGCGGCCTCCGTCGGCCTCGATCCCGCCAATTACGCCATCCAGACACCGGCGATCGATCCGGCCAATCCCGATCCGGTCGTCCGCGACCGGGCGCTGACCCAGTTCGAACTCGAACTCTCGGCCAAGGTGCTTGCCTTCGTGCAGGACACCGTGCGCGGCCGCATCGATCCGAACAAGATTTCCGGCTATCACGATTTCCAGCGCAAGGTGGTCAATCTGGCGCCGGTCCTGAAGCTTGCCCGCATGAGCCCCGATGCCGGCGCCTATATCGCCAGCCGCTCGCCCGATAGTCCGCAGTTCGAGGCGCTGAAGGCGGAGCTTGCCAAACTTCACGCCGCCGATGGCGGCAAAGAGGAGCAGATCGTCGTTTCGCTCAGCGGTCTGCTGAAGCCCGGCGACAGCTCGCCCGAGATCGCCAATATCGTCAAGGCTGTCCAGAAGCACGGTTCCGAGACGCTGAGGACCGACCACGCCGCGACCTTTGCGGCCTACGCAGGCAGCAGCGACTATTCGCCGGATATCGTCGCGCTGGTGGAGGATTTCCAGAAGGAGCGCGGGCTGAAGGCAGACGGCGTCATCGGTCAGGCGACGGTGCGCGCCATGACAGGCGGTGACACCAATGCCTCGAAAATCGACAAGCTCGCCGTCGCCATGGAACAGGCGCGCTGGCTGCCGGAAGATCTCGGTTCGCGCTATGTCATGATCAACCAGCCGGCCTACATGGCCTACTATCACAATGACGGCAAGGAACAGCTGTCGATGCGTGTCGTCGTCGGCGGCAAGAACAATCAGACCTATTTCTTCAACGACGAGATCGAGACGGTGGAGTTCAACCCGTTCTGGGGCGTGCCGCAGTCGATCATTATCAATGAGATGCTGCCGAAGCTGCGCTCGGATCCGAACTATCTCGACCAGCTCGGCTATGAGGTCGAGGTGAACGGCCATGCCGTCGCCTCGTCCAGCGTCGATTGGTACGGCTCGACCGACAATGTTTCGGTCCGCCAGCCGCCAAGCAGCGACAATGCCCTCGGCGAACTCAAGATCCTGTTCCCGAACAGCCATGCGATCTACATGCACGACACGCCGTCGAAGAGCTTCTTCAAGCGCGATATGCGGGCTCTCAGCCACGGCTGCGTGCGTCTTTCCAATCCGCGCGCGATGGCAGCGGCCGTGCTCGGCACGACTGTCGACGATGTCGCCAAGCAGATCGCCAACGGGCAGAACCATGCGGTGAAGGTGCCGCAGAAGGTCCCGGTTTACGTGTCCTACTTCACCGCCTGGCCGAACAAGGACGGCGTCGTGGAGTATTTTGACGACGTCTACGGCCGCGACGCCTATGTCAAAAAGGCCTTCGACGCGACGACAAAGGCGCGCGGCGCGCAGATCTGACGCAGGTTTTACGGGTTTTGGAACGGGCGGTCTTCGGGCCGCCCGTTTTGGGCGGGATACCGACGCCGTCGGTCTCCTGGGTTTAAGCTCGAGGAAGGAATGACGGAGGATAGGCGAGTGACAGCCTCAGACCGCGACCTTCTCCGCATACTCCCGCAACAACCGCTCCACCAGCTCCGGCATCAACTCATCGTAATGCATGATGATCACATCCGGATCGAGGCTTGAAACCGGCACATCCGAGTAACCGAAGGGAACGGCGATCGACGGGACGGCGGCATTCTTCGCCACCGCGATGTCGTTGATGCTGTCGCCGATCATCACGGTGCGGGCGATGTCGCCGCCGGCGCGGTCGATGGTGCCGGTGAGATGGCGGGCGTCGGGTTTGCGGTATTCGAAAGTATCGCCGCCGCTGATAGCATCGAAATAGCCGGTGAGGTCGAGCTTGTCGAGCAGGCCGAATGCAAGGCTTTCCATCTTGTTGGTGCAAACGGCGAGGCGGTAGCCTGCCGCTTTCAGCCGGTCCATTGCAGCGACCAGGCCGGGATAGGGTTCGGTGTGGCCTGGCATATTGCCGGCATAATGGGAGACGAAACGTTCGACCAGCGGCGGGACGGCGTCGCTTTCGAGCGGATGGCCGCGCAGCCGGCAGGCGCGTTCGATCATCACCCGCGCGCCCTGGCCGACGAGATGGGTAAGGTCGTCATAGCTGACCGGCTCGAGGCCGAGGGCTGCGATCGTATGGTTCAGGCTTTCGACCAGGTCCGCATGGGTATCGAGAAGGGTGCCATCGAGATCGAAGACGATCAGTGCCGGGCGAACGGGGGCAGGGGTCAAGGGCTTGCCTCTTTGAGCGATGGGTCTCCGGGAAGCGACGGGTCGCGCCCGGGGACGAGGGATTGTGCCTGAGGTAGGCGATCCCGCTGCGGAAAGCAACGTCCTGTGATGGCCGGGGCGGCCTCAGGCATTTGTTTCGGCTTTTCATTTTCCGTGATGATTTTGACTTTCGTTTGCCAAGCGAGCCGTGTAAACAGCACATCCAACGCAATAAATCGGAGCTGGCGGCGCATGGATGCCCGCGAAATGAAGATCAAGGCCGCCGAGGCCGCACTCGCCCATGTCGAAGACGGGATGCGCCTCGGGATCGGGACGGGCAGCACGGCGGAAGAGTTCGTCCGGCTGCTGGCGGAAAAGGTTGCTGGCGGCTTCAGGGTCGAAGGTGTTCCGACCTCCGAACGAACCGCGCGGCTCTGTGTCGAACTCGGCGTGCCGCTGAAATCGCTTGACGAATTGCCGGCGCTCGATCTGACGGTCGACGGCGCCGACGAGGTCGATCCGGCGCTCAGATTGATCAAGGGTGGCGGCGGGGCGCTGCTGCGCGAAAAGATCGTCGCCGCCGCTTCTGAGCGGATGATCGTCATCGCCGACGAAAGCAAGCTGGTCGATACGCTCGGCGCCTACGCGCTGCCGATCGAAGTCAACCCGTTCGGTCTCGTCTCGACGCGGATGGCGATCGAGAAAGTCGCGGCCCGGCTCGGCCTTTCCGGCGAACTCAGCCTGCGCCAGTCGGGTGACGGAGAGTTTACCACGGATGGCGGCCATCACATCATCGATGCATCTTTTGGCCGCATTCCTGATGCAGAGGCGCTTTCGAGCGAGCTGAATTCCATACCCGGCGTCGTCGAACACGGGCTCTTTATCAATATGGCGGCACTTGCGATCATTGCCGGTCCTGCGGGTGCACGCACGCTGCAGGCAAACAGATAACAGGAGCATACACTCATGATGAACATTGCAGGTCTTGGCCGTTTTGCCGCTGCGACCATCGTTCTTTCCGGGCTTGCCTTCGGCTCCGCCGTCCGGGCGCAGGAGGTTTCCGACGAGCAGCTGAAGGCCGCGCGCGCCGCTGTCACCTCGATCGGCGCCACCGCCGCCTTCGACAACATCCTGCCGGGTCTGGCCGAGCGCCTAAAGGCCGGCCTGATTCAGGATTCGCCGAACTACCAGGACATCATCTCGTCGACGGTCGATGCGCAGGCGCTGGCGCTGGCGCCGCGCCGCGGCGATCTCGAGAAGGAAGCGGCACTCATCTATGCCAAGACCTTCACCCTCGAAGAGCTGAAGACGATCGCCGATTTCTACAATTCCGACGTCGGCAAGAAGCTGCTACGTGACGGCCCGGTCGCCTTGCGCGAGATGGGGAAGGCCGCCGATATCTGGGGTCAGGGCATTTCGCGCGATCTGGAAAAGCAGAGCAACGCCGAGCTTTCCAAGGTTATCAAGGCACCGCCGCCGGCAACCGACAGCCCGGTTGCTCCGGCACCGGCCGCCCAGCAGTAACGACTGCCCGCCAGAATTTGCGAAAGCCCGGCCTCGTCCGGGCTTTTTTGTTATGATGCGCCAGAGCATGCCGAAAAGTGTGAGCGGTTTTCGGACGACATCACGCTCTAACTCTTTAATTTAGAACAGGATTCAGATTTTTGGCCGACCGGGCCTAAAATCATCCTGTTCTAGGGCCTAGCGGCGAAAGTTGGTGAGGCAGACATGTCCGATCGTTACGAGGCTGTGCGAGTACGAATATCAGGCAAGGTCCAAGGTGTGGGGTTTCGCATGTGGACGCGCGATGAGGCGCTGCGGCTCGGGCTGACCGGCTGGGTGCGCAACGAGGCGGACGGGTCCGTCGCCGCCTTGGTCGCCGGGCCGGACAATGCGATCTCGACGATGATCGAGCGCTTGAGGCGCGGGCCTGCAGGGGCATCGGTTTCTGGCGTGGAGACGGAAGCGGCCCGGCTTGAGAAGATGCCGACGGATTTCCGCATCACCTGATGACAGCAGCAGTCCGGCAAGGGACGGGCTATGCGGATGCGTCCTGACGCTCAGCCCCAATCCTTCGAGCTCTTGGCCAATTGCCATGCGCCTGTCTCGTCCGGCTCGACGCGCTTGTTGCCGCGGTAGAAAATCGGCAATCCGGTTTTCTTGTCCATCGCAAAGCGGCTCGGCGTGAATTTCTCGTCTTCGTGGCCATCGATGGCGAGATTGAGCGCCTCCTTGAATTTGCCGGCCTTGCACAGCTTGGCGAACAGAGTTTGATCCATCTTTTGCTCCGGCATCCTTTTCCGTCTCAAGCAATGCCCTGCCAGCCTCAGCCGACTGGGTCAACCGTAAACGATGACCGGGTCAACCGCAAAACGGTGACCGAGCTCAACCGTAAGGGGGACCGGTTCAGATCAAGATTCGGCAATGGAGAGCGGGAAGAGGCAGGGGCGGGGCTTTTGTTTTCATGGGGATCACCCCTATATCAGGAACGTCCTTTCTTGCGATTCCCTTCCGGAGTTCCTCATGTCTTCCTACGACTACGACCTCTTCGTCATCGGCGGCGGTTCCGGGGGCGTGCGCGCCGCCCGCGTTGCCGCCTCGCTCGGCAAGAGGGTGGCGATCGCCGAGGAATATCGTTATGGCGGCACATGCGTTATCCGCGGCTGCGTGCCGAAGAAGCTCTTCGTCTATGCCTCGCAGTTTCACGAGCATTTCGAGGATGCGGAGGGCTTTGGCTGGACCGTCGGCGAAAGCAGTTTCGACTGGAAGAAGCTGGTGGCGGCCAAGGATGCCGAGATTGCGCGGCTGGAAGGCCTCTACAAGAAGGGCCTCAGCGGCGCCAATGCCGACATCCTGGAAACGCGCGCCGAACTGGTCGATGCTCATACGGTCCGGCTGATGAAAACCGGACAGACGGTGACCGCAAAAACGATCGTCATCGCCACCGGCGGAAGGCCGAACCCGCATGCGGCCCTTCCCGGTCACGAATTCTGCATCTCCTCCAACGAGGCCTTTCATCTCGAAGAGCTGCCAAAATCGATCGTGATCGCTGGCGGCGGCTATATCGCCGTCGAGTTCGCCAATATTTTCCATGGTCTCGGCGTCGAGACGACGCTAATCTATCGCGGCGCCGAAATCCTGTCGCGTTTCGACGAGGATCTGAGGCGCGGGCTGCACGAGGCGATGGTCGCCAAGGGCATACGCATTCTCTGCCACGACACGCTGCAGAAGGTCTCCAAAGGCGAGAACGGGCTCACTCTCGAGACGATGAATAACGGCACGCTGCAGGCAGGCGTCGTTCTGCTGGCGCTCGGGCGCGATCCCAACACCGAGGGCCTCGGTCTGGACGCGGCCGGCGTCGCTGTCGACGAGCGCGGCGCCATCATCGTCAACGACTATTCCCGTACCAACATCGAAAACATCTATGCCCTCGGCGATGTCACCAATCGGGTACAGCTGACGCCGGTGGCGATCCACGAGGCAATGTGCTTCATCGAAACCGAGTACAAGAACAATCCGACGCGGCCGGACTATGAGCTGATCCCGACCGCTGTCTTCTCGCAGCCGGAGATCGGCACCGTCGGTCTCTCGGAAGAGGAGGCGGGCAAGCGTTACGGCGAACTCGAGGTTTATCGTGCCCAGTTCCGGCCGCTGAAGGCCACGCTTTCGGGTCGGGCCGAACGGATGGTCATGAAGCTGATCGTTGATGCGGCGAGCCGGAAGGTGGTCGGCGCCCACATCCTCGGCCACGACGCCGGGGAAATGGCGCAGCTGCTCGGCGTCACGCTCAAGGCCGGCTGCACCAAGGATGATTTCGACCAGACGATGGCGCTGCATCCGACGGCCGCCGAAGAGCTGGTCACCATGTATGCGCCGAGCTATCGGATTCGCGAGGGAAAGCGCGTCTAAGTCCCAGTTCTTTAGCTGGTAATCCGTGGCGCGCGGATGACCTTGAGGAAAAGCGCCTTCATCGCATCGGTGATACCTTCGGTCGGCGACACCTCGAAATAGAAACCGGGCGAGGCGCATGCCTGCATTTTCGTCGGGATCTCGCTCTGGAAGGGCCTGATCCAGGTATTGTACCAACTGTTGCTCGGCAACGGCAGATAGGTGGTATAGAGCACGGCGATCTTGACGCCGCGATCCTTCAGGGGCTTGCAGAAAGAGGTGTCGATCGGCTCCTGACAGCGGCCACCGGTCGTCTTCTTGGTGCATGTGGACGGCTTGTAGCTGTCGCCGACGCCATCGGATACGAAGAACAGGATTTTTTCGGCGCTGGTGTTCGACGTGCCGTCACCGGCCGGGTCGATAATGGTGTTCATCTGCGTCATGGCGCTGTCGAAGTTGGTGATCTGGTCGTTATTGTAGTTCTGATAGGGAATGGTCATCAGATCGACCGCGTCGGTATAGTTCTTCACCTTCGTCAGGTCGGAGGTAAGGCCGGAGATCGTCGTCAGCTTGGCGTCCTCGGCCTTGGTGCCGAAAGTGTAGACGCCCATCCGGAACTGGTCGCTGCTGATGCGCTCGGTCTTGGCCGTATCGGTCAGCGCCTGGGTCGCCTGGCGCACCACGTCGATGCGCATGGCGACACCGAGGCTTTTGGCTATGGTGTAGTTGTTGGTGCTCTTGTCCATCTGGTGGCAAGCAAAGGCGCAGCCTGTCTTGGCCTCCAGCTTTGAAACCTCGCTCGGGGTCGCGCCGACGCCCATGGAGGGCGTATTGTCGAGCAGGATATAGAAATCCATGAAGGCGGCGGTCTGGTATTCGGCTGTCGCCGTGCCGGAGATCGTAATCGAGTCCCGGCCAAAAATCTGCATGAAGGTCGTCGGCACCGTCGCCGTGAAGGAAACCTGCGAATTCAGCTTGTTGGCGGTCTTGGTGACGTCGATGCCGAGATCGACATGAACCTCGGCCAGTTCTCCCGATACTTGGGACATGAAGATGTTGCGCGCGTCGGTCTTGCCGAGCGAGATCGTGCCGTTGCCGTTGCCGTTCATCGCCATCGCAGCTGCGACCGCGCTGGATTTTTCGGCGATCGAACCGACGGCGGCGGCGTCGGCTGCGGCATAAAGCTGGGTTCTCAGGCTCAGCGCATGGGCGAAGTCCACCGCCATGCCTGCCGTCCCGACAAGCGGCACCATCAGCAATGCCGTCATGATGCCGAAATTGCCCGAGCGGTCCGATATGAAACCGGGCGGAAGGATCGCCATGCCATGTCCCCGATGTTGAAACTCTTTCCGGTTCTACATTCAAAGTCTAAAATATGGGGAAATCGACATGGTATATGCCGGTTTAACCGGGCACTGGCCGACTGCGGCGGCCAGACGAGACGCTTTGGGCGATTGATCTTTGCAAGGCGGATCTAAAGGTCTATAAGCCGCCGGATTATCAAGGCTAGGCCGCATTCCAGGAACTGGGGCGAGAACAGGTGAGTGACATGGCAGAGAATTGGACCCCGAGCAGCTGGCGGCAGAAACCGATCCTGCAGGTTCCCGAATATCCGGATGCAGCCGCTTTGGCGGCAACGGAAGCAACGCTCGCCAGCTATCCGCCGCTCGTCTTCGCCGGCGAGGCGCGCCGGCTGAAGAAGCATCTCGCCAATGTCGCCGAAGGCAACGGTTTCCTGCTGCAGGGCGGCGACTGCGCCGAGAGCTTCGCCGAACACGGCGCCGACAATATCCGCGACTTCTTCCGCGCCTTCCTGCAGATGGCCGTCGTGCTGACCTTCGGCGCGCAGCTGCCGGTCGTCAAGGTCGGCCGCATTGCCGGCCAGTTCGCCAAGCCGCGTTCGTCGAATGTCGAGAAGCAGGGCGACGTAACGCTGCCGGCCTATCGCGGCGACATCATCAACGGCATCGAATTCACCGAGGAGTCGCGCATTCCGAACCCGGAACGCCAGGCCATGGCCTATCGCCAGTCGGCCGCGACGCTCAACCTTCTGCGCGCCTTCGCGATGGGCGGTTACGCCAACCTCGAAAACGTGCATCAGTGGATGCTCGGCTTCGTCAAGGGCAGCCCGCAGGGCGAGCGGTACCGCAAGCTGGCAGACCGCATCAGCGAAACCATGGATTTCATGAAGGCGATCGGCATCACCTCGGAAAACCACCCGAGCCTGCGCGAGACCGATTTCTTCACCAGCCACGAGGCGCTGCTGCTCGGCTACGAGGAAGCGCTGACCCGCGTCGATTCCACCTCGGGCGACTGGTACGCCACATCAGGCCACATGATCTGGATCGGGGATCGCACGCGCCAGGCCGACCATGCGCATATCGAATATTGCCGCGGCATCAAGAACCCGATCGGGCTGAAATGCGGCCCATCGCTGCAGGCCGACGATCTGCTGCAGCTGATCGATATCCTGAATCCGGCTAACGAAGCCGGGCGGCTGACGCTGATCTGCCGTTTCGGCCATGAGAAGGTCGCCGAAAACCTGCCGCGCCTCATCCGCGCCGTCGAGCGCGAGGGGCGCAAGGTCGTCTGGTCCTGCGACCCGATGCACGGCAATACGATCACGCTCAACAATTACAAGACCCGTCCCTTCGAGCGGATCCTGTCGGAAGTCGAAAGCTTCTTCCAGATCCACCGCGCCGAAGGCACGCATCCCGGCGGCATCCATGTCGAAATGACCGGCAAGGACGTGACGGAATGCACCGGCGGCGCCCGCGCCGTCACCGCCGACGATCTGCAGGACCGCTACCACACCCATTGCGATCCGCGGCTCAATTCCGACCAGGCCTTGGAGCTCGCCTTCCTGCTTGCCGAGCGCATGAAGGGCGGCCGCGACGAGAAGCGCATGGTCGCCAACGGCTGAGAGAGCCGAAAGGAATGACGAAAAACCCGGCGTGATGCCGGGTTTTTTATTGCCTTCAGATGCTGGCCTGAACGCTGTGCAGGTTGGCGTAAACGCCGCCTTGCGCCATCAGATCGTCATGCGTGCCCTGTTCGACGATGCCGTCGCCCGTCAGGACCAGGATGCGGTCGGCATGGCGGACGGTCGATAGGCGATGGGCGATGACCAGGGTGGTTCGGCCGTTCGCCAGGCTCAGCAGCGCCTGCTGCACCGCCCGTTCGCTCTCGTTGTCGAGCGCGCTGGTCGCCTCGTCGAAGATTAAAATCTCGGGATCCTTGAGGAAGGCGCGGGCGATAGTGATGCGTTGGCGCTGGCCGCCCGAGAGCTTGACCCCGCGCTGGCCGATATCGGTATCATAGCCCTGGGGCAGGGCCATGATGAAGTCGTGCGCATTGGCGGCCCGGGCCGCCGCTTCCAGCTCGGCATCGCTGGCGTCGGGCCTGCCGTAGCGCAGATTTTCCGCCACGGTGCCGGCAAAAAGGTAGACATCCTGCTGCACCACCCCGACATGGCGCCGGAGCGAGGCCAGCGTCACATCGCGGATATCGGTACCGTCGATGCGGATGGCCCCCGCCTCGACATCATAAAAGCGCGGTATGAGAGCGCACAGTGTGCTCTTGCCGACGCCCGAAGGGCCGACCAGGGCAACGAACTCCCCGGGCGCGATGGTGAGCGACAGTCGCTCCAATACGCGGGGACCATCGGCCTCATAGCCGAAGGCGACGTCGGAGAAACTGATCTCGCCCCTTGGTGCCGGCATCGGCCGGGCGGCCGGCCGGTCGGTGATGTCAGGGGCGATCTCCAGGATTTCCATGGCCCTGATGAAACCGGTATAGCCCTCCTGCCAGAGCCGCACGAAATTGGCGAGCCGCTGGACGGGATCAACCAGTACGGCGACGCAGAGCAGGAAGGTCAGCATATCCGGGACGGTGAGCTGCGCCGTTAGGATGCGTAAGCCCCCGACGACGATCACCAAAATGGTGACGAGCTGGGCGAAGGTTTCGGTGCCGACCGAAAACCATGCTTCGCTGCGGTAGCCCTCCGCACGGCTTTGCAGGAAGCGCTGGTTCTGTTCGTCGAAGCGCTCTCTTTCCAGCGCCTCGTTAGCGAAGGACTGGACGACACGGATACCTGCCAGAGCGTCCTCGACGCGCTCGTTGACGGCGGCGATCTGCTGCTTGCTGGCTTCGAGCGCGCGGTTCATGCGCCGGTTGAAATAGAGCGCATAAGCGACCGCAACCGGCGTGAGCAGCAGGATCAGGGTCGCCAAGGGCGGGTCGATGAAGAAGAGCACCAGCATGGCGCCGGCATATTTCAGCACGGCGATGGCAAGATCCTCGGGGCCGTGGTGGAAGAGTTCGCCGAGCCAGAGGGAGTCGTTGGTGATGCGGCTCATCAGTTGGCCGGTGCGCTGGCGGTCGTAGAAGCTGAAGGAGAGTTTCTGGCAATGCTCGAAGAGTTGCTGCCGCACCGTCGCTTCGATACGGGCCCCCATGACGTGGCCGCGATAATCGACGAAGAAGATCGCGGCGATCTGGACTGCCAGAACGGCCAGCATGACGCCGCCCATCACCAGGATCTGGGTGAACGCCTGCGGCGCATCGGGCAGGGCCAGAAGGCGGCTGGTGACGATATTGGCGCAGAGCGGCAGGGCGACCGCCGTGCCGGCAACGAGGATAGCACAAAGCAGATCCGCAAGCAGCAGAGGCAGATGCGGGCGGTAGTAGGAGAGAAATTTTCGCATCCGCGACCAGCGCCGGCAGCGGTCAGCGGCGGGGTCGTCCAGGAAGAATTTGAGGAAGGCGTTATGGCGTCGCGCGTTTTTCCTCGCGCGGGAGAACGGAATATTCATGAGGCAGAATGTCCTTGTGGGCGATGTTTCCTTTCTGTTTGGACAGGATCGCTCTCATGACAGTCTCCCAAAGGTTGAATGAATTGAACCCTCAGTATCGCCGAGAAGCCGGATCAATTCAACTCGGTGACGGGAGGAGATCGGTCGGTGTTGTCGACAGGCAACAGCGGAAGGTCGCGTGCCGGCCACGCTCATGCGAAGCGAGCGTGCTTCAAGTTTTCTAATCTCTCGTTGAACGGAATGGATTTGACGCCCGCGGCGATCGGCGGCAACCTCCTGCGAAATGGAGGAGTGGTCATGACCGAACGGCATACAGGCGGCTGCCTTTGCGGCGCCGTGCGATATTCGATTGCGGGTAAGCCCGGACCTGTCGTCGGCTGCCATTGCTCGCAGTGCCGCCGGCAGACGGGGTTTTATTATGCCGCGGCCAATGTGCCGCGCACTGCTCTTTCGGTGCAGGGCGCCGAAGCGGTCCGCTGGTATCGGTCGAGCGGCGAGGCGCAGCGCGGCTTCTGCGGGAATTGCGGCTCGGCACTGTTCTGGCAGGGCGACGAATCGCCGGAGGTTTCGGTCCTGGCCGGAAGCTTCGACGAGCCGACCGGGCTTTCCTTCAGTCACCACATTTACTGCACTGACAAGGGCGATTTCTACGAGATCACGGATGGCCTGCCGCAATATGACAGGTTTCCCGTCTAGCTCCTGGCGGAAAGCGCGGCGCTCAGGCGGGCTACGTCCTCACGCAACGCTGTCAGCTCGCTCAGCACGTGCATATCGATCTTCTGATGCAGGGAGAGCACTTCGAGCTCGGCCTTCAGATTGACTTCGTAATCCTTTGCGGCCTCGAAGCGGTCGCGCTCGGCCTGGCGGTTCTGCGACATCATGATGATCGGCGCCTGGATGGCGGCGAGCATCGACAGGATCAGGTTCAGAAAGACGAAGGGGTAGGGGTCGAAGGCGCGGGTCGCCAATAGGATGGTGTTGATTATCGTCCAGACGGCGAGAAAAGCCAGGAAGGCGATGATGAAGGACCAGGAGCCGCCGACGCGGGCGATCCCGTCGGCGACACGTGCGCCGAACGAGGTCTCGGCGGAGAAGGCGGCATTGACGTCGGTCGAGATGATCTTGCGCTCGTGCGTTTTCGCAAGGACGCGCTTTTCGATGTCGCCGAGTTCATCGGCCGGCTTATCGAAATGATGGTGCACGAAGTTGGAGATATTATACATGGCCTGTTTCCGATGCCGTTTCGATGCGCTCGCTTTCGGCGCCAGTATTCCGCTCCACCGGTAAATTGCAATGCGTGTCGGTGCCGCGTCATGCCGTGTCGACCCTTCATAAAAATTTCGTCACTGCCGGGGCCGCTTTGACCGCGAACGTGTTGCGGTAACGGAAGGCGCAGGCTAAATAAATGACATGACACAGGAAAACGCTCTTTCTGATATCTTCCGCATCGCCATCGGCCAGCTCAACCCAACGGTCGGCGATGTGACCGGCAATCTTGCCAAGGCGCGCGAAGCGCGCGCCGATGCGGGGCGGGAGGGCGCGCATCTGCTCGTCCTTACCGAGCTTTTCATCTCCGGCTATCCGCCGGAGGATCTGGTGCTGAAGCCAGCCTTCATCCGCGTCTGCTGGAAGGCGGTCGAAAGCCTGGCCGCCGATACCGCCGATGGCGGCCCGGGCGTCATTATCGGTTTTCCCCGGCAGGACGAGAACGGGCGTTATAATTCCGTCGCCGTGCTCGACGGCGGCAAAGTCATCGCGGTGCGCGACAAGGTCGACCTACCGAATTATGGTGAGTTCGATGAGAAGCGCGTCTTCCATCAGGGCGCCATGCCCGGGCCGGTCAATTTCCGCGGAATCAGGCTCGGTGTTCCGATCTGCGAGGATATCTGGGGCGAGCTCGGCGTCTGCGAGACGCTGGCCGAAAGCGGCGCCGAAATCCTGCTGTCGCCGAATGGGTCTCCCTACTACCGCGGCAAGGTCGATATCCGTCATCAGGTGGTGCTGAAGCAAGTGATCGAGACCGGTCTGCCGCTGATCTACGCCGCCCAGCTCGGCGGCCAGGACGAGCTCGTCTTCGACGGCGCGAGTTTCGCATTCAATGCCGACAGGTCGCTTGCCTTCCAGATGAGCGAGTTCGAGACGGCGCTTGCGGTGACGACGTGGAAGCGCGGCGAAAGCGGCTGGCACTGCGCCGAAGGGCCGATGGCGCGTATCCCCGAGGGCGAGGAGGCTGATTACCGCGCCTGCCTGCTCGGCTTTCGCGATTACGTCAACAAGAACGGTTTCAAGACGGTCGTGCTCGGCCTTTCCGGCGGCATCAACTCGGCGATCTGCGCGGCCATCGCCGTCGATGCGCTCGGCGAGGAGCGGGTGCGCACCGTCATGCTGCCCTACCGCTATACCTCGGAGGATTCGCTGAAGGACGCGGCCGATTGCGCCAAGGCGCTCGGCTGCCGCTACGACATCGTGCCGATCGAGCAGCCGGTGTCGGGCTTCAGCAATGCGCTTTCCGATCTCTTCGAGGGCACGGAGAGCGGCATCACCGAGGAGAATCTGCAGAGCCGCGCGCGTGGCGTCATCCTGATGGCGATCTCCAACAAGTTCGGCGCGATGGTGGTGACGACGGGCAACAAGTCGGAAATGTCGGTCGGTTACGCCACGCTCTATGGCGACATGAATGGCGGCTTCAACCCGATCAAGGACCTCTACAAGATGCAGGTCTATGCGCTGGCCCGCTGGCGCAACGAGAACGTGCCGCCGAGTGCGCTGGGGCCGTCGGGCGAAGTGATCCCGCTGAATATCATCGACAAGGCACCCTCGGCAGAACTGCGTCCCGACCAGAAGGATCAGGATTCGCTGCCGCCCTATCCTGTTCTCGACGATATCCTCGAATGCCTGGTCGAGAAGGAGATGGCCGTCGAAGAGATCGTCGCGCGCGGCCATGACGTGGCGACCGTTCACCGCGTCGAGCACCTGCTCTACCTCGCCGAATACAAGCGCCGGCAGTCGGCGCCGGGCGTGAAGATCACCAAGAAGAATTTCGGGCGCGACCGGCGTTATCCCATCACTAACCGGTTCCGTGATCGCTGAAGCGATCGAGATCGCTAGCACAATCGAGATCGCTGAGGCTATCGAGATGTCAGGAGGAGCATTGATGCGCAGCTCGGTCGAGATCTACAATGTCAGGACGGGCAGGGCACGTGAGGTGTGGCAGACGGATCGGCTGGTGGAAGCGCCGAATTTTGCTCCCGACGGCTCCTATCTCCTGTTGAATGGCGACGGGCTGCTCTACAGGCTGCCGCTCGATGGCGGCGAGGTTGTTCAGATCGATACCGGCTTTGCCGTCAACTGCAACAACGACCATGGCATTTCGCCCGACGGGACCGAGATTGTCATTTCCGACAAGACCGAGTTCGGCAAGTCGGCGATCTATATCCTGCCGATCGAAGGCGGCACGCCGCGGCTCGTCACCCGGAACCAACCATCCTATTGGCATGGCTGGTCGCCGGATGGCCGCGAGCTCGCCTATTGCGGCATCCGCGACGATCTCTTCGACATCTATACGATCTCGGTCGACGGCGGAGTTGAGACACGGCTGACGCATGGCGAGGGCCGTAACGACGGGCCGGATTATTCCACTGACGGGCAATGGGTCTATTTCAATTCCAGCCGCACCGGCTTGATGCAGATCTGGCGCATTCACCCTGATGGCACCGGGCTCGAGCAGGTGACGTCGGACAATCAGGGCAATTGGTTCGCCCATCCGTCGCCGACGAACGACAAAGTACTGATCCTGTCCTACGACCCCAGCGTTTTCGACCATCCGCGCGATCTGGACGTGCGGCTGCGGCTGATGGACATGGACGGCGGCAATCTGAAGACATTGTTCGAGCTTTTCGGCGGGCAGGGCACGATCAACGTGCCCTGCTGGTCTCCTGACGGCGAAGAATTCGCCTATGTCCGCTACTTCCCGGCGACGTGAAGCGCGTCGCGATCTTTCAGATTCGCTTCTTGCGCTTACGTATAGTTTTACGCATGTCGTTGCGGCAAAAGCGCTTCGCGCTTTGCCTGGGAAAAACCGCTGCACACATTTGCGCGACTGCTTTAAGCCGCCGCTTTGCGCCGCTCGCGGGCGGCCTTCGCCAGATCTTCCAGCACTGCCACCGACATATCCCAATCGATGCAGCCGTCGGTGATGGACTGGCCGTAGACAAGCGGTTTGCCGGGAACGAGATCCTGGCGGCCGGCCACGAGGTTGCTTTCGATCATCATGCCCTTGATGTGGCGGTTGCCGGCCGCGATCTGTCCGGCGACGTCCTCGACCACCCGCGGCTGGTTCATCGGATCCTTGTTGCTGTTGGCATGGCTGGCGTCGACGAGGATGCGCGGGATCACGCCGAGCTTGACGGCCTCGCTGACCGCAGCTTGGACATCGGCCGCTTCATAGTTCGGCCGCCTGCCGCCGCGCAGGATGATGTGGCAGTCCTCGTTGCCCTTTGTTGAGGCGATGGCAGCCTGCCCGTCCTTGGTGGCGGCGGGGAAGTGATGCGGCTGCGAGGCAGCGAGGATGGCATCGAACGCGACGCGTGCGCTGCCATCAGTGCCGTTCTTGAAGCCGATCGGGCAGGAGAGGCCGGAGGCGAGCTGGCGATGGATCTGGCTTTCGGTCGTGCGCGCGCCGATCGCCCCCCAGCTGACGAGGTCGGCAATGTATTGCGGCGTGATCGTCTCGAGGAATTCGACACCGGCGGGCAGGCCCATCGCATTGACGTCGAGCAGCAGGCGCCTGGCAATCCGCAGCCCTTCCTCGATGCGGTAGCTGCCGTCGAGATGCGGGTCGTTCATCAGACCCTTCCAGCCGACCGTGGTGCGGGGCTTTTCGAAATAGACGCGCATGACGATTTCGAGATCACCGGAGAAGCGCTGCCGCTGTTGCACCAACCGCTCGGCATATTCTCGCGCCGCAGCAGGATCGTGGATGGAGCAGGGACCGATGACGACGATCAGGCGGTCGTCGTCTCCCTCGAGAATCTTATGGATCGCATGACGGTTGCTGGTCACCGTCTCGCTGACGGCAGCGGTTCGGGGGATTTCCGCGATGATATCTGCGGGTTTGGTCAGCGGGGTGATCTCGAGGATACGCAGATCGTCAATGGTATCGGACACGGTGTGGCTCCTGTTTGGTCATACCGTGCGGAAACAAAAAAGCCGCCAGGTAGACTAGCGGCTGTTCGGGTTGTCGTCGCGTCGACTTCAGTTACGCATGGACCCGCATCCGCTGGGAGCAGCGGTACCAATAAAATCGCGAGGCGTGGATTGAAGTCGTCGACATCAGGCGTATGTAGCGTCGCGGCCGCTTGTTGTCACCTAGAATTTTCTGCCTGAGATCGGACACCCCGGAGGGCGGCAATCGCTTCTGCGGGAGACTGGCTTAAAGTATGTCGCCCGAAGCACGCAGCTTCTGGGCGACAAGTCCAAATTTCCGCGAAATGAAGGCCGCTTCTGCGATCACAGGGCGTCGACGTTGACGCCGATCGTGATGGCGCCGATCGGCGTTCCCGCATCGTCGGAAATGGTGACGCTTGCCTGCGACTGCAATGTCTGGGTCAACTCGTCCTTTTCGATCTCGTCGACGAAAACGGCATCCTTGCCGGCTCCGAAGGACTTCTGGAATTTCGCCTCGTCGCCCTGCCAGTAGTCCGAGGTGACGTCGCTCTGACCGACATTCAGTCCCTTTGCATCCATGACGAAGATCTCGGTAATCTTGCCGCCTGAGGACTCCTTCTTTTCCTGAAGGAATTTCGACAGCGCATTACCAAGAACGCCGTCGATCATCGCGTGATCGGAGCCATCGACTTCGGCGCGCCATTTCTTATCGAGAGCGTCGATGTCGGCTTCGCTCAGCTTGGCATTCGCAGCGTCCTGCGCCTTGATAGCCTCGATGATGGCGGGATCGTTGAGCCAGGGCTTGACGTCGCTCTTCACGTAATCGGCGATCGGAGCAAGCTTGGCATCCTCGGCCATGGATACGCCCATGGGCACGGTGAATGCGGTAGAGGCGAAAAGCAATGCGGTCACAACTCTTTTCATAACTGTTCCCTTCCTGTGATCAGTTGCTGAGAAATAAAGCTTGTCGGCGCGGATGACGTCAGAATTCCGCCCAGGCGCCGGGAGCGGCGGCGACGGCGGCATTTCCCGCATGCCGCGGCGCGATGGCTCTGGGCTCGGGGCGAGAGTGACGAGCGGTCTGGGCAGCCGGCTTGGGCTGGCTTGCCGCAGACGCAGCGACGACGAACCTGCCGGCCGAATCCTGCAGCTGGCGTCCCTGGGAGAGCAGTTCCTGGCAGGCGGCATTGGTTTCCTCAACCATCGCCGCATTCTGCTGCGTGGCGTGATCCATCTGGTTGATCGCGCCATTGATTTCCTGCAACCCCGTCGCCTGTTCGCGATAGGACTGAACAATGGATGCGATGCCGTCGCTGATGCGGTTGATCTGTTCCTCGATCTTCAGAAGGGCATCGCCGGTCTCGTTCACCAGTCCGACGCCGGCGGCAACCTCCTGGCCCGACACATTGATCAGGTTCTTGATTTCCTTTGCCGCGTTTGCCGACCGCTGCGCGAGTTCACGAACCTCCTGGGCGACAACCGCGAAACCCTTGCCGGCCTCGCCGGCGCGCGCGGCCTCGACGCCGGCATTCAGCGCCAGCAGATTCGTCTGGAATGCAATCTCATCGATGACCCCGATAATGCGGCCGATCTGGCTGGAGGAGGTTTGGATTCTGTCCATCGCTCCGATCGCGTCGCGCACGACTGTCGCCGATACGTGGGCGCTGCGTTTCGTCTCTTCGACCAATTCTCCGGCTTTTTCAGCGCGCTGCGACGATGTCTTGACCGTCGTGGTCACTTCATCCAGTGCGGCGGCGGTCTGCTCGAGTGCCGCCGCCTGCTGCTCGGTCCGCTTGGCGAGCTGATCTGCGGAGGAGGCCAGCTCGCTCGATCCACCTTCAACCGCGACAGAGGCGATCTTGATCTCCGTCAGGGCGGCCGCGACGGCCTGGACCATGTTGTTGAAATCCTGCCGCAACTTATCGAATTCGGGACCGAGATCAGCAAGCTGGACCGAGAAGTCGCCGGCGGCGAGCCTTTCCAATGCATTGGCAAGGGTCGTCATCACTAGTCGCTGCCGGTTGCCGGCTTCTTCCGTCAATGATGCGTTGCGTGCCCGTTCGGCGTCGAACGAGGCGCTCTGCTCGGCAGCGGCCTGCTCTCTTTCGACCTTCGCGATCGCCTCGTGACGGAAGACCTCCAGCGCCCGCGCGAGAAAGCCGATTTCATCGCCATTCTCCTTATAGGTGACGGGGGAGGCCAGATCGCCTTGCTGCAGCGCCCCGATGCGTTCGCTGAGGATTCTGAGGGGGCGGCCAACGAGGCTGCGCATGGCGAGAAGAAAGGCGATGACGGCGAGGGCGGTGATGACGGACTGCGTGAGCAGCGAAACCAGAACCTTCTGCTGGACCGCGGAAGCGATCTTTTCGACAGACCAGTTGGTGACGATGTAACCGGTTGTCTTGCCTGATTTGTCCAACGGCAGCGGTGCGATAATCGTGACCAAACCGGCAGATATGCCGCTATCGTCGATTGCCGTTTTATCGGGCTTCGCACCGAGGCGCTTCGCCAGATCGACTGGCGCAGGCAGACCGGCAATGCCGTCGCGTGTCCACGTATCGACGGCAGCGGGCTCGGCGTTGAAGGCGGCAAACTGAACGAGATCGAGGGAGGGATCGTCGCGGTAGAGCGAATAGGCCTCGCGAACCGCATTCGCCTTGCCCCATTTCACGCCGCCTGCGGCGAGAGATGCAAACTGCTCCACATCTTTCGACCAGTTTGCCGTGGCGCCGTCGATCAGGGCGCGGGTTTCATACATCCACGTATAGGTGGCCAAGGCGGAAATGCCGCAAAGATTGACGGCAACGATAATCGCCGCCAGCTTGGCTGTCAGAGGCATCGTCTTCAAGATATGGATCATCCGCGGGGCCTGGAATTGCGGCTCGGTCGGATATTTGCGACCGGCATGTCAACACGGGCATCCACGCTGACGGTTACATCAAGAGCAATCATGCCCATGTCCGAGCTGCAACCCAAAACGCGCGAAAACAGTGTGTATTTGATGTGTGAATAAATCATAAAGTAGAATGGGATCGAGGGCACACGCAGGTTGTTATGCTCGCGCACGGTCGGCCGGTGCTTGCTGCCGCGTCGCTTTCCTGAAATAGATGCTTCGTCAGGTGCCCGCCGGTCAGGCGGGAGAATCGGGAATCCGGTGCAAGTCCGGAACGTGCCCAACGCTGTAAGGCTGACGCCCGCCGCTTCATCACGCCACTGGCTTTTGCCGGGAAGGCTGCGGCAGGCGGATGACGCCAAGTCAGAAGACCGGCCTGGCAAGATAGACCCAACCCGCGCGGACGGCGGGCGGTTGCGTTGTTGGGGATTTGACGATGCGACCCTTTGATGAGGATGCCGTTTCAGCGGCATCCGGTTTTTCTCTCGCCAAACGCGAGGCCGTGTATCACGCGATCATGACGCGACGCGACGTGCGCAGCCAGTTCCTGCCTAATCCGTTGCCGGATGACGTCGTGGCGCGGCTTCTGACCGCCGCCCATCACGCCCCCTCCGTTGGCTTCATGCAGCCGTGGAACTTCATCCTGGTGAAAAGCGAAGCCGTGCGGGCGCGGGTAAGGGATGCCTTCGCCAGGGCGAATGAGGAGGCGGCACTGATGTTCGACGGCGAACGGCGGCAGGCGTATCGCTCCCTCAAGCTCGAAGGCATCGTCGAGGCGCCGCTCGGCATATGCGTGACCTGCGATCCCACGCGCAGCGGCAGCGTCGTTCTGGGCCGCACGCACAATCCGCGGATGGATTCCTATTCGACGGTCTGCGCCATCCAGAACCTCTGGCTCGCGGCGCGCGCCGAAGGAATCGGCATTGGCTGGGTCAGCATCTTTCGCGAAGGCGAGCTGAAAACCATTCTCGGCATACCCGATCATATCGAGGTGGTTGCCTGGCTGTGCGCCGGCTTCGTCGACCGGCTTTACGACGAACCGGAACTCTCCGTCAAAGGCTGGCGGCAGCGGCTGCCGCTCGAGGAGCTCGTCTTCCACGATGGCTGGGGACGGAGCGAGCCGTAGCGGTCACTGCTGTTGCGGCTGCGGGCCCGGTGTTGCCGGGTTGGCAAGATCGATCGAACCCTGGTCGCCCGCCAGAAACTGCGGTCCGACCTGCCGGACCTTGTTTTGCGCAGGGTCATAGGGACGCTCCGGGACTGACGGCTGGGGTGGCGTTGGTGCAGCCGCGGCATCTTTCGCCGGCGGATTGGTGCGGATCGTGGTGATCGATCCCTGCTGCGGCGGTTCGCTCAGGGCCTGCTTGCCGCGAATCTCTTCGTAATAGGCGGCGAGATTGCAGGCGCAGGCATTTTTCTCGCCGGGCGCGCGGTTTTTGTAGGCGAAGGCGTTCTGCATGGCGCTGTAGGGCGTGCCGGTTGCCACCGAAATCATGTTCGAGGCTTCGGTGCTCCTCACGTCGCGATAGAAAAGCTCGGTCTCGATGCCGGGACACATCTTGGCGCAAGTGTCAGCATCGCGGCCGAAATCGACCGAGGTGGTGTTCGAACTGATCGGGAAGAAGCCGCCGTCGCAGCTGCGCACGCAGATGGTGCTGACCGGCGAAAGCATCTCGGTCCTCGGCAGGCCGTAACGCGGGTCGAACTCTTCACCGCCGCCGAGCGGAATGAAGGTGTCGGCGCGCATCGCCTGTTCCTCGATGCTCGGGGCAAGGTCGTTGGCGCTGCGCTCGGACGGGGCGTAAAAATTCTCGCTGTTGCAGCCATTGCGCTCAAGAGCAGCCATCAGTTCGCGGCGCCCGCCGTCATCACCGCCGCCCTGGCTGCGCAGTTCGGCGCGACGATCCTGGAGATACCGGATATTATCGATCATCCGGGCTTCAGCCTGCGAGAGCTCGTCGCAATAATCGGCATTCTCGCCACCGATCACCACCATGCTGCCCGAGGTACAGCCGTAGCTGCGCAGGTCGTTGCGGACCTTGCGCAATTCAAGGTTCTGCTCGGCTATGGCACCGGCAAACTGGCGCGCTTCCGGACCATTGCCGTTGCCGATCGAACGCGGCAGGTCGGCCAGGCGGCCGCGCAGGTCATCGCAGATGGCACTCGTCTGCGCGGCGACGGGCGTCGCGAAGGCAAGGAGAAGCGCAAGAGACAGGTTTCGGCGTTTCACGGCGTCGTCCCGGAATGAGCAAACGGTCGATGGGTCGAATGCGACGTCACTTCGCCGCGCGTTTCCTCTTAGCGTGTTTCTCTTAATAAGCTCAGAGAAATTCTTAGCGTATTTTCGCGATCTTATCCAGCAGAGGCCGGCGATTCGCTGGATGGACCGCGTCGCGCCAGAAGTCGCTCGCGGACAGATTCGGTCGCGGACTGTCAGCTCTGCTTCGAGCGGGCCATTTCGGCACGCATCCAGCTTGAGTCTCCCCACGTCGAGAGCCAGATCATCAGATCGGTGAGTGCGGCGACCACGGGCAGGAGCAGTGTGTAACTCACTCCCCGTGCTGTCTGGTTTTTCTCGGCCTCCCTGAGATGAGCCAATTCTTCCTCTTGAATGGAGGCTATAAGGCCATGAAGCTCGGGGTCACCGGCCTCCAGAAAAGCCAATTGATCCTCAAGGTGACGGTGAACGGTGCTTTCGACCGCCTCGGTACAGATCCAGACCATGTTACGTCCACCGAGGGCTGTCAGGAAACCGAGGAGGTAACCGCCGAGGCTCCAGAATGCCATGACGCGGCATGGCCTGGCCTTCCTGGACGGCATTGCGTCGCGAAACAGGCGGCAGTGCTTGATCTCGTCGTCTCGCATTTCGCGGAGTGCGGGAACGATGTCGGGAAACAGCCTGCGGGCCATCCAGATCTGTGCGCCATAGATGCGAATTGCGCCGAATTCGCCAGCATGATTGACCTTGAGAATACGACGAACGGTTACGCTTCGATCGCGCCTACCGGCATTGCTCAACGGATTGTCCATGATCCACGCTGCCCCATAGTTCCCCCTCGGCAATAGGCACCACTGCCGCTACTATCGTCAATGGTCGACACAATCGACGGGGTGCATTCCGCGTCAGGCGGCGCGCAGACCGTCGCAATTCGCGCTGGTCTGGGCGGCGCAGCAAAGGCGATGGCGGGGCGAGAATGACAGGCATCTTCAGCGAACTCCGCTCGCCTGCAACAACAACCGGCGGGATGCGCGAAGCCCAACACGGCCTTCACATCTTCGTGGACGGTTGTTACGAACCCGGTTCCCGGCACGGCGGCTGGGCATTTGTGGCCTATCGCGATGCGGTGGAAATCGCCTCCGGATGCGGTGGCGTCCAGGAGTTGGCCAATAATTCGATGGAATTGACCGCCGTCCTGAAGGCCGCCATCTGGATCAATAGCGAAGCAGCCGGCGAAGCCGCAACCATCTGGTCCGATTCCGTCTATGCCGTCAAAGGCTGCAACAGCCGGCGACACATCTGGAAGAACAACGGCTGGAAGAAAAGCAGCCCGAATGGAAATGCTCGAAGGCGAACGATCGACAATGCGGACGTGTGGAAGGCAGTCGATCTTCAACTATCCCAGAACGCCCTGGTGACCGTTACCTGGTGCAAAGGCCATTCTGGCATTGCCGGCAACGAACGCGCCGATGCGCTCGCGGATAAAGGGCGCCTGTCGATCCGGGCCGTCTGATATTTCTCGCCGGGTTGCGAGCAGCCGGCTTATGCCGGCTGCGATGCCTCGACGACGGCCAATGCCGCCATGTTGACGACGCCACGGGAGGTGACGGAGGGCGCGAGGATATGGGCGGGCATGGCGGCGCCGAGCAGGATCGGTCCGACATGCAGTCCATCCGTCATCGATTTGACCACGCCGAGCGTGATGTTGGCGGCGTCGAGGTTCGGGAAGACCAGCAGGTTCGCTTCGTCATGCAGCGTCGTGTGCGGCATGACGCGCTTGCGCAGGGCTTCGGTGATAGCGCTTTCACCGTGCATTTCACCATCGACCTCGAGATCGGGGGCGGCGTCGCGGACGAGCTGCAGGGCATTGCGCATCTTGGTGGCGCTTTCGGATTCGCGCGAGCCGAAGTTGGAATGCGAGACGAGGGCAGCGCGCGGGGTGATGCCGAAACGGCGAATTTCCTCGGCCGCCAGCACCGTCGCCTCAGCGATCTCTTCGGCGCTCGGATTGAAGGTGACGTAGGTGTCGGTGAAGAAGGTGGCGCCGCGCTGCGAGATCATCAGGCTGAGCGCGGAGAAATCACGCACGTCCTTGCGCTTGCCGATGATCTGGCGCACGTCGCGCAGATGCTTTTCATAGCGGCCTTCGAGGCCGCAGATCAGCGCGTCGGCTTCGCCGCGCCTCAGCGCCAGCGCGCCGATGACTGTCGTGTTGGTGCGCACGATGGTGCGGGCGGCTTCCGGAATGACGCCGCGGCGGCCGACGAGCGAGAAATAGAGATCGACATATTCGCGGAAGCGCGGGTCGTCTTCCGGATTGATGACCTCGAAATCCTGCAGCGGGCGAATGCGCAGGCCGTAGCGCTTGAGCCGCGTTTCGATGACCTGCGGACGGCCGATGAGGATCGGTTTGGCCAGGCCTTCCTCAAGCAGGACCTGGGCGGCGCGCAGCACGCGCTCGTCTTCGCCTTCGGAAAAGATGACACGCTTGCGCTCGGCAGCCTTGGCCGCGGTGAAGATCGGCTTCATGACGAAGCCGGAGCGGAAGACGAAGCGGTTCAGCTGATCGAAATAGGCGTCGAAATCCTGGATCGGACGGCGCGCGACGCCGCTCTGTTCGGCGGCTTTGGCGACGGCCGGCGCGATGCGCAGGATGAGGCGCGGATCGAAGGGCGAGGGGATCAGATAATCCGGGCCGAAGACCGGGGTCTCGCCGGAATAGGCGCGGGCGGCGACATCGGACGGCTCTTCGCGGGCGAGTGCTGCGATGGCGCGCACGGCCGCCATCTTCATTTCCTCGTTGATCGTCTCGGCGCCGCAATCGAGCGCGCCGCGGAAGATATAGGGGAAGCAGAGGACGTTGTTGACCTGATTGGCGAAATCCGAGCGGCCGGTGCAGATCATCGCATCCGGACGGGCAGCACGGGCGAGATCCGGCATGATCTCCGGCGTCGGATTGGCGAGCGCCATGATCAGCGGCTTGTCGGCCATCTGCGCCAGCAGCTCCGGCTTCAGCACGCCGGCGGCCGACAGGCCGAGAAACACATCGGCGCCACCGATGTTTTCAGCCAGTGTACGCGTTTCGCTCTTCTGGGCGTAGACGGCCTTCCACTCATCCATCAACTCGGTGCGGCCCTCATAGACGAGGCCTTCGAGGTCATGGACCCAGATGTTTTCGCGCTTGGCGCCGAGGGTTACCAGCAGGTTCAAGCAGGCAAGAGCGGCGGCACCCGCGCCGGATGCGACGATCTTGACGTTCTCGATCGCCTTGCCGGCCAGTTCGAGCCCGTTCAGGATCGCGGCGGCGACGATGATTGCCGTGCCGTGCTGGTCGTCATGGAAGACCGGGATCTTCATCTGCTCGCGTAGGCGCCGCTCGACTTCGAAGCATTCCGGCGCCTTGATGTCCTCGAGATTGATGCCGCCGAAGGTCGGCTCCAGCGAGCTGACGGTCGAGACCATCTGGTCGACGCTTGCCGCGTCGATCTCGATGTCGAAGACGTCGATGCCGGCGAACTTCTTGAAGAGCACGGCTTTGCCCTCCATGACCGGCTTCGAAGCCAGTGGGCCGATATTGCCGAGGCCGAGCACGGCGGTGCCGTTGGAGATGACGGCGACGAGATTGGCGCGCGAAGTATATTCGGCCGCCATTTCAGGATTGTCGCGGATGGCAAGGCAAGGGGCGGCAACGCCCGGCGAATAGGCGAGCGCCAGGTCGCGCTGGTTGCCGAGCGGCTTGGTCGCCTGGATCTCCAGCTTGCCGGGGCGGGGGTAGCGGTGGAAGAAGAGCGCCTGCTCGTCGAGATCGCCGCTCGTCAGGTTCTTGTCCGTCTTGGATTTATCCGGGTGATCCATTGCCGCCTCCGTGCACGTCTTTTTCTGGAGTTCCCTCCATACATCAATCGGATACGGGCGACAGTATGGAAATGGGGGATGGGAGAAGTTTTCGTCGGCCGAGCGAGGGGCGGCATGGGCTCGGTTGCAGGCTGGACACTGCATAGCCCTTGCCTCATCCTGCAGAGATGCTGCCCGTTTTCGAAATCCTCGCCGCCGAACCTACCGACGAAGAGCAAAACAAAGTCCTCGCATTGCTGTTGGATTTTAATGCTCGTCATACCGCGCATGTGATCGACCGGCCCCACCTCGGCATCGTCCTCAAAGATCCAAACACGTCCGAAATCATCGGGGGTCTCTATGCGGTGGATGAATACAACTGGCTTTTCATCAAATACGTAATTGTTCCCTCCGCGCTTAGAGGCAAGGGTTTCGGCACGAAACTGATGAATGAGGCGGAGCGCATAGCGCGTGAGCGCGCTTATGTCGGCATCTTTCTCGATACGTTCGATTTTCAGGCCAAACCCTTCTATCTCAAACTTGGTTTCGAGCAGTTTGGTGAACTTGAAGGGGACGAGCAAACGCCTCGCCGGTTCTTCCTGAAGAAAGTGTTCTCCAGCGAGTGAGGACACGCGAACCCCACATGGGCGAATGGTGCGTGGCTGCCACACAAAGATTGGCCCTTCGGCAGCGTTCGCATCTAGTTCGAATGTAAATTCAATGAAAGTCGCTTCTCTCTTCTTGTGCCGGTCGAGAGCTAATCCTTTTGGAAAACTTGTTTGACGGCTGCAGCAAGCGCAAAATGCCGGCTGCGACGGTGCGGGGCGCCGGTCGCAGGGAGGAAATCATGGACAATTTGAACCTCATGACCCTGCAAAAGGGGCAGACGATGGTCAATGACGTGGCCATGGAAGCGTTTGCTGCCGGATTTCGCGGCAATCTCCTGACCAGCAAAGATACGGAATACAACGAGGCGCGGACGATCTGGAATGCGATGATTGACCGCCGGCCAGGCCTCATCGCGCGCTGCGCGGGTGCGGCCGACGTCGTACGCGCGGTGCGGTTTGCGCGCGACAATAATCTGCTCGTTTCGGTGCGTGGCGGTGGGCACGGCATTGCCGGAAACGCCGTCTGCGAAGGCGGTGTCGTCATCGATCTGTCGCCGATGAAATCGGTACGGGTGGATCCCGAGACGCGCCGCGCCAGGATCGAACCGGGTGCCACGCTTGGTGACATCGACAAGGAAACGCTGGCCTTCGGCCTGGCGCTGCCGACCGGCATCAATTCAACGACCGGCATCGCCGGCCTGACGCTCGGCGGCGGTTTCGGCTGGCTCACCCGTAAATTCGGACTGACGACCGACAATCTGGTTTCGGTCGACGTGGTGACCGCCGATGGTGAGCTGGTGAGGGCGAGCGAGACGGAAAGACCGGATCTGTTCTGGGCGCTGCGGGGCGGCGGCGGCAATTTCGGCGTCGTCACTTCATTCGAATTCCAGCTCAACCCGCTCCATTCCGAAGTACTCGCCGGACTGGTCGTGCATCCTTTCGCCGATGCGGAGAAGGTGCTGCAGGAATATCGGCAGGCGCTGGACGAGGCACCCGATGAACTGACCTGCTGGGTGGTGATGCGCCAGGCGCCGCCGCTGCCGTTCCTTCCGGCCGAATGGCACGGCAAGGAGATCGTGGTGCTCGCCATGTGCTATTGCGGAGATATTGCGGCGGGGGAAAAGGCGACGGCCAGATTGCGGGCGATCGGCAAACCGATTGTCGATGTCGTCGGTCCGGTGCCGTTCACCGGCTGGCAGCAGGCATTCGATCCGCTGCTGACACCAGGCGCGCGTAATTACTGGAAAACCCAGGATTTCGCTTCCCTCTCGGATGCGGCGATCGACGTGCTGCTCAACGCTGTGCGCAAGCTGCCGGGGCCGGAATGCGAGATATTCATCGGCCATGTCGGCGGTGCCGCAGGGCGCATTCCGACCGAAGCCACGGCATTTCCGCAGCGCAGTTCGCATTTTGTCATGAACGTGCATGCGCGCTGGCGGGAAGCGGGGATGGATGCAAGCTGCATCGGCTGGGCGCGCGAACTCTTCGAGGCAACCAAGCCGCATGCTGTGGGTACCGCCTATATCAACTTCATGCCGGAGGATGAGACGGATCGGGTCGAGATGGCTTATGGCGCCAATTATGGGCGTCTCGCTGAAATCAAGCTGCGCTATGATCCAAACAATCTGTTTCGCATGAACCAGAACGTGAAGCCGATGGCGGCTGTCCGGGTTGCCTGATCGATACAGAATCGGCGCCTGTGACAACTGAGCAGATCTACTCGCCGGGCTTCGGCGTGATCGTCACGTCGGCACCATGGGCGTCGCGCAACTGGCCCTCCTGGCACGGTCCTCGGTCGGCGGCCTGGTGCAGCAGGATGGACTCGTAGCCTTGGGCGCGCGTGCCCTCGATGAGGGTGATATCGGCATTTCCGGGATTGTCGGAGCGCTCGAACCACTCGACAGGGCGGTGCAGGAAGTTCATTTCGACCGCCCGGTTGGTGACGCCGTGGCCGACGATGACGACGTTGTGATCGTCATTTTCGGCGTCGTGCATGACCGTCTGGAGGAACAGCCGCACCCGCTGGGCCACATCCGCACGGCTCTCGCCATCCGGCGGCCGTGCGTAGAATTTGCCGCTATTGCTGCGCAACCTCGCCCATTTTTCGAATTCCTCGGGAAACTTCTGTTTCCGTTCGGCGTGGTCGTAGATTTCGGTGAAGAGACCGAAATCCTGCTCACGCAGCAGATAATCCTCCCTGACATCGCCGACGACGCTTGCCGGCAGGGCTTCGAGCACGGCGTCCTTGCTCTGCCGCGTCCTCAGAAATGGCGAGTACCAGATGTGCAGCTTGCCGAATCCGGGATTCCGCGCCGCTTGCAGATAGTCGGCGATCACACCGCCGGCCTCCAGCGCCTGCCGGTAGCCCCATTGCGTCAGCGGCACGTTGTGATCGCCGAATTGGCGGTAGGCCCGTTCGTCGATGTTGCCGAGGGATTCGCCGTGGCGAACGAGAAAGAGGCGCATCAGCCATCCCGCAGTGTCGGATCTGGAATCGCAGTCATCATGAACGTGCACAACAGGCAAGATTGTCGCTGCGCCGTGCGGCGGGGCGTCCCGCCAGCACGGCTTTGCGGGGGTTTTCCCCAGTTTGTCATCTTCCTGAAACACGAGTCTGGTTTTGGAAGGCTATATGAAAGATGGGGCATGAGCCGTAGCTCGTGATAGACATGATGGAACCCAGACATTTCCGCACGCTCTTCATTTCCGATGTCCATCTCGGCTCGAAGGCCGCGAAGGCCGACTTCCTGCTGGATTTCCTGCGCTACCACGAGGCGGATACGATCGTTCTCGTCGGCGACATCGTCGACGGCTGGCGGCTGAAGCGCAGCTGGTATTGGCCGCAGGTCTGCAACGACGTCGTCCAGAAGCTCCTGCGCAAGGCGCGCAAGGGTACGCGCGTCGTCTATATCCCCGGCAATCACGACGAGTTCCTGCGCGATTTTCCGGGCATGCATTTCGGCGGCATCGAGGTCGTCGAGCGGATGATGCATGACGGCGCCGACGGCAAGAAATACTTGATCCTGCATGGTGACGAATTCGATGTCGTCGTTCGCAATGCCCGCCTGCTCGCCTATCTCGGCGACTGGGCCTACGATACGGCGATCCGCATCAACATCCTGCTGGCGGCCGTGCGCCGCCGCCTCGGCATGCCCTACTGGTCTTTCTCGGCCTGGGCCAAGCTGCAGGTCAAACATGCCGTCAATTTCATCGGCGAATTCGAGCGCGTCGTCGCCGAAGAGGCACGCAAGAGCGGTGCCGAAGGGGTGATTTGCGGTCATATCCACCACGCGGTCATCCAGGACATGGACGGCATTCGCTACATCAATACCGGCGACTGGGTGGAAAGCTGCACGGCTGTCGCCGAGCACGAGGACGGCACGTTCGAATTGATCACCTGGCGGACGCTCGCCAGCACCGTCCCGGCGCTGACGGCGGTCGAGCGCGAAGGCGCAGAACTGGCTCCTCAGGCCGCCTGATTTGCCTATTAGATCCGGCGTTGGCGCGTCCGCGTCCGCGCAACAGAAATTTAGCCGTTCCCGTCAGGCGAAAGGCCCAATTTATTTTTTAAAACGTTTCAGGAGGCTATTTCTCGCAATAGCCGCCTTCCGGGTGGCGTGTTAGGACAACGTCCAGTTTCCTTCAGGTCCACCCATGATTCCCGCTCAACATTCCCCGACGGGTGAGGGAGCGCCGCCGCGCTTCCGGCTGCTCAGCGCGCTTTCCTATTGTGCGCCGCTGCTGGTCAACGGCATCGTTCTGCCGTTCTTCCCCGTCTGGCTCGCGACCCACAGCTTCAGCGACCATGAGATCGGCATCATCCTTGCCATACCGATGGTGGTCCGCGTGCTGGTGGCGCCCATCGTCGCCATGATCGCCGACCGCCTGAAGGAACGCGCCGACGTACTGCTCTGGTCGGGCGGGCTGTCGCTGCTGACGGCGATCGCGCTCTACTGGACGACAAGTTTCTGGCCGGTGACGATCGTCTACACGCTGCAGGGTGCCACCTTCGCGCCCTATCTGCCGGTCGTCGAATCGATCGTCATCTCCGGCGTGCGCCGCTGGGGGCTCGATTACGGGTCGATGCGCGTCTGGGGCTCGATCGCCTTCATCGTGTCGACGCTCGTCGGCGGTCAGTTGATCAGCCGGTGGGGCGGCGAGATGGTGCTGCCGGTGATGGTGTTCGGCTTTATCATGACCGTCGTCATGGCGATCTTTTGTCCGCGCATCGGGCCGACGCGGCGGCGTGGCCAGCCGATCAACATTCCCGCCGCCACCGGCAGCGGCCTGCGCGAGCCGCATCTGCTGCTGCTCCTGATCGGCGTCGCCATCCAGCAGTCAAGCCATGCCGTCCTCAACGCCTTCTCGTCGATCTACTGGCATCAGCTCGGCTTTTCCGGCGCTGAGGTCGGTCTGCTCTGGAGCGCCGGTGTCGCTTCGGAGGTGACGGTATTCTTCCTGTCGAAGCGTCTCAACCGGCGCTTCAATGCCTGGACGCTGATCCGCTTCGGCTGCGCCGTCAGCGTCTGCCGCTGGATCCTGTTTCCCATGAACACGGGCCTTGCCGGTTTCTTCCTGCTGCAATGCTTCCACGGCTTTACCTACGCCTTCGTGCATACCGGCGTGCAGCGGCGGATCGTGGCGACGGTGCAGGAGACGCAGGAATCATCGGCCCAAGGTGCCTATTTCTTCTATGTCGGCATGGCGATGGCGCTGATGACGATCGCAGCAGGTTATCTCTACGCCGCACTCGGCGTCGTCAGCTTTTACGTCATGGCCCTGGTCGCGCTTTGTGGCCTCGGCCTCGTTATCTCGGCCTATTACCTTCAGCCCCAGAGGCTGCTTTCCGGCGGAAAAACCAGGGAAGCGGCGTAACGCAGGCCCGGCTCGCGCTCCTGGGCGAGCAGCAGGGGGCCGTCGAGATCGACGAAATCGGCGTTCTGGGCGAGCAACACCGCCGGCGCCATGGCAAGCGAGGTGCCGACCATGCAGCCGATCATGATGGCGAAGCCGATCCGCTCGGCTTCCGTCTTCATCGCCAGGGCTTCGGTGAGGCCGCCTGACTTGTCGAGCTTGATGTTGATCGCGTCATAGCGGTCGGCAAGGCTTGCGAGGTCGCCGGTATGGTGGACGCTCTCGTCGGCGCAGACGATGAGCGGGCGGCGAATCTTCGGCAAGCAAGGCGTCGCGGCCGGCCGGCAGCGGCTGCTCGACGAGCGCCACACCCGCCTCCGCGGCGATGTTGAGGTGACGCTCCAGCACCGCTTCCGGCCAGCCTTCATTGGCATCGAGAATGATTGCGGCCTCGGGCGCGGCCGCGCGGACGGCGCGGATGCGGCTTTCATCGTCGCCGGTGCCGACCTTGACCTTCAGCAAGGCGCGACCGGCATGTTCGCGCGCCTGGGCGGCCATCACCTCCGGTTCGCCGAGCGAGATGGTATAGGCTGTCGTCAGCGGTTTCGGATCGGCAATGCCCAGTCGAGACGCGACGCTCTGGCCCGTCTGTTTCGCTTCCAGATCCCAGAGGGCGCAATCGACGGCGTTGCGGGCAGCGCCGGGCGGCATCGCCGACAGCAGGTCGCGCCGCGAGATGCCGGCGGTCTCGATCAGCGGACGCGCGGCTTCGATCTGGGCAAGAACGCTCTGCATCGTCTCGCCGTAGCGGCGATAGGGCACGCATTCGCCATGCCCCTCAACCCCTTCGTCCGTCAGCGTGCAGGTGATGACCTCGGCCTGCGTCTTCGCGCCGCGCGCGATGGTGAAGGTTCCGGCAATTGGAAAGGAATTCATCTGGATATCAAGGATGCGCGGCATTATTGCTGTCCTGCGAGCATGGAAATTGCACGTCGCTTCTGTATATTGACGCGCCGGGCGACGAACCGCTTCGCGAGTCGGCACTGTCGCTGTAAGCCTTGAAAGACACAAGTATCTTGAACGCCGAGAATCGCAACGCTGCCTCGCTTGCCGTGGACGACCAGTCCGATGGTTCGGGACAGCATGTGCGTCTTAGCGGCAACTGGCGCAGCGCCTCTGTGCATCTTGTGCTGCGCGATTTCGAAAAGCTCCTACACCAGAAGTCCGGCAACCTGACGGTCGATCTGTCTGAGATCACCGATATCGATACGGCGGGCATCTGGCTGCTGTGCCGGCTGAAAAAGGAGGCGGAGGCGGCCGGGCGGACGGTCCGCTTCGAAGGTACCAATCCGCATATCGACGAAATGCTGGCGATGTTTTCCGAGGAGCCGGCCAAACCGGAGCCGGAACCGAGGGAGAAGGTCTCCCTGGCCGCGCGTATCCTCGCGCCGATCGGCAAGATGACCTACGACGTCTGGGACAACCTCGCCGCCGCCATGTACATCCTCGGCTCGGCAGTGCGCGGCGCACAAATGAAGTTCGGCCGCGGCAGCGGTGTTTCGCCGGCCTCCATCGTCAATCAGATCGACCATATGGGCGTTCGCGCCGTTCCGATCATCCTGCTGATGTCATTCCTGATCGGGGCGATCATCGCCCAGCAGGGCGCATTCCAGTTGCGCTACTTCGGTGCGGAAGTCTTCGTCGTCGATCTCGTCGGCATCCTGCAATTGCGCGAAATCGGCGTGCTGCTGACCTCGATCATGATCGCCGGCCGTTCCGGCAGCGCGATCACCGCCGAAATCGGCTCGATGAAGATGCGCGAGGAGATCGACGCACTGAAGGTGATGGGCCTGAACCCGATCGGCGTGTTGATCTTCCCGCGGCTGGTGGCGCTGACCATCGCGCTGCCGCTGCTGACGGTCTTGGCGAACTTCGCCTCGCTTGCCGGCGCGGCGGCCGTCGCCTGGGGCTATTCCGGCATCACCTTCGCCAACTTCCTGGCGCGCCTACACGAGGCGGTGACACTTTCGACCGTGCTGTCGGGCATGATCAAGGCGCCGTTCATGGCGCTCGTCATCGGGATCGTCGCCGCCGTCGAAGGATTAAAAGTCGGCGGCAGCGCCGAATCGCTCGGCCAGCACGTGACGGCCTCGGTGGTGAAGGCGATTTTCGTCGTCATCCTGATGGACGGGCTTTTTGCGATGTTCTATGCAGCGATCAACTTCTAGCATGGCGGACCGCGTGAACGAGCAAGCGATCGAAAGCGAAGGACAGGGCAGGGATGTCGTGCTTTCGGCGCGCGACGTCACGGTCGCTTTTGGCTCGAAGGTGGTGCTCGACAATCTCAACCTCAATATCTATCGCGGCGAGATCCTCGGGTTCGTCGGCGCGTCGGGCACCGGCAAATCGGTGCTGATGCGCACGGTGCTGAGGCTGCTGCCGCGCCGCTCCGGCACGATCAAGATCCTCGGCCAGGACTTCGACGAACTCGACGAACCGCAGCGCAATGCGCTCGACATGCGGCTCGGCGTGCTGTTTCAGCAAGGTGCGCTGTTCTCGTCGCTGACGGTCAAGGAAAACATCCAGGTTCCGATGCGCGAATATCTCGATCTGCCGCGCTCGCTGATGGATGAATTGGCGCATCTGAAGATCCGCATGGTGGGGCTCGCGGCCGATGCCGCCGACAAATATCCGTCCGAGCTATCCGGCGGCATGATCAAGCGCGCCGCCCTTGCACGCGCCCTGGCGCTCGATCCTGAACTCGTCTTCCTGGACGAGCCGACCTCAGGCCTCGATCCGATCGGGGCGGCCGAATTCGACGAACTGATCGCCAATCTGCGCGATAGTCTGGGACTGACCGTGTATATGGTGACGCACGATCTCGACAGCCTGTTTTCGGTCTGCGACCGTATTGCCGTGCTCGGAAAGAAGCGGGTAATGGTGGAAGGCACGATCGACGACATGCTGGCCTATGACGATCCGTGGGTACAGGCCTATTTTAGAGGTAAGCGGGCGCGGTCGATCGTGCCGCAGGGCGAAGGCGCACGTCACGGCAGCAGCGGGAAGTGACCGGATAAGATGGAAACCAAAGCCAATTATACAATTGTCGGTTTTTTCACGGTGCTGGTGATCGCGGCGGCCTTCGGCTTCGTCTACTGGATGGCCGAATATGGCCGCGGCGGCCCGATGACCGAACTGATCGTGCGGATTCCCGGTTCGGCGAACGGCCTCAGCGTCGGCTCGCCGGTGCGCTTCAACGGCATCCAGATCGGCTCGGTGCAGACATTGTCGATCGATGCCGACGATCCGCAATATTCGCTGGCTTTCACCCAGGTGCGCACCGATGCGCCGATCTATCCCTCGACCAAGGCCGCCCTTGAAATCCAGGGCCTCACCGGGGCCGCCTATATCGAACTGTCGGGCGGCCGCAAGGGTGAGGAGAGCATCCTCAAACATGCGATCGAGAATAACAAACGCGCCGTCATCGTCGCCGACCAGTCGAGCGTCACCAATCTTCTCGCCACTGCCGACAAGATCCTCGACCGTGCCAACGACGCCGTCGGCGAACTTCAGGGGTTCATCGAGGATTCGCGCGCGCCGCTGACCCAGACCTTCAAGAATGCCGAGACCTTCTCGGATGCGCTTGCCAAGAATTCCGACAATATCGACGCCTTCCTGCAAAGCGTCGGCGAGCTCTCCGATACGGTGAAGGCGGTTTCGGGCCGGGTCGATTCGACGCTTCAAGCTGTGGAATCGCTGGTCAAGGCGGTGGACGCCCAGAAGATCGACCGCATCGTCTCGAATGCCGAAAGGATCACCGCCAACGTCGCCGATGCCTCGGGCGATCTCAGGGGCGCGATCCAGAAGTTCGATGAGACAGCCACCACGTTCAACGATTTCGGCAAGCAGGCGCAGGACACACTCGACCGCGTCGACATACTCGTCGCCCAGATCGATCCGGCCAAGCTCAAAGGGTCGGTCGACGACATCTCGCAGGCGACCAAGGATGCCCGCACTGCCGTCGCCTCGATCCGCGATGTCGCCAACACGGTTTCGGGACGCCAGAAAGATATCGACCAGACGATCCAGGACGTATCGCAGCTGGCCAACAAGCTGAATTCAGCCTCGACCCGCATCGACGGCATTCTCATCAAGGTCGATGCGCTGCTCGGGACCGACAATACGCAATCGATGTTCGCGCAAGCGCGCGAAACGCTGGAATCCTTCAAGAAGGTCGCCGACAATCTGAATTCGCGAATCGGGCCGATCGCCGACAATCTGCAGAAATTCTCGAGCGGCGGCTTGCGCGACGTGCAGACTCTCGTCAACGACATGCGCGGGACAGTGAACAATCTGAACGAGACGATCACCAACTTCGACCGCAATCCGCAACGCCTGATCTTCGGTGGGGACACGGTCAAGCAGTATGACGGCCGGACGCGGCGCTAACAGGGGAAGTCAGGGGTAGCCTAATATGGTCGCATCGCATCTGTTGTCGCGCCGTTCATGGATCAGGGGAACGGTGATCGCGCTGCCGCTGACGGCGCTGATTCTTTCCGGGTGCGGCACCGCGGCCAAGAACGACACCTATGACCTGGCGGGTGCCGTCGACGGCGACGGACCCGCGGCCAAATCCCGCCAGATCCTGATTGCCGGCCCGACGGCGCTGAGGTCGCTCGACAGCGAGCAGATCGTCATCCGCGTCTCGCCTTCGGAAATCCAATATCTTTCACGAGCCCAGTGGGGCGACAAGCTGCCGCGCATCGTGCAGTCGAAACTGGTCGAGGCCTTCGAGAATTCGGGCAAGCTCGGCGGCGTCGGCTTGCCGGGGCAGGGGCTGGCAATCGACTACCAAGTCGTCACCGACATCCGGTCCTTCGAGATCGATGCGTCGAGCGGCAACCAGGCGGTGGTCGAAATGTCCGTTAAGCTCCTCAACGACCGCAACGGTTCGGTGCGCGCCCAGAAGGTGTTCCGCGCCACGGCGCCGGCCGGCGGGGACAATGTTGGCTTCGTCAAGGCGCTCGACCGCGCCTTCGCCACGGTCGTTTCCGAGATCGTCAGCTGGACGCTGCGCTCGATTTGATCCGGTCATTTCCGGACGGCCCATCGGCGGGCGGAATTCAGAAAAAATCCAATCCGATAAGGTCGGGACGGCCGTGGTATTCAATTTTTCATAAATTCGTGCAACGCATCATTAGTCCCTTTCAGGAGTGCTGCATGTGGTTGCGCGAGTATTCGGGAAATCGTCGGCGGAGGCGATCCAGCGTGAAAATGACCGCCTGGCTGCGTTGCAGAGCCTCGATCTGCTTGATACTCCAAGGGATCCAGGCTTCGAGCGGATCGTGCGTCTGATAAAAGAAGTGTTTTCCGTCGACATCGGCATCGTGTCCCTGATCGACGCGCACCGGCAATGGTACAAGGCGTGCTCCGGACTTTCGGCTGACGAGGTGGCGCGCGAAGACACGTTCTGCCGCTACGTATTGGATTGCGAAAGACCGATCGTCGTGCAGGACGCCACCAAGGATTCGCGGTTTTCGCAGCATCCAGCTGTGACAGGCGAGGACCATATCCGTTTTTATGCCGGGGTGCCGCTGAGAACCAATGCCGGACACATGATCGGAACGGTATGCGCGATCGACCGGAGGCCCAGATCGTTCGGCAGCCGGGATCTCGGCATTCTCGAAGAGCTGACGGGGGCAGCAATGGATCGCATCGAGCTCTTACAGTCGGCAGCCACCGACAGCTTGACCGAGGCGATGACGCGGCGCGCTTTCAAGCAGGAGGCCGGTCAACTCATTTCACTCGCTCTGCGGCACCAGCATGACCTGTCGTGTATCGTCTTCGATATCGACCATTTCAAAAAGGTCAACGATACGCACGGGCATGCTGCGGGTGACGAGGTGCTGAAGGCGGTGGCATCGACCTGCAAGACGATCCTTCGCGCCGGCGATCTGTTCGGCCGTCTCGGAGGCGAGGAATTTGCCGTCATCCTTCCACATGTCGACCGCGAAGGTGCCCTAGCCGTCGCCGAAAAACTCAGAGCTGCCATTGCTTCGAAGACCATCCGCGGTGATCATGGCGCGCTGAACGTCACAGCCAGCCTCGGAACGTCGGCGCTTTCGATTGTCAGCAAGGATATCGAGACGCTGCTGGCTCAAGCCGATGCCGCAATGTATCAGGCCAAGCATGGCGGGCGGAACTGCTGCGTGTCGTGGAGCTCCATACACGCGGATCGTGCCATAGGCGCTCGACGGCGTGTGCTGAAGGCGGGTTTGATCCTGTTCAACGATCGGCACTCGACCATCGACTGCACCGTCAAGTCCATCGGCTCGGAGAGTGCCGGTATCTCAGTTTCCAATACGGCCGGGATCCCTTCCGAATTCGTTCTTGCCATCAGAGGGGAAGGATTCGAAACGAATTGTAGGGTGATCGCGCAAGACCGCCAACATCTGGAAGTGGCGTTCAGATAGACCGGCGGCACGTTGCGCAGCCGGTGAGCCTACTTGGTCGGTTGCGTATCCGTCATCGTCGCTCCGGGCTGGGTGCCCGGTGTGGTGGAAGCCGTGGCGGTCGATGACGACGGCAGCGCGCTGTCCAGCAGGCGTGCCATCTTGTCGTCGCGCAGGCTTGCCGTCTTCTCTCCCATGACGACGCCGACCACGCGGCGTCCGTCCTTCAATGCCGACGTCACGACATTGTAGCCGGATGCATCGGTATAGCCAGTCTTGATGCCGTCGACGCCGTCATAGCGATACATGAGATTGTTGTGGCCGCGCAGTTTCATGCCTCTAAACTGAAAGCCACGCATCGAGAAGAGCTTGAACTCTTCCGGGAAGTCCCGCATCAGCGAAACGCCGAGCGTGGCCATGTCGCGTGCGGTGGTAACTTGCTCGGGGTCAGGAAGGCCCGAGGGATTCTTGAAGACCGTGTCCTTCATGCCAAGCTGGTGCGCCTTGTCGGTCATCGCTTTGGCGAAGGCCTGTTCCGAGCCGCCGAGCTGTTCGGCGATCGCCACGGCGGAGTCGTTGGCAGACAGTACGACGATGCTTTCGACCGCTTCACGCAGTGTCACCTGACGGCCGGCGCCGACGGCAAGCTTGAAGGGCTCCTTGCTTTCGGCATTTTCCGACATGGTGAGCTTCTGTTCCCATGTGAGGCGTCCCTCATGCAGAGCCTCGAAAGCGAGATAGAGCGTCATCATTTTGGTCAATGACGCCGGATAGTTCAGATCGTCCTGATGGGAGGCTTCAAGGACCTGACCCGACTGCGCATCAACGACGAAGCTTGCCTGGCCGGCCTCAGCCTGGACGAACGCGCCCATCAGGAGGGCGGACGAGAGCGCGGTGGCACGGAGGCGGGAGGTCGTCTTGGTCATCGGTATTACTGTCTCTGTCTTTGGACGGTCGGGTGAGCTGTTGGCTAAACGCAAGCCGATCAAGAAAGTTTGTGACGAAATGAAGGACAGGCGGCAATAAAAAGGTCCTATCCACAGCTGATTCCTTTTGCCTTGCCGTCTCCGCCATCGGTCTCGATCGGCGCGTTTACAATTGGGGCATGGCAGCCGATCAATAGGACAGGGCGGATGGGGCTGCAAAGAGTGGAAAGACGACGATTGCGCGCGCCCTCGCGAGACGGCTCGGAGCCGTGCATGTGAGGGTCGATACGATCGAGCAGGCGATCAGAGCGTCGGGTGATCCTTCCAATGACATCGGCCCGGCGGGTTATGTCGTCGCCTACGGCATTGCGGAGGATAATCTGACGCTCGGCAGGATGGTGATCGTCGATTCGGTCAACCCGTTGACAATAACCCGCGAGGCCTGGCTGGGAGTCGCTGCACGCTCCGGCGTGATCGCGGCCGAGGTCGAGGTGATCTGTTCCGACAAGAGCGAACATCGCCGCCGGGTCGAGACGCGGAAAACGGATGTGGAAGGTCTGGTTAAACCGACGCGGCAGGAAGTCGTCGAGCGAATATATGACGACTGGGGGCAAAGGCCGATCATTGTCGATACGGCTGCGAAAGATGTGCCAGAGGTCGTCGAGGCGCTGATCGTCAAGCTGAGGACCGAGCGCCTGCTTCCGATATGATATCGGCTGTTGCCGCCGATGCTTTATGAAAAGGCGATGTTGGCCGCGCGGCGGATTTCCACCGCCGCCTTGCCCGCGTCGAAACCGTCGAGCGTTTCGTTGTGGTGGGCGACAATTTCGGAGAAGGTGAGGGTTGCCGTATCGCCTGTGGTGTGGCCGTCCGCCACCAGCGTCACGTCATAGCCGAGGGAAACGGCGCGCCTGACGGTCGTGTCGACGCAGAATTGCGACATGCAGCCGCCGACCACGAGGTGCGTGACCTCCCGTTCATTCAGGCGTTCGGCAAGATCGGTCTCGAAGAAGGAATCGGCACTTTGCTTGCGGACGACGACCTCGCCTTGTCGCGGCGCAATCTCCTGGCGCAGTTCCCATCCGGGCGTGCCGACGGCCAATCGATGGCCGCTGCCGCCGTCATGCTGCACCAGCACGACCGGCACGCGGGCCTGTCGCGCCTTTTCCTGAAGCGATGCAAGCCGAGCGACGGTCTCATCCAGCGCAGAATCGACCTGAGACTGTCGCTCGGACGTGGCCTTCCCGAAGAGAATTGCATTCTGCACGTCGATAATCAGCAGGGCCTTGGTCATTCGTTCGCGGTTCCGGGAATAGGGAGCAGACCTTGTCGGCATCATAAGTGAAAGCCGCCTGACACAGGTTCAGGCGGCTCCAGATCCAAGGCGTCGGCCAGGCTTCTAGCGGAGCCTGCCCGCTGCGTGGGCGAGCATGGTGTAGACCTTGCCGGTATCCGAGGTGAGGTAGGACTGGGTGACAGTCTGGTTCGGGTCGGTGCGGGCGACGTCGGCAAGCAGTTTTTCGAAATCGCCGATATAGCGGTCGACGGCAGTGCGGAATTCCGGCTCGCGGTCATATTTGCGCTTGATCTCGTCGAAGGTTTGCTGACCCTTCAGCGTGTAGAGGCGGCGGGTGAAAACGTCGCGCTCGCCGCGCTGGTAACGGCGCCAGAGATCGACCGAGGCATCGTGGTCGATGGCGCGGGCGATATCGACGGAGAGCGAATTCAGCGATTCCACGACATGGCGCGGATTGCGGCTGTCGTTGCTGCGCGTGGCCGGTGCGGCGGTTTCCGCCGGGCGGGCCGGGGCCCGGGCCGGCGCCTCGTCGGCGGCTTCGTCACGCGAGGCGCCGCGCAGGAGATCGCTGATCCAGCCGCCGCTTTCCCGGGCCGGTTCCTGGCGCCCTGATTCCTGGCGGGCGGGGGCCGGCTGCGGGGCGGCGCGCTGAGCGGCGACGGCCGGAGCCGACGGGGCGATCGTTCCACGCAGGCCCGTTGCTTCGATCGGCGGCGGTGCCGCCGGCTGCGGCGGCTGAGCTGCGACCGGCTGAGCGGGGCGCGGCGCCGGCTGCACCTGGGCAAGCGAGCGGGCGACGGGCTCGGAGATTTCAAGCTGCTGGCTCGAGCGGCCGACGAGCTGGGAGATATCCTGAAGCGCTTTGATCTGCTCGGCGACGGCGCGGCGCATGGCCGAGGCGCTTTCCTTGGCTTCCTCGGGCAAGTCGAAGGCGCCGCGCTTCAGTTCGGCGCGGGTGGCATCGAGCTCGCTGCGGATATCGGCGGCGGAGCGGCGGATATCGTCGGTGGCGCCGGAGAAGCGGCCGACGGCATCCTCGATCGCCTCGCGCAGCGATTCCCGCATGTGCTGAGCCGCACCGTCGGAGGCGCGGCCGGCCTCGCCGAGCATGCGCTCGACTTCCGACAACGAGGCTGTGAGGCCGCCGCGAATACGGTTGGAGAGATCGCCGGAACGACGCTCGACATTGGCGAAGGTGCCGTCGATCGTCGTGTTGGCTTCCTCGCCG
Source organism: Rhizobium sp. K102 (assembly GCF_022385315.1). Classification (NCBI taxonomy): domain Bacteria; kingdom Pseudomonadati; phylum Pseudomonadota; class Alphaproteobacteria; order Hyphomicrobiales; family Rhizobiaceae; genus Rhizobium; species Rhizobium sp. K102. The sequence continues at coordinate 1,205,775 of NZ_CP092436.1, forward strand.
GCGCGGGTGATTGCCTCGCGCATCGTCTCGGCGGCTTCCTGGGCGCGCTTCTCGGTTTCGGTCAGAATACGGCCGATATCGGCGAAGGAGGACTGTACGCCCTGGCGCAGATTGCCGGTGACCTGGTTGGAGCGCTGCTCGGCCCGCTCGAACACGGTCTCGATCATGCCGCCAAGGCCGCGCATGGTCTTTTCGATCTCGTCGGAGCGCTGGACCAGGCTGACAGAGAGCGCCTGCAGCGCGCCTTCACGCTCCTCGAGCGTCGAGGCAAGGTTGGACTGGGCGGCACCCAGAAGCTGCGAGGCCTGAAGTCAGGACCTTGGAGTGTTCGTCGAAACGGCCGATGATGCCGCCGACCTGCGACAGCGTCTGGCCCGAAATGTCGGAAAGACGGTCGACCTTGCCTTCGAGAAGCCGGGTCGAGGCATTGACCATTTCGGCGGCCTTGGTGGCGGAGTCGGCAAAGCGCGTCGTGGTTTCCCCAAGACGTCCGTCGACGCTCGTCAGCTGCTCGGCGGCGCGGTTCATCATCATCGCCATCGCTGCGCTGCTTTCCGACATGCGCTGGACCAGACCGTTGACGTTGCCGACCAGGCTGTTCTCGATGGCGCTGACGGCATTGGCGACATTCTCGGTGCGGGCGGCAACGGCGCTGGCGAGCGCTTCGTTTTCGGCGCGCAGACGGTCGGCGCTGAGGTTGGCGGCGGCGGTGATGCGGGCAGCGGCCTGCTCGCCGGCATCGGTGTAGCGATCGATGATCGGGCGGGCCGTTTCGTCGAGAATGCGGGTCAATTCAACCGAGCGGCCTGCAAGCATCGAGTTGAGGTCGCGGGTGCGTTCCTCGAGCGTCGCGCGGATTGAGTTGCCGCGCGCCTCGAGCGCCCGGTCGATGTCGGAGAAGGTCGTATCGATCTCGCGGGCACGCTCCTCGAGATTGGAGCGGATGGCGCTGCTGCGAGCTTCGAGCGCCCGATCGACATCCGCCATGGTGGCGGAAATCTCGCTGCCGGCCCCCGACAGCGTCGATCGGATGGCGTCGCCGCGCGCTTCGAAAGACTGGCCGGCATCCGACAGCGCCTTGGAGATTGCATTGACCTGCGTGCCGACGATCGTCTCGGCCTCGGCGACCTTGTTGACGATGGCATTGCCGGCTTCCGAGAAAGTCTGGGCGACGGCAGCGGCCTGGGTTGCCAGACGGTTCTGGGCTTCGGCGACGCGGGTGACGATCTGCGACGAACGCTCATCCATGGTGCGGGTGAATTCGTCGCTTTTTGCATTGAGATCCTCGGCGAATTGCTGGCCGGTCTTGCCGAGCAGTTCGGTGGTTCTCGTCGCTTCGCCTTCCATTCCCTGAGCTGCTTCGGCCACGGCGCTGCGCAGCGTCGAAGCGAGGCCGGCGGCCTTGCCTTCGATGGTACGGTTGACGGCTTCGAGGCCGACGGTCAAAGCGCGATCCATGGTCGAGAGCCGTTCCTCGATGCGCTCGTTGCCGCGGTCGAGGGTTTCGCCGAGGCTTGCCGTGCGGCCCTCGATGGCGCCCGTCAGCGTGGTCGTGCGGCTGTCCAGGGTCTCGGCCAGATTGGCGGTCCGGCTGTCGATCGCCCGGGTGAGATTTGCGGCGCTGCCTTCGAGCGTCGCCGAGATGCGTTGGGTTGTGTCGTCACCAAGCGCGCCGAGACGGGAAATGCCGTCGGCGAGCACGCCGGACAGCTGGCTGCTGGCCGCTTCGACCTTGTCGGCAACGCCGCCGACGCCGTCACGAATGCGGCTCTCAATGGCAGTCAGGCCCGCTTCCATACGGGAACCGGTTTCTTCGAGACGTCCCGCAAGGCTTGCGACGGACTGGTCGAGATGGGCGGAAAGACCCTGAGCGGAGCTCGAAATCGTGTTGGCCGCCTCCTGGAAGCGGCCGGCGATCTGACCGGCGCTTGCATGCATGCGATCTTCTAATGTCTGAGCGCCGGAATCGATTGCTTGACGGATCGAAGCCTCGCGGTCTTCCAGCGACATCTCGAGCATGCTGATGCTCGTCGCCACCGATGTGCCGATGCTGGTCGCCTGTTCGGTCAGCGTATCGCTGATCAGCGTATGGGCCTGGTTCAGCGACAGATCGATGGCGTTGGCGCGATCCTCAAGCGTCGTGCGGATGCGCTCATGGGCAGAATCCAGTCCGCTCTCGATGCGCGCCGCGGCCTCCTCGGCAAGGCCTCCGAGCCGCGCATGGGCATCGCTCAGGCGGCCTTCGATGCGGCCGGTCAAGCCGCCGACGAGATCCTCGAAGCGGGCGCCGCCGGCATCGAGAACGCCCGAGAGGGCTGCACTGTGCTGGGAAAGCGCATTTTCGAGTCGCTGCTGATTGTCGGCATAGGCGTTATGGATGGCATCGGTCTTGTCGGCAAAGGCGCCGGCGACGCGCGCTTCGGCACTGGCGACGGCTTCCATGATGGAATTGCTGCGGGCTTCGAGCGCGCTGTCGAAGCGGCTCTGATTGTCGTCGAGCGAAATGGCGAGCGCCATGGTCTTTTCGTCGAGCGTATCGGTGAGCCGGTCGTGGCTTGCCGTCACAGCGCCGATGATCGCGGCGGTGCGGTGCCCCAAGGATTCCTCGATGCGGACCTGGCCCTCGTTCAACGAAGCGGCCAGCGCGCTGGCCTTTTGGTCGAGCACGCCGTTCAGGCGTTCATGCGTGCCGGAGACCGCATTGGTGATCGCATCGGCACCGGATGTCAGCGTCTCCTCGAGGCGGCTCTGGCTCTCGTTCAGCGAGATGGCCAGCGCCATCGCCCGATCGTCGAGTGTCTCGGACAGCCGATCATGGGTGGCGGAAACCGCGTTGAGGAAGGATTCCGAGCGCGTCTCCAGCGTATCCTGCAGTCGCCGTTGGCCGTCGTTCAAGGTAGCAGCGAGCGCCGATGTATTCTGGTCGAGCGTTTCGGAGATACGCTCATGTGTGCCCGACACGGCCTTGAGGAAGGCCTCGGAGCGGGTCCCTAACGTGTCTTCGATCCGTGCCTGGCTCTCGTTGATCGAGATGGCAAGCGTCATCGCCTTCTCGTCGAGCGTTTCGGAGAAGCGGTCGTAGGTGCCGGAAACGGAATTCAGCAAGGCCGCGGAGCGGGTTTCCAGCGTATCCTCGATGCGGGCGTGGCTCTCGTTGAGCGAAATGGCGAGCGCCATCGCTTTCTCGTCCAAGGTTTCGGAGAGGCGGTCATGGGTGCCGGTAACGGCATCCATCAGGGCGGCGGAGCGGGTTTCGAGCGTATTCTCGATACGGGCCTGCGTCTCGCTCAGCGAGGCGGCGATGGCAGACGCCCTACCGTCCAGCGTCTCGGCGAAGCGGTCGTGGGTGCCGGAGACAGCGTTCAGCAGGGCTGCAGAACGGGTTTCCAGCGTGTCCTCGATACGGGCCTGGCCTTCGTTCAAGGAAACGGCAAGCGCCATCGCCTTTTCATCGAGGGTGTCGGCAAGGCGGTCACGCGTGCCGGCGATCGTGCTGAGCAGCGCTTCGGCGCGTGTCCCGAGCGCATCCTCGATGCGGGCGTGTCTCTCGTCGAGGGACGTCGTCAGGGCCGCTGCCTTCGTATCAAGTGTTTCCGACAGCCGCTCATGCGTGCCCGACACGGCATTGAGGAAGGCTGCGGAGCGGGTCTCGAGCGTGTCCTCGATGCGGCTCTGGCTTTCGTTCAGGGAGATGGCGAGCGCCATTGCCTTCTCGTCGAGCGTCTCGGACAGTCGGTCATGGGTGCCGGAAACGGCGTTCAGCAGGGTGGCGGAGCGCGTTTCGAGCGTATCTTCGATCCGGGCCTGGCTCTCGTTCAAGGAGATGGCAAGCGCCATGGCCTTCTCGTCGAGCGTTTCGGCGAGACGGTCGTGGGTGCCCGTGACAGCGTTGATGATCGCGTCGGAGCGGGTGGTCAGCGCTTCCTCGAAGCGGCCGTGATGGCTGGTCAGCGCCTCGACGAGCGCGCCGCCGCGCTCTGCCATGACGCTGTCGATGCGTCCATGCGCGGCGCCGAGCGCCTCGCTGATTTCGGCTGTGCGCGCCGTAAGAACGCCGCTCAACGCCTCGGCGCGGCCGCCGAAGGCGGTGGTCACCTCTTCAGTGCCGGCGGCAACGGCGGCGGTCAGCTCGGTGGTGGTGGTGCGCAGCGTGTCGCGGAACTCGGCTGAGCGAGCCTGGAGATTGTTCTGCAGGTCGGAAGTGCCTGATGCAAGCGCCAGCGCGATATCCGACGTCGCGTTCTGCAGCGCCGAGGTCAGCTCGCCGGTGCGGCTGGTCAGCGCGGTGGTGATTTCCTCGCTGCGGGTGCCAAGCGTGTTTTCCAGCACTTCGTGGCTGGTGGCGAGCGCGGTGGCGAGCGCCAGCGAGTGATCCGTCATCGAGGAGCCGATGCGGTCGATGCCGGAATTAAGGATGCCGTCGATCGAATCCGAGCCGCCGGTCAGCGTCTCGTTGATGCGGGCAAGGCTTTCCATCAGCTTCATGTCGAGCGAGCCGGTGCGCTTGTCGAAAGCGCTGGTGAATTCGGCGACGCGCTCATCGAAGGCGGTCGAAAGCTGGGCGACGGTCGTCTGCAGCCGCTCTTCAAAGAAGCCGGAGCGAAGGTCAAGATCCATGACGACGTCGTCGGCGGTGCTCTGCAGGCTCTGGCGGAAGCTTGCGCCCTTTTCGTCAAGCGCGCTGTTCAGTTTCGACAGCACGTCGTCGAGCGTGCCGCCGATGGTGCGTTCGCCCGACGTCAGGCTTTCGTTGATCTCGCGGGTGCGGGCGATCAGGATTTCGTTGAGCTGATGCGTGCGCTCGTTCAGTGCTGCGTTCAGCTTCTCGGTGCTGCTGTCCATGGTCGAAGCGCGCGTCTCGAACTGGCTGAGGAGCTTTTCGCCGTGTTCGTTGAGGTTGACGGAGAGCGCTTCGAGGCGGTTGTCGAATTCAGTGGCGAGAGCAAAGCCGGATGCGTTGAGCGTCTGGAGCAGGCTATCGGTCTTGGCGGCGAGCAGGCTGCCCATCGACTGCAGGGCGCTGTCCGATTTTTCCAGGATCGTCGCTGCGCGCGTGTCGATCAGCGAGGCGAAGGCTTCGCCCGATGTGGCGAGACGCACAGCGATCTCTTCGGTCGCAAGCGACAGTTCTTCCTTCAATTGGTCGTGGACGCTGCCGATCGAGGTGCGGATGCGGTCGGCATGATTGACGATCGCCTCCCGTTCGGAGCCGAGTTCATGGACAAGGCCGCGCACGCGCAGTTCATTGTCCGCATAGGAACGCTCCAGCGCGTTGACTTCGGAATGAACCAGCGTTTCCAGCTCGGAAGCGCGCGCGATGGTGCGCTCGATGCCTTCGTTCATGGCCGAGACCTCGCGGCGCACCGCCTGGCCCACGGTCATGATGCGTTCGGAGGCGATGGTTTCCGGCTCTGCCAGGCGCAATGCCACCTCTGCCATGGAGCGGGCGGCGTTGCGCATGTCCTGGGCGCGGGAGATCATGATGGCGAAAGCGTAGAACATCATCACCGGAATGATGATGCCGACCAGGCCGGCAATGACACCGGGCAGGGCGACGAGGTCGGCCAGCGACCGGATCTGCCAGATCTGCGGCGCGTAAAGCAGCGACATCAGGCCGAGGCCCGCCATCACCCAGAGCACGGAAAACAGGGTGGCGGTGCGCATCGCCGAGCGGCTGGAGGCGCCGTCGAAAGATTTCAGGATAGAGGCGGGCGTATTGCGGCTGGCATCATTGGCGGGTGCGAAGGCCGGAGCCCTGGAAGCCTGCTCGCCGTTGGCGCCGCGGCGGTTGCGGCGCTGCGCTTCTTCCTGGGCTTGCTGATTACGCACATTCGATGGATCAGACACATTCCCCTCCGGCGCCTCAGGCGCGTCGCCGCGGCGAGACGGCACATTATCCTTGCCGAAATCGATCTGGAGCGCCTCGTCCAATGCCTTGAACGCCTTGTCCTCTATCGACTCATTGTATTTGTTATTCGCCATTCGGTTACGCCTCGTTACTGTCGGCCGGTCCGCCAGCGCTGCCCAGGCTTCCGCCTCACCCCGGAACAACTTTGCCGTTATGGCCCTCCATCCCAACCGCGGACGGATAAGCATGTCATTTCAGAGTAGATAGCCGCTTTTTCAAACGGAAGGTATCAAAACACTACCATTATCCACTCACTCGGCAAAGGCGCGTACCATAAACCCGCTCCACCAGTATCGTAGTGACACATCTGGGCTCTTCACACAATTAATGAAGGCTTGAGATTAGCGGCTCGTTAACCTGTTGTTAACAATTTTGAATCCTCGACCCCGCTTAAAAACCAATAATTTAGGGATATTTAACGGACATTAACCATACGCCGAGATTTCCGCGCCCGCTGTGCCGGAATTTAACGTGATGGCCACCCTCCTGACGCAGAACTGTTGCAAGTGCGGACGGCGTGAGACGGGAGAATTGGCAAATGGCGGCCCAGATGGCAGCATTGAATATCGTATTCGAGGCGCCGGACAATGCAAAGGGACCCTGTCCCTCGAAGGTCCGGCCGATCGACCTGGTTCATCTCGCAAAGCAGACGATGGGCGACAAGACGCTGGAAGTCGAAGTCCTTCAGATGTTTGCCCGTCAAGCCCGCGCGTGCCTTCAGGATATTGCGAGCGGCGAGACCGTGCGTGTCGGGGCCGCCGCGCACAGGCTGAAAGGCGCGGCAAGTTCGGTCGGCGCATTCCGCGTGTCGCAGACGGCGGAAGTCATAGAGGAGACCGGCGGCGATGCCGGCACGATGGCGGCGCTGGGCGCTGCCGTTCTCGACGCGGAGAATTTCATCCTGAAGCTCTGCCGCGGCTGATCGCTCTTCCGCTCGTTCGAGCCGCGGCGCCGCGTGTCTATTCAGACGCGCAAGCGACGCTGTGGCAGTTGGATGGCGGTACGATCTTATCCTTAAGCAATCATGCGGGCGGGCCTGTTGTTCCATTGCGGAACCACGGGTCTTTTTGCGACGTCCGATATGACGCATTGAAGACGGCGGGCGACGGCCTGATCTGCGAGGTTATGGCGAATTTCCGAATGTTGACTGACGCGTCGAATTGTCGGAAGTAAAGCCGCCCACCCATTTCAAGACCGGAAATAGTGCTGATGCCCAAACTTACCATCGTCGCCTTCGACGGCACGCGCTTCGACCTCGACGTCGATCAAGGCTCCACCGTGATGGAAAATGCCGTGCGCAATGCGGTGCCCGGCATTGAGGCCGAATGCGGCGGCGCCTGTGCCTGCGCGACCTGTCACGTCTATGTCGACGAAGAATGGACGGAGAAAGTTGGCCAGCCGGAAGCGATGGAAGAGGACATGCTCGACTTCGCCTTCGATGTGCGCCCGACTTCGCGGCTCTCCTGTCAGATCCGGATGAAGGCCGCCTATGACGGGCTCGTCGTGCACGTGCCGGAACGTCAGGCCTGAGGGCGGCGCCCAAAGCGCCTCGCATCAAATTTGATTCATGCTACGCGCTTTAGAGCCTTTCCTGGTTAGATTGAAGCATTCTGCCGGAGCAGGTTTTCCTCTGATCCTGGCTAGAGATGCCCGGCCCACCGGCCGCACCGCTTCGCCGGGGCGAAGCGATAAGTGCGTCCGGCGCTTTTAAGTCTTGCAGATTTGCCTGGCAAATCTGCGGGAAGGTTGGCTGAAACGGGCCGGCTGATCGACCGGCCGGCTTGGCCGTAGAGCTGGGCTACGACGCGCGCCGGCCGGTCGACCATCCGACTCCGTTTGAGCCAGCAGAATGCTTCAATCTAACCAGGAAAGGCTCTAGCTCTTTGTTTTTATGCATGTCGTTGTCCCGGAACCGCTGCACACTTCCGGGCGACATGCTTCGCCGCGTTCGCTGCCGTAGCCACAAAAAAGACGCCTCGCGCGCTGGTGCGAGCGAGGCGAGGCGGGCGCATTACCTACGGATGAGGGAGGAACATCCGCGGCTTCGGAACGCGCCAGGAGAACCCAACGATGAAAGTCCAGATGCCGTAGCTGAACTTTCGAATGTGTTCATATTAACGCGTTCCGGTTGAGTTTGCCAGGATGAAAAATGACCATTGAAACGCTGGGGAGGGGGCAAGTTTCGCACAAGTTTCGTTGCGCAGCTAAGTTTTTCTGCTCGTAACCAGCTTGAAAAAGCCTTATTTTCCGCCAGCTCGGCCGTTGATTCGATTATTCAGCAATCTCAACATACGCTTCTGAAAATTGACCGCTTCGACCCGGTCGAATCGCGCCTGCAGCCGATCGTGCTCCTCTATACCGCGAGCTGATTCGTTGGAGACGAGCTCCTGCATGGCCTCGCAGCTGCGCTGCTGCGGCAAAGCGCGGATAGCGCGCTCCATGGCGCGGGCCTGATCTCTGGCGATCTCGGCATGGCGCTCCTCGTGGCGCTTGATGTCGCTCGACAGCGCGTCCCAGATCATCGACAGCTCCTTGCTGGCACCACGGCGGCTGTTCCAGCGCGGCAGGATGATTTGGGTGTGGACCGTGACCTTGACGTTGCCGACGCGGCAGCGGCCGTCATCCTGAATATAGGTGGCCTCGCCGCCGAAGCGGATTTTGGTGGCGCCGGGATGGCGCGCCGAAGAGCCGCTTGCCGTCGGGCCGCGCCGGCTGAGTTCCTGGTCGAGCTCCTCGGCGGTTTTGCCGCGGATGTCGAAATAGGAATAGCTTTTCGTTGCGATCACTTCGGCTGCCGCTGGGCCGCTGAGAGAAAGGGCAATGGAAAAGGCGACAGGAAGGACCATATAACGCACTGCAAGCGGCATTCTGAACGCAATCCATGTTGAAATCGACAGGAGCTTGGGGCATAGCCACCGCAAGCGCAATATCGGATGGCGGCTTTTTTCGTCATCAATAGGACAAGTCTGGTGACAGGGCTCGAAGGCAGTTTATGGCGTGTGGGCCATGGCCGGGAGATCGAACTCGGCCGTCGTTCTCTCATCATGGCGATCATCAACGTGACGCCGGACTCCTTTTCCGACGGCGGACGCTTCAAAACCGTCGATGCCGCCGTCGAACACGCGCTGCAGGCGGTGAGCGATGGTGCCGGGATTGTCGACATCGGCGGCGAATCGACCCGGCCGGGCGCAGCATCGGTCAGCCCTTCGGAGGAGCAGGCGCGGGTGCTGCCCGTCATGGAGGCGCTGCGCGGCCGCACCCAGGCGCTGATATCCATCGACACGTATCGCGCCGAGACGGCGCGGCTTGCGGTCAGCGCCGGCGCCCATATCATCAACGATATTTCCGGACTGCAGAAGGAGCGCGGTATCGCGGACCTGGCCGCGGCGACAGGGGCGGGGCTCTGCATCATGCATACCGGCCGCGACAGGGTCAAACTTGCCGATGTGATCGCCGACCAGGTGCATTTCCTCGAACGGTCGCTTGATATCGCCGCTGCAGCAGGCGTCAACAGAGATCGCATCGTGCTCGATCCGGGCTTCGGCTTCGCCAAGGAAACGGCGGAAGAGAATCTGGAACTGATGGCGCGGTTTTCCGAACTTTCGCGCTTCGGCCTGCCGCTGCTTGCCGGCACCTCACGCAAGCGTTTCCTCGGCACCGTGACCGGGCGGGATGCGTCGGACCGGGATGTGGCGACGGCCGCGACGAGCGTGTTGCTGCGCCTCCAAGGAGCTGCGGTTTTCCGGGTGCATAATGTCGCAATCAACAGGGATGCGCTTGATGTCGCCGATGCTATGCTCAATGCGCGCCAGGAATTCGAGAGGAAGCGGCCGACATGACCACCTACACGATCACGCTGCAGAACTGCGCCTTCTTCGCGCGCCACGGCGTGCATGACGAGGAGGAATTCCTCGGCCAGCGCTTCTTCGTCGATGCCGAGCTCGATGTCGTCGCCGGCGAGGCGCTGAAAAGCGACTCGATCGACGATACCGTCAATTATGGCATCGCTTTCACCGTGATCGAGCAGATCGTCACCGGCAAGCGACGCTACCTGATCGAAGCCCTGGCGCTCGATATCGCCAAGGGGCTCTGCGAGACATTTCCGCAGGTGAGGCGGGCGAAGATCACGGTGCGCAAGCCGAACGCGCCGGTGCCTGGCGTGCTCGATTTCGTGCAGGTGAGCGTTGAGCACTTTGCCTGAGGCCGTATACCGATCCGCCACGCTCGGCCTCGGCGGCAATATCGGCGAGCCGGTGAAGGCGATGGCGGCGGCGCTGCAAAGGCTGGACGGGCACGACGATTGTCGTGTTACCGCTGTGTCGCGGCTCTATCGCACGCCGCCCTGGGGCAAGACGGACCAATCATTCTTCTTCAACGCCTGCGCCGCCGTCGAAACCCGGCTTCCTCCGGAAGCTTTGCTCGATGTCTGCCTCTCGATCGAACGCGCGATGAAACGCGAGCGTATCGAACGCTGGGGGCCGCGCACGCTCGATATCGACGTGCTGACCTATGACGGCATCGTCCAGGACGCGCCGCGGCTGAAACTGCCGCATCCGCGGATGACAGAGCGCGGTTTCGTGCTGATGCCGCTTGCCGATATCGCCCCAGGCCTTGTCGTCAGGGGGCGGCCGGTCAGCGACTGGCTGCTCGACGCCGACGTGACCGGCATCGAGGTCGCCGATGACAGCGGCGACTGGTGGCGGAGCGCCTGAAGCACGGCTCCTGAAACGCGAAACGGCGGGAAACCCGCCGCTTCAGGAAAATCCGTCATGCGTTCTGTCTACTGGATGGAGCCGACGGCCATTTCGTCGACCTGACGAGTCAATGTCAGGCCGATAACAGGGATCATCTGGCTTTCGACCTTGACCGAAACGGTGACGTTCATCGTCTTGTCGTCGCGTATGCGGGCGATCATCGCTCCGTTCAGTTTGGAGCGGTTGATGCCGACCACGACGGTATCCTCGGTGACGGCGCCGGAGACGACGTCAAGACCTTTGCCGGCGGCGCCGTCGAGAAACTTGCCTTTATAGCTGGAGCCCGACTGCGAGATGACGGCGGTCATCGGCTGCTTGAAGACGCCGACGCGGCAGGTGCCATCGAGTTTGATGCCGGCGGTGCTGTCGCCGGTCGGTTCACCGGTCAGGTTGCAGGTGAATTTCGTGCCCTTGTACTTGCCGGCGACGATCTCGCCGGGGCCTTTCCAGGAGCCGGCGACGGATTCGAAGAAGGCCTTGTCACGGGTTGCGGCGGTGGCTGCCGGAGCGACATCTGCGACCGGAGACAATGCCGCGGCGGCGAGGCCGCATACGAAGAGAAACTTGCGCGAATACATGGATTTTCCTTGGCAAACACCACTCACGAACTGGTGCCAAGTTTTGCCGAAAAATGGTTAATCCTTCCTTTCGACTGTGCCGAAATGCAAGGGATTACAGGCGTGCCATGCTGTACGGATTTCAATATCCTGCCGCTAATGTGTTGAATCGGATACTATTTTCACAACTTCACGCTGGGGAAGGCGAAAGCCGCGGAATTGCTTCGTCGATTAAGGATTGTTGCTGCGCGGTGACATGGAAGGCGTGAGATCGCCGATGAAATCACCGATTCCTGGCCGTTTCAGCGCGCGAAAGGCCAGCGGGCGGCAGAGATCCATCGCCGCGATTCCGATGCGGGCGGTCATCAGGCCGTTGATGACACCCTCGCCGAGTCGGGCCGAGAGCTTCGAGGCCAACCCATGGCCGAGCACCTGCTGGACGAGGCTGTCACCGACGGCGATCGAGCCGGTCACGGCAAGATGCGCCAGCACGTCGCGCAGCAGGCGGAACATGCCGAGCGTGCCGGGGCGGCCGCCGTAGAGTTCCGCCATGGCGCGGATAAGGCGGATGGCCTCGTAAAGCACATACAGCAAGTCGACGACGGCGCGCGGGCTGACGGCGGTGACGATCGACACACGCTTGGAGGCATTGACGATGAGGGCGCGGGCCTTGCGGTCGAGCGGGGCGAGCAACTCTCGTTCGGCCAAGGCGATCAGATGCGGGGGATCGATGACCTCGCCCTCGGTCGCCTTCAGCGTCGCGCGTCCCTTCGATGTCTCGGGGTTGGCGGCAAGCAGCGTGGTGAGGCGCGCAACGACGGCGCGCGCCTTCGCCGGCCGGGTTTCGAGGATCGCGGCTTCCGCTTCGGCCTTGATCGTCTGGACGGCGGCAAGGCGCATCATGCCAGCCGTCTCGCGGATGACCAGGGCAAGTACGGCGAGGATGCCGATCGCGAGCGCGCCAAGGGCTGCGTAACCCAACCAGTCGGCGCGGGTGAAGAGATCGCGGATCAGTCGGTCGGTCCAGAGGCCAATGCCGAGCGACAGCAGGATGCCGAAGGCACCGGCGGCGATCTTGCCGAAGGAAGTCCGCCGCTTGCGCGGCGTGGCCACCGGTGCTGCGCCGAGATCCCTGTCGGGATTGATGAAGGGATCCTCCTCATCGGGCGTCAAGACGATCTCTTCCGAGAAGCTTTCCGGTTTGCGCCGGCCTTGCTGCTGCCGGCCGTTGTCGCGCGGCTCGGATGGCTCATCGTCGTAAGCGAAGGCGGCGGGTGGGCGACGCGGCACATCGGACGGGGGTTTGCTCATGCGAGACGGTCTCCGAACAGGAACTGCATGGCGCGGTCGAGGCGGATATGCGGCACCGACAGCTTGATGCCGCCGCCGGTCTCCTCAAGATGCGGCGGGCGGAACCTGACGACATTGACTTCGGGCAGGGTCCCAGCGGCCTCGCCCGAAACGATGCGGTCAAACAGGCCCTCCGGATCCTCCGGCAGATCGCCGGGGAAGATCGCGGTCTTCCTCTGGCCGTCGAAGCGCTCGCCGGCAATGGTTTCACCCGCCATCGGCGTGCCGACGATGACGGGCAGGTCATGGCCGTCACGTTTGACCGATGCCTCGCGGGTAGCGCGCACGGAGGCGAGCGCCATGACATCGATGCCGGCGCCGGCCATGCCGATGCGGGCGATGGCGCGATCGACGAGGCGGCGGGTCAATGCGTCGAGCCGGTCGTGGCTCTCGTGATGGAGATGGTCAGCCTTGGTGGCGGCGACCAGCACACGGTCGATACGGCGGCCAAGCAGCGAAGAGAGCAGCGAATTGGTGCCCGGGCGGAAACAGGCGAGCACATCGGTCAGCGCGCGTTCCAGATCCTGGACGGCTTCGGGGCCGCGGTTCATCGCCTGCAACGCGTCGACCAGCACGATCTGGCGGTCGAGCCGGGCGAAATGCTCGCGGAAGAAGGGTTTGACGACCACCGACTTATAGGCTTCGTACCGTCGCTCCATCATCGCCCAGAGCGAGCCGCGATCGGGACGGCCATCGGTCGGCAAGGCGAGCGGGGCGAAGGTCAGCGCCGGCGAGCCGTCGAGATCGCCGGGCAGAAGCAGGCGCCCGGGCGGCAAGGTGGAGAGCGAGCGTTCGTCGGTCTTGCAGGCCTTGAGATAATCGGCAAAGGCAGAGGCAAGTTCGCGGGCGATCATCTCGTCGGCGCCGGCTTTGATATCGGCGGCACGTGTGAGCGCCAGCCATCCCTGCGACAACGCGGAGCGGACGCCGGTTTGCGCAAGCGCCATCGTCTCCTCGCTGAAGGTGCGATAATCTTTGCCGAGCAGCGGCAGGTCGAGCAGCCATTCACCGGGATAATCGACGATATCGATCGACAGCCGGCCGGGCGAGAACAGCCGGTTCCAGCCGCTGGCGCTCTGATAGTCGAGCGTGATGCGCAACTCGGAAATGGCGCGGGTCGAGTCCGGCCAGATGCGATCCTTCACCAAGGCCCGGATATGATCTTCGTACTGGAAGCGGGGCACGGCATCATCCGGCTGCGGCTCGAGCCGCACGGCGGAAACGCGGCCGGACTGCACCGGCTCGAACAGCGGCAGTCGGCCGCCATGCAGGAGATTGTGAACAAGCGAGGAGATGAAAACCGTCTTGCCGGATCGCGAGAGGCCGGTGACGCCGAGCCGCACGGTCGGATTGACGAGGCCGTTCGCCCGGTCGGCGAGATTGTCGATGGCGATGCGGGCGTCGTCGGCAAGGGATGTCAGGCGTGGCGGCAAGGCGCGATTCCGATTGATGACTGCCGGCAATATAGGAAGGCGGCGTTGTGCGAAAAAGAAGTGGCGCGAACGCATTTCCGTTTTCCGCGGAAAGTGAAAATTTCTGCCGCTCTTCGAATTGCTCGGACGATGTCAGACGACAACGAAATCGGTCAGGCGCCAGGCGGTGACGGAAGCATCGAAATCGATGACGGCAAGGCCTGCCGTCGGAAAGCCGCGGGGAAGGGCGGCGACCATCGCCTTGTGGCCGATCAATGTCTCCAGCACCTGCTCCATGGTCGGATTGTGACCGACCAGCATGACGGCGGCAGCCTCCTGCGCATCGACGATTTCGAGATAGGTGCCGACGGTGGCGTCGTAGAGCGCATCGACATAGCGCACGTCGAGGCCGACGCCGACCGCCCGGTGGACGGCGTCGGCGGTGTCGCGGCAGCGAAGCGCCGTCGAACTGATCAGAAGATCCGGACGGTAGCCCTTGTCGGCTGCCTTGTCGGCGATGATCTCGGCATCGCCGTAGCCCTTTTTGCTGAGCGGCCGGTCGAAATCGCGCTGTCCGGGGTCGGCCGCAGCGGCCTTGGCATGACGCAGGAGATAGATGCGGTTGGGCGGAGGCAGCGGTACGGTCATGGGCAAATCCAGGATCGGGCGGGTCTTTTCAGTAGCGGCTGCGGTCGGCCGCCGTCAATCGCCAGCCATGCCGAGCTGCCTAAAACGTGGCTGACAACACGGCGTTTTGAAGGCGAAGCCAAAAACGGCAGCCGGAATAACCATGACAAAATAGACCGTTAGCTTAAAATTGTAACAGATTTAAAAATCTGTTTACCTGTCGTATTTGGCTTGAATCGCGGCTAGCGCTTGGGATATACACCCGCCCAGATGAGATGTTCTTCAGGAGAATCGCGTTGAGTGAGAAGATCGATCTTAGCAATTACGTTCCCTCGGAAGAGGAAGAGTTCATGAACGTAAACCAGCGTGCCTACTTCAGGGCGAAGCTGGTCGCCTGGAAAAACGATATCCTTAGAGAAGCGCGCGAAACACTCGACCATTTGGCCGAGGAAAGCGCAAACCATCCCGATCTCGCCGACAGGGCGTCGTCGGAAACCGACAGGGCGATCGAACTTCGCGCCCGCGACCGGCAGAGAAAGCTGATCTCCAAGATCGACGCGGCCCTGCAGCGCATCGAAGACGGCACCTATGGCTATTGCGAGGAAACCGGCGAACCGATCGGTCTCAAGCGCCTCGACGCCCGCCCGATCGCGACGTTGTCGATCGAAGCGCAGGAGCGCCACGAACGTCGTGAAAAGGTCTACCGCGACGAATGACGTTTTCGATATAGGCAGAGACACATTGGGCGCCGCGATCTGATCGCGGCGCCTTTTTGTCGGGGCCTACTCGCGGCTTGTCGATTGGTCTTCGTGCGCCGCCCATCAATGCGCGTCGCATCAAATTTGATTCAAGCGACGCGCCTCAGCCTTTGTTTTATGCATGTCGTTGTCCCGGAATCGCTGCACCCTTCCAGGCGGCATACATTTAGGACGGGCCACCTGCCGCCAGAGGTTTCCACCGTCGCTCCCGCTCCGCCTGCATGGCGAGATCGATCGTGACGAGCGTGCCACTCCTGATCCGCCGCCGCATGATGTCTGCCCCGCCGGGGTCCGTTCGACATAGGCCCTGATCGTGCAGAGCCTGGAGGCGCGAGCGCGACATCTTCAACTCCCCGGCCAGCAGCCGATCCAGCCGTAGGTTTGTCGCGAACTGGGCTGTCAGTTCGATTTCCAGGCTTGTCCAGCCTGCGCTCTCGTGCCGTATCTCCTTGGCAATGTCGAATTCGGCGAACTCGTCAACGCGCTGTGCTTTGCGCCGCAGCCCATCGAGATTGAAGGTTTCCGCGCGAACCCAATCCGGGTCGTTGGACTGCAGCGCGTCGAGCGTCAACCGATCGATGTCGCGGATAGTCCGGCGCTCGAAGATCGGCCGGTTCCATGTCCTTTCGCAGGTCAGGCATTTGTAGATCAGCCAGGCGTCGAGCTTGCGACCGTTGGCATTCAACCGGATCTTGCCGCTGGATCGGAAGGCTCTGAGGCCTCCGCATCCGCCACATGCAATCCATGGCTGAGGCGCTGTCTTGGGAGTGATGGTCCATCGGACCCGAAGCTTCTTGCACATATCGTCTTGGTCTTCCGTTCGGAAGTCCACCAAGATGGTGCAGGAGAAACCCTTGCGGGCGCGGTGTGGCGATGTTGTGGGCGGCTGAAGAACTGAGCAGCGGAGCTGCACATGGCACATTGTAACAATGCCAAACCGGTCTCTCGCCACCACCCGATGAACATGGTCGCATGCCGCCAGCGTCTCGCTTTGCAGCAGTACGGGGTGAAACTGGGGTGAGACCGGTATTTACTTAGGCAAAGTGTGACCTCGATGCGCCAAAGCTCTTCGCGTCGATTGATAACAAATGATCGACGCGGTGGGGAGGCCCGAAGAGCTTCAGGACTGAGAAGCCGCGGCATTGCGGCATTTCTGCAACTTCATGATGAGGTCACGCATGCGCGCAACCGAGCCTGCGCCGGTGCGGCAGTCACTTGTCGCGATTGACGCTCATTTCGCCGAAAATGCGGGCAACTTCCTTCTGCAGCTCCGTGTCGGCGCCGGTGATCGGGGCAAGCTCGGGATCGCGGCGCGGCAGGTTGGCGGGCTGCGGCGCGGCCTGGCGCGGGGTCTGGTTTGCCGGGGCCGGCACGATGCGCTCGGCCGTCAGATTGTTCGCCATTTCCTGTTCCAGCACCCGCTGGAAATCACGGCGAATCGCCGCTGCCGATTGCGCGGCCGCTTCGTCCGCGGGCGTCGCGGGTGCGGTGCGCGGCGCCGGCATGTCGGGGGCGGAGACCTCGGGATCGATGCGCTGCTGCGGCAGGACCCGCTGGCGAGCGGCGTCAAGGATTTCGGCGGCACTCGCCGTGTCGTGATAGGGCGCGGGCTGCGCGACCGGCGGGGCAACCGGTTGTTCCGGCAGGCGCGGCTGGAGCGGAGCCGGGCGCGGAGAATGGTCGCGTTCGGCCGACAGCGGAGCCGTCGCGGGCTCCGCCGGAAGCGGGCTGGTGGCCACCGGCGGCGGCACGGCCGGCTGGGCCGGCGGTTCGGGGCGCGGGCGCGGCTCCGGCGCGGCTGAGGCCGCGAAGGCCGGTTCAGCGGGCGGCTCGGCACGGGCTGCAAGCGGCGGACGGCTTACGGAAACGGGCGGTGTTTCGGGGCGCGGGACTGTTGCCGGCCGCTCCGCCGCCGGCTCTGGCCGTTTGACGCTTTCGGGCTGTTCGGCCGCCTCGGCCAGGATGCGGCTTTCGATGACGATGTCGGTCGGACCGCCGATCATGATCAGATGTTCGACGTCGTCACGGCGCACCAGCACCAGCCGGCGGCGGGTATCGACGGCTGCCGCATCCAGCACCTGCAGGCGGGGCTGACGGTTGCGGCCGCCGCGCACGAAGGGCGAGGGGGCGCGGCTTCGAATCAGCCAGAGCGCCAGAATGAGCAGGAGAAGCGCGAGGCCGACGCCACCGGCCGCAAGCAGGAAACGGCTGCCGTAAGCTCCGACAAGATCATCGAACATAGTCACTCACTCCATTTCGCATTCGGCACATATTGACGACTTTTCCGTTCCTTAAACAAGGGCCGAAGGTCCTGTCCAGTGACGCACGAAGGCGATTTCGTATTGTGTCGGATGACGGCTGGCGGCTTGCGCACGGGCAGCCGCGGCGGCTCGACAGGCAGATGGCGCTCTAGCCTGTGAATTCAAGCAGTCTTGCCGGTGACCGGTGTTTTTGCCGGCGTGGCAAATTGCTAAGAAGGAAAGAGTGCCTGATTCCTGCTTCGTGTTCGTGCTATGAAATGGGAAGGGCTTATGCGAGGAATACATGACGAAACCGCGTCAGGCCGACGACTATAACGCACCGCTTGTGGATCGTGGGGGGCGTTCTGGCACGGTTTTGCGCATCCTTCTGTTGGCGCTCGTGCTGATCGCGGCAGCCGGCGCCTTCGTCGTCTTCAAAAGATCACTCGACAACGAGATGGTGCTCGGCGGCCTCGGCGTGCTTGCCATGGTCGGCATCTTCTTCCTGGTGTCCTCGGTCATCGGCTTCATCGAGGTGATGCCGCAGCACCAGTCCGACAGCCTGGCGCGCGCCTTTCTCAACAGCCACCCGGACGGCACGCTGATCACCGACGACAAGGGACGGATCATCTATGCCAACGCTGCCTACGGCGCGCTGACCGGCGCGCGCAAGGCGACCGAGGTGCAGACGCTCGAAACGCTGCTGTCGCGCCATCGCGAGTCCAACGAGGCGCTCTACCGGCTGGTCAACGGTCTGCGCGAGGGCAAGGAGGGCCGTGAGGAGTTCCGTCTGCTGCGCGCCGTCGGCCCCGGCTCCAACAGCTCGGGCGCGCATTGGTACCGGCTGAAGGCGCGGCTGCTGCATCAGGAGGATAATGGCGGCAAGCCGCTGCAGATCTGGCAGATCACCGACATCACCGCCGAACGCGACGATCAGGAGCGATTCTTCAAGGAGCTGCAGAACGCGATCGACTATCTCGATCACGCACCCGCCGGCTTCTTCTCCGCTGGCCGTAAGGGCGAAATCTTCTACCTGAATGCCACGCTTGCCGAGTGGCTGGGCCTCGACTTGACCAAGTTCCTGCCGGGCTCGATGTCGATCGGCGACCTGGTGGCGGGCGAGGGGCTGGCGCTGATCCAGTCGGTGCAGGCCGAACCCGGCCTGAAGAAGACCGTGACGCTCGATCTCGATTTGCGCAAGACCAACGGCCAGAGCCTGCCGGTGCAGATCATCCACAGCGTCACCTCGATGCGCGATGGGGCGCCCGGCGAAAGCCGGACGATCGTGCTGGCGCGCGAAAAGAGCAGCGAGAGCGGCCAGTCCGCTTCGGCCGCCGCCATGCGCTTCACGCGCTTCTTCAACAACACGCCGATGGCGATTGCCTCGGTTGATGGCGAAGGGCGCATTCTGCGCACCAATGCGCCGTTCCTGAAGCTGTTTTCCGGCGTCGTGTCGCGCGACGATCTCGAGAAATCACCCTCTCTCGAAACCATCGTGCAGGAGAGCGACCGGCCGCAGCTGGCCGCGGCGCTGGCGGCGGCCAAGGACCGGCAGGGCGACATCGCGCCGCTCGACACCCGCACGCCGACCGACGAGGCGCGCTATTTCCGCTTCTATGTCAATGCCGTCATCGACCAGAGCGACGAGGCGCCCGAGGAAGCGGCGATCGTCTATGCTGTCGAGGTGACCGAGCAGAAGGCGCTGGAAGCGCAGATGGCGCAGACGCAGAAGATGAACGCTGTCGGAACGCTCGCCGGCGGCATCGCGCACGATTTCAACAATGTGCTGACAGCGATCCTTCTGTCGTCCGACCATCTGCTGCTGCAGGCGCGGCCCTCCGATGCGAGTTTCGCCGACCTGATGGAGATCAAGCGCAACGCCAACCGCGCCGCGGTGCTGGTGCGCCAGCTGCTTGCCTTCTCGCGCAAGCAAACGATGCGGCCCTCGGTGCTAAACCTGACGGATGTCGTCGGCGACCTGCGCATGCTGGTCGACCGGCTGCTCTCCGGCACCAACGTCAAGCTCGACGTGCAATATGGCCGGGATCTCTGGCCTGTCAAAACCGACCTGTCGCAGTTCGAGCAGGTGCTGATCAATCTCTGCGTCAATGCGCGCGATGCGATGCCGGAAGGAGGCACGCTGACGCTGCGCACCCGCAATCTGACGGCTACCGAGGTCTCCGCCTTCAACTATTCCTACATGCCCGCCGAGGACATGGTGTTGGTCGAGGTCACCGATACCGGCACCGGCATCGCGCCTGAGATCATGGACAAGATCTTCGAACCCTTCTTCACCACCAAGGATGTCGGCAAAGGCACCGGGCTTGGTCTTGCCATGGTCTATGGCATCGTCAAGCAATCCGGCGGCTACATCCAACCGGAATCCGAAGTGGGCAAAGGCACGACCTTCCGCGTCTTCCTGCCGCGCCATATCCCCGAGCCGGCGGTTGCCGCCGAAGCCGGCGCGATCGACAGCGCCATTGCCGCAGTCGGCACGCCCCCCGAGGCGCCTGCCGCGCAGCAGCCCGAGGACCTGACAGGCTCTGCCGTCGTTCTTCTCGTCGAGGACGAGGAGGCGGTGCGCCGGGGCGGCAAGCGGATGCTGGAAACGCGCGGCTACACCGTGCATGAGGCGGGCTCGGGCGTCGAGGCGCTGAGCATCATGGAAGAGCTCGAGGGCAAGGTCGACATCGTCGTTTCCGACGTCGTCATGCCTGAAATGGACGGCCCGACGCTGCTGCGTGAGCTGCGCAAGAACTATCCCGACCTGAAATTCATCTTCGTCTCCGGCTATGCCGAGGACGCCTTTGCCCGTAACCTGCCGCCGGATGCGAAATTCGGCTTCCTGCCGAAGCCGTTTTCGCTGAAGCAGCTCGCTGTGGTGGTCAAGGAGACGCTGGATAGCTAGCGGTTACGGCTTCGTGGTTTCCGGATAGGGCGTCCGACGTGGCCCCCTCTGTGCTGCCGGACATCTCCCCCACAAGGTGGGGATTGACGCTTGGCTTGACCTTCGCACGTCGCTAACGTTGTGCAGTTTGCAACGTTCATTATTCGTGCGACCGGCGCTCCCAGCCAATCTCCCCACCTGTGGGGGAGATGCCCGGCAGGGCAGAGGGGGGTGACCCACGGCAATCCGGCAAAGACTGGGCGGAAACAACCTGCCCCATCCCCCTTATTCCCCGAGCGCCACGGCAATCTCTGCCGCCAGCCGTGCATTGCTTTCAACAAGCGCAATATTCGTCTTCAGAACTCTGGCCGTCCGTCAGGTCGAAGATGGTCGAGAGCAGATAGGGCGTCACCGCCTTGCCGGTCACTTCGTCGCGCTCGGCGCTGTCGAGCGCGCGTTCGATATAGATCTCCATCTCTTCGCGCGGGATCTCGTCGGCCTCGGGCACCGGATTGGCGATCAGCATGCCGCCGTTGATGCCGAGCTGCTCGCGCACCGTCTGGAAATTGGCGATGGCCGCCGGGCTGTTCAGCGACAGCGGGCTGCGAAGTCCTGAGGAGCGCGACCAGAAGGCGGGGAATTCTTCGCTCTCATAGGTGACGACGGGCACGCCGCGGGTTTCCAGCACTTCCAGCGTCTTCGGAATGTCGAGAATTGCCTTGGCGCCGGCGCAGACGACGATGACGCCGGTGCGGGCCAGTTCCTCGAGGTCGGCCGAGATATCGAAGCTTTCCTCGGCGCCGCGGTGCACGCCGCCGATGCCGCCTGTGGCAAAGACGCGGATGCCGGCGCGCGCCGCCGCGATCATCGTCGCGGCGACCGTGGTGGCGCCGGTGCGGCGCTCGGCGATCGCAAAGGCGAGATCGGCGCGCGACACCTTCATCACGTCGGTCGCCTTGGCGAGCTGCTCCAGTTCGCCGGCTTCAAGGCCGATATGCAGCGTGCCGTGAATGACGGCGATCGTTGCCGGCACGGCACCCTGTTCGCGAATGATCGCCTCGACGCTGCGAGCCATCTCGATATTGCCGGGATAGGGCATACCGTGGGTGATGATGGTCGATTCCAGCGCCACCAGCGGCGCGCCGCGCTGCTTGGCGCTGGCGACCTCCTTCGAATAGGCGATCGGCAGAAGAGGGGAGATGGGCTGGGTCATGATCTTGTCCTGTCGTCGATAGAGCATGATGCCGAATGTGTCGGCGGCTTTGCGACGACATCATGCTCGACTATTTCATTTGGCCGCTTCAATGCAGAATTCTGATCTGGGGAACAAGGGCAAGCGCCTCATTCAGCAGATCCGGCGTCAGATTTTCGTTGACGGCATGCGGCGACTGCACAGCCAGCGCTGCTGCCGCGGTGCCGTGGCGGATGGCTTCCTCAAGCGGCAGGCCGTGCATCAAGGCGGCGAGCGTGCCGGCGGCAAGGGAATCGCCGGCGCCGGTGACATCGGCGAGGGTCTCGGCGATCGGCGGCTGCAGCGTCACGGCGCGGCGGTCGCAAAACGCGACCAGCTCGCGCTGGCCGCGGGTGACGACGGCGCTGCGGATGCCGATCTCGTTCAGAAGCGGCGGCCAGCCGCCGGCGTCTTCCGGCCGTCCACCGATAAGGGCTGCGGCTTCGGCCTCGTTCAGGAACAGGTAGTCGATATCCGCGATGCAGGATTTCAGCCTGACGACCTTGGCCGGCGAAATGGCGATCGCCGCGACGGGCTTGGCCAGCGACCGTGCCTTGGCGACGATTGCAACGATCGTTTCTTCCGGCAGATTGGCATCGAAAAGGATGAGATCATGCGCGGCGAAGGCTTCGCGCACCCAGCGGATGGAAAGACGCCGCGGCACGAAGAAGCGGTAGAGATCCATGTCGGCAAGGGCGATCACCAGGTTGCCGTCCCTCTCGATGATCGCGGTGTAGCTCGGTGTCTTGCGGTCGAGGAAAACGAAGGGCCGGTCGTCGATGCCGGCGAAACCGGCGGCTTCGCCGACCATCTCGCCGATAGGATCGCCGCCGCGCGGCGAAATCATCGTCACCTGAAAACCGAGCCTTGCAAGGTTGCGCGCCGCATTGAAGCCGCCGCCGCCCGGCTCCTCGAACCAGGTACCGGGATTGCTGGCGCCCGGTGCCGTTTCCCCGGAAATGCGGCCGCGCCGGTCGATATGGGCGCCGCCGAGAACAAGAATCCTTTTCTTCATTTCAACCGCCATCCGATGCCCCCAGCGCGAATCGAGACGGCGCCTCCTGGCGCGGCAGCGCCGGCGCATCTGGCCTAAGCCGTTGCTTTGCATCGATAAAACAAATATAGAACACGGGCTGTTTTACCTTTTTCTTTCAATCGTTTGATCGCCTATTGCGAGAGTGGAACAAATAGGGTACAAACTCGACATTGCTTGGGCGGCTTCAATAACCTAAAGGTGGATCAGATGTCTCAGAATTCATTGCGGCTGGTAGAGGACAAATCGGTGGACAAAAGCAAGGCGCTTGAAGCGGCACTCTCACAGATAGAGCGGTCGTTCGGCAAGGGCTCGATCATGAAACTCGGTTCCAACGAGAACGTCATCGAAATCGAGACGATTTCGACGGGTTCGCTTGGTCTCGATATCGCGCTTGGCGTCGGCGGTCTACCGAAGGGCCGCATCGTCGAAATCTACGGGCCGGAAAGCTCGGGCAAGACGACGCTTGCGCTGCAGACCATCGCGGAATCGCAGAAGAAGGGCGGCATATGCGCCTTTGTCGACGCCGAACATGCGCTCGATCCCGTCTATGCCCGCAAGCTGGGCGTCGATCTCCAAAACCTTCTGATCTCGCAGCCCGATACCGGCGAGCAGGCGCTTGAGATCACCGATACGCTGGTGCGCTCCGGCGCCGTCGACGTTCTGGTCGTCGAACTCGGTCGCCGCACTGACGCCGCGCGCCGAAATCGAAGGCGAAATGGGCGACAGCCTTCCCGGCTTGCAGGCACGCCTGATGAGCCAGGCGCTGCGCAAGCTCACCGCCTCGATCTCCAAGTCGAATACCATGGTGATCTTCATCAACCAGATCCGCATGAAGATCGGCGTCATGTTCGGTTCGCCGGAAACGACGACGGGCGGCAATGCGCTGAAATTCTATGCCTCCGTGCGCCTCGACATCCGCCGCATCGGCTCGGTCAAGGAGCGCGAAGAGGTGGTCGGCAACCAGACCCGCGTCAAGGTCGTCAAGAACAAGATGGCGCCTCCCTTCAAGCAGGTCGAATTCGACATCATGTATGGCGAAGGCGTATCGAAGACCGGCGAACTCGTCGATCTCGGCGTCAAGGCCGGGATCGTGGAAAAGTCGGGCGCCTGGTTCTCCTATAACAGCCAGCGTCTCGGCCAGGGCCGCGAAAACGCCAAGACCTTCTTGCGCGACAATCCGGATCTCGCCCGCGAGATCGAACTGGCGCTGCGCCAGAATGCCGGTCTCATCGCCGACCGCTTCCTGCAGAACGGCGGACCGGATGCGGATGACGGCGATGCCGCCGCGGACATGTAAGTCTCGCGCCTGATCTTGTCGGATATCTCCGCCGGCCGCATTCCTGATGAGAATGCGGCCGGTTTTGTTTGTCGGCTGGACAGTGGCGGAGGCGAACGTTAAAAGCCGATGGATTTGTATTTATCTGCCTCCGGCAGCATTGAAGGGCATAGAATGAGCGGCGTGAACGATATCCGGTCGACCTTTCTCGACTATTTCAAGAAGAACGGCCACGAGATCGTTCCGTCGAGCCCGCTCGTGCCGCGCAACGACCCAACGCTGATGTTCACCAATGCCGGCATGGTGCAGTTCAAGAACGTCTTCACCGGCCTGGAAAAGCGTCCTTATGCGACGGCCACGACCTCGCAGAAATGCGTGCGCGCCGGCGGCAAGCATAACGACCTCGACAATGTCGGCTATACCGCGCGCCACCTGACCTTCTTCGAAATGCTCGGCAACTTCTCATTTGGCGATTATTTCAAGGAGAATGCGATCGAGCTTGCCTGGAAGCTCGTGACCGAAGGTTTCGACCTGCCGAAGCATCGCCTGCTGGTGACCGTCTATTCCGAAGACGAGGAAGCAGCGACGCTGTGGAAGAAGATCGCCGGCTTCTCCGACGACAAGATCATCCGCATCCCGACCTCCGACAATTTCTGGCAGATGGGCGATACCGGCCCCTGCGGCCCATGCTCTGAAATCTTCATCGATCAGGGCGAGAACGTCTGGGGCGGCCCTCCAGGCTCGGCCGAGGAAGATGGCGACCGGTTCCTGGAGTTCTGGAACCTCGTCTTCATGCAATTCGAACAGACCGAGCCCGGCGTTCGCAACCCGCTGCCGCGTCCGTCGATCGATACCGGCATGGGCCTGGAGCGCATGGCCTGTATTCTCCAGGGCGTTCAGAGCGTGTTCGACACCGATCTCTTCCGGACACTGATCGGCGCCATCGAAGATACGATGGGCGTCAAGGCGCAAGGTAGCGCCAGCCATCGGGTCATCGCCGACCACCTGCGCTCCTCGGCATTCCTGATCGCCGACGGCGTGCTGCCGTCGAATGAGGGCCGCGGCTATGTGCTGCGCCGCATCATGCGCCGCGCCATGCGCCACGCTCAGCTGCTCGGCGCCAAGGAGCCGCTGATGTACAAGCTGCTGCCGACGCTGGTGCAGGAGATGGGCCGCGCCTATCCGGAACTGGTACGCGCCGAGGCGCTGATCTCGGAGACGCTGAAGCTCGAGGAAAACCGCTTCCGCAAGACGCTGGAACGCGGCCTGTCGCTGCTGTCGGACGCGACGACGGATCTTTCCAAGGGCGACATGCTGGATGGTGAGACCGCTTTCAAGCTCTACGACACCTACGGTTTCCCGCTCGATCTGACGCAGGATGCACTGCGTGCCCGTGAGATCGGCGTCGACATCTCCGGCTTCACCGATGCGATGCAGCGTCAGAAGGCCGAAGCCCGCTCGCACTGGGCCGGTTCCGGCGAAAAGGCGACCGAAACCGTGTGGTTCGAGCTTAGGGAAAAGCATGGCGCGACCGAATTCCTGGGCTACGACACCGAAACGGCTGAGGGCGTCGTGCAGGCGATTGTCAAGGACGGCGCGGTTTCGACCGAGGCCAAGGCCGGCGACAAAGTGCAGATCGTCGTCAGCCAGACGCCGTTCTACGGCGAATCCGGCGGCCAGATGGGCGATACCGGCGTGATCTCGTCCGATCACGGCAAGATCGAGATATCGGACACGCAGAAGAGGGGCGAGGGCGTGTTCGTGCATCTGGGTACTGTCATCGAAGGCGTGGTCAAGGATGGCGATGCTGTCGCGTTGACGGTCGATCATGCCCGCCGTTCGCGCCTGCGCGCCAATCACTCGGCGACGCACCTGCTGCATGAGGCGCTGCGCGAGGTGCTTGGCACCCATGTCGCCCAGAAGGGTTCGCTGGTCGCGCCCGAGCGCCTGCGCTTCGACGTCTCGCATCCGAAGCCGATGTCGGCCGAAGAGCTGAAGATCGTTGAGGATATGGCAAACGAAATTGTGCTGCAGAATTCGCCGGTCACCACGCGGTTGATGAGCGTCGACGATGCGATCGCCGAAGGCGCGATGGCGCTGTTCGGCGAGAAATACGGCGATGAGGTGCGGGTCGTCTCGATGGGCACAGGCCTTCATGGCGCAAAGAGCAACAAGCCTTACTCGGTCGAGCTTTGTGGCGGCACGCATGTGTCGGCGACCGGTCAGATCGGCCTCGTGCGCATCCTCGGCGAAAGCGCCGTCGGCGCCGGCGTTCGCCGCCTCGAAGCGGTGACCGGTGAATCGGCGCGCGAATATCTCGCCGAACAGGACGACCGCGTGAAGATGCTCGCTGCCTCGCTGAAAGTTCAGCCTTCGGAAGTTCTGTCGCGCGTCGAGGCGCTGATGGACGAGCGCCGCAAGCTCGAAAAGGAGCTGGCCGATGCCAAGCGCAAACTCGCCATGGGCGGCGGGCAGGGCGGCCCGGGCGATGCGGTGCGCGAGGTCGCCGGAGTGAAATTCCTCGGCAAGGCCGTGGCCGGCGTCGATCCGAAGGACCTCAAGGGTCTTGCTGATGACGGCAAGGCCAGCATCGGCTCCGGCATCGTGACGCTGATCGGTGTGTCCGAAGATGGCAAGGCGAGCGCCGTCGTGGCGGTGACGCCGGATCTCGTCGAGCGCTACAGCGCCGTCGATCTCGTCCGCATTGCGTCGGCAGCCCTCGGCGGCAAGGGCGGCGGCGGCCGTCCCGACATGGCGCAGGCCGGCGGCCCGGACGGCGCCAAGGCTGATGAGGCGCTTGAGGCTGTCGCGGCGGCACTCGCAGGCTGATCGTCCAGTCCGAGAACTGTTTGAAATGGGAACCGGCTGCGAGATTTTGGATTTCGCAGCCGGTTTGTTTTCAATGCGCGGCTGCGGCGGTCAGTTTCTCGTCTGCAGCGCGAGACGGCAGGCAAGCCCGGTAAAGACCGTTGCGAGCATATATTGCGGTAGTTTCGGGAAACGGCACACGGAGCTAAGCCGTGAACGGATCTGGCTTCCGAGAAGGATGACGGTTCCATTTACGACGAAGCCAATGACGTTCAGGATGGTGGCTAGCACCAGCATTTGCGCGACCATTGAGCCGCTCTCCGTATTCACGAATTGTGGGAAGAGCGCCATGACGAAGAGCGCCATCTTCGGATTGAGCAGGTTGGTGGCGAGGCCGGCAAAGAAGATGCGCCGACCCGAAAGCCGCTTCAACGTGGGAGCGGGCGCGAAGGCGGTACCTTCCGAGCGAATCGTCTTGTAGGCGAGATAGAGCAGATAGCAGCAGCCGGTCCAGCGCACGGCCTCATAGGCGACAGGTATAGTCAGGAAGAGCTGCGAGAGCCCGAAAGCGGCAGTAAGGGCGTGGCAATAAGTGCCGAGCGCAATACCCGCATAGGTCAAAAATCCGGCGGCGCGTCCCTGGCTAATGCTGCGCGAAGCAATCAGTAGCATGTCGGGACCGGGCGTGGCAGTCAGGATCAGCGCTGCGGCGGCAAAGAGTATCAATGTTGAAAAGTCCGGCATCAGTCTTCCTCTTGGGTTCGAGCCGGAATTCCGGTCTATGCGGGATTCGCCGCCAGTTCAAGTCAGCAGGATTTGTCAAATCGGGATATGATTCTCTGCAGCCGATCGATTTGCATGAGGTTTGACATGAATGGCGAAACGGCATGGGCACTTTATGAAAGCCGTCTGAGACGTGTTTCTGCCTATATTCACGACCACCTCGACGAGGAGCTGGATATGGAGCGCCTGGCCGAGATCGCCTGCCTGTCGAGCTATCACTGGCACAGGGTCTACCGGGCGATTTATGGCGAGACGCTGGCGGCCACCGTCAAGCGGCTGAGGCTGCATCGCGCGGCGGGCGAGATCGTCGGCACGGAGCTTGCCGTCAGTGAGATTGCGAAACGATCGGGCTATCCCAATCTCCAATCCTTCAATCGCATTTTCAAGTCGGTCTACGGCATGCCGCCGGCCCGCTATCGGAAAGAGGGAAGCCACACAGCCTTTAAACCCTCACCTAACGGAAAGACCCAAATCATGTTCGACGTTACCATACGTGAGATCGCACCGACCGAGCTGATCGGCGTCGCTCATACCGGCTCTTATATGCAGATCGGCAAAGCCTTCGAGACATTGTTCGGCACGCTTTACGCCCGCGGCCTCGCCAGGCCCGACATGCGGATGATCGGTGTCTATCTCGACGATCCCGATATCGTGCCGGCCGAACAGCTGCGCTCGATCGCCTGTGTGACCGGCTCCGCCGACGTTCCGGCCGAAGCGCCGTTCGAGCGGCGCAGGATCGATGGCGGCGGCTATGCGGTGCTGCGTCACAAGGGTCCCTATGCCGACATGCACAAGGCCTATCAGTGGCTTTATGCGGAATGGCTCCCCAAATCAGGACGGCAGTTGAAGGACAGCGTCATGTTCGAGGAATATCTGAACAACCCACGCGACGTGCCGCCAACCGAGCTTCTGACAGAAATCCACATGCCGCTTGCCTGACCTCATGAGAGGACACGGCCGAGTTGCCGCGTCCTCGATCGTGGCTGAACGCTCAGGCCGCCTGCATCGTCTTGCCGGCCTCGTCGTCCAGTGCATTGGCGCGCTTATAGGCGTCGCGCTGGCTGATGCGGCCGAAATAGTCGACGAAGGCCTGGCGCTTCTCGATGCTGCCGAAGCCGAGGCCCCAGCCGATATGCGCGCCGACGTAGACGTCGGCGGCGGTGAAGCGCTCGCCGGCAACGTAGGTCGAGCCGGAAACGGCCATTTCGAGCGTGTTCATGACGTCGCCGAAACCGCCGCAGCCCGCCATGCGCAGGCGCTCCGTCGGAATTTCGAAACCGAGCGCCTTCATCGTCACCGCCGATTCCAGCGGACCGGCAGCAAAGAACATCCAGCGGTAATAGCGGGCGCGCTCCTCCGGTCTTGGGGCCAGCCCCTTTTCCGGGAAGGTCTCGGCGAGGTAGGCGCAGATTGCCGCGCATTCGGTGACCACGGTGTTGCCGTGGCGGATTGCCGGCACCTTGCCCATCGGGTTGACCGAAAGATATTCCGGCGCCTTCATGGTTTCGCCGAAGGTCAGGAGTTCGGTGCGATAGGGCTGACCGATCTCCTCCAGCATCCAGCGCGCGATGCGCCCGCGTGACATTGGGTTCGTATAGAATACCAATTCTTCGGCCATGACATCCTCCTCCTGTTGCCGTTCTGTCAGGCATTGCCGTCGCCCGGAATCAATAGCGCGGCGAGGTCTTTGTGCAAGTCCGATCGTCAGAGAGCTTTGCGATACTGGATGAAGCCTGAGCGTTCGGCGATCCGGTCGTACAGCCGCCGCGCCGTGGCATTCGTTTCGTGCGTCATCCAGTAGAGCCTGCCCGCACCGTTTGCGCGCGCAAGATCGGCGACCGCATCGATCAGTGCGGCACCGGTGCCGAGGCCGCGCTGGCTGGTTTCGACATAGAGATCCTGCAGATAGCAGGTCCATTGCGGCAGCCAGCAGGAGCGGTGAAAAATCGCATGCACGATGCCGACGAGGCGGCCGTCTTCATCAAAGGCGCCGAGCGCATGCATCGGTTCGTCAGAAGTCGTGGAAGCGATTCCAGGTGATATCCGTGGTTTCGGCAGGGATGACCACCTCGTAGAAGCGCTGATACGCCTCCCATAGGGGCTCCCAAGCGGTGCGGTCAGAAGGTTCGAGCGGGCGCACGGTCGCCGTCATCTGCGGTTCTCCCAAAATGAAACGGCGGGGAAATCCCCGCCGTTTCAATGCTATCCCGAAAGGGCTGGTTTACGCCATCGCCTTCTGCAGGTTCTGGTCGATCTTGTCGAGGAAGGCGGTGGTCGAGAGCCACGGCTGGTCGGGGCCGATCAGCAGCGCCAGGTCCTTGGTCATGAAGCCGGATTCGACGGTGTCGACGCAGACCTTTTCCAGCGTCGAGGCGAACTTGGCGAGTTCGGCATTGTCGTCGAGCTTGGCGCGGTGAGCGAGGCCGCGGGTCCAGGCGAAGATCGAGGCGATCGAGTTCGTCGAGGTTTCCTGACCCTTCTGGTGCTGGCGGTAGTGGCGGGTGACGGTGCCGTGCGCGGCTTCGGCTTCGACCGTCTTGCCGTCCGGCGTCAGCAGAACCGAGGTCATCAGGCCGAGCGAGCCGAAGCCCTGGGCAACGGTGTCGGACTGGACGTCGCCGTCATAGTTCTTGCAGGCCCAGACGTAGCCGCCCGACCACTTGAGCGCCGAGGCGACCATGTCGTCGATCAGACGGTGTTCGTAGGTGATGCCGGCTTCCTTGAACTGATCCTTGAATTCGGTCTCGTAGACTTCTTCGAAGATGTCCTTGAAGCGGCCGTCATAGGCCTTGAGGATGGTGTTCTTGGTGGACAGATAAACCGGCCACTTGCGCATCAGGCCGTACATCATCGAGGCGCGGGCGAATTCGCGGATCGATTCGTCGAGGTTGTACATGGCCATGGCAACGCCGGCGCCCGGCGCATTGAAGACTTCCTTCTCGATCACGGTGCCGTCTTCGCCGACGAACTTGATGGTCAGCTTGCCCTTACCGGGGAATTTGAAATCGGTGGCGCGGTACTGGTCGCCGAAGGCATGGCGGCCGACGACGATCGGTTGGGTCCAGCCGGGAACCAGGCGCGGAACGTTGCGGCAAATAATCGGCTCGCGGAAGATGACGCCGCCGAGGATGTTGCGGATCGTGCCGTTCGGGCTCTTCCACATTTCCTTGAGGTTGAATTCCTTGACGCGGGCTTCATCCGGCGTGATCGTCGCGCACTTGATGCCGACGCCGTACTTCTTGATGGCATTGGCGGCGTCGACGGTGACCTGGTCGTTGGTGGCGTCGCGGTTTTCGACCGAGAGGTCGTAATAGTCGATGTCGAGGTCGAGATACGGATGGATCAGCTTATCCTTGATGAGCTGCCAGATGATGCGCGTCATTTCATCGCCGTCGAGATCGGCGACGGGATTGGCGACCTTGATCTTGTTCATGTATCTGCCTCGTTCGAGCTTGAAGGGGACAAGCGTCCCGGGTGGGTGACGTGATGAGGAGCGCTATAGCATTGTGAACCGGGAACGCAAAGCTGCATCGGCTTTCGCAATGCGTTTTTGCCGCCATTGCCAAGCGCTGAAATCTGGCTAGTGTCCGCCTTGATTTGCCCGCCCCGGAACATTCGACCATGAAGACAATCGCCGTTGTTATCGCAAGCCTTATCGCCTTTTCGGGCGCTGCCCATGCGGCCGATGCCACCGCTCCCGTGCAGGAGATCATGGATGCAACCAAGAGAAACTGGGCCGACAACAACAGCGACTGGACCGACATTTTCGATGCGAGCCGGCTCGACCATCTCTACAGCAAGGACTTCGTTGCCAGATACCAGGCGGCGGCGCAATTTCCCGCCGTCGACGACGACGGCATATCGCCCTTCGATTACGACGTCATCGTCAACGGCCAGGATGCATGTCCGCTGGAGGATCTGACGATGGCGGCGGCGCCCCCGGTCAACGGGACGACCGAGGTCACGGTGCGCTTCAGGAAATCCGCCTGTTCGGACGCGCCCGATGCCAAGGACTATACGACCGTTCGCTTCGAGGTGGTCGAGGAGGCCGGCCAGCCGGTGATCGACGATATCGTCACCGAGAATATCGAAACGCAGGGCCACAATTCCCTGAAGGCGACGATGGCGCTGATTGCCAAGGGCCAATAGGCGCGCGACATTCAAGAGCGTCGAGACTCGATCTCGGGCGGTTTGCTTTCGCCAGGCATGGCATTATCTGTCGATCCTTCCGCGGCACGAGGGGTTCCTGCATTTGTTTTCCGGCTTTCAGGCTCGCGACTGGCTGCTTGCCAATGATCCGGCGCTTTCGCGCCTGCGCATGGCGCTGCGGGTGACGCTGACGATCGCTTTCTCCTTCTTGGTCCTTCTTGCCGTCCACGTGGCAATCCTGCCACTGCCGACCGCGGCTTTCGGCCTCGGCATCGTGCTGTCGATCGAAGGCGGCGTGGCGGTGCGCGATAAGGGCAGTTCCCGCCAGCTGGTGACGCGGCTTTTCGGTTGTGTCGCCAGCCTTGCCGTTGTCGGCATCGCAGCGGGGCTCGAAGATCACCGCTTGCTCTCCGATCTCGTCTTCCTCGTGGTGATCGCGCTCGCATCGGCCGGACGGGTGTTCGGGCCGCGCGGTTTTGCCATCGGCATGTTCGCCTTCACCTCTTATTTCATGGGCGCCTATTTCCGGCCGCAGATCGCCGAACTGCCTGAAGTGGCGATCGGCCCCGTCGTCGCGGTGCTTGTCGGCCATCTGGTGAGGGCAGTGCTGCTGCCCGACGATTGGCGGCGCGACCTGCTCCGCTCGCTCGAAAGCGTCAGGGGCCGGATCAACCAGATCCTCTTCAAGCTCGCCGCCATCGCCGGCGGCGCCGAGATCGGCGAAGCCGACCGGCAGGAGCTGCGCCAGCTGGAAGACCGGCTGAAGGAAGTGGTGCTGATGGCGGAGACCTTCATCCCGCGCCCACTGGCCGGCGTCTTCGACGCCGCCGCCGACCCCGCCGCCGAACTGGCGATCCGGCTCTTCGACGCCCATCTCGCGGCCGAAAGTGCGATCGTGCTGAGCTTCCAGAGCCCGCCGCCTTTCGCGCTCGTCCACGCGGTGATCGAAGCCGATAAGGCCGCGCTCGCCACATATGCAGGGATGGCGGAAGCCTTCAGGGACGCGCCGCAGGGCGAAACGATGCGGGCGCTGCTCTGGCTCGGCGAGGCGCGGCAGCAACTGACGCAGGCGATCGACACGGGGCGGGCCTCCGCCTTTTCCGGCATCGATACGGTCAAGGACACGGCGCAATCCCAGCCGATTGACTTTTCGCTCGCCAATCCGCTGCTGCGCTCGGCGCTGCAGATCACGATCGCGTCGGCGATCGCCATGAGCTTCGGGCTGCTTTTGTCGCGCGAACGCTGGTTCTGGGCGGTGCTGGCTTCCTTTCTCGTCTTCACCAACACCAATTCGCGCGGCGATACGGCGATGAGGGCGCTGTCGCGCTCGCTCGGGACCGTGTTCGGGATCGCTATCGGCCTTGTGCTGGCAACGCTGATTTCAGGCGAACCTGATATCGCCATTCCGGTTGCCGCCGTCTGTATCTTCCTCGCTTTCTATTTTCTGCAGGTTTCCTATGCGACCATGACCTTCTTCATCTCGATCGTGCTCTGCTTGGTTTACGGCATGACGGGCGTGCTGACGCTCGACCTGCTGAAGCTGCGCATCGGCGAGACGATGATCGGGGCGACGGCCGGAACGGCGGTCGCCTTTATCGTCTTTCCCACGCGCACGCGCGGCGCGCTCGATTCCGCGCTTACCCGCTGGTTCCAGGCGCTGCGCGATCTGCTTGGCGCCCTCGGCGAGGGCAAGAGCGGTTTCGAGCTGATGGCGCTGTCGCAGAAGATCGATGCCTGCTACCGTGATGTAACCGTGGCGGCGCGGCCGCTCGGCTCTTCCTGGTCGGTGGTGACGCGGCCCGGCCAAATCCGACAGACGCTGGCGATCTTCCTGTCCTGTACCTACTGGGCGCGTATCCTGGCGAAAAGCTATGAAGCGCCGGCAGCCAGCGACAATCTAAACAGGCTGATCGCGGCGGACCTGGCGCTGATCGACGATGCCGCCCCGCGCGGCTCGAGCTGTTTCCTGATCACGCGCAAGGCATCGCGGACGACAGGACGACACCTGCCGGTGTTGCGCGAGGGCGCCAGGCTGGGGCTCGAAATGATCGGTTCGGCGCTGGAAAGGCTCTATCCGCAGGCCGACGTCTTGCCGTTTGCGGCGGGCGAGGCTATTGCGCGCTCGAAACAAGGATAAGACCATGGCAGGCACGAACAGCGAGCGTCAACTTCTGGCCGAAGGGCCGGCCATCATTCTGGTCGAGCCGCAGATGGGCGAGAATATTGGCATGGTGGCGCGCGCCATGGCGAATTTCGGGCTTGCCGAACTGCGCCTCGTCAATCCGCGCGACGGCTGGCCGAACGAGAAAGCGCAGGCGACGGCCTCCAAGGCCGATCATGTGATCGCGGCGACGAAGGTCTACGACACACTGGAGCAGGCGATTGCCGATCTCAATTTCGTCTATGCGACGACGGCGCGCAGCCGTGACAATTACAAGCCGGTGCGCTCGCCGGTCCTTGCTGCCGAGACGCTGCGCACGAAATTCAGGGCAGGTGAGGCGACCGGTATCCTCTTCGGCCGCGAGCGCTGGGGGCTGACCAATGAGGAAGTGGCACTTGCCGACGAGATCGTCACCTTCCCGGTCAATCCCGCCTTCGCCTCGCTCAACATCGCCCAGGCCGTGCTGCTCATGTCCTATGAGTGGATGAAATCGGGCATGGAGGATCTGGAAGCCGTGCCGTTCCAGGCGCTCGAGCAGCGCCCGTCCACCAAGGAGCAGCTCTTCGGCCTGTTCGATCAGCTGGAAGAGGCGCTCGATTCGCGCAACTATTTTCATCCGCCCTCGAAAAAGCCGAAAATGGTCGACAACCTGCGCGCTGTTCTCTCCCGCCGGGCATTCACGGAACAGGAAATCAGCGTGCTGCGCGGCGTCATTTCCTCTCTCGATCGCTTTTCGCGCAACAGTCCGCGCAAAGGCGGCTCCACCAGATCCGGCAAGAAAGCGCCCACCGATGCCAGCGCCGACGAATGAGCTGAAACCCGTCCTCGTCTTCGATTCAGGGATCGGCGGACTGACCGTGCTGCGCGAGGCGCGTGTGCTGATGCCCGAGCGCGGTTTCATCTATGTCGCCGACGATGCCGGTTTTCCCTATGGCGGCTGGGAGGAACAGGCGCTGAAGGAGCGGATCATCGGGCTCTTCGGCAAGCTGCTGATGGAGTATGACCCCGAAGTCTGCATCATCGCCTGCAACACCGCCTTTACCCTGGTCGGCGCGGACTTGCGCGCCGCCTTTCCGCAGATGACCTTCGTCGGCACGGTGCCGGCGATCAAACCGGCGGCGGAGCGGACGCGCTCCGGCCTCGTCTCGGTGCTCGCAACGCCGGGAACGGTGAAGCGGGCCTATACGCGCGATCTCATCCAGTCCTTCGCGCAGCAATGCCATGTCCGTCTCGTCGGCTCGCAGAACCTGGCGCGCATGGCGGAAGCCTATATTCGCGGCGACGCCGTCTCCGACGATGCGGTGCTTGCCGAAATCGACCAGTGTTTCGTCGAGAAGGATGGTCAGAAGACAGATATCGTCGTGCTTGCCTGCACGCATTATCCTTTCATGGCCAATCTTTTCCGGCGGATTGCCCCGTGGCCGGTCGACTGGCTTGATCCGGCCGAAGCGATCGCGCGCCGGGCCCGCACGCTGGTTCCGCTGGTAGCCGATGCCGTGCATCCCGATAATTTCGACTTCGCCGTGTTTACGTCAGGCCAGCAGGATTTCGCCACGCGGCGGCTGATGCAGGGATTCGGCCTGAGGGCATGAGGGGAATTGTCTTGTGGGTTGGCGAAATCCGGCCCTGAAAATCACCAGATTCTTTGATAGACGGGGCGTTGCCGTTTCGGAAGAATGGCGCTTCGTTCATGTGAGTCTCTTCGTCGCGAGGATCGGCATTGCAGGTTGGTATCGATATGGGATTGGCGTCCGGCAGCCCGGCGACGCTCGATATCGAGGAGCTGCTGGCGACCCGCCTGCTCGTGCAGGGCAATTCCGGATCGGGAAAGTCGCATCTGTTGCGCCGTTTGCTCGAGCAATCCGCGCAATGGGTGCAGCAGGTCATCATCGATCCCGAAGGTGATTTCGTCACCCTCCGCGACAGGTTCGGCCATATCGTCGTCGATGGCGAGCGCACCGAGGCGGAGCTGGCGGGCATTGCCAACCGTATCCGCCAGCATCGGGTGTCCTGCGTGTTGACGTTGGAAGGACTCGACATCGAGCAGCAGATGCGTGCCGCCGCCGCCTTCCTCAACGGCATGTTCGATGCCGATCGTGAATACTGGTATCCCGTTCTCGTCGTCGTCGACGAGGCGCAGATGTTCGCGCCTTCGGTCGGAGGCGACGTCTCGGAAGATGCGCGCAAGATGTCGCTCGGCGCCATGACCAACCTGATGTGCCGCGGCCGCAAGCGCGGGCTTGCCGGGGTTATCGCCACACAGCGGCTTGCCAAACTCGCCAAGAACGTCGCGGCCGAGGCCTCGAACTTCCTGATGGGCCGCACCTTCCTCGATATCGACATGGCGCGCGCCGCCGACCTGCTCGGCATGGACCGCCGCCAGGCCGAGATGTTCCGCGATCTGAAACGCGGCAATTTCGTCGCTCTCGGCCCGGCGCTGTCGCGCCGGCCGCTGCCGATCCAGATCGGCGCGGTGGAAACATCGGCGCGCTCCTCCAGCCCGAAGCTGATGCCGCTGCCGGATGCGCCGCAGGATGTCGAGGACCTGATCTTCACGCCCGATCCGGAGGAATTCCAGCGTCCGCCCGTGCGCCGCGCGCCGCCGGCGCCGCGGCCGACCACCGACATTTTGGCCGAACTTTCGCGCTCGACGCCGGCGGCGTCGCCTGCACCCGTCGAGGCGAGGGCGAGCCAGGTGGAAATCTCCGCCGAGGAACGCGAAGAGCGCCTCGCCGGCGTGCTTGCCGAAATACTCGACGATCCCACCTCTGCCTTCCGCACCGATTCCGTGCTCTACCAGGATTTTCTCGTGCGCCTGCGCATGCGCCGCGTACCGGGACCGCCGATCGCATTGCCGGATTTCCGCCGGCGCGTGGCCATCTCCCGTTCCGGCGTTGATGCGGCGACAGCCTTGAGCGATGAATGGGCGACGGCCTTGTCGCTGTCTGCGGGTGTCACCGACGATCTGCAGGGCGTCTTTCTGATGCTCGCCAAGGCCGCCGTCTGCGGCGAACCGTGCCCGTCCGACGCGCGCATCGCCCGCGCCTACGGCACCCATTCGGCGCGGCGCGCCCGCCGTCTGCTCGGTTATTTCGAGGAGCAGGGGATTGTCGTCGTGCACACTGACTTTTCCGGCAAACGTATCGTGGCCTTCCCCGACATGAATTGCCAGACCGCACCCGGTGATGCGAACGCACCTGATACCGGCGATCAGCCGTTGGCTGCGGAATAGTGGCGCTTTCGGGCTTTGGCGCAGTTGACATTTTCATGACGGGCCTCTAAAGACCGCGCCAAGCACCGGGCAGCAATGTCCGGTGTTTCATTTGACATGTCCCGTGGATCGTTTCTGTTCGCGTAACCGAAACATCCTGTCAGGTCTCGGAAGAGATCAGAGGAGGGCGTGTTTCCTTCGTGCGGTTTAGCACAAACCGCCATAAACCTTTGAAAGGAAATACGATGAGCAAGCGCGAATCGTCCAAGTACAAAATTGACCGCCGTATGGGCGAAAACATCTGGGGCCGTCCAAAGTCCCCGGTGAACCGCCGCGAATACGGCCCGGGCCAGCACGGCCAGCGCCGCAAGGGCAAGCTTTCGGACTTCGGTGTGCAGCTGCGCGCCAAGCAGAAGCTCAAGGGCTATTATGGTGACCTGCGCGAAAAGCAATTCCGCGCGATCTTCGCCGAAGCCTCCCGCCGCAAGGGTGACACTTCCGAAAACCTGATCGGCCTTCTGGAATCGCGCCTCGACGCGATCGTCTATCGCGCCAAGTTCGTTCCGACGGTCTTTGCTGCCCGTCAGTTCGTCAACCATGGCCACGTCACCGTCAACGGCGTTCGCGTCAACATCGGTTCTTATCGCTGCAAGGCCGGCGACGTCATCGAAGTTCGCGAGAAGTCGAAGCAGCTGGTGACCGTTCTGGAAGCCGTCAGCCTCGCCGAGCGCGATGTTCCCGACTATATCGAAGTCGATCACAACAAGATGGTCGCCACGTATGGTCGCGTTCCGACGCTCAGCGACGTTCCGTTCCCCGTCGTCATGGAACCGCATCTGGTCGTCGAATTCTATTCGCGCTAAGAAGAACCAGGCGTTTTCGCTTATGGAAAAGCCGCTCTTTCGGGCGGCTTTTTTGTTATCCGGAGAGAAGCGATGGCGGATTTGCAGGCGACCCTCGACAGCATCTACACCGATATTCTGCCGCGGGTCGGCGAGGGTAAGGTCGCCGACTATATTCCCGAGCTCGCCAAGGTCGATCCACGGCAGTTCGGCATGGCGATCGTCACTGTCGACGGCAAGGTCTATCGTATCGGCGATGCCGACATCGCCTTCTCGATCCAGAGCATTTCCAAGGTCTTCATGCTGACCTTGGCGCTCGGCAAGGTCGGCGAAGGTCTATGGAAGCGCGTCGGGCGCGAACCGTCCGGATCGGCTTTCAACTCGATCGTTCAGCTCGAGCACGAGAGCGGCATCCCGCGCAATCCCTTCATCAATGCCGGCGCGATCGCCGTCACCGACGTCGTCATGGCCGGCCATGCACCGCGCGAGGCGATCGGCGAATTGCTGCGCTTCGTGCGTTATCTCGCCGACGACGAGTCGATCACCATCGACGACAAGGTGGCGCGCTCGGAAACGCAGACGGGGTACCGCAATGTCGCGCTCGCCAACTTCATGCGCGCCTACCGCAATCTCGACCACCCCGTTGACCACGTGCTCGGCGTCTATTTCCATCAATGCGCCCTGTCGATGAGCTGCGAGCAGCTCGCCCGCGCCGGGCTGTTCCTGGCAGCGCGCGGCAGCAATCCGATGACCGGTCATTCGGTGGTCTCACCGAAGCGGGCGCGGCGCATCAATGCGCTGATGCTGACCTGCGGCCATTACGACGGCTCGGGCGACTTCGCCTATCATGTCGGCCTGCCCGGCAAGAGCGGCGTCGGCGGCGGCATCTTCGCGGTGGCGCCGGGCGTTGCCTCGATCGCAGTCTGGTCGCCCGGGCTGAACAAGGTCGGCAATTCGCAGCTCGGCGCCGTGGCGCTGGAGATGCTGGCGGCGCGCACCGGCTGGTCGGTGTTCGGTGATTGATGCTGTGTTGCCGGGCGACTTTCTGCTAAAGGCAGCGTGATAAGGCGGGCTCGCAATTCAAGCCTGCAATCTTCGATTGGACGAGGTCATGAATATCGCAGCCAACATCGCGGACGATTTGGGGTCTGTTGTATCAGGGGATGACATTGGCCATGCGCTGTTTGCCGACGCGCCGCGCTCAGTCTCCTTCAACAAGCTGCGCAAGCGGCTGCTGCGGCAGGTGCGCCAGGCCTTCGACGATTTCGATATGCTGAAGGGGCAGAAGCGCTGGCTGGTCGGCCTTTCCGGCGGCAAAGATTCCTATGGGCTGCTGGCGTTGTTGCTTGATCTCAAATGGCGCGGGCTGCTGCCGGTCGAGCTCATCGCCTGCAATCTCGACCAAGGGCAGCCGAACTTTCCCAAGCATGTGCTGCCGGATTATCTGACGAGGATCGGCGTCCGGCACCGGATCGAGTATCGGGACACGTATTCGATCGTGAAGGAGAAGGTGCCGGAAGGGGCGACCTACTGCTCGCTCTGTTCGCGGTTACGGCGCGGCAATCTCTACCGTATCGCCCGGGAAGAAGGCTGCGATGCGCTGGTGCTCGGCCACCACCGCGAGGATATTCTCGAAACCTTTTTCATGAATTTCTTCCATGGCGGGCGCCTCGCCTCGATGCCGGCGAAGCTTCTGAACGACGAGGGCGACCTGATGGTGCTGCGGCCGCTTGCCTATGCGGCCGAAGACGACCTCGCCAAGTTTGCTGCCGCCATGCAGTTTCCGATCATCCCCTGCGATCTCTGCGGCTCGCAGGACGGGCTGCAGCGCAATGCGATGAAGGACATGCTCGCCGATATCGAACGGCGGATGCCGGGGCGCAAGGACACGATGCTGCGGGCGCTTGCGCATGTGAATCCCTCCCATCTGCTCGATCCGAAGCTCTTCGACTTTTCCGGCTTGACAGTCACCGACCCTTCGTGAAAGGCCGGCTGCGGGAGGCTGGTCGTTGCATGAAGGACATGATTTCGCATGAGCATTTCAGATAAGGATATTCTGTTTCTTGGCGATAGCGTCAGGGAGGCGGCACGCGCCGAAATCATGCCGCGTTTTCGCAATCTCGGCACTGCCGACGTTTCGGAAAAGACCTCGGCAATCGACCTGGTGACGGAGGCGGACGTGCACGCCGAACACAGGATCACCGCGGCGCTGAAAGGGCGTTTTCCCGCAGCACTCGTTGTCGGCGAGGAAGCCTATGACGCCGATCGGTCCGTCGTTCCGGCCCTTGCCGACGCCGAGCTCGCCTTCGTCGTCGATCCTGTCGATGGCACCTTCAATTTCGCCGCCGGGCTTCCCGTCTTCGGGACGATGCTCGCGGTCACCATCAGGGGCGAGACGGTCGCCGGCATCATTCATGATCCCGTCCTCGGCGACACGGTGACGGCGATCAAGGGAGCGGGCGCCTACCTGACGCGACAGGACGGCCAATCGAGCCGGCTCAAGGTGGCGGAGCCCGCCGCCCTGAGCCAGATGGTCGGCGGCATTTCATGGGGCCATATGGACGACCCGGATCGCTCGCGCATCTGCTCCAACCTCTCGAAGATCAGGATGACCTTCGCTTTCAACTGCTCGGCCTACGAATATTGGATGGTCGCCTCCGGCAAGCTGCATTTCATCGGCCATGCGAAGCTGATGCCTTGGGATCACCTGGCCGGCGTGCTCGCGCATCAGGAGGCCGGCGGCCATACGGCGAAATTCGACGGCACCCCCTATCGCCCCGGCGAGACGACGGGCGGTATTATCTCAGCACCCGACAGGGACAGCTGGCAGCTGATCCGCCGCGAGATCATCGGCATCTGATTTGACACGCTTCTCGAAAGGATTTGACATGACTGCGACTGTCGACGTGACCGCTCTTGCCGATCTCTTGCGCCGGGCGGCGAAGGCGGAGATTCTGCCGCGCTTCCGGCGGCTTGGCCGGGATGATGTGCGCGCCAAGAGCGAGGCGACCGATCTCGTCACCGAGGCCGACGAGCAGGCCGAGCGGATGATCAAGGCGGAAGCCGAACGGCTCTGGCCGGCCGCCCTGTTCGTCGGCGAAGAATCGGTCGCGGCCGAGCCGGCACTGCTCGGCAGGCTCGCCGATGCCGATCTCGCCATTGTTGTCGATCCGGTCGACGGCACGTTCAATTTCGCCGCCGGCATCCCGGCCTTCGGCGTCATGGCGTCGGTCGTTTCCGGCGGCGAGACGATTGCCGGCATCATCTACGATCCGGTGGGCGACGATTGGGTGATGGCGGAAAAGGGAAGCGGCGCCTGGCTGCGGCGGCCGGATGGCGAAGCGCGGCGGCTGCGCGCGGCCGAGCCTGTCGCGCTCGACCAGATGGTCGGCATGGCCTCCACCGGCTACCTGCCGCAGGAGAAGCGGGCTGAGATCCTCGGCAATCTCGCCAAGGTGCGCTTCCTCACCAACTACCGCTGCGCGGCCCATGAATACCGCACCCTTGCGGGC
The DNA here is from genome assembly GCF_022385315.1 of Rhizobium sp. K102. Classification (NCBI taxonomy): domain Bacteria; kingdom Pseudomonadati; phylum Pseudomonadota; class Alphaproteobacteria; order Hyphomicrobiales; family Rhizobiaceae; genus Rhizobium; species Rhizobium sp. K102. The sequence continues at coordinate 1,247,277 of NZ_CP092436.1, forward strand.
GGCCATGTGCATTACCTCATGTACAACAAGCTGATGCCCTGGGATCATCTCGCCGGCACGCTCATTTCCCAGGAGGCCGGCGCCCATGCCGCCCGTTTCGACGGTTCTTCCTACCTGCCACACCATCTCGACGGCGGGCTGCTGATTGCCCCCGACAAGGCCTCATGGGAGGTTCTGCGCCGTGAGGTGGTTACTGTTTGAACGCATGAAAATCGGCCGCAGAGCGCTGATTTTGCGGCCGTATCTGCGACGGAATTGCCGAGTTCATTCGGATAAGGTGTATCGGCGGCTCGCGCCCTATTCCGTGTAAAGCTTTTCCATGCGGAAGTTTTCCAGGCTTTGCCCGCGTTTTTCGACGGTTTGCCTCGCTATCACGCGGAAACCTCTGCGCTCGAAAAACGGTCGGGCGGTTCGGCTCGCTTCGGTATAAATTCGCGTGAATCCGAGGTTCAACGCTTCCTTCTCGACCCTGCTCAACAGGCGGCTTGCGATTCCGAGCCCCTGAAATTCAGGGTGCACGAACAGCATGTCCAGGCAGCCGTCACCGGTGAGGTCGGAAAATCCCACCGGCACTCCATCGATTTCCGCGATCCAGCCAGGCCTGTTTATCCGGCGCTGCGCCCATAAGCTGCGATCTTCCACCTTCGCCCAAGCCTCGATCTGAGCGGGCAAATAGTCCTTCGAGGAAACCTCCCGAATGGCGCGCAGAAAAATCTCGATCGTCGCGTCCGAATCGCTTGGCGCGTAAGGCCTGATCAGAATTCGGTCGTCCATCGGAAATGCCTTTCGCGCTGACGCCAATGATTTCGATATCAGAGGTGCGCCGCACCCGGATCGAGCTGCGGGCTGTCTCCGGGATGGGTGAAGAGCTTGCCGTTCTCGGCCCAGAGGGTGGCTGCGATCGTCACCAGGCCGAAGAGCGCGAAGCCGCCGAAGAGAGGCTGCACCGTGCCGTTGAACATCTGGCCGACCAGGCCGCCGAGGATGGCGCCTGCCGTCGTCGAGACGAAGCCGGTAATGGCGGTCGCCGTCCCGGCGAGATTGCCCATCGGCTCGAGGCTGATGGCGGTGAAATTGGTGGCGATCACGGCAAACATCATCAGCACGATTGAGAAGATGGCGTAGGCCGTGGCGAAATCCGCCTTGCCCGCCAGCGCAATGAGAAAGCCGATTGCCGACAGTGCCGTGAAGATCAGCAGCGCGGCATGCGAAATGCGGCGCATGCCGAATTTGCGAACGAAGAAGCCGTTGGCGAAATTCGCCACTGCGATGCCGCCGGCGGTCGCCGCAAAGGCGATCGGCAGCCAATCGCCGAGCCCGTAAACTTCGCCGAAGACCTGCTGCACCGAAATCACGTAGGCGCTGATGACGCCCGTGAACATCGTAAGACCGATCATGTAGCCGCATGTGATGCGGTTCGTGAGCACGGTCTTGAAGCCGTCCGTGACCGAGTTGACCGACAGCGGCAGGCGTTCTTCCGGCGGCAGCGATTCCTTCAGCCGCAGAAGTGCCCAGACGAAGAGGATGGTGGCGACGGCGCCGAGCAGGATGAAGATCCAATGCCAGTTGGCATAGAGGATGATGAGCTGGCCCACCGAGGGTGCGACGATCGGCACGATCATGAAGACGATCATGACATAGGACATGACGCGGGCCATTTCGCGACCGCCGAAGCAGTCGCGGACGATGGCCATGGTGGTGATGCGCACCGCCGCGCCGCCGACGCCCTGAACGAAGCGCATGAGGAGCAGCATTTCGAAGCTGCCGGTGGCGGCAGCGGCAAACATGCCGACCACATAGCAGGCGAGGCCGCCGAGCAGGATGTTGCGGCGGCCGAAGGTGTCGGAAAGGCTGCCGAAGAATATCTGCGAAACGCCGAAGCCGAGAAAGAAGACGCCGATGATGAGCTGGGCGTCGTTGGTGCTGGTGACGCCGAGGGAGCGGCCGATATTGGGTAAGGCCGGCAGCATGCTGTCGATCGCCATGGCGATGCTGGCCGTCATGATCGCAATGGTGACGACGAATTCACCGAAGCCCATGCCGATGCGGCGGGAGCCTTGGTTTTCCTGGTGCAGTTTATGTGGCGGCGTCATGTGGTGAAATCCTGGATGCGGACGAGGTCGGCCTTTCAAACGGCCGGATTGTGCTGCTGGAACAGGCGGCCCTTCTCGGCAATCAGCACGAAGACCAACCCGGCGATCGAGACAGCGAAATAACCGGCGACCATCGGCAGCGCCGTGCCGTCGAAGGCCTGGCCGATGCCGGCGCCGATGATGGCGCCGCCGACCGTGCTCATGAAGCCGAGCACGGAGGAGGCGGTGCCGGCCACATGGCCGAGAGGCTCCATGGCAAGCGAGTTGAAGTTCGAGCCGATCCAGCCGAACTGAAACATGGCCAGACCGAAGAAGGTGATGAACAAGGCGAAGGGCATCGGCTCGGAACTCGCCATCTGGACGATCAGCCAGATGGTGTTGATGGCGATGAAGCCGATCAGCGAGCCGTGCGACAGGCGACGCATGCCGAGCTTGCCGACGAAGCGCGAGTTGAAGAAGGACGACAGCGACATGAAGATCGCCACGCCGGCGAAGGCGACGGGGAAATAGACGCCGAGACCGTAAATGCCGACATAGACCTGCTGGGCGGAATTGATGAAGCCGAACAGCGCGCCGAAGATGAACGTGCTGGCGATCGTGTAGCAGAGCGCCACGCGATTGGTCAGCACCAGCTTGAAGGCGCCGAAGATCGAGCGGGCGGTGAAGGGGCGGACATTCTGCGGATGCAGGGTTTCCGGCAGGCGGATGTAGGCCCAGACGGCGATACCGGTCGCCATGGCGGCAATGAAGAGGAAGATCAGGTGCCAGTTGCCGAAGAACATGACGACCTGGCCGGCGCCGGGCGCGATCACCGGCACGATCATGAAGACCATCATGATCAGGGACATGACCTCGGCCATCTGCCGGCCGCCATAGATATCGCGGACAATGGAGACGGTGATGACGCGGGTTGCGGCCGAACCAACGCCCTGCAGGAAGCGCAGGGCGAGCAACCCCGCAAAAGAGGGGACGAAAACGATACTGATGGCGGACAGGATGTAGATGACGAGACCGATCAACAGCGGCGTGCGGCGGCCGAAACGGTCGGAGAGCGGCCCGTAGAACAGCTGAGCGCAGCCGAAACCGAGCAGATAGGTGGAGACGACGAATTGTCGATGATTTTCGCTTTCGACGCCGAGGCTCGCCCCAATCTGTTGCAGCGCCGGCAGCATGATATCGATCGCCAAAGAGTTAACGGCCATCAGAAAGGCGGCGAGCGCGATGAATTCACGCTTGCCCATGGGCAGGCGGCCCGCGGACACGGCTTGTGATGAATCTGTCACAATGAAATTCCCATAAACAGGTCAAGGCGCTGCTGGCTGCAGCGCCTCGAACTCGAGAAACAGATTTGGAAACCGGGCGGACGTCCGGTGACCGGTCAGGCGGCGCCGCGAACGGTGACGCCGTTTTCCTGGAGATGCTGTTGCAGCTCACCGGCCTGGAACATTTCCCGGACGATGTCGCAGCCGCCGATGAACTCGCCCTTTACGTAAAGCTGCGGGATCGTCGGCCAGTTGGAATAATCCTTGATGCCCTGGCGGATCTCCGAATCGGCGAGCACGTTGATGCCCTTGTAGTCGACGCCGATGTAATCGAGAATCTGCACGACCTGGCCGGAGAAACCGCACTGCGGAAACTGCGGCGTGCCCTTCATGAAGAGGACGACGTCGTTGCTCTTGATTTCGTTGTCGATGAATTCGTGAATGCCGCTCATGAGACCTGATCCTTTCAACGGGCGGGTTAAAGGCCCACCGTTTCAATCGTTGTCCTTAGATAGCATGTGACAGCAGGAATTCCAGACGCCTAAACCAAAAAAAGACCAATCTGGTCAGACCACTTCGGCGATGTTGCTATCACGTTACGGTTGTTGGGCTGGATGGGCCTGCATCCGGTCAATTTCGACGTCGCCGAGGGGCCTAGTTCAACGGTCGGATAATTGCGTCATGCCTCAGCTGCGGCGCTGGCGGCTGCGACCGGCGGCTGTGCGTCGCTTGCTGACCTGTTTGCGGCCAGGTTTGCGCTTGGCGGAGGTCGTCTTTCGGGCGGCAGCCGTTGTCGCGGCGGGGCGCGCCTTGCGCCTTCTGCGCTTCGTCGTGATGCGGCCGGTGGTTTTCTTCAGGATTTCCTTCAGCACGCTATCGACGACGCCTGATATCAATTCTTTGACAAGATCGGCCACAAAACCCCTCCGTTCACTGTGGAAACGACATGGCTGCTATTGAATTCCTGATGACTTCGGTTAGCAAGACGCCTTCGAGACCATACCTGCTTTTTCGCCGAGATCGGCGCCACAGCAGCCGGATCGCACGAACATGCCGGCCATTCGCCCGGCCGAAAGAGCGGAATGAGATTGATAAAAAAGCGGGTCGTCCTGCATTTTCCGGGCTTCGAGCCGCTTGACGGCGTTGCCCACCGGGCGCGTTACGAGCGTTCAGCCAGGCAGAGCTCCGCCGTTTGGGGCTACTCGCTCGAGGTCGGGACGCCGGACGGCGGCAGCGATCCCCTCAGTTTCGAGGTTACGACCAGCGGCGCGGCGCTTGGGGCACCCGAGATGGCGCCCGGGGCAGCCGGGGCGGCGCCCGGGGAAGACCCTGCTCCTGCCACTTGGCGGACGAAGAGCCGGATCCACATGGTCGATCACGACATGTTCGTACGCAGGCTGCGCAGCGGCAATTCGCTGAGCCAGATCGCTGCAGGTTTTCGCAGCTGCGCCCAGATCATGCTCGAAGGCGGCATGCGGGGCTATTTCCGTCATGCCTGGCGCTTCGGCCTGTTCTTCCTCTTTCCGTTCTTGCTGACGGCGCTGGCGATCGCGCTGACGGCGCAGATCGCCGTCACGCCCTACAGTCTCGGCTTTTCGCCCTGGCACATGCTCTGGAGCGGGCCGCTGGCGCTCTGCTTCTTCATCTTCGCCTTCCTGCCGTTTTCCGAACGTTTCCACACGCTGCATCTCTTTGCCGATTGGCAAATGGCGGTGGCGCTCGGCCGCATGCACCGGGCCGATTTCAACGACTGGCTGGAGGACCGGGCCACCGCCGTGCGCAAGGCGCTTGATGAGGAAGCGGATGAATATGTGATCTCCTCGCACAGCATGGGATCGAACGTGGCCGCCCATGTCATCGGCATATTGCTGGAAAGGGAGCCGGAGATATTCAGGGGCAAACGCGTGGTGTTTGCAACGCTCGGCAGCGCCATTCTGCAATGCGCGCTACTGTCATCGGCAAGCCTCCTGCGCGCCCGCGTCGGCTTGATTGCCCGCTGCCCGGAGATTTCGTGGCTCGATGTGCAGTGCCTGACTGACTCGATCAATTTCTACAAAGTACCGGTTGTAGCCGTCTGCGGCCACCCGGACGCGCCCCCGGCGAAGATGCTCCTGATCCGCGTCAAGCAGATGCTGACGCGCGAACATTACCGCAAGATCCGCAAGGATCAGCTACGCGTCCATCGGCAATATGTGCTGGGGCCGGATTTGAAAGCGTCCTTCGACTTCACGCTGATGACATCGGGGCCGATGCCGGCTTCGGTGTTTGCTTATCCGGAGCAGGACAGGTTGCCGGCCTGAAGGCCCGAGTACCTTGGTAGCGATGGACGTATAGCGTTTACACCGAGTGCGTTGGGCGGGTTCTTTATGGGGACTCGACTTAGTTCCCGGCCGTCAGGGCGTCGAGATCAATGGGCGTTCACCACCACAGCCGACCCCGCCCGCCGTCATGCTCGGCCTTGAGCCGAGCATCCACACCGCATCCATCAGCAGCAGTCGCATGGGTCCCAGGCTCAAGGCCTGGGATAACGGAGAGTGTGGTTGGCGTTCTCGCCAAACTCGCTGCGACTGTCCAAAGAGACACTACAGCAGGTTCATAGCCGGCAGTTTCTATGCCTCCCTTACCACCGTATTTGTCATAGGAGTGAGAAGCGGAGAGGGTGGCGGGCTACCTCAAATGTCAATCCGGCGCCGAGGTCTGCAATGCGAGCGCGTGCAATACGCCACCCATATTGCCTTTCAGCGCTTCGTAGACCATCTGGTGCTGCTGCACGCGGCTCTTGCCGCGGAAGGCTTCGGCGACGACTTCGGCGGCGTAATGATCGCCGTCGCCCGCCAGATCGCGGATCGTCACCTTGGCACCGGGAATCCCAGCCTTGATCATGTCTTCGATATCGCCGGGTTTCATGGCCATGATCGTTACTCCTTGCGCATCATTCCGCGGCGAGTTCGCCGCGGCCTTCCATGAAATCAGGGAACCACGATTCATGGGTATCGCGCAATTGCTGAATCGGCAGCGCAATGAGATCGCCGACGACGAGCGCATCTCCGCCGACCGTGCCGAGGCGGCGGAAGGGAACGCCGGCGCCTTCCGCGTTGACACAGACGAAATCCGCCACATCCGCCGGCACCGCCAGCACATAACGCGCCTGATCTTCGCCGAAGAGCAGCGCATGCGACGCACCCTTGCATTCGCCGAGATCGATCGTCAGCCCCTTGCCGGATGCCATGGCCATTTCAGCCAGCGCGACGGCAAGGCCGCCCGAGGAAATGTCGTGGCAGGCGGTTGCCTGGCCGTTGCGGATGACGGAGCGGACAAAATCGCCGTTGCGGCGCTCGGCGAAGAGATCCACTTCGGGGGCGGGACCTTCGCGGCTGTCGAGCACATCCCTGAGATAGACGGACTGGCCGAGATGGCTGCCGTCGAGGCCGATCATGATCACCTTGTCGCCGGCATTGGCGCTGCCGATGCGAACCATCTTGCGCCAGTCCGGCAGCAGGCCGACACCAGCAATCGTCGGGGTCGGCAGGATGGCGACGCCGTTGGTCTCATTGTAGAGCGAGACGTTGCCCGACACGATCGGGAAGTCGAGCGCGCGGCAGGCCTCGCCGATGCCCTTCACCGCCTGGACGAACTGGCCCATGATCTCCGGCTTTTCGGGATTGCCGAAGTTGAGATTGTCGGTGGCGGCGAGCGGTTCGGCGCCCGTCGCGGTGATGTTGCGCCAGCATTCGGCGACCGCCTGCTTGCCGCCTTCGAAGGGATCGGCCTCGACATAACGCGGCGTCACGTCGGAGGAGAAGGCTAGCGCCTTGCTCTTATGGCCGTCGACGCGCACGACGCCGGCATCACCGCCCGGAAGCTGCAGCGAATTGCCCTGGATCAGCGTGTCATATTGCTCGTAGACCCAGCGGCGGCTCGACTGGTTGGCCGAGCCGACGAGCTGCAGCAGCGCCTGACCGTAATTCTTGGGTGCGGCGACGAGATTGGCGGGCAGGGGGGCAGGCTTGCTGGATTCGCGCCAGGGGCGATCATATTCCGGCGCCTGGTCGCCGAGATCCTTGATCGGCAGATTGGCGACTTCTTCGCCCTGGTGCACGACGCGGAAGCGCAGGTCGTCGGTCGTCTTGCCGACGATGGCGAAATCGAGGCCCCATTTGACGAAGATCGCCTTGGCTTCATCTTCCTTCTCCGGCTGCAGCACCATGAGCATGCGCTCCTGGCTTTCCGACAGCATCATCTCATAGGCGGTCATCCGCTCTTCGCGCACCGGCACCTTGTCGAGCTCGAGCAGGATGCCGAGATCGCCCTTGGCGCCCATTTCGACGGCCGAGCAGGTGAGGCCGGCCGCACCCATGTCCTGGATGGCGATGACGGCGCCGGTCTGCATCAGTTCGAGGCAGGCTTCGAGCAGGCACTTTTCGGTGAAGGGGTCGCCGACCTGAACGGTCGGGCGCTTTTCCTCGATCGATTCGTCGAATTCGGCCGAGGCCATCGTCGCGCCGCCGACGCCGTCGCGGCCCGTCTTGGCGCCGAGATAGACGACCGGAAGGCCGACGCCCTTGGCTTCGGACAGGAAGATGGCGTTGGATTTGGCAATGCCGGCGGCAAAGGCGTTGACGAGGATGTTGCCGTTGTAGCGGGCGTCGAACTCGACTTCGCCGCCGACCGTCGGCACGCCGAAGGAATTGCCATAGCCGCCGACGCCGGAGACGACGCCGGAAACGAGATGGCGGGTCTTGGGATGATCCGGTTCGCCGAAGCGCAGGGCGTTCATCGCCGCAATCGGCCGCGCGCCCATCGTGAAGACGTCGCGCAGAATGCCGCCGACGCCGGTCGCAGCCCCCTGGTAAGGCTCGATATAGGAGGGGTGGTTGTGGCTCTCCATCTTGAAGACGACGCAATCGCCGTCATCGATATCGACCACGCCGGCATTTTCGCCAGGCCCCTGGATGACGCGCGGCCCCTTGGTCGGCAGCGTGCGCAGCCATTTCTTCGAGGATTTGTAGGAGCAATGCTCGTTCCACATGGCCGAGAAGATGCCGAGCTCGGTGAACGTCGGTTCGCGGCCGATCAAATCCAGGATGCGCTGGTACTCGTCCGGCTTCAGGCCATGGCCCGCGATGAGTTCCGGCGTGATCGGGATGGTGTTTGGAATGGTCATGAGCGGAAGGTCCCTGGCGCGTTTTGCGCTGTCTTTAGCTTATGTAGCGGCGGCGCGCGACAGAAAAAAGCCCGCCGTCAACAGAGGGCGGGCAGGCTTTTTTCGTAAAGGCAGCAATTGCTCAGAACTTGTAGCCGATCTGGATGCCGGCGCGCGTCATGCCGTCGTTCGGGCCGTCGCAGAGATTGGCATGCGAGGAGTGGGCGATCTGGGCCATTACGTTCCAATGCGGAGTGAAACGGTAGCCGGCACCGGCATATTCGTGAAAGAGGACGCGGCAGCCGAGTTCCGGGCCGTCATCATCGTCGTCCAGGTCGCCGGTATGGATGACGCCGCCGAAGCCGGCTTCGGCAAAGAGCTTGTCGTTGAAATCGACCGTCCAGGTGAAGCCGGTGAAGAATTGGGTGGCTTCACCGGCGGTGCCGATCGAGGTGCCGAGATGGACACGGGGACGCAGCAACTGTTGCTGCCAGCCAACGGCCTCCTCGTATCCGAAAGGGTCGAAGAGCGCGGTAATTTCCGGGAAGACGCCGTCTTCCCCGGAACGGCCCGATTGGACCGAGGCAGAAACCCCGAAACGCAACTCATCGAATATCTGCTCGCCGGCATCTGCCGAACCCGTCATCGAAGTGCCGGCCATAGCAGCCACTGATGCAAGCGCCAAGAAGTGCTGCGCGATCCGCCCGAACTCGACCCTCATTTGCTGTCCTTTGATTCGCACCAAGCGTAGACAACAAAGGGGTAGCATGGGGGCAGGAGCGGTAAAGCGTTCTCGTCAGGCGTGTGCGTTTTTTTCGGAATTATGGCGTGTATTTGCAACAGGTCATATTTCGCCATCATAGGCGGAGCCGCCATTTTCCAAGAGCCGGCGCAGGATCATCAATCCGGAGATCAGCTCCTGCCCGGTCTTCGGCGAGGAGAAACCAACGCGAACGCGATGATAGGATTTGTCCCCGCGCGCCGCCTTGAACTCGTCCTCGTCATCGACGAGCACGCCGTCCCGAAAGGCGGCGTTCTTGAACGTGCCCGACATCCACGGCTCCGGCAATTTCAGCCAGAGGAAGGGCGCATGCAGGTGCGATGCGAACTCGAAGCCCTGCAATTGCTCGCGGGCGATCCGGACACGCCGCGAGAGTTCCTCGACGCTCTGTTTGCGAATCTCGTGCGCCATGCCGCTTTCGACGAGGCGGGCGCAGGTCTCCGCCAGGATGAAGGGCAGGCCACCGGTGATCATCCGGTGCGTTACCCTGATACGCTGGGCGAAATGCGGCGGGCATGCGACCCAGCCGCCACGCACGCCGGCGGCGACCGATTTCGACAGGCCGTTGACCAGGAAGGTGCGATCGGGGGCAAGTGAGGCGAGCAGTGGCGTATCATCGTCGGACATGCCGCCGTAGAGATCATCTTCGATTAGCCAGACGTTGTGTTTCCTGGCGATCGCGACGATTGCCGCGCGCCGCTCGTGCGGCATGATCGTCACCGTCGGATTGTGAACGGTCGGCATCAGGAAGGCGATCTTTGGATGTTGTTGCTGGCAGAGCCGCTCGAAATCGTCCGGGATCACCCCATGTTCGTCGGAATCGACCGTCAGCGTGCGGCGTCCGAGAAGGCGGGCGCTGCGGCTGACCTGCGTATAGGTGAGATCCTCAAAGACGATCTTGTCGCCCGGCGCCGAGACGGCGGCGATGACTGCAACCGCCGCCGCATGAGCGCCGAGCGTCGGCACTAAGTTTTCGACATCCGGCGTCCAGCCGCTGCGGGCAAGCCAGAGACGGCCGGCTTCGAACCAGTTGCGCGGAAACGTGCGGGAATAGGATGAAATCTCGGCGAGATGCTGTTCGCCGATCTCGGCGAGGATGCCCGCTATGATCTTGCCTTGGCCGAGGTCTGGTGCGGCCGTGGTATCGAAGCGGATTTTGTCGGCAGGCGCGTCCTGGACGCGGGTGCCACTGAGCGAGACAGTCAGCGGGTCGGTCTGTTCGCCGGGCTGCGTCTCGGAGCGGTTCAGCACATAGGTGCCGCGGCCGACCTCGCCGGCGACCAGGCCGCGCTCATGCACCAGCGCATAGGCGCGGCCGATTGTGCCGATGGTCACGCCGATATCATAGGCGAGGTTGCGTTGCGGCGGCAATTTGCTGCCGGCGGGCAGGGCGCCGCTCGCGATGGCGGATTCAATGCTGTCGGCAAGCCGGAGATAGACCGGCCCGGAACCGCGGGAAAGATCAGGAAGCCAATTTGTCATGGTGACAATTGTATATATTGGCACATTGTATCGGTCAAGCGTATGAGTCAATTCCAGTGGCAAACCGAGAGGATTTCTGGAATGTCTGCCTTGCCTGAGATCAAAATGCCGATTGTACCGATTGTCTCTTATGAAGATAGGAGGCAGATCGTCCTTCCCGTAGCGCCTCCTGAGGTGACGACGCGTTTGGGGCGGATTTGGACCGCAATTCTTCTCTGGCATCAGAAGCGGGAAGGCCGGCGGGCGCTGAGAGGCCTGACGGCGAGCGAGCTCAAGGATATCGGCGTGTCGCAGTCCGAAGCCGCACGCGAAGTCGGCAAGTCGTTCTTCTGGGACTGAATGCGTTATCGGGATCTGCTGCCGCGATCAGCTGCAGGCTTTGTTGCCGCCCGACCAGCGATTGACGTCGGCGACGATGCGGCCGGCGACCGGTTCCGACATCATCGGACCGAAGGCCTGGAGACGCGATGGGCTTCCCTCGGCCTGAACGACAAGCAGCGGCCGGCTTTCCGGGCTGCCCTTGTGGACGAGCAGGATGCGAGGCCGGCCGGTGAAGGAATTAAGCTCCGGGGCGAGCTTATAGGTTGCAAAAGCCGGGTCACCCGACTTGAACCAGCAGGCACTGGCGCCGAGCGCCACGCGTTCCATCGTCGGCAGCGCGGCGCGGTTGGGGCCTGTCGTCGGCACCGGCGTCTGGCAGGCTGCGAGCATGGCTGCGAGAGCGGTCAACAGGGCGGGGTTTGCGAGGCGATGGCGCATCAATATTGCTCCGAACCGGACGGAAATTTTCGTGTGCATGCCGTTGCCCAAGACCGCGCGCGCTTTTGGGCAACGAGCAGGGCTCAGGCGGCGATGACGTCGAGCGCTGAGGCGAAGAGGCCACGGCCGTCCGAGCCGCCATGGGCGGCTTCGATCAGGTTTTCCGGATGCGGCATCATGCCGAGCACGTTGCCCTTTTCGTTCATGACCGCGGCGATATCGTTGAGCGAGCCGTTGGGATTGGTGCCTTCGGCATAACGGAAGACCACCTGGCCATTGCCTTCGATCCTCGCCAGCGTGGCTTCGTCGGCGAAATAATTGCCGTCATGATGGGCAACGGGGCAGCGGATAACCTGGCCTTGCGCGTAGGCGCGGGTGAAATCCGTTTCGGCATTGACCACTTCGAGCTTGATCTCGCGGCAGACGAATTTCAGCGAGGCATTGCGCATCAGCGCGCCGGGCAGCAGGCCGGCTTCGACGAGGATTTGGAAGCCGTTGCAGACGCCGAGCACTTTCACGCCCTTTGCAGCCTTGTCGATGATCGCCTGCATGACCGGCATGCGGGCGGCGATCGCGCCGCAACGCAGGTAGTCGCCATAGGAGAAGCCGCCGGGAATGACGATCAGGTCGACATCCGGGATTTCGGCTTCCGTCTGCCAGATCGTTACCGGCTCACGGCCGGAAATCTTGGTCAGGGCTGCGATCATGTCGCGGTCGCGGTTGAGGCCCGGAAGTTGAACGACGGCTGATTTCATGGGGTCCCTGCGTCTGGCGAAAGATATTGAACTGGAACGCTTTCGGTGAGCCATACTCCATTGTCGGAGACAAAGAAAGAATGACCCTCTGAAAACATGCGGGCAGCGTTCACGCGAAGGATGACATGCTCGCCCTTGCGGCGGAGCGCGACGATTTTCGCCGTTTCGACATCCGCCGACAGATGCACGTGGTGGCGCTGCATCTTCTTCAAGCCCTCGCGCTCGATCGAGTGCCAGGCAATCGCGGAGGTGCCGTGGAAAAGATCTGCCGGCGGTTCGACCACAGTCAGCACGAGATCGACCTCGACGCTATGACCCTGGTTCGCGCGAATTCTGTTGTCGACGAGCGTGAAGCGCTTCTTTGGATTGTTTTCGATGATCGCGATAATCTCGGCGCGGGAGACATCGTATTTCGACGTCAAAGCCTTTTCGAGCTCGTCGAACGACACCCAGCCCTCACCATCAAGCGTCAAGCCGGCGGCATCGGGCGCATGGCGCAGGACATAGCTCATATATTTCGAGACTTCCGTCTCCAGCTGTGCCTTCGTCATGAGGCCAAATCCTCAAAATCTGCCGGCCGGCAGGTCTGTGATCATCCGTCGATCGCGATCGCGTAGTTCTCGATCACCGTATTGGCGAGCAGTTTTTCGCACATCGCCTTGAGGTCGACCTCGGCCTTCGCCTTGTCGGCGCCCTCGAGCTCCAGGTCGAAGACCTTGCCCTGTCTGATATGGCCGACGCCCGAGAAGCCGAGGGCGCCGAGCGCGCCTTCGATGGCCTTGCCCTGCGGATCGAGAACGCCGTTTTTCAGCGTGACGGTGACACGAGCCTTGATCACTTTGTCTATCCTGCCTTACTTGACGAGAACCGGGCCGGTGCCGCGCACAGGCTCGTTTTCATTGATGATGCCGAGACGGCGTGCGACTTCGGAATAGGCTTCGAGCAAGCCGCCGAGATCGCGGCGGAAGCGGTCCTTGTCCATCTTCTCGCGGGTTTCGATATCCCAGAGCCGGCAGCTGTCCGGCGAGATTTCGTCGGCGAGGATGATGCGCATCATATCGCCTTCGAAGAGGCGGCCGCATTCGATCTTGAAATCGACGAGCTGGATGCCGACGCCGAGGAACAGACCGGTCATGAAATCGTTGACGCGGATGGCAAGCGCCATGATGTCGTCGAGCTCGGCCGGGTTGGCCCAGCCGAAAGCGGTGATGTGCTCTTCGGAGACCATCGGATCGTCGAGCGCATCCGACTTGTAATAGAACTCGATGATCGAGCGCGGCAGAACGACGCCTTCCTCGATGCCGAGGCGCTTGGCAAGCGAACCGGCGGCGACATTGCGCACGACGATCTCCAGCGGGATCATCTCCACTTCCTTGATCAACTGCTCGCGCATGTTGAGCCGGCGGATGAAATGAGTGGGGATGCCGATCTTGTTCAGATGGCTGAAGATATATTCGGAAATCCGGTTGTTGAGGACGCCCTTGCCGTCGATGACTTCATGTTTCTTCTTGTTGAAGGCGGTGGCATCGTCCTTGAAAAACTGGATCAAGGTGCCCGGTTCCGGACCCTCATACAGAATCTTTGCCTTGCCCTCGTAGATACGGCGGCGACGGTTCATCGTGGTCATTCTCTGTTGTTGGCGCTCTTGGGATAGCGCGAGTGGATCGATCTCGTGGCGTCCCCTTAAAGGAAAAGAGTGGGTTTCACAATCCGCCTGTCGCTCCTTCCCACTTTTCGGGATTTCTGGACCCGGTTTCCGATTTTACGGAATACCGCCAGGAGAATCGAATGGATTCCCAAGACGAGTTTAGCGCCTTTTCCTGTAGCGTGGAATGAAGGCAAAATGGCGGACCGCTTATCCAGGTTTTATTTGGCAGCTCTGCTTGGCAGCGCGCGGCCAAGCTGCGCTTGCAGGGCGCGAGCGGCAGTTTGCCCGTGACGCCAGCTGCCGGCGCGGACGAAGGAAGGGATCTGCATGGCCGGCATCGGCCGGGCGAGCGCATAGCCCTGCAGCATGTCGCAATCGAGTCCTTCGAGGATGCGGATGTGATCCGCCGTCTCGACGCCCTCGGCGATGACGCGGATGTTGAGCGAGCGGCCGATGTCGATGATCGAGCCGACCAGTTTGCGCTGCTCGGCCGATTGCGGCAGCAGGCGGATCAGCTCGCGGTCGATCTTCAGCGTCGTCGGGCTCAAGCGCAGCAGGCTGACGATCGAGGCATGGCCGGTGCCGAAATCGTCGATCTGGATGTCGATGCCGAGCTTGCGCAGCTTCTTGAGGTTGGCCGACACCAGCGCGTCGCAATCGTCGAGCGAGATCGATTCCAGCAGTTCGAAGGCGATGGCGCCGGGTTCGATCTTCAGGGCGCGGAGCTTCTTGCCGAGATCGGGATCGGCAAGCCGGCGGGCGGAAACGTTGACCGATACTTTTGGAATCGACAACCCGTCCTTGATCCAGGCGCGGCGGTCGGCCAGGGCGCGCTCCAGGATCAGCGCATCGATCGTCGAGACGACATCGAGATCCTCGGCGATATCGAGAAAGCGGTCGGGCGTCAAAAGCCCGTGCCGGGGATGCTGCCAGCGGGCGAGCGTCTCGACGCCGGTGACATCGAGGGTGCGGGCATCGAACTGCAATTGATAGAAGGGCACGAATTCGTTGCGCTCGAGGCCGATCAGAATCTCGTCGGCGAGCTGCTTGGCCGAGACGATATCGCTGCGGGCCGATGCCGAGAAGAATTCGAAGCGGTTGCGGCCCAGCCCCTTGGCGCGATAGAGCGCGATGTCGGCGTCGAGCAGGATTTGCTTGGCGTCGAGCCTGGCGCCGCTGTCGACGGCGATGCCGATGCTGGCGCCGAAACGGCAGTCGTGCCCCTCGTATCTGACGGGCTTGCGCAATTCGCGGATCACGCGTTCGGCGAGGCCGGCGATCTTCTTCGAGGCGGGATCGACGGCACAGAGGATGACGAATTCATCGCCGCCGATGCGCGCGACGAAATCGGCGGCACGAACGGAGTTTCTCAGCACATTGGCTGCGTGCTGGAGCATGGCGTCGCCGGCCCGGTGGCCAAGCGTGTCGTTGATCTGCTTGAAGCGGTCGAGATCGATGTGGAGAATCGCCAGCGCAAGGCCCTTGGCGCGGCATTCGGCCGAGCGCTCGTCCAGCATCTTGTCGAGATAGCGCCGGTTCGGCAGGCCGGTGAGGTAATCGTGCAGCGCCAGGTGCTCGATACTCTCCTTGGCGGCTTCGAGCTCGCGGTTGCGGGCTTCCGCCAGATCCTTGGCGCGCTGCAGCTCGTTGCGCAGTGCGACGTCCTCGGTGACGTCCCAGTTGGCGCCGATCAGCTTGCGGTGGCCGTTGCCATCGACGAAAAAGGCCGAGCGGGCGCGGATGATGCGTTCGGCGCCGTCACCACGGATGATGCGATATTCCTGCTGGAAATCGCTGCCGCTTTCGACGCTGCGGCCGGCCAGGCCGAGCACGCGTTCGCGGTCGTCGGGATGCAGGCTTTTCGCCCAGGCATCGCCCGCGATCTGATGCGAGGCACCCTGCAGGCCGTAAATGGCGATGAGGCGATCGTCCCATTCGACCGTATCATTCTCGATATCGGCCTCGAAGACGCCGATGTGGGAAATCGCCAGCGCCAGGTCGAGCCGGCGCGACAGGCGCGACAGTGTCTCCTCGGCTTCC
Source organism: Rhizobium sp. K102 (assembly GCF_022385315.1). Taxonomy (NCBI): domain Bacteria; kingdom Pseudomonadati; phylum Pseudomonadota; class Alphaproteobacteria; order Hyphomicrobiales; family Rhizobiaceae; genus Rhizobium; species Rhizobium sp. K102. The sequence goes on from NZ_CP092436.1 coordinate 1,263,240, forward strand.
TTGCGGGCGGTGATATCGATATCCGTGCCGACGATGCGCGTCGGCACACCGTTCTCGTCCCATTCCACGCAGGCGCCGCGGCAGTCGATCCAGACCCAGTGGCCGTCCCTGTGACGCTCACGATACTGGAAGATCTGATAATCCGGATCGCCGGCGTTCTGGCGCTCGATGGCATGAGCGACGAATTCCCGGTCGTCGGGATGGACGAGCTGCAGCCAGGCATCGTAATCGCCGGCGACCTCCTCGTCGGGCGCCATTCCGCGGATGGTTTTCCACGTGGGCGAGTAATATTTCCGGTCGAGGCGGTAGTTGTGATCCCATACGCCGAGGCCCGAGCCGACCAGCGCATGGTTCCATCGGCTCTCCCGTTCCGCCAGTTCGGAATCGCCGGCTGCCCCGCCTGCCTCAGCCGCTGTGGCATCGCCATGCGGGTTCTCGGCCTCTGGATCGGCTTTCTTCACGGGCATTCTCGCTTAATCATCTCAGGCGCAGTCTGCTGTCTTTCCATTAAGAAAGACTTAGAAAGCAACTGCTGATTTAACGAGAAGGCGGTTTTCCTCAATCAGCGGAGAGACGGCTCAGGAACTGGGCAAAGACCATGGTGCCCTCTGGCCAGGGACCGTGACCGGAATCGGCATTGATATGCCCGGCCTCGCCGGCATCGACGAGAAAGGAGCCCCAACTGCTGGCGATATCGTCGGCATGCTCGTAGCTGCCGAACGGATCGTTGCGGCTCGCCACGGTGATCGACGGGAATGGCAGCGGCTCGCGCGGGTAGGGGCCGAAGGTCATCAGGTGCTTCGGGCGGATGTCGGGATTGGTTACATCGGGCGGGGCGACGAAGAAGGCGCCGGCCACCCGATTGCGGAAAAGCGGGATGGCGTGGATCGCCGAGGGCACGCCCAGCGAATGGGCGACGAGCACGACGGGCCGGGTCGAGGCGTTCACCTCCTCGGCGATGCGGGCGATCCAATCCTCGCGGACCGGCTTCGTCCATTCGGCCTGTTCGACGCGCCGCGCCGTGCTGAGCTTCGCTTCCCAGCGGCTCTGCCAATGGCCGGGGCCGGAATTGGTATAGCCGGGGATGATGAGGATATCTGCGTCTGAGGCTTTCATAGTGCCGCCGATGTGAGAAAGCCTGTCGAAGATGTCAAGAGGGGCGTCAAGGGAGAGAGCGACACGCGCCTTGATATTTGTTATATTGCTCCAGTGCCGGTTGCGGATTTCGTATCGGCTTGCCCGCCGATGCGTGCCGCTGCCGACCAATCTCGGCTGAGGAGGAGAAAGCCATGGCGGCATTTCATGTCATGACGGGTGCCAGCGAAAGCTTAGCGCGGCCCGTCGTCAATCGTATTGGCATTGCTGACGTCTTCGACGCGCTGAAGCGCGGGCTCGACGATTTTAAAGAAAAACCTTCGCATTATGTGTTCCTGTGCCTGATGTACCCCATCGCCGGCATCTTCCTGACGCTATGGACCTCCGGCGCCAATCTTCTGCCGATGGTCTTCCCGCTGATGTCCGGTTTCGTGCTGATCGGCCCGATCGCGGCGATCGGCCTTTATGAGATCAGCCGCCGGCGCGAGGAAGGCCTCGATACATCATGGACGCATGCACTCGAAGTGCGCCATTCGCCGGCACTGCCGTCGATCGTCGTGGTCGGGCTGATGCTTTTTGCCCTTTTCGTCGTCTGGCTGGTGACGGCACAGACGCTTTACACCAATCTTCTCGGAGAAGTGTTTCCGCGCTCCATGACAGATTTCACCCGCCAGGTTTTCGGCACGGCTCAAGGCCTGCAGCTGATCATCTGGGGCAATCTCATCGGCTTCGGCTTCGCGCTGGTTGTGCTGGCTATCTCCGTCATCACCTTTCCGCTGCTGCTCGACCGCGATGTCGGGGCCGTCGCCGCTGTCGTGACCTCGATCCGGGCCACGGTCGCCAATCCGGTGCCGGTGCTGCTCTGGGGCCTGATCGTCGCGGCACTGCTCGTCATCGGCACAATCCCGGTCTTTGCCGGGCTTGCGCTCGTCATCCCGATCCTCGGCCATGCGACCTGGCATCTCTATCGCAAGCTGGTTGCGCGGGAAATCGCCTAAACAGAGCCTCATCCCGGGGGTCGGATTCCGATTTCCCCGGGAACCTCAAACCTGCCTCGGAGTTCTTAGCGTAGGCTTCGAGGGAGGATTTCAGAGGTGACGATGAAACATCTGTTCGCCCGCTTCGCAACCAAGACATCGGAATGGGCGGGCAAGCCCGTCATCTTCATCCTGGCGCTGAGCATCGTCATCGTCTGGGCCGCACTCGGCCCCTTCTTCGACTATTCGGAAACCTGGCAGCTGATCATCAATACCGGCACGACGATCATCACCTTCCTGATGGTCTTCGTGCTGCAGAACGCCCAGACGCGCGACACGCGGGCGATCCAGGCCAAGCTCAACGAAATCATCCTGACGAGCCACGCCGAAAACCGCTTCATCGGCATCGAAAATCTCGACGAGGATGAGTTGAAGCATCTCGACCGACTTGTCGCCAAGGCCGCCAAGGGCAGGGGCGAGACGGAGGCGTGCAGGACGACGGATGCCGCAGAAACCGTAACGCCGAAAAAGACCGAGGCGCGCAAACGCCCTGGGAACGCTAAAGCCTCAAAGATGAAACAACGGCCGCTTGAGAAAAGCTAAATACAATTCCCGAGGATCTACTGCCGGCTGATATGTGGCAGATCCTCGGCACAAGGCCGAGGATAACGCCGAGGGTTGGGATTTTCTCAAGCGTTCCCAAATACCCGCCGGAAAATCGTGTCGACATGCTTGGTATGATAGCCAAGGTCGAACTTCTCGCGAATATCCTCCTCGGAAAGCGCCGCGCGCACCTCCGCATCCGCCAGCAGCTCTTCCAGGAAATCCTTGCCCTGTTCCCAGACCTTCATCGCGTTGCGCTGGACCAGGCGGTAGGCGTCTTCGCGGGAAGTGCCGGCTTGGGTCAGCGCCAGGAGGACGCGCTGGGAGTGGACGAGGCCGCGGAACTTATTGAGGTTCTTCTCCATGTTTTCGGGATAGACCAGCAGCTTTTCGATGACGCCGGCCAGACGCGAGAGGGCGAAATCGAGGGTGACTGTGGCGTCGGGGCCGATCATGCGTTCGACCGAGGAGTGGGAGATATCGCGCTCGTGCCAGAGGGCGACGTTTTCCATGGCCGGCAGAGCGTAGGAGCGGACCATGCGGGCGAGTCCGGTCAGGTTTTCGGTGAGAACCGGGTTGCGCTTGTGCGGCATCGCCGAGGAGCCCTTCTGGCCCGGCGAGAAATATTCCTCCGCTTCCAGCACCTCGGTGCGCTGCAGATGACGGATCTCGGTCGCCAGGCGCTCGATCGACGAGGCGACGACGCCGAGGGTGGCGAAATACATGGCGTGGCGATCGCGCGGGATGACCTGGGTCGAGACCGGCTCGGCCTTCAGGCCAAGCGCCTCGGCGACATGTTCCTCGACGCGCGGATCGATATTGGCGAAAGTGCCGACGGCGCCCGAGATGGCGCAGGTCGCGACTTCTTCGCGGGCGGCGACGAGGCGCTGGCGGCAGCGCTCGAATTCGGCATAGGCGAGCGCCAGCTTGACGCCGAAGGTTGTGGGCTCGGCGTGGATGCCGTGCGAGCGGCCGATGGTGACGGTGTCCTTGTGTTCGAAGGCGCGGGTTTTCAGCGCCGCCAGCAGCCGGTCGAGATCGGCGATCAGGATATCGGTGGCGCGCACCAGCTGGACGTTGAAGCAGGTGTCGAGCACGTCGGACGAAGTCATGCCCTGATGGACGAAACGTGCATCCGGGCCGACGATTTCGGCCAGGTGGGTCAGGAAGGCGATGACGTCATGCTTGGTGACGGCCTCGATCTCATCGATGCGGGCAACGTCGAAGGTGGCGGCGCCGCCTTTTTCCCAGATCGTCCTTGCCGCCGATTTCGGGATGACGCCGAGTTCGGCCAGCGCGTCGCAGGCATGCGCCTCGATCTCGAACCAGATGCGGAACTTGGTTTCGGGAGACCAGATGGCGACCATTTCGGGCCGGGAATAACGCGGGATCATGGGCGGCTGCCTTCAATTCAAGAGGTTAAGCATCAATGTATGCGCCCCTGTAGCAAAGACGGGCGGCAATCTCAACGCATGCGTTTGGCAAGATAATAGCTGCTGACGACAAGGCAGACGAGACCGAGCGGCAGGAAAAGGCGCAGACCGATCACCAGGAACTGATAGACGGCGCTGATGCTGGTGAAGATGAACTGGAACACCCAGATGCCGCTTCCGAAGGGCGCGTGCCAGCGCGAATAGAAGATCCGATACTCCATCGCGAAGAGGAAGGCCGTCATCGCGATCGTGGCCGCGATCAGCGTCACGAAAAAGGCGGCGAAACGCGCCTCCGGCGGCTTGCCATAGGCGAGGAAGCGGGCGGCCGGCAAAGCGAAGGGCCAGGCGAGCAGGCCGCCGAGGAAATAGAGCGCGGCGACTTCAGCAAGCCGGCTCGTCTCCAGGCCGTTGCGCAGATAGAGACCCAGCATAGCCGAGACGAGCATCTGCACGGCCCAAAGCAAGGCGCCGAGGATCAGATGGGAGTAGGGCGGCCATGCCGCCCTGAGGCGCTCCATGTCGGGCAACCAGCTCAGGGATGAACCGGAACGGCGATCCAGCGCCCGTTCCTTTGCGCATCGAAGGCCAGGACCAGGGCGATATGAACCTGGTTTGCGGCGTCCGGCTGATAGACGACGGCGCCGCCGATCCTGTATTCGACCGAACATGCGCGCTCGGCCGGAACCGTTTGCGCCTGGCGCGCTGCCTGCCGGTTCGGAGCGCCTTCCTTCTCGATCATCTGCAGGCTGAAGCCGAGGACCCGCTTGGCGATCGCCGCGCAGTCCTTCGGCACCGCGATCGGCAACTCGCCGAGCGAGAGCGTATAGGGCGATTTCGGCGGGCCGTCGCTCGCAAGCGTGGTGTAGCGCAGCGTCTTTGCCGGAGAGCCGAGTTCGGTCGGCGGATTGAAGGCGGCGATCAGGCCGGGGTTGGTCAGCAGATCGTATTTGTCCATCTGGCCGCGCGCCGCCGTGAGATTCTGCCGCCGCGCCTTGGAAAGATTGGCGTCCTTGTCGGTCAGCTCGGTGCGGAAGGGCGTGCCCTCGAGATACTGGCCCTTATCGGTATCGATGAAATAGGTGTTGGAATAGGGGACATTGCTGCCCTCCTTGAGGCCGAACTCCTGGAATGCGAAGACCTTGCCGTCGGCGGAAAAGCCGATCGGCTGGATGCTGGCAATGTCGCCGGCAAGTGACACGCCGGGCAGACCGGCGAGTGCGGCGGCGAGCAGGCCGCCTAAGAAAAGCTGCTTCTTCATGCTCGTCCCCCTTCGGCTGCCTGACGCAGATCGGTGACGGTCCGGCGATAGTCCTCGACCGTATCGCCCTTGAAAATCGCCGAGCCGGCGACGAGGACGTTGCCGCCGGCGCGGGCGATTGCCGGCGCCGTTTCCACAGTGACGCCGCCGTCGACCTCAAGCTCGATCGGCCTGTCACCGATCAGCGACTTTGCCGCCGCGATTTTGGCTGCCATCGCCGGAATGAACTTCTGTCCGCCGAAGCCGGGATTGACCGACATGATGAGAATGAGGTCGACATCATCGAGCACGTTCTCGATGGCGCTGAGCGGGGTTGCCGGATTGAGCGTCACCCCGACCTTCTTGCCGAGATTGCGGACAGTCTGCAGCGACCGATGCAGATGCGGCCCGGATTCGGCATGGACGGTGATGCGGTCGCAGCCGGCCTTGGCGAAAGCTTCGAGATAGTCGTCGACCGGCGAGATCATCAAGTGGCAGTCGAAGGTGGCGCCAGTATAGGCGCGCAGCGACTTGATGACATCGGGGCCGAAGGAGATGTTCGGCACGAAATGCCCGTCCATCACGTCGAGGTGGATCCAGTCGGCCCCGGCGGCGGTGACATTGCGCACCTCCTCGCCGAGCCTGGCGAAATCCGCCGCGAGGATCGAGGGGGCAATGCGAATGGGCAGCGTCATCAAGTCTTACTCCGTATGGGCGCCGGCCGAGCCCGGCGCCGGAATTCAAGGCTGGCCGCCGCTCATTGCGTCGGCGCAGCCGGTGGAAAAAAGCCGTTGCCGCTCCATTCGAGCAGGCGGTACGGGTTTTGCGAAAGTTCATGCGTGCCGGTGAAGGCGACGGCACCGACCGGGGTCTGGAATGTCGTGCCGAGCAGCGTCTCCTGCAGGGGCTTGCCGGCCGCAGCGGCGGCTTCTGCTGCCTGGCCGGCAATCAATGCCGCCGCCAGCGACGGCAGGACATAACCTTCCGGCTCGATCCCTTTGGCGCGCAACGTTTCGGCCGCCGCCGCGGCTTCCGGCAGAACGGAATATTCGGGCAGGGCGACGGCGCGCACGCCGGACCCGAGTGGAAGTGGCAGATCGGCAGCGCGCATGGCGTCGCCGCCGAAGATGGAGAGCGGGATGTTCTCGGCTTCCGCGTCGCGGGCGATGACGGCGATGTCGTTACGGTCACCGCCGACGAAGACCCTCGTGGCGCCGGCCCGTTTCAGGCGGCGGACAAGAGCGATCTGTTGCTCCTGCCCCGGGCGATAGGTATCGGTGAAGACCGGTTTCAGGCCGTTCTGTTCCAGCGCGTTGCGCACCGCTTCCGTCAGTTCGCGGCCGTGAATGGTGCCGTCCTCGATCAGGGCGATCGGGTCGGCTGCCCAATTCTTCAGGATCACTTCGTTGATCTTTGCCGCCTCGGCGCCATCGGCGGGCGCCATGCGGAAGAGCGGCCAGGCGTTTTTCAGCGCATCCTCCATCAGGATGCGGGAGCGCACGGAGACGGTGATCGCCGGAATGCCGGCATCCTTCAGCTTCGGCAGGGCGCCTTCCAGCGTCTCGCTGCAGAGAAAGCCGACGGCGATCTGCACCTTGGCCGCGACAAGCGCATCGCCGACTGCCACGCCGCTATTGTCCTCGCAGGTCTCGTTGACGGCGACGAGCGTATTGCCCGACTGCTGGATCTCGAAACCGGCGCCGGCGGCAATCTGTGCGCCGAGCAGGGCGAGCGGGCCATTTTCAGGGGCAACGACGCCGATCGTCACGCCGGCCGCGTGGCCTTGCGCCGCCGCTCCCAGCAGCATCAGAACGGCTGCTATGCCACGCAGGTTGATCATGAAAGGCGGAGATCCCTAGCCATCGTCCATGCCCTTTTATCCGCAAGGCCGCGATCGTCAAAGAAAAACAAGCGTAACCCAATGCTTTTCACCGGTCCTATTGTAGAAAAGGTAACCCATGCTCGCCATATTGGCGCGATGGAAAGTCGAACTGCAGCGCAGGACGTCCTTTCGGTGACGCAAAGGACGCTGCAGCACTTTAAATTGCCGCCTAATTTTGTCCTTAAATCGATTCCGATTTATGGATGTATGCAGTCGGCAGAAGAGCGTACGGAGAAGCACTTGTTGAACAGGCAGCATATCGACCCCGGCCTTTATCGCGATGCCATGAGCCGTTATGCCGGCCATGTGCAACTCGTGACGACGGTGATGGAAGGCATGCGCCGGGGCGTCACCATCACAGCCGCCTGCTCGGTCTCGGATAATCCGGCCTCGGTGCTGATTTGCCTCAACAACACCAATCCGAAGAACGAGATTTTTTTCCGCAGCGGTATCTTCGTGCTGAACACGCTCGGCGCTCACCACCAGGGCGTTGCCGACGCTTTCTCCGGACGCACGGCGCTTGCCGATGACGAACGCTTCGCCAGCGCCCGTTTCGACACGCTCGTCACCGGCGCGCCGGTCCTTGCCGATGCGCTTGCCGCCTTCGATTGCCGGGTCACCGACATCAAGGAAATGCCGACGCATAACGTCATCTTCGGCGAAGTCGCCGCCGTCCGCTTCAGCGAGAAGCATCCGGCGCTCATTTACTTGAACCGGGATTATCATACGCTGTGATCGGAGCAGCCGGAACTTCGAGGGAATAGAGAATGGACAATGCCGGGATCGAGGAAATGTTTCAGGGGCTCGGCCCAGTCACGATCAAGCGCATGTTCGGCGGCAAGGGCATTTATCACCTCGGGCGCATCGTTGCAGTCGAAGTGCGCGACGAGATGCTGCTGAAGGCCGACGACACAAGCGCCCCGGAATTTGCCGCCGCCGGCGCCACGCAATGGGCCTATGAGGGCAAGAAGGGCAAGCCGGTGAAGATGCCCTACTGGTCGATCCCCGAAGAGGCTTACGACGATCCCGATCTGATGGCGAAATGGGTAAGGCTTGCCTATGAGGCGGCGCTACGCGCCGAGGACTAAAGCGCGTCGCATCAAATTTGATTCACGCAACGCGCTTTAGCTCTTTGTTTTGATGCATGTCGTTGTCCCGGAACCGCTGCACACTTCCGGGCGACATGCATTAACGCTGTTCGGCGGCCGGCAAAGCAGATATTGCCGCCTTGGTGAAGGCCGACAGGGGCGTGGGCAAATCCGTCAGGGCAAACCAGCCGAAATCCGAAAGCTTGTCCGGTTCGGTCAATTGCGGCTCGCCTTCGACATCGCGGGCGAGATAAAGGATAGACATCCAGTGCTGGCGGTCGGCAGCGATGATCTGTTCGGTCACGGCAATCCGTTCGATCCGGCCGATCTTGAGGCCGGTTTCTTCCTCGGCCTCGCGACGTGCGGCTTCTTCAGCCGGCTCCATGTGATCGACCTTGCCGCCGACAATGTTCCAGTAGCCAGCTTCAGGCGGATTTCACGCGTTTATAGAGGAGGATCTTGTCGTTTCGCAGGATCACCAGACCAACGCCGAGGCCCGGGAAATCATGGCCGGGCCTGCCCATTGGATGTTCAGACCTTGGCGCTGCCGGCGATCAGCATGAAGGCGGGGATGTCGTCGCCGAAACCGACCGGGGTCGGGCCGTCGTCGTGATCGCGATGGCGGCGGCGGTCGCGGCTGTCGTCGTTTGCCGGGTAGGGCCGATTGTTGCGCGCATTGTTTTGCGGCTTCTGCTCTGCTTTGCGCTCGTTCTTCAAGACTTCGGCCCTTGCTGGTGCTGCTTCGATCACTTGGACGTCATTATCCTGTATGTCGTTATCAGATTTATGACTCGCGGCGCCGCGACTGCCGCGCCCGCGCCCACGATCCCTCTCGCCCCGCTCACCCTTTGCGCCGCGGTCGCGGCTGTTGCGCCGCGGGCGCTCGTTGTCGGCGCTTTCTTCGGCCGGCGGCAGTGAATTCACATCGCCGCTCAGCCATTCGACCTTTTCGCCGATCAGCTTCTCGATCGCATCGACGAATTTGGTGTCACGCTTGGTCACGAGCGTAAAGGCGGCGCCCGACCGGCCGGCACGGCCGGTGCGGCCGATGCGGTGGACGTAGTCCTCGGAATGGATCGGCACGTCGAAATTGAAGACGTGGCTGACATCGGGAATGTCGAGGCCGCGGGCGGCGACGTCGGAGGCGACCAGCAGCTGGAGATTGCCGTCACGGAAGCTCTGCAGCATCATCGTGCGCGAACGCTGGTCCATGTCGCCATGCAGAGCACCGACGGAGAAGCCGTGGCGCTCGAGCGAGCGGAAAAGGTCGGCGACATCCTTCTTGCGGTTGCAGAAGATGATGGCGTTCTTCAGTTCACCCTGGGCGCGCACCAGTTCGCGCAGAACCGCGCGCTTCTCGTAGTCCTTGCTGTGCGAGGCGACGAAGCGCTGCGTCACGGTCTTGGCGGCCGATGCCGGCTTTGCCACCTCGATGCGCTCGGGATTTTGCAGGAAGCGGTCGGCGAGCTTCTGGATCTCCGGCGGCATCGTTGCCGAGAAGAACAGCGTCTGGCGGGTGAAGGGGATGAGCTTGGCGATGCGCTCGATATCGGGGATGAAGCCCATGTCGAGCATGCGGTCGGCCTCGTCGATGACGAGGATCTCGACCCCGCTCATCAAAAGCTTGCCGCGCTCGAAATGGTCAAGCAGGCGGCCGGGCGTGCAGATCAGCACATCGGCGCCGCGCTCAAGCTTGCGGTCCTGGTCCTCGAAGGAAACGCCGCCGATCAGCAGCGCGACGTTCAGACGGTGGTTCTTGCCGTACTTCTCGAAATTCTCGGCGACCTGGGCAGCGAGTTCGCGGGTTGGCTCGAGGATCAGCGTGCGGGGCATTCGCGCGCGGGCGCGGCCCTTTTCCAATAGCGACAACATCGGCAGAACGAAGGATGCCGTCTTGCCGGTTCCGGTCTGCGCGATGCCGCAAATATCGCGGCGTTCGAGCGCAAAGGGAATGGCCCCCGCCTGAATAGGTGTGGGGATCGTATAGCCCGCGTCGGTAACAGCGGATAACACTTTTTGGCTCAAGCCAAGGTCAGCAAATGTCGTCAAAGGGAAAACTGTTTCCGTTCCGGTTCGGCCGAGCTCTGAACGAGTCGGCGGGATTGCATGCCGCAATGCAGCGCGACATAGCCCCGAATGGCCGGCAAGTCAAGAAATAGAGAGGGCGCACTCCGTGCAGAGTGAAGCGATGGTTACCTGACGGCTATTACTTGATGTAGGTGGCGAGTTTAAGTCCGGCATTCATGAAATATACTGGATCGACCGCCTGGCCGTTCTGGCGCACTTCATAGTGCAGATGGGTGCCGGTCGAGCGGCCGGTACTGCCGGCAAGACCGATGACATCGTTGCGGCCGACCGTGTCGCCGACCTTGACGAGAACCTGTGACATGTGGCCGTAGCGCGTCGAGATTCCGTTACCGTGGTCGACCTCGACCATATTGCCGTAGCCGCCGGTCCAGCCGGCGGCGATGACCTTGCCGGGCGCCGTCGGGCGGATTCTCTCGCCCGGCGAAAAGCGGAAGTCGATGCCGGAATGCAGCGCCAGGCGGCCGAGGAATGGGTCGCGGCGGTTGCCGAAGGGGCTGGTGACGTCCTTGCCGATGGCGGGGTTGCGGAAGGGCAGGGATTCGGCGGTGCTGCGCACGGCCTCCAGCCGGGTCAGCGCGCCGTCGAGGGCGGCCAGCGAATTGTTGAAGTCGTCGTTGCTCTCTGGTTCGAGATAGGGGCCGCCGACGGCGCTCTCCTCCTCCTGCCTGGCGGCGGCCGTCTCCTCAGGCACAGGAATCTTGAAGCGGGTCAGCACGGTCTCGATGGCGCTGGCGGCGTGGCCGGCGTCACTCGTCAGCTGTTCGACGCGGTTGCGCTGGTCTTGCTCGACATCCTTCAGCGACAGCGTCACCTTGGAGAAGACGCGATCGGCGCGGTCGCCGACCGTCTCGGCGGACGGCGCGTAGGCAAGCGTCGAATTGCCGGGCATCGCGTCGGCGGGCGCTCCGCTCGCCAGCTGTCTCTCGATCGCCTCGATGCCGCCGGTGAGCGAAGCGCGCTTGTCCTTGATATCGGGGGCAAAGGACTGGACGGGCAGTGACGGCGCGGGCTGGGTGCCGTCCTTTTCCGTCAGGCCGGAACTTTCGGCGCGGTCGAGCAGATTGTCGAGCTTGCCGTGGCGCGAGGTGAGCGCCAGCTGCTGCTCCATCAGCTTGTCGACCTTGTCCTCGACCACCTGCTGGTCAAGAAGCTGGCGGGAGGTGATGCGGTCGACCTGGGCGCGAAGGGCGGCGATGCGGTCCTCGTAGTCATGCTGCATGCGCGCCTGGCGCGCCATGGTGGCGCCGATCAGGTCGTCGCGCAGCACGAGGTAGGAGGTCGCCAGCAGATAGCCGATCGAGAAGACGCCGACGAAGCAGAAGGCAAGCGCCGCCATCCACGGCCGGACCGTCATGTGGCGCACCTTGTCGCCGCTTGCCAGGATGAGGATGTGTTCCTGCGCCCGCTTGCCGAATACCCGGTGCTGATGTCCGCTGTTCACGCAGGCTCTCCCGATTGATGCTCTACGCCTCTTTCGGAAATTAGACACCGTTATGGTTAACGAATGCTTTCGCAGCCGCCATTTGCGTCAGAAAATCAATCACCTCAGGCGTGGCTGATCGATGCCAGCGAGCGGTAGAAAGACGGTGTCAGCCCGGCTTCGGCACGGGCGAGATCGTTGAAGGGCGGCTTCAGCGGCCCGCGGAAATTGGCGCGCACCAGCTCCTGGAAGGCTTTTGCCGGATCGCGCTTTTCGCGGGCGCAGAGGAAACGGAACCATTTGGCGCCGACGGCGACATGGCCTTTTTCGTCGTTATAAATGACGTCGAGCACGGCAGCGCTTTCGAGATCGCCGGTCTCACGCATCTTGGCCTGCAGCGACGGTGTGACGTCGAGGCCGCGGGCTTCGAGAATCAGCGGCACGACGGCGAGCCTTGCCGTCAGGTCGTTGCGCGTCGAATGGGCCGCCTGCCACAACCCGTCATGAGCGGGAAGATCGCCGTAATCGGCGCCGAGATCGTTGAGGCGGGCGCGTACCATGCGGAAATGTTTCGCCTCCTCGAAAGCGACCTGCATCCAGCCGTCGAAGAAGGAATTCGGCACCTGTTCGGTCGCGAATCGGGCAACGATATCGAGCGCCAGGTCGACAGCGTTGAGCTCGATATGGGCGATGGCATGCAGCAGGGCGATCCGGCCTTTCAGCGTGTGCAGCGAGCGTTTCTCCACCTGGGTCGGCGGCGTCAGCACCGGTTTGTCGGGACGGCCGGGCCGTTCCGGCAGGGCGGCGTCGAGCGGCGAGCGCAGCGACACCCGGCGGGCGAACCAGCGGGTGGCGCTTTCCTGCGCAAGGGCCGTCTTGCGGTCGAGATCGGCCGAACGGATGGCGTCAATGGCGCCGCCGCGCAACGAGCTTATCGCGAGATCACCGGTCACGCGGCCAGATTCCTGACGGCCTCGAGAACGGTTTCGGCATGGCCCTGCACCTTCACCTTCTGCCAGATCGTGGCGATCGTGCCATCCTGGCGGATGAGGAAGGTCGTGCGCTCGACGCCCATGAAGTTGCGGCCGTACATGCTCTTTTCCTTCCAGACGCCATAGGCCTGCAGCGTCGTCTTGTCTTCGTCCGAGGCGAGCGCCACCGAAAGACGGTGCTTCCTGATGAACTTGTCATGGCAGGCGGCCGAATCGGGCGACATGCCGATCACGGCGGCACCGGCTGCTTCGAACTCCGGCGCCAGCGCCGTGAAAGCCAACGATTCGGCAGTACAGCCCGTCGTGTCATCCTTGGGATAGAAGAACAGCACCAGCGGCTTGCCGTGAAAATCGGACAGCGAGACACGGCCGCCGCCGTCGCGGGGGAGGTTGAAATCGGGGGCCAGGGCACCGATGCCGGGAACCGCCATTGGGAAAACCTTTCTTTTGCCGGGTTTGTGGATGACACTCTCTCTCCCGAATTATATAGTGGACGGAAACCCGTCCAGCATGGCCGGGTTCAATTCTTCGATTTAAGGGAGAGCCCGAAGGCGCATGTCAGCCATCCGCGGCGAAAAGGTCACGTTTCGCAAGAAGGATATCGTTGCGCTGGACCGCTTGCCGTCCGCCCAGGCCGAGGATCCGATCATCGTTTATTGCCCGCCGCCTCGCTCGCCGATGCGCCGCACGGCGAAGCTGACCTTGGGATTTCTGGGACTGATTCTCCTGATCCTCGGCGCCATCGTCTTCACCGTCGAGAGCGGCATGTTCGACAAGCCGCTGTCGCAGCAGGCGCAGGCGGCGTTGAACGGAGTGGCCGGACCGCGCTACCGCGCCGAAGTCGGCTCCACCGTCATCCGATTCACCTCTGACTTCCGGCTGGCGCTCGAAGCGCGCAACGTCAATATGATCGACCAGCAGAGCGGCCAGCACCTGTCGACGACGGGTTCGGTGCGGCTGGGGCTCGATCCGCTGCAGCTTTTCCGCGGCCGTATCGCCGTTGCCGATATCGAAGCGGAGGATATCGCGCTCGACACAGCGCTTCTGCCCTCCGGCAACCCCGTCAAGCTCGACGATTTGCGCATTGACGCCATGCCGGCGGCGATGGAGAGGATCTTCTCGCAGCTCGACATGTTCGACAGCATCGTGACACGCGGCTCGACCAATTCCGTGCGCATCTCCGGCATCGACGTCAAATTGGCCGGTACCGCAAACGGCCCGTTGTCGCTCGTCGTCGACAATCTTGTCTTTGCGCATGCCGGGCCATCCTCGCTGCAATTGCGAGGTGAGGTTGCGCTGAACGGCGAGGTGGCGGAGCTCGACGTGCTGGCCGAGAAGGACGGCGGCCGGGTGTCGAAGCTGGTGGCGACGCTCAACCATGCCGACCTCACGCCCTTTGCGTTGAAACGCAACGATCAGGGGGTGATACGGCAGGGGCTCAGTGCCTTCGTCGACCTGACGGTGTCGGCGACCAGGGAGCGCGATGGCGTGCAGCCGGCGCTTGCCGCAACGGTCGATATCGATCCCGGCCTGATTTATGCGGATGGCGATCCGCAGGAGCTGTCGGGCGGGCAGATCAACCTCGCCTATGATTTCGCCAAGCAGACGCTCGAGATCGCCAAGTCGAACGCCCGGTTCGGCGCGACCACGGTTCCCATCAACGGCGCGCTGATTGATCTCGACAAGCTCGACCCGCAGGCCGGCAAGGGTTTCGGCATCGACCTGCTTGTCAGCGGCGGCACCGCCGCGCCTGGCGCCTCCGGCGAACAGCCTCTCTCCTTCGATATCCAGGCGACCGGGCGTTATCTGGTCGCCGGCCGGGAATTTCTGTTTCCCAACATGACCGTTTCCAGCCCGCTCGGCGCGCTTTACGGGGCGTTGCACGTCAGGCTCGGCGATAAGTCGCCGGAAATCAGCTTTGCCGGGCAGTCCAGAGAGCTGCAGACGACGGCGATCAAGCAGCTCTGGCCGTTCTGGATGGCGCCCAAGGTACGCACATGGGTGCACGGCAATCTTTTCGGCGGCACCGTCACAGACGCTGCCATATCCGTCTTCATTCCGTTCGGACGGCTTGACGAGGCAGCCGGCGGCAAGGGATTGAAGCTCGACGCCAACCAGATCCGCATCGGCTTCGACATTGCCGGCGCGCGGATGAACGTGGCCGGCGACATTCCGCCGGTGCGCGATACGGCGGCGCATTTCGATCTGACCGGCCCGGTTGCGACGATTTCGATCAAGAGCGGCACCTCCTATTTCCCCTCCGGCCGGTCCGTCGGTCTCGGGCAGGGAACGTTCGTCATCCCTTCCGCCTACGACAAACCGCTGATGGCCGATATCGATCTTGCGGTCTCCGGTGCGGCGGACGCCGTCGGCGAGCTCCTGACCTACAAACCGATCCGGGTGCTGCAGCGCGCCGGCTTTACGCCCGACGATTTCAAGGGACACATCGACGCGAATGTGAAGGCGCATTTCGGACTGCTGTCGTCGCAAAACCCGCCGCCGGCCGAGTGGAAGGCCGCCATGAAGCTCGCCGACGTCGATCTGGCCAAGCCGTTTTCCGGCCGCACGATCAGCAATGTCAGCGGCATGCTGAATGGCGATCCGAAGCAGATCACGCTCGACGCCAAGGGCGAGATCGACGGCATTCCCGCCGATATCGATCTGACCGAGCCGGTCGAAGCGTCGTCTGGCGTGGAGCGGCAGCGCGTGATCACGGCGACACTCTCGGATGATCAGCGCAGCAAGGTGATGCCGGGGCTTTCCGATATCGTCAGGGGTAACCTGAAGATGGTGCTGACGCGGATAGACGACGACCGGCAAGATGTTCAGCTTGACCTCACCAAGTCGATGCTCGACCTGCCTTGGATCGGCTGGTCGAAAGGCAGCGGCATTGCCGCATCCGCGGAATTCGAGATGTCCGGCCCGCCCGAAAATACTGAGATCAAGAATTTCCGGCTGAAGGGGGACGGCTTCGGCGCCACTGGATCGCTGAACGTCGGCAAGACGGGCCTAATCTCCGCGGATTTCGACAGCGTCAGGCTCTCCTCGCTCGATGATTTCGCCTTGTCGGTGAAGCGCAGCAAGGGCAATTTCGACGTCTCCGTTTCAGGAACCAGCGCAGATGCGCGGCCGGTCATCGCGCGATTGAAATCGGGCTCGGACAGCGACGAGGGCGGCGATAGCGACAATATCGGCGTGTCGGTGCGGGCCAAGCTGAAAAACGTCGTCGGTTTCAATGACGAAAAGGTCGGCAATTTCCAGGCACAGGTGTCACTGCGCGGCGACAAGCTGCAGGCTCTGAATTTTTCCGGCGTTACCGACAGCGGCGAGGCCGTCGTCAGCCAGATGAAGGATGGCGGCGTCATCAATATCACCAGCGGCGATGCCGGCGCGGTTTCCCGTTTCGCCGATCTCTACCAGCACATGCAGGGCGGCCTGCTCAATCTGGCGATCCGGTTGGGTGCTGAGGGCGACTGGGACGGCTCGCTCGATGTGCGCCGTTTCTCGATCGTCAACGAACAGCGCCTGCGCTCGATCGTGTCGACACCCGTCGGAAACGAGCAGCGCAGCCTCAACGAGGCCGTCAAACGCGACATCGACACTTCATCGCAACGCTTTCAGCGCGGCTTTGCCCGCATCGTTTCGCGGGGTGGCATGATCGGCATCGAGAACGGGGTGCTGCGCGGCGACCAGATCGGCGCGACCTTCCAGGGCGTGGTGCGCGACCGCAAGGGCAATATGGACATGACCGGCACCTTCATGCCGGCCTACGGCCTCAATCGCCTCTTCGCCGAACTGCCGCTGATTGGCGTCATTCTCGGCAACGGCAGCGACCGCGGCCTGATCGGCATCACCTTCAAGCTGACCGGCAAGTTCGATCAGCCGAACCTGCAGATCAACCCGCTGTCGATCATCGCGCCCGGTGTTTTCCGGCAAATCTTCGAGTTTCAGTGAGACGGGCAAGGCAGAAGCGCTAAATCTCTTGCGCCTGAGAGATCGTCGAGATCGTTGATCGTGCCGGCGCCCCCAATCCATCTGGTCGCAAATCCCGGCGGGCGGAAAAGGTTCGATCAGGTAAGTCGAATAGTGATGCTTTGCTTATTTTAGATAACTCTGATGTAATGTGAATCCGGCAAACAACGGTCGACGCAATGTCGGAGGATGCCATGCAGTGCGCTCGGACAGTCTCTTTCATATCGGTCGCGGTGATCGCCGCTGCAGCAGGCGAGGCTTCGCAGTCTGCGGATAAGGGCGCGCGGCTGAGGCCGCCGGAGCTCATCCGTTCCGCCCATGTGCTGACAGTCCCCCTCGATGCGACCGTGACGCCGCCGACGTTCTCGATCAGCTGGTGGTCACGCGTGACGCGCGCACCAGACGTCGACCCGCCGCCCTATGTCTTCCGGGAGGCTGAACGAACGGACGCGACGTCTCAGCCTGGTGTCGAGTGAGGGGTGTGCGCCAACTGCAAAATTGGGCAACGAAAAAGCCGGCGCGGGCGCCGGCTTTGATATCTGTTCGGAATTGAATCCGCCTACGCCGCGCGGCGGATCAGGATGTGCTTCTTCTTGCCGAGCGAGAGCTTGATGACGCCGTCGGCGGTGATTTCATTGCTGCCGATCAGCCGGCGTTCGTCGCTGACCGCCTCGTCGTTGATGCGCACCGCACCGCCCTGGACGTGGCGGCGGGCTTCGCCGTTGGAGCCGGCAAGGCCGGCGCGGACCATCAGCGAGAGCAGGCCGATGCCACCGTCGAGTTCGGTGGCCGGGATCTCGACGGAAGGCAGGTTTTCGGCGACCCGGCCTTCCTCGAAGGTGGTGCGGGCCGTTTCTGCGGACGCTTCGGCGGCCTCACGGCCGTGGACGATGGCGGTCGCTTCCGTGGCGAGGATCTTCTTCGCCTCATTGATCTCGGCGCCGCCGAGCGCTTCGAGTCTGGCGATCTCGGAAAGCGGCAGGCGGGTGAAGATCTTCAGGAAGCGGCCGACATCGGCATCCTCGGTGTTGCGCCAGTACTGCCAGAAATCATAGGGGCTGAAGACGTCCTCGTTCAGCCAGACGGCGCCGGAGGCGCTCTTGCCCATCTTGGCACCCGAGCTCGTGGTCAGGAGCGGCGTCGTCAGCGCGTAGAGCTGCGGCGTTCCCATGCGGTGGCCGAGATCGACACCGTTGATGATGTTGCCCCACTGATCCGAGCCACCCATCTGCAGGCGGCAGCCGTAGCGGCGGCTGAGTTCGACGAAGTCGTAGCCCTGCATGATCATGTAGTTGAATTCGAGGAAGGAGAGCGACTGCTCGCGATCGAGGCGCAGCTTGACGCTGTCGAAGGAGAGCATGCGGTTGACCGAGAAATGCCGGCCGACGTCGCGCAGGAATTCGACATAGTTGAGCTTCATCAGCCAATCGGCATTGTTGACCATGAAGGCATCAGTCGGACCATCGCCGAAGCGCAATATGCGCGAGAAGATCTTCTTGATGCCCTCGATGTTCGTATTGATCGCCTCCGGCGTCAAAAGCTTGCGCTGCTCATCGCGGAAGGAGGGGTCGCCGACCATCGACGTGCCGCCCCCATCAGCGCGATCGGCCGGTGGCCGGTCTCCTGCAGCCAGTAGAGCATGGTGGCCGAGATCAAATTGCCGATATGCAGGCTGGTCGCGGTTGCGTCGTAACCGACATAGGCCGTCACGACCTCCTTCGCGAACAAATCGTCGAGGCCGCTTTCATCGGATACCTGATGGATGAAGCCGCGCTCTTTCAGCGTGCGGAGGAAATCGGACTTGAACTCGGACATGGCTTTCGTCTCTTGGTGTCTGCGCTCGGTCCCGTTTGGCCTTACGCAACTTCGTTGTTGTTGATCTGTCGCGGCGCGTTTAGCACTGTTTTTACAAAAGTGCATCCGGGAATCGCATGGGAGGCAAGCCTCATGGACGTGATCAGAACCGCGATCGGGCTGATGAGCGGCACGTCGATGGATGGAATCGATGTCGCGCTGATCAGGACAGATGGCCGCGGCTTCATCGAGCGCGGGCCATTTCTCGGTTTGCCCTATGAGGCCGAATTTCGCGAGCGGCTCAAGCGGGCGCTGGACCTGGCGCGTCCGCTAACCGATAGGTGCGAGCGACCCGCGGAACTTCGTGACATCGAGCTTGAGTTGACCGAACGGCATGCAATTGCCGTTACGGCATTCCTTGAGCGTTTCGGGCTGTCAGCCGATGCCGTCGATGTTCTCGGTTTTCATGGTCAGACCGTGCTTCACCGGCCCGACGAAGGACTGACGATTCAGATCGGCGACGGCGGCGACCTCGCACGGCGAACCGGCATATCGGTGGTCTACGACATGCGCGCCAACGACATGGTCCATGGCGGGCAGGGCGCGCCGCTGGTGCCGGCCTATCACGCCGCGCTCGCCGGAAAATTCCAGCAGGCAGGACAGGCGGTCTGCTTCGTCAACATCGGCGGCATCTCCAATCTGACCTCGATAGGCACTGACGGCCGCATATCGGCCTTCGACAGCGGGCCGGGCAATACGCTGATCGACCAATGGGTGGAGATGCAGACCGGCAAGACCTATGATCCCGGCGGCGAGATCGGCGGCCGCGGCAAGGTCGTGACCGCTCTCGCGGAGCGATATCTGGAAAGCCCGTTCTTCCGCGGCAATGTCCGCCGTTCGCTCGACCGCGGCGATTTCGCCCCGCTTCGGTCCGAGGAGGCGAGCCTCGAAGATGGTGCCCGTACACTCGCGCACGTCGCTGCCGCCTCGATCGTCAAATCTGCCGGTTTCCTGCCCGAGAGGCCGTCGGTCTATATCGTCTGCGGGGGGGGTCGGCTGAACGCCACTCTGATGGCGGAGTTTTCAATCATGGCCGAAGGGCAGGGATCACGGGTATTGACCGCCGAGGAAGCCGGATTCGACGGCGATGCGATGGAGGCCGAAGCCTGGGCCTATCTCGCCGTGCGCTCGCTGGACGGGCTGCCGCTGACATTTCCGGGCACGACCGGCGTTGACGCTCCCGTCAGCGGTGGGGTGCTGGCAAGGCCATGAGTGATGAGCGGCTGATCCTTCGGACGTCGCGGCTGCGTTTCGTCATGTGGAACGAAGGCGATGCGCCGCTGGTACAGTGGCTGCATTCGACAGCGGCAACGACGCAATTTCTTGCCGGCAACGCGCCGTGGACCCTCGAGAAGGCGGAACGGCATCTGCGAGGCTGGTTCGAGGAGCAGGTGCGCGACGGCACAACCAAATACAAGCTCCTCGGGAGGACGGCCGGTTCATCGGCCGCGCCGGCATTTCGCGGTTCAGGAGCGAACAGTTCGAGCTCGGTTATTCCCTGATCGAGGAGGCGTGGGGCAAGGGCCTGGCAACGGAAGCGGCAAGCGCCCTAGCCGACTGGTTTTTCGAAAGCAGACTTGCGCCCGCTTTCATCGCCTTCACGCATCCCGAAAACGTCGCCTCGCAGCGCGTACTCAGGAAGATCGGCATGCGCGAACGCGCGCCGATCCTGATCGATGGAGTGTCCGGCACCGCTTTCGAGCTGACCGCCGCGATGCGGTCAAAACTCTAACTCTTTACGGCAACCGGCCGACGCGTCCGCCTAGGGTCCGACCGCCGCTCGACGGATAAAGGGCTCGCGTTGCGCGTCAGCGGATCCGCTTGGCGGCCGGTTCCGGCACCAGTTCGCCGTTGAGGCGGCGGTCGAGATAGTCCTCGCATTCGCTCATCAGCGTCTCCACCTGACCGTTGAAAAAGTGGTTGGCGTTGGCAACGGTGCGATGGGTGATAAGAATGCCCTTCTGGGTCTTCAGCTTCTCCACTAGGCCGTTGACGTCCTTTTCCGGCGCCACCTTGTCGGCCTCGCCGTTGATGATCAGGCCGGAGGAGGGGCAGGGCGCCAGGAAGGAGAAGTCGTAGGTATTGGGTTGCGGCGCGATCGACATGAAGCCCTCGATTTCCGGCCGGCGCATCAGCAACTGCATGCCGATCCAGGAACCGAAGGAATAACCGGCGACCCAACAGGTCTTCGAATCGGGATGCAGGCTCTGCACCCAGTCGAGCGCCGAGGCGGCATCCGACAATTCGCCGGCGCCGTGGTCGAATTCGCCCTGGCTGCGGCCGATGCCCCGGAAATTGAAGCGCAACGTCGTGAACCCGCGCTTCTGGAACATGTAGAAGAGCTGGTAGACGATCTGATTGTTCATCGTGCCGCCGAACTGCGGATGCGGATGCAGGATCAGGGCGATGGGCGCGCTTTTTTCCTTGGAGGGCTGGTAGCGGCCTTCAAGACGGCCGGCTGGGCCGTTGAAAATTACTTCGGGCATTGGTACTCCGGGTTTTATTTCGCGTTCGCGCTGCGTTGGACGACAACATGACTTGACTAACGTTGTCAGCTTTTCTAAAACGCAGTTTAGAACAATTCGAAACTTGCATGGCGATCCACGCTTCGTGGAACGTGTCATAAGGCAAGCCCGGCGGAAATTTCAAGAAAAATGAACCGCGGGTGCTGAAGCAAGCTCGTCAAGCGCAGGACTGAAGATCATGGCGCCGCCACGCCTTTATCTCGACTGGAATGCCACAGCGCCGCTGCACCCGGCAGCGCGCGAGGCGATCATGCGCGCCATCGACGTGTTTGGCAATCCGAACAGCGTGCATGGAGAGGGCCGCGCCGCGCGCGCCGCCATCGAAGGCGCGCGACGCAAGGTAGCGGCACTGGCCGGCACCGATGCCGGCAATGTGGTCTTCACCAGCGGCGCAACGGAAGCCGCCAATCTGGTGCTGACGCCGGATTTCCGCATGGGGCGTACGCCGCTTCAGCTTGGCGGTCTCTATTTTTCGGCGATCGAACACCCCGCCGTGCGCGAAGGCGGGCGCTTTTCCAAGGAGAAGATGACCGAGATTCCGGTGACGGAAGCCGGCATCGTCGATCTCGACGCGCTTGATCGCCTGCTTGCTGCCCATGACAAGGCCGCCGGCCTGCCGATGGTCGCCGTCATGCTCGTCAACAACGAGACGGGCATTGTCCAGCCGGTCGAGGCGGCGGCAAAAATCGTGCATGCCCATGGCGGACTTTTCGTGGTCGACGCCGTGCAGGCGGCCGGCCGTATCCCGCTCGATATCAACAGGATCGGTGCCGATTTCATGATCGTCTCCTCGCACAAGATCGGCGGGCCGAAAGGTGCCGGCGCACTGATTGCGCGCGGCGAGGCGCTGATGCCGCGGCCGCTGATCCAGGGTGGCGGGCAGGAGCGTGGTCACCGTTCGGGGACACAGAATTCGCTGGCGCTGATCGGTTTTGGCGCGGCGGCGGAGACGGCCACGGGCGAGCTGGAGACGCGCAATGCGGCAATCGGCGCGTTGCGCGAGCGGCTGGAGGAAGGCATGCGACGGCACGCCGCCGACGTGATCATCCATGGCGAGAGCGGCGAGCGCGTCGCCAATACGATCTTCTTCACCCTGCCGGGGTTGAAGGCCGAGACCGGACAGATCGCTTTCGATCTCGAAGGTGTCGCGCTCTCGGCGGGCTCGGCCTGCTCGTCGGGACGGCTTGGCGAAAGCCATGTGCTGACGGCGATGGGCCGCGACGCCAAGCTCGGCGGGCTGCGCATCTCGCTCGGCTTCTCGACCACGGCAGAAGACATAGACAGGGCGGTTGCCGCTTTTGCGAAGATCGCCTGCCGGCGGAGGTCGGCGGGCGAGGCGGCCTGACCGCATCATAAACTTGCGGAAACGCAAATTTCTGCTTGCCAATCGGGCTGAAAAGTCCCTTTTGGCCTCTTACATCAGGGCAAGGAATTGCCCGACCATCAGGGCAAAGTATTGCCCGACATGAAGGGCGAGACGATTGCCCATATGCTACAAGCTGCCGGACCTTGGATCCGGCGAGATTGGAGAATGAAATGGCTGCCGTGCAGGAAACGATCGACCAGGTGCGCCTGATCGATGTGGACCAGTACAAATACGGTTTCGAGACCGTCATCGAAATGGACAAGGCGCCGAAGGGCCTGTCCGAGGATATCATCCGCTTCATTTCGGCCAAGAAGCAGGAGCCGGAATGGATGTTGGAATGGCGTCTGGAAGCCTATCGGCGCTGGCTGACGCTGGAAGAGCCGACCTGGGCGCGCGTCAATTATCCGAAGATCGATTTCAACGACATCCATTACTACGCCGCGCCGAAGAGCACGCCGGGTCCGAAGTCGCTTGACGAGGTCGATCCGGAGCTGTTGAAGGTCTATGAGAAGCTCGGCATCCCGCTGCGTGAGCAGGAGATCCTGGCCGGCGTCGAAAAGCCGAAGATCGCCGTCGACGCGGTTTTCGACAGCGTCTCGGTCGTCACCACCTTCAAGGCGGAGCTGAAGAAGGCCGGCGTGATCTTCATGTCGATTTCGGAAGCCATCCGCGAACATCCCGATCTCGTCCGGAAATATCTCGGTTCGGTCGTGCCGACCTCGGACAATTATTACGCGACGTTGAATTCGGCTGTCTTTACCGACGGCTCCTTCGTCTTCGTGCCGAAGGGCGTTCGCTGCCCGATGGAGCTTTCCACCTATTTCCGCATCAACGAGAAGGGCACCGGCCAGTTCGAGCGCACGCTGATCATCGCGGAAGAGGGCGCCTACGTCTCCTACCTCGAAGGCTGCACGGCGCCGCAGCGCGATGAAAACCAGTTGCATGCCGCCGTGGTCGAGCTCGTGGCTCTCGACGATGCCGAGATCAAATATTCCACGGTCCAGAACTGGTATCCGGGTGATAAGGAAGGCAAGGGCGGCATCTACAATTTCGTCACCAAGCGCGGCGATTGCCGCGGCGACCGCTCAAAGATCTCCTGGACGCAGGTCGAAACCGGCTCGGCGATCACCTGGAAGTACCCGTCCTGCATTCTGCGCGGCGACGACTCCAGGGGCGAATTCTATTCGATCGCCGTCTCGAACGGTCATCAGCAGATCGACAGCGGCACCAAGATGATCCATCTCGGTAAGAACACGTCGAGCCGCATCGTCTCCAAGGGCATCGCGGCCGGTGTTTCCAACAACACCTATCGCGGCCAGGTCTCGGCCCACCGCAAGGCGTCGAACGCGCGCAACTTCACGCAATGCGATTCGCTGTTGATCGGCGACAAGTGCGGCGCCCATACGGTGCCCTACATCGAAGCGAAGAATTCGACGGCGCAGTTCGAGCACGAAGCGACGACCTCGAAGATCTCCGAGGACCAGCTGTTCTACTGCCTGCAGCGCGGCATCCCGACGGAGGCGGCAATCGCACTGATCGTCAACGGCTTCGTCAAGGAAGTGCTGCAGGAGCTGCCGATGGAATTCGCTGTCGAGGCGCAGAAGCTGATCAGTATTTCGCTGGAAGGCTCTGTGGGCTGACATGGACGAGGCGGACAAGAAGCGCATTCTTGAACGTCTGGAGAATATGCGCGGGGAAATATTGGCGAAAATTCGCCCCCGCGGGCAAAGAAACGAGACGGAAAAGCCGCCGGAGCAGCCTTATGTGTTTCTCCGGCAGCGCATGGAAAAACCGGGAAAGATCATGCAAGGGATCCCGGAATTTCTCGAATGGGTTTGGCTCGTAACGGTCGCGGTTTTCCGCGTTTTCCGTTTTTTTTGGCGATAGCGCCGAGCACAACATGTCGATGTCCTTAGAAATTACGCGAGGCTCCGATGAGCTACGCAGAGAAAACGCAGGAACCAAAGATGCTTGAAATCAGAAACCTTCATGCCCGCATTGCCGAAGACGGCACCGAGATCATCCGTGGCCTGAACCTCACCGTGAAGGCTGGCGAAGTTGCCGCGATCATGGGGCCGAACGGCTCCGGCAAGTCGACGCTCTCCTATGTGCTGTCCGGCCGCAGCGACTACGAAGTCACCGAAGGCGACATTCTCTATAATGGCGAGAGCATTCTCGAGCTCGATCCGTCCGAGCGCGCCGCCAAGGGTATCTTCCTTGCCTTCCAGTATCCGGTCGAAATCCCGGGTGTCGCCACCATGCAGTTCCTCAAGGTGGCGATGAACGAGCAGCGCAAGGCGCGTGGCGAGGACGAACTGACGACGCCGGATTTCATGCGTCGCGTCAAGGATGCTGCGGCCAAGCTGCAGATCAACACCGAGATGCTGAAGCGGCCGCTCAACGTCGGCTTCTCCGGCGGCGAGAAGAAGCGCGCCGAGATCCTGCAGATGGCGCTGCTGGAGCCGAAGCTCTGCGTGCTCGACGAAACCGACTCGGGCCTCGACATCGACGCGCTGAAGATCGTCGCCGACGGCGTCAATGCGTTGCGTTCGCCCGATCGCGCTGTCGTCGTCATCACCCACTATCAGCGCCTGCTCGACTATATCGTGCCTGATACGGTTCACGTGCTCTACAAGGGGCAGGTGATCAAGTCGGGCGACAAGACGCTGGCGCATGAGCTCGAAGCCAACGGCTATGCCGATATCATCGGCGCGGCGGCCTGAGTTCGGGTGGAAAGGACGACCTCCATGAACATGCAGACGACGAGTCGCCTGACCGCGGCCGAAACGGCGCTGATCGACGCCTTCAACCAGCAGATCGGCGAGTTGCCGGGCAACGGCATGGTGACGGCGCTGCGCGACCGGCTTCTCGATGACCTGAAGAAGGCCGGCCTGCCGACGCGCCGCATCGAAGCCTGGCATTACACCGACTTCAAAAACCTGCTGCGCGGCTTGCCGCCGCAGGCAGGCGACGCCGGCTCCGACCCGCTTGAGCCGCTCGTCGCGGGTTCCAGGGTGCTGGCGGTGATCCAGGGCCACGCCAATCAGAAGGCGGTCGCAGAGGGCCTTGGCGTGTCAGCCTATAACGAACGTCTGCGTGACGGCTCGGCCGCAGGCGGGCTCGATGCGCTCGGCAGCGACGATGCGGTCGGCCGCATCAATGGCAGCTTCGTGCGCGACGGCTATGTGGTCGACGTGCCTGATGATACCGAGCTTGAAAATCCGCTCGAGATCCAGTTCATCCATGCCGGCGGGCAGACGCATACGCGCCTTCCCGTTTCCTTCGGCGCCGGCGTCAAGGCAACCGTTATCGAGCGTCACCGTGCGGTGACGGGCGATGCTGCCTTCGTGTCCCATGTCAGTGACATCACCGTCGGCAAAGGCACGGAGCTAACCTGGATCATCCTGCAGCAGCAGGGTGCCGACGATACGCATCTCGGCCAGATCCGCGTCGATCTCGGCGCCGACGCCAAGCTTCGCCTGTTTGTCATCAATGCCGGCGGCAGGCTGGTGCGCCAGGAACTGCACATCAAGGTGACCGGCGAGGGCGCCGATCTGACGCTGCGCGGCATCAACCTGCTCGGGGCCGAGAGCCATACCGACGTGACGATGGTGCTCGGCCACGACGTGCCGCATACCGGCTCGACCGAGGTGATCCGCAACGTGGTGTTCGACCGCGCCAAGGGTGTCTTCCAGGGCATGATCCGGGTGGCGCCCGATGCGCAGAAGACCGACGCCAAAATGGCGTGCAACACGCTTCTGATGTCGGACGATGCCGAGTTCTCGGTCAAGCCCGAGCTCGAGATCTTCGCCGACGACGTCCAGTGCGGCCACGGCGCGACGGTGACCGATATCGACGCCAATCATCTCTATTACATGATGGCGCGCGGCATTCCGGAGAACAAGGCGCGGGCAATGCTCGTCAACGCCTTCGTCGCCGAGATCGTCGAAGAACTGGAAGACGAGGCTCTGGTCGAGGCGCTGGAAGGCGTGATTTCGGCCTGGCTCGAAAAGCACGCCTGATCGGATATAGCCATGGACAAGATCGTGCCGGCCACGCAATACGACGTCGAAGCCATCCGCCGGGATTTTCCGATCCTGGCGGAGAAGGTGCACGGCAAGCCGCTGGTCTATCTCGACAACGGCGCCTCGGCCCAGAAGCCGCAGTCGGTGATCGACGCGATCTCGCATGCCTACAGCCACGAATACGCCAATGTGCATCGCGGCCTGCATTATCTCTCCAATGCCGCGACCGATGCCTATGAGGGCGCGCGCGAAAAGGTCCGCCGTTTCCTCAACGCCCCTTCGGTCAACGACATCGTCTTCACCAAGAATTCGACCGAAGCGATCAACACCGTCGCCTATGGCTGGGGCATGCCCAAGCTCGGCGAAGGTGACGAGATCGTCCTGACGATCATGGAGCACCACTCCAACATCGTGCCCTGGCATTTCATTCGCGAGCGGCAGGGCGCCAAACTGGTCTGGGTGCCGGTGGACGACGAGGGTGCCTTCCATATCGAGGATTTCGAGAAGAGCCTGACGGAGCGCACCAAGCTCGTCGCCATCACCCATATGTCGAATGCGCTCGGCACGATCGTTCCGGTCAAGGAGGTCTGCCGCATCGCGCATGAACGCGGCATTCCGGTCTTGATCGACGGCAGCCAGGGCGCCGTGCACCTGCCCGTCGACGTGCAGGATATCGATTGCGACTGGTACGTCATGACCGGCCACAAGCTCTACGGCCCGTCGGGCATCGGCGTGCTCTACGGCAAGAAGGAGCGGCTTTTCGAGATGCGCCCCTTCCAGGGCGGTGGCGAGATGATCTTCGAGGTTGCCGAGGATGCGGTCACCTACAACGATCCGCCGCATCGCTTCGAAGCCGGTACGCCGCCGATCGTCCAGGCGATCGGGCTCGGTTATGCGCTCGACTATATGGAGAAGGTCGGCCGCGAGGCGATCGCCCGCCATGAGGCCGATCTTGCCGCTTACGCGGTCGAGCGGCTGAAATCGGTCAATTCGCTGCGCGTGTTCGGTACGGCGCCCGACAAGGGCAGTATCTTTTCCTTCGAGCTTGCCGGCATCCACGCCCACGACGTCTCGATGGTGATCGACCGGCAGGGCATTGCGGTGCGTGCCGGCACGCATTGCGCCATGCCGCTCTTGAAACGCTTCGGCGTCACCGCCACATGCCGTGCATCCTTCGGCATGTACAATACCCGCGCCGAGGTCGATGCCCTGGCCGATGCGCTTGAATATGCGCGCAAGTTCTTTGCTTGAGGAGTGTCCGTGATGAGCCTGGACGAAAGCGAACAGAAGATCGACGTGCGCGAAGGCATCGTGCATTCCAGCATTCCGGCCGATGAACTGGCACGGCTGAGCGACGACGTCATCAGCGCGTTGAAAACCGTCTACGACCCGGAAATTCCCGCCGACATCTTCGAACTCGGTCTGATCTACAAAATCGACATCGAGGACAACAGGATGGTGAAGATCATGATGACGCTGACCGCGCCCGGCTGCCCGGTCGCCGGTGAGATGCCGGGCTGGGTGGAAAACGCCGTCGGCGCTGTCGAAGGCGTGTCCGGCGTCGAGGTCGAAATGACCTTCGATCCGCCGTGGACACCGGACCGCATGTCGGAAGAGGCGCAGGTCGCCGTCGGCTGGTATTGACATCCCGCGGTATTGATCCGTTTACCTCAGGGTACTACATTTGAGTCACGATGCGCCGGATCTTGACCCCGGTTGCGGAAGGAGAATGGGCCGATGGGCTTTGCAATCATGAGCATGACGGACGGGGCCGCTGCCCGCGTCAAGGCAATCGTCGAGAATTCCGGGCCGGAGGCCAAGGGCGTTCGCGTCGGCATCAAGAAGGGCGGCTGCGCCGGGATGGAATATACCATCGACCTGGTGACGGAGCCGAATGCCAAGGACGACCTGATCGAGCGTGATGGTGCAAAAGTCTGGGTCGAGCCATCGGCAGCTCTCTATCTCCTCGGCACCGAAATGGGCTTCGAGCAGACGACGCTACGCTCCGGCTTCACCTTCACCAACCCCAACCAGACATCGGCATGCGGCTGCGGCGAATCCGTCGAACTGAAGCCCGCCGATCTCGCGGCCCTTGCCGCGCAGCGCCAAAGCGAACCGGCGCATTCCTGACAACGGTCTGTCTCAGGCTGGCGGATATCTCCGTCAGAGCCACGGCGGCAGCGCTAGCGCATTATGTTCGCTCTTTCGGCAATCGTGAGGAAATTCCGATAGTCCGGCAGGATCGGCAGCCGCAACTGCGTGACGACATACGAGTAGCGCTCAGTCGCGCTTGATGCTCATCAGCATTTCCCACATATCGGCGCCGGTCTCGAAGACAACGGCGTTCGCCTTGTAGCTCTGTTCGGCTTCAATGAGATCGGTCAGTCCGGTGGCCGGATCGACATCCGACGCCGTCGGGTTGACCGCGGCCTGGACGCCGCCTGATGCAACGGAGGTGAGGCTGGTATTCAGTCTGGCATAGTCCGGCGTGCTGCTGTTGGCGACGTTGTTGGCGATCGCGCCGATTCGCGTCGTCTGCGCCCGCATGCCCGAAAGAGCAATGTTCGTGATGCCCGATATGCTCATCAGCCGTTTCCCCAGAACTGGATAATCGTCTTTTACCGACAAGGATTTAGAGAATGCTGAAGGCGTTGCGTTAGCAAAGATCTAGCGAACGCACGTACTGCCGTACCGCTTGTTCCGGATTGGCACGGGATCATCGCTACCGCGATGCCAACCAGTCGTGCCAATCGCTTTCGTTGCCGTTGAAGACGTTGAGGTCGATCTTGCCATCGACGCCATCGGAAAGACCCGAACCGGAATATTGCCAGAAGACCCATTTGCGGCCCGGATAGACTTTGGAGGGGTGGGCGGCGACCGAGCGCAGCCAGAAGGGATAGTCGAGCATCTGGCCCTTCAAATTGTCGCGGTAGAAATCCGGTGCCGTGTAGATGATCGGGCGCTGGCCGTAATGGCGCTCCAGCTTGTCCATGAACACCTGCATCTTTTCCCGGACGCGGGCGGGGGAAATCCGCCGCTTGCAGCTCGATTCGCCGTTCCATTCAACGTCGATCACGGGCGGAAGCGCGTTTGCTTCTCTCGGCACGTTGCGGATGAACCAGTCGGCCTGTTCGCCTGCCGTCCGGCACCAGTAGAAGAAGTGATAGGCGCCGTGTTTCAGGCCGGCTTCCTTTGCCCGTCGCCAGTTCTTCTTGAACATCGGGTCGAGGTGATCGCCGCCGTCCGTCGCTTTTATATATACGAAGTTCGCGCCTTGCTTTCGAAGTGTCTCCCAGTCGATCTCACCCTGCCAGCGCGATACGTCGACGCCGTGCACGGCCAGATTTCTCGGCGAGGTTCTGCCGAAGTTGATCGGCTTGGCGTCGCGGAAACGGTGGCTGTAAATTCGCCCGCGCGACGGCAATTTCGTGCGGACACCGGGATCGGTTGCCGGGTTGTCGGGCATGAGCATCGCGACGGGTCTTTCCGTCGGCATCGGCATGCCGACCGGTCTTTCCGCGGGCAGCAGCGCTTGCGGCTGCGGAACCGGGCCCGTCCAGCTCAGCGCCTGCTGGTGGGTGTTTGCCTGTGGGGCAGTATCACCCACAGCGGCAGCCGGGATCGGGCCGCTCGGCTTCGTGATCGCATTGGTGGTTTCACTCGAAGCCACAGGGGTGAGCACATCTTCGGCGCCGGAACTGGAGGCGCATCCGGAGAGGATCAGGGTGGCGAGGAGAATTGCTGGCACAGCCGATGGACGCATAAGAACCCGCACGCAAAACAGAGATCAGCGGCAACATCCATGATGAGTGGCAACCGCCCATTTCGAATTGCTAACAGAGACTTGCTAAGAAAGGTTAAATTTGAACCCTATGCCTAGAAACGGACGGCGGGGTTCGTGCCGTGCATGAAAGGCCGACGCGCAGGCAGCCCCTCTCAACGGTGAGAGGGGCTTGCCGAATTTTACGCTATTCCGCCGCCTCGGCGTAGCTTTCGACCGGCGGGCAGGTGCAGATGAGGTTGCGGTCGCCGTAGACGTTGTCGACGCGGTTGACCGGGGACCAGTATTTGTCGACGCGGAAGGCGCCGGGCGGGAAGCAGGCCTGTTCTCTGCTGTAGGGCCGGTCCCATTCGCCGACGAGGTCTTCCACCGTGTGCGGGGCGTTTTTCAGCGGGTTGTTGACCTTGTCCATCCGGCCTTCCTCGATGGCGCGGGCTTCCTCACGGATCGCCAGCATCGCCTCGCAGAAACGGTCGAGCTCGGCCTTGGTCTCGCTTTCCGTCGGCTCGATCATCAACGTGCCGGCCACCGGCCAGCTCATGGTCGGCGCATGGAAGCCGCAGTCGATCAGCCGCTTGGCGACGTCGTCGACGGTGACGCCGGCGCTGTCGACCAGCGGCCGGGTGTCGATGATGCATTCATGCGCCACACGGCCGGTCTTCGACTTGTAAAGCACGTCATAGGCGCCCTTCAGCCGGGCGGCGATGTAGTTGGCGTTGAGGATCGCCACCTTGGTCGCCTGCGTCAGGCCTTCGCCGCCCATCATCAGGCAATAGCTCCAGGAGATCGGCAGGATCGAAGCCGAGCCGAAGGCTGCCGCTGAAACCGCGCCCGGACGGCCGTCGGTCTCGGGATGGCCGGGCAGGTGCGACGCCAGATGCGCCTTGACGCCGATCGGGCCCATGCCGGGGCCACCGCCGCCATGCGGGATGCAGAAGGTCTTGTGCAGGTTGAGATGGGACACGTCGGAGCCGATGTCACCGGGGCGGGACAGGCCGACCATGGCGTTCATGTTGGCGCCGTCGAGATAGACCTGGCCGCCGTGTTTGTGCACCAGTTCACAGATCTCCTTGACCGTTTCCTCGAACACGCCGTGCGTCGAGGGATAAGTGATCATGCAGCAGGAGAGATTTGCCGAATGCTCCTCGGCCTTCGCACGGAAGTCCTCCATGTCGATGTCGCCATTCTCGCGCACCTTGACGACGACCACCTTCATGCCGACCATCTGGGCCGAAGCCGGGTTGGTGCCGTGCGCAGAGGTCGGGATCAGGCAGACGTCGCGATGAGCCTCGCCATTGGCGATGTGGTAGTTGCGGATCGTCAGCAGGCCGGCATACTCGCCTTGCGCCCCGGAATTCGGCTGCATCGAGAAGGCATCGTAGCCGGTGACGGCGCAGAGCTTTTCCGTGAGGTCGTCGAGCATCTCGCGGTAGCCGAGCGCCTGGTCTGATGGCACGAAGGGATGGATATCGGAAAATTCCGGCCAGGTGATCGGCAGCATTTCCGCGGTCGCGTTCAGCTTCATCGTGCAGGAGCCGAGCGGGATCATGGCGCGGTCGAGGGCGAGATCCCGGTCGGAGAGCCGGCGGATGTAACGCGTCATCTCGCTCTCGGCCCGGTTCATGTGGAAGATCGGATGGGTGAGATAATCGCTGGTCCGGAGCAGGCCCTTCGGCAGGCGGTAGGAGGGCTCGAAATCGGCGATGGCGAAATTGCCGCCGAAGGCGCGCCAGACGGCTTCGAGGGTCGCAGGCCGGGTGCGCTCGTCGAGGCTCATGCCGATCTTCGTCTCGCCGACCTTGCGCAGATTGACGCCTTCGGCGACGGCGGCGCGCAGGATGAGCCCTTGCATATGGCCGACATCGACGGTGATCGTGTCGAAGAAGCTTTCGGGTTCAACCTTATAGCCGAGCTTTTCCAGGCCCTTGGCCATCAGCACGGCCTTCTGGTGCACCTGCTGGGCGATCGCCTTGATGCCATCGGGTCCGTGAAAGACCGTATACATCGAGGCCATGACGGCAAGCAGCACCTGGGCGGTGCAGATGTTCGACGTCGCCTTCTCGCGACGGATATGCTGTTCGCGGGTCTGCAGCGACAGGCGGTAGGCGCGGTTGCCGCGGGCATCGACGGAAACGCCGACAAGGCGGCCGGGCATGGAGCGCTTGATGGCGTCCTTCACCGCCATATAGGCCGCATGCGGGCCGCCGTAGCCAACGGGAACGCCGAAGCGCTGCGAGGAGCCGATGGCGATGTCGGCGCCCATTTCGCCGGGTGATTTCAACAGCGTCAGCGCCAGGATATCGGCGGCAACGACGGCGATGGCGCCGGCCTGGTGCAGGCGTGCGATCAGCCCGGTGAAATCATGCACGTGACCATGGGTGCCGGGATATTGGAAGATCGCCCCGAAGACGTCGACGGGATCGAGATCGGTGAAGGGATTGCCGACGATGACGCTCCAGCCGAGCGGTTCGGCGCGGGTGCGGATCAGGGCGATGGTCTGCGGATGGCAGTCGGCATCGACGAAGAAAGCCTTCGCCTTCGACTTGGAGACGCGCTCGGCCATTGCCATGCCTTCGGCAGCGGCGGTCGCCTCGTCGAGCAGCGAGGCGTTGGCGACATCGAGGCCGGTCAGGTCTGAGATCATCGTCTGATAGTTCAAGAGCGCTTCCAAACGGCCCTGGCTGATTTCAGGC
Organism: Rhizobium sp. K102; assembly: GCF_022385315.1. Classification (NCBI taxonomy): domain Bacteria; kingdom Pseudomonadati; phylum Pseudomonadota; class Alphaproteobacteria; order Hyphomicrobiales; family Rhizobiaceae; genus Rhizobium; species Rhizobium sp. K102. The sequence continues at coordinate 1,296,271 of NZ_CP092436.1, forward strand.
TGGTAGGGCGTGTAAGCCGTGTACCACGCGGGATTCTCCAGGATATTGCGCTGGATGACCGGCGGCGTGATCGTGCCGTAGTAGCCCTGGCCGATCAGCGAGACCAGCACCTTGTTCTTGTTGGCGGTCTCGCGCAGCTTGTCGAGCGCCTCGCGTTCGGTCATCGGCGCGCCCCAGACGAGCGGCGCCTTCTGGCGGATGGCGGGCGGCAGCGTCGCATCGATCAGCCCGTCGAGGCTGTTATAGCCGATTACCTTCAGCATGTCGGTCATCTCGGCCGGCGAGGGGCCGATATGGCGGCGATTGGCGAAATCGTAGGGCTGATAATCGGTGAACTGGAATTCGGTCGGCGTCGTCATTACGCGATGAGCTCCTTGTATGCGGCCTCGTCGAGCAGACCATCGGCATCGGCACGATTCTTGAGCTTCAGCTTAAAGAACCAGCCGGCGCCCTGCGGATCGGAGTTTATGAGCGAGGGATCGGCGACGATCGCCTCGTTGACCGCGGTGATCTCGCCGTCGAGCGGACAATAGACTTCGGAGGCTGCCTTGACGGATTCGACGGTTGCCGCATCGTCGTTCTTCGCAAAGCTCTTGCCGATTTCGGGCAGTTCGACGAAGACGAGATCGCCCAGCTGTTCGACTGCATAGGTGGTGATGCCGACGGTTGCGACATCGCCATCGAGTTCAAGCCATTCATGTTCAGCGGTAAATTTCAGCATGGAAAAATCCTTTCGGAAAACAGGGTTTCAGCGTTTGTAGGTCGGCGTAACGAAGGGCAGGGCAGAGACGGTGACGGGCAGGAACTTGCCGCGTACCTCGGCATAAACCTGCGTGCCGGCCGCAGCATGAGAGACCGGCACGTAGCCCATGGCGACAGGGCCTTCGACGCTGGGGCCGAAGCCGCCCGAGGTGACTTCGCCGATTTCGGTCTGGCCCTCGGCATCGGCATAGAGCTTTGCATGGCCGCGCACCGGCGCCTTGCCTTCCGGCTTCAGGCCGACGCGGCGGCGGGCAGCGCCGTTTTCGAGTTCGGAGAGAATGCGGCCGGAGCCCGGGAAGCCGCCGGCGCGTGCGCCGCCGGCGCGCCGCGCCTTCTGCATTGCCCATTCGAGCGCTGCCTCGACGGGCGAGGTGGTCGTGTCGATATCGTTGCCATAAAGGCAGAGGCCGGCTTCCAGGCGCAGCGAATCGCGGGCGCCGAGGCCGATTGCCTGGACGTCCGGATGTTCGAGCAGCCGCATGGTGACATCCTCGGCCTTGTCTGATGGAATCGAGATCTCGAAGCCGTCCTCGCCGCTATAGCCGGAGCGCGAGACCAGACAGGAAACGTCATGCAGGCGGCAGTGGCGCACGTCCATGAATTTCATCGCAGCGACGTCGGCCCAGAGTTCGGCGAGAACCGCGACTGCGCGCGGCCCCTGCAGCGCGATCAAAGCGCGGTTGAGAAGGGTGATGTCGCACTGGTCGCCGATATGGGCCTGCAGATGGGCGAGATCGGCCTCCTTGCAGGCGGCGTTGACGACGACGAAGAGGTGGTCGTCGAGATGGGCGATCATCAGGTCGTCGAGAATGCAGCCGGTGTCGTCGGTGAAAAAGCCGTAGCGCTGGCGGCCTTCGGCAAGGCCTAGGATGTCGACCGGCACCAGGCTTTCGAGCGCCAGCGCCGCATCCTCGTAGCGGCCCGACTTCGCCTTCACGATGACCTGGCCCATGTGGGAGACATCGAAGAGGCCGGCCTCAGTGCGGGTATGAAGATGCTCCTTCATCACGCCTGCGGGATATTGCACCGGCATGTCGTAACCCGCGAACGGCACCATGCGGGCGCCGAGCGAAAGATGCAGGGCATGCAGCGGGGTTTTCTTCAGGGCAGCAGTATCGTCCAAAAGACGCCTCCGGGGTTTGCGCCTTCTCGCGAAGGCGCGGGCTCAAATCTGAAGGCGCGGCTGCGCACTTCTCTCCTGAGCCCCCTCTGTCCCTTTGCCTGAGATTGTTATCCCTTCGGCGAGCGTTTCGAGAACGCTTCTCTCCAGAGTTCCGTCTGCCCCTTGCTGGTCCTTTGGCCTGAGAGTTTCCGGGGCGGTTGCTCCTTCGGCACCGGTGGCGAAAGCACCGGATTCTCCCAACAGGGTTGGGCGCAATTATCCGGCGGGCGTAGCGCTTGGCAAGGCCAAATGTCGTGACCGGACAAATTTTTGTCGCCATAGTCAGGTCCGGCCGCCAGCTGCGGCAAATCTGCTTTTGCAATCCAAGGGGAAACCGGCTATCGCGACATGCTGTTGAAGGGGATCTCATGCGGCAGAACGGACTGAAAGCAACGCTCTTTCTGCGCATGCTTTGCGCCTTGAGCTTGGCTTTGCTCGGATTTGCCCATCAGGCGCCGCAGGCTGCCGCTTCCGACGGTTATGACGCCGCCGCCTATGTGCTGCCCGACGGCAGCTTTGCCTCGCTCTGCGTCACCGTGAGAGACACCGGCGGCAAGACCGTCGCCTTCAAGCCGAATTGCGAGGCCTGCCGGCTGTCGGCCTCGGTGATCCTGCCGACGCCGGATGCGGGGTCCTGGCTCGAGCGCAAGCTCGCCTCGCTCGGCAATGCGCCGATCGAGATCGCCGCCTTTGCCGGTGCCAGCGCCGTCAGCCGGGCGAATTCGCGCGCGCCTCCGTCCCTCATCTGATCTGCCTCCGCAACCCATGACGCAGCATGCCGGTCCGCCCAAGAGAAGTCCGCGGCCGGCGAGGAGATATCCGATGAAGACTATCAAGACTTTTGCGCTTGCCGCGCTTCTTTCCGCAACCGCCCTTGCCGGGGCCAAGGCACATATGACCTTCCTCAACAAGGAGGCGACGCAGGAAACCACCATTCTCGCCACGCTGCAGCTGCCGCATGGTTGCGACGGCAAAGCGACCACCGAAGTGCGGGTCAAACTCCCGGAGGGCTTCGTCTTCGCCAAGCCGCAGCCGAAAGCTGGCTGGGAGCTCGAAGTGATCAAGGGCGACTACCAGAAGACCTACGACAACCACGGCGACAAGGTAAAGGCGGGCGCGATCGAGATCCGCTGGAAGAACGGCAATCTCTCCGATGATTTCTACGACACCTTTGTCATCCAGGGGAAGGTATCGGGCGTCGCGGCGGGTACGTCGCTGGCCTTTCCGGTGATCCAGATGTGCGGCGACGCGGTTGCGGCCTGGGATCAGGTGGCAAAGGACGGCAGCGACCCGCATGGGATGAAAAATCCGGCGCCGCTCCTGAAGGTCGTTGCCGGGGATAGCCATGGTCACGATCACGACATGGCCGGCATGGCGGCTGCGGTGCCGGCCGGCGAAACGGTCGAGGCGGGGGATCTTGAAATCTCGGGCGGTTTCGCCAAGGCGATGCTGCCCGGCCAGCCGGTCGGCGGCGGCTTCTTCACGGTGAAGAATAGCGGCCAGGCGGACGATCGCCTGGTGTCGGTCACCTCGCCGATATCAGGTGAGGTTCAGATCCATGCGATGGAAACGAAGGACAATGTCATGCGGATGCGGCAGCTGAAGGATGGCATCGCCATCGCTGCGGGCGAAACCGTCAAGCTCGAGCCCGGCAGCCTGCATCTGATGTTCCAGAAGGTGAAAACGCCGTTTAAGCAGGGCGATAACGTGCCCGTGACGCTGACCTTTGAGAAGGCCGGCAAGGTCGACCTGGTGCTGCAGGTGCTGTCGGCCCAGGGCAAGTGAGAGCGCAGTCCAGGAGCCCGCGGCCGTGCTGTGGGCTCTTCTTAACCCAGGTATGGCTTCGTTCGGAAAGCTGTTGCCTCAGACGTCTTCATAGGATTGCAGCGCCTGCTTGAGGCCAGTCTGCGGCTGGCGGTTGCCTTTGGCCATCAGGTCGAGCGCCACCTCCGTCGATTGAATGATGCTGGAGGGCTCCTCGGCCTGGTCGGGGCTTTCGGCCTTCAATTGCCGGTCGGCAATGCGCTTTGCATCACGCGCTGCCGTGCTCGTTGCTACACGCTGCGGGATCCTCAGCGATTCGAAGGCAATGGCGGCGGTGTTGGCCGATATGGACAGGAGTTGCGTCATGCCGTCACGGTAGCGGCATGGCCTTGGCGCTATCGTAAGAAAATCATTGGCATTTTACCGAGTGGCAGGAATTCGCGCGATTCCATTGGAACAGCTGCCGAATTGCGGTAAATCCGGCTTATGATTCAGGCTTTCCTTGTCGCCCTCGGCGGCGCGATCGGTTCCGTTCTCAGATATTACGTCGGCCAATGGGCGCTGAGGCTCATGGGGCCTGCCTTTCCCTGGGGCACACTCGCCGTCAACGTGGTCGGCTGCTTCGTCATCGGCGTCTTCGCCGAACTGATCGCACGCAGGTTCAACGCCTCAATGGAGCTGCGCCTCTTGCTGATTACCGGCTTTCTCGGCGGCTTCACCACGTTCTCGGCCTTCTCGCTCGATGCGATCTCCCTGTTCGAGCGCGGCGAGGCCGTCGCCGGCGGGATCTACATCGCTGCAAGCGTCGGGCTTTCGATGGTGGCTGTCATATCAGGGCTCGCCGTCATGCGCGCTTTTGCCTGATTTCGATTCCGGTTTCCGTTTTGTGTGAAAATGCTCTAAAGGCTCCGGCAAGAACGCCGGCTCGGCCCGTGCGGCAATTTCCGAAAGATCGACTATGGCTGGCATAGAACATATCAAGGTTGAACCCGACGAAGCCGGCATGCGGCTCGATCGCTGGTTCAAGGTGCATTTTCCCGGGCTCGGCTTCGGTCCGCTGCAGAAGCTGCTGCGCTCCGGACAGGTGCGCGTCGACGGCGGTCGTGTCAAATCGGACGCGCGCGTGCAGCCTGGCCAGACGGTGCGCGTGCCGCCGCTCGATGTCGATGCGAAGCTGAAATCCGGTCCGATCGCCGGCAAGGATCTCAAGCATTCCAGCGATTTCGAACTCCTGTCGCGCATGGTGCTGCACGAGGATGAAAAGGTGATCGTCCTCAACAAGCCCCCCGGGCTTGCGGTGCAGGGCGGCTCCGGTGTCGCCCGGCATATCGACCAGATGCTCGAAGCTTGGATCAGTCCCAAGGGCGAGAAGCCGCGGCTCGTCCACCGCCTCGACCGCGACACGTCAGGCGTGCTCGTCATCGCCCGCACCCGCGGCGCCGCACAGAAGCTGACCGCCGCCTTCCGCGAGCGCGATACCAAGAAGACCTACTGGGCACTGGTCAAGGGCGTGCCGCGCAAGCACGAGGACAAGATCTCGACCTGGCTCGTCAAGGAGCCAACCGCCGATGGCGATCGCATGCGCATCGCCAAACACGGTGAGGACGGCGCCGATCATGCGATTTCCTTCTACCGCGTGCTGGAGACGGCGGCGCAGAACCTCGCATGGCTGGAGATGGAGCCTTATACCGGTCGTACCCACCAGTTGCGCGTCCATGCCCTGCACATCGGCCATCCGATCATCGGCGATCCGAAATATTTCGACGACGATCCGAACTGGGATTTTCCGGGCGGTATCCAGAAGCGTCTGCATCTGCACGCGCGCCATATCGATATTCCGCACCCTTCCGGCGGTCGCCTGCGCGTCAGCGCGCCGTTGCCGCCGCATATGGTGCAGACCTGGAACCTCCTCGGCCTCGATCTCGCCGGTGCTGAAAGGGATAGCGAATGAAACTTGCGCTTTTCGATTGCGACGGCACGCTGGTCGACAGCGCCGGGCTGATCCACGAAACCATGCGGCGGACTTTCGATAAATTTGGCAAGCCGGAACCTCGGTTCGAGGACACCAAGGCCATTATCGGCCTGTCGCTGGATATCGCGATCGCCCGGATGCAAGGCAGGCCGCATGTCGAGCAGCAGGACATCGACATGACGGCTCATTACAAATCGCTGTTTACGGTCGTGCGCCAGGATCTTGACTACAGGGAGCCGCTGTTTGCCGGCATCCGCGAGATGATCGACGCGATCAGCGGCCGCGAGGATCTGCTGATCGGGGCGGTGACCGGCAAATCCCGGCGCGGGCTGAAGCTGGTGATGGAGACGCACGGCTTCGACCAGCATTTTGTCGTTGCGCGCACTGCCGACGATTGCCCCTCCAAGCCGCATCCGGCCATGGTGACGGAATGCTGCGACGAAACCGGCATGAATGCGCGCGATGCCGTTGTCATTGGCGATGCGGTTTACGATATGCAGATGGCAAAGGCGGCCGGCGCCAAGGCGATCGGCGTTGCTTGGGGCTATGCCAGCGTGGATGAGCTGATCGCCAATGGCGCCGATGCGATTGCCTATCATCCGAACGAGATATTGCGCCATTTTTCCTGAGGTGAGCCCATGCGCGATCTGCTGAACGATCTTTCCGAAGGCCTGAGCCATCCCGATCCCATCCGCCGGGCGCAGATTCAGATGAAGAAACCGCTGCCGAAGCGCTTCTATGCCGAGGTCGCCGTTGCCGAGCGCGAGGGCGGTTTTGCGATCACGCTCGACAGCAAGATGGTGCGCACGCCGGCGCGGCAGGTTCTCGCCGTGCCGACCGAAGCGCTCGCGCAGCTTGTCGCCGCCGAATGGCAAGCCCAAGGCCAGGAGATCGATCCCGTGACCATGCCGGTGACCCGGCTCGTCAACACCGCGCTCGACGGCGTGGCCACCAATGCGCAGGCGATCTTCGAGGACATTCTGCGCTTTTCCTCGTGCGACCTCCTCTGCTACCGCGCCGACGGACCCGAACTGCTGGTCGAGCGCCAGAGGGAGCGCTGGGATCCGGTAATCGACTGGGCGGCCAATGATCTGGGCGCCCGCTTCATCCTCATTGAGGGGGTGATGCACCACGAGCAGCCGCGCGAGGCGACCGCAGCCTTTGCCGTCACGCTGGCGCGGCATCAGAGCCCGATGGCGCTCGCCGCTCTCCACACCATCACGACGCTGACCGGTTCGGCGATCCTGGCACTCGCCTTTGCCGAGGATCGGGTGACGGTGGAGGAGGTGTGGTCGCTTGCCCATCTCGACGAGGACTGGACGATCGAGCATTGGGGCAGCGACGAGGAAGCCGAGGAGCGCCGCGCCAAGCGCTTTGTCGAGTTCAAGGCGGCGGCGGATGTTTTTTTCGCCCTAAGCGCCTGAAACATATTGCCTTCCCGGGCATTATGACGAAACTGCGACTCCAACGGGGTGGGTGCGGGATTTTGTCATGAATTGGCTGAGGTCGAGTTTTTGCCGGGCCGTACTCGTCTGTATTGCGCTCACGGACTGCGCCAGCCTTTTAGGTCCGAAGCCTGCGCCGCCGCTCTACGATGTGCGCAGCGGCGTCGTTCTCTCCGGACCGAACATGCCGGCCGAACTGCTCTCCGGCATCAACGACCGCGTCAATGCCGCGATCAATGCCACCGTGCGTGATACCGCGCTGCCGCGGGTTGTGCTGACGATCCGCGTGATATCCATCCAGAAAGGCCTCGGCTTCCAGAAGGACCGCAACGTCGCCAAGATCAGCGTCGACGCGGCTTCGGTGGAGGATGGCTCGGTGATCGCCGTCAGCGCCTTCGACGTGACCAGCATGGCCGCCGACCCCAAGCTTGCCGACGAAATCATCGCCGAGGATGTGGCAGCCAGGATACGCTCGGTTTTCTCGCTCAGCGGACGCAGCCGCTAGAACAGGATGATTTTAGGCCCGGTCGGTCTAAAATCTGAATCCTGTTTCAAATTAAAGAGTTAGAGCATGTTGTCGTTCGAAAACGGCTGACACTTTTCGGCATCATGCTCTAGCGCATATCGAACACGCAGGCGGTGAGGGAAATCGCATGAAGGAAATTCTCGAAGAACTGGAACGCCGCCGCGGCATCGCCCGCCTTGGCGGCGGCAAGGCGCGTATCCAGGCTCAGCACGAGCGTGGCAAGCTGACCGCGCGCGAGCGCATCGACCTCTTCCTCGACGAGGGATCCTTCGAGGAGTTCGACATGTTCGTCGAACATCGCTCCACCGATTTCGGCATGGACAAGAGCCGTATTGCCGGCGACGGCGTCGTGACCGGGTGGGGCACGGTCAATGGCCGCACAGTCTTCGTCTTCGCCAAAGACTTCACCGTCTTCGGCGGCTCGCTTTCGGAGGCGCATGCCGAGAAGATCATGAAGGTGCAGGACATGGCGCTGAAAAACCGCGCGCCGATCGTCGGCATCTATGATGCGGGCGGCGCCCGCATCCAGGAAGGCGTGGCTGCACTTGGCGGGTATGCCGAAGTGTTCCAACGCAACGTGCTCGCTTCGGGCGTGATCCCGCAGATCTCCGTCATCATGGGTCCCTGCGCCGGCGGCGACGTCTATTCGCCTGCCATGACCGATTTCATCTTCATGGTGCGCGATACTTCCTACATGTTCGTCACCGGCCCCGATGTGGTGAAAACCGTCACCAACGAGACGGTAACCGCTGAGGAACTCGGTGGCGCCGTGGTGCATACCACCCGCTCTTCGATTGCCGACGGCGCCTATGAGAATGATGTCGAAACGCTGCTGCAGGTGCGCCGGCTGATCGATTTCCTGCCGCTTTCGAACACCGCGCCGCTGCCCGAGATCGAATGTTACCAGTCGGTGACGGAGACCGACGCATCGCTCGATACGCTGGTGCCGGCGAGCGCCAACAAGCCTTATGACATCAAGGAACTGATCCGGAAGGTGGCGGACGAGGGGGATTTCTTCGAGATCCAGGCGAGTTTCGCCGGAAACATCGTCTGCTGTTTCGGCCGCATCGAAGGCTCCACCGTCGGTTTCGTCGCCAACCAGCCGATGGTGCTGGCCGGCGTGCTCGACAGCGACGCCTCGCGCAAGGCCGCCCGCTTCGTGCGCTTCTGCGACTGCTTCAACATTCCGATCGTCACCTTCGTCGACGTGCCGGGCTTCCTGCCGGGCACCGCACAGGAATATGGCGGGCTCATCAAGCATGGCGCCAAGCTGCTCTTTGCCTATGCCGAGGCGACGGTGCCGAAGCTCACCGTCATCACCCGCAAGGCTTTCGGCGGCGCCTATGATGTGATGGCGTCGAAGCATCTGCGTGGCGACTTGAACTATGCCTGGCCGACGGCGCAGATCGCCGTGATGGGCGCCAAGGGCGCCGTCGAGATCATCTTCCGCAAGGATATCGCCGATCCCGAAAAGATCGCCGCCCATACGAAAATGTACGAGGACCGGTTCCTGTCCCCCTTCGTGGCCGCCGAGCGCGGTTATGTCGACGAGGTGATCATGCCGCATTCGACCCGCCGGCGGCTGGCGCGCGGCCTGAAGATGCTGCGCAACAAGGATCTCGCCAATCCGTGGAAGAAACACGACAACATTCCGCTCTGACATTCGAAAATGAATAAAGCCGCCGACTCAGGTGTTTGCCTGCTGTCGAAAAAGTGAACGGATGTCAGCGATCCGTGTGTTCAATCCCTGTCGGGGACGGGCTAACGCTCGGCTGCAATATTTTAAATGGAGAGGTTTTATGTCAAGTTTCGAGCGTCTTTCTGCCTATCAGCCCTATGGGCTGGCCGCTCTCAGAATCATCACCGCGCTGCTGTTCATCGAACATGGCACGATGAAGCTTTTCAGTTTCCCGATTCCGGCGATGGAGGGCTCGCTGCCGCCGCTGATGCTTTTTGCAGCCCTCCTGGAACTGGTCGGCGGCATCCTCATTCTCGTCGGCCTGCTGACGCGTCCCGTCGCCTTCGTGCTGGCCGGCCAAATGGCGGTCGCCTATTTCATGGCGCATGCGCCGCGTAGCTTTTTCCCCGTTGTCAATGAGGGCGACGCCGCGATCCTGTTCTGCTTCGTCTTCCTCTACCTGTTCTTCTCCGGTCCAGGTGCATTTGCCGTCGACAGCCGCAAAACAGCCTGATGATATAGACTGCGGGGCGTTGCAATGCCCCGCAGCGTTTTCTTTATTTAGGCAGTGAGCTTGAGACCGGCGATGCCGCCGACGATCAGCGTGATACAGGCAAGACGGGAGACACTTGCCTCATCGCCGAGCAGCCAGATGCCGAGCAGCACGGTGCCGACCGTGCCGATGCCGGTCCAGACCGCATAGGCGGTGCCGATCGGCAGATGCTTCACCGCCAGGCCGAGCAACACGATGCTGACCACCATGGATATGACAGTCAACGCCGTCGGCAACGGCCGCGTGAAACCATCCGTATATTTAAGGCCGATCGCCCAACCACATTCGAAAAGACCGGCAAGAAAAAGCAGAAACCAGGCCATGCGACTCTCCTTGTTCAAGAGCGAGGCCGTCCCCGCGACATTGCATCCGTCGGGATGCCGCAGTCGTCTGCGATAGCGTCTATATGCGCGAGGGGACGGCTGCGTTCAAGGTGGGAATCCGCATGGCCGCCATGCCACCCGTTTCATGCGGGCGTGATCAGGGCTGCCGGCCAGCCTCCGAGGAGAGGCTCTTGGCGCGGCGGCAGAGGCGATCGAAAGTTTCGAGGAAGCGTGAGCGGTCTTTCGGGCTGAAGGCGGCGTTGTAGCCCTTGCTCTCGCCGGTTTCGCGCAGATGCGCGCCGAGATCGCGCATGGCGCTTGCCATGCCGATATTGGTCTCGTCGAAGACACGGCCCGTCGGGCCGCTGACGAAAGCGCCGGTGGCGACACAGCGCACGGCGAGCGGCACGTCGGCGGTGACGACGACGTCGCCCGGCCCGGCGTGCTCGGCGATCCAGTTGTCGGCGGCATCGAAGGCGTTGGAGACGATGACGTTGTGAACCATCGGATCGCGCGATGGGCGCAGGCCGGAATTGGCGACGAAGGTAACTTCGAGGCCGTGGCGTTCGGCAACTTTCAGGACTTCCGGCTTCACCGGGCAGGCATCGGCATCGACATAGATCATGACAATATCCTTGCCGGCCGGATGGCGAGCTGGCGGACCATATCGATATGGGGAATACCGTCTTCCAGATATTCCTCCGATGCCACGACGAAACCGAAGGCTTCGTAGAATCGGCGCAGATGGGCCTGCGCCGACAAGGCGATGGGGTTTGCCGGATAAAGCCGTTCGCAAGCCGAGATCGCTTCGCTCATCAATGCATCGCCCAGCCGCCTGCCGCGATGGGCGGGCGAGACGACGACGCGGCCGATCTTTGACGGATCCTGCGGCTCGTGCGGTTTCAGAATCCGCGCCGAAGCCAGGAGTTCGCCGCTCTCCATCAGCCGTAGATGCAGGGCATCGATATCCTTGCCGTCGAGTTCGGGATAAGGGCAGTTTTGCTCGACGACGAAGACATCGACACGCATTTTCAACAGGTCGTAAAGCTCCCGCGCGAGGAGCTCATCGACGCTCTTGAGGTCGGCTGTGTAAGTCGTCGAAGCCATCAGTAGACCACCACGCCGCGGATGCTTTCACCCTTGTGCATCATCTCGAAGCCCTTGTTGATGTCTTCGAGCGGCATGGTGTGGGTGATCATCGGGTCGATCTGGATCTTGCCCTGCATGTACCAGTCGACGATCTTCGGCACGTCGGTGCGGCCGCGCGCGCCGCCGAAGGCGGTGCCCATCCAGTTGCGGCCGGTCACCAGCTGGAACGGACGGGTCGAGATCTCCTGGCCGGCGCCGGCAACGCCGATGATGATCGATTTGCCCCAGCCGCGGTGCGATGCTTCCAGCGCCTGGCGCATCACCTTGGTGTTGCCGGTGCAATCGAAGGTGTAGTCGGCGCCGCCGATCAGGTCGCCACCCCGCTTCGTCATGTTGACGAGATAGGGCACGATGTCGTCGCCGACCTCCTTCGGATTGACGAAATGGGTCATACCGAATTTCTCGCCCCAGGCCTTGCGCTCGGGATTGATGTCGACGCCGATGATCATGTCGGCGCCGGCCAGCCGCAAGCCCTGCAGCACGTTGAGGCCGATGCCGCCGAGGCCGAAGACGATGGCGGTGGCGCCGATCTCCACCTTGGCGGTGTTGATCACCGCGCCGATGCCGGTGGTGACACCGCAGCCGATATAGCAGATCTTGTCGAACGGGGCGTCGGGATTGACCTTGGCAAGGGCGATCTCCGGCAGCACGGTGTAATTGGCGAAGGTCGAGCAGCCCATATAGTGGTGGATCTTGTCCTTGCCGATCGAGAAGCGCGAGGTGCCGTCCGGCATCAGCCCCTGGCCCTGGGTCGAGCGGATGGCGGTGCAGAGATTGGTCTTGCGCGACAGGCAGGAATAACATTCGCGGCATTCCGGCGTATAGAGCGGAATGACGTGGTCGCCCTTCTTGACCGAGGTGACACCGGGGCCGACGTCGACGACGATACCGGCACCCTCATGACCGAGAATGGCCGGGAACAGGCCTTCCGGATCGGCGCCCGACAGGGTGAAATCGTCGGTGTGGCAGATGCCGGTCGCCTTGACCTCAACCAGCACTTCGCCGGCCTTCGGGCCGTCGAGCTGCACGGTCATCACTTCCAGCGGTTTTCCGGCCTGCGTGGCCACGGCGGCGCGTACGTCCATTTTATATCTCCCTGACAATATTATTGGGGCTGAGCTTGGCATGGTCGGCGCGCCGCGCTCAAGCGAAAACGGCCGGCCGCGCGGCTTTCTCTCAGTCGAATTCCATGATCACGGCATCGACGGCCAGGCTTTCGCCGGCCGCGGCATTGATCTTCGAAACAACGAGATCGCGCTCGGCGCGCAGCACGTTTTCCATTTTCATCGCTTCGACGATCGCAAGCGTCTCGCCGGCTTTGACCTCCTGGCCCTCGGCAACCGCGATGGCAACGACGAGGCCGGGCATCGGGCAGAGCAGGAGCTTGGAGGTATCAGGCGGCAGCTTCACCGGCATCAGCCTGTCGAGTTCGGCATGGCGCGGCGAAAAGACCTTGGCGGTGACGGACAATCCCTGCCAGTCGATGCGCAGGCCGTTGAGAACGGGACGAATCTGGGCAGTGATATCCCGGCCGCTGACCTTGCCGCTCCAGACCGGATCACCAGGTCTCCAATCGGTGACAACGCTCCGGTTCTCGCCCTCTATCGCCATGTCCATATCGAAGGGGATGGTGACGAGGCCGTCGAGCAATCTGACCTCGACATAGTTTTCGCCGGTCTTGACCTCCCAATGCTCACGCAGCGGGCCGGATGCGGCGCGCAGGCGATCGGCGAAACCTTCGCGGCGGTTCGTCTCGATCAGCGAGGCCGACAGCGCGATGGCAGCAAGCGTGGCCTCCTCCTGCCGGTCCGGCTTCATCGGCGCGAAGCCGTCAGGATATTCCTCGGCGATGAAACCGGTGGAAAGCCGGCCTTCGCGCCAGCGCGGATGTTTCATCAGCGCCGACAGGAAGGGGACATTATGCTCGATGCCGTCGACGACGAAGCCGTCGAGCGCCCGGCCCATGGCGTCGATCGCCTCGCCGCGCGTCGGCGCCCAGGTGCAGAGCTTGGCGATCATCGGATCGTAATACATCGAGATTTCAGCGCCTTCGAAAACGCCGGTATCGTTGCGGATGACGACATTGCCCGTCCGGCCTTCCGCCGGCGGGCGGTAGCGCGTCAGGCGGCCGATCGAAGGCAGGAAATTGCGGTAGGGATCTTCGGCATAGAGCCGGCTTTCGATCGCCCAGCCGTCGAGGCTGACATCCTCTTGGCCGAAGCTGAGCGGCTCTCCAGCCGCGACGCGGATCATTTGTTCGACGAGATCGATGCCGGTGACGAGCTCGGTGACGGGATGCTCGACCTGAAGGCGGGTGTTCATTTCGAGGAAATAGAAGTTGCGGTCGCGGTCGACGATGAATTCGACGGTGCCGGCGCTCTGGTATTCCACGGCCTTGGCCAGCGCCACCGATTGTTCGCCCATAGCCTTGCGGGTCTTTTCGTCGAGGAAAGGCGAGGGCGCCTCTTCGGCCACCTTCTGGTTGCGCCGCTGGATCGAGCATTCCCGCTCGCCCAGATAGACGACGTTGCCATGGGCATCGGCCAGCACCTGGATTTCGATGTGGCGCGGCTCGACGACGAACTTCTCGATGAAGATGCGGTCGTCGCCGAAGGAGCTTTTCGCCTCCGAACGGGCGCGCTCGAAGCCATCGCGGACCTCCGCCTTGTTCCAGGCGATGCGCATGCCCTTGCCGCCGCCGCCGGCCGACGCCTTGATCATGACGGGATAGCCGATGCCGCCGGCGATCGTTTCCGCATGGGCGGCATCGTCGATGATGCCGAGATGGCCGGGCACGGTGGACACACCGGCGGCGTTGGCGAATTTCTTCGATTCGATCTTGTCGCCCATCGCCATGATTGCCTTCGGCTTCGGGCCAATGAAGACGATTCCCTGCTTTTCCAACTCGGCGCAGAAGGCGGCGCGCTCGGAAAGAAAGCCGTAGCCGGGATGCACCGCCTCGGCGCCGGTCGCCTTGCAGGCGGCGATGATCTTCTCGGCGACCAGATAACTTTCGGAGGCTGCGGCAGGGCCGATATGGACGGCCTCGTCAGCCATTTCGACATGCAGCGCATCCCGATCCGCATCCGAATAGACCGCAACGGTCGAAATGCCCATACGGCGCGCGGTCTTGATCACGCGGCAGGCAATCTCGCCGCGATTCGCGATCAGGATTTTCTTGAACATCGAGACTCCACCCAGAAATGCGTTCCGGAGTTTTACGCATAAAACACCGGAACGCACAATCGGGCTTGAGAAAGCTCAGGCGACCGCGGCTTTGGCAACCGGTTCTTCGTCGACGATGCGAAGCCAGCGGCTGCGGCGCGGCTCGGGACGATCGCGCAGTTCGACGGCAGCCATGATGCGGGCCCAGTGCGGATGGTTGGCAGCCGGCAGGGTTGCCTGCTCGATCTGCTGGAAGACGCCATATTCGGCCGGAGACACGGCGATGACGCCGCCTGCGGCGATGCTTCTGAAGATGCGCATCGTAAAGTCGACGTCCTGGCGGGTGATGCTCCTGCGGTCGACGGCGCGCGACAGCTTGTAGCCGCCGATGCCGGCGGTGATCGCCAGACGAAGCTGGTCGAGGGCAAGCGCTCTCAATTCGCCCGGGACATCGGCCGAAATCTCCATGATGTGGAGAATGAGCTCGAGCTCCAGCGCCGAGTTGACGACGCCATCGGTCGTGAACATGCGCATGATCCAGGCAACGTTGATGTCATCCAACGAGCCCTGCGGATAGGTATGGTTGACGATGAAACCGGCGAGCTGCTCCACGAAGAAAGCGTTCCACTCGGCACATTTTTCAGGACAGGAATTGTTGAGCGCCAACATCGCCGCGACATCCCGGGATGTCCGGATTCCCTCGGGAAAGGCATGTTTGCGCAATAGCACGATATCTTCGGCCGCCAGCCGATGCTTGCCGGCCACGACGCAGGCCGGAAAAGCGAGACGAAATTCGCTCATGTTTTAACTCCAGGCTTCATCATGAAGCCGGAGACAGTTTTATCGCCTGCGAATTGACGATCCCTCAAGAAGAGGCGTTAACCCGGTATTCCTGAAATCAGGTGGATTTTAGCGATTATGCTGCTGCCGCTCGCGCCAGATGATGAAGAGGCCCGATGCAACGATGATGAAAATGCCGATCCACTTGGAAAAACTCGGGAAATCGTTGAACAGCGCATAGCCGAGCACCGTGGCCGAGATGATTTCGAAATATTGGAACGGCGCAAGCAGCGACAGCGGCGCAAGCCGGAAAGCCCGGACCACCAGCATATGCGCATATCCGGAGATCGAGCCGAGAGCGAGAAGCAGCGCGAGACCGAGACCGGAGGCGGGCAGGGAGATAGCGAAATCCTCGCTGCCGGCGCCGCTGCCGGCGAGAAGGGCGGCGGCCATGAAGACCGTCCCGCCAATGCCCGCCATCGTCTGCATGGTGAGCGGCGAATCGGCTTCGCCGATTGCGCGATTGAGGAAAAGATAGAGCGAGAACAGAAAGGCGCAGGCGACCGGCAGCAGCGCCTTGAGGCCGAAAATCTCGTAACTGGGCTGAATGACGATCATCGCGCCGCCGAAACCGACCGCGATCGCCATCCAGCGCCGCCAGCCGACCTTCTCTCCAAGGAATACAGCCGACATGGCGGTCAGCATGAAGGGCTCGACGAAATAGATGGCGAAGACGTCGGCAAGCGGCATGTATTTGACGGCGACGAAGAACAGCAGGCTTGCAGCCCCGTGCAGCACGCCGCGCAGAATATTCATCCATGGTCGTTTGGCCGAAAACGCCCTCAACCCGAAAAGAGCGACGAGGATCGGGAGGGTGCAGGCGATCTGGAAAAAGAATCGGTAGAAAGTCACCTGGCCCGGTGACATCGCCTCGAAGGTCGCCATGTATTTGGCGATGGCGTCCATGGTCGGCAGGATGAACATGGCGCCGGACATGATCGCCATGCCCTGCAGGGAGTTTTGATGGGGCTCTGACATGGCGGCCGATTCTTCGGGGACGGCGCCCATCAATCACGGGAAAGCCGGGCAAATCAAGCCGTCAACCCCCACAAGCGGTCAGGGCGCGTTCACTGTCTCGCCAAAAACCGTCTCGAAAGCGGCGCGCAGCCTGACATCGACATCCACCATCATGACAGGCAGGCCGAGGTCGACGAGGCTGGTCACGCCATAGGCCGATATCCCGCAGGGCACAATGCCGCTGAAATGATCGAGGTCCGGATCGACGTTCAGCGACAGGCCGTGGAAGGTCACCCATTTGCGCAAGCGGATGCCGAGGGCGGCAATCTTGTCTTCAGCCATCGTTCCGTCGGCGAGCAACGGTTTTTCCGGGCGGCGCACCCAGACGCCGACGCGATCCTCGCGCCGCTCGCCGCGCACGTTCATCATGTCGAGCGTGCGGATGACGACCTCCTCGAGGGCGGCGACGAAGGCGCGCACGTCCTGGCGCCGGCGCTTCAGGTCGAGCATGACGTAGGCGACGCGCTGACCGGGGCCGTGATAGGTATATTCGCCGCCGCGTCCCGTCGCAAAGACCGGGAAGCGATCCGGCTGGACGAGGTCGCCCGCATTGGCGCTGGTGCCGGCGGTATAGACCGGCGGATGCTCGACGAGCCAGACAAGCTCGTCGCCGCCGTCTGCGATCGCCGCGACCTCCCGCTCCATCGCTTCCACCGCTTCCTCATAGGCGACGAGCCCATCGGCGATGCGCCAACGCACCGGGCGGCTATCGAGTTTGGGGAGCATGGAGAATTCGAGATCGGTGCGAAGCATGGCCATTCCTTGCCGCTTGCCCCGAAATACCTGATAAATAGGGGCGGCAGGGGATCTATATGGACCCGTTTTCCAGCCAATTCAAATGCTGTGAAAGGTTTTCAAAAAAACTGTCATATCGCCCTTGTGCACCCCAAATGCTTTTGCTACATGCTGCCCCGCCGACGCAAATCGGCACCTACCACGATGCGGTCGTGGCGGAATTGGTAGACGCGCAGCGTTGAGGTCGCTGTGGGGCAACCCGTGGAAGTTCGAGTCTTCTCGACCGCACCATCCCTTTTCAGGGAGCGCTCGCCGGGCGATGATGTCGGTATAAGCTGATCACCTTGTATATGTGTAACACGGCCGGTAGGCCGTGATTGCCGCCGCTGCTGACATAAGCATCGACGACGGTGAAACACGTCGCGCTGGTCTGAAGCGCGACTCACGCGCTTCGTGTTCTGAGGCGAGAAAAGCGGATTGAAAGGGAAGGGGCCGAAGTTGCGGCCCCTTCCTTTTTGATCAATGCGTTGCGCGGCAGGCTTCGGTGCGCGAGGCGCCGCTGTCGGCACCCTTGGTATGGGAGCCGCTCGGACCGACCATGCTGTGGCACGGGGGCAGGGGCTTGATGCTCGCGGTCGCCGTCTTGTCGACGACTGGGGCGGCCATGGCGGACGGGGCAAAGCCGTCGCTGTCATTGGTGTAATCGCTGGAATAGGCCGGGGCCTTGCGGTTGCTGTAGTGAACCGCAGCGGTCTTGGCCATCGGGCTCGGCGCAAAGCCGTCACTGTCATTGGTATAGTCGTCGGAATATGTCGGCTGAGCGAAGGCAGCGCCTGCGAGGCTGACGGCGAACAGGGATGCGGCGAGGGCAAATTTGATGCGCATGGTTTCTTCTCCTCAATCTGTTGTTGAATTCAACAACATAAACCATCCCCGGCGAGTTAAGAATTCGCGCCCCGATTCAGGCGAAATTGTGAACGGAAAACGGTTGGCATCGGCCTTTTGTTCAAATGAAATCACGGTCTTGTCAACGATTTTGACGTTTCCGTTACGGCAGCCGCCTACAAAAAAGGGCCAACAGAGGCCAGTGCTCGCTACAATCGCAAATTGTTAACTTTTGGTAATGTTATACGCAGCCATACGGGAGGCGGCAGCTGGCCTCCCGTTCTGATCGCCATTGTCACCCATGAGGTTCAGTCTTCGTTGGGGATATGGGCGTCGACGCCGGTCAGCTGCAGCTTGTTGCGGACATGATGGACGCCGTCGACAGAAAGCGCGCCGAGCTCGACCTTGCGGGCAATGCCGATCGTCTCCACCGAGCCTTCCAGCGTGATGACGTGGCCGTCGGCATGGACCTCGATGCTGTTGATATCGACTTCGGGAATGTTTTCGAGATTGTCGTTTACCCGCGCCTCGAGCTCGTCGCTGTCGTCACGATCGATCGTGCCGGCGCGCAGCGAATCCTTCAGGCGGTGCTCGTTGCCGTCCTTATCCGTGCCGTCGACGCGAAAGCCCTGGTTGGGATCGCTGTCGAAATTTGCCTTTGTCTCGCCGTAGGGGCGGTTGGCCGGGTCGCTGGCAGCGGTGCCGTCGGCATAGGGCCAGCCATCGTCGAGATTGCGTTCTTCGAGGTCGCGATAATCTTCCTCACGGGAAAGCTCGGGGGCCTCGCGTGAAATCGGGGTCTTGTCACCGATCCTTGCCATTATGGTCGCTCCTTGTTTCTCTGCGGGAGAACGCCGACAGGAGCGAATGGTTCGGCGCGCCGGGCGATTTGTCAGCCTTGCGTCTTTTCCCATTTTTTGACGAGGCGGTCGCGCTTCAGCCTCGAAAGCCGTTGCAGCCAGAAAATGCCATCGAGCTGGTCGACCTCGTGCTGGATGCAAATGGCGAGGAAACCTTCGGCGGCCTCGTCGTGCATCATGCCGTCGGCATCCTGATAGCGGAAGCGGATCGCCCGCGGGCGTGTGACCTCGTCGGTCGCGCCAGGCATGGAGACGCTGCCCTCGGCATGGATCATCGTCTCCTGCGACCGCCAGGTGATCTCAGGATTGACATAGAGGCGCACGCCGTCGGCCCTGTCGAGTTCGAGCACCGTCACACGAAGGAAGACGCCGATATGGGCGGCGGTGATGCCGACGCCGGGGGCTGCGCGCATCGTCGCCAGCAGGTCGTCGGCCAGCGCGGCCAGCGACGCATCGAAGGCCGTCACCGGCGCGCAGACGGTCTTCAGCGCCTGATGCGGATAACGCAGGATCGGACGGACGGGCATGAAGCGGGCTTTCTCGGTTTGAACGACGGGAAACTATCGCCGGTCGTAGCTATTGTCATCAAGAAGCGCGGTTTGGCGCTTTACGGCAGGGATGCTTTGAGCTAGCAGGAGCAGGAATTCCGACTGCGGGAAGCCTTGCGCGGGATTTACTATCCGCTTGTTGACAATGTGTTTTCGGCCGACATTTGCGAATGCGGCGCGGCAGTCGTTGAAATTCGAACCAGGTGCGAGGGCGGCAGATGACGACGACCGATACGGAAGACCGCACTCGCCGGCGCGATGACGAGGAAGCGGATATTTACGACGAGGACGGCAATGTCCGCGGCGATTTCCTGGCCCTCGTCGGCGCCGCGATCGCCGATCGCGATACGCTGTTCCTGCGCCAGAATGTTGCCCGCCTGCATGAATCCGAAATAGGCGACCTGCTGGAATCGATCCAGCCGGATCAGCGGCTGGCGCTGGTACGCCTGCTCGGCGAAGATTTCGACATGACGGCGCTGACCGAGGTCGACGAGGCGATCCGCCGCGAAATCGTCGACCAGATGCCGAACGAGCAGATCGCCGCGGCGATCGGCGAGCTCGATTCGGACGATGCCGTCTACATTCTCGAAGATCTCGACAAGGAAGACCGGGAAGAGATCCTTGCGCAACTGCCGTTTACCGAGCGCGTGCGGCTGCGCCGGGCGCTCGACTATCCGGAAAGCTCGGCCGGGCGCCGCATGCAGACGGAATTCGTCGCCGTGCCGCCGTTCTGGACGGTCGGCCAGACGATCGACTACATGCGCGATGAGGAGGATTTGCCCTATTCCTTTTCGCAGATCTTCGTCATCGATCCGACCTTCAAGCTGCTCGGCGCCGTCGATCTCGATCAGATCCTGCGCACCAAGCGGCAGACGAAGATCGAGCAGATCATGCGTGAAACCAACCATCCGGTTCCTGCCGAGATGGACCAGGAAGAGGCCGCCCAGCTCTTCGAACAATACGACCTTCTCTCGGCCGCCGTCGTCGACGAAAACGGCCGGCTGGTCGGCGTATTGACCATCGACGACGTCGTCGACGTCATCCATGAAGAGGCGGACGAGGACATCAAGCGCCTCGGCGGCGTCGGCGACGAAGAGCTGTCCGACAATGTGCTTTCGACGGCGCGCTCGCGTTTCCTCTGGCTGTTGATCAATCTCGGCACGGCGATGCTCTCGGCCAGCGTCATCGGGCTGTTCGACGCCTCGATCGAGAAGATGATCGCGCTTGCGGTGCTGATGCCGATCGTCGCCTCGATGGGCGGCAATGCCGGCACGCAGACGATGACGGTGACGGTGCGCGCGCTCGCCACCCGCGATCTCGACATCTACAATGCCGGCCGCATTATCCGCAGGGAGGCGGGTGTCGGCATCCTCAACGGCGTCATCTTCGCGACGATCATGGGTGCGATTGCCGGCACATGGTTCCACGACTACCAGCTCGGCGGCGTGATCGCGGCGGCGATGATCATCAACCTGATGGCGGCAGCCCTTGCCGGCATCCTGTTGCCGCTGTTGCTCGACAAGATGGGGGCCGACCCGGCCATCGCCTCCTCGGTCTTCGTCACGACGGTGACCGACTGTACCGGCTTTTTCGCCTTTCTCGGCATCGCGACCTGGTGGTTCGGCATCTGAATGGTGGCTGAAATTGACTATTACGTAAAAGTCAATATTATTGCCGGTTCGACGACGGGGAACACATGCCGGTGAACAAATATTATAGCATAACGGAGCTCACGCGCGAATTCGGTGTCTCGACGCGCACGCTCCGATTCTACGAGGACGAGGGACTGATCCATCCGGAGCGGCGAGGGCGCACCCGGCTGTTCCGGCCGGCGGACCGCCGGCTGATTGGCGAAATCCTGCGCGGGCGGCGGATCGGTTTCACCATCGCGGAAATTCGCGAGATCATCCAGGTCTACAAGGAGCCGCCGGGCGAACTCGGCCAGCTGAAGCTTCTGATGAAGCGCGTCGACGAGAAGCGTGAGGATCTGCGCCAGAAGCGCAAGGATATAGACGACACGCTGACGGAACTCGACAATATCGAGGAGGCCTGCCTCGGCCGCCTCGCCGAAATCGGCGTCACCACCTGACAACGGGGGCAGAGCCTTCGTCGGTCCCTATTCCGCCTCGGCGCTGCATTCGGTGACGAGCGTCTGCACCCGTTCATCCTTCTGGACGTCGATCTCGTTTGCCTGCAGTGGGATCAACAGGTTTTGGGCCTGCAATTTTCCGAGCGTACACTGGCAGAAACTGCGGCAGAGCGCTTCACCTTGCTGCATCACGCAAGTGGAGTTGCATTGTTTTAGGTAGGTTTCCGCCGGATCCGGCGTCGGCGGCGGGACGAGAAGGGAAAGCCCGTAGGCGATGGCGATCAGCACAGGCTGGTGGATGAGATAGAAGGCAAGGCTGTGGCGGCCGAGCCGCGCCGGCCACCAGGAGCCGGTGCCAAGAGCGGCAAGCCGGTGCGGCAGACCGGTTCTGATGGCGATCGAGGCGATGCTCAGTCCGGCAAAGAACGGCGTTGCCCAGGGAAACAGCGGCACGTAGTCGTTCGATCGTTGCGGCATTTCGGCAAGGCCGATCCAGGCGAGATATCGCGGATCGAAAAAGGACGAGCGCAGCAGGCCCGGCGTGGCGAAATTGTCGATGATCCAGGCGGCCAGGAGTGCCAATGTGACGACGAGCGTGACGGCGAGCGGCAGCCGGATGAAAACGATGCCGATGAGCGTGAGCGCCGCGATGCAATGCAGAATGCCGAAATAGATCCACCCGTCCGGCATCGCGATGCGGGTGACGATCGAAATGGCCGCGGCTGCCGCGGCAATCATGCCGAGCCGCTTCCAGAAGGACGGCCAGCGAATCGTCGGCGTGCTGGAAAGCACCAGACTGACGCCGACGATGAAGAGGAAGGTCGTGGCGATCGCCCGGGCATAGACCTTCAGCCAGCCGGTCTCGGCCGTGCCCGGCGCGAGATATCCCATGAACTCCATGTCCCAGGAGAAATGGTAGCTCGCCATGGCGATCAGCGCGATGCCGCGCGCCGTATCCAGTAGACCGATGCGTGGCGGTCTTGCCGCCGCATCGGCCTGCATTGCCGGCATGGTCATCAAAGTCTCCCGGTCAGATCATTTCCGTCGTTCGACGGCATGTCGCGGCGAAGAGCGGAAAGGTGAAGATTGGATGGCGGGCCGGCATCCATGATCGCCAGCCGCGCCTCCGAGAAGAACTGCCGCCGTGTCAGCACGAAGATGACGATCGCCGTCGTCAGCATGAAGACATAAGGGTTGATGAACCAGCCGAGATAGCCGATCGACAGGAAGATCGCCCTGAGACCTTCGTTGAAATGGCTGCCCGCGATGACATTCATCCGGATGACCCGTTCGGCGGCGCGCTCGGCGGCGATGACGTCGCTCTCCGTGTCGCGCATCATCGGGATGGCACCGAAAAGGATGGTGCAATAGTTGAACAGCCGATAGGACCAGCCGAACTTGAAGAAGGCATAGCCGAAAAGCGCCGCAAGCCCACCGACCTTCATCTCGAAGGCGGCATGGCCGCTGTGGAAGACGAAGGGCAGGTCGGCAAAGACGGCGTCGACCTTCTCCGTCGCGCCGAGCAGGGCGAAGCAGCTGCCGATCGCGAAAATCGAGGTGGAGGCGAAAAAAGCCGTGCCGTTCTGCAGGCCGGCCATGATCTGCGTGTCGATCATCTTCAGGTCGCGGCGCAGCGAATTGTAGATCCAATCTCGCCGCCGTTCGGTCATCGCATGGGTCAGGCTGGTACGGCCGAAGAAGGTGCGGCCCTTCAACAGCCAGGAATAACCCGCCCAGACACAGGCAAAGAAGGCCAGAGCGATATAGTCCGCCGTCGTCATCAACGATTCAGTCTCCGCATGAACGCGGCCACCTTACATATGCGCTGCAATGCTGCAATGACCGGTGAGCCTAGCCCGCGCGGTTTATGCGCGTAACTATGACAATCGAATTCGATTTCCGAGCGGATGATGGCCAAGGCACGGGAGGGAACAGGGCGCGTTGACGAGGTCAGCCGGTTGCGCTAACGTTAGCAAAAATGGAGATCAACATGAATCTTGTGCGCTACCGGTCCGTCGACGGAATTTACTATGGGGTTGAACGTGAGGGCAGGATCGATCGCTTAGCCGGCGAACCGTTCGAAGGTATCGAGCGGACGGGGAAGGAGGATAACCTTTCCGACGTCCGTCTGCTGTGCCCAGTGGAACGGCCCCGGATATTTGGGGTCGCTTACAATTACCGACAGCACACCGACGAGTCCGGAAAGGAGCAGCCGACGCTTCCGGTGTTGTTCATGAAACCCAGCACCGCGGCGAGCGGCAATGGAGATGCCATTGAATATCCGAGCGATGGCGAAATCGTCCACTACGAAGCTGAGCTGGTCGCCATCATAGGCAAAGGCGGACGCCACATCAGCAAGGAAGATGCGTTGCGGCATGTGCTTGGCTACACGTGCGGAAACGATATCAGCGACCGCATCATACAGCGGCAGGAAAGCAAGTTTGGCTGCCTGCTGGCAGGCAAGGGTTACGACTCCTTTGCACCGTTGGGGCCGGCCATCGTTACCGATCTCGATCCGACGAATCTTGATGTCATCCTTCGTCAGAACGGCGCCGTCAAACAGGCGGGAAATACGCAAGACCTGGTCTATCCCGTTGCTGACATCGTTGCTTATTTGAGCCGCTTCATGACGCTGTTGCCCGGTGATGTAATCATGACCGGTACGCCTGCGGGCGTTGGGCCGATCGTTCCCGGAGACGAACTCGAGGTGGAAATTCCCGGTATCGGTGTTCTGAAGAATCCGGTGGTTGCGGCACCGCACTAGCTAAATCCCTTGCGGGGGTCCGCTGCGGCGCGAAAAATCTGATTGACCTCAGAATTACCAATGCTATTAATGCTAACGTTAGCACCTGTTGCAGAGACTGGTTCCCGCACCGGGCCACGTTGAACAGGGAGATTTGTCAAGGCAAAGTTGAGGGTGGAGAAATGGCACGAGTAAAATATGTCTCGAATACCGAGTTGGCCGAGACGCAACCTGCGCTCAATGAGCGTCTGCTGAAGGAGAGGAAGGTTCCGACCGGAAACATCTTTCTGGCGCTCGCCAACGCTCCCGCGATCCTCGGCGATTTCCTCACTTATGCCAATGCGGTGCGGGCGGCTGACCTCAGCCCGAAGCTGCGGGAGATGGCCATCCTAACGGTCGGGTACTGCACAAACTCCGAGTACGAGGTGAAGCATCATCATTCTCATGGGCTCAAGGCCGGCCTGACGGAGGAGCAGTTCCATGCAATTGCGCACTTCGAGACCTCGGATCTCTTTGACGATGAGGAAAAGGCTGTGATGGCCTTTGCCAAGGAGTTCCACGCTGAACGTCGATGTTTCCGATGAAGTGTGGAACGGGGTCGCAAAGTTCCTGTCGGAGAAGCAGCTTGTCGAGCTCTCGATCAATGTCGCCTGGTACAATTCCGGTGTTCGCCTCATGGGCGCGCTGAAGATCGATCTTGAAGAGGGATATCGCTGAGCAGCCGGCGGCGCGCAACCTGCGCCGCCTCGGCTTGCCGTATGGTCTTGGCGGCGCTCATCAAGATTAATTCCAGAGCTTTCAGCGTCCGGCCCTGGATGCGGGATGAATCGCAGCCAATCGAAGAGAGGTGCGTGTCACGGGACAGGCGCCTCTCTCTGATTCCGCTTGCTGCGGGAGATCGACCGCTGCCGGCTTTTCACGGAGTTCCCGTGCTGCCGCGGATGACCAGATGGGGCGGAGAGATGAAGCTGTAGGGCTTACTGAGATCACCCTTGTTCTGAAGGTGGTGCAGGAACCAAAGCCCGCAGGCGGTTGCCAGCTCCGAAACGGGCAGTTGGACCGTCGTCAGTCCCGGACCCCACCATCGATACCCAAGCTCATCACCGAATCCGACGACCGAAATATCTCGGGGAACGCTCAGGGCCTGGTCCTGGATTTCGTCAATGACTCCGGAGGTATTTTGCACCGCGCCGATCACGAGCGCCGTCGGTCGATCCTTTAGGGAGAGAAGGCGACGCACGGCCTCCCGTCCGAATTCCGGCGAGGAGGGCGCACCGAGCTCCTCATGCACGGTGATCGCTTGACCGGAGCTTTTCACCGCGTCCCGGAAACCCTGCACGCGAGCCGCGCCGGTGGGCAGTTCTTCCGTGCCGCCTATGTACGCGATCCGTTTGTGACCTGCGTTGATGATGTGTTCCGTGCTCTCGTAAAGTGCCCGTCTGTCATCAATCCCAAACCATTGGTCGCCGAGCAGCGGTGCCCTTCGCAGCAATTGGATGTGAGGTGTCATCTTCAGGATTCGCGCGGAATCGGGATGAGGTTTTGCGCTCGGGACCAGAATGATCCCGGCCACGTTGGCGCTCGTTAGTTCCTTGATGTGGCGAAGCTCGTGCATTCTGTCGTCATCGGTTTCGCACAAGGTCAGCTGATAATTTGCCGAAAGAAGGCACTGCGAGAGGGCGTGGGCAATCGTCGAATAAAAGCTGTTCCGGATATCTGGAACGATCAGCCCGACGAGATTACTCTGCACCCCGCGCATCATGCGAGCAGCACGATTGGCAACGTACCCCGCTTGCGCTGCGGCTTCATTCACCTTTCGCTTCATCTCAGCGCTGATGCGGCGATCGTCGGCAAGAGCGCGGCCCACGGTCGAGGGGGAAACTTGAAGGATCGCCGCGATGTCTTTAATTGTTACCATTGTGCTTGGCTCGGAATGACTATTTTGGCCAACGATAGCACTGACATCGCAGTTGTCAAACCTCTCATACCGTTTAAGTAGTAATCATTTAATTTTTGCCGTGACGCCCGGGCGCGGCGACCAATCGCCGTGTAAAATAAAAACCTTTCAGCTGCTTAATCTTCTCGAACGGGCTTACCGCACCGGTGTGCAGCGCGCGCAGAGGCGCATGGCAATCAATTAACTTCTTTAAAGCCGTTGACATGAGGGTCATGCTGTGGGACGAATGTTTGTGCAAACGTTAGCGCAAACGGGAGGAGGCATAACGTGGATATTCTGGTGTTCCCGGCGTTGATCATCATGTCCGCAGAGGGACGTAGATCCTCATGACCGTCGCTCTTTTCCTGCAATCCGCTGTTGGCGGCGTCTTATTGGGCGGAATCTATGGCCTGCTGGCGATGGGTCTCAGCCTGAGCTGGGGCTTGTTGAAGCTTGTGAATCTCAGCCACTTCGCGCTGGCATTCCTTGGTGCCTACTTGACCTACCAGCTCGGCACCGTCCATGGCGTTCCGGCATATTTGAGCGCTCTTCTGATCGCTCCGCTGTTCTTCGCGCTCGGCATTGCGCTGCACAGCGTGTTCGTGCGTTTCAAGGTGAAGGAATTCGCCTCTCTGCTGGTGACCTTCGGCGTCACAATCCTGATCGAGTCGTTGATCCAATGGATCTGGTCGGCCGATTTCCTACGCTATGAAACGCCCTATGCGCAGACCACTATACGGCTCGGCCCGATCTTCGTGCCCGTATTGGAGCTTTCTGCGTTTGCCTGCGCCGGGGTGCTTGCCGGAGCGGCCTGGTACGCGTTGAACAAGACAATGCTCGGCAAGGCATTGCGCGCCGCCGCCCATGACGCTCCCGTAGCGTCGGCTTTCGGAATCAATTCCACGCGCGTGTCATACATTCTGGCCGGCCTCTGCTCGGCGACGGCGGGGATCGCCGGGGTCTTTATCGCCCTGATCGGAACTCTGGCTCCATCTCAAATCGAGGCTTGGATCGGGGTCGTCTTTGCTGTCGCCATCATTGGAGGATTGGGCAGCCCTATTGGCGCGCTGGGCGCCGGAATGCTGATCGGTGTGGCCGAGAGCCTCACCATGTCCGTCGTGAACCCCGCTTGGGCGCCGCTCGTGGCATTCAGCGTGCTCATCGTCATCCTCCTGCGCAAACCGGTGATTTGACCATGAAAAAGCTCCTGATTACAGCGCCTGTCGTGGCGATCCTCGCCTCGCTGCCTTACCTGGGAATGGCGGATTACTACCTTTCCTATCTGTACATCATCTTCTTCTGGGTCGTGCTGGCAACGAGCTGGGGTATCCTCAGCGGCTACACGGGCTACTGGAGTTTTGGTCACGCTGCATTTTTCGGTATCGGGGTCTATACGACGGCCACGCTAACGACGCAGCTGTCGTGGCCCTTCGTCGCGACGATACCTGCCGCGGCCCTGCTTGCGGCCGTGGTCGCCGTTCTGATTGGACTGGTTGTCTTTCGCTCGGGTGCTCTGCGCGGCGAGTTCTTCGCGCTGTTGACGCTGTCGGTGACGTTTGTCGTCGCGGCCATTGTGTCGAACACCGCGCTCGATTCGGGCACAGGCGTGTTCCTTTCAGGGATCGAAATCCCGATGATCGGCGCAACGGCGTCCGGCTCCCTCTACATGTTCGGGTTTATTGCGGCCCTTGTTGCGCTGGCGACATCCTATTTCATCTTTCACAGCAAATTCGGTCAGGGCTTGCTGGCAATTCACGACGATGAAGACGTCGCAGAAGTGAAAGGCGTTCCGACGTTCCGCTATAAGCTGATTTCGTTTGCGGTCTCGTCGGCGCTTGCCGGTGCAATGGGGGCGATCCACGCCGTATATGTCGGCTACGTCACCGTTGGCGAAACGTTTGCGGTGACCGTTCCTCTCTATGTCGTGCTCATGAGCATTCTTGGCGGAGCCCGTCATTGGGCTGGACCTGCGATCGGTGCGGTGATCATCACCGTGATGCAAAGCGCCATCGTCAGCGGCGCTCATGCGGAATTCGGCCGTGCGGGTGTGGCTCTTGCGCTGATCGTCGTCATCCTGGTGCTGCCGTCCGGCATCGTTCCCAGTCTTGTTCGCAGGTTTGCCGACAGGCGCAGCGGAGCTGGCGCACCGATGGGGTTTGCTCAGGTCGTCACGCAGTTCGCGCCTTCAGCCCAAGCAGGTTCCGGTCCGGTGCTTCTCAAATGCGAGGATGTCACCAAATCCTTTGGCGGCATCCGTGCCTTGACCGGCGTGACTTTGGAGGTCCGACGGGGCGAAATCCTGGCTCTGGTTGGGCCAAATGGTTCCGGCAAGTCCACCCTGATCAACATGATCAGTGGTCACTACTCCATGACCTCGGGTAAAATCACACTGGAAGGCGAGGAGATTTCCGGTCGATCGCCGCATCTGATCGCGCAGCAGGGCGTGGCGCGCACCTATCAGATCCCGCGCCTGTTCGACAATCTGACGATCCTCGAAAACGTTCGGCTCTGCGCGAAATTCGGCAGCGCCGACGGCATGGGCGCGGCTGCTGTCGATGCAGCCACCGGGGAGGCGCTCGCCTTCACCGGCCTGGCCGATAAGGCCGACGTGCTTCCGGAAGCCTTGAACCTGCATGACCGAAAATTTGTCGAATTCGCCAGGGCGCTGGCCGCAAAACCACGTCTGCTCCTGCTCGATGAGGTGCTTTGCGGCTTGAATCCGGCCGAGGTCGACCATGCGGTCGAAATGATCAAGCGGATCAAATCCGGCGGTACGACGATCATCTTCGTCGAACACCTCATGCGCGCGGTTGTCGCACTGGCGGACCGTGTCGCGGTGCTGGATCAAGGCAAGGTTCTGGCGCTTGGACATCCAGGCGAAACGATGCGAGATCCGGCAGTGGTCAGCGTATATCTGGGAGGCAGTCATGCTGCTTGAGGTCGATAAGATCGAGGTCGGCTACGGAGACGCGATCGCTCTGTGGGACCTGTCTATCAGTGTAGGGCCGGGCGAGATCGTTTCGGTCGTCGGCCCGAACGGAGCGGGAAAGACGACGCTGGTAAATGCCATTGCCGGCATTCTTCGGCCGCACAAGGGAACGATCGTCATCGAGGGCAACGACGTTTCCAAAGTGCCCAGCTATCGGGTCTGCGATTACGGCATAGCCGTGGTCCCGGAAGGGCGGCGCCTCTTCACGGCGATGACGGTCCTGGACAACCTGTTGCTTGGTGCATACCGCTCCCAGGCTCGTGCGGAGCGCGATGCGACGCTCGCAGAGGTGTTTCAGCTTTTCCCTGTGTTGAAAGAGCGTCAGGATTCGCTGGCCGGCTCCTTATCGGGTGGGCAGCAGCAAATGGTTGCCATCGGTCGCGGGCTGATGGCCAAGCCGCGCGTGCTGCTTATGGATGAACCGTCGCTCGGGCTGTCGCCTTTGATCGTCGGAGAAATGTTCAAAATCATCCAGATGATCAACGAGCGGGGCGTAGCCGTGCTGCTCGTCGAGCAGAATGTGAACAAGGCGCTTGAAATTGCCCATCAGGCCTACGTGATCGAGCAAGGCCGCGTGACGGCCTCCGGAGCGCCCGAGGTTCTCATCAATGATCCAAGCATCAGGGAGGCGTATCTTGGTATCTGAAAATTCGAGCGGGAGAGTTCCCGTGCATGTTCGCCGCGTCGTGACGGAACACAGCAGTCAGGGTATTGCCAGGTTTGCTGAGGACCGCGCCGTTCCGCGCACTGACATATTCAGGACCGTCCCAGGTCTGGTGTCGCGGATGGTTTGGGCGACTTCGGCTTCCACAGCCGTTCCGTTCAACGGAACTGATCCAACTCCTTTGGTGACGAGCTTCGTTCCTGAGCCGGGCGAAACGCGCTTTTTAGTGCTAACGTTCCCACCAGACTCCGTTTTTATGTCTCCGGATTTCAATGGTCCGGCGGCTATGGCGGAGAACCTTGCGGTCAGCCCCGGCTTGGCCGAACGCTTCGAGCCGGATGGCAAACATCAAACGCCTACGGTCGACTATGGAATCGTTCTCGACGGCGAGATCTGGATGGAGCTCGACAATGGTAATGAGACCCGCTTGGTCCAGTTCGACGCCTTCGTGCAGAACGGCACCCGCCACGCCTGGCGAAACAAAAGCGACAGGCCGGCAACCATCGCCGTGGTGCTGATTGGCGCACGGACCCCCGATACGACGGATTACGATGACGGCCTGTGAGCCTCAATGATCCAAATCTCAATCTGACCTTGTGGACCAACTGAACATGAACAACACCGAAATCCGAAAAGTGCAGGGCCGTCGCGTCTGGGATTCCCGTGGCCGGCCCACTGTCGAGGTAGAGATCGAGCTGGCCTCCGGCGCGATCGGCCGGGCGATCGCGCCAGCCGGTGCATCGACCGGCACCGGCGAAGCTCTCGATCTTCGAGACGGCGGCAGCGCCCTTGCCGGCTTGGGGATCAACAAAGCCCTTGCCTCCGTCAACGGCGAAATCGCCAAGTTACTGGTTGGCCGCGATGCCAAGGATCAAGCCGAGCTGGACGGCGCCATCATCGCGCTCGATGGCACCCCGAACCGGAGCAGGCTGGGTGGAAATGCGTCGGTGGCAACGTCGATGGCGCTGCTTCACGCCGCGGCGGCTGCGGCCGATCAACCGATCTGGCGGTATCTCGCGGGCTCCGGCAACGCCATAACCATGCCACTGCCGGAGATCCAGATTTTCGGTGGCGGCGCGCACGCGGCGCGCCGGGTAGACGTCCAGGATTTCATGATCATGTGCCCCGCCGCCTCGACTTTCTCGGAAGCCTTGGAATGGACTGCCGAGGTCTATCGCGCTGCGGGGGACATCATGAAGCGCGCCGGCAAACTTCAGGGCGTGGCGGACGAGGGAGGTTACTGGCCAGCCTTCACCAGCAATGAAGAAGCACTCGATGCCCTGGTGCGTTCGATTGAGGCTGCCGGTCTGAGGCCCGGCGGCGAGGTCGTGATATCGCTTGACATAGCGGCTTCCGAATTCGGCCGAGAGGGCAGATACTCGCTGGCACTGGAGGGGCGGCAGCTCGATACGGCCAAGATGATCGACATGCTCGGCGGCTGGTTGAAGGCCTACCCGATCGTCTCCATCGAGGATCCGCTCGCCGAGGACGATGCGGACGGTTTCAAGGAATTCACCGCCCGCTACGGCTCCAGATGCCAGATCATCGGCGACGACTTCTTTGTGACGAACGCGGCGCGGGTAAGCGAAGCGATCAAGGATAAAAGCGCCAACGCGGTTCTGATCAAGCCGAACCAGGCCGGCACCATCACCGAGACCTTCGAGGCGCTCTCCGTTGCCAAGAAGGCGGGCTTTCGGACGATCGTTTCGGCGCGATCCGGGGAGACGGAAGATGTGACGATCGCCCATCTGTCGGTCGGCTGGGATGCCAAGCAGCTCAAGGTCGGATCGTTCTCCCGCTCCGAGCGAATGGCCAAGTGGAACGAGGTTCTCCGGATTGAGGAGGCGCTTGGAAAAGAGGCTTCGTTCGCCGGATGGTCGGCGCTGGACCTGGCTGAAAAGCCAGCCGCTGTTGCTGCTGTAAGTTAGGATTTGGATGGGGCCGGATGCGGGTCTTGCGCAAAACAGGCATTGACAAAATACCCGGTCGTTTTATGCTAACGTTAGCAAAACCAAACGAGGATAACATGCTTCCGGCTGTTAATTTGAAGCCTCCCTTCAACATCACGCGCTTCAGTCACGTCGTGCTTGAAGTCAATGATGTGGGATGTAGCCGAGACTTCTATGTCAATGTCGGCGGCCTCGTCGAAACAGAATTCACGGATGGTGTTTCCTACCTTCGCGGGCTGTCCGAGGCCTGCCACCACAGTCTCGTGCTCGCACCCGCCGGCGACAAGCCGGCGTGCAGGCGGATAGGTTACCGGGTGTTCCTGGAGGAGGATCTGGACAAGGCCAAGGTCTTCTTCGAGGAGAAGGGCCTTCCGGCGGAATGGGTCGAGGTTCGAAACCAAGGGCGGACCCTGCTTGTCAGCGATCCGTCGGGCGCTCGCATCGAGCTTTGCTCCAGCATGAGCATCCATCCCCGCAAGTTTCTCGCGGTGCATGAACATCGTGGCGCCCGAGCCCAAGGCCTGGACCATTGCCAGATCATGGTCGCAGATCCGCTGGGTCTCAGCGCGTTCTACGGCGAACTCGGCTTCCGGACTTCGGAATATATAGCAGCGGGCGACACTCTCATTGCGAACTTCATGTATCGCAAAGGTGTCTGTCTCGACCTGGCCTTGGTGCCCGGCATTGGCCCGAAGCTGCATCATTTTGCCTATACGGTTCCCGAAAGCAGCGACATCTTCGCCGTATGCGATTTTGCCAGCCGTTACGGATATGGAGACAGCATTGAGCGCGGGCCTGGACGTCATGGTCCTTCGGGAGTCCCTCTTCGTCTATCTGCGCGATCCGGATGGGCACCGGGTGGAGTTCTTCAACAATCACTACACCACGATAGATGCGGAATTGGAGCCCATTCGCTGGGACGCGGCATCCCTTAGCACCAATGTCCATTGGGGAATGCCGGCCGTCTCGAAATGGTTCTTCGAGGCCAGCGAATTTGCGGGAGTACCGCTGGAGCATCCCGAGAAAATGCCGAACCCGATGACGCTCGAACGATACGCAGAAGGGCTCGCGAAGAGCTGAAAGCTGCCGCCGGCGGCAGGAGACTGACGCGCCGCGAGCCCGTGAGCGCGATGACATGCCGGAAGCACTTGGGAGGATGAGATGAGTGTGAAATCCATTAAACTGAATAGACGTGCATTTCTCGGGTCTGCGGCCGCCGTGGCAGCTTTCAGCTCGATGCCGAGGGTTTTCGCCCAGGAGGGACCGATCCGCGTTGGCGGAACGCTGCCGTTGACAGGTCCGCTTGCGGGCGTCGGCGCAATCCATAAACTCGCGGCAGAGGTGTTCGTCGAACAGATCAACGCCAAAGGCGGTATTCTCGGACGGAAGGTGGAGTTCGTCCTTCTTGACGACCAATCGCTTCCCGCCAATGCGCGAACCCTTTACGAGCGCCTGGTGACCGCCGACAAGGTCGATCTCCTGATGGGGCCTTACGGCACGTCCTCGATTATCGCAGCAATGGGTGTTGCCGCTCGGTTCAAGAAGATGCTCGTTCAGAGCAGCCTTGGCGACCCAAGCCTCGCACCCTATCCGCTGCAGTTCCCCTCGCTTCCGATCGGGGCGGAGCCGCAATTGACCGACACCGAAGTCGTTCTCGATGCCTATGCCAGCCTGCCGACCCCTCCCAAGACGATCGCCTTCGTCACCAGCAAATTCCCGTCGGCTCTGACGATCGCCAAGGGCGGTCAGCAGGTCGCTGACAAGCGTGGCATCAAAAGCGTGCTGGACCTCGAATATGAATTCGGCACGAAGGACTTCGGCGCAATCGCAAACCGCATCAAAGCGGCTGATCCGGATCTGCTGTGGTCCGGTGCGATCGGCATGGAGGCAGTGCAGCTTCTCGATGCAATGAGCCGGATCGATTACCAACCAAGGAATCAGTTCTACCTGTTCCCGGCACCCGGCCCGACCGCAGCCCACCCCAAAGCGAATGGCTTGACCTCGCTGACCTGGTTCGAGGAGCACGAACCGTTCGTCAAGTATCACGGCGCCCAGGAGTTCGTAAGCGCTTATGGCAGCAAGGCGAAGGCGGCAGGCTTCCCCTATCCGCGCACCGAGTATCAGGCCGCCGTCGAATATGCTGCGTGGCAAATCCTTGCGGCAGCAGCCGAAGGGGCAGGGAAGCTGGACGACGCCGCGATGGCTGCATGGTTGCGCTCGAATGCGGTCGAGACGGTCGTCGGGCCAAGGACTTTCGACGGCAAGTTCAATGCCGGGAAGCCATCGACAAAGCTCAAGCAGGTTCAAGGGAAGGACTGGGTGACGGTCTGGCCGGCGGACTTCCGACCGGCTGGAAAGGAGTTCCTGGTCCCCTGACGAATGCCGCTCGGCACTGCAGCGCACCTGTCTGAAACAAAAAATGCATTCGGTCGGGCACGGTCCGACCGATGTCCCATGGAGGAGTTAATGGTTAAAACTATGATCGCTGCTCGGCTGCATGCTCTGCATCAGCCGATGTCGCTGGATGAGATTCCGGTTCCCGCGCCCCGGCCCAACGACGTCCTGGTGCAGGTCAGGGCTTGCGGTATCGTGCCCAACATGGCCAACGTCATCAATAACTGGCCAACCTGGTTTCCCCACCAGCCGCTGCCGAAGTTTCCGGCAGTGTTCGGCCTGGATCCGGCCGGGGTCGTCGCCGAAGTAGGCGAGGCGGTCACCAATGTCAAAATTGGCGATCGTGTCTATGTCAGCCCTCTCAGATCCTGTGGTTCCTGCAAGGCGTGCCGGTCAGGCAACCGCAGTCAGTGCCGCTACTACACCTTGAATGGCTACTTCAGCACCAGCCGTGATGGTCAACGAATCTTCGATCTTTATCCCTACGGCGGCTTCAGCCAATACATGACCGCCCCGGAATATTCACTCGTATGCCTGCCGGACAATCTCAGCTTCGAACAGGCCGGCCGCTTCGGCTATCTCGGCACATCCTACGGCGCCCTGAAGAATGCACAGGCCGGACCCGGCCAGGTCTGCCTCATCGACGGGATTACCGGCACGCTCGGCGTCGCGGCCACCAAGCTCGCTCTTGCGATGGGCCTCTCCAAAATTCTGGGCACCGGCAGAAACAAGGAGCTGATGGACCGCATCAAGGCCATCGCTCCCGACCGCATCGACACGATCATGCTCGGCGAGGGCTCGACGGGAGAATGGGCAAAGGCCCAAACCGGTGGCGAGGGAGTGGATTTTGTTATCAGCGCGCTGGGCGCGAGAGCTCCCGCTGCGACCGTGGTCGACTCCATGCGCGGCGTTCGTCGAGGCGGCCGTGTGGTTGTCGTTGGCGGCGTGGCGGAAGATGTTCCGGTCGACGTGAAGTGGTTGATGGACGAGCAAGTTCAGCTCATCGGCTCCAACTGGTTCAGCGCTGCCCAGGGGCAAGAAATGGCCGACATGGTCCGCACCGGCGCGCTCGACCTCTCCTATCTCGAGCACAAGATCTATCCGCTCGAGCGGGTGAATGAAGCCATTTCCGGGATCGGCGAACGCGATGGCGGCTTCAGCAACTACGTGGTCATTCCTCCGGTTCCTGCCGCCTACCAATAACAATCACCGGCGCCGGCTGCGGCCGGCGCCGCCCTCACGCGAGAAGAGAGAACATGTCCAAGAAAGATATCGCGGTCCTGGTCGGAAGCCTTCGTCAGGCTTCTATCAACCTGAAGCTTGCCCGTGCAATGCAGAAAGTAGCGCCTGACGGGCTGAACCTGGAAATCGTGCCGATCGGCGATCTTCCGCTCTATAACCAGGACCTGGAAACCGAGACGCCGCCGGCGGAATGGACGTCCTTCCGCGAGCGCATCAAGGCTTGCGATGGCGCAATCTTCGTGACACCGGAATACAATAGATCCGTACCCGCGGCATTGAAGAATGCGATCGAAGTCGGCTCTCGACCGTTCGGGAAAAGCGTATGGGATCATAAGCCCGGTGCGGTGACCGGGGCTTCTCCCGGTCTGATTGGCGGCGCTGCCGCAGCACTCCAGCTCCGGGTTATCCTGACCAACATCAACGTGCCGACCATGCCCCAGCCTGAGGTTTACCTCAGCACGGCAGACAAATTGGTGGGCGACCATGGGGTATTCCTCAATGAAGGAACCCAGAAGTTCATCGAGAGCTTCCTGGTTGCGTTCGAAAGCTGGGTCGCCAGGTTCTGAGCCGCAGCAGAGCAAGACTTCATCCGCCATCGCGAACACAGCGCGGTGGCGTTTTCTTTTTCATCTGACGTGAAAAGCGTATGGCTCCGGAAAAGCCTGGGTTCCTTACGGAAACCAGGCCTGCGCCACGTCAGCGAGCTTTTGCGGAGGCGATGCGATCAGCGGGATGGCGGCTTTGCGGACCGCTTCGCGCTGATATTCGTCGGTTATGTATTCGACGGGCGATTTGCCGTCGACCCGAGCGAGGAAGAGTGCGGGCAGCAGGCTTGCGGCCCGGGCCTCGAGAGCGTCCCGATCCTCCCAGTCGACCTGATCCATGTAGGCTGCCGTCAAGGCCGCGAATGACGATGCAAGCTCGGATGCCGCCTTTCCGGCAACGATCTTCTTCAGCAACAGATGGTTCAGGCAGAAGGCCAGGTCGAAAGCCGGATCGCCGAACCAGGCGCATTCGGCATCCAGGAAGACAGGACCGTTTCTGCCCAACAGGATGTTCTTCGGGCTGACATCGCCGTGGACCAGCGCCAGCTTTGTTCCGGCAGTGCGCTCAACCAGCTCGGCGAGACGATCGCTGACGAAAGGATGTTTGGCGGCAGCGGCCACCAGGTAAGGCTCTAGCCGAAGAGCATAAAAGTTCGATCCGGAGTCAAATTTTTCCGGCAACCCCGGTGTGCGGGCACTGACGGAATGGATCTGTCCAATCCGCTGGCCAATGACCTCTGCCGCCTTTCGGTCGACGCTCCCGTGAAGCAGGTTGGTCTTCCAGAGCGGGTAGTCGTCGCTCGGAAGAAACTCCATTGCGAAAACACCAGACGGCGCGTCGTGCGCGAGAGGCTTCGGAACGGCAGAAGGGAAATGTTCCGCCACGAAGGAAATCCAGTTCCATTCGTACAGATTTCTCGACACCGGCGCTTGCCAATCAGCAGATACTTTAAGCTTGGCAAGGGCGCGTTTCACGCAGATGAGCCGGCCGGGAAGCTCCACGCGGTAGATATCTGAAGAAACACCACCCGTCAGGGGCTTGTAGATCGCTTCCTCGGAAGCGCTCTTCAGGCCGCTCTTCAGCAGGAAATCGTCGAAAATCGTCGTCTCGTCTACAGACATAAAACCAGTGTCCTTGCGGCATTAGCGGCGGGGGCTGTTGCGGGGTTGTTCGGGCATCTCTCCGGAAAGAACCCTGACGACTTCCTCCGCTGCCCGGCGACGCAGTTCGATCAGCGAAGCATCCGAGGAGAAGGCGACATGCGGCGTAATCATCGCCCCGGCATGAGCGAGCAACTGCTGAGGTACCCGGGGTTCATCCTCAAGCACATCCAGACCGACGCCGCTCAGAATGCCGGAGGCCAAGCCCTCGATCACGGCAGCAGTATCCACGACGCCGCCCCGGCTGACGTTGATAAGCAGACTTCCGCGACGCATCTTCGCGATGGCGTCTTTGTTGATCAGATGACGCGTCGCCGGCGACAGCGGCGCATGGACAATGACGATATCGCTCTTGGCCAGAAGCGTATCGAAGTCGGCAAGCTCCACATCGGCGGGGACATTGGAGGCATGGGGATCGTGCGCCACCACGCGGCATCCCAGCGCCTGCATCTTTGCTGCCGTCGCACGGCCGATGCGACCGAAGCCGATGATGCCGCAGGTCAGCTCCGAAAGCCTGCGGAGATTTGCCGAAGCGGGGTCCCAGCGGCCTTCGCGAACTTCGCGATCAAAGTGGATCAGGCCGCGGGCCCAGGCAATTGCAAAACCGATTGCGTGGTCGGACACTTCTGCGACGCAATAGTCGGGAACGTTGGTGACCCAAATTCCTCGCTCGGTCGCAGCATCGACTGCAATATTGTCCAGGCCTACACCGAGGCGAGCGACGATCTTGAGATTGGGAGATGCAGCGATCGCCCTCTCGCTGACCTGGGCCCAGCAGGTCAGGATCGCGTGCGGCCGATGCTCTGCAGCCAAAGCGTCGATCTCGGCAGAGGGCAACGGCTCGGCAGGGCCGCTGATGAGGACAAATCCAGCCCTCTCGATCACCTCGCGCTCGACCTTGTCATCCGGCCAGGCGTAGTCCGTCAACAGCACGGTCCGTGTCATGATTTCCTCCCAGTTTGTGCAAACGTTAGCGCAATAATTTCACCAAGGTCAAGAAAAATAAGCTTGCGCCGCCTGCTTCTGCGGCGAGCTATCCACTGTTTCGCAGCCCGGCGGCGATTCCATTGATTGTCAGATGCAGCGCCTCTTCCGTCTCCTGATCTCTTTCTCCTGCATGATGGCGGCGAAGAAGATCGATCTGCATGTGGTTAAGAGGATCGAGGCATGGAAAGCGATGATGGATCGATTGCTTCAGCGCCGGATTATTCTCCAGGAGCGAGGCCTGCTCCGTTATGGCGAATAATGCGGCCGTCGTCGCTTCCCACTCGTCTTTTATGCGCGCGAAGATTTTCTCGTGGGCGGATGTGTCAGGGGCGAGGTTCACGTACCGCGCCGCGATCGCCATATTGGTTTTGGCCAGCACCATCTCCATGTTCGCGATCAACGTCTGGAAGAAGGGCCAGTCCCGATGCATCCTTTGAAGGATCCGCAACCCGTCCGGTTGTCCGGCCAGCCATTGTCTGACGGCCGAGCCAAATCCAAACCAGCCCGGCAGCATGATACGGCTCTGCGACCAGCCGAACACCCAGGGTATCGCACGGAGATCTTCGATGCGATGAGACGAGCTGCGTGAGGCCGGGCGGCTGCCAATATTCAGTTTTGCGATTTCGCCGATGATCGTGGCTTCCCAGAAGAACTTTTCAAATCCCTCGGTTTCGTAGACCAACGAGCGATAGACACCAAAAGCCAGGTCGGACAGCTCCTCCATGGCGCCGAGATATTCGGGATCCGGTTCTTGTGCGTCGGAAGGCAGCAAAGACGCTTCCAGCGTCGCGGCGATCAGCAGTTCGAGATTTCGGCGACCAAGAGCTGGATTGGAATATTTCGCTGCAATGACTTCGCCTTGCTCGGTCAGCCGGATCGAGCCGGCAACGGCGCCGGGGGGCAGGGCGGTGATGGCCTCATAGCTTGGGCCGCCGCCGCGGCCGACGGAACCGCCGCGGCCGTGAAACAGGCTGAGGCGGATCCCTTCACGTTCGAAAAGCTGAATGAAGGCCATCTCTGCCTTATAGAGCTCCCATCCCGAAGTCAGATAACCGCCATCCTTGTTGCTGTCGGAATAGCCGAGCATGATCTCCTGTTTGCCGCCAAGTGCGCCCAGATACGCCCGATAGGCTTCGATGGCCAAAACTGTCCGCATCACCTCATGCGACCTTCGAAGGTCCGAGATCGTCTCGAAAAGCGGTATGATGTTGACGGAGGCTGCTTCGGGTTCTTCGGGCAGGAACAGTCCCACCTCCCGGAACAGAACCATGACCTCCAGAAGGTCGGAAAGGCTTCCGGCCTTCGAGATGATGTAATTCGGGATGCTGGCGCGGCCATAGCGCTTATGGGCTTCGGCGGCTTCACGCAGAACGGAAAGCTCCGACATCGTCTCGGCCGAATAGGTCTTAAGCGGTGTAACCAGCAGCTGGGACGACCGAAGTTCCTCGGTGAGCAAGCGGATCTTGTCGTTCTCGGCGAGCGCCTCGTAGCCTGTGCCGGGGCGGACCTTCTCGAAAAGCTCATGAACGACCCGCTCGTGAACCTCCGAATTCTGTCTCAAATCGAGGCTGACAAGGTGAAAGCCGAAGACTTCTATGGCGCGTTGGAGGCTGCGCAGTTTTCCAGCGGCGATCTTTTCTGCGCCATTGGTTATCAGGGATTTGCTGATCGTCGCCAGGTCTTCGGCGAATTCGGCGGGGCTCCTGTAGGAGGGGGCGGCGGCTACAGGCTCACGAACCAATTCCGTGCTGCCGAATTTGCGGGCCGTGGCGGCCAGGCGAGCGTAGATGCCTGAGATCGCAAGGCGATATGGCTCGTGCCGGCGCTGCTCCGA
Organism: Rhizobium sp. K102; assembly: GCF_022385315.1. Lineage (NCBI taxonomy): Bacteria > Pseudomonadati > Pseudomonadota > Alphaproteobacteria > Hyphomicrobiales > Rhizobiaceae > Rhizobium > Rhizobium sp. K102. Next base: position 1,336,188 of record NZ_CP092436.1, read on the forward strand.
TCTATCGGGAGAGTCAGTGGCGAGGCGCTGAAGGTCCCGCGAAACCTTTACATACCGATCATCCAAGGAAAGTTCGGCGCCAAGGCTGTGCAGCTCGCCGAGATAGAAAGAAAAAACCCTCTCGCTCTGCAGCCGGAGCGCCTCCTTCAGTGTCTCGCCATTGACATAAGGGTTGCCATCCCGGTCGCCGCCGATCCAGGAACCCATGCGCAGGAATGGCGGCAGCGCGTCCTGGCCAAACCTCCAGGGTGAGCCTCGAAGTTGATTTTCGAGATCCTCATAAACTTCCGGGATAACATGGAAAATCGTGCTGTCATAGTAGGATAGGCCGTTGAGGATTTCATTCACGACCTGCAATTTCCGTCCTCGCAAGCTGTTCGTTTGCCAAAGCGTGGTCGTCGCTCTTTCCAAATCTTCCTGATATCGATCCACTTCCTGCGCAGTCAGGCCGGCCTGGTCGAGCCGGCTCAAGCATCGTGCAAGCTCCTGCTCGATGTCGATAACGCTCTTGCGCCGAACCTCGGTCGGGTGCGCTGTAAATACAGGCGAGACCACAGCTTCAGAAAGCAGGTTGCGGACATCTTTCGCCTCTATTCCGGCGGCAGCCAGAACGGAAAGCGATCTGGCAATCGTCCCCGGCATGGCAGGTTCGCCATCGACGATGCTGAGGCGCTGCGCTCTGGCGTGATGAGCGTCTTCTGCGATGTTCACGAGCTGAGAGAACTGGCTGAACGCGCGGACCACGCGCTTCAGAGTGCGCGGAGGCATGCCGGCGCAGAAGGGAGCAAGATTGTCGTTCAAACGCGGGCTGGTCTTTCTGCGGCCTGTCACCGACAGACTGCGGACCTGTTCCACAATCTCGCGGACCTCTTTGCCGTCGCTGGCCTCAATAGCCTCACACAACAGTCGGCCGAGAAGCCGAACGTCTTTGACCAAGGCTCTGGCCGTCAGGCGTCTTCCCTGCATGCCTGCTTTCCTCAATTGAAGATGCAAATGCCTATTCCTTGTGCTAACGTTAGCATAGGCTGGCAGGATTTGGCTGAAGAGTTAAGAACGCGTGCAATCGGGCATGAGTGAACGGTCGAATGGGCGCGTATTACAGGCTGCTATTGCGACCGCATGGCTGCATCAACCGGCAATGCCTTTCTGGTAATGCGCGACTTCTTCCAGAAGCCATCCGCGAAACGCCGCGACAGGACGGAAATCCTTCCTGCTGAGCGGCGCCACCGCATAGTAGGCGCTGGGGCTTTTGACCTGATGCGGAAAGGCTTGAACAAGCTGGCCATTCGCAAGCTCGGAGTCGATGAGGAAAAGCGGCATCAACGCGAGCCCCAGCCCGGCGATGCAGGCTTGGGCGACGTTGCTGAACTGTTCGAACCGCATGGCCTGCGATGGAGTGCCGTTGACTTGGAGGCTCTCGAAGAAGTGGCTCCAGGCTCCCGGACGGGATGCCATCTGCAGCAGCGGAAGGCGAAGCAGATCTTCAGCCTTCAAGATGGGATGTGAACGGAGAAAAGACGGGGACGCCACCGGTGCTACCATCTCCTCCATCAGAAATGTGCTTTCCGCACCGGGCCAATCAGGCTGGCCGATATGAATAGCCATGTCGATGTCGTCCCGGTCGAAATCGAACACCCCGATGCGCGTTGCGAAGTTCAATGTGATCTCAGGATGTCTGGCGACAAACCGCGGAATACGCGGCATCAGCCAGCGGGTGCCAAATGTTGGCAAGATGGCAAGATTGAGTTGATCGTTATGCTGTTTGGTCATGGCCTGCAGTGAGGCGGAGCGGATTTCCGCCAGAGCGCTGGCAATAGCCCGCGCATAGTCTGTACCGGCCTCCGTGAGGATGACGCCACGGCTGCTGCGTTCGAACAGCAAAACGCCCAGTTGTTCCTCCAGCGCGGCGATCTGTCGGCTGATGGCTCCTTGCGTTAGGGAAAGCTCCTCGGCCGCGGCAGAAAAAGTGCTCAGCCGCGCGACGGAATCGAAAGCCGCGAGAGCTGAAGTCGAGGGAAGGAGTCTTCGCGAGAGGTTTGCCATAAGCTATTACTATAGCTCATAGGCCGATGAGTAAACCTCGCTTTCCCAGTTGCGGAAAAGCGGTTCTAATTCCCTCAAATCGAACTGCGAGAAACCTCAACGGGAGGATGACGATCTTGGCCTTTTCTTGGAATGACCCCTTTTTGCTCGATGACCAGCTGACCGAAGATGAGCGGATGATCCGCGAATCCGCCGCGGCTTTCGCAGAATCCGAACTCCTGCCGCGCGTTGAGGCAGCCTATCTCGAAGAAGCGACCGACCCGGAGCTGTTCAAGTTGATGGGGCAGACCGGCCTTCTCGGTGTCACGCTGCCGGAGGAGTACGGGGCCGCGAACGCATCCTACGTTGCCTATGGACTGATTGCTCGCGAGGTCGAGCGTATCGACTCCGGATATCGCTCGATGATGAGCGTGCAGTCCTCGCTGGTCATTTACCCGATCTTCGCTTACGGCTCCGACGAGCAGAAGAAGAAATATCTGCCAGGCCTCGTCTCGGGTGATCTGATCGGCTGCTTCGGCCTGACAGAGCCCGACGCCGGCTCCGATCCGGGCGGCATGAAGACCCGCGCCGAGAAAATCGCCGGCGGCTACCGATTGCGCGGCTCGAAGATATGGATCTCGAACTCGCCGATCGCCGATGTCTTCGTCGTCTGGGCAAAGTCGGAGGCCCACAATAACGAAATACGCGGCTTCGTTCTCGAAAAGGGTATGAAGGGTCTTTCGGCCCCGAAGATCGGCGGCAAGCTCTCGCTGCGTGCCTCGATTACAGGTGAAATCGTGATGGACAGTGTTGAAGTGACCGAGGATGCGCTTTTGCCCGGCGTTTCCGGTCTCAAGGGACCCTTCGGCTGTCTCAACCGTGCCCGTTACGGCATCTCCTGGGGCGTCATGGGCGCGGCCGAGGACTGCTGGTTCCGCGCTCGTCAATACGGTCTGGACCGCAAGCAGTTCGGCAAACCGCTTGCAGGGATGCAGCTTTATCAAAAGAAGCTCGCCGACATGATGACCGAGATCACGCTCGGACTGCAGGGCTCGCTTCGCGTCGGCCGCCTGATGGATGAGCACAGGATGGCTCCGGAAATGGTCTCGATCGTCAAGCGCAACAACTGCGGAAAGGCGCTCGACATAGCGCGGCAAGCCCGGGATATGCACGGCGGTAACGGCATTCAGATCGAATATCATGTCATGCGCCACGCGCAGAACTTGGAGACGGTGAACACATACGAGGGCACCCACGACGTCCATGCCCTGATCCTTGGGCGTGCGCAGACGGGCCTCCAGGCGTTCTTCTAATTTTCCATCGCCTGTTCGGCGCAGATCGTCCTTCAACCTACGCATCACCGAGAGGCCGCATGCCTAAAGCGAATAAGATTTCTACCGTCGCCGTCATTGGCGCCGGCCAGATGGGGACCGGGATCGCGGAAGTTTTGGCGAAACATGGCTATGCGGCTTTGGTCTACGATCTCGATAAAAGTCGAGTTCCGTGCGAGCATCGAATTCGAGTGCGGGATATTTCAGACGTCAGGGCGAAACCGGCAAAATGCCGGGCGAGGCGGCTGAGCAGGCGATCTTACGCATAAAGGGAGCTTTTTCCCTTCCGGATTTGGCGAGCGCCGACTTGGTCGTCGAGGCTGTAAGCGAGAATGAAGGCATCAAGAGGAAGGTCTTTACCGAGGTATGCACCGTCCTCAAGCCCGACGCGATCCTGGCGACGAACACATCGTCGCTCTCCATAACGCGGCTCGCGGCGTCAACCGACAGACCCAATCGTTTTATAGGGATACACTTCATGAATCCCGTACCGGTTATGAAGCTGGTCGAGCTGGTTCGCGGCATCGGAACGGATCAAGAGACCTTCGCCACAGCCAAGGCTTTTGCCGAATCCATCGGCAAGACCGTCACTGTCTCCGAGGATTTTCCGGCTTTCATCGTAAACCGCGTTCTCATCCCCATGATCAACGAAGCGATCTACACCCTGTATGAGGGTGTCGGAAACGTGGAAGCCATAGACACTGGCATGAAGCTCGGCGCCAATCATCCGATGGGGCCGCTCGAATTGGCCGACTTCATCGGTTTGGACACATGCCTTTCCATCATGCAGGTCCTTCATGAGGGGCTGGCTGACAGCAAGTACCGCCCGTGCCCGCTGCTGGTCAAATATGTCGAAGCCGGATGGCTCGGCCGTAAGGCGCAACGCGGGTTCTACGACTACAGGTACGTTCCGGCTCGGCCAACGCGCTGATCCCATCCTTTCCAATATCGAGATTTGTCAGGCATTGATCATGACCGAAGAACACGCAGACGATAGTCGAGAGAGCATGGAATTCGACGTCGTGATCGTCGGAGCAGGCCCTGCCGGGCTTGCGGCGGCGATCCGGCTCAAGCAGGTCAATCCGGAATTGTCGGTCGTCGTGCTGGAGAAGGGGGCCGAGGTCGGCGCCCATATCCTCTCGGGCGCCGTCGTCGATCCCATCGGCATCGACCGGCTGCTGCCCGGCTGGCGCGACGAGGCCGATCATCCCTTCAAAACTGAGGTGACAGACGACCATTTCCTGCTGCTCGGCCCGGCCGGCTCGATCCGCCTGCCGAATGTCATGATGCCGCCGCTGATGAACAATCACGGCAATTATATCGTCTCGCTTGGGCTTGTCTGTCGCTGGCTGGCGGGCAAGGCCGAAGAGCTCGGCGTCGAGATCTATCCGGGCTTTGCCGCAACCGAGGTGCTCTACGACGACAAGGGTGCGGTGATCGGCGTTGCCACCGGCGATATGGGCATCGAGAAGAACGGCGAGCCCGGGCCGAACTATACCCGCGGCATGGAGCTGCGCGGCAAATACACGCTGATCGGCGAGGGCGTGCGCGGTTCGCTCGCCAAGCAGCTGATCGCCAAGTTCGACCTGCAGAAGGACCGCGAGCCGCAGAAATTCGGCATCGGCATCAAGGAGCTCTGGCAGGTCAAGCCGGAGCACCACAAACAGGGCCTGGTGCAGCACTCCTTCGGCTGGCCGCTCGGCATGAAGACCGGCGGCGGCTCCTTCCTCTATCACCTCGAGGACAATCTGGTGGCGGTCGGCTTCGTCGTCCACCTCAATTACAAGAACCCCTATCTCTACCCGTTCGAGGAATTCCAGCGCTTCAAGACGCATCCGGCGATCCGCGGCACTTTCGAGGGCGGCAAGCGGCTGTCCTATGGGGCGCGCGCCATCACCGAGGGCGGCTACCAGTCGGTGCCGAAGCTGTCCTTTCCCGGCGGGGCGCTGATCGGCTGTTCGGCCGGTCTCGTCAACGTTCCCCGCATCAAGGGCAGCCACAATGCGGTGCTGTCGGGTATGCTGGCGGCCGAGAAGCTGGCGGCGGCGATTGTATCAGGCCGCAGCCATGACGAAGTGGTCGAGATCGAGAACGACTGGCGCCAGGGCGACATCGGCCGCGATCTCAAGCGGGTCCGCAACGTCAAGCCGCTGTGGTCGAAGTTCGGCACCGCCCTCGGCGTGGCACTCGGCGGCCTCGACATGTGGACCAATACGCTGTTCGGCTTTTCCTTCTTCGGCACGCTGAAACACGGCAAGACCGATGCGCAGTCGCTGGAGCCGGCCTCGCAGCACAAGCCGATCGCCTATCCGAAGCCGGATGGGGTGCTGACCTTCGACCGTCTGTCCTCGGTGTTCCTGTCGAACACCAATCACGAGGAAGACCAGCCGGTGCACCTGCAGGTCAAGGACATGGCGCTGCAGAAGAGCTCCGAGCTCGGCATCTATGCCGGCCCGTCGACCCGTTACTGTCCGGCCGGCGTCTATGAATGGGTGGAGAAGGATGGCGACAAGACCTTCGTCATCAACGCCCAGAACTGCGTGCACTGCAAGACCTGCGACATCAAGGACCCCAACCAGAACATCAACTGGGTGCCGCCGCAGGGCGGCGAGGGGCCGGTCTATCCGAATATGTAGCGAAACGATGATCCGCCAACTTGTGAATGATCAGGGAGTTATCGATGCAGTCTCCGCTTGAAGGCGTTCGGGTCTTGGAACTGGCGCGAATCCTGGCTGGTCCGTGGGCCGGACAAACACTTGCCGACCTGGGTGCGACCGTCATCAAGGTGGAAAGCCCGGAGGGCGACGATACGCGTCGCTGGGGGCCTCCTTTCATCAGGGATGGCGATGATGTCGCTGCAGCCTACTTCCACAGCTGCAATCGCGGAAAACTGAGCATCACGGCGGATTTCAACGCTGTGGAGGACATCGACAAGCTTCGCGCACTGGTCGCGAACGCGGACGTCGTCATCGAGAACTTCAAGGTAGGCGGATTGAAGAAGTTCGGTCTTGATTACGAGAGCCTGAAGGCGATCAACCCAAGACTGATCTATTGCTCGATTACCGGCTTTGGCCAAACCGGTCCCTATGCCGGGCGTGCAGGATACGATTTTATCGTCCAGGGCATGGCGGGCATCATGGATCTGACCGGTGAACCTGATCGGGAGCCACAGAAAATCGGCGTCGCGTTCGCCGATATCTTCACGGGACTCTATTCAGTCATCGCTATCCAAGCCGCTCTGATCCTCAGAAATACGACAGGTGAGGGACAGTTCATAGATATGGCACTTCTGGACAGTGCGGTGGGTGTGCTGGCCAACCAGGCAATGAACTTCCTGGCTTCGGGAAAGGCGCCGACGAGACTTGGCAATGCGCATCCCAACATCGCGCCATACCAAGTATTCCCGGTGTCTGACGGCAATATCATTATCGCCTGCGGGAACGACGCTCAGTTTGCACGGCTATGCGATATCCTACGGCTATCCGCTGTGGCAGACGACGTCCGTTTCAAGTCGAATGCGGAAAGAGTTCGCCATCGAGAGGAGCTGACATCGGTCATGGAAGCACAGACGAAGCTTTTCAAGCGGACGGATCTGCTAGCCGACTTGGCGCGCGTGGGCATTCCCGCCGGCCCCATCAATACCGTCGAAGACGTGTTTGCCGACCCGCAAGTCGCGCATCGAAAGATGGCCGTGGAAAGTGAAGGGATAGCGGGCATCCGTACACCCATCATTTTCTCAGGGCAGGCGCTCTCCTCGCACCGCAAGTCGCCCAGACTTGGTGAGCACAATCGCAAGGTACAAGCAGACTGGACCTTACTGGACTGACGCTTTAAGCCGGCATTTTCAACATTGACGGCAATGAGGGGCCGCGCCGAAACTGCGCGTTTGCAAAGCGGTCGCAGAAGGCTCTCTGATCCGGGCTGGCCGAAAACCGCGCCGCTTCTGCCGAGCGTTGGTCTTCAAGCGACATCTTCGTGCCACGATGATCGTCTCTTGCAGTGAGGCGACGATGTTCGTAACAATCGGTTGCCGCATCGCTGCGTTGCGCGGGTTTTGTCTGTGTCATCCCAGTGTGCAGTCGGAATGTCGCACCGACTCTATGCGATGTCGGTTTGCCGCTTGGATCAGAAACCGGCGGCGTCTAAATTTGCATTCCAGTGTTCAGAAGGCGCATCCATGTTTCTCTCGGTATTCGACGTGTTCAAGATCGGTGTCGGGCCGTCGAGTTCGCACACGATGGGTCCGATGTCGGCTGCCAACCGGTTTCTCGATCTGATCCTGTCGAATGAATGGCCACGCCCGTCATCGGGCGCGCAGGTCGCCGCGATCAAGGTCAGCCTGCATGGTTCGCTCGCCCATACCGGCATCGGCCATGGGACGGGCAGGGCCGTCATCCTCGGGCTGATGGGCGAAGCGCCCGACAGCGTCGATCCCGACAAGATGGACGGCATCATCGATACGGTCGAACGCACCGGCCGCATCGCGCCGGCGGGCCATCCGGCCTACCAATTCCAGCCGAAGACCGACCTGGTTTTCGACAAGAAGCAGCCGCTGCCGGGCCATGCCAACGGCATGATCTTTTCCGCTTTTGACCGCGACGGCCGGCTGCTCCTGAAACGCATCTATTATTCGGTCGGCGGCGGCTTCGTCGTCACCGACACCGAACTGGAACAGATGCGGGCGAAGAAGAACGCCGTAGGCGGCGCGCGCGTGCCCTATCCTTTCGCGACCGCCAGGCAGATGCTCGACATGGCCGAGCGCTCGGGGCTTTCGATTGCGCAGATGAAGCGGGCGAACGAGGAGAGCCAGCGCAGTCGAGAGGAGCTTGATCAGGGGCTCGACAGAATTTGGGAGGCAATGCGCTCCTGCATCGAGCGCGGCCTCAAGGTCGAAGGCGTCATGCCGGGCGGCCTCAACGTCAAGCGCCGCGCCCGCAGGATTCACGACAAGCTGCAGGAGGAGTGGCGCAGCAATCGCGTCAATCCGCTGCTCGCCAACGATTGGCTCAGCGTCTATGCGATGGCCGTCAACGAGGAAAATGCAGCCGGCGGCCGCGTCGTCACCGCGCCGACCAACGGGGCGGCCGGCGTCATTCCGGCGACGATCCGCTATTACGAGCATTTCCACGAGGACTGGGACCAGAACGGTATTCGCGATTATCTGCTGACGGCCGCCGCCATCGGCGGCATCATCAAGCATAACGCCTCGATCTCGGGCGCCGAGGTCGGCTGTCAGGGCGAGGTGGGTTCGGCCGCGGCGATGGCGGCTGCCGGCCTTGCGGCCGTGATGGGCGGCACGCCGGAGCAGATCGAGAACGCCGCCGAGATTGCGCTCGAACATCATCTCGGCATGACCTGCGATCCGGTTGCGGGCCTTGTCCAGGTTCCCTGCATCGAGCGCAATGCGCTCGGGGCGGTCAAGGCCGTCACGGCGGCATCGCTCGCCGTCAAGGGCGACGGCCAGCACTTCGTGCCTCTGGACGCCTGCATCGAGACGATGCGCCAGACCGGCCACGACATGAGCGAGAAATACAAGGAAACTTCGACCGGCGGCCTCGCCGTCAATGTCGTCGAATGCTGAGTTTGCGACCGCGTTAGCAAGGTTCGACATTTTCTGGCAGGCGCAAAACCGCTGCACAGTTTCGTGCGGCATGCCGTAGGCGCTTGACGCTCGCCGCCAAAAGGATTTCAACGGCGGCATGGCATTGCATCTCATCAAACTCTGTGTCGGCGCCGACTCGATCGACGATCTGCGCGAATGGGTGGCGGAGCGCTCGCTGCGCGCCATTGCCGCCGGGCTCGAGCCGCATTCCGTGCATACGACCCGCATGGTGCCCAAACGCATGGAGGAGCTGCTCGACGGCGGCTCGCTCTACTGGGTGATCAAGGGGCAAGTACAGGCGAGACAGCGGCTGCTCGACATCGAGACCTTCACCGACGACGAAGGGATTTCGCGCTGCCGCCTGATGCTCGGTCCCGAAGTCATCGAAACCGCGGTACAGCCGAAGCGGCCATTCCAGGGCTGGCGCTACTATGCGCCGGATGACGTGCCGGCCGATCTGACCAACCTGGGCGCCGGCATCGCCGAAATGCCGGCAGACCTGCGACGCGAGCTTACCGAGCTCGGCCTGCTCTAAAGCGCGTCGCATCAAATATGATCCACGCAACGCGCCTTAGCTCTTTGTTTTTATGCATTTCGTTGTCCCGGAACCGCTGCACACTTCCGGACGAGATGCATTAACCTCTGTCGCCGAATACAACGGTTCCCGACAGCAACGGCAGCTCAGCGCAGGCGCAATTGCACCGGGGCGCTGCCGTCGGGCGAGGTCACATGCAGATGGATCCGGGCTTCAGGCTGGGAATAGCGCCAGGCGCGAGCGCCGTGGCAAAGCAGCAGGTTGATGAGATCGCGGGTCTTGGCAGATTTCGCTCTCGGCCGCGGCAGGCCCATCTCCGCGAGCCGCAGCGCCGCTTCGTGCAGCGGATGCAGGGCTGAGCGCCCCTTGGCCCCGATGCGGCGGTCGCCTGGCATTCCCGGAACATTTTCATTGATCGCCATTGTTTTCCCCGTACGCAGTACTGATCGAGTTCAAGAATGGTGGCCGGAAACGCAAACACCGATTTCGGCCGTTACCAATGCCGCCGGCCATGTTGCAGGCAGCATCGAATAGCTCATTGTGCAGCCGCCCAGCACTTGATGCCGGCCTTCTTCAAGGCCTTGCAGGCGTTGACCGCATCGCGCTGATCGTCGAAGCCGCCGAAGCGGGCGCGGTAGACCTGGTCGTTGCCCGTACCATAGGCAACGGCGAAGGGCTTTGCCGAGGCCAGCGCCTTGCCGCCCTTGCTCTTGGCGCCCTCCAGGAGGTCCATGGCCATCTGCCGGCTGGGCGAGACGCCGACCTGTACGACCCAGCCCGCCGGCGCGACGCTTGCCGGGGCGGCGCTGGTCGAAGCAGTCGTGACCTGATCGACGGCGGCGCTGTCCGGTTCGGCAGGTGCTGCGGCCGGAGCCTGCGGCTTGAAGCTCGTGGTCTTGACCTTGGTCGGTGCCGGCATGGCCTGGGCGACCAGCGGGTTGTCGGACTTCGTCGCGGATGTTTCGGTATAGGCGACTTCGGTCGCGGCCACTTGATAGCGGGCGTCCGGCAGCGGCCCCTTGTGCGGCAGGCTGAGATCGGCAGCAGCGGCGGAAATCGGCGGCTGCGCTGCGGTGATCGTCTTTGCGACCTGCTGCTGGGCGACCTGTTGCTGGGCGACTGGCTGCTGGGCGAGCTGCTGCCGAGCCTTCTGCGGCTGAACCGGAGCGGGCGTTTCGATAATCGCCGGGGCAGGGGCTGCTTGAGCCACCAGCGCCGAGTTCTCCGCCGCGGCTCGACGCCTTGGGCAGGTAAGTGGCGATCAGATTGCGCATCTGGGCGTCGCGAGCCGCTCCGGAAGTACCGCCAAGCACCACGCTGACGATCGACTTGCCGTCAACTTGGACAGAACTCACAAGATTGAAGCCGGCGGCCCGCGTGTAGCCGGTTTTGATTCCGTCGACACCGCGCACTGAGCCGACCAGCCGGTTATGACTGCGGATCGTGCGGCTGCCGAACTTGAAGGCGCGGGTGGAAAAATAGCCGTAATATTGCGGGAAATGCTGACGGAGAGCGATGCCGAGGCGGGCCTGGTCGCGCGCCGTCGTCATCTGCGCCGTGTTCGGAAGGCCGTTGGCGTTGCGATAGGTGGTGCGGGTCATGCCGAGAGCATGCGCCTTGGCTGTCATCAACTGGGCAAAGCGGTCCTCGCTGCCTGCCAGCAGTTCGCCGAGGGCGGTTGAGGCATCATTCGCCGACAGAGTGACGAGACCGAGGATGCCCTGTTCCACGGTAATCGTGCCGCCGGCGCGCACGCCAAGTTTGGTGGGTGCCTGGGCAGCGGCATGAGCGGAGAAGGGAACCGGCGTGTCGAGACGGATGCGCCCTTGCTCCAGCGCTTCGAAGACCATGTAGAGTGTCATCATCTTGGTTAGCGAGGCCGGGTATTGCAGCCGATCGGCATTCTCGCTGTAGAGAACGTTGCCGGTCTTGGCGTCGACGACGATGCCTGCATATTTCGGATTGGCCGTCTTCGCTTCCGCATTGACTGAATCAACCAGGACGACCGTGAGAGCCACCGAAAGGATCGCCAGGAGCTTTGCGAAAAAGCTGCCGGACCGGAATGATGATACGGAGGAGACTGACCTTGACACTATTCCACTCTTCGCTTGCATTTCAGATATCGGGCAGGAACCGCACACCCCCCGCCGCACAGCTCGTCTTTTGAAATTACCGATTCAGCGTTACCAATCCGTTTATGATGAATCGTTTCACTCGCCTTCCGGAAGCATTTTAGGGACCTGTCGCAGAACGGTTCATAAGACGCGCCTCTACAAAGGTGCGGATCGCGGCATCAATATGTTCCCAATCGTCGAGATGGCTGCTGGAGAAGCGGTAGAGGACGCTGAGATCCTTGCCGACCTCGATATCTCGCTGGCAATCACCGCTTGCCGCCTTGTCCGGGGTTGACGGCAATATGCAGCGCACGACGTAGTCCGGTCCGCCCTTGACGAGTGCCGTCAGCAGCACTTCGTCGCCATAGCCGGCGTCGGCGCGAAGACGGTGCAGCGTCAATCCGTCGCGAAAAGCCTCGGCCGGTCCTTCGATCAGATGTGAATAGATCGGCTCCAGCCGGCCGGACATGTCGCGCGACATGGTGCTCTGGGCGATCTGCAGGAAGATCAGGCCGGAGGATCGGGCGACATCGTCGAATCGAAGATGGTTGTCCTTGCCGTAACCCCGCATGTCAGGCCAGGCGAGGTAGAGATCGACGCGCTCGGCCGCACCTTCATGCCGCTGGCTCGGGAAGCGGATGGCATTTTCGGGCAGTTTCACGGTGTCGCGGCCGATGGTCAGCGTGATTTCAGTTGTGCTGTCGGTGTTGCCGGCAAGGGAGATGTGCCGGCCGAACCAACGGCCGCCGATGCTGATGGCGACGGTCAGGACTGCTAGGACGGCGATCACCGCCGTCGTGCGGAGGAGAAACCCCATGGAAAGAAGCGGCTGCTCGTCGGGAGCGCTTTGCGCGGCATGGCTCATGGCGGTTCTTTGCGTTTCGGTCCGCCGCAGGAAGAACATGAGCCGCCGGTGCCGATGATGAATCTCACCAATATGATCAGACCGGCAGGGTTAATAATTCGCTAAGTTTTCGGGTTGCCGCTGTATCGGAATGGCCCTTGTATCAAAGAGGGAGAGCCGTTCCCGGGACAGCGGGAACGGCTCTTGGGCACCGGTCGGGACGGGATGCGGGGACTGACCGGGCCGAAACCAGCGCCGGCTTGGCCGGCGGGTTATGCTGCTACTTGACGCTACCGACCGCGACGGTGCGGCCGTCCTGAAGCTTCGACCAGCGGCCCGGATCATTGGCGGACTGGCGCTTGAGATAGGTGTATTCAGTGTCCGACCACAGCAGCACCTTGTTGCGCATGTTGTCGAGAATGAAGTCGCCGTGGTCGGTGCGGACCGTCAGCACGGCATGGCCTTCGCCGTTCGGCTGCAGCACGACCGTAATCAGCGTGTCGGATGGCGAAAAGCCGTCCTCGATCAGCATCTTGCGCTTCAGCAGGACATAGTCCTCGCAGTCACCGACGCTGGTCGGATAGGCCCAGCGCTCTTCGACGCCGTAGATCTGTTCATCCGTTTCCGGCTGGACCGACGAATTGACAGTGTAGTTGACCTTGAGAATTTCCTTCCAGCGCTCCTCGGTGAGAATCGCCGGTCCGGCGTCGCCGCCGGCATAGGCGCATTCCGTTGGATTGGCCTTGCAGAACTCATAGTGTCCGATGGGCGGGCTGGCATTGCCTGCCAGTGCCATGCTTGCTGGGCTTGCCTGTCCCGAACCCGCCATTGCCATCATGATCGCACCGGCCAAAAGGCCGCCTTTCAGGATATTCGCAGTCGTCATTGCCGTCTCCCCTAAGTTGAGGCGACAATGACACAGACGTTTTTATCTCGCGCAAAATTACGTAATAGAATTAGAGGCTTAGTTGAATCAAATGCCGATAAAACTTGGCTAAAAACAAACTCGAATGCGCATAAAATTCGAGGCGCATTTGTCTCGAAGTCGATTAAAATTGTAATTTGCGCGGCAAGGCTTTCGCGCTCGAAAAGGCTGTGCCGTCGTCCGGCCATTAAGGGTTTCCCCTGAGCCGGGTAAACCGCTGCGGGGAAGCCGTCCTTGCGGCGGCATGCGGTCTTCGGACAAAGGGCCCGGAATGACGGGAATTGTCCGGCCGATGACCGGAAAACTGCCGCGCTCCGCGACTCAAAAGGAAAAATTATTTTTGAGGGAAATTGCGAAACTGGTCGGTGGCAGCGACGATTGCTGCGCTCAAATCAGGATTAGCGGTGGAATGGGCAACGTACGGGAGAATCCTGAGTTCACTTTCGGGCCAAGCGCGCGCCAGTTCCCAGGCGGTGACAAGTGGTGCCTCGATGTCGAACCGTCCCTGCGACAGGATGCCTGGAATGCCGGCAAGCTGTGCGGCGTTCCTCAAGAGTACGTCGTTCTCAATAACGAAGGGAAGGGCGGTGCTGTCGGGCGTAAAATCGCTGCCGAATTATGCGCGACCTGCTCCCGGCTGATCGGTGTCGCAGGTTATTCCACTCATAAGCTTAGGCATCTACTGGTGGGAACAACTTGCGACAGGATTTTGCGCTTGCTTTCCCGAGCCGGATTTGTCGCCGCTTGCAGATTTGTTGCGGTCAAATCCAGGTGTTCTCGACGCGACCTGACTGGGTGAGCGCCGGCGCTGGCAGCAGCTGTCAGAGGAATTCCCGCAGCGTCTCGCGGGACTGGATCGACAGGAATTCGATCGCCACGCCTTCGACGAAATGGCGCACGACGCGGCCGCGCATATTGCCGAGACGCACAGCCGTTCCGATGGAGGGACGCATCTCGACGTCGACGGCCGCTCCGGAGAGCGAAAGGTCCATGATGCGGCAGGCATACCGGGTGCCGTCATCGAGCGTCAGTTCGGTCTTGACGTCGCGCGGCGTCAGACGGTCGTGGCGGCGGTCCTCCGGCAGGCCGAGCTCGTGCTTGTTGGCAAGCCAGGTGAGCTGAGCGGCGAGCTTCTCGCGTTTGCGCTCGGTGGCATTGATCGACATGGTGAAGCCGCGGCCGTCGAGCGTCTGGACATAACCTTCGACGCGCCCGAGATGGTCGATATAGGCGACGACGCGTTCGTTGGCGCGCGGCCGGCCGGAGCAGGTGACGTACATATCGCCGGGCGACATGTCGATCACCATGCATTCAAACTCCTCGTAGTTTGCAAGCATCAGCCGGCCCTGCATATTGATCGGCACGCGCTGGAAAACGCCTTGTTCAGGGCGCGGCGCAGGTCGTTGCGTCTGTGCTGGCTGGAACGAGTGCATCAAAAGGCTTCTTCATGAAAATCTCAGAGGCCAATCTTTACCTCCAATCCATTAACAGAAGGTTGTCTCGGCGCCCGCCGACATAGCCAAAAACGAGTATGGCCGCTGTCCTGAAACGAGACGCTCAGCGCGCCTCGACACTCAGCAGCTGCGACACCACGCGGCGCATGGCCTGGCCGAAACCGATGCTTTTTCTCGCGACGATCTCGTTGATCGGACGCAGTTCGGCCGGCGCGACCTTGCTGAACTTTTCGGGCAGCAGACGGCTGCGGTCGAGCGCCAGCAATTCGAGCGGCACGATCTCCAGCCAGCTTGCGGCCGCCACTGGCGCGATCGCGCCGAGCACCCGGTCGCAAGAGCCGTGCGACGAGCGCAGCGGCATCATGATGATTTCGAAGGAGGCCTGGTGCCCGACGGTGCTGTAGCCGGTGGCATTGAACAGGGCCGGCATGGCGTGGTCCATGACACCCATCGCGGTGCGTTCGATATCCGCGTGCTGGCCATGCGCCCAGAGCGATGAGAAACGTTCGCCGCGCAGATCCCGCCCAAAGAGATCGCAGATGCGGGTGCCGGCGAGCCGGAAAACGATGTCTCCGTCCCCGCGCGCCTCGAGGATGAAGAGACTTTGCAGTAGATGGGGTACGGCGGACGGTTCGACCTGGGATTTCAGCGGCGCATCGGCTGCGCCGCGGATACGGTTCCAATAGTCAAAAATTTCGATGGTCGTTTGCACACGCATTTCACACCAACCTGTCCCATTCCGGAGCATTTGCGGGCACTCATTGCCCGTACAGCTTCTACCTTGCGGATTTCATGCCAAATCCCGGCCGTTAAGGTTAAGAAAGGGTTTCGGTTGAGGCGTGACGCCTGTCGTGACACTGTCGCGCCATCACTTCGACTTTCGAAGTTCTGCACAACCTGCCCGGGCCGAGATCTTTCCTCAGGGTTCCCGGTACGCCGTCCGACCTTCGGGCGGCTTTTTTTTGACCAACGCTCCTGTATGGCTGGGGCCTCAACGAGGCGAACACAGATGAATGAGCAGACGGGCGAGCCGCAGAAGGCGCCCGAATCTTCCGAGCTCGAGCCGCCGGCACGGCCCCCGCGCGTACCGGTCTTCAACCTTCCACCGGCGCTGTTCTTCAGCCTTTGCCTGCTGATCGCCATCTATGCGGCGCAGGCGCTCGTGCTGTCCGACGATGCTGCCAGCTGGCTGCTCTTCACCTTTGGCTTCGTTCCCGCACGCTACGTGATTCCGCTGTCGCAGCAGGGTTTCGAGCTGTTTTGGACGCCGGTCACCTATTCGCTGTTGCACGGCAGCGTCCAGCATATCGTCTTCAACGCCTTCTGGCTGATGGCCTTCGGCGCGCCGGTCGTGCGTCGCATCGGGACGCTGCGATTCGTGTTCTTCTGGCTGTTTTCCGCCGCCGCTTCCGCCGCTCTGCACGCGGTTCTCAACTGGGGAGACGTGTCGCTGCTGATCGGCGCCTCCGGCGTCATTTCCGGGCTGATGGGAGCCGCCTGCCGATTCGCCTTTCCCGCTGAGCGACGTCCGATGCTGGCGGCGCATCTCAATGCGCGGCTTTCCATCGTCGAGGCGCTGAAGAGCCGGACCGTCGTCATCTTCACGCTGCTCTGGCTGGTCGGCAACGCCCTGATCGCGGTCGGCATCCCGCTCGTCGGCGATAGCGATCAGGAGATTGCCTGGGACGCGCATATCGGCGGCTTCGTCTTCGGCTTCTTTCTGTTTTCGCTGTTCGACCGGGCACCGCCGCCGACTGAGGAACCAGCCGAAGCGGAGAAGGATGTGTTGCAATCCTGAGCGGGGCAGTGCACCATCGAACGATCCGTGATTGGGGGAAAAACCGCCGCGGATAGCTGTGACAAGCGTTGCAGTTTCGACATAGGAGGTTCGAATGACCAGTTCAGTCAAAGCAATCCTCGACCTGAAGGGCAGGGACGTCGTTACCGCCGGGCCGAACACCACCGTCGCGGAGGCAGCCGTCATCCTCAGCAAGAAGAAGATCGGCGCGATCGTCGTCGTCGGCATGGAGAATCGAATTTCGGGCATGTTCACCGAGCGCGATCTCGTGCATGCGATCGCCAAACACGGCAAGGAGGGTCTCGACCAGTCGCTCACCCAGGTCATGACCGCGAAGGTCTATCGCTGCCATGAGGAGACGACCGTCAACGAACTGATGGAACTGATGACCAGCCGCCGCTTCCGCCACGTTCCGGTGGAAAGCAACGGCAGGCTTGCCGGCATCATCTCGATCGGCGACGTGGTGAAATCGCGGATCGCCGAAGTCGAGCGCGAAGCCGAGGATATCAAAGCCTATATTGCCGGCTGAGCTTCGCCTGGTGGTTCACGTGATCCCGTCGTCCCGGCAGCGCCTGTCACAGGGGGCGACGCCTTATGGCGTGCTGGCGTAGACTTCCTGCATGCGCTTGATCTCGGGAAGCCTGGCTCTGGCTTCCTCGTAGCCGCGCTCGATCGCCTCGCCGGCCCGGTGGAATTCTGAAAGGCCGATATAGCTGAGGCGCGGTTGCAGCGAGATGTCGGGCGGGTCGCCGGCAAGGCGGGCGCGGGCAATCCTGTCCTGGATGATGTTGAAGGCCTGCACCATGACGCCGGTCATGCCGAGGCGGGCATAGGGCGCCTCTTCCTGTTTCTGCACTTCCTGCGGCGAGAGGCTGGCATTGTGCCGGACGACGGCCGAGCGGCCGTAGAGATCGTAATTGAGATTGACCGCGACCACTAGCGGCTGCTCATAGGCGCGGCAGACCGAGACGGGAACCGGATTGACCAGCGCGCCGTCGACCAGCGTGCGGTGATTGCTGCGCACCGGCTCGAAGATGCCGGGCAGGGCATAGGAAGCGCGCAGCGCCGTGATCAGCGAACCGTTGGCGATCCAGACCTCATGGCCGGTATTGACCTCGGCTGCGACCGCGACGAAAGGCCGGTCCAGATCCTCGACATTCAGGCCCTCGAGATGCTCCTGCATGCGCTTGGTCAGCCGCATACCGCCGAACAGGCCGCTGCCGCCGATGGTCAGATCGAGCAGGCTTGCGATCCGGCGCATGGTCAGCGAGCGGGCGAAGGTTTCGAGTTCGTCGAGTTTGCCGGCAAGATAGCAGCCGCCGACCAGGGCGCCGATCGACGTGCCGGCAATCATGCCGATTTCGACCGCGGCTTCGTCAAGGGCGCGCAATACGCCGATATGGGCCCAGCCGCGGGCCGCGCCGCCGCCAAGCGCGAGCGCGATCTTGATTTTCTTGGCAGGCGCAGGGGCGGGGATCGTCTCGAGGATCGTCGACATGCCGGAACCGGAACCTTCGCCTTCAGCGCTTTGACGATGCAGACTCCAGTTCAGCATTGCGCTCTCCCCTCCCAGCAGAACACGTGTGGTGCGATAGTGTGCCCGATCAATTGCCAAATGGTATATAGAAGCGGTTTCTGGCACAATAAGGGGCAAATGCCGGGACGTTCGACCTATTTTCCGTAGATGTCGTGCGGATCGAAATGACGCTCGTCGTCGACGATATCGAGCATCGGTTTTCCCTGGCGAAGCGTGACCGTGCGATAGAAGCAGGAACGGCGGCCGGTGTGACAGGTGGCGTCATGGCCGGCGACCTCGACCTTCAGCCAGATGGCGTCCTGATCGCAATCGGTGCGAATTTCCTTCACCGTCTGAAGGTTGCCCGAGGTCTCGCCCTTCTTCCAGATCTTACCGCGCGAGCGGCTGAAATAATGGGCCGTTCCCGTCTGGATGGTCAGCGCCAGCGCCTGGGCGTTCATGTGCGCCACCATCAGCAGTTCGCCGTCGCCGGCGTCGGTCACGATCGCGGTGATCAGGCCGCGGTCGTCGAAACGCGGCGTGAAATCGCCGGCGTCTTCCAAGGCCGATTTGTCCTCGGATGGTTGATTGAAGATCAGATGACTCATCGCGGCCCTCCTGCGGGAGCCGGTATCAGCGGCCCCGCACCATGCTCATGAAACGGGCCTGATCGGCCGGTTCCGTCTTGAAGGTTCCCGTAAACGTGGTCGTCAACGTGGTCGAACCCTGCTTCTGAACGCCGCGCATCGCCATGCACATATGTTCGGCCTCAATCATCACGGCAACACCGCGCGGCTGCAGCGTATCGTCGATGGCGCGGGCAATCTGGGCCGTCATCGTTTCCTGCGTCTGCAGGCGGCGGCCATAAATCTCGACGACACGGGCAATCTTCGACAGGCCGAGCACGCGTCCATCCGGCATATAGGCGACATGGGCCTTGCCGATGATCGGGACCATGTGATGTTCGCAATGCGAGTAGAAGGGAATGTCTTTGACGAGGACCATGTCGTCGTAGCCTGCGACCTCTTCGAAGGTCCGGCCGAGCACGTCCTCCGGCGCCATGTCGTAACCGGCAAAAAGCTCGCGATAGGCCTTGGCGACGCGGGCGGGCGTCTCGATGAGGCCTTCGCGCGTCGGATCGTCACCGGCCCAGCGCAGCAGAACGCGCACGGCTTCCTCAGCCTCCTGCTGGGAGGGGCGGTCCGAGTCGCGGTTCGGCTGCGGAAAGTTCTTTACGATGGCGTCCATGATCAATGGTCTCCTGGTCCGCAGCGCGGACCCATCTGTCGGAATTGCCACTGGTCAGTCCCATGCGGGAATTCATGCACCTTTGGCAGGCTCCGGGGCGTTCGGGGCAATTCAATGCCCGTCCGGCACGGTTTCCCAATCAAACTTACACAAGGCCATTGCATTTTCATGGCCTTCGAACGACATACATATAGGAAGACGGCCATGGTATGTAAGTATCCTCAGGCGACACGGTGTGTTTTTTGTTTCAATAACAATAACAGCGCCATTAAGGCCGATCCGCAGCGATTTTGGAGCGGAAACCCAGCATGGATGACATCTACAACAGCAAAATCCTCGAATTCGCCGGCAATATTCCGTTGACCGGCACGCTGGCGGACGCCGATGCGACCGCCCAGGCACACTCCAAGCTATGCGGTTCCAAGGTACGGATATGGCTGAAGATGGACGGCGAAGTCGTGACCGCTTTTTCGCATGACGTGAAGGCCTGCGCACTCGGCCAGGCATCGTCCTCGATCATGGCCCGTCATGTCGTCGGCGCCACATCGGGCGAATTGCGGCAGGCGCGTCTCGACATGCTCGCCATGTTGAAGGCGGATGGGACTGGGCCTACCGGACGGTTCGAAGACATGCGCTACCTGCTGCCCGTGCGGGACTACAAGGCACGACATGCTTCGACGATGCTGACCTTCGATGCGGTCGTCGATGCGATCGGGCAGATCGAGGCGAAACGGGCGGAAGTGATCGAGGCGTAGCGAGATGTGCGAGTTCTGCGTCCGGCAGGCTGACGATGAGGGCGGTGGCGGAGCGGCCGGATCGAGCCAGCCGCGCGAAAGGCCTGCGCGCTATTCCCGCAATTATACCGGCCCGTTCCGCAAAACCCCCGACCGCCTGCTCGGCATGGGGCTGATCCGCCTCTATCAGTTGACGCTTTCCGGCTTTGTCGGCAATTCCTGCCGCCATATCCCGACCTGCTCCGAATACGGCTATGAGTCGATCGCCCGGCACGGATTATGGGCCGGCGGCTGGATGACGCTGTTTCGCGTCAGCCGCTGCGGCCCGGGCGGCACCAGCGGCCTCGACCCGGTGCCCGAGGCGCTCGGCGACGGCTTCCGCTGGTGGGCCCCTTGGCGGTATCTCTCCCTCGGACGCAAAAGAGGGTGAATGCCATGGCGATACCAGGCGAATATGCGTGCGTGGCGGAGAGCCGGCAGCGACGACGGGCGAGGCGCGGTCACCATTCGATGACCGTGGTTTCTCACCTGGGATAAGAGGATTCCTGGCGGCCATGAGCACCTTCATTGCCCTCCTGCACAGCATCGTCCTGACGCCGGACCGCCGGGTGATCATGGAAGACCTGCGCGCGCTTGCCAAAGAGCTTGGCTATCGCGAGCCGCGCACGCTGGTTTCGACCGGCAATCTCGTTTTCGAGGCCGACGAAATGCGCCCGCATGAACTCGAGGTCGCGCTGGAAGAGGGCTTCGAAGAGAAGTTCGGCAAACATGTCGATATCATCGTGCGCAGCGACTGCACCTGGATGGCGCTTTGCAGCACCAATCCGTTCAGAGATGGCAGCGGCGACCAGGTGATCGTCCGGGTGATGCGCCTGCCGGTCGACCCGAAGAAGGTCGAGGCTTTGAAGCCGCTGATGACGGAAGGCCAGCGCATCGCCATCGTCGGCGGCGACCTCTGGATCGATTTCGCCGGCAAGCCGAGCCAATCCAAGCTGCTGTCGGCACTGACGACCAAGCGGATAGGCATCGGCACGATGCGGAACTGGAACACGGTCTGCGGCCTCGCGCAAATGATCATGTAGGCCCGCTCCTTCTTTACTCCCGAGGGAAATCTGAGTATCAGGCGGCAGCGCATCCGAGGACGGAGGCGCTGTCGTTGCAACCACCCGCATTCGTTGGCGGGACTGGACAAGGAGAATTTCAATGTCCCAATCCGTTTCCCTGACATTTCCCGATGGTTCGGTGCGCAGCTTCCCGGCTGACGCAACCGGCAAGGATGTCGCCGAATCCATTTCCAAGTCGCTCGCCAAGAGCGCCGTCGCCATAGCAATCGACGGCGCCGTGCGTGACCTTTCCGACGCCGTCACGGATGGCAAGATCGAAATCATCACTCGCAAGGACGCGCGCGCGCTGGAACTTATCCGGCATGACGCCGCGCACGTGATGGCCGAGGCCGTGCAGGAACTCTGGCCCGGCACCCAGGTGACGATCGGCCCGGTCATCGAAAACGGCTTCTATTACGACTTCGCCAAGAACGAGCCGTTTACGCCCGACGATCTGCCGAAGATCGAAAAGAAGATGAAGGAGATCATAGCCCGCAACGCGCCCTTCACGAAGCAGATCTGGTCGCGCGACAAGGCCAAGGAGGTTTTTGCCGCCAAGGGCGAACAGTACAAGGTCGAGCTCGTCGATGCGATCCCGGAAGGGCAGGATCTGAAGATCTATCATCAGGGCGACTGGTTCGACCTTTGCCGCGGCCCGCACATGGCCTCCACCGGCCAGGTCGGCACCGCCTTCAAGCTGATGAAGGTCGCCGGCGCCTATTGGCGCGGCGACAGCAACAACGCCATGCTGTCGCGCATCTACGGCACGGCATGGGCTGACCAGGCCGATCTCGACAACTACCTGCATATGCTGGCCGAAGCCGAGAAGCGCGATCATCGCAAGCTCGGCCGCGAGATGGATCTGTTCCATTTCCAGGAGGAAGGTCCGGGCGTCGTCTTTTGGCACGGCAAGGGCTGGCGCATCTTCCAGACGCTCGTCGCCTACATGCGGCGCCGGCTCGCGGCCGACTACCAGGAAGTCAACGCGCCGCAGGTGCTCGACACGTCGCTCTGGGAAACCTCGGGCCACTGGGGCTGGTATCAGGAAAACATGTTCGCCGTGAAATCAGCGCATGCGATGACGCATCCCGAAGACAAGGAAGCCGACAACCGCGTCTTCGCGCTGAAGCCGATGAACTGCCCGGGGCACGTGCAGATCTTCAAGCATGGCCTGAAATCCTATCGCGAGCTGCCGATCCGGCTTGCCGAATTCGGCCTGGTGCATCGTTACGAGCCCTCGGGCGCGCTGCATGGGCTGATGCGCGTGCGCGGCTTTACGCAGGACGACGCGCATATCTTCTGCACCGACGAGCAGATGGCCGCCGAATGCCT
Source organism: Rhizobium sp. K102 (assembly GCF_022385315.1). Classification (NCBI taxonomy): domain Bacteria; kingdom Pseudomonadati; phylum Pseudomonadota; class Alphaproteobacteria; order Hyphomicrobiales; family Rhizobiaceae; genus Rhizobium; species Rhizobium sp. K102. The sequence continues at coordinate 1,358,746 of NZ_CP092436.1, forward strand.
GAAGATCAACGATCTGATCCTGTCGGTCTACGAGGACTTCGGTTTCAAGGAAATCGTCGTCAAGCTTTCGACCCGGCCGGAAAAGCGCGTCGGTTCCGATGCGCTCTGGGATCGCGCCGAAGCCGTGATGACCGACGTCTTGAAGAAGATCGAGGCGCAGTCCGAGGGCCGCATCAAGACCGGTATCTTGCCGGGCGAGGGCGCCTTCTACGGTCCGAAGTTCGAATATACGCTGAAGGATGCGATCGGCCGCGAATGGCAGTGCGGTACGACGCAGGTCGACTTCAACCTGCCGGAACGCTTCGGCGCCTTTTACATCGACAGCAATTCCGAAAAGACGCAGCCGGTGATGATCCACCGCGCCATCTGCGGCTCGATGGAACGCTTCCTGGGTATCCTGATCGAGAACTTCGCCGGCCATATGCCGCTCTGGGTATCGCCGCTGCAGGTGGTGGTCGCGACGATCACCTCGGAGGCCGATGCCTACGGGCTTGAAGTGGCCGAGGCGCTGCGCGAGGCCGGTCTCAACGTCGAAACCGACTTCCGCAACGAGAAGATCAACTACAAGATCCGCGAGCATTCGGTCACCAAGGTTCCTGTCATCATCGTCTGCGGCAGGAAGGAGGCCGAGGAGCGCACGGTCAACATCCGCCGCCTCGGCAGCCAGGACCAGGTTTCGATGGAGCTCGACGCCGCGGTCGAGAGCCTGACGCTCGAGGCGACACCGCCTGATATCCGCCGCAAGGCCGAAGCAAAAAAAGCCAAGGCGGCCTGAAACGCCCTTATCCGGCAGCGCCATCTGGCGCTGTCGGAAATCTGATATGAAACCGCAATATTGTCGTCGCAAACGGGGAGCGGATTATCCCGGGGCCGGCGTGCGCTTCAAAGAACTATCTTATGCCAGCGACGCAGACCCGCGGCTGAAGCGGTGGCTGATCCGTTCGATCGAAGGGCTTTCGGGCCGCGATCATTATGTCGGCCTCTACGAGATCTGGCGCCGCGACATCATCGGCAAAAGCGATCGCGTCTTCGCCAGGACGCTCGATCTCATCGACGTCGCGATCGACGTCAAGGGCCACTGGCCGCTCGAACCCGTTCCCACTGAACCGATCGTCATCATCGCCAACCACCCTTTCGGCATCGGCGACGGCATTGCTGTCCTGGCGCTTGCCGAACAGCTCGGTCGTCCCTTCAAGATACTCATTCATAACGACCTGTTGAAGGTGCCTGAGATGGCGTCCTATTCGTTGCCGATCTCCTTTGAAGAGACTCGGGAGGCCCTGGCGATGAATATGAAGAGCCGGAACGAGGCGGTGCGGCTGCTCAAGGACGGCACGACCATCATCGTCTTTCCGGCTGGCGGCGTTGCCACTGCGAGAAGGGGTTTCGGCCGCGCCGAGGACCTGCCGTGGAAGCTGTTTCCGGCAAAACTCGTCCAGGCGGCGCGGGCAAATGTGCTGCCGGTCTATTTCGAGGGCCAGAATGGCCGGCTGTTCCACCTGGCGAGCCTGACATCGATGACGCTACGTCTGTCGCTGCTGATCCACGAGTTCCGCCGGCTGTCCGGCCGCACGATCACGGCCCATGTCGGCGAGATGCTGAGCTGGGAGTCATTGAGCGAGGGTAGCGACCGCAAAGATCTGCTCGCCCGCCTCCATGAGGCCGTCTTTTCGATGGCGCCGCGCTCGAAGCGGATGAGCCGGCACCGCTTGCGGTAAGATCAATCGAGGCTGGCCCCGTCACCGCCCTGCGGCACGAGCTGTTCATAGGAGGGCAGCGGCGCTTCCGGAGTCGGCTGGACACCCGGCGGCGGCGGCGTGCCGGCCGGCACCTGCTGCACCGTGCGCGCCGCACTCTCCGGCTGCTGCGGCTGCTGGTCCTTCATCAGAACTTCGACATCAGTGTTCCTGCCGGCGACCACTTTGAAATCCCGCTGGTAGATCTTGTCCTTGTTGCGGGCGACGGCGGAATATTCGCCTTCGGCAAGCACCATGGTTGGAAAGGCGCTGACGCTCTCGCCGACGCTGTCGCCGGCTGCCGTCAGGATCGACCAGGCCGTATCGGCGATCGCCTCGCCGCCGGCTTCGGAGACCAGCTTGAAGGTGATCTGGGCGGCGCGATGCTGGATCGTCGCCTCGGTCAATTTGCCGGCCTCGACCTGGATGTCGGCGCGGATGACGGCATTGACGCTGCCATATTCGGAAACGATGTGATAGGTGCCGGCATTGAGGCGCACCACCGTGTTCGGGGAGACGTCGGCCACGACGAGGCCGCGCTCGCCGTCGTCGCGGACTTCCGAGGAATAGATCGAGAAGCTCAACTGATCGGGGCGGATGCGGGCATCGGTGCCGGAGACGGCATTGAGCAGCAGCCCGCCCGCATCAAGCACCATCACCTGCTTGTCGACCTCGCCGTCGGCCGGCACCGTCAGCTTCTTGGTGACGCCGGCGCGGCCGAAGGAGACATTGACGAAATAATCGCCGGGAGCGAGCTGGAAGGCGGCGGGTCCGCCCTTGGCGCTGGCGATCAGCGGCAGCTTGCCGTCGGTTCCGGCGATCGGGCTGAAGACGTACCAGGACAGACCATCCTCGACAGGCGTGCCGTCGGCCGTCAGCTTGGCTTCCATCGCGACGTCGCGCAGCTTGGCGGCTTCGGGGGCGGTGCCGGGCGCGATGAAAGCGTTGAGCTTCGGCATCTTCGGCGTCGATTCGATCTGCTTGAAGTCCTTGAAAGCGTCCTGCGCGCCGGCGCCGAGGGGCGTCACTACCATCAGGGCGATGACGAGGCCGAGGCGTGCAAAAGGCGAAATGCCAAACATCTGTTTCGTGAACCGATTGACTTCTGAAATCGCAAAGGCCACTTCAAGACCAACGCGATGGCAAATTCAAGACCCACGCTTCGCAGCAGCATAAAAATGAAAGTTTCTCCCGCATGAAATCCGATATCAAGCTGATCGACTACCTCGCCGTGCGCCGCTCCATCCCCGCTTTTCAGATGTGCGAACCAGGCCCCGAAAAGGCCGAGATCGAGGCAATCCTGCGCCTTGCCTCGCGTGTTCCCGATCACGGCAAGATCGCGCCCTGGCGCTTCATCGTCTATCGCGGACAGGAGCGAGTCCGGCTCGGCGAGGCGCTACTGACGCTGGCGCTCGAGACGAAACCCGACCTTTCCGAAGAGATGATCCAGGTCGAACGCACCCGCTTCACCCGCGCGCCTGTGGTCGTCGCCGTCGTCAGCAGGGCGGGGCCGCACATCAAGATCCCGGAATGGGAGCAGCTGATGTCGGCCGGCGCCCTCTGCCTCAACGTCATCCTGTCAGCCAATGCCCATGGCTACGTGGCCAACTGGCTGACGGAGTGGTTCGCCTATGATGAGCGCTCCTATCCGCTGCTCGGCGTTGGTTCCGATGAAAAAGTGGCGGGCTTCATCCATATCGGTTCGACGACATTTCCGGCAATCGAGCGGCCGCGGCCGGAGCTTGCCGACACTGTCACCTGGATCGGTGGAGAGGATTGATGTTCTACACGACCGACAGCAACCGCCATGGGCTGGCGCATGATCCCTTCAAGGCGATCGTCTCGCCGCGTCCGATCGGCTGGATCGGCAGCAAGGGCAGTGATGGCTCGATCAATCTCGCGCCCTATTCCTTCTTCAACGCCGTCGCCGACCGGCCGAAGCTGGTGATGTTTTCTTCCGCCGGGCGCAAACATAGCCAGCGCAACGCTGCCGAGACCGGCGTCTTCACCTGCAATTTCGTCAGCCGTGATCTCACCGAAAAGATGAACCTTTCCTCGGCCGCGCTGCCCTATGGCGAGAGCGAATTCGGCTTCGCCGGACTGACGCCGAAGCAGGCCGAACTTATCGACGCCCCCTATGTCGGCGAGGCTTTCGCGGTGCTCGAATGCAGGGTCACCGAGATCATCGAGCCGAAGACGCTGTCGGGTACGCCGTCCGAAAACGTCATCGTCTTCGGCGAGGTCATCGGCATCCGCATCGACGAGGCGATTGTCAGGGACGGCCGCCTCGACATGTCGATCGCCCGGCCTGTGGCCCGCATGGGCTACATGGATTACAGCGAGGGCAGCGATGTCTTCGAGATGCTCCGGCCGCAGGTCGAGGGCTGACGCGAAGGCATACAAGGGCTTAAGAAACATGGTGAACGAATCTTAAACCTTTTGCCGCTACGGTCACAGCAATGAAAGGAACGCGAGGGAATCGCGTTCAAGTGCTGGGGCGTCGCGTGATCGTAGAAGCTTTCCTTCGTTGGATCGAAACGGCCAAGACCGGCGATCGGGCCCGGGCCGCAAACGCACTCGGTCGAGCCTATCTGCAGTCTCAGATGAGCGCGGAGGAGCGGACGGCGGCCGAGATGGCAATGACCTTTCTGCTCGACGATCCGTCGCCGCGCGTGCGGCTTGCCCTTGCCGAGGCGATCGCCTGGTCGTCCGACGCGCCGCGCAGCCTGGTCCTTTCGCTCGCCGCCGATCAGCCTGAGATTGCCTGCCACGCCGTCACCTGTTCACCGCTTCTGACCGATGCCGATCTCGTCGATCTCGCCGCACGCGGCAATGGCGCAACCCGGATGTTGATCGCCGCGAGGGCGCGTGTGACGCGGCCGGTTTCAGCCGCCCTTGCGGAAGTCGGCGATGAGGAGGATCTGCTCTGCCTGCTCGAGAACGAGGGGGCTGTCATTTCCAGCCTTTCGTTGAAGCGCATCGCCGAACGGCTCGGCGACTGCTGCGATATCCGCAATCTGCTTCTCGAACGCAGCGATCTTCCGGCCGATGCCCGCCAGCTGCTGACCCAGCATGTCAGCAATGCGCTGGTCGGTCTGCCGCTTGTTCAAGCGGCGATCGGGCTGCAGCGGCTGCAGCGGATCAGCCGCGAGGCGACGGAAGCGGCGATCGTATCGATCGCCGGCGATATCGCTCCCCGGGAGATACCCGACCTCGTCGAGCATTTGCGCCTCAACGGCCGTCTGACGCCGTCCTTCCTGATGCACGCCCTCTGCTGTGGCAAGGTGGACTTCTTCGCCGGTGCGATCGTCGATCTGACAGGCTGCGGCGAGCGCCGCGTGCGCTCGATCCTGGCGACGGGACGCATGCATGCGGTTCGCGCACTCTATGAGTCCGCGGGCCTGCCGAGGGATATCAGCGTGATCTTCGTGGAGGCGACGCTTCTGTGGCGCGAGGCGGCCCGGAAGGCGCCGGGCAGCGTGCTCGGCACCGTCTGCGGTCGTCTTCTCGAAAAATTCCGCCATCACGACGGCGCACATGGCGCGGTCGGAGAGCTGCTCGATATGGTGGAGAAACTGCATGTCGCCGAACAGCGGCAATCAGCCCGCGTCTATGCGGCGCTTGCAGCGGCCTAAAACGCATCGCGATCTTTCAGATTCGCTCCTTGCGCTTTAGCTCTCGGTTTTCACGCATGTCGTTGCCGCAAAACTGCTCACACTTTTGCGCGACATGCTTTAATCGGCGATCCGAGTCACTACCCAGGAATAACTGGCGGATACGAAGTGCACGGGCTTGGAGAGCGTCTCCTCGACGCCCCGGCCCGAGGGAAGATGCGCGCGGACCTGGCCGGCGATATTTTCAGCGAAGCTGGCGAGCTTTCCCACGGGTTCTTCGACAGGCTCGGGCGCAGGAATGGTGGCCGGCGCCGGCTTCGGCGGTTCGGCGGCGGCAACCGCTTTCGGCGCCTCGCAGACGGCGATCACCGAGGGATAGCTGACATTGGCATAGGCCTTCAGCCGGCGCTCGGCCTCGGCATCGCAGGCGGCAACGGTTTCCCAACGCTTGTCGACTGTCGCGACATAGCTGCACTGGGTGACGGAATCGTCGCAACCGAGAATGGTCATCGCGATGAGCACCGCTTGCATATTCTGCTTCCTTGGCTATTGAACCTGACATCGCCTTAGACGGCGCAATTCCAACCGAATGAAGGCAAGAGCATTAACTCTTTGTCATGTCGAGCAAAAATTGCGCCTCGCAAGCATCGGGAGCCAGCATGTCCGTCACCATTGCCCAAGAGCCACCGCGGCAGGAGGGCGTCATCCGCCTTCTCGATCTTTCCGATGCCTATGCGCAGTCGCTCTATCCGGCCGAGAGCAATCATTTGGTGGACCTTTCTCTCCTGGAAAAACCGTCAGTGAGTTTCTTCGTCGCGCGCAACCATGGCGCAATCGTCGGATGCTGCGCATTGGTGGAGGCCGGCGACGGTACGGCAGAGATCAAGCGCATGTTTGTCGACCCGCAGGCGAGGGGACTGAGGGTCGCCAGCGGCTTGATGAACGCGCTGGAGGCGGTCGCAAGGGAAAAGCGGCTGATGGCGATCCGGCTCGAAACCGGCATCTATCAGCCCGAGGCGATCGCTCTTTATCGCAAATACGGATATCGGGAGATCGAGGCCTTTGGCGCCTATCTGCCGGACCCGCTCAGCCTGTTCATGGAAAAGCGGCTGGGATAGCACCCAGCAGACCCGCTTCAGCCTTCGGCGACTCGGGGAACCGGCTTGGACGGTGGGGCCTGTTCGTCGATGACGATCTGCGGCCCGCTCTCGCTAGTATCGGCGTTGCGGGCCTCGTGGATCCATTCGCGCCAGATGGCGACGATCAGCGCCATCAGCACCGGGCCGATGAAGAGGCCGAGGAAACCCATCGTCTTGACGCCGCCGACAAGGCCGAAGAAGGTCGGCAGAAACGGAAGCTTGATCGGACCGCCGACGAGCTTCGGTCGCAATGTCTTGTCGACGATGAAGAGCTCGACCGTGCCCCAGACGAAGAGGCCGACGCCGGCGACATGCGAGCCGCTCGCCAGGAGATAGATGGAGACCAGCGTGAAGGAGAGCGGCGCACCGCCCGGTATCAGTGCCATCACGCCCGTCAGCACGCCGAGTGTCACCGGCGACGGCACGCCGGCGACCCAATAGGCAAGGCCGAGCACGATGCCTTCGCCGATCGCAATCAGCGTCATGCCCATGACGGTGGAACTGATTGTCGCCGGAACGACGCGAGAAATGCGTTCCCAGCGGTTCGGCAGGATGCGCTCGCCCAGCATGTCGATCTGCTTGGAGAATGAGACGCCGTCGCGATAGACGAAGAACAGCGCGATCAGCATGAAGAGCAGCGTCAGCAGAAGATGGAAGGCGCCACCGCCGGCCGCAAGAACGGCACGGTAGATATTGCCGATATGGGCGCCGCTGACCGCCTGGATGAGCTCACCGAGCGCGCCCGGGCTGCCGATATATTTTGTCCAAAGCTCGTCGAGATAGGGGCCGGCAAACGGCAAGGCGGCAATCCAGCCAGGTGTCGAGGCCCCCGAACGGTTGGCGTGGATTGCCCAGGCGAGCCAGGTGCGCACTTCGCCCGTCGTATAGGTGGCCGCAAATCCGATCGGGATGACCAGAAAGGTGACGATCATGATGATGGCGATGGTCGCGGCGATCGTCGTATTGCCGCCGACACGGGCAAGAAGCTTGCGGTAGAGCGGCCAGCTGGCGAAGCCGATGACGAGGGCGGCCAGCACCGGCACAAGGAAGCCGTAGAAGAAATAGACGCCGGCGGCGACGATCAGCACCAGCAGCCAGCGCGCCGCTGAGATGGAGGGTATCAGCGGCGCGCGTGTCGGCGCCGACGAGCCCAGCCATCGCGGTTCATGATTGCTTCTCTGACGGTCAAACACACCCACGCGCGCCTCTTCTTATTCTTGTCTTCTGGTTATGGGCTATGAACCCGGCGGTTTCAAGGTCCGCGCCGTGAAAGCGTATAGAAAGCATCGCTATTCAGCCGTAAGTGCTGATGTCTTACTGTTGCGGGCGACGCAAAATCTTGAAGGCGTAGAACTGCGTCTTCTGCGCGGCCGAGAAATTATTGTCCGAGCCGAGAATGAGAACGTAGGTTCCATCCTTGGCCTTGCCGAACGACATCGCCTCGATATTGTCGGGGACAAGGCCGATTGCTCTAAGATCAAGGATCTGGCTCTTGCGAACCGGGACGACCCGCTGGTCGTCCTTGGCGAGCGAGGCGATGGCCGATATGTCGGTCGCGTCGGCGAGATCCATCATCATGATCTTGATGTTGTTGCCGACGCCTTCGGCATAGCTTCGCTCAACGGCGAGCAGGCGGTGATCGTCGAGAGCGAGCATTTCCGACATGCCGTTGTCGTTGCCGCCGTCGGGCTTGGTGGCGGCCCGCGGAATCGGCGAGACCGGGTAGACATATTGAGCCTTCGGCTCGCCGGTCGCACCATCGTAACGGATGATGCGCGACAGGCTGCCCGTGATCAGAGACGGCTTCGGACCGTCCTGGTAGAGGGCGGCTTCGAGGCCGACGAAAACGTCGCCCGAGGGTGCGACGGCGAGATCCTCAAAGGCGAGATTGTCACGGATGCCGGTCGACTTGTCGATGGTCGGCGCAAAGCCTTCCGGCAGCTTGAATTCGCGCAGGAAAGTACCGTCCGGCGCAGCGACGCGGACGAAGGGCGGCAGCAGCACCTTGGCGTCGCCTTCGCTGCCCCAATAGATGCCGTCCTTGCCGTGGCGGATCGATTCCGGATCGACGGTCTTTGCCGCGAAAGGCTCGCCGTTCTTGTCCTTCAGCGTCACATTCTTGACGATGGAAACGCCCTTGAGGCCGGAGGCGTCGACATTGACGTCGAGTTCATAGAAGCGGGCCGGGGCCTTGTCCGAGCGATCGTCGCTGATGGCGAGATAATGGCCGGTGGCGGCATCGAAATCGAGGCCGGAAATACCGCCGAATTCGACGCCGTTTTCCATCTGGCCGGTCGGGATGACGAATTCACCGAGATAGGAGAGCGAAATGCCGGCGGCGCAATCGCCGAAGGGGCAGGCGGTTTCGGCGGTTGCGCCGATATCGGTGGCGCTGACAGTCACGGTGCTGGACAGGAGAACGAAAGCGGCAGTCGCGAGAAAACGCTTGGTCATGGCAAATATCCGGCAAGGGTTGAAAAGGTTCGAACGGAAGCAGGCGTTCCTCCCTGGGGAGGCGCGCCGACCGCTTCATGCGCCGGTTGTTTGACGGAGTTGTTACGGTTCTTCGTCAGTTCCGTGAAATCGCAAATGCTAAAACGCAGCGCGCCGATGGTCTCTGTCGAACCGTTCGGCACGCCTGAGGCCTGTCTAGATGTCCAGGTTTTCGGCGAAGGCGGCGCGCTCCTGAATGAAGCGGAAGCGGGCCTCGGGCTTGGTGCCCATCAGATCGTCGACGGCGCTGCGTGTGCCTTCGAAATCCACCTCGTCGATCAGCACCCGGAGCAGGGTGCGCTTGGACGGGTCCATGGTGGTTTCCTTGAGCTGGGCGGGCATCATTTCGCCGAGACCTTTGAAGCGGCTGATCTCGACCTTGGCCTTGCCCTTGAATTCCGTCTGCATCAGTTCGGCGCGATGATTGTCATCGCGGGCATAGGCGGATTTCGCCCCTTGCGTGATCTTGTAGAGCGGCGGAACGGCGAGGAAGAGGTGACCGCCGCGCACCAGCTCCGGCATTTCCTGATAGAAGAAGGTGATGAGCAGCGAAGCAATGTGGGCGCCGTCGACGTCGGCATCGGTCATGACGATGATGCGCTCGTAGCGCAGGTCTTCCTGACGGTATTTCGCCCGGGTGCCGCAGCCGAGCGCCTGGATGAGATCGGCGAGCTGCTGGTTGGCGCCGAATTTCTCGCGACCGGCGCTGGCGACGTTGAGGATCTTGCCGCGCAGCGGCAGGATGGCCTGATTGGCGCGGTTGCGCGCCTGCTTAGCCGAGCCGCCTGCCGAATCGCCCTCGACGATGAAGAGCTCGGCGCCTTCGGCGGTATTCTGCGAGCAGTCGGCGAGCTTGCCGGGCAGGCGCAGCTTGCGCACCGCCGTCTTGCGGTTGACTTCCTTTTCCTTGCGGCGGCGCAGGCGCTCCTCGGCGCGCTCGATCACCCAGTCGAGCAGCTTGGCCGCCTCGTTCGGATTGTCGGCGAGATAGTGGTCGAAGGGGTCGCGCAGCGCATTCTCGACGATGCGCTGGGCTTCGACGGTCGCCAGCTTGTCCTTGGTCTGGCCGACGAATTCCGGCTCGCGGATGAAGACCGACAACATGCCGACGGCCGAGATCATCACGTCATCGGTGGTGATCTGCGCGGCGCGCTTGTTCTGCGTCAGTTCGGCATAGGCCTTCAGACCCTTGGTCAGCGCGATGCGCAGGCCTGCCTCGTGCGTGCCGCCTTCAGGGGTCGGGATGGTGTTGCAATAGGAATGCACCTGCGGATCGCCGCCATACCAGGTGATCGCCCATTCCATCGAGCCGTGGCCGCTGGCCTTCTCGGTCTTGCCGGCGAAGATCTCGCGGGTGACGGTGAACTCCTTGCCCATCGTCGCCTGCAGATAGTCCTTGAGGCCGCCGGGGAAATGGAAGGTGGCCTTGTCAGGCACCTCGGACCCTTCCGGCAGAACGCCGGGCTCGCAGCTCCAGCGGATCTCGACGCCACCGAAGAGGTAAGCCTTGGAGCGCGCCATGCGAAAGACGCGGGCGGCGTCGAACTTCATATGCTCGCCGAAGATCTGGGCGTCGGGATGGAAGCGCACGCGGGTGCCGCGGCGATTGTGGACGTCGCCCAATTCCTCGAGCCCGCCCTGCGGCAGACCGCGGGAGAAGCGCTGGCGGTAGAGCTTGCGGTTGCGCGCCACCTCGACCTCGAGGAAGTCGGACAGCGCGTTGACGACCGAGACGCCGACGCCGTGCAGACCGCCCGATGTCTCGTACGCCTTGCCGTCGAATTTGCCGCCGGCGTGCAGCTTGGTCATGATGACTTCGAGCGTCGATTTGCCCGGAACCTGCGGATGGTTCTCGACCGGGATGCCGCGGCCGTTGTCGGTGACGGTGAGATACCCCTGCAGATCGAGATGCACTTCGATGAAATTGGCGTGTCCGGCGACCGCCTCGTCCATCGCATTGTCGATGACTTCGGCAAAGAGGTGATGCAGCGCCTTTTCGTCGGTGCCGCCGATATACATGCCCGGGCGCATGCGCACCGGCTCGAGGCCCTCGAGGACACGGATCGACGAGGCGCCGTAGTCGTCCGAGTTCGATCCGGCGGGCGCCGGGCGCGCAGAGGCGGAGGGCGGCGTCCCGGCGATGGGCGCTGCGGCCGCTGGCCGCTCGGCCGGCGCTACGGGCTTCTGTGCCTCCTCGCGTTTTTCAGAAAGGGGCAGTCCGGAAAAAAGGTCGTTGCTGTCGTCCATGGAGCCGTTCAGATCTTCATCCTGTCTTGGGCTTGCATCCGCCGCCGACCCAAAATCACCGCATTTCATGTCACGTTTGCGAATCAGGCAGATTCTGCCAGAAAGCACCTCTATACGCGACACCGCCAATTCTGGCGGAGTTTGACACATGATTTGCGTTGCCGGGCGCGGAATGGCAAGCGGCGGCAGGCTTCAGGGAACCATCCGCATGCGAATGTCCACAAGTGATTGCACTGTTATATCAGCAATTGCGGCGTTTTTCCTGTCCGCGGTCGTGCTGGTATCAGGCGGGCCGGCGCAGGCGGCCGGCGCGCTGGGACCCTTCAAGGATGATCTGTTCTCGAAGCAGACCATCCTGCAGACCGGCGACGACGGTGCTTTCGAGGTCATCGACTACGATGAGATGCGCGATATCAATGGCCGCGACCAGATCCCGCAAAAGCGGGTGCAGCAGAAATATGTGGCGCTCGGCATCCGCAAGGCCCAGGCGGACGAAACGCTCTCCCTCGACGGCATCAGCCTCGATGTCACCAGGGTGGGACCGGCGCAAAATGCCGCTTTCACGGTGATCTTCATCCACGGCCGCGACGGCGACCGCCGGCTCGGGGCCAACGACTACAGCTTCGGCGGCAATTTCAACCGGCTGAAGAACCTCGCCGCCGGCAATGGCGGCGTCTACTATTCGCCGACGGTCAAGAGCTTCGACAGCAACGGCGTCGCCGCCATCGCCGGCCTCATCCGCTATGCCAGCACCCAATCGCCCGGCCGTCCGGTCATCCTGTCCTGCGCCTCGATGGGGAGCCAGGTCTGCTGGGGGATTGCCCGTGACGAGGGCAGCGTCAAGCGGCTGAAGGGCATGCTTGTCATGAGCGGGGTTACCGATCCCGATTTCACCAGAAGCGCCTTCTACCGGGCGAAACTGCCGCTCTGGTTCGCGCATGGCAGCCGCGATCCGGTCTATGCTGCCAGCGACCAGCAGGCGCTGTTCGAAAAACTGCACAAGGCAAAATATCCGACGCGCTTCACGCTGTTTCAGACCGGCAATCACGGAACGCCGATCCGGATGATCGACTGGCGCAGGGTGTTGAACTGGATTTTTGCGGCTTAGAGCCTTTCCTGGTTAGATTGAAGCATTCTGTTGGCTCAAACGGAGTTGGATGGTCGACCGGCCGGCGCGCGTCGTAGCCCAGCTCTACGGCCAAGCCCGGCCGGTCGATCAGCCGGCCCGTTTCAGCCAACCCTCCCGCAGATTTGCTAGGCAAATCTGCAAGACTTGGGAATCGCCGGACGCACTGATCGCTTCGCCGCGGCGAAGCGGTGCGGCCGGTGGGCCGGGCATCTTTCCGCCAGGATCAGAGGCGATCGGCTCGGACATACCTGGGGTATGCCCGTCGCCATCGCCTCTGCCCTGACGAAAACCTGCTCCCGGCAGAATGCTTCAATCTAACCAGGAAAGGCTCTCGCGGGCGATTTTAGGCAAAATTTGCCTGGGATCGCCGAGATTCCCCTTACGCCAAGGGCATGATGCTTTTCTTTGCCGCAAGCTTTTGATATGGCCGCAGGCATAAGCAGATTTAGGGAAGGCCGGCATGACACCTGACGTGCGCCCGCTCGTGGCGGGAAATTGGAAAATGAACGGCACCCGTGCCTCTCTGGATCAGATCAAGGCGATCGCCGAGGGTGTTCGCCCGCCGCTCGCCGACAAGGTCGAGGCGCTGATCTGCCCGCCGGCGACGCTGCTCTATGTGGCGACCGCGCTTTGCACCGACAGCCCGCTTTCGATCGGCGCGCAAGACTGCCATCAGAAGGCGTCCGGGGCGCATACCGGCGACATCTCGGCCGAAATGATCGCCGACAGTTTCGGCACCTATGTGATCGTCGGCCATTCCGAACGCCGCACCGACCACGCCGAAACGGACCATCTGGTGCGCGCCAAGGCGGAGGCCGCCTTTGCCGCCGGGCTGACCGCGATCATCTGCATCGGCGAGACGGCGGACGAACGCCGCGCCGGCCAGGCGCTCGACATCATCAAGCGCCAGCTTTCGGCCTCCGTTCCGGATGGCGCAACCGCCGAAAATACGGTTATCGCCTATGAGCCGATCTGGGCGATCGGTACCGGTGTGACGCCGACATCGGGCGACGTGGAAAAGGCGCATGCCTTCATGCGCGCCGAAATGGCGGCGCGCTTCGGCGACCAGGGCCGCAAGATGCGCCTTCTCTATGGCGGCTCGGTCAAGCCGGCCAATGCCGGCGAACTGATGGGCATTGCCAATGTCGACGGCGCGCTGATCGGCGGGGCGAGCTTGAAAGCCGCCGACTTCCTCGCCATCTACCAGGCCTACGAGGCGCTGCTCGCCTGAGGCGTTGTTTATTCCCGGGTTATTCGTTCAATCCGGGGCGTATTCTCGGCCGAAGGGCTTGGAATAGATGAACGCCTCATGTAAAGAGCCGCCAGAATTTTTAATTATGTCCGTCTTCCGGCGGGCAGGACTGGACCCATGCAGACAGTATTGATTGTCATCCATCTCATGATCGTGCTCGCGCTTGTCGGCGTCGTGCTCATCCAGCGCTCGGAAGGCGGCGGCCTCGGTATCGGCGGCGGTTCGGGCTTCATGTCGGCCCGCGGCACGGCCAATGCGCTGACGCGCACGACCGCGATCCTTGCCACGCTGTTCTTCCTGACGTCGCTCGGCCTCGGCATACTGACACGTTACGAGGGCCGTCCGGGCGACATTCTCGACCGCATCCCGGCCACGAGCGGCCAGGGCAACGGCATTCTCGATTCGCTCGGCGGCGCACAGGCTCCGGCCAACGAGCCGGCCGGCAACGGCGTTCCGAGCAGCGGCGCCGCCGCGCCCGCGCCGCAGGCTCCGGCAGCCCAGGCCCCGGCGACCAGCGCGCCTTCAACGGATGCGCCGGCAGCAACCGCTCCGGCAACGACAGCCCCGGCAACGCCCGCAGCTCCGGCCGCGCCGGCGCCGGCTCAGCCCTCCGGCGTCCCGACGGGACAGTAAACCGGTCTTCGACATAAACCGCCGGCAGGCCCTCGGGTCTGCCGGTTTTCTTTTGTTCAGATTCCCGCGTCAGGCTTCGAAAGTTCTGGAAAAGAATTTTTGGGCTGGTGGAATCGTTTTTGAAAAGGTATCCGGTGAATCCCATGGCGCGATACGTATTCATCACTGGCGGCGTGGTTTCCTCCCTCGGAAAAGGAATCGCGGCCGCGGCTCTCGGAGCCTTGCTGCAGGCTCGTGGTTATCGGGTCCGGCTTCGCAAGCTCGACCCCTATCTGAACGTGGATCCGGGCACGATGAGCCCGACCCAGCATGGCGAGGTCTTCGTCACCGACGACGGCGCGGAAACCGATCTCGATCTCGGTCACTATGAGCGCTTCACGGGGCGTTCAGCAACCAAGACCGACAACATCACCACCGGCCGCATCTACAAGAACATCATCGACAAGGAACGGCGCGGCGACTATCTCGGCGCGACGGTGCAGGTCATCCCGCACGTCACCAACGAGATCAAGGATTTCGTCACCGAAGGCAATAAGGACTACGATTTCGTCATCTGCGAAATCGGCGGCACGGTCGGCGACATCGAGGCGATGCCCTTCATGGAGGCAATCCGCCAGCTCGGCAACGACCTGCCGCGCGGCACCGCCGTCTACGTGCATCTGACGCTGATGCCCTATATTCCGGCGGCCGGCGAACTGAAGACCAAGCCGACCCAGCACTCGGTGAAGGAATTGCAGGCGCTCGGCATTCATCCCGATATCCTGCTGGTGCGCGCCGATCGCGAAATCCCGGAAGCCGAACGCCGCAAGCTCTCGCTGTTCTGCAATGTGCGCCCGTCCGCCGTCATCCAGGCGCTCGACGTCGCCAACATCTATGACGTGCCGATGGCCTACCACAAGGAAGGCCTCGACGACGAAGTGCTTGCCGCCTTCGGCATCGAGCCGGCGCCGAAGCCGCGCCTCGACCAGTGGGAAGAGGTCTGTAATCGCATCCGGACGCCGGAAGGTGAAGTGACGATCGCAATCGTCGGCAAATATACCGGCCTCAAAGATGCCTATAAATCGCTGATCGAGGCGCTGCATCACGGCGGCATCGCCAATCGCGTCAAGGTCAAGCTCGAATGGATCGAGTCCGAGGTCTTCGAGAAGGAAGATCCGGCCCCCTATCTGGAAAAGGTGCATGGCATCCTGGTGCCGGGCGGCTTCGGCGAGCGCGGCTCGGAAGGCAAGATCCATGCGGCCCGCTTTGCCCGTGAGCGCAAGGTGCCGTATTTCGGCATCTGTTTCGGCATGCAGATGGCCGTCATCGAGGCGGCCCGCAATCTCGCCGATGTGCCGGCGGCTTCGTCGACCGAATTCGGCCCGACGAAAGAACCGGTGGTCGGCCTGATGACCGAATGGGTCAAGGGCAACGAGCTGCAGAAGCGCACCGCGGCCGGCGATCTCGGCGGCACGATGCGCCTCGGCGCTTACAAGGCGGCCCTGAAGAAGGGCACGAAGATCTCGGAAATCTACGGTTCGACCGATATTTCCGAGCGTCATCGCCACCGCTATGAGGTCAATGTCGACTACAAGGACCGGCTCGAGAGCTGCGGCCTCGTTTTCTCCGGCATGTCGCCGGACGGCGTTCTGCCGGAGACGATCGAATATCCCGATCACCCCTGGTTCATCGGCGTGCAGTATCACCCCGAACTGAAGAGCCGCCCGCTCGACCCGCATCCGCTGTTTGCCAGCTTCATCGAAGCTGCGACGGAACAGAGCCGTCTCGTCTGACGAATGCGCATACCAGATCGCGCCGCCGTCGCGCGATCTGGATAATGGCGATGCTTGCACTATGTTGGCGGCATGGCAGCCCGCAGTACGACCGTCACACGCTTCATCGCCGCGCCGTGCGAGCGCATCTACCGTGCCTTTCTCGATGCGGAAGCCGTCGCTACATGGCTACCGCCTGATTCGATGACCGGTATTGTCCACGCCTTCGAAGGCCGGGAAGGCGGTGCCTTCAGCATGTCGCTCGTCTACCCCGACGACGAGGCGTCACAGCTAGGAAAAACCTCTGACAAGACCGACAGATTCGAGGGCCGCTTTGCCAGAACTCGTGCCTGACGAACGGATCGTCTGGGCGACCGTATTCGACTCCGAAGACGAGGGCTTTTCAGGCGAAATGACCGTCAGCACGATCTTGTCGCCTGCTGACGGCGGCACCGACGTGACGATCGTCTGCGAAAACATTCCCGCCGGTATCCGGCTTGAAGACAATGAAGAAGGTTGCCGCTTGACGCTCGACAAACTTGCCACTTTCGTCGGTGGTTGAGATTGGCGGCGAATCAAGGGCATGCCTCGCCGACGAATCCAAGTGTCAGGCTGCAGCCGGCAATGGTCCGATATAGACCGAACGCGGGCGAATCAGCCGGCCGTCGAGCGCCTGTTCGCGCGCATGCGCCAGCCAACCGACGGTACGGCCGATTGCAAACACGCCGGTGAAGGCTTGCCGCGGGAAGCCGAGGGCTTCGAGCAGGAGCGCGGTATAGAATTCGACATTGACGTCGAGCGGCCGGTCCGGCTTGCGCGCCTTCAGGATCGCCAACGCGGCGGCCTCCACGGCTTCCGCCAGCGCACCGCGGGCGCTGTCCACCTGTCCCGACGCGATCAGCGGCTTCAGCGCGCCTTTCAGCGCATCGGCGCGCGGATCGCGGACGCGATAGATGCGGTGGCCGAAGCCCATCAGCCTTTCGCCGCGATCGAGCGCCTCGCCGAGCCAACGGCCTGCATTCTCTGCCGTTCCCACGGCATCCAACATGTCGAGGACGGGCCCGGGCGCGCCGCCATGCAGCGGTCCCTTCAGCGCGCTCAGCGCCGCCAGCACGGAAGAGGTGAGGCCGGCCTGGGTCGAAGCGATGATCCGCGATGCGAAAGTCGAGGCGTTGAGGCCATGGTCCGAGATCGTGACGAGATAGGTATCGAGCGCCGCCACCTGCTCCTTGCCCGGCAATTTTCCGGTCAGCATACGCAGGATATCGGCTGCCTGCGAAAGCGCGGGATCGGGCGCGATCGGCTTTTGGCCGCGCTGCAGCCGCAGTACTGCGGGCAGGAAGACTGCGGGCGCTGCCAGAAGGTGGAGCGCGGTGTCGAAATTCTCGCCGTCGGGCAGCCGGGCGATGAGCGCCCGCATCGCATCGACCGGCGGCAGGGCCAGCAGGGCAGCATCGGCGGCCTCGACATGGGCGAAAACCCTGGTTCGCGCTTTCGCCAACCAGCCGCGCAATTCCGCTTCATCGAAGCTTCGCTCCATCAGGCCGTCGAGCAGCAATGCGGCGACGCCTTCATAGCTGCAGTCTGCGACGAGATGATCCAGCGATACGCCGCGGATGATCAGCCGCCCCGCTTCGCCATCGACATCCGAGAGCTGCGTTTCGGCGGCGATGACGTCTTCCAAGCCATTTTTCATGTTGTTTCTCCTTTACGACAAGGATGATCCGACCTAGTCTCGTTGACGTCAATCTTGATGCAATTGATCAATATGAGGCTCCGATGCCGTGGCTGACCGCCGAGGAGGCGCTGCAGGCGCTGAAGACCAAGCCGCAGACGCTTTACGCCAATGTCAGCCGCGGGCGTATCCGCGCCAAACCCGATCCTGCCGACCCGCGCCGCAGTCTCTACCAGGCTGCCGACGTGCAGCGGCTGGCCGAACGCCATGCCGGCCGGCGCAGGGCCGAAACGGTTGCCGCCGAGACGATCCGCTGGGGTGACCCGGTTCTCTCCTCGGCGATCTCCACCATCATTGCAGGACGGCTTTTCTATCGCGGACGGGATGCCGCGGATTTCGCCGAGGCGGCGACGCTGGAGCAGACGGCGGCACTGCTCTGGAACGGTGCGGAAACGCTGTTCTCGGGCACGGTAGCCGGAAATGGCCCGCCGTCGCTTCAGGCTGCGTTCCTGGCGCTGGCCGGACGGGTGACGGCGGATCTGCCATCGCTCGGCCGATCGCAGGCCGCCCTGCGGCGCGAGGCGCACGGCGTTCTCTCCACCATCGCCGATGCGCTGGCGCCGGGGCCTGCGGCCCAGCCGCTGCATCTGCGGCTGGCGGCAAGCTGGGAACGGCCGGATGCCGCCGATTGCCTGCGCCGGGCGCTGGTACTGCTTGCCGATCACGAACTCAATGCCTCGGCCTTTGCGGCGCGGGTCACCGCCTCGGCGGGTGCCGCACTTTCGGCCGCCGTGCTTTCCGGCTTGGCAACGCTCACGGGGCCACTGCACGGCGCCGCCTGGCAAGGCGTCGACGCCTTGATCGAGTCATCGTCGACGCTCGGCGCGGAGCAGGCGATCCGCCGCTCGCTTGTCCAGGGAAATCACCTCTCGGCCTTCGGCCATCCGCTCTATCCCGATGGCGATATCAGGGCTTTGGCGCTGCTGTCGCATTTTTCCCTGCCGCCGCAATTTGCCGCGCTTCGGGAAACCGGCGAGGAGATGGTCGGCTTGAAGGTCAATGTCGATTTCGCGCTTTCCGCCATGGCGGCCGCCTTCGATCTGCCTCGAGAGGCACCGATCATCATTTTTTCGCTTGCCCGTTCCACCGGCTGGCTGGCGCATGCGATGGAGCAGATCGAGAGCGGGGAGTTGATCCGGCCGCGCGCGCGTTATGCCGGGCCGGCGCCGCAGATGAGAAGCGGTCCCTGAGAATTCGCCGTTGGTCTCACCGGTCTACTTTTTCGCCTAGGGAAATATCGGAATTCGGCTATCATGGTTGATATGGAAGAAGACGGTTGGCGGGCGCTTTCGCAAAAGCTGTTTCGCACGGTCACGGGGGCTTTCCATGCATACGACCCTTCGCAACCTGTTTGTCGCCGCGCTGGCTGCCGGCCTCATTCCGCATGAGGCGGCCTTGGCGCAGTCTGCGGGCTGCGCGATATCGCGTGACGCCGGCGCCCGTCAGGTGCTGAGCTGCCCCGGCGGCGTCAAGGTGACGGCAGAAGCCGGCGCGTCTTTCCGCCTCTCCGACCGTAATCGTGACGGCAGTCCCGATTCGGCGTCGCTACGGAGCAAGGCCATCCTCGTCGATGTCGACAGCAGTCAGCACACAGGTGGCTTCCAGGTGGTGACGCCGCAGGCGATTGCTGCCGTGCGCGGCACGCAATGGGCTGTCGACGTCGCAGGCGGCAAGACCTCGGTGCTGGTGGTCAGGGGCAGCGTTGCCGTCCGTCGGCCGGCCGGCGAGCCGGTGGTGCTGTCGCCAGGTGAGGGCGTCGATGTGACCAGCTCAACCGAACCTCTTGTTGTGCGCCGCTGGCCGGCGCCGCGCGTCGCTGCCCTTCTTGCCCGCCTCGGCCAGTAAATATCATGAGCCATCGCCTGCTGACCGTGATCGCGCTGTTGTTTGCCGGTCTCTGGGGGGCGGCGCTCGGCTATCTCAATCTCAACGGCGAGGTCGGCCTTCTCGACCGGATGGAGGCCACGCTTGCGGATATCCGCAGCCTCGTCGTCGGCGCAAGAGAGCCGCCACCCGTCGTCTCGATCGTCGCGATCGATGACCGCACCGCCGCCGCCCATGGCTATCCGCTCGACCGGGCGACGCTTGCCCGCCTTGTCGACGCGATCAATGCGGGCAAGCCGAAAGCCCTGGCGCTCGACATTCTGCTCGTCGATCCGGGGCCGGAGGAGGGTGATGCGGCGCTGACCGCCGCCTTGCGCCAGGGGCCAACCGTCATCGCGGGCGCGGCCACCTTTGCGCAAAGCAGGCAGCGGGTCACCGATGCCGGCGAGGATCCGTTGGCCGCCATCCCCAAGGCAAACCAGCTTCTGTTGCCGCTCCCGCGTTTTGCCGAGGCGGCCGCGGTCGGCATCGTCAATGTCGCAACCGATCAGACCGGCACGCCGCGTTTCATTCCTCTGATTTCGCGCAGCGCCGACCGGCTGGATCCGGCTTTTCCGTTGCGTGCCGCCTCGGTGGCGCTCGGCGCCGATCCCAGTATCGAACGTGATGCCGTCATGCTCGGAGCGCTGCGTATTCCCACGGATATCGGTCAACGTCTGCCGCTGACCTTCTATGGCGGGCGCGGCAGCATCGCCACCTTCAGCGCCGCCGATGCGCTTGACGGCAAGCTGCCGGCAGCGGCGGTGGACGGCCGCATCGTCGTCATCGGTTCGACGGTCACCGGCGGCGGCGATGTGTTCCCGACACCGTTCGATCCCGTCATGCCCGGCGTCGAGGTGATGTCGACGGCAATCATCCATCTCGTCACCGGCGACGGCATGGTGCGCGATCGCAGGATGAGGCTGATCGATGCCGGCATTGCCATTGGCCTGGCGCTCCTGCTCGTTTCGCTGATGGCTTGGCGGCGGAGTGCTGCGGGTTACCTCATCATGGTGCTGGTGCTGGTGGTCTGGGCCATGCTCAATCTGTCGGCCTTTGCCCATGGCTACTGGTTGAGTGCGGCGCTACCGATCGCCGCGGCGCTGCCGCCGGCGTTGGTGCTCGGTGCGGCCGAACTCTGGCTCGACCGCGGCCGCGCCCGCCATTTCGCCGAGCAGAGCGCGCTCCTGCAGCGCATCGAGGCTCCCGGCCTGGGCGAATGGCTGGCGCGCGATCCGAATTTCCTTGCCACGCCGGTGCGCCAGAACGCTGCGGTTCTCTTCATCGATCTCTCGGGCTTCACGGGTCTCAGCGAAAAGCTCGGACCGGTCAAGGTTAGCGAAGTGCTCAGCGGTTTCTTCGAAATCATCGACGAGGAGGCCCGCTCTCACGGTGGCGCCATCACCAGCTTCATGGGCGACGGGGCAATGATCCTGTTCGGCCTGCCGCAGCCGGCCGATGACGATGCCGCCCGCGCCGTCGCCTGCGCGGTCGGTCTCTGCGAGCGGACGCGGGCCTGGCTTGGCGCGCATGCGGGCTTTGCCGAGAAGAAGGTCGGCTTCAAGGTCGGCGCCCATTGCGGCCCGATCGTCGCCTCACGGCTCGGCACCGGCGACCGGCAGCAGATCACGGCGGCGGGCGACACCGTGAATGTCGGCAGCCGGCTGATGGAAGTCGCCGCCCGCAACGGCGTCGAGCTGGCGCTGAGCGCCGAAATCGTCCGTGCTGCCGGTCCCGACAGCGCGCTGCTGCAGGCCGGCCGGATGGAAGGGCCGTTGGAAACGGAGCTGCGGGGCCGGGCAAGCCATATCGACGCTTGGCTGTGGCGCAGCCGCACGCTTTGACAATCGCTGCGGGAGCGGCTAGGAACGGCGCAAATATCCCGCCGGCTGGCTCCGGCCATGGCGCATTTCGCGCGTGACAGCTCCGAAAGATCGAACTCATGACAGAATTCAACGGCGTCGTTCCGGCGATCGCCAAGGCGTTGCAGAAGCGCGGTTACGCCGAACTCACCCCGGTGCAGAAGTCGATGCTCGATCCTGATCTTGCCGCATCCGACGCTCTGGTTTCCGCCCAGACCGGTTCCGGCAAGACCGTCGCCTTCGGGCTGGCACTGGCGCCGACACTGCTTGAGGGCAGGGAGCGCTTCGGCAATGCCGGTGCTCCGCTCGCCCTCGTCATCGCCCCGACCCGCGAGCTTGCCCTGCAGGTTAAGCGCGAGCTCGAATGGCTCTATGAGATGACCGGCGCAGTGATCGCCAGCTGCGTCGGCGGCATGGACATCCGCAGTGAGCGCCGTTCGCTCGAACGCGGCGCCCATATCGTCGTCGGCACGCCGGGCCGGCTCTGCGATCATATCCGCCGCAACGCGCTCGACATGTCGGAGCTGAAGGCCGCCGTACTCGACGAGGCCGACGAAATGCTCGATCTCGGATTCCGGGAAGATCTGGAATTCATTCTCGAACTCGGCGCCGGACGAGCGCCGGACGCTGATGTTTTCGGCAACCGTGCCGGCGGCGATCGCCAAGCTTGCCAAGAGCTACCAGCGTGACGCGGTTCGCATCAGCACCGCGGCCGAGGCAAAACAGCATGTCGATATCGAATATCGGGCGCTGATGGTCGCTCCGAGCGACCGTGAGAACGCGATCATCAACGTGCTGCGTTATTACGAGGCGACCAACGCCATCGTCTTCTGCTCGACGCGCGCCGCCGTCAATCATCTGACCGCGCGCTTCAACAACCGCAATTTCTCCGTCGTCGCGCTTTCCGGGGAGCTGACGCAGAACGAACGCACCCACGCGCTGCAGGCGATGCGCGACGGACGCGCCCGCGTCTGCATCGCGACCGACGTCGCCGCTCGCGGCATCGACCTGCCGGGTCTCGATCTGGTCATCCATGCCGACCTGCCGACCAATCCGGACACGCTGCTGCACCGCAGCGGCCGCACCGGCCGGGCGGGACGCAAGGGCATCAGCGCCATGATCGTGCCGCTGAATGCACGGCGCAAGGCTGAGCGCCTGCTCGAGAATGCCGGCATTTCTGCTGCCTGGGCGCGGCCACCGTCGGCCGAAGAGGTGAACGAGCGCGACGACGAACGGCTGCTCGCCGATCCGATCTTCAGCGAAGCGCCGCAGGAGGAAGAGCAGGCGCTGGTGCAGCAGCTTCTTGCGAGCCACGGCGCCGAAAAGCTCGCCGCCGCCTTCCTGCGTCTCTACCGCACCAATCATTCGGCGCCGGAGGATCTGATCGAGGTCACCGTGCAGGACGGGGGCAGCCGCAAGCGCCGCGACAATGCCGAGCCATACGCGCCGGCACAGAAGGGACCGCGCGAGGATTTCGGCCCCAGCGCCTGGTTCTCCGTCTCGGTCGGACGCAAGCAGAATGCCGAGCCGCGCTGGCTGATCCCGATGCTCTGCCGCAACGGCAATGTGACGAAGCGCGAGATCGGCGCGATCAAGATGCAGCCCGAGGAAACCTTTGTAGAGATTGCCTCGGCAAGCGCCGACAGCTTCCAGGAGGCGCTCGGACCGAACAAGACGCTCGAACGCGGCATCCGCGTGACCCGGCTTGCCGGTACACCGGATTTCAGCCGTGCTGCGGCGCAGAAGCCCTATGCCGGCAAGTCGTCACGTGACGAACAGCCGGGCGATAACTTCCGCGATGAACGGCCGAAGAAGAAGTTCGGCAAGGGTTCGGGCGGCGGATATGCCGCCGCCGAGAATGTCAGCGGGGAGAAGCGGGATAGCAAGCCCTGGAGCAAGAAACCCGGCAAGCCTGGCTTCGATGGCCCGAAATCCGACAAGCCCAGATATGACAAGCCGAAATTCGAAGGCGCCAAATCCGAACGCCCGAAATACGAGGGCAAGGGCGGTGCCGGGCCGAAGAACAAGTTTTCGAAGAAGAAGCCCGGCTGATTTTGCCGCAGCCCTTCGCCGGTTCGGGCGGAGGGCTTTATCTGACGGTATGCGGCATCTCGCCATGAAGAACTATTGAATTGTTGGATTTTATAGCGGGACAGGGAGCATGACGACGATGAAACGCTCCGGCACACCGCGTCCCGATCCGGCCGCCTTTATTCTGGCCAAGCTGCCGATTTCACCCGTCCCGGCCATTCCCGAAATCCTGCTGCATACGGCAGGACCCGCGAGTGGGCTTTGGCGGCTTGCCGGCCGGGGAGAGACCGACCCAGCGCCCTACTGGGCCTACCCCTGGGCCGGCGGCGCCGTGCTTGCCCGCCATCTGCTCGACCGGCCGGAGGTGGTCGCCGGCCGCCGCGTCGTCGATCTCGGCGCCGGCTCCGGGCTTGTCGCCATTGCGGCGGCCAAGGCCGGAGCTGCCGCGGTCACGGCGGTCGATGTCGATGCCAATGCCATTGCCGCAATCGGTCTCAACGCTGCGGTGAACGGCGTGAACATCCTGGTCGTCACCGCCGATATCATCGAGGCACCGCCACCGGAGGAGACGGATATCCTCGTTGTCGGCGACCTGTTCTACGATCCCGCGCTTGCCTTGCGGGTGATGGCTTTCCTGCGGCGTTGCCAGGCCTCCGGCATCGAGGTGCTGATCGGCGATCCCCATCGCGCCTACCTGCCGCAGAAAGAACTTCAGCGGATTGCGAACTCATGCGGTTCCGGATTTCGGCGGGGGTCGGGGGGGTGACCCTGTTCAGGCGGGCGTCTTTTCGCTTGTCAGCAATAGCTGAAAGGCGAGATCAATAATTAGTCTTGCTGCCGCCTTATCCGCTACCCGAGCCAAAGGCTGCGTGCTTATTGAAGACGGAGTGCCTTTATTTTCCGTCATCGACGCAGATGCCGGCTGAACGACAAGATTCAGGATCAATGCCAAAGGTAGCTGAAAAAGACTCGTCAAAACATCTATTGTCTGATGAATAGTCCATTTCGATCAGAGCAAACCATTTCTTTGTGGCTCTCGTCGGATAATAATCTTCTGTCTGGTAGTAATACCTTCCAAAACATTGACGTGGTTGTGCTGCCTTCGGCAAAATTCCATATTTTATAAGATCCTGAAATTCATCTTGTTCTGACGATATCTCCTTTTCGATGAAGTCAGTGACAATCGGCTGGAGTTCCGGGTAGTTTGCAACACAATTGCGTACGATCTGGTCCTCATTACCTTTATGCGCGAAGACGATGTAGCCGATGTCTGCCGCTGGCTTGCGCGCCTCAAGCTTGCTTCCATCCAGGATCGTATGGCCTTTCAGCACACTGAGCTTTTCAATCAGCGACCGGTACCGCCTGAGATGCTCGGCCATGCTATCAGAGCAAAGAATAAGTGTTTTTGGCGTCGCCGCGCCTTTCAGATCGGGCGTTAGCCACTCAATCGCCCAGGGGGCATCGGCGGCGGAAGATGGTTCCAACGCGGGGCTTCCTTGCACTGCCGCAACGGCGGCCGAACAGGCTGCGAGAAGGATGACAGCCGACATCGTGCACCTGGATAACATAAACCTGCCCTACAAATGTGGCTCCTGCTGCCCTGATCGGCCGCGAGAGTGGAAAAAGATCGCCCGGAGATCGAAATAAATTGAAACTGCAATATCAGCCGAGGAGGTCCGGCCGCAACAGCATGACCGGGCAGGGCGCTCCGGCCGGCAATTCCGGTGCATGCGGTGGGCGGATGATGAGGCAATCGGCTTGCGCAAATACTTTCATCATCGAGGAATCCTGCTTGGCGAAGGGCTCGGCCAGCCAGTTTCCGGCGGCGGACTTCGACAGTTTCGCCCTGATATAGTCTTGCCGGTGGTCGTTGGCGCGCAGCGTGACGGCCGCCTCCATCGTCGCCTCGCGTCGCACCGGCGGCAAGGAGGCAAGTTTTCGGATCAGCGGCTCCAGGAAGAGCAAGGAGCAGACGAGGCTCGAGACCGGATTGCCGGGCAGGCCCAGCACATGCGTCTCGCCGAAGCTGCCGACCATCAGCGGCTTGCCGGGACGCATGGCGAGGCGCCAGAAATCGAGCTGCATGCCGGCCTCGATCAGCGTCGCCTGGACCAGATCATGATCGCCGACCGAAGCGCCGCCGAGCGTGACGATGACATCGGCCCCGGCGTTCCGCGCCGCGTCGATTGCCGCGGTGATCCTGGCCTTGTCATCCGGGACGATGCCGAGGTCGAGCACATCGGCGCCGGCTTTGCGGGCAAGGGCTGCAATGCCAAAAGTATTGGACGCGATGATCTGCGAAGGGCCGGGCGTGCTTCCGGGCGGCAGCAATTCGTCGCCAGTCGCAAGGATGGCGACCAGCGGGCGCCGGAGCACCTCGACATCGTCCCGGTTCATGCCGGCTGCGACCGTCAGCCGCGAGAAATCGAGCACCGTGCCGGCGGGCAGCACAGCTTCGCCTTCGACGAAATCCTGGCCGCGGGGACGCACATGCTGACCCTGCCGGACGGGGAAATTGGTTCGGATACCGTCTTCGATCTTCTCAGCATCCTCCTGCAGCAGGACGCTGTCGGCGCCTGGCGGAACCGGCGCGCCGGTGAAGATGCGGACGGCTTCTCCGTGGCCCACGTTTCCTTCGAAGCCGTGGCCAGCGGCCGAGGTGCCGATGACCTTCAGCACAGCGCCCGGCTCCGGCGCGTCTTCGCGGCGCAGCGCATAGCCATCCATCGCCGATGCATTGAAGGGTGGCTGTGTCAGGCCGGCCGTGAGATAGACGGCAAGGACGCGACCCTCTGCTTCGGCGAGCGGCAGCGTCTGCGATGCTGCGACCGGCTTTGCCCGAGAGAGCAGGCGGTTTTGTGCCTCGGTGACCGGGAGCAGGTTCATCTCGCCTCCGGATAACGGAAATCGCCGGATTTGCCGCCGGATTTTTCGAGCAGCCGGATGCCGCCGATCTCCATTGCCTTGTCGGCGGCCTTGGCCATGTCGTAGATCGTCAGGCACGCGACGGAGACGGCAGTCAGCGCCTCCATCTCAACACCGGTCTTGCCTGTCAGCTTGGCGGTTGCCGTGACGCGCAGGCCGGGCAGGGCCGCATCTTCCGCGATCTCGACCGTCACCTTCGTCAGCATCAGCGGGTGGCAGAGCGGGATCAGATTGGCGGTCTGTTTGGCGGCCATGATGCCGGCAAGGCGGGCCGTGCCGATGACATCGCCCTTCTTGGCATTGCCTTGGCGGATGAGAACGAGCGTTTCCGACGCCATTCTCACATGGCCTTCGGCGGTGGCGACGCGCACCGTCTCGGCCTTGTCGGAAACATCGACCATATGCGCCTCGCCTGACGCGTCGATATGGGTGAGGCCGGGCTTTCCGCCGCTCATCTCATTCGGCCGCGATTGCCGCTTCGCCGATGAGCAGCGCGCGGGTGGCGGCCGTCACGTCGTCCTTACGCATCAGGCTTTCGCCGACCAGGAAGGTATTGATGCCGGCGGCCTGCAGGCGCTTGCAATCGGCATGGGTGAAGATGCCGCTTTCGCCGACTAGGAGCCGGTCATCAGGAACCATCGAGGCAAGCGTCTCGCTGACGGTCAGGCTGACTTCGAAAGTCCTGAGGTTGCGGTTGTTGATGCCGATAAGCGGCGAGGAGAGCTTCAGCGCGCGTTCCATTTCCGGCGCGTCGTGAACCTCGACCAGAACATCCATGCCGAGCGAAAAAGCTTCGTCCTGCAAACGCTCCGCCTCATCATCGGTCAGCGACGCCATGATCAGCAGAATGCAATCGGCGCCCCAGGCGCGGGCCTCATGGACCTGATAGGTCTCGAACATGAAGTCCTTGCGCAAAGCGGGCAGGGCGCAGGCGGCACGTGCCGCCGTCAGAAATTCCGGCGTCCCCTGAAAGCTTGGCGTATCGGTGAGCACGGAAAGGCAGGCCGCGCCGCCGGCTTCGTAGGCCTTTGCCAGCGCCGGCGGATCGAAATCCGGACGAATGAGACCCTTGGAGGGGCTGGCCTTCTTGATCTCGGCGATCAGACCGAAACGGCCGGCCTCACACGTGGCCGTGAGCGCCTGGTGAAAACCGCGCGGCGCGGACTGCCCGGCCTGCATCGCCTTCAGGTCGGCCAGCGACACCGTCGCCTTGGCGGCGGCGATTTCCTCACGCTTGTAGAGTTCGATCTTCTTCAGGATATCGCTCATCCGGCAATCCTAATCGATATCGTTGGAAACGGCGATGAGTTTGTCGAGAGCGAGCGCCGTGGCGCCGCTATCGAGCGAATGCGCGGCAAGCGTCATGCCGTCGCGGATCGTTTCGACCTTGCCCGAGATGACGAGCGAGGCGGCAGCATTGGCCAGCGAGACATTGCGGTAGGCGTTTTTCGCGCCGCCAAGAACCTCGCGAAGTGCCGCAGCATTGGCGACACCATCGCCGCCCTTGATATCGGCGAGCACACAGGGGCTGACGCCGAAGTCGGCGGGTGACAGCTCGAAGGTGCGGATCTTGCCGTCTTCGAGGGCTGCAACCTTGGTGATGCCGGTTGTGGTGATCTCGTCGAGACCGTCGCCATGGACCACCCAGACGCATTCGGAGCCGAGATCGCGCATGACTTCGGCCAGCGGCACCAGCCATTGCGGCGAAAAGACGCCCAGCAGCTGGCGGCGGACACCGGCCGGATTGGAGAGCGGCCCCAGAAGATTGAAGATGGTGCGGGTGCCGAGTTCGACGCGGGAGGGGCCGACATGGCGCATGGCGGAATGATGAAGCTGCGCGAACATGAAGCCGACGCTGGCCTCGGCAATGCAGCGGGAAATGATCTCGGGACCGACATCGATATTGACGCCGAGTGCAGCCAGATTGTCGGCCGCGCCGGATTTCGAGCTCAGCGCCCGGTTGCCGTGCTTTGCCACCGGCACACCGGCGCCGGCGACGATCAGCGCCGCCAGCGTCGAAATATTGTAGGTGCCGCTGGCATCGCCGCCGGTGCCGACGATGTCGATGGCATCGGCCGGCGCCTCGACGGTCAGCATTTTCGACCGCATGGTGGTGACGGCGCCGACGATCTCGTCGACGCTTTCGCCGCGTACGCGTAGCGCCATCAGGAAGCCGCCGATCTGCGAAGGCGTCGCCTGGCCCGACATCAGGATGTCGAAGGCAGCACGCGCCTCGTCACGCGTCAGCGGCTCGCGACTTGCGGCCTTGGCCAGGAACGGCTTCAGATCGGTCATAAAACCTCCCAAAGCATGACACCGGAGCGGCGTTCGGGGACGTCATGCTCTAACTGTTGAACTCGACAGGATTCAGATTTAGGCCACCGCGCCTAAAATCATCCTGTTCTAGAGCATGATGCCGAAAAGTGTGAGCGGTTTTCGGGCGACATCATGCTCTAACTCTTTAATTTAGAACAGGATTCAGATTTTAGGCCGACCAGGCCTAAAATCATCCTGTTCTAGCGGGCCGCCGTTTGTTCGGCGAGCGTCTGGTTGACCTCAGCGCCGTACTGCGTCTGCAGCAGGTTGACCATCTGATCGAGGATATCATCGCCGGCGGCGTTGGCCATGGCGGTGAGCTGGGCATCGCGGTTGTTCAGCACATCGGTCGGCTGGCTGTTGACCTCGGTGACCTTCATCAGGATCTGCGTCGAGGGATCGGCGCCGACCGCGCTCGCCACCGTGTCGACAGGGCCGGAGAAGGCGGCCTTGACGCCAGCGCGGCCGAGAACCGCATCATCGGTGGAGCGGGTAATGCTGCTCTTGCTTTCGACGGCGATGCCGAGCGGCGCCGCAATGTCAGCAAGGGCGGTGCCCTTTTGCGCCTCGGCCTTCAATTCGTCGGCCTTTTTGGCGAGCTCGGCCTTCTGCTGCTCCGCCGTCCAGTCCTCGATGGCTTTTTCGCGCACCTCGGCGATCGGGCGGTCGCGGTCCGGCGTGATTTCGCGGACGTTGAACCAGACATAGCCGTCATTGCCGATCGGAAGCGGCGGCGCATCGACGCCGACCTCGGTCTTGAAAGCTTCCCCGAGCAGCTGCTGTTTGACGGGGATATCCTTGACCTCTTTGCCGTCCTTGTCGGCACCGGTCGCGTCGACTGCATCGACGGTCATGGCCTTGAGCTTCAGCTGGGTGGCAATATCTTCAAGCGTGGCGCCGCCGGCGCGCAGATCCTCGATCTGGTCGTGAACGTTGATGACTTCCTGAGAGGCATTGGAAAGCGCCAGCTGCTTGCGGATCTCCTCCTTCACCTCGTCGAAATTCTTCACCGTCTCCGCCTTGATGTTGGTGATGCGCAGGATGACAGGACCGAAGGAGCCGTCGACAACCGGCGTCGTGCCGCCATCCTTCGAAACCGCGAAGGCGGCATCGGCGACAGCCTGGTCGGGAACCTTGTCCTTGGTGAATTCGCCAAGCAGCACGTCGCTTGCCGTCTTGCCCTGGTCGGAGACCAGCTGATCGAAGCTGGTGCCGCTCTTCAGCGCGGTTTCGGCGGCGGCGGCAAGATCCTTGCTGGTGAAGGTCAACTGCTCGATGGTGCGGCTTTCGGGCGTACGGTAGCTATCTTTGCCCTTATCGAAAGCCTCGCGGACCTGGTCGTCGGTGACGGTCGCGGCATCGGCGATGTCGGCCGGCTGCAGCTTGAGATAGGCGATCTTGCGATATTCCGGCGCACGGTAACGCTGCTTGACGCCCTCGAACCAGGTGGCCAGCACGTCGTCGGCCGGCGCCTTGATCGGTTCGATATTGGCGTTGGTCAGCAAGAGGTAGTCGACAGTGCGGCTTTCATCGCCATAAAGCTTCATTGCGTCGACCAGCGTCTTCGGCGCGGTGAAGCCGTTGGAAACCGCATCGACGATCTGGCCGCGGACGGCGACCTTGCTGCGCTCCTTGATGTAATCGTCCTGGCCGATGTTGGCATTGCGCAGGCGCGAGACGAACAGCTCCCGATCGAACTGGCCGTTGACGGCCTTGAACGCCGGATCATCGCCGATCAGCTGGGCGAGGCGATCCTCGGACAGGCCGAGATTCATGTCTGCGGCGAGCTGGTCGAGCGAGGCGCCCGCAATCAGCTGAGAGAGGACCTGCTGTTCGACGCCGAAGGCACGCGCCTGTTCCGGCGTGAGTCGCATGCCGAATTGCTGGCCGAGGCTTGCCACCTGACGCTGATAGGCGAGGTGGAATTCGTTGACGCCCACACGCTGATCGCCGACGGTCACGACCGTGGTGCTGTTGCCACCTGATATCAGCTCGCGCGATACGCCCCAGACGCCGAAGGAGGCGACCAAGAGAAGCAGGAGCAGCTTGGCAACCCAGGTCTGAGCAGCTCTTCTCAGAAAATGGAACATGGAAACGCAAACCTCGCAGTATTCATTGACCCGCGACCCGCGCGCGGGCAGACATTCGACGTTCCTTAGAACAAACCCGACAGGAAATGAAGGGTTGTCACGCGAAAACTGCGCAGAGCGGCGGTGGCGACGCAAGGCGTTGACGGCAAACAAAAGATCGGCTTCGGCGGAACCTTTCGGGCCGCCATTTCGTTGAAGCGGCATCCCATGAAACAGGAGCAGACCATGGCAGATTTGAAAACCGCTTCCGCCGAATCCACCGCTGCGCGCGTCAAGGCGGATATCGCAGCAGACGATCTGTCGGCGCAGGTCACGGCACTCCGTGAAGATCTGTCCAGATTGACGGACAGTGTGCGGGCGCTGGGGCAGGGGGCGAAGTCGGTGGTTACGGACGAAGCTTCGCTGATGACGGAACGGCTGCGCGACAAGGTTCGCGAAGAACCGATCATGGCGCTCGCGGTGACGGCGGGCATCGCCTATGTTTTCGGCCTGCTGAGCCGCCGCTGATACGGAATTCCGGACAGAAAAAAGCCGGACGCAAGGCGCGCCCGGCTTTGAGTGATGTCTGACAGTTATGTCTGGAGCATCAGCGGCGAATGGCGCGGCCAATGAAAATCAGAAGGCAGGCACCGACGAAGCCGGTGATCAGGTAACCCAGCCAACCGGCCAGCGGCTGAATGTGCAGGAGACCGAGAACCCAGTTGGCGACGATCGCGCCGACGATGCCAAGCAATATGTTCATGAGCAGGCCCATACTGCTGCTCATGGCTTTTTCCGCCAGCCAGCCGGCGATACCGCCGATGATGATGGCTGCAATCCAACCCACGCCTGCGCCTTCCATGGTAATCCCTCCTGGTAAACCGACTCGCAGGAAAGCACGAAACCGCAGAAAGTTCCACTCATGGAGGAACTTAGGCGATTATGGCTGCAACAGGGTGACCGGCGTCTCCAAAAGGTAGGCAATCAGCTGGAACAGCAGGCCAGCTACAGCAAGCACCGCGAAGCCGAAAGGCATGATCAGGCTTTTGCTAGACATTCTTTCCTCTCCCCCTTTGAGTAAAGAATAAGCCCATGTGCGGTCGACGCAAGACTATAATTAACCGATAGTTAAGAATGATATTTAAATAAAATTGAATATACTGCCAACGTATTAGGATGATCCGCTGCCACAGGTAACGAAATACACGGACTACTGGCAATATCACCGTTACTAGGCAAACAATTCAACATTTCCTGGAGTTTTTACCTGACGTAACCTGGACCATAGGGCGCCGGAACATGCCCCGTTTTGATGCACGGATTGATTTTGGCGCGGAGTGCATCATTTTTCCTGGAGTTCGGCTCTATCAGGGAAAAACTCGATGTCAAAAGCTGCGATCGCCTTTGCCTGCCTCTGCCTGCTGACGCTTTCCGCTTGCGGCAATACCGCCTACGGACTGAAAAAGGATGGGCAGGAGGCCAGCCACGCAATGGACAACGCGACGCATCGGGTGCTCTCGGCCGGCGCCAAGAAATAACGACAGCAGCGAAACGCGCGCCGTCACCGAGCGGCCAAGCTTACATGAAAAAAGCCCGCCTGGGGTGAGGCGGGCTTGGCATAACAGAGAGAATGGACGGATGGAAACCGTCTCGACTAATACAGCATTTCCTTAAGCGTATGGCCTTGCGTCATTCGACGTAACGCGGCCGACAGATTCCGGCCGCGACCGCCAGGATCGGGTTTAGAAGTTGCCCCAATTCTGAGCGCGGGCACGGGCGCGAATAATCCGATATTCGCGACCGCCATAGAGCGAACCGATGGTCAGCAGAAGCGTCAGAACGTCCCAGATGATATACATGTTATCCTCTCAGGTTGGACGGCTCTGCCGTCAATCGGTGAAGGTACAATAGCAATCTTTCAAACCTGCTTATATGACAAGAAATCGGGATAGGCGGGGAAGCAGGAAGGGCGCTTCATGAGGAGACGGAGTCGCCATCTTGGGAGCAGTAAGGGTGAATAGATCAGCCGGTGGCGGGCCATGACAATTTTCTCCGTCCGCCATATCACGGCCTATCGTTACCGCAGAGACGTCGATTTCGGCGAGCATCGCCTGATGTTCCGGCCACGCGACAGTTTCGACCAGCGACTGATCGAGGCGTCGCTGACGACCTATCCGGAGCAAAGCCATGTGCGCTGGATCCACGATGTTTTCGGCAATTGCGTGGCGCTCGTCGATTTTTCGCGGCCGTCGTCCGAGCTTCGTTTCGAAACCTGGATTACGCTCGACCACACACCCCAGCTCGCCCCGGATATTCGAATCGACGAGGCGGCGCTCACCTATCCCTTCTCCTACGACAAGGACGAAATCGCCGATCTCGCGCCGGCGATGCAGCGCCACTATCCCGATCCGGGCGATGAGATCGGCCGCTGGGCGCGCCGGTTTGTGCGCCTGGGGCACCCGACTGAGACGGGGCACCTGCTGATGACGCTCTGCTATGCCATTCGGGAAAGCTTCGTTTATGCGCGGCGCCATGAACATGGGACGCAGGCACCGCTTGAGACCTTGCATCTTCGCTCCGGCACGTGCCGGGATTTCGCGCTTCTGATGATGGAGGCAGCACGCACGCTCGGCCTGGCAGCGCGATTCGTCAGCGGCTATGTTTACGTTCCCGATCGGGACGGCTCCACCGTGCTCGGCGGAGGCTCTACACATGCATGGTGCCAGATCTATCTTCCCGGGGCCGGGTGGGCGGAGTTCGATCCGACCAACGGCATCGTCGGCAACCGCGATCTCATTCGCGTGGCCGTTGCCCGTGATCCGCGCCAGGCCGTTCCTTTGAGCGGCAGCTATGACGGCGACGGGTCGGATTTCGACAGCATGACGGTGCAGGTCAACGTGACCACGCAGCAGGCGGCGTTAAAAGAGGGGTAATGGTGGATCGCCACGCTGGATGACAGTTGCGCGGCCGCTGGAACCGGGCAGCGCAATCGGCGTTCCATACTCACCTCCGCCCATGCGGGGAGAGGAGGACGAGGAAGCCACAATGAAGATACGCGCCGGGTTTCATCTGGGCTATGAATGCATCCAGCCGACGCCAATGCTGCTGGTGCTCAACATTCACCCCTCCCGTCGCGCCGATCTTCTGAGCGAGCAGGTCCTGACATTCGACCGGCCAATCGAAGTCTGGGAATATACCGACAGTTTCGGCAACGCCTGCAGCCGCATCATCGCTCCGCCCGGGCTGACGACGATTTCGACCAGATTCGAGATTTACGATACGGGGCAACCCGACGTCGTGCCCACCGAGGCCGTACAGCACGCGATCAAGGACCTCCCCGACGAGGTGCTCGTTTTCCTGCTTGGCAGCCGTTACTGCGACACCGACAGGCTTTCGGATTTTGCCTGGAAAACCTTCTCGTCGACGCCGCTCGGCTGGGCGCGCGTGCAGGCGATCTGCGACTTTGTGCATAACCATATCACCTTCGACTATCAGAAGGCCGACGTTCTCAGAACCGCGCATGGCGGCTTCACCGACAAGAGCGGCGTCTGCCGCGACTTCGCCCATCTCGCCATGGCGCTTTGCCGATGCTTGAATATTCCTGCCAGATATTGCACGGGCTATCTCGGCGATATCGGCGTTCCAGCCGATCCCAATCCGATGGATTTCAGCGCCTGGTTCGAAGTCTTTCTCGGCGGTCATTGGCACACGGTCGATGCCCGCCACAACACGCCGCGGATCGGCAGAATATTGATGGCGACCGGCCGCGACGCCACCGACGTCGCCATGTCGACGGCGTTCGGCCCGGCCACACTTTCCCGCTTCGAGGTGATCACCGAGGAAGTGCCGTGAAGGCACTCAGGGGCGCTGCGGGCGAGCGAATCCTATGCTTTCTTGAGGAATTCCGTTTTCAGCACGAGGCCCTTGACCTGCTTGGTGTTGCACTCGACCTCGCCGGGATTGTCGGTCAGTCGAATGCCCTTAACCAGGGTTCCGCGCTTCAGCGTCTCCGAGGTGCCCTTGACCTTGAGGTCTTTGATCAGCGTGACGGAATCGCCGTCGTGAAGCTGGCTTCCGTTGCTATCCTTTACAATAATGTCCTCGGCCATGATGTCCTCGCTTTGATGATGCGGCAGGGGTAATCACGACGACACGGGATAGTCAACCGCCGCCCTGCCGCGCCTCCCAAGGTCGTTCACCTGGACATGCAGATCACTTTTGCCGTCGCGGCCACATGATCGCCGCGGGCACTCGCCATCTCGGTTGGGACTTACCGTCGTCGCCGAGCGCCCGTGGGGTATTGAGCTGACGGGGAGGCGACCCAGATCAATTCCCGGCCCGTGGCCCTTCGAGCCAAACCGACCAAGGTCCGATCCGCCCCGGACTTCGTGCCGATACCAAACGCTTGATTGCTGCAATAGATTTTCGCGGCGGGGCGGAATTGCGGAGTTTTATAGCCGTGACGAAATTTATCGTTGTAGGAATGATACTGACGCCGTTGATCTTCTGGGGTTCTATCGGCGTCTGGGTCTACTCGCTATTATCGTGAGGCCCCCTCACACCTTCAGTCCTCGATCATTTCATCGGGTAGTCGGGCGAACCGAAGTCAAGGCCGGCGACGGTCCTGGACAATCTCAATCAAACCAGGATCTTGGTCAAAGCTCCTGACCAGGAGTGCAGATCAACTGGAAGGCTGAGCCCGGTTCATTGTCTTGGCACGAGCCCGTCAAGCAGGAAATCCAGACCTTTCCTGAAAGCGCCGTCCCAATCATTATCCAGCAGCAGACGAGCACGCTCGATTGTCGGATATTTTTCGCTGAGATGAGCAAGGCGCTGCTGCGCGGCGGCCATGTCGTCGTCGGAAAGGTCGAAATTCGCACGGGTGATGGTCGCGCCGATCACATAGTTCCAGAGCGACCATATCGCGCCGTTCAAATCTGCCTCTGCGACGCCGGCTCCGGATAAGATCCTGCCCAGCAGTTCCAGGCGGCTGAGGATGTTCGGGCCGAGCGCCCGGCGCGGCAGCAGCGATGCCGACCAGGGATGGCGCAGCATGCTGGCACGCCAGTCCTCGAGCATGTGAAAGATTGCGCCGCGCCAATCCGCAGCCTCGATCCTTTGTGACGGCCCCCGATATTCGAGAACCGAGTTCGAGCGCGAGATCAAAGACTTCCTCTTTGTTGTCGACGTGCCAATAAAGGCTCATCGCGCCCGCGCCGAGGCGATCGGCCAGGCGGCGCATCTTCAATCCGTCGACACCTTCGGCGTCCAGCAGTTCGACCGCGGTCGCTACGATCCGTTCGATCGAAAGCGCCGGTTCACTGCCCGCCTGCTGCATGGACGGGACCGACCCAGCTTGCCGTTGAGGCCGTTTACCCTGATCGCCGCCGCCTTTGGCTGCCATGCGTCCTTCCCAAATGATCTGAAAGTCGTTGTAAGCCGACAAAGCCACGAATGTCGACTCCGGCCGATCGACTCGTACAACGTACGATGCCATTTGATCGTACGTTGTACGAGTTAATTATGCGACGATCGAACGAGAATTCAATCCGGAGACCGCGGGCGACGTTGCTCGCAGTCCGCAGGACCAAGAGAAAATCATGTCACACACCATCAAACATCTACTTTTCGGAGGGCTGATCATCATGACCACGGGAATTTCCACTGCGACGACGGCGAATGCGGGCGACCTCAAGCCAACCATCGTCAATCCGAAAAACCTCTACGACCCGACACCGAACGGCTACAGCACGGCGGTGATCGCACCGCGCGGCGCCCGGTTGGCCTTTATCTCCGGACAGGGTGGCCAGGACAGCACCGGCGCCTTGTCGCCGGACTTCGCCGTCCAGGTTAAGCAGGCCTATGCCAATCTGCGCGCCGCTCTCGATGGGCTCGGCACAAGGCCGGATCAGGTCGTCAAGCTTACGGTCTTCGTGGTCGATCACGACATGTCCAAGCTCGAAGTGCTGACCAGAAATGTCAAAGAAACCTTCGGCGCGGCGCTGCCGGCGCAGACGCTTGTCCCGGTTCCCAAACTTGCAATAGACCCGATGCTCTTCGAGGTCGAAGCCGTCGTCGTCCTGGAATAACGGCCGCAAGCGAACCGGCTGCGGCAAGGCTGCCGCTCTCGCTGGCTGTTCGATCGACCTGATATCCGGAAGATCGCTTTCGACTGCTGGAACTGGCGGCACTTGAAGCCCTGGCTGTAGGCGGAAGGCTTCACTGACGAGCAGCTTGAGGGTGAGGCGACTGTATTTGAGCAGTTTGCTGATGAACTGCCAGCATGACAAAGCCTCCTCGTAAGCCTTCTCAGCCGCTGCTCGTGACGCCGAAGCGCCCGCCTTACGGGCTGCGAGGTCCGCTTCGTAGCGCGCCAAAAAGCCGGCGCTGTTGCTCAGCGCTCAACCGCAGTCGCCGGATGACGCGGCTGAGCGCCACAAATTACCAATGGCCGGCGCGATCACCACACTCTCCGACACATGAGGCGCGTCGGCCGGTCTTCCGACGCGTAGCGAACTCATGCTAAAACGGCTCCATGACAAAGCTATCGCTTTCAAATCTCCGACACATACGCGTGCGCCATCAGGGCGCACCGATTTCGTTCGGAGATAAACATGCATCACAAAAGAAAGCGCCCCCGCAAAGCTGCGTGCGGACTTTGCAAGCCGCATAAGACCAAGGGCAACTGCCCACGTCATAAGAACATGCAGTTGGGCAACCTGCGTCGATACTTGTCCGGGTCTGAGCAACTCCGCTGCCGGGAGATTAGGGTGTCGGGCATGGATGGGAATTATCGGCAGTAGCCACAGTACGGTATTGGATGAAAAGAAAGGTCGGCGCGAATGGTCGCTCCGACCTTTCTTTGATTGCATCAGCACGGTGCCAGTACATCCGTGGTCACCAGCAGAAGCTATCGGATAGATTGAATCTATGCGCCTTGTGAATTTATGCAAGGAGTAGGAGGTGCCGATTTAGGGCTAGGCGAGGGAGGAGCCTGCCGGGGTAACTTTGCCACGACAATCGCACCGCCCGCCTCACCAGTTGGCGATTTCATCCGCCTGCATTCGGTCCCTTAGGGTCATGCCTCAAGACCGCCGCATCGGGCGGCTGAACGCCGGCACGTAAAATGGAATATGGCGGAAGAGGTGGGATTTGAACCCACGGTACGGTTTCCCGCACGCCGGTTTTCAAGACCGGTTCCTTAAACCACTCGGACACTCTTCCAAGTAATTGAGAAGCTGTAAGAAATTCCGTTGCGGGATTTCTGCTGCATCGGTGGTTTCTGCCGATTTGCTGCCCATTCACTCACAGGCCGGCTTTTTAGCAGCTTTGACCGCAGCGTCAACTTGTTCTGCAGAGAAGCGGCTTCGACAGCCGCTTCTCTCTGCCGTCGTCAGACCAGGACGGTGAAGTTGTCAAATGCGAGCTGCGGAAAGCCCGTCGGCTCTACCTCGGGCTGAATATCGAAGCGGATGAAATCGACCGCTCCCAAGGCCTCCAGCGAAATGTGCTGGCCATCGGCAATGGTGTCGCCATAAACCGTCAGCGACATCCCGCTCACCTTGTTGCCGCCGATATAGCCTTCGAACGTCACAAGGGCATCGATACCTTGATAGGCTGGGTCGAAAACCGTTGCGACGTCGACACCCTCCACGGTGAAGAGTTTGCCGTCAACGCGATCGAAGAATGGATTGTAGGGGTTGGTGACGACGTATTCGTTGCCGACGGATTCGGCGACCGTCCACAAATTGCCGTCGAGCTTGTCGCCAAACTTGAAACCGGCATAGCCCGAGGCGATATCCGGCTGCCCGGGATATTCCGTCGGAGCATTCTCGAAATCGATGGAATACAGCCCTTCCGGAGGCGTATGCACGCCGATGTTGAGATTGGCGACATCCGTGCCGCCTTTTCCATCGGAGATCTTGAAGGAGAATCTCTCGGCGAAGACTTCACCGGACTCAAGGCTTGCGGGATCACTGACCGTGTAACTATAGCTGCCGTTGCTCCAGACCGTCAGCGTTCCGTGCTCACCCTCGATGGTCAGATATCCTGCTTCACCCGCCTTGTTGGGAATTCTTATTCCGTTGACGAACTGAACCTGAAGCAGGTCGCCATCGGAATCTGAGGCGCTGTCGAGAAGGTTTCCTTCAATGGCTTCCGCTGGTGCGTAGTCGTGGACCGACACGTCAGGCACTGCTGGTTTGTGATTTGCCATAGCTCGTCTCCCTAAAGATGAGCGTGGAAAGGACGCCGGGCTACGACCCGAACGCGGCAAATAAACTTTCTACTCCACTTTGAGTCAAGCGACAAACTACACGCTCCAAGGGAGCGACTGCCGCGGTTACCGCTGCAGGAGCGTGAAGAGTAAGCCGCGTTACTACCCTGAGGCGAAAGCTCCAACTCCAGCGGAGATCGGCGGCCTCTTGGCACTCGGTGGCCGTTAACCTTCATGTCGCAGCTGTTTCGCTCCGGGGCATCTCGCGCTCCGAAAGCTGGCTTTGCAGTGCCAAATGATCCGCATCGGCACGCCCTTGCGGCTCAGACTGCAGCCATGGAAAGGGCAGGGCGGCAGCTTCGCGTTAGCGATCTGTAAACCATAATTATTAGATTTGTCGCTATCGCCTCGAAAACGTTCGTAAATTCGCCACGAACCTAGCAAATTTAAAGTCTCGTTAGGCGGGTGGGCATAAGGCGTTATTGGCCCAAGATGGGGCAAAGTTCCTTAACCATAACGATGTTTGAGCGGCGTGGGACATATGACATTGGGATACGGGGCGACGTCTTTCGCAACGACAGCGCGATGGCTGGCGATATCGGCGATGTGTGCGACGGTTGCGGCATGCGGCACGACACAGGCCGTGCCGAAGAAAAAGGCCCATGGCAAAGAGTATTTCTCGGAATCCGAATATGGCGTAAAGGCCAGCCCCCGCGTCGCCACCGGCAACAACATCCCGAAGGGCGGGGGCCGCTACATCGTCGGCAATCCTTATGTGGTGAAGGGTAAATGGTATTATCCGAAGGAAGACTTCTCCTATAGCAAGGTCGGCATCGCTTCCTGGTATGGTTCGGCCTTTCATGGACGCCTGACGGCTAACGGCGAAGTCTACGACCAGATGCATCTTTCCGCCGCGCATCCGACTTTCCCGCTGCCGAGCTATGCTCGCGTCACCAATGTCGAGAACGGCTCATCGATCATCGTGCGCGTCAACGATCGCGGTCCCTATCACGAAGGACGCATCATCGACCTTTCCAACAAGACTGCCAACATGCTGGATCTGCAGCACAGCGGCACCGGCAAGGTGCGCGTGCAATATGTCGGCCGCGCTCGTATGGACGGCCACGACATGCCCTATCTGATGGCTTCCTACGTACCGAAGGGCAGCCGAATTCCCGGCGTCAATCCGGAAGGGCAGATTGCAAGCGGCGTAATGGTTGCCTCCAACAGCCGCAAGATCACCCGCGATCAACTGCAGAGCGCCGAAGATTACGAGGCGCAGCCGGCCAAGGTACCGGTGCCGATGTCGGCGACCTCCTATGCCGGCTCGACGCCGAGCGCGCGCTACAATGCGGCGCCCGCGCTTGCCCCGGGCGCCCATGTTCTGGTGGCGCCAACGGCCCCGTCCTCAAACGCCGCGCCGGCCTTCGATCAGATGGTCGTGCTGCCGGAGATCGGTCCCATGCCCTATGAACGCCCCTATGGCGGCTCTCAGCCTTCCCTCGCGCTCGGCTATCAGTACGAGGGCGTGAAGACGGTGACGGTCGATCTCGCCTTCGACGCGGTGATGGTGCGCAATGACGGGCTGACGCAGGCCTCGATCCTTGCCTCGGCCAAGCGCCAGCAGGCAAAATCCGCGGCGCGCTGAGCATGGCGATTGCATCGGATTTCGCCGCGCTCTAACCTTCTCAAAACTGCCGTTCACCGATGGGACTTGCGATGCTGAGGCCTGTGCTTCGCCTTCTAGAGCGGTTGCGCTTTTCACCGAAGCGCAGACCCGCTCTAGCCTTATGTTTTTCCGCAATTCCGGAGGCAAAACCGCTCGGCACTTTTGCCGCATTTGCTCTTGCATGCCTGATGCCGCTCGCCACAGGCGCGCAGGCAGCCGATGGCGGCGGCGCCGGTTTCGCCACCAAGGCGGCGCAGGCCTATATGATCGAGGCATCGACCGGCACGGTGCTTCTCGCCAAGAACGAGGATCAGGGCTTTTCGCCGGCTTCGCTTGCCAAGCTGATGACTATGGATCTCGTCTTCGAGGCGGTGACCAAGGGCCAGATCACGCTCGACACCGAATATCCCGTTTCCGAATATGCCTGGCGCACCGGCGGCGCGCCGTCGAGGACGGCGACGATGTTTGCCGCCCTGAAATCGCGCGTGCGCGTCGAAGACCTGATCAAGGGCATCGCCATCCAGGGCGCCAATGACAGCTGCATAATTCTCGCCGAGGGCATGGCCGGAAGCGAGCAGCAATTCGCCGAATCGATGACGCGCCGCGCCCGCGAGATCGGCATGGAGAAGGCGGTGTTCGGCAATTCCACCGGCCTTCCTGATGGCAAGAGCAAGGTGACGGCGCGCGAGATGGTGACGCTTGCCGCCGCCCTCCAGCAATCCTATCCCAATCTTTATCCCTATTTTGCCCAGCCCGATTTCGAGTGGAACAAGATCTTCCAGCGCAACCGCAACCCGCTGCTCGCGCTCGATCTCGGCGCTGACGGACTTGCCACGGGCTTTACCGAGGGTGAGGGTTATTCGATCGTCGCCTCGGTCCAGCGCGACGGCCGGCGGCTGTTTCTGGCGCTCGCCGGAATCGCCTCCGACAAGGAGCGGACCGAAGAGGCCAAGCGTGTGCTCGAATGGGGCCTGACGGCTTTCGAGAGCCGGCAGATTTTCGCCGAGCATGAAGTGATCGGCGCAGCCAGCGTCTATGGCGGCACGGCGCGCACCGTCGATCTGATCGCCAAAGCACCGGTCAGCGTCTATATTCCGGTCAGCAATCCCGACCGGCTGTCGGCGCGCATCGTCTATCGCTGGCCGCTGACAGCGCCGGTGCAGCCGGATTATCAGGCCGGCACGCTCAGGATATTCGCCGGCAGCCGGCTTCTCAGGGAAGTCCCGCTCTATACCGCGCAGGCGGTTGGCGAAGGCTCGCTCAGCAGCCGCGCCGTGGATGCCATGCTGGAACTCGGCGAATCGCTGTTTTTCTCCTGGCTCTGGGACAAGTCCGCGCCCGGCTGAAGCCGTTATCGTCAAGCGGCCGCACTGTCGCGCACCACATGTTCAAGACTTGAGCGCCGGGCCTTCTGATATAATTTGCCGGGGAAGGTGATTATGTCGCCGCGGCGAAAGGTTTTCCTTCCCGATGTCTTCGGATAGATAGAAGAGGCGGGGCGCGCGCGTGCGGCGCCCGGAATGCGGGAAGCTGTCATTGTCATCCGGTACGGGATTGTTCGTTACGTTTGAAGGCGGGGAAGGCGCGGGGAAATCCACGCAGATCCGCCGCATCGCGGAGGCGCTGAAGGGCGAAGGTCACGAGGTGCTGGTGACGCGGGAACCGGGCGGGTCGCCCGGCGCCGAGGCCGTGCGCCACGTGCTCTTGTCCGGGGCTGCCGAGGCGTTCGGCACACGGATGGAGGCGATCCTTTTTGCCGCTGCGCGCAACGACCATGTCGAAGAGGTGATCCGGCCGGCCCTTGCCGCGGGCAAGATCGTGCTCTGCGACCGCTTCATGGATTCCTCCCGTGTCTACCAGGGTATCACCGGCAACCTCGAACCCGATTTCATCGAGACGCTGCAGCGCATCGCCATCAATGGCGTCGTGCCCGATTGCACCTTGATACTCGACATTCCCGCAAAGGTCGGCCTGGAGCGGGCGCAGAAGCGCAGCGCTGCCGAAGCGCCCGACCGCTTCGAGAAGGAGCGGCTCGAAACGCATGAAAAACGGCGCGAAGCCTTTCTCGATATCGCCGTGCGCGAGCCGGAGCGCTGCCACGTGGTCAACGCCATGCAGACGGAGGAGGCGATCGCGGCCGAGATTCTGGCAATCGTCAGGCAGCTCAAATCGCCCGCAGACCGCGCCCGATTGCCGGAAGCGGCCCATCATGAGTGAAGCCCATTATGAGTGAGGAGAGGCCGGGACTGCTCGACGGCGCCATCTGGCCCGCCGAGAACACCAGATTATTTGGCCATGAGGCGGCGGAGGCCTT
The DNA here is from genome assembly GCF_022385315.1 of Rhizobium sp. K102. Taxonomy (NCBI): domain Bacteria; kingdom Pseudomonadati; phylum Pseudomonadota; class Alphaproteobacteria; order Hyphomicrobiales; family Rhizobiaceae; genus Rhizobium; species Rhizobium sp. K102. The sequence continues at coordinate 1,401,739 of NZ_CP092436.1, forward strand.
CCTCGCCCAATCCTGACCGATCCGGCAAGGGGCATCACGCCATCCTGATCGAGGGGCCGGAGGGCATCGGCAAGGCGACGCTCGCCTTCCGCTTCGCCAACCACGTGCTTTCGCATCCCGATCCCGAGACGGCGCCGGAGACGATCGGCGATCCGGACCCCGCCTCGGCGGTCAGCCGGCAGATCGTCTCCGGCGCCTCGCACAATCTCTTGCATCTTGCCCGGCCGGTGGACGAAAAGACCGGCAAGGTGAAATCGGCGATAACAGTCGACGAGGTGCGCCGCGCCGGCAAGTTCTTCTCGCAGACGTCAGGCACCGGCAACTGGCGGATCGTCATCATCGATCCGGCCGACGACATGAACCGCAATGCGGCCAACGCCATCCTGAAGATCCTCGAGGAGCCGCCGAAGCGGGCGCTGTTTCTGGTGCTGTCGCATGCGCCGGGTCGGCTGCTGCCGACGATCCGTTCGCGCTGCCTGCCGCTGAAACTGGCGCCGCTTGCCGACGACGCGCTTGTCGCCGCCCTTGCCCATCTCGGCATATCGGGAGAGGGCGGGGCGGTGCTATCGGCGGCCAAGGGCAGCGTCGGCGAAGCGTTGAAGCTCTTGAACTATGGCGGCGGAGAGATTATCGCCGCCTATGACGAGGTGCTTTCCGCCGAAGGGCCGGCGGCCCGCAAGGCGATGCACCGGCTGGCCGATGCGCTGGCGGGCAAGGAAAGCGACACGATCTTCGATTTCTTCGTCAGCCATGTCGGTGACGACATCATGAACCGTGCGCGCGTGGCAGCGGGCGAGGGGCAGATCGCTGCTGCCGAACGTCTGGCGCGGCTCTATTCCGAGATCACCGAGCGGCTCACCATTTCGGATGCCTATAATCTCGACCGCAAGCAGACGATCATCAGCATTCTCGCCGATATCAAGCAGCCGGGCCTCTAAAGCGCGTCGCATCAAATTTGATTCATGCGACGCGCTTTAGCTCTTTGTTTTGATGCATGTCGTTGTCCCGGACGCTGCACACTTCCGGGCGATATGCATTAGAATCCTGATGCCTGGTCAGCCGGTCAGGAGCTTGCCTGCGACGACGGCGAGCGTAGCGGCCAGGACGATGCGGATGGTGCGCTCGTGCAGCTTCGGCGCCAGAAGGCTGCCGATGATGATGCCGGGAATCGAGCCGACGAGCAGGGCAAACAGCATCGCCCAGTCGATCTCGCCGATCAGCCAATAGCCCATGCCGCCGATCAGGGTCAGCGGAACCGCATGGACGATATCGGAACCGACGATCTCGCGCACGTTAAGCCTGGGATAGAGGACCAGCAGGATCGTCACACCGAGCGCACCGGCGCCGACCGAGGTCAGGGTGACGAGGATGCCAAGACAGAACCCAAGAATGACGGTGAGGATGAGGATGGTTGCCGGCTGCGGCGGCGTGCGATCGCCGATGGCGCGCCGCGCCAATTCGAGGATTGAGCCTCGGAAGACCAGCATGATCGCGGTCATGACAAGCAGCCAGCCGAGCGCAACCGTAATGGTGTTGGTCACGCCGATGCTTTTACGATCGACGCCTGCCAACAGCCAGAGCATCAGCACGGCGGCCGGCACACTGCCGGCGGCGAGGCTGCCGACGATCTTCCAGTTGATCCGTCCATGCATGCCGTGAACGGCAGTGCCCGCCGTCTTGGTGATCGCCGCATAGAGGAGATCGGTGCCGACCGCGGTTGCGGGATGGACGCCGAACAGCAGCACCAGCAGCGGCGTCATCAGCGAACCGCCTCCAACGCCGGTGATGCCGACAAGCGCGCCGACGAACAGGCCCGAAATCGAATAGAGCGGCTCGAATGTCAAACAAGCGCCCCCAACGGCGCGCGGCCACAACAAACCGGATCGATGAAAACTGACACTTCGTTCTGTCCCGCCCTCTTTCCGACGACCGGTAAATTGGGTGCGAAGCGGAGTCAAGTTACGACCCCCGTGTCCCGGAAATCATGACGGCGCCAAAACTTGATGTTTCGCTTGGCGGAGACATGCGCTAAGAGCGGCTGACCATTTTTATAGAGTAAGCCGGACATTGGCCGCCATGACAGACAAGACACCCTTCTACATCACCACCGCGATTTCCTACCCGAACGGCAAGCCGCATATCGGCCATGCCTATGAGCTGATCGCGACGGATGCGATGGCGCGCTACCAGCGCCTGGACGGCAGAGATGTCTTCTTCCTGACCGGCACCGACGAACACGGCCAGAAGATGCAGCAGACGGCGCGCGCCGAGGGGATTACCGCCCAGGCGCTCGCTGACCGCAACTCCGGCGAATTCCAGGCGATGGCGAAGCTGCTCAACGCCTCGAACGATGATTTCATCCGCACCACGCAGGAGCGCCATCACGAGACGTCGCGCAACATCTGGAAGCTGATGGCCGACAATGGCGACATCTACAAGGACAGCTATGCCGGCTGGTATTCGGTGCGCGACGAGGCCTATTACCAGGAAAACGAGACGGAGCTGCGCGCCGACGGCGTGCGCTACGGGCCGCAGGGCACGCCCGTCGAGTGGGTTGAAGAGGCAAGCTATTTCTTCAAGCTCTCCGAATACCAGGAGAAGCTGCTTGCGCATTACGAGGCAAACCCTGATTTCATCGGCCCGGCCGAGCGCCGCAACGAGGTGATCTCCTTCGTCAAGTCGGGCCTCAAGGACCTCTCGGTCTCGCGCACGACCTTCGACTGGGGCATCAAGGTGCCGGACGATCCGGCCCACGTCATGTATGTCTGGGTCGACGCACTGACCAACTACATCACCGCGACCGGCTATATCGAGGACAGGAACGGCCCGCGGGCGAAATACTGGCCGGCGGACGTGCACATCATCGGCAAGGACATCATCCGCTTCCACGCCGTCTACTGGCCTGCCTTCCTGATGTCGGCGAAGCTGCCGCTGCCGAAGCGGGTCTTTGCCCACGGCTTCCTGCTCAACAAGGGCGAGAAGATGTCGAAGTCGCTCGGCAACGTCGTCGATCCGGTCAATCTGGTGAACCATTTCGGTCTCGATCAGGTGCGCTACTTCTTCCTGCGCGAAGTTTCCTTCGGCCAGGACGGCAGCTACAGCGAAGAGGCGATCGGCACGCGCATCAATTCCGATCTCGCCAATGGCATCGGTAATCTCGCCAGCCGCTCGCTGTCGATGATCGTCAAGAATTGTGACGGCAAAATCCCGGAATGCGGGGCGCTGACTGACGAGGACAAGGCGATGCTGGCGCAGGCCGACGCGCTGCATGAGTTGACGCGCGAAGACATGGGCAAGCAGCAGATCCACCGGGCGCTTGCCTCGATCATAGCCGTCGTTTCCGAGACCGACCGCTATTTCGCCGGCCAGGCGCCGTGGGCACTGAAGAAGACCGATCCGGTGCGCATGGGCACAGTGCTGTACGTCACCGCCGAGGTCGTGCGCCAGATCGCCATCCTGCTGCAGCCCTTCATGCCGGAATCATCGGGCAAGCTGCTCGATCTCGTGGCTGCGCCTGCCGACAAGCGCGATTTTGCCGCCCTCGGCGATGCCGGCCGCCTGATCGCCGGAACGCCGCTCGAGGCGCCGACGCCGGTCTTCCCGCGTTATGTGGCTCCGGAGGCTTGAGGCCGTGCTGATCGATACGCATTGCCATCTGGATTTCGCCGACTTCGAGGCCGAGCGCGACGAGATTGTCGCGCGCGCGCATCGGGCTGGTGTCAAACAGATGGTGACGATCTCGACGCGGGTGCGCAAGCTCGACGGGCTGCTCGCAATTACCGAAAAATATCCCTCGGTGTTCTGCTCGGTCGGCACGCATCCGAACAATGCCGACGAAGAGCTTGATATCCAAACGGAAGAGTTAGTGCGCCTTGCCAACGCCCATGAGAAGGTGGTGGCGATCGGCGAGGCGGGGCTCGATTATTTCTACGATACGCAAAAGCCTGAGGACCAGCAGACCGGCTTCCGCCGCCATATCGCGGCGGCGCGCGAGACGCAGCTGCCGCTCGTCATCCACAGCCGCAGCGCCGACGAGGACATGGCAGCAATCCTGACCGAGGAAACGGGGAAGGGGGCTTTCCCCTTTATCCTGCACTGCTTCTCGGCTGGTCCGGAACTTGCGCGAACCGGCGTCGAACTCGGCGGCTATGTCTCCTTTTCCGGCATCCTGACCTTCCCGAAGTCTGAAGAGCTGCGCGAGATTGCCAAGACGGTCCCGCATGATCGGCTGCTGGTGGAAACGGACGCGCCGTATCTGGCGCCGAAGCGCTGGCGCGGCAAGCGCAACGAGCCGTCCTATGTCGTCAACACGGCCGAAGTGCTTGCCGAGACGATCGGTATTTCCTACGCGGAGATCGCACGGATCACGACGGAGAACGCTTTCCGCCTGTTCTCGAAAATGCCGAGGATCTAGCAGCGTGCTCTACTGGCGGCGTTTCACCATTCTCGGCTGTTCGTCGTCACCGGGCGTGCCGCGCATTTCTGGCGACTGGGGTGCCTGCAATCCCGACAATCCGAAAAACCGGCGCACGCGCGCCTCGTTCATGGTGCAGCAATTCGGCCCTGAGGGCGTCACGACGGTTGTCGTCGACACCGGGCCGGATTTTCGCGAGCAGATGATCAGGGCAGGGGCCGATCATGTCGATGCCGTACTCTACAGCCATCCGCATGCCGACCACATTCACGGGATCGACGATCTGCGCGGCTATTTCCACAATACACGCCGCCGGGTGCCGATCTTTGCCGACCAATATACGATGGACAGGCTGCGTGAAGCCTTCCGCTATTGCCTGGAAACGCCGCCCGGCAGCAATTATCCGCCGATCGTGCTGCCTGTTGTCATCGAAAATATCGACGAACCCGTCGAAATCCGCGGCCCCGGCGGCAAGATCGACTTTTACCCGCATATCCAGCAGCATGGCGATATCCATTCGCTCGGCTTCCGCATCGGCGATGTGGCTTATTGCAGCGATATCAGCGATTTCCCGCCGCAGACCGTCGAGAAGCTGCAAAATCTCGACGTTCTAATCATCGACGCGCTGCAATATACCTATCATCCGAGCCATCTGTCGCTGGAACAGTCGCTCGACTGGATCAGCCGGCTCAGGCCGAAACGGGCGATTTTAACCCATATGCATACGCCGCTGGATTACGACGCGGTGATGGCTGAGACGCCCGAGCATGTGGTTCCGGCATTTGACCAGATGAGCTTCGAGATTGAGGTCAGCGCATAATTCTGGGCGCCGCAACCTCCTGCTCTGTGTCTGAAAAGACGCTGCGGGTCGAGGCGAAAACCTCGACCCTGATGCAGGATCACGGCATATAGGGCAGAACCTCGACGGCGCCGCGATAGATCATATCGAGCGAGACGTAGAGGATGATCACCAGACCGACATAGGCGATCCAGCGATGGCGGCTGAGCAGCCGGGCGATCACATGGGCGGCGATGCCCATCAACGCGATCGACAGACCGAGGCCGATGACCAGCACGCTCGGATGTTCGCGCGCAGCTCCCGCAACGGCGAGCACGTTATCGAGCGACATCGAGACGTCGGCGATGACGATCTGGGTCGCCGCCTGGAAGAATGTCTTTTTCGGCGCGCCTTCGCCGGTCTCCGCCAGGTGTTCCTCGCTATGGCCATTGCGAAGCTCGCGCCACATCTTCCAGCAGACCCAGAGCAACAGCAGGCCGCCCGCCAGGAGCAGGCCGACAATCGCCAGCAGATAGACCGCGACGCTGGCAAAGAGAATACGCAGAATGGTTGCGGCCAGAATGCCGACGATGATCGCCTTGCGCCGTTGCGTGGCCTCAAGGCCGGCCGCGGCAAGACCGATAACCACGGCGTTGTCGCCAGCGAGAACAAGGTCGATAGCAATGACCTGCAGCAAAGCCGTCAGACCGGCTGCCGTGAAGATGTCCATATGAAATGTCCCCAATGCGTCAAAAGCCGTGCTAGCGTCTCCACGGTTTGACGTCAACCGCTGAGGGATGCAACAGCCCGTGCAATTCACTGCGCGGTGCATCCGAAACGACAAGCGGCAGCATTATGGAACTGACGGTCAAGCCCCGCCGAGCCGTCGCCATTGCCGTGGAACATTCGTCTCGGCTGCCGGTTCTCCGAGTCAGGAAACCAGGCGTCGGGTCGGCGCCTGGAACGCGACATCGAGAGGAGAGTTCCCGTGAGCAACATTCACAACGATACCAACCCGGGTTTGTCAGGCCCCGTTGGCGGCGGCAGCCTTACCGCATTTTTCGACAGCCGGTCGGAGGCCGAATCCGCGGTTTCCCGTCTCGAGGACGCCGGCGTCCCCGTGGCGAGAATAAGATTGATGCCGGGATATGAGGCGGATGAAAAACATGCCGGCGTCATCAGCGACGACCGCAGCGGCTTCTTCGACGCGCTGGCCGACTTCTTCTTCCCGGACGAGGACCGCGCGATGTACGCAGAAGGGCTGCGGCGAGGCGGCTTCCTCGTTCAGGTCAACGATATCGATGACGCGCTCTACGAAACCGTTCATGATATCCTGGACGACGAGGGCAGCATCGACATCGACGAGCGGGCTGATCTCTGGTTATCGGAAAGCGGGCGCCAAGGCGGGTCGAATACCGGTTTTGCGGGCTCGGCCCATGGCGGCAAGGCCGCGGACGACCTGGCAGTATCCGAAAGCGCATTCGAAGGGCCGGCTTCCGACGAGGCGCCGGTCGCAGTGCGCGACACCGCGCATGGAAGCGCCAAGGTTCGCGCTTATAAATTCACCGGCGCTTCCGCATCATCGAACGATTCGCAACAGCAGTCGCAGACGCAAGGCGGATCGCAGCAGAGCCAGAGTTTCCGGCGCGATCATTGATGTGCAGCGAGGCCGGCGGCAATGTCGAGCCTCGCTGCGCTCACTTATTCGAGGACAAGTCGATGCAATCATCCATCAACCGCGACGGCTTTCTTCCGCCCGATCCCGATGAACTGGTCGCGGAAGGCGAACCGCCTTTTGCCGATGCCGCCGCCGAGTTCCGCGCGTGAAAAGGCCGACCAAAGTCTGCACCACCTGCAGCGGGAATTGCGGCTGCTTCAGGCCCGCATCGGCCTGTTGCGTGACGATGCGGAAGCAGCGCTGAAAGCCAAGGCAACATCCGTCGATGCGAATGCCCATGTCCAACTCGGCGACTATCCGTGGCTGAAACTCGCCATCGCCACCGGCGCAGCCTTCGTCGCGGCGAGGGCGATCAGAAGCTTGCCGTTCGGCGTATTGCTGGCCGGATTTGCCGGTCATGTCTCGCAGACGAGACGGTGGTGAACGATCCGGCACGTAACAGGCGAAGTGGATTTCATTCTGATCGTCGTTGTCCGAACCGTGGGAGACTACGAAGCAATGACCGGGCGCCTGTTATTCGCCAACAAGTAGCGATGGACAGAGTGAAGGTGAGCCCGAATATCGCCTTGGACCCGCAAACGCGATCGGAGCTGAGCCGGACTGGGGCAGCGCAAAGGCGGAGCGGCGTAAGCCTTTGGCCTCGTTGACGAAGGCTTATGTTCCATAATCTCTCTTATGTGATCTTTGTGTGTAGAGGCTATTTAGTAATGCGACAGTTGGGCCAGTTAGAGATGCGACAGTCTCGCCTCCTCGCCAGCCTCCCGGCTCCGCAAAGATGGACGCAGCCGTGCGTGCCGACTGACCATGGATTGTCTTTCCTGCAACCGGATCGACGGTTTAGCGTTGCCTTAAAGAAACTGTGCAAGGATGCAAGCCTGTCATTCACACTGGCGACCTGATGAAGTTTCGACGAAATACAAAGATAATTCGCAGCCTCGCGCGCTCCCTGATGAGCCATGCGAGCGCATTCGCTCCGGCACTATTTGCGGCCATAATCGCAGCCATCGTCGTTTGGGTGGCAACGGACTGGCGGCTTGAGCGGTCGTTGGCCGACGAACGTTCAGTTGTTGCCGGCGAGCTTGCGACGATGTCATCTCGACTGCAGACGAACCTCAATAGCAATGTGAAGCTGTTGCAAGGTTTGGCGGCGGGTATCGCGGTCGATCCGGCGATGGGCCAGAACAGATTCTCCAAACTTGCCGCGCAGATTCTGCAGCCTGAGTCACAATTGCGAAGCTTCGCTGCAGCGCCCGACATGGTGGTCCAGTGGGTTTATCCGGAAAAAGGAAATGAAAAGGCCATCGGACTCGACTACCGAAAAAATGAGAAGCAACGGGCCGCCGCGATGCTGGCGCGCAACACCCACAATATCGTCCTGACAGGCCCGGTGGAACTTGTCCAAGGCGGAACGGCTTTCGTTGTCAGGTGCCCGGTTTATATCGACGATGGAAACAGCCAGATCTTTTGGGGTCTGCTTTCGGGAATCATCGATATTCCGAGGCTATACCGGGATAGCGGTCTCAGTTCGACCGGCCTGGAGATCGCCATCAGCACGACGCCGGAGCCGAATTCGGCCAAACAGGTCTTTCTTGGCAGCCTGGAAACTTTTGGGAAGAAACCGGTCGTCGCCTCCGTCGATATGACGTACGGCCGGTGGTCCCTCGCCGCACTTCCCAGGCATGGATGGGGCCAGAATAACGGCATCGGCACTTTTGAGGTTTATGCCAGCCTGTTGGCCTTGTGTGTCGTCGCGCCGATCGTCTGGGTCGGCTTTCTGACCAAATCGCGCCAGAAGACCATCGAAAAACTTCGCCTTCACAAGAACAAGCTCGTCCGAGCACGACAGAGGCTGGAGCACCTGTCACTGCATGACGCCCTCACCGGGCTACCCAATCGGCGGTTCGTCGACCAGATGATCTCGCAGCCGCCGAGGCCCGATCCGCAAGACCGCCTGATCCTTATCCATATCGACCTTGACCGGTTTAAAGAGATCAACGACACGAAGGGGCACGCCGGCGGCGACATGGTCCTGCAAACAACGGCTTCGCGGCTTGCCGATTTGACCGGCCCAAACGACGTCGCGGCGCGCATCGGCGGAGACGAGTTCGTCTTCGCCAGCTGGAGCCGCAATCCCGAGCCTAAAGCAACCGAATTGGCCAGGCAGATCGTCGACACGCTGCAGCAGACCATCTTTATCGATGGAGCCGGTTATGTGGTCGGCGCAAGCGTCGGTGTCGCCTGGGAGACTGAACGCGCTCGCGACCAGGATCTCGGTCAGCTGCTTCTGAATGCCGATTTGGCTCTGTACGAGGCGAAGAAAGCCGGCCGCGGCCGCGCCGCGGTTTTCACCGAAGAGCTTCGCAGCGCTGCAATCCATTCAAAAGAGCTGGCGGATGAATTCCATCAAGCGCTCGACCGCGATGAACTCGTTGCGTTCTTCCAGCCACAGTTCAATGCAAACACGCTCGATATCGCAGGCGTCGAAGCGCTCGCCCGCTGGGATCATCCGCGAAAAGGTCTGCTCGGTCCGAACGCGTTTCTGGATGCTGCGGAAAGACTTGGGCGCAGTGCCGACATGGACAGGCTGATCCTGCAAAAGGCCCTGTTCGAGCTGACACGGTGGGACGGCTTGGGAATGCATATCCCACGGGTTTCAGTCAATATTTCAGCGCGGCGGCTGGCGCAAACAAATCTGCTCGGCGAGCTGTCCGAACTTCCCGCAGCAAAGGGTCGCCTGTGTTTCGAGCTGCTCGAAACGATCTCCTTCGATGAGCTTCAGCCCGCCCTCAATGAAGTCATTCCGGCAATCAAAGCGCTCGGCATCGAAATCGAGATCGACGATTTCGGGACGGAACACGCCAGTATCGTCAGCTTGCTTCGATTTGAGCCACGAAGGCTTAAGATCGATCGAGAGATCATCAAACCGATCATCGTGTCTGCATCTCAACGCCGTCTAGTTTCCTCGATTATCGAAATCGGCCAGTCTCAGAACATCGACATCGTTGCCGAAGGCGTGGAGACAATGGAGCACGCCAGGATCCTGAAAGATCTTGGCTGCCATTTGCTGCAAGGTTACGCTCTGGCCCGACCCATGACCTCGGAGCAGTTGATCGAATTTTGCCGTATGACGGATAGAGAAGTGGCAAAGGCGGGCCGATAGCCTCGGCCGCATTCAAATGACGATCGTTATTGCGCTGTCTGTTTGTGCTTGCGAGCTTTCGTTAGCAGGTTCATTCTTATCTCTTGTGAAGCCCGTCGGCTGACATGGCCGTTGCACATCGGGTTTCGTGAGATGCCAGCGATGGACTGCGCCGGCTGCGGTTTCGATATTCAGAGCGGTTTTGCTTTCTGTCCGCGATGCGGCGCAAGGCAACCCCTCTCCTGCGCCGCCTGCGGCTATGCGTGTCAGCCCGATTTTGCCTTCTGCCCCAAATGCGGTGCATCGATCTCAGGTAAAGCCCCGCCTGCGCCGAAGCCGACTATTGAGCTGGTGCCGGCGAAATCCGACGGCGATGCCGACCGGCGGCCGGTGACGGTGCTCTTTGCCGATCTCTGCGGCTTCACCACGCTGAGCGAGCAGATCGACCCGGAAACCATGCGGGTGCTGCAGAACGAATTGTTCGAAGAGATGACCCGGGCGGTGGAAGCCTATGGCGGCTTCGTCGACAAGTTCGTCGGAGACGCGCTTCTGGCGCTGTTCGGCGCGCCGGTTGCCCATGAGGACGATCCGGTGCGGGCGCTTGGCGCCGCACTTGATATGATCGACCGGGCCGCCGCGGTCGGCACACGCTGGCAGTCGCGCGCCGGCGTACCGCTGCGCCTGCATATCGGCATCAATAGCGGCCCTGTCGTTACCGGCGGCTTCGGCGCGGTTGGCGCCAAATCCTATTCCGTGACCGGCGATACGGTGAACACGGCCCAACGGCTGCAATCCATGGCCGGCGAAAACGATATTCTCGTCGGTCCGCTGACCTATCGCCTCACCCGCCATGCCTTTGCCTTCGAAAGTCTCGGCGCACAAACCTTGCGCGGCAAAAGCGGAAACGTCCACGTCCATCGGCTGACCGGGCTGCTGGACGCGCCGCATACGGCGCGCGGGCTCGAAGGTTTCGGCCTTCAGGCGCCGATGATCGGACGGGATGTGGAATTGTCGCGACTACTTACCTGCCTCGATCTCGCCTGCGACGGCGCGGCGCAGCTCGTCCGCCTGATCGGCGAAGCGGGCATCGGTAAATCGCGGCTGGCCACCGAATTCGTCGGGATCGCCGCGAATGCGACCCGTTTCCCTGGCCTTGCCATCCGCAAAGCCACCTGCTCTCCCCTTGGCGAACAATCCTACGGCACCCTCGCCGCGGTCGTGCGAAGCGCCTACGGGATCGGCGAGCGCGACGATCGCGACAAGACACGACAGTTGTTGACGACCGGGTTTCGCGCACTCGATCTCACGCAGGACGATATCGACGGGCTCCTACCGCTTTTTCTGCATGTGCTCGGCCTCGGTGATCCCGACGGTGCGTTGCGGCACATCGAGCCGGAGCAGTTGCGGCGGCAGATCTTCTACGCGATCCGCACTGTCTTCGAGCGGCGGCTGGCGCAAGGCCCTCTCCTGCTGGTCATCGAGGACCTGCATTGGGCGGACACAGCTTCGCTGGAAGTGCTTCGCTTCATGATGGACCGGCTGGAGCGCAGCCGGCTGATGCTGCTTGTGATCTACCGGCCGACGGCGCAGACCGACCCGCTGAACTCCAATCGCGTCAACGTCACCGTCCAGCGTCTTGGCCCACTCGCTGCGGCCGACGGGCAGAGGCTGCTTGCCGCCTTTTTTGGCGAGGCCCATGGCAAGCTTCCGGTCGCAATGCGCAAACGCATCCTCGACCGCGCCGGTGGCAATCCGCTCTTCATCGAAGAAATCCTGCGTGGACTGATCGACATGGGCACATTGCATCATGACGGTGAGCGCTGGCATGTTGCGGCGGACGACACGGATGTCGCCATCCCGGTGAACCTGCAAGCTCTGTTGCTTGCCCGCGTCGATCGTCTGCCGCAGGAAATGAGACGGTTGGCGCAGGAGGCGGCGGTGGTCGGCCCCAAATTTGATACCGCCCTGCTCCGCGCCGTCGCCACCGATCCGGCCGCCATCGATGCCGCACTGGACTATCTCTGCGATGCCAACATCGTCGAAGAATTGCGCGGCCCCGATGCCGGCGGGTCGCCTGGCTATCGCTTCAGCCAGACATTGATGCACGACGTCATCTATCAGAACCTGCTGCTGCAACGGCGCATGGAGCTCCATGGCAGGATCGGCCGGGTTCTGGAGCGCCAATACGGCCTGGCGCCCGAGCGTCCCGAGCATCTGGCGCAACTCGGCCATCATTTCAGCCTGACCACCGACAAAGGCAAGGGCGCCACCTATCTGATGGCGGCGGGCGATCAGGCGCGCAAGACCTATGCCAATGACGATGCAATGCGCCTCTATCGTCAAGCGCTCGCGGCCTTCGCAGACGAGCCGGAGGTGACGCCGGAGCAATTGGCGCTGCTGGAGCGCCTTGCCGATCTCTGCGGCCCTGCCGGTCGCCGCGACGATGCCTTGACCCATTATCAGCAAGCGCTTGCGATCCACCGCGCCAACGACGACCGGATTGCCGCAGCAAGGATATTGCGAAAGATCGGCCGCCTGCATCTCGATGCGGGGCGCCGCGACCAGGCGGAGACGCATTGCGCCGCAGCGGAAGCGATGATCGCGGCGATCGACGCGCCGGTCGAACATGCCCACCTGCTGCAGGAGCGCGGTCATCTGGCCTTCCGCATGGGTGATCAGGCCGCCGCCGCCGAGTGGGCGACACAGGCGCTGCAATGCCTGCAAACGCTGCCGATCGACGGAACGACCGAGGCCGGCCGCGAGGCAGCTCGGGCGATGGCGGAAGCGTTGAACACCAAGGGTGCAGCGCTCGCGCGGCTCGGACGCCGGCGCGATGCCGTGCAGGAAGTGGAGCGCAGCCTGGCGGTCGCCGAAAAGGCCGATCTGCAAAGCGCCGCCTGCCGCGCCTATTCCAATCTCGGCGTTCTCTACACGATCGTCGATCCGGCCAACGCCATCACGATCTGCCGCCGTGGGCTGGAGGTCGCAACCCGCATCGGCGATCTCGGCTTCCAGGCGCGCCTTCTCGCCAACCTCGCAGTGTCCTGCTGCACCTTCACCGATCGCTGCGCGGCCGAAGGCGTGCCGGCGGCGGAAAAGGCAGTCGAAATCGACCGGGCGCTCGATCAGCGCGATCATTTGTCCGTGCCGCTGATCGTGCTCGGCCAGATTCATCAATGCCATGGGCAGCCGAAGCTAGCTCGTAAGTATTACGAAGAAGCTCTTGAGGTTGCTAAGGAAATTGACGAGCCACAACTGCTCTTTCCGTGTTATGATGGCTTGGCGACGCTGAGCCTCGAACATGACGATATGGACGAAGCGGAACGGTATTTCACGCTGGCCCAGGATGTGTGCATCCGCCACAACCTGGATCCAGGCACGCTCGTCGTCTTGCCGTTTCTCGACTGAAGAGATTCGCATCGCGCTGATCGCCTGATATCGAATATATCAAGCGATTTAAACATATAAAGGGAGGAACGAACAATGCAGGAGAACCACGCCGATAGACCACTACAACCTGGAGATCGCGCGCCCAACGTGGTGCTGGATGCGATCACCCGCCAGGGCAAGATCGCCATCGACGACTTTCGCGGCCAGAAGCCGCTGCTCGTCGGCCTGTTCCGCGGACTGCACTGCCCCTTCTGCCGCAGGCAGATCGCCGCCATGGCTGAACTGACCGATGCATTGCAGGAGAAAGGCATCGACAGCCTGACCGTCGTCAATACCCCGATCGAGCGAGCCCGCCTCTATTTCCGCTACCACCCGCTTCCCAATCTGCTGGCGGCCTCCGACCCCGAACGGGTATCGCATCGCGCCTTCGGCCTACCGCGCCTTCAATTCACCGAGACCGAAAACGAGTGGCCGCACAAGGTCAGCATGGACACGGTGATGTCGATGCGCGTCGACATGCCGGGCGAGCTTCCCGAACCGATGAACCCGATCGCCGCGATGGAATTTCTCGACAAGGCTGACGGCTACGAAATGACCGATGATGACAAGCGGATGATCTCCCCCGGCGAAGGCCAGCTTGTCGGCGAATTCCTGCTCGATCGTGATGGCGTCGTGCGCTGGTGCTTCACCGAAGTCGAGGAGGCCGGCCGCCATATGTTCGGCGTTCCCGCGCCGCGGGAAGTGATGTCGGCGGCGTCGAATATGGCGGTCTGAAGCGGCGGCCTTAACTCGCCTGATCCGGAATGCGAAGCCGGCGCCCGCGGTTGGTGAAGGCGTGTCCGGGCGGCCTCTTGTCGAGATCCGAACATCGCCGCGCCATCCATCGCACGCTCGCCGGCCGTGAGTGCTGCGGCGGATTAATCCGGAAGACCGGCCTTGCGGTAGCCCTCCACGAAATGGTCAAGCGTGCGAGCGTCGCGAAATGGTTCGGTCGCCGCCCAATGACGGATGGAAAAGCCGGGGTTGGCGACAAGGAAGAGTTCGGTCTCCGCCTGGGCCTCGTCGAGCCGGCCGAGCTGAGCAAGGCTTGCCGCCAGGAAACGGCGCGAGCTTGTGCGATAGGTCTCGTCGCGGTGCAGCGTCTCTACGGCGGCTGCATATTGCCCGGCCGCATATTGTGCCTGGCCGAGCGTCAGATAATACCAGCTTGCCGGAAACGGGTTCAGCCGGAACGCCTTGCGAATCTGCTCGAGCCCCTCCTCGACCCGCCCTGCTAGGACGGTAACGTCGCATAATGCCGCAAAGGTATCGGCCTCGTTCGGGTCAAGTTCGATCGCCTTGGCGAACTCCGCGTCCGCCGCGGCAAAATCGCGTTCATAGGCAAGAAGGTAGGCCAGCACCCAGCGGCAGCCGGCATCGTTGGGGTCGATCGCAACGGCCTTGCGCGCTAAGTGTAAGGCGATGCTGCGGGTCGCTTCCGTCGGCCCGCCGCTATGAACCCACCCCATCCAGTGGTTCATGGCCAACCAGCGATAGGCCTCGGCATAGTCGGGGTCGAGGGCGACTGCGCGGGTCAGCATCAGATGCGCCTCCTCAGCCGCCTGCGGGGAATCGTCCATCAGCTTGCGCGCCCGCACGCAGAGATCGTAGGCCTCAAGACTTCTAGGCCGACGGCGCGGCGGCGGGGTGCGCAGCCGGCCGAGCAGCGCCTCGACGATCCTGGCGGTCACCTCGTCCTGAACGACGAAAATATCGTCCAAGCTGCGATCGAAGCGTTCCGCCCACAAATGAGCGCCGCTGACGGTATCGACCAGCTTGGCGTTGACGCGCACGCGGCCCGCGGCGCGCCTCGCGCTGCCCTCCAGCAGGTATCGCACGCCGAGCTCCTCGGCGATCTCCCGCACGTCTACCGCCCTGCCCTTATAGGCGAAGGCCGAATTGCGGGCGATGACGAACAGACCCGGCATTCTCGAAAGGTCGGTAATCAGGTCTTCGGTCAGCCCGTCCACGAAAGATTCCTGTTCGGGATCGTTGCCGATATTCAGGAAGGGCCGCACGGCGACCGATGGTTTGTCGGGCATCGGCAAGGTCTTTCGCGTCACGCCGCTCAGCCGCTGCATGGCACCCGTGAAGCGGTAGCCGACGCGCGGAACCGTTGCAATCCATTCGCCGCCGCCGGCGGCTGGACCGAGCAGCTTGCGCAGCTGCGCGATCTGGACGGTGAGGTTGCCTTCCTCGACCGCCATGCCCGGCCAAGCCGCGTCCATCAGCTCGGTCTTGGCAAGGATTTCGCCGGATCGCCCGACGAGCGCCGCAAGCAGCTTCAGCCCGCGATGGCCAATGGCAACAGGTTCATCATTCCGAAGGAGCGTTCCCGCATCCGGATCAAGCACGAACGGACCAAAGGCAAAGCGCAATCCCTGCATAGAGCGGATCTATAGTCCGTTTGGAAGTTTTTGAGAACTTTTTGGAGCGGCTTAATTACGCCGCTCCTCCTATTCCGCAGAATTCCATCCTCTTTCGGGTGGAGCCTCTGCCCCTCACCCCCATGCCGACTGACGAGGAAATCTGCATGACTGCCGCAAGCACGACATCACAGCGAGACGATCGGAGCCCCTGGGCCGCGATGGCAGGCATCATCGCGACCGTCACGGTGTTTGCCGTGGCGCAGGGGCTGACCTATCCGCTGCTGAGCTTCATCCTGGAGCGGCACGGAACGGCCTCTGGCCTGATCGGTCTGTCGGCAGCGATGACGCCCCTGGGCTTCATCATATCGGCACCTGTCATTCCGGCGCTCTCGCGGCGGGTGGGCGCAGCGCGGCTTGCGATCCTCTGTTCGATCCTCGCCGCCCTCACCCTGGTTGCGATTGCCGGGCGGCAGGACGTTTGGACCTGGATGCCGCTGCGCTTCCTGCTCGGCTTCTTTGCCAATCCACTCTATGTCATCAGCGAGACCTGGCTGATCTCGATCACGCCGGCGTCGCGCCGGGGGCGCATCATGGGCCTCTATTCATCGATCGTTTCGGCCGGCTTTGCCGTCGGTCCGCTCTCGCTCGGCCTCAGTGGCACGGAAGGCTCGGCACCCTTCCTGATCGGCATTGGGGCCTTCCTTGGCTGCGGCCTGATCGTGCTTGTTGTCGCCCTCCGCCTGCCTGACATGCCCGGCGAAGGCGAAGCAATATCGGTCGGCGGCTTCCTTTCGCGGGCGCGGCTGCTGCTGTTTGCGGTTTTCACAGCCGCCGCCTTTGAGCAGATCCTGCTCTCTCTGCTTGCCGTCTACGGCGCGGCACTCGGCAGTACCGAGGGCCGCATCGCTTCGCTCATCACCTGTTTCGTTGCCGGCAATGCCGTGCTGCAGATCCTGCTCGGGCGCGTGGCGGAACGGTTCGGCGCGACGCGGACCATGTTATTCTGCGTCCTCACGTGTCTTTCCGGCTGCCTGCTGCTGGCGTCAACTTTCACCACATGGCTCATCTGGCCGCTCGTTTTCATCTGGGGCGGCGTCTCGTTCGGGCTCTACACCATGTCGCTGATCCAGCTCGGCGAGCGTTTCAGCGGTCAAGCCCTGATCGCCGGCAATGCGGCCTTCGCCTTCGCATGGGGCATCGGCGGCATGGCGGGCTCGCCCGCGGCCGGACTGGCAATGCAGCTGGTCGGACACCAGGGGCTGCCGTCGTTCCTCGCCCTACTCAGTTGTGTCCTGGCGATTTCTCTGTTGGCCGCGAGGCGGCGTGAGCAATGAAGGACCTCGCGTGCTTTCGATAAGTCCCTCGGCCGCGAGATCCCTTGAATTTCGCCCGCCGCTATATATAACATGTTATATAACATTCAATGGAATTGGAGAGATTGAATGGTCGAAGATGTGGTGCGAACGCTTGGCTTTTTGTGCCTGGGCAGCCGGTTGCGTCGCATCGGCGAGAGACTGCAGGCCGATACGCAGCAGGTCATCGACGAGGCCGGCGTCGGCATCCAGGCAGGTCAGTATCCATTCCTCGCAGCGATCGACCGGGCCGGGCCGCTGACGATCGGCGAGCTTGCGCAGGCGGTTGGCATCACCCAGCCCGGCGCGACGCGGACCATCGGGCAGCTTCTCGAACTCGGCTTCGTCGATATGCAGCCGGCGCCGGACGATCAGCGCCGCAGATTGGTGTCGCTAACCGACAAGGGACAGGAACTCGTCGATCATTCGAAGGCAACCATCTGGCCGCGCGTTGCGGCTGCGGTTGCGGATCTCTGCGGCGACCTCGACGGACCAATCCTCGAGCAACTCGCCGCCATCGAAGAAGGGCTTGCGGCACTGCCGCTCATACGCCGGAGCACGGTTACAGGCCCGCCCGCCCTGTCCAACGCGCAATAGGGAGAGAAAGACGATGAATCATGTGCTTGACCGGCCGATCTGGAGCGCGCTCAAAACCGCGCATGCCGCTCTTGCCGAAGGCAACAGCTACGCACGGCGATACCCGCCCTCCATCGTTCCCTTCGCGGCCTCTGCCGACGATAGCCCTTTGAGCCTCGATGCCCTGGAGAAGCTGCCGTCAGCGGAAGAGAAGATGTTTCTCGTCGAGGCCCGGCCGATTGCCATTCCAGCGGGTCTTGCCATCGTCATGGAGGCGCCGGTAACCCAGATGGTTGCCGAGCGGCCCCATGAGAGGATTTCGGATTCCCGCATTCAGCCGCTGACCGAGGCCGACGCTGCCGACATGCTTGATCTGGCGAGCTTGTCCAGACCCGGGCCGTTCACCCTGCGCGCCCAGAGCCTCGGCAGCTTCTGGGGCATCAGGCATGAAGGCCGTCTGGTGGCGATGGCCGGGCAGCGTATGCGGCAGACCGGTTTCATCGAACTGAGTGGGCTTTGCACCCATCCCGAATTCCAGGGGCGTGGCCTCGGCACCCTGCTGTTCCGTTTCGTTGCCGGCGAAATCGCCTCCAGCGGCGACACGGCCTATCTGCATGTCTATGCGGGGAACACCTCCGCCATTTCCCTCTACAAGGCGCAAGGCTTCACGCTTCGCTCGGAGATGAACATGCGGGTGGTCAAACGCCGCGCCTGAGCTATGGCTCAACGGCCGGGACGGTGTCTCCTCCCCGGCAACGTCCAATTTAAGGAGCGCTTCGGCTCGAGAAACTACCTTACGCCCGCCGGCAGCACTTCGAATTTCCAGAATTTTTCCGGGCTGAAATAGGTTGTGGCGAATTCGCGGATATTTGAGGCCGTAACCTCGTCGTAACCGCTGAGATTGCCCCGTATGCGGTCCAAACGACGCGGATCCGTCTGGGCGCCGCGCAGATATTCAATCCAGTACTCGTTGCCCTGCCGCTGATGCTTCAGTGTCTCGATGATGGGTTCGCGAGCGCGTGCAAGTTCGTCGGCGGAGACATCATGCGACCTGAGATCATTGGCGATCTCGTCGACAAGTGCATAGAAGCGCGTGAGCTTTGCCGGATCCGTCTCGACATAGAAATAGGCGTAGCCATAGCCAGGAATTTCCCTCGACTGATTGACGTCGCCGTCCAGCGCGTAGCTCGCCCCCTCCGCAATGCGAAACTGGTCGGTCAGCCTATTCTGGAAAATCTGGGTGACAACATTGGCTGTGAAGGAGCGTGGGAGATCGGAGAGTAAATCGCCAACGGGGACCCCGACGACGGCGGCGGCGCTATCTGCCCTTCCGTTATGAGTCTGCAGAACAGCCTTCTCGGTGGCCGCCGGGAAGCGCACGTTACCCCAATCACTGCGTGGCGCCGCCTCCGGGCGTGGCGGCAAAGCGCCGAATGTTTCAGCTGTCAGCCGGATGGCGTCGTCCACCGTCACATCGCCGACGATGGTGACATCGATCGGGCCATTGGCCACCACAGGCTGGAACAGCGCCTCGAAATCGCCCGGCTTGGCGGCGGACAACTGGGCGCGATCAGGAAAGGTCCAGCGCGGATCGCCGGAATGAACGAGACCTCCGAGGTTGCGGCTGACAACGCCGCCAGGGGTCGCCTCATACTGATCGAGGCCGCTCAAATAGGCCTGCTGAACCCGCTTGAACGCTTCGGGGCGGTATGCGGGATCGGAGGTGTATGCCGTCATGAGTTGCAATTGCGTCGCCAGATCCTCAGTCCGCGTACGACCGTCGAACTTCAAGGAGCTGTCGCCTACCGAGACGTCGAGGCCGACGATGTTGGCGGTCAGCGCTTTCTGCATTTCCTGGTAATCCATGGCCTTCACGCCCGACAGCGCGACCGCCGGCGATGCCCAGATCGGGAGGGGACGGTCATGCGGCAAGTCCAGCCGACCGCGGCCGATATCCTCGCGCACCAGCACTTCATTGGCGCGCAGCTTGGTTGGCTTGATGGTAAGCCGTACACCGTTGGAAAAGCGCACCATGGTCAGGCCGAGATCTTCGACGGCGCGGCGTTCGACCACAGCGCCCGGCGCGCCGAAATGGGTGTAGGGCCAGGCGACATCGGCTGCACTGGACGGCGCCGACACGGCAATGGCGTTGGAAGCGTGATAGACCTGCCGGAGCGCGTCGGCTCCGCCCTGCGGCGATTGGGCGGTCTGAAGCACGATCTGCGGACCATTGCCGGAGAAAGCACGCTGCAGGGCCTGATTGACCTCGGCCGCGGTGATGCCGTTCGTCACCCTCTCGAACAGCGAGACGTCGTCGGCAGGCGAGGTGAAGACCTGATTGTCATCGACGCTGCCAGCTAGTGCAGAAGCGATGTCGGTGGTCGTGCGCGTCGCGGCGCCGGCGGCAGCAGCCTTCAGGGCCGAGCTATATTCGAGGATTTCGCGATCGATCTCAGCCTGGGCTACGCCGAACTGTTGGATACGACGCTGTTCCTGGTCAATGGCCTCGAGTGCCGCCTGCCATTTGTCCGGTTCGGAATTCGCCGTGACCAGGACGACATGAGCGGAATCGAGGAGATCCTGGGAGCCGACGCCGGCGCTGATGAAAGGTGCATCCGCCTTGCTGGCGATGGTGCTGACCCGGCGTTTGAGCACCATCAGACCAAGATCTTCGATAAGCTGGGTACGGCGCTTGGCCAAGGTGTCGGGCGCGGCGTCATAAGGACGCGTCCAGGCGATCTGGACGCTGGTCACGCCGCCGGGAACGACGACGACGTCCGCGCTTTCGCCTTTCGCCTGCAGTACGCCAGTATCCTGATTTGCAGGCATCGATCCTGTGGCTTTCCAGTCGCCGAAGCGCTGCCGAATTTCAGTCTCCATGGCAACGGGGTCGATATCGCCCACCACGATCAGCGTCGCCCGATCGGGCCGATAATTGACCCTGTAGTAATCGCGGACGAGAGCTACAGGCGCCTTGCTGATAATATCGGCTTTCCCGATCGGGGGCGCATGGTCACGCGCCGGCCGGCGAGCAACGAATTCATGATCGCGAGCCCCGCGCGGTACTGCGGCGTATCGCGCAGCCGCTCTTCCGACAGGATGACGCCGCGCTCACGATCGAGGGCACCGGCATCGAGGGTCAGCTCGCTTGCGGTTTCTCGCATCAGCATCAGGCCCGTGGAAAGCGTCTCTGGATCGACCTCGGGCAAATCGAGTGCATAGACAGTCTCGTCATAAGACGTATGGGCGTTGGTGTCCGGTCCAAAGGCCAGGCCCTTGCGCTGCAGGATACGGATCATCTCCCCTTCGGCGACATGCGTCGAACCCTTGAAGGCCATGTGCTCGAGAACATGCGCCAGGCCCTGCTGGTCGTCGTTTTCCTCAAGTGACCCGGAGCCGATGCGAAAGCGGATTGCTGCCTGTCCTGATGGCGTGGCGTTGCGCATGATTGCAAATCGCATGCCATTGGCGAGCACGCCGAAATGGACATTGGAATCGGCTTGAATGTCGCTTTGCGTTTGCGGCCAGGCGGTGGACGGCGTGTCGGCATAGGCCTGCGATGCGAAAATTGCGACAAGGGAGACCGTCGCGAGAAACCGCCAAGCGGCGGCGCATTGCATTTGTTTGGGAGACATTCTTATCCAGGCGATGAGCATGAAGAGAGGAAACGGCTTTGACCCGACCATTCCATAAGCTGCATATCGCTTCAACTTCCATGTGTGAATGGATAAGACGCAGACAATTCGGTTAGAGCTCGCGGGAGCTCCATAGAAATCTTAGATTTTTCGCATAAGATTTTGATATTTAAATATTATGACAGCGGCTTCCATCGTCATTCCCGATGAATTCCCCACATCTCGTCATTGTCAGATCACTGTCATAGAGGCCGACTAAAGGATGGCGCTTCGACGCTGTCACCAGGGGGCGCATTCGATGGCGACATTGCAGCAAGTCGCATTCCGGGCAGGATGTTCGCTGACGACCGCAAGCCGGGTTCTCAATCGCAACGGGCCGGCCAGCGATCTGATGGTGCGCAAGGTGCGCCGTGCCGCTGCCGAACTCGGTTATCGCCCGGCCGCCCATGCTGTCGGGCGGCTCGGGCGCAGACCGGTAATCGGCGTCTTGATCCCGAGCATCACCAATCCCGTCTTTGCCTCGTCGCTGTCGAGCATCCAGAACCGTATGCTGGTCGCCGGGCATGGCGTCTTGATCGCCCAGTCGAATTACGATCCGGCACGCGAGGCCGATGCCGTCGCCGCACTTCTGAATGACCGGCCGACCGGGCTGATCCTCACCGTCTGCGACCCGTCGACGAGCGAGGCGCTGCTCCCCAAGCTGCCGCCGACCGTGCTTCTCAACAACCTGCCGACGGCGCAGTTTCCGGCGGCCGTCACGGCCGATAATCGCGGCGCCGGCCGGGAGATCACGACGTTCCTGATCGGCATGGGCCACCGCCACATTCTCTTTCTCTCCGGCAATTTCGCTGCCTCCGATCGCGCTCGTCTTCGCTACCAGGGCTACCTCGACGCCATGGCCGAGAACGGCCTGACGTCGCTTGACGCGATCCAGATCTCCTTCGTCGGCGCCTATGACGAGCTCGATCTCAGTGCGGCGATGACCTCGCTTTCGCCGACGGCGATTATCGCCTCCAACGATCTTCTGGCGCTCGGCGTCATCGGCGCGCTGAAGCGCGAGGGGCTGTCGGTGCCGGGGGATGTTTCGGTCGCCGGCTTCGACGGCATCGCCATCGGTCGGCTGATCGATCCGCCGCTGACAACCATTGAAATGCCGGATGCCAGCATGGGGGCGACGGCCGCCTCGCTGCTTCTCGACATGGCGGAGAATGCTGCCCCTGCCCGCCATCTCGATGTCGCCTATACGCTTCGCCGCGGCGGCACCGTGCGCGCCATCTGACGCTTGCGAAACAAGAGGGCCGCCACGCGCTCGGCGTGGCGGCCCTGCCCTGTTCCCGATCGGGAAGCCGATCAGCTGCGCGGCAGCATGCCCTCGACATCGGCGGCTGCGTCGTCGAGCGCTTCCTTCGGCTCGACCGACTGGTCGACGATGCGCGAGAGGTTGTCGACGATCGTCTGCGTAACCTTGACGCCGTTCGAGCCCGGGAAGGCATACCAGGGGATCATCACCGGCATCTGGCTGAGGCCTGCCTGGAACAGCGGGTTCTGCTTGTAGAAATCGCCGAGATAATCGGCCGATTTCGCGGCGAGCTCGTTGTTCGGGACATAACCGGTGCCGGGCACGACGACCGAAGCGCCATATGGACCGGCGGCGAATTTGGCGAACTTCCAGGCGGCATCCTGCTTGGCGGCGTCATGCGTCAGGATGACGACGGCGTTGCCGCCGGTCGGCAGACGGCCATTCACCGGATCGATCAACGGGATCTTGGCGGTGCGCAGATCGAACTTGTTGCCGACATTCTTGATCGTGTTGCGCAGCGCGCCTGTGGTCTGGAATTCGAACCCGACCTTGCCGGCTGCGAAAGCCTGTTCACCGGCGGCCTTGGTGAACACAGGCATGCCGCCCTCGGTGACCAGGCGATGCAGGACCTCGACGGCCTTCTGGCCTTCCGGACCGTTGAAGGCAACCTTGCTTTCGTCATCGCTCAGCATCTTGCCGCCGGCGCCGAAGAGCAGTGCCGAAAACATCCAGTCGTCGCCCTGCCAGCGGTAATCGATGCCGTCGACGCCGTTGCCGAGCGCCTTGATCTTGCCGCCGAGCGCGATGACCTCATCCCAGGTTTTCGGCGGGTTTTCAGGATCGCCACCGGCCGCCTTCACGAGATCGGCGTTGTAATACATGATCGGGTTGGAGGTCGCGAAGGCCAGACCAACCTGCTTGCCCTTGACCTGGGCAAGCTTGAGGATCGTGTCGGAGAAGCCCTGCTCGGCCATGTTGCCGTCCTTCTGGACGAGCGGGCCGAGATCGACGGCGACGTCGCGTTCGTCGAGCATGCGCAGGCGGTTGAGGCCGATGAAGGTGATATCGGGCATTTCGCTGGTGCCGACCTGGCGAAGGATTGTCTGGATACCTTCTTCATAGGTCGCCGACGGGCTGGCGAACTGGATCTTGATATCGGGGTTTTCTTCCATGAATTTCTTCGAGATCGTGTCCATCACGTCCTTGAAGAAGCCCGGCATCGGGTAGTGAACCGTCAGCGTCGTCTCGGCATGCGCGGGAAGCGCGATTGCCATCGAGACCGCCGCTGCGGCGAGAAGCTGGGTGATATGTTTCATCGCTCGTTCTCCTGGGTTGAAACCGGTCAGCCTTTGAGACCGGTCATGGTGATGCCCTCGACGAAGCGCTTCTGCGCAAGCAGGAAGGCGATGACGAGGGGAAGGGTAATGATGAGGGTCGCCGCCATCAGCGCGCCGTAGTCGTCGCCGGCCTCGGCGGCGCGGAAATACATCAGGCCAAGCGGCGGCGTGGCATAGTCCTGCTTGCTGATGACGATCAGCGGCCAGTAGAGATCGTTCCAATGGGCGACGACCGAGAAGATGGCGAAGGCGGTGACGGCCGGCCAGGCATTCGGCACGATGACGCGGGCGACGATGCCCAACTCCGACATGCCATCGAGACGCGCGGCATGGATGAGATCGTCCGGCATGGCGCGGAAGAACTGCAGGAACATGAAGATCGCAAAGACCGAAATGGTGAAGGGCGCGACCAGCGCGGCATAGCTGTTGAGCAGCGCGGCGCGGTCGAAGGCGACATAGAGCGGCAGCGCGGTCGCGTGGATCGGCACCAGCAGGCCGAGCATGACAAGCACCATCATGGCGCGGGCGGCGCCGAAGCGCAGCTTTGCCATGGCATAGGCGCAAGGGATCGCCACCAGCACCTGGAAGAAGAAGATCAGCCCGCAGACGACGACGCCGTTCCACAACAGCTGCGCCATCGGCACTCGGCTCAAGGCCTTGGCGAAATTCTCGGCATAGGTGAAGTGCGCCGGGATCAACGACAGCGACGAGGTGAAGATGTCGCTTTGGGCCTTGCCTGCCGTCGAGATCATGAAGACATAGGGCGACAGGAAGATGATCGCGCCTAAGGAAAGCAAGGTGAGACGGATGATCCTGCCGAGGGAAAAAGCGCTCGTCATCATGTGTAATGCACCCGGCGGTCGAGAATGCGGTACTGCAGGAACATCAGCACCACCAGTATCAGCAGAAAGACCACCGTCATCGCCGAGGCATAACCGACGCGCAGGTAGACGAAGCCCTCCTGGTAGATCGTAAAGAGCAGCACCTCCGACGCCTTGTTGGGGCCGCCCTCGGTCAGCGTTTTGACCGTCTCGAAGACCTTGACCGCGTTGGTGATGCTGATGGTGATGACGAAGAGCGTCGTCGGCCCGAGCATCGGCCAGGTGACGAGCAGAAAACGGTCGAGGGAGGATCTGGCGCCATCCACCTCGGCTGCCGCATAAAGCTCGCGCGGGATCGCCGTCAGCCCGGCAAGGAACAGCACCATGTTGAAGCCGGCCGATTGCCAGACGCCGATGATCGAGAGGCTGTAGAGCACCGTGCCGGAGCTGCCCAGCCAGTTCGGGCCGGGAAGCCCGACGAGGGCCAGCAGCGCGTTGAGCGGGCCGATTGTGGGGTGGAACATATATTGCCAGACGGTCGCCATGGCGACGATCAGCGAAGCGACCGGCAGGAAATAGGCGGTGCGGAAGAAGCTGCGCGCCTTGGTCTCGCTCTCGATCAGCATGGCGATGCCGAGGCCGAGAAGAATCGAGACCGGTGCGACGAGCGCCGTGTACACCGTGGTATTCCACAGCGACTTGCGAAACGTCCGGTCGGTGATCAGGTGCGCGTAATTCTCGAAGCCGACGAAACGGAACTTGTCGTAACCGAGTTCGAAATCGGTAAAGCCGAGCACAACGACAGCTGCAACGGGCAACAGCACGAAGAGAAAAAGCAGGATCATCGCGGGCAGCACCAGCATCCAGGCGATGCGGGCCTCGCTGCGGCGATGAGCAAGGGCGGAATGATCAGGGATGGCCATGGAGGCGAAGCTAGCCATGCGCCCTCTCCCGCTGGGCATCGGCATTACCAGCAAGCCTGGCATCAGCAGCGCTGAGCCCGGCATCAGCGGAGCTGAGCCCGGCATCACTACCGGCGACGAAGCCCGCCAGCCGGCTGCCGTCCTCGGCAAAGATGAGCGTCCGGCCGGGCGACAATCGAAGCCCCACGGCATCGCCGGCCGCAAGCCCGGAGGCTTCGGACGGCTGTACCTTGGCGATGACGGTCTCACCGATCGCGTCGAGCCGGCAATGGAGGATAACCTCGGACCCCAGAAATTCGACGCGTTCGATCCGGGCGGCAAGGCCGTCATGTCGGCTCTTGGAAAGAAAGACGAATTCCGGACGAATGGCGAGTGTCACCGGCGTCTTTGCCGCGGGCGCATTCCCGAGCGTTAGCCGCAGGCCGCCGCAGAGGATGACGCCGCCTTCGGCAAAGGCCGGAAGCAGGTTGATGCGCGGCTGGCCGATGAAGCGGGCGACCTCGATATGGGCCGGATCGTCATAGATCACCTGAGGGCTTGCGATTTGCAGCAGCCGGCCGCCCATCATTACGGCGACGCGGTCGGCCATCGACAGCGCTTCCGCCTGGTCATGGGTGACATAGAGCGTCGGCACGCCGGCGCGGCGATGCAGGTCGACGATTTCGCCTCGGGCGTGAACGCGCAGGTTGGCGTCGAGGTTGGACAGCGGCTCATCCATCAGGAAGATGCTCGGCTGGCGCACCATGGCGCGGGCGAGCGCCACGCGCTGGCGCTGGCCGCCCGACATCTGGCCGGGTTTGCGGTCGAGCAGATGATCGATCTTCAGCGAGGTCGCCATATCGCGGACGTCGCGGGCGATCGCCGCACGGGTGGCGCGCTGGCCGGGGATCAGCGATCCAATGAAAGGCAGCCGCTGCATCCTTGAGAGCCGGCGCATCGCCAGCGGCACGGCGATATTCTGAGACGCCGTCAGATGCGGATAGAGCGCGTAGGACTGAAAGACCATGGCGATGTTGCGCTCGGCTGCCGCCACACCGGACATATCTTTCCCGCCGATCAGGATCTCGCCTCGGTCGGCGTGGTCGAGGCCGGCAAGGACGCGCAGTAGCGTGCTCTTGCCGCAGATGGCGCCGATCAGGCGCTCACCCGGCATCTCGCGCTCCATCTTGTCGATGATGAAGGCCGCCGACGGACCCCATGTCAGCTGGGTGTTGTCGAAGCGACCCTGCCAGGCCCAGTGAAGGTGGCCGCTGGCAAACAGCGCCACGTCATGGGCTGCTATCAGATCATAAAGCCGCCGGCGCTGAGCCGGGCGAACGCTCCAATAGCCGGTATCGCCTTCGTCGGGTGCATCGACGAACAGCGGCTTGTGCGCGAAGAGAGCCACGCGCCGCCCTGCCCTGTCTTCGAGCGCCTTGGCGAGCCATTCGAACTGGGCCTCTTCCTCCTCGTCCTCATGACCGAGAAGCAGCGAATTCAGGCCGATGAAGCGCCAGTCGGCCGCATCCTCCAGCCAGCGATCGTCACCGGCAAGGCTGCGCCAACGGGCCAGCCGCTCGGCGTTGACCGGCTGGTCGGACCCCTTGAGATGGCCGACATCGTGATTGCCGGGGACGATCAACATCGGGATCGACACTTGCCGCATCAGGTCCATCGAGAAGGTGATGTCCTCGTCCTTGTCGGCGCCGTCGACGGTGAGATCACCGGTATGTACGATCAGATCGGCGCCGGTCGCTTCGATCCAGCTCAGGAGCGGCGCCCAATTGCCGTTGAAATGCGGTTTGTTCGGGCTGAAATGGGTGTCGGTGATCTGAATGATTTTCATGAGGGCGCGTCTCCGAGACCTGGGAAGCGCGTCACGGACGCTCCCTTCTCGGACCCTCTCTAGAAGGCTCGCATGTCAATCAGACATCCGCGGTTTTCAGCTGTTTTTCAGTTTTGACATCAATCCGTCATGCAGGCGCAGACCGCCCCCGAGAATGGGGGCGGCCAGCGGCAGAGTCTGCGGAGATCAATGCCTCGGCGCGGTGGCGGGTATAGACGAAACGGTTGCCGAAACGGGGTCGCTTGCCGGAAAGCTATCTTCGAGGCCTTCGTTCAGCTCCTCTTCCAGCGTTTCACTGTCATGGGTCGAACGCGCGCTCGGCTGGCCTTTCAAACCCTTGCTGCCTTCGTCGAAGTTGCCGTTGCTCAAGGCGTCGTAACGGTTGATGCTACCGTCGGCGCCGCGGCCGGGAAAGGCGGTCAGTTGAACCATCATCACCTTGGCGTGGTCGAGCGCCGTCGAGTTGTCGAGCTCACCATGGGAATTATCGATTTTGACGAAAACCGATTCTCCTCCCTCGCCCAGGAATTCGACGGTGAAGAAGCCGCCGGACTGTGTCACGCGTGTATCGATCAACTGCATGGAAACCTCCTGTGTTCATGCCAGATCAACGGCGAGCAACATCAGGAGTTCCAGCGACAACACCATTTCAATCGGGGACGCAGTCACGACGGGTTTGCGGCGGCTTCGCCTCGGCCGGAATTTATGGTTAATTTATTAATAACTCAGCTTCTATAGTTGGAACCATGCGGCCTTTCCGAGTGTTGATGCTGCGCTGTGGAGGAACCCCGATGATCCTGAAAATCCTTGCTCCGAAGACCGACGCCGACTGCCATGATACCGGCACCTATCCCGACGGGATCTTCGCCGAAAACCGTATCGACCTTTCCTCGCGCTCCGACGTCCGCCGCCGCTCGCCGCATGAGCGCGATTACGGCGCCGACAGGAAACTGGAAAACCTGCCGCTCGGCTTCGCCTGACATTCTTTCAGGAAAAGTGGGGCGCCCTGCCGTTTGCCGCTCAACTGGCATGCGTCACCGGCACCCTGCCCGCCCGTTCTTTTCAAAAGCGGCGCGCGACAGAAGTAACTTGCATGATGATAGTCACTACTGTAGTGACATCCCATGCAACGGACGAGCTTCAGCCAATTCAAATGCCCGGCAGCACGTGCGCTCGACAGCGTCGGCGACTGGTGGAGCATTCTGATAGTGCGTGATGCCTTCCAGGGGCTGTCGCGCTTCGATGAATTCCAGAAAAGCCTCGGTGTGGCGCCGAACATCCTGACGCGGCGGCTCAAACACCTGACGGATCAGGGTCTGTTCGAACGACGGCTCTACCAGCAGCGCCCTGCCCGTTACGAATATCTGTTGACGGAGAAGGGCCGCGATTTCTTTCCGGTGCTGATGGCGCTGTTTTCCTGGGGAAGCCGCCACATTCCGGGAGAGGATCTCGCCTTTCTTCTCAGCGATGCGGCCTCCGGGAGAGCGCGCGAGACCATGCTGGTCGATGCGCGGACCGGCGAACGAGTGACACCCGAAAACACCAGCCTGCTTGCAGGCCCTGCAGCCGATGACGAGGTGCGAGCGCGGATCGCCCGCATGCGCGCCTGGTATCTCGGCATCGACGCATAGAAAGGACAATAAAATGGATCGCATCGTTGTTACCGGCATGGGACTTGTCTCGCCGCTCGGGACCGGCGTCGAGCCTGCCTGGAAACGCCTTGTCGGCGGCGCCTCGGGTCTGAGGGTACTGCCCGAGGATGTCGTCGGCGAACTGTCGGCCAAGGTCGGCGGTATCGTTCCCGGTATCACCGAGGATGTCGAGGCGGGCTTCGACCCCGACCGCTACATCACACCCAAAGACCAGAAGAAGATGGACCGCTTCATCCATTTCGCCATGGCGGCGACGGAAGAAGCGGTGAAGCAGGCCGGCTGGATGCCGACCGACGAAAGAAAGCGCGAACGCACCGCGACGATCATCGCCTCCGGCGTCGGCGGCTTTCCGGCCATTGCCGAAGCGGTGCGGATCGGTGAGGCGCGCGGCGTGCGGCGACTGTCGCCCTTCACCGTGCCCTCCTTCCTCGTCAATCTCGCGGCCGGCCAAGTCAGCATCCGCTACGGCTTCAAGGGGCCGCTCGGCGCGCCGGTGACGGCGTGTGCGGCCAGCGTCCAGGCGATCGGCGATGCGGCACGGCTGATCCGCTCCGGCGAGGCGGATGTGGCGATCTGCGGCGGCGCCGAGGCCTGCATCGACAAGGTGAGCCTTGGCGGCTTTGCCGCTGCCCGTGCCCTTTCCACCGGCTTCAACGAGACGCCGGAGCTGGCCTCGCGGCCCTTCGACACGGCGCGCGACGGTTTCGTCATGGGCGAAGGCGCCGGCATCCTGGTGATCGAAACGCTGGAGCATGCGCTTGCCCGCGGGGCGACGCCACTTGCCGAACTCGTCGGCTACGGCACGGCGGCGGATGCCTACCACATGACCGCAGGCCCCGAAGACGGCGACGGCGCGCGCCGGGCAATGGAGGCCGCGCTCAGGCAGGCGAAGATCCCGGCGTCCGAAGTCAAACATCTGAACGCGCATGCGACCTCGACACCGGTCGGTGACAAAGGCGAGATCGCGGCGATCGCCTCGGTCTTCGGCCGGGATGGCGGCATTGCCGTAAGCGCGACGAAATCGGCGACCGGCCATCTGCTCGGGGCCGCCGGCGGGCTGGAGGCGATCTTCACCATCCTGGCACTGCGCGACCAGATCGCGCCACCAACCCGCAACCTCGATGAAGCCGATCCTGATGCCGACGGCATCGATATCGTCGGCAAGACAGCGCGGACGCTGGCGATGGACTATGCCATCACCAACGGTTTCGGTTTTGGCGGGGTGAATGCCAGCGCCCTCTTCCGGCGCTGGTCGTAAAGTCCGCTTTCCTTGCGCTGGAAATGGCCTACACTTCCACTCTGTCGGGGATCATTTCCCGATAGAGCTGGAGATCAACCATGCGCGCCTTCTTCGCAGTTGTCATTCTGTGTGCCGCGTCCCTCCTCTCCACCGTCTCGGCCCGCGCCGAAGATCCGATCGACACGACGCGGACGATGATCGAGGAACAGATCAAAGCCTTCCTCAAGGACGATGCCGAGACCGCCTATTCCTTCGCCGCTCCCGGTATCAAGGCGATGTATCCCGACAAGAACCTGTTCTTCGCCATGGTCAAGAAGAGCTACGAGCCAGTCTATCACCCCGGCAACTACGCCTTCGGCCGCAGCCGCTCGATCGACAACGGCGCGCTGATCTACCACGAGGTGCTGATATCAGGCCGCGACGGCAAGGACTGGACCGCGATCTACCAGATGACCCGACAGCCGGACGGCAGCTACCGGATCAACGGCGTGCAGATCATGCCGGATGCCGACAGCAAAGGCATCTAGACGATTGAGTATATTTTTTCAGATTAAGTTGTGCTCTGCATCCCAAGGAGATGGTGAGCATTCGTTCTAGTGGACGGCTGTTCGAGCTGGACCTTGCCGCGTTTGAGGCATCGATCGGTGGCCCTGATCCGTCCATACCGCAATGGAGCGATCTTCAGGCTGGCCGCGTCAAACCGGCCGATGCCGGAAGTTGCACCCCCACCCGCTGATTGACTGAGCGCACCAAACGTGCAGGCCGATGCGGCCTTCAGCGATCGCCTTGCGGATCCTGCTTCAGTTCCGGGTGAGCGGCTTGCCGATCATGCCGGATGCCAACAGCAACGGCATCTGACGCCCTGGTCTTGGCTGGATCACACTGCCCAGCACTTGGATTCGTTGCACTAACTATTTTGAAATCGTGCTGGAGTAAAAAAACCGCCAGCGGGGGATTGGCAGGTTGAATACTGGCAAGCGATTTTTCACGGCTCTTGAAGCGTTGCGAGGAATCGCGGCCATCATGGTCATGTTCCTACATACTGGCGGCACGCTCGGCCCGATACCGGTCAATATCAGCTATCTCGCCGTGGACCTTTTCTTTCTTTTGAGCGGCGTCGTTCTTGCAAATTCATACGAAAGGCAGCTGGCCACGGGACAGATTTCGCCCGCGAGATTTCTGCTGCAGCGCATTATTCGGCTTTATCCTGTCTATCTGCTTTCTCTTCCTGTTGGCCTTGTCAGCTATGCAATTCAATTCGGCTTCGATTACCCCACCCTGGCCGGCCATCTGCTGAGGGCGTTTCTGTTCATTCCAAACGCAGGCACGGGCGGCGCCTTTCCGTTAAACGGGCCGAGTTGGTCGCTCTTCTTCGAACTCTGGGCTGGAGTGCTGTTTTCCGTTCTTCTGGTACGACTATCGTCCACAATCTTGTTCGCCATCGCCCTCGGAGCAGCGGGTATCACCTTGTACGGAGCCCTTGGAGCCAATTTCGACATTGGCCATCAGGCGGGCTACTTCGGATTTGGCTTCTCGAGAATTTTGTTCTCGTTCTCGCTCGGGATCTGCCTTCACAGGTTGTACGAGGTTCGGCCGCCGAATGCGGTCAATAGAGGCAATACCATCGGCATTTTCCTCTGTGGCTGCCTGATTGTGATCACGAATATACCCGCCAGCACATTCTACGGCTTTCCCTATTTTGATCTTTTAATATGCCTGACGATTTTCCCGGCCATTGTCTGGGTCGCAATGCGCACGAGGCAGACCGGCCTTGTCGAGCTGGCATTCCGCTGGCTGGGGATCATTTCCTACCCGATTTATATCCTGCACGCGCCCATCTTCGAGTTGCTGCATCGACTGCGGCAAAAGGGCTTTGACCTCCCGGCCTCCCCGGGCGCCGGTATGGTCGTCGTGATAGCGATTTTCATCATGGCCGGCATCGTCGCCATTCATTTCGACGAGCCAGTGCGCAAAAAGCTCAAATCAATGGTTGCGCCGAGACCAGCATCCGAGGTTCCCGCGGGAGCGAGCTAGTCTTATACCGGATCGAGATCGCCCCTCGCCCATTCCTCCATCGTCTCCGCCATGAAATCGGCGAAGCGGCCTTCGGCAATCGCCTTGCGAATGCCCTGCATCAATTCCTGGTAATAGGCGAGATTGTGCCAGGAAAGCAGCATGCCGCCGAGCGCCTCGTTGGCGCGGACGAGATGGTGCAGATAGGCGCGGGAATAATCGCGCGAGGCCGGGCAGTTCGACTGTTCGTCGAGCGGACGCATATCCTCGGCATGGCGGGCGTTGCGGATATTGACCTTGCCGCGGCGGGTGAAGGCGAGACCATGGCGGCCGGAACGGGTCGGCATCACGCAGTCGAACATGTCGATGCCGCGAGCGACCGATTTCAGGATGTCGTCAGGCGTGCCGACGCCCATGAGGTAACGCGGCTTTTCCACAGGAAGCACCGGCAGCGTCGTTTCCAGCATCCGCAGCATGACGTCCTGCGGTTCGCCGACGGCAAGCCCCCCGACTGCATAGCCCTTGAGGTCGAGCTGGCTCAGCGCCTCGGCCGAGCGGATGCGCAGCGCCGGGATATCGCCGCCCTGGACGATGCCGAACATCGCCTTGCCCGGCTGCTCGCCGAAGGCGACCCGGCAGCGTTCGGCCCAGCGCAGCGACATTTCCATGGCGCGCTCGATCTCCTTCGGCTCGGCCGGCAGCGCCACGCATTCGTCGAGCTGCATCTGGATATCGGAGCCGAGCAATCCCTGGATTTCGATGGAGCGCTCCGGCGACATATGGTGCAGGCTGCCGTCGATATGCGACTTGAAGGTGACACCCTGCTCGTCGAGCTTGCGCAGGCCGGAGAGCGACATGACCTGGAAGCCGCCGGAATCCGTGAGGATCGGATGTTCCCAGCGGATCAGCTTGTGCAGGCCGCCGAGGCGGGCGACGCGCTCGGCGGTCGGGCGCAGCATCAGGTGATAGGTGTTGCCGAGAATGATATCGGCGCCGGTCTCGCGCACCTGATCGAGATACATGGCCTTGACGGTGCCGACCGTGCCGACCGGCATGAAGGCCGGCGTGCGGATCTCGCCGCGCGGCATGGAGATTACGCCGAGGCGGGCGCCGGCATCGGTCTTGTCAAGGGTGAATTGGAAGTTCTCGGTCATCTGTCTTTCCGGAAAAGAAGG
Source organism: Rhizobium sp. K102 (assembly GCF_022385315.1). Lineage (NCBI taxonomy): Bacteria > Pseudomonadati > Pseudomonadota > Alphaproteobacteria > Hyphomicrobiales > Rhizobiaceae > Rhizobium > Rhizobium sp. K102. The sequence goes on from NZ_CP092436.1 coordinate 1,435,395, forward strand.
CTCGCGTCGCCGTAGGAGTAGAAGCGGTAGCCTGTGGAAATGGCGTGTTCATAGGCCGCGTGCATGGTTTCGAAGCCTGAAAAGGCCGAGACCAGCATGAACAGCGTCGAGCGCGGCAAGTGGAAATTGGTCATCAGCATGTCGACCGCCTTGAAACGGTAGCCGGGCGTAATGAAGATACCGGTGGCGCCGGCCCAGGGCTTGATCTCCCCGCTTTCCCCGCCGCACTTTCGATCAGCCGCAGCGAGGTCGTGCCGACGCAGACGATACGCCCGCCCCTTGCCTTGACGGCATTCAGCCGGGCGGCGATCTCGCCGCTGACATAACCGCTTTCGAGATGCATCTTGTGATCGTCGGTATCGTCGGCCTTGACGGGCAGGAAGGTGCCGGCGCCGACATGCAGAGTGACAAAATGGCGTTCGATGCCGGCCTTGTCGAGCGCTTCGAACAGCGCTGGCGTGAAATGCAGGCCGGCGGTGGGAGCGGCGACGGCGCCTTCCTCGCGGGCATAGATCGTCTGGTAGTCGGCGCGGTCGCGCTCGTCCTCGGGACGCTTGGCGGCGATATAGGGCGGCAGCGGAATATGGCCGACGGCGGCGATCGCCTCGTCGAGCGCCGGGCCGGACAGATCGAAGGCGAGCGTCACTTCGCCCGCCTCGCCCTTTTCCTCGACGGTGGCATCGAGCGAGCCGATCATGCAGCTTTCGCCGGAATGGCCAAAGGCGATGCGGTCGCCCTCCTTGATGCGTTTGCCGGGCTTGGCGAAGGCCTTCCAGCGGCTGGGGCCGATGCGCATATGCAGCGTTGCCGACACCTGCTGGCCGCCGGCGCCGTCCCTATGACGGATGCCTTCGAGCTGGGCGGGAATGACCTTGGTATCGTTGAAGACCAGCGCGTCGCCGGCCCGCAGAAACGACGGCAGATCGCAGACATGATGATCCGAGAGCGCGCTCTCCGCATCGGGATCGACGACGAGCAGGCGCGCGCTGTCGCGCGGCTCGGCAGGCCGCAACGCAATGCGTTCATCCGGCAGGTCGAAATCGAAAAGGTCTACGCGCATCGGGTACTTTCAGGCAAAGCGAAACCCGCCCCGCGCTTTCGCGCAAGGGCGGGTTTCAGCAGAAATCACAATCAGACGTCGGCGGCAACCCGCATCGAGACGATCGAGTCCGGATCGGAAACCGGTTCGCCGCGCTTGATCTTGTCGACATTGTCCATGCCTTCGATCACCTGCCCCCAGACGGAATACTGCTTGTTCAACCACGGCGCGTCGGTGAAGCAGATGAAGAACTGCGAGTTGGCCGAGTTCGGGTTCTGCGAACGGGCCATCGAGCAAGTGCCGCGAACATGCGAGGTCGCGGAGAATTCAGCCTTCAGGTCCGGCTTGGAGGACCCGCCCATGCCGGCGCGGCCGGGATTGAAGGTTTCGGAACCCTTCTTGCCATATTCGACATCGCCCGTCTGGGCCATGAAATCCTGAATGACGCGGTGGAAAACGACGCCGTCATAGGCCTTCTCGCGGGCCAGTTCCTTGATGCGGGCGACGTGCTCCGGAGCGACCTGCGGCAGCAGCTGAATGACAACCTTGCCCTTGGTGGTTTCCAGAATGATGGTGTTTTCGGGATCCTTGATCTCGGCCATTGCCTTCTCCTCTTGTTTGTTTCGTAACTTACTTCTTGCCCAGGGTGACCTTGATCATCCGGTCGGGATTTTTGACTTCGCCGTTCTGGCCTTCGCCGCGCTTGATCTTGTCGACATTCTCCATGCCGGAAACGACCTTGCCGACGACGGTATACTGGCCGTTCAGGAAGGAACCGTCGGCGAACATGATGAAGAACTGCGAATTGGCGGAATTCGGATCCTGCGAGCGGGCCATGCCGACCGTGCCGCGCACGAACGGGGTCTTGGAGAACTCAGCCGGAATATCGGGCAGATCGGAGGAGCCGGTGCCGGCAAGGCCGGCATCGAAGCCCTTTTCCATGTTGCCGTATTTGACGTCGCCGGTCTGGGCCATGAAGCCCTCGATGACGCGGTGGAAGGCGACATTGTCGTATTCGCCCTTCTTGGCCAGCGCCTCGATCTGGGCAACGTGCTTCGGCGCGACATCAGGCATCAACTGGATGACGACAGGGCCGTCCTTCAGTTGGACGGTGAGATAGTGATCGGCCGCCTGGGCGAAGGCATCGCCCGCGAAGGAGGCCAGATACAGCACGCCGGCAAATGCGAGATAAAAGAGTTTCATATGGGCTCCGTTGCGGCGGGTTCCGCCGGGTCTTTGCGCTTGCGAGACTTCTTACTTGCTAGTTCGGGCGCTTGGATGTGAGGGCTTGCAAGACGGCGGCCGGCACGAAAGCGCTGACATCGCCGCCCATGGCGGCGATCTGGCGGACCAATGTGGCGGTAATGGGCCGCGAAGCCGTGCCCGCCGGCAAAAAGATGGTCTGGATGTCGGGCGCCATCGCCCTGTTCATGCCGGCCATCTGCATTTCGTAATCGAGGTCGGTACCGTCGCGAAGGCCGCGGATCAAAAGCGTTGCGCCATGGGCACGAGCGGCATCGACGACCAGATTGTCGAAGGCGACGACAGTGATGGCGCCGGCCTTGCCGGGCAGCGCTTGCGTCAGGGAAAGGCGGATCAGCTCGGCTCTCTCGTCGAACGAAAAGAGCGGTGCCTTGCCGGGATGGATGCCGATCGCGACGATCACCTTTTCGGCGACGTTCAGCGCCTGGACCAGAACATCCACATGTCCGTTGGTGATCGGGTCGAAGGACCCAGGATAAAAAGCTGTCGTCATCTGGCTCGGCCGTTGGTTTGACGCCTTTTGTCATGGATGCTGCCTTGCCGCAAGTGATTTGCCCCGCCGTTTCCCATGGCTGAACGACGAATGAACATGCCATTCAAGGCTGTTTCAGACAGAACCTGCTTAACTTGGATCATCAAGGCAGCCGATGCCATTCCGGCATCCGGCGTTCCCCGAAAGACCATGTCCATGCTGATCGTGCTCGTTGCGCTTGCCGTCCTTTTCTCTCTCGCCGCTGAAATGGCCTATGGCTTTTTCGCCGATCGCTACGAGGTGAGCTGGGTGCGGCCGGAGGTTGCCGAACATGCCGCGATCGTGCGCGTCCAGGGCCGGCTGCGCGAACAAAACCGGGTCTCGAATCTGAACGCCAGATGAACGAGACATTCAAGGAGGCTTCAGATCGGCATTGGTAAACACCGCCTCAACATCCGGCGGAACCAATTTAGAACGGATGCGTTCATTCAACCGACACATAGATGCGATTATCGCGGCAGGAAGGACTAACGATGCCCGGCAAGATTACGATGATTAACGTGCTCTGGATGGTAATGGTCACGGGCATGCTCACCGCAACTGTCGCTCTCTATGATCAGAAGGCCGATACGTCCAAGGTTTATGGTTCCTATGCTTCGGCCCGCACGGCCGTACTGGGCCAGTACTGAGGGGCGAGAACGCAACTCCCCAGGAAAGGAATGCCTATGTTCACGATCTTGACAGTACTCACCGCCCTCATCAGCGTGATGTTCATCGTGTCTGTGGCCTCGACGATTTCAGCGCTCCGGCGCGAAGACGCAGAGGTGAAAGCGCTGAACGAAAAACATAGCGCATTCTGACATTCCTCCCTTCCCCACCCAAGAGCGGCACCCTTCCGCCGCCTCGGGTCCTTCAAAGCCGGATGCACCCAGCGTCCGGCTTTTTTCTTGGGGATAACCAGGCTAAGCTCAAAAGAAAAGGGCGGCCCGAAGCCGCCCTTTCACTTGATCATTCCTCGGCAGGCCCGGCCGGATCGCCATCGGCAACCGGCGTTTCGCCGACTGAACCTTCCTCAGCAACAGGAGCACCTTCGGCGGTCTCGACGGCTTCCTCCGTCTCGTCCTCTTCCGGCTCGCTGATGCGTTCGACCGAAACGACCTTCTCGTCCTTGGCCGTCGAGAAGATGGTGACGCCCTTGGTGGCGCGGCTGGCGATGCGGATGCCGCCGACCGGCACGCGGATCAGCTGGCCGCCATCCGAAACCAGCATGATCTGATCGCCGTCATCGACCGGGAAGGCCGCAACCAGTTCGCCGATTTCGCCGGTTTTCGACGTGTCGGTGGCGCGGATGCCCTTGCCGCCGCGGCCGGAGATGCGGAAGTCATAAGACGACGAGCGCTTGCCGAAGCCCTTTTCGGAGACGGTGAGCACGAACTGCTCGCGTGCCTTCAGCTCTTCATAACGCTCATCGGAGAGCTGTCCCTCCTCGGTGACTTCCTCGCCGACGAGAGCGATATCCTCTTCATCGACGCCCGTCGCGCGGCGTTCGGCGGCAGAGCGCTTCAAATAGGCGGCGCGCTCCCACGGCTCGGCATCGACATGGCCAACGATGGTCATCGAGATGATGCGATCGCCCTCGCCGAGATTGATGCCGCGCACGCCGATGGAGTTGCGGCCGGCGAAGACGCGAACGTCGTCGACGGAGAAGCGGATGCACTGGCCGAGCGCGGTGGTCAGCAGCACGTCGTCACGTTCCGTGCAGGTCTCGACCGAGAGGATCTCATCACCCTCCTCATCGAGCTTCATGGCGATCTTGCCGTTGCGGTTGACCTGGACGAAATCCGACAGCTTGTTTCGGCGAACCGTGCCGCGCGTCGTCGAGAACATGACGTCGAGATTATCCCAGCTCGCCTCGTCCTCGGGCAAGGGCAGGATGGTGGTGATGCGCTCGCCGGGTTCGAGCGGCAGCATGTTGATCAGCGCCTTGCCGCGCGAGGTCGGTGTGCCGATCGGCAGGCGCCAGACCTTCTCCTTGTAGACGATGCCGCGCGAAGAGAAGAACAGAACCGGCGTATGGGTATTGACCACGAATAGCCGGCTAACGAAATCCTCGTCGCGGGTGGTCATGCCGGAGCGGCCCTTGCCGCCACGGCGCTGGGCGCGGTAGGTGGTCAGCGGTACCCGCTTGATATAACCGAGATGCGAGACGGTGACGACCATGTCCTCGCGGGCGATGAGATCCTCATCGTCCATTTCGAGGCCGCCATCGACGATCTCGGTGCGGCGCGGTGTGCCGAACTCGTCGCGCACGGCGGTGAGTTCATCCTTGACGATGGTCTGGATGCGGACACGCGAGGACAGAATATCGAGATAATCCCGGATTTCCTCGCCGATCTTGTTGAGTTCGTCGCCGATTTCGTCGCGGCCAAGGGCCGTGAGGCGGGCAAGACGCAGTTCGAGGATGGCGCGAGCCTGTTCTTCCGACAGGTTGTACGTCATGTCCTCGTTAATGCGATGGCGCGGATCGTCGATCAGACGGATCAGGCTTTCGACATCTGCCGCCGGCCAGCGGCGGGTCATCAGTTCTTCGCGGGCCGACTGCGGATCGGGCGCCTGGCGGATAACGCGGATGACTTCATCGATGTTGGCGACGGCAATGGCGAGGCCGACCAACACATGGGCACGCTCACGCGCCTTGCGCAGCAGGAATTTCGTTCTCCGGCTAACGACTTCTTCGCGGAAGGAGACGAAGGCGCGCAGCATGTCGAGCAGCGTCAGCTGCTCCGGCTTGCCGCCGTTCAGCGCCACCATGTTGCAGCCGAAGGACGTCTGCAGCGGCGTATAACGATAGAGCTGGTTGAGGATGACCTCGGCATTGGCGTCGCGCTTCAGCTCGATGACGACGCGATAGCCCTGGCGGTCGGATTCGTCACGCAGGTCGGAGATGCCCTCGATGCGCTTTTCGCGCACCAGTTCGGCCATCTTTTCGATCATCGTCGCCTTGTTCACCTGATAGGGGATTTCGGTGATGATGATCTGTTCGCGGTCGCCACGCATCGGCTCGATCGCCGCGACGCCGCGCATGATGACAGAGCCGCGGCCGGTCTCGTAGGCCGAGCGGATGCCGGCGCGGCCGAGTATTTTGGCGCCTGTGGGAAAATCCGGGCCGGGAATGATCTGCATCAGTTCCGGCAGCTCGATCGCTGGATCGTTGATCAGCGCAATGCAGCCGTCGATGACTTCGGAAAGATTGTGCGGCGGAATGTTGGTTGCCATGCCGACGGCAATGCCGCCGGCGCCGTTGACGAGCAGGTTCGGGAATTTCGCGGGAACCACGACCGGCTCGGACAGCGTGCCGTCGTAGTTGTCGCGGAAGTCCACGGTTTCCTTGTCGAGATCATCGAGCAGCGAATGGGCGGCCTTTTCGAGCCGGCATTCGGTGTAACGTTCGGCCGCCGGCGGATCGCCGTCGACGGAGCCGAAATTGCCCTGACCGTCGATCAGCGGCAGCCGCAGCGACCAGGGCTGTGCCATGCGGGCGAGCGCATCATAGATCGCGGCATTGCCGTGCGGATGGTATTTACCCATCACATCACCGGTGACGCGGGCGCATTTGACGTATTTCTTGTTCCAGTCGATGCCGAGCTCGGACATGCCGTAGAGGATGCGCCGGTGCACGGGCTTCAGGCCGTCGCGCACGTCGGGCAGCGCGCGGCTGACGATGACGCTCATGGCGTAATCGAGATACGACCGCTGCATTTCCTCCATGATGGAGATGGGCTCGATGCCTGGCGGGAGCTTCCCGCCGCCGGGGGGTGTTTGCTCAGTCAAAACAGATCACGATCTCTTCTGAGAATCACTTGAAGATTTATAGCGGAAAGCCTGTTCCCGCGCCAATTTCCGAGCGCGTTTTGAACAGGCTTTTGCGGCCGAAAAAGGGTAAAGCACGGGACTTGTGCGATCGGACCGGACAAATCCGCCGCGGGCCGCCGCAGCATATTTGCCAAATCCAAATCCCCGCTTCACAATCGCAGAAAATCACGCACCCATATGGGCTTTCGGAGAGACGATGGCAAGCGCCGACCAATTGATCAACGCCTTCACGACGCTTCTCGTCACCATCGATCCGCCGGGGCTCGCCCCCATCTTCCTGGGACTGACGACCGGCATGAGCCGGAGCCAGCGAACCCAGGTGGCGCTACGCGGCTCAACCATCGCCTTCATCATCCTCGCCGTCTTCGCCCTGTTCGGCTCAAGCGTTCTCGGCGTGCTCGGCATTTCGATTGGCGCCTTCCGCATCGCCGGCGGGCTGCTGCTCTTCTGGATCGCCTTCGAAATGGTGTTCGAGAGGCGCCAGGAGCGGAAAGAGAAAGCCAGCGAGGCAGCTGTCACCAAAGATCATATCGAGAATATCGCCGTATTCCCCCTCGCCTTGCCGCTGATCGCCGGCCCGGGTGCGATCTCGGCGACAATCCTGCTTGCCGGCACGCTGCCGACCTCGGTGGAAAAGGCCCAGCTGATCGCCGTCATCGCCGCCAATCTACTGCTGACACTGCTGATGCTGCTGATTGCCGACAGGCTCGACCGTTTCCTCGGCGTCACCGGGCGGGCGATCCTGACGCGGCTCCTCGGCGTCATCCTCGCCGCCCTTGCCGTGCAGTTTGTCGTCGACGGCGCGAAGGCGGCGCTTAATCTGATCAGCGCGACGCCGCACTGAACAGCGCGAGAGCAAACAAAAAAGAGTATGACGCGTCAAAGGCATCATGCTCTCGGATCTTCTTCAAGCCGGGATATGCGGCCGATCAGAACGGGATGTCGTCATCGAGATCGCGCGAGAAGTTGCCGCCGCCGCCGCCGCGGTTCGACGATGAGGACGACGCCGGGGCGCCGTAATCGTCGCCGTAATCATTGTTGCTACTGCCGCCGCGGCCACCGGAGCTCGCAGCACCGCCATCGCCGCGGCCGTCGAGCATGGTCAGCGTCGAGCTGAAGCCCTGCAGCACCACTTCCGTCGAATAGCGGTCCTGGCCCTGCTGATCCTGCCATTTGCGGGTCTGCAGCTGACCTTCGATATAGAGCTTGGCGCCTTTCTTCACATATTGCTCGACGACCTTGCAGAGGCCTTCGTTGAAGACGACGACAGTGTGCCATTCGGTCTTTTCGCGGCGTTCGCCGGAATTGCGGTCACGCCAGGTCTCCGAGGTCGCGATACGGAGATTGGCGATCGGCCGGCCATCCTGAGTGCGGCGGATTTCGGGGTCTGCACCCACGTTTCCAACCAGAATTACCTTGTTCACGCTACCAGCCATGCTTCTCACCCTGCCTGCCGCCCTGCCCGGCGGCGTTTCAATCGATCGGCGCACCTTAAACCATCACGGACCGCCGATGCGCATGGGCGGCATTTAATCCACATGTTTATCCATCAGAAAGCCGCATGCATTCATCAGGAATTTTGTTCTTTATTTGTTCTAGTTTATCCGTATGATCCTGTCAACAGAATCGAAAACCTTGAACCTTCCCGGATATTCAGCCTCGACTCGCCCGCCGGCATCACTAAATAAGGGCTGTTATCCAGAAAACCAAAGCAGAGACGATGAGCGAACTGAAGACGATCTCCATCCGCGGCGCGCGCGAGCACAATCTGAAGAGCATCGATCTCGATCTGCCGCGCAACAAGCTGATCGTCATGACCGGTCTTTCGGGCTCGGGCAAATCCTCGCTCGCCTTCGACACGATCTACGCCGAGGGCCAGCGGCGCTACGTCGAGAGCCTGTCCGCCTACGCCCGGCAGTTCCTCGAAATGATGCAGAAGCCCGATGTCGACCAGATCGACGGGCTGTCGCCGGCCATTTCGATCGAGCAGAAGACCACCTCGCGCAACCCGCGCTCGACGGTCGGCACCGTCACCGAGATCTACGACTATATGCGCCTGCTCTTTGCCCGCGTCGGCGTTCCCTATTCGCCGGCGACCGGCCTGCCGATCGAAAGCCAGACGGTCAGCCAGATGGTCGACCGCATCCTCGCTTTCGGCGAAGGCACCCGTCTTTATATTCTCGCGCCGCTCGTGCGCGGGCGCAAGGGCGAATACAAGAAGGAACTGGCGGAGCTGATGAAGAAGGGCTTCCAGCGCGTCAAGGTGGACGGCCAGTTCTACGAGATCGCCGAGGCGCCGGTTCTCGATAAGAAATACAAGCACGACATCGACGTCGTGGTCGACCGCATCGTCGTGCGCTCCGATGTTTCGGCGCGCCTGGCCGACAGCCTGGAGACTTGCCTGAAGCTCGCCGACGGGCTGGCAGTCGCCGAATTCGCCGACAAGCCGCTGCCGCCGGAGGAAACCTCAGCCGGCGGCTCGGCCAACAAGTCGCTGAACGAGACGCATGAGCGCGTGCTGTTTTCGGAGAAGTTCGCCTGCCCGGTCTCGGGCTTCACGATCCCGGAGATCGAACCCCGGCTGTTTTCCTTCAACAATCCCTTCGGCGCCTGCCCGACCTGCGACGGCCTCGGCGCCCAGCAGAAGATCGACGCCGACCTGATCGTGCCCGAGCCAGAGCGGACACTGCGCGACGGGGCGATCGCGCCCTGGGCCAAGTCGACCTCGCCCTACTACAACCAGACGCTGGAAGCGCTCGGCAAACATTACGGCTTCAAGCTCGGCACCCGCTGGAACGATCTTTCCGACGAGGCCAAGGATGTCATCCTCAACGGCACCGACGACAAGATCGAATTTCACTACGCCGACGGCGCGCGCTCCTATACGACCCACAAGAACTTCGAGGGCATCATCACCAATCTCGAGCGTCGCTGGAAGGAGACCGATTCCGCCTGGGCCCGCGAGGATATCGAGCGCTTCATGTCGGCAGCCCCCTGCCCGGCCTGCAACGGCTATCGCCTGAAGCCGGAAGCGCTCGCCGTGAAGATCAACAGGCTGCATATCGGCGAAGTGACCGAGATGTCGATCCGCGTCGCCCGCGACTGGTTCGAAACGCTGCCGGCCAGCTTCAACGCCAAGCAGAACGAGATCGCCGTGCGCATCCTCAAGGAAATCCGCGACCGGCTGCGCTTCCTCAACGATGTCGGCCTGGAGTACCTCAGCCTGTCGCGCAATTCCGGCACGCTGTCGGGCGGGGAGAGCCAGCGCATTCGCCTCGCCTCGCAGATCGGCTCGGGCTTGACCGGCGTGCTTTACGTGCTCGACGAGCCGTCGATCGGCCTGCATCAGCGCGACAATGCTCGATTGCTCGACACGCTCAAGCACCTGCGCGATATCGGCAACACGGTCATCGTCGTCGAGCATGACGAGGATGCGATCCTGACGGCCGACGACGTCGTCGACATCGGCCCAGCGGCCGGCATCCATGGCGGCCAGGTCATCGCCCACGGCACGCCGCAGGATATCATGGACAATCCGAAGTCGCTGACCGGCAAATATCTCTCGGGCGAACTCGGCGTGCCGGTTCCAGACGAGCGCCGCAAGCCGAAGAAGGGCCGCGAGATCAAAGTCGTCGGCGCGCGCGGCAACAATTTGAAGAATGTCACGGCCGCGATCCCGCTCGGCGTCTTCACCGCGGTGACCGGCGTTTCCGGCGGCGGCAAGTCCACCTTCCTGATCGAGACACTGTATAAATCGGCAGCACGCCGCGTCATGGGTGCGCGCGAAATCCCTGCCGATCATGACCGGATCGACGGTTTCGAGCATATCGACAAGGTGATCGACATCGACCAGTCGCCGATCGGTCGCACGCCGCGCTCGAACCCGGCGACCTATACCGGCGCCTTCACGCCGATCCGCGACTGGTTTGCCGGCCTGCCGGAGGCCAAGGCGCGCGGCTATCAGCCGGGCCGCTTCTCCTTCAACGTCAAGGGCGGACGCTGCGAAGCCTGCCAGGGCGACGGCGTCATCAAGATCGAGATGCACTTCCTTCCCGATGTCTACGTCACCTGCGACGTCTGTCACGGCAAGCGCTATAACAGAGAGACGCTCGACGTCACCTTCAAGCAGAAGTCGATCGCCGAGGTGCTCGACATGACGGTGGAGGAAGGCGTCGACTTCTTTGCGGCAGTGCCCGCGGTGCGCGACAAGCTGCAATCGCTGAAGGATGTCGGCCTCGGCTATATCAAGGTCGGCCAGCAGGCCAACACGCTTTCGGGTGGCGAGGCGCAGCGCGTCAAGCTCGCCAAGGAATTGTCGAAACGCTCGACCGGGCGCACGCTCTATATTCTCGACGAACCGACGACCGGCCTGCATTTCCACGACGTCGCCAAGCTGCTCGAAATGCTGCACGAACTCGTCAACCAGGGCAATTCTGTCGTGGTGATCGAGCACAATCTCGAAGTCATCAAGACGGCCGACTGGGTGCTCGATTTCGGCCCTGAGGGCGGCGATGGCGGCGGCGAGATCGTCGCAACCGGCACGCCGGAGGCAATCGTCAAGGAGAAGCGTTCCTATACCGGACAGTTCCTCAAGGAATTGCTGGAACGGCGGCCGGCCAAGAGGGCGGCTGCGGCGGAATGACGATGAGGCTGGCGTCATCCGATGATCTGGAAACGGTCGCGACGCTGACGGCAGCCGCCTATCGCCCCTATACCGAACGCTTCGGCTCGCCACCGATCCCGGTGACGGAAGACTACAAGCCACGGATCGAACGCGGCGAGGTGGTTGCGCGACATCGGCGGCGAAATCGTAGGGCTCACGTTCGTCGAGCGGCATTCGGATCACCTCATGCTGTTCAGCATCGCGGTCTCGCCGGCCTTTCAGGGCGCCGGGCACGGGCTGGCGATGCTGCGCTGGCTGGAGGGCAAGGCGCGGGAATGGGCACTGCAAGAGATCCAGCTCTATACCAATGCCCGGATGGAACGGAATATATAGCGCTTTATCGCGCCTTCGGATTTCAGGAAACGGGTCGCCGGCCGAACCCATATCGGCCAGGATGGACGCTCGTCGATATGACGAATGAGATCGATGCGGCCTGATGGCTGCCAACTGGGAGGACGACATGACGAAATCCGGCACTATCCGCACCGGCATCGGCGGCTGGACCTTCGAGCCCTGGCGGGGGCATTTCTTTCCCGATGATCTCAAGCAGAAGGACGAGCTGCATTATGCCAGCCGCCAGCTGAAGGTCATCGAGGTCAATGGCACCTATTACAGCACTCAAAAGCCGGCGGTGTTTGCGAAATGGGCAGCGGATGTGCCCGACGGTTTCATTTTTTCGCTGAAGGCGACGCGGTTTGTCACCAATCGGCGGGTGCTGGCCGAGGCCGGGGAATCGATGGAGCGGTTCCTGTCCTCTGGAATCAGCGAGCTCGGCGATCATCTCGGGCCGCTGCTCTGGCAGTTCGCGCCGACGAAGAAGTTCGATCCGGAAGATTTCGAGGCCTTCCTGAGGCTGCTGCCGGCAAAACAGGATGGGCTGGCGCTTCGCCACGTTGTCGAGGTCCGGCACGATTCCTTCAAGGCGCCGGAATTCGTCGCCCTGCTTGCCAAGTACGGCGTGGCGCCGGTCTGCGCCGAACATTTCGAATATCCGATGATCGCCGACGTCACGGCCGATTTCGTCTATGCCAGGCTGCAGAAGGGATCGGACGATATTGCGACCTGCTATCCCGACAAGGAGTTGAAGGCCTGGGCGGACCGGCTCGAGACCTGGGCGGAAGGCAATGTACCCGACGATCTGCCGCTGATCGATAAAGGCCGCACGGTCAACGTCGAGCCGCGCGACGTCTTCGCCTTCATGATCCATGAGGGCAAGGTGAACGCACCGCATGGGGCGATCGCCCTGCAGAAATTGCTCGAGAAATAAATCGAACTACAGCGGCAGTACCGCCGCTGCGAGCTCTTCCGCCGTCAGCCCTTTGCCGGCGCGGTGGGCGGCCTCTCCATGCAGCCAGACGCCGGCCGCCGCCGCCTCGAAGGCCGGCAGGCCCTGCGCAAGCAGTCCGCCGATGATGCCGGCGAGTACATCGCCGGATCCGGCGGTCGCAAGCCAGGCCGGAGCATTGGTATTGATCAGCGCGCGGCCGTCCGGCGAGGCGATGGTGGTATCGGCTCCCTTGTAGACGATCGCGGCATTGGCGCGGCGGGCGGCGGCGAGCGCCTTGTCGACCTTGCCCAGCGTATCGTCGCCGCCGATATCGGGAAACAGGCGCGAAAATTCGCCCTCGTGCGGCGTCAGCACCAGGCGCGGCTCGCCCCGGAAAAGATCGAAAAGCTGTTGCGGATCGTCCTTGAACGAGGAGATGCCGTCGGCATCGAGCACCAGCCGGCGTTCGGCAAGAGCCGAGACGAAGGCGCGCGCCCTGGCGCCGATGCCGAAACCGGGGCCGAGGACGAAGGTCTGCAGCCGCCGGTCCGAGAGCCAGTCTTCGAGCTCGACCTCGTCGTCGATCGCATGCAGCATCACGGCTGTGAGATGCGCGGCATTGGCGGCCATCGCCGCACCGGGGGCTGCGATCGTCACCAGTCCGGCCCCGGCCTTCAGGCCGGAGGCCGCCGACATGCGCGCAGCACCTGTCTTGTCGGCCTCGCCTGAGAAGACGACCAGATGGCCGCGCTTGTATTTGTGGGTCTCCAGCTGCTCGGTCGGCAGCACGGCCTTCCAGGCATCCGGCGTGTTCTCGGCGATGAGACCGCCTGCCTCGGCCCTGATGATGCGGGCGGGAATGCCGATATCGAAGACCGCCAGCTCGCCGCATAGCTCCCTGCCCGGCATCAGCAGATGGCCGGGCTTGCGCGTCATGAAGGTGATGGTATTGCGCGCGCGGAAGGCCGCGCCCAGCACCTTGCCGGTGCGGCCGTCGAGGCCGGAGGGCAGGTCGATCGCAAGCACGGGGATATCGGCCTCGGCGACTTGCTCGATCACTGTGCCGACAACGGCCGGCACCACGCGACCGAGCCCCGCCCCGAACAGGCCGTCGACGACGACATCGCCACTTTCGGGCCGGTAGAGCTCAAGCCCCTGCCCCTGAAGCGCGCAGCCGGCTCGAGCGCGGGCGGCGTCGCCCTTCAGCCTGGAGGGATCGCCGAGATGGAAGAGCGCCACCGTCGCTCCGCCTTCCTGCAGATGCCTTGTCGCGACATAGGCGTCGCCGCCATTGTTGCCCGGGCCGCAGAGCACGACGAAACGCAAAGCAGTCGGATGAAGCCTGAGCGCGGCAGCGGCGACCGCAGCTCCTGCCCGTTCCATCAGACCAAAGGAGTCGATGCCGGACGCGGCGGCAGCCGTATCGACGGCTGCCATTTCGGCTGGCGTAAGGAGAAGGTCGGAGAGATATCTGCTCATCAGCCTATTCAATTCAAAAAACGCTCAAAAAACAACCGCATGAACCATCAAGCGGAAGCTCCTATTTTATGCATTTGCCTATCTTTTCACCGAATCGAGATCTGCTTTGGCAATCGCTGGAAAATCTGACTTTCGCGGTTTTCGATCTGATTTTAGGCAGGAGGCGATGTTTTTTCACTTCTCCATCACCAAAACCATATCAAATGCCCCGCAAACGCGCCGGTTTTGACAGAATCGCCGTATTTTTTCGCAAAGATGGATTTCAAACTGGCACGATATCTGCATCATATCCGGCGAGCGGGAAACATCCTGCCATAACGGGAGAAGCGGAGAGCATTTTCTCATGAAAAAGATCGAAGCGATCATTAAGCCTTTCAAGCTGGACGAAGTGAAGGAAGCCCTTCAGGAAGTCGGCTTGCAGGGTATCACAGTCACGGAAGCCAAGGGCTTCGGTCGTCAAAAGGGCCACACGGAACTCTACCGCGGCGCCGAATACGTCGTGGATTTCCTGCCGAAGGTGAAAGTTGAGGTCGTGCTGGCCGACGAGAACGCGGAGGCGGTCATCGACGCGATCCGTAAGGCGGCACAGACTGGCCGCATCGGCGACGGAAAGATCTTCGTCTCCAATGTCGAAGAGGTTATCCGCATCCGCACCGGCGAGACCGGCATCGATGCCATCTGACCACTTTGCCTACCGCGCAAAGTCCGATACCGTCACCGCGCCCACCTATTGTCATTGCTAATTGGAGGAAGGTATTTAATGGCGACCGCAAGCGAAATTCTGAAGCAGATCCAGGAAAACGACGTCAAGTTCGTCGATCTGCGTTTCACCGACCCGAAGGGCAAACTGCAGCATGTAACGATGGACGTTGCCGTCGTCGACGAAGACATGTTCGCCGACGGCGTGATGTTCGACGGCTCCTCGATCGGCGGCTGGAAGGCCATCAACGAGTCCGACATGGTGCTGATGCCCGATACCGAAACGGTGCATATGGACCCATTCTTCGCCCAGTCGACCATGGTCATCGTCTGCGACATCCTCGATCCGGTCTCCGGCGAGGCCTATAACCGCGATCCGCGCGGCACCGCCAAAAAGGCCGAAGCCTATCTCAAGGCCTCTGGCATCGGCGACACGATCTTCGTCGGCCCGGAAGCCGAATTCTTCGTTTTTGACGACGTCAAGTACAAGGCAGATCCGTACAATACCGGCTTCAAGCTGGATTCGACCGAATTGCCGTCGAACGACGACACCGATTACGAAACCGGCAACCTCGGCCATCGCCCGCGCGTCAAGGGCGGCTATTTCCCGGTCCCGCCTGTTGACAGCGCCCAGGATATGCGTTCGGAAATGCTGACGGTTCTCTCCGAAATGGGCGTCGTCGTCGAAAAGCATCACCATGAAGTGGCAGCCGCCCAGCACGAACTCGGCATCAAGTTCGACACGCTGGTGCGCAACGCCGACAAGATGCAGATCTACAAGTACGTCGTGCACCAGGTGGCGAACGCCTATGGCAAGACCGCGACCTTTATGCCGAAGCCGATCTTCGGCGACAACGGCTCGGGCATGCATGTGCACCAGTCGATCTGGAAGGGCGGCAAACCGACCTTTGCCGGCGACGAGTATGCCGGTCTTTCCGAGAGCTGCCTTTACTATATCGGCGGCATCATCAAGCACGCCAAGGCGATCAATGCCTTCACCAACCCGTCGACGAACTCCTACAAGCGCCTCGTTCCGGGTTATGAAGCGCCGGTGTTGCTCGCCTATTCGGCCCGCAACCGCTCGGCCTCCTGCCGCATTCCGTTCGGCTCCAATCCGAAGGCCAAGCGCGTCGAAGTCCGCTTCCCGGATCCGACCGCCAACCCCTATCTCGCCTTCGCCGCCATGCTGATGGCCGGCCTCGACGGCATCAAGAACAAGATCCATCCCGGCAAGGCCATGGACAAGGATCTCTACGATCTGCCGCCGAAGGAATTGAAGAAGATCCCGACCGTCTGCGGCTCGTTGCGCGAGGCGCTGGAAAGCCTCGATAAGGACCGCAAGTTCCTGACGGCCGGCGGCGTCTTCGACGATGACCAGATCGATGCCTTCATCGAGTTGAAGATGGCAGAGGTGATGCGTTTCGAAATGACGCCGCACCCGGTTGAATACGACATGTACTATTCGGCCTGATCAATCGAAGACCGAAAGCCCCGGCTTGCTGGGGCTTTCGCCTCCACGTCACGAACGGCAGACGGCGAGGATATGACGTTCATGTGACGAATTGGCTCAAAAATCTTGATTTATGAGCCACCAATCACCAAATCCGGTGATGAAAGGAAGTCGTACCATGAAAGAAAGAGTAGCAAAGTTCAGTATCGGCGAAGTGGTCCGGCACAAGGTTTTTCCGTTTCGCGGCGTCATCTTCGACGTGGATCCGGAGTTCGCCAATACGGAGGAATGGTGGAATTCCATTCCCGCCGAGGTGCGCCCCAGCAAGGATCAGCCCTTCTACCACCTGCTCGCCGAAAATGACGAGAGCGAATATGTCGCCTATGTCTCCGAGCAGAACCTGGTGAACGACGAAAGCGGCACGCCGCTTCGCAACCAGCAGGTCTACCAGATTTTCGATCAGAGTCCGTCAGGGCAGTTCAAACCCAAGATGAGCTTCGCCCACTAAAGACATCCTGATCCAATTGTAATATAAGGCCTCGCGATCCCGGCGAGGCCTTTTCTTTTGGCTGCAAACCCGCCTGTTGTCTTTCGCTGGGAAGCCCCTCATCCGGCTGCCGCCACCTTCTCCCCGTTCTGACGGGGCGAAGGGACCAGGTCGCAACCTCTCGGTCCCTCGCCTACCTCTCGCAAGGCACGTCCCCTCGCCCCGTTTACGGGGAGAGGGTTAGGGTGAGGGGCAAAACCGAAGAGCCATGTGTAACGCAGAAGAGAGAGATGCTTAGCAACAAAAAACCCGGCCTCAAGCCGGGTTTCTAATTCAATATGGCGGCAGGATTACTGCGCCTTGGCTGCCTTCTGGGCGTCTTCCAGCTTCTTGCGGGCTTCGTCAGCCTTCTTCTGCATGCCTTCTTGCAGGCTGCGCTGGCTTTCAGCAAGCTTGTTTTCGGTAACCGGTTCGCCGTCATAAGCGCCGGTGAAGCCTTCGAGCGAGATCTTGATCGGGTTCGGGGCGCGGCGGAAGTTGATCGAAGTAAAGATCACGTCGCTGCCCTTCTTGAGGCTGGCGATCATCGCATCGGTCAGCGGGATTTCTGCGGTGCATTTGTCCGGCAGGCAGACGGCGTAATCGAGCTTCTGGCCCTTGCCACCATCGATCTGCATCATGATTCCAGGAGGAATCAGACGCGCGGTGGGAACGGAGACCTGCAGAATCTTGCGGTTGATCTTGCCGGTGACCGAGATCAGGCCGACGGCCGTGACGAGCTGGCCGCCATTGGCGAGGATCAGGTTCTGGACGACACAGATGTCGTTGTCTTCCTGCTTGGTGCAGGTCTTGTACCAGCCGAGCTTGGGGGCGCCGACGCCCTGGGCCGGACCTGGAGCCGCCGCATCCTGGGCGAAGGAGGAAACCGGAGCCGAAGCGGCGCCGAACATCACTGCCAGAACGGACAGCGCTGCCCGCATTTTCTTTTCAGACTTGAACATCATAACGAATTCCGTCTCCTGATATCCGTTCGGGGCAGCGACGTGCCGCCCCAACCATCGGGTCGTTCGGCACTCACCTCATAGAAAAATGAGGCAAATGCATGACCCCGAAACTTCGGGTTCACCTGTTACATCGCAGCGTTCAAGATATCCAGCATTTCTTTGGCAATTCGAGCAGCTATTTCATCGCCAGCGCCAAAGAAATCGCGTCCGCGTGTTGGAATCGGTCGACCCCATGCTAATCTCCGGCGTGAATCGTGCCCATTTTCGCGGATTTCAAGGATTGCCGAATGCTCCGGATCGTCGTCCCCCTCGTCCTCTCGCTGCTCTGCGGCACCGTCGCTGCCGAACCGCTGCACGGCATTGCGATGCATGGCGAGCCGGCCCTGCCGCCGGATTACAAGCACTTCCCTTACGTCAATCCCGACGTCAAGAAGGGCGGCAAGATTACCTATGGGGTCGTCGGCACCTTCGACAACCTCAACCCGTTCATTCTGAAGAGCATGCGCACGACGGCACGCGGCATGTGGGACCCGGACTATGGCAACCTCGTCTACGAATTCGCTGATGCAGCGCTCCAGGGACGAGCCCTTCACGCTTTACGGCCTGCTTGCCCAGACCGTTGAATGGGACGACGACAGGAGCTTCATTCAGTTCAACCTCAATCCGAAGGCGCAATGGTCCGACGGCCAGCCGGTGACGCCGGAAGACGTAATGTTCAGCTTCGAGCTGTTGCGTGACAAAGGCCGCGTCCCTTTCGCTAACCGCCTCAAGGTCGTCGCCAAGATGGAGAAGGTCGGCGAACACAGCGTGCGCTTTACCTTCAATGACAAGGCCGACCGAGAGACGCCTTTGATTTTCGGCCTTTTCCCGGTGCTGCCGAAACATGCGATCGATCCCGAAACCTTTGATCGCACATCGCTGACGCCGCCGGTCGGTTCCGGCCCTTACAAGGTGAAGGTGGTGAAGCCGGGCGAAAGCATCACCTATGAGCGCGACCCGAATTACTGGGGCAAGGACATTCCTGCCAAGGTCGGCACCGACAACTACGATCAGATCACTGTCCAGTATTATCTGCAGGACACGACGTTGTTCGAAGCCTTCAAAAAGGGCGATGTCGACATCTATCCCGACGGCAATCCCGGTCACTGGGCCAATGCCTATAACTTCCCCGCGGTCACCTCCGGGGCTATCATCAAGGACGTGTTCACGCCGAAGTTGCCGAGCGGCATGCTCGGCTTCGTCTTCAACACGCGGCGGCCAATCTTTGCCGATCCGAAAGTGCGTGAAGGCCTGTCGCTGGCGTTCGATTTCGAATGGGCGAACAAAAACCTCTATTCCGGCGCCTACAAGCGTACTCAAAGCTTCTGGCAGAATTCCGAGCTTTCGAGCTTCGGCGTGCCCGCCAATGCCGCGGAGCTTGGGCTACTCGGACCGATCAAGGACAAAATCGCCTCCGATATTCTCGACGGTACCTACAAGCTGCCGGTCACCGACGGCTCCGGCCGCGATCGCAACGTGCTGAAGCAGGCGGTCGGGCTCTTGAAGGAGAGCGGCTATACGATTCAGGGCGGCAAGATGGCCGATGCCTCGGGGCGGCAACTCGCTTTTGAAATCATGACGCAGAATGCCGACCAGGAGAAACTCGCCGTCGCCTACCAGCGTTCGCTGCAGGCGATCGGTATCGCGGCGTCGATTCGCACGGTCGATGATTCGCAATATCAGAGCCGCACGAACAGCTTCGATTACGACATGATCATGAAGTCCTTTACCTCGTCGCTGTCACCTGGAAACGAGCAGCTCGGCCGCTGGTCTTCGGCTGCCCGCACGCGCGAGGGCTCGGACAGCTTTGCCGGCGCCAACGATCCCGATCTCGACACGCTGATCGACCATCTGCTGAGGGCGCGCTCGGCGGAAGAATTCACGGCGGCGGTTCGCTCCTACGATCGGCTGCTGCTCTCGAGCCACTACGTGCTGCCGCTCTATCACATGGACCAGCAGTGGGTGG
The DNA here is from genome assembly GCF_022385315.1 of Rhizobium sp. K102. Lineage (NCBI taxonomy): Bacteria > Pseudomonadati > Pseudomonadota > Alphaproteobacteria > Hyphomicrobiales > Rhizobiaceae > Rhizobium > Rhizobium sp. K102. The sequence continues at coordinate 1,455,096 of NZ_CP092436.1, forward strand.
CGCGCAGCAAGCGCATCGGCCATCCCGACAGGGTGCCGCTTTATGGCTATCAGCTGCCGATATGGTGGGATACAAGCGCCCAATAGAAGCGGCCGAAGGCCTCGGCCCGATGTCTCCACCGGAGACGCGCAGAAATAAGGAAGATCATCATGGAGCGTATCACCATCGACGTGGTCTCGGATGTCGTCTGCCCCTGGTGCTATCTCGGCAAGGCGCGGCTGGAGCTCGCCATTGCCGAGGTGCAGGACGAAGTCGGTGTCGACATCAACTGGCGGCCCTATCGGCTCAATCCAGATTATCCTAAGGAAGGCGTCGACCAGAAGAAGGCGCTGGCCGAGAAGCTCGGCGGCGAGGAGCGCGTGGCGCAGGCCCACAAGATGCTGACCGATCTCGGCCGCGAAGTCGGCATCGCCTTCGATTTCGAGGCGATCAAGATCGGCCCGAACACGCTCGACGCCCATCGGCTGATCCACTGGGCGATGATCGAAGGCCGCGAAAAGCAGGACGCGGTCGTCGCAGCCCTGTTCAAAGCGAATTTCGAAGAAGGCCGCAATGTCGGCGATCACGCGGTGCTGCTCGATATCGCCGAAAAGACCGGCCTCGACCGCTCGGTCATCGCCTCGCTGCTCGCCTCCGATGCCGATCGTGATCTGATCGTCGCCGAAATCAAGGCGGCGCAGGAAATGGGCGTCAACGGCGTGCCGTTCTTCATCTTCGACCAGCAATATGCCGTCAGCGGCGCGCAGACACCCAATGTGCTGGCGAATGCGCTGCGCGATATCGCCAAGGCGAAAGCCGAGGCGCGATCGGGGCTCAACTGAGGCGCCGATGCGCATCGAGATCGAAGAGCCGCGACAAAGTTGGGTCGAGGATTTCGCAGCGCTCAAGCGCGCCATCATACGCGCCGCCCCTGCGGGAGCCTATCTGCATCACATCGGCTCGACGGCCATCCCCGGCCTTCCCGCGAAGGATATCATCGATATCCAGCTGACCGTGAACGATCTGGCCGATGTCGATGTCGAGGCATTCGAACAGGCCGGTTTCGAGCGCAGACCAATCGTCATCGACCACTGCCCTCCGAGAGTTGAGCTGACGGAAGGCGAATTGCGCAAGGCCTTCTATCGCAGCAGAGGACGCCCGGCCAATCTGCACATCCGCGAAAGAGGCCGGTTCAATCAGCGCTACTCTCTTCTCTGCCGCGACTTCCTGCGCGCCCATCCGACGGCGGCAAACGCCTATGCGCTGATCAAACAGCGGCTCGCCCAACGTTTTCCCGAAGACGTCGATTTCTACTACGACATCAAGGACCCGGTGTTCGACATCATCATGGACGGCGCCAATGAATGGGCAAGACTGATCGGCTGGTCAGAACCGCCAGCCGACTGAACAGTATCAGCCTTCAGCCCAGAACCGGAATGCAGCACACCTCGGTCTTCACCGAGTTGGCGATGAAACATTCATCGTGGGCGCGATGGTGCAGCGCCTCGAGCTCGCTCAGCGAGGGCTGCTTGTCGCCGCTGAAGACAACACGTGGCTTCAGTGTCACCACAGTCATGGCAAGACGTCCTTCGGCATTCTTCTCCATAATGCCCTCGGCGGCATCGGTGTAGCTGTCGACGCAAAAGCGCTGTTTGGCGGCGATCGACAGGAACCAGAGCATGTGGCAGCTGGAGAGCGAGGCGACAAAGGCCTCCTCCGGATCGACGGCGTCCTCGGCGGAATAGGGCAGCGGAACGACATGCGCCGACGAGGATGCGCGCAGCTCTATGCCACCGTCGAAGGTCCAGCGGTGGGCGCGGCTGTAGTGGTTGTCGGTGAAGGTTTCGCCGTTGCGCTCCCAAGCGATCGTTGCGCCGTATGTCGCCATGCCTGTCTCCCTCGATTATTTCGCCATCTCTGCCAGTTGCGTCATTATGACCGCGGCCCCCTGGAGGCGTTTTTCCGGGGTCGGCAGGTCGCGGGTCAGGAACAGGCTGTGGTCGGGGCGGATCTTCGCCATCGTGCCCTGCTTGCCGATATAGCCGACGAGATTTGCGGGGTTCGGGAATTCCTTGTTGCGGAACTGAACGACGACGCCCTTCGGGCCGGCATCGAGCTTTTCGACATTGGCGGTTCGGCAGAGCGACTTGATGTAGACGATCTTCAGGAGATGCTGGACTTCGATCGGCATCGGGCCGAAGCGGTCGATCATCTCCGCGCCGAAGCCGTCGATCTCCTTGAGTTCGGTGAGTTCGCCGAGACGGCGGTAAAGCGCCATGCGCAGATGCAGATCGGGAACGTAATCCTCCGGGATCATCACCGTCGTGCCGACCGAGATCTGCGGCGACCAGCCGGTGTCGTGGATCTCGTCGACGCCCTTGACCTCGGCGACCGCCTCTTCCAGCATCTGCTGATAGAGCTCGAAGCCGACTTCCTTGATATGGCCGGACTGCTCTTCGCCGAGCAGGTTGCCGGCGCCGCGGATATCGAGGTCGTGGCTTGCCAGCTGGAAGCCGGCGCCGAGCGTATCCAGGGACTGCAGCACCTTCAGCCGGCGGTCGGCCGTTGCCGTCAGCACCTTGTTCACAGGCAGGGTGAAGAGGGCAAAAGCGCGCACCTTCGAGCGGCCGACGCGGCCGCGCAGCTGATAGAGCTGGGCAAGGCCGAACATATCGGCGCGGTGGACGATCAACGTGTTGGCTGTCGGCACGTCGAGGCCGGATTCGACGATGGTGGTCGACAGCAACACGTCGTAGCGGCCTTCATAAAAGGCGTTCATGATGTCTTCGAGCTCGCCGGCCGGCATCTGGCCATGAGCAACGGCGACCTTCAGCTCCGGCACATCGGACTGCAGGAAGGCATGGACATCGGCAAGATCGGCAAGCCTCGGGCAGACATAGAAGCTCTGGCCGCCGCGATAGTGCTCGCGCATCAGCGTCTCGCGGATGACCAGGCTGTCGAAAGGCGAGATGAAGGTGCGCACCGCCATGCGATCGACCGGCGGCGTGGTGATCAGCGACAGTTCGCGCACGCCGGTCATGGCGAGCTGCAGCGTGCGCGGGATCGGTGTGGCCGACAGCGTCAGAACGTGCACGTCGCTCTTCAGCTCCTTCAGCCGCTCCTTGTGTTTGACGCCGAAATGCTGCTCCTCGTCGATGACGAGCAGGCCGAGATTGGCGAATTTGATGCCGGCGCCGAGCAGCGCATGGGTACCGACGACGATATCGGTCTTGCCTTCGGAGACTTCCTTCTTGGTCAGTGCCAGTTCCTTGGCACCGACAAGCCGCGAGGCTTGCTGGATGCGCACCGGCAGGCCGCGAAAACGCTCGGAGAAAGTCTTGAAATGCTGGCGCGCGAGCAAGGTCGTCGGCACCACGACGGCAACCTGGACGCCGTTCATCGCGGCGACGAAGGCGGCGCGCAAGGCCACTTCGGTCTTGCCGAAGCCGACGTCGCCGCAGACGAGACGATCCATCGGCCGGCCGGCGCCGAGATCGGAGCGCACAGCGTCGATGGCGTTATCCTGGTCCTCGGTCTCGTCATAGGGGAAGCGGGCGGAAAACTCGTCGTAAAGGCCGTCCGGGGTCGTCAGAACAGGCGCGTGGCGCGTCAGACGCTCGGCGGCGATGCGGATCAGCGCGTCCGCCATATCGAGCAACCGCTTCTTGAGCTTGGCCTTGCGCATCTGCCAAGCGCCGCCGCCGAGCTTGTCGAGTTGAGCCTCGGTGCCCTCGCCGCCGTAGCGCGAGAGAAGATCGATGTTTTCGACCGGCAGGAAGAGCTTGGCCTCGTCGGCATACTGCAGTTCGAGGCAGGCATGCGGGGCGCCTGCCGCCTCGATGGTCTTGAGACCAATAAAGCGGCCGATGCCGTGTTCGGCATGGACGACGATCGAGCCCTCGTCGAGGCCGGCGACCTCGGCGATGAAATCGGCGGCGCGCTTGCGGCGTTTGGAGCGGCGCACCATGCGGTCGCCGAGAATATCCTGTTCGCCGATGACGACGAGATCACCGGCCTCGAAGCCTGATTCGAGATTGAGCACGGCGGCAGCGGCCTCGCCTTTGCCCAGCGCCCCGAGATCCTTCAGCGCCTCGACCGGCTTCACCTTTTCCAGGCCATGCTCGTTCAGCACCTGCAGCAGCCGCTCCAGCGAGCCCTCGGTCCAGGCAGTGACCAGCACTTTCGCGCCGCCGGCGCGGCGGTCGGCGATATGCTTGACGACGACGTCGAAGATATTGACGCGCTCGGCATCGCCGCCGCCCTCGGCATTCGAGCGAGCCCAGCGCTGGCCCTGGCGGGCTCCGATATTGACGACCCGCCTCGCCTCGCCCTCGATTTCATTGAAAGGGCTGACACGGATCGCGCCGAGCGCGTCGAGAGTCTTGGCGAAAAGCTTGCTGTCCAGGTAGAGCTGCCCCGGCGCCACCGGCTTATAGGGCGTGCCCTGCGCCATCTGGCCCTTGGCGGGCTGGCCGGAATTCAGGCGGGCGTCGAAATAATCGAGGACGAGCTTGGAGCGCTCTTCGGCCGCCTCACGCACCGTATGGTCGGTGACGACACGGAAGCCGCTGAGATAATCGAAAACGGTATCGAGCTTCTCGTAGAAGAACGGCAGCCAATGCTCCATGCCGGGGTAACGGCGGCCTTCGGAGACGGCGAGATAGAGCGCGTCATCACGTGTCATCGCGCCGAAAGCCGAAAGGTAATTCTTACGGAAGCGGCTGATCGTATCCGGCGTCAGCGTCACCTCGCTCATCGGGTTGAGATCGAGGGAGCGCACCTGGCCGGTCGTGCGCTGGCTTGCTGGATCGAAGCTGCGGATCGATTCCAGCGTATCGCCGAAGAAATCGAGACGGACCGGCTCTTCCGATCCCGGCACGAAGACGTCGAGAATGCCACCGCGCACGGCATATTCGCCGACTTCGCGAACAGTGGCGACGCGGTCGAAACCGTTGCGCTCCAGACGTCCGGCGAGATCGTCCATGCGCAGCTGGTTGCCGGGTCGGGCCGAAAAGCTCAGGCTTTCGATGACATCCTGCGGCGCCACCTTCTGCAGCATGGCATTGGCGGTGACGAGCACGATGGCCGCATGCGGCTTTTTCCGGTGAGCGATGAGGCCGCCGAGTGCGGCAAGCCGGCGGGCCGAAGTATCGGCGCTCGGCGAGACGCGGTCATAGGGCAGACAGTCCCAGGCCGGCAGGGTGAGAACCGGAATGTCGGGGGCGACAAAGCCCAGCATCTGTTCGAGATCGGCCATGCGATGGCCGTCGGACATGACATAGGCGACCGGCTCTCCCGTTCGGGCGAGCTCGGCGAGCAGCAGCGTTTCAAGACCTGCCGGCACATTGCCGATCGTCAGCGGCTCGGCAATGGCCGCAAGCTTCTTCGCATCGAAACCAGGGATCATTCCGGCGTCCTGAGGGGCTTGTCGAAATCGGGCTTATAGGCGGCGATGCGGGCAAACATCGGTGTCTGGAAACGCTCAGGCACCGGCCATGTTCCCATAATCCAGCGGACGAGATCATTGTCCTCTTCCGCCATAATCGTCTCGAACTCGTCGAGTTCGGCTTCCGACAGAGTCGCGACCTCGGCTTCGGCGAACTGGCCGAAGACCAGATCCATCTCGCGGATGCCGCGATGCCAGCAGCGGAAAAGGATTCTGCGGCGGCGCGGGTCGAGACCGGCACTCGTGAGCGTGACACCTGTCATGGCATTACCTTCCTGTTGATGCGCCTCTATAGCCCCTCGAAAGCGGCTTGTCAGCCTTGCCAAGGCCGCATTGTTCATCGCATTTTGACCGCATGCGCCCCGCCATTCTCGATCCTCTGTTTTCCCCATTTCGGGCCTTCCGGGCGTCGGCCCGAAGATCGCCGAACTGCTGGTCAAGCTGCTCGGTCGCGAGACGCCAGAGGATTGCCGGGTCATCGATCTCCTCTTCCACGCGCCCTTCTCGCTGATCGACCGGCGCAACCAGCCGGGAATCGCCCGGGCACCACAGGGCGCGATCGTGACGATCACCGCCCGTGTCGACCGCCACCAGGTGCCGCCGCGCGGCAAAAGCAATGTGCCCTACCGCGTCTTCCTGCATGACGAGACCGGCGAATTGACACTGGTCTTCTTCCGGGGCCAGGCGGCCTGGCTGGAAAAGCAGCTGCCTGTTGATGCCGAGGTGACAGTCAGCGGCAAGGTCGACTGGTTCAACGGCCGCGCCTCGATGGTGCATCCCGACTATATCGTCAGGGCCGACGAGGCGGAGAACCTGCCGCTCGTCGAGCCGATCTATCCGCTGACGGCAGGACTGTCACCGAAGACGCTGCGCAAGATCATCGACGCCGCCCTGCCGCGTTTTCCTGAATTGCCGGAATGGATCGATCTCACCTTGACGCAGAAGCAGGGCCTGCCGTCGATCCGCGACAGCTTCCACATGCTGCACGAGCCGCGCGATCCCACCGATATCGACCCGCAGGCCCCTGCCCGGCGGCGGCTTGCCTATGACGAGTTCCTCGCCGGCCAGCTTTCACTGAGCCTGGTGCGCCAGAGGCTGCGCAAGGTGGCGGGCCAGCCGGTGCACGCGACCGGCGAAATCAGCGGCAAAATCCTGAAGTTCCTGCCCTTCTCGCTCACATCGAGCCAGAACGGGGCGATCGCCGAGGTTTTGAAGGACATGGCCGGAGCCGAGCGCATGCTGCGGCTGCTGCAGGGCGATGTCGGCTCCGGCAAGACGCTGGTGGCGCTGATGGCGATGGCGGCGGTGATCGAGAGCGGCGGCCAGGCGGTACTGATGGCGCCGACCGAAATCCTGGCGCGCCAGCATCACGCGACGATCTCAAAATTCGCCGCCTCCGCCGGGCTCGGCATCGAGGTGCTAACCGGGCGGACCAAGGGACGCGAGCGGGAGGAAATCCTGGAGCGCATCGCCTCCGGTGCGGCACAGATCATCATCGGTACGCATGCGCTGTTCCAGGATACTGTATCTTACGCCAACCTCATGCTGGCCGTCGTCGACGAACAGCACCGTTTCGGCGTGCATCAGCGGCTCAGGCTGACCGCCAAGGGCATCTCGCCGCACATGCTTGTGATGACGGCGACGCCGATCCCGCGCACGCTGGTGCTTGCCGCCTTCGGCGACATGGACGTTTCCAAGCTCACGGAAAAACCTGCCGGCCGCAAGCCGATCCAGACGATCACCGTGCCGATGGAGCGCACCGGCGAAATCGTCGGGCGGCTGCAAAGCGCGCTTGCCGAGGGCAAGAAGGCCTACTGGATCTGCCCGCTGGTCGAAGAATCCGAAGAGCTCGACCTGATGTCGGCCGAGGAGCGGCATGCGACACTTGTTGCCGCGCTCGGCCCCGATATCGGCCTCATCCACGGCCGCATGAGCGGACCGGAGAAGGACGCGGCGATGATGGCGTTCAAGAACGGCGAGACCCGGCTGCTCGTCGCCACCACCGTCGTCGAGGTCGGCGTCGACGTGCCGGATGCGACGATCATGGTGATCGAACATGCCGAACGCTTCGGCCTGGCGCAATTGCATCAGTTGCGCGGCCGCGTCGGGCGCGGCGACGAGGCCTCGACCTGCATCCTGCTCTATAAGGGGCCGCTCGGCGAAACCGGCCATGCCAGGCTTTCGATAATGCGCGAGACCGAGGATGGTTTTCGCATCGCCGAGGAGGATCTGAAGCTGCGCGGCGAAGGCGAACTGCTCGGCACCCGCCAGTCCGGCACGCCGGGCTTCCGCATCGCCAGCCTCGAGGCGCATGCCGACCTGCTGGAGATCGCCCGCAAGGATGCGGCCTATCTCATCGAGCGCGATCCGGAGCTGACAAGTGACAGAGGACAGGCGATCCGCACCTTGCTCTATCTCTTCCGCCGCGACGAGGCGATCCGGTTCTTAAGGGCGGGATAAAGCACGCCGCGGCGCGCTTTAATCTTCTTTCCATGCATGTCGTTATCCCAAAACCGCCAAACACTTTTGGGCGACATGCATCAATCCGCTTTTGAAACCGCCACCGGCTTCGGCCGCGGCAGATGCTTCTGCTTCGGCTCCAACGGCTTGTGTTCTGGGGCGACGAGACCGCCTGAGATCAGGAACTTGGCGGCGTCTTCCGGGCTCATATCGAGCAGGACGATCTTTTCGCGCGGCACGAAGACGAGGAAGCCCGCCGTCGGCACCGGCGTCGGCGGCAGGAAAACGGCGACCATATCCTGGCCCATGGCATTGAACTTCGAGGCGATCTCGCCCTTGGCGTCGGTTGCGACGAAGACCAGCGCCCAGAGGCCGGGGCCTGGATATTCAATAAGCCCGACCTTCTTGAAGGAGTTCGACTGCTCCTTCAGCACCGTTTCGAAAATCTGCTTCACGCTTCTGTAGATCGTGCGCACCAGCGGCATGCGCTGGACGATCGATTCGCCGAAACGGACGATGCTCTGGCCGATGAGGTTCTTGCCGAGGAAGCCGACGACGGTGATCAGCACGATGGCGATCAGCAGGCCGAAGCCGGGAATGGCGAAATTGAGATAGCTTTCCGGGTTCCAGCGCGCCGGAATGTAAGGCCTGACCCAGCTGTCCGACCAATGGATGAAGGTCCAGGTCAGCCAGATGGTAATCGCGATGGGCGCGCAGATGATCAGGCCTGCGAGAAAATTGTTCCTCAGCCGGGTCGCGACCGGCATTCTGGGGGCGTTGTCGGCCATCGTTTCCTGATGAACTCCATCTCAGTCCTGGACGGGCCGGAACGCCGGCCCTTCCCCCTTGTCCGCATACCAAAATTGCCAGAATTCGAGGCGTCGCACAATATGTTTCGGCGCGAAGGCCCGGTCCTCCAGGCTTATTCCACGGTCACGGATTTCGCCAGATTGCGGGGCTGGTCGACATCGGTGCCCATGAAGACGGCCGTGTGATAGGCAAGCAGCTGGATCGGCAGCGAGAAGATCATCGGCGCGATGATTTCGTCGACGACAGGCAGGGTAATCGTCGCCATGGTCGGCAGTTTCGAGGCCGCCGCACCGGCTTCGTCGGTGATGAAGATGATGCGGCCGCCACGGGCTGCGACCTCCTGCATGTTGGAGATGGTCTTTTCAAAGAAACGGTCGTAAGGGGCGATGACGATAACCGGCATGTTCTCGTCGATCAACGCGATCGGCCCGTGCTTCAATTCGCCGGCGGCATAACCTTCGGCGTGGATATAGGAGATTTCCTTGAGCTTCAGCGCGCCTTCCATGGCGAGCGGGAAGCTGGTGCCGCGGCCGAGATAGAGCACGTCCTTGCACTTCGACAATTCCCGCGACAGGCTTTCCATCTGCGGCTGGATGAGGTTCAGCACCCGGCTCATGATGCGCGGCATTTCGGCGAGATGACGCACCAACGCCCTCTCCTCCTCAGTGCTCACCGTGCCGCGCGCCTTGCCGGCGCCGATCGCCAGCGACGCCAACACGGCAAGCTGGCAAGTGAAGGCCTTGGTCGAGGCAACGCCGATTTCAGGGCCGGCCATGATTGGGAAGACGGCGTCAGATTCGCGTGCGATCGTCGATTCGCGGACATTGACGACGGCGCCGATCTTCAGGCCGTTGTCGCGGCAGTAACGCAGCGATGCCAGCGTATCGGCGGTTTCGCCGGACTGCGAGATGAAGAGTGCCGCCTGCGAGGGCGAAAGCGGCATTTCGCGGTAGCGGAATTCCGAGGCGACGTCGATCTCGACCGGCAGGCGGGCATAACGCTCGAACCAGTATTTGCCGACGAGACCGGCGAGATAGGCGGTGCCGCAGGCCGAGATCGCCAGGCCGGTCGCCGCTTTGAAATCGATCGCCGCGGCATTGGCGCCGATCGTGTTCTCGGCGAAATCGACATAGTGGCTGAGCGCGTGGGAGATCACCTCCGGCTGCTCGTAGATTTCCTTTTCCATGAAGTGGCGGTGGTTGCCCTTGTCGACGACATAGGCGGTCGCCTGAGAGATCTGGCGGGCGCGCTTGACCGGCTTGCCGGTGAAATCGAGCACCGAGACGCTATCACGAGTGATGACGGCGCAGTCGCCGTCGACGAGATAGGTGATTTCGTTGGTGAAGGGCGAGAGCGCGATGGCATCCGAGCCGAGGAACATCTCGCCGCGGCCGTAGCCGACGGCAAGCGGCGGGCCGGAACGGGCGGCCATGATCGTGCCGGGATCGGCCTTGAGCATGACTGCCAGCGCATAGGCGCCGGTCACCCGGTTCAGCATCTTCAGCATGGCGGCGCGCGGCTCGAGGCCTTCGCGCAGATATTTCGCCATCAGCTGGGCGACGACTTCGGTGTCGGTCTGGGTTTCGAAGACCGATCCGTCCGCGGTCAACTCGTCGCGCAGCTCGGAGAAGTTCTCGATGATGCCGTTATGGACGACGGCGACGCCTTCGACGAAATGCGGATGGGCATTGGTCTCGTTCGGCACGCCGTGGGTCGCCCAGCGTGTGTGGGCGATTCCGACCAAACCTGGCAGCGGTTCCGCATCGAGGCGTTTTTCCAGATTGAAGAGCTTGCCCTCGGCGCGGCGGCGATCCATCACGCCCTCATGGATGGTGGCAACGCCGGCGGAAGTCATAACCGCGATATTCGAGGCGCTTCAGCGCATCGACAAGGCGCTCCGCAACAGGCTGAGTTCCGACGATCCCCACAATTCCGCACATGCAATATCCCCATAAGCCTTCGATAACGAGGCCAGTCCTAACGATTTCCGCTTATTTCTCAATGGCCTCGGCGGTCACTTTCAATTTCCGCCGGTTACGCAAACCGTCCCTCAGGCTTTCGCCTTCTTTGCCGCCTTAATGGCGAGCGCGCGTTCGCGCAGCAAGGACGCGCGGCCCGGCTTGATCTCCTGGCGGGCGCGGCCGAGCGCCAGCGCATCGGCCGGCACGTCGGCGGTGATGACGCTGCCGGACCCGATATAGGCACCGTCGCCGATCGTCACCGGCGCGACCAGCGAGGAGTTGGAACCGATGAAGGCGTTTTCGCCGATCACCGTTTCGCTCTTGTTGACCCCGTCATAATTGCAAGTGATCGTGCCGGCGCCGATATTGCTGCCGGCGCCGACGACGGCATCACCGATATAGGTGAGGTGGTTGATCTTGGCGCCCTCGCCCAACCGGCCGTTCTTCACCTCGCAAAAATTGCCGACCTTGGCGCCGCTGGCGAGATCGGCACCCGGCCGCAGCCGTGCGAAGGGACCGACGGTCGCGCTCTCACTGACATGAGCGCCTTCGATATGCGAGAAAGCATGGATGACGGCGCCGCTGTCGATTACCGCGCCAGGGCCGAAGACGACGTTCGGCTCGATCAGCGCATCCTGGCCGATGACGGTATCGTAGCAGAGGAACACTGTTTCCGGTGCGATCATGGTGACGCCCGCCAGCATCATCTCGCGGCGGCGGCGCTCCTGCCAGAAGCGCTCGATGACGGCGAGTTCGGCGCGGTTGTTGCAGCCGGTCATCTCGATTTCAGGGGCATCGACGGCGGTAACGCGGCCGCCGAGCGAGCGGGCGATCTCGACCAGATCGGTCAGATAGAATTCGCCCTTGGCATTGGCATTACCGATGCGCGAGAGGAGATCGAGCGCCTTGCGGCCGTTGATCGCCATCAGCCCGCTGTTGCACCAGGTGACAGCGCGCTCGGCATCGGTCGCATCCTTCTCCTCGCGGATGGCGATCAATTCGCCGTCCTTGACGAGCAGCCGGCCATAGCCGGTCGGACGGTCGGTGTGAAAACCAATGACGACGATGTCGCTGCCATCGGCAAGACCCTGGCGGGCGGCTTTCAGCGGGCCCTCGGTCTGCAGCGGCACGTCGCCATAGGTGACGAGAATATCGTCATAACCCTTGGCGATCGCTTCACGCGCCGCCAGCACTGCGTGGCCGGTGCCGAGGCGCTGCTGCTGCAGATAGGATTCGACGCCGACACCATCGATGCTTGCGGCCTTTGCCACCTCCTCGGCGTCGCGGCCGACGACAAGGGCGACGGCGGAAATGCCGGCGGAGGCGACTGCCTCGACGACATGGGCGATCATAGGCCGCCCGGCGACCGGATGCAGCACCTTCGATTTCGAGGATTTCATCCGCGTGCTGTCACCGGCAGCTAGGATGACGGCAAGACAAGTACGTTCCATGATCTGCTCCACGAATCCGCGCCATGAGGCGGCTTTGTTGCCTCATACTGCATAATTCCTGAAATCGGAATCGATTTTCGGAAGCCGCGATGGAAGGATCGAAAGTGCGACGGCGCCCTTTGCGCGTCCCCAAAGACGCGCAACGCCATAGCACGGTCAAAGCCCTTACTTAGGTGAAATTGCGGGCGAAAGCGGCTCCATGGCAGCAGGATCGCCGCGGGTCGCGAAGGCTTCGTGCACATGATCGCGGCCGTCCAGGATGACGACTTCCATCGCCCGGCGCGCGGCGGCGCTGTCACCGGAAGCGATGGCATCGACGATGCGCATATGGGTGTCGGCAATATTGGCAAACCCATTTTCGGAGGGCGGCGTACTGATGCGGAACATGCCGACGAGAGCCGCCTCGATAAGGCTGCCGAGGGTGCGCATAAAGGGATTGTGCGAGGCTTCGGCAAGCGCCAGGTGAAAGTGCAGGTCGGCGAGCGCCAGGCTGTCGGCCGTGTGGTCGCTCGCCGCCATCTCCTCCGCCAGCCCGCGCAGCGTCTCGATTTCCTCGGCATTGGCCCGCTCGGCGACGAGGCCGGCGGCGAAGGGTTCGACAGCAAGTCGGATATCGTAAAGCTGCAACAGGAATTCTTCCGTCACGCCACTGTCGAAGTGCCAGGCGATGATCTCGCTGTCGAACATGTTCCAAAGATTCTTCTCGGTCACACGCGTGCCGACGCGCGCCTTGGCGACGACCATGCCCTTGGCGGCGAGCGTCTTCATCGTCTCGCGCAGGACCGTGCGCGACACCTTGAAACGCTGCGCCAGTTCGGTGTCGCCGGGCAGAATCGAGCCGACGGGATAGGTGCCGGCGACGATCGCCTTGCCGAGCTCGTCGACCACCTGGGCGTGGCTTGTCCGGGTCCGGCGCCCTGTCTTGCGTGTCTCGATCAATTTGTTGCGCAAGCGATCCGTCTCCCCCTCAGGCATACCTCTTGTTCAGACTGGAAAGGAACAGGATCGCCTTCTGCATCAGGATGAATGCAAACAGCAGCAGGCCAATCAGGATCTTGGTCCACCAGCTCGACAGCGTGCCGTCGAAGGTGATGTAAGTCTGAATGAGCCCCTGGATCAGGATGCCGATCAAGGTTCCTGCCACGAATCCCGCTCCTCCGGTCAGCAGCGTCCCTCCGATGACGACTGCCGCGATCGCGTCGAGTTCGACGCCGACCGCCGCAAGAGAATATCCAGCAGAGGTGTACAGCGAAAAAACGATTCCGGATAGGCCGGCGAGAAAACCCGACAGCGCATAGATCTGGATCGTCGTGCGGCCGACCGGCACGCCCATCAGCCGCGCCGTCTGCGGACCGCCGCCGAGCGCATAGACATTGGTGCCGAAGCGGGTGCGGTGGGCGATAAAGATGCCGGCGGCAAAGACCAGAAGCATGATGGCGCCGATCAGCGTCAGCCGCCCGCCTCCGGGCAGTCGCCAATAGAGGCTCGTCAGCGTCGAATAATAGTCGTGGTTGATCGGAATGCTGTCGATCGAGAGCACGAAGGCGATACCGCGCGCCAGGAACATGCCGGCAAGTGTGACGATAAAGGCCGGCATTTCGAGATAATGGATGATCGCGCCCATGACGGCACCGAAGGCGGTGGTGATGACGAGGACGAGCGCGAAGGCGAGCAGCGGATGGATCGAGGTGTTCTGCAGGATGACAGCAAGGAAGACGCCGGTAAAGGCGATGACCGAACCGATCGACAGATCGATGCCGCCGGAGATGATGACGAAGGTCATGCCGACCGCGGCAATGCCGAGAAAGGCGTTGTCGGTCAAAAGATTGCCGATGACGCGCGTCGACAGCATGTTCGGATATTGCAGCGTGCAGCCGGCATAGGCAAGCACGAAGATGACGACGGTCGCAAGCAGCGGCAGGTATTTGGAGTTCATTTCGGCTGCTCCCTTCCGCCCTGCCGGCGGCTGGCAAAGATGGCGAGCGACTGCATCGCCGGCGACTGGATGACGAGGATCACGATGATGATCACCGCCTTGATGATCAGATTGAATTCGGGCGGAAAGCCGGAGGACAGGATGCCGGTATTGACAGCCTGGATGATCATCGCGCCGATCAGCGATCCCACGATGCTGAAGCGACCGCCGAGCAGCGAATTGCCGCCGACGACAACGGCGAGAATGGCGTCGAGTTCGAGCCAGAGACCGGCATTGTTGGCGTCGGCACCCTTGATGTCGGCTGCGACGATGATGCCGGCGATCGAGGCGCAGAGCCCGCTCAGCATGTAGACGGCCATCAGCAGCACCGGCGTCTGGATGCCGGAGAGCGTGCTGGCGCGGCGGTTGATGCCGACGGCCTCGAGCAGCATGCCGAGCGCCGTGCGCCGGACGAGCAGGATTACCAGCAGCCCGACGAGCAACCAGATAACGACGGGCATCGGCAGGAGAGCCATGGAACCGCTGCCGAAGAAGATCAGGCCGTCATCATTAAAGGTCAGGATGGCACCTTCGGTGATGAGCTGGGCGATGCCGCGGCCGGCGACCATCAGCACCAGCGTGGCGATAATCGGCTGGATGTTGAGAATCGCCACCAGGAAACCGTTCCAGACGCCGCAAGCAAGTCCGATCAACAGCGTCAACAGGATGGTGTAGGCAACTGAATTGCCGGATACGATCGATGACGCAGCAACGGCGCCGCAGATGGCGATGACCGCGCCGACGGACAGGTCGATGCCTTTGGTGGCAATCACCAGCGTCATGCCGATCGCCAGGAGCGCCACCGGCGCTCCGCGATTCAGCACGTCGATCAGGCTGCCATAGAGCCGTCCATTCTGAACCACCACATTAAAAAACTGTGGTGACGTTATGAAATTCAACAGAAGAATGACTGCGAGAGCGATCAATTGCGGCGCCAGGCGATAGGCCAGCGCATTCCGGGAGGATTTCATGCGTCCTCCGTCTTGTGTTCGGCGGCGGCAATGGCATCGACGATACCGGCGGCGGTGATGCGCTCGCCCGTGAGTTCGGCGATATGCTGCCTGTCGCGAAGTACGATAACACGTGAACTATAGGCGACAAGCTCTTCAAGTTCCGAGGAAATTACGATCAATGACATGCCTTCGGCGCAGAGCTGTTCGATGAGCCGGATGATCTCGGCATGGGCGCCGACATCGATGCCGCGGGTTGGCTCGTCGAGGATGAGAAACTTAGGATTGGTCGCCAGCCAGCGGGCAAGGATTGCCTTCTGCTGGTTGCCGCCGGAGAGCAGCCGGATCGGCTTTTCACGGTCGGTCGTTCTGATGTCGAGCGCCTTGATGTAGCGGTCGGCCAGCGCATTCTGCTCGGCGCGCGACAGCGGCCGGGTCCAGCCGCGGCGGGCCTGCAGCGCAAGCGCGATATTTTCTCGGATCGACAGGTCGCCGACGATGCCATCGGTCTTGCGGTCCTCGGGGCAGAAGCCGAAGCCCTTTTCGATCGCAGCGCGCGGACTGGACAGAGTTGCAGGCTGGCCGTCGATCGTAACACTGCCGCTATCGGCATGCTCGACGCCGAAGAGCAGTTCGGCAGTTTCGGTGCGCCCCGAGCCGAGCAGGCCGGCGATGCCGACCACCTCGCCCGCGCACACATCGAGATCAAATGGCTTGACCTTGCCGCGTTTGCCGTAGCCGGCAAATCTGTAGCGGACCTCGCCCGCCGCAATGCTGTGTTCCCTGACCGTTTCTTCGGCCTGCGCGAGCTCGCGGCCTAGCATCATGGCGATCAGGCCCTGGCGCGGCAGCTCGGCGGCGTCGCGGGTGCCGACAAGCTTGCCATTGCGCAGCACGGTGATGCGATCGCTGATCGCATAGACCTGCTCGAGGAAATGGGTAATGAAGACGATGCCGAGGCCGCGCTTCTTCAGGCCGTCAATGATGCGGAAGAGCAGCGCCACTTCCTGGTTGTCGAGGCTCGCCGTCGGCTCATCCAATATCAGCACCTTGCCGGAGAGATCGACGGCGCGAGCGATCGCCACCACCTGCTGGACAGCGACCGAGAAGCGACTGAGTTCGGCGGTGACGTCGATATCGATGCCGTAACCGGCCAGAAGTTCGCGCGCCTTGCGGTTCATCGCGCGCACGTCGGTCATGCCGAAACGCTTCGGCTGGCGACCGAGAAAGAGATTTTCGGCGACGCTCAGATTAGAGAGGAGGTTGACCTCCTGATAGACGGTGCCGATACCAAGCTTCTGGGCAGCGAGCGTATTGGCCGGATTGATCTCCTGGCCGTCCAGCATCAGGCTGCCTTCGTCACGATGGTAGGCGCCGGTGATGCACTTGATCAGCGTCGATTTGCCGGCGCCGTTCTCGCCGAGAAGGGCATGAACCTCGCCGCGGCGCAGCGTGAAATCCACCTTGTCCAATGCGATGGCACCGGGAAAGAATTTCGATATGGCCGAGGCAGCGAGAATAGTCTCGTTATTGTGAACCATGAGGGCTGCTGTTTCCTGATATTGCGCCTTGCGCCTGCACCAAAACCGGGCATGACGCCCGGTCCGGCACCGGCAGTTCCACACCGGTCCATGATGGACCGGTGCGGTTCCAGGTTCAAATCAGTAGCCCTGACCCTTCTTCTCTTCGTAGACCTTCATCGGCTCGTCGGCGGGCGTGTAGAGCTTGGACTCTGTCTGGATCCACTTTGCCGGAGCCTTCTTGTCCTTCAGATAGGCTTCGAGCGCATCGAAGGCCGGACCAGCCATGTTCGGCGTCAGTTCGACCGTGGCATTGGCTTCGCCTTCGGACATTGCCTTGAAGATATCGGGAACGGCGTCGATCGAGACGACGAGGATATCCTTGCCGGGCTTCAGGCCGGCTTCCTTGATCGCCTGGATGGCGCCGACGGCCATGTCGTCGTTATGGGCGTAGAGCGCGCAGATATCCTTGCCGCCATTTTCGGCCTTCAGGAAGCTTTCCATGACTTCCTTGCCCTTGGTGCGGGTGAAGTCGCCGGTCTGGCTGCGAACGATCTTGAGGTTGTCGTGGCCGGCGAGAGCTTCTTCGAAGCCCTTCTTGCGGGCGATGGCCGGCGACGAACCGGTCGTGCCCTGCAGCTCGACGACATTGCACTTCTTGTCGCCAATAGTCTTGACCAGGAAGTCGCCGGCGACCTTGCCTTCATGGACGAGGTCGGAGGTGACAGCCGTCAGGTAGAGATCGTCAGGAGCCTTGATGGTGCGGTCGAGCAGAATGACCGGAATCTTGGCTTCCTTGGCTTCCTTGAGAACATCGTCCCAGCCGGTTTCGACGACCGGAGCAATCAGGATGGCGTCGACGCCCTGGGCGATGAAGGAGCGCAGGGCCTTGATCTGGTTTTCCTGCTTCTGCTGGGCATCGGCAAACTTCAGATCGATGCCCCGCTTCTTGGCCTGCTCCTTGGTGACGGTCGTTTCAGCCGCACGCCAACCCGATTCCGAGCCGATCTGCGAGAAGCCGACGGTCAGGCCGGCGGCCGAAGCCGAACCGAACATGCAGGCAGCAAGAATCGTAGCACTCAAGAGTGCAGTCTTCAATTTCATGATATCCTCCCAATGCCGCTCCTTCGCGGCGCAGGGTCAAAAAATCATATAGTATTACTTTTGTAAATCGGTTTTTTAGGATGCACCGCAACAAAAAAGGGCGTCCACAGGGACGCCCCTCGCATCTGCAAAATCGTCAACCGGTTATTGCGCCGGAAGCTTGTCGTCGACGCCTTCGACGTAGAAGTTCATGCCGAGCAGCGTGCCATCATCGGCCTTCTCTCCGGCCTTCAGCCAGGGCGTACCGTCCTGCTTGTTGATCGGGCCGGTAAACGGATGCAGATCGCCCGACTTGATCTTGGCTTCGGCTTCCTCGGCGAGTTTCTTCACATCGTCGGGCATGTTCGTGTAGGGCGCCATCGTCAGAATGCCGTCCTTGAGGCCATCCCAGCTCTGTTCCGACTTCCAGGTGCCGTCGAGGAGCGCCTGGACGCGCTTGACGTAATAGTTGCCCCAGGTGTCGATGATCGCGGTAAGCTGTACGTTCGGGCCAGCCTTGATCATGTCGGACGCCTGGCCGAAGGCCTTGACGCCGCGTTGCTCGGCAACCTGCATCGGAGCGGTCGTGTCCGTGTGCTGGGTGAGAATATCGACGCCCTGGTCGAGCAGCGCCTTGGCGGCATCGGCTTCCTTGCCCGGGTCGAACCAGGTATTGACCCAGATCACCTTCATCTTGAAGTTCGGGTTGACCGACTTGGCGCCAGTTTCGAAGGCGTTGATTCCCATCACCACTTCGGGGATCGGAAAGGAGGCGATATAGCCTGCCGTGCCGTTCTTCGACAGCTTGCCGGCGATAATGCCGCTGATGTAGCGGCCTTCGTAGAAGCGCGAATTGTAGGTCGCGACGTTGTCTGCCGCCTTGAAGCCCGTCGCATGCTCGAATTTCACCTTCGGGAACTTCTTGGCGACGGCGATCGTCGCGTCCATGTAGCCAAAGGATGTGGTGAAAATCAGAGAGCAGCCGGAACGGGCCATGCGCTCAATGGCGCGTTCGGCATCAGGACCCTCCGGAACGCTTTCGAGGTAGGACGTTTCGACCTTGTCGGCGAATTCCTTCTCGACCTGGAGGCGGCCGTTTTCATGGGCCTGCGTCCAGCCGCCATCGGTGCGGGTGCCGACATAGACGAAGCAGACCTTGGTCTTGTCGGCAGCCTCGGCGGCCGAACCGATGCTCAGGACAAGGGCAGCTGTCGCTGCGAGAGCAAGTGCAAGTTTTTTCATTTTGATCCCTGTTGGTTGGAAGTTTGAAACCCGTCTTTTTTGTTGTTGCTCACCGGTCAGGCACGAAGGCTTTGCCAAGCGAGGCCGGCGTATTGATCATCGTCGTGCGCCGATTATGCGAGATCATGATGAGGACCACAACTGTCGCCGCATAGGGCAGCATCGACAGGAACTGCGACGGAATGCCGATGCCGAAGGCCTGCGCGTGCAGTTGCAGGATCGTCACAGCCCCGAAGAGATAACCGCCAGCCAGCAGGCGCCAAGGCCGCCATGAGGAGAAGACGACAAGCGCCAGCGCGATCCAGCCCCGCCCGGACGACATATTCTCGGTCCATTGCGGCGTATAGATCAGCGACAGCTGCGCCCCTGCAAGGCCGGCGCACGCACCGCCGAACATTACGGCGAGATAACGCGTGCGGATGACGTTGATGCCGAGCGCATGGGCGGAGGCGTGATTATCGCCGATGGCGCGTATCTTCAGGCCGGTGCGGCTCCTGAAGAGGAACCAGTTGACGCCGATAACAAGCAGGATCGACAGGTAGAAGATCATGTCCTGCTTGAAGAGGACGGTTCCGACATAGGGAATAGCCGAGAGCACCGGGATTTCGATCGGCAGAAGCCGGATACCGGGCGCGCCGACGAAGGGTTCGCCGAGCATGCCGGAAGCGCCAAGGCCGAGGATCGTCAGGGCGAGGCCCGTCGCCACCTGATTGGTGACGAGCGTCAGGGTCAGGAAGGCGAAGAGCAGCGAAAACAGTGCGCCGCTGACAATGCCGCCGACAATGCCGATATAGGCCGACCCGGTGAGCTGGGCTGCGGCAAAGGCCCCGACGGCGCCGATGATCATCATGCCTTCGACGCCGAGGTTGAGAACGCCGGATCGTTCCGTCACCAGTTCGCCAAGGGCTGCGATAACGAGGGGTGTCGAGGCGGTGATGACAGTCAGCAGAATGGCTTCGAAGATGCTCATGCCGCCTCGCCCCTGACCCGCGACCAGACAATGCGGATTTTGTAATAGATGAGCATATCGCAAGAGAGTACGAAAAAGAGCAGCAGCCCCTGGAAAACGCGGGTGACCTTATCGGAAATGCCGATCGAAAGCTGCGCGGCCTCGCCGCCGAGATAGGTCAGCGCCAGCACCAGTCCCGATGCGATGATCCCGAGCGGGTTGAGACGGCCGAGGAAGGCGACGATAATGGCGGTGAAGCCGTAGCCCGGAGAGATTGCCGGCTGGAGATGGCCGATCGAACCGGAAACCTCGCTGATGCCAGCAAGGCCGGCAAGCGCGCCCGAGAAGAGAAAGCTGAACCATATCATCTTCTTCGCCGAGAAGCCGGCGAAGCGCCCTGCCCTTTCCGATTGGCCGAGCACGACGATCTCGAAGCCTTTCAACGTATAGCGCAACATGAACCAGACGCCGATCGCCGCAATGATGGCGAAAATGAAGGCCCAGTGAACCCGGCCCGATTCTTCCCAGATCGCCGGCAGCACGGCCTCCGGCGCGAAATCCCGTGAAACAGGAAAGTTGAAGCCCTTCGGATCGCGCCAGGCGCCTCGGACCAGCCAGTCGAGGAAGAGCTGGGCGATATAGACCAGCATCAAGGACGTCAGGATTTCGTTGGTGTTGAAATGCGCCTTCAACAGCGCCGGAATGGCGGCAAAGAGCGCGCCGCCGAGCGCTCCCAGGATCAGCATCAGCGGCAGGACCAGCGGCGAATGCCAGTCGTAGAAGACGATCGGCAGATAGGAGCCGGTGATGGCGCCGATGGTGAACTGGCCTTCCGCACCGATGTTCCAGTTGTTCGAGCGATAACAGACGGCAAGGCCGACCGCGATCAGGATCAGCGGGGCGGCCTTAATCGCCAGCTCATGCAGCGACCAGACCTCGAGCAGCGGTTCGACGAAGAAGGCGCTCAGTGCCGCGGCAGGGTCCTTGCCGAGCAAGGCGAACATGATGGCGCCGAAAGTCAGCGTCAGGACGAGAGCGAGGAGCGGCGAGACGAAGCCGAAGAGCTTCGAAACGTCGGGACGTTTTTCCAGTTCAATGCGCATGGGCTGCCTCCGCGGCAGAACTGCTCTCGTGCAGGCCACCCATAAGCAGACCGATCTTTTCGCGCGTCAGCTCGCCCGCCGGGAAAGGCCTGGAAAGGCGGCCTTCGGAAATGACGGCGATATCGGTCGCCACCTCGAAGATTTCGTCGAGATCCTGGCTGATGACGACGACGGCGGAGCCGGATTTTGCGAGGTCGACCAAAGCCTGGCGGATGCGGCTCGCCGCTCCGGCATCCACGCCCCAGGTCGGCTGGTTGACGACGAGGACGGCCGGCTGGCGGTCGAGTTCACGGCCGACAATGAACTTCTGCAGATTGCCGCCGGATAGCGATCCGGCGGCCGGGTCATCGCCGCTCTTGCGAACATCCATCGCCTCGGAAATGCGCCGTGCGGCAGATTTAACCGCGCCGTGGCGGATGATGCCAAGCACGCCGAGAAAGGCTTTGCGATCCGACTGGCTGCGGGCAAGCACCAGATTGTCGGAAAGATTCATGGAAGAAACGGCGGCGTGGCCGTGCCGCTCCTCCGGAACGAACCCGGCTCCGAGCAAGCGGCGGGCCGTGATGCCCTCCCTGCCCACAGGCTTTTTGCGGATCACGATCGCTTCGGCCGAGGCGACCGGATATTCGCCGGAGAGCGCATCGAAGAGCTCGCTCTGCCCGTTGCCGGCAACCCCGGCGATGGCAAGGATCTCGCCTGATCGCACCGAGAGCGAGATGTCGCGCAAAGGCATGGCGAAAGGCGTGCGCGCGGCAACCGACAGGCTTGAAACGGCAAGCTGCACCTCGCTCTTGTCGCTGCGCTCCGGATGGGTGACGGTCGCCACCTCGCTGCCGACCATCATCCGGGCAAGCGAGGCCGGCGTCTCCTGCTTCGGATCGCAGGCGCCGGTTACCCGGCCATGGCGCAGCACGGTGGCGCGATCGCAGATACGCTGCACCTCCTCCAGGCGGTGACTGATATAGAGAACCGAGCGGCCCTCGGCGCGCAGCTTGAACAGCGTTTCGAACAGCCTGTCGGCCTCCTGCGGCGTCAGCACCGAGGTCGGCTCATCGAGAATGATGAGCTTCGGATTTTGCAGCAGCGCACGAACGATCTCGATGCGCTGGCGCTCGCCGACCGAGAGATCGGCGACATGGGCATGCGGATCGAGCGGCAGGCCGTAGGCGACCGACAGCGCCCTCGCCTCCTCGGCGATCCGGTCGATCGGAATGCTGTCATCGAGGGAAAGCGCAATGTTTTCGGCAACGGTCAGCGCCTCGAACAGCGAAAAATGCTGGAAGACCATGCCGATGCCGAGCTTGCGGGCTTCGCCCGGCGAAGCGACCGCGACCGGACTGCCCTGCCAGAGGATATGCCCATGCGTCGGCTCCAGAACGCCGAACAGCATCTTGACCAGGGTGGATTTGCCTGCGCCATTTTCGCCGAGAAGCGCGTGAATTTCGCCCGGCGCTATATCGAGATCGATTTCATTGCAGGCGGCAAAGCCACCGAAAAACTTCGTCAGCTTCTGGACGGATAGTAACGCACCGGAATCCGGCACATTCAATGGCGACACGTTCCCCTCATTTCTTCTACCAACCGGTCCGTTCGGATCTCATGGAATCAGCAGCGTCGTTCCTGTTGTTTTTCTTGTTTCCAGATCCGCGTGAGCCCGCCCAACCTCACGCAACGGATAGGTTTGGTTGATATTGATACGCACTTTGTTGCTTTGCACAACATCAAATAGCGCTTTCGCACTGTCGACCAATTGCTGGCGTGCGGCGATATAGGTGAACAACGTCGGCCGAGTTGCAAAGAGCGACCCCTTCTGCGCCAGCTGGGAAAGGCTGAAATTCTCGATCGGCCCGGAGGACTGGCCGAAAGAGGCAAAAAGGCCGCGCGGCTTCAGGCAATCGAGCGACTGTGGAAAAGTATCGCGGCCGATCGAATCATAGACGACATCGACGCCCTTGCCCCCGGTGATTTCGCGCGCGCGGGCGACGAAGTCTTCGCTCTTGTAGTTGATCACATGGTCGTAGCCATGGGCGAGCGCCAGCGCGACCTTGTCTTCAGAGCCCGCCGTGCCGATGACGGTGGCGCCGAGCGCCTTTGCCCATTGGCCGGCGATCAGCCCGACGCCGCCCGCGGCGGCATGAAACAGCAGGACCGTCTCGGGGCCGACCTTGAAGGTGCGGTTCAGGAGATATTCGGCGGTCATGCCCTTCAGCATCATCGCCGCCGCCGTCTCGAGCGCAATGCCATCGGGGACATGCACGAGATGGCGCGCCTCGATATTGCGCTCGGCGGCATAGGCGCCGTCGGCGCTGGCATAGGCGACCCGGTCGCCGACCTTGAAATCGGTCACGCCGGAGCCGACCGCCGCCACCGTGCCGGCGCCCTCCTTGCCGGTGACGAAGGGCAGATGAGGCACCTTGTAGGAGCCGTTGCGGAAATAGACGTCGATGAAATTGAGACCGATCGCCGCTTGGCTGATCTGCACCTCACCGGCCGCGGGCGGCGCAAGATCGATCTCGACATAGTCGAAAACCTCCGGCCCGCCTGTCTTCGAGAATGAAACCGCCTGCGTCTTCGTCATCTTGCCTGTCCTCAAGTTTCGCGTCCAAGGGCGGGGAAGAATTGCAGCACCGCGCCGATGACGTAAAGATAGATCCCGGTCACGATAAAGAGAATGAGAGCCCATTCGGGCGTGTCGAAGCGCATCAGCAGTGAAAAAACGCCGAGCGCCGACCACAGGAAAAAGACGCCGAGATTGAGCGGGCGCAGCCGTTTGACGCGGACCGGATGGAGGAAGTTGATCGGCAGGAAGGTCAGCACCACCGAAACGATGACGACGGCGAGTGCCGTCGTCGCGCTCGCATCGATGACGAACAGGGTGAAGACGATCATATTCCAGACCACGGGAAAGCCGGAGAAGAAATACTCCTCGGTCTTCATGCCCATATCGGCATAATAGATGGCGCTGGAAACGACGATCATGCCGGCGGCGACAAAGGACCAGGGCTCGCCAATCATGCCGCTCTGATAGAGCGCGAAGGCCGGCAGCAGCACATAAGTGACGTAATCGATAATATTGTCGAGCGTGTCGCCCGACCAGTTCGGCAGCACTTCCTTGACGCGCACCTTACGGGCGATCGGCCCATCGATGCCGTCGACGAGAAGGGCAAGCCCCAGCCACCAGAACATGTCGATGAAACGATGTTCGGCGGCGGCCACAACGCCGAGAAAGGCAAGGAAGGAGCCGGAGGCCGTCAGGATGTGAACGGAAAAGGCGCGCATTTCCGCGTAAGGAACACGCTTGTAATTGAAAATCTTCATATTCCCCGACCGCCCTATCGCGCTCGCCCCGGCAAGCGTCTTTTTTGCCACCGACACCGATCCCGTCGCTGAATCGATTCCCGTAGATCCTTGTTGTCGCACCGCTTTTGCCGAAAACCGGCGTCCACATCAGGCGCGCCGCCCTAATATGCATCCTTTGCCGGGCTTCGCCAGCAGGAAATACGAATTGCCGGCCCGCCCCCGAGATCGCCATTGAATCCTGACAAAGACATGCATATTTCCCTTCAGGAGCGCTGCGTGGAATGGAATGCCTTTAATTCGAGCCCGATATGTAATATCTGCCTCGCATCCGATAGTTCATCCGACGAAACGGGATCCTCTACCGCAATGAACGCGCCTGCAAAGACCGAAGACTTCGCCTCGTCCATCCCCGCCGGCGTCTACGCCGAGACGGTGCTTGCCGTGACGCATTATACCGACCGGCTCTTCCGCTTCACGATGACCCGGCCGCAGGGCTTCCGTTTCCGTTCCGGCGAATTCGCGATGATCGGCCTGATGGTCGAAGGCAAGCCGGTCTTCCGCGCCTATTCGATCGCCAGCCCCGCCTGGGCCGAAGAGCTCGAATTCTTCTCGATCAAGGTGCCGGACGGCCCGCTCACGTCGCATCTGCAGGCGATCAAGCCAGGCGATCAGGTGCTGATGCGCAAGAAGCCGACGGGCACGCTGGTGCTCGATGCGCTGACGCCCGGCCGTCGTCTCTACATGTTCTCGACGGGAACGGGCGTTGCGCCCTTCGCCAGCCTGATCCGCGATCCCGAGACCTATGAGAAGTTCGAGGAAGTCATCCTCACCCATACCACCCGCGATGTCGCCGAGCTGAAATACGGCTTCGACCTCGTGCACGAGATCCAGAATGACGAGCTGCTGAAGGAAGTCGTCGGCGACAAGCTGCGCCATTATGCGACCGTCACGCGCGAAGACTTCGAATATCGCGGCCGTATCACCGACCTGATCTCGTCAGGCAAGCTGTTTACCGATCTCGGCGTGCCGCCGCTCGATCCGGCGATCGACCGCGGCATGATCTGTGGCTCCTCGGCCATGCTGAAGGACACCAAGGAACTGCTCGAAAAGGCCGGCCTCAATGAAGGTGCCAACAGCAAGCCGGCCGAGTTCGTCATCGAACGCGCCTTTGTCGGCTGACAGTTTTCCGACAAGCAGATCTGACAACGGCTCCGGAAACGGGGCCGTTTCTATTTTTGGGCGAGATAGTCGATCAGCTCCGCCATGGCGGCGCGCGCCTCCTTCGGCCGGCCCTGCTGAATGGCGCGAATGACGGCAACATGCAGCGCGATGGCGCGATCCATGCGCTCGGGGCTTGCGGTGGAATACCAGAGGCGGCGCGAATGCGTCTGCACCGGGCCGAGCGCTGCGACGATAAAACCGTTCGGGCAGGCATCCTCGAGGATTTCGTCAAAGGCCTTGTCGGGGGCAAAGAAGCCGGCGAGATCGCCGGTCACCGCGCATTCCTCCATCGCGCGAGCGCAGTCGCCGAGGCGTTCACGCTGCTCGCCGGTCGCCTGTTCGGCGGCCAATGCGGCCGCGATCGGCTCCAGTTCACGGCGCACCTGCATAACATTGCCGTGATCCTCCGCCGCGATTTCGGCCACCTGCAGCCCAACTCGCGGCTTGACGAGGATCAGCCCCTGCCAGGCCAGCTTCTGGATCGCCTCGCGCACCGGCGTGCGGCCATGGCCCGCCAGATCGATCAGCTGTTTTTCGGTGACAAGCGCCCCGGGCTTCAGGGCCAGGGTGACAATCAGGTGCTCCAGCGCGAGGTAGGCACGATGGCTTTGTGACGTCTGCATGCTGAAAGTCCGCTGCCCAATCTGATATATCACATAGTGGCACGGTCAAAAACCGAACACAAGTCGGCATTGAAATATGAGAATAGAGACAAATAGATAACATCGGTGTGAGTTTCGCGGACTCACGCGTCTACGCCGAAAGAACTTACTTCGCCGTTCCAACCTCCCTCATACTCGGCCTTGAGGCTTGAGCCGAGCATCCACACCGCATCCGCCAGCGGTAGCGGCATGGATCCTCGGCTCAAGGTCGAGGGAGGACGGAGAGTGGGGTTGGCGTTCCTCACAAACTCATGCCCAGCGTAAAGAGCCACTCGGGCGCTTCATCAATCCGACACCTGCCCCTCAGTCAGCTCTCGCGAAAAGCCCGGCTGGACACCGAAATCGAATTTTGTCAGGGTCTTTGGCATTGGCGAACACATAGCCGTCGGCTTGATGGAGAACACCGAACTCAAGGCCGTTCTCCGCGCAACGCCTGCAAAAGGCCTCGACATCCTCCACGTCGAAGATGAGCTTGACGATGGATTGGCCGCCCCGCTGTCCCTTGGCGGCCGGATGAAGCATTATATTGGCGCCACCGTCCTGAGCGACAAGTTCAACGATCCGGTCGCCCGGCAGACGTGTCGTCGTGAAGCCGAAGTGCTTCTCATAAAACCGTGCCATTTCCTCGACATTCCCAGCGTAGATCACCAGCCTGTTGAGCGGCATGATGCGGACCTCCGATAGCGCTTGCATCCGATTGATAGGAGTAGCGGGACATCGCGCGTTTTGCCACGCCGCTTCACTCGTGCCGCAGCGCCTCGATCGGGTTCAACTGGGCGGCCCGTCTTGCCGGGAAATAGCCGAAGATCATGCCGATTGCGGCGGAGAAGAGGAAGGCGACGGCGACCATCAGGGGGCTGAAGACGAAGGGGACTTTCAGGAGGGTGACCGCCACCAGGCCGAGGCTGAGGCCGAGCACAATGCCAGTGATGCCACCGAAGAGCGACAGCGCCACCGCTTCGACCAGGAACTGGGTGAGCACCTGGCTTTCGAGCGCGCCGATCGCCAGGCGAATGCCGATTTCGCGGGTGCGTTCGGTGACGGAGACCAGCATGATGTTCATGATGCCGATGCCGCCGACGAGCAGGCTGATGGCGGCGACCGCGCCGAGCAGGCCGGTGAGCAGCGTCGTCGTTCCGGTCATCGCCTCGGCGATCTGCGTCATGTCGTTGACGTTGAAATCGTCCTGCCGGCCGGGAATGATCTTGCGGCGTTCGCGCAGCAGGTTTTCGACATCGGACTGCACCTTGGCAGTCGACACGCCGTCGCGCGCCGAGATGACGATCTGCGGCACGTTGCTGTTGCCGCTGATGCGCCGCTGGAACACCTTGACCGGCATGATGACGACATCGTCCTGATCGGTGCCCATGCCGGACTGGCCACGCCTGGCGAGCACGCCGACGACAGGGCATGAAACCTTGCCGACACGGATCTGCTGGCCGATCGGGTCGGCGGCGCCGAAGAGCTGCGAGCGCACCGTCTCGCCAATGATGCAGCGGGACTGGCCGCGTTCCTCGGCGGGGCTGAAATTGCGGCCGAGCGCCAGGTTCCAGTCCTGCGCGATGAAATAGTCGTTGGTGGTGCCATAAACGCTGGTGGAATGATTCTGGCCGCCAAAAATGACCGTAGCCGTCGACTGATTAAGCGGCGCCACCGCCCTCAAGCCGCCGATCTGGTCGCGGATCGCGGCGACGTCCTTGACGCTGAAGCGCTTGGCCTCGGAGCTTGCCCGGCCGGGGCCGAACTGGCCGGGACGGACGAACAGCATGTTGGTGCCGAGCCGCGACAATTCGGTCGAGACCTGCGCGGTCGTGCCGTTGCCAATCGTCACCAGCGCGATGACGGCGGCCACGCCGATGACGACGCCGAGCACGGTCAGGAAGGAGCGCAGCATGTTGCGGCTGATGGCGCGCAGCGCAAGTTTCAGCGTCTCAAAGAACATGATCCGCCCTCCTCCGGTGCTCGACCTCGGTCTCCAGCTTGCCGTCGACAAACCTGAGCAGCCGCTCGGCATAGGCGGCGATATCGGGCTCGTGGGTGACCATGACGATGGTGATGCCCTGCTCGCGGTTCAGCCGTGTCAGCAGATCCATGATCTCGACGCTGGTCTTGGTGTCGAGATTGCCGGTAGGCTCATCGGCGAGCAGCAGCGCCGGTTCGGTGACGATGGCGCGGGCAATGGCGACGCGCTGCTGCTGGCCGCCTGACAGTTCCTGGGTCTTGTGATGTTCGCGGCCGGACAGGCCGACCAGCGCCAGCGCCTCGCGCGCCCGTTCGCGCCGCTCACGCACCGCCATGCCGCGATAGATCAGCGGCAGTTCGACGTTTTCGACCGCCGAGGTGCGCGACAGGAGATTGAAGCCCTGGAAGACAAAACCGAGCATATGGCGGCGCAAGAGCGTCAGATGGCTGCGGTCGAAGTCGCTGGTCGCAATACCTTGGAAGACGTACTCGCCCGACGTCGGCACGTCGAGGCAGCCGAGGATGTTCATCGCCGTCGACTTGCCGGAGCCGGATGGCCCCATGATCGCGACGAATTCGTGGGCGGCGATCGCCAGGTCGACATGGTCGAGGGCGCGGATCGCCGCCTCGCCCTCGCCGTAGATTTTCGAGACCTGCCTGAATTCGATGAGCGGCGGGCTTGTCATCCGTCTCTCCGCCTAATTCGTCCGCACTGCAGCGTCGGTCACCAGCGCATCGCTTTCCTTGATTTCGCCGGAGACGACCTGGGTGAACTGGCCGTCGGACGAGCCGACCTGGATGACGACAGGCGTGGAGCGGCCGTCGCGCAGCACCCAGACGCGGCGCTCCGTTCCCGTCAGCGCCTTGGCCGAATTGCCGCCGCGCCGGCGGGGCGGGCCGAAGATCCCCAGAATACCGCGGCCGCGCCGTTCGGCCTGCGGCGGAGCGTAACGCAGCGCGGCATTCGGCACCATCAGCGTATCCTTTACGGCCTCGACAGTGATATCGGCGGTCGCCGTCATGCCGGGGCGCAGCAGCAGGTCGGCATTGTCGACGGAGAGGACCGCCTTGTAGGTCACGACGTTGTTGACCACTTCGGAGGCGAAGCGGATCTGCTCGATCTCGGCGGGGAAGGACCGGTCGGGATAGGCGTCGACGGTAAATTTCGCCTTCTGGCCGACGGCGATCTTGCCAACATCGGCCTCGTCGACATCGACCTGCAACTCCATCTTCTTCAGGTCGCCGGCGATGGTGAAGAGGATCGGCGCCGAAAGCGAGGCTGCGACGGTGGCGCCGGGATTGACCGAGCGGGTGAGGATGACGCCATCAATCGGCGAGATGATCTTAGCCTTGGCGAGATTGACCTCGGCAAGCTGCAGGTCGGCTTCCGAGGCGAGCACCTCGGCTTCGTTGATCTGTTTGGCGGCGACAGCGGAATCATATTTGTAGGTGGCATCGTCGAGGCTCTGCTGGGTGGAGACATTACTCCTGACCAGGCTCTTCAGCCGCTCGAGCGAGGTGCTTGCCGATTCGAGATCGGCATTGGCCTTGGCGACGTTCGCCTTGGCCGAATTGACCTTGGCGCGCGAACTCTTCACATCCGCCTCGAGCTTGTTGGTGTCGAGCTGCGCTAGCACGTCACCCGCCTTGATCGTGCTGTTATAATCGACGTTGACGTCGCGGACCGTGCCGGAAAGCTCGCTCGATATATCCACCTGCTCGGTCGGCTGCACCGAGCCGGTGGCGGTGACGAGCACCGTCAGGGCGCCGCGTTTTGCCGGCTGCGTCGTGTAGCTCACTTCGCTTTGCCCGCTGCCGGCGTAGAAATAAGCGGCAGCCGCGGCGGCAACGGCGAGGATCAGCAGGATGAGCAGGCGTCCGCGCCAGCGGCTGCGCTTGTCCCGCTTTCCCGATGCGGCAAGAACCGCTGCGAGGTCGGGCGTCGCGCCCGCCTTTGCTCCGGTTTCGTTGCCGCTCACGATTTTGTTCATGTCATCCTCGATCAGTCAGTGGCCGCCTCGGCCCTGCAATGAACTAATCACACTGCAGATGAACCGGGAATTAGCGTTGCCGCCGAACTGGCACGGAATTGCGGACGGGCGAAATGAAATATTGGTAAGAAAAGTCAAGTTTTTCGGCGCGACAGAGCTTATCGCCCGAAAATGGGCAGCCGCTTGAAATCACGAGATGCGGAGAAACAAGGGCTGAGGCCTGGTAAGCGATCGGAAAGCGGCACGCTTCAGCGCCTGTCAATCGGCATCCTCGGCATATTGCCCCGCGCCCGGCAACTCACGCAGCCAGGCTTCGCGCCGCTTGATCCAAAGCTCCTGATCCGGCTCAAGGTCTGTCGGTGGACTGTCGAGCGAACCGAGACGGATTTCCACCGTCGCCTCCTGCAAGCAGAAAAGCCTACCGCCGCAGGCGGGGCAGAAGCTGCGGCCGGCAAAGGTTGAGATCTCGCCACTGTGCGAGAAGGCGCCGCGGGGCCAGACCGCGAAGAAGACGAAGGCGGAACCGCTCGATTTGCGGCAATCGGCGCAATGACAGAGGCCGACGCGGAGCGGCTCGCCTTCGACTCTGTAGACGACCGCCCCGCAAAGGCAGCTTCCGCTTCGCCTCCGCATCGCGACCGTCAGGAATCGAGACTGGTGGGCAGCCCCGGCGGGCGCCGCTTTGCCGCCATCAGCAGATCGAGTTCGGTGGCGGAGGGACCGAATTTCTCATAGAGACGCTTGGCCTCCTTGTCGTCCAACCGGTATTTCCTGGCGAATTCGCTGAAGCTGTAGGGGCGGCCACGCAGAACTCTTCGCGCCGGGGTCGCCATTTTCGGTGCGTCGGTCATGGTTTCCTCCTTTCATCGGGTCTCTTTTAAGCTAGAGCGGCCCTTCGATTTGGAAAGGAGTTGACGGGCCGTATCGGGAGGGTGAACCGAAAGGAATGCGGCTGATTTTGCGGGAACCTTTTCGCCGATACGCGGTTTTCGAAGCGAGGTTGCGGGCCGCGCCAAGCGGACGCGGCGGTGCTGGAGAACATAGGGATTTTTCCGCTTTCTCCCGATGGCCGACGAAATGGCAGACGAGCTCCCTACCCGCCCGGTCCGCCGCCTCATCGCACTCTCCGGCGACATCACGAAATATTAAAATGCGGAACGCATGCGCCGAAGCGCGGTTGTCAACACGAGGTCGACGTGGCCTCAGTTCGAAACCAAGGAGAACCAAATGGCAAACCAAGGTGGAACCCACGAACAGCACGTCAAGGCCGGGCAGCAGAGTCACAAGAACGACTCCAATACCCGCAACGCCTCTTCCGGTGGCCGCGACGCGCAGTCCAGCGGATCCCGCGGCGGCAGCCATGAACAGCATGTAAAGGCTGGTCAACAAAGCCACAAGAACAGCCACTGAGGCTGTCCTGGTAGCAAATTTGGCCCGTGCTTCGGCGCGGGCCTCTTTCGGAAGCGGTCACCGCTCCCTGCCCGTATTAAATTTAACGCGAAGCAACGCGAACATCCTTTGAATGAACAACGAAAGTCCGATGTATAAACCGCATATCTTAACGTAGCTCTTAATAAGATTTACCTCAACACCAGAATGCGTGCTAATAGAATATATGCTAGCCGGTGCCGTTGAGATTACCTCTGTAGAGGTGTACAGATACCCCAAAAACAAAAATACAGATATGGGAATAAGTTTTGGGACATAGCTGGTGTCCTTAACCCATACTTGGCTGACAAGCAGGTAGATAAAATAGATCAGCATGACAGCGCTGATCACGGAGCGCGTGGAAAGCAGTATGCAGCTATCATGCCTCGCATATCCAGCCCCCAGCAGGACATCGGCATCCTGAAGATTGGGCGGCCAAATTCTCATGTACATACTGTTTGATGCTAAATGACACGCAGTCTCAACATTCAACAAAAAGAAGCCATATGCCAAAACTGCAATAACAAGTGCAACTAACACCGCAAAGAGAAGCAACAAGAGCTGGCGTCGCATTTCCTTGCCCACCTCTCGTTCCTTTTTACCTGCGCTCTTTGGTGTATTCATCAGCGATCTACGCGAAAACAATTTCAACTTAAAGTTGAAGTGCGAGTATACGATTCTTTGTCAAGGATCACGGGAAGCTATAGAACTCCTGTAGATCGATCCATTCTGAAGCGCGCTCGGACGATCCTTGATCTCATGACAAACGTCGCCCATCCTCGCCAAAAAGGTGCAGCACAGCCGGGTCGAAGTTCAGAGGCAGACTGTCGCCGGATTTCATCCTCTGCTGGCCGGCAAAGACGGCGATCAGTTTCTTGCCTGAGGCATCGGTGTGGACGACGGTTTCGGACCCCAGTTCCTCGACAAGGGTGATCCGCGTGTCCAGCCGGCCTGCGGCGGCTCCATCGGCCAGAGTGATGTGCTGTGGCCGGATGCCGATGCTGACCCTTTCGCCCGCCGGAAGCGTCTCCTTGGCAATGACTGAAAGACGATGGCCGCCGACGGTTTCGACCTCGGCAAAACCGTTTTCGTGGCCGATGATCGAGCCTTCCAGGAAATTCATGTGCGGCGCGCCGATGAAGCCGGCGACGAAGCGGTTGGCCGGCTTGTTGTAGAGTTCCAACGGCGTTCCGATCTGTTCGATCCGGCCGCTTCTCAGCACGACGATGCGGTTGGCAAGTGTCATCGCCTCGACCTGGTCGTGGGTGACGTAGATCATCGTTGCCTTCAGACGGGCGTGAAGCGCGGCAAGCTCCGCGCGCATGGTGACGCGCAGCTCGGCGTCGAGATTGGACAGTGGTTCGTCGAGCAGGAAGGCATCGGGACGGCGGACGATGGCGCGGCCGATCGCGACGCGCTGGCGCTGGCCGCCGGAGAGCTGACCCGGACGGCGCTGCAGAAATGGCTCGATCTCCAACATGCGGGCGGCGTCGGTAATTCGCGCTTCGATCTCGGGCTTCGCCACTTTGGTATTCTCCAGGCCGAAAGCCAGATTTTCCCGCACGCTCATATGCGGATAGAGCGCATAGGACTGGAAGACCATGGCAAGGCCGCGATCGGCAGCGCCGATGGCTGTCACATCCTTGCCGTCGATGGCGATGCTGCCGCCTGTGGGCTTGTCGAGACCGGCAATCAGACGCAGCAGCGTCGATTTCCCGCAGCCGGAAGGGCCGACGAAGGCGACGAACTCGCCGTCATTGACGGCAAGCGAGACATCGCGGATGACCTCGACGGCGCCGAAATTCTTGACGATATTTCTGAGCTCAAGGCCGCTCATGCACTCTCCTCTGTCATCTTATTTCAGTCCGGAGCCGGCAATGCCCGTGGTGATGAAGCGCTGCAGGAAGACGAAGATCAGCACCACGGGGATCATCGAGACGACGGTCATGGCGAGGATATAGTGCCATTGCACATTGAGCTCGCCGGCATAGACGTTGAGGCCGACCTGCAGCGTATAGAGTTCCTTGCGCGACAGCACGATCAGCGGCCAGAGGAAGTCGTTCCAGCGCCAGACGACCGAGAAGATTGCCAGCACCGCGAGCGCCGGCGCCGATAGCGGCAGGATGATGCGCCAGTAGATCTGCCATTCGCTGGCCTTATCCATGCGCGCCGCGTCGATCAATTCGTCGGGGATCGTCAGCATATATTGCCGCAGCAGGAAGACCCCGGTCGGGGTGGCGACCGTCGGCAGGATCACGCCCCAGAGACTGTCGAAGAGGTTCAACGTGCCGATGACCGAATAGAGCGGCACGACGATGACCGAGAGCGGTACCATCAGCGTCGCCAGGATCATCAGCATGACGGCAGTGCGGCCGGGGAACTGGTATTTCGACAGCGCGAAGGCGGCCATGGAATTGACAAGCAGCGTGATTGCCGTCGCCGTCACCGTGACGAAGACCGAGTTGCGCAGGAACAGGAGGAAATCGAAGCGCTGGAATGGTTCGGTGTAGTTGCCGGCGGCGAATTCGACCTTACGCACCGGCGTACGATCCTTGATATTGACTTTGGCGATTTCACCCGGCTGTTTCGGATCGACCATCTGGCCCATGATACCGATGCGACGGACTTCAGCAAGCACGCGGCTGCTGCCATCCGGCATTACAACGTTATAGAGCGGCAATGGCTTATCATAGCCGGGCACGACAGCCTGCTCGGTGACATAGGGCAGTACGGAGGGCGGGAATTCGGCAAGGGCGGCCGGCGTCTTGAAGGAGGAGAAGACCAGCCAGACGGCCGGGCCGAACATCAGCAAGACGCCCGAGATCAGCCAGATCCAGGTGACGACGTCAGTCCAGTGCCAGCCCCGGCCGCCGCGGCGGCGAAGCAGAAAGGCGCCGACGGCGCTCATTGGCGTTTCCCCTTCTTCTCGTTACGGCTGCTTGCGGCGAGCTGGATCAGCGTCAGGATGACGAGCACGATGCCCATCAGGATCGAGGCGGCCGACGCAAGCCCAGGATTGCGCAGCGAACTCGCAAAGCCGGTCTCGTAAATATACTGGGTGATGTACATAGTGCTGGTGCCGGGGCCTCCGCCTGTGAGCACGAAGACCTCGTCGAAGATCTGCACGGCGCGGATCAGCGCCAGAACCAGGACGACGATGAGGTTCGGCATCAAAAGCGGCAGGGTGATGCGCCGAAAGATGCGGGTGGGGCTCGCCTTGTCCATCGCCGCCGCCTCATAGAGATCCTTCGGGATAGCCTGCAGGCCGGCAAGCAGGATCAGTGCATAAAAGCCCATATGCGCCCAGACCGAGACGAAGACGGCGAAGAAGAAGGCCCAGAAACGATCGCTGAGCCAGGAGAAGGGCTCGAAACCGAAGGGGCTTAACGCATAGTTCAACAGCCCCTCTCGCTGCAGGATCCATTTCCAGATCAGCCCGACGACAACAGGCGACAGCAACACCGGGAAGAAGAAGACGGCGCGCCAGAAGCCGCGATTGGAAAGCTCGCGGTTGAGAATCAAGGCCGTCGCCAGCGCTGCGATCAGCATCGCCGTCACCTGGAAGACGACGAAGACGGCAGTGTTGCGCACCGCCGCCCAGAAGGTGTCGGCCGCACAGGTCGAGGGGTCTAGATAGGAGCCGCAATCGAAGAGAATGCGGTATTGTTCGGCGCCGACATAGGTCCTGTTCGGCAGGAAAATGCCGCCGCCGCTGGTCGTCGAATAGATGAAGTTGATGACCAGCGGCAGGAGCACGAAGACGGTGAAGATCAGCATGTTGGGCGCCAGGAAGACGCCCGCCATGCCGTTGAGGCCCGTCAGCTTCTGCCAGGCGCGCATGGGCACGTCGACGAGCCCCATGACTAGCCGGACAGGCGCCAGAAACGCCTGCCGCAGTCCGGCCTTGGCCGGTGGTACGGAAGAAACCGTCTCGTCCGCCATCCGTTTTTCCCGTCAGTTGGCGCCGACCTTGGCCTTGATGTCCTCGTCGATGCGGGCATAGGCGTCGTCGAGTTTCATTTCGCCGGCGATCACCTGGCTGATGCGGGCGACGATGGCGCTGTAATAGGCGTCCGACCACTTCCAGCCCGGCAGTTTGACTGCGGGTGCGGCCGTCTGGCCGGCCGATTCGACGAAGGCCTTCAGCGCCGCCTGCACATGCGCATTGTCGGTCTTGAAGTCCATCTGGCCGGCGGCGACACCCTTATGCGCCGGAATGAACAGGCTGCGCTCGGCAAATTCCTTCTGCACGTCGGCGCTTGCCAGGTAATCCATCACCTTGGCGACGTCCTTGGGATTCTGGGTGTATTTGACGGCGACCAGACCGGCGCCGCCCAGCATGCCGGTGCAGGCGGCCGTGCCGCACGGGCTTCCCGCCATCACCCAGTCGAAACTGTCGCCGATCTTCTGGGCGAAGGCGGAAATCTGCCAGCTGCCGGAGTAATAATAGGCAAGGCCGCCATTGATGAAGTCCTCGGCCGCGGCGCGATAGGTGGTGCCGGCCGCACTCACCCAGACATCCTTGTTGACGATGCCCTCCTCGTTCCATTTGACGAAGCGGCTGAGGAATTCCTTGGCGCCCTGATCGATCGGCGCCGGCTTGCCGTCAGCGCCGATGTAGTTGGCGCCGTAAGAGATATTCGGGCCGGTGACGCGGTGGCCTGAGCGGTCGATCGCCATGGCGAAGACCTTCTGGCTGTCGGCGACCTTCTTGGCGGCCGCTGCCCAGTCATCCCAGGTGGCCTTCGGGCCGGGGATTTCGACACCGGCCTGCTCGAAAAGCGTCTTGTTAACGAAGCCGCCGGTCAGCGTCAGCTGGGTCATGAAGCCGGTGATGGCATTCGAACCGTCGGGGCGCATCCAGTCGGCTTGGGCGCCGAAATTGTCGTCCCAATATTTCGCATCGGCCAGCAGCGGGCGAAGATCGAGCCAGTGCTGCGCCTGCGCCTTCAGATTGGTGACGCGGGCAATGTCAGGCCCCTTGCCGGCTTCGAGCTGCACCGGCAGCTGCTCCTTGACGACGTCGTAGGAGACTTCGTCGAGGATGACGTTGACGTCGGGATTGGCCTTGGAGAAACGTGACAGCAGGTCCTTGATGACCGCGCCCTCGCCGCCGTCGGAATACCACATGATGCGCACGTCGCCGGCATTGGCGGCGACGGAACTCAAGAGAACCGCAGCAAAAGCCGCACCGATCGATTTCATTCTAGTCATTTTCTCCTCCTCTTGACCGATGAATTCCCGCGCCCGGCTGGGTCCTCCACCTGCCGGACATGTCGTCTACGAGGCCGCTCGCCGAGGCTGCCTGCCCGGTATCTTAAGATGTACCGCGTCTCCCCTGACCGACCAGTCCGACGGACGAAGAATGCGGCCTTCGGCACGCACGGTGCCGTCCTCCTCGAAGACGACCTCGCCGTAATCCGGATCGATGACGATCAATCCGCCCTCGCCGTCCCGCCGGGCCGAGATCGCGGCGAAACGACCCCGCATCCCATCCAGGCCGCCCTCACGACCGAGATCGGAGAGGCGGACGATCCAGCGGCCCTGGCGGCCGGAGAGCCGCAGCTCGACATCCGTGGTCGGGCCGTGCTTTACCGGCTCCAGCGGTCCGTTGCCGATCAGCATGGCGAGGCCGCCGCCGGAGCGGGCGAGCGCCAGATTGCCGTCGACCGCCGTCTCGTCGAAGGCCTCCAGCGGGAACCAGGCATGAGTGAAATCCGGCTGCCCCTCATGGATGTTGAAATCGAGAATGGCCAGATCGCGATATTGATGCACGCGCGGCAACGTTCCGCAGCCGCCCCAGAAGCTCGGCCGACCGTAACCGAACTGGATGGTTTCGCCGGGATGATTGATCCAGATCTGCGCTTCCGGCCGCTCACCCAAGCGCAGGTGCAGCACCGTCTCCTGGTAGCCCCAGGCGCCGGGGCGATAATGGGCGATGGTGCCGAGCGCGGTGTCGCGCGTCTTGTAGTGATAGAGGGCGGCGAACCGGTTCTCGCCCTGGGAAAAGGTCCATTCCTGCGCGTCGTCGGAACGGTGCGCGGCGATTTCAGCAAGCGCCTTCGGGAAATGCAGGCCATGATCGCGGATGCAGACGGCAAGCTGCGGCAGCGCGTGGACACGCCGGCCGTACCAGCCACGGCCCCAGAGCAGCCGGGCGATGGCCGACAGCTCGACCGAGCGGCCGGGACGCAGCGTATGTTCATAGGAGCGGCCCTGGCTGCCGGTCAGCATGCCGTGATGGGCGGAGCGGGCGACGATCTCCATCAGGCGGACGATGCTGGCATTGGCGCGGGCGCGGATCGTCTCATCCGGCGCACAGGCGGCGAGCGCCGTCAGGCCCTTCAGGTCGATCGGGAAGTAGGGAACGGAATTCCACTCGGCCATTTCCCAGCGCTCGAAATGATCGAGCCAGGCGCGAACCCGCTCCTCGCCGACCTTCATCTGCTCGGCGCCGGTGCGGCCTGAACGGACGAAAACGGCATCGGGGAACAGCCTGCCGCCGAGATAGGCGGCGGTGTGGAAGAGCAGCGCGTGGTTTTCCGAAAAATACCACTGAACGTCGTTGCCCGGCTCGTCCATCCAATAGCGGTAGCGGAGAACCGCCTGCTCGATCCTGGCGCACAGTTCCGGTGACAGATGATCGCTCCAGCGCGTATAGGCGAAGAGCAGCGGCACCAGCACGAAATCGGCGCAGTCATGACAATCCTCGATGACCGGCAGCATGGCCGAAATCATCGCCTCGGTCTCCTCGCCGCTTTGCCCTAGCGCCAGACGGGCGAAAGCGCAGACGGTATCGGGCTCGGAATGGGCGGCGACCTCGGCCAGCGCCTCGCCGATGCGATCTTCCAGCGCAGCCGGTGCTTGCCCCTGGCGTTGGGGATGACAGATCTCGACGCCGAGGGTGCGGGCGACGGACAGCGTACCGGTTTTGAAGGTGATGCGGAAATGGCGGAAATCGGCGGGCATGCGCGCCGAAGTACCGAGTTCCAGCTTGGTTGCGCCTTTCGCCAGCGCGAAATCATAGTCGAAGCGCTCGACCGACATGAAGTCGCCTTCGATCTCGACATGGCAGCTCAGCGCCACCGGCAGCGGCGCGGGAAACAGGATCGTCACGGCCTCGCCGAGATAGGCGGTGCGATCGAAGCGCATGCCTTCGAGGATCGCCTCCAGCCCGTCCGCCTCATCGGCGGCGATCGGAACGGGAAGTGATGTTTCGACTTCCGGCCCGTCGAGATAGTCCAGCTCGAAATAGAAGCGGGCGTCGCGCTCGGACAGATCGTCGAAATAGATGCGGATCTCGTTGAGGCCGGCCGTCAGCTCGACCTCGAAGGTCACCTGGGCTTCGAGGTTGCGCTCGTAAGGCGCCATGAAGCCCTGCTCGCTGCCATTGACGAAGAGGATGGCGCCGCCGCAGGTCGATAGGCGAAGCGTGGCTGGCCCGGCCGTGCGGGCATCGAGGAACGTGCGCGCCCAGCAGCCGATGCGTGTCGGGCGAAACCAGAAGCCGGAGAGATCGACACGCGGCGAGGCAAAGGGGAGCCACCAGCGGATGGCCTCGAATTCGGCTGCCGGTTGCGGCCGCCGGCCCGCGAAAGTAGCCTTGAATTCGGTGCGGCAGGGATATTCATGCGGAATGAAATTCTTCGTCTTGGTAACGAAGAAAAACGGATCCATCCTGCCTTCCATCGGACGGTCGGCGACATCGTAGCGCGCCTGCGAGAGATGGCCGAGCTGCCAATAGACGATCGGGCTATTCTTTGCGGTATCGCGGCGGAGATGGGCTTGCTGCTCAGCGGCCATCTGAAATCGGCTCCGGCCTTGGGATTTCCGAGAAAACCCCGACGCATGGATGGCGGTCAAGCCGCATCTTCAAAGCCTCCCTGCTTTGCCGCTTGTCGCGGACTCCTCAATGGCAATTGTGCATAGGCATTCCATTTGCGCAATCTGAAAGATTTTTGCATAAAGGAGCGGGAGGAAAACGACATGGCCCCGGATCAAAAGAAAGGCAGGCGCACGCGCCTCGACGACATCGCCGCCCGGTGCGGCGTATCGATCAGCACCGTGTCGCGGGCGCTCGCGGGTGAAAAGGGCGTCAGGCCCGAAATCCGCAAACTGGTGCTGGAAACGGCCAGTGCCGTCAGCTACGCCTTGCCGGCGAGTGTCGCCGGCAAGAAGGTGATGCTCGTCGCCTCTGGCGCGGCGATGATCGATTATGTCCGCAATCAGTTCACCCTCTACGTCCTCGAAGGCCTGAATGCGCGCGCGGCCGCGCTCGGCATCGAGATGGCGATGCGCCCGGTCGCCGACAAGGCAGACGAAGCCCGCGTCATTGCCGAGATGCGCGACGATCCGAGCTTTGGCGGCATGCTGATCCTGACCGTCGACGAGGAGGATATGCTGGCGGCGGCCGCGGGCTTGGGGAAACCGGTCGTGCTGGTGAATACCGACGATCCCTATATGCGGCTTTCAAGTGTGACGCCCTGCAACCGCTCGGCCGCCTTCATCGCTGCCGAGCGGCTGATCAAGGCCGGGCATCGGCAGATCCTTTTCATGCTGCGGCCGGGCCGGCGGACGATCGAGCGGCGTCTGGAGGGCTGGCGCGATGCCCTGCTGCATCACGGGCTGAAGGCCGGTGCCGAGCTGGTGCTCGAGGTCGACGACTGGCTGCCGGAACTGGGCGCCGAAGCCATCACCCGCCTCGTTCGCGACCAAGGTCTCACCTTCACCGCCATCCTGACGGCGGGCGACAGCCTTGCCAACGGCGCCATGCGTGGATTGCAGGCGATGGGATATGCGGTACCACAGGACATTTCCGTCATGGGCATCGACGACCTGCCGCAATCGGCCTTTCTCAATCCGCCGCTGTCGAGCGTGCATATCCCGATGCGCGAACTCGGCGCCACCGCGCTCGATCTGTTGCGCGACATGATGCTCGGCCTTGCCGCACCGCGCCGGCGCGTCGAGCTCGCCTGCCATCTCGTCGAAAGGAGCAGTGTCGCAGCCGTCAGCCGCTCCCAGGAGGCTGGGCTGCCGTCATGAAATTCCTGGCAATATCCGGAAGCGCCCGTCGAGCCTCGACAAACACCGCCCTCCTCCATGCTCTGCAAGCAGCTGCCGGCCGGACGCATGGGCTTTCGGTCTATGACCGTGTGGGTGAACTACCGGTATTTTCGCCCGACCTGGAGCTGGAACCGCCGCCTGCCGTGTCGGCTCTTGCTCAGGCGATCGCGGATGCGGATGGCCTGATCCTGGCGAGCCCCGAATATATCCGATCAATCCCGGGCGGCCTGAAGAATGCCATCGACTGGCTCGTCTCCCGCAACGAGGTGATCGGCAAGCCGATCGTGCTCGTGCATGCGTCGCACAGAGGCGATGACATGCTGGCCCAGCTTCGCGTCATTCTCGCCACGCTCAGTGAGCGATTCAACGAGGAGCTCTTCCTCCGGCTTCCTCTGATGAAACTATTACCTGATGAGGTTGCAGCGCAGCTTTCCGCGCCTCGGCCTCAGGAGGAGATGCGCCGGTTCCTCGACGCTTTCGCAAATTATTGCAAACCGGCCTGACGTTTTGCCTTACGCAGCGGTTCGGATCCCGTCAGGCTTCGATGAAGCTCGCCTCGAACAGCTCGCGCGCATAGGCATCATGGGTGGTGCCGGCCTGCAGATCCGCCTTGGTGAGTTCATCGACGAAGCCGCCGTTCTTCATGATCAGCACCCGGTCGCACATATGGGCGATGACCGCGAGATCGTGGCTGACGAGCAAATAGGTCAGTCCCTTTTCCTCGCGCTGATCGGCAAGCAGGTTGAGGATTTCGGCCTGAACGGAGACGTCGAGCGCCGATGTCGGCTCGTCCAGCAGCAGGATGGGCGGTGACAGGATCAGCGCCCGGGCGATCGCCACGCGCTGCCGCTGGCCGCCGGAAAGCTCATGTGGAAACCGGTTTGCGAAGCTTGCCGGCAGTCCCACCTGGATCAGGGCCCTTTCGACCTTCGACCAGATATCGGAATGGCGCATGGCGCGCAGCGGCTCGGCAAGCGCGGTGCCGATGCGATGACGGGGATGCAGCGAGCCGTAAGGATCCTGAAACACCATCTGGGCCGACGTCAGTTCCTCGCGGGAGCGCTTCTTGCCGATCGGTTTGCCGCCAAGCTCGATCTGACCGGTCCAACCGGCCTCCATGCCCGCGAGGCAGCGCAGCACCGTCGATTTGCCGCAGCCGGATTCGCCGACGATGCCGAGCGTCTCGCCCGGGCTGACCTGAAAGCTGATGCCCCTGACGACATGGTTGCTGTTCTTGCCGGAGGAGAAAACGACATCGAGATCACGCACATTGATCATTGCGCCGCCTCCAGATCGAGTTTCGCCCGGTCGAGAACAGCGAGTCGGCGGACGGGGTTCTTCGGGTCGGGCAGCGCCGATATCAGCCCGCGTGTATAGGGATGGCGTGCCTCTTCGAGACTGGTCAGCGTCTCGACGATGCGTCCGGCATACATGACGATGATGCGCTCGCAGAAGGCCGCGACCATGCGGATATCGTGGCTAATCAAAAGCAGGCCGGAATTGTTCTCGCGCACCAGCTCATCGAGCAGCAGCAGCACATCCTTTCGCACGCTGACATCGAGCGCCGAGGTCGGCTCGTCGGCGATGACAAGCTTCGGCCGCGCCAGCAGCATCATGGCGATCATCACGCGCTGGCCCATGC
Organism: Rhizobium sp. K102; assembly: GCF_022385315.1. Lineage (NCBI taxonomy): Bacteria > Pseudomonadati > Pseudomonadota > Alphaproteobacteria > Hyphomicrobiales > Rhizobiaceae > Rhizobium > Rhizobium sp. K102. The sequence continues at coordinate 1,497,294 of NZ_CP092436.1, forward strand.
CGCCGGAGATCTGATGGGGGTAAAGCGCCATGACCCGGTCGGGATCGGTGATGCGCACGCGCTCGAGCATGGCGCGGACGGCATCCTGCGCCCGGTTGCCGCGAAGGCCGAGATGAAGACGGGCGGCTTCGGCAATCTGCTTGCCGATCGACAAGACCGGGTTCAGGGAATAACGCGGATCCTGCATGATCAGCGCGATGTCCTTGCCGCGGAGCGCACCCATCTGACGTTCGGTCTTGGCAAGCAGCGAACTGCCGGCAAGATCGAGGCGCTCAGCGGCGACCACCGCGGCCGGCGGCAGCAGGCGCATGACGGCGCGCCCCGTCGTTGACTTGCCGGAACCGGATTCGCCGACGATGCCGACGCGTTCGCGTCCGACGTCGAAACTGACATTGGAGACGGCGGGCACGGCGCCCCGTCCGAAGCGGACGCTCAGGTCCTTGACCGATAGAACGGGGTGAAGATCACGATCATTCATTTCACGACCTTGCATGGCGGGGATCCAGAATGTCGCGCAGAGCATCTCCGGCGATGTTGAAGGCAAGGCTGGTCAGCAGGATGGCGATGCCCGGCATGACCGCGACCCACCAGTAATCGAGCATGAACTTGCGGCCGTTGGAGATCATCGCGCCCCATTCGGGCGCCGGCGGCTGGGCACCGAGGCCGAGAAAGCCGAGCGAGGCCGCTGTCAGGATGATGCCCGCCATATTGAGGGTCAGGCGAACGACGACCGATGGAATGCACATCGGCGCGATATAGAGAAGCAGGATGCGCATCGCCGAGGCGCCATACAGGCGGGCGGCGACCACATAATCAGCGTTTCTGACGACAAGGGCCTCGGCGCGGGCAAGCCGGGCGATCGGCGGCCAGGCGGTGAGCGAGATGGCGATGATCGCCGTGCCGAGGCCGGCGCCGAGGGCGGCGGCAAAGGCGAGCGCCAGGATCAGCGACGGAAAGGAGAGCACGATATCGGTGGCGCGCATCAGAAAGGCATCGGTGTTGCCGCCGAAGAAACCGGCGACGATGCCGATCAGCAGGCCGATCGGGCCGACGATCAAGGACACCGACAGCACCGTCTGGATCGTGATGCGCGTGCCGAAGATCAGCCGGCTCAGAATATCGCGGCCGAATTCGTCGGTGCCGGCCAGATGCGCGAGGCTGGGGGGCTGCAAGGCATCGCCGAGCGACTGGATGGCGGGATCGTAGGGCGCCAGAAGCGGCGCGAAAATCGCGACGATGCAGAGCAGGCCGAGAATGACGAAGCCGGCAAGACCGAGCGGCTCATCGGCCAATTTGCGGCCGGCGCGGCCGAACGAGGCGGCAACGCGGCTCGGCATGCTCGGCGGACGGATCTGGATCTCGCTGTGGACGGCGTCGCTCATCGGGTTGCCTCCCGCATGCGCGGATCGAGCACGGCGTAGGCGACGTCGGCCAGGAAGTTCAAAAACATGAAGATGAATCCCACGATGATGGTGGCTGCGACGATGGCGTTCATATCGCCGATCATCAGCGCGTTCGTCATATATTGGCCGATGCCCGGCCAGGAGAAGACGATCTCGGTGACGACGGCACCTTCGAGCAGCCCGCCATAGGAAATGGCGAGGATGGTGATCAGCTGCACCGCGATATTCGGCAGGACATGGCGCAGCACCGTGCCGGTCGGGCTCACACCCTTGGCGCGGGCGGCGATGACATAATCCTGGCTCAGCTGCTCCAGCGTGAAGCTGCGGGTCATGCGGGTGATGTAGGCCATGGCGGCATAAGCCAGGATGAAGGCCGGCAGGATGATGTGACCGAGCGCGTTCCAGAAGATTTCCGTCTCGCCCTGCAGCAGGCTGTCGACCAGCAGCAGGCCGGTCTGCGGCGTGACAAGCCCTTCGTAGAAGACATCGACCCTGCCCGGCCCGCCGACCCAGTTCAGGCCGGCATAGAAGATGACGAGTCCGACGATGCCGAACCAGAACACCGGGATCGAATGGCCGACGAGGGCGACAACCCGGGCGATCTTGTCGATCGGGCTGTCGCGAAACAGCGCCGCGACCAGGCCGAGCGGCACGCCGACGAAGGTCGAAATGATCACCGCGAGCGTCGCCAGTTCGAATGTCGCGGGAAAGGCCTGTGCGAGGTCCGAAGAAACGGGATTGCCGGTGAGCACAGCCGTGCCGAAATCACCATGGGCGAGCCCGTTCAGATAGAGGAAGAACTGCTGATAGATTGGCAGATCCAGCCCCAGGCGCGTCCGCATCGCCGCATAGGCGGCGGGATCGGCGAGTTCGCCGACGATGGCGCCGACGGGATCCGTGGGCAGGACGCGGCCGATCACGAAGGTCACACACAAGAGGATGAACAGGCTGACCAGCAGATGCGCCAGGCGTCGGCCAAATTCGGCTACAGAGAGTTCCTTCATGATCGGCTGCCTCGGGAGTATTACTGGGTTTCAGACTTCGTGACGTTCTCGAGGCGCGTCAGCTGCGTCGGATGACCGATATAACCCTCAACCTTGCTCGACAGGACGATCGGCTCGAAGCGCTCGAACATCGGCAGAACCGCCGGCTTCTGTTCGACGAACATCTTCTGCATCTGACCATAAAGCTCGCCGCGCTTCTTCGGATCCGGCTCCATCGAAGCCTTGGCCGTCAAAGCCGTGAGTTCGGGAATGTCCCAGGCCGAACGCCAGACGAAGTTGCCGGCATTGTTGGCTTCCTTCGAATTGTCGGGATTGGACGAGAACTGCTCCATCGAGCCGAGCACATTCGGCATATAGGCGCTGGTCTGCGGGATCAGCAGATCGAAATCCCGGGCGCGGTGGGCAGCGATGATTTCCGAGCCGTTGCCCTGCTGGATGTCGACCTTGATGCCGACCTGGGCGAGCGATGCCTGGATGGCGGTCGCCAGATCGATGCGCGGCGTCTGCGCGATGGTCTTCAGCGTCAGCGAGAAGCCGTCCTTGTAGCCTGCCTCAGTCAGCAGCTGCTTGGACTTCTCGACGTCGAGATGCCAATCGGGGCTCGGGATCGCATATTCGAAATTTTCCGGCACGGGAACGGTTCTCGCGCGCCCATAAGGACCCATGATCGTCTTCTCGATGCCCTTGTAATCGATGCCGTAGGCGATCGCCTCGCGGACCTTCGGGTTGGAGAGGTACTGGTTGCCGGCATTCATCGACAGCACGTAGAAGCCGCCTGTTGGGATGCGCTGGATGGTAAAGCCCTTTTTGTCCTTGAAGGTCGCGAGATCGGCTGCGGTCAGCGCGCTGGCGATATCGATGTCGCCGCGCTCGAGCATCAGCCGCTCGACCTGGCTTTCGGGAACATGCCGGACGATAACGCGCTTCATCTTCGGTGCGCCGGTGACGTAATCCTTGTTGGCATCGAGGATGACGAGTTCGTTCGGCGACCAGCGATTGAGGGTGAACGGACCTGAGCCGGCCGAATGCGTGCGCATCCAGGCATTGCCGTAATCATTGTCGGTGACGTGCTTCTCAACCTCGACGCTGTCGACAACGCTGGTGGTCGAGGTCGTCAAGCGATAGAGCAGCATTTCGGCCGTCACTTGGCCGGAAAAATCGATGCGCACGGTCTTGTCGTCGACGGCCGTTACGAGCTTGTCGACATTGGTCTTGTCGTAGCCGATGCGCTTGAGGTTGGCGGCGGCCGCCTGGTCGAGCTTCAAAAGCCGTCCCAGCGAATAGACGACATCCTTCGAGGTCACCGGATTGCCGGAGGCGAAATTGGCCTGACGCAGGGTGAAGGTGATGCCCTTGTCATCGACCTTCCAGCTTTCGGCCAGCTGCGGCGCGATCTTGCCATCCGGCGTGCTGTTGACCAGCCGGTCGTAGAGATTGGACATGATCTCAACCGCCTTGCCCTCGGTCGCCTGATGCGGATCGAGCGACAGGACCTGGGCCAGCGATGTGCCGATCACCAGCTGATCCCTCGGCGTGGCGGCGTGCGAGAGCGGCGCAGCGATCGTCAGCGAGCCGATGACGGCGCCGACGAACAGGCTTTTAGAAAAATGTTTCATTGTCACTCCTCCCTGGATTACTATAAGAGACATATTATGTCGTCCGTATGTCGTATTATGATTAGCGAAGTCCAAAATGATTTGCAAGAGCCGTGCGGAAGACTTGAGGCGAAGGAACTGGGGAATAAGCAATGACGACACTCGGCCGCGGGCGGCAAAGACTGGCGCAGCAGGTCATCGATCAGCTGCGGGCACAAATCGAGACAGGGAAATTGCGCGTCGGCGACCAGCTGCCGACCGAGCCGCAGCTCGAATCGACCTTCGGCGTCAGCCGCACCGTGGTGCGCGAGGCGATCGCCGATCTGAGGGCTGCGGGTTTCGTCAGGCCGATCCAAGGCAAAGGTGTTTTCGTCGCGGATCCGAAGGTTCATTCGGCGATGTCGTTGACGCCGGTGGAAATCAAAAGCATTCCGGAAACCCTTGAATTGCTGGAGTTTCGCATGGCGACAGAGGGCGAAGCGGCGGCAATTGCCGCCTATCGCCGCACCGCCGAGCAGGAGGCCGCGATCCGCGAGGCCAACCGCAAAATGGCGCAGCTGATCGAGAGCGGGCAGCATACCGTCGAGGCAGATTATGCTTTCCACATGGCGATCGCCGCGGCCACCAACAACCGATTTTATGTCGACGTGCTGCGCCATTTCGGCCCCCGCGCCATCCCCCGCGGCCAATTCCCGACGCTTCCCGAAGCCAACGACCGCGATTATCTGCAAAAGGTCTATGCCGAACATGTCGAGATCCTCTCGGCGATCGCCGATCAGGATCCGGACCGTGCCCGCCAGGCGATGCGCGCCCATCTGATGGCGAGCCAAAGGCGCTATCGGATGCTCGCGGAGCAGCAATAGGGCTCGACACCCTCCGAAATTCATATTATGTCATATGACATTGTTGAATTTTGAGAGGTCTCTGATGTATCTGGGAACACAGGTGGCGGCGCGCGACGATGACGACTATCGGATCTTCGCGCAATTGGGCGTGAAGCATATCAGCGCCGATCCGCCGGGCAAGCCGAGCAGCTGGACGCTTGCCGACATCGAGCGTCACCGCGACAAGGTCGAAAGCTTCGGCCTGATCCTCGACATGATCCAGCTGCCCCTGCCCTCGCAGCCAATCGAGAAGGCGTCTTATCCCGATATTCTGCTCGCCGGCCCAGAGCGCGACCGGCAGATCGACGCCGTCTGCACGATGATCGAGAATGTCGAAAAGGCCGGCATTCCGGCGGTGAAATATAATCTCAACCTGATCGGCATTCCCCGCACGCCGGATGAACCGGGACGCGGCGGCTCGATGAATGCCAGCTTCCGCTGGGAAAAGACCGACCAGCAGGCCGCACCCGGTCTTGCCGGCGTACTCTCCGAGGACGACAACTGGGAACGGATCGATTATTTCCTCGAACGGGTCGTGCCGGTCGCCGAAAGCAATCGCGTCCGGCTCGCCTGCCACCCGCACGATCCCTATACGCCGCCCGGCTATCGCGGCGTCACCCGCGTGCTCGGCACGGTGGAAGGTCTGAAGAAGTTCGTGCTGATGCGCGAAAATCCCTATCACGGCCTGAATTTCTGCCAGGGATCGATCGGCGAGATGCTCGAAAATCCTGGCGAGGAGATCGACGACGTCATTCGCTGGTTTGGTCAGCGCAACAAGATCTTCAACGTCCACTTCCGCAATATTCGCGGCGGCAAGCTTTCCTTCATGGAGACTTTCCCCGACGAAGGCGACATGGACATGGTTCGCTCGGCAAGGATCTACAAGGAAGTCGGCTTCAAATACATGCTGATGCCCGACCATGTGCCGACCGTCAGTGGCAAGGATCCTTCCGCCACCGCATTCGCCTTTTGCTACGGCTATATCGCTGCACTTCTGCAAGTGCTCGAGAGCGCCTGAGGCGGCCAATTTTCAACACGTAAGGAATAGGACTTGATGATGAACCCGACTGAATTGAAGAAGGCCGTCGGCAGTGGTCTGCTCTCGTTTCCCGTCACCCATTTCGACGACCAGCTGAAATTCGACGAGGCGAAGTACCGCCGCCATGTCGAGTGGCTTGCCGGTTATGACGCCGCCGCTTTGTTTGCGGCCGGCGGCACTGGCGAGTTCTTCTCGCTCAATCCGAGCGAGATTCCGCAGGTCGTCCGAGCCGCCAAGGCATCGGCCGGCAATACGCCGATCATCTCGGGAACCGGCTACGGCACGTCGCTTGCCATCGAGATTGCGCAGGCGGCCGAGAAGGCCGGGGCCGACGGGCTGCTGCTGCTGCCGCCCTATCTGATGTTTGCCGAACAGGCCGGCCTGATCGCCCATGTCAAGGCGGTCTGCCAATCGGTCGGCATCGGCGTCATCGTCTATAACCGCGACAACGCCATCCTGACAGCCGACAGCATCGCCCGGCTTGCCGAGGAATGCCCGAACCTGATCGGCTTCAAGGACGGCGTCGGCGATGTCGACAAGGTCATCGAGATCACCACCCTGCTTGGCGACCGCCTGGTCTATGTCGGCGGCATGCCGACCCATGAGGTTTATGCGCAAGCCTATTTCGCCGCCGGCGTGACCACCTATTCCTCCGCCGTCTTCAACTTCGTCCCCGCCCTCGCCCAGCGCTTTTACGGCGCCTTGCGCACCGGCGACCAGGCGACGGTCGACGAGATCCTCAAGAGCTTCTTCTTCCCCTTCGTCGCCCTGCGCAACCGCAAGAAGGGCTATGCCGTCTCAATCATCAAGGCGGGGCTTCGCGTCCTCGGCCAGAATCCCGGCCCGGTTCGCCCGCCCTTGACGGATCTGACCCAGGAGGAACTGGCGCTGCTGGAGAAGATCGTGCAGGCCAACGGCGTCTCGCGGATTGCGGCGGAGTAATCGCCGACGGAGGGACGGCAGGAGTATCTGCCGCGCCCTCTCGATTCCCTCTTCTTCCCTCGGGGAGAAGGTGCCCGTAGGGCGGATGAGGGGGCCGGCGATGCCGGTCTCTCCTCCGGCTCATCTCGACCATGCGCGGGGTGCTGGGCCCAACATTTCCGTCGGCGTGCCGGAATCGAATTTGCGTGAGGGGGTGCCGTTCCGCCCCCTCATCCGCCTGCCGGTACCTTCTCCCCGAGAGGAGAAGAGGAATTGCCGCACCCTCTCCGATCCCCGCAGACTAATCCGCGCCTACAGCGCCACCCCGCTGCCGCGGTCGAAGACATGCACCTGGTCGCTGGCGATGCTTGCCTCGAAGACGGCGCCGTAGCGGGCGGGATATTCGCCGTCGACGATTGCCGTGACCTGCTGGCCGGCGAGATCGAAGACCACATGGGTCTGGGCGCCTGTGGGTTCCACCAGCATGGTTCGGCCGGCGAGCGGTGTGCCGGCCGATATGCCGGGAACGAGATGTTCGGGGCGCAGGCCGATGGTGATGGCCTGGCCGGGTCTGACCCGGCGGTCGGGGGCAATGCGGATTGTCGTGCCGTCTTCGAGGCGGGCGGCGGGCGCGCCGTTTTGACCCTCCACGGTGCCGTCGAGCATGTTCATCGCCGGCGAGCCGATGAAGGCGGCGACGAAGAGGTTGGCCGGCTTCTTGTAAAGTTCGAGCGGCGTGCCCGACTGCTCCACCCTGCCCTGATTGAGCACGACGATGCGGTCGGCGAGCGTCATCGCCTCGATCTGGTCGTGGGTGACATAGATCGACGTCGTCTTCACCTTCTGGTGCAGCGTCTTGATCTCCGAGCGCATCTGCACCCGCAGCTTCGCATCGAGGTTGGAGAGCGGCTCGTCGAACAGGAAAACGGCCGGGTTGCGGACGACGGCGCGGCCCATGGCGACACGCTGGCGCTGGCCGCCGGAAAGCTGGGCCGGCTTGCGGTCGAGCAGCTCGGCAAGATCGAGCATACGGGCGGCCTCGGCAACGCGGGCCTCGATCTGGGGTTTCACAACGCCGGCGAGCTTCAAGTTGAAGCCCATGTTTTCGGCGACCGTCATATGCGGATAGAGCGCGTAGGACTGGAAAACCATGGCGATGTTGCGCTCGCGCGGCGTCATGGCGTTGACGATATTGCCACCGATGGCGATCTCACCGTCGGTGATCTCCTCCAGGCCGGCGATCATCCGCAGCAGCGTCGATTTTCCGCAGCCGGACGGGCCAACGAGGGCGACGAATTCGCCATCCTCGATATGGAGCGAAATGCCGTGGATGACGTCGACGGCGCCATAGGCCTTGCTTACATCGTGCAGTGAAACGGATGCCATGATTGCAACTCCAATGGTTCGGCTCAGGACTTGACGGCGCCGGCGGTCAGGCCGGCGATGATGTGCCGCTGGGCGACGAAAAAGACGATGATTGTCGGCAGGATGGTGAGGGTGATGAAGGCCAGCACCAGCTGCCACTCCGTGCCGTATTCGCCGCGATAGACCATGATGCCGAGCGGCCAGGGATATTTCGATTCCGAGTTCAGCATGATCAGCGGCAGGATGTAGCTGTTCCAGCTGCCGACGAAGGAGATGATGCTGACGGTGGCGACGATCGGCCGGGAAAGCGGCAGCGAGATATGCCAGAAGAACCTGAGATAACCGCAACCATCGACGAAGGCCGCCTGAAACAACTCCTCCGGCAGATTGCGGAAATAATTCCGGAACAAGAGGATGCTCATGCCGAGGCCGAAGGCCACCTGCGGCAGCACCACGCCCCAATAGGTGTTCAGCAAGCCGAGATCGCGAATGCGGATGAAGAGCGGCAGGATCGCGGTTGCCGCCGGAAACATCAGGCCGAGCAGAAAATAATTGAGCAGGAAGGACGAGCCGAAGAAACGGACATGGGCAAAGGCGAAGGCCGCCATCGACGAGACGATCAGCGTCAGCAGCACGGTGAGTGCTGCGATGACAAGCGAATTGCCGATCTGCAGCCAGTAACGCTCGCCGAAGAGGATATCGGTGTAATTCGTCCACTGCCATTCCGTCGGCAGGCCGAAGGGGTTGGTGCGCAAATCGCCCAGCGTCTTGAAGCCGCCGAGCGCCGTCGTCAGCAGCGGGATCAGTACGATGGCGGCAATCAGGGTCAGCGACACATAGAGATAGATGCGGGTCGACGTGCGCATGCGGATGGAAGAGCTCATATCAGTCATGGCGCATGAAGATCCTTTTGTAACCGAAGGCGAGCGTCACGCAGATGATGAAGAGCACGACGCCGACGGCGCTACCCAAGCCGACCTGCATGCGCATGACGCCATAGGTGTAGAGAAAGGTGACCATCGTCTGGGTGGAGTTGGACGGTCCGCCGCCGGTCAGCGGCATGATCATGTCGAAGAGCTGCAGCGAGCCGACGACGGCAAAGAAGATCGACAGGCGCAAGGTCGAGCCGAGCAGCGGCAGGGTGACGTAACGGAATTTCTGCCAGCCGGTGGCGCCGTCGATTTCGGCCGCTTCCAGCACGCTCTTGTCGACCGATTGCAGGCCGGCGATGAACAGCATCATGTGAAAGCCGAAATATTTCCAGACGACGACGCCGAGCACGGCGTAGATCGCCACGTCCTTGTCGGCGAGCACATAAGGATTGGCGAAGCCGAAGAAGTTGGAAATGGCGGCAAACAGGCCGTAATCGCCGTCATAGACGAAGCGCCAGATGAGGCCTGCGGCGACATCTGCCAGCACATAGGGCAGGAAGAAGATCAGGCGATAGCCGACGACGCCGGGAATGCGGTGGGCGAGCATCGTGGCAAGCCAGATGGCGAGCGGCACCTGGATGCAGATCGAGATGACGATGATCAGGCCGTTATTGACCAACGCCTGGGTAAACGCCGCGTTGCGGAACAAGACCTGGAAATTGCGTAGGGCGATGAACTCGGTCGGCGTGCCGTAGCCGTTCCATTTATAGAGGCTGTACCAGGCCGCCTCGCCCATCGGCATGATGACGAAGAGCGTGAACAGCAGCAGTGCCGGCGGCAGGAAGAGCAACAGCACGGCCAGCCGGTCGTGAGCGACCGAGCTTTTCCGGTTTGCGGCTCGTCGGGCCGGCCTTGCAGCCGATGTCATCGAGGGGACTGAAATATTGGCCATGGATCCTGCTTTCGTTCGTCGGCAGCAATGCCGGCGCTCCGTTTTGGCAGGAGCGCCGGGAAGGCTCTGCGGGCGCTGGTTATTGTTCCAGCTCGAAAGCGTCCTGGATCATCTGGGCGCCGTCCTTGGAATTCATCTGGCCGGAGACGATTTCCACCGACACGTCGTTGACGACACGGCCGACGGCAGCGCCGAGATCCTGGTCGAAGAAGTTCTGGTGCCAGGTCGAACCGGCCAGCTGTTTGGCGGATTCAGCAAGCAGCGGATTGACGACGCCGTCATCGGCGCCGACGGCAACGGGAAGCAGCATGCCGGCCTTGGCCATCGCCCGCTCATTCTCCGCATTCGTCAGGAAAGCGAGGAAATCGATCGCTTCCTTGGAGGCCTTCTTGGTGACGGCCCAGCCGTTCAGGCCGCCGAGCGTATCGGTCGGCTTGCCGGCGCCGCCATCGACCGTCGGGAAGACGAAACGGCCGATATTGTCGGGTGCGAGGCCCTTGCCGTCACCGGCATTCTTGCGCTGATTGGCCTCGGTCGCTTCAAAACCGAGGATCATCGCCGCCTTGCCGTCACCGAAAACGCCGAGCGTCTGCGGCCAGGTGGCGCCGAGATAACCGGGCTGGAAAGGCTCGAGCTTGCCGAGTTCGGCGAGATCGTCACCGGCCTTGATGATCGCGGGATCGAGAAAACCTTCGCTCTCGCCGTTCTTGGCGGCTTCGAAGACCTTCTGGCCGCCCTCGCGCATGACGAGATAGCTCCAGTAGAAATGGATCGGCCATTTTTCACCGCCGCCGCCGGCAATCGGCACGATGCCGGCCGCCTTGATCTTCTTCACTGCAGCGAGGAAATCCGTCCAAGTCTTGATGTCCTCGGCCTTGACGCCGGCCTTGGCAAACAGCGCCTTGTTATAGAAAAAGCTGACGAGACCGACCTTGTAGGGAATGGCCCAGGTCTTGCCGTCGAAGGTAAGCCCGTCGACCGACGCCGGCGTATAGGCGTTGCGCAGCTTGCCGCCGTCGGCATCGAGGGCTGCCGTCACATCCTGCAACGCGCCGGTTTCGGACTGCTGCTTCAACACGCCGCCGCCCCAGCTGAAAAAGAAATCCGGCACGTCGTCGGATTGCAGCAATGTCGGAAGCTTGGCCTTGAAGGCTTCGTTTTCGAGAAACTGCATCTGAATGTCGACGTCGGGATGCTGGGCTTCGTATTTCTTGGCGATGTCCTCCCAAGCCGCGACGTTTTTCGGGTCGAGCTCGAGATGCAGCCACTTGACCACCGTCGTCGCCGAGGCGGCACCCGCCCCCGCCAGCAACAGGCCGGCCGCCGCCGCCATGGATACGATGCGCCTGCCGCCGAAAGCGGCGTTCTTCAGCATAAAATTCATGATTTTCCTCCCAGGGGACCTATCCTCACAATTTTTCCCCTATGCGGATTAATTCACCGGAGCTTTTGCCGGATGTCAACCCAATTGCCGCTATTTTTACCAAATGCGCTTGACAGGCCTGCGGGATTGGCTGCTATTTATTTCGTAACCCGTTAAAAATATTGGCTTCCGCCCAACGAACGATGCCGGCTAGTTTTTCATGAAGACCGCAGATCCAGAATTGATGCGCGCGATCAACCGCTTGAACGTGCTCGATACCATCCGGCGCCATGGTCCGATCTCGCGCATCGAGATCAGCGAGAGGACCGAACTCTCAACGACAACCGTATCGGCCATCACAGCCTCCCTGCTCGACGACGGGCTGATCCTGCCGCGTCACGAAGGCGATATCCGCAACGAGGCGGTGCGCGGCAGGCCGCGCGTGGCGCTGGAGCTCAATCCCGATGCCGCCCGCGTCGTCGGCGGCAAGATCGCCGCCAACCGGATGGTCTTCGTCGTCACCAATTTCCGCGGCGACGTGCTGTCGAAGCTCGCTCTGCCGATCCGCCTCGACCGGCAGCCGATCGGCGTCATTGCCGATCTCGTCGAGGACGGCGTGCGGCGCTGCGTCGTCGATGCCGGACTGTCGCTCGAAGATGTCGACAGCATCTGCCTCGGCTTTCCTGGCGTCATCGAGCACCGCACCGGTTACATCAGAAGCAGCCCGATCTTCCGCGACACCAATGTCGATTTCGCCGCCGAGATGTCGACGCGGCTCGCAACGCCGACCATTGTCGAAAGCGACGCGCATGCCATCACCCTTGGTCATCACTGGTTCGGCAAAGCGCGCGATCTCGAGGATATGGTGTTGATTTCATTGGAGCAGACGCTGGGTCTCGGCGTGCTGCACGGCAACAGCCTGTTTCGCGGCGCCGGCGGTCTCAGCCACAATCTCGGCGACCTCGTGCTCGGCATGGGGCCGAATGGCGTGGTGCGGCTCTTCAGCCAGGCCGGCGAAACCGCCATCCTCGGCGAACAGCAGGCCGACGGGCGTTTTGCCGAAGCGATCCGGCTCGGGCGCGGCATGACCCATGCCCAGGCGTTGATCAAGGCCGATGACGACCGGCTGATCGGCGCCGCCATCCGCGCCGGCGAAGCGGTGGGACTGACCATCGCCAATATCGTCACGCTGTTTGCGCCGCCCCGCGTCATCCTTGTCGGCTCGAGCCTGGCGCTCGGCGAGCCATTCCTGAACAGCCTTCGCGATGCCTATGCGCTCGCCATTCCGCCCTCGCTGAAGGGGGTGAGCGAACTCGTCTTCGACGATTCGAGCGATGATTTCTGGGCGCAGGGTGCCGCCGCGGTGGCGCTCTACGAACTCTACGAATCGCCCTGGAGCACCACCGGGCCGGCGCTCTGACGGGCGTCACAATCAATATAGATGGAGGAATTCATGGAAAGAGTCGGTATCGGCATCATCGGATGCGGCAATATTTCGGGCGCCTATCTCAAAGCGATGGCCTCCTTTCCTATTCTCGACATCCGCGGCGTCGCCGATCTCAACCGGGAACTGGCGGAAGCAAGGGCCGCCGAATTCAACGTTCCCGCCAAGACGGTCGAAGAGCTTTTCGCCGATCCGGAGGTCGAGATCATCGTCAATCTGACGATCCCGAAAGCCCATGTCGCTGTCGCGCTGCAGGCGCTCGAGGCCGGCAAACATACCTATTCGGAAAAGCCGCTTGGGATTAATTTCGCGGAAGGGAAAAAATTGGCCGAGGCCGCCCGAGCCCGCAATCTGCGCATCGGTGCGGCGCCCGACACTTTCCTCGGCGGCGGCCATCAGACGGCGCGGTCGCTGATCGACCAGGGCGTCATCGGCCAGCCGGTCGGCGGCTCGGCGATCTTCATGTGCCCGGGCCATGAGCGCTGGCATCCGAATCCGGCCTTCTATTACGAAGTCGGCGGCGGGCCGATGCTCGACATGGGGCCCTATTACATCACCGATCTCGTCAATCTTCTCGGGCCGGTCGCCCAAGTGGCCGGCTTTGCGACGACGCCGCGCGCCGAACGTCTGATCACCAGCGAACCGCGCAACGGCGAGCGTATTCCCGTGCATGTGCCGACCCATGTCGCCGGCATGATGGCTTTTGCGGGCGGTGCCGTCGTCCAGATCGCCATGAGCTTCGATGTCGCCGGCCACAAACATGTGCCGCTTGAGGTCTACGGCACCGAGGGCACGTTGATCGTTCCCGATCCGAACAAATTCGAAGGCCCGGTGGAATATCTGAAGAAGGGCGGCGCCTTCGAGGACCAGCCGGTCACCGCACTCTATGCCAACGGCAACTACCGCTCGCTCGGCGTCGCCGACATGGCGCATGCGATCCGCTCCAACCGGCCGCATCGCGCCAATGGCGATCTGGCGCTGCATGTGCTCGAAGTCATGGAAGCTTTCCACACCGCGTCCGAAACCGGCAGGACGGTCACCATCACCACGGCGACGGAGCGCCCTGCCCCCTTGTCGGATTCCATCGTCGACGGACGGCTGGCGAAATAATTTCAGGAGGAATGACTATGCGTGAAGCACTGATCGTCTGGGGCGGCTGGAGCGGCCACGAGCCGCAGGAATGCGCCGAAATCATCAAGACCATGCTCGAGGAGGACGGCTTCAAGGTCTATCTCGAACATGGCACCGAGGCGCTTGCCGACCCTTCTGTCCATGATCTCAGCCTCGTCGTGCCGATCATGACGATGTCGAAGATCGAGAAGGAGGAGGTCAAGAATCTCGCCGCGGCGATCGAGAGCGGCGTCGGCATCGCCGGCTATCACGGCGGCGCGGGCGACGCCTTCCGCGATTCCGTCGACTATCAGTTCATCATCGGCGGCCAGTGGGTGGCGCACCCCGGCAATATCATCGACTATACCGTCAACATCACCCGGCCGGACGATCCGCTAATGGAGGGGATTTCGGATTTTCCTTATACGTCGGAGCAATATTACATGCATGTCGACCCCTCGAACGAGGTTCTGGCGACGACCAAGTTCACCGGCGAGCACGCCTACTGGATCGACGGCGTCGTCATGCCCGTCGTCTGGAAGCGCAAATACGGCAAGGGCCGCGTCTTCTATTCCTCGCTCGGCCACCAGGCCAAGGAATTCCACGTTCCCGAGATGAAGACGATCTTCCGCCGCGGTGCAAACTGGGCGGCGCGGTAAGATAGTGCCTTTCCCGGCGAACCAAAGACCCCTCCCCAACCCCTCCCCACAAGGGAGGGGCTAAGATGCCGCACCGCTTCACATAAACTCTATCGTATCAATCCCTCGAACGGTAACAGCCAGCAAGACCTCTGCTTTCGGTCGCCGCCGGACGCCACGGTATAGTCCCTCCCCCTTGTGGGGAGGGGTTGGGGAGGGGTTTTTGCCAATCTCAGCGAATGATCAACGCCGTCCCAAATAGCCCCAGCGCAAACACCGTATGCGCAAGCAGGTTGAAGCAACGGACTTTCATCGGCTTCGGATGTTTGGCAGCAGCCCAGCCGAGGCCGAGGCCGGGCTGCAGCAGGAACCACCCTGCTCCGACGGTGATGATGCCGAAGATCCAGGCGGGGAGAAATGTCGGTGCGGCCAACCAACCCTGCCCCATGATGATCGCGAAGATCACGCCATAGAGAATGCCGACGGCGTAGTGGCTGATCCAGCCGAGCGCCAATTCCCCGGCATAAGGTGCGGCATCGGCGATGTTGTCATGAAAGACCTTGCCGCGGCGAAGATGCCAGAACCAGCGGCCGACCGGCGCCCAGTTGGGCGGCGTCTGGCCGAAGAACTTGGTAAGCACGATCGCCCAGAGGTCCATGAGGATGGTTGCGCCGGCGCCGATCGCCAGGCCGCGCAATAGAATATCGAACATCGAGAATCACCGGAAAGTGTTGCGAATGCAGGACTCTACCAAACCATTGAGGACACGCCGGCGCAAGGCTGCATCCCAATCCCCTCGATTGCATCGACGGAACGGCCCGCCCTGCCGATCGGGATGGAATCCAAGGCCGACGAGATCGATCTGGTGGTCTTGCTGGCGCAGGCGATCGGCAAGGCGAACGAACATATCCATGGGCCGGATACGCCTGACATGCCGGCGGCGGAGCCGCAATAAAGGGTACGGTATCGCCTGATGCCAAGGGGCTTGCGCGCCCCTGAAATTTAGCCAAAAATACTGATCGAAATACTCAGGCGCCCGACAGCACCGCGGCGCCCCTGGAAGTTATTCATCAATATATCAAAGATGACTGCAGATCGATGACAGCGTGTCGGCAGCGAAATCGGCTTGCCGGGACTAAACAATTCCAATTTACATCTATCTTCAAGGCGTGGATGCCACATGTCTTTCGTAGAATCGCAAGGGGACAGAAAGTATCGGACCAGCGAGCAAGTGGGCGGGCTTGTTGATTGCTCATCGCTGCAGGTCGAACTCAGGCATTTCGATCCGGGCTGGCAGGTCGACCTGACACTCGAATGCACGGAAATAGCCGTCCTGCTCTCGGGTCAGTCGAAGATCAGGTGGACTGGTGATGGACACAGGCGGGAGGCGATCGCTCGCCCCGGTGTCGCTTGGATATGTCCGGCGGGTGTCCATGAGAGCGGGGTCGAAATCTTGGGTACCATGCCCGAGTCCCTGCACATCTTCTTACCAGCGTCACTCGTCGGTGAGAGCGCGCTTTCAAACTTCGACATCGACCCGGCCAAGGTGCAGCTTGCCTATGCCGGAGGCGTCCCCGACCCTACGGTGCTGCAGATCGGTCAGCTCTCTCGGGGTTTGTTGAACAGACGCCTCGAGCCTACTGACCGACTCTTCCTCGACGGCCTTCAGATAGCGCTGGCGGCGCACCTGCTCGGCACCTATTCATCCGTTCATTGGCAACCCGCCGCACGGGCGCCGAATGTCGACCCAAAAAGGCTGCAACGCGTCTTCGATTTCATTGAAGCCCGCATCGCAGCGGAAATTTCGCTGGATGACCTTGCCGCGGAGGCTTGCCTCAGTCCTTTTCATTTTGCCCGCATGTTCCGCAAGGCTACCGGCCTGACGCCGCATCGCTACGTCACCGAGCGACGGATCGAAGCGGCCAAGGAAAAGCTGCGGCTCGCACGGTCCTCGCTCGTGGAGATCGCGCTCGATACCGGCTTCGGCTCGCAGGCGAATTTCACCCGGGTCTTCCGCAAGATCACCGGCTTGACGCCCGGTCAATACCGCGCGCTCATCACCGGTTAGCGGGTTCGGCCTATCGGAGATAGTTCTCGGTTCGCGCCGGCAAGCCGGAGCGCAAGATTTGCGCATAGCGCAGCAAGAGCTGAAAATACTGCAGACCGGTTCCGCCTATACAGCTGTCTCATCGCGCGGGGAGCGCTAGCCCCCGAACGAAAAGAGGAGACAGGAGATGATTACCATTGACGAGGCTCGCAGGATCATCGCCGCAGGTGAGGCGCGGGCTAATGAGATCGGTGTGCCGGTCAATATCACGGTCTTGGACGCCGGAGCGCATCTCAAGGCGTTCAGCCGAATGGACGGCGCAGTGCTCGGCTCGATCGACCTGGCCATAGGCAAAGCGCGAACGGCCGTATTGTTTCAAACGACAAGCGAGGCCGTTTGGGAATATTGCAAGCCCGGCGCTCCCGCCCATGCTCTCGAACTCTCCAATGGCGGCCTAACTCCCTTTGCCGGCGGCATCTCGCTCTTTGCCAGCGACGGCACGGTGATCGGCGCCGTTGGCGTTTCCGGCGGAGCGGTTCCACAGGATCTCGAAATCGCGCAGGCAGCGGCTGCGGCCGTCGCGTGATGCTGTGCCAAGACTTGATTTCGACCAACCCGAAACCATCGAAAGGAATGTCTCATGACCAAGACCATTTTGATCACTGGCGCAGGCTCCGGCTTCGGCAAGGGTGCCGCCATCGGCATGGCCAGGAACGGCCACAGCATCATCGCGACCACGCAGGTTTCCTCGCAGGTTACGCCACTGCGTGAGGAGGTCGCCGCCCTTGGCCTCAAGAACGTTCGTGTCGAGCGTCTCGACCTCACCGATCCCTACGACATCAAGCAGGCGCAGGGCTGGGACTTTGACGTTCTTTGGAACAATGCCGGCATGGGCGAAGCCGGCCCGGTTTGGGAAATCCCGATCGAGCTTGTGCGCAAGAACTACGAAGTCAATGTCTTCCTGCCGCTGGTGCTGACTCAGGGCGTCGTCCAGAGATGGGTGCGCGAAGGCAGGAAGGGCAAGGTGGTCTTCACGTCATCGATGGGCGGCCTCTTCACTCCGGCCAATTGGGGCACCTATGTCTCCACCAAGCACGCGTTGGAATCGATCGCCGAAGCGCTGCAGCAGGAACTCGCCCCTCATGGCATCAAGATCCAGACGATCAACCCGGGCGCCTACTACACCGGCTACAACGAGACGATGGCGGACAATCCGTTCCGCTGGCTGGATGACAGCAAGAACTTCACCAAGCGCGCAGATCTGCGAAAGGGTTTCGACGATTTCTTCGCGACGCCCGAAGGCAAGATGGACCCGAAGGAGATGATCGACCGGATGATCGAAGTCGTTCCGGCCGACACTGGCAGGTTCCGTAACGTCGTTCCGAAGGTCATCGAGGACATGCTGAAGGAGCATCAGCTGAGAGCCTGGGAAAACCAGATCTAAGCAGTTTGCTGGCGGCGAGCGCCCAAGCGGCACCCGGCTAGCGGGTGTCGCTCCACTAATCTACCTTTGGAGAAAACCATGTCCTACACTGCAACGGCAAAAGTTTGCCGCCCGCAATCCCGGGCCAGGCGCATCTTCAACGCAACCCTCGGCATCGCTGCCGCCATCCTTGCTCTGGGAGGGCTCGAAGCTCGCGCCGCAGCGCAGTCTCTGACTGAATCCGAACGCCGCAACAAGGCAGCCGTCGAGGCTGGATTCGAAGCCTGGGCGGCCGGTACAGGCAGTCCTTATGATCTCCTCGCCGACGACGCCCGCTGGACAATCGAGGGCTATTCGCTGGCATCGAAGACCTATCCCAGCCGCGAGGCATTCCTGCGTGAGGTGATCCGCCCGTTCAACGCCCGAATGAAGGCGCCGCTGAAGCCGGCGATCCGCAACATATATGTCGATGGCGACACTGTGATCGTCTTTTTCGATGCCCGCGGCATTGCCCGCGACGGAGAGCCCTACGCAAACACCTATGCCTGGTTTCTCGACATGCGCGACGGCCGTATCGTCCGTGCCTCGGCCTTCTTCGATTCGGTGGTGTTCAATGCCTTTTGGACGCGTGTGACGCCGGTCGACTAGAGTCTTCCAGCTCAGAACCAAACTTGCAGTTCCAAGGTGGCGCGGCGGACATTCTACACCCTCGGATGCCCGCCGCCTTCTCTGCGGGTTCGATCAGCCGCCCTCTTCCTGCGCTTCCTCGGCGCCATTACCGATATCGTCACTGATATCACGGGCAGGCACGTTTCAGAGTGCGTCGCGTTCGTATCGCGGTGTCCAGCCGCGGGCCATTCCGCGGCTCATCACGCTTTCCGCCAGCGCCAGTTGCCGGCGCAGATGCCTGCAGTCGTCGAGCAGCGTGCGGATCGCCGCCTTGGCATCGTCGTCATGCCAGGCAAGCACGGCCTCCACCTCCCATGCGCGATCAGGCCAAGCCGGGGTGGAGCAAACCGGATCGGGTCTGAACGTCTTTGCCGGCTGCATCAGTTCAACGCCAGCGGCAATTGGACCGGCCGCGGCAAGGGCGGCAGCGGCCGGCTGAGTTCGACCTTTTTCTGCCAGGCGGCGCGACGCTGCTGATCCCGTTCGCGGGCCGCGCGGGAGGCTTCGACGAGGGCCAGGGCGTTGGCGATCACCTGTTCCGTATGTGTCATGACCATCTCCTGTGTTCCTGTTTTGTTCTAATTTAGACCCTTGCCCGCAGAAGTCAAGCACCGTGGGACCTTCACCTGGAAACGGGAGAAAACGGAGATCGAGATGCGGCCGCTGTTCAGTCGGCGGCTTCTATGACGGTGATGCCCGCCTCCTGCGCAGCCCTGACGAAGGCGGCCCGGACATGATCCGGCGGCAGATCGCCGATGATCGCATCCAGGCAGGCTTTGACGGCTTCGAAATATTCCTCGCCGTCGTCCACCGGCCAGTCATGGAGGAGCGTGCGCGCCGCATCCCACACAGAGTTAATGACGGCATAGTGCCCGAGCCCCATCGAGGCCAGGCCGACCGGTCGAAAATGTGCCCTCTGTCTCACTTTGCTACAGCTTTTCCTGATTTCGGCGAGCTAATCGATAATATGCAATTTGCGTGCCGTTGGCGGCGGCTTTTCGATCTTGGCCATCATAGCCGCGACAGACATGTCTCTCCAACCAGGATCCGGCGGGCGAGGCCTGAGAACGGGAAACGCCTGAAGCCTCTCGAGGGGGTCCGGAAACCCTGCAATCAGTCATTAAATGACAGATTATGGTAAATATCAGACTTATCGCACCGGGCCTACTCGTTAAAACTGGCTATTTTCTTGCATATCCTACCGAAGATGCAGCAACGCACTCCTTTTCCGGAAGCAACGCAGCGCCACGATGCATCGTTGATTGTCCCGAAGGTGAACGGGGAGGCATCCAGATCGTACAATGCCGTTTCTTGCACGCGGCGGATCTCGGAGGACGCGCGATGCCCATCTTCATGGACCGGCACTATCTCGAAGGTACCTCGCCCGCCGAGGTAGCCCAGGCGCATCGCATGGATATCGACATTCAGGATCGATACGGCGTCAAGTTCCTCACCTACTGGTTCGACGAGCGGCGCGGGACGGCCTTCTGCCTGGTGGATGCGCCCGATATGGAAACCGTCCAATGCGTGCATCGCGAGGCGCACGGCTTTGTCGCCAATGAGATCGTCGAGGTGGCTCTGTCGGCGGTCGAGGCCTTTCTCGGCCGCATCAACGACCCTGATCCGGCGCCCGGCCAGTCGTCGCCGCAAATGGATCCCGGCCACCGGGCGATCCTCTTTACCGATATCGTCGGCTCGACCGAGATGACGGCGCGCCTCGGCGACCGCATGGGGACAGAGTTGGTCCGGGCCCATGACGCAATCGTGCGCCGATGCCTCGGCAAAAAATCAGGCCGCGAAGTCAAGCACACCGGCGACGGCATCATGGCGGCTTTCGCGGCGACAACGGCAGCTGTCGAATGCGCCATGGCGATCCAGCAGGAGTTCCAACATTACAACGGCGGCAACAATGCCCAGCCGATCCATATCCGCATCGGGCTCGATTGCGGCGAGCCGGTCGAGGACAGCAACGACCTCTTCGGCTCGACCGTGCAACTGGCGGCCCGCCTCTGCGCGGCAGCCGCCAGCGACCAGATCCTGGTGTCGGAGAATATTTTCAGGGAATATGGCGCGACCGATGTCTTCGCCCACGCGACGCGCCGCCGGCTCAAGGGATTTTCCAAGCCGATGCTGGTTTTCCGATGCGACTGGAGCAACGCCGCCCGCACCTGAGCTAAAGAGCGTCGCATCCAATTTGATTTATGCGACGCGCTTCAGCTCTTTGTTTTGATGCGTGTTGTTGTCCCGGAACGCTGCACACTTCCGGGCGATATGCATTAGCCCTTTGTTTTTATGCATGTCGCCCGGAACAGCTACACATTTCCGGGCGACATGCATCAGCGCACCGCCGATTATCTCGCGGCGGCCGAACCCGCCTCGTTTCGGCCGCGGCTGTGCGCTTGTGATCAGGCATTGCCGATCGGATGATCGCTCATCTGCGGCTCGAATTTCGTCGCGCCCTCGGTCTTCGCCAGCACGCCCGACATCTTCAGAAACCGCCGGAAATTCTCCCGCGCCGCGTTCAGCGGGAAGCGGCCGCTCGCCGTATCCCTGCACGCCTTCAGCAGCGTGTCATATGCCAAACCTCGTTTGTCCTGCGGCCACTCCTCCAGAAAATCGAAGATTTCGTCGAGACTTGTGATCTCAGCGACGAAATGCTGACGACGAAGAAAAACCGGCTCGAACCGAGCTTCTGGCATAGTATCCTCCCATTTATATTACTTTTTTATGGGATTATATTACTGAAAAAGCTTGAGTAATTCAAGACAAATCAGGTTTGGTTCGCCAGCAAACACAGTGCAACTACTTCCATAACGACAGAATAGCACAGCCGGGTCGGCCGGACATAAAATGGGCAATCGCGTGTCATCAGATGCACGTCATTGCGTCCGGCTCTCCTCGCAATTGCAAATGCCGCCATGATAGGTTGCGCGCGCGGATCAATCCTGGAGGAGACGCAGATGAACCAATTTATGAGATTGGCCGCAGTCGGAGCGCTGATCGGCCTCTCCGCTATCGCATCTTCCTGCACCTCGCCTGCGCGGCACGACAGAGAGGATTTTCAATATCAGATAGACACATCCAGGAACCCGGCTTGCGCGGGTGGATTCAGACCCGGCAACGCTCGCTCCTGCAGCTATTAAATGCACCCGGAATTTCCCTGAGCGCCAACCTCCAAGGGGCACGCTCGAAGCGCGCGGCCATCAGTCGGCGCGCGGCGTGCTGACCAGAACAGCAGCGGCGCGGTTCGCCGCCTCCAGCGCCGCGCGGATTCTACGCCCGCGGGCGAGCTCTGAAGCGAGCACGCCCGTGAACTCGTCACCGGCGCCGTGCGTGCTTACCAGTTCGACCTTGATCGCTGCAATCGAGAAGGATTCGCCTTTCCTCGTCGCGCAGGCTACCCCCTCCCCACCTGCCGTGACCACGACAATGGGAAAACGTTCCGCCAACTGCCTTGCCGCTTCCAGCGCTCCGGCCAAACTGTCGACGACCGGAACCTGCGCCAACTGCTCCGCCTCGATCGCATTCACGACGACAACATTGACAAGCTCCGCGAGGTCGTCTGACAAGGGCCGCGCCGGCGCCGCATTGAGCACCACCTGCCCGCCGGCCTCCTTCATCGCTCGTGCCGCCGCGACATTGGCAGGATCGGGAACCTCGTTCTGCAACACCAGAATGCCGCCGCCAGCAAACACCTCCCTGGCGGCATCGACATCCGACTGGCCGAGCGCAAGGTTGCTGCCCGATACGATCACTGCGCCGTAATCGCCCTGCCCATCGAAGATTGCGACGCTCATGCCGCTGCCGACCCCGGCCACCGTCTTCACGAAGCGATGGTCCACCTTGCCAAGCGCGAGGTTGTCGGTCAAAGCGCGTCCGAAATCATCGTCGGCGACAGCGCCGATCATATAAGACGAGACGCCGGTCTTGGCGGCCGACAGCGCCTGGTTGCCGCCCTTGCCGCCGCATTTGGGATGCCAGCTGCTTCCCGTCACCGTTTCACCCTTCCGCGGACGCGCCGGGCCGTACACCATGATATCATAGTGCAGGCTGCCGAAGACGACGACGGAGGGCGAAGCAGTGGTCATGGAAGCTTATCCTTGCGTTTGGACGTAACGGCGGACATCGTCCTTTCGAGATTTCTCTCCGCCGCCTGGTAGTTTCTCTTGGCAACGGCCATGAAAAGCGCGTCGAGTATGTTGAGTTGCGCAATCCGCGCCGCCGCGTTCTCGCCCATCAGAGGTGATCCCTGCGCAGTCGAACATAAAACGATGTCGGCGATCTGAGCCAAAGCCGATCCGCCGTAATTGGTGATGGCGATCGTCCGCGCGCCGGACTTCCGCGCGAGCTGTATCGCTTCGATCACGGCCGTGGTGTTGCCCGAATGGGAAAATCCTATAGCCACGTCGTCTGCCCCAAGCAGGGAAGCCGACATCAGCATCATGTGCGAATCGTCCTGAACGCTGCAGCGCACGCCGATCCTCAGGAATTTGTGAGCGACATCGCGGGCGATCTGCGCCGAGCCCCCAACACCATAGAAATCGCGCTGTCCCGGTTTCGCCAACAAGTCGGCAGCGCGATCGAAGGCATCGACATCAAGGATCGCAAGGGTTTCCTCCAGCGCGTTGATCGATGTACGGAAGACCTTCTGGATAATTTCGGCGGAACTGTCTTCCGCGGAAAGTTCCTGATGCATCTCCGCTGTCGGCAGCTTGTTGTAGTTCGAGACGGCGGTGCGGAAGTCACGAAAGCCGCTGAATCCCAGTTTCTTGGCGATCTTCACGACCATCGCCTCGGAAACCCCGGCCTCGGCCGCCAAGTCCTTGAGCGCGGTGTCTTCAGAAAAGTCCCTCAGTCCGAAAACCGTCTCGACGACACGCGCCTCCAAGGGGGTGAGCTGAGGCATCATCATCCGGATGCGCGGGCCCACCGCCTTGAGATCATTTGCAGAATTCATCCCCGTCCCCTTGTGACGCGATCGATCATCATCGCGACAAGGATAATAAGGCCAGTGGCAAGAAGTTGGTAGAAGGCCTGCACGTTCATCAACGTCAATCCGTTGCGCATCGCGCCCAGAATGATCGCCCCGAGCAGCGTGCCGATGACGCTGCCCTTGCCGCCCATCAACGACGCCCCGCCGATTGCCGCTGCGGCGATCGCATCAAGCTCCCACAGATTGCCGAGGATCGGCTCGGCGGCACCAAGCCGGCCGATGAGGATCATCGAGGCGAGCGCCGCCAGGACGCCGGAGATCACATAGGCCGTGATCTTGGTCATGGCGATCGGGACACCGGCGACATAAGCCGCTTCCTCATTGCCGCCGACCGCAAGCAGGTATTCACCCAGGGGAGTCTTCTTGAGAAGCACCCAAGCCAAGAGGGCGACGACAGCAACCATCACGACAGAATTCGGAATGCCGGCGATGCTGCCGTTGAACAGCGTCCGGAAGCCTTGCGGGACACCGAGCACGGGGTTGCCGCCGGTATAGATGAGCGCAATGGCTCGATAGGTGCTGAGCGTGCCGAGCGTCACAATGAAGGGCTGCAGCCCGGCATAGGCGACAAGCACGCCATTGACGAGGCCACAGAGGACGCCGATGCCGAGCCCGGCAAGGATGGCGAGAGGAACCGGAATACCGGCCACAAGCAGCGTTGCCGAGATGACGGCAGCAATCGCCGCCGTCGGACCGACGGAGAGGTCGATGCCGCCGGAGATGATCACCAGGGTCATGCCGAGCGCCAGGCAGGCGTTGATGCTGGACTGTTGGAGAATGTTCAAGAGATTTCTCTGCGAGAGAAAGTCGGGAGCCAAAAGGCCGAAGATGATCACGATGGCGACGAGGCCGATCAACGTGCCGGCATCGCGGATCGATAAGGATCCGACAAATCTGGTTGCTGGCGCTGCGGTATTCTCGATGGTGTCAGACATGGCTTTTTCCCTGTTGGTCACGCCGCGCCGATGCGGCTTGCGGTCGTGCCGACGGCATGGGAGACGATGGTTTCTTCACTCATCTGATCGCGGCCGAGTTCAGCCGCGATAGCACCGTCGCGCATCACGAGCACACGATCGGACACCCTCAGCACCTCCGGGAGCTCGGAGGACACGACGATCACGCCGTGCCCCTCGGCGGCGAGGTCTTCGATCAGACGGTAGATTTCTGATTTGGCGCCGACGTCGATGCCTCGGGTCGGCTCATCGAAAAGCAGGATGCGCGAGCCGGCCGCCAGCCACCGCGCAATGATGGCCTTCTGCTGATTGCCGCCGCTGAAAAGCTTAATTTGGCGATCGAGCTGAAATGGCCGGAGATTTACGCGCTTGAGAAGGTCTTCGGCGGTCCGCTTGAGCTTGCGGTGATTGATGATGCCTGCCTTGGAGAAACGCGCCATCGAAGGCAGCGCCATGTTCGAGGTGACCGACCTTCCCGGAATGATCCCTTCCCGCTTACGCTCCTCAGGGAGCAGACCGATGCCGGCGGCAATCGCCGCGCGAGGATTGGATAGCGCCAGGGTCGTCCCATCGACTTTGACCGTGCCTGCAGTCAACCTATCGGCGCCGGATATTGCGCGCAGAAGCTCCGTCCGGCCTGAGCCGACCAGACCGGCCACGCCTAGAACCTCGCCCTTGTGGAGGTCGAACGAAACGTCGCGGATACGGTGCGTTGAAAGATCGCGGGCTTCGACACTCACGGTGCGGGTCGCGTGCGAATGGTGCGCTTCGGCCAGCAGTTCGCGGCCGACCATCATGCGGATGACTTCGTCCGGCGCGCTCGCCCTGAGATCGATGCCTGTGCGGACGACCTTTCCGTCACGCATCACCGTCGCCCTGCGGCAAACCCGGAAGACCTCGTCCATCTTGTGGGACACATCGATGATCGACACGCCGCCGGTGGCAAGCCGTTCGATGATCTCGGCCAGCCGGTCGAACTCACTGGGGGTCAGGCTCGATGTCGGCTCGTCCATGGCAACGATCCTGGCTTTGTCGAGGAGCGCGCGGGCGATCTCGACGACCTGCCGCTGGGCCACCTTCAAAGAGGAAATCGGCGCAGACGGATCGATCGCCGGATCGATCATCGCCAGGGCTTCAGCCGCCCGGCGCTCCTGCTCGCGGCGGTCGACGATAATGCCGCCGAGCCTGGTGAGGGAATGACCGAGAAACATGTTCTGGGCGACGGTGAGATGGGGAACCTGCTGGAGTTCCTGATGGATCATGGCGATTCCTGCCTGGCGGGCACTTTCCGGCTTGCGGAAATGATGGACCGTCCCATCGACCTTCACCTCGCCCTGAGTCGGCCGGAAGACGCCGGAGAGGATGCGCAGGAGCGTCGATTTTCCCGCCCCGTTCTCGCCGAGAAGCGCGTGAATTTCACCTGGCGCGACCTCGAAGGAGACTTCCGAGAGCGCCTTGACGCCAGGAAAGACCTTGGAAATGTCTTTGAATGCCAGTCTGGAAGGAGCCATGGAACCGAACCCTTTTGAGAGTGAGGACGACCGGCCGAGCGCCGGCCGTCCCGCCTTGGGAGGCTTACTTGCCTGCGGCCTTCATCAGCAGCACCGTGCGTATGTCGACACCCTTGCCCTGGAAGTCCTTGACGTTGTCCTTGGTAATCAGCGCCTGTGGCGTCGCCACAACGCGCGGCAGCTTCTGGCCCGCGACGAGGCGAAGAGCGACTTCGATCGCGACCTCGCCCGTCAGAACGGGGAAGCTGTCGACGGTGCCCGTGAGCTCACCGGCTTCGATCGACTTGTAGGCGTCCGAGATACCGTCGGTGCCGAAGACCACGACCTTGTCCTGCAGGCCCGCCGCCTTCACGGCTTCGACGACGCCAAGAGCCATGCCGTCATTGTTGCAGTAGAAGCCGACGAGATCCGGATGCTGCTGCAGGATGGTGGTCGCCGCGTCGTAGGACATCTGCCGATCCCAGTTGCCGGGAACGCTTGCGACAACGGTGAACTTGCCGCCTTCCTCGATCGTGCTCTTGAAGCCGCTGGTGCGCTGCACGGCAGCGTAGACGCCCGCCTGGCCTTCGATGATCGCGACCTTCCCGCCGTTCGGGCGGTTTTCGACGAACCACTTGGCGACGCGGACGCCATTGTCGCGCTGGACATTGCCGACATAATGCTCTGCCTGCGGGATCACCGCGTCGTTGACATTCACGACCGGCACATTGGCCGCCTTGGCCTGTTCCATGACCGGCTGAAGATTGGCATCGGTCTGCGGGGAGACGAGCAGAACATTGTAGCCCTGCGTGACCATGCCTTCGGCGATCGTCAGCTGACCCAACTGGTCACCTTCGCTCTGAGCTGCCTGATAGGCGACGGTTACACCGAGCTTGTCTGCGAACTTCTGATAGCCCTCGCCGAGGGAGCGCCAGTATTCATTGGTCAGCGTCTTGGAGACACCGCCGACCTTGAGACCTTCCGGCGGTTTCGCCAGTGCGCCGAGCTTGGCATCGAGGTCAGACCAGTCCATGCGGTCCGGCTCGGAGTCCGAGTTGAGCGGCTTCAAGTCCTGCGCTGTCGTGATGCCAGCACAAAGGGTGGCGGCAAGAGCCGCGGCAAAAAATCTGTTCATGGGGTTCCTCCCGGAGGGTTAAGTCGGTTCAGTGGTCCGCGCCGAGCATCAACTCCTGTACGATGGCCTGCGTGGAAACGGCGTCCTGTCGGTCAATCGCGCTCGAAAGGCGATCGTCCTGCTCGAGGCGGTCGACGACCCTCAACATCCGTTGGACGGTCTTGATGTTGACCTCGCATTCGCGGACCGGGTCGAGACCGGTCAAATCGGGGAACGTGTCGAAGTAGATCGCGCCGTCATAGCCGTCCCGGCGAATCTGGCGGAGCAGTTCGACGGTCTGCAGCGTGTGAACGGCGCCGACCATCAACCCGTCGTCGCGCTTGGCGTAGCCATCGTTCAGATGGACGCCGAGAACCCGGCTGTGACGTGCGATCAGGGACGCCGCGAGGGCGGGCTGTTCGTCGGCATAGAGGACATGGGCGAAATCAAGCGTTACCCCGAGATTCTCGGCGCCGACCTCCTTGATGGCGAGCAGCGTTGTCGCTGCATCAGGCAGCAGGCTGTAGGAGCGCGGCTCGTTCGGCTTGTATTCGATGGAGATCAGGCAATCCGGATCGTGTTGACAAACTTCACGGATTCCGTCGATTTCGTGTTGCCACATCCTGGCATAATCGGCCTGGAAGGCGTAGTCAAAGCCATCCTGACCGAGCCAGATGGTCATCAGATTTGCGCCGGCCTCGCGCGCGGCATCGATGCCTTTCTTCGTCAGATCGATCGCCTCGCGGCGAACTGCTTCTTCGGGATGGGTGAACGCGCCGAGCTTGAAATCCGGATTTGTGTAGTACCGCATGGCGAAGCCATTGATCTGCAGGCCTAAATTGCCGAGCATTCGCGACAGTTCAGCCGGATTGTCGTTCACGTGATCGGGGTAGTTGAGATCGAGGTCGGTCAATCCTTGGACGCGGGCCGCACGCTCCGCCATCTGCACGACCGACGGCTTGCCAGATTGTCCCGGCCAAGCGAGGTGTGCGCCAGAGGCGAAGGAATTCAGTCGTGTGGCAAAACGAGTCTGGCTCAAGGCATTCATCCCATCTGTGAAGTTGCACATTACTTCACAGATTATATTGTTTTTGTAAAGCGAAAGCTATGCCGCAGCGCAGCATTAATGCAATGTCCCACAAAAGCAGTTGGCGAAATGAAGTCTGCCTGCGATATAGGTCTGCGCCAGGCTTGTCGGTTGTCATCAAGGGAAAGTCATGCGACTCGTCATTCTCACGGGCGCGTCTGGCGCCGGGAAGACAACAATCGCCGCCGCGATCGGCCGCCAGCACGGCCAAGAGATAGATGTGTTTCACAAGGACAGTATCGGCGTACCGCCGATACAAGATATGATCCATGAATTCGGCTCAGTCGAAGGATGGCAGAAAGCAGCCACCTTCGAATGGATGACTCGACTATCTCCACTCCTGACGGAAGGACGAAGTATCCTGTTTGAGGGTCAGTCGCGCCTTTCCTTCCTAACCGAAGCTGCGGGACAGGCAGGAATCAAGTCCCACGCTTGCATCCTCGTCGATTGCGACGACGAGACCAGGACCAGACGACTTTCGATCGACCGAGGTCAGCCGGATTTGGCAAACCCGGATATGATGAACTGGGCCGGCTTTCTGCGGGATGAAGCGGCCGCATTTGGATGCGAAATCCTCGATACGTCAAATCTGACGCTGGAAGAGGCAGTTGACCGGGTCCTTGTCGAATTGTGGAGGCAGAGTGTTTGACCGAGAACGGAGACTGTCAGTCAGCCGTTGCTGTGTTCAATGGCCGCGAGCAGGCGGCCGAACTTGCTATCCTCAGCAGCGCCACGAGCTTTCCCAGTCTTTGGATTGTGTGGTTTTCGCATCACTTTCCGCAGGGTTGTAATTTCCCACTTGGCAATGGCGAAGAGCTTCGCTACAAAACGCTTACCGCTTCAGATCGAACATAGGGAGGCGTTGCATGACAGCAGCATTCATCGACAGCTTCCCGCATGGCATGCGACGACCGTAGGTCATTGCCATTCGCGGCCCGCCCCGAGCGCGCCCGGCATGCGGTTTTTCATTCTTCATGGCCCGATTGATCTGACGGGATCATTTCGTCTCCCGCCCGGGCTGTGTCATTCAACTCTCGATTTGAGGCCGGTTACCGGAATACGGGCCGGGCAGGTTAAAATGACGCGCAAGAAGCTCGATTTCCGCGCCGACGCCTATCGCCAGGTGCTTGGCTTTGTTTTTCGTCACTGGAGCCATCAGCGCGCTCTGGTCGGCGCCATCGTCGTGCTGGTCATATCAAGCACGCTGGCCGAAGTCATGGTGCCGGTGTTTTCCGGCCGGATCGTCGATGCCATTGCCGGCGGCAATGCGGCCAATGGCGCGCTCAGCGCCTTTGCCGTCGTGGTGGTTCTTGGCCTCACCAGCGTCGCATTGCGCTGGTTCATCTTCAACGGGATCATCCGACTGACGCTGCGCATCATGGCTGATGTGGTCAATAGCGGCTTCCACAAGGTGCAGCGGTTCTCGACCGACTGGCACGCCAACAGCTTTGCCGGTTCGACGGTGCGCAAGATCACCCGCGGCATGTGGGCGCTAGATTCCCTCAACGACCTGTTGCTGGTCGCGCTGTTGCCCTCCATCGTCATGCTCATTGGAGCCAGTCTTGTGCTCGGCAGCTACTGGCCGGTCATGGGCCTGTTCGTGGCTCTGGGGTCGCTGATCTATATCGGCGCGACAGTGGCGCTTTCGATGGGTTTCGTGTCGCCGGCGGCAAGGCTTGCCAATGCCTGGGATACGAAGCTTGGCGGCGCGCTGGCCGATGCCATCAGCTGCAACTCGGTGGTCAAGGCCTTTGGCGCTGAAAGCCGTGAGGAGGCGCGCCTGCGCCACGTGCTTGCCAAATGGGACAGGCGAACCCGGCGTACTTGGAAGCGCGGCACGTTGAGCGGCACGATCCAGGGCTTCATGATGGTTTCCATGCAGGCCGGCATCCTGGGAACGGGCCTGGTCATGTGGCAGCGGGGTCTGGCGACGGCCGGCGACATCACCTTCGTGCTCGCCATGTTCTTCGTTCTGCAAGGCTATCTGCGCAATGTCGGACAGGACATCCGCAACCTGCAGCGCGCCGTCAACGATATGGAAGAGCTGGTGCTGCTCGACAAGCTACCGCTTGGGGTCGAAGACAGGCCGGACGCCAAGCCGATCGCGATCGACACGGGCGAGATCGTCTTCGATCGCGTCACCTTCCAGTATGGCGCCCATCCCGATCCGCTTTATAAGGACTTTTCCGTCACCATCAAGGCGGGCGAGCGGGTCGGTCTGGTGGGGCATTCGGGCTCGGGCAAGACGACCTTCGTCAAGCTCATCCAGCGGCTCTATGACGTCAATTCGGGCGCCATCCGCATTGACGGACAGGATATCGCACAGGTCAGGCAATCGGACCTGCGCAGCCAGATCGCCATCGTGCAGCAGGAACCGATCCTGTTCCATCGCACGCTGGCGGAAAACATCGCCTACGGCCGGCCGAACGCCTCGCGGCGCGAGATCGAGCAGGCGGCGAAACAGGCCAATGCGCACGGCTTCATCATAAGCCTTCCCAAGGGCTATGAAACGATGGTCGGCGAACGCGGCGTCAAGCTATCGGGCGGCGAGCGGCAGCGCGTCGCCCTCGCCCGCGCCTTCCTGGCGGACGCGCCGGTGCTGATCCTGGACGAGGCGACGTCGAGCCTCGACAGCGAGAGCGAGGTACAGATCCAGCAGGCCATGGAACGGCTGATGGACGGCCGCACGACGCTTGTCATCGCCCACCGCCTGTCGACGGTCCGCGCCCTCGACAGGCTGCTGGTCTTCGACAAGGGCAAGATCGTCGAAGAGGGCGACCACCAGGCGCTGATCCGCCTCAACGGCGGCATCTACCGCCGGCTGTTCGAACGCCAAGCGCTGGAACTGACCAAGGGTCTGGTGGCGTAAACCGGAATGCCGGGGCAGACGCCCTGGCATTCAGACGGCTGACATTACAAGGCCGAGGATGACGGCGAGGTTTGCCAAACTCGCGCAAAGGTCCTCATGACAGGGCGAAGATCCTGACTTCCCTGCCGATGCCCTGGAGTTCCGCCATCCGGGACGCCGAGGTGACGCCGCTGTCACGCAGGATCTCTGAGACATTCACATCCTCGACGATCGCTTCCGTCGTCATGATCACGTTGGGGTCGGCAAGGCCCTGAACGCGGGAGGCGATGTTGACGGTCTGGCCGAAATAGTCCTGCCGGTCGTTGAGGTTGACGGCGAGGCACGGTCCCTCGTGAATGCCGATCTTCAGGAGCAGGTCTTCGCTACCGTGTTCGGCATTCAACCGGCCCATCGCCTCGCGCATTCTGAGCGCTGCCGCCACCGCTCGGTCCGGGCTCGGGAAGGTCGCCATCACAGCATCGCCAATCGTCTTGACGACGGCGCCCGCCTCGGTGGCGACGATCTCGTGAAGCACGCGGAAATGCGCCCGCACCAGGTCGAAAGCCGCAAGATCGCCGACACGCTCGTAAAGCGCGGTCGAGCCCCTCAGATCGGTGAACAGGAACGTCAGGCTGGTG
Organism: Rhizobium sp. K102; assembly: GCF_022385315.1. NCBI lineage: Bacteria > Pseudomonadati > Pseudomonadota > Alphaproteobacteria > Hyphomicrobiales > Rhizobiaceae > Rhizobium > Rhizobium sp. K102. The sequence goes on from NZ_CP092436.1 coordinate 1,529,146, forward strand.
ATCTTCAGGCGCTGGTCGACGTCGATCGTATCGGTCCTGTAGATGTCGCGGAAGCTTTGGTTCGTCAGCAGGCGCTTGGCTGTCAGAAAAGCCCGCCGGCGACCCAAGAGGTCATGCAGGTCATCTCCGGCGATGCAGACATTCGGCACGACCCGGCGATCAGTATGGTTCTCCAGGGTGAGCCGCAGCAGACCCGGACGCAGCGTCACGGTTTCGTTCAGCGCATGCCCCCGGCTGATGACCATGGAGAGGTTCTGGCGTTCATTGGTGGGCTCGCCCTGCACATCGATGAACTGCGCGGAGTGCGTGACCGCATCGAAGATGATGACGAATTGCGCCGGCAGCTGCAGCGAGACGAATGCCTTCTCGCCCGGCGCCAGCTCGATCATCTCCAGCAGAATACGTTGAAACTTCGCCTCCAGATCCTCCGGCAGATCGACGCCGGAGCTGAAGAAGATCTGGCGGTAATATTCGAGCGGCGGCAGCCGGTCGGGCTCGTGGGCGGCAATCCTGCGCACGCGCGGACTGACTGTGAAGGTGACCTCGACCATCTCGTCGAGCGTCGGTTCGTATCCGGCCGCGCAAAGCGCGCAATGATAGGTGTCCTGAACGACGCCTTTGAGCGTTGCACCGCTGTCAAGGACGCCGCCGCATCCCGGGCAAAGCACATTCCAGGTCATCTCGAACGCGCCTATGCGGGCGGCATGCAGAAAGGCAGCGATGGTTTTCTCTTCATCGAGATGATGTTTTTCGGCGAAAGCGAGCGCATTGATGCGATTGAGATCGCGATCGGCTCCATGCCTGACGACGTTTTCGATGCACTCGACCGCCTGCGGGTCAGCCGCCTGTCGCAGGGTGGCAAAAAGCACGTCCATTTCACTCATTGGACAAGTCTCTGTGCAGACAACACGGGCGAACAACGCCGCTTCCGGGATCATAACACGGGACCTTGCCAATAGAAATCGACAGCCCCGGATGCCGCTTGTTTTCCGACCGATTAGAGTCGCCGCGGAACATTCGTTACTCGCTTGCATCACGGCTGCGAAAATTGATGTGAGTAGCGCACAAAAGGTGAACATCACCCCCTCGACTTCCGCTACAATCAGTCGTTTCGGCCCCTTTGGGCAGGTCGCAAAGGAGAAACGATGGGTCGTCTTGTCGGCGCTCATGAAGGGGCTCGATCGGCGGAGCGGACCGAGGAACCCGGCCATGCGAACGCGCTCGCGCGGGATATCACGGCGATCAAGATCGGCGATTGTCTGCTGGGCTACAAGGCCGTGCAGCGCCGGATGCGGGGCGGTCGCTGGAACCATTTCCGCGGCCGCATGCGCGAGATCGAGAAATTGATCCGGCACCGCCATGGAGAGATCGTGCCGGAGGCGGATGACGCCCTGATCTATGTCGAGGTGATCGCCAGCCTTGCTTTCGTCGAGTTCAAGGAAGGGTTTGTCGAGGTGGTGCTCGGCTGGGCGGCGCGGTGGGTCCCCTGGGCTGGGAAGGCCGCGATCGAGGAAATCATCTATGAGCGGACGAAGGTGCGCTTTTCCCCGCTTTCCGCCGACGCGCTCGGCCATGCCCTGCATCTGAGCTACGCCGAACGCTGCGCCCTCGATATCCGCACCGTCGGCGCCTTCGACGTGCCGAAGGCGAAAAGGGCAAAACTGCAAAGGGCAAAGCGCCGCCAGCGCGAGCAGAGCCGCAAAGAGCAGCAACGCCGCGCCGCTGGCGCCGTTCCCAGGGCCGACTATCTCGCCAACTCCCTCAGCCAGTCCCGCCCCTGGGAGGCCCTCGGCATCAGCCGCCGGACGTGGGAACGCCGCGGCCGGCCGATGCCGGAACTCGAGGCGATACCGGAGGGTGGCTCGATCCCGCTCGCCGCTTAACCGGCGCTGCGGCTCTCAGCCGGGTGGTCCGAACCAGGTGATCATCGCATCGTGAAGCCCATCCTGCGTCCCCTCGCCGACCCATGCCACATATCCGTCGGGCCGAATCAGCACTGCGCTCGGCGCCGAAACCGCCCCGAGCGTCGGCAGTTCCCATGGACCGCCATAGCGCGCCTGAACCAGCCGGACGCGGCCTGACCATGGAGCGATGTCGAGGCTGCCGGCTACGCCAAGATTCAACAGCACCGGCCGCGCGTCTCTAAGCAGCGCAAAGACACGGATAGTCCCATCAGACGTGGCGAGGTCGAAGTCGGGCATGCGGCGGCCGAGCAGCGGGTGTCCCTCGCCGAGATCGTAGCGGAGGGCAAGCCCGGACATTTCGCCGGCGATCGTCTTGCGGGAGGCTGCGGCCGCCATCGCAGCCGACGAGATAGCTGCCCGGATTTCCGAAGCGTCGGAGAGTTCGATGGTCACACCGGAAGCGTTCTGCACGAAGCCGGTCAGCTCGCAACCGCGATAGATCACGACCGGCAGCTCGCCGACCCAGCCGGCCAGGATGCGCTCGATATGCTTCTGCCGCAGCGCCAGCCCGTAATTGTGCCGTGTCGGAAAATCGCTGATATCCAACCGCGTGACCGCAAATCCGGTGACCTGGGCGATCTGCCCTCCGTCAGGAACCGCTCGACGATGCCCCGCTGATCGAAAACCTCGAGCGTGCGCACCCAGTCCGCCGGCCCGCGAACCGACGATCTCCTGGTTCACGCGACGCTCGACAATGGCGACATCGACGCCCGCCAAGGCAAGCTCGCCCGCCAGCATCAGCCCGGTCGGCCCTCCTCCGGCCATCACGACCGCATGTTCCCTCATCCGCAAACTCCTCTGCTCCGACTGTCCGGATAACGTCTCAGCATTCCGCGCCGATACCGGCCCGGGTGGTGCTCCTGCAGCTGACCGGCTCTCTCAGGTGCCGAATTCCCCTGTCGCAGGTTGTTCCCCCTATAAATATAAGCTCTCTACTGGTGGGAAGGACTTGCGACAGGATTTCCGCCTTGCCTTCCAAAGCCCTTTTCGTTGCCGCTTGTACGGCTTCTTGGCTTAGACCCAGGCGCTTCAACACGACCAAACCGGGTCAGCGCCGGATTTGGCAAAACGCCTTCAATTTCACCATTCGTTCTCGAAGGGCGACCAGGAATAACTGGGATTGGTTGCCGCTCACTGCAGAGCCGTGGCTTTTTGCGGAATCGTTTCAGCCGCCGGCCGCTCCGAAGGATCGGCGGGATGGCCGTAGATTGTGTAGACAGCACCCGCCAGAACGCCCAGGACGATGAGAGCGATCACGTACAACATCATTCCGCGGATTGCGGTTTTGGGTGTCTCTTCCATATGGGATCTCCAAAATTGCTCAGCCGTCAAAGTGAATGCGAGCGCGTTTGGTTCCGGGGTTGAACATCTTGAAAAGGCAAATCGTCGGTCTATGTGCCCGCATCAGGACAGTTTCTGACGACGCCGGCTTCCGCTCGCCTCTCTCCTGGCGACATAACAACTTGTACGACAGCTTACAATTCCGCGAGTGTGTCCTTATCGCTACAGCCTTCTGTTGAACAGCTGTATATCCTTTGGCTCTAATGTAATCCACGGGGTACGAAAATGAAGTTAACTATCGCCACTACCTTTCTCGCACTCGTCGCTACCACTGCGTTCGCGGCCGATGTCGTTCAGGAGGTCCCGACCGCGCCGGTTGCGGCAGCGCCTGTTTTCACCTGGTCGGGTCCGTATTTCGGTATCGATGGCGGCGCCGCTTGGTTGAACGGTGATTTCAGCGCCGGCGGTGCCTCTACCTCTGAGGATTTTAACGGCGGCGTCTTCGGCGGGTTCGCAGGTTACAATTTCCAGTTCGATAACTTTGTCGTGGGCATCGAAGGAAACCTCGAACACAATTGGAATGAAGAGGACGCGCTCGGCGCAGAAGTCGGGACGGATTGGGCTGGGTCCGTTCGCGGTCGTGTTGGCTACGCCTTTGATAAGGCTCTGATCTACGGCGCAGCCGGCTGGGCCACCACGCGCGGTTACGTCGATGCGCCCGGCTTGGACAAGGAAACCGAGACGTTCAACGGTTACACGGTTGGAGCAGGTGTTGACTTTGCCATCACCAACAACATCTTCGCCCGCGGCGAATACCGTTACAATGACTATGGCGAACAAGATATCCTGGGCGTTGACGTCGACCTCGATCAGCACGAACTGAAGTTCGGTATCGGTGTGAAGTTCTAATAAGAATTCCTCGGATCGGTAGCATCAGAGCCTCGCCGTGTTTCGGCGGGGCTTTTTTATTCCTCCGAGTCACGTCGCGGTTCACCCGCGCCATATGGGACCAGCCCGTTTAGGGGTGAGCCGCGCGCCAATCGAAAAGAAATCATTACTCTCACCTGCCGCTGCCCCGAGGTGGCTATCCCGCTCGGCGCCACTTGCAGATCCGATTTCGCCGGATTTCTCGCGCATCGATTCTCGGTGGGGCGGTCTTTGCCGCACGTCTCGCCTGAGATCGCGGGGGCGTCATCGGTCCTGATCTTGTTGCGAGGGCAGCTTGATATAGGTGTAAATTTTCATGCCGAGAAATTGTACTATTCACTCTTAGACGCGATGGGATAATGCTCACACGTTCGGCTGCCGGGCTATTTGGGTAAGGGCTTCGCGTGGATATCAAGACTATGCTCGGCGAAATCGCCGACAAAGGTGGCAGTGTCGAGGTCTTTGAAGATCACTATTCCCCCTGGGATGCAGAGGCGGAGTTGCTTGGTTTGATCAAAAGAGAGACTGATGGCGGCGGCTTTGGCTTCACTGAAACACTCTCCCTGACGAATAAAGGGCGACAGTACCTTGGAACAGGCGTAGTTACGCCCCCAATTCACATCTCGGCCAAGAGTGCAGTCAGTCGTTTTCTCCGTAGGCTTACGCGTCCAATACTGGCTAGATAAGGCTCCCGCCATCCCTCGTCATCAAATGATGGATCAATCATCTCGCGCGACGAAAGCGGTTCCGCGGCGGATCAAGGCGACGATGCCGAAGCGTACGACGAATTAGCCGTGTGACGCGTGTGACTTTACGAGGGTCGCGAAAGGTCACAAATTTTCTTGTAAGTCTTTGATTTTATGGTGAGAGCGTCGGGGTTCGAACCCGAGACCTACTGATTAAAAGTAAGTTGCAGGCCCCATTCTAACCCTAACAGTCACCATCATGGATATTCCAAAAGCGTGAGTAAACACCATAAAAAACAGTTATTTATGGTAACTTTTATTGGCACTCGCCAACACTTGCAAACACGCTTATAATTTTCCCCAGTTTTCCCCCGGATGTTCTGGGGAAAATATTGAGGGGTGGAAAATGACAAAGGCGAAGAGCGCATTTACAGCAAAATGGGTCGAGGCCGTCGCAGCAACCGACAAGCGCCAGGAGGTTGCCGATCCGAGCCTGAAGGGGTTCTACCTGATCATTCAACCGCTTCCGGGCGGGGCGAAGAGCTGGGCCGTCAGATATAAGGGCCACGCGAAGTATACTATCGGGAGCGTCGCCGCTTGGAAGCTCGCGGACGCGAGGAAAGAAGCCGGCCGGATCATGCGGGCATATGACGAGGGCCGTGATCCGCGTGCTGAAAAGAAAGAGGCGTCGAGCGACGACAACCTCGTCGAGAACGTCCTTGGTGAATTTCTGAAGCGGCACGTTAAGGCAAAGAACAAGGGCCGCACCGCCTACGATGTCGAGAACACGATCAACCGGGAGATCAGGCCAAAATGGAAGGGGAAGATGATCACGGCTATCCGGCGTCGCGATGTGGTCAATCTGCTTGACGACATGGTTGATCGCGGTGTGCCAACTATGGCGGTGAGGACCTATGCGCTGCTTAAAAAATTTTTCAACTGGTGTGTCGAGCGCGGCATTCTCGAAGTCTCACCTATGGGCGGGCTGAAGCCTCCCGCGACAGTCGAAGCCCGTGACCGTGTACTTTCCGACAGTGAACTCCGCTGGGCATGGCTGGCGGCCGACGAAATCGGATGGCCGTTCGGGCCGCTGTTCAAGATGTTGGCAGTAACGGCCCAGCGCAAGGAGGAAGTCGCAGGAGCATCCCGCGCCGAATTCGACTTGAGAGCGAAAGAGCCCGTGTGGGTCATCCCGCCATCGAGGGCGAAGAACGGCCGGGAGCATCTTGTGCCGGTCACGCCGCTGGCGATCAATCTTATCGAGTCGCTGCCCGTTATCAACGGCTCACATCTTCTCTTTACGACCAACGGCGAAACGTCCGTGGGCGGCTTTTCCAAAGCCAAGGAACGCTTGGATGCAGCGATGCTGAAGATTGCTCGCAGTGAGGCAAGGGAGCGGGGCGACGATCCTGATACAATCAAGATCGAACCGTGGGTATTGCATGATTTTAGGCGAACGGCGGCAAGCGGGATGGCTGCACAAGGGATTCAACCTCATGTCATCGAGGCCGTGCTGAATCACAAGAGTGGCATGATCAGAGGCGTCGCCGCAGTCTACAATCGCTACCCTTATGACCAGGAGAAAAAGGGCGCGCTACTCCGTTGGGAACGCCACATCAAAAAGGTCATTGCCGCCGAGCCGGGTTCGAACGTCATTTCGTTCGGCAAGTTTACCTTGCGGGAGACCGGCGAATAAAGGGCTTGATTCCCTTGTGATCAGGCATGTCGGTGAGTCCCATGCGCAATCTTTTCTTGTCAAAAAGTGGAGCGCTGACTGTATAACCGCAAGTTTTACTTGCAGGTAAATAAAATCAACAAGTGTAAATTTCGTTTGCATTGAGCACGGCTGTCGTTCTTTGATGGGAGTTGTTTTGGTTCGGTAGCGGCCCTGGAGGCCGCCTTGGGGGGTGCCAAGCCGAACAGGTTCCTAACGACGAGGAGGCACGCTTATGGCCAAGCAATTTATTACCCGGCCGCAAGTCAGGACGCGCTACAACATCAGCGACATGACGATCTCGCGATGGATCAGGGCTGGTCGCCTTCCAGAACCCGCGCAGTTCGCCCATCGACATTATTTTGACGAGGACGAGCTTGACGAGGCTGATCGCCGGGCGAAGGCCGAGTACCGGCGCGCAAGGGCAGAGCCGCCGAAGCACCTGCCGCCGCACCTCCAAAACAATTCTAAATGAGCCCCCGCCGCACAGGGACGCAGCAAGGGCTCGACTGAAGATGAGGCTGGGGGCCTCTCGGGGACAGGACGGAATTTAGAGCGAGCTTCCTTAAGCGTCAATCGCGGCGGTTTCCCCGTTGGAGACCGCGCATGAAATGCATCATATCGTTGAAGCGGCAACGCCGCCGGCAACATCTTGCGGATCAGCCCCGGCTGTTTGCAGAGATCATCGAAACCATCACGACGCGCGATCAGTCGTTTGAAGATATAGACGGCGGCTGGGGTTCGAAGGTCACCCGACCGTCCGGCCAAGGCTGGCGCGTTGCCGATTATTCGGATGATAGGAAAACCCACTGGATGCGGCGACGGCCGATCTCCTGGTCGTTATTGAGCAACGGGAGGCGGCGATGACCAAGGTCCCCCTTTCCTTGATACGCCGCGACCCCGAATTGCAGATGCGCGAGGCGGGGATCGATCCGGCCGTCGTCGCTGAATATGCCGAGGCAATGGACGCCGGGGCGGAGTTCCCGCCTGTAATCCTGTTCTTCGATGGCGAGGGATACTGGCCCGGAGACGGCTTCCATCGGATCGAGGCAAGCAGAACCCTCGGCAGAGAAACAATCAATGCCGAGGTTCGTGACGGCGGCAAGCGCGAGGCAATGCTCCTGGCCGTCGGCGCTAACGCGAACCACGGTCTCCGGCGCACCGGTGCGGACAAGCGCCGCTCGGTGCTCGCGATGCTGCGGGACCCGGAGTGGTCGAAGTGGTCCGACCGGGAGATCGGCAAGCGATGCGCGGTCGATCACAAGACCGTCGCCAAGGTGCGATCTGAGCTAACCGGGGATTTCCCCACTGAGCGGACATACACCACCCGGCACGGCACCGTTGCCACGATGACCGTCCAGCAAGCCGAACCTGCGCCAACGGGCGGCTCCATGGTCGAGCGAATGCTTTCGACGGCCACGACCGAAGCGCTTATAGCCGAGTGCCGCCGGCGCGGGCTGGAGGTTAACGGCCATGCGGATTGACTATCAGAGCATCGGTGCACTGGCTGATGAAATCGGCTGTCGGCGCGACGACCTGATTGCCCTCAGTCCCGACAATGATCCGTTCTATGTCCAGCGACCGAGCCGTGCGGCGGAGGCGCAGTGGTTCGCAGGTCTGTGGGAATCTCTCGGCTTCAGGACCGGGAGTCATCCACGACGGTTGCATTACGCCGTCATCTCCCAGGACCCGCCGATCCTGAAAGCGAATGGTCAACGGTATCTCAACACCGAAAACGATTGGAAGACCCTTCTTTCGGCTTCACTTTCCGCACGATACTTACGGCTTATCCCGGATGGTGCGCTCGCCGATCATCGGAATGATCCGCCGATTATCAATGCGTCCAATTCGGGAACTCAACAGCCTTGGGTGCGTGTAGCCGGTGGATACCAGGCCGACTTGTCCTATCACACCCCAACCAATGAGGTCTGGCCGCCCTGTATCCTTGGTGGCGATCTCACTGTCGCCCAGCCCTACCTTGTGGAGGTTTGGGTCGAGAAATCCACGCAGAACGATATCCTCGACCCGTTGGCACGGCGACTCGAATTCAACCTCGTTTCCGGCACCGGCGAGACATCGGAGATATTGGCGCGGCAAGCGGTGGAGCGAGCTATCTCGGATGGCAGGCCGATGCGGATTCTCTACGTGTCGGACTTCGACCCCGGTGGTCGCTCCATGCCGGTCGCCCTTGCCCGGAAGATCGAGTTCTGGATTCGCGAAGCGGATCTCGATCTGGACGTGACGCTCGACCCTATCGTTTTGACGCCCGAGCAATGTGAACAATACCGGCTCCCCCGCACACCGCTGAAGAAGACCGAACGCCGGGCGGCGAAGTTCGAGAAGCGGTTCGGTGAAGGCGCGACCGAGCTGGACGCGCTGGAGGCGCTGCACCCCGGCGAACTGGCAAGGATCGTTGAAAACGAGGTCTGCCGCTACATCGACCCGACCCTTTCCTCCCGCGTTTTTGATGTGAGCTGGCGTCATCGGCGGGAGATACAGCGGGTCGAAGATGAGGTCCTGAGGAATTACGACATCGCCGAAATTCAGCGTCGCTATGACGAGTTGAAGGCATCCTTTAACGCCGGAGCCGAGGCGCTGGAGGAGGAGACGCGAGAACTTTGGCCGCAGATAGCGGAAGAGCTGCAAGCTAGCATCCCAGCCTTCGACCCAGAGGACATGCCGGAGCCGCGCCCTGCTTCGCCTCCTGATGAGCCTCTGTTCGATAGCAGTCGGCCCTATCTAGACCAGATCGACGCCTACCGCCGTTGGCAAGGACGGGGAGGCCCCAAATGAGCCTTCGCGATCTTGCGAAGCGGCTGGGCGGCGAACTCGGCCGCAACGGCCATGTCAGCTGTCCCGGTCCGGGCCACGGGGCGAAGGATCGATCTCTTAGTGTCTGGTTCGACGGCGCTGACCTTCGGGTCTACAGTTTTTCGGGCGATGATTGGCAAGTCTGTAAGGACCATGTGCGCGAACGCCTCGGCCTGCCCTCATGGGAGCCAGGACGGAAAGAGGCCCCCGCTTTTCACACCTCAAAGCGGCCATGCGATGGCCATGACGAAGCATCCCGCATCGCGCTTGTGCGTCGCCTCTGGCGCGAGGCAGAGGACCCGCGAGCGCCGCCGGTCTCCGCCTACCTCCGCCACAGGGGCTTGCCGCCGCTGTCCGACGATCAGCTGCCGCTCTTTCGGTATCATCGACATTGCCCGTTCAGCGGCGAGCGCGTGCCGGCGTTGATCGCCCGTTTCTCGCCAATCGAAAATGATCCCAGCCTTGAGGACGAGCCGACCGCGATTTTTCGCATCCGCCTCGATCGTTACGACGGCGACCGCCGGAAGCTGGCGCTTGGGCCAGCGCGCGCACAGGTCATAAAACTGTGTGCCGCCGACTTTTCGCTCGGCGGCCTCGGCCTTACCGAAGGTGTCGAAAAGGGTCTGGCGTTGATCGCAAGCGGTTGGCGTCCGATTTGGGTGAGCTGCGGTACGGCGGCCATGCGCACCTTCCCGCTGCTGCCGGGCATCGAAAGCCTGACCGTTTTTTGCGACCGCGACGAGGCCGGTCGCGATGCGGCGCTGGTTGCCCATAATCGTTGGAGGGATGCCGGGCGCGAGGCGCGCGTACTCGCGCCGCCAGCGCCTTTCAAGGACTGGGACGCTTGGTATGTCGGAGATGGCGAGACATGAAAACTGTCTACGACGTCGAGCTAGAAGCAGAACGGATCGAGCCGGAATTCGGATTAGAGCCGAACGGCGAATCAAACCGCCGGTATGGCCCACAGAAGGATCACGGCGACGCTGTCGCCGGCCCTAAGAGTAGAGCGGGCGTGCGGCTGATGACCTTTGAGGAATACCGCAGCAGCGCGAGGCATTCCTCTGCCGATTTTCTCGTGAGCGGCTTAATGCGGCTCGGCACCATCGTCGCTATCGGCGGCCGGCCCGGCAGCGGCAAGACGGCGCTCGCGGTTACGCTCGCGCAATCGTTGGACCGGGGCGAGCCGTTCCTCGACCGCGAGGTTAAACAAGCCGCTGTCGCTTACCTTGCTATCGAGGATTTCGGCGACGTGGCAAATCGGTTGGAGGCGCTGCACGCCGTCGGCGTGCTTCTCGTTCAGTCCGACGACGGTGTCCCACTTGGCAAGCCCGCCCATGCGAAAGCCATTGTTGCCGAGGTGGTAAAACTCGTGCGGCAACGCAAACCTGGGCGTCCGGTTCTTGTCATCCTCGACACGCTCAGGGCGGCGCTGGGCGGAACATCGGTCCTGGAAGACAAGATGACCTCGCCGGCCTTGAATGCGCTCCGCGAGCTTGCTGAGGCCGAGAACATAGTCATCGCGATCACAAATCACACGAATCGTGAAAACCCGAAGGCAACGAAAGGCGAGACGTTGGAGGCCGTCGCCGCGCTCGAACTGGTGTTGCTACCGGGGGAAGGTGATTGGCAGATTGTTCACGTTGGCAAGAACCGGTCAGGCCCGGGAAACCGGCAGATCGGCCGGTTGCGCCTCACCTCCGCTAAGGTCGGCGGCGTCGAAGCGGCCATTGTCGATGAGATCATCTGCGACGAGCAGGCCGGCGACGATCAGAAAGACCGGAAGCCGGGTCGCAACCAGAAACTGATCTTAAAAATCCTGCAAAGGGAAGTTCACGCCTCGGGCGTTCCCTATCGGCCTTACGGAAGCGACGGGCCGCAGGTGAAGGCGGTGCGCGAAAGCGTGCTGCGCGATGCATTCATGGAATTAAAGGCCGGCGACAACCGCAATTCAAAAAATGTTGCCTTCAATCGCACCTTGGATTGGTTGCTGGAACGCGCCGAGGTCGTTCGAAACGAGGATCACGCCGGCGTCGGCATGATCTGGTTCGGCAGTCGTGACGACGAGACGGAAGCCATGCGCCGGCAGTTCAAGGTTGTGGCGGATGATGACGATTGGCCGTTAGGCGGTGACAAATGACATTTTCGAAAAACCCCGGAAATCCAGGCAACAAGGGGGCGGTGACATTTTCCTATTCCAAGGTTCTGTCACTTTTGTCACCGCTTCTAGAAGAGCCGGTGACATTTTCGGGAGAGATAGGGTTTTGTCACTTTTGTCACCGGCAACTAGAAGGTGACCCGCAAGGAAGCGGACGAGATGACTGATGACGCGATCAGCCAGATCGATCAGCTGATCGAGGCCGCACGGCGGCACCTCGACGGGCTGGTTGCGCTGCGGGCTGATATGGCCGGCGAGCCGATGCAGGAGCGGGACGCCTCCGACGACGACTTCGCTAGCGAAAATCTGATTGATGCCGGGACCGCCGCTCAACGGGCCGGCGTTTCCAAACCGACGATCCGGCGATGGGTGAAGGACCATTCCATCGGCTTTAAGCGCGGCGGTCGCCTTCTGGTCTCGGTCCCGCGCCTCCACCGTCACACCGGGGACAGTAGCCTGTGAGCGTTTCGAGCGTTTCAGGCTCTTTTCGATGAGCGTTTGCTCCTGCACCCTTGGCTCAAACGTCAAGGAGTTCGATCATCATGCAGAACCCGCACGCTGAGCATGCCGGCACAATCTTAGCCCTCGTCAGAGCCTTGGCCGTCTGCGAGCGGACGGGCGAGCCGCCCGGCGACATAGCAGACCGCCTTCGAATGCCGGCACCAGCCCAAAGGATTTTGAAAGCGGCGGTCGCCGCCGGGAGCCTGGGCGATCCGTCTTGGGCCGGGCAACTCGCCGATATGGCCGCCGCATCAAGCGCCTTCCTTCAAAGTCTCGGCGGCAGGTCGGCGTTCGGGGCACTCCTGGACCAAGGAATTTTGACACGTGCGCCGTTGCATTCCAGGGTCGGCGCGGTGGCGGAAGGCGCGGTCGGCGCGGTGACCGGAAAAGGTGAAGCCCGGCCGGTCTCGCGGATGACGCTAAACGGCGATGCGCTGCGGCCGCAACAGGCCGACGCGGTCGTGGTGGTGAGCCGGGAGGTCGTTGAGAACGCCTCGGCCGCCGCCCAGGCGTTTTTGAGCAGGCAGCTCCGCCGCGCGGTCGCCAAGGCGCTAGATGTCGGCTTCTTCAGCACGCTCATCACCTCCGCCACACCGACCTTTGCGGCCACGGCCGATCATGTGAGCGACCTGAAGCAAATTATGGACAGCGTGAACACCGGCGAAGGCAGGCTCTGCTGGGTCGCCGCGCCCAATGTCGGAAATTCGATTGCACTGCTCAACGACCCTCGCGGCACGGCGAGCCCGGAAGGCGTAAGCGAATTTTTGGGCTTGCCCCTGGCCGTCTCGCCCGGCCTCGCCGCCGGCACGCTCGCGCTGCTCGACGGTGACCGCATCCTCGCCGATGTCGAGAGCCTCGGGGTAGATATCTCGCGCTTCGCGACGCTTGAGATGAGCGACGAACCGACCATGGACGCCGCCACTCCCACGGCAACGCCCGTGGTCTCGCTCTGGCAGACGAACAGCGTCGGGATCAAACTATCCGCCTTGTTCGGCGTCGCTGCCGGCACCGCCGACGCGATCGCCGTCCTAACCGGCGTGGAATGGCCCCCGGTAGTGTCGGGTTGATTGGAGGATCATGCAGATGAGCACTTTCGACGGCAAGGCATTCGGCGCGGAAATCGTCGGCATCGTGAAAGATTACATGGAACGGAACATGTCTCCGGTAATCGCCCGGCTCGACGCGCTGGAGAGCCGCATCCTGCTTTTGGAGGCTCAGGCCGGCGCGACAAAGGCCAAGCCGATTGTTCGCATCGCGGCCCGATCGGGGGCGGCAACATGATAGCGGTCAATGACATCGAGCAGATCGATCCTGAGCTTGTCGAGGGCGGCAGACGCGTTTGCTTTTACGCTTGGTCGGCCGACGACGATCTGACGCTTGTCTGGTCTGTCTCGCTTCCGATGGAGATTAATGAGGCCACCTTTCTAGACCTGCTGCCAGCCTGGAGGACACTAGGGTGGCGGATGCTCAGGCGGCAGAGTGGTTGATCGCGGTGCAGGCAAATGTCGCCCATGCGCGTCATCTGTGAGCCCTCAGCGAAGACGCCGGGGGGTGGCCAAAGCCAAAAAATCGGCCGGCCAGAAGACCCGCGTGCACCCTCATCCGCAGATTTTTTTCTCGCCGGCAGAATTTCGAGAAGGTTTTTCCCCCTACTTATGAAACTCCAGCGCACCCCCGGCAGACCCCCGCACAACCCCGGCCTCACCGACCGCCGTCTCGTCCAGATGCTCGCCTCTGAAGGCATCTCGCAACGCCAAATCTGCCGCGTCCTTGAGGTCTCCCCGAAGACGCTGCGGAAGCGCTATCGCCGGGAGCTCAACGTCGGTGCCGCGAAGCTCGAAGCCGCCCTGATCGACCACCTCCTCCGCCTTGCCGCTGGCGATGACGATATTGCGTTGCGGGCGATCATCTACTTGCTTCGATGCCGATTCGGGTGGTCCCGTTATGCCCCGCCGCCATGCGGCTGACAGAACTTGCGTTTAACGTTCGATTTCGGCCAAGTCTTCAGGCGCGATATCCGAACCATCCTCCCAGACGAAACCAACAAGGCGTCCATATTCCTTGATCGCCTCCTCCAAAACCAAACCCAGATTGATCAGCTGATAGCTATGGTTGGTGGCCCGTAAGGTGTCGATGCTGCCAAGCGCTGCGCCGGCATATAGTTTCGCGTCATTGTTAGCTGTGTCCGATTTAACAACACTCAGCAGATACTCGCTGGCATCGGCATAGAAGCGCACCGGCTTCGGCATCCTCCGCGCGATCATCTCATCCACCGTCGCTTGGACCCGCTTCTTCTTGTCGAACCAGTAGAACAAGATCGCAACCTTGATTACGCCGAGCAGCGCGTAGAGCAGCTGGAAAATGTACAACACCGCGATTGCGATCAGCGCCACGATGAAAGCTTGGCCGGCCGTATTATCGAAGAACAGCGCGATAATGAATGCGACTACGAAATCGACAAGGCTGCTGAAAAGGATGCTGAACCAATAGCTGCGCCGAGCAGCCGACTGGAATTGTGTGGCCATCGCGGCTCCCCCATTAACATGCTCAACTTTCGCATGGGAACCGTAAATGTAACGTCACTTCTCGGGGCTCTGGACACGAAACGCTATACTTTCCCCGGCTACGCCGCGACAGCGCTGTCGGGCTCCGCAGGCGGCAAAGCGGTGCATCAACGGCGGGTGGACAGGTTCCAGAATTTTCACAGAGCAGATCGAGGAATTCGCGGAGGTCGCGGGCGGCTCTGAGCTTCGCTCTCTTGCTGCTACCTGCGCCGACGATTTCACCGAGGGAATAGCCCTCACCACAAATCCGGGAGACCAGCCAATAGCCCCTCTCGCCCAGCAGAGGTCGAATCCGACGAAGCTCCTCTGCCGCGTGCATCTGGCGGTGACCGATCGGGTCCGCATGACCGCCGCCATCTACCGGCTCCCGGCCGTAATCGATCGCCCGCGTGCTCCGGCACATCGCTTCCCACAAGGCGCGGAATCTCGTTGCAGCGGCAAGCTGAGCGGCGTCGATCCGGCCGCGTGAGGCCAGCATGGTGATGGCGCTTTCCTTGATGTTGACGATCGCCGGAATGGTTCGAGGGTTGCCCGCCTCACCGTCATGCGCCGGAGAGAAGTACGGATTCGCGATCGTCACCGCCCGCAAGGAGCGATGCGGATCGGAGGACGGCGTTCTTTTCGACGGAGCAGGCATGGGGGAAGAATGACAAACTCCGGGGAAAGCCGAAAGCCAATTTTCCCCCAGATTTTCCCCAGGCCGATTCACCGGAGCGTCCGCTCTGTGTTCGAAACAGTATGTATTTGTTCTTATTGGATGTTTTTGGTGAGAGCGTCGGGGTTCGAACCCGAGACCTACTGATTAAAAGTCAGTTGCTCTACCGGCTGAGCTACGCTCTCCCTTTCCACAGGTGTGAAGCACCCCGGCTGGAAGTGGGCGGAACATAGGCAGGCGACCCATTGCGGTCAACCGAAAAATTCGGCTTTTTCCTGTGATCGGCACATTTCTTGCGCATGTAACGACACATCGGCGCCAAGCGCAAAAAGGTGATTGGCAATCGCGGCCTCGCAAAGCTAGGAACAGGACGCAGATTGCAGCCGGAGAGAATGCGTGTCGATTGCCGATATTTCCCTGTGGAGCGCTTTGATAGCCGGGGCGCTTTCCTTTCTTTCGCCCTGCGTGCTTCCCCTCGTTCCGCCCTATCTCTGCTATATGGCCGGCATATCAGTCGAGCAGTTCCGCGGCGGCTCGGCGGTTGCGGTGGCGCCCGATACCAGGCGTGGTGTGCTGTTCTCGGCGCTGCTCTTCACGCTCGGCTTTGCCACCGTCTTCGTGGCGCTCGGTGCCGGCGCGTCCAGCATCGGCATGGCGCTGCGCCAGCATCTCGACCTGCTCTCCAAGATCGGCGGGCTGATCATCATTGTCATGGGGCTGAATTTCCTCGGCCTGTTCCGAATCGGGCTGCTCGCCCGCGAGGCGCGCTTCCAAGGCGGCGGCAAGCCGGCGACCTTGACGGGCGCCTATGTCATGGGCCTTGCCTTCGCCTTCGGCTGGACGCCCTGCATCGGTCCGGTGCTCGGCGCGATTCTTGGCGTCGCCGCCTCCCGCGAGACGGTCGGCTCCGGCGCCGGGCTGCTGGCCATCTATTCGCTGGGCCTTGCGATTCCCTTCTGGATCGCCGCCGGCTTTTCCGGCGCCTTCATGCGCTTCCTGTCGCGCTTCCGCCGCCATCTCGGCACGGTGGAAAAGGTGATGGGCGCCTTCCTCATCCTCACCGGCCTCGCCTTCCTGTTCGGGTGGGTCAGCGATGTGGCGATCTGGTTCCAGCAGACCTTTCCGATCCTGATGCAAATCGGCTAAACCGGTCTTCCCTACCCGCCGATCATTCCCGCGCACTGGAAACCCTCTTGGCCGATATCGTCAGCCTGCTCCTGCCGTTCTTCGGCCTGATCCTGATCGGTTATGCCGCCGCCAAGGCGACGAAGCAGCCGGCGGAAGCGCTCGGCTGGCTGAACACCTTCATCATCTATGCCGCCCTGCCCGCTTTGTTCTTCAAGCTCGTCTCGCGCACGCCGATCGAAGAGCTGACGCGGGTCGATTTCATCGTCACCGATATTGCCGCGACCTATGCGGTTTTCATTCTGCTCTTTGCCATCGGCCGGTTCGTGCGCGGCAATGCGCTTGATGACTGCACCATCCAGTCCTTTGCCGGCGCCTATGGCAATATCGGCTATATGGGGCCTGGCCTGGCGCTGCTGGCGCTCGGCGAAGCTGCGGCCGTGCCGGTGGCGCTGATCATCTGCTTCGAGAATGCGCTGCATTTCATCGTCGCGCCGGCGCTGATGGCGGCGGCCGGCGACGACAAGCGTTCGCCCGGCCGGCTTGCAGCCGATATCGCCCGGAAGGTGGCGCTGCATCCCTTCATCCTGTCGACGGCGGCAGGCTTTGCCGTGGCCGCCCTCCACATCGACCAGCCGCTGGGGTTTCAGCGCCTGGTCGATTACCTCGCCCAGGCGGCCGCGCCCTGCGCCCTCTTTGCCATGGGCGTGACCTTGGCTCTGCGGCCGCTCAAGCGGATTCCGGCCGAGATCTCCTATATCGTACCGGCCAAGCTGATCCTGCACCCCATCGCGGTTTTCATCGCGCTGACTGCTGTCGGCGGTTTCGAGCCGGTCTGGATCCAGGCCGCCGTGCTGCTCGCCTCGCTGCCGACGGCGGCCAACGTCTTCGTCATCGGCCAGCAATATGGGGTGTGGCAGGAGCGCGCCTCGGCGACGATCCTGATCACGACCGTGCTTTCGGTGGCGAGCGTTTCGCTCTGGCTGATCGCGATCCGCTCAGGCCTTCTTTCGCTTCAGCTTTTCCTTTAGGGAATCCGGAATGTCGCGGAAGCCGCGGCCGGGCTCGATGCCCTCGCGCATGACGAGGTTGCGCAGCGGCGGAATGGCCGAGAGGATATGCAGGCCGGCGGCCCGCAGCATCTGCACCGGCAGGAAATCGGAGAGCAGCGAGCGGTTGAGAAGATCGACACTGGCGGTGCGCGTCATGATGTCGGCGCGGCGTTTGCGGTCGAAGCTGTCGCCGGCATCGGCCGGCACCGGCAATTCGGCCCTGTCGCAGAGGATGTCGACGAGCGCCATGATATCGCGCAGGCTGAGGTTCAGCCCCTGCGCCCCGATCGGCGGGAAGACGTGGGCGGCCTCGCCGATCAGCGCGATGCGCCCCTTGCCGAAACGATGGGCCATCATGCCGGACAGCGGCCAGAGCTGGACGCCCTCCTCCACATCGACCTTGCCGAGCATGGACTGCATCTGCGCCTCGACAAGGCGGCCGAGTTCGGCCAGCGGCAATTCCATGCGGGCGGCCGCCTCCGTGGGATCCTGCACCCAGACGAGGCTCGAGCGGCTTCCCGGCAGCGGCACCTGGGTGAAGGGGCCGTGTTTGGTGTGGAATTCGCTCGAGATGTTCTGGTGCGGCAGGGAATGGGCAAAATTCAGCACCATGGCCGATTGCGGATAGGACCAGTTGCGCACACCGATCCCTGATGTTTCGCGCAGCTTCGAGCCGCGGCCGTCGGCGCCGACGGCAAAATCGGCCGCGAAGGTCTCGCCGCCGGCAAGCGTGATCGACACTCTCTCGGCAGAGATCTCGATCGATTCGGCCATATCGGTGAAGCGGCTGATATTGCCCTCGCCGGCCGTGGCCGCTTCAAGGATGTCGGTCAGCGCCTTGTTGGGGAAATTATAGCCGAAGGCATCGAGACCGACCTCGGCAGCGCGGAAGGTCGTGGTCGGCGCACGCAGCAGCCGGTCGGTGCCGTCGATGATGCGCATGCTGGTCAGCGGTGCTGCCGCCGAACGCAGCTTGTCCCAGAGCGTCAGACGGTCGAGGAAGCGGATGGATTGATCCATCAGCGCCGTGGTGCGCCTGTCTTCCCTCGCAGCAACGGGTGCTACCAGCGCCACGCTGCGGCCGCCGCGCGCGAGCGCGATTGCGGCGATCATGCCGGCGAGCCCGCCACCGATCACCGCCACTTCGAATGTCTTCATGCTACCGTTCCGCTCATCATAAAACGGCGGATCGGTCGCTTATGCGGCCGGCTTCGCCTGACGGCGCCAACTATAGCCCTTGCCGGCTTCGGCGTCACGCACCGCCGGCTGATAATGATGGGGAATGGCGGGAAGACGGTTTTCGGAAAGCCGCTTCAGTGCCGTGGCGTTGCTGACCGAGAAACTGTCGATGCCGACGCGCAGCATCAGCGGGACCTGATCGATCAGCACGTCGCCGACGGCGCGCAGCTCGTTGGTGTAGCCCAGGCGCTGGCGCAGCAGCGAGGCATGGCTGAAGGCACGGCCGTCGTTGAAGGCCGGGAAGGCGACGGCGATGATGTCGAGGCGAGAGAGATAAGGTTCCAGCCGGCGCACGTCGTCAGCCGGCTTGATCAGCACGCCGAGGCCGACCTCATTGCTTTCGTCGGCCTTGGCGATCAGCTCGTCGAGGCCGAGCACCGGCTTCTGCTCGCCACTCGCCTTCACCTCGTCGGTCTCGATCACCCAGGGATCGTTCTCGACAAAACCGGTTTCTCTCCAGATCTTCGTCATCATCCCCTCCTTATGCCGCTTCGGCGGCCGAGCCGTAGAGCGCAGTCTTGAAGGGCTGCGGCCCGACACGGCGGTAGGCGGCTAGGAAGGTTTCGGTCGGATCGAGGCGCAGGCCGAGATAGGTGTCGACGATCGTCTCGATCGCGTCGGTCACCCGATCCGGCTCGAAGCCGCGGCCGATAATTTCGCCGATCGAGGTATGTTCGTCGCCGGAGCCGCCGAGCGTGATCTGATAGAGTTCGGCACCCTTCTTCTCCACCCCGAGCAGGCCGATATGGCCGACATGGTGATGGCCACAGGCATTGATGCAGCCGGAGATCTTGATCTTCAGTTCGCCGATCTCGGCCTGGCGTTCGGGATTGCCGAAGCGGCGGGAGATTTCCTGCGCGACCGGAATGGAGCGCGCATTGGCGAGCGCGCAGTAGTCCAACCCCGGACAGGCAATGATATCGGTGATCAGGCCGGCATTGGCTTCAGCGAGATCGATGGCGACGAGGCCGCGATAGACAGTTTCGAGATCGGCCAGCGCCACATGCGGCAGGATCAGATTCTGCTCATGGCTGACGCGGATTTCGTCGAATGCATATTCCTCGGCGAGATCGGCGATCGCATCCATCTGTGCGTCGGTGGCGTCGCCCGGAATGCCGCCGATCGGTTTCAGCGAAATCGTCACCATGCCGTAATCGGGGTTCTTGTGCGGCTGCACATTCTGCTGGACCCAGCGGGCGAAAGCCGGATCGGCCTTCTTCCAGCGGGCGAGGTTTTCCCAGCCCTCGGCGCGCTGCGGCAGATCAGGCAGCGCGAAATAGGCGGCGATCGCCTCGACATCCTGTTCCGGCAGCTTCAGTTCGCTATTCTTGAGCGCCGCGAATTCGGCCTCCACCTGGCGCGTCAGCTCCTCGGTGCCGGTTTCGTGCACCAGGATCTTGATGCGTGCCTTGTATTTGTTGTCGCGGCGGCCGTGCAAGTTGTACACGCGCACGATCGCCGTGGTGTAGGAGAGCAGATCCTCCTCGGGCAGGAAGTCGCGGATGAGCTTGGCGATCATCGGCGTACGGCCCTGGCCGCCGCCGACATAGACGGCAAAACCGATCTCGCCCTTGTCGTTCTTCTTCAGGTGCAGACCGATGTCATGGACCTGGATGGCGGCGCGGTCGCGCTCTGCGCCGGTGACGGCGATCTTGAACTTGCGCGGCAGGAAAGAGAATTCCGGATGGACCGACGACCACTGGCGCAGGATTTCGGCATAGGGACGCGGATCGGCAACCTCGTCGGCGGCCGCACCCGCGAAGTGATCGGCGGTCACGTTTCGGATGCAATTGCCGGAGGTTTGCAGCGCATGCATCTCGACGCTTGCGAGGTCGGCCAGCGCATCGGGGATTTCCGACAGCTTCGGCCAGTTGAACTGCAGGTTTTGGCGCGTGGTGAAGTGGCCGTAGCCGCGGTCATAGGTGCGGGCGATATGGGCGAGCATGCGCAGCTGGCGCGCGCTCAGCGTTCCATAGGGAATGGCGATGCGCAGCATATAGGCATGAAGCTGCAGGTAGACGCCGTTCATCAGGCGCAGCGGCTTGAACGCATCCTCGGCAAGCTCGCCGGAAAGGCGGCGCTGAACCTGGTCGCGGAACTGCTCGACGCGCTCGCTGACAAAGGCATGATCAAATTCGTCGTAACGGTACATCGTCTTCCTCAGACTGCAATGAATTCGGGATCGGCGGGAGCGTAGCCCGGAGCATATTCCATGGTCGGCCCTTGCGCGCGGATGCGCTCGCGAAGGCGAAGCGGCCAGAGAATGCCGTTGGTTTCCTGAACGTCGACGACGGCGACGTCAACGACTTCGTTGTCGGCATAGGATTTCTTGCCGATCGCTTCCAGCGCTTCGACGGCTTCGTTGTGACGGGCGACAAGCGCCTCCTGCAGCGAGGTGGACCATTTCCCGTTCGCATCCAGCCAGACGGCAATGCCGTCCGTCAGCCGGTTGGCCGTCAGAACCTTGTCTACCATATTCAGCTCCTTGCAAGTTCCTCGAGCCGGGCGTTCGCACGCACCAGCGGCTCGGACAGTTCGAAATTGGCGCCGGCGACCGCATCGCCGATGATGACCATGACCGGTCCGGTCAGCTCGTCGCGGTGCTGCAGATCGGGCAGGTCGGCAAGCGTGCCATGCAGCAGGCGGCGCTCCGCGCGGCTGGCGTTTTCGATGACGGCGACTGTCGTTTCGGCGGGAATGCCGGCCTGCATCAGCCGCTCGGCGACGGAGGCGGCAACCGTGCGGCCCATATAGACGGCGATCGTCGCGCCGGAGACAGCAAGGCTCGCCCAATCGGGCAGCACATCGCCCGTCAGATCATGGCCCGTGGTGAAAACAAGCGAGGAGGCGACGCCGCGCAGTGTCAGCGGCAGCTCGAAATCGGCAGCGGCGGCGAAAGCCGAGGTGATGCCGGGCACGACCTCATAGGTGATGCCGGCAGCGCGCAGCGCCGCCATCTCTTCGCCTGCCCGGCCATAGACCAGCGGGTCGCCGGATTTGAGCCGAACGACACGTTTCCCCTGACGGCCGAGCTCGACCAGCAGCTCGTTGATCTCCTCCTGCGATTTCGAATGGCAGCCCTTGCGCTTGCCGACCGACAGCCGCTCGGCATCGCGCCGGCCCATATCGACGATTGCCTGCGGCACGAGCGCGTCAAATATGATGACGTCGGCTTCCATCATCACGCGCTGTGCGCGTAGCGTCAGCAGGTCTTCGGCACCCGGACCGGCGCCGACCAGCCAGACATGGCCTGCGACCCTGTCCATAGACCCCAGCAGCCGGTCGGCTGCCTGGCGGGCCTGCGGCAGGTTGCCGTTGGCGACCGCATCGGCAACGGCGCCGGAAAAGAAGCGGCGCCAGAAAACCCGGCGGGAAACGCCACGGGGGATCAGTTGATCGACGGCCTTGCGGTAGCTCGTCGCCAGCGCAGCCAGACGCCCAAGCGATGGAGAAAGAAGCTGATCGATCTGGGCTCGGATCATCTGCGCCAGAACCGGCCCCGCCCCTTCAGTGCCGATCGCGACGGCAACGGGGGCACGATTGACCAGCGCCGGCGTGAAGAAATCGCAATAATCGGGCTGATCGACGGCATTGGCCGGAATGCTTGCGGCGCGGGCGGCATCGACGATTTCGCGGTCATCGGCTTCATTGCCGGTTGCGGCGAAGACGAGGGCCGCCCCCTCGACCTGCTCGGCGGAAAAACGGCCACGCACGGTTTCGATGCGGTTGGCGATCAGGAAGGCCTGATAATCGGCTTCCGGCCGCTCGGCATAGGCGATAATCCGCGCCCGCGTGTTGAGCAGCAGCCGCACCTTGGCGAAGGCTTCGTCGCCATTGCCGAAGACAGCCGTTTTCTGGCCCTCCACGCGAAAGAAGGCTGGAAATACCGAAAGCTGCTCAGTCTTGGGAGACATCATCAATCCACTTCGAAGTTGCCAGAATATGCCCGTGATCGACAAGGGATTGAAGGAACAGAAATTCGAAAGCCCCAGCAAGCGCGTATTCTTTTGCTCGCGCCACCGGCGATTTGAGAAAAGTCAACCGTGCCGACGAAAACCACCTGTTCCCACTCTCTTTGTTGCGGTGCAGTATAAAGCCTGTGATAAACGGCGTCCATCGGCGTTTGGCGCATTTCGCTCGCGCCACCAAGGCGATAGACTGGGGAAAACCGGAGACGCCAATGCCTGACAAGACCATCGCTGCCCGCCTGCTTTCGGTAATCGAGGACGATATCCTGCCGCTCACCGAACACGGCGTTTCGCTTGGCAACAAGGTGTTCGGCGCGGCGATCCTGCGCAAATCCGATCTGTCGCTCGTCGTCGCCGAGACCAATAACGAATTGGAGAATCCGCTCTGGCACGGCGAGGTGCATACGATGAAGCGCTTCTACGAACTTGGCGACAAGCCGGCGACCAAGGATCTGATCTTCCTGTCGACGCACGAACCCTGCACCATGTGCATGTCGGCGATCACCTGGGCGGGCTTCGACAATTTTTATTATTTCTTCAGCCACGAGGATTCCCGCGACGCCTTCGCCATTCCGCACGACCTGAAGATCCTGAAGGAGGTCTTCGGCCTTGAACCCGGCGGTTATCACAGGCAGAACGCCTTCTGGAACAGCTTTGCCATCGCCGATCTCGTCGAGACCGAAGACGAGCAACTGAGAGAGGCGCTGAAGGCGCAGACCATCCGTATCAAGGCGCGCTACGACGCGCTTTCCACCAGCTACCAATCGTCAAAGAGCGCCAACGATATTCCCCTCAATTGAGGATGCTGAACCGAGGCACCATGGAACCTTCAAAAGACATTTCGCGGCTGATCGAGATCATGGCAGCATTGCGCCATCCCGAGACCGGCTGCCCCTGGGACATCGAGCAGAATTTTCAGACGATCAAGCCCTATACGATCGAGGAGGCCTATGAGGTCTCCGACGCGATCGAGCGCGGCGATATGGACGATCTCTGCGACGAGCTGGGTGACCTGCTGCTGCAGGTGGTCTTCCATGCCCGCATGGCCGAAGAAGCCGGAGAGTTCTCCTTCGGCGACGTGGTCAATGCCATCACCACCAAGATGATCCGCCGCCACCCGCATGTCTTTGCGCGCTCGGAAGCGGATACACCCGACGCGGTGAAGATCCAGTGGGACGAGATCAAGCAGGCGGAAAAGCGCGAACGCGCCGAGCGCCGGTCGAGGCGGGGGATTACCGAGGATTTCAAGGGCGGGTTCCTTGGCTCCGTGCAACGCAGTTTCCCGGCTCTGACGGAAGCGCTGAAGCTGCAGGAACGCGCCGCCAAGGTCGGATTCGACTGGTCGGCGCCGGAGCCCATCCTCGACAAGATCGAGGAAGAGATCGGCGAATTGCGGACGGCGCTCCGGGACGGCGACCGGGCGAAGGTCAGCGACGAACTCGGCGACCTGATCTTCGCCGTCGTCAATATCGGCCGGCATGTCAAGACCGATCCGGAACAGGCCTTACGCGGAACCAATACGAAGTTTCGTCGTCGATTCAATCATATCGAGCAGGTTCTTGATGCAGAAGGCGAAACGCTGGAAGCGGCTACTCTCGAACGCATGGAAGAAATCTGGCAGGCGGCGAAGGCGATCGAAAGAGCGCTCGTGGCTGAGTAGGTCCGGCCGAGTTTGGCGAGAAGCCAACCCCGCCCTCCGTCGTCCTCGGTCTTGAGCCGAGGACCCATGCCACGACGGCTGGCGGATGCGGCGTGGATGCTCGGCTCAAGGCCGAGCATGACGGAGGGTGGGGCGAAAGTCGCTGGAGATAGCTCACCCTGAGCGCGAGCGAAGAGCAATAATGGCGTGCCATGCGCCCTCATCCGACCTTCGGGCCACCAACCGGGGTCGAGCCACAGGTCTCGCCCCGTCCTTCGGACCCCGCTGGGGAGAAGGGAGTGCTCTACCGCTCCCAATCTTCCTTCGAAGCCTTCGGCCCATTGCCGATGCGCCGTTCGAGTTCGGCGGCTTCGGTTTCGGAGAGGCGCAGGTCGAGCGTGATCGAGCCGTCCTCATTGTCCTCGCGGCCGTTGACGATTGCGTGATCGTAGAGCCAGGGAAGCAACGCGAGCTTGTCGACGGGAAGGCGGATGGTGGTTTCGGTCATCACACCGGAGAGCCGGCGGCTGATCTCGTCCATCAGCGTATCGACGCCCTCGCCGCTGACGGCCGAGACCGCCACGACGTTGCTGGCGCCGGCAGCCTTCTGCACCATGGCGTCGTGGACCTCGGGTTCCAGCCGGTCGATCTTGTTCCAGACTTCGATCAGCCGCTTGCCGGCTTCGGCCTCGTCGATGCCGAGATCGCCGAGGATGCGCATCACGTCGGAGCTCTGCGCCTGGTTGTCGGGATCTGACATGTCGCGGACATGCAGGATGAGATCGGCTTCCAGCACCTCTTCCAGCGTCGCCCGGAAGGCGGCGACGAGATGGGTCGGCAGGTCGGAGATGAAGCCGACGGTGTCGGACAGGATGACGGTTCGCCCATGCGGTAGCTTCATGCGGCGAAGCGTCGGGTCGAGCGTCGCAAAGAGCATGTCTTCGGCCAACACGCCGGCGCCGGTGATGCGGTTGAACAGCGTCGACTTGCCGGCATTGGTATAGCCGACGAGCGCCACGATCGGATGCGGCACCTTGCGGCGCTTGGCGCGGTGGAGCTGGCGGGTGCGCACGACCTGCTCCAGCTCGCGTTCGAGCTTGATGATGCGGTCCTGCAAGAGCCGCCGGTCGGCTTCGATCTGGGTTTCGCCGGGGCCGCCCATGAAACCGCCGCCGCCGCGCTGGCGCTCAAGGTGGGTCCAGCTGCGGACCAGCCGGCCCTTTTGATAATTGAGATGCGCCAAATCGACCTGCAGCGTGCCCTCCTTGGTGGAGGCGCGGCGGCCGAAGATTTCGAGGATGAGGCCCGTCCGGTCGATGACCTTGGCGTTCCATTCCTTTTCGAGATTGCGCTGCTGCACCGGGGTCAGCGGATGATCGACGATGACGAGACCGGAATCGCGCTCGTCGAGCAGCGCCTTGATCTCCTCGATCTTGCCGGTGCCGAGCAGCGTCGCTGGTCTCGGATCGTTAACCGGGACGACCTGGCCGTTGACGACATCGAGGTCGATCGCCTGGGCAAGGCCGGTCGCCTCTTCCAGCCGGCTTTCCGGCGTGCGGGTCGAGGCCGATTCGGTCTGGCCGCCACGGCTGCGCGATTTCAGAACCGGCACCACGACAGTCGCGCGCATATCGTCCCTGTGCTTGGCGGCCTCAGGGATGATCGAATCGTTCTTGGTATCGCGTGTCGAAATGACGGCTGATCCTGTTAGGACGCGGCTTCTTCACTCTCGAACATCTGCATCGGCTGACCCGGCATGATTGTCGAGATCGCATGCTTATACACCAGCTGCGAATGGCCGTCACGGCGAAGAAGAACACAGAAATTGTCGAAAGAGGTAACAACGCCCGTGAGTTTCACGCCGTTGATCAAAAAGATTGTCAGGGAAATCTTTTGCTTGCGAACAGTATTGAGAAATAAGTCCTGCAAATTCTGAGAACGTTCCGCCATCGCGCCGCTTCTTTCTTTATTGCCGACCTGAGTTGGCCGGTAGAATATCAATCAACCTCACCATGCAAGACCGGCGGCACCCTCATTCCACCTGTCCAGCAAATCTTGGTATCAAATCGCAATCTTTTCCGCAACGTCGAAAAAGGCTTCGCGGACTTTCTGCGAGACGCTGCCGGGATGGCCGTTGGCAATGGCCTGGCCATCGACGGAAACCACCGGAAAACAAATACTTGTGGCTGCCGTCAAGAAAACCTCGCGGGCTGCGAGCATTTCTGAAACGGAGAAATTCCGTTCGGTGATCTCAATCCCCAGCCGGTCTGCGACGTCGATCAAGGTGGTGCGGGTAATGCCGCGCAAGATGCCGTGTTCGGCCGGCCGCGTCACCAGGATTCCCTCGGAATCAACGATCCAGACATTGGTCGCCGCCCCTTCTTTCACCATGCCGTCGGCATCGACATAGATCGCCTCCTGGGCGCCGGCTTCCTTGGCCTGCTGACGGGCCATGGCGTTCGGCAGCAGGCCGACGGACTTGATGTCGACGCGGTCCCAGCGGTTGTCGGCAACGGTGATCGCCTTGATGCCGTTGGCATTCTTGGCGGCGATGATCTTGGGATCGGTGCTCTTGGCGGTGATGACAAGCGACGGCGGCGTGCCCTCCACCGGGAAGACATGATCGCGGCGCGCGACGCCGCGCGTCACCTGCAGGTAGAAAAGCCCGTTGCGGACATGGTTGCGGCGCAAGGTCTCGCGAATGACCTGCGTCAGCGCAGCCCGGCTCATCGGCCAGGCGATGCGGAGCTCACCAAGCGACCGGTCGAGACGGTTCAGATGGCGCGTGAGGTCGACGATATAGCCGTGGCGAACCTCGCACACCTCGTAGACCCCGTCGGCGAACTGATAGCCGCGGTCCTCGATATGGACGCTTGCATCAGAATGCTTGACGTAACGGCCGTTCACATAGGCAATTCTCGGCATGGGAAACCTGGTGTTCCGGGAGGCGATAAAGGGATACGGCGCGGCTGCGCCTAGTAGATCAAAAAGTGGAGCATGACGTTGCCCGAAAACCGCTGACACTTTTCGGCATCATGCTCTAGACGCCGAGCGACTTTAGCTTGCGGTGCAGCGCCGAACGCTCCATGCCGACGAATTCGGCGGTGCGCGAGATATTGCCGCCGAAGCGGTTGATCTGGGCGATCAGGTAATCCTTCTCGAACATCTCGCGGGCTTCGCGCAGCGGCAGCGTCATGATGTGATAGTCGTTCTTGGCCGAAACCTTGGGCAGCATGTCACCGAGATCGGTCGGCAGCATGTCGGCGGTGATCGGCGCGTCCGGCCCGTCGGTGCGGGCGAGAATCATCAGCCGCTCGATATTGTTGCGCAGCTGGCGGATATTGCCCGGCCAGTCATGCGCCTGCAGCACGGCCATGGCGTCGTCGCCGATGCGGCGCGGGCGAATGCCGGCCTGTTCGGAAATCTGGCGCATCAGCTGGTCGACGAGAAAAGGAATATCCTCGCGCCGCTCGGCAAGCGCCGGCACACGCACCGGCACGACGGCGAGGCGATGGTAGAGATCTTCGCGGAACCAGCCCTCGGCGATGCGGCTTTCGAGATTATAGGCGGTCGAAGAGATGATGCGGACGTCGACCTTGACGCGCTTGGAGCCGCCGACGCGCTCGAACTGCTGATCGACCAGCACGCGCAGGATCTTGTTCTGCGTCTCGCGCGGCATCTCGCCGACCTCGTCGAGATAGAGGATACCGCGATGGGCTTCCTCGAGCGCGCCGATCTTGCGCGCCTGACCGGGCGTGCCCTCGGTGCCGAACAGCGCCACTTCCATGCGATCGGGCGTGATGTTGGCGGCGTTCAGGGCGACGAAGGGGCCGTTGGCGCGCGCCGACTTCTTGTGGATCATCCGCGCCACCAGCTCCTTGCCGGAGCCGGAGGCGCCGAGGATCATGATGCGGCTGTTGGTCGGCGACACCTTCTCGATCGTCTGGCGCAGCTGCGAGACGGCGACCGAGGTGCCGATCAGTTCCAGGGCGTCGCCGGTGCGCCGCTTCAGCTCGGAAACCTCGCGCTTCAGCTTGGAATTTTCCAGCGCCCGTTCGGCAATCAGGATCAGCCGGTCGGCCTTGAACGGCTTTTCGATGAAATCGAAAGCACCGCGCTTGATCGCCGAGACGGCGGTCTCGATGTTGCCATGGCCCGAGATCATCACGACCGGCAAATCGGGATGGCGGGTCTTGATCTCGTCGAGCAGCGACAGGCCGTCGAGCTTGCTGCCCTGCATCCAGATATCGAGGAAGATCAGCCGAGGCACGCGGTCGGAGATCGCCGCCAGCGCGCTGTCGCTGTCATGGGCCGTGCGCGTTTCGTGTCCCTCGTCCGAGAGAATGCCGGAAACGATCTCGCGAATATCGTGCTCGTCATCGACGACGAGAATATCAGAGGCCATAAACGCTTTCCTTGTCATTGGGTGCGGGAGCGGCAGGCGTCGGATCCCGGCGTGGCAGATGCACGCGGATCATGGCCCCTCTTCCCCGGTCAAAATCGGCGGGCGCATCGTGCAGCTCCAGCTGCCCGCCATGTTCCTCGATGATCTTCTTGACGATGGCGAGGCCAAGGCCGGTGCCCTTCTCGCGCATCGTCATATAGGGTTCCAGAATGCTGTGGCGGTTCTCCACCGGCAGGCCGCGGCCATTGTCGATCACGTCGACGGTGAAGCGGTCGCGGCCCGTATCGAGGGCGGCCCGGACGAGGATCTTGCGCTCGTCGCGCTCGTCGCTCGGAACCGCCTCGATCGCCTCCACGGCATTCTTGATGAGATTTCCGAAGGCCTGGCCGAGCATGCGGCTGTCGAACAGGCCCTCCAGCGGCTGGTCGCCGAAATCCCGCTCGAAGGTGACATGGTGGTTGCCCATCTCGCGCAGGAAGATCGCGTCGCGCAGGATATCGCGCAGGTCGCTCGGCTCCTTGGTCGGCTTCGGCATGCGGGCAAAGGCGGAGAATTCGTCGACCATGCGGCCGATATCGCCGACCTGGCGGATGATCGTATCGGTGCACTGGTCGAACACGGCCCGGTCGTCCTGGTCGATCTGCTTGCCGTAGCGGCGCTGGATGCGCTCGGCCGACAGCTGGATCGGCGTCAGCGGGTTCTTGATCTCATGGGCGATGCGCCGTGCCACGTCGCCCCAGGCGGTCGAGCGCTGGGCGATGACGAGGTCGGTGATGTCGTCGAGCGTGATCACGTAGGATTCGCTCATGTCGCGCACTTCCTCGCGGGTGACCTGGACGCTCAGCGTCCTTACCGTGCCGCCGCGCACCAGCGCGATCTGCTTGCGGAAATCGCCGCGGTGGCGCACCGCCGCCTCGGTCAGCACCTGATCGACCTCGGGGGCGATATCGGCCAGCTGCTTGCCGAGCATCGCCTCGGCCGACAGCGACATCAGCGTTTCGGCCGAGCTGTTGACGATGGCGATGCGGCGGTCCTGTTCGACGCCGATGACGGCGGCGGTAACACCAGACAGCACCGCCTCGATGAAGCGGCGGCGGTCGTCGACCTCGTCCTTGGCCTCGAGGATTTCATCACGCTGGGTGCGGATTTCCGAGATCATCTTGTTGAAGGTGCGCGACAGATTGGCGACGTCGCCATCGACGGCATGCACCGGCACGACGATATCCATATTGCCCGAGGCGACGCTGTCGGCCGCGGTGATCAGCAGCCGGATCGGCCGGACGATGCGATCGGCGACGGCAATCGCCGTCCAGATCGCTGCCAAGAGCACGATCAGCGCGAAGCCGATGTAGAGAACCGCGAAGGCGACCTGCAGCGAGAAACGATTGGCCTCCATCGAGCGGTATTCGGTGGCGTTCTCCTCCATCATGCGCATGGCGCCCATGACCTTGGGATCGACCGCGCGCACCGTATAGAGGAAGGTGCCCTGGATGGCATCGAGCTTGATGATGGCGCCGACAAGGTTGGTGACGCCGGGCGGGATCAGCGTCGGCTGGCCCGCCGCCGCCTTTTGCAGCGCGTCCTGCGGAATGGCCGGCAACGGTTTTTCCGTGGTGATATCGGCCTGGACGACCACCGAACCGTCGCTTTCGACCAGGAAGGCGCCGAGCAGGCCGCGGCCCCTCGCCTGGCGCGTCATCAACTCGGCAAAGCCCGTCCGGTCGAGGCTGTAGAGGGCGCGGTTGCGCTCCAGGTCGTTGGCCATGGAAACCGTCTGCCCCTGCAGGTAGCTGGCGTTCTCCATCATGTAGGCCTGGCCGATATTGCGCGACGAGCTGACGATCGACTGGGTGCGCAGCGCAAACCAGCGGTCGAGGCCGGCATTCAGCGTAATACTGGCGAAGATGGCGACGAGGATCGCCGGCGTGATCGCGACGATCGAGAAGAGCACGACGATGCGGATATGCAGGCGTGCGGCCGCGCGACCACGTGTGCGCGCCTTGAGCAGCCTTGCCACCTCGCGGCCGATCAGCGCCAGCAGCGTCAGCACGAAGAAGGAATTGACGATGACCGAGGTGATGACGACATGCGATGTCGGCGCAATTGGCGTCAGACCGAGCAGCACGAAAAGCGTGATCGTGGCGCAAAGAAGCGCGCCGCCGGCGAGCACGAGGCCGGGCACGGCGAAAAGGGCGCGGCGATCGGTCACCGTCGTCACCGCCTCGCCCGCCGCCGCCGGCGCTACCCCATCCTGCGTCATTCGGCCTCTCTTCGGACGGCACTCTGCCGCCCTGCCCGCCGATCGAAACCAAACAACGCCGGCTCAAGAAAGCCAGCGTCGGAACGACTCGATCGGGAGCGAAATGTCCAAAACCCTTGCGTGACCTTTAAGCAACGCATTGTGGCGAAAATGC
Organism: Rhizobium sp. K102; assembly: GCF_022385315.1. NCBI lineage: Bacteria > Pseudomonadati > Pseudomonadota > Alphaproteobacteria > Hyphomicrobiales > Rhizobiaceae > Rhizobium > Rhizobium sp. K102. Next base: position 1,560,246 of record NZ_CP092436.1, read on the forward strand.
AACGCGCCTTGTCACGTTGTCAAGCTCCGGCGGAGCCCCGCCCTCAGACACTTTTGCGCGACACGCGTCAGAATCGACGTGGACCTTCCGGCTTGTTTCCGGCAATCGCATCGATCCGCTCTATCACCTCAGGTGTCATCTTGTGCCGGTGCGAGAGGGCCGCGAGGTTGTCCTGCAGCTGGCTAGCGCGTGAGGCGCCGAGAATGACGGTGGAGACGTTCGGATTGGCGAGGCACCACAGAAGGGCGAGATGGGTGATCGACAGGCCGATCTCGTCGGCGAGTTTTGCGAGCTGGCCGACCTGTTGGAGCTGGGCGCGGCCCGCGTCGCTCGACCACTTCTCCTTCAGCCATTCATAGCCCGGCAGGTTCATGCGGCTGTCGGCCGGCACGCCGTTATTGTATTTGCCGGTCAGAACGCCCGAGGCGAGCGGCGACCAGATGGTGGTGCCGAGGCCGATAAGGTCATAGAGCGGCAGATAATCGGATTCGACCTTCTGGCGCTCGAAGATGTTGTACTGCGGCTGCTCCATGGTCGGCGGCGTGATGCGCAGGTCCCGAGCCACGGCGTAGGCTTCGGTCAGCTGCTGCGCCGACCATTCGGACGTCCCCCAATAGAGCACCTTGCCCTGGGCGACCAGATCGTGCATCGCCCGAACCGTTTCCTCGATCGGCGTGTCAATGTCAGGACGATGGCAGAAGTAGAGGTCGAGATAATCGACCTGAAGCCGCTTGAGTGCCGCATGGCAGGCGTCGGTCACATGCTTGCGTGACAGGCCGCGCTGCGTCGGCTTCTGGCCTCCCCAGAAAACCTTGCTCGAGACGACGAAACTATCGCGACTCCAGCCGAGCGACCTCAGCGCCTCGCCCATGACGTGCTCGGACTTGCCACTTTCGTATCCTTCGGCATTGTCGAAGAAGTTCACCCCGTTATCATAAGCAAGCCGCATGAGGTCGACGGCGTCACCGCCGTTCACCTGCTTGCCGAAGGTAACCCATGTGCCGAACGAGAACTCGCTCACCTTCAGGCCCGACTTTCCCAAACGACGATATTCCATCATGCAGCTCCCAGACGTTATGAACATGTGCGGGGCAACCGGCGTCGACGTCGCACGAGCGATGCGCGTAATCTATGGCATGAACAAAGATATGCGAGGCTTGGCCCCCACCAAATCGACCGGCATGAAACACGATGTCGCAGCTCGCGTCAGCCCCGCTCGTAAAGAAAAAGGGCGCTCCGCTACTTAAGTCGGGGCGCCCATGGCATGCGGTCGAGGACAGTTGCGGCGGAAATCGACAGCAGCAACAGCAGATGAAGAGATTCGGAACAGATAGGCAACATGGAAGCGAAATTGAGGAGGTCACGGCCGGTCGATCGGCCCATGTCATCCACCTGTTATCCACAGCCTATCCACAGGAGCGGCGGCGACGACCTCAGCAACTTCAATGACATTCGGCCGGCGGCAAACAATAGCTCACAAATACTATGTGACCATCGAATGACACTGCGCTTTTGTTTGCGGGCGCAGATACAAACCGCGATCCGGCTCGGATAGATTTACTCTGTTCCCGACCGTGGCGGCGGATACTGGGAGGAGGAGGCGGTGGGCCAACGAGGGGCTCACCGCCTCTTTCAGGCGGTGCGGGAGCTTCGATAAACAGAGACGCCCAATTCCCTGATTTTCTTGCGCAACGTGTTGCGGTTGAGGCCGAGAAGATCGGCCGCCTTGATCTGATTGCCGCGCGTTGCTGTGAGCGCAGCGAGAATCAGCGGATATTCCATCTCGGTCAGCACGCGGTCATAGAGGCCGGGCGGCGGCAGATTGTCCCCGAAGCCTGCGAAGTAGCACAGGCAGTTTGATCCAATGCAACGCTTGAACCCGGTATTCATCGTATCCCTAAGAGCAGCTCCATAGTCATGGAGGATAATGGCTCAAAGAGGAGATGCAGAATGTCCATGTTCAGACTGCCAACTATCGCTCTGCTGGCGTTGCTCGGTGCCGCCGGTGCCATGGGCATCGCGTCCGCCCAGACGAAAAGTCCAAACTCGGCTCATTCGGAGGCTAAGCCCGCGGCCGAAGGATCGGAAATGATGCCCGGCATGATGGGCCGCAACATGATGTCATCGGACATGAATGAAGGAATGCGCATGATGGGGCCAATGCGCGGTCATATGATGAAGATCATGTTCGTCGTCGCCGATACTGATGGGGACGGCGCAATTTCTTTCCAAGAGTTGACCGCAATCCACAAACGCGTCTTCGAGGCGGTCGACGCAAACGATGACCGCAAAGTCACACCTGAAGAAATGCAGGCGTTTATGCAGAACATGTGACCGGCAGCTCGGCATTTGCCACCCCATGTGAGCAGCTACCACCAACTCCAGGTGCGCAGCTCCTTCGGGGCTTGCCTTACGCGGCGGCGCCGTGCCGAGGCCAGAGAAACCGGAGCGCCGGCAATTGCGTTATATCAATGCCGACTTGCGACGAATGGAGATAGATCATTGCGATCGCGGCGGTCCGCGAGACATGGAGCAGGACATGACGGCACAATATTTTCTCCCGCTATCAACATATCCCGATTCAAGTTCAGGACTGATCATTTCGAACGCTGTAGCGTTTGCTGGGCACTACGGTGCAAGTCTTCACGCCTGCGCGCTAAGGGTCGGGATTCCGCATATTCCCAACGCCTGGTCGTCGTTGCTGCTCGATACTCCAAAGATGATCGAGCATGCCGAGACTTCTGAGCCGTGATCGTGCCGAAACGCTGATTGCAGCAGCGACCAACCTCGCAGCGAACGCCAAGGTTGAATTATCTTCCCGAACGGTCAAGACCACCTTGCCTCTATTGCACGAGACGGCAGCCACGGAAGCACGCTTCTTCGATTTGGCCATTCTCGAATGTGTCGCGGACGTTCCAGACACCCGTATTGTCGCCGAAGCGGTCCTATTTGGCTCCGGCCGGCCGGCCGTCATCTTTCCCAACAAGACCCTTGCAGGCCCAATCGACCATCTGGTCATCGCCTGGGACGGAAGCCGAGCCGCAGCTCGGGCCGTCAGCGATGCAAACCCATTCATTCACAAGGCCAAGCGGGTTTCGGTCCTATCCCTGACGGGCGAAAAACCGCTGCCGGAAACAACCGGGGCGCATCTCGCTGAGATTTTGGTTTCGAGCGGCGTCAATGCAAGCGCAACGGTCGCTCGCTTTACGTCGTCATCGATCGGTCAGAGCATTCAACAAACAGCACTGGAACTGAGCGCCGATATGCTGGTCATGGGAGGATTTGGACACTCGAGATTGCGAGATTTCGTTCTGGGTGGAGCAACCGATGGCGTCTTGGAAAAGCCTCTGCTCCCGGTGCTCATGTCACATTGAAGGGAACTGCCCGCGTGGGTCTGTGACCTGCTTCCGCCCGTTTCCGAGTCACAGCCGCCGGCGACGCCACGCTAAAACAGTATCCTGCAGTTGGCTCTTCGGACAAGGAAGCCTGGACACTCGCGGATCGAAAGCTACCTTGATTCGGATCAATGCGACGGACGCCCGACACGCCTAGCTTTGCCGCTTCCCGTCAGGGTTGAAATTCCCAGTAGAACACGGTGTCGGTCGCGAACATAAGGCCGGCTGGAGAGCGATCATGCAGAAGCAATCCTCCTCGCAAACGAGGCAGCATATCGAAAAGTACAAGGCGATCCTTGACCAACGCGGGCGCGAGCTGGAAACCCGGCTGCAAGCGATCGAGCATGATTTCGAAGAGCCTCGGAACCCTGACGATGATGATCGTGCCACAGAGCGAAATAACGATGAAGTCCTGGAAGAACTCGGCGAGGCTGGACAAAAGGAGCTCCTCGCCGTCCAAGCGGCGTTGGACCGGATTAAAGCCGGAACTTTTGGCACATGTGTGAAATGCGGCAAGCCGATCGGCGAGAAGAGGCTTGACGCCGTCCCACACACACCTTTCTGTCAGTCTTGCGCTCAGTCGTTTTGAAGCCTGAGTTGCAAGGTGACCATGCTCAGAAGCGCTTGGCCAGCTCATCAGCCGGCGCGTGCCCTGATGAGCCATTCATGAGCGTTATCGCGACCGGAAGGATGCGCCTTCGACGTCCCTCCGCAGCACCGTGCGAGCCCGAACACGCTCAGGCGGTGCGGGAGCTTCTGTAAACAGAGACGCCCAATTCCCTGATTTTCTTGCGCAACGTGTTGCGGTTGAGGCCGAGCAGATCGGCCGCCTTGATCTGGTTGCCGCGCGTTGCTGTGAGCGCAGCGAGAATCAGCGGATATTCCATTTCAGTCAGCACGCGGTCATAGAGGCCGGGCGGCGGCAGGTTTTCGCCGAAGCTGGCGAAATAGGTGCGCATGTTCTCCTCGACGGCTTGCGCGATCGTCATCGAGCCGTTGCGGATCGGCCCCTTGTCGATCGGGCTGTCGGGTACGTCGGAGCGCAGCTCGGCATCGATGATCTCGCGGCTGATGACATCCTGCGGATAGAGCGCCATCAGGCGGCGGATGAGATTTTCCAGCTCGCGCACATTGCCTGGCCAGGCATAGGCCTTCATCAATTCCAGCGCTTCCTGATCGAAGCGTTTGGAGCCGAGGCCTTCCTTTTCGGCCTGCTGGATGAAATGGCGCACGAGATCGGGAATATCCTCGGCGCGGTCACGCAGCGGCGGCAGGCGCAGCGGCACGACATTCAGGCGGTAGTAAAGATCCTCGCGGAAGAGTCCCTGGTTGATCGCCTGCTTCAGATCCTTGTTGGTGGCGGCGACGATGCGCACATCGGTGCGGATCGGCGTGCGACCGCCGACGGTGGTGTATTCGCCCTGCTGCAGCACGCGCAGAAGCCGCGTCTGGGCGTCCATCGGCATGTCGCCGATTTCGTCGAGGAAGAGCGTACCGCCTTCGGCCTGCTCGAAGCGGCCGGTCGAGCGGGTCTGCGCGCCGGTGAAGGCGCCCTTCTCATGGCCGAAGAGCTCGGATTCGATCAGGTCGCGCGGGATGGCCGCCATGTTGATCGCGACGAAGGGGCCGTTGCGGCGCTTGCCGTAATCATGCAGCGCGCGGGCGACAAGCTCCTTGCCGGTGCCGGATTCGCCGGTGATCATCAGCGTCAGGTCCGTCTGCATCAGGCGGGCGAGCACTCGGTAGATTTCCTGCATAGCCGCCGAGCGGCCGACGAGCGGCATGCCGTCCTGCATATCCTCTTCGAGCTTGGCGGGCTTGCGCTTCGGCTCGGCGAGCGCCCGACCGATAATGCCGATCAGCTCGGTCAGGTCGAAGGGCTTCGGCAGATAGTCGTACGCCCCCTTCTCGGAAGCTTTGATCGCCGTCATGAAGGTGTTCTGCGCGCTCATGACGAGCACCGGAAGATCCGGACGCGCCTTCTTGATGCGCGGCAGCAGATCGAAGGCGTTTTCGTCAGGCATCACCACGTCGGTGACGACAAGATCGCCCTCGCCCGCCGAAATCCAGCGCCAGAGGGTAGCGGCGTTGGAGGTGATGCGCACATCATAGCCGGCGCGGCTCAAAGCCTGGTTGAGCACGGTCCGGATGGCCGCATCATCATCTGCAACGAGGATCGTGGCTGTCATCGAGAAGGTCCTGTCGAGCTTACGGAAGAAGCATCCTCGAGCGAAACGTCCTTCGACGCCGGCATGAGAACGCGGAAAGTCGTGCGGCTGTTCTGGCTGTCGCATTCGATGATGCCGCCGTGATCACCGATGATCTTGGCGACCAGCGCCAAGCCAAGACCACTGCCGTTCGTCTTGGTGGTGATGAAGGGATCGAAGAGATGCGGCAGCAGATCGGTGGGAACGCCGGGGCCGTTATCGTGGACGCAGAACTCCAGCGGCAGCGAGATCTTTTCACGCGTGCCGGCGACCGAAAGGCGGATGCCCGGTCGATAGGCGGTCGTCAGCATGATCTCGCCGTCCGGCCGGTCACCGACCGCTTCGGCGGCGTTCTTCACCAGATTGAGGAAGACCTGGACGAGCTGGTCGCGATTGGCATAGACGGCCGGCAGCGACGGGTCGTAGCTTTCGGTGACGCGGATGTTGCGGGCAAAACCCGCCTTGGCGACCGCCTTCACGTGATCGAGCACGGAATGGATATTGACCGGCATGCGGTCGACCGGACGTTCGTCGGAAAAGACTTCCATGCGATCGACCAGCGAGACGATGCGGTCGGTTTCGTCGCAGATCAACCGGGTCAACGCCCGATCGTCGTCGACCGCGGACTGTTCGAGCAGTTGCGCGGCGCCACGAATGCCGGAGAGCGGATTCTTGATCTCATGCGCCAGCATCGAGGCGAGGCCGGTCACCGAGCGGGCGGCGGCGCGATGCGTCAACTGCCGGTCGATCTTGTCGGCCATCGAGCGTTCCTGGAAGACAATGACGACGGCGCCGGGTTCGCTGATCACGGGGGCGACATAGAGGTCAACGAGCTTGTCCTGACCGAGCCGTGGCGAGCTCAGATCGACGCGATATTCATTGACCGGCGCCTTGCGCTCGCGCACCTGATCGATCAGGGCAAGCAGCGGACTGCCGAAGGGGATGAAGGTCGAGATCCGGTATCGCGCTAGATGCGAGGCGCTGGCACCGAAAAAGGCCTCCGCCTCCCAATTGGCAAAGGCGACGAAGCCGGATTCGTCCACCATGACGACCGGGTTCTGGATGGCGTTCAGCACGGCCATGGCGACGGTTCCGCCGGTCTGGTCGGGCGGAGATATCGTATCCTTCGTCATGCCGCCTCCCGGCTGTCGACAAGAGCTGCATCAAGCACATCGTAAAGGCGCGCGGCCACCTCGCCCGGATCGCGCGAGGTCATGATCGCAGCCTTCTCGCCGCCGGCAAGTGCGGGCGCAAAACGCTCGAGATACCAGCCGAGATGCTTGCGGGCATGGCGGATCGCCACCGCCTCGCCGTAGAAATCGAGCATCATCCGGTAATGCTCGACGGCGATATCGGCAATGTCTTCGCGTCGCGGCTCCGCCGCGCCGGCAAGCACGCCGGCATGCCACGGCCTGCCCTGGCAGCCCCTGCCGATCATGACGGCATCGGCGCCGGAGCGGCGCAGGATTTCCTGCGCATCCGCGGCGGTTTCGACGTCGCCATTGGCGATCAGCGGAATGGAGATGACGTCGCGAACGGCACGGATCGCATCCCAGTCGGCGCGACCTTCGTAAAACTGCATGCGGGTGCGCCCATGAATGGTGACGAGCTGAATACCGGCGGCTTCGGCGCGGCGCGCAATGTCGGGCGCGTTGATGGAATTCTCGTCCCAGCCGAGGCGCATCTTAAGCGTCACGGGAATGTCGACGGCCTTGACCGTCGCTTCGATCAGGCCGAGCGCGTGATCGGGATCGCGCATCAGCGCCGAGCCGGAGTAACCGCCGATCACTTTCTTTGCCGGACAGCCCATGTTGATGTCGATGATATCGGCGCCATGATCAGCGGCGATCTTGGCCGCTTCCGCCATCCAGTGCGCCTCCCGGCCGGCGAGCTGCACCATGTGCGGCCGGAAGCCGGCGGCCTTGAGCCGCGACCAGGATTCGGTGGTATCGTTGACCAGTTCGCGAACTCGCCACCATCTCGGTGACGACGAGCCCGGCGCCGAAGCGCCAGGCCAGCTCGCGGAAAGGCATGTCCGTGACACCGGACATCGGCGCCAGCACCACGCGGTTCCGCACCGATACGGATCCAATTCGGAAAGGCGCTGCGAGGTCATTGGAATTCAAATGATTATCTTTCAGGCACACCAAGTAACTGCATTATTTTTAGCCATAGATCCATGGCTTTGCCAAGGGGGCTCGGATAGGAATCGATATTTTTCGGGCAGATGCTGGAAAAGGCCAAAGCAAGAGGTTAGAGCACTCCGGTCAATTCCGCATATTTTAGGGGATTTATGCTGCAAATGCCGTCCAAGCAACCGATATCGGCTGGAATTGTCATCGTTGCCGCCGGCCGCGGCGAGCGTGCCGGATCCTCCAAGGAAGGTCCCAAGCAATATCGCCTGATCGGCGGCAAGCCGGTTATCGTCCATACGCTTGAAAACTTCATGACATGGGAGCCGGCAACCGAGATAGTCGTCGTCATTCATCCCGATGACGAGGCGCTGTTTGCCAAGGCGTTCCGCCATATCATTTCGGCAACGCCGATCGAAATCGTGCATGGCGGCCCGACGCGGCAGCAATCGGTGCTGGCCGGCCTTCGATACCTCAAGGACAAGCATGTCAGCCACGTGCTGATTCACGATGCGGTGCGGCCCTTTCTCGACCACGCACTTCTCGACCGCATTGCCGAAAGCCTTGGCAACGGCGCGACGGCAGTGCTGCCGGCCAAGCCGGTGACCGATACGCTGAAACGGGCAGATAGCGCCGGCACGGTGCTGACAACGGTTTCGCGCGAGCAGCTCTACGCTGCGCAGACGCCGCAATCCTTCACCTTCGAAACGATTCTCGACGCGCATGAGAAGGCGGCGGCGAGCGGGCGGAGCGATTTCACCGACGACGCCTCGATCGCCGAATGGCTGGGCATTCCGGTGACGATCGTCGAGGGCACGGCCGACAACGTCAAGCTGACGGTCAAGAGCGATATTGCCATGGCCGACGACAAGCTGTCTGCCTCACTGCTTCCTGATGTGCGCACCGGCAATGGCTACGATGTGCACCAGCTCGAAGCGGGCGACGGCGTGACTCTGTGCGGCGTATTCATTCCGCACGATCAGAAGCTGAAAGGCCATTCGGATGCCGATGTCGCGCTGCATGCGTTAACGGACGCGCTGCTCGCCACCTGCGGCGCCGGCGATATCGGCGATCATTTCCCGCCATCCGACCCGCAATGGAAGGGAGCGGCTTCCCGGATCTTCATCGAGCATGCCGCCCGGATCGTGCGCGAACGCGGCGGCACGATCATGAATGCCGATGTCTCGCTGATCGCCGAGGCGCCGAAGGTCGGCCCGCATCGGGAGGCCATGCGGGCGAACCTGTCGGAATATCTCGGCATCGATCTCGAGCGCTGCTCGGTCAAGGCGACGACCAACGAGACGATCGGCTTCGTCGGTCGGCGCGAAGGCATCGCGGCGATCGCCACGGCGACCGTCGTTTATCGCGGGAGGAAATGATGAGCCTCTTTCCCGAGGATATCCATTCGGAGGCAGCGGCAATCATCCGCGACTTCACCGCCGCCCGGCTGATGGTGTCGGCGGCCGAATCCTGCACCGGCGGGCTGATATCAGGCGCGCTGACGGAGATATCCGGCTCATCCGCCGTCGTCGACCGCGGCTTCGTCACCTATACGAATAGCGCCAAGACCGAGCTGCTCGGGGTGCAGGCGCAAACGCTGCTGCGTTTCGGCGCAGTATCCGAGGAGACCGCCCGGCAGATGGCGCACGGCGCCCTCTTCCGCTCGCGCGCCGACATCGCCGTCGCCGTCACGGGCATTGCCGGCCCCGGCGGCGGATCGGCCGAGAAACCGGTCGGCCTCGTGCATCTTGCCGCGAAATCGCGCAGCGGCGCGCTCATTCACCGCAAAATGCTCTATGGCGACATCGGCCGCTGCGAGGTTCGGCTGGCAACGGTCAGGACGGCACTCGAGATGCTGCGTTTGCTCCTCACGCACTGATGTACCTGCAACCGCCCGTCAGGCTGGAGCGTAGATCTTGCTTGCGCGCGTTTCGAAGGCTTCGGTGAACATGCGGAAGGCGCGGTCGAACATCGAGCCCATGAGCGCGCCAAGGATGCGGCTTTTGAATTCGTAATCGATGAAGAAATTGATGGTGCAGCCGCCAGCCGGCGTCTCGGCGAAATGCCAGCGATTGTCGAGATATTTGAATGGGCCGTCGATATATTTGACCTCGATGACGCGCTCGGCCTGGTTCAAGAGCACCTGGGTCGTGAAAGTCTCGCGGATCGCCTTGTAGCCGACGGTCATATCGGCCACGAGCAGGATCTTGCCGTCACGCTCCTTGCGGCTTCTGACAGACAGCGCCTCGCAAAGCGGCAGGAACTCGGGATAGTGTTCGACATCGGCAACGAGATCGAACATCTGGTCGGGCGTATGCGGGACGGAACGGTGCGTTTCGAAGTGCGGCATAGGCGGCACTTAAGCGGCTGCGCCAAGAAGATCAAGAAGCTGGCGCATACGACGGCGGGATTTTAGCTGAGAACGGGGCGAAGGCGGCGCGGTCTCAGCGCCTATACCACATACGCTGGAGCAACCTGTCGCTGCGGACGAACTGATGGAACACCGCCGCTCCAACATGTGCGGAAAGCAGTGCCAGCAGGAGATTTGCCCCAAGCCCATGCGGCAGGCGCGGCGGATAGAGGTGGAAGTTCGGCAGTTCCGTGCCAGCACCGAATATGGCTTGCGCCGCGCCGCTCAGCGCGATGATGCCGACGCCGCTCGCAATCATGCCGAGGATGACCACGTAGAAGGCAAGATGGACGGCGCGGGCCAGCCACTCTTGCCACGAGGGCGCGCCCTGAACAGGCAGCGGCTTCCTGTCGAAAAGCCACCACCAGACGATGCGGCACACGGTCAGCAGAAGAACCATGATCGCCGCTGGGATATGAACACGAAGAAGCGCCGCCTTTGCGACCGGTTCGACGATGTTGCCTGCTCGAAAGCCGGAGACGAGGGCAACGAGCAAGAATATGGCGGTCAGCCAATGCATGGAGACGGCCATGGCGCCGTAGCTATCAGTCGTGCTTTTCAGCATCAATTTCTCCTTCGAGACTGTGCCGCAGCCTCGTCATGACGCGATGTGCGGTTTGGATTTCGGCAAGTGAAAGCCCCGCGGCCATGGCGTTGACGCGTGGGTTGTAGGCTGCGATCGCAGCATCGTAGGTTTGTCGTCCTTTGTCGGTCAGCACGACGAGCTGCGCCCGCCGGTGATGCGGATTGGGTTCAAAGGCGACCAGCCCCTCTCCGTGCAGATCATTGACGATGCGCTGCACGTTCTGACGGTTGGCGCCGAGGTCTCGGGCCAGCCATGCCACCGGCTGCGGCCGATCCGCATGGACGATCGCCCCGAGGATCTGCCAGCGTGCGCTGGTCAGCCCATAGGCCGCCACAAGTCTGTCTCCCCAGGTCAAGGTCAAGTTATTCACCCGAAACATCGAAAGGATCAGTTCCGTCAAGGCGTCGCCTATCGCGGTTCTCGTCGCTTCATCCATTTGTCACCATATATTGTTATTGACATCATCATGTCAAGTTATTGTGTATGCACCATACCAAATTGACATCATTACACCAATAAGAAAGGAGTTCTGAAGTGACGCACATGCAACCACTTGATGAGAATTTTCCGATCCAGCGCCAGCTCGATGTCGATGCAGCCCCGGTCGTGCTGATCAACCTCTTCACGCTCGATCCCGCCGATGAATCACATTTCCTCGAAGTCTGGAGCCGTGATGCCGAGTTTATGAAGCGACAACCGGGCTTCATCTCGACTCAGCTCCATCGAGCACTCGGCGAGAGCATGAGCTACCTGAACTATGCGGTGTGGGAATCGAACGAGGCATTCCGAGCCGCCTTCAATCATCCCGACTTTCGCGCCCAGGTCGCTGCATATCCGGCATCCGCCATCGCCGGGCCGCACCTGTTTCAGAAGGTCGCCATGTCTGGCATCTGCACAGATTGAGCATCATTAGAAGGAGGCTCTGCTGCGCATCAATCGGTAGCAGACGCTTCGGACAAGCCCACAGCCGTCCGGTTCAAAAATTTGGGCTGGACGGAAGACATTGATTGTCTTTGTTTCTGGCGTTTTCGCTGTTCGGGACACGAACGGGAGCTCAATACCTGCGCGACATCCCGGCCGCCTGGGAGATCGGCGAAGGCTGCCCCTCATCCGGCTGCCGCCACCTTCTCCCCGTCCGCGGGGACAAGGGGACAAGTCGCGACCTCTCCGCCTCTCTCCAGCCACTCGCAGGGCATGTCCCCTCTCCCGTCAGAACGGGGAGAGGGTTAGGGTGAGGGGCAATCGTGAGCTCAATACCTGCGCGACATCCCGGCCGCCTGGGAGATCGGCGAAGGCTGCCCCTCATCCGGCTGCCGCCACCTTCTCCCCGTCCGCGGGGACAAGGGGACAAGTCGCGACCTCTCCGCCTCTCTCCAGCCACTCGCAGGGCATGTCCCCTCTCCCGTCAGAACGGGGAGAGGGTTAGGGTGAGGGGCAATCGTGAGTGTGAACCTAACAACCGTCGGACAAGCCCGAGCATGACGAAGGAGAGGTTAGCAAGCATTGTCGTCCGCAGACCGACTAGGGCGAAAGATTGCGCGCCGAACCTTACTCAGCCGCCATCAACAGCTTCTTTTCCCGCGCCGCCCTGAGCCGCGCGAAGTCGTCACCCGCATGGTGCGAGGAGCGGGTCAGCGGGCTGGACGCGACCATCAGGAAACCTTTGCTGTAGGCGACCGTCTCGTAGGACTTGAACTCCTCGGGGGTGACGAAGCTTTCGACCTTGTGATGCTTGCGGGTCGGCTGCAGGTACTGGCCGATCGTCAGGAAGTCGACATCGGCGGTGCGCAGGTCGTCCATCAGTTGCAGCACTTCGTTGCGCTCCTCGCCGAGGCCGACCATGATGCCGGACTTGGTGAACATGGTGGGATCGAGTTCCTTCACCCGCTGCAGCAGCCGGATGGAGTGGAAGTATCGGGCGCCGGGGCGAACTGTGAGATAGTTGCCGGCAACCGTTTCCATATTGTGGTTGAAGACGTCGGGCTTGGCGGCGACCACACGCTCCAGCGCCCCGGGTTTCTTCAGGAAGTCCGGCGTCAGGATTTCGATCGTCGTTGCCGGCGAGGCCGCACGGATCGCCCAGATCACCTTTTCGAAGTGTTCGGCGCCGCCGTCCTCGAGGTCGTCGCGGTCGACCGAGGTGATGACGACGTGGGAAAGGCCCATCTGCTTGACGGCTTTGGCGACATTCTCCGGCTCGGCCATATCGAGCGCATTCGGCTTGCCGGTGGCGACGTTGCAGAAGGCGCAGGCGCGGGTACAGATCTCGCCCATGATCATGAAGGTGGCGTGCTTCTTGTCCCAGCACTCGCCGATATTCGGGCAGCCTGCCTCCTCGCAGACGGTGACGAGCTTATGCTCCTTCACGATCGCCCGCGTTTCGGCATAGCCTTTGGAGGTCGGCGCCTTGACGCGGATCCAGTCCGGCTTGCGCATGACTTCCGTATCCGGCCGATGCGCCTTCTCGGGATGGCGCACGCGCTTGGCGTCGGGATTGATCGTATCGAGAATGGTCACCATTGCAGTTTCAGCTTTCCGCCGCCCTTAAAGCGGCATCATCTCTTCGATCTAGCGCCGCACCAGCCGCGCAAGGAATATCAGCAGGCAGGCGCCAAGGAAACCCGTGACGAAGTAACCGAGGCGTCCACCGGCAAGTTGGACATGGAACTGAGCGAGGATGGCGGTGGCGACGACCGAGCCGACGATGCCGAGCACGATGTTCAGGAAAATCCCGTATCGTGCATCCATCAGCTTCCCGGCGAGCCAGCCCGCGAGCCCCCCGATGATGATTGCCGAAATCCAGCCCACGCTCTCCATGCCTGCCCTTCTCCCTAAGCGACTGCCCTGGCAACCAGCACCACGATGATCGCGCCGACGGTGGCGTGGATGATCTGCACGACAAGGGCGTTTTCAATGCCCAGCGAAATGCCCAGCGCGCTGAACAGATAGCCGCCGACGAAGGCGCCGATGATGCCGCTGAGAAGACATCTGATCAAGCCGCCGCCACCGACGACCAGACTTGCGAGGAAGCCCGCCACCAGGCCGATCAGCAAAAACACCAGCAACGCCTGCGTCTCCATAGACATGAGGATTTCCTTTCGTTTTTTCTACCCAGGGGCGGCTTAAGCCATAGGACAGCTTCGTCGCCTCGGAGGACGGCTTGCCGCCTGAGGGACGGCTTCGCCGCCCTGGGGATAAAGGGCGGCCCTGGAAATTATCAAGCGTTCAGCACGCGGCCATAGGCATCCAGCACCGCTTCCTTCATCGTTTCGGAGACGGTCGGATGCGGGAAGATGGTGTGCATCAGCTCTTCTTCCGTCGTCTCGAGGTTCATCGCGACGACGAAGCCCTGGATGAGCTCGGTGACTTCGGCGCCGACCATGTGGGCGCCGAGCAGCTCGCCGGTCTTCTTGTCGAAGATCACCTTCACCATGCCCTGGTCTTCGCCGAGCGCGATCGCCTTGCCGTTGGCCGCAAAAGAGAAACGGCCGACGCGGATGTCGCGGCCCAGCTCCTTGGCCTTGGCTTCGGTGAGACCGACTGAAGCGACCTGCGGGTTGCAATAGGTGCAGCCGGGAACCTTGCCCTTGTCGGTCGGATGAACATTCGGCAGGCCGGCGATCTTCTCGACGCAGACCACACCCTCATGCTCGGCCTTGTGCGCCAGCATCGGCGGGCCGGCGACGTCACCGATCGCATAGATGCCGGCGACATTGGTCTTGCCGTAACCGTCGGCGACGACGCAGCCGCGGTCGGTTTTGATGCCGAGCGCCTCAAGGCCGAGATTTTCGATATTGCCCTGAACGCCGACGGCAGAGATCATCCGATCGGCGGTGATCTGCTGCACCTTGCCATCCGATGTCTCGACATGGGCAGTGATGCTGCCCGCCCCCTTCTCGACCTTCGTGACCTTGGCGCTGGTGAAGATCTTCAGGCCGCGCTTTTCCAGCTGCTTGCGGGCGATGGCGGTGATTTCGGCATCCTCGACCGGCATGATGGTCGGCATGACTTCAACAACCGTCACATCGACGCCCATCGAGCGGTAGAAGCTGGCGAATTCGATGCCGATCGCGCCCGAACCCATGACGATCAGCGACTTCGGCAGCGCCTCGGGCTTCAGCGCCTCGAAATAGGTCCAGATCAGCTTACCGTCAGGCTCGATACCCGGCAGCGCGCGCGGGCGGGCGCCGGTCGCGATGATGATGTGCTTGGCGGTATAGGTGCCCTCGCCCTTGACGTTCTTTGGCAGCGGATGCTGCGGCTCGACGACCGGCTTCGACGACTTGCCGACGACGATCTCGCCCGGTTTGGTGATCTTTCCTTCGCCCCAGATGATGTCGATCTTGTTCTTCTTCATCAGGAAACCGACGCCGGCGTTGAGACGGGCGGAAACGGCGCGCGAGCGGCCGACGACGGCCTTGGCGTCCGGCTTGACGGTGCCTTCGAGAACGAGACCGAAATCCTTGAAGTGGTTGGCGTGATCCAGCACTTCGGCCGAGCGCAGCAGCGCCTTGGTCGGAATGCAGCCCCAGTTCAGGCAGATGCCGCCCATATGCTCGCGCTCGACGATCGCGGTCTTGAGGCCGAGCTGGCTGGCGCGGATGGCGGCAACATAGCCGCCGGGGCCGGAGCCGATGATGATGACGTCGTAGGATTCAGCCATGTGTTTCCTGCCCTTTGTTACGCTGCGCTGCGGGTCATGAGCACCCACGCGTGCCTCTTGCTGTTTTCGAAGACCGGCACGGCATCCGCACGCGCAGCCTCCAAGAATCCGTTTCTTCCATAAAGCGATAATGCCGCTTCATTATTGCTTGCGGTGATCAGGCTGACGGGCCGGCGATCGGCCCTTTCGATCTGATCCTCCAACAACCTGCGTCCGATGCCGATGCCGCGCAGATGGCGATAGACGCCGAGACTGCCGATGAACCAGCTTCCCACAACCGTTTTCTGCAAGGCGAGCATCGGCGCGGTCGCCGGGATCGTCGCCTCGATATCGCCTATGCCTTCATCCAGCGCATGGCCGATCGCCACACCGGCAATCTCGCCATAGGCCTCGGCGATGACGGCATCCCGCCAGCCGCCAACGGCTTCCTCCTCACTCATTTTCAGCCGCCCCCGCTCCAAAGGCGTGTCGCTTATGCCGCTCGCCACATCGGCGAACCAGAGCCAGGAGGCAAACCCATGCGATGCGATATCCGCCAGAATCGCCAGCTCCGAGGCATCACGCCGTGAGGCCTGCCGCAGCGCGATGAAGGCGGTCATATCCTCAGATCCCCAGCATCATCCGCACGATCGATTCCAGCCCGCGTCCGAGCGCACGGGTGTTTTCCGCATCGAGATGAATGCCGTCGATCGGCGTGGTCCTGGCAACGGAATTGCCGTCGAAGAAGCCGCAGCCGAGTTCGTCGGCGAGATCACGATAGAGCGTCGCAAGCTTGGCCGATTCCTCGATGCCGCCGGGAAAGGATGCCGCGAAGGGTACGTTGCCCGTCGCGCAGATCGCCGGCGGCGCCACGATCAGGATCTCCGGTCCGTCGAATTCGAAGGGCCAGGCATGGTTTCGGATCAGCCGCACGAGGCGGCTGATGCCCTGGCAGGCGGCAAAGGCCGAACCCGCCACAACCGGCTTCATGTCGTTGGTGCCGAGCAGGAGAATGACGAGATCGAGCGGCGCATGCGTCTGCAGGATCGTCGGCAGGATGCGCGCACCATTGCGGTCGCAATCGGCGAGATGGTCGTCGAAGGCGGTGGTGCGACCGTTCAGCCCTTCGGCGATGATGCGCGCCTCGCTGCCGAGCGTTGCCTGAAGCACGCTCGGCCAGCGATTCTTGTACTCATGGCGGCCGATTGTCTCGGCGTCATAACCCCAGGTCAGCGAGTCGCCATAGCAAAGAACGGTCTTGGTCATTTCCGCCTCCGCCCAGCTATCAGACAAGCATGCCCATCGGGTTCTCGATGTAGCCCTTGAAGGCCTGGAGCAACTCGGCGCCGAGCGCACCGTCGACGCAGCGATGGTCGGTCGAGAGCGTGACGCTCATGACCGTGGCGATCGCCATTTCGCCGTTCTTGACGACGACCCGCTGTTCGCCGGCACCGACCGCGAGGATCGTCGCATGCGGCGGGTTGACGACGGCGGCGAAGTTCTTGACGCCCATCATGCCCATGTTGGAGACCGAGCTGGTGCCGCCCTGATATTCCTCGGGCTTCAGCTTGCGGTCCTTGGCCCGCTTGCCGAGATCGCGCATCTCGTTGGAGATGACAGACAGCGTCTTCTGCTCGGCCTTGCGGATGATCGGGGTGATCAGGCCGCCGGGGATCGAGACGGCAACGCCGACATCGGCGTGCTTGTGCTTGACCATGTTGCTGTCGGTCCAGGAGACGTTGGCATCCGGAACATCGCGCAGCGCCAACGCCATGGCCTTGATGACCATGTCGTTGACCGAGAGCTTATAGGCCGGAGCGTTGTCCTTGCGGGGAGCCGCATCGTTCAGCTGGGCGCGCAGCGCCATCAGCCCGTCGAGCTCGCAATCGACGCTGACGTAGAAATGCGGGATCGTCTGCTTGGATTCGACCAGGCGCCGGGCGATCGTCTTGCGCATGCCGTCATGCGGCACGAGCTCGTAGGAGCCGGGCTCGAAGAGCTTGAGCACGGCGTCATCGGAAGCGCCCTTCGGCGCTGCGGCGGCAGGCGCAGCAGCTGCGGCAGCCTGCGGAGCAGCAGCAGCCGGTGCGGCGGCAGGTTTGGCGCCACCGCCGGCAACGGCGGCTTCGACGTCGCTCTTAACGACACGGCCGTACGGACCGGAGCCTGCGACAGCCGAAAGGTCGATGCCGGCTTCCCTCGCGAGCCTGCGAGCGAGCGGCGAAGAGAAGGTGCGGTTGCCACCGGCTGAAACCGCCGAGGGTGCGGCGGCGGGCGCAGCAGCCGGAGCGGGCTCAGCCTTCGCCGGTGCAGCCTCGGCCTTCGCAGCCGGAGCGGCTTCAGCCTTGGCGGGAGCGGGCGAACCCGCACCGTTTGCGGCAGCGGCCACGTCCTCGCCATCGGCGGCGAGAACGGCGATCAGCGCATTGACCTTGACACCTTCGGTGCCGGCGGCAACGACGAGCTTGGCGACCGTGCCTTCATCGACGGCTTCGACTTCCATCGTCGCCTTGTCGGTCTCGATCTCGGCGATCACATCGCCTGACTTGACCTTGTCGCCTTCCTTGACCAGCCACTTGGAAAGATTGCCTTCTTCCATGGTCGGAGAGAGGGCGGGCATCGTGATATTGATCGGCATCGAGATACCCTCCCTTTATTTGTAGCAAACAGCCTTCACCGCATCGACGACTTCGCCGACGTTCGGAAGCGCCAGCTTTTCGAGATTGGCGGCGTAAGGCATCGGCACGTCCTTGCCCGCAATCGTCAGGATCGGCGCATCGAGATAATCGAAGGCCTGCTGCATGACGCGGGTGGCGATTTCGGTACCGACGGAGGACTGCGGATAACCCTCCTCGACGGTGACCAGACGGCCGGTCTTCTTGACCGATTCGATGACCGTCGGAAGATCCATCGGGCGGATGGTGCGAAGGTCGATCAGTTCGACGTCGATGCCGATCTTCTCGAGTTCGGCAACCGCCTTCGTCGCATAGGTCATGCCGATGCCGAAGGAGACGACGGTAGCGTCCTTGCCCGAACGATGGATGCGGGCCTTGCCGATCGGCAGGACGAAATTATCGAGCTTCGGCACGTCGAAGTGCTGGCCGTAGAGAATTTCATTTTCGAGGAAGATCACCGGGTTCGGATCGCGGATGGCCGCCTTCAGCAGGCCCTTGGCGTCGGATGCCGTATAGGGCATGACGACCTTGAGGCCGGGGATTGCGCTGTACCAGGCCGCATAATCCTGGCTGTGCTGGGCGCCGACGCGGGCGGCCGCACCGTTCGGACCGCGGAAGACGATCGGAGCGCCCATCTGGCCGCCGGACATATAGAGCGTCTTGGCGGCCGAGTTGATGATGTGGTCGATCGCCTGCATGGCGAAGTTGAAGGTCATGAATTCGACGATCGGGCGAAGGCCGGCCATGGCGGCGCCGACGCCGACGCCGGCAAAGCCATGCTCGGTGATCGGCGTATCGATGACGCGGCGGGGGCCGAATTCCTGCAGCAAGCCTTGAGTGACCTTGTAGGCGCCCTGATATTCGGCGACTTCCTCGCCCATGACGAAGACGTCGTCGCTGGCGCGCATTTCTTCGGCCATGGCGTCGCGGAGCGCTTCGCGCACCGTCATCGACACCATTTCGGTGCCGGCAGGGATTTCCGGGTCGTTCGGAACGGCAGCCTTCGGCTCGGCCGGAAGCGGTGCGGAAGCAGAACCGCTATTGGTCGGCTTTTCTTCCTGGGCAACCTGCGGCGCGGCGACCGGAGCCGGCTGAGCAGCAGCAGGAGCAGTGGAAATCGCGTCGGCCGATTCGCCATCCTGCAGCAGCACGGCGATCTTGGTGTTGACCTTGACGCCTTCTGTGCCGGCATCGACGAGCAGCTTGCCGATGACGCCCTCGTCGACGGCTTCGACTTCCATCGTCGCCTTGTCGGTTTCGATTTCGGCGATCACGTCGCCCGAGGTGACCTTGTCACCTTCCTGTTTCAGCCATTTGGACAGCGTGCCTTCTTCCATCGTCGGAGAGAGGGCGGGCATGAGGATATCGATAGGCATGGGTTCCCTCCCCCGATTAGAGCAGAATGTCGGTGTAGAGCTCGGATGCATCCGGCTCCGGATCGGCCTGGGCGAAATCGGCGCTGTCGGCGACGATGTCGCGTACATCCTTGTCGATCGCCTTTAGATCGTCTTCCGAGGCCCAGCCCTTTTCGATGAGGCGCGCCTTGACCTGCTCGATCGGATCCTGCTCGGAGCGCATCTTCTGCACTTCTTCCTTGGAGCGATATTTCGCCGGGTCCGACATGGAGTGGCCGCGGTAACGATAGGTCAGCATTTCGAGAATGATCGGGCCCTTGCCGGAGCGGCAATGTTCGAGCGCCTCGTCGGCCGCCGCCTTGACAGCGCGGACGTCCATGCCGTCGACCTGGATGCCGGGGATGCCGAAGCCGGAGCCGCGCAGCGAGTAGTTCGACTGCGCGGTGGCGCGGGCCGTCGACGTACCCATGGCGTAGCGGTTGTTCTCGACGATATAGACGATCGGCAGCTTCCAGAGAGCGGCCATGTTGAAGCTCTCGTAGACTTGGCCCTGGTTGGCGGCGCCGTCGCCGAAATAGGCGATCGAGACATTGCCGTTGCCGCGGTAATGGTTGGCAAAGGCAAGGCCGGTTCCGAGTGAAACCTGAGCGCCGACGATGCCGTGGCCGCCGTAGAAATGCTTCTCTTTGGAGAACATGTGCATCGAGCCGCCCTTCCCGTGGGAATAGCCGCTGCGGCGCCCGGTCAGCTCGGCCATGACGCCGCGCGCTTCCATGCCGGTTGCGAGCATATGGCCGTGGTCGCGATAGGCGGTGATGACCTGGTCGCCTTCCTTCTGCGCCATCTGCATGCCGACGACGACAGCTTCCTGACCGATGTAGAGATGGCAAAAGCCGCCGATGAAGCCCATGCCGTAAAGCTGACCGGCCTTCTCCTCGAAGCGGCGGATCAAAAGCATCTCGCGATAGGCCTTGAGTTCCTCATCCCGATCGAAGTCGGCTACCGGGCCTCCATTCGATGCTTTGGCTGCTGGTTTTGCTGCAGTTTTGCGGCTGGAAACGGTCGCGGTCTTTCGCGGCGCCATTCAACCCTCCCTATGGGTTTGTCGTTTCTCGGTGGCGCGTACCATAGGGAAGAAATTTGACCACAGCAATGCCATAATTGCATGGCTCGTATTCGTCACTAAACTATTGGAAACAAAGCAGAAATAAGAATTAACCGAATTCCGGTTAATTGGAGTAGTGGTTGAATATGACGATCTCGTCCGCACGCGACATATTCAGCTGATATCGCGCCTTTTCATCCAACATGTCCTTGTCGAGCGAACCGTCACTGAGGAGCGCGACCTGACCTTCCAAATGTTCGCGCTTCGCCTTCAACACCGCAAGCTCTTTTTCGCGCGCGACACGCTGACGCTCGAACGTCTCCGTCGCCCGCAGGCCGTAATCGCCATGAACGCAATGATAACCGAAATAGGAGAGGAAGGCGACCGTCATGGCCGGGATGACGAACCGGCCGAATTTTCTCTTCTTATGATGCTTTGTCCACATACACGTATGCTCTTGAACGCATTACCAATTCGTTCAGCATAACGCGCAGAGATTAACCGTTCGTTGACCGTAAACAGGAGCAATAAAAAACCCGCGCCGGGAGGGCGCGGGTTAAGCCATTGACGTTCAGATTCGATCAGCCGCGGATGATCGAGCGGCCGGCATACTGCGCCTGCGGGCCGAGGCCTTCCTCGATGCGGATCAGCTGATTGTATTTGGCAAGGCGGTCGGAACGCGACAGCGAGCCTGTCTTGATCTGGCCGCAGTTGGTGGCAACCGCGAGATCGGCGATGGTCGAATCCTCGGTTTCGCCGGAGCGATGGGACATGACGGCGGTGTAGGCCGCCTTGTGCGCCGTATTGACCGCATCGAGGGTTTCCGTCAGCGAACCGATCTGGTTGACCTTGACGAGGATCGAGTTGGCGACACCCATGCGAATGCCGTCGCGAAGGCGGGCGGAGTTGGTGACGAAGAGGTCGTCGCCGACGAGCTGCGTCTTATTGCCGATCAGGTCGGTCAGCGCCTTCCAGCCGTCCCAGTCGTCTTCGGCCATGCCGTCCTCGATCGAGATGATCGGGTATTTGTCGGCGAGCTCGGCCAGATATTCGGCCATGGCGCCCGATTCGAGCGTGCGGCCTTCACCTTCAAGAACGTATTTGCCGTCCTTGAAGAATTCGGTCGAGGCGCAGTCGAGGCCGAGGCACATGTCGTCGCCCGGCTTGTAGCCGGCTTTCTCGATCGACTTCATGATGAAGTCGAGGGCCTCAGGGGCGCTCTTCAGGCCCGGTGCGAAACCGCCTTCATCGCCGACATTGGTGTTGTGGCCCTGGGCTGCAAGTTCCTTGCGGAGTGTGTGGAAGACTTCCGAACCCATGCGCACGGCTTCGGCGATCGTATCGGCGCCGACCGGCAGGATCATGAATTCCTGGAAGTCGATCGGATTGTCGGCGTGGGCGCCGCCGTTGATAATGTTCATCATCGGCACCGGCAGCAGACTCGCCGAAGCGCCGCCGACATAACGGTAGAGCGGCAGGCCGGAAGCCTGGGCGGCAGCCTTGGCGACGGCAAGCGAGACGCCGAGGATGGCGTTGGCGCCGAGGCGCGACTTGTTCGGCGTGCCGTCCAGTTCGATCATGATGTTGTCGATCTGGATCTGGTTTTCGGCGTCGATACCGCCGATGGCGTCGAAGATCTCGGTGTTGGCGGCCTCGACCGCCTTTTCGACGCCCTTGCCGAGGTAGCGCTTGCCGCCGTCGCGCAGCTCGACCGCCTCATGCCCACCCGTCGAGGCGCCCGAGGGAACGGCCGCGCGGCCCATGCTGCCGTCTTCGAGATAGACGTCGACTTCGACGGTGGGGTTGCCACGGCTATCGAGGATCTCGCGGGCGATGATATCGGTGATTGCAGTCATGGGTTCTTCCTGCTCGGTGGGTGATCAATCGTTCGAAGCCTGTCATAATCGAAGGCGTGCAAATTACAATGCCGCAATTCCCCGCCTGCGAGGCGTCTGACGTGGCCTAAACCACGATCAAGTCAGCCTGTTGAACATCAAGCCTTGGCGACCGCGTCGAAGGCAAGCAGCTTCTCAAGCAAGCGCGGCATATCCTTGAGATAAACCATGTTCGGGCCGTCGGACGGCGCGTTGTCAGGGTCCTGGTGGGTTTCGAGGAAGACGCCGGCAATTCCCGTCGCCACGGCTGCCCGCGCCAGCGTTTCAACGAATTCGCGCTGACCGCCCGAGGATTCGCCCTGCCCGCCCGGCTGGGCGACGGAATGGGTCGCATCGAAAATGACGGGCGCGCCCATCGCCGCCATGATAGGCAGCGAGCGCATGTCGGAAACCAGCGTATTGTAGCCGAAGGAAGCGCCGCGCTCGCACAGCAGCACGTTCGGATTGCCGCTGGCATTGAGCTTCTTCAGGACGTTCTTCATATCCCAGGGGGCGAGGAACTGGCCTTTCTTGACGTTGACGACGCGGCCGGTCCGAGCGGCGGCGATCAGAAGATCGGTCTGACGGCAGAGGAAGGCGGGGATCTGCAGAACGTCGATCACCTCCACCACCTCGGCGCATTGTTCGGCGGTGTGGACGTCGGTCAAGACCGGAAAGCCGAACTCCTTCTTCAGGTCGGCGAAGACCTCCATGCCCTTTTCAAGGCCAATGCCGCGCTCGGCCGAAAGCGACGTGCGGTTCGCCTTGTCGAAAGAGCTCTTGTAGACGAGGCCGATGCCGAGCTTTGCGCAGAGCTCCTTCAGCGTGCCGGCCATCATGAAGGCGTGGTCGCGGCTTTCCATCTGGCAGGGGCCGGCAATCAGCGACAGGCGGCCGGTGTTGGAAAAGGTGACCTGGCCTGCGCCCTCGCCGATCTTGACTTCGGAATTGGTATCAGTGCTCATCGTGGTTCCTCGAAGGCAAAAAGCGCGCCCTGCCCGGGCGTGGGCTTCACCAGAATGCGATTGTTCTTGCGTGTGTATGTCACTCCGTTAGCAGCCAAATGCGCTTCTGTCACGGCAAGATCGGTGACGGTGAAGAGGATTGCCTGACCGCGCAGGCCACGATCGGCGGCGGAAACGACAAGCTCGAAATAGGCCTCCAGCCCTTCCGGCGTCATCAGGCTGATCTTGGCATTGGATGCCGCGATCTTCATGCCGAAACCGGTTTTCTCCACCACCGTCTGCCCGACCGCAAGACCAACGAAGGCGGCAAACGCAGCCGGCTCCGGCGAACAAAGCGCGATCTCGGCAATGCCGGTCACGCCATTGGCATGCGTCTCCAGGGCGGCACGACCGGCCGGGAACGAATTGATGCGCTGACAGGTGAAGAGAAAGAAGTCGGGCGCGCGCAGATCTCCTGAAAAGGCCAGTTTGAAGCTGCCGACGCTTTCCGAACCGTCCGGCATCCGCATCGGCCGGCTGAACTGCAACATCTCGCCGCCACTCGCGCCGTTGCCCACGAATCGCCGATGATCGAGGCCGGCATCCTCGGTGAGAAAGGCCAACGCCGAAAGTCCCTCCTCGCCGCAGCGGAAGCGGAAGGCGCGATTGCGGGCGATGAAGACATTGCCCTGGCGGGCCGCTGTCTCGCTCTCCTCGACACTCGCCACGCCGAGCGGCTCGATATAGGTCTTGTCGGCGAAAAAAACGCAGGCATTTTCCGTTCCGAACGGATGGCGCGCATCGGCGGCGACGGTAAAGCCGAGCTTGCCGAGCCTTTCGCGCGCCAGGTCGATATTGACGACGGGCAGTACGACATGATCCAGCGGGTGCGGTTTGGCGGAATGTGCGATCATGATATCCCTCCTGACACGCCAGAGATGTGCGACAGCACCACCCCAATGCAAGACATGTGCGCCAATCCGGCGAATGAAAATAAAAATCTCGACGAGTTGGTGCGAAGTTTTACGGAAATTTAGCTACTTGCGGAACACATATGGAACATATAGTGTCCGTTCTGGATTTGTTTCAATCACGGGGTCTGACGTCGATGCTCACGCGCAAACAACAGGAGCTTCTCCTTTTCATTCATGAGCGCATGAAGGAATCCGGCGTTCCGCCCTCTTTCGACGAGATGAAGGATGCCCTGGATCTCGCCTCGAAATCCGGCATTCATCGCCTGATCACGGCGCTGGAGGAACGTGGTTTCATTCGCCGCCTACCGAACCGGGCCCGGGCCCTGGAAGTGATCAAGCTGCCGGAGGCCTATAGCCCCAGTCTTCAGCCGCGCCGCGGTTTTTCACCGAGCGTTATTGAAGGCAGCCTCGGCAAGCCCCAGCCGGTCGCCGCCCCCGCCCCCGCAAAGCCGATCGCCGACAACGGCAACACTGTGTCCGTGCCAGTCATGGGCCGGATCGCCGCCGGCGTTCCGATCTCGGCGATCCAGAACAACACGCACGACATCGTCGTTCCCGCGGATATGCTCGGCTCGGGCGAGCATTATGCGCTGGAGGTCAAGGGCGATTCGATGATCGACGCCGGAATCTTCGACGGCGACACGGTGATTATCCGCAACGGCAGCACCGCAAGTCCCGGCGATATCGTCGTTGCGCTGGTGGACGACGAGGAAGCGACGCTCAAGCGCTTTCGCCGCAAAGGTGCCTCGATCGCCCTCGAAGCCGCCAACCCGGCTTACGAGACCCGTATTTTCGGGCCTGACCGGGTCAAGGTGCAGGGCAAGCTGGTCGGCCTCATTCGCCGTTATCACTGACAGCGGACGGGCCGGATTCGGTAAAACTGTCTTTGCGCCAATCATAGGCGCGATGGCGCATCCATGGACGCGACAAAACATCGAATGCGGTTGCGACCTCGAATCCCGTCTGCGCAAAACGCAGTTCGACGGAACCGGTCCTGCGCAGCGTCTCGCCGGTGAATAGCGTCGCACCCGAGCGGCAGCGGTCGAAACGCAGGCGCACCGCGGTCACGACAATCTCGCCGGCGTCGCAGGCCGGGCCGAGATAGGCGGCATTGTCGATGACGGCGACGACATGGCCATTGCCGAGCCTGGCTATGCACCAGGCCTTCTTGACGCAGGAAAATCGATTTACCTCACCGCCGGCTGCAGCGGCCACCATTGCCGTCCTCGCGTCATTCTGCTGGTCGCGGGACAGCCTGACGCGGCGGTCCTCACCCGGTGGCGGGATGGCAGGGCCATCCAGAATCTTCGGCGGGTAGTGCGCCGGCAGGACCAGCGCTCTCTGCCACTGGCCGAAGATGAAATCCGGCGGATTTTCGCGGTTGGAAGCCAGTGCCGCCGTCGCGACAAGCGCGACCAGACCACCATCCTCGGATATTACCAGATCCGGTGGCCGGGACCCCGGCAGAGTGAGCACGATGAGCGTCGAGACGGCGAGGATCGATGTGCCGGCATGGCGCAACCGGGTGCGGAGCAGCGTCAGCAGCAGAAAGCCTGCCACGGCGACCGCGAAATACCAGGCGGGCAAGCGGCCGAGGTCGATATCGCCGCCCCAGCCGGACACCGTCTTGGCGACCGCAATCACCAGATCGAGGCCGAAGCCGACCACCTTCCAGAGCGGAGCGTCCAGACCGAACGGCATGAGCAACATCGCCAGCAGTCCGGCCGGCATGACGATGAAGGAGATGATCGGCATTGTCGCAAGGTTTGCCGGCAGGCCATAAGCGGTCAGGCGATGAAAATGCTCGACCGCAAACAGCGCCGTGGAAAATCCGCCGATCAGCGAGGTCAGGAAGACGCCGCCGAAGAAACCGGCGACCGCCACGACCGGCCGCAGCACCGGCAGCTTCAGCAACGCGTTCTCCCGGACGCGCCGGTCCTTCCACAGCTGATAGCCCGATACCAGTGCCAAAGTCGCGGCAAAGGACATCTGGAAGCTCGGACCCAAGACTTCGGAGGGTGAAATGGCGATGATGATGAGCGCCGAGAGAACGACATTGCGTAGGCTGATCGACGGCCGGTCGAAGAAGACGGCAATCAGCATGATCGCCATCATAATGAAGGCGCGTTCGGCCGAAACCCCGAATCCTGAGATCAGGAAGTAGGCTGTGACGGCGACGAGTGCGCCGGCAGCAGCGATCTTCTTTGTCGGATAGGCTTGAGCGACACCGGGAACGAGGCTGAGCAGCATTCGAAAACCGACGAAGAAGATGCCGGCTGACAACGCCATGTTAAGGCCCGAGATCGCCACGATATGAGCAAGGCCGGACTGGCGCAGCGCCTCCGTCGTTTCCTTCGAGATGGCGCGCCGCTCGTCGGTCACCAGAGCAGCGGCAAAAGCGCCCGTGTCGCCGGGCAGAATCGAGCGTATGCGATCGCCGATGCCGCTGCGCAACTGGTAAAGCCATTCGAGCAGAGCTTCGGACGTCGATCTCGCAGGCTGCGGGCCGGCCTGCGAGTCGACTTTCTCAGGCGCACCGTAGAAGAAGCCGTTGGCCCCGATGCCATCGAAATAGGCACCGAAGGAAAAGTCGTTGAGCGCGGGAAGCGCCGGCCCCGCCGGCGGCGTCAACCGTGCTCGGCCGGTGATGACGTCACCGATCTCGAAGGGCGCATCGGCGCCGCGGGCGATCACGGTTATGCGCCTCGGCGGCCGTTTCACCTGTGGCGCCTCGGTGCCGGTGACGGCAAGAACATAGCGCCACCGCCCGCGATCGTCGCCTTCGCGCCGCTCGACGCGGCCGGTCACCGTCGTCGTCACTGATGAATCGAGGATGACGGTCGAGGCCCGCCAGCTTTCGAGCTGCGCGCAGAGCATGCCGCATACCACGAGGGCAAGCGCCATAAGCGTTGCCCACAAGACCGGCCGGCTGCGGCCGGCGACGAGCACCGCAAACATCAGCACCGACAGGCAGAGCAACGATGGAAGGAGCGGAAAATCCGTTGCAGCAAGAAACCAGAATGCCGCGCCGGCGCCGAGGAAGACCGGCGAGAACAGGAGCAGGCGGCCGTGATCGGCCTCCTCGCTGAGCAAACGGCCGCCAGCGCGCAGCAATTGTGCGACCGCGGTCGTTAGCCGGTGGTGCAATGGCATCGCAGACTGCGTTGTTACCGGCCGCGATCCCACGGCAGGAGCCGGAAACGCGACGGGATCGGCAAGGCCGACGCCTGCTTGCGGCCGCAATTCGACTGTCGTCAATTCCTGCATGCGCCGCCCGATATGACCTTACCCTGGGTCCAGAATGCAACCTCCGAGCTCATCCGGCAAGAATAATCGATTGAAATACGGTCGAAAATTGCGAGCGCGAAAAGATCAGTCGAATCATCGGCTTCCGCTATGCGTGCTGCTCATCGCTGCAGTGCCTAAAAGGTGATGCCGCAATGCACAAAATGGCGTCACGGTAACTTGGCATTAGCCTCGCGATCATATAGCTATCGCAAAGGACGCTTAACCCCTATGGCGCTTTTGTGGCGCCACCGACATTTCGGAGGATCAGCATGACGGATCAAAGCGCAACAATAAAAATCGGTGATAAATCAGTCGACCTCGCCGTCAAAAGCGGCACGATCGGCCCGAGCGTCATCGATATCGGTGCTCTCTACAAGAACACCGCCTCCTTCACGTACGATCCGGGTTTCACCTCGACCGCATCCTGTGAATCCAAAATCACCTACATCGATGGCGATGAGGGCGTTCTGCTGCACCGCGGCTACCCGATCGAGCAGCTCGCCGAACATGGGGACTTCCTCGAGGTCTGCTACCTCCTGCTTTACGGCGAACTGCCGACGGCAGCGCAGAAGAAGGACTTCGACTATCGCGTCACGCATCACACCATGGTGCATGAGCAGATGAGCCGCTTCTTCACCGGCTTCCGCCGCGATGCGCATCCGATGGCCGTCATGTGCGGCTGCGTCGGCGCGCTTTCTGCCTTCTATCACGACTCGACCGACATCACCGATCCGCACCAGCGCATGGTCGCCAGCCTGCGGATGATCGCCAAGATGCCGACGCTGGCCGCCATGGCTTATAAGTACCATATCGGCCAACCCTTCGTTTACCCGAAAAACGACCTCGACTATGCGTCGAACTTCCTGCGCATGTGCTTTGCCGTTCCGTGCGAGGAATATGTGGTCAACCCGGTGCTTGCCCGCGCCATGGACCGCATCTTCATCCTGCATGCCGATCACGAGCAGAACGCCTCGACCTCGACCGTCCGTCTCGCCGGTTCGTCGGGCGCTAACCCCTTCGCCTGCATCGCGGCCGGCATCGCCTGCCTGTGGGGCCCCGCGCATGGCGGCGCCAACGAAGCAGCACTCAACATGCTGAACGAGATCGGCACTGTCGATCACATTCCGGAATATATCGCCCGCGCCAAGGACAAGAACGATCCGTTCCGCCTGATGGGCTTCGGCCACCGCGTCTACAAGAACTACGATCCGCGTGCCAAGATCATGCAGAAGACGACGCATGAAGTGCTCGGCGAACTTGGCATCAAGGACGATCCGCTGCTCGAAGTGGCGATGGAGCTCGAGCGCATCGCGCTCACCGACGAATATTTCATCGAGAAGAAGCTCTATCCGAACATCGACTTCTATTCCGGCATCACGCTGAAGGCGCTGGGCTTCCCCACGACCATGTTCACCGTGCTCTTCGCGCTCGCCCGCACCGTCGGCTGGATCGCGCAGTGGAATGAGATGATCGAGGATCCGGAACAGCGCATCGGCCGTCCGCGCCAGCTCTATGTCGGCGAACCTAAGCGCGACTACATCCCGGTTTCGAAGCGCTGATCGCGCGGACCAATCGGCTCAAACGAAAACCCGGTCAGAAACGACCGGGTTTTTTCTTTTTCAGCACCTCGAGAAGGATTTCGGCAGCATATTCGCCCGGCGGCTTTTCGGTCTGCATGCGCTGCCAGATCAGCTCATAGCCTTCCTTCATCGCCCTCAACTGGTAGGTGTCGGCCGACAGCCTTTCCATCCAGCGTGCGAGACTTGCCCCACGAACGATATCGTTCAGATATTCCGGCACAACCGCGTAATCGGCAATCAGGTTTGGCAGCGCCCCTGTCCAGGTCTTGATACCCGATGTCAGCAGCCGCATGATCCAGTCGACCTTATAGGCGGAGACGACGGGAACGTCGGCGAGCGCCAGCTCGAGAATAACGGTTCCGGATGCCGCCATGGCAGCGTCGGCTTCGACGAAAGCCTTCCACTTTGCTTCCGCGCCGACTACGATCTCCGGCGTTATCGCCCATTTCGCCGTCAATTCGCGCACAAGCCCTTCCTTGTGTCGCATCGTCGGCAGGATAAAGCGCATCGGCCCGTTGCGGGCGACAAGTTCGCTCGCCGCCACCTCGAAATGCGGCAGAAGCTTCTGGATTTCCGAGGAGCGTGAGCCGGGCAGAAGCAGGATTGTGCCGTTGCCGGGCCGTCTTCCCGCGCGCAGGCGTCGGGTCTCCAGGAGCGCAGGGTCGGCGGTCAGGCGATGCCCCACATAGGTCGTTGCCGGGCCGTTGAGGCGCTGCATCGTCGCCGGTTCGAAAGGCAGGACAGCGAGCACGTGATCGACATAGGCAAGCATGCGGTTGGCGCGATATTCCTTCCAGGCCCAGACGCTCGGGCAGACATAATCGACGACAGGCAAATCCGGCAGCGCCGTGCGGACGCGCTTTGCCACGCGATGGGTGAAATCCGGGCTGTCGATGATGAGCAGGATGTCAGGCCTTGCGGCGATGATTTCAGCCGTTGTCCGGCGGATCAGGCCAAACAGCTTCGGCAGCCGGCTCAGCACCTGGGTGATTCCCATGATCGACAGTTCGGAAAAATCGAACAGGGATCGCAAGCCCTCCGCCTGCAGACCCTCGCCGCCGACACCGACAAGTTCCACCGGTCCGCCATGGATCCGCTTCAGCGCGGCGATGAGGTCGGCGCCGAGGAGATCGCCCGACACCTCACCGGCAATGACGGCAATCTTCAGCGGCGCGCCGGTCATTCCAGCCCCCATTCCGGCAGGCCGCGATCAATGCCGCAGACGAAAAGCCCCGCCTCGTCGGCGGCGCGGATGACGGCAGCACGATCGAGCACCAGCGAGCGGCCGGCTTCGACGGCGATACCGGCAAGGCCGGCTTTACCGGCGTTCAGCACCGTGGAAACGCCGATCGCCGGTAGGTCGGCGCGAATGTCCTGCTGCGGCTTGCAGAGCTTGACGAGCACGCCGCGGCGGCGCGTCGAGATGCGGCCGGCGGCTCTGAGGCCGGCGACGCGGTCGAGCATCTCATCGGTGCCCTCAAGGCCTTCCAGCGCGACAACCCGCCCGCCGATGCTGACGGCGCCCTGCCCAATATCCAGCCGGCCGAGCGTCTCGGCGGCTTCGGCAGCACGGCTGATATCGCGCTGATCTTCATCGCCGGGTGCCACGGCGCCAAGCGGACCGACGGAAGCCAGCAGGTCGGGAGCGATCTCATGAGCGCCGACGACGCGCCGGCCATTTCCCTCGATCAGCCGGATCACCATCTGCAGGACCGTATCGTCGCCGCCGGAGAGCAGGGTGCGGATCGCGGCCGGCACCTTCATCAGAATGCGCAGCGTCGGGCGCACCTCACGCCATTCCGGCCGGCGGCGCACGCTGCCAGACATCACCACGCGGCCGATGCCATAACGGTTGAGAAGACTATCGAGGGCGGCGAAATCGCCGATGCCGACAATGGCGTGGTCGTAGCCTTCCCAACGCCGGTCGCTTTCGTCCTTGAGGGCGACGATAACAGGATTTTCGCCTGCTGCGCGTGCGGCTTCCGCGACGTAGGAAGGCAGAAGGCCGCCGCCGGCGATGATCGCCAGCCGGCCCGCCGCGGTGTCGCCTGATAAAGCCACGGGCTAGCCCTTCTGACCTCGGGTCGGCGAGGACAGGGCGCGGTCGCTATCGGCGGCGATGAAATCCAGGATCTGCATCACCTCTGCGCAATCGGCATATTCCTCGCGGATGGCCGCGGCGTTCTCGCGCACGGAGGCCGTTCCCTCGAAGATCGCCTTGTAGGCGCGGCGCACCCTGTGGATCACGGCGCGGTCGATGCCGGCGCGCGTCATGCCGACGACATTGAGGCCGCCCAGCAGACCGGGATTACCGTTCAGCATGCCGTAGGGAATGACGTCGTAACTCACTGCCGACAGCCCGCCGACGAAGGCCTGACGGCCGACGCGGGTGAACTGATGAACGGCCGAGCCGCCGCCGAGAATGACGCGATCCTCGATGACGACGTGGCCGGCGAGCATGACGTTGTTCGACATGATCACGTGGTTGCCGACCCGGCAGTCATGCGCCACATGCGAATTGGCCAGGAACAAATTGTTGTCGCCGACGATCGTCTGGCCGCCGAAATCGGCGGTGCCGGTGTTCATCGTCACGCCTTCACGGATCGTGCAGTTGGCGCCGACTGAAAGCGTCGTCTCTTCGCCGGCGTGATGCACGCTCTGCGGATCGCCGCCGACGACCGCCATCGGGAAGATGCGCGTGCCCTTGCCGATCACGGTGCGGCCAGTGACGATCGCATGCGCCAGGAGCTCGACATTGTCATGCAGGACGACGTGCTGCCCGACATGGCAGAAGGGACCGATCTTGACGCCCTCACCGATCGTGGCTCCGTCTTCGACGACGGCCATCGGGTGAATGCGGGCGCTTTCGGCAATCGTGCTCATGCCTGATCCTTACGAACGATCATCGCGCCGATATCGGCCTCGGCCACAAGCCCGCCGTCCACCTTGGCGTCGCAGTGAAACTTCCAGATATTGCCGCGCTGCTTGTGCTTCTTGACGTGGAATTCGACGCGATCGCCCGGCACAACCGGCTTGCGGAAACGCGCATTCTCAATGGTCATGAAGTAGACAAGGTTGCCCGGCTGGCCTTCCTTCTTAGCGCAGATCGCACCCGCCGTCTGCGCCATGCCCTCGATCAGCAGCACACCCGGCATGATCGGCGACTCCGGAAAATGGCCGGTGAAATGCGGCTCGTTCACCGTGACATTCTTGATGCCGATCGCCGCGTTGTCGCCATCGATCTCGATGATCTTGTCGACCATCAGAAACGGATAGCGATGCGGCAACAGCTTCATGATCTCGATGATGTCAGCCGAAGAAAGCGTCGTCGTGGCTTCCTCAGTCATTTTCCTTGCCTCCAGGGTTCCGCCCGCGCAACTTGGACTTCGACACTTGTTGCGCCGCCTCTCTCAGATAGTCTTTCAGCGGACGAGCCGGTACGCCGCCATATTGCCCGCCGGCGGCAAGATCGGTCATGATACCGCTTTTGGCGGCGATCTGCACGCCGTCGCCGATCGTCACATGGCCCTTGATGCCGGCCTGGCCGCCGATCTGCACGCCGTTGCCGATCTTCGTGCTGCCGGCAATGCCGACCTGCGCGACAATGGCGCAATGGCGGCCCATCTGGACGTTGTGGCCGATCTGGACCTGGTTGTCGATCTTCGTCCCCTCGCCGATCACCGTATCATCCATGGCGCCGCGGTCGATCGTGGTATTGGCGCCTATCTCGACATTGTCCTGGATGATCACCCGGCCGATCTGGACAATCTTGATCATGCCGCGCGGACCCGGCGCATACCCGAAACCATCCTGGCCGATGCGAACGCCGTTGTGGATGATGACGCCGTTGCCGATCAGCGCGCAGAGAATGCTGGCGCCGGCAGCAATCGAACAATCCCGGCCGATCTTGACGCCTGGACCGATGATGCTGTGCGCGCCGATGCGGGTGCCCTCGCCGATTTCGGCATGCGCGCCGATTACCGCCAGCGGCTCGACGATCACGCCTTTTTCCAGCTTGGCGCTCGGATCGATCACCGCGCTCGGGGCGATCTCACCTTCACCCGGCGAAATGGTGACCGGGCGCAGTGCCGCCGGGTAGAACAGGCCGCCTGCCATGGCGAAAGCCGCATGCGGATTGGACGACAGGATGATCGGGATATGCTGAGGTACGAGGTCGGCGAGCGCCTTGTCGCAGATCACCGCCGAAGCCTGGCAGGTCAGCAGCTCATCCCGGCTGCGGCGCGATAGGATATAACAGACGTCGCCCGCCCGCGCCCGGTTGATGGGAGCGACGGAGCGGACGATGATGTCGGCATGATCGGAATTGGCGAGTTCCGCCCCAAGAAACTCTGCCAGCTCAGCGAGCTTCAGACCTTCATGGGGCAGAAAAAAAACGTTTTGCTCCATCGGCAATGCTCCAGAACGGAATTGAGTCTTACAGTTCCGGACTGCCGATATCAGAATTGGTTGTTGATGCCAAACTTGAAGTTCTGCGTCTTGTCGAAGTCTTCCTTGAGGACCGGAATTGCGTAATCCAGACGCAATGAACCGAAAGGAGACTGCCAGACGACGCCGACACCGACGGAAGCGCGCAGCGAGGCGTCTTCACCCTCGATGCCGTCGCCCCTGAGGTCGACGTCGTTGCCGAACAACGTGCCCGCGTCGGCGAAGACCGCGCCGCGCAGATTGAAGTCACGCGGGAAGCCCGGCATCGGGAAGGTTGCTTCGGCCGACGCGGTGAAATACGTCGTACCGCCCAGCGGATCGTCGTTGGTGCCGGCAACGCGCGGGCCGATGCCCTTGTTTTCGAAACCGCGAATGTCGCTGTTGGTCAGCGTGAACTGGTCGAAGACGTTCAGGTGCTCGCCGAAGCCGACGACGTAACCAGCCGAGGCCGAAACCGAGCCGATGATATCGGCATCGTCAGCGAGCAGGTGGTAGTAACGGGCCTTGCCGTAGATCTTGTAGAACTGCGAGTCGCCGCCGAGACCGGCAATTTCCTGCGTCGCCGTCGCGTAGATGCCTTCGCGCGGCAGCACCGTGTCGTCGAGCGTGTTGTAGGTCAGCGTCTGCGAGATGGAAGACCGCGTCCACGGGCTGTCCTCGACGAGGTGCTGATACGGAGCCGACAGATCGGAAAGATCGCTGTTGTCAGCGTCATACTTCATCTGCTTGTAGTTATAACGGAAGGTCGTCGCCAGATCCTCGGTGATCGGCGCGGTGACGCGCAGGACGACGCTGGTTTCCTCGTAATCGTAGTTATCATTGCTCGACGTCTCGCTGTGGTTGACGTCGAAGCCCGCCGCCAGACGATAGCCGAGGAAATAGGGCTCGGTGAAGCTGACGCCGTAGGCGCGCGAACCTTCCTGACCGCCGCCGGCCGAGATGCGGATGTACTGGCCGCGGCCGAGGAAGTTCTTCTCTTCGATCGACGCTTCGAGCAGCAGGCCGTCACCGCCGGCTGCATAACCCGCACCGACGCCGAACGAACCAGTGGACTGATCCTGCACGTCGACAACCACCACGACGCGATCCGGCGAGCTGCCCGGCTGGGTGGAAATATTGACGGAGGAGAAATAGCCGAGCGCTTCGAGGCGGCGCTTGGCCTTGGTGATCATCTGCTGATTGAAGGCGTCGCCTTCGCTCATGTCGAATTCGCGGCGGATGACGTAATCGCGCGTGCGGCTGTTGCCACGGATTTCGATGCGCTCGACATAGGCGCGCTCGCCCTGGTCGACCAGATATTCGACACCGATCGTATTGTTGTTGAGGTCGCGGTTGCCGCGCGGCGTGACGCGCGCAAAAGGATAACCGGCAGAGGCCACCTGATCGGAGATCGCCTCGATCGACTTCTGCACTTCCTTGGCGCTGTAGACCTGGCCCTCCTTGGTGCGCACCAGCGGCAGCAGCTGATCCGAGCCGACGCCTTCGACCGTCGACTGGACGGTCACCGGCCCGAAGTCGTAACGCTGACCTTCCTCGATGTTGAAGGTGAGCGTGTACTTGTTGGTTGCCTCGTCGAAGCTCGCATCGGAAGAGACAATGCGCATATCGGCATAGCCGCGGTTGTAATAGAACTGGCGCAGCGCTTCTTCGTCCGCGTGAAGCTTGTCTTCGTTATAGACGTCCTTGCGGGTCAGGAACGAAAGGAAGTTCGAACGCTTGGTATTGATGACGGCAGCCAGACGGCCGGCGCTGTAGGCATTGTTGCCGACGAAATTGATCGAATCGATCTTGGTGCGATCGCCTTCGTTGATGACGAAGGCGAGATTGACGCGACCTTCGCCGAGCGGCACCACCTGCGTCGTCACTTCGACTTCGCTGCGGCCGGTGGCGGCGTAGGCATCCTTGATCGCCTGGATGTCGGACTGGATCTGAGTGTCGCTGTAAGGACCGGCAGCATGGGTCTGCACGATCGTCGCGAGCTTGTCGTCCTTGATCTTGCGGTTGCCGTTGAAGACGACCTGATTAACGAGCTGGGCCTCCTGGACATTGACGACAAGCGTGCCGCCGGAGACCGAAATCTTGACGTCGGAGAAGTAACCGGTGCCGTAGAGCTGCTTGACCGAGTCATCGATGTCAGTGTTCGAAAAACTCTTTCCGGGCGTGATGGTCAGGTTCGACCGGACAGCTTCCGCGCCGACGCGGCTGGCGCCGCGCACATCGATGCGCTGGATAACCGCGGCCTCGGCGGCCGTAGCGGAAACGAACGTCAAAGCGCCTGCGCCCGAAGCAACAACACTAGCAGACAGCGCAACCGCCGATACTGCGTTCAAAAACTTTGAACCAGCCTTCATTTCACCTATTACCTTTTTTCCCTCGTCCCCGTCCCCGGGAGAACCCGATTCCGGTCACGTGTGTCGTTTTACCCGCTTTTGACATACAAGCAAGGGAGGGCGTTAATTTCTGTTTACTTCATTTCGAAGCGTGACCCATTCGCCACTACAGCCTTGAAACATCGTAAATAAATAGTAATTCCCTTACCTTGCGCGTTTACCCTGAGCTCAGGCTTATGTCGTTCCAGGTCGTAAAAACCATCAATGTCAGTATCATTGCCAAGCCGATGCGAAACGCAATTTCGTGAGCCTTAGGCCCCAAGGGTTTGCCCCGCACCGCCTCCACCGCATAGAGCATCAGGTGGCCGCCATCAAGTACCGGAACCGGCATCAGGTTAAGCAATCCTATCGAAACTGAAAGTGTCGCAGCAAGCTGCAGCACCGCGCCGAGACCAAGGCTTGCCATCTGTCCGGAAGCTTGCGCCACACGGATCGGACCGCCCAATTGATCGGCCCGCATCGATCCCGCGAAGATATTTCCGATATATTTGAAGGTGCCGGTGACGATGCCTGCGCTTTCGATCACCCCTTCCCGCACCGCCTCAAGCGGGGCGTAGGTCCGCAAGCGGAAATTACCGGCCTCCTTGTTGGTGATGATGCCGATCTGGCCGAGTTCAATCTTATTGCCGAACTGGTCGGTCGTGTCGGTGCGTTGCGGCACCATCGGCACATCGAGCTTTTGGCCGCCGCGCTCGATCGTGACGACGATCCTTTGGCTCGGACGCATGGCGACATAGCGGCGCACCTCATCGAAGGTCTCGACCTTGTCGCCGTCGATGGCAATCAAGAGATCGCCGGGAAGAATCCCGGCGACGGCGGCCGAGCTCTCCGGCTTGACCTCGGCAACGACCGGGTCAGCGATCATGCGGCCATAGACGGTGAAGAGAACAGCGAAGATCACAATCGCCAACAGGAAATTGGCGATCGGACCTGCCGCAACGGTCGCCGCCCGTTTCCAAAGCTTGGCTCCCGCAAAGGAGCGCTCCCTGTCCTCCTCCGACATGGCGGCAAGCCTGTCGCTGTCCGGCTTGCTCGAAACATCCTCGTCGCCGAAGAATTGGACGTAACCGCCAAGCGGGATCACCGAGAGCTTCCAGCGCGTGCCATGGCGGTCGGTGAAGCCGAATATCTCCGGGCCGAAGCCGACCGAAAAGGCAAGAATGCGGATGCCGCTCCAGCGCCCGACGAGGTAATGGCCCATCTCATGAACAAAGACGAGCAGCGAGAGCACCAGGATGAAGGTGACGATGTTCCCCATCACAAATGCATATAGGCCTGTCATCACGTCCATGAGTTCCTTCCGTCAGGCTGCCGCGTCATCAAAGGCCGAACAATGCCGCGCCGAGCGACGTCATCCCGCCCCCCTTTATCAGGGAAAAAAGCCCCGCAAGCAAGAACGCCGAAAAACAGGCGAAAATCAGTCCGTCGACACGATCCATGACGCCGCCATGACCCGGGATGAGGTGGCTTGAATCCTTGACCCCGAATTTTCGCTTGATGAAAGATTCGAACAGGTCGCCGGCCTGACTGCAAACCGACAGAACGAGCGCCACGACGGCGGCGGCAACTTCCGCGCCCGGCAGAAGAAAATGCATGAGGACCACGCCGGCTGCGACTGCCGAAACGGCGCCGCCGATGGCGCCGGACCACGTCTTTCCGGGCGAGATCGACGGGGCAAGCTTCGGTCCGCGAAGAGCCCTGCCGACGAAATAGGCGAGGATATCGGTTGCCCAGACGACGACAAAGACGAAGAGCATGGCATAAAGGCCCAGCCGATCGTCGCCTCTGATCCCGGCGAGCACCACGCCGGTGGCGCCGGCATAAAACAGGCCCGCCGGGAACCAGCGGCTGGTGCCGTGCAGGATGATCAGGGCGATGCCGACGGCGGTCACGCCGGCCAGCATTCCGGCGGCGAATTCGAAATTGCCGACAAGCACCAGCAAAGCAATCGCCGCCTCGCCGATCCAGCCGACGCCATTGGCAACCCCGTCACGCGCGACGCCTGATATTTTCGACCATTCATAATAGATCAGCAGGCCGATCACGGCCGCCAGGATGCGGAAGGCTAGGCCGCCATACCAGGTGGCTGCAAGAACGATGACTGCGAGAATCAGCCCTGAAGCGATGCGCAGTTTCAGTTCCTGCTGCATCAGGTGCCAACCGCGGCTGCCTGCGACAGGCCGCCGAAGCGCCGGTCGCGGGAAGCAAATTTTTCAAGCGCCGAGCGAAAGATTTCGGGGCTGAAATCCGGCCAATATTCCGGAACGAAGATGAATTCCGAATAGGCGGCCTGCCACAGCAGGAAATTGGAAAGCCGCTCCTCGCCGCTGGTGCGGATGATGAGATCCGGATCGGGGATACCCGCCGTGTCGAGACGCGCGTCGATCAGCGCGGGCGTGATGTCCTGCGCCCTCAGGCGACCGGCCTCGACGTCCTTGGCCAGGCTCGCCACGGCGCGGGAGATTTCATCGCGCGAGCCGTAATTGAAGGCGATGACCAGCGTCAGCGCTGTATTGTCCTTGGTCGTCTCCTCCGCCTCGAGCAGCAGGCCGAGGATATCGCTGCGCAGGCTGTGGCGATCGCCGATCACCCTGATGCGCACATTCTGGCGATGAAGTTCGGCCAGGTCACGGCGGATGAACGCCTTGAGCAGACCCAGCAGATCGGAGACTTCGGCCTCGGGGCGGCGCCAGTTCTCCGAGGAGAAGGCAAACAGGGTCAGATATCTTATGCCGGCCGCGCCGGCGGCGCGCACTGTCTCGCGCACAGCCTCGACGCCCTTGCGATGGCCCATCGTGCGCGGCAGGCCACGCTGCTTGGCCCAGCGGCCATTGCCATCCATGATGATGGCAACATGCTCTGGCACAGTCAAAAATACAGATTCCGACATTTCCCGTCCGGTCTTTCCAGGCAAAGGCACAGATCCACTAGACCTGCATGATTTCCTTTTCCTTCTCGCCAAGCAAGCGGTCGATTTCGGAAATCGTCTCGTCCGTCATCTTCTGTACACGTTCCGACTGTGCACGGCTCTCATCCTGGCCGATTACGCCATCCTTTTCGGCTTTCTTGAGGCCGTCCATGCCGTCGCGGCGGACATGGCGAATCGCGACCTTGCTCTTTTCGGCATAGTCGTGAGCCACCTTGACGAGCGATTTGCGACGCTCCTCGTTCAACTCCGGCAGCGGGATGCGCAGGCTCTGGCCGTCGACGATCGGGTTGAGACCGAGGTTGGATTCGCGGATGCCGCGCTCAACGGCACTGACCATCGACTTGTCCCAGACGGAAACCGTCAACATGCGCGGCTCGGGCACGGTGATGTTGGCCACCTGGTTCAGCGGCACGCGCGAACCATAGGCCTCGATCGTCACCGGATCGAGGATGTTGGCCGAGGCACGGCCGGTGCGCAGCGATGCGATGTCGCTCTTGAATGCGGAAACTGCGCCATCCATGCGGCGCTTCAGTTCCTTGATATCGATACCTTCACTCATGTCGATGCTCCCGTCGAAAGCATGATGCCCAAACGTGTCAGCGGCGACGACATCATGCTCTAACTATCTAATATACGAACATAATTCAGATCTGAGGCCAACCGGGCCCGACATCATCATGTTCTAGCGAGACCTGCACCCCCAAAGGCGGCGCAGCGTGTATCAGTTGTCGGAGACGATGGTCTTGAGGCCACCGCCCGTCAAGATTTCGGCAAAACCACCCTTCTCGTGGATCGAGAAGACGATGATCGGAATGGAATTCTCCCTGGCGAGCGCCACGGCGGCAACGTCCATCACCGCGAGCCCCCTGTCCAGTACTTCCTGGTGCGTCAGCCGGTCGAAGCGGGTCGCGTCGGGGTATTTCTTCGGGTCGGCGGTATAGATGCCGTCGACCTGCGTGCCCTTGAAGATCGCCTGCGCACCCATTTCGGCGGCACGCAGTGCCGCGGCAGAATTGGTGGTGAAGAAGGGGTTGCCGGTGCCGCCGGCAAAGATCACCACGCGTCCCATCGACAGATGATAGAGGGTCGCACGCTGCGAAAAGCTCTCGCAGATCTCCGGCATGGAGATGGCCGAAAGTACCACCGTGTCGATGTTGAGCTTGCGCAGCGAGGTCGCCAGCGCCAGCGCGTTGATGATGGTGCCGAGCATGCCCATATGGTCGCCGGTCACCCGGTCGCCACCCTTGGATGCCACAGCGACGCCGCGGAAAATATTGCCGCCACCGACGACGACGCCGACTTCCACGCCCATATGCCTTGCGTCGGCGATATCGGATGCGATGCGGTCCGCCACCGCGACATCGATCCCGAAACCCTGGGCACCCATGAGCGCTTCGCCGGAAGCCTTGAGCAGAACGCGTTTATAGACAGGCTCTAAAGACATCTTGGCTCCTCGTAAATTGCCGTGAATGCCCGATACACGAAGGGCACCGCGTTGTCACGCGATGCCCTTCGTGTTTTCAGAATTATGGCTGGAAGATCAACCCTTGACGGCAGCCGCGACTTCGGCTGCGAAATCGGTTTCTTCCTTCTCGACGCCTTCGCCGAGCAGAAGACGGGCCATGCCGGCAACTTCGATCGGAGCGCCGACGGCCTTTTCAGCTTCCTTGATGGCGGCTGCGACGGTCAGATCAGGATTGATGACGAAAGCCTGCGAGAGAAGGGCGACTTCCTCGAAGAACTTGCGCATGCGGCCTTCCACCATCTTCTCGATGATGTTGTCCGGCTTGCCGGAGGCGCGGGACTGCTCGATGAAGACGTTGCGCTCGCGCTCGGCGACGGCGGCATCGACTTCCTCGGGGCGGATCGCCAGCGGTGCGGTCGCGGCAATGTGCATGGCGACCTGGCGGCCGATTGCGTTCAGGGCTTCCTTGTCGCCGGTCGACTTCAGCGCGACGAGAACGCCGAGCTTGCCGAGACCGTCGGAAACGGCATTGTGGATATAGGTGGCAACAACGCCGTCCTCGACGGAGAGAGCGACCGAGCGGCGCAGGTTCATGTTCTCGCCGATCGTTGCGATCGCATCCTTGATCGTGTCGGAAACCGACTTGCCTGATGCCGGATAGGTCGCGGCCGCAACGGCCTCGACGCTGCCGTTGGTGGAGACGGCGACCTTGGCGATGCCACGGACGAGATCCTGGAAGGCGTCGTTACGGGCGACGAAGTCGGTTTCGGAGTTGACTTCGACGACGACGGCCTTGGTGCCTTCGCTCGAAACGCCGATGAGGCCTTCGGCGGCGGTACGGCCGGACTTCTTGTCGGCCTTGGCGATGCCCTTGGCGCGCAGCCAGTCGATCGCCGCTTCCATGTCGCCATTGGTTTCGGCAAGCGCCTTCTTGCAGTCCATCATGCCCGCGCCGGTCTTTTCGCGCAGTTCCTTCACCATTGCAGCCGTAATCTCGCTCATTATCTTCCTCTTGTCGGTTCCAACGGTGGGCCGCAAAGCGCGGCGCGGCACCGGATTGAGGCACGAAATGTACCTGTATGTATGACAGCGTGATGAAGACGCGCCATAACGAAACTTATCTGGCGAGGCATCTGACGCCTTCGCCATGAAACAGGCAAGGCCGCCGAACTTCGATGAGTTCGCGAGCGGCCTTCCCCAGTCCATGCAAGCCTTGGCGGAACTTCCGATCCGCCCGCTTTCATCAGCCTTCGGCTGCTTCTTCGAGAGCCGGCTCGACCGGAACTTCGGAGG
The DNA here is from genome assembly GCF_022385315.1 of Rhizobium sp. K102. Lineage (NCBI taxonomy): Bacteria > Pseudomonadati > Pseudomonadota > Alphaproteobacteria > Hyphomicrobiales > Rhizobiaceae > Rhizobium > Rhizobium sp. K102. The sequence continues at coordinate 1,601,936 of NZ_CP092436.1, forward strand.
ATGCGCCGAGATCGCGGCCGGAAGAGCTCTGCTGACGCGCGATGCCGTCGATGGCAGCGCGGGAGATCAGCTCGCAGTAAAGAGCGATTGCGCGCGATGCGTCGTCGTTGCCCGGGATCGGATAGTCGATCAGGTCGGGATCGCAATTCGAGTCGATGATGGCGACAACCGGGATGCCGAGGCGCTTGGCTTCGTCGATCGCGATCTTTTCCTTGTTGGTGTCGATGATGAACATCAGGTCGGGGGTGCCGCCCATATCGCGGATACCGCCGAGAGCCTTGTCGAGCTTTTCACGCTCGCGCTCGAGGTTCAGGCGTTCCTTCTTGGTGAAGCCCTGGGCTTCGCCGCCGAGGATCTCATCGAGCTTGCGCAGGCGCTGGATCGAGTTGGAGATCGTCTTCCAGTTCGTCATCATGCCGCCGAGCCAGCGCGAGTTGACGTAGTACTGGGCCGAGCGCTTGGCGCTGTCCGCGATGATCTCGGACGCCTGGCGCTTGGTGCCGACGAAGAGGACGCGGCCGCCGCGAGCAACGGTGTCGCTGACGACCTGAAGGGCGCGCGACAGCATCGGAACGGTCTGGGCCAGATCGATGATGTGGATGTTGTTGCGGTCGCCGAAGATATACGGCTTCATCTTCGGGTTCCAGCGATGGGTCTGGTGGCCGAAGTGGACGCCTGCCTCAAGAAGCTGGCGCATAGAAAAATCAGGCAATGCCATGCCTTGTTACTCCTTTTCCGGTTGAACCTCCGCAAGACGAACAGCACCCTCTTCGAGGATGCCACCGGCGGAACAGCCCGGATTTCTCCCGGACGATCCCATGCCTTACGTGTGGAATGCCGGTGCCCATACATTCGGTTCGGCATAAAAGCAAGGAAAACATTCCATTCGGCATAAAAACACGGATTCTGCCAAACATCCGGGCGGCTGCCCTGCCCGTTAGATGTCGCCGCTTAGCTTGCCAGCGTCGGCAGCAGCGACAGCATGACGCCGGCGTCCGGCATCGGCAGAATGGCGTCGACCTCGGCCGGCAGCAGGCTGCCGATCGCGCTGTCGGCATTGCCGGTCGCGGTGCCCAAGGGACCGCGGAAGCCGTGTCTCGTCCAGGCAAGTTCCTGCAGTCGCGGGCTGGTCAGCGCCTCGATCAGCCGATTGGCATTTTCGTCGACGACGATCAGCGGATGCGCGGAATAGACGGTCGGACGCGGATAGAGCACCACCGGCTTTGCGCCCGCGCTCGACCTGATGCGATCCCAGCGTGTGGGATCGGCGAGGATCCACTCGACCAGCTGATTCTCGTAACCGACGATCATCGGCTCGCCGCCGAGGCCGCCGGCCAGATACTGGTCGAAAAGCTTGCCTGACGACGGCGATTTGAAGCCCATGTTGCGGAAGATCGCCTGCACCTTGCCGCCGAACCCAGCGAGATCAGCCGATGTCGCGACATTGCCGCTGAAAAGGCTGAGCACCAGGCCCGCGAACATGAAGCCTGAGTTGGAGCGGTTGGGATCGGTCGAGACGATGCGGGCGCCGCCATAGAGCGAGTTGACGCCGAGCTTCGACCAGTCGGCGCCGGCAAGGATCGCATCAAGCAGCGCCTTCAGATCGAGCTGATGATGGCCGTCCTTGGTCGCCGTCACCAATCCGGCCTTCATCAGGCCGTCGACCACCGGCTGCCAGGAATAGACGACGACAGGCGTATTCAGCACTACGCGGTCGTTGCGGATACCGATCCCGTTCTGCCTGGCGATATCGACCATGATCGAGGAGGACGGCCAGAGGAATTGCGGATGCTGCGACAGCAGCGCCTGTTCGCGCACCATCTCGACGGAGCCGGCAACGCGGCTGTCTATCGTCAACCCATATGAGCCAAGCGCCTTGATGACATCGGGGTCGGCCAGGAAAGGCTCTTTCTCGCCGCCGACGAATCCGAACAGCGTCGTGCGGTTACCCAGTAGACCCTGGAATTCCGGCCGGTCCCGCACGGCGAAATAACCGCCGGTGCCGGCAACACCGGCTCCGAGCAATCCCACTCCAAAGGCGCGACGAGAAAGAGCCATCAGCGTCCAATATCCTCTTTGAGCGATGCCTGGATGAGGCGCAGATCGGTGTCGAGCGTGCCGAGTTCCTCGTCGACAAGGCTGTCGGCATAGTGAACGAAGGCCTCTTCGAGCTTCACCAGCACGCCGCGCACCTCCCCCAACTGCTTCGGGTCGGGAACGCGCTTGGCTTCGATCACGGCAAACCCCTCCGCCACTTCGGCCGCACGCGGCAGATAATAGGAGAGAAACCGGCGAACCGCATTGGCGCTTTCGGGCTTGGCCTCGACCTTGCGAAAGACATCGGCGGCGATTTCGGCGAGGTGCCGGACGGCCGCCGCCGCTGGCTTGTCGGCGATCGCATCGGCGGCGGTCTCAAGCCTTTCAGCAAAGGGAACGGCCGCCTCCAAGAGGTCGCGGGCAAAGGCGACGCGCCCGCTGCCGATGCGCTTGAAATCGAGACCTTCGAACAGCCGGCGCGGCGCCAGCAGAATGACAAGCCCGGCAAAGACCAAAAGGGCGATAATGGTGGCAATCCAGAAGGGCATGCCGGCGGCAAAACTCAACAGCGGCACGGTGATTGCGGCGGCCAGTCCCGCCGCGATCCAGTTGCCGTCATTGCCGAGCCAGTTGCGCATGCTCGTCCTAATTATAGCCGCGCGCGGTGCGGAAGGCGGTGGCAAGATCCGAACCGCCATCGAATACGCGCGCCGAGGTCTGCTTGGCAAGGGCGTCGAGCTGGGTCTTGTCGGCGTCGCCGAATGTGATGCCGAAGATCGGTACACGCGGCTCGATTGCGTTCCACTCGCTCATGAAGGCCCGGCTTTGATCATCGGACCTGCCGTCGGTCATGATGACGATGGCCGGCAGATAAGTCGAGAGCCTGTCTGTTCTGGCGATCTGCTGCAAAGCCCGTTCGGCGCAGGCATACATGTTGGTGCCGCCATCCGCCTTCTGCCTGGAAATCTCGTTCAGCAGTCCCTCCTGCTCCAGCGGGTTTCCACTCGCCATGAAAATGTTGCGTACACTGCCGTCGAAGGGAATGACGATGATCTGGTCGGCCGGCGACCATTGCACCAGCACCTTGCTCGCCTCGTCGGGGGTCAAGAGGAAACGCATCGCCTTCTGCAGCTGGTCCTCGCCGTCACCCTGCATCGAACCGGAAAAATCGAGGCAGAGGGCCGTCAGCGACGGTTTGCGCAACGCCGCCTGATAGAGGGTGAGCGCCTGGCGGATGACGCCCGGCTCGGGCATACGGATCGCCGTCACCAGCCGGGTCGGATCGAAATTCCAGTTCGGCTCCGGCTTGGCGGCCACGTCGGTCAACGGGATGCGCCGGCCGGTATCGGCGATACGCTGCTGCACGGGGCCAGAGCGGAGATAGGCGAGCAGATCGTTGAAGAATGTCTGGACTTCGGGCCCGCGGCCATGATCGACGAAGCCGATCGGCGAATCCGCCATAGCCACGCCATCGGCCGGGTAGATCGCATAAAGCGGCTCCTGCGACAGGGTGGCGAGCTTGTCGTTGGTTTCCTTCAGCACCGCCTCGTAATTCCACATCGCGTCGTAGAGCGTACCCTTGCCGGCGGAATCGACGTAGAGATCGGCAAGCCAGCCGGAGGAGCCGGACGAGCGCACAACACCCGAAAGCAGCGACCGGACGCTGTCCTGCACGTTTTTATCGTCGAGATCGCCGGGTTCGATCACAGGCTTGTTGCCGAGCGCGCTCGACAGCATGGCGAGATAGGCGCTGGCGCCCGAATTGGATTGTGTCGCCGAGGTCATCAGGAACTTCAGCGATCCACTCTCGACCGCCGCCAGGATGTCCTTCATGAACACGTCCCTGCCGATCCAGCCGAGCTGCTCAGCCTTCGACCTGCGCACCCCCAATACCACCGGCGTCTGGGCGATCGAGGTCAGGCTCTTGACCCGGCGCCGGGTGTCGAACATGTCGACCCAGACGCTGGAGGCCGGCCAGACCGCATCCTGCGCAACACCCTGGTCGCTCTGCAGCGCCAGGCCGATATCAAGCGTGCCCTCATATTTGAAGGTGCAGGTGGCGTTCTTCTGCTTGCAGAACTCTTCGACGATCGGCTGCAGGACGGTATTTTCCGAGCCCGACACGATTGAGAACTCCGGCCCCTGGCCGAAGGGATTGCAGCCGGTAAGGCCCAGGGCGGCAAGAAGTGCCAGGCCTGAAAGCAGCGCTCGCATCGTCGTTCTGTCGATCACGCCTGAGTCATCGCTTTCTTGAGCTCGATCGTCATCTGCTCCATCTGCTGTTCGGCGAGCGCCCGCTTGCGACGTCCCTCCTCCTGAACCAGAAGCACCCCTGATATCGTATCGATCAGATCCTTGTTCGCCTTGGCGAGCGTGTCGATATCGACGATGCCGCGCTGCGACTGCTGCTCGATTGATATCGCCTGGTCCTTCATCATCTCGGATGCCTGGCGGATCATGTCGTTGGTGGCATCCGTCACCGCCTTCTGCAGGTCGAGCGCCGATTTCTGCCGCGTCAGGCCGAGCAGGATGACCATCTTCTGCTTCCAGGCCGGGACGGTCAGTGCGGAGGTCGCCTGCAGGTTCTCGATCAGCGTCTCGTCGCCCGACTGGACGATGCGGATCTGCGGCAATTGCTGGATGCCGAGCTGGCGCGCCTGCTGCAGGTAGAAGACCCGCTTTTCCAGCCGGTCGAGCGCCTGCAGGCTGTCCTGATAGGTCTGCGCCTCCAGCATGCCGCCGCCGGGACCGGTCGCCGCCGCTTCGGCCTGCGCCTTCAGTTTCGGCAGCTCGACGCTGCGGAAACGTTCGGCGAACGTCTTGCCGGCCTGCACATAGGCATCGAGCCGCATGATCGATTGCTTGGTTTCCTCGTGCAGATCATCGAGGAGCGCGATGTCGCGCCTCAGCGTATCCTTGTGTCTGTCGAGTTCCAGGCCGATCCGGTCGATCTGGCCGGCCACGTCCTCGAACTCCTCTTTGAACCGTTCGAGCCGCGCTTTCGCCGAAAGGAACATACGGCTGAGAAAACCCTTGTCCTTCAACGATGCCGGATCGAGGTTCTTCGACTTGATGATGATGTCGGTCAGCAGGCGGCCGATCTCGCCGAGATCCTTGTTGCGGACCTCGCGCAGAATTCTGTCGGCATAGTCGCTGACCGACTGCTGGGCGCGGTCGCCATAGACCGAAATGCCGGCGCGGTCGGAGATATCGATGCCATCGGAAATGCGGGCAATTTCCGCCGGATCGGCGACAACAACCGGCAGGGCGGCATTCTGAGCAGTCGCGAGATCGGTATCGGCCATGAGGCGGGCTTTCCAGGCTTTCGGCGCGTAATTGTCTGGAGGCCCTCTTTTGAAATTACAGGCCCCGTCGCGATGGACTGGCCGCTGGGATCGCACCTATCCGAAGAGCAGGACGACAGAAGGCGACTCAATCATCGCTGGTCGCCCACACAATAATGAACTTTATGATACAGTTTTATGACAGCGGAAAAGCCGCTACTGACACGCCTCGGCCTTGCGCTCGAGCAATTCCAGCTTGGCAAGCTTGCCCGTCAGAACGAAATCGCCGTAATCCATCGTCAGGTCGCGGGTGATGCCGTTCTCATAGAGCTTGAAGGACATTCGATAGACCGGCAGCGAATCGGATTTCGCATTCTCGTTGAAATAGGCGATCGTCACCGGCCAGAACGCGGTCTTGGAGAAGGCGCCGGCATTGCCGGCATCGGCCTCCTCGGCAACCGGCGTCTGCTGCTTGCCGACGATCGTCGTCGTCGCCAGCGCCTTGTCGCCGTCATCGGAACCGTCGAAAACGCGCGCCTCGAAGAAGCGCTTGCCGTCCTTGGCGTTCTGAATCACATCCAGCATGTGTTCCGTGGGAAAGCGGCTTTCGGCCAGCTGCAGCTCGCGGCTCGCCGGCTGCTTGAGATCGACCTTGACGCCATCAGGCTGATCCTGAGCGGCACCGTTGACCTCCTTGTCGAGCTGGTCGTCAGTGAAGGATTTGGTGTCGAAGGTGAACTTGCCGTCCTTCAGGTTCTCGAAGGTTTTCGTCTGCTGGTCGCTGACGCGCACGCTGTCGCCGGTGTCGATCTGCGTCACGAAGCGGAAATTGGTGGTGAAGCCCTGGCAATAGCTGCCGTCGAACTCATAGACCATGCGGCCGTACATGCCGGCGATACCGGAGCGGTCCGAAGCGTCCTTCAATTCGAGATCGTAGACGGCGCGATGGGCGATGAGGCCGGTCGCGGCCGCAGCGCTTGCCGCAGGCGCACCCGCCCATGCATTGGCGGAGACGCTGGCAAGAAGCAGAGCGGCAAGACTCGATCGGAACATTCATTCACTCCTGTTGGACTCGGCCGCGATGTTATATGAACTCTTTCGGCCAAATCGAGGCTCGAAGCTGTCATATTAAAGATTCTAGTCTTGATGCATAATTTTTGAAACATTGACAACAAAAGCGGAGACGAAAATGTCCGATGAAATTGCAGCGCGCCTGACTGAGATGGGGATAACCCTGCCCGAAGCCGCGGCCCCAGCCGCAAATTACGTTCCCTATGTCATCAGCGGCAATCTTCTCTACATTTCCGGCCAGCTGCCGCTCGAAGGCGGCAAGGTCGCCGTCGCCGGCCATCTCGGCAAGACGGTTGACGTTGCAAGCGGCCAGCGCGGCGCCGAACTCTGCGCCATCAACATCCTCGCCCAGGCGAAGGCCGCACTTGGCGGCGATCTCGGCCGCATCCGGCGCGTCATCAAGCTGAACGGCTTCGTCGCCTCGGCGCCCGACTTTGTCGAGCAGCATCTCGTCATCAATGGCGCGTCGAACCTGATTGCCGGCGTGCTCGGCGAGGCCGGCAAACATGCGCGTGCCGCCGTCGGCATGGCCGCCTTGCCGCTGAACGCCGCCGTCGAGATCGATGCTATCATGGAAATCGCAGAATGACGAATGCGGCCTGGATCAAGGATGTGGCGGTCGCCCATCGCGGCTTTCACGACCTCAATAAGCTCGTCTGGGAAAACACGCTTTCGGCCTTTTCGCGCGCCGTCGAAGCGGGCTTTGCGATCGAATGCGATCTGCATTACGCCTCCGACGGCGTACCGATCATCTTTCATGACGAGGACCTGCAGCGCCTGTGCAGTCTCACCGGCGACATCAGGGAGCGCACCTCCAGGGAACTCGGACTGATCGCCGTCGGCGGCACCAGCGACAAGGTGCCGACGCTGAGCCAGCTTCTCGATCTCGTCAGGGGCAAAGTGCCGCTGGTACTGGAGCTGAAGGGCCGCGAGGCCGATGACGAAGGGTTTGCCGAATCTGTTCTCGAAGTGCTTCAGGGTTATGACGGCAAGGTGGCGCTGATGAGCTTCGACCACTGGCTGCTGCGCGATCTGAAGGCGCTTGGTTCCCCCTACCCGCTCGGGCTGACCGCCAACGGCAACACGCCGGAGGAATTCGCGACGCATGCCAAGGCGATGGAGATCGGTCTCGATTTCATCTCCTATTATTACGACGACCTGCCGAATGCCTTCATATCCGGCCAACGCGAAAAGGGCATTCCCGTCATCACCTGGACGGTGCGCGACGAAGAGGCGCGCCGGCGGACCTTCGCCAATGCGGACCAGATGACCTTCGAAGGCTTCGACCCGCGTGTGGCGGTTTGACGCTCGCTTTTTGGCCAAGATCATGCGCAGACTGAAGCAAAGCCGAGACCGTCTTCCCACAGGCTTCGCATCTGCTCCATGACCGATGAATTATCCATTCGCGTAGAACGCTCCTTCACCGCGATTTCCCCGGAGAGCTGGTCCAGGCTTTCCGGGGCATCGAAGAGCGGCACCACGATCGCTTACAATCCCTTCGTCTCGCACGCCTTTTTGTCGTCGCTGGAAGAATCGGGGTCGGCCACCGCCGAGACCGGGTGGCTCGGCCATCATCTGCTGCTCGAGACCGATCGCGGCGACCTGATCGGCGCCCTGCCCGGCTACCTCAAAAACCACAGCCAGGGTGAATATGTCTTCGACCATGGCTGGGCCGATGCCTTCGAGCGGGCCGGCGGGCGCTATTATCCCAAACTTCAATGCTCTATCCCATTCACTCCGGCGACGGGTCCGCGGCTTCTCGTCACCGAGGGGCTGCAGCGGCTGCCGATCCAGAGCGCGATCGCCGAAAGCCTGAAGGAGGTCGTGCGCCGGCTCGGCATCTCCTCGGCCCATGTCACCTTCGTGCCTAATGAAGAGATCGGCGTCTTCGAGATGGACGGCTATCTGCACCGCACCGACCAGCAGTTCCATTTCATCAATGACGGCTATGCCAATCACGAGGAATTCCTCGAAACGCTCGCCTCGCGCAAACGCAAGGCATTGCGCAAGGAGCGCCGGGCCGCGCTGGAAAACGGCATCAGCATCGACTGGCTGACCGGCAGCGACCTGACAGAACGCATCTGGGACCAGTTCTTCAAGTTCTACATGGATACCGGCGGGCGCAAATGGGGTCGGCCTTACCTCACCCGCAAATTCTACTCGCTGATCGGCGAGCGCATGGCCGACGACATCCTGCTCGTCATGGCCAAGCGCGACGGGCGCTATGTCGCCGGCGCGATCAACTTCATCGGCGGCGAGACGCTCTACGGCCGTCACTGGGGCTGCATCGAGGATCACCCCTTCCTGCATTTCGAGGTCTGCTATCACCAGGCGATCGATTTTGCCCTTTCGAAAGGGCTGAAGCGGGTCGAGGCCGGCGCCCAGGGCGAACACAAGCTCGCTCGCGGCTACCTGCCGGTGACGACGCATTCGGCCCATTATGTCGCCCATGCCGGCCTTCGTCGGGCGATCGGCGATTATCTCGCCCGCGAGCGCGCCGATGTCGAACAGATGAGCGAGCTGCTGGCCGAGCACAGCCCCTTCCGCAAGGGCGAGCGCCCGCAGCAGGATTGACGCCGCCCTGCCGAGCGCGCTACCCGATCAAATAGAAAGTGAGGAGATTTCGCGATGACCAAGCCGGCCGCTTATGACGACAACAACATCTTCGCCAAGATCCTGCGCGGCGAAATCCCCTCGCACCGGATCTATGAGGATCAGCATACGGTCGCCTTCATGGATGTGATGCCGCAGGCGCCGGGCCATGTGCTCGTCGTTCCGAAGGCGCCTTCCCGCAATATCCTCGATGCCGATCCCGCTACCCTCGCCCACGCCATCACCGTCGTGCAGAAGGTCGCCAAAGCGCTCGAAGAGGTCTTCGATGCCGATGGTGTGTTTATCGCCCAGTTCAACGAACCGGCCGCCGGGCAGACGGTGTTCCATCTGCATTTCCACGTCATTCCCCGTCATGAAGGCGTCGCGCTGAAGCCGCATTCCGGCAAGATGGAGGATGGCGCGGTGCTTGCCGCCAATGCCGAAAAGATCAGGGCAGCGCTGACCAGAAGCTCTTCGTGACCTCGAAGGACGAGCGGATCCTGGGTCTCGACGTCGATGCGCTTGCGGTCGAAGGGCTACAGCCAGCTCCGCTCCGCTGGGTTGCGCCAGATGTCGAGTGAAGGAACGGCGAGTGATCCGTGTGTTCCGCCGGCTTCTCAATCAAGGCCCGCAGGTTCTTCCAAGACTTGTCAAATATGAGGCTTTCCAATCAGCCCCGCGCCGAGGACCGCTAGTTTGACCCGGTCGACCATTTTGCGCTAGTCGTTCTTCGGGGTCTTTAGCATTGTCGCGACGCGGCGGATACCGAGCTGGTAGCCTTCCGTCCCAAGGCCGGCGATTACGCCGTCTGCCCGGTGGGAGACAAAGGAGTGATGGCGGAAGCTTTCGCGCTTATGCACGTTGGAGATATGGATCTCGATGACGGGACCTTCGAACGTATTCAGAGCGTCGAGGATGGCAAGCGACGTGTGCGTGAATGCAGCTGGATTGATCACGATGCCGGCTCCATTCTCACGCGCTTCATGGATCCAGTCGATGATTTCGTATTCGCGGTTGCTCTGGTGGAAGCGGAGCTCGTGTCCGAGTTCCGCTGCCAGCCTGCGGCAGGAGGCCTCGACGTCGGCCAGTGTCTCGTGGCCGTAGATGTGGGGCTGGCGCTTGCCCAGTAGGTTGAGGTTTGGGCCGTTCAGAACATAGATCAGGCTCATTGCAATTACCCTTGTGAAAGCACCGACGAGGTCAGGCGAGTGCTATTTCCTGGAATGCGAAATTCGGATCGGATTCGTAGAGATCGGCGCGAAGCCCAAGCCGCCCTTCCTGCAGTGCCGGTGCTGCGACATTCCGAGCGGCGTCGAGGACCGCTTTCAGCAGTTCTCGTTTGGTCTCCGTCGGCCGTCCGGGAGCCACACGCACAATTATTTGAATGAAGTGATTGTCGGCATGTTCGTCACCGACGCAGGAGAAAGTCGCTTCCCTGGCGAATGTGCGAACTATAGTAGGCTTTACCAGGCCCCCGTCGCGGACTCGGCGATGCACTGCTCTGGTCAGCTCGTCAATAACGACGCGCTCGGCAGCGCCCCGGCTATAGTCAATGATGATATGCGGCATCGCATGTTCTCCAGCTCAGCACAACGCTTCGAAATGACGCGACATTCGTTCCGCGTCCGGCTGCACGTTCGTGAACAATTCGAACGCCGCGGCGGCCTGGAATACCGTCATTCCACCACCAGGCAGCGTTCTGCAGCCCTTCTTCTCGGCCAAAGCCAAAAGTGCGGTCACGACGGGCATGTAGACAATATCAGCGACCCAGTGACGCGACTGAAGCGCTTCCGGGTCGATCGGAATGCCAGGATGGCTTGGCATACCCGTCGGCGTGGCGTGGATCAGCCCGTCGGCCGAAGCGAGCGTGGCGCTGACATCCCCGATCGGTTGCGCGCACCTTTTTGAGAAGCGCTGATTGAGTTGATCGGCAAGCGTGGCGGCGCGATTTGCGTCCTGGTCGAAGATCGAAAGCAGCTCGATTCCGAGCTTGATGGCTGCGTGCGCGACTGCGACCCCCGCGCCGCCAGCGCCGAGCAGGACCGCATGTGTTTTGGCAACATCGGGCAATCCGCGCTCGAAATTCTTATAAAAGCCATACCAATCGGTGTTGTGCCCAATCCGCTTTCCATTGCGAAGCACAACCGTGTTGACTGCACCGAGCATCCGGGCATCTTCCGACAGATCGGTAAGGTGAGCGATAACGGTCTGCTTGCACGGGTGAGTGATGTTGCTTCCCGCAAAACCCCGGCGTTCGATCTCGTCGAGAAGGTCTGGCAGCGCAGATGCAGGGAGACCACGCTCGGCCAGATCGAGAAGCTCGTACCGATATTCCAGTCCAAGCTGATATGCTTCGGTCTCGTGGAGAGCCGGCGACTTCGACATCTGAATGTCCGCTCCGATCAGCCCGACATGAAATTTCCTGTTGTCCATTTTGATAGCTCTACCAAATCAGTGATGGGCAAGTATTTCGCCGAGAAACGCCTTGGTGCGCTCGTGCTGAGGAGACTTGAAGAAAATCTCGGGTTCAGCCTCTTCGATGATCTCACCGGAGGCCATGAAGATGACCCTGTCTGCTACCTGGCGGGCGAAGCCCATTTCATGGGTGACACAGATCATGGTCATGCCGTCGCGTGCGAGCCCGATCATTGTGTCTAGCACTTCCTTGACCATCTCAGGGTCTAGCGCGCTCGTGGGCTCATCGAACAGCATCACTTTCGGCTCCATGCAGAGCGCACGCGCGATCGCGACCCGCTGCTGCTGGCCTCCGGAAAGCTGGGCGGGATATTTTTCCGCCTGATCAAGAATACGGACACGCTCCAGATATTTTCGTGCCAGTCGTTCGGCGTCGGCGCGGCTGGTGCCGCGAACGCGCATGGGGGCTAGCGTGCAGTTCTGAAGTACGGTCATGTGAGGGAACAAATTGAAACTCTGGAACACCATGCCCACTTCGCGTCGGATCGTGTCCACAGCCTTGGTGCTGCCATCCAGCAGCTGTCCCTCGACGACGACCTTCCCGTCCTGGATCGTCTCAAGCGCGTTGATGCAGCGGATCAAAGTAGATTTGCCAGAACCCGACGGGCCGCAAAGGACGATCTTCTCGCCTTTGCGAACCGACAGGCTGATGTTTTTCAGAGCATGGAAGGAGCCGTACCATTTCTCCAGCTTCTCGAGTGAAATCAACGTCGACTGATCGTTTGAAGAATTGAGCACGGCGCCCTCCATGTATGCTTTACTTGACGGTGAACGGGATGTTGGGGATGGATTCTGGGAATGTCGGAAGGTCGATGCCCATCCACTTCTTGGTGATGGCCGCCAGCTCCCCGCTTGCCTTGATCTTGTCGATGAAGCTGTTGGCGGCTTCGTTCCAGTCCTTCTCGCCAAGGCGAGTTCCGACGCCGTTATAGGTCTTCAGGAAGTCGATCTTACGCTCGTAAGTCCCGGCGCTGGCCGCATCGAGCCTCTGTCCGTAGAACTGGTTGCCGCCGACAGCCTTTACCTGTCCCGAAATGAGAGCCTGGATAGTGGCGGCGTCATCGTCGAAGCGGCGGATCGTTGCAGTCGATCCTACGGCGTCCGTCACGGCCTTATCCTGCGAGCTTGACTTCGGCACACCGATCTCCCAGCCAGCTACATCGGCCGGCGCCTTTGCGGCATCGGCCTTGGCGGCATAGAGCGAGATTGTGTTCGCCGCATACGGCTTGCTGTACTGGATCGATTTGGCACGCTCCTCGGTCATGGCCATTGTGGCGAACAGGATATCCACCTTCCCCGTCGTCAGCGCCGGAATTCGGTTGGCGACTGCGAGCGGCTGGAACTCGACCTTCACGCCGAGTTCCTTGGCGAACAGCGTCGCGATGTCGGCGTCGAAGCCGTCCTGTTTGCCGCTCGTATTCACAAAGCCCCATGGTGCATTGTCGCCCTGAATGCCGACGACGAGAGTGCCCTTGGCTTTGATCTCTTCGACCGTGGCGGCCGATGCGGCGGCGGCGCCGATGGTGGCGAAAGCGGCCGTCGCAAAAGCGATTCCCAGAAATTTCCTACGGTTGATCTGCATTGCTTACTCCTCCTCTTTGGTTTTGCTTCGAACGAAGCGGTTAGCGGACTGCTTTCGCCATCCGTTTTTCGAGGCCGCTTCCAAGGTGCGACAGCGGCCAGCAAATGATGAAATAGATCACGCCGACGATCCCGAAGACGAGGAGCGGCCGGTAGGTCTGGTTCGAGATAATCTGTCCAGCTCGGGTCAGCTCGATAAAGCCGACGATCGCGGCGAGCGACGTTCCTTTGATGAGCTGGACAAGGAAGCCGATGGTCGCAGGCATGGAGATTTTCAGGGCTTGTGGAAGGATGACGTCCTTCATCCGCGATACGTAGTGCAGGCCGAGGGCGTTAGCGGCTTCGCTCTGACCTTTCGGAACGGCTTCGATGGAGCCGCGCCAAATCTCGCCGAGGAAGGCACTCGCATGAAGAGTGAAGGCGATAGCCACCGCGATCCAGGCATTAACATCAATGCCGAGTAGCGCCACGCCGTAATACACGACGAAAAGCTGCATCAGGAGCGGCGTGCCCTGGAAGAGTGCGATGTAGCCCGAAGTCGCGACGCGCGCAGTCCGATTTTTTGATGCGCGCGCCAGGGCGATTAATATCCCGAACACGCCTCCACCTACAAAGCCGATGAGCGCTAGCAGTACGGTCCATTTGAGGCCCTGCAAGATGAAGAGAAATTCGTTTTCGCCGATGGGACCCATAAGTGCCTCCTATCGCGTCGGGTAATTGAAGTGGTGGCGGGAAATGAGGGCGAACATACCCATCATCAGGGTCGAAATGACGAGGTAGATGGCGGTTACGGTGAAGTAGACCTCGAAGCTGCGGAACGTATCGGATTCGATTCTCTGCGCCGCCGATGTTAGCTCGTAGGCTGCGATCGAGGTGCAGACGGAGGTCGTGAGGGTCAGCATCACGAACTGACTTGTGAGCGACGGGTAGATTGCCCGGAGAGCCGGCTTCAGCACGATCAGCCGGAAAACGTCGCCCTTATGGAGGCCAAGCGCGAAGCCTGCCTCGATCTGACCTTTGCTGATGCTCTCGACGCCGCCGCGGATGATCTCGATCGCGTATGCACCGCCGTTGATGCCGAGCGCGATGATCGCAGTGACGGTCGGGTTCAGGCGTATCCCCATCAAGGGAAGCGCGAAGTAGATGAAGAAAATCTGCACGAGGAAAGGCGTGTTCCGGACGACTTCGACGAACCCGGTGACGGGAGCTCGAACGAGCGGGATCTTGGACGTTTTTGCGGCAACGCCGAGAATGCCGATTAGGAGCGCGAGGAGCATTCCGGCCAGCGCCAGACCGATCGTACCGAGCGAACCCCAAAGCAACTCCGGGGCGCGGTCAAAGACCGCACCAAAATCGAATGTATAACCCATGTATGATTTCCTCCTTCCGGTGCGGATCATTTGCATCCGCGCCGGACTATCGATCGGGCCTGACCATTCTTTCCGCGCAGTTGAAAAGATGTTTAAGATGGACCCCCGGCGCCACGGATCCGACCAGAGGCACCTCCACCGAGATGGAAGCGGCGGTGCCGACCACGGCAACCAAATCGCCCAAAGGCAGCTCCCCCTCGCCTGGAGGCAGTCGGCCGCTTCTTGCTTCCGCGATCATTTCCTCCGGCTTTGTCGGCGCCGGACCGGCTACGTCGCATAGTTGAACATGTTTCACTTTGTCGAGGTTCGCCCGCAAGTCTGCCAGAGCCGCGCCGTTCCTGAAGAAATGAATGCCATCGACGAGAACTCCGGCATTCTCCATCCCTGCCCCTGTCACCAGGTCGACGCTGTCTTCAAAGGCTTTGACCACCCGCCAGCCCATGTTTTCGATGTCGACCGCCAAGCCGTACCGTCCCGCGAGGACGCAGAAATCCGAAAAGTTCGATAACAGTCTGGCATGATCCTGATCGTCACCACAGACGCTGAGCCGACGCGCTCCAATGTTCGCAGCAGCGGCGAGGGTCGCCTCCACCGACGACGCGTCGAAAGAGGGATCGATTACGAAGAACTCGATATCGAAGACCTCTACTTCTTCACCGGCAAGCACAGCCTTCAACTCTCCGGCTGCTGCGCTACCGACAGGCAGTTCATAGTACGGCGCACCGGGAAAGGCTGGATGGAGCCTGAGGCCGATCCTGGAGAAACCTGCGCGTCCGGCACTCTTCGCGAACTCCGCGGGGGGCAGCATTATAGACGAGAAGTGCGCGACGCCGATCGGGAGCGCCGATTTTGGTCTTGAGGCGGCCATCATACGACACCTTTCGTCGCAAGATGGTTGCGAAGATTGGTTCCGGTGCGGTGGATGTGCTGTCGCAGCTTCTCGCAAGCATATTCAACGTCGCGTGCCACGGCGCCCTGCGCAATCTCGCTGTGTTCCTGACCGACATTGCGGTCCCCGGATGTGCGGACAAGGAAGGCGCGGCGGTATCGGTCGTTCAGATTCAGCAGAAGATTGCAGAAGTGAAGAAGCAGCGGCTTGCCACAGCCCGAGATTAAGGTGAGGTGGAATTCGCGGTGCAGCGTTTCCCAGTATTCCAGCGTCTCGGGACGGGCGGCATCGCGCTCAGTGCGGTTCAGACGATGGAGCGCACGCATGATGTTGCCCTCCCACTCGACGTCGCCGACGCGAATAGATTCGCGCAGCGCGAAGACCTCGAGCTCCTCCCGAAGGGTCGTAACTTCTTCGAGATTGCCAATCGAGATCGGGGCGACGCGATAGCCTCGATTGTCCTGAAACTCAACCAAGCCGTCGGAAATGAGTCGGGCCAGGCCTTCGCGCAACGGGCTCAGGCTGACGTTGAACGTCTTTCGCGCCCTGTCGAGATTGATCTTGCTGCCCGCCTCCAGTTCCCCGGAAATGATGGCCTCTCGAAGACGCGATGCGAGCTGGCTGCCGATGGTGTTTTTTCCATCGTCGGCAAAAGCAGCGGACGGCGCGTCTTCTTCTGTCAGTGCGCCACGGGCGCCGTCGTCGCTCGCGTCCATCTCTCCTCCCACGCAATCAAACTTTCGATGATCGATATAATAAACGATTATTTTCGTCAAGTCGCCACTGAGAAAACGGCTGAGTTTCCTTGAAATGCACTAAATCAAAACAAGTTTATATTGAAATTCAATATATTAACCCAGCTTATGCAGGCAGAAAGGAAAAACACGGCGCTTGAGGGCCGTTCTCTCAGCTTGACAGATAATCGATTATTCTCATATTTGAACCCTATGAGGAGGTGGCAGCATGCCAATCAGAACCGAGAGCGAGTTGACGCCTGCCGTCCTCGCCGTGATGAACCGCACCGCGGATCCTAGGCTGCGTGAAATACTCGTCGCAATGGTGAAGCATCTCCACGCGTTCGTGCGGGAGGTCAGGCTTTCGGAAGCTGAATTCCGCGAGGCCACAGCGGTCCTCAACGAAATTGGCCAATTGCAGACTGATAGTCACAACGAGTTCGTGCTGATGGCAGGATCGCTCGGCGTCTCTTCGCTCGTCTGCCTGCTCAATAACGGTGATAAGGGGCAGACGGAGACGTCTCAATCGTTGCTCGGACCATTCTGGCGGCTTAACTCTCCGCGAGTGGAGAACGGTGGAACCATCATCCGGTCCGAGACTCCAGGCACGCCTTTGTTCGTCCATGCGAAGGTGATCGATCGGGACGGCAAGCCTGTAGCAGGCGCCGAGGTCGACGTGTGGCATGCGTCGCCTGTCGGACTTTACGAAAACCAGGATCCCGATCAGGCAGAAATGAATCTCCGTGGGAAGCTCACCACGAACGAAGAAGGCCGCTTCTGGTTCAGAACGGTCAAGATGGTTGGTTATCCGATCCCGGTGGACGGGGTCGTGGGTCGCCTTCTCAAGGCGCAAGGCCGTCACCCCTATCGCCCCGCCCATCTGCACGCACTCATCTTTAAGCGCGGGTACAAGACACTCATCTCCCAGGTCTTCGACCCGAGCGATCCAAATATCGACTCCGACGTGCAGTTTGGCGTGACCGCGGCGTTGACGGGCAACTTCGTCCGGCATGAAGAACCGCACCCGTCCGACGCGGACGTCGCAGGACCGTGGTTCTCGCTCGACTACACCTATGTCATGGAGCCGGGTGAGGCAGCCCTGCCGCGCCCTCCGATCAAATAACGAAACCAGCAGAGCCAAATCATGATCACGGAAAAGGAACGTCAGGAGGCAGCCGACGCGCTGCTGAGGGCCGAAATCGAACGCAAGCCAATCATCCAGCCAAGCAAGACATATCCGGACCTGGAACTCGAAGACGCCTATAATATACAAGCGCTCTGGGCGCAGGCGCGGATTGCGAAAGGTGCACGGATCGTCGGCCACAAGATCGGACTGACGTCGCGGGCAATGCAGATGGCCTCGAAGATGACGGAGCCCGATTACGGCGTCATTCTCGACGACGCTCTCTTCAATGATGGAGCGCAGATCAAAGCGGATCTGTTCATAAAGCCTCGTCTCGAAGTCGAACTCGCATTCGTAATGGGTGAGGATCTTGAAGGTTCAAGCACCCGTATCTATGACGTCATGAGGGCGACCGAATTTGTCGTTCCCGCTCTCGAAATCATCGACTATCGAACCGAAGTGCCAAGAGCGATCACCGACACGATCGCCGACAACGCGGCTTTCGGAGCGATCGTCGTGGGTGGTCGTATCGTTCGGCCGATGGATGTCGATATCCGCTGGGTCGGCGCGACGCTTTCGAAAAATGGCATCATCGAGGAGTTGGGCGTTTCCGCAGCCATCATGGGGCATCCAGCCGCCGGAATCGCATGGCTCGTGAACAAGCTCCATGCTGTGGGAGGCGGCTTGAAGAAGGGCCAGATCGTTCTTGCCGGTTCGTTCACCCGCCCCGTGGATATCGCCAAGGGCGATGTCATCCAGGCTGATTACGGGCCGGTCGGCTCCATCGGCGTTTCGTTCGTGTGAGGTGGCGATGGAACTCCCCGTCAATCACTTTAAGCGGAAGCTTATGGCTGGGCAAAGCCAGATCGGTCTATGGTGCGGCCTTCCGGGAAGCTACGCAGCGGAAATCGTGGCGCCGGCGGGCTTCGACTGGTTACTGTTCGACACCGAGCACTCTCCCAGCGACGTCCTCACCGTCCTGCCCCAATTGCAGGCGGTCGCGCCCTACAGCGTTTCTCCCGTCGTACGCCCTGCCTTCAACGACCCTGTGCTGATCAAGCGGTTCCTGGACATCGGCGTGCAGACGCTGCTCGTTCCGTATGTGCAGAATGAAGAGGAGGCGATGGCCGCCGTAGCAGCCATACGGTATCCGCCGCGCGGGATTCGCGGTGTCTCCGCCTTGACGCGTGCCACACGCTTCGGGCGCGTTTCGAACTACGCACAGCTCGCGGAGCAGGAGATATGCTTGCTTCTTCAAATCGAGACCCGGGAAGCGCTCGATCATCTCGAGTCCATCGCCGCTGTCGAAGGAGTGGACGGCATCTTCATCGGCCCGGCTGATCTCGCGGCGAGCTTTGGCCATCCTGGTCAACCGGGCCACCCTGAAGTGGTTTTGGCGATCGAGGACGCGATAAGGCGCTTGAAGGCGCTTGGAAAGCCGACGGGCATACTCACCCCCGACGAGAAGTTCGCAGCCCGCTGCATTTCGCTGGGGACGCTGTTTACCGCAGTCGGTGTAGATGTCGCCCTACTCGCAAGAGGATCCGAAGCGCTCGCGGCCAGGTTCGCATCTTAGGGAGTTCGAAGATGTCGACGCGGAAGCAGATTTTGGCTGAGATAGCGCCGACCGGCGCTATCAGGGCCGCCATCAATATGTCAAATGCGGCGTTGGTCCGATGGGACGATGAGGCGGGCGCCTTGGTCGGTCCGAGCGCCCAGATAGCCCACAAGATTGCCGAACAATTGGATTGCGGCCTCTCTCTAATTCAGTACGGCTCGGCTGCCGACATACTTGCCAATGCCGACGGCGACGAATGGGACATCGCTTTCATTGCGTCGGATCCATCAAGAGCCGACCGCTTCTCCTTCTCACCTCCATACATCTCCGTCAAAGCGACCTATCTCGTGCCTGCCAGTTCGTCCTTCCGGCGTGTCCAAGATGTTGACGTCGAAGGAGTTCAGATCGCCTCTGCAAGGAGTGCAGCCTATACGAAGCAGCTCGAACGAATCCTTCAAAGAGCTTCAGTCTCCCACACTGATAGCCCTGCAACGGCCATCAATCTGCTTGTCCAATCGCAGTGCACTGCGGCTGCTGGCCTGACCGAATATCTCATCCAAACTTTGGAAAGAATTTCAGGCTTCCGGCTCGTGGAAGGAACATTCTCCGAGATCCCCCAGACGATCGCCGTGCATAAAAGATCCGTTCATGCCTCAGCCTTTTTCGCAGATTTCGTCCGCGATTTTACAGTGCGCCCTTAGCTAGTAATACAAAGCGGAAAATCAAAAAGGCCGCGGATGACGCGGCCTTTTCCAATTCAGTGGCAAGATCTCACTTCTTGCGCGGAACCTTGGGGACCGTGCTTCCCTTCTTCGGGGCGTCGCGAACTTCAGGCTCTGCCTGCGGGACCGTCTTGGCGCGGGTCTTGGGGCCGCCTTCGTCTTCAGCTCGCCATCGCCCTCGCCGTCGGCCTCGGGATGCACGACTTCAGCTTCCGGCTTCGGCTTGATCGGCGCCGTATCCGGTATGGCTTCCAGCACGATGCCGGGCTTGCCGTCTTCCTTCGGACCGACGGTGACGTTGACGACGCCGCCCTTCTTCAGCTTGCCGAAGAGGATTTCGTTGGCAAGCGGCTTCTTGATAGTGTCCTGGATGACGCGGGCAAGCGGGCGGGCGCCCATCTTCTCGTCGTAACCCTTTTCCGCCAGCCAGGCGATCGCGTCCTCATGCAGGTCGAAGGTAACGTTCCGTTCGGAAAGCTGGGCCTCCAGCTGCATGATGAACTTCTGCACGACCTTGTGAATGACGGCCGTCGGTAGCGCCGCGAAGGGAATGATCGCGTCGAGACGGTTGCGGAACTCCGGCGTGAACAGACGGGTCAGCGCCTCCTCGTCCTCGCCGGTGCGCTTGGACGAGCCGAAGCCGATCGCGGCCTTGGCCATTTCGGACGCACCCGCATTGGTCGTCATGATCAGGATGACGTTGCGGAAGTCGATCTTCTTGCCGTTATGGTCGGTCAGCGTGCCATGATCCATGACCTGCAGCAGGATATTATAAATGTCAGGATGCGCCTTTTCGATTTCGTCGAGCAGGACCACGCAATGCGGATGCTGGTCGACGCCATCTGTGAGAAGACCGCCCTGATCGAAACCGACATAGCCGGGAGGTGCACCGAGCAGACGCGAGACCGTATGCCGCTCCATATATTCCGACATGTCGAAGCGCAGAAGCTCGACGCCGAGCGACGACGCCAGCTGCTTTGCGACCTCGGTCTTGCCGACGCCGGTTGGACCGGAGAAAACATAGGAGCCGATCGGCTTGTTCGGCTCGCGAAGGCCGGCACGCGCCAGCTTGATCGAGGTCGAAAGGGCTTCGATGGCGATATCCTGGCCGTAGACGACCGAGCGCAGTTCCTGCTCGAGATTGGCGAGCACCGCTTCGTCATCCTTGGAAACGGTCTTCGGCGGAATACGCGCCATCGTGGCGATCGTTGCCTCGATCTCCTTTTCGGTGATCAGCTTGCGGCGCTTCGACGGCGGCAGCAGCATCTGGGCCGCACCGGTTTCGTCGATCACGTCGATCGCCTTGTCCGGCAGCTTGCGGTCGGAGATGTAGCGGGCCGAGAGTTCGACGGCCGATTTGATCGCGTCGTTCGAATAACGCAGGTGATGATGCTCTTCGAAATAGGGCTTCAAACCCTTCATGATCTCGATCGCATCGTTGATCGACGGCTCGCTGACGTCGATCTTCTGGAAACGACGCACCAGCGCCCGGTCCTTCTCGAAGAACTGGCGATATTCCTTGTAGGTGGTCGAACCGATGCAGCGGATCGCGCCTGATGACAGCGCCGGCTTCAGGAGGTTCGACGCATCCATCGCCCCGCCCGAGGTGGCACCGGCGCCGATCACCGTATGGATCTCGTCGATAAACAGCACCGCACCCGGATATTCTTCCAGCTCCTTGACGACCTGCTTCAGGCGCTCCTCGAAATCGCCGCGGTAGCGCGTGCCGGCGAGCAGCGTGCCCATGTCGAGCGAGAAGATCGTCGCATCGGCGAGCGCCTCGGGAACCTTGCCCTCGACGATGCGCTTGGCGAGGCCTTCGGCGATCGCCGTCTTGCCGACTCCGGGATCACCGACATAGAGCGGATTGTTCTTCGAACGGCGGCAGAGGATCTGGATGGTACGGCTCACTTCGGCGTGACGGCCGATCAGCGGATCGATCTTGCCGCCTTTGGCCTTCTCGTTAAGATTGACGCAATAGGCTTTCAGCGCATCCTGCTGCTTCTTGGGGCCGCCCTCTTCCTCGCCGCCGCGTGCCGTCGGCTTGCTCTCGGCTTCCTCTTCGGCGCCGCGCGGAGGGCGGGCCTCAGACGCGCCCGGCCGCTTGCCAATGCCATGAGAGATGTAGTTGACGGCATCGTAGCGGGTCATCTCCTGCTCCTGCAGGAAATAAGCGGCATGGCTTTCGCGCTCGGCGAAAATCGCGACGAGCACGTTGGCGCCGGTCACCTCTTCGCGCCCGGAAGACTGCACATGGATGACGGCGCGCTGGATGACGCGCTGGAAGCCGGAGGTCGGCTTCGAATCCTCGTCATATCCGGTGATCAGATTGGAAAGTTCGTTATCGACATATTCGACGAGCGTCTTGCGCAGCGCGTCGAGATCGACGTTGCAGGCACCCATGACCGCGGCCGCATCGGCATCGTCGATCAGGGCGAGCAGCAGATGCTCGAGCGTCGCATATTCGTGATGCCGCTCGTTGGCAAAGGTCAGTGCCTGATGGAGCGCCTTCTCTAAACTAGGCGAAAATGTTGGCACGTTCAGATCCTCACTTCTTTTCCATGACGCATTGCAGCGGATGCTGGTGCTGCCGGGCGAAGTCCATCACCTGGCTGACCTTCGTTTCCGCTACCTCGTATGTGAATATTCCGCATTCGCCGACGCCGTGATTGTGGACATGGAGCATGATGCGGGTGGCACTTTCACGATCCTTCTGAAAAAACGCTCCAGAATATGAATGACGAATTCCATCGGTGTGTAGTCGTCATTCAGAAGCAGCACGCGGTAGAGGTTGGGCTTCTTGGTCTTCGGCTTGGTGCGGGTGATGACCGAGGTTCCGCGATTTCCGTTGTCCCCGTTCCTTTCGCTGTCGTTCTGCATCCGGATCGGCTTTGCGATCATTGTCATTCATTCCTCGATCAATCCGGCGGAGCATGGGAGGGTGCTTTTCCCGCCGAATATCTGAAACACTAACTTAGTTCATAATAGGCCGATTTTAAGCCCCCTGTCAGACACTGCAATCAAGAAATGCCGGCATGCACGGGAAAGACTAAAAAAGTCCCCGGGCCCGATCCAAGCGGACGCTGTGGCGAAAGTGGAAACAAAAAAGACCGGCTACAGATGCGTAGCCGGTCCCGGTATTTCAATATGTCGCGCAAGTTGCGCCGTGGCAATCAACTCATGCGGCGGCAGGCGTTGCCGGCGGCGCCTGCCTGCCCGTCTTGGCGACGGCAGCGGCGATCGGAGCCTCGTAAGGCTTGTAGGCGAACTTGGCGAGATCGGCGTACATTTCGCCGAGCTTGGTGGCTTCTGAAACGAAATTCTCATAGCTGGACTTGACGTAGCTGGTCTGCAGTTCGAATACGGCCTCGAAGCTCTTCGCGCCGGCCAGCGTTTCGAAATGCGTCACCGCATCCTGAAAGGACTTCTTCGAATATTCAGCAGCTTCGGCGGCGATTGCCTGAAAGCCCCTCGCCGTATCGGAATAGGTTCTCAGCGCCGTATCTACGGCTTCCTTGCTCTTCCTGTTTGCATCGTCAAAGTTGAACATGACCGTCCTCCGTTGGGCTGTGGGATGGCGGCAGGGTAGCTGCGACGCACAAATAGTCAAGTAGTCTTGTGCGACGCAAAACAACCCATGGGTTGTATGACAGCAATAAAACAAAGGCCTCGCGCCGGGGCACGTGCGTCTTTAACTGATTTTGCTAATATATATCAGATGGCCACAACCGGAGATTTTAAAAAAAATTGCTTGAGAAGCAAAAAAACAAAAAAACCGGGCGGATCGCGCCGCCCGGTCCTCTTGAAAACTTTCGAGCGCGATCAAAGATCGACGTCGAGGATCGCCATCGAAAAGTTGTAGGAGCGGTCGCCGTCCTCGTCATCGATATAGACGACGCCCAGAAATTCTTCGCCGAGATAGACTTCCGCAGAATCATTCTTGCGCGGACGCGCCTTGACGATCATCTGCGGGTTGAACATGCGCTTGAAATAGGCGTCGAGCTTCTTGATTTCTTCAGGCTTCACTCTGTCATCTCCGTAAGCGGTCTTGATTGGCCGCTTCTTGCACAGGAAAAGCAGCGGTGTAAAGGCGGGCTGCCGCTTGGGCAGTGGCTGTCCCCGCTCGGTTCCTACCGGCTTTTCCTATCCTTTTTCCAACAGGCGCTCAGATGTCGGCGCCGATCACCTGGTCCATGTTGCGCGACGGTTCGGAACAACCGGCCTCGCCGACGACCTTGGCCGGCACGCCGGCGACCGTCTTCTTCGGCGGCACCGCCTTGAGGACGACGGAACCGGCAGCGACGCGCGAGCAGAAGCCGATCTCGATGTTGCCGAGAATCTTCGCGCCGGCGCCGATCATGACGCCGCTGCCGATCTTCGGATGGCGGTCGGCGCCCTCCTTGCCGGTGCCGCCGAGCGTGACACCATGCAGGATCGAGACATTGTCGCCGACAACCGCCGTTTCGCCGATCACGAGGCCGGTGGCATGGTCGAGGAAGATACCCTTGCCGATACGGGCGGCCGGATTGATGTCGGTCTGGAAAACGCTGGAGGAGCGGCTTTGCAGATAGAGGGCGAAGTCACGCCTGCCGCGGTTCAGCAGCCAATGGGCCAGACGATGCGTCTGCAGCGCATGGAAACCCTTGAAATAGAGCACCGCCTCCATGAAACGCAGGCAAGCGGGATCGCGGTCATAGACCGCCTGGATATCGACGCGTAGGATCGAGCTCCATTCCGGCCAATCGGCGAGCATTTCCTCGAAGGTCTGGCGCAGGAGGATCGCCTGCATGTCGGGGTGATCGAGGCGTTCGCAGATGCGGTGAATGACGCATTCTTCGAGCGAACGGTGATTGATCACCGTCGAATAGAGAAAGGCGGCGAGAACCGGGTCCGTTTCGGCGGCAGTGCGGGCTTCCTCGCGCAAGCTGTCCCAGATGGGATCCATCACCTTCAATGGATGGCCTGTTTCAAAAGCACGAATGTCTGTCTTGGCGACCATCGCCGCTCTCCTCGTTACCAACAGGAATGCCGTTTCCGCAATGCCAGTATATAGTGGAAAACGCCCATAACATAAATGGGTACCGTCACCATGGTTTTTTAGAACGGTTTTTCGGCATCACGATGATGTCAGCCCTCGGCAACCCTTGCATAGAAGGCCAGCACCGCCTGCTTGAAAACCCTGTCGCCGACGGCGAGCATGTGATCGCGGCCGGGAATATCGAGCGCCTCGGCTTCGGGCATCAGTGCCGCCAGCTGCTGCGGCGAGCCGGCGATATCGTCCCGGGTGCCGACGCCGATCAGCGCCGGCATGTCGAGTTTGGCCATATCGGAGCGGGCGACGAGATCGCGCGAGCCGCGAATGCAGGCGGCGAGCGCGGTGCGATCGCTCTTCGTCTGTTCGGCGAAGGCGCGGAACATGCGGCCGCGGTCATGCGTCACGACGTCCAGCGACGGAGCCAGCAGCGCATCGGCAATCGGGTCCCAGTCGCCGACGCCGTCGGTCATGCCGATGCCGAGGCCGCCGAGCACCAGCGAGCGGACGCGATGCGGATTGGCGAGTGCGGCAAAGACGGAAATGCGCGCGCCCATCGAATACCCCATGAGATTGGCTTCGGCGATGCCGAGATGGTCGAGCAAGGCGATCGCATCGGCGGCCATCACCCATGGACGATAGGCTTCGGCATCATGCGGCTTGTCGCTCGCGCCATGGCCGCGATTGTCGATGGCGATCACCCGGTAGCCGGCATCGCCGAGCGTCTTCAGCCAGGCCGGATGCACCCAGTTGACGTTTGCCGTCGAGGCAAAGCCGTGAATCAACAGGACGGGTACACCGGAGGGATCGCCTTCGTCGAAAAAGGCGAGCCGCAATCCGTCATGGGTGAAGCTTGAAAAAACTGGAGTGTTCAGGTTCATCGGGTCTTCCTTTTTGGCGCGACCATAATCGAGCCGCCTGCCAGCGTGAAGCCAAAAACCGTGGCTGAAAACTGTGCTTGCCGGGGCGCTTTGGCTCTACACATTTGCGACGAAGGCTTATAAGGTTCGCGCAAATTTCAAAGCATTCGGAGATCGACATGGCCGGCCACAACATTCCTCACTTCCAGAACGACGGCGGTCATCGCGTCATCGAGGTCGGCGTAAAGGAATTCATGTGCACGGGCGCTTCGGTTCCCTTCGATCACCCGCACATCTTTATCGACATGGGCGACGACAACGAGAAGGTCTGCTCCTATTGTTCGACGCTCTATCGCTTCAATTCTTCCCTCAAGCCCAGCCAGACCAATCCGGCCGGCTGCGTTTTCCATGTGAAGGCGGCGTAACCCGATCAGAATCCGGATCGGAGAGGCAATGCCGGTCGAACATGCCGCCATCATCGGCGCCGGAATTGCGGGGCTGACCGCTGCTCTGTCGCTTTCGCGCCGGGGCATCAGCTCGGAGATTTTCGAACAGGCGGACGAACTCACCGAAGTCGGCGCCGGGTTGCAGCTTTCGCCGAATGCCTCGCGCATTCTTGCCGACCTCGGCATCCTCGACGGGCTTTCAAAGATCTGGCTCGAACCGGAGAGCATCCGGCTGATTTCGGGCAGTTCGCTGCGCCAGCTTGCGGCGGTGCCGGCAGGCAAATTCGCGCGGCAGCGCTGGGGCGCACCTTATGGCGTCCTGCACCGCACCACTTTGCAGAAAGCGCTGCTCGCCGCGGTCGAAGCCGATCCGCTCTGCCGGCTTCGTCTCGGCATGCGCATGGAAGCGGGTCCGCCGCCTTCCGAACGGCCGGCTGATGTCGTGATCGGCGCCGACGGCGTCTGGTCGAAGCTGCGGCAATCCATTGCGGGCAGCCCCTCGCCGCGTTTTTCCGGCAATATCGCCTACCGCTTCACCATTGCCGAGGATGAAGCCCCCGGCTTCCTCGATCGGACAAGCGTTTCCGCTTTCCTCGGCGGGTCGGCGCATCTGGTCAGCTATCCGCTGAAGGAGACCGGCAGCTTCAACATGGTGGCAATCACCGCCGGCAATATTGCGCCGCAGGCCTGGCAAAGCGAGCCGACGGCAGAGCAGCGCGCACAGCTGCGATCGCGTCTTGCCGGCTGGAACGCGGCCATGGTCTCGCTGCTCGAAAGGCAGCGGAAGCTGACATTCTGGCCGCTGTTCGAAACCACATCGGGCGCGTGGCAGGACGGCAAGGCGGTTCTGATCGGCGACGCCGCTCATGCGATGATGCCCTTTGCCGCCCAGGGAGCGGCGATGGCAATCGAAGATGCCTACGAACTTGCCGCGTTTCTTTCGGATCGTCCCGTCGCCGAAGCGCTGGCGCATTTCGAAAGGCATCGCGCGCCGCGCATCGCCAAGCTTCGCCAGCGCGGCGCCTTCAACCGGTTTGCCTATCATGCGAGAGGGCCGATCCGGATCGGCCGCGACCTCGTGCTCGGGCTGAAGCCTCCGCAAAGCCTGGCGGCGGATCTCGACTGGATCTACGGCTATCGCGCCACGCGGCCATAGAGCGCCGCAAGCGACGGCGGCGCTCCACGCCCGCCCTCAGACGGCGCTTGCCGCCGCAAACCCGCGTTCGATATCGGCCTTGAGGTCGGCCACATCTTCGATGCCGATCTGCAGGCGGATGACCGCGCCGTCGGTCGGCGCCTTGGCGACCTTGCGGTCGTTGAGATAGGCGTGCAAAGCGAGGCTTTCGAAGCCGCCCCAGGAATAGCCGAGGCCGAAGATCCGCAGCGCATCGAGGAAGGCATGCGCCTTTGCCCTAGACTGCTCGCGACCATCGGCGGCAAGCACGAAGGAAAAGATGCCGCTCGCCCCCTTGAAATCGCGCTTCCAGAGATGATGGGAGGGGAAACTCGGCAGCGCCGGATGCAGCACCCGCGCGACATCCTCCCTGCCCTCCAGCCATTCGGCGATAGCAAGCGCGCTTTCATAGTGACGCTCGAGGCGTAGACCCATGGTGCGCAATCCGCGCAGGATCTGGTAGGCATCATCGGGTGCGCCGCAGATGCCGAGCACGCCATTCGCCTCCTTCAGGCGCTCCCAATGCTCGGCATTGGCCGACACCGTCCCGAGCAGAATGTCGGAATGGCCGGACGGATATTTCGTCGCCGCGTGGATGGAGATGTCGACGCCATGATCGAGCGGCCGGAAGTAAAGCGGCGTCGCCCAGGTATTGTCCATCATGACGACGGCGCCGTGGCGGTGGGCAACCGCCGAGATCGCCGGAATATCCTGCATCTCGAAGGTGTTAGAGCCCGGAGCCTCGGTGTGCACGATCTTCGTGTTCGGCCGAAACAGCGCCTCTATGCCGGCGCCGATCGATGGGTCGTAATATTCCACCTCGACGCCGAGCCGCTTCAGCATCGTGTCGCAGAAATGGCGGGTCGGACCGTAAACCGAATCGACGACAAGAGCATGGTCGCCGGCGGCAACGAAACCCAGGAACGGAATGGTGACGGCCGCAAGCCCCGAGGGAACGAGGATGGTGCCGGCCGAACCTTCCAGCGCGTCGATCGCCTCGCAGAGCGCATCCGTCGTCGGCGTGCCGCGGGTCCCGTAGGTGTATTTCTGCGAACGCGTCTCCATCGTCCGGGCATTCGGAAACAGCACCGTCGAGGCATGCACGACCGGCGGATTGACGAAACCGTGATAGTCGAAGGGATCGTTGCCGATATGGCTCAGGCGGGTGTTGATACCGGCATTCTGCAGCAAGCTGTCTTTGTCTTTCATGATCGGGAATAGCCTTTGGCGAAGAACGCGAAAACGAGACTTTTGGACGCCCCGTCGCCTCCGGTCAACCCCTCGGGACTCTGGGGCGCATCCCATCGAAAAGTATGATTTTCGCGTTATTTTTCCGCAATCGGACGCCCATTTCCTGACCAGCCGCCTATGAATGCGGCGCAATTGACCAAATTTCTGAATTTTGCCGCAATTATTGATGGCGACACTTGACCATAGTGACATTTGCGACTGTGATAGACCCACTCGCGCCGGGAGGGTGTCGAGACGATTGGGGAGGCCGACGCAACGTTCAGGCGCACTCCCCACAAGATAAAGATAAGACAACGGAAAAAGGTTGGGAAAATGAAGAATAAGCTCCTGTCCGCCGCCATCGGCGCAGCGGTTTTGGCACTTGGCGCATCGGCAGCCTCGGCCACCACTCTCGGTGACGTCAAGGCGAAGGGTTTCGTACAATGCGGCGTCAATACCGGCCTGGCCGGCTTTGCTGCACCCGACGCTTCCGGCAATTGGGCCGGCTTCGACGTCGATTTCTGCAAGGCCGTCGCTTCAGCCGTCTTCGGCGACCCCACGAAGGTGAAGTTCACCCCGCTCAGCGCCGCCAACCGTTTCCCGGCGCTTCAGTCCGGCGAAGTCGATGTTCTGGCCCGCAACACGACCTGGTCGATCAACCGCGACACCGCTCTCGGCCTGAACTTCCGTTTCGTCAACTATTATGACGGCCAGGGCTTCATGGTCCGCAAGAGCCTGAACGTGAAGTCGGCGCTCGAGCTTTCCGGCGCGTCCGTCTGCGTACAGTCGGGCACCACCACCGAGCTCAACCTCGCCGACTACTTCAAGGCAAACAACCTTCAGTACAATCCGGTCGTCTTCGAAAAGCTGGACGAGGTTAACGCCGCCTATGATGCCGGCCGCTGCGACGTCTACACGACCGACCAGTCCGGCCTCTATTCGCTGCGTTTGACGCTGAAGAACCCCGACGAGCACGCGATCCTTCCGGAAATCATCTCCAAGGAGCCGCTGGCGCCGGCTGTTCGCCAGGGTGACGACCAGTGGTTCGACATCGTCAGCTGGGTTGGCTACGCCATGATCAATGCTGAAGAGTTCGGCATCACCCAGGCGAATGTCGACGACATGAAAAATTCGCCGAACCCTGACATTAAGCGCTTCCTCGGCGTGGAAGCAGACACCAAGATCGGCACCGATCTCGGGCTGACCAACGATTGGGCCTACAACATCGTCAAGAACGTGGGCAATTACGGCGAAGTCTTCGAGCGCAATATCGGCCAGGGCAGCCCGCTGAAGATCGCTCGCGGCCTCAACGCCCTGTGGAGCAAGGGCGGCATCCAGTACGCCCCGCCGGTTCGCTGAGGGGTATCACGCAGGAAAGCCGGAAAGGCGGGCGACCGCCTTTCCTCCTCCAATAAAAAGCTCCGAAAAGGAGCGTAATGGGGAATTGGCCAGGCATGACGCATCAGGCTGTGGATTCGACACATTTACCCAAGAGCGGCTGGAGCTTCCAGACTGCCCTCTACGACCCGAGAATTCGGGGCATTTTCTTCCAGATTCTCACCATCGTATTGCTGGTGGCCTTCGTCTGGTGGGTTGCACATAACACTGCCGTCAATCTGGCGCGCGCCAACATCGCATCGGGATTCGGCTTTCTGAACGGCCGCGCCGGCTTCGAGGTCGGTCAGTCGCTGATCGCCTATTCAAGCGATTCGACCTACGGCCGCGCGCTGCTCGTCGGCCTTCTGAACACGCTGCTGATCGCTGTGACCGGCATCATCACCGCCACCATCATCGGCTTCATCATCGGCATCGGCCGTTTGTCGCGGAACTGGCTGATTGCCAAGCTGTGCACGGTCTATGTGGAAATTTTCCGCAATATTCCGCCGCTGCTGGTGATCTTCTTCTGGTATTCGGGCGTTCTGGCGGTTCTGCCGAATGCGCGCGAGTTGCTGCATCTGCCGCTCGGATCCTATCTGAACAATCGCGGCCTTGCCTTCCCCAAGCCGATTTTCGGTGAGGGTTTCTGGCTCGTCGGTGTCGCCTTCGTCATCGCGATCATCGCCGTCATCGCGACGGCGCGATGGGCGCATCGCCGGCAGGCGGCCACAGGTCAGCCGTTCCACACGATCTGGGCTTCGATCGGCCTGCTGATCGGCCTGCCGCTGATTGCCTTCCTGATCGCAGGCGCGCCGCTTTCCTTCGATTATCCGATCGTGGGTAAATTCAACCTCACCGGCGGCTCCGTCGTCGGGCCTGAGTTCATGTCGCTCTTCCTGGCGCTTTCCTTCTACACCGCAGCCTTCATCGCCGAGATCGTGCGCGCGGGCATTCGCGGCGTGGCGAAGGGACAAACGGAAGCGGCAGGCGCACTAGGGCTTCATCCCTCGTCGATCACCCGGCTGGTCGTCATTCCGCAGGCCTTCCGCATCATCATTCCGCCGCTGAGCAGCCAATATCTCAATCTGACCAAGAACTCATCGCTGGCGATCGCCATCGGTTTTGCCGATCTCGTCGCCGTCGGCAGCACGACGCTGAACCAGACCGGTCAGGCCGTCGAGGTGATCCTCATCTGGATGGTCATTTACCTCGCGCTCAGTATCGTAACTTCGCTGTTCATGAACTGGTTCAATGCCAAGATGGCGCTGGTGGAGAGGTAAGATGAGCAACAGTTTCGTCAGAACCGCCATACTCGCGCCGGAGCCGCCTCCACCGGGAGAAAAGGGCGCGGTCGCCTGGATTCGCCGCAACCTGCTTGCCACGCCGAAAGACATCGTTCTTACCATGGTGGCGTTAGTCTTTATCTCCTGGGCGATGCTCCATGCGATCGACTGGCTCTTCGTGCAAGCTGTCTGGAGCGGCCCAGACCGCACCTTCTGTGCCACTGCCGTACAGGGCGGCATCCAGCCGGATAGCTGGAACGGTGCGTGCTGGGCCTTCGTCAACGCCAAATTCGACCAATTCATTTTTGGTCGTTATCCGCTTGACGAGCGTTGGCGCCCGACGCTGGTCGGCATTCTTTTCGTGCTCCTGCTGGTGCCGATGCTCATCCCTTCGGCACCACGCAAGGGCCTCAACGCCCTCCTGCTCTTCGGCGTGCTGCCGGTCATTTCCTTCTTTGTGCTTTATGGTGGATTTGGCCTGGAAATCGTCGAGACCCCGCTCTGGGGCGGCCTGCTGGTGACGCTGGTCCTCTCCTTCGTCGGCATCGCCGTCTCCTTCCCGCTCGGCATCATCCTGGCGCTCGGAAGGCGCTCACAGATGCCGGTCATCCGCATGATTTGCATCGTCTTCATCGAAGTCGTCCGCGGCGTACCGCTGATTACGGTGCTGTTCATGGCGAGTGTCATGCTGCCGCTTTTCCTGCCGGCCGGCTGGACGGTGGACAAGCTCTTGCGCGCCATTATCGGGGTATCGATTTTCGCCTCCGCCTATATGGCGGAAGTCATCCGTGGCGGCTTGCAGGCCATTCCCAAGGGGCAGTTCGAGGGAGCGGATTCGCTGGGGCTGGGCTACTGGCAGAAGATGCGGTTGGTCATCATGCCGCAAGCGATCAAGCTGGTGATCCCGGGCATCGTCAACACCTTCATCGGGATGTTCAAGGATACCTCGCTGGTATCGATCATCAGCATGTTCGACCTTCTCGGCATCGTCCGCCTCAACTTCGTCGATCCGAACTGGGCGACCGCAGTAACGCCGCTGACGGGACTGATATTTGCCGGCTTCGCCTTCTGGCTTTTCTGCTTCGGCATGTCGCGCTATTCAGCATTCGTCGAACGTCACCTCGACACCGGCCACAAACGATAAGAATGAGGGAAAACAATCATGGCTGAAGCTCCAGCTAAAAAGCTCACCGTTTCCGCAACGGAAGTGGCGATCGAAATCATCAACATGAACAAGTGGTACGGCGATTTCCACGTGTTGCGCGACATCAACCTGAAGGTCATGCGTGGCGAGCGCATCGTCATCGCCGGCCCATCCGGCTCGGGTAAATCGACGATGATCCGCTGCATCAACCGCCTGGAAGAGCATCAGAAGGGCCAGATCATCGTCGACGGCACCGAGCTCACCAACGATCTGAAGAAGATCGATGAAGTCAGGCGCGAAGTCGGCATGGTGTTCCAGCACTTCAACCTCTTCCCGCACCTGACGATCCTGGAAAACTGCACGCTGGCGCCGATCTGGGTGCGCAAGATGCCGAAGAAGCAGGCGGAAGAGATCGCCATGCACTTCCTGAAGCGGGTCAAGATCCCCGAACAGGCCAACAAATATCCAGGTCAGCTTTCCGGTGGTCAGCAGCAGCGCGTGGCGATCGCCCGGTCGCTCTGCATGAACCCGAAGATCATGCTATTCGACGAACCGACTTCGGCGCTCGATCCTGAGATGATCAAGGAAGTGCTCGACACCATGGTGGGGCTTGCCGAGGAAGGCATGACCATGCTTTGCGTCACGCATGAAATGGGCTTTGCCCGCCAGGTCGCCAATCGCGTCATCTTTATGGATCAGGGCCAGATCGTCGAACAGAATTCGCCGGCCGAATTCTTCGACAATCCGCAGCACGAACGCACCAAGCTGTTCCTGAGCCAGATCCTGCACTGACCGGAACGCTAAGTTTAGGACCCGCCGCGCCCTTTGGGTTCGGCGGGTCTTTCATGTTCAGCGGGAGGCGGTCGCCTGCAACAGACTGCAGAGACCGGCAAGACCGGAATCACCACCGCCTGACGCGGAGAGATCGACGCAACGAACGAGCATCTTGCGCTGTTCTTCGACGGGCCTGCTGCGGAAGAGTTCCACGATACGCGCCTCGGAGGCGTTGAGGGTGCCGTAAGCCGCGGACCTTTCGCCGCTTTGCTCCTCCGCCCCGCCGAGAGCGAGATTGGCATCGACGCGGCTGCTGCGTCCGATCGAAGCCGTGGCATTGGCGTCTATTCCATCGGAACCGCCGAGCCGGGCATTGGCATCTGTGTCGAGACCACTGCCGCCACCGGCATCAGCACTCACATCGGCATTGATGCCGTCTAAGCCGCCGACGGAGGCATCGGCGTCTGCAGCGATGCCGCTCCCTCTACCGAGCGACGCGCCGGCATCGGCGCTGACGGCATTACCTGTAGTCACCGACACGCCGACATCGATCGCATGGGCCTTGCCTGCCGGCATGGCAAGGAGGGCGCAAGTCGACGCAAGCACCGCAAGCGATAGTCCGTGATGATTATGGGTCATGTTTCTTCCTCCGTTTTCATTCGCCGGCGATCTGTCCGGCGGTTGAAAATCGAGGGACGCGCGTACCTTCGATCATTTGGACGCCTGCTGTCTGCAGGCGATCCGTGGCAAGGCAACGTGGCGGGATGCGGAATGTTTCAGCATGTCGCACAGCAGGCCGATTTAATGGCCGGCAATGATCTCTACGGTTATCGGACTACGAATTTCCTGACCGACTGCACCAGAACGGAGCATATCCCGAGACATTTGCAGCGGCGATGGAAACTATAGCTTCCGGTTGCACTCCATATCTTCATCCCGTCGCAGAACCTCTTCAAAAAAATCGGGCACAGCTATCCGAGGAATTTGTTTTTCTGCCGACGATTGAACCTGCGAAAATAGCTTCCCTCTTGTCTGGATAAGTCCGTCCGGAATTCCATGTTTCAGCATGTTCTCATTTAGCGAAACTGGAGATTCAAGGATGGGCATTTTCGACAAGATCAAGCATGCAATCTTCGGAGAAGCAAAAGCAGCCGAACCGGCCGCAGCCGGCGCGCCAAAGACGCCGCCCGCCCAGGCTCCCGTTTCCCCGTCGGCAGCGCCCAGTCCGGCGCCTGCGGCCTCCCCCGCTCAGAGCAAACCGGCCAGCGCCCCAGCCACAGCCTCCGCGGTCGATATCGTCCCTATCCTCGACGCCGCTGTCAAAAAGAGCGGCCAGAAACTCGATTGGCGTCACTCGATCGTCGACCTGATGAAAGCCGTCGGGATGGATGCGAGCCTGACCGAACGCAAGGAGCTCGCCGCCGAACTCGGCTATACCGGCGACACCAACGATTCCGCAAAAATGAATATGTGGCTGCACAAGGCGCTGATGAAGCGGCTTTCGGAAAATGGCGGCAAGGTGCCGGCCGATCTCCTGGATTGACCCGCGGAGAGGAGGGATGACTGCCGCCGCGCTGCGGCGGCAGTATCTAAATTAAAGAGTTAGAGAATGATGTCGTCCGAAAATCGCTCACACTTTTCGGCTTCATGCTGCCGCAGTGCGCCCCTCTTGCCCGCAGGCATTGAAACAAATAACCTCCCGTTCGATTACTTCGATGATCGATCAAGGGAGAATTAAATCCAATGAGATTGATGGCCGTCGTTGGCGTTGCACTTGGCCTGGGCTGTATTTCGGCCGCAGAATCTCCTTCAAACTATCAATCCTATCGCGGCGTTCGGGTCGACACCGACCCGGTCCTTCTGACCCGATACGACAAGGCACTCCGCTGGTGCGTTCCGGAAGCAGGTTCATGGCAACGCGGCTCGCCGGATCCACAGAGCCTGCATTACAATGCGGCGCTCAGAAACTGCCTCTACAGGCGCGGCTTCGTCGACCGAGGCGTCTACGCCTACCCCATTCCCAAGGTTTACTTCGATCATTTCCTGGATCGCTGAGAATAATTTTCGACTAACAGCAATTTATTTTAGCTTTCGGCGGAACCCATAGGATTTCAGCTGTAGTCTTCCCGCGTCGCACGAATCGAAATAGATATCGGACGCCCGTCGGTGGGCAATTAAGGGGATAATACTTAAATGCGCGCTCATACCGTAATAATGATGATTGCCATGGGACTTCTGACCGCCTGCGTCCCTACGCGTCAGGACTACGATGCTTACGTCACACTGCTGCAGGGCAGCGCAAGGGCAAGAAGTGAAGCGGTAAAAGAATGCGCGAAGGGATTCGATGCAAACGGACGTCGCGGCGCCGGGCTTGTGACAAACGTTTCGGACAAAGACGCTCCGAGGGTTGCATGCGAGCGATTTGTTGCCGCCGTTGTTTCCGGCCGCATTACCTATGACGATGTCGTCGACGTCAAACAACGCCGCTTTACTCCGAAGATCATCAAGATTTTCCAAGGTCGCTAAAACAAGATCGCTCGCCGGCTTGCGGTCTCTTACTAGCAAGCCGTCGGCGACCGTTCGCAGGCGGCTGTCATTCATGCCTTAGGTACGTTTCTTCACCGTCGTAGGTCGTATCGGCGACAGCCCTGGCAAAGGCAATGCTCTCGGTACCACCGTTCCGAGGTCTCGCACCAGGATGCCGCTCGTGCCTGCCGCTTCGGCGATGGGTTGAGCGGCAAGCAATTGAACGAGTGATGCGAGTCCTGCCCGGTTCAGCAATGTTGACGGTCGGAGATCGCCTGCTCTGCGTATAATTGGGAACAGGTTCAGCCCCGCTCGAGTGAGTGGTTGGCGCGGTTCCTTGCGGCCTGCCTGCAGCAGCTTTCCGAGTACCTCGATCGTTGTATCGGGCTCAGCAAACGAGAGCATTGCCTTGCCGCCAATTCCTTTGATCGGGCTCATTTTGAAGTTCGGGGTGTGGCCGATTCTACGATCATGCCCTCCCGTGGCATGTCGATAAGTATCACTTTTGAAGCCGAATTTGCCCAAAAAAACGCTAGATCCACAAAAAATGCAGATTCCGCCTTTGGCCGAAGGAATCCGCTTAGACCCAGCAAGTTTTTGCAATGTTTTCAATCCGTGCACATCGCTGTAGTTGCAGAAAGAATAATTCTCGGAGTGCGAGATATAAATACTGCCACATTTTGAGCGACTCAAAATTCCGCAAATATTTCAAAATGTAACTCCGGAGTGATCGGGACATTGTGGCAGCAATATGGCCATACTTCTCAAGTACTTACTGCCGCGATGCTGTTGCACTTTCCCAGGATGACGTCCTATAACCCCCGCCGTAACAGCTGATTAGCTAGAAAATATTAACTGACAAACACAACGTCAGAGTTGAGGAACAGGACTATGACAACATACTACGTATCGACGACCAGCAGCGGCGGAAACGGCAGCGCCTCTTCTCCCTTTCGCACGATCAGTGAGGCGATGAGGGCGGACCTTAAGCCAGGCGACGAGGTCGTGGTGAAGCCCGGGACCTACAACGAGAGCATCAACTTCGATAAGGACGGCTCGGCAGCAGGCGACATCACGCTCCGCTCGGAAGTGCCCGGCGCAGCGCTGATCCGGCCGCCCGCAGGCTCGTACACCGGGATCAGTGTCAACGCCAACTACGTGACGATCGACGGCTTCGACATCAAGGGCGGCAACGGTGACGGCATCGAAGGGAACAACGTCCACCACGTCTCAATTCTCAACAACAAGGTGCACGACAGTGGGGAGTCGGGCGTTCAGTTCAACTATTCGGACTTCATCAGGATCGAAGGCAACGAGACCTACAACAATGCGTCGTCGGGCTGGTACTCGGGCATCTCGATCTACCAGAACCGGAACATCACCGGCGATACCTCGACGGAAGGCTACCGGACGATCGTGCGCGACAACATCTCGCACGACAACGTGACCAAGACGGGTGCGCACACCGATGGTAACGGTATCATCATCGACGATTTCCAGAGCACGCAGACCAGCGGTCATCCGAACTACACGTTCAAGACCCTGGTCGAGAACAACCTCGTCTACGAGAACGGCGGCAAAGGCATTCAGGTTGCCTGGAGCGACTCCGTCACGGTGCAGAACAACACCGCATACCACAACAACCAGGACCCGCTGAACGACGGCACCTGGCGCGGCGAACTCAGTAACGCGCAGTCGAGCAACAACACCTGGGTCAACAACATCGCCGTAGCGGACCCGTCGGTCAACCCGAACAACACTGCGGTCGATAACACGTCGTACGGCGGCTACACCAACCAGAACACCGTCTGGGCCAACAACATCACCTTCAATGGCACGGCCGGCCAGGCCTCGGTCAGGACCGACGGCGGCAACGCGACGCCGAGCGCGGCGAACGGCAACAAGCTCGGCATCGACCCGCATTTCGTGAATGCAGCGAACGGCGACTTCCACCTCGCCTCGGGCTCGGCGGCAATCGACAGCGGAACCATCAAGTACGGCGTCGACTCGGTCGATCTCGACGGCGACGCTCGCGTCGTTGGAACTATCGATATGGGTGCCTACGAATCGGGCTCCGCCCCGGTATCGGGAACGCCAACCACGCCGACGCAACCGACAGCGCCAACCACGCCGACAGAGCCGACAGCGCCGACAGCACCGACAGCGCCGACAGCACCGACCGCGCCGACCGCGCCGACCGCGCCGACGCAACCGACCACATCGACGAAGGTATACACCGGCACCGATGGCAACGACTACCTGCCACACACCGGTCAGTCCAACGGCGGCAACGAGACCTTCAAGGGTCTCGGCGGAAATGACGTGTTGAAGGGCGGCGCCGGCTCGGACGTCCTGATTGGTGGTGCCGGAAGGGACATCATGGCCGGTGGCACCAGCTCGGATACCTTCGCCTTCAAGGCACCGACGGAGACCGGGTCCGGCTGGAGCCGCGACGTCATCACCGACTTCCAGCACGGCACCGATAAGATCGATGTCTCGGCGATCGATGCGAATGGCTCTGCGCTGGGCGATGCAACCTTCCATTTCCAGGCGCAGGAGAATGCCTTGTTCGACAAGAAGGCTGGCGCGCTCGCTTGGCACTACCAGGACGATGCTACCGTTATCCAGGCCGATTTGAACGGCGACGGTGTTCATGACTTCGAGATTCAGCTGAAGGGCCACGTCCAGCTGGGTGCAGGCGATTTTCTCCTGTAACGATACCCGTTGCGGCGGTCGTCCGACCGCCGCAACAATCGTGCCAACAATCCGGAAATATGTCGACGGCGGAGTAAACTCCGCCACACGGCGCGCAAACTTCGGTTACTTCAGCGCGTGGATGAGCAAGCTGGCAGGGCATAGCCCGAGCGGCGATCCCATCCGCGCGCTGTTATTTTCGGCAGGTGTCGGCCGGCCTTTCTGGTGTCGCTTTGCGCGATGCGATTGATACCGCCAATAGATTCCGCTTTGTAACGTCCACCGGCTGATTGGCTGTGATGATGCGCCAGCCCCGTCGACGCCATCCTTTACGGTCCTGCCCTGCCTTGCTATTCCTTCTGCCGAGAGCATGGGGATGCAATCATCACAACTTGGTACTATGCCATGGGACAGGACCAAATGGGTCCTTTGACCGAGGACGAAATCCGCAGCCTGATCGAGAGCCGAAAGATCGTCCAACAAACCTATGTGCGGCGCAAGGGGATGGACGACTGGCAGGTTGCGGGCGAACAGCCCGACCTCGCCAACGCATTCCCGCCTCCTCTTCCCACGCCTCCAGTGCCACCGAAGGTCCCGCGGCCTGCCTTCCAGCCTGCCGAGGCAAAACCCGACCTTCTCCTTACCTGCCCGGTGACCGGCAAGACGGCAACCATCGGTCGGACATGGCAGCCGCAGCCGATCGACACCAATGGCGGCAGTGCCTTCTACTTCGTTTCTAACGAGTTTCTGTCGGAGGCAATCTTCGGACACGAGACTCTTGCCTCCGATAAAATGGGCAATTCCGCCTACGCCAATGCCATTAAGGATGTGATAGCTTCGGAGATTGCGATCAACACCGAGTGGCGTACGGTGCAGGTGAATGGAATGCCGGCGTTGCGCGCCACAGGGACCTCCAAGAAAGCCGCCGACGCCGCAGTCGAGTTGACGGTGGCTGTTAGCGGACGAGATGCCTGGCGAACGCTGATGTTCACTCGAGGAAGCTCGTCTGCCCAAATGAACGAGAAGGATCGGTTCGTGAACGCAATGTTCGGGACGGCGAAGTAAAGGAGCCTGTTTAGACCTTCGGTTGCGCCGGCATTTTTTGCGAACCAAAAATCGTCGCATCTGACGCTGCATCGCCGCATGTTCCTCAATCCTCCGAATTTCCTTTCAGGTTGGAGCATCCGATGATCCACGAATTGCGCATCTATACATGTCTGCCGGAGAGGCTGCCGGCACTGCAACAGCGTTTCGAGACCGCGACGCTGGCGATCTGGGAACCCTCGGCATCCGCTCTCTCGGCTTCTGGACGACGATGATCGGTTCTTCCAGCAACGATCTGACCTATCTGATCGAATGGCGGTCGCTGGCGGAGCGCGAGCATAAATGGGCCGAATCTAAAAGCCGGCGGTCTCGCGCACTTCGATCGCCCCCATCCGAGCGAGCGAGTCCCGCTCCGCGATCTCCATTGCCTCCGCAAGGTTCTTCGCTTCGATGAGCAGGAAGCCACCCAGATGCTCCTTGGTCTCTGCGAAGGGCCCGTCGGTCCAACTCGCCTTGCCGGCGCGAACGCGCAATGTCTTTGCGGTCTTTGGGTCGGCAAGAGCGTTGGAGGCGAGATAGTGGCCTGAACGTTGGAGTTCTTCATTGGAAGCTAAGGACTCCCGGTCGATCTCGGCCCATTCCTCCTTGCTGGCGGCATCAACAAGTGTTTGATCGATGTAGAAGAGACAAAGGTAGCGCATCCGGTTCCTCCATAGTGCTGTCGATGTTAGTCGCAGTTGAACACCGCGATTCGGCAAAGAGCAAAAAATGCTGCCAGTTCAGCTTATCCGGTGAGAGTTGCTTGCTGCTCTCCGATCTTGCCAGTGGAGATCTCTGAGAGGCTCCAAGCCGATGTCACGGAGAAGGCGAGAGTCAAACCGCGAGAGCTCGCTCAAGCTTCGGCGGTACTTTCGATGATGCTTCAGCAGTATGCAAACGGCTTGCAAAGTGCCCACGACACTGAGGTGTAGCAACTGTAGTTCGACCTGTTCGGAATGCTTAGTGGCAGCCATACTTGTCTCTCCTTTGACTGGCTCAAGGCCCTCCGTCTTAATCGAACAGGTCAGTCGAAATCGACACGCTGGTTTCAGGAGATTGATCCGAGCGGGTGACAAGACGCTGCGCGGACGATTGCAAAACCCCGTCGCTTGCACACGGGTTTTGCGACAGGAATTCCTCTTATTTTTTGATGCTGAGAGGTCAGTCGTCGAACTTAGGATTTCCGCAGCAACAGCAAGCTGCTTTGGCAGAGCCGACCCGCCGTGCGATCTTTGAGAAGCTGGCGGCAGGGGCGAGGGCATGGAGATTAGCCAGCATCGCCGACCGTGAGTGGAAGGATGCGAAGGCGAGGAGCGAGGCGGATGGGCCGATCGTGGCCAACATCGTCAGTTCGCTGCTGCAACCGACACGCTTTTCTCCAAACCGTCGGAATAACGGCCGGAAACTAAGCTCGCAATTGATTGAGAAGTGTTTCGGCGTGGACCCTCGTGAACCAGAGGATTTTTAATCTCTGACGCTGCCATCCGCGTCAAACCCAAAGCGAAAACAGATTGATGGCGACCCCTGCAGGAATCGAACCTGCGACAACCTGCTTAGAAGGCAGGTGCTCTATCCAGCTGAGCTAAGGGGCCGTCCGGCGGCCGCGTTTATGAAGCGCGACCCGATGCGGCATATGTGGACGAGAAATCTCAATGCGTCCAGGGCTGTGTGCGGGTATAGCGGAAATTATCCGGATAGGCCACGACCTGGCGCGCCGGGTCTTTCGGGGCGATGACGCGGTATTCGATGCCGTTGCGCTGGGCATAGGCTTCGGCAAGCGCCTGCGTTTCGAAGGTGAGTTTTACCTGCTGGCGCATATCGCCCGAGGAGGTGTAACCCATGATCGGATCGATTTTGCGGGGTGACTCCTGATCGAATTCAAGCACCCAGAGATGGGTCTTGGCCTTGCCGGACTGCATGGCGGTCTTAGCAGGACGATAGATCTTGGCAGGCATGACTGCGGCATCTCCGAATATGCGGGGCTGCGCCCGCCTTTCATGGTCTCGATCCCGTCGCCGGGCCTCGCTTCGTCGCAGGGATAACGCGAAGAGATGTATTTTGCTTATCCGCGAATCCCCGTTTTTTCAAGAAAAAAGGCAGTGCGCGACCCCCTGCCCACCCGCCCCGGTGATGCGATCATACGGAAACAGGGATATCGGCGGACGGCGCAGCCACGGATATTCCGCCAGGTGTTCAGCCGCCGCTCAAAGCGCGGGAATTCCGGCCGAGTTGCGCAATATTACCGATCGTCTCATGTTGTGATCACAACCCGATTGCCGCGGCCGGCCCCCGGCATTATTTACAGCTTAATTAATTTCATGGATTTGCGCGCATGATGAGACGTTCGGCAGAGTTCAACGCCATTGTGATAGGAGCCGGCATTACCGCGTTCTTCTATGTCGCCATCAGCTACGCCCAATATATCGGCCTGCTCGGCCACGGCTAAGGCTGAACCGTGCCCACGTCCAATTGCGCCTTGCAGGCAAGTTGACGGCCTTTCGAGATTTTCCGTATTGCATCCACAGGCCCGGCGAGAAATCTCGGCGCAGAGCCGGATTTATGGGTTGCGAGGGCGAAGTGAACCGTGTATTCCCCCAGCCATTCACGGCACGGAGTGTAGCGCAGTCTGGTAGCGCATCTGGTTTGGGACCAGAGGGTCGGGAGTTCGAATCTCTCCACTCCGACCATTCAATATCCTGATATTCTCGAGTTTCCCGATAGCCGCGCACCAGCCTGCGGGTGCAGGCGCTTGCGCGCCGTCACTTCGCCTTTGTCGTCGTAGCGCTCATGATCCTGTCGCCCACCTTGATTCCCAATTTGCCGACGATGCCGGCATTGAGTTCAACGACGTATTTCACCGGGCTCATCGAATCGATGATGTCGCGCGAATAGGGCGTTGCGTTTTCCTTGATGTGGCGGATCGTGCCGGCATTGTCGGCAAAGAGCATGTCGAGCGGCAGAATGGTGTTTTCCATCCACATGGCGACGCGCCGCGGTTCGCCGAAATCGAAGATCATGCCGGCGTCATCGGCCATCGTCTTGCGAAACATCAGTCCGTGGGCGCGCTGGTCGGCGGTCACCGCGACCTCGACGGTGAAATGCAGCGTCTTGCCGGCGGCCGTCTGGATGAGCAGCGGCTCCCTGTCGAACCGCATCGGCTCCTCAGCCAGGGCCGGCAGGGCAACCAAGAAAAAAGCGCCGTGATGGCGCTTCTGATCGCATGAAGGACGAGACCCCGCATCTTAGTGCGACCGGCTGGCCGGGCTCGGAATATCGGGGTGGATCTCTGCCGCCATCAGGCCCTTTTCGCCGTCGCCGAAGCGGACGAGAACCACCTGGCCGGGGCGCAGCTCGGTGAGGCCGAAACGGCGAAGCGTTTCCATATGCACGAAGATGTCTTCCGTGCCCTCGCCGCGCGTCAGGAAGCCGAAGCCCTTAGTGCGGTTGAACCACTTGACGAGCGCGCGCTCGAGCCCGCTGGTGGCGGTGACCTGCACATGGGTGCGGACCGGTGGCAGCTGCGAGGGATGAACCGCGGTCGATTGATCCATCGAAAGGATCTTGAAAGCCTGGTAGCCGCGCTCGCGGCGCTGGATGAGGGCAACGATGCGCGTTCCCTCCAAGATCGTCTGGTAACCGTCGCGGCGCAGGCAGGTCACGTGCAGGAGAACATCCTGCATGCCATTGTCCGGCACGATGAAGCCGAAGCCCTTGGCGACGTCGAACCACTTGACGACCCCGGTGATTTCAACAAGATCGACCGTCTCTGACGACAGCTCGTCGAGATCGGTGTATTCATTCGATGAAATCCTATCAGCCATAGTCGCCAGCCCCTCGAATACGCGTCACACTGTTACGGTTAACTGATTCTTGAAATCAAGATTAACATCTTGGTAACGGATAAGCGCAAGTCCTAGTTTTCGGTTATTCCCAGCTGCACATTTTATCATGTTGACTTGCCCGAAGCTGACCACGGCTTGCCGTTAAGGGCCAGCCCCAATAAAGGAGTAGATAGAATGCGTTATCTTCATACGATGGTTCGAGTCAGAGACCTGGACGCTTCGCTCGCCTTTTATACCACCCTGTTCGGG
This sequence comes from Rhizobium sp. K102, assembly GCF_022385315.1. Lineage (NCBI taxonomy): Bacteria > Pseudomonadati > Pseudomonadota > Alphaproteobacteria > Hyphomicrobiales > Rhizobiaceae > Rhizobium > Rhizobium sp. K102. The sequence goes on from NZ_CP092436.1 coordinate 1,645,086, forward strand.
CTGGAAGAGATTCGCCGCCACGAAAACGAGAAGGGTCGTTTCACCCTGGTTTTCCTGGCTGCCCACGACGATCTCGAGCGTGCTCGGAGCGAAAAAGCGCCCTGCCTCGAGCTTACCTACAACTGGGATACAGAGGATTACAGCGGCGGACGCAACTTCGGCCATCTCGCTTATGAAGTCGACGACATCTATGCAATCTGCCAGAAGCTGATGGACAACGGCATCACCATCAACCGGCCGCCGCGCGACGGCAACATGGCCTTCGTGCGCTCGCCCGACGGCATCTCGATCGAAATCCTGCAGAAGGGAAGCCCGCTTCCAGCCGCCGAACCCTGGGCTTCCATGGGCAATACCGGCGCCTGGTAAAGGGTTTTCGCCGCAAGGCTTTTGCGAAGCTTGCGGCTTTTGCGATTTCGGATCCGGCCGGAGCCTTGGCGCTTGCCGCGATCCGGCCCCGCAGGCAAGCTCCAGCTGACTCGACGCGGAAGATGGCGATTTCGGCCGTTTTCCGCATCAACTGGAGACTGGTTGCTTGCGTAACAATGAGATGCGGATGCCTGTAACGGGCGCTTTGCTGATCGCCACCTCGATGCTGGCGCTGTCTGGCTGCGCGTCGAACAAGAAGGCGCTCGATTCAGCCGCGGCCGTTCCGGCGGTTCCGGCAACAGCGGCCGCAGCGCCCCAGCTTGCCGCGACAACGCCCGCGAAATCTGCGCCGCGCTCGGTCTATACCGACCCCCGGCTCGTCAATGTCTCCGGCGCCCAGACCGCGCCCCAGGGCGTGGCAGCGGATCCGAGTGCGGCCGTCCCGCCGGCCGATCCGGCAATGGCAGCGCCTACCAATATCGGCGGGCTGGTCATGCAGTCGACACGGATCAACGCGCAGGCGATGAGCATCTTTTCGGATCACCAGCCGCTGCCACAAAACAACAGCACGTTCACCATCATCCAGCCGCAAGCCTATGCGCCGACGGAAGGCGTGGCACCGACAAAAAGCAGCGTCTACAGCCAGCCTGCCGTGCCCGCAGAGCCGGCGACGCCGGTGCTGCCGCAGCAATCCTCGGAGAACTCCGGCACGCAGCCTGTGCCCGTGCAAACCGCCTCGCTGGCGACAGGCAGCATTTCGGCAGCAACGACGAACGCGCTCTACAGCGCGCCGAAGCAGAACCTGCTCGGCAGCCTCTCCGGCCTCCTGCACAAGGCCGCCCTGCCCGGCATGACGCGTGTCGCGCCGAACGGGCTGCATGTCCAGAACGATCATGTCGAGGTCGGCTGCTTCAAGCCCGACCTGTTGAAAGTGATCAAAACGCTCGAAAACCACTTCGGGCGGCCCGTCATCGTCACCTCAGGCTATCGCGACGAAGAGCATAACCGCCTGGTCGGCGGCGCTGACGAATCGATGCACAAGAGCTGCGAGGCCGCCGACATCCAGATCGAGGGCGTGTCGAAATGGGATATCGCCGCCTATATCCGCTCCTTGCCGGATCGCGGCGGTGTGGGCACCTATTGCCACACGGATTCCGTCCATCTCGACACCGGCAAGAGCCGCGACTGGAACTGGGGCTGCGGCGGCAAACGCGCGCCCATAACGACCGCCAGAGCAATCTGATATCCCGCGCAGGGAACGGCGTCACGCTGCGTCAGCCTGGTTTGCCGCGCTTCCGACAAGTCGTACAAGCCGTTGATTCGGCAGCGGTAATCTCCAACGCTGGTGCCGCAAAAATATCTGTCATTTTTTTGAAAAAAATCGAATTTGCCGCTTGCGGCTTTTGAAGGTGCTGACTATAAGGGCGCCACCACGAAGGAAGCGCCCTTCGTCTATCGGTTAGGACACCAGATTTTCATTCTGGGAAGAGGGGTTCGACTCCCCTAGGGCGTGCCACTCTCTCCACATAGAAGCCATCGCATCCGCTTGCAGAAGCCGGCAAGCGCTCCTATTTTAACGAGGCTGGCTTGCGCCCTTCGTCTATCGGTTAGGACGACAGATTCTCATTCTGTAAAGAGGGGTTCGACTCCCCTAGGGCGTACCACATTCGGGCTAGAGCCTTCCCTAAGGCTAGCGCGTCGCACCAAATCTGATTCATCGAGGAAGCGGCTCGCACCGCTCTGTCATCGAGGCGGCAGATGTCGCAAGGCGTCGTGCAGAGCTCTTGTCGTGGGCGCGTAGCGCCGCAAAACGATCCGCCAGGCTTGAATTCTTCCGATCCGCCACACCGTTCGCCACGATTTTCCACAGCCACAAAAAAATCGGCGAAAACGATGATTTTTTCGCGCCTTGGCGCTTGCGGCTTTTGAAGGTGCTGACTATAAGGGCGCCACCACGAAGGAAGCGCCCTTCGTCTATCGGTTAGGACACCAGATTTTCATTCTGGGAAGAGGGGTTCGACTCCCCTAGGGCGTGCCACTTTCTTCCCTTCGAATTCCTCATCACCAGCCTTTTTGGGCGGCCTTCTATATTGCCGGCGCGGCATCGCAGACGCGCAGCTGGATGCGGCGGGCGCCCTGGTAATGCTCGGCACCGAGCGTACCCGCCACATGCAGGCTGGCGCCGCGTGAATTGACGAGAAGATTGCCGAGCGCCGTATCGGCGGCGCGGAAGGCGATGCCGTCGAGCCGCGACCCGTCCATTGCCTCCAGCGTCACCTTCACATGTTTCTCACCGACCAGGCGCGCGTCGCGCACGCGGTGCGCCGGCACGGCAAAGAGCGGCTGGGCGTGGCCGGAGCCATAGGGGCCGGCCGCCTCCAGGCGGTCGATGAGTTCGAGCGTGGCGCCGCTGGCGCCGATCGCCCCGTCGATCTTCAGCGTCTCGTTGGCGACGAGGTTCGCCACCGTCCTTGCCGCCTTTTCGGTGAAGAAGGTTCTGAGCCTGCCGAGATCGGCGCGCTCGACGGTCAGCCCCGCGGCCATGGCGTGGCCGCCGCCCTTGACGAGCAGCCCCTCGTCGACCGCCGCCCGCACCATTCTGCCCATGTCGAAGCCGTTGATAGAGCGGCCCGAGCCGGTGCCGCGGCCGGAGGGATCGAAGGCGATCGCGAAGGCCGGCCGTTTGAACTTTTCCTTCAGCCGCGCCGCGATCAGCCCGACGATGCCGGGATGCCACTTCTCATGGGCGGTAACGATGACGGAGGCGCCCTCGCCGTCGCCATATTCGGCGAGCGCCTCGGCTTCCGCCTCCTGCAGCATCATGGCCTCCATCGCCTGGCGCTCGCGATTGAGTTCGTCGAGCCGCTGGGCGATCATTTCAGCTTCGCCGGCATCGTCGAGCGTCAACAGGCGGCTTCCGAGGGCGGCATCGCCGATTCGTCCGCCGGCATTGATGCGCGGGCCGATCAGGAAGCCGAAATGATAAGGTGTCACCGGGCCGGCGAGCCCGGCCTTGCGGAAGAGTGCGGCAAGCCCGGCATTGCTCTGGTGGCGGGCGGCGACCAGCCCCTTCACCACATAGGCGCGGTTGAGCCCCTTCAGCGGCACGACATCACAGACGGTGGCAAGCGCGACGATATCCAGCCATTGCAACAGGTCGATGGCCAGGATGCGCTTGTTGCCGGCCGCGCGCAGCAGCCTCAGCGTCGCCACCAGCACCATGAAGACGACGCCGGCCGCGCACAGATGCCCCTGCCCCGAGAGATCGTCTTCGCGGTTCGGGTTGACCAGTGCATGGCAAGGCGGCAGCTCGTGTGTCACCTGGTGGTGATCGATAACCACGACATCGATATTGCGCGCGGCAGCAGCCGCAAGCGCCTCGTGACTGGTGGAGCCGCAATCGACGGTGACGATCAGCCGGGCGCCATTGTCGATCAACTGGTTGATCGCCGCCGGATTGGGGCCGTAACCTTCAAAGATCCGATCGGGAATGTAGATGTTCGCCTTGACGCCGAAATGGCTGAGAAAGCGGAACATCAGCGCCGATGAAGCCGCGCCGTCGACGTCGTAGTCGCCGAAAATCGCCACGCTCTCGCCGCTCTCGATCGCGCGCATGAGGCGGGTCGCCGCCTTCTCGCAGTCGGTCAGCGAATGGGGATCGGGCATCAGGCTGCGGATCGTCGGATCGAGAAATTCGATCGCCTCGTCCACCGGGACGCCGCGCCCGGCGAGAACGCGAGCGATCAGATCCGGCAGCCCGTGAACCTGCGACATGGCGAGCGCCCGATTCTGACCGGCCTGGTCGAGCCGCGCAACCCAGCGATTGTCGAGCGCGGATTTCTCCACGCCGAGAAACGCGCGCTGTACCGGATCGACGAGATCTGCCATGCCAAACTCCGCTGATGTCATCTGTTCTTTCTACAGGAGCAGCGGAGATAACATAGCGATGGGCTTGCAGACACGGATTTTTACCAGAAGATCGCCCAGACGATCATGGCGACGCCGCCGATTTGCACCAGCAGGAACGAAAAGAGCGTCAGCAGGATGGCCCAGTTGCGGCCTTCGGTATTTTCTTCGCCGTCAATGTCATCGGGAATCTCGTCGCGATTGTCGCGATGGACCAGCTCGAGAATTTCCTCAGGCACATCAGGACGGTTTGGCGGCACCTCGCTCGGGCAGCCATACCCCTTCCCGGCATGGCTGTCCTTGCTCATGAAATTCTCCACGCCGACGACTCACCATCTATGGTTTTATTTATATCAATATTTGCGCATTTGTTAATATAGACTTCCGTACGGGCGGGTTACACGATCAACAGAAAAACCGCCCTGCCATCATGAACTGCCCGCGAAGGTTGATGTCCAACTTTCGCGGGTCAGTTCAGGAAGACAGGGCGGCTCATGTTCCCGGATGGGAAAGGATCAAGCTTCTTCTTTCGGCCGCTCGATGCGGATGACCTGCGGCTCGCCGAAGAGGTAACCTTCCGATTTGATCGAGGCGACGGCCTTGCGCACCGACTCCTCCATCGTCGCATGGGTAACCAGAATGATCGTCTGGTGATGCGACGGCGCCAGATGCTGCTTGGAGCGCTGGACGATCGATTCGAGTGAGATGTGGTTTTCGGCCATGCGGGTTGCGACGCTTGCAAAGACGCCGGTGCGGTCGAGCACAGTCAGGCGGATGAAATAGCCGCCCTCATGGCTCTGCATCTGCGCCTTGCGATAGGGCTCCAGCGCCTTTGCCGGATGGCCGAGCACCGGCACGCGCTGGGCGCCCGGCTGGCTCTTGGCGATATCGGCGATGTCACCGAGCACCGACGAGGCCGTGGCATTGCCGCCGGCGCCGGGACCGACCATCAGCAACTCGCCAAGCACATCGGATTCGATCGCCACCGCATTGGTGACGCCGTCGACCTGGGCAATGACCGAATCGACCGGCACCATGGTCGGGTGGACGCGCTGCTCGATGCCGGTATCGGTGCGCTGGGCAACGCCCAAGAGCTTGATGCGATAACCGAGTTCGGCGGCGGCGTGGATATCCTCGATCGAAATGTTGGTGATGCCTTCGAGATAGATGTCGTCGGCCGCGATGCGGTTGCCGAAGGCGAGCGTCGTCAGGATGGCAAGCTTGTGGGCGGTATCGTTGCCTTCGATATCGAAGGCGGGATCGGCCTCGGCATAACCCAGCCGCTGCGCTTCCTTGAGGCACTCGGTGAAGGAAAGCCCTTCCTTCTCCATCTTGGTCAGGATGTAATTGCAGGTGCCGTTCATGATGCCGTAGATGCGCGAGACGGCATTGCCCGTCAGCGATTCGCGCAGCGCCTTGATGACGGGAATGCCGCCGGCGACCGCCGCTTCGAAATTCAGGAGCGAGCCCTTCTCTTCCGCGATCGTCGCAAGCTCGACGCCGTGATAGGCAAGCAGCGCCTTGTTGGCTGTCACCACATGGAGACCGCGCTGCAGTGCCGTGCGAACGGAGACGTTGGCCGCCCCCTCGGCGCCGCCGATCAGCTCGACGAAGACGTCGATGTCGCCCTTCTCGGCAAGTTCTTCTGGCCGGTCGAACCAGGTGACGGCTGAGAGATCGACGCCGCGGTCCCTCGTTTTGTCACGCGCGGAGACCGCCGTGATGATGATCGGACGCCCGCAGGTGACGGCAAGCTCGTTGCTCTTCTGCTGAATGATGCGGACAAGCGAGGCGCCAACGGTGCCCAAGCCCGCAATGCCGATTTTGAGGGCATCTGCCATGGATCGATCCTGAAATGTCTGTGTGGCGGCAGCCGCGAAAGCGGCTGCCGAGAGTTGAGATTAACGGTGTGCGTTCAGCGAAATGACGTTATGCATCGTCTCATCCGCGGTCGACATGAACTTCTTGATGTTGCGCGCAGCCTGGCGGATGCGGTGTTCGTTTTCGACAAGCGCCAGACGGACGTAGTCGTCGCCCATTTCGCCGAAGCCGATGCCCGGGGCAACGGCGACGTCGGCCTTTTCGACCAAGAGCTTGGAAAATTCGAGCGAACCGAGATGACGGAACTTTTCCGGGATCTTCGCCCAGGCAAACATCGTCGCAGCCGGCGGCGGCACGTCGAAGCCGGCCTTGCCGAAGCTTTCGACCATGACGTCGCGGCGGCGTTTATAGACGTTGCGGACTTCGGCAATGTCGGAGCCGTCACCGTTCAGCGCATGGGTCGCGGCGACCTGGATCGGCGTGAAGGCGCCGTAGTCGAGGTAGGATTTGACGCGTGTGAGCGCCGCGATCAGCCGCTCGTTGCCGACGGCAAAGCCCATGCGCCAGCCGGGCATGGAGAAGGTCTTCGACATCGAGGTGAACTCGACGGTCACATCCATCGCGCCCGGCACTTCGAGAACCGACGGCGGCGGCGCGCCGTCGAAGTAGATCTCCGAATAGGCAAGGTCGGAGAGCACGATGATGTCGTGCTTCTTGGCGAAAGCGATGACGTCCTTGTAGAAATCGAGCGTCGCGACGAGGGCGGTCGGGTTCGAGGGGTAGTTGAGGATCAGCGCCAGGGGTTTCGGGATCGAATGCCGGACGGCGCGCTCGAGCGGCGGGAAAAAGCTCTCATCCGGCTCAACCGACATCGAACGGATCACCCCGCCCGCCATCAGGAAGCCGAAGGCGTGGATCGGATAGGTCGGGTTCGGGCAGAGGATGACGTCGCCGGGCGCGGTGATCGCCTGCGCCATGTTGGCGAAGCCTTCCTTGGAGCCCAAGGTGGCGACCACCTGCGTATCCGGGTTGAGCTTGACGCCGAAACGGCGGGCATAATAGGCGGCCTGGGCGCGGCGCAGGCCCGGAATGCCCTTGGAGGAGGAATAACGGTGGGTGCGCGGGTCCTGCACGACCTCGCACAGCTTGTCGACGATCGCCTGGGGGTGGGAAGGTCAGGGTTTCCCATGCCGAGATCGATGATATCGGCGCCGCCCGCTCGCGCGCTTGCTTTCAAACGGTTGACCTGTTCGAAAACATAAGGCGGCAAACGCCGGACTTTGTGAAACTCTTCCATTTCATTCCCCATGGAAAGGCGGCATTTCGGCCGCAGTCGAAGTTCGTTCCGTCTCCCGGCGGCTGCGACACGAACTTCAGAATCGCAGCGCCGTATTCATCAGACCCAAGCCGCGCGGCAAATCTTTGACGAAAAGGCCGCGCAAAGCGCATTATCAGGAAAATTGCATCTTCCGTTCCTTGCCGAAGGCTTTGCGTCCAAATTGCCTGAAAGGCAAGGTCTATTTGGAGATTTCGGAGAGCGTCTGCTCGCCGTGCTCGGCGGCCAGGCGGCGCATTTCGGCGACCTTGGCCTGATATTCGGCTTCCGAGATCGTGCCGGCCTTGCGCCGGGCGGCAAGCGCGGTCAGCTGATGTTGCAGTTCGGCCGCCTGCTCGTCGCTCATCTGGACATTGGCAGCCGTCAGCGGCGCGCCGAAATTCGGATAGCCGTCCGGCGACTTCGCAAGGCCGCCTTCGACCGCCTCGCCCTTGGTGGCCGGCATGACGACGGCGGTCGGCGCCGCTCGCTTGGCGGCGGCCGCGGCCTTCTCTTCCGCCGTCAGATTGCATCCGGCAAGGGCCATCGCCGCCGCGGCGCAAATCAATGCGGTGCGGTTGAAGGTTGCGATGCGCCGGATGCCGTTCTTCGTCATGCCTCAAAATCCAGTTCTGACTGCTTCGACTGTTAAATTTGTCGCAGCCACAAAGCAATAGCACGAGCCGATGCGGGTGGAACTTGTTTTCTCGTTCGGTCACGATGTACAACGAAGAGATAAAAGGGTGCTGCCGCCGGAGGAAATGGTGACCGACAGCAAGCAGGAGAGTGGCAGCCAGAAGAATGGCGGCAAGGCCGGTTTCGACGCAACCGATCTCGATCCCTATGTGCTGAAGGATCCCGAGACCATGGCGATGAATTTCGCCCGGGCGCTCGAAAATCTCGGGCAAGCCGCTTCGGCCTGGCTTGCGCCGCGCGAACGCGGCGAGATCAGCGAAACCGCCATCGATCCGATGGCCGACATGGTCAAGACGCTGTCGAAAGTCAGCGAATACTGGATTTCCGATCCCCGCCGCACCTTCGAGGCGCAGACGCAGCTGATGTCCTCGTTCTTCGGCATCTGGATGCGCTCGATGCAGCGCATGCAAAGCATGAGCGGATTGCAGGGCGAGCCCCCGCCGCCCGAGCCCGACACCCGCAAGGACAAGCGTTTCTCCGACGAGGACTGGGACAAGAATCCGTTCTTCGATTTTCTGCGCCAGGTCTATTTCGTCACGACCGACTGGGTGGAGAAGCTGGTGTCGGAGACCGACGGCCTTGACGAGCACACCAAGCACAAGGCCGGCTTCTACGTGAAGCAGATCACGGCAGCGCTTTCGCCGAGCAACTTCATCCCCACCAATCCGCAGCTCTATCGCGAGACGATCGCCAGCAACGGCGAAAACCTGGTGCGCGGCATGAGGATGCTGGCCGAGGATATCGCCGCCGGCCACGGCGAGCTTCGCCTTCGCCAGACCGACATGACAAAATTCGCCGTCGGCCGCGACATGGCGCTGACGCCGGGCAAGGTGATCGCCCAGAACGACATCTGCCAGATCATCCAGTACGAGGCGTCGACCGAGACGGTGCTGAAGCGGCCGCTGCTGATCTGCCCGCCCTGGATCAACAAATTCTATATTCTCGACCTCAATCCGCAGAAATCCTTCATCAAATGGTGCGTCGACCAGGGTCAGACCGTCTTCGTCATTTCCTGGGTCAACCCGGATGCGCGCCACGCCGAAAAGGACTGGGCGGCCTATGCCCGCGAAGGCATCGATTTCGCGCTCGAGACAATCGAGAAGGCGACCGGCGAGAAGGAGGTCAATGCCGTCGGCTACTGCGTCGGCGGCACGCTGCTGGCGGCAACGCTGGCGCTGCACGCCAAGGAAAAGAACAAACGCATCAAGACCGCTACGCTCTTCACCACCCAGGTCGACTTCACCCATGCCGGCGACCTGAAGGTCTTCGTCGACGAGGAGCAGCTTGCCGCGCTCGAAGAGCATATGAAGTCGGCCGGCTATCTCGACGGCTCGAAGATGTCGATGGCCTTCAACATGCTGCGCGCTTCCGAGCTGATCTGGCCTTATTTCGTCAACAGCTACCTCAAGGGCCAGGAGCCCATGCCCTTCGACCTGTTGTTCTGGAACGCCGATTCGACCCGCATGGCGGCGGCAAATCATGCCTTCTATCTGCGCAACTGCTATCTCCGCAATGCGCTAACGCAGAACGAGATGATCCTCGACGGCAAGCCCGTGTCGCTGAAAGACGTGAAGATCCCGATCTATAATCTCGCCACCCGCGAGGACCACATCGCGCCTGCCAAATCCGTCTTCCTCGGCAGCCGGTTCTTCGGCGGCAAGGTGGAGTTCGTCGTCACCGGCTCCGGACATATCGCCGGCGTCGTCAACCCGCCCGACAAGAAGAAGTACCAATTCTGGACGGGCGGCCCGGCCAAGGGCGAGTATGAAACCTGGCTCGAACAGGCGACCGAGACGCCGGGATCGTGGTGGCCGCATTGGCGAGCCTGGATCGAGACGCATGACGGCAGACGCGTTGCGGCGCGCAAACCCGGCGGCGATGCGCTGAATGCGATCGAGGAAGCGCCGGGAAGTTACGTGATGGAACGCGTCTGACAAACGCCGGACGCATCTCTTTTTGAGACGTCATGGGAAAGTCCGGCGCCGCGTAAACAAATTAGAAACCATAATTCGTCATCCTTGCGAAACAGTCGGATGTCGCAAGCGGTCTAAATTCGGCCCATTTGCGCCATTACCGGCCCCGGCGAAGTGTAGTCAGTCAGTGCCGCCGGCCTGCGTAGCGAGTTTGAAAGACGAGTTTGGTATGGCGTTTGCGGTCGGGGCGTTTGATGGCGTCACTTCTCTTGGCGGATCTGCTGTTCGTTCGCGCAGATCTCGCGGCTTTCTTTGCGGCGTCGTCGGCGCCGGACTTCTGACCTCGACATGGCTGATCGCGACCTTCGCGACAATGCATTCGATCGGCGCACCCGTTTCCCCGTCCGAGAGCCTCACGCACGTCGCGTCGGCGCCGAAACTCAAGCCGGCGACGTCCCACGACCGACTGATCCATGTCGGCAAAGCCGATCGGCTGGCCGCCTTCAATGCCAAGCCGGTCGTTGCCCTGACGGCTCATCTCATCCATTCGCATGCGCAAAAGACCAATGCTGCCGCAGCGGCATCGCTGGCGCTTGCAAAGAATCGTCTTGTCACCCCTGCCGAACCGCCGGTCGCCGTTGCCGCGGCAACACCTTCCGACACCGCGAAATTCGTCAAGGACGATATCGTCACGCCGCCGGTCGAGCTTGCGCGGGTGGAGACACAAGAAAACAGCGACGACCGGATCATCATCCCCTCCAAGGAAGCCGTCGCAGCCGTCGAACTCCCTGCCCTGCTCGCCCTTGCCGATGCCGGGCCGCAGCAGATTGCGCCAATCCCGGTCGAGCCGGCCGCACCCGCCCTCAAGACGGCGTCGCTGCCGCAGGAAAAGCCTGCGCCCGTGGAAGTTGCCGAGGCCGAAGAGCAGCAGCCCTTCGATCTCGTGCTGGCGCCGGATGCCGGCTCCGTGCCGCTGCCGATGGCGCGCCCGGACGGCCTGATCGGCAAACCGGCCCCAGGTTCCAAGGAGGCACAGCGTGCCGCCGAGCCGGTCCTTGCCTATGCCAAGCCGAACGCGCTGATCGAGGACGATGAGGACGACGCCGTCCCGCGTTACGACAAGCCGGTCTTCTCGCCGAAGCTGCGCGCAGGCGTCGCTATCTACGATATCGAAAACAGCACCGTCTATCTGCCGAACGGCGAACGGCTGGAAGCTCATTCCGGCCTCGGCAGGATGCGCGACAATCCGCGTTACGCCAACAAGAAGATGCGCGGACCGACGCCGCCGCACACCTATATCCTCACCATGCGCGAGGCCCTGTTCCACGGCGTCGCGGCGATCCGGCTGACGCCGGTCGAGGGCTCGGACGCCATCTACGACCGGGTCGGCCTGCTGGCCCACACCTACATGCTCGGCAAGAACGGCGATTCCAACGGCTGCGTCTCCTTCAAGGATTACAAGCGCTTCCTGGCCGCTTACAAGCGCGGCGAGATCAAGCAGCTGGTGGTCGTGCCGCGGCTGAACAACAAGCCGGCTTCGACGCTTGCCTCGCTGTTTTCATCTCGCAGCTGATGGATAAGCAGGCGAGCGGCCACCCGTAAACGCTACTTCAACCAGCCGGCGATTCGCTCCACCGCCTCGGCGATCTCTGCCTGCGATCCCGCGTAAGACAAGCGCAGGGTGCGGTGTCCCTCCAGCGGATCGAAGTCCATGCCGGGGGTTGCAGCGACGTTGATTTCGGCGAGCATGCGTTTGGCAAAGCCCATGCTGTCATTGGTGAAGCGCGAGACATCGAGATAGGCATAGAAGGCGCCGTCCATCGGCGAAGCCGGTGCGAGGCCGATCTTCGGCAGGCGGTCGAGCAGCAGGTCGCGGTTGGCGGCATAACTTGCTTTGACTTTATCAAGCTCTTCGGCTGCGCCGAGGGCGGACGTGGCGGCGATCTGGGAGAGTTCGGGCGGGGAGATATAGAGGCTCTGCGCCACCCGCTCGATCGGCCGCACCAGGCGCTCGGGCAGCACCATCCAGCCGATTCGCCAGCCGGTCATGCAATAATATTTGGAGAAGGAGTTGATGACGATCGCCTCGTCGGTCAGTTCCAGCGCGCTCGCCTCCTCGCCGGCAAAGGTCAGCCCGTGGTAGATTTCATCGGAAATGAAGGCGATGGAATGGGCCGCGCAGTAATCCGAAAGCGCCTTCAGCCCCTCGCGGCCGGTCACCGTGCCGGTCGGGTTGGCGGGGCTTGCTAGCAGCACGCCCTTCAGTCTCACGCCGCTTTCCTTCTGCACCGCCTCGAGGCTCTCGGGGGTGAGCGTGAAGTGGGTCTCGGCCGTTACCGGCACCTCGACGACCGACAGACCCAGCGCGCCGAGAATATTGCGATAGGCGGGATAACCCGGTCTTGCGATCGCCACCGCATCGCCGGCATCGAAAAGCGACAGAAAGGCGAGATTGAAGCCGGCCGAGGAACCTGTGGTGACGGCAATGCGCGCCGGATCGATCTCCAGGCCGTGGCGATCCTTGTAATGCCAGGCAAGTGCCGATTTCAGCCGCGCCGTTCCCAGCGCGTCGGTGTAACCGATCCGGCCTTCGGCAAGGGCTTCGCGCGCCGCTTGGAGGGCCGCCTGAGGGGCTGGATGCGAGGGTTGACCGACCGCCATCGAGATGACGGGATGTCCGCCCGCACGCCGCTTCGTCGCCTCCGCCAGCACGTCCATGGCATGAAAAGGCTCGACTTCGCTGCGTTTGGATATGGAAAACAAGATCGTTTCTCGCTCGGCTTCTTCAATGACGGCCCGACAATTGCCGCATTAATCGGCTCATCACAATCCCGCGAGCGTTACGCGGGGATGAAAAATTCCTGTTTGAGCGGAACCGAACGCCCTCTACCTTGACGCGACGCATTCAAGTCCATTAACCCGGCGACGGTCTTCTCGATCGGGAGACCACCCATCGCCGTTGACGAGGATATCATGGCCTTCTTCCCGAAAACCTTCACCGCATTGGCGCTTGCCGCATCGATCGCCCTTCCGTTTCCAGCGGCAGCGCTCGACGACCAGCAGAAGAAGGAGTTCGGCGAGTTCATCAAGCAATATCTGATCGAGAATCCCGAGATCATGCTCGATGTCCAGGCGGCCTTGCAGAAGAAGCAGGAAGCCCAGCGGCTGGCGAAAGCCAACATGGCGATCGAAGAGAACACGACCGACATCTTCGATTCGAAGAACGACGTCACGCTCGGCAATCCGAAGGGCGACGTTACCGTCGTCGAGTTCTTCGATTATAATTGCAGCTACTGCCGTCATGCGCTTCCCGACATGCAGGCGATGCTGAAGAAGGACAAGAACGTCCGATTCGTGCTCAAGGAATTTCCGATCCTCGGGCCGGATTCGGTCGCCGCCCACAAGGTGGCGGACGCCTTCCGCAAGCTGGCGCCTGAAAAATACGCCGATTTCCATGTCGCCTTGCTCAGCAGCGAGGGTCGCGCCTCGGACGAAAGCGCGATCGCGGTTGCCGCCTCGCTTGGCGTCAGCGAAGACAAGATCCGCGCCGAGATGGCGAAGAGCCCGAACGACGGCATCGTCCAGGCGACCTACCAGCTCGCCTCCAGCCTCGGCATCAGCGGCACGCCCTCCTACGTAATCGGCAATGAAATGGTGCCGGGCGCCGTCGGGCTCGACGATCTCGAAGCCAAGGTCAAGAATATGCGCAGCTGCGGCAAGACCGCCTGCTGAGCAAGGCGGCCATCTCATCGCCAAAATCGAAGCGTTTCAGCCATGTGGACAAATGTGGCGCGATTCCTGCCGGGCAATCCGTAAGGGCTTTCATTCAGCCTTCGCGGAGTCTATAGGTTGCCGTCGTGCATTTTACGGAACATTCGATGACGCAAACGATTTTTGTCCTGAACGGCCCCAACCTGAACATGCTGGGTAAAAGAGAACCCGGCATCTATGGCGGCAAGACGTTGAAGGACATCGAGGCGGACTGCAAGGCCGCCGGCCGCGAACTCGGCTTCGATATCGATTTCCGCCAGAGCAATCACGAAGGTACGCTTGTGGATTGGTTTCACGAGGCCGACGAAAAGGCTGTCGGCGTCGCCATCAATGCAGGCGCCTACACGCACACCTCGGTCGCGCTGCATGATGCGATCCGCGCTATTTCCATTCCCGTCGTCGAACTCCACATATCCAACGTCCATGCACGGGAAGAATTCCGCCACAAATCGATGATCGCGCCGGCATGCAAGGGCGTGATCTGCGGTTTCGGGCCTCACAGCTACATACTGGCGCTGCATGCGCTGAAGAACATCACGGCATAAGAAGAAGACAGGGCAACACCATGGCTGAAAAGAAATCGGGTATCGATCAGGCACTGATCCGCGATCTCGCCAACATTCTCAACGAGACGGATCTGACGGAGATCGAGGTCGAGCAGGATGACTTGCGCATCCGCGTTTCGCGCAACGGCACGACGCAATATGTGCAGGCGCCGATCGCAGCACCGGCCTTTGCCCCGCCCGCAGCCGCCGCTCCGGCAGCGGCAGGCGCCGCGCCGGCCGCTGCCCCCACCCGCAATCCTGCCAATGTCGTCAATGCGCCGATGGTCGGCACCGTCTATATGGCGCCGGCTCCGGGCGCGCGCCCCTTCATCGAGATCGGCGCCACCGTCAAGGAAGGCCAGACGCTGATCATCATCGAAGCGATGAAGACGATGAACCAGATTCCCTCGCCGAAGTCGGGCAAGGTGACCGAAATTCTCGTCGATGACGGGCATCCCGTCGAATACGGCCAAGCCCTCGTCGTCATCGAATAGGCCCATGCCCATGATTTCGAAAATCCTCATCGCCAATCGCGGGGAAATCGCCCTTCGTGTGCTCCGGGCCTGCAAGGAGCTCGGCATTGCCTGCGTCGTGGTGCATTCCACCGCCGACGCCGATGCCATGCATGTGCGCCTTGCCGACGAAAGCGTCTGCATCGGTCCGCCCTCCTCGCGTGAGAGCTATCTCAATATCCACCAGATCGTCGCAGCCTGCGAGATCACCGGCGCCGACGCCGTGCATCCGGGCTACGGCTTTCTCTCCGAGAACGCCAAGTTCGCCGATATTCTCGACGCCCATGGCATCACCTTCATCGGGCCGACGGCGGATCATATCCGCATCATGGGCGACAAGATCACCGCCAAGACGACGGCGCTGGAACTCGGCATCCCTGTCGTTCCCGGCTCGGACGGTGAAGTGAAGACCGAAGAGGATGCGCTGCGGACGGCCGCCGAAATCGGCTATCCCGTGCTGATCAAGGCAACTGCCGGCGGCGGCGGGCGCGGCATGAAGGTCGCCAGGAGCGAGGCCGATCTGATCGAGGCCTGGTCGACGGCGCGCACGGAAGCGGCAGCCGCCTTCGGCAACGATGCCGTCTACATGGAAAAATATCTCGGCAAGCCGCGCCACATCGAAATCCAGGTATTCGGAGACGGCGAAGGCAATGCCATCCATCTCGGCGAGCGCGACTGCTCGCTGCAGCGCCGCCACCAGAAGGTCTGGGAAGAGGCGAATTCGCCAGCGCTCAATGTCGAGCAGCGGATGAAGATCGGCCAGATCTGCGCCGACGCCATGAAGAAGCTGAAATATCGCGGCGCCGGCACGATCGAATTCCTCTACGAGAACGGCGAGTTCTATTTCATCGAAATGAACACCCGCCTGCAGGTGGAACATCCGATCACCGAAGCGATCACCGGTATCGACCTCGTGCACGAGCAGATCCGTGTCGCTTCCGGCGGCGGCCTGTCGGTGACGCAGGACGAAGTGCATTTTTCCGGCCACGCCATCGAATGCCGCATCAATGCCGAGGATGCGCGCACCTTCGTGCCCTCGCCCGGCACGATCACGCATTTCCATGCGCCGGGCGGCCTTGGCGTGCGCATCGATTCCGGCGCCTATCAGGGCTACAAGATCCCGCCCTATTACGACAGCCTGATCGGCAAGCTGATCGTGCACGGTCGCACCCGCGTCGAGTGCATGATGCGGTTGCGCCGCGCGCTCGATGAATTCGTCGTGGACGGCATCAAGACGACGCTGCCGTTGTTCCAGGAACTCGTCTCCAATCAGGATATCGCCAACGGCGACTACGACATCCACTGGCTGGAACACCACCTCGCCAACACACCGGCGGCATAGGACAGGAATGGCAGGATCGCGCAGGAAGTCACCAGGCATCACCCCTGACATTCTCCTGCGCGCCTATTCCATCGGCCTCTTCCCGATGGCCGAATCCGCAGACGACCCGGAGATTTTCTGGGTCGAGCCGGAAATGCGCGGCGTGTTGCCGCTCGATCGTTTCCATGTATCGAAGAGCCTCGCCAAGACGGTGCGCCGACATCCCTTCGAGATCCGTTTCGACCACGCCTTCGAATCGGTGATCGCCGCTTGCGCCGAGGAGACATCGGGTCGCCCCAGCACCTGGATCAACCAGACCATCCGATCGCTCTATTCGACGCTGTTCGACATGGGCCACGCCCATACCGTTGAAGCGTGGCACGGCGATGAACTGGTCGGCGGTCTCTACGGCGTCTCGCTCGGTTCGGCCTTCTTCGGCGAAAGCATGTTTTCACGCCGCACGAACGCTTCGAAGATCTGCCTCGTGCATCTGGTCGACCGGCTGAGAGAAAGGGGCTTTACCCTGCTCGACACCCAGTTCACCACCGAGCATCTGAAGACGTTCGGAGCGATCGACGTTCCGAAGGCCGATTATGCCGCGCTGCTTGCCGCCGCGATGGAATCGCCACACCTGAAGTTTTAAGCGCTATCGTTTCATCCCTGCGTTGATTTTCCGGCCGATTTCAGTAGCTTCCGGAAAATACAATGGGGGATAGAATTTTGAGACGATATTTTGCGGCGGCGATGCTTTTCGCCTTACTTGCAGCTCAGGCCGAGGCACGTCCCTATCAAGAGATGTTTTCTGGCAGGACCGATTTTTCCGAGACGGAAAAACCGTTACTGGAAAAACTTGATTTTCAGCAGGGTGTGATCAAGCTGCCCGAAGCGAAGGCGACGCTCAATATACCCGCCGACTTCTACTATCTCAGCCCGGCCGACACGAAGACGGTGCTTGTCGATATCTGGGGAAATCCGCCGGCGGCGGCCGATGGAACGCTGGGAATGATCTTCCCGGCGAAATACGCGCCGACCGACCCGCAATCCTGGGGATCGATCGTGGAATACAGCGCGGACGGTTATGTCTCAGACAGCGATGCCGCCACGACGAATTACGACGAACTGCTGCAGAACATCAAGGATGCGATCAGCGAAAGGAATCCTGAGCGCGAAAAGCAAGGCTTCCCGAAGATCACCCTTGTCGGCTGGGCTTCGGCGCCGCGCTATGACAAGCCGGCCCATGCAATGCACTGGGCGCGCGATCTGATTTTCGGCAACGACACGCAATCCGAGCACACGCTGAATTATTCCGTGCGCGTGTTCGGGCGCGAGGGTGTCTTTGAATTCGACTTCGTTGCCGGACTCGGACAGTTGAAGGAGATCGAGGCGGTCATTCCGACGGTCACGAAGCTCGTGCAGTTCGACAAGGGGATGACCTATGGCGACTACGTCGACGGCGACAAGGTCGCGGCCTACGGCATGGCAGGAATGATCGCCGCAGGCGCTGGCGCCAAGATTGCCGCAAAGGTAGGACTGCTGGCCCTTGCCCTTGCCTTCTTCAAAAAGGCCGGCATCCTTGTCGTCGTCTTGGCCGGCGTTGCGCTTCGCTTTGCCAAAAGCCTTTTCAACAGGAACAAAACACCGACCGCTTAGGGGCGCGATACGCGCGTCAAAGCGTTGCTCCTTGCGCGTCTCAAAGAGAGGCGCTGACGCGGCGCGGTGCCGCCGCGCGACACGTGTTAACGGGCAGTCGCCTTGGTGCCGTCAGGAGCCGGGACGTCCGAGCTCGTCTTGCAGTCCTTCAGCCAGACGTCGTAGATCGGGTGCTCGACGGCGTTGAGGCCGGGGCTGGCGGCAAACATCCAGCCAGTGAAGATGCGGCGGATCTTGCGGTCGAGGGTGATCTCGTCGACCTCGACAAAACCGTCGATCTTCTGCGCTTCGGCCTGATCGCGCGAATAGCAAGCCTTTGGCGTCACCTGCAATGCGCCGAACTGCACCGTCTCGTTGACATAAACATCGAAGGTGGTGATACGGCCGGTGATCTTGTCGAGGCCGGAGAAGACGGCAACCGGGTTTTCAATGCGGGCGGCATGTGCCGCACCGGTCGGAAGCAGAGCCGAGAGCGCCAGCAGCGATCCGGCGGCACGCAGGACCATGTTCCGCGTGAAGAGCTTCATGTACCCGTCTCCAGATAATTTTCAGTTTCATCCGCGGTCAAGCGCGGCCAACCTGCGGGTAAAGGTCAATTGTGGCCAAAAGCCGGGGCTTGGGGTTCGCCCTGGTCAGCCGTCTCAGTTGCCGGGTGTCCAGGCGTCGTAATCGCCGGTGACGCGCGGACGCTCGCCGGGAACCGCGAGAGAGCCCGGCGGGCGGTAAGCCTGTGGCGATCCGGTGAGGTTGGGGCGGTGCGTCTTCTGCCATTCCTTGGCGACGTAGTTTTCCTTGGACGGAGGAACATCGGTGCGATGATGCATCCAGCCGTGCCAGCCCGGCGGAATGGCCGAGGCTTCGGCATAACCCTTGTAGATTACCCAGCGCTTCGGCAGACCGTAGGAGGACATGCCGCCTTCATAATAGACGTTGCCGAATTCATCCTCTCCGACGCGCTTGCCGAAACGCCAGGTCGCAAAACGCGTGCCCATCGTCTGACTGTTCCACCAGGTGAAGGTCTGAACCAGAAGATTCCACATGTCTTTTCCTTGTGCCCGCCAGTGCGGACCAAACCAGAATTCGTTTTCTCGCTTATGCCGTCGCCAAGCCGAATTGTCCAGCGATTCCACGAGAGCCAAGGGTCATTTCAAGGCCATCTTGAAGCCCAAATGCGAAGGTTTGAAGCCAAGCCTTTCATAGAAACGATGGGCGTCTTGGCGTATCGCATTCGAGGTCAATTGCACAAGGCGCACACCGTGGCCTTTTGCCTCGGCGATGGCGAATTCGATCATCCGAGCGCCGATCCCCTGCCCGCGCATATCCGAGCGCGTCTGCACCGCCTCGATGATCATCGCCGAGGAGCCGCGGCCGGTCAGCGTCGTCGTCAGCATCGTCTGGAACGTACCGACGACCTCGCCGCCGCGCTCGGCGACATAAAGCGTCTGCTCGGGCGAAGCCTCGATGGCTGTGAAAGCCCTGACATAATCGGCAAAGGCCTCAGGATCCGTCGTATCGCCGTGACCACCGAGCGCATCGGCGGCAAAGATTGCCACGAGGGCCGGCAGATCCTCCTGCCGCGCCCGGCGAATGACGATCACGGATGAGGCGGTCGCCATGGACTCAATGGCCTTCGAGCGGTTTTTCGAAGATCAGCGCCGGAATGCCGGATTGCCCGGGCGCGCTATACGCGTTGCGGCCGACCTCGGTGAAGCCGTGCGCCCGGTAGAAGGCGATCGCCGCCGCATTTTGCGGCTCGACTTCGAGACGCATGATTTCGGCATCGGGAAAGCAGGTTTCGAGCTCGGCGAAGATATCGCGGCCGATGCCCCGGCGCTGCAGCGCCGGGCTGACATAGAGGAGGTGCAGCATGACCGTTTTCGTCAACGCCTGCGACATCGCCGCATAACCCACGCCGCCGATCTTGCGGCCGTCGTCGGCGACGAGAAATTCGGCATCTTTGCGCGCCAGGCGCGCCTTCAACGCCGCCGGCGTGAAGAGATGGGCGATCAGGTCGACCACCTTGGTCTTGCCATGCAGGTCGTCATAGGTGGCGTGAAAGCTCTCCACCAGCAAGGCGCGGACCTTCTCCAGGTCGCCCTCGCCGGCGGTGCGGACGAAATACACCGCTTATTCCTCGATGCCGAGCTTTGCCTTGACCAGCGCCTGGACGGCCTGCGGATTGGCTTTACCGCCGGTCGCCTTCATCACCTGGCCGACAAACCATGCGGCCATGGTCGGCTTCGCCTTGACCTTTTCCACCTGATCGGGATTGGCAGCGATGATCTCGTCGACGGCCTTTTCGATCGCGCCGGTATCCGTCACCTGCTTCATGCCGCGCGCTTCGACGATTTCGGCGGGGTTGCCGCCTTCGGTCAGCACGATCTCGAAGAGGTCCTTGGCGATCTTGCCTGATATGGTTCCAGCCTTGATAAGGTCGATGATGGCGCCGAGCTGGGCCGGAGAAACAGGCGTCTGTTCGATGTCCTTGCCGGTGCGGTTCAGCGCGCCGAGCAGGTCGTTGATCACCCAGTTTGCCGCCGTCTTGCCGTCGCGGCCGGCGGCCACGGCCTCGAAGTAATCGGCGATTGCCTTTTCGGAGACGAGCACGGAGGCGTCGTAGACCGACAGGCCGAGCTCGCGCACGAAGCGCTCCTTCTTGTCGTCAGGCAGTTCCGGAAGATCGGCTGCCAGCGCCGTGACGAAGGCATCGTCGAACTCGAGCGGCAGCAGGTCCGGATCTGGGAAGTAACGATAGTCGTGCGCATCCTCCTTGGAACGCATGGAGCGCGTCTCGCCCTTGTTCGGATCGAAGAGGCGCGTCTCCTGCTCGATCTCGCCGCCATCCTCGAGAATGCCGATCTGGCGGCGGGCTTCATATTCGATCGCCTGGCCGATGAAGCGGATGGAGTTGACGTTCTTGATCTCGCAACGGGTGCCGAAAGCCTCGCCCGGGCGGCGGACGGAGACGTTGACGTCGGCGCGCATCGAGCCCTCGTCCATGTTGCCGTCGCAAGTGCCGAGATAACGGACGATTGAACGCAGCTTGGTCATATAGGCCTTGGCTTCGTCGGATGAACGCATGTCGGGCTTGGAGACGATTTCCATCAGCGCCACGCCGGAGCGGTTCAGATCGACATAGGACATGGTCGCATGCTGGTCATGCATCGACTTGCCGGCATCCTGCTCCAGATGCAGGCGCTCGATGCCGATCTCGATATCCTCGAACTGGCCCTGACGGTCCGGCCCCAGCGAAATGACGATCTTGCCCTCGCCGACGATCGGATCCTTGAACTGCGAGATCTGATAGCCCTGCGGCAGGTCGGGGTAGAAATAGTTCTTGCGGTCGAAGAGCGAGCGCTTGTTGATCTGAGCCTTGAGGCCGAGACCGGTGCGCACCGCCTGCTTCACGCATTCCTCGTTGATGACGGGCAGCATGCCGGGCATGGCGGCATCGACCAGCGACACGTTCGAATTCTGCGGCTTGCCGAATTCCGTCGAGGCGCCGGAGAAGAGCTTCGAATTGGACAGCACCTGGGCATGGACTTCCATGCCGACGATGACTTCCCAGTCGCCGGTGGCGCCGGGGATGAATCGTTTCGGATCGGGCGTGCGGACGTCGACAAGGGTCATCTGATACTCTTTGCAGGCTGTTCTTTTCCACTGGTGAGGTAAAGGAAATGGCGTGCGGGTGCAAGGCTTTCGCGGCGTTAGCAGCTGCCGATGGTCGCTAATGGCCGAGAAGCTGCTTTGCACCGAAGCGGAGTATGTTCCCATATGCGAAGCGATCGAAACGAGCTTCGATCGTCCGCGATTGTCGATACCGCAGTCCTCTCTATCTTTGTCCAAAAAATACTGCTCGGACTTGAGGCCCTCACAATAGGAGGCTCAATTGAAGGATTATCTGCCCTATCTGGTCGGAACCCTCACGGGGGTGCTGGTCGCGCTCATCATTTCCGCCTTGTTGACGCTGCAGGGAACACCCCAGCTCATGCTTTTCGCACTGCTACCGGCCATCGGTGGCGCGATCGTCGAGCGCGTTTCCCAGCGCCGATCCGACAAGTCGTAGAAGCGCCATGGGAAGGCTGAAGGAAATCGTCATCGACTGCGACTTTCCCTGGCGTGTTGCCCGTTTCTGGGCGGCGGCGCTCGATGGCTACGAAGTGATGCCGTATGACGGTGCGGAGCTCGCTCGCCTTGCCGCGATGGGGCTGACACCTGAAACGGACCCGACCGTGATGGTCGACGGTCCCGGAACACGCCTCTGCTTCCACCTTCGCCAGGGAGAGCGTCCCGCCCGCAACCGTGTCCACCTCGATATCGCCGCTTCGGATCGCAGACAAGAAGTGGAACGGCTCTTATCCCTCGGCGCGACTTTCGTGCGTGAGACGGATGCCTACACGGTCTTGAATGATCCCGAGGGCAATAACTTCTGCGTCACCTCGGAATAGCCTCGCGAACGGCGCCCGGCGGCATTTGCAGATGCGCGCCGCAAGCAATCATCCGCCTTCTGCGGGGCCTTTGAAACCTCAGAATTCCTGTCCGTATCCGCCGCCGTCGGAGACGAGCTGCTTCGTCAGCCCGACGGAAGGCACGTCGCGGTCGAGCTTCGGATTATAGGCGACCGAGAGCCAGTGGATGCTGTAGCCGTGTTTCCGGAAAAAGCCGATCGCCTCGCTGTTGCCGGAATGGGTCTGCATCGCCGCCTTTGCGAAGCCCTGATCGGCGATCTCCGTTTCGATGCGCTCGAGGAGCGCCGAACCCAGCCCCTGGCGAGTGAAGACGGGGTCGATCCAGAAATCCGAGATGGTTTCATCCAGGCCCTCGCGCGCCGCCCAGCCGGCGACCTGGCCGTTCTGTTCGACGACGGTGATGGTCAGCCAGTCGTTTTCCACGAAGTTGCGAAAGGCGCTGCGCGCTGCATCGATCATCGCGTCCGATTCGCCGATCGACGCCATCGCCTTTTGCCAGGCCCTCAGCCCGATCTCACTCAAATGTTCCGCTTCCCCGTCGCGGGCATTGCGAATGTGGATCAACGACACCTCCGCGTTACCCCGTGACTAGACCATTGAGTCGCGGATTTTACCAGTGCCCGCAAAGGGATGACGGATCGAAACCATGGTTTTCGACCGTTTTTGAACGGCAAAGGCGCTCTTGACCGCCTTTTGCGACCCCAATACAAAACCCCATCGAGGTGTTTTATGTTGAACCTGTCTGAGACCCGGTAAAGGCCCTGCCCGCAAGTTTTCTTGCGCGCATGGGCCCGAAAAAACGAAGCCCTGACGTTCGAATGAGCGTCGGACCGTTTTTGTGCGCCCTGCCGGGCGCGATACCGGATCTCAACACATGGACATTTCCCGCACGGAGCAGCGCATCCTGCATCTCATGGCCCAAGGCGGCCGCATCGAAATCATCCGCGACGACGACAGGAGGATCGAGAACGTCAGTTGCTTTACCCGCGACGGCTGGCTCTATCCCGGCGTCGACCTCGATCTCTTCCGCAGGCTGAAGCGGCTGAAGGCGATCAAATCGTCAGGCGGCCAGCCCTATCGGATTACCGAAAGAGGGTTGAAGTTGGTCAGATCGCAGCTGGACAACAGATAATCGGGCAATCAACCTGATCGCGCCTCAAACCGGCGCGGTCAGGGCTCGGCCTCAAGCCTTCCGGGACAATATCGCTCGCATCGCCGCCCATTCGTCGGCCATCGTGCCGGTTCCGCGCGTCTTGCCGGCGCGGCGATACCAGTAATCGGCATTCCAGTCGTCGCCCTCAATGCGATGACAGAGGGCATGGCCCCAGTCGAACGGCTGTTCGCCTTCGTGGCCCTGACAGATATCGTGAACCGCCTGCCAATCCGCGCCCATGACGAAACCGCCGGCCGCAAGACGATCGATTGCCTCGATCAGTCGCACAAGATCATTATTCGCCATAAGACCTCATCTCCGGTTTGGCTATCGATCAGCCAATGGCTTCTCCATATGCACCTTTTCGAGCGGGACGCCCATGCTCTTGGAAAATTCGACACCATGCCAGATGGTGCTGAAGCCGCAGCGTTCGTAGAGCCGGATCGCGCGCTCATTCCTCGCATGTGTGTCGAGCCGGACCGTCGCCAGCCCTTCGGTCGCCATCAGCTCACACAAATGCAACAGCAGAGCCAGGCCGACACCCTTGCCCTGATAAAGCGGATGCACCCAGAGATCGGAGACATAATTCCGTTCGCCTTCCCGCGCACCCCAGCCGACGATCTCGCCTGCTAGTTCGGCAACGAAAATTTCGCCCTTCGTCTCATGTGGAAAGGCGGCGAACTCCTGCTGTACCTTGGCGATCACATGAGGATCGCGATAGCAATCCTCGAACGCCTCGCCCGCGGCCCATGCGGCAAAGCCGATGGCGCCGACCGCTTTGTGGTCGGCAGGCACTATTATTCGGATCGTAAGGTCCGTTACCACCACTTGGCCGGCGTAAACTTGCCGGCAGCCTGCTCGATGACGTAGGCGGTCTTGAAGAGGGTTTCCTCGTCGAAAGCCTTGCCGATCAGCTGCAGGCCGAGCGGCAGGCCCTTCTGGTCGAGACCCGCCGGCACGGCGATGCCCGGCAGGCCGGCCATGTTGACCGTCACCGTGAAGATGTCGTTCAGATACATCTTGACCGGATCGGCGGCGAGGTTCTCGTCGGCGACGCCGAAGGCTGAAGATGGGGTGGCCGGCGTCAGGATGGCGTCGACACCGGCGTCGAAGGCGAGCTCGAAATCGCGCTTGATCAGCGTGCGGACCTTCTGGGCGCGGATGTAATAGGCATCGTAATAGCCGGCCGACAGCACATAGGTGCCGATCATGATGCGGCGCTTGACTTCCTGGCCGAAGCCGGCGGCGCGCGTCTTCTCGTACATGTCGACGATATCCTTGCCGTCGACGCGCAGGCCGTAGCGCACGCCGTCGTACCGCGCCAGGTTCGAGGATGCCTCGGCGGGGGCGACGATGTAATAGGCCGGAAGCGCATATTTTGTGTGCGGCAGCGAAATATCGACGATCTCGGCGCCGGCATCCTTCAGCCAGGCAATGCCCTGGCGCCACAGGGTCTCGATCTCCTCGGGCATGCCGTCGACGCGATATTCGTTCGGGATGCCGATCTTCATGCCCTTCAACGACTGGCCGAGGACGGCCTCGTAATCCGGCACCGGCAGATCGACCGAGGTCGTGTCCTTGGCGTCGACGCTTGCCATCGACTTCAAAAGGATCGCGGCATCGCGCACGTCGCGGGCGATCGGACCGGCCTGATCGAGCGAGGAGGCGAAAGCCACGGTACCCCAGCGCGAGCAGCGGCCATAGGTCGGCTTGATGCCGACGGTACCGGTGAAGGCGGCGGGCTGGCGGATCGAGCCGCCGGTGTCGGTCGCGGTGGCGCCGGCGCAAAGATGCGCGGCGACGGCCGCAGCCGAGCCGCCGGAGGAGCCGCCCGGAACGAGCTGCTGGTTGGAGCCCTCAGCCCGCCAGGGATTGATCACCGGGCCGTAATAGGAAGTCTCGTTGGACGAGCCCATGGCGAATTCGTCCATGTTCAGCTTGCCGAGCATGACGGCGCCGTCATCCCAAAGGTTCTGCGTGACGGTTGATTCATAACGCGGCTCGAAGCCGTCGAGGATATGGCTGCAAGCCTGGGTGTGGACACCGACGGTGGCGAAGAGATCCTTGATGCCGAGCGGAATGCCTTCCAGCTCGCCGGCCGTGCCGGCGGCGATGCGCTCGTCCGATTTTCTCGCCATGACGCGGGCCAGATCCGGCGTGACCTTCACATAGGCGTTCAGCCGTTCATTGGCCGCATCGATCGCCGAGATATAAGCGTCGGTCAGTTCGAGTGCGGTGATTTCCTTGGCGCGCAGCTTCCCGCGGGCTTCGGCAATGGTCAGGCTGGTGAGTTCGCTCATCGTGTTTTCGCTTCAGATCTTTAAAATGGCAACAGGGTCGGAAAGAGGCGTTCGAGCCCTATTCGACGACTTTCGGCACCAGGAAGAAATTGTGGTCGGTGACCGGCGCGTTGGCGACGATATCGGCCGCCTTGCTGCCATCGGTCACCGCATCGGTCCGCTTCTTCATCGCCATCGGGGTGACCGACGTCATCGCCTCGACGCCGTCGACATTGACTTCAGAGAGCTGCTCGACGAAGCCCAAGATGCCGTTCAGCTCGCCGACCATGCGATTTGCCTCGTCCTCGGAGACGGCAATACGGGCAAGGTGGGCGACGCGCTTCACGGTGGCAAGATCGACGGACATGGCATTCTCCGGATAGGATTTTTCCTACCCGCTATAAAGGCCATGTCCGCCCGGTGCAACGGGGTTTCGTCAGATCGACAGGCTCTCGGCAGGCTTCAGCGCCTTCACCTGCGTCTTCGATCCCTCCATGCCGTCAATGAACTTATCGGCGGTCTGATCGATGATCGGGAAGGTGCCGAAGTGGCAGGGGATCGCGGTCTTGAAGCTGAAATAACGCTGGCAGGCGAGTGCCGCCACCGCGCCGCCCATGGTGAAGCGGTCGCCGATCGGCACGAAACCGATATCGGGCTGGTGCAGTTCGTTGATGAGCCCCATGTCGGAGAAGATGTCGGTGTCGCCCATGGCGAAGATCGAGGCTTCGTCGTCGAAATGCAGCATCAGGCCGTTGGCATTGCCAAGCGCATGCGAGACGCCGTCCTCAGTGATCTGGGCGGAGGAATGCAGCGCATTGGTGAAGGTCGCCGAGAAGCCGCCGAAGGTGATCGTGCCGCCGGTATTGCCCATTTCGATCCTGTCGACGCCCTTGGAACCCAGCCAGGCGGCGAGATCGGCATTGGCGAGAACGACGGCGCCGGTTTCCTTGGCCAGCGCGACCGTATCGCCGACATGGTCGCCATGGCCGTGCGTCAGCAGGATATGGGTGATGCCTGAAGAAACATCCTTGATATCCTGGCCGGCAAAGGAAGCGTTATGATTGAGGAACGGGTCGAGCAGGATCTTCGCCTTTCCGGTCTCGATGCGAAAGGCGGAATGGCCAAGCCAGGTGATCTTCATAAAATTCTCCTTACGTGATGCAAAATCTGATTTCGATGGTAAGGACATATCTCATGCGCCGGCGAGGGAAAGCGGCGGCGGCTTCAATTTCTTTTGACGGGATGAAACGGCAATGACGGTGCTGACGATCGAGGATATGGCCGGGATTCTTGCCCCGGGCAGGCCATCGCCGGCCTCGATCTCGGCACCAAGACCATCGGGCTTTCGATGTCCGATCTCGGACGGCGGTTCGCCACGCCACGACCGGTGATCCGCCGCGTCAAATTCACCATCGATGCGCAGGCGCTGCTGGATTTCGCGGCAACGGAAAAGGTCGCGGGCTTCGTGATCGGCCTGCCGATGAACATGGACGGATCGGCGGGTCCGCGCGTGCAGGCGACGCGCGCCTTCGTGCGCAACATGGAGCAGAAGACGGCGCTGCCCTTCGTCTATTGGGATGAGCGGCTTTCGACGGTTGCGGCGGAACGAACCCTAATCGAAATGGACGTCTCGCGGAGCAAGCGGGCCGAACGGATCGATTCGGCCGCGGCCAGCTTCATTCTTCAGGGTGCGCTCGACAGACTTTCCTTGCTGGCAAGATCTGCAGGAGAGGAATTCAGCGCCTGACGCGCCTGCCACCAGGCTATGATCGACTTGCGCTTTCTGAAGCCGAGGAGGGCGAAGACGATGAGACTGTCGACGGCGATTGCCCGGGCAACGAGCGGCGGGATAGCCTCCGGCGGCATGCCGAGCGCCTCGCCGTAGAGCTGGAACGTCAGGTCGTGGACCTGACGCGTCAGCATCAGCACGCCAAAATTGATGTCGTAATAGGAGAGCCAGTACCATCCGCCCAGAAAGACGATGGGGCCGGCCCAGAAGATCAGAAACCACTTCATGCGGCCTCTCCTCCATACTTGCGCGCGACGGGCAGATCGAGGGAGACCAACCACGTCGACAATGCCATGGTGCAAAGCACCAGCGTCGGAATTGCAATATCCAGCGCCAGGATTGCGAAGAACATCACTGCCGTCACCAGAAAGGCGGCTTTGGCGATCTTGCTTCCCATGGATGTCAACTCGGGACTCTCACTCGTACCATCTCTGCTGATGGCACAGTGTCGGCTTAACCCGCCCCACGCAACGTAAACCATTCGTTAAGGTTAACGCCGGCCCGCCTCCTGTGGATAACGCGAATGTCAGCCGTAGACGCCGCGCACGAGACGCTTCAGCGCCGTCGCCGCCTTCTCCCAATCCTTTGATGTCTTGAGCGACAGGCCGGCGCATTGGCCGCCGGCGGCCCCGGCAAGCACGAGATGCTGGATGGCAGCGATGACGACGGCGTTGACGGCGGCCGCATCCACACCTTTCGGCGGCGCCAGCGAGCCGCGCATGCGATCCAGCCACAGGGCGAGAGCCTTCGAACGCGCTTCCGAGAGCCGCCTCACCTGCTCGGTATTTTCCGACACCTCCCAGGCGAGGATGCGGCGCATCAGGGGATCATTTTTCAAGGCGTCGAGCAGAAGCAGCGCCAGCCGCTCCATCAGATCGCCGTAGGTGAGCAGGAACATGCCGCCGGCATCTTCCGGAATACGATCCCTCACCCATGTGCCGAGATCGGCGCCGATCGCCTCGACCAGACCGTCAAGGCCGCCATAATAGCGATAGATCAGCTGCTTGTCGCAACCGGCGCGGCGGGCGACGGCATTGATGCCGAAATTCTGGAAGCCTTCTTCCGCCAGCAGGCTCTTGGCGGCGGCAAGGATGGCGCGCTCGGTGGCGCCGCGATCGCGCACCCGCCGTTCTGACGCCGCCTCGGCGCCGGGCGAACTCTCAAGATTTACCGCTTCATTCAGCATGACCGACCCTTCCCCGCTGTCACCAATCGGTGAGTAGCGGGGAGGTTTCCTCCAATCAATCCTATCCCTTTGGGAAGATTGTGGATATTTCGTTCGGCAGGAATAATTCGGCGTCGAATGGATGCTGGAGGCGGCCAAATCCCTTGAGAAATCTCGCCCCGACAGTTGATCGCGATGGACGAACCCGTCATAGCTGCATTATGAACAAAGCTAATATTCTCCGCTAAGGCCCTGCAATGGTGAACTATATCGAAGCCTCTTCCGCGCCGCCGAAGAACACCGGCGCCATCCGGCTTTACGACACGCAAGCATTCGACGGCATGCGCAAGGCATGCCAGCTGACCGCCCGCTGCCTCGATGCGCTGGCCGATATCGTCAAGCCCGGCCTGCTGACCGACGAGATCGACCGGTTCGTCTTCGATTTCGGCATGGACCACGGCGCCTATCCGGCGACGCTGAACTATCGCGGCTATACCAAGTCGACCTGCACCTCGATCAATCATGTGGTCTGCCACGGCATCCCGAACGACAAGCCGCTGCGCGAAGGCGATATCGTCAATATCGACGTCACCTTCGTGCTCGACGGCTGGCATGGCGATTCCAGCAGGATGTATCCCGTCGGCACGGTCAAGCGGGCCGCCGAGCGACTGCTCGAAGTGACCTATGAATCGCTGATGCGCGGCATTGCCGCGGTCAGGCCCGGCGCCCGCACCGGTGCAATCGGCGAAGCGATCCAGACCTATGCGGAGGCCGAGCGCTGTTCGGTGGTGCGCGATTTCTGCGGCCACGGCGTCGGCCGGCTGTTCCACGATTCGCCGAATATCCTGCATTACGGCCGCGCCAACGAAGGGCCGGAGCTGCGCGAAGGCATGATCTTCACCATCGAGCCGATGATCAATCTCGGCCGGCCGCATGTGAAGGTGCTGGCCGACGGCTGGACGGCGGTGACCCGCGACCGCTCGCTTTCGGCGCAATACGAGCATACCGTCGGCGTCACCGCCGACGGCTGCGAAATCTTCACGCTGTCACCTGCTGGGCTCGACCGGCCCGGACTGCCGTCGCTTGCCAGGTGACGTTCCTATGGCGAAGGGGCCTGCAGCGACATCTTCCGACGACGAGCTGCCTTTCGCGACTGAAGAGCCTGTTGCCGACGAACGTTCGTTCTTCGGCGACCGGCCGCAAAAACCAACCGCGCCGAATGCCCGGACCGCCCTGCCCGCTTCACTCTCCGCACCGGAACATTACCACGGTCATCGCGAGCGGCTGCGTGACCGCTTCCGCGAGCAAGGCGACACGGCGCTCGCCGATTATGAAATACTCGAGCTCCTGCTTTTCCGCCTGATCCCGCGGCGCGACACCAAGCCGATCGCCAAGGCGCTGATCGAACGCTTCGGCTCGCTTTCCGGCGTTTTTGGCGCGCCGGCGGCGCTGCTGACCGAGGTCAAGGGCGTCGGCGAGAATGTAGCGCTCGACCTGAAACTGATCGCGACCGTGGCCCACCGGACGCTGAAAAGCGAGATCAGAAGCAAGCAGGTGCTCTCCTCCTGGTCCTCGGTCATCCAGTACTGCCACGCCGCCATGGCGCACGAGACCCGCGAACAGTTCCGCATCCTCTTCCTCGACAAGCGCAATGTGCTGATCGCCGACGAGGTGCAGGGCCGCGGCACGGTCGACCATACGCCGGTCTATCCGCGCGAAGTGGTCAAGCGCGCGCTCGAGCTCTCGGCAACAGCGATCATCCTCGTCCACAACCACCCGTCCGGCGACCCGACGCCCTCACGCGCCGACATCGACATGACGAAGGTGATCATCGACGCGGCCAAGGCGCTCGACATCACCGTCCACGACCACATCATCATCGGCAAGGACGGCCATGTCAGCCTGAAGGGGCTGAAGCTGATCTGATAAGCAAGGCTGGAGTTGACAGCAGTCGGTGGTGCGCGATTGTATGCAATCTGCGCTCCATTCGCTGAACAATGCCCGCTGGGGATACCGAGAAGATGAAGCTCCATGACCATCCGCAGCGGCAACATTGATCGATCGACCCGGCTCTGCCACGGCGTGCTCTGCCTCGATGACTTTGAAATGAAGGCACGGCGACATCTGCCGAAGCCGCTGTTCGGTTATATCGCCGGCGCGACCGAGACAAATGCGTCGCTGCGGCATAATGCGGAAGCCTTCCAGGCCTATGCTTTCCGGCCTCGTGTCCTTCGGGACGTCTCGACGCGCAGCACCGAGACGAGCCTCTTTGGCATGACTCACGCCGCACCGTTCGGCATCGCGCCGATGGGGATCAGCGCGCTGATGGCCTATCGCGGGGACATCGTGCTCGCGCAAGGCGCGGATCAGTCGGGAATTCCGATGATCATAAGCGGTTCGTCACTCATCCCCCTGGAAGAGATCGCTGCGACTTCGCCACAAGCATGGTTTCAAGCCTATTTGCCCGGCGAACCCGATCGTATCGACGCTCTCATCGATCGCGTCGCTGCGGCCGGCATCGACACGCTCCTGCTGACCGTGGACACGGCGACGCTGCCCAACCGCGAAAACAATGTCAGGGCTGGATTTTCGACGCCTTTGCGTCCCGGTCTCCGCTTGGCATGGCAGGGCATCTCGCACCCTCGCTGGACCACCGGTACATTCTTGCGCACGATCGCCCGGCACGGCATTCCGCATTTTGAAAATTCCTATGCCACGAGAGGCGCGCCGATCATCTCCTCCAACGTCATGCGCGATTTCGGCAGGCGCGACCATCTCAACTGGGCCCATTTGGAGCAGATCCGCAAGAGGTGGTCCGGCAAGCTCGTGGTCAAGGGGATCATGCATCCTGAAGACGCGGCACGGGCGGCCGATACGGGGGCGGATGGAGTGATCGTCTCCAATCATGGCGGCCGCCAGCTCGACGGCACCGCATCTCCCCTTCAGGTCCTCCCGGAAATTGCGGCACGTGTCGGAGACAGCATCGCCGTCATGGTCGACGGCGGCATCAGGCGTGGAACTGATATCATGAAGGCACTGGCGCTCGGGGCCCGTTTCGTGTTCGTAGGCAGGCCGTTCCTTTATGCCGCAGCCGTCGCGGGACTACCGGGCGTGCTGAAGGCGGCGGATATCCTCAGGACGGAGCTGCATAGCAACATGGCGTTGCTCGGCGTTACCAAGGTGGGCGATATTTCCGCGGAGTACATCACCCGCGCATGAAAAGCCGTCGCGTGCTGACATCGATATGACGAAGGTAATCATCGACGCGGTGAAAGCACCTGATATCATTGTCCACGACCAGATCATCATTGGCAAGAACTGCCATGTCGCCTGGGATGCTGAAGCTGATAAAACACAGGTCTGGCTGAATCTGGGGTCGTAAAACAATCTGTAACATTGACCGGCTACCGATGAGGGGCGACATTTTTGTAGCAAATGATTCCAATCCGGGGCTAGAGGATGTTTCAGTACGATCTCGTTGTGGTGGGTAGCGGTCCCGCGGGGCGCCGCGGCGCGATCCAGGCTGCGAAACTCGGCAAGAAAGTGCTCGTCATCGAGCAGGGCAAGCGCGTCGGCGGCGTGTCCGTTCATACCGGCACCATCCCCTCGAAGACGCTGCGCGAGACCGCGCTCAATCTCTCCGGCTGGCGGGAACGCGGGTTTTACGGCCGATCCTACCGCGTGAAGCAGGAGATCAGCGCCGAAGACCTGCGCCGCCGCCTGCTGATTACCCTCGACCACGAGGTCGAGGTGCTCGAGCACCAGTTTGCCCGCAACCGCGTGCACCATATTCGCGGCAAGGCGAGCTTCGTCGATGCTTCAACGCTGCAGGTGATCAAGGATGACGGCGAGGTCACGCAGATCAGCGCCGCCAGCGTGCTGCTCGCCGTCGGCACCAAGCCGTTCCGCCCGGACTACATTCCCTTCGACGGCAAGACCGTTCTCGACAGCGATGAGCTGCTCGACATCCAGGAGCTGCCGCGCTCGATGATCGTCATCGGTGCAGGCGTCATCGGTATCGAATATGCAACGATCTTCAGCGCACTCGACACCGCCGTCACCGTGATCGACCCGAAGGCGACGATGCTCGACTTCATCGACAAGGAAATCATCGAGGACTTCACCTATCAGCTGCGCGACCGCAACATGAAACTGCTGCTCGGCCAGAAGGCCGACAAGGTCGAGACGCTCGATAACGGCAAGGTCGAACTGACGCTCGACAGCGGCCGGCGTCTCACGACCGACATGGTGCTCTTTGCGGCCGGCCGCATGGGGGCGACGGACACGCTGAACCTTGAGGCCATCGGCCTCGAGGCCGACAACCGCGGCCGTCTCAAGGTCAATCCCGAGACGTTTCAGACCTCGGTTCCGAACGTTTACGCCGCCGGCGACGTCGTCGGCTTTCCGAGCCTCGCCTCGACCTCGATGGAGCAGGGCCGGATCGCCGCCCGCGTGGCGATCGGCGCGGTCGCCAAGGAGCCGCCGAAATATTTCCCCTACGGCATCTATGCCGTGCCGGAGATTTCGACCTGCGGCCTGACCGAAGAAGAGATGAAGGAGCGCGGCATTCCCTATGAATGCGGCATCGCCCGCTTCCGCGAGACCTCGCGCGGCCATATCATGGGCCTCGACACCGGGCTTTTGAAGCTGATCTTCTCGCTGAAGACGCGCCGCCTGCTCGGCGTGCATATCGTCGGCGAAGGCGCCACCGAGCTGGTGCATATCGGCCAAGCGGTGCTCAACCTCAAAGGCACGGTCGAATATTTCGTCGAAAACACCTTCAATTATCCGACGCTCGCCGAAGCCTACAAGATCGCCGGCCTCGACGCCTGGAACCGGATGGGCGACATCAAGTCGGAATTGTAGGCGCACAGCGACAGGGCAGCCATCTCCATCCGGCCACCTAAGGGAGCCGAAGACATTGCGCATCATTTCGCTGAACGCATGGGGCGGCAGGCTGCATGAGGCGCTGATCGACTATGTCAGGCAGGCCGAACCTGACGTGCTATGCCTGCAGGAGGTGCTGCGGGCGCCGGATCCTGGTTCCGGATGGTCGATCTATCGCGATGCGGGGCTGGAATTGCCGCAGCGCGCCAACCTGTTTGCGGAAATCAGCGCCGCCCTGTCCGGCCATGACGGCTTCTTCTTCCCGACATCGAGAGGCGTGCTCTTCGACGGCGATGCCGCCATTGTCGCCGAATTCGGTCTGGCGACCTTCGTGCGCAAATCGCATTCCGTCATCGCCCAGGCGATAGACTTCGTGCACGGCGGTTTTTCCGCCGGCGGCTGGGGCGAACATCCCCGCCCGCGAAACGCGCATTGCATCCGTCTCTTCAGCCATGGGAACGCTTCCGCGATTACCATCGCCCATATGCATGGCCTGCGCGACCCAGCCGGCAAGGGCGATACGGTAGCGCGCGAAGAGCAGGCTCTGGCGCTGGCCGGGCTCATCGAACGGGTCTGGCCCGGCGACGAAGGGCTCGTGGTCTGCGGCGATTTCAACGTCCTGCCCGACAGCACGACCTTCAAGATCCTCGCCCGATTGGGCCTTTCCGATCTGGTCACAGGAAACGGCCTTGTCGACACGCGAACCTCCTACTATCTGAAGGAGGGCCGCTTTGCCGACTACATGCTGGTCACGCCGGGGGTCAAGGTTGGCAGGTTCGAGGTGGTCGAGGCGCCCGAGGTCTCCGACCACCGCGCATTGCTGCTCGATGTCGGGTAGTATATTGAGGAAGGATGGGCTGCGCGAAACTTTTGCGCGCACCCCCGATTTTTACGCCTTAGTTTAAACCCTGATCAATCGCATCGATACGCCGTGCCTGATTTGTGCTCTCAACTCCATTTTGCCTCCGGGCAGACGTTTCTAGAGAAAGATAGATACTCTTGTCCCATGCTTTGGAAGCCGCTCGCAGACGTTTTCAGCTGATCCTGATCAAGCCGTCGCATTATGACGATGACGGTTACGTCATCCGCTGGTGGCGGGCGATGATCCCCTCGAATTCGCTTGCGGCTCTCTACGGCATCGCCGCCGAATGCGCCGAGCGCCAGGTGCTCGGGCCCGATACGGCGATCGACATCACCGTGATCGACGAGACCAATACCCGCATCGACTTCCCCCGGCTGCTCGCCCAGTTCAAGCGCCACGGCAATTTCGGCATGGTCGCACTGGTCGGCGTCCAGTCGAACCAATATCCGCGCGCGCTCGATATCGCCCGCCCCTTCCGTGATGCCGGCCTGCCGGTTTCGATGGGCGGCTTTCATGTCTCCGGTTGCTTGTCGATGCTCGACGGCAAGGCGGTCGGGCTCGACGCCTGCCGCGACATGGGCATCTCGATGTTCGCCGGCGAGGCCGAGGGGCGGCTGGACATGGTGCTGCGTGACGCCGCTAGCGGCGAACTGAAGCCGCTCTATAACTTCATGAACGACCTTCCCGGCATCGGCGGTACGCCGGTTCCCTTCCTGCCGAAGGACAATATCCAGCGCACGCTCGGCCTCAGCACCAGCTTCGATGCCGGGCGCGGCTGTCCCTACCAGTGCTCGTTCTGCACCATCATCAACGTGCAGGGGCGCAAGTCGCGCTTCCGCTCGGCCGACGATGTCGAAAAGCTGGTGCGGATGAACTGGGCGCAGGGCATCCATAAATTCTTCATCACCGACGATAATTTCGCCCGCAACAAGGATTGGGAGGCGATCTTCGATCGGCTGATCGAGCTCAAGGAGCGGGACGGCATTCCGCTCGGCCTGATGATCCAGGTCGACACGCTCTGCCACAAGATCCCGAACTTCATCGAGAAATCCCGGCGTGCCGGCGTCACCCGAGTTTTCATCGGCCTCGAAAACGTCAATCCGGATAATCTGACCGCCGCCAAGAAGAACCAGAACAAGATCACCGAATACCGCAAGATGCTGCTCGCCTGGAAGGCGCAGGGCATCATGACGCTGGCCGGCTATATTCTCGGCTTCCCGGCCGATACGCCGGAATCGATCCGCCGCGATATCGCGATCATCCAGGAAGAGCTGCCGCTCGACGTCATCGAATTCTTCATCCTGACACCGCTGCCGGGCTCCGAGGACCATCAGGTCCTGTGGAAGAAGGGCGTCGAGATGGACGGCGATCTCAACATTTACGATGTCGAACATGTCTGCACTGCGCACCCCAAGATGAGCAAGCAGCAATGGGAAGAGATCTACCACGAGGCCTGGTCGCTCTATTATTCGCCTGACCATATGAAGACGCTGCTGCGCCGGGCCGTGGCGACCGGCGTGCCGCTGGCAAGGCTCGTCAAGGTTCTCGTCTCCTTCGCGACCACCGTGCCGCTGGAAAACGTGCATCCGCTGCAAAGCGGCCTCATGCGCCTGAAGACGCCGTCGGAGCGGCGCCCCGAACTGCCGCGTGAGAATCCGCTGATCTTCTGGCCGCGCTTTGCCTGGGAAACCTTGAGCAAACATGTTTCGCTCGCCGGCACGATCATCGGCCTGACGATTTCGGCTTTTCTGATTTCACGGGATGCCAAGTCGAAGAGCTACACGGATCAGGCCCTGACACCCGTCGCGGACGACGAGGAAGAGACGCTCAGCCTCTTCACCAAAACCGCCGGTGGAGCCGCGGCCGTCAGCCATGTCCGGAAAGTCGCGGAGCTGACACGGCATTGAGCCCACAGCTCCCGCTCAAGCGCCTCGCTTGAAGAAAGGTTGATGCGAGGCGCTCTCCCAATTCGGGCTCTGGCGGCAGCTTAAGCGACCTGGATCAGCCGGGTTGTCTCGGCCACCTGTAGCGTGTCGACAAATTCGACGATCTTGAACGGTTTCCCGTCCCTGAAATGAATCTTGTCGACGAATTCCGTATGGAAGCTCACGCCGGACGGGATATGTGTGACCTCCCCTTCGCGGTGAGCGAAGACGATCTGCTCATCCTCGTCCACATGGATGCCGGTCGTACTGATCTTGGATAGATCCCACACCGTGATGAGCTGCGCTATCACCTGGCGAAAGGCATGGCCGCCCAATTCAGTCGAAAAAGGCGCCAGCCGTGTATTGCCAGCCATCCGGAAAGTGCAATCCTCTCCGATCAGCGCCAGCGTGCCCTCGATATCGCCGCGGTCGCGCACAGCATAGATTTCCTCCACCAATTTCTTCATGTCGTGTTTTGCAGTCATTTTCAGGTCCCTCCCCATCAACAAATCTGCATCGAATTATACTTCATTTCAACTATTTGTTGCTACGGATAAACCATGAAAGGCCGGATAGCTGAAAAAGAAAAGGCCCCGCACGATGGCAGGGCCTTCCAAATTTCAGAACCGGGAAGCGATTATTCGGCGCTGTCCTCGGAAGCCTTCTTCTTCGGAGCAGCCTTCTTTTTCGGAGCGGCTTCCTCGCCTTCGCCAGCCTCGGCGGCTTCGGTCTTGGCGGCAGCCTTCTTCTTCGGCGCGGCCTTCTTGGTCTCGGCCTTGGCTTCGCCTTCTTCCTCGGCGAGCAGCTCTTCCTTCGTTACCTTCTTGTCGGTGACGTCGATTTCGGTCAGCAGGTGATCGATGACCTTCTCTTCGAAGATCGGCGCGCGGATCGAAGCGGCCGCACCTGGCTGGCTGCGGAAGAATTCGAGGATCTGCTTCTCCTGGCCGGGATACTGGCGCAGCTGATCGTAGATGGCGCGCTGCATTTCGTCTTCGGTGACTTCGACGCCGGCCTTTTCGCCGATTTCGGAGAGAACGAGGCCGAGGCGGACGCGACGCTCTGCAAGCGTCTTGTATTCCTCACGCGCCTTCTCTTCGGTCGTGTCTTCGTCCTCGAAGGTCTTGCCGGACTGAGCGAGGTCGTTGTTCACCTGGCTCCAGATGCCGTTGTATTCGGCGTCGACCAGCGAAGACGGAGTGTCGAACTTGTACATTTCGTCGAGCTGGTCGAGGATCTGACGCTTCAGCTTCTGACGGGTCAGCGAACCGTACTGCGATTCGATCTGACCGCGGACGATCTCCTTCAGGCGATCGGCGGATTCGATGCCGAGCTTGGAGGCCAGTTCGTCGTTGATCTCGACCTTGCCAGGCGCTGCAACCTCCTTGACTGTGACGTCGAAGGTCGCTTCCTTGCCAGCGAGGTTCTTGGCCGGATAGTCGGCCGGGAAAGTCACGGTGATGGTCTTCTCTTCGCCGGCCTTGACGCCAACGAGCTGGTCTTCGAAGCCCGGGATGAAGCGGCCGGAACCGATTACCAGTTCGGCGCCCTGGTCGGTACCGCCTTCGAAGGCTTCGCCGTCGACCTTGCCGATGTAATCCATGGTGATGCGGTCGCCGCTGGCGGCCTTGCCGGTCTTGCTCTCGTAGGAACGGGCGCTTTCGGCAACCTTCAGGACCTGCTCGTTGACTTCGTCATCCGAGATGTCGATCACTTCGCGCGTGACCTTGATGC
The DNA here is from genome assembly GCF_022385315.1 of Rhizobium sp. K102. Classification (NCBI taxonomy): domain Bacteria; kingdom Pseudomonadati; phylum Pseudomonadota; class Alphaproteobacteria; order Hyphomicrobiales; family Rhizobiaceae; genus Rhizobium; species Rhizobium sp. K102. The sequence continues at coordinate 1,683,165 of NZ_CP092436.1, forward strand.
CCTTGACCGACTTCAGCTCGATCGGCGGCAGCACTTCGTAGGAAAGCGTGAATTCGAAATCCTGCTGCGCGGAGAGGATCTTGTCGGCTTCGTCCTTGTCCTCCGTCATGGCGATTTCCGGCTGCGTGGCCGACTTTTCGCCGCGGCTGGACAGGATGGCGGTCGGCTGTTCGCGGACGATCTCGTTGACGAGCTCGGCCATGATCGACTTGCCATAGACCTTCTTCAGGTGAGCTGCGGGAACCTTGCCCGGACGGAAGCCGTTGATGCGGATCTTGTCCTTCACATCGGCAAGACGCTCATTCATCTTGTCTTCCATGTCCTTGGCCGGGATAACGACCTTGATTTCGCGCTTCAGCCCTTCAGCGAGCGTTTCGATAACCTGCATGTCTTCCTACCTTCATGTCGTGGCGGCCGTGCCCAGACGCCGTTCGTTTCGATGAGCACGACGCCGGCTGCGTGCCGCGCGTGGCTTTTCCCAATTCCTGTATCATTCCGCCAAAAGGGGAACGGCACTCACTTCCGAGTATTCGGAACAACCTTCGGTCATTCGGGGACAACCAAGTTCTCGGCCTCCCCCTGCAAACAGCCTGGTGCGGGTAGAGAACTTGAACTCCCACGCCTTGCGGCACCAGAACCTAAATCTGGCGTGTCTACCAATTTCACCATACCCGCGTCCACAGAACCGCATGCCTATGCCTGCGCATGAGGCCTTCCGGAGCGCGGCGTCTCTATATCACCCGATTTGGTCGAGGCAAAGGAAAAATGAACGGCAAATGACAGGCGATTTGCGCCTTAAAAGCGCCCCAGCCCGGAAGGCTTGCGGGATCAGTAAAGCGGTTCGTCGTAAACCGGCTTGCCATCGACGAGCAGGCTGCGGATCTGCCCGCTTCCGTCTGCTGAAACGCGCACCGCTATGGCGACGTTGCCATCATTGCGCGCCTCCTCCAGTGGCTTACCCTGACCTTCGGGGACGTAATAGCGCTCGATGCCGTATTCGACGCGGACGCTGTCGCCTGCAGCCAATCCGCCACTGTAGAATGGCTGGCTACGCAGGATCACCGTCTCCGGCTGCGGCGGCAGCGTCTGGAAGGACGATTCGGTCACCGCCCAGAAACCGTCCGCCTGCTTCTTCAACCGGACCCATAGCGTGCGTTCGCCCGGCTCGGCCGGAACGCCGCCTGAAACCGTCTGCACCGGCACGGTTGAAATATCATAGTTCAGGACGACATAATCGCCGCGCAGGAAATCGCGCGGATCGACCGGGGCCGTCTTCAGCAGCACTTCGGCGCCATTGCTGAGAATCGACGCCCGGCTCTGGATGATCGTGCCGAGGATTATGGTCTGCAGGCCGGCGACGATGACCGCCGAAAGCAGGTAGCCCTTGCCGGACTGCAGCCTTGCCATCCACGAGCTCATGGGCGCGCCTCCCGTGAAAAGCGCCGCTCGAGCCGAATGACGATCCAGGCGACAAATGCGACCACAATACCGGAAAACAGGAAAAGGCTCGACGTGCCGAGGATCGAACCGACGGTAACGGAAGCGAGATAGAGCATCTCTGCGGCAAAAGTAGTATAGGCGAGATAACGCACGGCGCCATTGTTCCTGCCATGCAGCGCAACCGCCAGCACGGCGGCGGCAAGTGTCGCCAGACCGAGCACCACCAGCCGCCATCCCTGCTCAATCTCGATATGCAGGAGCAGGAAGCCGATTGCGGCGACGAGGAAGCTGTAGAAAGCCGGGGCCGCGCCGGCACTCCTGACCAGGGGCGCGATACGGGGATGCGGCACCGCTGTCAGCACGAAGGCCGCCATGCCGCCGACGGCGAAGGCGAGCGCCACCGCCATCTGCTCATAGAGCGTGTAGAGCCATGCAAGCCAGCCGATCAGCAGCAAATAGGCAATATGGCGCGCTCGCGCAGCGCCGGTATAACGCACCAACGCAATGACGATCACCGCCATGACCGGCGCCATCCAGGGATCAAGCCCGATCCAATGCGTGTCATGGTTCTCGAGATAAACGGCGAAGGACGCCCAAGAGAGAAAGCCCGCAACGACCACCACCGCGCCCGAACGGAACAGGATCGCCGAGATCGTCGCGATGGCGAACCAGAGATACATCACCGTCTGCTGGTCGCCGGAGAGATGATACATCTGCCCGACCAGCGAAATGGCACCCCCGAAGCTCATCGCGCCGATGATCAGCAGGCCGCTTGCGGCGGCTGTGGCACCGCGGGCGAGCATCAGGGCGGCGGCAATGTGCACGGCCCAGATCAGGGCGAGGATGGCGCCGACGCGGATCAGGCGCGGAATGGCTTCCCAATTGGAAGAGACGACCAGCAGGACGGCAGCGCCAAGCAGCACCGCCGCCAGCGCCATCAGCACCCGGCCGAGGCTGAAGCTGGCCGGACGGCCGTCATATTCGGCGAGAAGCGCGCCGGCCGTTTCCTTTGCCAGCAGACCCTTGCCCACCCAGAGCGAGAGATCCCGCTCCAATCTGCCGCGATACATGCTTCTACCCCTCAGTTCCGCGACGCTCGCTCCGGCGCTGCGGCTTCCGTCATTTATAGACGCAGCAGGCTGCTTCGCAAACGCCTCAGCGCCAAATATGCAAATTCCTCATTGGTCTAATTTGGGTCAGATGTTAACCGGGCGCTAACGTCGGAACTGCTAATATCAGCATATGAAGGAAGAGGTATGCACACCTTGCATGTCTCTCATGTAATTATTGCACTGCAAAATATCAATTAGTCATACTATTTACCGAGATATCGAAGCACGGGGATGGCGCCCCGGCCCGGCACTGCCGGATGCCCGCGGATTGCTTTGTCCGTGACGCGATTCGCAGCCGCGCACTCCTCCTCCCAAGCGCGCTGCGATAGACTGGCGACACTCCTCCTCCCAGTTGTCAGTCACTATAATGCGCCCGCCGGATCCTCCCCCGGCGGGCGTTTTATTTGATGACAGCATAATGCGTAAGTTCAACGCGTTAGCACATCCGATACTGGCTACGCTGTGCCACCGGGAAAGCAAGGTCCACCGGATTTTTCTTCGTATCAAGCCGTGGCGCCGCATTCGTGATCGCGCCACTTTGCGTGGGGCCATCGCAACGGCTGACTGCTTTGTCGAACCGGCACCGGACCGCCTGCCGAGCGCACAACTCGCCAGAGGCGGGTTTTCCTCATCGCAGCCCCCTCGCCACTTCAAGGCTCTGGTATTCGCTCAAGTGACTTTGCCTATTCGTTGACCAGACTGCGGTAAGAATGTGTAAAGCATTGCATATCTCGCATAGGTGACCTGAAAACTTGGCTGTTTTCGTCCTTCGCGCCGCAACATATATTCCAGTCATCAAATAGAGGTCAGCGCCGATGGGTGGCTGCTGGCAGATCAAACCCTCGGAAAGGGGCTTAACATGAACATCACCCGCTCTTTCAACAATTGGCGCAAGTATCGTCAGACGGTCACCGAACTCGGCCGCATGACCAACCGCGAATTGCATGACCTCGGCATCGACCGTTCGGACATCCATCGCGTCGCCCGCGAAGCTTCTTCGCGTTAATTCAAAGGTTTCTGCTTCCTCCCAAGCAGATCCGCCCAAGATTAAAACGCCCGCTGCACCGCAGCGGGCGTTTTCGTTTGCGGCGATCGACGGTCGCCGCGGTTGCAGGATCTTCCCGGTTCCTTAGCCCGCTCAAAAAATGTTCACCGCTTAATTCTCAAGCATCATATTGCACATTTGCATGGCAGACGCCTTTTATTTGCACTGCACAATGAGAGGGTTTTCGCCTATATAAACATCAACCGCAGAGAGACAGGCGATCCCGCCGTCCAGCGGACATTTGTTCGAGGAAGATGACAATGAACCCGATCCGCATTGCAAAAAGCTGGCTCAGCTACCGCCGTACACTCAACGAACTCGGCAACCTGTCGAACCAGACCCTGTCCGACATCGGCGTCAGCCGCTACGACATCCGTAACATCGCATCCCGCTCGTTCCGCTAATCGCGGGAAAACCGGCGCGATGCTTCAAGACGGCGCCATCAGGGCGCCGTTTTTGATTCCGGGTGTTGGATCGCATCTGCCGACATGATATCAGCCCGGAATGAACACGATCTCCTATCCTCCTATTCACGTCGTCGGCGGCGGGCTTGCCGGTTCGGAAGCCGCCTGGCAGATCGCCAGTTCCGGCGTTCCCGTCATTTTGCATGAAATGCGCGGCGTGCGCGGCACGGATGCGCATAAGACCGACGGTCTTGCCGAACTCGTCTGCTCCAATTCCTTCCGGTCCGACGATGCGACCAGCAATGCCGTCGGTGTCATCCATGCCGAGATGCGCATGGCGGGCTCGCTGATCATGGCCGCCGCCGACCGCCACCAGGTGCCGGCCGGCGGCGCGCTGGCCGTCGATCGCGACGGCTTTTCCGAAGCCGTGACCAAGGCGATCCACGACCACCCGCTGATCACCGTCGTGCGCGAGGAAATCACCGGCCTGCCACCGCGCGACTGGGATCTTGCCATCGTCGCCACCGGGCCGCTGACAGCACCGTCGCTCGCCAGCGCCATCCAGGCGCAAACGGGCGAAGATTCGCTCGCCTTCTTCGACGCCATCGCGCCGATCGTCTACCGCGACAGCATCGACATGGATATCTGCTGGTACCAGTCGCGCTACGACAAGGTCGGCCCCGGCGGCACGGGCAAGGATTACATCAACTGCCCGATGGACGAGGCGCAGTACAGTGCCTTCGTCGACGCTTTGATCGCTGGCGACACTGTCGGCTTCAAAGAGTGGGAGGGCACCCCTTATTTCGACGGCTGCCTGCCGATCGAGGTGATGGCCGAGCGCGGCCGTGAGACGCTGCGCCACGGGCCGATGAAGCCGATGGGGCTGACGAACGCGCATAATCCGACAGTCAAGGCCTATGCCGTCGTGCAACTGCGCCAGGACAATGCGCTCGGCACGCTCTACAACATGGTCGGTTTCCAGACGAAGCTGAAATACGGCGCGCAGGCGGAAATCTTCCGGATGATCCCAGGCCTGGAAAATGCCGAATTTGCCCGTCTCGGCGGCCTGCATCGCAACACCTACATCAACTCCCCGACCCTGCTCGATCCGTCGCTGACGCTGAAGTCGCGGCCCGGCCTGCGCTTTGCCGGCCAGATCACCGGCTGCGAGGGTTATGTGGAAAGCGCCAGCGTTGGGCTGATGGCCGGCCGTTTTGCCGCCGCCGAACGCAAGGGCGAAGCGATCTTGCTGCCGCCGGCAACAACGGCGCTCGGCTCGCTGCTCGGTCATATCACCGGCGGCCACATCGTCACCGACGAAGAGCCCGGCAAACGCTCGTTCCAGCCGATGAACATTAATTTCGGGCTGTTTCCGGAGCTTGAGCCCGGCTCGATCGTCAAGCCCGAAGGCGTCAAGCGCTTCCGCGGCAAGGACAAGACGATCATGAAACGGCAGTTGATCGCGCGTCGCGCGCTTGCGGACTGCGCCGCCTGGCTCGGCCAGACACCGAGCTTTGCCGAAAGCGCCTGAGCAGCTGCCCTACTGCTTGTTGGCCGCGGATATATGGCCGGCTGGCAGGTCCTTGTCCGGCTCAGCGATGTAGTTGCCGAGCAGCCACAACGCAACTTCGGAAGCCTCCTTCGGTGACGCGAACTCGAATTTTCCGTTGTGCCTGGGCGCATCGAGAAATTCGATCGCCAGCCCTCTGCCCGTCTCCGAGCTTACCACGCGCACACGGCCGGGCTCGATCAGATGGCAGGAGAAATGGCGCGCCATGTTGCGCATCAGCCCGGCCTTGTTGTCGTGGAGGCGCACGAAGATCGCCTGACCGTTTTCAGTCGCCTGCAGCTGGCGGATCGCCTCGTTGGGAAAGGCGCGGCCGAACTCGATGATGGCGAGACCGGTGTCGTGCAGGCCGTCTTCCTTGTTTTGCGCAGCCATGCGTGTTGCCACGAAGGCAAAGAAAATGACGATGGCGAAAAGGACGCACCAGACGATAATGCCCACGCCGAGTCTCCGTTCAAAGGGTAGCGGTCAGGACCTTGTAGCGCGCGAGACTTGCGCGAATTTGACCGATATCAGATTTTCCTGCGCGATGCAGCCAGCGCCATTGCGAGCTGGCGGCGCCATTGCGGCGGCTGTAGCGGCCGGTCGAACAGCAGGGCGCCCCGCCTCTGCGCCTTGCGGAGCACCGGCTCGGCCAGCGTGACCGGCAGGAAGGCCGGAAAGACGGCGGGCGCAATCGGCCCTGCCCCCCTCGCCTTTGCCAGATGCTCGCGGCCAAGGCCGGCGAAGGCCTCGATGGCGGCGGAGATGCGCGGTCGGTCTTCCCCGGCAAGGAAGGCATCGCGGTCGAGGCCGGTGGCCGAAAGGATCTGCAGCGGAATATAGAGCTGGCCGCGGCGGCGATGCAGCGGCATCAAAAGCAGCAGGCCGGCAATCGCCTGGGCGACGCCGGCATGGCCGGCGGCATCGGCCGATCGTGGGGCTTCCTCCGGCGAAAGCACAAGGCTTGCAAGCTGGATCAGTGCGGAGGCGGTTTCGCCGGCATAACCTTCGAGCGTCAGACGCGTTTCCATCGGGTCGTCATAGAGGTCGAAGGTGCGGGCCTCGATCATGTCGACCAGCGTCTTACGCGGCAGGCGATAAGTTTCGATTGCCGCCAGAAGCGCGGCGGCGACGGGATTGGCCGCCGGCGAACCATGCGCACTGCCCTCCAGCAGATCGTGCCAATATTGCATGCGCACCTCGCCGGGCAGCGGCTCGTGCACCAGGTCGCGAATGCGGGCAAGCTCGGCATTGAATGCGTAAAGCGCCGCAAGCGCGCCGCGCTTGTCCTGCGGCGTTAGAAGGCAGGCAAGATAGCGGTCGCGATCATTGTCGCGCAGCATCACCAGGCAGATATCCTGGTTCGTCGCAATATTCGCGTCAGCCATCGTCAGACCGCAATCAAGGCCGCCGCGACGGCGCGCTGCTCAGACAGCATGATATTGAAGGTGCGCACTGCGGCACCCGTGCTCATCGGATCGGAGGAGATGCCGCGCGCCTTTAGCGCCTGCTTCAAATCGTCGGGCAGGCGGCGAAGCTCGGTTCCCGTGCCGACGAGCAGAACCTCTATGTCGGCGGCCTCCTCCAGCACACGGCGAAAATTTTCAGGCGACAGCGGCTTCGACATGTCCATGTCCCAGCCATGAATGCCGGAGGGCAGGCAAAGGATCGAGCCGCGATGCGACATGTCGGCAAAACGGAAGCCGCCGTTGCCGTAAGTGTCAATCGGAGCGCGCCCGGGAAAATGCGCGGCGCGGATTTCTATGCCTTTTGCCATGTTTTCAAACCACCGTGCCGGAGTTTACACCGGCATCCGTCTTGTTGCTCTCTTCCCTGTTGGGGCTCTCCGGCCGCAGCCGGAAGACGATCAGCACGGGAGCGGCGATATAGATCGAAGAGAAAGTGCCGAGAGCGACGCCGAAGAGCATCGCAAAGGCGAATGAGCGCATGACGTCGCCGCCGAACAGGTAGAGCGCCAGCAAGGCCAGCAGCGTCGTCGCCGCCGTCAGGACAGTGCGCGACAATGTCTGATTGATCGAGGCATCGATCAGGATCGGCAGCGGCATCCTCGTGTATCGCTTCAGGTTCTCGCGCATCCGGTCATAGACGACGACGGTGTCGTTCAGGGAATAGCCGACAATGGTCAGCACGGCGGCGATACTCGTCAGATTGAATTCGATGCCGGTCAGCACGAAAAGCCCCAGCATGATGATGACGTCGTGCAGCGTTGCGACGATGGCGCCGACGGCGAACTGCCACTCGAAGCGGATCCAGATGTAGAGCAGGATTGCCACGAGCGCGGCAGCGACACCGAGCGTCGCCATCATCGTCAATTCGCCGGAGATGGCGGGGCCGACGACTTCGACGCGGCGGAAATCATAATCCGCCTCGAGCTCGCCGCGCACCAGCGTCGCTGCCGATTGCTCGGCATTCTCTCCGCCGCCCTGGGACGCGATGCGGATCCGCGCGTTCGCCGGGCCGCCGGTGCGTTCGACCCCGACCTCGCCGAGATTGAGATCGTTGAGACGCGATCGGAGATCGGTGATGTCGGCATTGCCCTGTTTCGCCGTCACCTCGATGAGCGAGCCGCCGGTGAAGTCGATGCCGAGCTGCAGGCCGACGGTGGCAAAGGCCGCCATGGCGATCAGCGAGATCGCAGCCGACGCCGTGAAAACGTAGCGGCGGATGCCCATGAAACGGATATTGGCGTGCTCGAAGAGATGGGTCAGGACGCTTTTCGGCAAGTGCCGGGGATGACGTCGCGCCAGCCAGGCGGCGACGATCGAGCGGGTCAGCGTGAATGCCGTGAAGACGGTCGTCAGAATGCCGACCGCCAGCGTCACGGCGAAACCACGAATGGATTCGCTGCCGAGGAAAAAGAGAATGACGGCGGCGATGAAGATCGTGACATTCGCATCGACGATCGTTGCAAAGGCGCGCGAGAAGCCGCGGCCGACTGCCTGCGCAAAGGAGGGGCTTGTTTTCTCCTCCTCGCGGATGCGCTCGTAGATCAGCACGTTGGAATCGACCGCCATCCCGACGATGAGCACGATGCCGGCAATACCGGGCAAGGTCAGCGTCGCGCCGGCAAGGCTCAGCACGGCAATGATCAGGATCAGATTGAAGAAGAGCGAGACGACGGCGACAAGGCCGAGAATCCGATAAAGCGCGATCATCAATGCTGCGACCAGCAGGACGGCGACGAGGCCGGCAATGAGGCCGGAGAAGATGGAGTTAGCGCCGAAGCTCGGGCTGACGCTGCGTTCCTCGACGCTCGTCAGCGTTGCCGGCAAGGCCCCTGCCCGGAGCATTACTGCAAGGTCGCGGACGCCATCCTCGGAGAAGTTCGCCGATATCCGGCCCTCACCGCCGGTGATCACCGCATCGATGACCGGCGCCGACATGACCTGGTCGTCGAAGACGATGGCAAGATGCTTGCCGATATTCTGCCCCGTCGCCTCGGACAGCCGCCGCGTGCCTTCCGCATCCAGGCGATAGGCGATCGAGACATCCTCGGTCTGCGGATCGACGTCAGGCTGGATGTCGACCATGTTGCTGCCAGTGACGAATGCCGTACGGTCGACGAGATAGGGAACCGGCGGGTCGTCCAGCGAATAGAGCACCTGCGAGGTCGCCGGCCAGCGACCGTTCAGCGCCTCCTGCCCCGACATGCTTTCATCGATCAGATGAAAGGAAAGCTTGGCCGGCTGGTTAAGGAGGTTCTTCAGCCGCTCGGCATCGACCGACCCCAGCACCTGCACGGTGATCCGGTCGGTGCCATCGGGACGAACGAGGAAATTTTCGTAGCCGAATCCGGCGATGCGGCGGCCGACGATATCAAGCGACCGGGTCCGGGCGGAGGCGACGTCAGCGGTAATGCCGGCGTCGGAAATCTGCAGTGAAAGCTGCCCTTCGCCGCCCTGCTGCAGCGCGAGCCCAGGGGCGGAATCTCCGCCGGTCGTCGTCAGGGATTTCAGACGATCGACCGCTTTCTGCGTCTCGGCGGGATCGGTGATCCGGACAGTGACTGTCTGGTCGTTGCCGGTCAGCCCGGTATAGCGGATGCCGGCGCCGCGCAGCGCTGTGCGTACATTCGCGACTGCCTCTTCCAGGCGGCCCTTGACGATATCGGAACGCTCGACCTTCAGAACGATATGGGAACCGCCCTGCAGATCGAGGCCGAGCATCAGGCGATCGTTTCGCAGCCAATCCGGCAGAGAGGCACGCTGTGCCTCGCTCACTAGATTGGGCGCAGCGATGACGACGGCCGCAAACGCAACCAGCCAAATCAGAAGTGTTTTCCAGCGGGAAAAATGCAACATTCTCTCGTCGATCTTCCGATCCGGCGGTTTGCCGTTATCGCCTGTTACGCCGCGTCGGCCTTGACAGGTTCACCCTTGACGCGAACTTCCGAAATGCCGCTGCGGACGATGCGGACGCGAACACCTTCGGCAATCTCGACTTCGACTTCCTTGTCGTCGACGACCTTCGTCACCTTGCCAACGAGACCGCCGCCGGTCACGACCTGGTCGCCGCGACGGATCGCCTTCAGGGTTTCCTCACGCTTCTTGGCCTGGGCGCGCTGCGGACGGATCAGCAGGAAGTACCAAACGACCATCAGCGGCACGAACAGAATGATCATTTCGAAACCGGAGCCGCCGAAACCGGTTGCGGTGTCGGTCGCACTCTGGGCGAATGCCGGGGTGATGAACATGCTAAACTCCTCAGGCTTGGCGGCGGAACTCCGCCTCATTTTTCAGGTTGCCGGACTATAGTTGCCGCTTCGATGAATGCAACAGAAACAGCCGGAAACAGTACCGATTCCGCTGCCTCATAACCTTTCCGGCGGCAAAACGCCATGCTACCCGCATCGAAAGATAAAGCGGATTGCCGCAGCAAGAAATCAGGAGCTTGCGATGACCGAGGAAATCAACACCGCCTTGCTTGCCGAGCTGAAGCGGCTCGCTGATGCCGTCCAGCGTCTTGCTGGACCGGCACCCGCGGTCAACGACTGGAACGCGGCAGACTGTTTCGTCTGGGCGCCGTTGCGCCAGCATCTGCAGCCCGTTAAGAAACCCAATCGGGTGGCGCTGAAGCTAATCCGCGGCGTCGACCACGTGCGCGACATCCTGCACGAAAATACGGTGCGTTTCGCCGCAGGTTATGCGGCCAACAATGTGCTGCTCTGGGGTGCGCGCGGCATGGGCAAATCGTCGCTGGTCAAAGCCGTGCACGAGGATGTCAGGCGCGAAAGCGGCGTCGCGCTGAAGCTGGTCGAAGTTCACCGCGAAGATATTGCCAGCCTGCCCAACCTGCTCGACCTCCTGAAGGATACGCCGTACCGCGTGATCGTCTTTTGCGACGACCTCTCCTTTGATCGCGACGACACCGCCTACAAGTCGCTGAAGGCGGCACTTGACGGCGGCGTCGAAGGACGGCCGGACAACGTGCTCTTCTATGCCACGTCGAATCGGCGCCATCTTTTGCCGCGTCACATGATGGAAAACGAACAGTCGACAGCCATCAATCCGTCCGAAGCCGTCGAGGAGAAGGTTTCGCTGTCCGATCGTTTCGGCCTCTGGCTCGGATTTCATAAATGCAGCCAGGAAGACTATCTCGGCATGATCGACGGCTATGCCGATCACTTCCAGCTCGGGCTCGAACGCGAAAAGATGCATGCCGAGGCGCTGGAATGGGCAACGACGCGCGGCGCGCGATCCGGCCGCGTCGCCTGGCAGTATATCCAGGATCTGGCGGGACGCATGCGCGTCCACATCGATAGAGTTCTAGTTTAAATAACAAAAGCCCAGCGGTTGGCCGGGCTTTTGCGCTTCCTGGTACGCTCTACCTATTCCAGGAAAGTCATCGGGTTGACCGGGGACGCGTCCTTGCGCACCTCGAAATGGACCTGCGGCTGCTTGACGTCGCCGCTCATGCCGGAGACGGCGACGGTCTGACCGCGCTGAATCTTCTGGCCGCGGGCAACGCTCAGCGTGTCGGCATTGCCATAGACAGTGACGGTGCCGTCGTCGTGACGGACGAGAACGGTGTTGCCGAGTTCCTTCAGGCCGTTGCCGGCATAGATGACGACGCCGTTTTCGGCGGCCTTGATCGGCGTGCCCTGCGGGACCGAGATATCGATGCCGTCGTTGCGGTTGCCGTTGACGTTGGCGCCATAGGCAGCAATGACCTGGCCGCGCACCGGCCAGCGGTATTTGCCGATGCCGGTCGATTCCGGCGCGTCGGAGCTGACGTCGGCCTTCTTCTCGACCTCGTCGACGGTCTGCGTGGCGACCGGCGCCTTATAGGGCGCGGGCTGGACGGAAGCCGTCTGCTGGGCAGGCGCCGGATCAGCCGGCTTCGACTCGACCTTTTCAGCCGGGATCAAGGCGGTCTTGATCGTGTCGGCTCTGCCGTTCGGGACCTTCAGGGCCTGTCCCACACGCAGCGAGCTCGCCGAAAGATTGTTGGCCGCCTTGAGATCGTCGATATTGGCGCCGGTTGCCTTGGCGATCTTTGCCAGCGAATCGCCCTGCTTGACGACATAGGTGCCGGCAGGCGCCTTCGGGTCCTTGCCGGCGCCGGCCGGAAGCTTGCCGGCCGGATCGGCGCTCGCCATCGTCTTGTCGCGGGCGGAATTGGCGCCCGGGACGACGGCGACCTTCTGTTCCGGCGCCTTGGCCGGCCCCGGCATATTGCCGGGCTTGGAAAGGTCGGCTGCCTGCGAAGCTGCCTTGGCGGCATTGCCGCCATTGAAAGTCGGGATCAGGATTGCCTGACCAGGTTGGGCGCCAGAGGCCGTTTTCAGATTATTGACGCGCAGGATTTCCTTTTCCGGAACACCGAAACGTCTGGACAGCGTAGCGATGTTTTCGCCCGGACGCAGCGTCACGGAAGGCGCATTGGTCGCCGACCAGCCGGAAATCTTCGGCGTCGTGCCGGTCGTCAGCGAATTGGGCGTCGATTTGGGTGCTGCCGGCGCCACGAGCCGCGGCTTTTCAGCCTGCGACGAAGCTGGGAACGGCTGGGCGAGCGCGACTTCCTTTTCTCGCTGCCGGGACGGTGCGGCAGCCGTCGGCGCCGCAAGTTCGGAACGCTGTATTGCGACAGGCGAGGAAGCCAGGCGTGCGCTCGAAGGGCGGACCGGCTCGTAGCCCGGGCTCGCCGGATAGGGCTGGTTCAGCGCATTGCTGCCGCCGTAACCGGACTGGCTGGCGACGGCCGTACCGCCGAGATCGGCGCGCGGCACCGGATCGCCCTGAGCACCGCCCCTGCGCGGAATGGAACTTGTGGTGATCTGATCCTGCCCGGAGGAGGAAAACAAACCGCCAAACCGTGTCACATCGGAACTGCAGCCCGTTGCGGCACTCGCCAGCAGGCCCACAACCAGAAGATTACCGGCCGACTTACCGAACTTCGGCGAAAGACTGAAACGCATTGACTCGACCCACTGAGAACGCAACCATTTGTGAGTCTATTAAAGCGCGTTAGTATTACCACGCGGTTAAGATGCTGGAATCAGTGCGATATTTTTGAGAAGTTGATAACCATAGCTTACGGGTGAAAAATCGCAGTGCCTACAGCAGCGAGGCAAGTCGCGGAACGATCGGCAGATAAGGGGCTTCGAACAGTTCCTCGCGTTCGAAACGACTGCCGGTTTTCGTCAGCCGCACCATGCGACACTCGTTCTCGGAAATCATCAGCGGCGCGATCATCGAGCCGCCGGAAACGAGCTGGTCGGTATAAAAACGCGGCATCGCATTGAAGGCCGCCGTCACCAGAATACGATCAAAGGTGCCCTCGCCCTGCATGCCGGCGCTGCCGTCCGCCTGGCGGATGACGACGTTGCGCAGGCCCAGCGATTCCATGCGCCGCTGTGCAGCCGTCGTCAGCGTCTTGTAGCGGTCGATCGACAGAACGCGTTCGGCCAGGCGGCCCATGACGGCGGCAGTGAAGCCACTGCCGGTGCCGATTTCGAGAACACGCTGTCCCGGTTTGAGCTTGAGGTGATGGAGGGTGCGGACGACAAAATCGATGCCTTCGAGAAAGGAACCGCATTCGATCGGAATCGTGCGGCTCGAATAGGCGTCGTCGGCAAATTGCGCCGGCACGAACAGCAAGCGCTGCGTCTGCTCGACCGCCGTCAGCAGATCGAGATCGGAGATGCCTTCGGCACGCAATCTGAGGACGAGCGCCGCAAAGCCCTCCTTCTCCGCTAGTCTTGCCGTCAAACCTGTGCTCCGTATCCCAGGGCCCGCGCCACGCGGTCCGTCACGGAATAATCGGTCAGATCCAGTTTCAAAGGCGTTACCGAAATCTTGTTATGCTTCAGAGCGTGAATATCGGTACCTTCGATGAAGGCGCCGGCGCGTTCGCCGAACTTCAGCCAGTAATAGGGAAAGCCCCGACCATCGGAGCGGGCATCGACCTGCAGATTGAAGGCGAGCTTGCCCTGCATGGTCACCTCCGCGCCATCGACCTCGTCGGGACGGCAGTTCGGGAAGTTGAGATTGAGGAACGTACCTTCCGGCAGGTCCAGAACCATCAGCTTTTCCAGAAGAGCCGGCGCATGCGTCTCGCAGACCTCCCAGGGCACGATGCGCGCGCCATCCTCATAGAGATAGGCCTGGCTCAGCGCGAAGGAGCGCACGCCTTGCATGGTGCCCTCGATGGCGCCGGCGATCGTACCGGAATAGGTCACATCGTCGGCAACGTTCGAACCCGAATTGACGCCGGATAGAACGAGATCGGGCTTGATGTCCATCACCTGCCGGATACCCATGATGACGCAATCGGTCGGCGTGCCGCGCAAGGCGAAATGCTTGTCGGAAATCTTGCGCAGCCGCAGAGGTTCGGAGAGGCTCAGCGAATGGGCAAGACCGCTCTGGTCGGTCTCGGGCGCCACGATCCAGACGTCGTCGGACAGCGTGCGGGCGATCCGCTCCAGTGCGGCCAGGCCCTCTGCGTGAATGCCGTCATCATTCGTAAGCAGGATGCGCATCGCCTCAGGCCGCCCGTTCGATCTTGGTCAATCCGCCCATATAAGGCAGCAAAACGTCCGGAATCGTGACCGAACCATCCTCGTTCAGATAATTTTCGAGCACGGCGATCAGGCAGCGTCCGACGGCGGTGCCGGAGCCGTTCAGCGTGTGGACGAACCTGTTGGTCTTGTCATCCTTGCCGCGATAGCGCGCATTCATGCGACGGGCCTGGAAATCGCCGCAGACCGAGCAGGAGGAGATTTCGCGGAAGGTGTTCTGTCCCGGCAGCCAGACTTCCAGATCGTAGGTCTTGCGCGAACCGAAGCCCATGTCGCCGGTGCAAAGCGTCATGGTGCGGAAGTGCAGGCCGAGACGCTTTAGCACTTCTTCCGCACAGGCGGTCATTCTTTCGTGCTCGGCGATGGCGCTCTCGGCATCGGTAATCGAAACGAGCTCGCATTTCCAGAACTGGTGCTGGCGCAGCATGCCACGCGTGTCGCGGCCGGCCGAACCTGCCTCCGAGCGGAAGGAGGGTGTCAGCGCGGTAAAGCGCAGCGGCAGCTTTTCCTGGTCGAGGATTTCCTCGCGCACCAGATTGGTCAGCGTCACCTCAGCCGTCGGGATGAGGTAGCGGCCGTCCGTCGTCTTGAAGAGATCCTCTTCGAACTTCGGCAGACTGCCGGTGCCGAACACCGCTTCAGCCCGAACCATCAGCGGCGAGCTGACTTCGGTATAACCGTGCTCGCGCGTGTGGAGATCGATCATGAACTGGCCGAGCGCGCGCTCGAGCCTGGCGAGCGGCCCGGTCAGCACCGTGAAGCGCGAGCCGGAAAGTTTGGCGGCGCGGTCGAAATCCATATAGCCAAGCGCCTCGCCGATTTCGAAGTGCTCCTTCGGCGTGTGGTTCCATCGCGGCTTTTCGCCGACGGTGCGGGTGACGACATTGTCATGCTCGTCCTTGCCGACCGGGACGTCGTCGAAAGGAACGTTCGGGATGCGCGAGAGCGCGTCGTTGAGCTCGGCCGTCAGCTGCCGGTCCTCTTCCTCGACCTTCGGCAGCAGCGTTTTCAGCTCAGCGACCTCGGCCTTCAGCTTCTCGGCGAGTTCAGCGTTCTTCTGGGACAGCGCCGCGCCGATCTCCTTGGAGGCGAGATTGCGACGGGACAGCAGGTCCTGCGCCTTCTGCACGGCGGAGCGGCGCTTTTCATCGAGGGCAATGAGGCTTTGGGCAAGAGGCTCCGCACCGCGCTTGGCAAGGGCGGCATCGAGCGCTTCGGCATTCTCACGGATCCATTTGATATCGAGCATCGTCGTTCCAGGTCGTTGCAACAAAGTGACCCGGCCAAAGCCTGATCGGGCTTCGACCGGATGGGACGGCGCTCATGAAGGGATTGCCGGATTGCCGCTCAGACGCTGTCCGTCTTGGCAACGTCTGCGGATCCTGTTTCCTTCTCGACCGCCTGCCGGGCACGCTGGCGCTCCACGAGTCGCGCCGCATAGATGGCAATCTCGTAGAGAAGGATCGCCGGTATCGCAAGGCCGATCTGGGATAAGGGGTCCGGCGGGGTCAGCACGGCAGCGACGACAAAGGCCAGCACGATGGCGAATTTACGCTTTTCGGCGAGCCATTCCGACGTCAGCAGGCCGACACGGGCAAGCAGCGTCGTGACAACAGGCAGCTGGAAGACGAGGCCGAAGGAGAAGACCAGCGTCATGATCAGACTCAGATATTCCGAAACCTTCGGCAGAAGCGAGATTGCTACCTCGTCGTGGCCCGGCGCCTGCTGCATCGACAGGAAGAACCACATGACCATCGGCGTGAAGAAAAAATAGACCAGCGCGGCGCCCAAGAGGAACAGAAGTGGGGAAGCGATCAGGAACGGAAGGAAGGCCGCCCGTTCATTCTTATAGAGGCCTGGAGCGACAAACTTGTAGATCTGGGCGGCGATGATCGGAAAAGCGATAACAAGGCCACCGAACATGGCGACCTTGACCTGCGTGAAGAAGAATTCCTGCGGCGCGGTGTAGATGAGCTGCGCCTTCTCGACATCGAGGTTGGCCCAGCTGACGGCGAGCTTATAGGGATAGACCAGATAGTTGAAGATGTGCTTGGCGAAAAAGAAGCACACGACGAAGGCGATGAAGAACGCGCCGATCGACCACATCAGCCGCGTGCGGAGCTCCATCAGATGCTCGATCAACGGCTGCGGCTTGTCTTCGATATCACCGCTCATGCCTCGTCCTTCTTCTCACTCTGCGCCGGCTTCTTCGGCGTTGCGGGCTTCCTGGCTGCCGTCGCGCGCTTCGGCTTTTCCACCGGCGCGGCAAACGCGGCGACGGCATCGGCCTTATCAGCGGCCTTGACGCGCGGCTTGCGCGGAGCCTTCGGCTTGGCGGCAATCGTGTCGGCCTGGACGGCCGCTGCGGCGACGGGTTCCGGTGTCGGCACCAGTGGCGGCGTTTCCGGCAGGCTCATCGAAGGCGCCGGGGCCGAAACCCCAGTCGGCGGCACTTCGGTCTTGTTCTGAGGAGGTGTGCTTGCCTTCTGCAGATCGGCCTTGATCTCGTTGCCCATCTGACGAAGGGGGTTCATTGCCTCGCGCAGACTGTTGACCGGGTTGAGCTTCTGGGCGTCGCCGATGGTCTGGCGGACATCGTCAAGTTCGGCTTCACGCAACGCTTCATCGAACTGCGCACGGAAGTCACCCGCCACCTTGCGGGCGCGCTGCGTCATCTTGCCGAAAGCGCGTAGCATCGGCGGCAAATCCTTGGGACCGACAACGACGATCAGCACGACCGCGATGACCAAAAGCTCGGTCCAACCAATATCGAACATGCAAGGCTCCTGGACGGGAAGCGCGGGGGCGGCGCTTTTTCCCGGACTTGGTTACTTCGTTTCGTCGGCCTTGTGATCGACGGTCTTTGCCGTTTCCGGCGCATCTTCGTCCGTCATGCCCTTCTTGAAACTCTTGATGCCCTTGGCGACATCGCCCATCAGTTCCGGGATCTTGCCGCGACCGAACAACAACAGCACGACGACCAGGACGATCAGCCAGTGCCAGATGCCAAAAGAACCCATTACGCTTACTCCCTGTTGTGATGTTCCCTCGATGTAAGGATTTCCCACACCGTTTCCAACATCAAGCCCTTCGAACTGAGCTTAATGTCACGGTATCGACCTTTGTGACAAGCCACAGACCCGCCGAAAAATGGTGAGCACCATTGTTTTCGTCATGCATGGCAAAAGCAAGACGAAGTCCTTCAATCTTCGGAGGTAGAACGCGGGGCGAGCAACCCAAGTTCTTCGAGATCCATCTGGGTAATGGGGTCTTCGTCCTCGCTCAGCTCGTCGTTTATCAATGGCGAGGGAATATTGAAATTCGCCGGGATGCGGCCCGACAGCAGGCCTGCTCCCTTCAATTCTTCGAGACCGGGCAGATCGCGCAATTCCTCGAGGCCGAAATGGTCGAGAAAATCCCGCGTCGTGCCCAATGTCACCGGCCGGCCCGGCGTGCGCCGGCGGCCGCGAAACCGCACCCAGCCGGCTTCCATCAGCACGTCGAGCGTGCCGCGCGAGGTCTGCACGCCGCGGATATCCTCGATTTCGGCGCGCGTCACCGGCTGGTGATAGGCG
Source organism: Rhizobium sp. K102 (assembly GCF_022385315.1). Classification (NCBI taxonomy): domain Bacteria; kingdom Pseudomonadati; phylum Pseudomonadota; class Alphaproteobacteria; order Hyphomicrobiales; family Rhizobiaceae; genus Rhizobium; species Rhizobium sp. K102. The sequence continues at coordinate 1,701,330 of NZ_CP092436.1, forward strand.
ATGATCGACAGCACTTCCAGCGCGGCGCGCGACAGCTTCTTCACCTCATTGTCATCGCGGCGGATGACGAAGGAGAGATCGGCGGCAGTGCGGAAGGCCCAGGCGCCCTCCACCTGCACGAGATTGACGCCGCGCGGCGCATATTGCTCCTTGAGGCGCAGCATGATCACGCGAACGTCGGCATCGCTGGGGAGGCGCTCGGCGAGGAAACCTTCGGGCACCGGCTGCGAGGAGGCAAAAACCAGGGCCTCGGCGATGCGCTCGGCCTCGATCTCGGCCTGCAGGTCGCGACCTTCGTCCTCGTAATCCTCTTCGCTCTTCAGATCGATCAAGCCGGCCGCTCCTGTTCCACCACTTGCAGCGTCGCATGTTTCGGGCCGCGGCGCATATAGATCGGCTGGAAGGCGCCGTCCTGGCGGATTTCGAGCTTGCCCTCGCGCACCAACTCCAGCGAGGCGGCAAAGGCGCTGGCGATGGCCGTGACGCGCTCCTCGGGCGCTGCGAGATAACGCAGCAGATAATGCTCCATCGCCGTCCAGTCGCCCACCTCGCCGATCATCTGGGTCAGCAGCTCGCGCGCGTCGGTCAGCGACCAGACGTTGCGCCTCTCGATCGTCACCTGGGTGACGGCATGGCGCTGGCGCAGCGCCGCATAGGCGGTCAGGAGATCGTAGAGGCTCGCCGCGTAAGCGGACTGCTGCCGATCGGGAATATGCTCGGGCGCGCCACGCACGAAGATATCGCGGCCGAGGCGGTTGCGGTTGACGAGGCCTTCGGCCGCCTGGCGCATGGCTTCGAGGCGCTTCAGGCGGAAAGCAAGCGTTGTCGCCATCTCCTCGCCCGAGGGCCCATCATCCTTGACCTGCTGGGGAATGAGCAGCCGTGACTTCAAATAGGCAAGCCAGGCCGCCATGACGAGATAATCGGCGGCGAGCTCGATGCGGATCCGGCGGGCGCTTTCGACGAACTGCAGATATTGCTCGGCGAGCGCCAGCACCGAAATGCGCGACAGGTCGACCTTCTGATTGCGGGCGAGATAAAGCAACAGGTCGAGAGGACCTTCGAAGCCGGCGACGTCGATCACCAGCGCCGGCTCGTGGCTGGCGCGCTCGGCGCCGTTATCCTGCCACAGCTTGTCCATCGGCGTTGCCGCCTGCGGACGCTCCGTGCCCTTGCCCGTGTTCACCACCCTGCTCCTCTGCGATCACACAATCGCAAACATTGCCTCGAACTCCGCCCGCAGTTCGGCTTCGTCAACCGTATCCGGCGCGGCGAAGCCTGCTTCCACTGCTTTTGCGCGCGCAAGCGACGCGCCGGCGAGCGGTGGAACATTTGCCACGACATCCAGCATCTCGTCCATCTTGCCATTGCAATGCAGCACGATATCGCATCCGCCTGCAATGATATTCGCCGCACGTTCGCCGATCGTGCCCGAAAGAGCGTTCATCGAGCTATCGTCGGAAAGCAGCAGACCGCTAAAGCCGATATGCTCGCGGATGACGCCGTCGATCACCTTGCGCGAGGTCGTCGCCGGATTGTCCGGGTCGATGGCGGTGAAGACGACGTGGCAGGTCATCGCCATCAGCTCGTCCTTCATCGCGACGAAGGGCGGGAAATCATGGGCTTCCAGCTCATCGCGGGAGACGGTGACGACAGGCAGCTCCAGATGGGAATCGGCAAAACCGCGGCCGTGGCCGGGCATATGTTTCATGACAGGCAGCAGGCCGCCGGCCTTCAATCCTTCGGCAGCCGCCCTCCCCATGGAAATGACGGTCTCGGGATCGCCGCCATAGGCGCGGTCGCCGATGACATTGCTGCTGCCTTCGACCGGCACGTCGAGCACTGGCAGGCAATCGACATCGATGCCAAGCCTCGAAAGGTCGAAGGCGTGCAGCCGCGACATCGCCCAGGCGGCGCGCAGACCGAGCGCCGGCTCGCGGCGATAGAGATCACCGAGCGCTTGGCCGGAGGGATAGCGTGGGAGGATGGGAGGACGGATGCGCTGGACGCGACCACCCTCCTGGTCGATCAGCACCGGCGCATGCCAACCGACGCTGTCGCGCAATTCGGCGACGAGATCGGTGATCTGGGAGGCTTCGGAAATGTTGCGCCCGAAGAGGATGAAGCCCCAGGGCCGTTCGCCCCGAAAAAAGGCCTTCTCTTCGGATGTGAGGGCAAGGCCGCTGCAGCCAAGGATCATCGCTTTTGATTCGGTCATATAGGAATCATAGACCGCCCCGGGCCAAATGCGAGCAAGCGCGGGCGCGATGCACAAAAAAGAGCGGCGGGCCGATCGGCCCGCCGCTCTTATAATTCCGTGACCTGATTTTACTTGGAGATCAGGCAGCTTCCGCCGGCTGCGCGATACTGTTCGCAAAGTGCTGCGGCCTCATCCTTAGAGCCGACCGGGATGCGAACACGGTAGAAAGTACCCTTGCCGGCGATATCGGCCCTGCGGATCTCGTGAGCGCGGCCACCCAGCACCCCAGCGAATTTCTTCGAGAGGTTGGCATAGGACTTGTTGGCCTCGTCCTCCGAGGGCAGTGACGCGATTTGGAGGCCGTAGCCGCCGGGGGATGCTGCCTGCTGCGGCTGGGCAGCGGCCGGGGCGGCAGAAGCAACCTGCGTCGGCTTCGGCTGCTGCGCCGGTGTGCGGACATTACCCTTGTCGGTGACGGTGCCGACGACATTGACGGGCTGATCGGCCGGGCGGGCAATCGGAACCGGGGCCGTATCGGCGATCGTCGTCGTCTTAACCGGCCGTACCGGCGCATCGGCCGAGGCGGGATTTGCCGTCTGCGCATCGGCAGTTACGGCAGGCGATCCTTGTGCCGGGGCGGGTTCGACCGGTGCTGCGGAACGCGCATCGGCGGAAGCAACCTCGGCGCTTGCCGGGAAGCTTGCAGCCGTTCCGCTAACCGGCGGCACGGTGGGGGTCGACGGCGCGGACTGCGCCGTGACCGGCGGCTGGGCGGACGGCACCGGCTGGGCGGACGGCGTTGTCTGGGCAGACTGTACCGGCGGCTCCGGCTGATCGACGGGCGCAGCCTCCTCGCGGGCGACCAGGGTGCCGTCCGGCTTGACGATCATCGTGCGGACCTTGCGCGGCGAAACGGACGGCGTCTTGTCGGCGCCGCTTGCGGGCGTGTCGTCGGCGTTTGCCTGGTTCGGCAGCAGACGCGGATCCTCCGTCTCACCGACCGCGGTCGGCGTGACCTGATCGTCGGCGCCGGCGTTCTCGTCGTCCTCGGGCAGCGCTTCCGGTGTCAGTGTGCGCTGGACGACATCGACGGGCGCCTCGTCGGACGACACGAGCGCCTTCTGCTTCGGTTCCTCGGCGGAACCCGCTACGCGGTCATAGACGGCCTTGTCCTGGTTGGGTACGGTCTTGCCGCCGGGATTTTCCGGAACGACCTTGACCGGCTCCTTGTCGGCGGTGATCACACGCGGCTCGCCGGATGCGACAATGCCAAGCCCCTCGCCGTTCCAGACGGAGGAATAGACGCCATAACCGACGCCGGCGAAGACCACCAGGGCGACAGCCCCGGCAAGCAGCCGGCGCATCGAGCGGGCGCGGCTGAAATCGGCGGCCTGGCTTGCCGATTCGATGTGGACCTCGGAGGTCTGGCGGCGCTCGACCGGCTCGCGCACGCTGCGGCGGAAATCCTCCTCCAGCGCCCGTTCGAAATCATCGAGGCCGTCGGCAATGGTCGGCTTGACCGGCTTGGTCGCGGCAGCGGTATCACGGGGCGGCGCCGGCATTTCCCGCGGCTTGGCCGGTTCAAAGAAGCTCGCGATCTCCGCGTCGAGATCGAAATCGAAATCCGCCGTTTTCGCCACCGGCGCGGGCTGCTCGACCGGCGGCAGCGCCGGCACGTGCATGTCGTCGACGGTCTCGGGACGTTCCTCCGGATCAGAGATCATCGCCGGATCGAAAGGCAGGTCTTCGGTCGATTCTGCGACGGGCACTTCTGGGGCGAGCACTTCTTGGGCGGGTGTCCAGTTGAAAACAGGCGCAGAAGCCACGGCCGGCGGTTCGGCCGCGAAGACCGGTGCGGACCGCATGGGCGCAGTCGCCTGCTGGGGCGCAGCGGGTGCCGGCTGCGGCTTCGGCTGCGGTGCAGGCTCGGACGCCTCGGAAAAATCGAGATCGGCAAGTTCCAGCTCGATGCCGGCTAGATCCAGTTCGAAATCGTGGCCGGCGAAAGGATCGTCAGCCTCCGGCGCGGGCTGCGGCGCCCGGGCATATGCCGTTGCGGCAGGCTGGGGCGCAACCGGCTTTGCCACTTCGGCGACATGGGCAGGAACGATTTCGACGGGAGCGGACAGGACCGGTGCAGCGACCGGCGCAGGCTGAACCGGTGCGGCGGCTACTGGGGCGGCCTCGGCGGCGGGCTGCGGCGAGACGGGCGCCAGATTGGCGCGCTGCAATACCGGATGCGGCACCGGATAGCGCGAGACGTCGGCCAGCAGATCGTCGAGATCGAAAGTGCCGGCGGTGTGCGGAACTTCCGGTACGACTTCGGTCAGCGCGGCATCAGCCTGGATCTCGCCTTCCACAGCGGCAGCGAGATCGAAACCGACGTCAGAGCTGAACTCCTCCGGACCTTCCTCGACGTCAAAGAACTCTTCGGCTTCGGCAGTCACTTGCGGCGCAATTGCCTCATCGTGACGATCGAGCTCGGCGGGAAACCCAAACGACGGTGAAGCGGCGACGAATTCCTCGGCAGGCTCTACAGCGGCGACGGGCGCCGACTGCTCGACCGCAGGCTGCGGCTCTACCGCCACAGGATCGGCGAGCGATGATTCAGCCACCGGTTCGTCGGCTGCCTCTGCCACCGGCACGGCGACAGGTTCGGCCGCCGGCGAGGCGACAGTTTCGGCCGCCGGCGCGGCGACAGTTTCGGCCGCCGGCTCGACCACATCCGCCGGCGGAGCAACCGGCTCCTCACGTTTCGGAGCGTGGAAATTGGCAAGCGGCAGCCTGATGCTGGCCGCCGACCATTGCGGGGCTTTGGCGGACTGCGGCACGGAAGAGACGGGAGCCGCACCGATCGACAATTCGAGCTCTTCGATCAGATCGCGGGCGCCACCGAAGGCGGTTTGGATGGGCGCCTCGGAAACGGGATCGATGGAAAGCTGCTGCGGGCCGGCCGGCCAGTCGGCAGCGGCAACGTCCCAATTTCTTGCTGCAGGCTGCGCTGCTTCTTCAGCGGCGGCAGGAGCAGCGGAGAGAGGCTCCGGAGCCTGCGGGCTTTCGACAGCAGGGGCGACATCGAGAACGGGCTCGACATAATCTTCGGACGCAATGCCATCGGAAATCGGCTCGGCCGGATGGTCGAGCTCTGCGAGCGGACGCGGAGAGTCGTAACGGTCGAACTCGCGGCCAAGCTCGTCCTCAAGATTGAAGGCGGGCTCGCGCCGTGCGGCTTCGCTCACCGTATTCGCTGCAACACGCGGTTCGAAGCCGACGATACGAGCAAGCTCGGCCAACGGATCGTCGTCAGCAAACAGATCGTCTTTTCCGCGCGTATCATACGCAAGTTGTTTCTCAGCCATGCCTATCCCACTCGCAAACGCCAACGCTCAAATGCCAGCGCATTGTGGGGAAATGGTGACGTTATCGCATTTCGTCAGGTGCGGCAGTGCCTGTAATGGCAAGTCCCGACTTCAAAACCGACGCGACGGCGTACACCAGCCCAAGTCTGGCAATACTTGATTCTCGGTTTTTATCATTAACAAATCGTAATTCCGTCTGATCTTTACCTTTGTTCCAGTGCGCGTGGAAGGAACTGGCGAGGTCGTAGAGGTAAAAAGCGATGCGATGCGGCTCCTGCGACTGGGCCGCCGCTTCGACGATACGCGGGAATTCGGCAAGCTTGGCGACGAGCTGCAATTCGGCCGGATCGCCAACGCCAGCAACGGCTTTCGCAAGATCGTCAGACGAAACATCGAGGCCGGGGAAAGCCTCCCTCGCCTGCCGGAAGACCGACATGCAGCGGGCGTGCGCATACTGCACGTAAAAAACAGGATTGTCCTTCGATTGCTCCGTCACTTTGGCGAAATCGAAGTCCAGCGGTTCGGAATTCTTGCGGTAAAGCATCATGAAGCGGACCGAATCACGGCCGACTTCCTCGACGACATCCCGAAGCGTGACAAAATCGCCGGAGCGTTTCGACATCTTCACCGGTTCGCCGTTGCGATAGAGCTTGACGAGCTGGCAGAGCAGCACCGTCAGCTTCGCCTTGCCATCCGAAACGCCGCGCGCCACCGCCTCCAGGCGCTTGACATAGCCGCCATGGTCGGCGCCGAGCACATAGATCATCTCGTCGAAACCGCGGTCGAACTTGTTCTTGAAGTAGGCGACGTCGGCGGCGAAATAGGTGTAGGAGCCGTCCGACTTGATCAGCGGCCGGTCCATGTCATCGCCGACCTCAGTCGAGCGGAACAGCGTCTGTTCGCGATCTTCCCAATCCTCAGGCAACTGGCCCTTCGGCGGCGGCAAAGTGCCCTTGTAGACGTAACCCTTGAAGGTCAGGTCGTTGATCGCCGTGCGGATCGCGGCCGCACCATTGGCGTGCAAGGTGCGTTCGGAGAAGAAGATATCGTGATGGACGTTCAGCGCCGCCAGATCTTCCCGGATCATCACCATCATCGCGCTGATGGTGCGATCCTTGACGATCGGCATCCATTGCTCTTCCGGCATGTTGTGCAGCCGCACGCCATAATCGCCGGCAAGCGACTGGCCGACGGGCACGAGATAATCGCCGGGATAGAGACCCGAGGGGATTTCGCCGATTCGTTCCCCGAGCGCTTCGCGATAACGCAGGAAGACCGAGCGGGCGAGCACGTCGATCTGCGAGCCGGCGTCGTTGATGTAATATTCCTTCTCGACGCCGTAACCGGCAAAAGCGAGCAGGTTGGCGAGCGCGTCGCCGACAACGGCGCCGCGGCAATGGCCGACATGCATCGGGCCGGTCGGATTGGCCGAGACATATTCGACATTGACCTTGCGGCCTGCACCGAGAGTCGAGCGGCCGTAGTCGGTGCCGGAGGCGATCATCGAGGCGAGCAGCCGTTGCCAGTAGCCGACGGCGAGACGGATGTTGATGAAGCCGGGACCGGCGACCGAGACATCGGCGACGTCGGCATCCTCTTTGAGCTTGGCGATGATGACGTCGGCAAGCGCGCGAGGATTGGACCCGAGCGGCTTTGCCAGGACCATCGCGGCGTTGGTCGCAACATCGCCATGGCTCGCATCGCGCGGCGGCTCGACGGTGATGCGGCCGAAATCGAGCTCGGATCGCTTTTCCCTGACCAGATCGATCTGTTCAAGGGCGGTTTTGATCCTGGCTTCGAAGTCGGTAAAAAGGTTCATCGCACTCTTCCATGCATAGGCTGTGCCAAAGGCGCAAATCGGCCTTCGGCGGGCGACCGCTGCCTATCGCAAATCCGGAGTGTGGTCAAACAATCGCCTGTGGGCACTGATTGCATAGGTGTCGGTCATGCCGGCCAAATAGTCGCCGACATGGCGAGCCTTCGGCGCATCGGCGAGGCCGGCGATATGATCGACCCAATAATGGCTTTGCATCTCCTTGGGGCTGGCCATGTAGGCGCCGAAAAGATCGGTGACGATCTGGGCAGCGCCGGCGCGGATACGCATGATATCGGGATTGCGGTAGATGCGTTTGAAGAGCATCGCCTTGATTTGCCTGTCTGTTTCGGCCATCGCGTCGGAGAAGGTCGCGATAACCCGGTCGGCAGCGCGAATGTCGGCTGCGCTCTCAGGGCGAAGAAGTGAAAGACGCTGCTGCGCGACGCCGATCACGTCTTCGACCATACGGGTGATCTGCCGGCGCATGATCTCGTGAGTGAAGCGGCTCGGCTCCAGATGCGGATACCGCGCCCTCACCTCGGCCATCAGCCCGGCCAGAAACGGGATTTCCTCGAGCATGTCGAAAGTCAGGTAGCCGGAGCGCAGGCCGTCATCGATATCGTGGGTATTATAGGCGATATCGTCGGCAATCGCCGCGACCTGGGCCTCGAGGCTGGCGTAGGTTGCAAGCTCGAGATCGTGCAGTTCGCAATAGTCGAGGATCGGCTGCGGAACCGGGCCGCGTGTGCCGACACCATCCAGCGTCAGCAGCGGACCATTGTGCTTGACGAGGCCTTCAAGACTTTCCCACGTCAGGTTGATGCCGTCGAATTCGGCATAACGCCGCTCCAGCTTGGTCACGATGCGCAGCGATTGGGCATTGTGGTCGAAGCCGCCATAGGGCAGCAGCACCTCGTGCAATGCGTCCTCGCCGGTATGGCCGAACGGCGTGTGGCCGAAGTCATGCACGAGCGCCACGCCCTCGGCCAGATCCTCGTCGAGTTTCAGGGCGCGGGCGAGCGCGCGGGCGATCTGCGCCACCTCGATCGTATGCGTCAGCCGGGTGCGGTAGTGATCGCCATCCTGGGCGATGAAGACCTGGGTCTTGTGCTTCAGCCGGCGGAAGGCCGTCGTGTGGACGATGCGGTCGCGGTCGCGCTGAAAATCGGATCGCGTCGGACTTTCATCCTCCTGGTAGAGGCGCCCGCGCGTCGTCCAGGGGTCCGCCGCATAGACCGCCCTTTCGCTGTTGCCGAAACCCAACGCCCGCCTGTCAACCGTCATTCTTCACCGTCATTCTGCCTGTTGCCGCATCTGCCCATTGACGCCGCTTTGCCCTGTTCATACCTATAGCCCGACGAAACGGCAAAGAGGCGCCCGCCGGCCGTTTCGCACATCATGGCCTTTTTGCGAAGATCATGGTAAGTTCTTTTGATATCAGGCATTTGAACATTTCAGTGCCAAAACCCATTCTCTCCGGATCTTGACCCCGGCAGGAGGAAATATGACGGATACGAGTGTAACCCTTTCAGATGCCGCGGCAAAGCGTATCGCTGCGATCATCGGCGCAGAGGCCGGCAAGAGCGCGCTGCGCGTTTCGGTCGAAGGCGGCGGCTGTTCGGGCTTTTCCTATAAGTTCGACCTTGCCGACAGCGTGGCCGACGACGACGTCGTCGTCGAAAAGAACGACGCGAAAGTGCTGATCGACAGCCTGTCGCTCGTCTACATGGCGGGCTCGGAGATCGACTTCGTCGATAATCTGCTTGGTCAATCCTTCCAGATCAAGAACCCGAATGCGGTGGCAAGCTGCGGCTGCGGCACCAGCTTCTCGATCTGACCATCCAGAAACATTTCGCTGTGCGAACGAACCGGCCGAAGAAGCGCTTCCGGCCGGTTTATCGTCTTGTCCTGTTGTGAAAGACCACGATAAAAGAAGCGCACGCAGCGAAACAGGACGAAGAGATGAAGATCGCGACTTGGAACATCAACGGCGTCAAGGCGCGCATCGACAATCTGACGCAATGGCTCAAGGATTCCGATCCCGATATCGTCTGCTTGCAGGAGATCAAGACGATCGACGAAGGCTTTCCCAGGCTGGAGATCGAGGCGCTCGGCTATCACGTCGAGACACACGGCCAGAAGGGCTTCAACGGTGTGGCGATCCTCTCCAAGACTTCGCCTTCCGAAGTCAACCGCGGCCTGCCCGGTGATGCGCTGGACGAACAGTCCCGTTTCCTCGAGGCGGTGTTCACGCTGCCGGACACGCGCATTCTGCGCGTCTGCTGCATCTATCTGCCGAACGGCAATCCGGTCGAAACGGAGAAATATCCCTACAAGCTCGCCTGGATGGAGCGTCTGCGGATGTTTGCGGCCGAGCGCCTCGCCTATGAGGAGATTCTGGTGCTCGCCGGCGATTACAACGTCATCCCCGAGCCGCACGACTGCTTCGACCCCAAGGTCTGGGAAAGCGATGCGCTGTTTCTGCCGCAGACGCGGGAGGCATTCCGCAGGCTCGAAAATCTCGGGCTGACCGATGCGGTGCGCGCGACGACGGATGCGACGCGGCTCTATTCATTCTGGGACTATCAGGCGGGTGCGTGGCCGAAGAATAACGGCATCCGCATCGACCACCTGCTGCTATCGCCGGAGGCTGCCGACCGGATGATGTCGGCGGCGATCGAAAAACATGTGCGGGCCTGGGAAAAGCCGTCCGACCACGTGCCTGTCGTCGCCTATTTCGATTTTGCGGCCTGACATTCGCAGCCCATAGCACCGCGCCATTGCAAACGCGCGACAGGGCGCTGCATAGCAGGCTTCAGTCGGAGCCGCTCGCGATGGCGTGCGAGAGCGATACCGCCGTGCGGCGGTCGGCCTCGTTCGCAACCGAGAAAGCCTGCTCCTGCAGCGCTTCCATCCAGCCGCAGTCTTTGGGTTTGCAGCGGTCGAGAGCGGCGGTCATCAGCGCGAGACCGCGGGCCGTCTGGCCTTCGTCGAAGAGAATATTTCCGAAAACCGCCATGGCGCCGGGATGGCCACTCTTGCGCGCCTGGTTCAACCACTTCTTCGCCTGCTGCGGGCTGGCATTGCCGCCCTCGCCGGCCAGCATCATCTGCGCCAGCTGGAACTGCGCCTCGGGAACGCCAAAGGTGGAGGCCACCTGGAAATAAAGCTGGCGTGCCTGGGTGAGATCGATCTTGACCGGGCTGCCCGAAATGCCGTGCTTGTAGTAGTTGGCGAGCGAGAGAAGCGCGTTGACGAAGAAGCCGGTGTCTTCCGAGCCGGGTTCGACACCCTGCTGGGCAATCTCACTGTAGATCTTGAAGGCTTCGAAATCATCCTGGGTCACGCCGTCGCCGTCGGCATACATATTGGCGAGCGCCCAGCGCGAACCGGTATGGCCTTTTTCGGCGGCGTATTTGTAAGCTTCGACCGCCTCCTCCTTCTGTCCGTTTTTATAGGCCTTGAAGCCGAACTTGAAGAGGTCGAAAGGACCGGATTCCTTGCTGACGTCGCTTTTGATGTCGAAAGCGCGAACCGGGCCGGACATTACCAACGCGATCCCTAAGCCCATCAGCATGAATTTAAACAATTTGAACTCGGACGTTACCATTTCAACCGATTTCTTTCGTTCATCGCAGGCAGCCGGCGCCGGCGCCGGGCAGACCGTGGATGTATTCATTCGAGGCGAGCGATCCCGCGGCGAGCTCCATGGCTCCTTTGCCCGCGTCGCATCCAGCCCATTGGCCTTTTCCGAAAGGCCGAATTCTCAGCATATCATCTAGAACCACCCGGCTCCCGGCATGGCTCGACTGCAATTTGCCTGGCATTCCCGTGGCAGGCGCGGCATCCGCCTTCCTGCCCTTATTGCTTTCGTAAACAGCAAATGTGACGAAACCAGTGTCGGCTTCTCCGCCAAAGCAGCGCCGCTCAGGCGCGCGGGTCGAAAAAACCGGCATTGGATGAATCGACAACTTCATTGCAAGGTCTGATCTGCGGCCGGAACAGCCTTGTTCAAAAAGCGAAACGGCCGCAATCGAACGACTGTCGCCAATCGCGTCGCATGATCTGGTGTTGCCGGAAAAAAATCGACCCATGCTACTCTTTACACGCACCTTCAGTCTGCCGTCTCGTCGCCTGCCAATAGCGCTGCGCCCTCTTTGTGGCGGGAAATAGACAAAATCGCCCCGCCACCACCATACGCCAACCGTCGTAAAAAAGTGTTGCTGAATCGTCACAAATTCGGCGCGGGAATAGTATGAATAAGTATGATTAACGGGAGCAAAAATAGAAGAGCCCGGCAGGGCCGGGCTTTCAATTCTTCAAATCGGAGTATTAGAACTTGACCTTTAGGCTCGTCGACAGTGCAGTGACCAGATCGTTGCCGAAGGAATAGGAGACATCATCTCCATATGTGACCCCGCCCTGGGTCACAACGCCCGACGAACCGCTCGTCAACAGACCCACGGCGCCGGCGATCCGCCATTCGATATGTTCGGTCGGCGTATAGGCTGCACCGACACCCAGCGTCCAGCTGTCCGTCTGCGCGCCATAACCGTGGCTGGTGCCGCGGTCCCATGTCAGGCTGACCGCGCCGGCCCACTGATCGTTGAACTTGTGGCCCACGCCGCCGGAGATGGTCCAGCCGTCACGATAGAGAAGGTCGAGCGAAGTGAGCTCCGTAGCGCCACCCGCTGTGCAGGCGGCCAGGCCCTTTGTCGATTTCGGGCAGAAAGCCACGGACTGGAGGACGCTCCAGTTCGTCCATTTGACCGATCCGAAGGCGAGCCAATCCGGAGCGATGCCGCTCTGCAGTTTCAGTTCAAGCGAATCAGGCGCTTCGGCGGAACCGAAAACCGGCGTGACCAGACCTCCATATGTCGGCACAACGGGGACCTGACGGAGATCAACAGTGCCGGTCAGATTATCGTACTTGACGCGGCTGTTGTAGACGAGGCTCGCGCGCATCGCATATTCCGGAATCTCGTAAGCCAGACCGGCGCGCCAGCCCCAGCCGCTATCGTCGAGATCGAGGCGGCCAATGCCGGTGCCGGTGCCGAGCAGAAGCGGAAGCGTTGAAACCAGACGTTCCTTGAAGCCCTCGACTTCCTGATAGAAGGCGCCGCCAATGAAGCGAAGCTGTCCCGGGCCGACGTCAAAGCGATAGGAGCAAGTGCCGCCATAGTTGCGGGTTTTGATCTCCGTCTCGATATTGTTGTTGGCGCCAGCCCAGTTCAAACCGGGATCGGAATGCCCGCCGAAGGGCTCGGAATAGTCGACGAGGCAGTCGATCGTATCGGCGAAGCCGGCTTTGAAGCCGATATAGGGAATGGTGTAATTCGCCGTCTCGTCGGCGGTGTCCGAGCGGGTGTTGAGATTGCCACCCCCAGTTAAGACGGAGGTATTCGTGTCACGGACGTCCTTCAGCTTGCGCTGCGGTGTGACGTAGGTCACACCTGACTGGAACGAGAAAGGCGACGTATCGAACAGCTGATCGATATTGTAGCCGCCGCGCTCCAGGCCGCCTGCGAAGGCCGGCGATGCGAGCGACGAAAGAAGAACGAGCGACGTTACGCCCTTGGAAAACCTACGCGATGCCATTGTGTCTCCCCCACTCCAGCAATTGATGTGACGCCACTCTAGTAAGTGTTCGCCTGACATGGCAACGCGCCCCACGGCAGCGCTCCCGGGCATTGTAGTGGCCAACTTACGTAAAGAAATTGACGGACACGTCAAAAAATCTGGTTAATAAAATTTTATTCCAGAGTTGTTGCTTTTTCGCGGATCTTTTGGGTTTTCATTCCAAACATTGCGGAAGCTGTATCAATCCGACAACAGTAGCAGTTTTCGCCCGCAGGATGCCCGTGGAGCCACAATCCACAGGCTGAGCGCCTGAAATCAGCTCCTTTCAGGACCGAATCAAGTAGGCGCCCGGAACGACAAAAGACGCGACCGAGGTCGGGCGCGTCTTTGAAATAACTTACCGAAATGGGCGGTGAAACTTATCCGGCTTCGCTCACCCTGGAAAGGGCGATCTTCAGGCTCGCCATCTGCCCCTTCAGTTCCTCTAAACGCTCGCGCTCAGCCTCGACCACTTCGGGATTGGCATTGGCGACGAACTTCTCGTTGGAGAGCTTGCCGTCGATGCGTGACATTTCGCCTTCCATCTTGGCAATCGCCTTTTCGAGACGAGCCTTTTCGGCGGAGAGGTCGATCAGATTGCCGAGCGGCAGGCAGACGGTCGCCTCGGCGACGACGATCTGAGCTGCTCCCTTCGGCGCATCGTCGGCCAGCGATATCGCCTCGACACGCGCGAGGCGCTTGATGGCGGCGTCGTGGCGGAACAGCCGTTCGCGCGTCAGGTTGTTGGCCTTGACGACGACGAGCGGCGCTGTCGCCGACGGCGGCACGTTCATTTCGGCGCGCACCGAGCGGATGCCGGAGACGAGGTCGATCAGCCAGTTGATCTCGTCGGCCGCGGCGTCGTCGGCATAGGAGGGCGCCGGCCATTCGGCATGGCAGACCAGCGTATCGCGCTCTTTGCCTTCACCTGCCGTGTGCGCCCAGAGCTCTTCCGTCATGAAGGGCATGAAGGGATGCAGCAGCTTGTAGATCTCTTCGAGGATATAGGCGCTGCAGGCCTGGGCTTCGGCCTTGGCGCCCGCATCCTCGCCGTTGAAGACCGGCTTCAGCAGCTCGAGATACCAGTCGCAGACTTCGTTCCAGACGAAGCGGTAGAGAGCGCCGGCGGCATCGTTGAAGCGGAAGGCTTCAAGCGCTTCCGTTACGTCACGTTCCGTACGGGCAAGCTCCGTCAGGATCCAGCGGTTGATGGTGAGTTCGGCCGCCTCCGGCACGAAATGCGGGTCGCTCCTGGCGCCGTTCATCTCGGCAAAGCGCGTGGCGTTCCAGAGCTTGGTGCCGAAATTGCGGTAGCCGGCGATGCGGGCCGGATCGAGCTTCACGTCGCGGCCCTGTGCGGCCATGATCGCCAGGGTGAAGCGCAGCGCGTCGGCGCCGTATTCGTCGATCAGTTCCAGGGGGTCGATGACGTTGCCTTTCGACTTCGACATCTTCTGCCCGTTCTTGTCGCGCACCAGCGCGTGAATGTAGACGGTATGGAAGGGTTCGACGGGATCGCCATTGTCGTCCCTCATGAAATGCAGACCCATCTGCATCATGCGAACCACCCAGAACGGGATAATATCGAATCCGGTGACCAGAACATTCGTCGGATAATAGCGTGCAAGTTCCGGCCTCTGCTCGGGCCAGCCGAGCGTCGAGAAAGGCCAGAGCGCCGAAGAGAACCAGGTGTCGAGCACGTCCTCGTCACGCGTCAGGATTTCGCCGGGCTTGAAGTTTTCGAGCAGGTCCTCGACATAGGCCTTCATCGGCCCTTCGTGCGAGAGGTAATGCTGGATCGCCGCCTGCAGCGCCTCTTCCTCGGTCTTTTCGACGAAGACCTGACCGTCGGGACCATACCATGCGGGAATCTGATGCCCCCACCAGAGCTGGCGGGAAATGCACCACGGCTCGATGTTCTCCAGCCAGTTGAAATAGGTGTTTTCCCAGTTCCTGGGAATAAACCGGGTTCTTCCCTCGCGAACGGAATCCAGAGCAGGCTGCCCCAATGTCTTGTTGTCGACAAACCATTGTTCCGTCAGCCGCGGCTCGATCGGCACGCCGCCTCGGTCACCATGCGGGACCATATGCTTATGCGGTTCGATCTTGTCGAGGAGGCCGGCCTCTTCGAAGATCTCGACGATGACCTTGCGCGCATAGAAACGGTCCTGCCCTTCCAGGCGGTCCCAGGCGCCGTGGAGTGCGGCAGGATTGTCGAGGCCCTCGAGGAAATCCTCATTGTCCTTGATTGCGATGGTGCCGTCGACGTTCATGACGTTGATGGCGCGCAGCTTGGCACGCTTGCCGACGTCGAAGTCATTGAAATCATGGGCCGGCGTGACCTTCACCGCGCCCGTGCCGGCCGTCGGATCCGCATAGGAATCGGTGACAATCGGAATCTTGCGGCCGACGATCGGCAGGATGACATGTTTGCCGACGATCGGCTTGTAACGCTCGTCTTCGGGGTTCACGGCAACGCCGGTATCGCCGAGCATCGTCTCCGGCCGCGTCGTCGCGACGACGATATAGTCACGCGTCTCGAATTCGGTCGGCTTGCCTTCCTCGTCGAAAGCGATCGGGTATTGATAAGTGACACCCGGCTCAAGGGGATAACGCAGATGCCAGAGGTGGCCCTTCACCTCGTGCTGCTCGACCTCCATGTCGGAGATCGCCGTCAGCAGCTTGGGGTCCCAATTGACGAGCCGCTTGTCCTTGTAGATCAAGCCTTCCTTATAGAGCGTGACGAAAACCTCGAGAACCGCCTGTGACAGTCCTTCATCCATGGTGAAGCGTTCGCGGGACCAGTCGCAGGACGCGCCCAGGCGCTTCAGCTGGTTGAAGATCAGGCCGCCCGATTCCGCCTTCCACTCCCAGATCTTGTCGATGAAGGCCTCGCGGCCCATTTCGCGGCGGCCAGGCAACTGCTGTTCCATCAGCTTGCGCTCAACGACCATCTGGGTGGCGATGCCGGCGTGATCCATGCCCGGCTGCCAGAGCACGTCCTTGCCGCGCATGCGCTCGAAGCGCACCAGGATGTCCTGCAGTGTGTTGTTCAGTGCGTGCCCCATGTGCAGCGAACCGGTGACGTTCGGCGGCGGGATCACGATACTGAAGGTCTCGGCCCCGGGCTTGGCGTTCGTGCCGGCGCGGAAGGCATCCGCTTCATCCCATTTGGCGGCGATTTTCGGTTCGACGGCAGCGGAATCATAGGTCTTGTCGAGCATTTTCTGACCAATTTCGAGGTTCGAGGATGGGCGTTTGTAAATAGGATGGCCACGGCCAAGTCAATAAAAAAGCCGCCCCGGAGACCGGAGCGGCTTTTCCAGGAAAAAGCAATCCGATCAGCGGCGCGGGCCGCGCGCCACGCGTTCGATTTCCTCGCGCACCAAGCGCTCGACCAGCGTCGGCAGATTATCATCAAGCCATTCGCGCAGCATCGGGCGCAGCATATCCTCGGCGATTTCGTCCAGCGAGCGGCGTTCCGCACCGTCGATTGCCGCGGCGAGCTCCTCGAAGGAGCGGCTGATCTGCAGGCCGGCATCTTCCGAAAGCAGCGTCGGCTGGACCTCCTCGACGACGCTCGGCAGGAAACGCTCGGTCGACGAACCAGCGGGCTCCAAAGCCGGCGGCGCCGGTTCGAGGGCGGCGGCCGGCTCGGCGACAGCGACCCGCGGCGTTTCGACAAATGCCGGCTCGGTTGGCTGCGGAGGCGCAACAGGGGGAACGGGTGCGGCGGCGGCCGGGAAAACATACTGTGCCGGCTGCGGCTGCGGGACTGCGGCGCGCGGCGGTTCCGGCATCACGGTGGGCTGCGGTTCGGGCTGGCGGAAGCCGCTCGGAATTTCGCGCAGGGCTTGGCCGGCCTGCACGGCGCTGCGCTCGGAAGCGGCACGCACACGGGCGGCGACATCGGCAAGCGACAGCGCGCGGGCCGGCGCTTCTGTCTCGGGGGCAGTGCCGGCCGAATTGGCGGCGACAAAACGCGGATCGGAAGAGCGCATGGCCGGTTCGGGAAACTCCACGCCGGCATAGGTGTCATCGACCGTCAGATGGATCTCGGAGCCGTTTACGTCCTCATCGGCGCCGTAAACCGGCGGCAGGGATGCGGAAATCGCCTTGCCGGCGCCGGGTTCATTGCTTTCGATGATCTGGCGGATGGACGCCAGAATTTCTTCCATGGACGGTTCACGCGCTACACTTGGCTGAGCCATATCTATCCCCGTTATCCCAAAACAACGACCGGATGGTGTGGAGCGTTCATCCGAATCACCACGACCTTAGAATACCCCAGACTTGAAAAAAATCATCGCGAATCAAATGAATGCGGCCATGCACAGTTTTGTTACCCAATGATTGCCGTCGGCAATTCGCGGCCGAGGCGTCAGGATAAATGATGTTTGTGAAGGGTTTCCGGCAGCGCGAACGAATCCGCCCGAAAATCGGAATCGATCTTGAGGGCGGATGCGTCGATTCAAACTGTCACAGCGTCCTTTGCACGCCTGAAAAGACAGGCGGCACGCAATAAAAACGGGCGCCATCGGCGCCCGTCGCTGAAATTCACCGAGGAAAACAGCGTCAGAAAACGAATTCGCGCGCCTTGGCAAAACCCGGCAGCGGCTTGACCGAAGCGTTGAAGAAGACATTCTCCGAAATGGCGCCGCGCTCGGCGACGAAGACTTTTGCGCGGGCGGCATTGCCATGACCTTCGACGGTGACCAGACGGCCGCCATCGCGCAATTGGCCGAGAAGAGCGGCCGGAACTTCCTCGACCGCGCCATTGATGAAGATCAGGTCATAGGGAGCGCCAGCAGCATAGCCCTTTTCGAGCGGGCCGGTCACGACTTCCACCTTGCCGTAGCCGGCAAGCTTTGCCTTCGCCTCGGCGGCCAGCGCCTCGTCGCATTCGAGCGCGATGACGGAGCCGGCGATGATCGACAGCAGCGCCGACGTGTAACCGGTGCCGCAACCGACTTCGAGTACGAAATCATCCTTGCTGATGGCCGCCAGTTGCAACAGCTTGGCAAGTGGCGAAGCCTCCATCAGGAAGCGGGCCGGCTTGCCCGGGGCGGCAGCGGAGATCTCGACGTCGTTGTCGACATAGGCCAGAAGCTTTGCCTTCTCCGGCACGAAAGCCTCACGCGGCACCGTGAGAAACGCCGTCAGCACGGAATGCGAGGTAACGTCCGTCGTGCGAACCTGGTTGTCGACCATCTTTGCGCGCGCAGCTTCGAAATCCATCATGTCCTCTCGCTCTTGAAAAGCGGTTCCTGTCCCCCGTCTCTTAATCCCCGACACGGATGCTTTCAAGGCTTGGCAGCCGTCGGCGAAAAGAATCCGGCGGACGCCTCTTTCGCGCCACAGGAGGGGCAAGACGCTGCAGCCCAAACGTAGAATCCCCTGTCCCTTCATGGTATGATTTGTAGCGGAGGAAATAGGAGGAGCAGGCCATGTCTGCGATTTTCGAATATCTCACGCTGTTCGATTTCTTCATCCTCGCAGCGCTCATCGGCATCTTCTGCTGCGGGCTGCTGGACGGTGAAACGACCTGAGGTTCGCGCGCTCCGGCATGGCTCTGACGGCGCCGGCCACAATCTCATGCGGGCCGAGGCGGGCAGCGCACGCCGCTTGAAAATAAGCTGGAGCGAGCGGCGCGCGATCGTCTCGAAATTATCGAGGTTTCACAATCATTTATCAGCGGTGGGGAGATATTGGAGGCCTCGCCCGGAATTGAACCGGGGTACAAGGATTTGCAGTCCTCTGCGTCACCACTCCGCCACGAGGCCTCACACGCTCATCATCTGAGCCGTGGCGAGCGTTTAGAATGATCGTAAGGAAATCGCAAGAGGGCATTTTGGAAAAACGCCATTCCGCGGCAGCCGAGAAGACCATTTTTCCATCGCGGGATGGGCCCCGGCCCAGGCTGAAACTTCCTCTCGGCGATCACGCCCTGTTTCGAACCAACCACAGCATTTGAACCAACTCTTAACTTGACTTGGAACGCCTGCCCGCCATCTTTCGCCCCGGGAGGGTATAGGAGCTGCTGTATGGAATGGGCTGCCCTCAAGTCAAATCAGGGACGTGCGGCGTATAATGCCGAAACCGGCGATCTCCGCGTAAAGTTCTCCGGTTCCGCGGCGGTACGACATGCCGACATTCCGCCGCATGTTTACCAGAACCTGCTGGAAACGAACGATCCGCATTTCTATTACCAGTACTATATCGCGCCATCGCGCGTCTCGCCGGCTCGTCGAGGGCCGATCGCAATGATCTCCTACGGACTGAAGCTCGTTCTGCTTCTGGCCGCCTGCAGCCTGTTAATGGCGACCGACCTCGATCCGGGCCATGGCGGATTTTTCGAGGAAAGCCAACTGAGATCGAATTAGAACCGCATGCGCCCGGATCCATGCGTCTCGATCCCGACAGCCGGCAGGGCGCAATCAGGCAACGATGCTGACCGTCGCAAGCGAGGTCCTGCTCCGGGACCGGTAGCGGCGATCATCCCGGCCACGGTCGTTCTCGCCATCGCGCTCATTGCGGCCGTTAAAATTGCGATAGTTGCGAGGCCCGCTATAGCCGCCGCCCTGGCCTTGGTCGATGACGCAACCTTCCGGACGGCGGCAGATACCGCTGGCATCAAATCCGCTGCTGTCGACGGGCTGGGCTCCGGCGGAGCTTGCCGAAAGAATCGCCGCCGCTGACAGGACGACAATCAAGAACACCTTCATTACCTCACCCCGGACGATCGTGGCGCGTTTGGAGCTCCATAAATCACGAACACAAAAAGCGATCCACAGTTCCGCGGAGCTCTGCGGCGACCGCCGTCATCCGGCCGGCCCTCGCCGCCTGTGCCACCAGACGGCCAGCCGGCGCCGAAGCCGGCGCGCTATGGGAAGATCATGCGAGAGCACCAAGAGGCCGAGCGGCAGCATCCAAAAACCGAGGATCGGAAGAAAGCCCAGCAAGCCGCACAAGACGAGGGCCATGCCGATTGCCATCCGCCCGATGCGTGAACGCGGCATACCGATGCTGAAGGAGCCGAGTATAAGCCTGTGGCTTGCGTGATCGATGCCGAAGCGCCGTGCCTGTACCCTGCGCTTCTCGCTGCCCTTCCTGTCCTGGAGATCATCCCTATTTGTCATTTCCCAGAGATGGGCATAGGCCACCCAAATACAAGTTCATTTCATTTTTTTGAAAAAACCGCTTGGCAAATCGGGCAAGCATTTGTATTAGCCCACTCACACCGCGCCAAGCAGTGATCCCTGGTAGCTCAGCGGTAGAGCATTCGACTGTTAATCGACAGGTCGCCGGTTCGAATCCGGCCCGGGGAGCCATTTTTCAAGTAAGCGTGTTTTTGTTGACAAATCCGAAAGCAGGCGCTTTTCCCCACTTTCCATCCGTTTTAGACCGCCGGCATTCGCGTCGACGGCTCAAGTGGCCCGGGCACTCCCAGCTAAAAATTGAAATACACACTCACACCTGACCGACGGCGGGGGTAATAGTCGCGATAGCCGTAATAGTCGCGATACCGCGGACGGTAGCAAGAGTCGTAGTACCGGCAGTCGCGGTGAGCGTACCGGCGTTTCTTCCAGTGGCCGTACGCATGTCCATTACCATGACGACGGTGTTTGATCTGCTCGACGTCGGCGGTGTGCATAGCTACCGCTTTTGGCACTGCGATCGGAGTGGCGTTTAGCGGCAGAGCGAAACATGCAGCCAAGACTGTCGCTGCGACTGCGGGGAAAAGCTTGTTCATCGGCGCATCCTTTCAGCCCGCGAGTTCTGGGTTAACAGGCATTAACCTAACATGAACGGCTCTCCGCCGTGGACTTTCCAGAAAGAGATCGGCCGGCGCGATGCGGGCCCTAACTATCACCGGTGCGAGTAGCGAAGATCCTCAGTCCGAGACCGGAACCTTGCAGCCGCCCTTTCGTTAAAACAGTAGGATCGCACGGTGTTCCTCCGTGTGATTCGTTTGTCAGAACTTGCCCCGTCTCGGCGGGGCTTTTTTTGGGTTTGGCGCTCACCGCGCTCGCGGAACGGGGCAGGTCCCAGCAAGTTTGAACGTCGAAAGCCTTTTGGATAGGCGCGGCAAATCACCGGACCGAAGACCGACGGAGTCCCCTGCCCGGTGCATGCCGATTACCAAGTCTGGCGACTATACCAGTCATCGATATCTTTCTTGGCACGGTCTTTCTCGTAGCCGTAGCGCTCTTGGATCTTGCCTTCGAGCTGATCGCGCTTACCATCGATGACGTCAAGGTCATCGTCGGTCAGCTTGCCCCACTGCTCCTTGACCTTGCCTTTCATCTGCTTCCAGTTACCTTCGACGCGGTTCCAATCCATGGTTATTTCCTCCTATCGTCAGAATAGAGGAACGGAGGCGAACGATAAGTGTTCCGCTTCGTCGGGCTGCCGACCATTGCAGGATCGACATTCGTCTACACGGTATCAGGACCGGCATCAGATTTGGAACCGGTACTGCCGCTAATAGCTGCACGAGCGGCCGTCGCCAGGTCGGAAGCCGTCGGCACAGGCCGGGTTCATCGAGTTCTCCCGGTTGATATCCGGACGCCGAGCCATAGGAATTCGGCGGCGTCGAGCAGGCGGAGGCAATGGCGGCAACAGTGATTGCTCCGGCGACTGCAATTGCCCGAAATCTGTTCATCGATGTTCTCCCATTTCCGCTGTGACCCAATCGCGAGAGCTTTCCCCATGAATAAGGGGAGAGTTTTCCAGGGCTCATCGCCGCGTCCAAATCATCCTGCGCCTAAAGATATAGGCGCTCTCTCAACCGACGTTAGTTCCAGCCGCGCAGATTCTCTCCGTCCGTTCGACATTGCGTGCGAGCAGCCGCTATTGGCTACTGCATCGCGAGTTCCTGCTTGACTCGAAGGACAACCAGAACATAATAGGAACATCGGCGCGGCGGCAGATAAAAACCTTAGTGGAGTTCTAAAGGAGATCGAGGTCGTGCGTCCGCAGACAGCTGAGAAACTGGCAGAAGAAGCGCTGAGAGGAGAAGTCGACGCAGTCGTCGCTTTTCACGATGGGGACATTCGTGCCGCCATGACGACGCTGTTGCTGGATTGCCGTCATCTGCGACTTCTGCTTGCCCTTGGCGACAAGGGAATGAGCCGCGGCATGACAGCCGAGCGGACAACCGATGTCGAAGGGCTATGAAACATCGTCGCGGCATCGGGCTGGCACCCCCTGATCACCATGCCGTCGAAATCGACAAGGTAACGCTGAGAACCTTACCGCAGTGGTTCGTCATTTATGCCCGTTGCCGCGCATGCCGGCGCCAAACGCTTATCGAGCGGCGGGACGTTGCCCGGCGCTGTGGCCAGGACCTGTCTCTCGCGGAGCTCGCCAAGCGCCTCAAATGCCAGCGATGCGACAACCGTTCCGGCAATCTGCTGTTCCTTCAGATGCTGCCCCGCGATTGAAAGAGCCCGCCGTTTCGAAGCGACTCCGGCGTCGGCCGGGAACAAACACCGCGCATAAAAGTTGTGTGGCATCAACCACGTAACGTCGACTTTGACAGGAGGTCTCTCATGGGTCGCGGTATTCTACTTTGGCTGCTCGGTGTCCCACTGCCTATCATCATTCTTCTCGCTTTGTTTATGCGATAGGAGCGGATCATGTCGGTCTCAATGACAGGTTCCGGAGAGGTTGCTGCTCCGGTCGAATCTTCCAAATCTGCCATGACATGGGGACCTATCTTTGGCGGCGCGGCCGCCGCCATCGGGGTGACTCTCATCCTTCTGCTTCTGGGATCCGGGCTTGGGCTAACGATGGTGTCGCCCTGGTCGGGGCAAAGCAGTTCGCTCGGCACACTTGGCATCACGGCGGCGATCTGGCTTGTGGTCGTGCAATGGCTCTCCTCCGCACTCGGGGGCTACGTTACCGGCCGCCTGCGCACAAAATGGGCGGCCGTCCACACCGATGAGGTTTTCTTCCGTGACACCGCCCATGGCTTCATCAGCTGGGCTCTGGCGACGATCTTTGTCGCCGGATTCCTTGCCTCGTCGCTGACATCGCTGGCCGGCGCCGGCGCGCAGGCGGTAGGATCGGCCGCGCAAGCCGTCGGCTCGACTGCCGCTGCCGCCGGCACGGCAGCGGCGTCATCGGCAACATCGCCCCTGGATCTCTCCACCGCCTATTTTACCGACGCCTTGCTGCGTCCTGATCAGGCGCGTGCGGCGGCGCCAGAAAACGATGCTGCGGCAACATCGGAAGTCTCCCGCATCCTCCTCAACGGCGCCGCCGAGGGGCAAATTCCCGATGACGACAAGGCCTATCTTGCCACCATCGTCTCTGCGCGGACCGGTCTTCCCGAAGCAGATGCGCGCGCCCGCGTCGACACGGTGCTGAAGCGTATCGACGACGCCAAGGTCGCCACGCAGAAAGCTGCCGATGAGGCACGCAAGGCCGCCTCCACCACGGCCTTGCTCGGATCCTTGTCCCTTCTGGTCGGCGCTTTCATCGCCGCTGCGGCCGCGGCTCTCGGGGGATCGCAACGCGACGAGGAGGAAGATCTCATCGTCAAGTCCCGGGTATAGAGATCGAATCGGACGGGGGCGCGAGCACAACGCCACGCCCCCGTTTATGGCACACCGGCCGACACCGACTGGCGGCGGCGATCGGACCGACCGCCTTCATGAAGCGGCTCGATTTCGCACTGTGTTGGCATATGGCCGATTGGTTTCGACCTTGCAGGACAAAAGCGTGCAGCGGCTTTTTCGTAACGCCTGCAAAAAACGACCCCTTAGAAGCAATGGACACTGCTCCGATCTGCGCCATCTTCTCCTGCAGGGGCTGTGGAGAGCCGTATGCGCTGGCGCTTTCGACAGATTTCTGACCTCTCCTGGACAGGGCATCGTGCGATCCCGGTCGCGCTGATCGCATTGGCTGTCACATGGACGGCCGTCGGCTTGAGCTTTTCGTTTCCACGGCAATGGTTTTTGCTGACCAACATGACCGCGACACTGATCACGTTCTTTCTTTTGCTGCTGCTGCAACACTCTCAGAATCGGGACATGAAGGCGCTTCACACCAAGCTCGACGAACTGATCCGATCGAGCGAGGCGGGAAACCACTGGATTGCGGCCGAAAAGAAAGACGCTGACGCCATTGAAGGCATGCGCGAGCAACACCAAGACCAGATTCGCAGGAGCGGGCCCGAACAGCGATGCGTTTAAAATGACGTCTCTGAAGCGGATTTTTCTTCCGCCTTCTCCTCGACGTGTTCGGCCTTTTCAGCAAGGGTCTTGCTCATTTCCCTGAGTTCGCCCTCGTCCAGCTTTTCGATGCCGACAAACTTATTGGCGGCCTGGCTTGTCAGAATAAGCTCATCAAGCTTGGCCTGCAGAGCCTTTCCGTCGCGGTTCTGGCTGTTCTGCAGCACAAACACCATGAGGAAGGTAATGATCGTAGTCGTCGTGTTGATCACCAGCTGCCAGGTTTCGGAATAGTCGAAAAAGGGTCCGGAAACCGCCCAGACAAGCACCAGCATCAAGGCCGCGACAAAGGTGAAGGGCCTTCCCGACAGCTCGGAGACGGTGGTTGCGAAGGAAGAGAAGAAGTTGGATTTGTTGGACATTTGCGAAGGCTCCCGCGGCGTCAATGCTGTCAATCGACAACATCAACTCCACATCTGCGCGGAAGTTCCTTGTGCCCTCGCAGTCGATCCAGACGGCGACGGCAGCCTCAATCCGCCAGATTGCCGCTCAGGCGCACTGCGGTTTTCGGACGGCATGCATCAGCGTTTCTGAGATTTGGCGATCGCCTGCTTTTGATGGCTAAGGACGAGCTCGATCTGCACATCTTGCTGAAACTCCAGCACCTGCTGACCGACGTCGCTCTCCGCAATGCCCGCGGCCAACAGCTGGTCGGCCAGCCTGCGGCATTCAGCCTTCCAGAATTCGATCGCGTCCGCACCATGACGCCGGCCGAGTTCGCGGGCGCAGCGCTCGATATTGGCAATTCCGGTTCCGGAGGGAAAGGCAATAACCTTGCCTTCATGAGAGGCGGCAGGGCGGCGGGTCATTTCAGTGGCCATCGAACACAGGTTTCCTTTGATCCTATGTGTTGTCTACGGGACGATGGTTAATGCTTTCTATTCGTTCGCCTGGTTCGACGGCAAGACTTGGCGCCGCACGGGTCAAATCGCCTCGTCTTCGACCTTGACGGCAGCCCACCGTTGCGCCGACAGTCCCCGCCGTGATCGACACCTCAGCCAGCAGAGACCAAGGATGACAATAACCGCCGCCCCCCGCGATTTCCTGACAAGCCTGTTCGACGCGGCGGTTCGCGCCGCCGATCCGCTGACCGGCATAAAGGCCCGCCTGCCGGAGAAGCCGAAAGGCAGAACCGTGGTGATCGGCGCCGGCAAGGGCGCGGCGCAGATGGCGCAGGCGCTCGAAAGCGTCTGGGACGGACCGCTCGAGGGACTGGTGGTCACCCGATATGGCTATGGCTGCGACACCCGCCACACCGAGATCATCGAGGCGGCCCACCCGGTGCCCGATGCCGCGGGACTTGCTGCCGCAAGGCGGTTGATGGAAACCGTGAACCGGCTGACGGAAGACGATCTGCTGATAGCCCTGATCTGCGGCGGCGGCTCGGCGCTGCTCCCCGCCCCGCCGGAGGGGCTGACCCTTGAAGACGAGATCGCACTCAACGAGATGCTGCTGGCTTCGGGCGCGCCGATCTCGGCGATGAATGTCGTGCGCAAGCATCTCTCCACCATCAAGGGCGGGAGACTGGCAGCGGCGACGAAGGCGAGGGTCGTCAGCCTGATCGTTTCGGACATTCCGGGCGACAATCCCGCCCATGTCGCCTCCGGGCCGACGGTGCCCGACGGTTCGACAAGGCACGAGGCCCTCGAGATCATCAGGCAATACGGCTTGCAGCTGCCGCAGGCCGCCCTTGATCATCTGAACTCCCCGAAGGCCGATGCGCCGCGGCCGGATGATCCGGTGTTTTCACGGCACGAGCACCACATCATTGCCTCGGCCGGCGTATCGCTGGAGGCTGCTGCCGCCCTGGCCAAATCGCAAGGGATCGAATCGGCGATCCTTTCGGATGCGATCGAAGGTGAATCGCGCGATGTGGCGCTGGTGCATGCTGCGATCGCCCGCGAGGTGCTCGGCCGGAACAGGCCTTTTGCGAAGCCGGTCGTCATCCTGTCCGGCGGCGAGACGACGGTGACGCTGCGGGCCAAGGGCGGCAAGGGCGGGCGCAACGGCGAGTTCACCCTCGCCATGGCGCTCGCGATCGATGGACAGCAGGGCATTCATGTCCTTGCCGCCGACACGGACGGCATCGACGGTTCGGAGGACAATGCCGGCGCCTTTGCCGATGGCGGAACGATCAAGCGCCTTCGCGCCGCCGGTCTCGATGCGCGCCGGCTGCTCGACGGCAATGACAGCTATTCGGGCTTTGCCGCCGTCGGCGATCTCTTCGAAACCGGGCCGACCGGAACCAATGTCAATGATTTCAGGGCTATCCTGATCGCTTGAAACCCGGCGATCAGGTCTTGATCCGCCCCTGCCCGATCAGCCAGCCGACCGATTCCTGCACCGCCTGCAGCGACGTATATCGCGGCGTGTAGCCGAGCCGGTGTGCGGCTTTGGCGATCGAGCAATTCGGACTGCGGGCGATATGCTCCCATGTCGCCTCCGCATCCTCGGCCGTCTGGCCTTCGGCCCAGGCGTCGAACGGCGCGAAGGTGAGGTTCGGCTCCCGCCCGAACCAGCGCGACATGGCTTCCGCATAACCGCGAAGGGTCAGGGCCTGCTCGGAAACTGCGTGGAAACTCTCACCGAGCGACGCGTTCCAGTGGGCGATTGCATTCATGAACGTCGCCGCCACGTCATCGGCGTGGACGTGATGAACGGTCTCCAAGCCGAAATTGGGCAGCGCCAGGGCTTCGCCCCGGGCAAGGGTCGCGAAGACCTGCAGGTTGAAATTGCCGGCCGGATTGAGCGGCGCCCATCCGGTGCCGACAATATGGCCGGGATGGATGATGGTTGCCGGGAAGCCTTGCAGCCTTGCCTGCTGCAGCAGATAGGTTTCGATCGCCGCCTTCTGGATACCATAGTCACCGAACGGGGACTTCGGGGCTTCCTCGCGTGTCGGCACCGTCGTGGGGTACCCATGTGTCCAGATCGTGCCGGTGTGCAGGAAGTGGCCGACATGCCCGGACAGGGCCGTCACCAGCTGCTCGGCACTTTCCAGCGTGAAGCAGATCATGTCGATCACGATATCGGCTTTCAATGCGCGTACGGCCGGGCCGAAATCACCCGTCCGCTCCATGGCCGCCCTGTCCATCTGCCGCTGATCGACGAAGGCCCAGGCGCGGCTTGCCGTATAGGGCTTTGCCGCACCGCGGCTGATGGTGACGACGTCGTGACCCGCCTCCACCAGACGGGGAACGAGATAGGTTCCGACATGGCCCGTCGCCCCGATGACCAAAACCCGCATAGTCGTTCCTCCTTAGCCGTGATCCCGCGAGACTATGCTGCTCCATCCGGCGATCCCGCAAGCGGACTTTTCGTCTCAGAATGCGGAAGCCGCCCGGCTATCGATTTTTGAAGACAAGGCAGGTGCGGCCGTGCTTTCGGATCTGGTTGCAGACCTCGTTGGCTTCCACACGCGTCTGCCGGGCGATGCGGGCGACATAACGCGGGCGGAAACCGAAGCTGCGGTCGCGCTGGCGCAGGATCAGCGGCTGTTCCGCATCCAAAGGTGACGGCAGATCCTGCACGGCATCGAGAAAAAGACGCCGGGCCACTGCGACATCGGCGTTCGCCGCCAGCTGAACGCCCCAGGGCGCCCAGTTGCCCTCCTGATGCCAGGGCGTGTCCTTCAACCTCCGCCTTTCGGCAAGCGCCACGCAGCCATCGAGGAAAGGCTTGTCCTTGTCGAGCGGGGCTGCCGCATTTTCCGGCGGATTATCCTTCCACTCCTCGACCGTATGGGCGGTGATCGCCATCACATAGCCGCGCGTCTCGTAAGGCAATCTTCCTGACGTAAGATAAGCGGCAAGGCCGTTTTCGCCGGCATTATAGGCGGCGGCGGCAAGGCCGAGATTGCCGAAACGATCGCGCAATTCGTCGAGATATTGCGCCGATTTCCGCAGGGCTTCCAGCACCTGGTAGCTGTCTTCGAGACCGCGCAGTTTCGCCGTTCCGGGCATGAACTGCGCAATGCCCTGCGCTCCCTTGAAACTCACCGCGTCAGGACGAAAAGTGCTTTCGCGCCAGATGAGACGGGCGAAATAGGCCGGAGGCAACCGATTGGCCTCGGCGAAATGCTCGATCGCAGCGCAGAGGTCGCGATTGAAACTGCCCTGGCGGATGCAGAGCGTCTCGCCTGAGCCCGAGGCAGCAGGCCCGGAATAGAGGCAGGCCGCTGGCATATCGCTTCCTTCCGGCTCGGCCTTTGGCGTCTCCGCCGTGGAAAACAGGAAGCAGAGCGAAAGCAGGACCTTCGCCAATCTCCTCCCCATGTCGGACTGACGTTTTCGCCCTATCATCGGATCTCGGCAGGTTCGACTTCCATCGCGACGCTGACCCTAGATAACATCAATCGAGGCGCGAAGCTTCCCCATTTTGCGCAATGCCGGCACGAAAAAAGCCGCCGGACCGTATGGCCGCGGCGGCTTGCAAACAGCTTGAAAAAAAGGGATCAGGCCGTCGGCTGCTTCGTCTTCCTGAGATAGGGCAGAACCGTATCGAAGGAGCCGAAACGTGTGATCGCGTCTTCGTTGGACACCGCTGCGGTAATGATGACATCCTCGCCCTGGTTCCAGTTTGCCGGCGTCGCCACCTGGTGCTTTGCCGTCAGCTGGATGGAATCGATGGCGCGCAGGATCTCGTTGAAATTGCGGCCGGTCGTCATCGGATAGGTCAGGATTAGCTTGATCTTCTTATCCGGGCCGATGATGAAGACCGAACGCACCGTCGCATTGTCGGCAGGCGTGCGGCCTTCGGAGCTCTCGCCGGCGCCGGCCGGCAGCATGTCGTAGAGTTTGGCAACCTTGAGATCCTTGTCGCCGATCAGCGGATAATCGACGTCGAAGCCGGTCGCGGTCTTGATGTCGCCCTTCCATTTGGCATGGCTTTCGACCGGATCGACCGAGATCCCGATGATCTTGACGCCGCGCTTGGCAAATTCGCCCGCGAGGCCGGCCATGACGCCGAGCTCGGTCGTGCAGACAGGCGTGAAATTCTTCGGATGCGAGAACAGAACGGCCCAGCCGTTGCCGATCCAGTCATGGAAGCTGACCGGTCCCTGCGTGGTGTCGGCAGTAAAGTCGGGAGCGATGTCGTTGATACGTAAGCTCATGGTCGGCCCTCCAAAGCCGTTGTTGGGTTTCGTTAAATGGCGGCCATGGGAACTGCCTGCCGCAGTCGTGATAAAATTGCGATCGCCAGGGGCGCACCAGCTGCGAGCAAAAAACTCTCCCATCCCAAGGTTTTCGCTGCATTTCTTTAAAATATATACCACGAGAACCGAAGGCATGCTCTTTCGATTTGCAGCCTGCGCCGGCATTATTTTTCCCCGCGGGTCGACGCGACGAAAAGACCACGTTTTTTGATCGACTATCAAACAAAGAGGAGGAGGAGACCAAAGAGCCGGCGCTCGAAAGTGAGGCACATTGATTAATTTTTGTGCGTGTTTATTTATGCACAGTTTTCGGGCGTATATCTTGCCAAAATTGCTGCATTGCGTCATAAATAAAGGCATGACGCATCTCGATCTGACGATTCTGGTGATCGACGAAAATGCTATTCGCGCCTCCATTATCGAAGAAGGGCTGCGCGAGGCAGGGCATAAGCGCGTCACCGTCGTGCATGAGGTCAACGGCATCGCGCGAACCATCGAAACGCTGATGCCCGATGTGATCATCATCGATATCGAAAATCCCAACCGCGACATGATGGAGCATCTCTTCCAGCTGACGCGCACGGTCAGCCGTCCGATCGCCATGTTCGTCGATCGCTCCGACACGGCCTCGATCGAGGCGGCGGTCGATGCCGGGGTCTCCGCCTATATCGTCGACGGATTGAAGAAGGAACGCGTCAAACCGATCCTCGACATGGCCGTCAGCCGCTTCAATGCCTTCAGCCGGCTGCGGCGCGAGCTTGCCGATGCCCGCTCGGCGCTGGAGGAACGCAAGCTCATCGAGCGCGCCAAGGGGATATTGATGAAGATGCGCGGTCTCTCCGAGGAAGAGGCCTTCGCCCTGCTGCGCCAGACGGCGATGAACGAAAAGAAGAAGATGTCGGAAATCGCCCAGAGTGTGGTCACCGCCGCGGGACTTTTGATGTGATGGCGGGCCGCCTAAATTTCCGGAGGAAACCGGAGTGGATATGATGACGAAGACCGTCAGTTCCAGCGGCGGGCTGCCCTCGCCCGTGCGCATCGACAATGAAGGGCCGAAAGTGCTGCGGGCCGGTTTCATTCCGCTCGTCGATTCGTCGGTGCTGATCGCGGCGGCGGAATTCGGCTTCGCGCAGAAGGAAGGCCTGACGCTTGATCTCGTCAAGGACGTCTCCTGGGCGAATGTCCGTGACCGCCTGGCATTCCGCCAATTCGATATCGCCCATATGCTGTCGCCGATGCCGGTCGCCTCCATGCTCGGCCTCGGCTCCAATCCCTCGCCGACGATCACGCCGTTTTCCCTCGGGCGCGGCGGCAATGCGATCACGCTGTCGACGCGGCTCTTCGACAGGATGCGGGATGACGCCGGATTGCCGGAAACGGCAAGCGCGCTGGATAACGCCCATGCTCTGGCCAAGACGATCGCGGCGATGAAGGCGCGCGGCGAGCCGTTGCCGACCTTCGGGGTCACCTATCCCTTCTCCTCGCACAATTACGAATTCCGCTACTGGCTGGCGGCCGGCGGCATCGATCCCGACAGGCACGTCAAGCTCGTCGTCGTGCCGCCGCCGCTGACATCGGACGCACTGGCAGCCGGGGCGATCGACGGTTTCTGCGTCGGCGCACCGTGGAACATGGTCGCCTCGGAGCGCGGCCTCGGACGCATCGTCGCCGCCAAGCAGGATATCTGGCCGTCAGCCCCGGAAAAGGTGATCGGCATGCGCCCGGATTGGGTGGAAAGCCATCCGGAGACCGTTTCCCGGCTGATCGTGGCGCTCGACGCGGCAGCCCGCTGGTGCGACCTACCGGACAATCACGATGCGCTGGCCGCCGCTCTCGCCGATCCGCGCTATATCGCCGCCCCCGTCGGCATCATTCGCCGGGTTCTTTCCGGCGAATTCAGCCTCGACGCCAGAGGAAACCGGCGCATCATCGCCGATTATTTCCAGTTCCATTCCGGCTTCGCCAATTATCCCCGGCCGAGCCATGCGCTGTGGATCTACAGCCAGATGATGCGCTGGGGGCAGGCCGAAGCCAGTCTCGTCAAGGCGCGGGCCGCCGCCTCCGCCTACCGCCCCGATCTCTATCGCACCGCTCTCGGCGACGCCAACGCACCTGACGACGCCGATATCCGTATCGAGGGCAATGACGAGGGCGACCGCTTCATGGACGGCCACGTCTTCGATCCGACGGAACTGCCGGACTATGTGGCGCGCTTTGCCGTCAAGAGCGCCCTGCCCTTCGCCTCCGATAGCGAAGAGACCTGATCCATGCCGGCCTGCACAAAACGCCAGCAAAGTTCGACGCCGCCATCACCGCAACGCACAAAAGATTTGCACGTTTTTTGACAGCCACAAAAACGTGCAGACGGACGCCCATTATAAATTCCGTTTCCATTCAATCACTTAAAGCATAACGACCAAACTGGCACGCAGTTTGCAAGGCTATTAGCGCACAGATCAATGGCGATCAGCGCAGTATGAGAGCGCAATAGGCGCTCGCAGAAGACCAAGAATTGGGCGTCCAACGGCGGGCGCCACCAGCAAAGCCGCTGATCAGGATAGTTCGCGCGCCTCGTGCATGCGCAACCTGACCAGCGGCTTTTTTGTTTTTAACCCCAGCGATGGATCGGCGCGACCTTGTCGGGCCACGGAGAAGCCATGTCTGTCATCGAGAAAGCGCAGCCTATGTCCGCCGGCGAACCAGCCAAGGCCCTGTGGATCTCCACGGTCGCCTTCACCCTCTGTTTTGCCGTCTGGACGATCTTCGCGATCATCGGCGTCCGTATCAAGCAGGAACTCAACCTCAACGAGGCCGAGTTCGGATTGCTGATCGGCACCCCGGTTCTCACCGGTTCGCTCGTGCGCATCGTCCTCGGCATCTGGACGGGGCGTTACGGCGGCCGTCTCGTTTACACGCTGACGATGCTTGCCGCCGCGGTGGCGACCTTTCTGCTCTCCTACGCTCACACCTATACGCAGATGCTGATCGCTGGCCTCGGCGTCGGGCTTGCCGGCGGCTCCTTCGCGGTCGGCGTCGCTTATATCTCGCCGTTCTTCCCGGCGGAGAAACAGGGAACGGCGCTCGGCATCTTCGGCGCCGGCAATGTCGGCGCGGCCGTGACGAAATTCGCCGCTCCCTTCGTTCTGCTCGCCTGGGGCTGGCAGGCGGTTGCGGAAATCTGGGCCGTCTGTCTGGCGTTGATGGCGGTCGTCTTCTGGTTCACTACCACCGACGATCCGGCCTTCCGTCTTCGCCGCGAGCGCGGCGTCGCCTCCAAGAGCCTCGCCCAGGAATTCGCGCCGCTGCAGAACGTCCAGGTCTGGCGCTTCTCGCTCTACTATTTCTTCGCCTTCGGCGGCTTCGTCGCCCTGTCGCTGTGGCTGCCGCGCTATCTGGTCGGCGTCTACGGCTTCAACCTCGAAACTGCCGGCATGATCGCGGCGGCCTACTCGATCCCGGGCAGCATCTTCCGCGCCTTCGGCGGCGTGCTGTCGGATAAGAAGGGCGCACGCAGCGTGATGTATGCAATGTTTGCCGTGTCGGCCGTGGCCACGCTCATTCTATCGCTGCCGGCTGCGACCATCACACCCGTCATCTTCATCGTCGTCATCTTCGTGCTCGGCTTCTTCATGAGCCTCGGCAAGGCTGCCGTCTACAAGCACATCCCGGCCTACTATGCCGACAGCGTCGGCGCCGTCGGCGGCGTCGTCGGCATGATGGGCGGTCTTGGCGGCTTCATCCTGCCGATCGCCTTCGGCCTCCTCAAGGACATGACCGGCCTCTGGTCCAGCTGCTTCCTGCTGCTCTTCGCAATCGTGGCGATTTCGCTGATCTGGATGCACCTGTCCGTCAAGCAACTGTCGCGCCAGGGGCACTCGGCGCCCGTGGCTGCAACCTAATCCAAGGGACTTGAACGTATGACCGAAAAACTCGTCATCATCGGCAATGGTATGGCGCCCGGGCGCATGCTGGAGCACCTCTTCGAACAGTCGCCCGGACGCTATGACGTCACGATCTTCAACGCCGAGCCGCGCGTCAATTACGACCGCATCATGCTGTCGCCGGTTCTCTCGGGAGAGAAGGACTACGAGCAGATCATCATTCACGGTGACGGCTGGTACATCAAGCACGGCATCATGCTCTACAAGGGCCACAAGATCGTCAACATCGATCGTGCCGCCAAGACGGTCACCTCCGACCACGGCGTCACCGAAAGCTACGACAAGCTGGTGATCGCCACCGGTTCCGTGCCCTTCATCATCCCGGTTCCCGGCAAGGATCTGCCCGGCGTCATCACCTATCGCGATCTCGACGACGTGCAGGCGATGCTGCTTGCCGCCCAGTCGCGCGAAAAGGCGGTCGTCATCGGCGGCGGTCTGCTTGGCCTCGAAGCGGCGGCCGGCCTTGCCCAGCGCGGCATGGACGTCACCGTGCTGCACGTCATGCCGACGCTGATGGAGCGCCAGCTCGATCCCGCCGCCGGCTATCTCCTGCAGAAGGCGGTCGAGGAACGCGGCATCAAGGTCATCTGCAAGGCCAATACCAAGGCGATCATCGGCAATGGCAAGGTCGAAGGCATCGAACTCGACGACGGCCGCATCATCCCGGCAACCCTTGTCGTCATGGCCGTCGGCATTCGTCCGAGCGTCGGCCTGGCGAAGGACGCCGGCCTTGCGGTCAATCGCGGCATCGTCGTCGATGCCGGCATGCAGACCTCGGACGGCGACATTTTCGCGCTCGGCGAATGCGCCGAAGTCGGCGGCATGGTCTACGGCCTCGTCGCGCCGCTTTACGAGATGGCCCGCATTGCCGCAGCACATCTCTCGGACGACCGTTCGCCGGCTTTCGTGCATGCGGACACGCCGACCAAGCTGAAGGTCACCGGCATCGAACTCTATTCGCTCGGCGATTTCGCCGACGGTGACGACCGCGAGGAGATCGTGCTGCGCGATGCCAGCGCCGGCGTCTACAAGCGCCTGGTGCTGAAGGACAACAAGATCATCGGCACCGTGCTTTACGGCGAGACCGCCGACGGCGCGTGGTTCAACGATCTGAAGAAGAAGGCGACCGATATTTCGGAGATGCGCGAGACGCTGATCTTCGGTCAGGCCTATCAGGGAGGGTCGCCGCTGGACCCTATGGCGGCCGTTGCAGCCTTGCCGGATGACGCGGAAATCTGTGGCTGCAACGGCGTATGCAAGGGCAAGATCACCTCGACGATCACGAGCAAAGGACTGACGTCGCTGGACGACGTGCGCGCCCATACCAAGGCGTCCGCCTCCTGCGGCTCCTGCACCGGCCTCGTCGAACAGCTGATGGCGCTGACGCTCGGCGACGGCTACAATCCGGCCGCCGTGCAGCCGATGTGCACCTGCACCGAACTCGGCCATGACGATGTTCGCCGCCTGATCAAGGCGAAAGGTCTGAAGAGCATTCCCGCCGTCATGCAGGAATTGGAATGGAAGACCTCCTGCGGCTGCGCCAAGTGTCGCCCGGCGCTCAATTATTATCTCGTCTGCGACTGGCCGGACGAATATGCCGACGACTACCAGTCGCGTTTCATCAATGAGCGCGTCCACGCCAACATCCAGAAGGACGGCACCTATTCCGTCGTGCCGCGCATGTGGGGCGGCGTCACCAATTCGAACGAGCTGCGCGCCATCGCCGATGTCGTCGACAAGTTCGAGATCCCGATGGTGAAGGTGACGGGCGGCCAGCGCATCGACCTGCTCGGCATCGAGAAGGAAGACCTGCCCGCGGTCTGGGCCGATCTCGGCAAGGCCGGTTTCGTCTCCGGCCAGGCCTATGCCAAGGGCCTGCGTACGGTGAAAACCTGTGTCGGCTCGGACTGGTGCCGTTTCGGCACCCAGGATTCGACCGGTCTCGGCATCCGCATCGAGAAATTCATGTGGGGCTCTTGGACGCCGGCCAAACTGAAGATGGCCGTGTCCGGCTGCCCGCGCAATTGCGCCGAAGCGACCTGCAAGGATATCGGGGTGATCTGCGTGGATTCCGGTTTCGAGATCCATTTCGCCGGTGCCGCCGGTCTCGACATCAAGGGCACCGAGGTGCTCGGCCTGGTGAAGACCGAGGACGAAGCGCTGGAGCATATCGTGGCGCTGACGCAGATGTATCGCGAGCAGGCCCGCTATCTCGAGCGCATCTACAAATGGGCCAAGCGCGTCGGGCTGGACGAAATCCGCCGCCAGATCATGGACGATGGTGAAAAGCGCAAGGGCTATTACGACCGCTTCGTCTTCTCCCAGAAATTTGCCCAGGTCGATCCCTGGTCGGAGCGTGTTTCCGGCAAGGACAAACACGAGTTCAAGCCGATGGCGACGATCGGCTATCCGCAGGCTGCCGAGTAAGGAGATGGACATGAATTGGATCGCAATCGGTGACATCTCCGATATTCCGCTGCGGGGCGCGCGCTGCGTGAAGACGCCGCAGGGCAAGATCGCCGTCTTCCGCACGGCCGAAAACGAGGTCTTCGCCATCGAGGATCACTGCCCGCATAAGGGCGGCCCGCTCTCCCAAGGCATCGTGCATGCCAAGGCCGTCACCTGCCCGCTGCACAACTGGGTGATCTCGCTGGAAACCGGCAAGGCGCTCGGCGCCGACGAGGGCGCGGTGCGGACCATACCGGTCCGCAACGAGGACGGCGCCCTGTTCATCGCGCTGGAAAGCCTGTTGATGGCGGCTGAATAATGGCGGCTGAGGTCAAGACCACCTGCCCCTATTGCGGCGTCGGCTGCGGCGTTATCGCCACGGTCGACGAAGCCGGCGCCGTCAGCGTCAAGGGAGATCCCGAGCATCCGTCGAATTTCGGCCGGCTCTGCTCGAAGGGTTCGGCGCTTGCCGAAACCATCGATCTCGACGGCCGGCTTCTTTATCCCGAGATCGCAGGCGCACGCAGCGGCTGGGACGAGGCACTCGATCTGGTCGCCCGGCGTTTTTCCGAAACGATCGCCGAACACGGACCTGATTCCGTCGCCTTCTACGTCTCCGGCCAGTTGCTGACCGAAGATTATTACCTCGCCAACAAGCTGATGAAGGGCTTCATCGGTTCGGCCAATATCGACACCAATTCAAGGCTCTGCATGTCCTCGTCGGTGGCCGGGCATCGCCGCGCCTTCGGCGCCGATACCGTGCCGGGGACCTATGAGGATATCGAACTCGCGGACCTCGTGGTGCTCACCGGCTCCAACCTCGCCTGGTGCCATCCCGTCATCTACCAGCGGCTGGCCGCCGCAAAGGCGGCGCGGCCGAACATGCGCATCGTCGTTATCGATCCGCGCCGGACGATGACGTGCGATATCGCCGATCTGCATCTGGCCATCCGCCCGGACGGCGATGTCGCGCTGTTCATGGGGCTGCTCGCCCATCTCGCGACAAGCCCGGCGATCGACCAGAATTATATCGCCTCCCATACGGAGGGCTTCGCCGGCGCCTTTGCGGCCGCCGCAGCACTTGATATCAACGATCTCCTCGAGCGGACCGGCCTGCCGGCCATGCAGATCCGGGAATTCTTCCGCCTATTCGAGACGACCTCGAAGGTGGTGACCTGCTACAGCCAGGGCGTCAACCAATCCTCCTCCGGCACCGACAAGGTCAACGCCATCCTCAACTGCCATCTCGCAACCGGCCGCGTCGGCCGGCCGGGCATGGGACCGTTCTCGCTGACCGGCCAGCCGAACGCCATGGGCGGGCGCGAGGTCGGCGGTCTCGCCAACATGCTTGCCGCCCATATGGCAATCGAAAATCCTGAAGACCGCGACCGCGTTCAGCGCTTTTGGGAATCGCCGGTCATCGCCGCAAAACCCGGTTTGAAAGCGGTCGACATGTTCCGCGCAGTGGCCGAAGGGCGCATCAAGGCGCTCTGGATCATGGCCACCAACCCCGTCGTCTCGATGCCGGATGCGAACAGCGTCGAAAACGCCATCGCCGCCTGTCCCTTCGTCGTCGTCTCCGATATCCTGAAAGAGACGGATACGGCCCGGCACGCACAGGTGCTTCTGCCCTCGCTCGGCTGGGGCGAGAAGGACGGCACCGTCACCAATTCCGAACGGCGCATTTCCAGGCAGCGGCCGTTTCTCGGCATTCCCGGCGATGCCAAAGCCGACTGGTGGCAGCTTGCGGAGGTCGCACGCCGCATGGGATTTGCCACCGCCTTCGATTTCGATGCGCCGGCCGAAATCTTCGCCGAACACGCCGCTCTTTCGGCCTTCGAAAACAATGGCAGCCGCGACTTCGACATCGGCGCCCGCGCCGGTATCTCAGGCGCCGCCTATGACGAACTGTCGCCCTTCCAGTGGCCGCAGGCGGCAGGGAACGCGCCCGGCGTCACCCGCTTCTTCGCCGATGGCGGTTTCTACCATGCCGACGGCAAGGCGCGCTTCGTCGCGGTGGAAGCGCCCGCAACCGATCGCACCAATGCCGATTTCCCCTTCACGCTGAATACCGGGCGCATCCGCGACCAGTGGCACACGATGACGCGAACCGGAAAGAGCGCGCGGCTGTCCGCCCATATCGCCGAACCCTTTGCCGAGATCCATCCGCGCGACGCGATCGAGACCGGCATATCGAGCGCCGGTCTTGTCGAGATCGACAGCCCCCACGGCAAGGCGATCGTCCGGGCGCTGGTGACCGATCGCCAGGCGCGCGGCGGTATCTTCGCGCCGATGCACTGGAACGACCAGTTCGCGGCAAAAGCGCGGATCGACGCCGTGGTCGCACCGATCACCGATCCCTTTTCCGGCCAGCCGGCGTCGAAGAACGTCGCTGTCGCCGTCCGGCCCTTCCCCGCCAGCCATTACGGTTTCGCCGTCTCGGCGACAAAACCCGTAACACCTGACGCGGCCTATTGGGCGCTGGCGAAAGCCGAGGGCGGCTGGCGGCTGGAGCTTGCCTTCGACCGGACCGTCGAAGACTGGACGGCCTGGTGCCGGGCGGTTTTCGCCATTCCTGATGAGATCGAACCGCTGGGTTATGCCGACCGGCAAACCGGCGACCTCCGGCTCGCCTTCTTCGATGGCGAGACGCTGCTCGCCGCATTGTTCCTTGCTCGCGAGCCGGTCGCCGTCGCGCGCAACTGGGCGATCTCGCAGCTCTCCGCCGCACATGATGATCTGAGGAAACGTTTTGCGCTCGTCGCGGGCCGTCCCGGCGCCGGCAGGCCGGATCCAGGCGCCACCGTCTGCTCCTGCTTCAGTGTCGGGGTCAACCAGATCGCCGCCGCCGTGCGCGAGGGATGCCACAGCGTCGAGGCGGTCGGCAAGGAAACCAGCGCCGGAACCAATTGCGGCTCCTGCCGCGGCGAAATCGGCAGGATCATCGATCGCTGTCTTGCCGCGGCCGCGGAATGAAAGGCAGGAAACCGTAACGCGGCTGATGTCAGGCCGCGTTCGGCACGATAAACATCTTATGGTCGGCTGAGATGCGGACCGAGATCTCGTCATAGGATGCGAAGGTCGGGTGCGGCGTTTCCATCTTGTCATGATGGGTCGCCGTGACGACCATGACATCGGCGCCCGCCGCCTCGCCGGCAGTAATGCCGGCGGCGACATCCTCGAAAACCAGGCAGTCCTGCGTGCTGACGCCGAGGCGTTCGGCGCCGAGAATATAACATTGCGGATCGGGTTTTCCGACCTTCACATCCTCAGCCGTCACCATGAATTTCGGCAGCGACAGGCCTGCCGCCTCCAGCCGCCGGCGGGCAAGTCGCAAAGGCGATGAGGTGACGATCGCCCAGCGATCCGGCGGCAGCGAGCTCAGGAATGCTGCGGCACCCGAAATGGCGACGACATCGCCGACATCGGCGATCTCGGCCTCGGTCACCAGCCTGGCTTCATGTTCGGGATCGACGCCCGGCAGGTTCAGCCGGGCGATCGTGTCGACGCCGCGCGATCCATGCATCTTCGGCAGAAAGTCGGCGACATCGAGCCCCCGACGCCTTGCCCAGTCGCTCCACACGCGTTCGGCCGCACGGATCGAATTGAGAATGGTGCCGTCCATATCGAACAGGAAGGCGGCATAAGGCTTCTCGAAGCCACGGGGCATCGGCTGGAACAAAAGGCTGAATCCTTCGGGAAAAAGAGTCGGGTGGCGATCGCTGGACGCGATGAAACGGCAAATCGCCATGTTTTGCAAGCTTCGAGAGTGTGACGGCGACGATGTCGCAAATCCGCCCTAGAAAGCGGCGGCGCCCGAAGTGGCGATCAGGTCGCAGGAGAGGCGGAGGCCGATCCGGTCATGGCAGAGGTCGCCGGTGCCGGCGGCAAGCTCCAGTTCGGCCGGCGCGTCGGCCCGCACATAAGACTGTGCTGTCGGATCGACGCGCGTCGGAATGGCGGTCCATAACAAGGGGCGGCTGACGTCGATCGCGGAAACGCCGGCTTTTTCGCCGCCCATCGCCGCGGAGGCGATCGCCATGCCACCTGCCGTCAAAGCAAGTGAAAGCGCAATCTGCAGACCGATATCTGCGGCCTCGCGGGGAGAAACGAACATAGTGGCCTCATGCTGCGGATTGGCGTTTCGTCATGCCCTAAGACAGGCAGTGGCAACGATCCAGCGGCTTCGCCCGTTAAGGTTTATGCGTAACCATGCAAGGCCAGCGTGCAGGTTTTTCGCAAATTTCGGAACAATGATTCCGTGACGCAGTTACACCAGGGTCATCCAAGATGAAAATCAAAGGAGGATATCCTCATGACCAAATCCCTTATTGCCGCTTCGCTGCTCGCGATCGGCATGGCGTCGTCGGCCTTTGCCCAGTCGAACCCCGATCCGATCGGGCCGACGAATGGCGGCTCGACCGATCCGAGTTCGGGTAACTATTCGTCGGATTACACCAACAGCGACAATGGCATGTATCCAGTGCAGGTCGCTCCGGTCGATCCGACCACGACGCAGAGCATCGGCCGGCCGCAAACCATGGAATGCCCCGGCATGCCGCAGCAGATGTCGGGCGTCGACACCCGTGGCGGACAGAGCGGCGCATCGATCAGCGAAGCATGCCGCGAATACGACAACTGAGCAGGCCTTCGCCCGCTTTGAGAAAAGGCCGGTTCACGCCGGCCTTTTTCATGTCGCGGCGATCACCAAAAGCCTTTCTCTTCGGATGAAACTCTTGATCCGACCATCCGTAGATTCGTAGCAGCCTGAAAATCGATTCCGATTTTCGGGCCGATGCGCTAGCTTTCAAGGACAATGGCCGGAGGCCGCCCGAGCACATCGTCACGGATGTATCGTCGTCCCTAACCGGCGAAAAAATGCTGGAGGAGGAGAGATGAGCAAGGCGCAGGATTGGAATCTGCTGGCCCGTGACGCGGTGACGCTGACGGCCGACAACATATCCCGTCTGGTGAAGGGTCTGCCATTCAAGGCCAAGCTGGCGCTGCGCGGACTTCTGCGCATGCAGCACGGCTCGCTTGCCGTCACCCTGCCCGATGGCCGCAGGCTGCTGATCGAGGGCAAGCAGGCGGGGCCGAAGGCGGCCCTCAGCCTCTACAACTGGAACCTTGCCTACCGGGCGCTAACAAGCGGCACGATCGGGGTCGCAGAGACTTATATGGACGGCGATTGGGACAGCCCCGACATCGCCGCCTTCCTCGAGCTCTTCCTCGTCAATGGCGAGGCCGCGCACAGCTATGCGCATGGCAAAAGCGGCGTCGGGCGCCTGGTCGAGCGTGTCCGCCATTGGATGAACGCCAATACCAAAGCGGGCTCGAAGCGCAACATCGCCGCCCATTACGACCTCGGCAACGAATTCTACCGGGAATGGCTCGATCCGAGCATGACCTATTCCTCCGCTCTCTATTCCACCGGCGCCAACGACCTGCAATCGGCACAGAATGCCAAATACCGCGCGCTTGCCGAGGCGACCGGCATCAGGCCTGGGGATCATGTGCTGGAGATCGGCTGCGGTTGGGGCGGTTTTGCCGAATTCGCAGCCGGCGAGCTGAACTGCAAGGTCACCGGGCTGACGATCAGCCGCGAGCAGCTCGCCTATGCCGAAGCGCGCATCGAAAAGGCCGGTCTTGGCGATCGCGTCGAATTCCGCTTCCAGGACTACCGCGACGAGACCGGGCTCTACGACCGGATCGTCTCGATCGAGATGTTCGAGGCGGTCGGCGAAAAATATTGGCCGTCCTATTTCTCCAAGCTCCGGCAATGCCTGAAGCCGGGCGGCAAGGCCGGCCTGCAGATCATCACCATCCGGCCCGAAGCCTTCGACCAATACCGCAGCAATCCCGACTTCATTCAGAAATACGTCTTTCCCGGCGGCATGCTGCCGACGCGCAACCACCT
Source organism: Rhizobium sp. K102 (assembly GCF_022385315.1). Lineage (NCBI taxonomy): Bacteria > Pseudomonadati > Pseudomonadota > Alphaproteobacteria > Hyphomicrobiales > Rhizobiaceae > Rhizobium > Rhizobium sp. K102. The sequence continues at coordinate 1,743,025 of NZ_CP092436.1, forward strand.
GGCCGAGCTCGCCGGCAAGGTCGATCTGTCTCTGGTCAGGGACTTCAGCTTCGGGCTCGATTACGCCCGTACGCTTGCCGAATGGCGCGAGCGCTTCCGGTCGGTCTGGGAACGCATCCGCCCGATGGGCTTCGACGAGCGTTTCAAGCGGCTCTGGGAATTCTATCTGTTCTATTGCGAAGCCGGTTTCCGGGCCCGCAATATCGATGTGCGCCAGGTGGTGTTCTCGCGCTGCTGATCATTCCGCCGGATGCGGTGTCGCCGGATGGTGACCGGCCGATGACGGCCGTTCGCGCCAGCCGGTCAAGCGGTTCACCAGCGGGAAATAAGCGCCGTAGGGAAGCAGACGCGCAAGCTTCAGCATCGTGGTGAAGCGCCCGGGGAAAGTGATCTCGAACGCCTGCGATTTCAGTCCGGCTGCGATCTGCCGGGCAGCCTCCTCAGGCGACACCTGCGCCGTCATCGGCAAGGCGCTCTTGCCTGTCGCCGGGGCATCGATGAAGCCTGGGCTGACGAGCTGGATGCGGATGCCCATCTTGTCGAGATCGAACTTCAGGCTTTCGGCCATGTTGATCAGCGCCGCCTTGGTGGCGCCATAGGCCGCCCCCGTCGGCAGGCCGCCATAGCCGGAAACGGAGGAGACGATGGCGATCTGCCCCTGCCCTTTCGCCTTCATATGGCGGATCGCCGGCAAGAGACAGTTGACGACGCCGGAAAGATTGACGGCGAAGCTCTTTTCGAAATCGGCGCGGTGCAGGTCCTCGGCATGAACAGGCAGATAGACGCCGGCATTGAGGATCGCCATGGCGAGCGTGCCGTGCTCGTATTCGATGGAGGCCATGACATGTTCCATGTCCTCGGCATCGGTGACGTCGCCGTCGAGAACGACGATGCTGCCGTCAAGGCCGCTGGCCTCGGTCTGCAGGTCGACCAATTTTTCATGGCTTCTGGCGGTGACGGCGACCTTGTATCCCTCGCCGGCGAGCTTCAGCGCAAGCGCCCGCCCGATGCCGGAACTCGCGCCCGATATCCAGACGATTCCATGTTCGGGACGGGCGATGAAATCACGCATGACATGTTCCTCCGGCTCAGCCTGACCAACACGAGACAGGTCCGGAAGTTCACATCTCCTCCCGGATTTATGGCTCTATCACACCATTGTGGCTGCTTTCAGCCGATCAGGTCGCCGATCATCTGACGGAGGGATCCGGTGAGCTTGATCGGCCCGTCGGAAACGGCAAAGGCGATGCAGGGCCTGTCCTTCTCGGCGACCGGCCGATGCTCGACCGTCTCGTCGGCAATGGAGATGTCGCCGGGACCGAAACGGCCGCGTTCATCGTTGAAAGCGCCATCGAGGATCAGGATCAGTTCCATGCCTTTATGGGTGTGAGCCGGTAAGGCCCGGCCCGGACGGATCCACATCAGGCTGACTTCGCAGCCTTCCATCCCGAACGAATATTCCTTGAAGCCGGGCAAGCGCCGGCGCCAGGGCACGTCCTCGGCTTCGAAGCCGAGGAGATCGCGCAAAGCCGGGGGAAACAGCGCCCTTTGTGGCCCCGTGGAAACATGGGATTCGGAGGCAGGAGGCGCAGAGGCAAAGATCGCAGCAAGCCGCTGGTCGCGATCGGCAATGGCGGCTTCCGGTGTGCTTTCCAGGGCTTCCCCGGCCAAAAGCTCGAGGCTGCTCACCAGGCTTCGATTCTCCGGCTTCATTTGCAGATGGGATCGTACGAGCACCCGCGCCGGCTCGGGCAAAGAACCGGCGACGTAATGCGCCATCAATGCGTCGATCGTATCGATCTGCTCGTGAACCATGTCGGTTTTGGTCACGCCCTGTTGCTGCGCTCCGTTTCGTTTTGTCGTCATCCGTACGGGTAAAGTCAATCTTCGGATCACCGCGCAACCGCCGGATGGCGGACAATGCGCCTCTTCGGCCAGGGAAAGCGAAATTTTGTCGTGGCCGACAGAGGCATGGAATAGCATTTCTTGCCAACACAGCCTTGTGAAGGGAAAAGACCGTTCTTAAAGTAAGAGTTCGAAAGAGGCAGATTCCATGACCTTCCACCCCTCCGTCCTCGAAGCCATCGGCAATACGCCCCTGATCAAACTCAAGGGCGCCTCGGCGGCAACCGGCTGCACCATTCTCGGCAAGGCGGAGTTCCTGAACCCCGGCCAGTCGGTCAAGGACCGTGCCGCGCTCTACATCATCCGCGACGCCGAACGGAAGGGGCTGCTCCGGCCCGGCGGCGTCATCGTCGAAGGCACGGCCGGCAATACCGGCATCGGGCTGACGCTGGTGGCCAAGGCGCTCGGCTACCGCACCGTGATCGTCATCCCGGAAACGCAGAGCCAGGAAAAGAAGGACGCGCTGAAACTGCTCGGCGCCGAACTCGTCGAAGTGCCCGCCGTTCCCTACAAGAACCCGAACAACTATGTGAAGGTGTCCGGGCGGCTCGCCGAGCAGATGGCGAAGAGCGAGCCGAACGGAGCGATCTGGGCGAACCAGTTCGACAACGTCGCCAACCGGCAGGCGCATGTCGAAACGACCGCGCCGGAAATCTGGAACGACACCGACGGCAAGATCGACGGCTTTATCTGCTCCGTCGGTTCGGGCGGCACGCTGGCAGGTGTCGCTGCCGGCCTCAAGGCTTTCAAGGCCGACGTCAAGATCGGCATCGCCGATCCCGACGGCGCCGCTCTCTATGAATTCTACCAGAACGGCACGCTGAAATCCGAAGGTTCATCGATCACCGAGGGCATCGGCCAGGGCCGCATCACCGCCAATCTCGAGGGCTTCACGCCGGACTTTTCCTATCGGATCTCCGATGCCGAAGCCCTTCCCTATCTTTTCGATCTCGTCGAAAACGAGGGCCTGTGCCTCGGCGGCTCGACGGCGATCAATATTGCCGGCGCTGTCAATCTCGCCCGGGATCTCGGGCCAGGTCACACGGTGGTGACAATCCTCTGCGACTACGGCAACCGCTATCAGTCGAAGCTCTTCAATCCGGATTTCCTGAGGTCGAAGGGACTGCCCGTTCCGGGCTGGATGGCTAGGTCGTCCGACATACACGTTCCCTACGAACCCGTGTGAGATCCATGCCCGTCAATGCCCTCTACCGTGACGACTTCTATCTCTCGACATGCGAGGCGGTCGTCACCGCCGTTCACGACGACGGGGGCATCGAACTCGACCAGACCTGCTTCTATGCGGCATCGGGCGGCCAACCCGGTGATACCGGTCAGCTTGAACGGGCCGACGGCAGCAAGATCGGGCTCGGCCAGACGAAGCATGGCGCGAGCAAGGATATCATCATCCACGTGCCGCTCGACAATGCGCCGCAGCCTGAGATCGGCGAGACGCTGGTGCTGCATGTCGACTGGCCGCGCCGCTACAGGCTGATGCGCATGCACACGGCTTGCCACCTGCTTTCCGTCGTCTGCTCCTATCCGATCACCGGGGCCGCGGTCGGCGAGGAGGAAAGCCGCATCGACTTCGACATGAGCGAGACGATCGACAAGGACGAGGTCACCGCCAGGCTGATGGAACTGGTCGGCCAGAACCATCCGGTCTACCTGCAATGGATCACCGACGACGAGCTTGCGGCCAATCCTGATATCGTCAAATCGAAGAACGTGCGCCCGCCGATCGGCCTCGGTCGTGTCAGCCTCGTCTGCATCGGCGAAAACTCCTCGATTGACAGCCAGCCCTGCGGCGGCACACATGTCTCGGAGACGCAGGAAGTCGGTCAGATCCATATCGCCAAGATCGAAAAAAAGGGCAAGGAGAACCGGCGCTTCCGCATCCGCTTCGGTGCGCCCGGCGAAGAAGCCTGACAAGGGAGACCCAAATGACTGAGAGCAAGAGCCGTTTCGTCGTCTCCGCCGACTGGCTGCAGGCCGAGCTCGGCAAACCGGATCTGCGTGTGCTGGACGCCTCCTTCTATCTGCCGGCGCAGAAACGCGACGCCGATGCCGAATACGCGGCCGGCCATATTCCCGGCGCCATCCGTTTCGACCAGGACAAGATCGCCGACCATTCGACGTCGCTGCCGCACTCGATCCCCTCGCCCGATTATTTCGCCATTGAGGCCGGCCGGCTCGGCATCAGCGAGAACGATCGCATCGTCGTTTATGACGGCATCGGCGTGTTCGCCTCGCCGCGGGTCTGGTGGCTGTTCCGGGTCATGGGGGCAAAGAACGTCTTCGTGCTCGACGGCGGTCTCGACGGCTGGAAGGCCGAGGGTCGTCCGCTCGAAACCACGGTGCCCGGCCATGCGCCCGCGACCTTCACGCCGAACTTCGATGCGAGCCGCGTGGTGAGGCTCGATGCCATGCGCGACATCGTCTCGAGCGGCGCGATGCAGATCGCCGATGCCCGCAGCGCCGGCCGCTTCGCCGCCACCGAGCCTGAGCCGCGGGCCGGAATGCGCTCCGGCCATATGCCCGGCGCCCGTAGCCTGCCTTCCGGCGTCTTTGCCAGCCAGGGCCGGTTCAAATCATTGCCCGAACTCCGCCAGACGATCGAGGAGGCCGGCATCGATCTTTCGAAGCCAGTCGTCACCTCCTGCGGCTCGGGAATCACGGCGGCCATCATCACGCTGGCGCTGGAATCGCTCGGCCATCACGACAACAAGCTTTATGACGGTTCATGGAGCGAATGGGGCAGCCGTGACGATACGCCCGTTGTCACCGGCCCGCCGACGCCGGTCAAAGCCTGATCGCCATGGGGAAGACACCCGCTTCGCTGAAAGCTCACATCACTCGTCTCGAAATGACGGCGGCGCCGAAAACCAGCATGCCGGTGCCGGTCAATATCCAGACAGCGATCATGCGCGCGCCCGGCATACCGCTACCCTTCTATCGCTATCTCTACCGGCAGGTGGGCGCGCGCTGGCAATGGGTGGACCGGTTGCGCATGAGCGACGAGCAGCTGACCCAGACGCTGAACGACAAGCGGAACAATATCAGCGTTCTCTATGTGAACGGCGCCCCTGCCGGCTTCTATGAATATTTCTGCGAGGACGAGGATACGATCGAACTCTGCCATTTCGGCCTGATCGAACATGCGCTCGGCCTCGGCATCGGCAAATGGTTCCTGCTGCAGGCGCTCTATGCCATCTGGTCGCTCAATCCGAAGCGGGTCACCACCACCACCAACAATCTCGACCATCCGCGCGCGCTGCAGCTCTACCAGATGTACGGCTTCTCCCCGGTCTCGACCGGCACCGGCATCGTCCGGCCGCTGAGCGACAAGGAATTGCTGGAGATCGCGCGGAAAGGCTGAGGGGGTGGTTCCCGGTGCACGTGTCTGCTCGCTACCCATATCGGGTATAGCAGGCTATATGGGGAAAGCGCCTACCCCGGCCGCCCCTCATTCCTGTGCTTGTCACAGGAATCCAGCTACGGCGCGTCTGCGCCGTGAATGAAGCAATACTATAACGGAAATAGTCTATCGCGCCCAAGGACTTGGGCGCGCTGGATTCCTGTGACAAGCACAGGAATGAGGGAGGCGAGGTGGAAATTTCCTCCACGCGTTGAGGAATTGGCATGCCTGGCTTCACGAACGAATTTGCCGCGGCGATCTCGACAAATAATAGCAGGCGCAAGAAACGGGTGGCTTGGGCGATGACCTGGGCGCATTTCATGGCAACCACCAAGGAGATTTGCCATGACCGCCATCCGTTTTGCCGCCATGCCGACTGCCGATGCCAGAGCCCTTTGGAATGGCGGCCGCGATGCCTATGGGAATTTGCCTGAGACGATGGTTTCCGATGGTGACGGCAACCCCTGCCGCCATTGCCTGCGGAATATCGAAGAGGGCGAGGAACTGCTGGTTTTCGCCTACCGGCCGTTTCCGGAACTGCAGCCCTATGCCGAAACCGGGCCGATTTTCCTCCACAAACAGCCGTGCCGGCGTTACGCCGAGGAGATCCAGCCGCCGATACTGACCATGAGTCCCAATTTCATCGTGCGCGGCTACGGCGAAAACAACCGCATCGTCTATGGCACCGGCGCGGTGACCGATACCGCCGATATTCCGGCCTATGCGGAGACATTGCTGGCGCGGCCCGAAATTGCCTACGTGCATGTACGCTCGGCCCGCAACAACTGCTTTCAATGCCGGATCGACAAGGCAAAGGCGCCGGCCCTTTTGGAGACCGGCGTCCTCGCCTAACCCCGAGTCAGGTAACTTACGCTACGTTAAGCACACTCTCCGGCGCGAAGACCTCATAGCCGAGCGCTTCGGCGACCGGCTTGTTGGTGATGCGGCCCTTGTGCACATTGAGGCCGTTTCTCAGGTGCTTGTCTTCGGCAATGGCGCGCAGGCCGCGATCGGCGAGCGCCAGGCCATGGACCAGTGTGGCGTTGTTCAGCGCGTGCGCCGAAGTGACGGGCACAGCGCCCGGCATGTTGGCGACGCAATAATGCACCACGCCGTCGACTTCATAGGTCGGATCGGAATGGGTCGTCGCATGCGAGGTCTCGAAGCAACCGCCCTGGTCGATGGCGACGTCGACGATGACGGAGCCCTTCTTCATGCCGGACAGCATTTCGCGCGTGACGAGCTTCGGGGCAGCCGCCCCTGGAATGAGCACGGCGCCGATGATGAGATCGGCCGAAAAGACCTCCTCCTCCAATGCCTGGATGCTGGAATAACGGGTGTGCACACGGCCGGCAAAAATGTCGTCGAGCTGGCGAAGGCGTGGCAGCGACTTGTCGAGAATGCTGACATCGGCGCCGAGGCCGGCGGCCATTCTGGCGGCGTGCAAGCCGACAACGCCGCCGCCGATCACCGCGACCTTGGCCGGCAGCACGCCGGGTACGCCGCCGAGCAGGACGCCGAGGCCACCATTGGCCTTCTGCAGCGCGGTCGCTCCCGCCTGGATCGACAGGCGTCCTGCCACTTCCGACATCGGCGCCAGCAGCGGCAAGCCACCGCGTTCGTCGGTCACCGTCTCATAGGCGATCGCGGTGACGCCGGAGGCGATCAGACCCTTGGTCTGTTCGGGGTCGGGCGCCAGATGCAGATAGGTGTAGAGAAGCTGACCGTCGCGCAGCTGCGCCCATTCGGAGGGCTGCGGCTCCTTCACCTTGACGATCATGTCGCACTTTTCGAAGATATCCTTGGCGGAGGCGGCGATCTTCGCGCCAGCCGCCGCGTAGGCGGCGTCATCGGCGCCGATGCCGGCGCCCGCCTTCGTCTCCACCCAGACCTCGTGGCCATGGGCGACGTATTCGCGCACCGAAGCCGGTGTCAGGCCGACACGATATTCATGGTTCTTGATTTCCTTCGGGCAACCGACACGCATTGGCGTTCCTCTCATTTTGTCTCCGCAGCCGCGGATCTCCTCGCACGATGAATCCAACCACCAAGACAGTGAAATGTCCTTGCAAAGACGATTTGCGAAGAAGCAATTTTTCGCGGATTATTGCGCCATCATCATTATTATTCGAAAGTTCTTCGAATGACCGATCTCGACACTATCGATCTTGCGATTCTCAAGGTCCTGCAGGCCAATGCACGCATCACCAACGCCGAGCTTGCGGAAAAGATCGGGCTGTCGCCTTCGGCCTGTTCGCGCCGGCTCGACATCCTCGAAAGAAGCGGTGTCATCGGCGGCTATCATGCGCGGCTTTCACACAAGGCGCTCGATTACAAGATGATCGCCATCGTGCATATCTCGCTCTCCGGCCAGTTCGCCAAAACGCTGGCGGAATTCGAAGCCGCTGTGAAGCTCTGCCCGAACGTGCTCGTCTGTTACCTGATGTCGGGTGAATATGACTATATCCTCAGGGTCGCCGCCCGCGATCTCGAGGATTACGAGCGCATCCATCGCGACTGGCTGTCGGCGCTTCCACATGTGGTCAAGATCAATTCGAGCTTCGCGCTCAGAGAAATCATCGACAGGCCGAATGTGGGACTTTGAGGCCTTGCTTATTTGCCGAAACGCTGCCCAGACTTTCGGGGCTTGCGGACGTTTTCCCCTTTACGGCATATCATGACATCGAAGACCCACGGTTATATTTTTGCCCTGCTGGCCACCACCATCTTCTCTTTGCAGGACGCCATCTCGAAACATCTGGCGTCGACTTATCCGCCGATCTTCGTGACGATGATCCGCTACTGGGCCTTCGCGCTGTTCACGATCGTGCTCGCTTCGAAAATGCGGGGCGGCCTCCAGGCGACGGCCCGCACAAAACGGCCGCTTCTTCAGGTGGTGCGCGGCGTGCTGCTGGCCGTCCAGGTGGTTCTGGCCATCACCTGCTTTGCCGTGATCGGCCTTGCCCGCTCGCAAGCGATCTTTTCCGCGACGCCGATCCTGATCGCGCTGCTGTCGATGCCGATCCTCGGCGAGCGGGTCGGATGGCGACGATGGACGGCGATCGGCGTCGGGCTGTGCGGGGTGCTGCTGATCCTGAAGCCGGAAGGCGAGTTTTTCGACGTGAAATTGCTTCTCGCCATTCTTTCCTGCTTCAACTTCGCCTTCTACGTCATCGCCACCCGTTTCGTCAGCCGCGACGATTCGTCGATGACCAGCTTCTTCTATACCGGCGTTATCGGCGGCATCACGATGACGCTCGTCGGCCCGTTCTACTGGAGCTGGATGTCGCCGGGCGACTGGGGCTGGATGGCGCTCGTCTGCATGACCAGCATTTCCAGCCACTATTTCCTGATCCGCGCCTACGATGTTCTCGATGCCGCCGCCGTCCAGCCGCTGACCTATCTGTCACTGGTCTACGCCTCGATCATCGGTGTGACGATCTATGACGAAACGCTCAGTCTCAACACGGTCATCGGCTCGGTCATCGTCGTTGCCGCCGGCATCTTCACCATCTGGCGCGAACATGTGGTGGGGCGCAGGGCGGCGGCCGCCAACTGAAGTTTCACTGCAATTTTAGCCAAGCCCCTAAAACCATTTCAATTTTCCGGCGCTATGCTCCCCTCGCGTTTCAAAGGGAGACAGCATGAGCAGCAACTTGAAAATCACGGCGCGGAAGGCCGATCGAAAGAATTGCCGCGTCTTCGGCAGTGTCAAATATCTGAACAGCGAAGTGGATGTGCGAATTCTCAACCTGTCGGTGACCGGCGCCGCCCTGGAGACGAAGACCCCGCTCCATGCCGCTTCCGGCAGCAAGGTGCGCATCGAAGCCGAAAACCTTGGAATGCTCGAAGGCATCATCCGCTGGAAGCACAATGGCCGCATCGGCATCCAGTTCGACGTGAATTCGAATGCGCGGGCGCAGATTTCCTCCTATTTCCGCTTTTTCCATAAGGAAATCCGGCCGGTACTCGCGGTGCGTCAACTAAGAGCCATGACCAACGGCGATCGCCCGCCGCATTTGGCGACATTGACGCCGAAATCGTAGGACCGCATCGCTTTTGCGCCGAAGGAGCGGCTGACATCGTTCCGGCAGCTGCCATTGACATTGACGTCGTGCGCAATGGCGGCCTTGCGTCGGCGCCGGACTGGCGCCGCGGTGCGATAAATTGCCTTTTAAAATCATATCGCCTTTGCTGCCGGTTGTTTTGACGTCCTGTCATTTTCGCAGTGTACTCCTCGCCAATTCGTCCTAATTCTGACGGGCCGGACGATTGCATGATCCCTATAGGAGAGTTCCATGTCTTCCATTTTTGATGTCGGCGTCATGAGCCGCCGTTCCCTGCTCGGCGGTCTCGCCGCGACTTCCGCCCTGGTGCTGCTGCACCCTTTCAGCGCCCGTGCCAACGCCAACCAGGCGCATCTGCGGCTGATGGAAACGACCGACATTCACGTCAACGTCTTCCCTTATGACTATTACGCCGACAAGCCGAACGACACGATGGGCCTGTCGCGCACCGGAACGATCATCGACAATATCCGCGCAGAGGCCGTCAACTCGCTGCTGATCGACAATGGCGACGTGCTGCAGGGCAATCCGATGGGCGACTACATGGCCTATCAGCACGGCATGAAGGACGGCGACGTCCATCCCGTGATCAAGGCGATGAACACGCTCGGCTACACGGTCGGAACGCTCGGCAATCACGAGTTCAATTACGGCCTCGACTTCATGTTTAAGGTCCTGTCCGGCGCTAACTTCCCCTTCGTCTGCGCCAACCTGACCAAGGGCCAGCTCGCCTCGGATCCCAAGCAGGACGATCTCTTCTTCAAACCCTACATCATTGTCGAAAAGCAGATCAAAGACGGCGCCGGCAAGGAGAGCCCTGTCAAGATCGGCTTCATCGGTTTCGTACCGCCGCAGATCATGCTCTGGGACATCAAGAACCTCGAAGGCAAGGCGCAGACCCGCGACATCGTCGAGGCCGCCAAGGCCTGGGTTCCCGCCATGAAGGAAGCCGGCGCCGATATCGTCATCGCGCTCTCCCATTCCGGCATCGACGGAGCAGCACCGTCCGAAAAGATGGAAAATGCCTCGCTGCATCTTGCCGCCGTCGAAGGCATCGACGCGATCTTTACCGGCCACCAGCATCTCGTCTTCCCCGGCCCGAAGAGCTGGGACGGCATCGCCAATGCCGATCCCGTCAAGGGCACGCTGCACGGCAAGCCCGCCGTGATGGCCGGGTTCTGGGGTTCGCATCTCGGCCTCATCGACCTGCTGCTCGAAAAGGACGGCAACAGCTGGAAGATCGTCGACTTCACCTCGGAAGCGCGGCCGATCTATCATCGCGACGACAAGAAGAAAGTGGTCGCCGACTACGCCGACAAGAAGGACGTGGTCGAAGCCGCCAAGGCCGAGCATGAGGCGACGCTCGCCTATGTCCGCACGCCAGTCGGCAAGACGTCGGCACCGCTCTATTCCTATTTCGCGCTGGTCGCCGACGATCCTTCGGTGCAGGTCGTCAGCCAGGCCCAGACCTGGTACATCAAGCAGATGCTCGCCGACACCGAGTATAAGGATCTGCCGGTGCTTTCGGCAGCAGCTCCCTTCAAGGCCGGCGGCCGCGGCGGCGCCGACTACTATACCGATGTCCCGGCCGGCGATATCGCCATCAAGAATGTCGCCGACCTCTATCTTTATCCGAACACGGTGCAGGCTGTCGCGATCACCGGCGCCCAGGTGAAGAACTGGCTGGAAATGTCGGCCGGCATGTTCAATCACATCGACGCCGGCGCGAAGGATGCGCCGCTGCTCAACGCCGACTTCCCGTCTTACAATTTCGACGTGATCGACGGCGTTACATATCAGATCGACCTGTCGCAGCCGCCGAAATATGATTCGTCCGGCAAGGCGATCAATCCGGATGCCAACCGTATTCAGAACCTCGCCTTCGATGGCAAGCCGATCGATCCGGCCCAGAAGTTCGTCGTCGTCACCAACAATTACCGCGCCGGCGGCGGCGGCAGTTTCCCGGAGATCGCTGCCGACAAGGTGATCTTCCAGGCGCCGGACACCAACCGCGACGTCATCGTGCGCTACGTCCACGAGCAGGGCACGATCAATCCGTCGGCCGATGCGAACTGGACTTTCAAGCCGCTGCCGGGCACGACGGCGACCTTCGAAAGCGGCCCCAAGGCGAAGCAGTTCCTCGCCGCGGTCAAGAGCGTCAAGATCGAGGAGGCCGGCGACGGGGCCGACGGCTTCTCGAAGTTCAGGCTGGTTCTTTAAGTCAAGGCATATCGACGAAGGCGTGGCACAGCGCCTTCGTCATTCGGCCGCGAGCGGCGGAGCTGGCTCACGCAGTTCCGCCATCTCTGCGTGGAAATCGGCCTGGTTCGGGCAATGGGAAAGCCGCGTGCGGAACGCCTCGATCATCCAGGCGGCGGCCGGCCCCGGCGGGTTGGCGAGCTGGCGCATCGAATAGATGGCGTATTCGCCCTGTTCGTAGGCATCCAGGTCGAGATGGACGAGCGCGCCGCTGCGCAGATCGTCGTGCATTATGGGCGCCGGAAGACCGCCCCAGCCGAGACCGGCCTTAATGAGCTGGTGCTTTGTCGCAATATCGCTGACGCGCCACGTCTTGTACGACAGAACGTTGAAATCCCGCCCCTTCGTCCGGCCTGACGCGTCGGTGACGACGAGCTGCACCTCCTCGCGCACGTCGCCGAGCGTGAGCGGCCGGCCGATCGCGGCAAGCGGGTGGTCGGGCGCGGCGACCGGCAGCATGAAGGAATGGCCGATCCGTTCGGTGACCACCGAATCGTCCGGCTTGAGGACCGCGCCGCCGATGCCGATCGTCGCCTTGCCGCTCAGAACGAGATCCATGACCATTCCGAGTTCACCGACATTGAGGTTCAACGAAACGGTCGGGTATCTTTCGCGGAATTCGTGCAGCACGTCCACGACGGCCTGCGATGGCACCATGACGCTGATGGCGACGGAAACCTCGGCTTCGAGGCCCTCCCTCAGGCTCTTGACGCGCGCGCGCATGACCTGCAGGTCGCCGAGGATACGACGCGCATCCTCGAGCATCGCCTTGCCCGCCTCCGTCAGCTTCGGCTGGCGGGCGCCGGAGCGCTCGAAAAGCGGCATTTCAAGCTGCGCTTCCAGATTGGCGATCGTATAGCTGACGACCGACTGCGCACGGTTAAGCGCCCGGGATGCGGCCGAAAAGCTGCCGGTTTCGGCAACGGTCAAAAACACCTGCAGCTGGTCCAAAGTCGGGTTCGGAAGCATCTTCCATCCATTCCATCGATAATTTCGATCGACATTATCACCGTTTTTTCGATAGCGGGCCAGACTTATTTTCCTCCTCGACACCGCGGCTCACCTCCCAGCAACGAGCCGTCAAATTCAATTCGAAAGGAATGCAGCATGTCGTCCATCCTTCTTCTGACGTCCAGCCCGCGCGCCGAGTCGCTCTCGACCCCGATCGCCGTCGATCTCGCCAATAAGCTGAAGAACCAGAAGCCGGGCAGCGTCGTCGTTCGCCGCGACCTCGCAGCCAACCCGCTGCCGCATATCGATGACCTGTTCACCGGCGCCATCCGCAAGCCGGCGGAGGCCCGCACGGCCGAAGAAATCGCCGCCGTCAAGACCTCCGACGAACTCGTCGCCGAACTGTTTGCCGCCGACACGATCGTCATCAGCACCGGCCTGATCAACTTCAATATCTACTCGTCGCTGAAGACCTGGATCGACAACGTCGCCCGCGCCGGCGTGACGTTCAAGTACACGGAAAGCGGCCCGGTCGGACTCGTCACCGGCAAGAAGGTCTATGTCGTTCTCGCCTCGGGTGGGGTCTACTCACAGGGTCCGGCCGCTCCCCTCAACCATGCCGTGCCGTACCTGAAGTCGGTTCTCGGCTTCCTCGGCATCACCGACATCGAAACGATCTATGTCGAAGGCCTGGCCTTCGGTCCTGAAGCTGCGGAAAAGGCCATCGACGCCGCCAAGTCGCGCGTCGAGGAAATCGCTCTGGCCGCCTGATCGGTTCTTCAATATTCCATGGAACGGCCGGCCTTCGCCGGCCGTTCGTCATTTGTCGATACCGCCGACAAAATCCCGGACCGTCTCCAGGATTTCGGCCGACAGCGCCTCGTCGGAAGAAATCCTGGCAAGACCGACGCCGCCGGCCATCATCGCGAAGGCCATGATCGCCTTGCGCCGTCTTTCCCCTTCATCGGCTCCCGCAGCCTTGCTCGCCAATCCCTCGAAGTTGCGCCTGAGCCCGTCCGTCGCGATCGCTCGCGCCTTCTCGCCGCTCCGCGATATATCAGAGGTCAGCGCAGCAAAAGGGCAGCCCTCGCCGGGATTGTCGCGGTGACAGGTGCTGACATAACGCTCGGCGATATCGGCAGCCGTCATCTCCGCCGGGTTGATCCCATCGGCCTCCAGTTTGCTTCCCCATGAATCGAAAGCCGACTGGATCGCCTCGGCGACCAGATCGTCGCGAGAGGCGAAGTGCTTGTAAAAGCCGCCGACGGTCAGCCCGGCCTCCTTCATCAGGTCGGCAACGCCGATACCGTCGAGCCCCGCTTCGCGCAGCCGCCTGGACGCGGTCTCGACGATCTTCTGATGCGTCTTCTGTTTTTCCAGCTGCGAACGCCCCATCGGTGCCTCTTGACTTAGGTGGATTACAATCATAATCCTTATAGATAACAATCATAATCCAGATCGTTATCATTTCCAAGAGGAGCGTGAATCATGCGTCTGAGAAACAAGGTGGCCCTGATCACCGGCGGCAATAGCGGCATCGGTCTTGCCACCGCCAAGGCCTTCATCGATGAGGGCGCCAGGGTCGTGATTACCGGCCGCAATCCGGAAACGCTGGCCGCCGCCGAAAAGGCGCTTGGCGCCGGCACAGTGGCCCTGAGGCTCGACGTCACGGATGCCGTCGCCACCGAAAAGGCCTTTGCTGAAGCGGCCGGAACGGCCGGCAAGTTCGACATCGTCTTCGCCAATGCCGGCATCGGCGGGGCGACACCGCTCGGTGACACGTCGCCCGCGCAATTCAACCAGATCATCAGCACCAATCTCACGGCGGTTTTCTTCACAGTGCAGGCGGCCCTACCGCATCTTAACGACGGCGCTTCGGTCATTCTCAACGGTTCTGTGCACGCCGTGGTCGGGGCTCCCGGCTGGTCAGCCTATGCAGCGAGCAAGGCGGCGGTGCGCGCGATGACGCGCAATATGGCCTCCGAGCTTGCACCCCGCGGCATCCGCGTCAATCAGGTGACGCCCGGCGGCACGAAGACGCCGATCTGGTCGCCAATGGCACAGACGGAAGACGCGATGTCGGCGCTCGAGGCCCGGCTTGGTGGCATGAGCCCGCTCGGCCGCATGAACGAAGCCGACGAAATCGCAAAGGCGGCGCTCTATCTGGCCTCGGATGACGCGTCCAACGTCACCGGTATCGAGATCACCGTCGATGGCGGCATGACGAGCGCGCCTGCGGGCGCCAAGATCTTCCGGGCCGCCTAAGTGAACGAAAGGCTGGGCAAGTCGACCTTGCCCAGTATCGCTTCGCCATTCCTGATGCGGTGGGCAATACGAAACAGGACGCCAAATTGGCGACGGCAAGCAACAGCAGGACACAGAGCATCGTCTGGATGCCGGAGGAGTCGATCAGGTTGCCGGCGATCAGCGGAAAGCCGAAGACGCCGATGAAATAGGACAGCGAGAACAAGAGCAGCGATTGCGGCATAAGGCCCGTGGGCGCCTCGTTTGCCGCCAGGCCGTTGATGACGGAATAAGTCAGCCCATAACCCAGGCCCGGCATGGCCGCGGCGCCAGCTTAACCGAGTTTCACCACGCCGGAGCGGCCGACGACGCAGTTGCGGCCGCTCTTCTTTGCCGCGTAAAGCCGGCCGTCGGCAGCCGAAAGCACCGTGGTGAAACTGGTGCCGTCCTCATCGGCGGTCGCAACGCCGATGCTGACGGTGACCGGATTGTCATCCGGCGTCTTGACGCTGGTCGCGATCGTCCAGCGCAGACGCTCTGCAAGCAGCAGTCCTTCCTCATGGTTCGTGCCGGGGCAGACGGCGACGAACTCCTCGCCGCCGAAGCGGAAGATGCGGTCGCTGGAGCGCAGCGTCGTGCCGAGCCGGGCGGCAATCGACTTCAGCACCGCGTCACCCTGGAGATGACCATAACCATCATTGACGTCCTTGAAGTGATCGGCGTCGATAATGAGAACCGTCGCAGACAGCCCCTGCCGCAGCGCCTCGCGCAACATCAGCGGCGCCTCCAGCTCCATGCGCGTGCGGTCATAGACGCCGGTCAGCATGTCGCGGCCGGTGCGCTCCAGAAGATCGTTGTAGCGCTCGCGGAATGTCAGATCGCCGAAGACGTCGCTGATGGAGCGCGCGGCGGCATCGGCGCCAAGGCGGCGGATTCGATATTCATAGATCGCAAACATCGCCCCATAGAGGCAGACGGAGAGCATCTTCGCCTTCCAGCCGCCCCAGAATACGGCGACCGGCACATTGAGAAAATAGTGCAGCGCGGCGAAGAAGCCGATCTGGTCGAAAGTCAGCAGCACGAAGCCGGAGATCATGAAACGCAGCACGACGCGCCTGCGGAAGAATTCGCCGAGTTTTTCGTAGAGCAGGATGATGCCGAGCGAATCGACGTAGAGCAGCGCCGTGCCCCAGATCATCAGCCAGCCCATCTCCTTCAGAAAATCGACGTCGGGCGTATGGTTTGACGACAGCTGCAGTGGCTCGTGCAGTTGCAGCACCCAGGCGATGCCGACGGTGAGCAGGTTGCCGAGGAACAGGCCGTAGATCGGCTGGCGCACCGTCGCGGCATCCTCCCACAGGTATAACATCAGGATCATCATCAGCTTGCCGGAGAAGAAGACGGATGAACCCGGCGACACGTCTCCGAACGGCAGCGAGACGTAAAAGACCGCAGCAAGATAGGTTTCCATGAAATGCATGACGCCGAGCGCCGTCAGGAAGACCCCGAGACCGAGCCGATGGCGGAAGTGCAGAAGCGTCACCATCAGCACGAAATAGGCGACGGCTTCGACGACGAAGAGAACGAGGTTCAGTGCCTCCATTACGACACCTCGGCTACAGGCCGGCGTCGCGCCGACGCGGCGATCGCGGCTGCGGATCCTTTGATCGATCGTCTGAAAAAGTCAAACACGAGGGCGCCCTGCAAATCCTGCAGGCCATAGCTTTCACCGCAATCCTTTAAGATTGCGTGAGCGCGTACTTATATTTGCGATGGACGCTCAAGGCATACGATTGAAAAGCAAGGAAATTCTGTCCGGCGCGCCGGGTCGGAACGGATCGCGGCTTCAGACCTGGCGAAGCTTCTCGCCGTCGCCGAAGAGCGACGGGCCATGCTGGTCAATGATCTGGTGCGCCTTGCGCACTGTGCAGTCGATCGCGTCGTCGGAGGAGGAGAAGAGATCGGCGCGGATGAAATTGCGCACCAGCACCTCGTCGCCGACCTTCTTTTCGATACGACCGGCCAGACGGTATTGGCTGCCTTCCTTGCGTGGCTCCGCATAGATCGTGCAGTCGCCGTAAAGCTGCGGCTCACCGGAGGGGCCTGCCGCCTCCGAAGCGGCCTTGCCGCCGGAGAACATCGAAAAGAGATTTGAAAGGAACGAAGCCATGATCCGTCTCTAACACGGCGGTATCGCGCTCGCCAAGTCAAATGATCAGACTGGCGAGGATCTCGTTTTCGGTAATATCCTCGTAACCCATGCCGGCGGCTTCGAAATTTGCGATCAGCCGGGCGAAATTCTCCGGCGCCTTGGTTTCGATACCGATCAGGATCGAGCCAAAATTGCGCGCCGATTTCTTCAGATATTCGAAGCGGGCGATATCGTCGTCGGGGCCGAGCAGATTGAGGAAATCCCTGAGCGCGCCGGGGCGCTGGGCAAGCCTGAGGATAAAGTATTTCTTCAGCCCTGCGTAACGCATGGCTCTTTCCTTTACGTCAGGCAGGCGCTCGAAATCGAAATTGCCGCCGGAGACGACGGCGACGACGGTCTTGCCGCGCATTGCCTGCGCCTCCATCGCGGCGATCGCCGTCAGCGACAGAGCGCCTGCCGGCTCCAGCACGACGCCCTCGACATTCAGCATCTCCTGAATGGTGACGCAGATGGCGTTCTCCGGCATCAGTTGCACTTGGCTTGCCGGGAAATCGCGCAGAGCGGCGAAATTCAGGTCGCCGATCCGCGCGACGGCGGCGCCGTCGACGAAGTTGTCGACCTTGGCAAGCGTCGTGACCTGGCCCGCCTCGATGCTGCGCCTGAGGCTCGGCGCGCCGGCGGGCTCGGCAAAGACAAAGGCCGATTTCGGCACGATGCCGTCGAGATAACCGGTAAAGCCGGCGGCAAGCCCGCCGCCGCCGACCGGCAGCACGACCATGTCGGGCACCGTTCCATCGGGCAGTTGCTGCAGGATTTCGGCGGCGACGGTCGCCTGCCCCTCGATGATATCGGCGTGATCGAAGGGCGGCACCATGACGCCGCCGATCGCCTCGACATGGTCACGCGCGGCCTGGTAGCACTGGTCGAAGAAATCGCCGAACAGCCGGATGGTGATGAATTCGGCGCCGAACATGCGGGTCTTGTCGATCTTCTGCTGCGGTGTCGTCACCGGCATGAAGACGACGCCCGGCACGCCGAAATGGCGGCAGACATAGGCGAAGCCCTGGGCGTGATTGCCGGCCGAGGCGCAGACGAAGGTCTTGCCTGAAGCACCCTGCCCGATCGCCTTGCGGAAGAAATTGAAGGCGCCGCGGATCTTGTAGGAGCGCACCGGCGACAGATCCTCGCGCTTCAGCCAGATATCGGCGCCGTAGCGGGCGGAGAGATGGTCATTGAGCTGCAGTGGCGTCGCCGGGAAAAGGCTGCGCATTGCCGCTTCGGCGCTTTCGACTTCAAGTCTTGTCACGGGCGTGGTCCATTCCTAAAGATTAACCGCCGCCGCTATGGCACAGGCCGGCCGGCAAAAGAAAGCCGGCTCCGGCCATTTCCGGTTCGCTGACCGAGCCGCTCATCTCCTGATGCCGGTTCCGGTCTCGCGAAGCGTTTCTTAAGCCAATCGCAAAATCGGCGGCAGATGAACTGATTTTAACTGTCAATGCAAAGGCCTGCCACTTATATGGAGCGATGATGATCGTCAAATTCGCAAGACCGCTCGCCTGGCTGCTGCTCGCCTTGATCCTCTTTCTCACGGTTTCGCCGATCGGGCTGAGACCGCATACGGTCACGAGCGTCGATACGGATCGTGGCGGTGCCTATGTTCTCCTCGGCCTCGCCTTCGCGCTCGCCTATCCCAGACAGTGGAAACTGGTCGCCATGCTGCTGATAACGGGGGCGGTCGCCATCGAATATCTGCAATACTTCACGCCGACCCGCCATCCGCGCCTGCATGACGCCGGCATCAAGGCGATGGGCGCGGCCCTCGGGCTGCTGGCCGGCTGGGTAATCAACAGGTGGCGCGAGACCAGGGCGCCGCGCCCCGTTCCGCTCACAGAACGGTGACGATTAGAGGGAACAGACCACAGGTAAGCCCGAAAATCCAATTCGGAATCTGTGCGGTTCGGAAGTGATAGAGTGTCCTTAGCGCGTCTTCTCCGACGCGCTAAGGACACTCTAGAAATCGGCCAGTTGCACCGCCCACAAGAACAGCGGGATTGCGGCCATCGCAGTTCCCAGAACAAGCGCAACACCGGCCTTGAAGATCCGGATGCGCCGAACCTTAGTCCCACTCCAATCGTAAACCATCGCCTTACTCCCACAAGACAACACTTACTCAACTGTCGCGGCGCAATGCTTGCACCGAAAATGCACTTGTCAAGCGATAACTCGCCTTTATGCACAATATACATGCATGTTCAACGGAATTATGAAGGCGATGCACACGAGCGAGGCGCATCTGCGCCGTGGATGGAACGGCTAACGAGCTGATGTGGATGCGGGTAGATCGATTGCAGCTGGCGTGGCCGCCATTATTGCGCGGAGAACCCGTCGAACCGATACAATTCCCATCCAAATCCGTCCTTCAGCAACAAAGTCGACTTCGGCAGCATTCGGGAAATGGTTTCCTCCGCCAACACGAACTTGGCCGCGCCAATGCGGTCAGCCAATAATTCCTTTTTTCGGTTACCTGGATGAAATAACGAATGTTGTTGCGCGTGATAAAGGCATCCACATCTCCTTCGGATTCAGGAAATATATAGGGCGGCAACAACCATCCCTTATCCCGTCCTCCGGTGTAGGCGGCCGCGTACAGAGTGCTACCCGTATCGAATGGCTGGAAAACGGTCCTCAAATCATTCGCCGCGACATAGCGGTAGATGACATAGCCTTCGCGCTGGGCGCCGAGAAAATCATCAAGCCCCTGCCGGCCGACCAGGACATCCATCACCCCCTGCTCCATCCAGGAATAGGGCTGGCCGCTGGGGCGGTAAACGAATTTAACGGCAGGAAGGCAGAAAACCACGAGAGTGACGGCGGCCACTCCAAACGCAAACAAATAGCCGCTGACGGCCCTATATCCTGCCAGCAGAGGTGCGGACTTATCGAACACAAACCCGCCCGGCTGAGCGGTTTTGCTCACGGCAATTTTCTCCGCGATCAGGCTCGCGCCGATATAAGCAGTCGAAAAATAAAGCAAATAAGCCGGCGTCGCCCATCGGATATGGTTGAACATGACGACATACCAGATGATGAACATCGCGGTAGTCGTTGCAACAAGCATGAATATCCGTCTCGGCGACGCGATGAAGCCGCCGATGATGAGGATGAGTGCGACGATCGCATAGAGCCTGCGATCCAGAAACCAATCATGCATGATAAGAAAAAGTCGTGCCAGCCCTGGCGGGTTGTCAGATCGGTGACAAAAACCCGGTTTGCCGGATCGAAAGCGCGTCCGAGCTCAAGCGTATAGTCCGCCATCCATTGATCCGAAAGCCCGGGATGTCCGAACATGAAAGGGTAGATGGGGTTGCCGAGCACGATGAGATTTTTGGCGTACCAATAGCCGGCTAGGGACAAAAAGGCGACAACGCATGTCAGGAAAAGCGGTAATGGCAGCTTTCCGCGGCAGATCGAAGGCAACAGCGCCAGGCCGATCAACCCAACCATTTGAAGTTCCGTGTATTTGCCGCCGACGGCCCCGCCCGGGACGAGAGCACAGGAGACAAGCTCCGAAGGCCGTGAGGTTTCGAGGTACCGCCAAAGATAAAGGACGGCGGCAACCGAAAAACACGATCTTGGAAGGTCCGTGAGAGGAACCGCAGCCCCCGGGGTAAAAAAGGGCTGGAAGGCGATCAGGAAGCAGACCAGCAATGATCCGGCCGCCCGCCAGCGGTGCGCGCAGCTTACAAGCAACAGCAGGAATCCGAGGAAAATCGCCGCGTTGAGCAGACCCGCCGCCAGCCAATGATCGATGAACAGCAATATGCACGCGAAAAGCACATTGAAGAAAAGCGGTATGTTTCCGTAGAAATTACTGTCCATCTGCGGCGTCACAAACCCGCCGTGGGAAACGATGCTTTGTGCGAGCGGAATTTGAAAGGCCCAAACGTCGGCTGATGCCGCTGGGAAAAGAGCGGTAACTGATATGACGCAGGCCAAACCGATAAATGCGAGGGCCGCCAGGAGAGGAAACGGATCGCCCTTGCCGGTCGCCCGCACGCCTGCCACAAGCAAAGCGCGCAAATCGGCGAGAATACCCAGCAGGTCATTCCGGCGCCAGATCACGAAAAGGGCGGCGATTGGCAGCACGACCTCCACGCGCAGCAGATGTATCGCCCCAAGAACGGTTGCCAAACCACCGACGAGCGCAATTCCAGGCAAGATGCCGCTTAAGAGCAAGTCCGTGCCGTCACGAACAGGTGGATTGAGGCCGCGGTTCAACTGAAGCGCAAGGGCGCGATGAAAGATCAGGCCGAACAGCAAAATCGCTGCAACGACAAGCCAGGCGGCGAGGACGGTCATGGCCTGGCGCTCCTCCCACCTGATGCAGCGCCCCACTTCGCCGGCAGCATGGATGCGAACGCACGAACCGTTTGACCGGCAACGGATCTCTGGACGGCGGACATCTGCCTGAACATAGCGAAATACTCAAAATTACGGGAGGTCTGCACGTCGGTCCAACAGCTTTGTCATCTTGAAAATCGCGATAGCTTGTAAACCAACTGGCTGCAACCCGAGAAACGCTATGAATTACGTCGCAATCGACACGCTCCTCATTGCAAGCGGCGCGGTTGACGATTGGGAGAGCGCTCGCCCTCAACCTATGCAATCGGCATTGGTGGCCGCTGCGGGAATCGAACCCGCACGGGCGTAGCCCGAGGCATTTTAAGTGCCTTCCGTCTACCAATTTCGGCAAGCGGCCTGCTTTTCAATCCATGCATGCGCGCGACTCAATGGATGCCACGCGCAATCGCCTATATCAGGCTTCTTATCGCACGAACAAGGCAAGCTTCCCAAGTACCCGTCCTTCGCGAAGGCGACCGCCAAGCCCCAGAAATTGCACATCTGCGAGGCGACCGTGCCGCTCACACCTTTCCGCATCATGCTCGAGTGTTTGCAAAGCGGCCGAACGGCGCTACCTATTGACCAGCCTCACATCACGGAACACCCCATGAGCCATGACACCGTCGTCACCGCCGCTATGCTCGCCATCGGCGACGAACTGCTTTCCGGCCGCACCAAGGACAGGAATATCGGCCACCTCGCCGAGCTCCTTACCCTTTCCGGCATCGATCTCAAGGAGGTGCGCATCGTCGCCGACGACGAAGAGGCGATCGTCGAGGCGCTGAACGCGCTTCGCGCTCGATATGACTATGTCTTCACCTCGGGCGGCATCGGGCCGACGCATGACGACATCACCGCCGATGCGATCGCCAAGGCGTTCGGCCTGCCCTGCGAGCATGACGAGGCGGCGATGACGCTGCTGGCCGAGATGTATCGGCGCCGCGAGATGGAATTCACCGAGGCGCGCCAGCGCATGGCGCGCATGCCGCGCGGGGCGGCCCATATCGCCAATCCGGTCTCGACCGCGCCGGGCTTCATCATCGGCAATGTCTATGTCATGGCCGGCGTGCCGCAGGTTTTTCAGGCGATGGTCGACAATGTGTTGCCGACGCTTCGAACCGGCACGCCGGTGCTGTCGCTCGCCATCGCCTGCCCTTACGGCGAAGGCGATATCGGCACGCCGCTTGCCGCCATCCAGAAAGCCCATCCGGACACCAGCATCGGTTCCTACCCCAGATATATTGGCCAGAAATTCTCGACCGAGATCGTCGTGCGCGGCCGCGCGCAGGCGGCGATCGATGCGGCCGGCGCCGAGGTGCATGCGATGATCGACGCCATCCGCCGGAAAAAGGAGGTCACTGAGAACCATTCCGCCGAGGCGTGAGGACAGCACGGGAACTGGCCATCCTTGATATCGGTCAAGGAACAGCAGAGAGGACCGGTGCATTCCTTCCCTCGCGCCAGCAATTTCAGCGCAAGGAGAATTGATATGTCTTACAAAACCATTCTCGCCATTCTCGATACGAGAGACAATAGCGCCGCCGTTGCCGATTTCGCCTTTGCCATTGCCGCCGAAAACGGCGCTCATGTGATCGGACTGCACGCCGAAAACATCTCCGCCGTGCCGCTGGTGGCGCCGATGGAAATTCCTGATCCGGTCGCCGTGCAGGCGCTGCAGGACATGGCGCATGGCGAAACGACCGCCGTCGAGGCCATATTCCGCGCCAAGGCGCAGGCCGCCGGCACCTCCTCCGAATGGCGCAGCTTTGCCACATCGACCGGCTACGGCTCCGCACCGCTGATCGACAGCGCGCACAGCGCCGATCTTTTGATTGCGTCACAAGCCGATCCGGCCAACCCATCCGACAGCCATGTCGATCTCGACAGTTTCCTCTTCGAAACCGGCCGGCCGGTGCTGATGATCCCCTATATCATCCGCCAGCCGAAGCCGATCAAACGTGTGCTGATCGCCTGGAACGGCTCGAAGGAGGCGGCGCGCGCAACCTTCGACGCGCTGCCGTTCCTGAAGGCGGCCGAGGCCGTGGAGATCTTTTCGGTTGATCCGGCCGAGATGGCGCCGCATTCATCGATGATCCCAGGCGCCGAGATCGCCGCGACACTTGCCCGCCACGGCGTAAGGACGACGCTTTCGACGGCCCGTAGTGTTGATAAGAACACCTCGCATGTCATCGAGAACCGGCTTTCCGACGACAGCATCGATCTCCTCGTGATGGGCGCCTATACCCATTCCTGGCTCTGGCAGATGATCTTCGGCGGCACGACGAGGACCTTGCTGCAATCGATGACGGCGCTGACACTTCTGTCGCGTTGATCCTCTTGCCGGAATAGTTGGCCGCTCTTGCGTTTTGCCGGCAAATCCCGCTAATTGCGGCGACCGATCAGGGCTTCGAGCCTCGGCCGATCTCGCGCAGTTCCGGCTCGCGCGATTTCTTGTTTTGCCGATCGCCGCCGCAAGCCCGTCCGGTCGCCGGCAAACGGCGTGTCATCTCTATCATGCCGCGGAGCAGCCCGATGTCCCTTCCCGATAAAGCCTTTCCCGTTTCCTGGGATCAGTTCCACCGCGATGCGCGCGCCCTTGCCTGGCGGCTTGCCGGCCTCGAACAGACGTTCAAGGCGATCGTCTGCATCACCCGCGGCGGCCTTGTTCCGGCCGCGATCATCTCGCGCGAATTGAACATCCGCCTGATCGAAACCGTCTGCGTCGCCTCCTATCATGACTATGCCAACCAGGGTGACATGGTGCTGCTCAAGGGAATTGCGGCCGAGCTTGCGGAAAACGGCGGCGAAGGCGTGCTGGTCGTCGACGATCTCACCGATACCGGCAAGACCGCCGCACAGGTGCGCACCATGCTGCCGAAGGCGCATTTCGCCTGCGTCTATGCCAAGCCGAAGGGCGTGCCCACCGTCGACACCTTCATCACCGAGGTCAGCCAGGATACCTGGATCTATTTCCCCTGGGATATGGGCTTCACCTATCAAGAGCCGATCGCCAAGGGCGCGCGCTGACCGCCACCCATCGGGGTGCGCCGGCGCAGTTCGACAGCCCGATATTTCCGGCGAATCGCCATGCGCATTTGCGCCGGAAATGCCATCACAAGATTTGCCGCAGGACGCTTTTTTGTGGTTCCGGCATTTTCTTTAGCCGGCAGCGACCGCAAGCCATTGTAATTTCAGCGTTCCCCGGCTTTCCCCAATCTCCACAGGCGCATCCACAAGATGTTGTGGTTAGCAATCAATTAAAACCCAGCCCTTGACGGAATCAGCTGTTTCAAACTTTACTGTCCCTGATGTTGCGGCGGCGACAGGACCGGAGGTAACGAGCCCGGTTCCCTTTTGAAAATAGGACTCGGAATCAGGTGCTGCACCGAAAAACGGTTCAGGCCCGACAGGATTTCCGCGCGATTTTCAGCCCCCAAAAAAAGTGACATCGGGACTGGCGATAATAAGCTGTTAATACTATATTTAGTGTTTGCAGCCACCATCACCACAATATACAGGAAGGGCATCTCCGGATGACATCCCTGTCACGATACGGAAACGAGACTGGCTGCACGACGACATGTGCCGCCGGATAGGAATTTTGCGCCCTGGGGACAGGCGCCAACGCGAGGTCAAGACTATGCGCATCGAACGTCGTTTCACGAAGGCCGGCCAAGGCGCCTATGCGGATATCGAATTCCGCAAGGCGACGAGCGAGATCAAGAACCCGGACGGTTCGATCGTGTTCCGCCTCGAGAATATCGACGTTCCCGCCCAGTTCTCCCAGGTCGCGACCGACGTTCTGGCGCAGAAGTATTTCCGCAAGGCCGGCGTTCCCACGCGGCTGAAGAAGGTCGAGGAAAACGACGTTCCTTCCTTCCTGTGGCGTTCCGTTCCCGACGATGCCGCGCTGAAGACCCTGCCGAAGGAAGAGCAGACCGGCTCCGAAATCGATGCGCGCCAGGTCTTCGACCGTCTCGCCGGCACATGGACCTATTGGGGCTGGAAGGGTGGCTATTTCTCTTCGGAAGAAGATGCGGCGGCCTTCAAGGACGAGCTTGCCTATATGCTCGCCACCCAGCGCGTCGCGCCGAACTCGCCACAATGGTTCAACACCGGCCTGCACTGGGCCTACGGCATCGACGGCCCCGGCCAGGGCCATTTCTACGTCGACCCCTTCACCGGCAAACTGACCAAGTCCAAGTCGGCCTACGAACATCCGCAGCCGCATGCCTGCTTCATCCAGTCGGTCGAGGACGATCTCGTCAACGAAGGCGGCATCATGGACCTCTGGGTGCGTGAGGCGCGCCTGTTCAAATACGGTTCCGGCACCGGCTCCAACTTCTCGATGCTGCGCGGCGAAGGCGAAAAGCTTTCCGGCGGCGGCCGCTCCTCCGGCCTGATGAGCTTCCTGAAGATCGGCGACCGCGCCGCCGGCGCCATCAAGTCGGGCGGCACGACGCGCCGTGCCGCTAAGATGGTGGTCGTCGATATCGACCATCCCGATATCGAGGAATACATCAACTGGAAGGTCAAGGAAGAGCAGAAGGTCGCGGCTCTCGTTACCGGCTCGAAGATCGTCGCCAAACATCTGAAGGCGATCATGAAGGCCTGCTTCAACTGCGAAGGCGGCGACAACGGCGATTGCTTCGATCCGGCCAAGAACCCTGCCCTGAAGCGCGAGATCCGCGCTGCCAAGAAGGACCAGGTTCCTGAGAATTACGTCCAGCGCGTCATCCAGTTCGCCCGCCAGGGCTATAAGGATCTTCAATTCAAGACCTACGACACGGATTGGGATTCGGAAGCCTACCTCACGGTCTCCGGCCAGAACTCCAACAACTCGGTCTCGATCAAGGACGACTTCCTGCGCGCCGTCGAAAATGACGGCGAATGGAACCTGACTGCCCGCAAGGACGGCCGGGTGATGAAGACGCTGAAGGCGCGCGATCTCTGGGAAACGATTTCCTACGCCGCCTGGGCGTCGGCCGATCCGGGCATCCATTTCAACACGACGATGAACGACTGGCACACCTCGCCGGCCGGCGGCCCGATCCGCGGCTCGAACCCGTGCTCGGAATACATGTTCCTCGACGACACCGCCTGCAATCTTGCCTCGCTGAACCTCCTGCAGTTCAAGGACAAGGCCACCAAGCGCATCAATATCGCCGATTACGAACACGCCGTTCGCCTGTGGACCGTCGTGCTCGAGGTTTCGGTGATGATGGCGCAGTTCCCGTCGAAGCGCATTGCCGAGCTCTCCTACGAATACCGCACGCTCGGCCTCGGCTACGCCAATATCGGCGGCCTGCTGATGTCGTCGGGTATTCCCTATGACTCGGCCGAAGCCCGCGCCATTGCCGGCTCGCTGACCGCGATCATGACCGGCATCTGCTATGCGACCTCGGCCGAAATGGCGGCCGAGCTCGGGCCGTTCCCGAACTTCGCGCCGAACCGCGAGAGCATGCTGCGGGTCATCCGCAACCATCGCCGCGCCGCTTACGGCGAAACCTCCGGCTATGAGGCGCTGTCGATCGACCCGGTCGCGCTGATCCATTCGGAAAACCCGGATCAGGATCTTGCCGCCCATGCCAAATCGGCCTGGGACAAGGCGCTCGAGCTCGGCGAACAGCATGGCTACCGCAATGCCCAGGTCTCGGTGATCGCGCCGACCGGCACGATCGGCCTCGTCATGGATTGCGACACGACCGGCATCGAGCCCGACTTCGCGCTCGTCAAGTTCAAGAAGCTCGCCGGCGGCGGCTATTTCAAGATCATCAACCGCGCCGTGCCGGACGCGCTGCGCACGCTCGGTTATTCCGAGAGCCAGATTGCCGAGATCGAGGCCTATGCCGTCGGCCACGGCAACCTGAACCAGGCGCCGGCGATCAACCCGTCGACGCTGAAGGCCAAGGGCTTTACCGACGAGAAGGTGGAAGCCGTCAACGCGGCGCTGAAGAGCGCCTTCGACATCAAGTTCGTCTTCAACCAGTGGACGCTCGGCGCCGACTTCCTGAAGGAGACGCTGAAGGTTTCCGACGAGCAGCTCGCCGACATGAGCTTCAGCCTGCTCGACCATATGGGCTTCTCGAAGAAGGACATCGAAGCCGCCAACATCCATGTCTGCGGCGCGATGACGCTGGAAGGCGCCCCCTTCCTGAAGGCCGAGCACCTGCCGGTCTTCGATTGCGCCAATCCCTGCGGCAAGATCGGCAAGCGCTACCTCTCGGTGGAAAGCCATATCCGCATGATGGCGGCCGCCCAGCCCTTCATCTCCGGTGCGATTTCCAAGACGATCAACATGCCGAACGACGCCACCGTCGAGGATTGCAAGAACGCCTACCTTCTGTCCTGGAAGCTCGGCCTCAAGGCCAACGCGCTCTATCGCGACGGCTCGAAGCTGTCGCAGCCGCTCAATGCCTCGCTGATCGAAGACGAGGACGACGAGGACGCGCTGGAGGAACTGCTGCAGGCCCCCGTCGCCGCCCAGGCCGTCACCATCACCGAGAAGATCATCGAGCGGGTGATCGAACGCGTTTCGCGCGAACGCGAGAAGCTGCCGAACCGCCGCCAGGGCTATACCCAGAAGGCCGCCGTCGGCGGACACAAGGTCTATCTCCGCACCGGTGAATTCGGCGACGGCCGTCTTGGCGAGATCTTCATCGACATGCACAAGGAAGGCGCTGCCTTCCGCGCGATGATGAACAATTTCGCCATCGCCATCTCGCTCGGCCTGCAATATGGCGTCCCGCTCGAGGAATATGTCGAGGCCTTCACATTCACCAAGTTCGAGCCGGCCGGCATGGTCATCGGCAACGACGCGATCAAGAACGCCACCTCGATCCTCGACTATGTCTTCCGCGAGCTTGCCGTCTCCTATCTCGGCCGCCACGACCTCGCCCATGTCGATACGTCGGACTTCTCCAACACCGCACTCGGCAAGGGCATCCAGGAAGGCAAGACCAACCTGCTGTCGACCGGCTGGACCCGCGGCTACAAGCCGACGCTGGTGTCCGGCACCGGCGGCGAACGCCAGGCGGGCGAACCCAAGGGTGCTGCCACATCAGCGCCTGCCCGCGCCGCGTCGACCGGCACGGTCACCGCCTTTGCAGGAAGTGCTGCCCGCAAGCTGGAACCGACGGTCGCCATCTCCACCTCCGAAATCGTCGCCTTCAAGCGCGATTACGAGGAGCGCGCCAAGGAATTGGCCGAAGAGATCGCCGAAGAGGTGATGGAGGAAATCGCCAGCGACGCCACCGCCCTCTTCTCCGACAAGGCTGCAGCCGACGCGGCTACGGCCAAGACCGAAGCCAAGAAGGTGGAGGCCGAACGCCGCCAGCGCTCGATCATGCAGGGCTATACCGGCAACATGTGCTCGGAGTGCCAGAACTTCACGATGGTGCGGAACGGGACCTGCGAGAAGTGCGATACGTGCGGGGCGACGAGCGGGTGCAGCTGAGCGAGCTACGCAGCGTTCATTCGCAAACCAGCGCGTTTGAACTCTAA
This sequence comes from Rhizobium sp. K102, assembly GCF_022385315.1. Lineage (NCBI taxonomy): Bacteria > Pseudomonadati > Pseudomonadota > Alphaproteobacteria > Hyphomicrobiales > Rhizobiaceae > Rhizobium > Rhizobium sp. K102. The sequence continues at coordinate 1,771,925 of NZ_CP092436.1, forward strand.
TAGCCGAGTTGACTTGAAGATGGAAAAGCCGGGCTGCCACGCTCGGCTTTTTCGTGCACTAGGTAGGAGCCTCATCCGTTGGTTCCGGCCCGGAAGTCACGAGGGCAGGAAACCGAAGAGGCGCTTGCTTGCCCTCGCTGCCCAAGATGGCTTCACGCTCCCGGCCGCCAGTGGCGGCCCATACCCTGGAGCCAGCGGCGATGGGTAAAACCGAGTGAGCATCGCGTCACAGACATAGTGCCCCCAATTCACAAGGCGCTCCGTCTCTCTCGCGCCGAGGAAATGAAGGTAGGTGCCGACCTCGGAGGGAACGACCGAAGATGGCGGCAGTGTGTAAGAGGCATAGGGCTCGAGCTGGTCGCCCTTGCTGTCGATCGACCAATAGACGCCGTGCGTTCTCGCGCGCAGGGCCGATCTTGTTAGGTCGTCGAGGCCAAGCATGTCTGCCCGTTTTGCGGCCTTGAAGCCGCCGATCAGGTCCCGCCGCCTCAGCGCCCTCACCTGATTGTCGGCCGTGTCGAGCACGCGCTTGAGCTGGCTGAGGTAGTTCCAATATCCGCGGGTGGAAGACCGCCAGGGCGCGCCGGCATCGCTGACGAGCAGGCAGTCGCAACGTTTCAGCGCCGGCTCGATGCCGTGATTGTCGTAAACGCCGCCATCGCTCAATATTGCCCTGCCCGGAGCGACAGGTTCGCCGACCGTCTCGTCGAGCTTTTCTCTCTTCCATGAAAACTGCGACAGGTCCAATCGCAGCGGTGACAGCACGGGCGGGAATGCGGCCGAGGCGGCAACTGCGGTCGCAAGCGGAAGCGCCGGATGAAACGATAGGCCGATCCGGTAATCCGCGATATAGCGATTGGACATGCGGAAGAGCGAACCGGTGCTGAGATTGCTGGCGCAGAAGACGAACCAGGGCGATCCCGGCAGGTCTTTCAGGCTTGGCGACTTTCCGTCGAACAGGTGTCGCTCGTAGAGTTTGGCGGCTTCCTCCGCCGCACTCGAGAAGGGGTTGAACACGCCCTTCAGGAAGCTCGGTCCATCCGCAAAGACCTGGCTGAAGGCCAGGATACGATCCAAATACTCGGCTTTGAAATTGACAGCGACCCCGTTCTGAAAGACCAGCCGCGGCCACACATGGGCCAGCAGTCCGGAGGTGATCGATCCGCCCGATACCGAAGAGATCATATCGAGCTTCGCCAGAAGACCGGCCTCGTTCAGCCTTGCCAGCGATCCCGCATGGAAAAGCATGGCCCGATAGCCGCCGCCCGAAAGGCAGAGGCCGAGTTGATAACGCTCCGCCGGCTTCTCGGGCTCGTCGGATGCCAACAAGACCGCGTTTTCCTCAGGATGCTTGTCTTCTGACATGCTCGGCCTCACTCAGGAATGTGAGTTTCCCAACATTTCTTCCTCCGAGCAACCACCGGTCGCTCGTCTTTGGGCCTGCGCGCTACTTGCTCGTATATCGGCGGGAATTGGCATCGCATTTGTGCCACTCCCAGTTTATTCCGGCTTCGCCTTCATGGCCGTAGCACCAGTCGACGCGATTGAGCAGCGGACCGAGTTCGTCGCGCCGTTTGCATGCCCGTAGCGTCTCGGTGCCCTCGCGATCGACACTCGTGCGGCAGAAGTCGTCCAGTCCTGTCCACTGATGGATCAACCGGTCCGGCGCCTTGGCTCCCTTGTCCGTGGCGAGCACCTTTCCGGTCTCGGACTCGATCTGAAGAGAGGCCGTGTTCCACACGAAGGAGAATTCCGCCATGCCGGAGGAAGTCTTACCCGTATCCCTGTTTCCGGCAAACCACTCGACAACTCCCGACATTTCGCATTTTCCGGCACAGCTCGCAGTCACGGAACCGGGCTTGACGCTGTAGATGCGCTGCGGCCAGCGTTGGGCGAAGGTCGCCTTGTCCTTTAGCACGACGTCTTTGTCGACCGAGGTTCCGAAGAAGGAGACCTCGTCGGCATAGATGCTGTTCATGAAATCAAGCGCCGAGGCGCTGTCTTTCGACCATTCGTCATTGTATCGGTTGACGAAATCAACCGCTTCCGTGGTCAGGTCGCCGGGTTCGGATGCGGCCGCCTCCTCAGAAATCGCTTGAGTCCGGTGGCATGACGGCGGGTGTTGCGCTCACCTCAGGCGCGGCGTCCTGAGGCGGCGACGCGCTTTCCTGCGGCGCGGGCATGTCCTCGGGCGTGTTGATGTTCCAGTTCCGCATTTCCGCTGCAGTGAGATACCTGATATCGGTGCTGTCGATCGACAGGCTGAGCTGCAGCAGACTGGGGCTTACCCCCATATCCGTGAGATAGCCGATGACCTCCCCGGTCATCACTTGAACGGTCGAGACTGCCAATTTGTTGTCCATGGGAACATCGTCGGATAGGGAAACCCGATGCACGCCGATGGAGCCTGGCTCGGCAAACCTTTCAACGCCACCGACGAAGGCGAAGGCGCAAGCCGATGCACATTCCAGGGCTCTGATCTGGAGCGTTTTTGCATTCAGTGCGCGGAGAGCCCGGCCGAACCGGATCGCAGCGACCACGTTTCCGCCGGGCGAGTCAAAGCTGATATAGTCCGGATGGTACTGCGTATATTCATCGACAAGCGTCATCGGATCGTCGGAGAATTCGAACACGCCCTTTATCACCAGACCACGCTCTCCCGGCGCACCGTCCAGACGTTGGTAGGAAATTGCCGCATGCCCCTCTCCGGCCATGGCGACGAAGGCCAGCAGCATCGCTATCAACGAGACGGATTTCCGCATTCTTCCCCAGCTTTCGAGCACCTGTACCTCTCCTGTCGTCATTCGCAGCTTAGCTTGCGCAGGGTATAGCCGGATGACGAAATCACCTACCCCGGTGAATCCCGGCCGTCCGCCCCCAGCCGACGCCGATTACGGTCTGAAGAACAATAGCTTCGCAGAGAATGTTGATAGCGACCCCAGCAGCTTAAGATCAATGCACAACGGGCGATCCTCTGGCAAGCGTCACAATCAGAAGTGTTGGGACAAGGTAAATGCTGGGCCTCGCCGGGAAAGATCGCAGTTCGCAAGGCATCATAGACCTATGCAATAAATATCGGTTATGTCGCCTGCACCGAAGCATTTGACCAACGAGGCACTTCGTGACTTCTATCTATGACAATCACGCCCTCGACCTGACGAGCGATCTCGATTTCTTCTCCCTCCTCACCGGCAGCTACATGCGCATCGTTGGCCGTCCTCTTGTCCAGGACGGACAAGGGCCGGGCTGGCTTTACAATTCTGCTCCTTTCGTCGTGCTCGCCCACAATACCGAACCCGACCCGCGCTTCATCTACGCGAACCGCATGGCGCAGACCTGTTTCGAATATAGCTGGGATGAATTCATCGCGCTGCCGTCGCGGCTTTCGGCCGAGCAGCCGGATCGGGCGGAACGCCAGCGGCTGCTCGATAGCGTGACCCGCGACGGTTTTGTCGAGAATGGCCGCGGCGTCAGGATCGCGAAATCGGGGCGCCGTTTCTGGATCGAGAAGGTGACTGTCTGGCAGCTTATCGACGAAAGCGGCAAACGTTTGGGCCAGGCTGCGATATTCCCTTCGTGGCGGGACGCGTAGGCTCGCCGGCCAGCCGCCGGGCCTCAGCCTGATGCATTGTACCCGGGCGGTGACGTCACGGCTTTACGCGGTCGGGATGCGCCGCCTGGAAGGCCGGCAGTTCGGCACACCGGGCGTCGATCGCGACGATGCGCTTGAGATGCGTGAGATCGATGCCCCAGCGGCGGGCGTTATAGACTTGCGGGACAAGGCAGAGGTCCGCCATTGTCGGCGTATCGCCGAAGCTGAAGGTTGCGCCGGCTGCGCCGATCATATCTTCCAGTTTGCCAAGTCCGTCGGCGATGAAATGCTTCATCCATTCCTCGCGGGCATCCGCCTTCTCGGTCAGGGTCATGACATGCGACACGACGTGCATGTTGCAGATCGGATGGATGTCCATGGCGACTGCATAGGCAAGCGCGCGCACCTGCTGGCGATCGGCGCTGTCCGACGGCAGCAATCCGCATTCCGGCCGCAGCTCGGCCAGATATTCGATGATCGCCAGCGACTGCGTCAGGGGCCTTCCATCGATCACCAGGGTCGGCACCAGCCCCTGCGGGTTGAGCGCGAGATAATCCGGCTTCCTGTGCGCGCCCTCCAAGAGGTTGACCGGCACCGTCCTGTAGTCGATCCCAAGCAGGTTGAGGGCGATGCGGACGCGGTAGCTCGCCGACGATCTCCAGTAGTCGTAAAGAACGATCTCACTCATTGCGGTCCCGCCCCTCCATAGCGTTCGACGGTCTGCTCGATCGCCCCGAAGATCGAATGGCCGGCACGGTCTTTCATCTCGATGCGGACCTGGTCGCCGAACTGCATGAAGGGGGTGTTCGGCCAGCCGCTTTCGATCGTCTCGATCATCCGGATTTCGGCGATGCAGGAATAGCCGTCGCCGCCGTCTTCGACCGGCCTGCCCGGGCCGCCATCCAGCTTGTTGGAAACCGTTCCCGAGCCGATGATCGTCCCGGCGCGGAGATGACGGGTTTTGGCGGCATGGGCGATCAGCTGGCCGAAATCGAAGGTCATGTCGATGCCGGCATTGGCCTTGCCGAAAGGCTTGCCGTTCAGGCTGACGAGCAGCGGCAGATGCAGTCTGCCGCCATCCCAGGCGTCGCCAAGCTCGTCCGGCGTCACCGCGACCGGCGAAAAGGCCGAGGCCGGCTTGGACTGGAAGAAACCGAACCCCTTGGCGAGCTCTTCGGGGATCAGGCCGCGCAGCGACACGTCGTTGACGAGCATCACCAGGCGGATGGCGTTGCGCGCCGCCTGCGGGTCCGATCCCATGGCGACGTCGCCGGTAATGACGGCGACCTCGCCTTCCATGTCGATCCCATAAGCGGCGTCGGCCATCACGATCGGATCGCGCGGTGCAAGGAAACCGTCCGAGCCGCCTTGATAGATCAGCGGATCGGTCCAGAAGCTTGCCGGCATTTCGGCGCCGCGCGCCTTGCGCACCAGTTCGACATGGTTGACGTAGGCGGAACCGTCGGCCCATTGGTAAGCCCGCGGTAGAGGTGACGCAGCGTCATGCTCGTGAAAACGGAGCGTCGGCTGGGCGCCGGTCTCGATGCCTTCGGCAATCAGCTGAAGGCGCGGCGCGACATGCTCCCAGTCGTCGAGGGCCGCCTGAAGCGTGCGGGCGATGTGGCCGACTTCCGAGCAGCGGGTCAGATCGCGCGAAACGACGACGAGGCGGCCGTCCCTGGTGGAGTCCTTCAAGGTCGCAAGTTTCATGTTCCAATTCCGATGTTATCACTTGATACCGGGGGTTCCGTCGAACTTGCGTTCCAGACCGTCCCAGCACTCGAGATAATCGTCCTGCAGCGTTTCCAGCTCGGCGGCGTATTTCGTCAGTTGCTGCGGGTATCGGGTCTCGAACATGAAGGCCATGGTGTGATCGAGCTTCACCGGCTTGAGCTCGACATTGGCTGCCTTTTCGAAGGCGAGCGCATCCGGCCCGTGCGGCAGCATCATGTTGTGCAGGCTCATGCCGCCCGGCACGAAACCCTCTTCCTTGGCGTCATACTGGCCGTGGATCAGCCCCATGAATTCGCTCATGATGTTGCGGTGATACCAGGGTGGGCGGAAGGTATGCTCGGCCACCAGCCAGCGCGGCGGAAAGATCACGAAATCGACATTGGCGGTGCCGGCATCCTCGGTCGGCGCGGTCAGCACCGAAAAGATCGACGGATCGGGATGATCGAAGAGGATGGCGCCGACCGGAGAAAATGTCCTGAGATCGTATTTGAACGGGGCATAATTGCCGTGCCAGGCCACCACATCGAGCGGCGAATGGCCGATCTCGGTGACATAGAATTTGCCGCACCACTTCACATGAACGCGGCAGGGCTTTTCCTTGTCCTCGTAGGCGGCGACAGGCGTCTTGAAATCGCGCGGGTTTGCCAGGCAGTTGGCGCCGATCGGGCCACGCTCCGGCAGCGTGAATTTGGCGCCGTAGTTCTCGCATATATAACCACGCCAGGTGGTCTGCTCGCCTGATGTGAGGATCTTGAACATCATGCCGCGGGGGATGAGGCATATTTCGGCGGGCTCGACATCCATGATGCCCATTTCGGTGAACACCCGGATGGCGCCGAGCTGCGGCACGATCAGCAGTTCGCCATCGGCGTTGAAGAAATAGTCATCGACCATGTCCTCATTGAAGACATAGGCGTGGGCCGACATGCCCACCTGGGTCGTGGCGTCGCCGGCCGTCGTGATCGTGCGCACACCTTCGAGAAAATTCAGCCTTTCCTCGGGCGCAGGGATAGGGTCCCAGCGAAGCTGTCCGAGAGGCCGCGAATGCTCGTCGAGGCAGGGCGCGGTCTTCCAGAGCGGATAGGAGGCGTTCGAGAAGCGGCGCGTGTGGCGCACGCTCGGGCGAATGCGATAAAGCCAGGACCTTTCGTTCGTCCCGCGCGGCGCGGTGAACGGCGAGCCGGAAAGCTGCTCGGCATAAAGACCGTAATTGCATTTCTGCGGGCTGTTCTGGCCCTGCGGCAAGGCGCCGGGAAGCGACTCGGTTTCGAAGTCGTTGCCGAAGCCCGGCATATATTTCACCTTGTCTGCCGCCGCAGCTTCACCGCCGGAAGCCTGGATCGATGTCTGGTCCATTGCTCAACTCCTCCCTCGAAAACTCAAGGCCTGAAACTCCGGCGCCGCACGCCTTCCAGACGCACGGGCGCCCGTAGAGTTTACTCCGCCGCGGTCCCGATGGCACCACGCTTGATCTGATCGGCCTCGATCGACTCGAAAAGAGCGCGGAAATTGCCTTCGCCGAAACCCTCGTCACCCTTGCGCTGGATGAATTCGAAGAAGATCGGGCCGATGACGGTTTTCGAGAAGATCTGAAGCAGGATTTTCGTCATGCCGCCATTCACCACGCCTTCGCCGTCGATGAGGATGCCGTGCTTCTTCATGCGCTCGATCGGTTCGCTGTGGCCGTGCACACGCTCATAGGACATGTCGTAATAGGTCTCCGGCGGGCCCGGCATGAAGCGCAACCCGTTGTCGGCCAGCCGGTCGGTGGCTCCATAAATATCCTCGGTGCCGACGGCGATGTGCTGGATGCCCTCGCCCCGGTACTTCTTCAGATATTCCTCGATCTGGCTGGTATCGTCCTTGGATTCGTTCAGCGGAATGCGGATCTTGCCGCAGGGCGAGGTGATGGCGCGGCTGACCAGACCGGTGATGCGGCCGTCAATATCGAAGAAGTGGATCTGCTTGAAATTGAACAGCTCGCGGTAGAAATCCCACCACTTGTCCATGTTGCCGCGGAAGACGTTGTGGGTGAGGTGATCGAGATAGTAGAAGCCGATCCCTTCAGGGCGTGGGTTGCGTTCGCCCAGCCAATCGAATTCGGCATCGTAGGCCGATCCCTCGGCGCCATAGGTTTCGACGAAATAAAGCAGCGAGCCGCCAATACCTTCAATCGCCGGGACGTCCAACATCTTGTCATCGCCTTCATAGGGAACGGCGCCTTTGTTCACCGCATGGTCGAAGGCGTGTTTGGCGTCGACGACACGCCAGGCCATCGATGCGGCGCAGGGACCGTGCTTTTCTACGAAGCGGGCGGCATGACTGCCGGGTTCGGCATTGACGACGTAGTTGATATCACCCTGGCGCCAGACGGTGATGTCTTTCGTCTTGTGCCTGGCAACCGGAACATAGCCCATGCGTGTGAAGAGCTCGCTGAGCTTCTCCGGTTCGGGATGCGCGAACTCGACGAATTCGAAGCCGTCGGTGCCGGCCGGGTTGTCGGCGGTGATTTCCGACGGCGGTGCATCATGCGGGAAAGGACCCATTTTCTCCTCCTGAAGATTGGAGTTTGACTGTGCAAAGTGTGGCCCAAAACGCGCGCAAAGTTCTTGCATTCTTTCTGCGTTCAGAAGATATTATGCACGGTTCGTGAGCATTTTGGAGATTTTGCGCAATGGATGAACAGCTGGACAAATTGGATCTGCGCCTGCTCCAGGAACTGCAAAAGGATGGCAGGCTGACGAACAACGAGCTCGGCGATCGCATCGCCCTTTCACCGTCGCAATGCTCGCGCCGGCGCACGCGGCTGGAGTCCGAGGGCTATATCCGCAGCTACCGCGCCTATCTCGATCGGGAGAAGCTGGGGCTGGACATGCTGGTGGTCATTTCGGTGACGCTTGCCACCCACAACAGGGATAATGCCCGGCGGTTTTCCCAGCTGATCAACGGGCTGCCGGAGGTTCTCGAAGCCTATGCGCTGACCGGTGAAATGGACTACCACCTGAAGGTCGCGACCCGCGGGCTCGCCGACCTCTCCAAATTCGTCAACGATGTTCTGTTGCCGCACGAGTCGGTGCAGCACGTGAAAACCTCGATCGTGCTCGACACGCTGAAGACATTCGAGGGCTTTCCGGTGCGCATGCCGGGCAGCTGGCACGGCGACAGCGCGCGATGATCCCCACTCATCACCAATCGGAGACTTATTTGGCGACAAGCGTCAGAGCGGCAGTTCGGTCGAGAATTTCAGCTCGCGCAGCACGAAGCTCGACACGACGGTGCGTACATGCGGGTTGCGCATGAGGTAACGGGTCATGAAGGCTTCGTAGCTTTCCACGTCGCTTGCCCGGATCTTCAACATATAGTCGAAGGCGCCCGACAAGGCGTAGCACTCCATGATCTCCGGCCGTTCCAGCACCACCGAAGCGAAGGACGCGACCGCCTCTTCGTGGTGATCCTCCAGCGTCACATGGGCGATGACGCAGAGTTTGAGGTCGAGTTTGCCGGGATCGAGCAGCGTCACGCGCTTGCGGATAACGCCATCGGCTTCCAGTTCCTGGATCTTCCGCCAGGCGGAGCTCTGCGACATGCCGGCCTTCTCCGCCAGGTCCGCCAGCGACAGGCTGCCATCGGCCTGGATGAGTTTCAGAAGCTTGCGGCGAAAGTTCCCGGTTTCTTTCATTTTCACTCTCTTGATCGAGAATATTTTTCATCACTATGGCGATACGCGGCACGAAAGAAAAGAAAATCCGCCCGGCACGGAGCATAATCGCAGAAATAGCGCCATTCTCGGGAGGATCGGCCGATGACCAAAGAAAGCAGCTACACCGCCAAACTGCCCGGCCCGGACGGCCTCTACGACTACAGCCCCGAGGAAGATGCGATCTGGGGCGAACTCTACCGGCGTCAAATGAAGATATTGGCCGACACGGCCTGCCAGGAATATCTGGATGGCGTCAAACTGCTGGGCTTGAAGCCGGAGAAAGTGCCTCAGCTTCTCGATGTGAACAGACGCCTCAACGAAACCACGGGCTTCGGCGTCGAAGGCGTGCCGGCGCTCATCCCGCCCTCGCGCTTTTACGAACTTCTGTCGCAAGGCAAATTCCCGCTGGCAACCTTCCTGCGCCGTCGCGAACATATCGACTATATCGAAGAACCGGACCTGTTTCATGAGGTCTTCGGCCACTGCCCGCTGCTGACCAATCAGAGTTATGCCAATTTCGTCCGGCATTTCGGCGAAACGGCCATGCGCCTCGGCAAGGGCTATTCATGGCACCTGTTCCGGATTTTCTGGTTCACGGTCGAATTCGGCCTGATCAATACGCCGCAAGGCCGCCGCTGCTTCGGCGCCGGCATCGTCTCATCGCCGAGTGAGGCGAAGGCGGCAACCGAAGGCACGGCCTGCGAATTCCGGCCGTTCGATTTGTTGAGCGTTCTCAGGACGCCCTACCGCATCGATATCCTGCAGCCGATCTATTACGTCATCGACAGCTTCGCCGATCTGGAAGCGATCGTGGAGCAGGATATCGGCGGCATGATCCTCAAGGCGAAATCGCTGGGTGATTTTGCCCCGGCTTTCGAAGCCAAGGCATCGTAATCGCTGACACGGCGGAGCCCGGTGGATTGCAGGCCGGCGCGCCTCACTTCGGGGCGGCCGGGCTGCGATTGACGAAATCGACTAGGACGCCCGGCTTGACCATGCCGGCCAGCTCTTCGGCGTCCCAGTTCGTCAGCCGCACGCAACCATGCGAGCTGACCTTGTCGATGAGCTTGGGCTCCGGCGTCCCATGGATTCCATAGGTCGGCTCGGTCAGGTCGATCCAGACGCTGCCGACCGGCCCGTTCGGCCCCTTCGGGATCGTCAGGACCTTGTCGTTCTTTCCCTGCTTGAAGTTGCGCTTCGGGTCATATCGGTAGACCGGCATCCTCGCGACGCCCTTGACCTTGTGCTTTCCTGAGGGCGACGGATTGTCTTTGCTGCCGATCGTCGCGGGATAGACGGCCAGCAAAGATCCGTCCTCGGCATAGGCCAGCACCTGGCCTATCTTCTTGTCGGCCTCGATCCTCTTGACCTTGCCTTCCCTTACGGGGCCGGGGTCGACGACCCACACCGTGTCTCCAGGTGCAAACTGCGAAGCCGGGTTGAGCGCGTTCAACAGATCGAGACCCATATGGAAGCGTTCGGACAACTTTTCCGCAACGCTGGTATAGCCGAGGCTCTGCATCTTTGCTTTGTCGCCGTAATCTTCAGGGATCGTCTCGACGAGACCCGTGGCGTCCTCCGGCGAGACGACATAGCTTCGGACGATGGCGGCATTGTCTTCCAGGCGGGAAACGACCTCGGGATCCGGCCTGCCGTCGATAGGAAGCTTGTTCATGGCCTCGAAGCCGGCCACGGCCTTATTAACGTTCTCCCCGGACAGGCCGTCGATCACGCCGGGAGATGAACCGCCCGGTCGAGCAGGACCTGAAGACGGACGATCGCCGGATCCGGATCTGCGGGCGACGGCTTTGCCATCTCGATGTCGGTGATCGAGGCGGCATTGATCGCTTCGGGTCGGAGATCCCGCGCGGCGGCGCCGCCAACGGAGATGGCCAGCGCGAGCAGCGACATCGGCAGGGTTGTTTTCATGGACGACAAATGGCCGACGTGGGAATTTGTTCCCACGCGGACTGCGCACGCCCGGGACTGCCTCTGCGGCAACTCCGGCCCTACGGCGCCTTCGCGCGCTTCCTGGCGTCGCGTGATCTTGCCGCGCGGCGGGCGGGCCTCAGCTCTTCGATCGTCGGCAGCCACCATCTGGCACCTTGAAGGCGCGGTGTTTTTGCCGGCCACGTACGGACAAGCTCTTCGAATGTCGGCGCCCGCCAATATCCCCAGAGATCATCCTCGTTGACGCCAGGATAGAAGTCCGCAACGGGGTGGGCATCAACCAGTTCGCCGGTGATTTCAGTAAACACGACGATCCCATAGGAGGTGGCCACCGGACGTCCAATCGGCGGCAAGTCGCCGGCGGGAAGCGGGTAACGATGGCGCTTTCGTTCGGCCGAGCGAAGCCGGCTGCGCAGATCCTGTTCGCTCCCCTTGCGCTCCTCGGCGCGCCGCCGTCTCTCCTCCGGCTCGTTTCTGCGAGCCGCCGCTTCGATATGAGGCCATCGGCGTCTCAACTCCTCATAGGATCGGAAGGGGACGTGCCATAGACGAAGGTCGCCGTCCCACCGCGAGAACGGCACTTCGCGCAATTCGTCGACGACGGTCTTCGAATAGGGCGTGCGGATTCGAAAGCCTGCCTTGCCGAGTTCAAGATATGGACTGTCGATCGGATCGAAGGCGAAGGCATCGCGCCCCTTCGCATCCGCATGCGCGTCGGCCTCTGCCTCCAGCTCGGCAAGCCATCGTCCGATGCGGCGGGATGCCGTGCTGCCGGGAACGAACCAGGCCTTGCGATCATCGCTCCAGCGGGCGCGGGGGAAGCGTCTTCGGAATTGCTCGACAGTCATCCTGTCGTAGGGAAAGGATACATCCGCGCCGGGCTTTCGATCGTCTTCGCCGGAGGGCGCCGCGTCGGGAGATTTTGTTTCGGTCATGCGAGGAGAACGCTTGCGCACCGGGTTCGGTTTCCAGCGCAGTGGCCGCCGTACAGGTCATATTGAAAGGGTCACAGTCCCCGTCATTGCCAGGGCGAAGCTAGTGAACCGTCCTCGACGGCTTTTCCGGGCGGGAAATGTTATGCAGCGTCGCCATGAGCTTTTCGAACTCGTTCAGAACCCGATTGAACTCGGCGTCCTGCATGGTGACGATTTCCGATATCGTCGAGGAGACCGATGCAATAAGCCTGTCGATCCAGACACAGCGATCGGCCGGCACGTTTCCGAGAACCTCCTGACGCAGCGTCTTCAGCTCACGAAGGATGCGCATGATGAGGGCTCCCCGCTCCGCCCTGCTCAGGAACGGAAGCCTTGTCTGCGCCTGGTGGATTTCTGCTATCAGCGTCGTCGCCATCCCCACTCTCCGCCCTCAAATACAACCGGATATCACAACCGGTACGATTACAACACGGACTTTAGTCTGGCCTGCCCGCTCGCCGCGATTTCGTACGCCTCGCCCCGGCCATGGTTAGTTGCTGGTCGCGACCAGATCCGACACGTCGCAGCTTCGCCGCGGTCCGTCCCAGGGTTGATAGCTATTGTCTTCCGGCCGGTATGATCGATAGCGAGCGGCGCATCGGGCAACTGCCTGCGCATTCACTTTCGTACCGCCGCCTTCATCGCTTTCGGCGATATTCCGCTGAAACGGCGAAGAGCATTCGCGGGTCTCGCCGCTATAGGATCGGTAGCTATTGGTCGCCGGATCGAAGGAGCGGTAGCGCTGCGCGCACCAGGCGAGATGCTGGAGGGACAATTCTGGCTGCGGCGTCTGCAGCTTGCTCGCCGGGCGAGCGGGCTGCGTCGTTGTCCTTGACGCCACGGTCGTCGGCGCTTCGGTGACATAGCTGGAATAGAGCGGGGCAATTCGTTCATAATGCTGTTGGCGAGGATCGATTTTCACCGGGCTCGCCGTCCATAGATCGCCCGTGGCCAATTCCGGGAAAGCGTGCGGTTCGGAATCCGCCACGACGTGCGAGGCAACCGATACCGCGGCCATACAGGCGCCAACCGAACTGACGATGCCGAAGGCGACGGATGCAATGGCGTTCATTGGCCCGCCCCCTGCTGTTGCGCCTGGGGAACCCAAACGCGCGGCGCGGCACTGCTGTGGCCGCCGGTGGCGACAAGCGCGGCGAGAATGCCGGCGATTGCGAGCAGGATGGCGATCAGCGGCACGGCCAGGCCAGCGGATTTTTCTTCGGAATAGATCATGGTCCTTCTCCTTGGACCCGGCGACACAGACTGCCGCCGGGCGCCGCGGCGCTCTACGCCGAGATGATGTAGACGATGGTGAACGACGAGGGATCGACGATGACGATCCGGCCGTCCGCCAGGATGAAGAAGCGATAGGCCTTGTACTGCGGCACGATCTCGACGATCCGCGGCGGCAGCGGTTCGAGCCTGATCTTCTTCGGGATGGTGGTACCAACCGAGACCGTAAAATCCGTCTCCTGAACCGGCTCGACGTGAACCTCCTTCACGACGCTGCGGATTTCCGTCTGCTGCTCGACCGAGATGTTCACGTTGGTGGTGGTGTTCGTCTGGGTCTTGCTGCTGTCGACCGAGGTGTTGCTGTTCGACTGGATCTCGGTCGAACCGCCGGAAGGCTTCGCCTCGCCCGACTTCTGGGTTTCGCCGGAGCCCGTCGATGTGCCGGCATCCTTGCTGCCGGCAGGCTGCTGGCTTTCCGTCGAAGGTTGACCAGGATCGGTCGTCTTCGAGCTGTCCGAAGTTCCACCAGAGCCGGTTTCGCCGGAGCCTCCGCTCTGTGTCTTCGCATCCGACTGCGTCTTGGCGCCGGGCTCGGTCGCCTGGCTAGAGGATCCATCGGTGGTGGCTCCCGAGGATGCACCCGACGAGCTTCCGCCGGAGCTGGAAGGCTGCTGCGCACCCTGGTCAGTCGCTGTGCCCGGGTCAGTCGCTGTACCCGGGTCAGTCGCTGTACCCGGGTCAGTCGCTGTACCCGGGTCAGTCGCTGTGCCCGTGCCGCCCGGCGCGGCGGCGCCCGCATCCGGCTGCTCAGTCGCAGCGCCGCCGGACTGGCCACTTTGAGCGGCACCCTTCTTCGGAATGATCGGCGCATCCTGCGCCGAGGCGGAGATGAGGCCAACCGGCGAAACGCCGATCGAGAGTGCCGTCATCAGCACGGTAAATGTCTTGGTCTTCATAACGATCTCTCTGCTTTTTTCGGCCGCACGACGACGCTGCCGTCCATCGTGCGGCTGGTTCTGAAAGATGATTTTCGGAGGCAAGACGCGGCAGAGCCGCGTGTACGATCAGGTCACTTGATAACCTGGATCACCTTGCGAGACGACGGTTCGACTATGACGCGCTCGTCATTGACCACTGCGTAAGCATATGTCGGGTCGTCCGGGATCGGCGTCACAACGACCGTTTCCGGCAACGGCTGGCCGACGACAATTTTTTCCTTCACGACCACGCGCGTCGACGGTGCCGGAGCTTCGCGGACATAGGTGACGACCTTTTGCGGCGGCGGATCGATCGCCGTGCCGACAACTGCACCGGCAACGCCGCCGATAGCAGCGCCTGCGGGACCACCGACTATCGCTCCTGTGACCGCGCCGCCCGCCGCGCCGTTGACGGTCGAGGACTGGGCGAATGCGACGCCCGACATCAGGGACACGGCGGTTGCCGCGCCGGCAATAAGCTTCAAGAGCATATTTTCCTCCTTCTGTTTCAACACGGTCTTCGCGACCGCTGGCAGACCAACTAGCTGCGCACCGGGTCGTTCCAGCTCTCGGACCTCAGTCTGAGGGGGCCCGGCCATAGGTCCGAAACCCATTTCAATAATCGTTGCCGGCGCTATTTAAGGATCGCAGGGGCACCGCGTTGTGGGCATGGCAGGAGACTGAGGGAGATGACACGATCCAACCGCCGGGAAGCTGGACGCAGGCGCCTGGCGATGCGCCTGCCGCAAATACGGACGCTAATCATGGAGGCGCGCGAGCCTTGGCAGCTCGAGCTTTTCGAGGCCTATCAGATGGCGGTCGAAGCACGCGATCGTCTTCGGCGGCGACGGTTCAATCTGAAGCTGGTTCGGGAATATGACGAGACCTGCATCGAGATCGAGCAGCACGTCATCGACGCGATGCACGAACCCTCCCGTACAAACTACGGGATGGTCCCTTAATCAAAGCCTCCGCGCCGATCAGGCGTCCGCTCTGCATTTTGATCTGCGGCTGGAACAGTTACCGAACGCGGCCGGCGACGATGAACGCGCTCATGTCTCCGCAAGGGCTCGCGCCGTAGCGCGACGCTACCTGCTCCGCCACCTCATCAACGATCTCGGACATGCGCTCCGGCGCCCGCCCCTCGACCTCTCCTCTGAGAGGCGAACCCTTGCAGAATGCCGCCGCAACGTGATGGGCGGTGGCCGCGACCGAGGTCAACGTCACCCGATCGCAGGAAACCGCCTCGATGCCCGCCGACGAAACCTGTGCCTTGATCGCACCGGGGTCAAAATAGGAGTATGGCAAACGTTCGAGGAAGTCCGGGGGATCGGACGGAAAGAGCCTTCTCAGACATTCGTCCACACATCTTGCGAAGTCGTTGGCCGCAAGCGAATCCCATGTCGAAAACAGGAAACGGCCCCCGCTCCGCAAAACTCTTTTCGCCTCGCCATAGGCCTTCGGCTTGTCGGGAAAGAACATGACGCCGAACTGACAGATGACGAGATCGAACATTGCGTGGGCGAAGGGCAAATTTTGCGCGTCCGCATGCATCCAATGGGTCCGCGACAGCGTCAAGGACGGGGCGCCGACATCGATCATTGCCTGGCTGAGATCGGTGGCGACGATCTCGGCCGCCGGATCGAGCCTGGCGCGCAGAGCGCGCGTCAGGGCGCCGGTCCCCGCCGCGACTTCGAGCACGCTGACGGGTTTTAGCCGTTCGGCGACGTTCGCCATTTCCGACGCATAGGGTTCGAAGAGGATCGGCACAAGAAGGGCTTGGTAAAGGTCGGCGACGCCCTCCCCGAACGGTGTCGAAGAGGTGGAAAATGCGGCGTCTGCGCCGCCATCGATGTCCGCAGAAATTGTCACGCATACGCCTCCGAAACCAACTCCGTCGAACGGGAAAATATGGCTGAATCGGCCATTGTCCACGGTGATCGGACCATGGTCCCAAGCCTCTTCGACCGAAGTCCCCGGCGTGGAACGGGGGCCCGACGGCGTCGTTTGAAAGACACGGAAGGAGATCCGCACATGAACCGCAATAACAGATCCCATGTGAATGACGCCTGGAACGTCTCCGTCATCGCTCTCGTCGTCGTTCTGGCCGGCCTTCTCTATGCCTTTGGCGCAGCCATGTCAGGCGACGGCCTCCGGTTAACCGAGAGCATCAGAGGCGCCGAGGTCTTCGATACCAGGAATCTGCCCTGATCCTGTCTGGAAAAACTCTAAAGACGCTGTAGGTTAGTCGGCAAAATCACTTGCCGGTATCAAAATGAATTGGCTTCGCCGTTGGAATGCCCGCTCTCTCGCCTCCCAGTTTTTCATCGCGGGCGGCCTGGTCTCGATCGCCGTCATGTTTCTGGTCGGTGTTCTCGTGACCCATCTGATCGAGGAAGCCGTCATTCATAATTCCGGCGCGGCAACGGCGCTTTACGTCGATAGCGTCGTGGCGCCGCTGCTTCCCGACATGCAAACGGAATCGCTATTGGATGAGGGCACCGCCCAGGCGCTGGACGAGACGCTCGGCCAAGGCGCGCTGGGCAGGCGCCTTATCTCGTTCAAGCTGTGGCGAAGCGACGGCACCATTCTCTATTCGAACGTGAAAGAACTGGTGGGCCAGAAGTTTCCCGTAAGCGACAAGCTGCAGAAGGCATTCGCCGGGTCGCTCGTTGCGCGCTACGAGATCGCCGAAGACCCGGAAAGCGGCGTCGAGCGCGCGCTCGGCAAGCCGTTGATGGAAATCTACAACCCGGTTCTGCAGCCGTGGTCGGGCCAGGCGGTCGCCGTGCTCGAATTCTACGAGACGGCGGAGGGTCTCGCCGACAGTCTGGCACGTGCGAGGCTGCGGAGCTGGGGGCGGTCGCAGCCCTCACGGGGGTGTTTTTCCTCGTTCTCTCCGCCCTGGTATTTCGGGGCAGCCGCACGATAGAAGCGCAGCGCAAGGATCTCAAAGAACGGGTGACGGAATTGTCGGCGCTGCTCTCCGAAAATCGCGGTCTTCAGCGGCGGCTGCAGCGCGCTTCGCAGCGGGTGGCGGCACTGAACGAAACATATCTGCGCAGCATCGGCGCCGATCTGCACGACGGCCCGGCACAGCACATCGCCTATGCTTCACTACGAACTCGACAGCGACCTTTTGATCAACGCCTCTACCAAACCCGAAGCCCGGGAAAAGGAACTTGCCTGGATTCGCTCGAGCCTGGCCGAGGCGATGACGGAGATCCGCAATATCTGCAGCGGATTGGTGCTGCCACAGATCGAAAAATCCACGATCAGCGAGATCGTGTTGCGGGTCGTCGAAGCGCATCAGCACAAGACCGAAACCCTCGTCGAAACAATCATCGACGAGGATGGACCCGAACTCGCGACTGCCGTAAAGATCTGTATCTATCGCTTCATCCAGGAAGCCCTGAACAACGCCTATCGCCACGGCGGCGGTGTTGAGCAGACCGTGAAAGCCGTGTCGCACAACGGTCATGTCAGTGTCGAGGTCAGCGATCGTGGCGATGGTTTCGACCCGGCGGACGTGAGGCCGACAAGCCTCGGCCTGGTGGGGCTTCGCGAACGCATCGAGAGCCTGGGGGGATCCTTCGACATCAAGACAGGCGAAGGAGGAACGACCGTGACCATGACCTTCGAGCCCATGGAAGTTGGAGACTAGAGAGATGACAGCAATCACCGTCGGCGTCGTGGACGACCACCCGCTTTTTCGCGAGGGCGTAACGCGCAGCTTGTCGGAGATGAGCGACTTCGTGGTTATCGGCGAAGGCGCCAGCAGCGAAGACGCCGCCATGATCGCTTCGAACAACCGCCCCGACGTCATGCTTCTCGATGTCTCGATGCCCGGCGGCGGATTGGCTGCGATCAGCGACGTCCTGGAGCACAGTCCGGCGACGAAAGTGCTGATGTTGACCGTATCCGAAGAAGTGGACACGCTGCTTGGCGCCCTGCAACGCGGGGCGATGGGCTATGTTCTCAAAGGTGTCGGCTCCCGTGGTCTCGCCGAGGCGATCCAGACCGTCCTCAGCGGATCACGATATATCTCGCCGACGATGTCGGCAAAGGTCATGGAGAATTCGCTGAATGGCGCAGCCTCCGACAAGAACGGTCTGACGCCACGGGAACGCGAGGTGATGGATCTTGTCGCTCAAGGCCTTTCCAACAAGCATATCGGCTTGCGCCTCAACCTGCAGGAAAAGACCGTGAAGCACCATATGACCCAGATTCTGAGCAAACTCGGCGTCTCGAACAGGACCGAAGCGGCCCTGCAATGGCGCGAACGGCGGTAGCGCCGAGGGCGGCGGAAAATCTGAATCCCGTTCTTGATTAAAGAGTTAGAGCATGATGTCGTCCGAACCGCTTACACTGTTCGGCATCATGCTCTAGCGAAGGAAGCGGCTCAGCCGGCGGGTGTCGTTGGCCGTCGCCTGACGACTTATGATCGTCCTGCCTTTCGCGTCCTTCATGACATAGCGGCCGCTGCGCAGGCTCTCGGTGATGCCGTTCGCGTGGCGAACGTTGATCGATCCGTCGGAACCCGCAGTCGCTCTCGCCCCCAATTCTTTCGACGACGCGGCGGCGGAGGAAGAGGATGACGCGTTGCTGTTGGAGTTTCCGCCACCACTGTTGCCGGATCCACCGTTGCTGTTTCCGCCCCCACCGCTATTCCCTCCCCCGTTGCCGTTCCCACTCCCTCCGCTATTGCCGCCGCCACCGCTGTTGCCGCCCCCATTGCCGTTATTGCCATCTTTTGCCTGCGCGTGCTTCACCGCCAGATGGGGAAGGGAGCCGCCGAGATTGATCGACAAAGGCGATGCGGCAACAACGAGGGCGACGGCCGCGCTGCCGCCCCATCTCAGAAAAGCGCGTTTCGAGACAGTCATGCCGTAGCCTCGTTCATCTGTTCTTCGCCATTCCTACCGTTATTGGACGCATGATAATTTTCGCTTTTTCGACCATTAAATGCAACCGGACCTAGGTACTACAAAAGGCGGGACTTTGGTCCGGCGCCAGACTACCAAATGGATGGGCGCAGAAAACGCGAGCGGCCCTTGGCTGTAATATTCTTGCCTTTCTTACCAAGGTGTTGCTGCGGGAGGCATGGACGCATTTTTCTGGAACTTCTTTCTTTGTCATCGCTTTGTTTATCAAACTGCAACAGAGGAAGCCCCGATGCCAAACCCGAACGAATCCCCTGCCGTCCAATCCATGAAAAAAGAGCAGGCAGAGCAGCGAAAGCAGGCCCGAAGGGGCGAACTCGACAAGGCGATCGAAGACACGTTTCCCGCATCCGATCCGGTGTCGGCCACCCATACCTCCATTCCCGTCGGCCGCAGCGATGTCGAGGCGGCTGAGCGCGTGAAGCGCGAGCCTGATCCGACCGCGCCGGATCAAGATTATCCGCTGGTCGATCAAGCCCTGCGCCCGACCGGCTACGACCGCGAGGAGTTGCGCGCACTGCAGAAAGAAGCCGGCCGGATGGCCGAGTCCGCGTCGGAACTGGCGTCCGGAACGGCCCGCCTGGCAAAGGCGGAAGCGAAGAGTTTCGTCCAGGACATCGAGGATCGGATACGCCGGCAGCCGCTGACCGCCGCAGCAGTCGTCGCCGGCATCGCCTTCGTCTTCGGCGCGACGCGTTGAGACCCTCTGCCATGGCCACCCTATGGACCGGCGGCTGCCTGTGCGGATCTTGCCGATACGAATTCGCCGGTGACCCGCCGCATTCGGGATATTGCCATTGCGATATGTGCAAGAAGGCGACCGGAGGTCCTTTCGCGGTTCTCGTCCAGGCCAGGGTCGAGGATCTCGTCTGGACACGCGGATCCCCCGCCACCTACCGATCCTCGCCCATTGCGATGCGGGGCTTTTGCGGCAATTGCGGAACACCGCTCTTTCTTCAGTATGACGGCGATGAGCTGATCCGCGTGACGGCCGGCTCGCTCGATCACCCCGACCGGATTCGGCCGGCGGGACATTACGGCGTGGAAAGCCGTCTTGACTGGGCCGATGGTGGGCGCGGACTTCCGGAGGAGGAAACTCAGGAGCGGTTTTAGATTATGGCCGCACCACCTCGACATGGGTCTCATGAAAATCGCAACCTACAATGTCAACGGGATCAACGGACGGCTGGATATCCTGCTGCGCTGGCTGAAGGAGGATTCCCCGGATGTCGCCTGCCTCCAGGAACTGAAAACCGACGACGCCAGATTTCCCCGGAAGGAGGCCGAACGGGCCGGCTACGGCGCGGTCTGGCATGGACAGAGATCCTGGAACGGCGTTGCCATTCTGGCGAAGGGCAAGACACCGATCCTGACAAGGCGTGGCCTTCCCGGCGATCCCGACGATACCCATAGCCGCTATATCGAAGCCGTCGTGACGGCCTTGTGATCGGATGCCTCTATCTTCCGAACGGCAATCCCTTTCCCAGCGCCAAGTTTGAATACAAGCTCCGCTGGTTCCGTCGCCTGCACGCCTATGCCGCCGAACTTCTCGAAATCGAGGTGCCGTCGATCCTGGCCGGCGATTTCAACGTCATGCCGACCGAGATCGACGTCTACAAGCCGGAGCGCTGGCTGGACGATGCGCTTTTCAGGCCGGAAGTGCGCAAGGCCTATGCCCGGCTGGTGGCCCAAGGCTGGACGGACGCCGTCAGGCATCTGCATCCGAACGAGCGCATCTACACCTTCTGGAAATACTGGCGGAACAGTTTCGAACGCGACGCCGGGCTGCGGATCGACCACCTTCTGCTCAGCCCGGCAGTGGCGCCGTGGCTTCGATCGGCAAGCGTCCGGCGAAAGCCAAGGGGCTGGGAGCATACGAGCGACCATGCGCCGGTCATGATCGAGCTCGACATCCCCGAAGCTGGCGGCGTTTGAGCCGCGATATCTCGCGGAGGAGCGAGGGAACCTCACGATGCCAGCTGGCGTTAGCTTGCAAAGGAGATTGTCTAAAGCGCGTCGCATCAAATTTGATTCATGCGACGCGCTTTAGCCCTTTGTTTTTATGCATGTCGTTGTCCCGGAACCGCTGCACACTTCCGGGCGACATGCATTAATGGCTGCCAATTCTGTTCCCGGAGTGATTGTCATGGGTGAAAGCAAGAATTATCTCAACACCGACGAGATCCACGCCGACGACCAATTATCGCCGAAGCCGATCGAAGGAAAAGATCCGCCAAGGCGCGTGCGCAAAAGCGAAGAGGCCGTCGCCGAAGGCTCCGACGACACGGAGCGCATCCGGGTTCCGCCACCGGTTGCCAATCCCGATTGATTGCGATTGCGGCACGCCTTATTCGCCCACGCCGAGATCATAGATGCGGCCCGTCAACCAGGCGGGCCAGTCTCGCTCGAAGAAGGATTTGGCGCTTTCATCGAAATTGCGGTTGGAACGGGTTGAAAGCCTGAGCTCATCGCCGTCGAGTCGAACGACGATCTGCTCGTCCCGATGCGCTTCGCGTTCTCTGCGGAAGCGATATTCCTCCAAAGGGCCGGCACTCGCATATGGAAGGGATTCGCCCTCGGCATCACATATTGCTCGCGCTCCGCGACTGCCGCCGCCATTGCGAATGAAAAAGTCGAGGGCGCTGAGCACGGCTTCCGAGGCGAGCGCCATGTGGCGCCATTGCACGCCGCGGACCGCTTCGGCTGCGCGGTCGTAGGCGACGCCCCCGGCACGAATGTCCGCATTCAGTTTGCGCGCTTCGACCAAGGCCCGGGCGACGCTCTCCCGATCGCAGATAATGCCAGCCTTCTCGCTCATTCGCGCCTGCACTTCCGAGCGGATCGATTTGAGGGTGAGCGAGCTCTCGCTGCGAAGAGCGGCCATGAGCGCGGTGATACCTGCCTCCGCGACACCTGACATATCTCCCGTGGCGGCCCCCTTCGCCCTTCCGCTTGCGCTGATATGCTCGGCCGCCCGGGTGCCGAAGACCTGCCCGGCATTGAGCGCGGCGCCACCGGGCCGCGTTACGCCATGTGTGCCCGCCGCTTCGCCGACCGCGTAACAGCCGGCAAGATTGCTGCGGCCCCAGGTGTCGACCATGATGCCGCCATTCATGTGCTGGTTATTGACGGCGAATTCCAGCGGGTCGGCGGCGATGTCGATCTTGTAGCGGCGGTAAAGCTCGATCGCGAGCGGGTTCATGTGCTTCAACCGATCGATCGGCATGTCCTGATCGGCGCCGGCCTTGCCGAGATCAGAGGCGGACATCTTCGTCCAGCCTCTCCAGGCTGAACGGCAGGTCGCCCGGCACAGGCAGTGGATTGCGATTGAAGTCCATGAAGACACGCCGCCCCGCGGCGGTTTCGCAATGGATGGCGAGATCCACCAAGCTCGAGCCGAACTCCAGCATGCGCGTCGCATGAAAGGGCCATTGATAGCCCTTGCGGAAGACGTTCGACGCCAGCTCCTGGGTGCTGCGGTAATATTGCGCCAGGAAATGATGTTCACCACCCTCGGCATCGACCGAATAGATATGCGGAATCGCCTGGACGTAAGTACCCGATAGATTCCACGGGAAGCCTTCCCTGCGCGTTCCGATGCCGAACTGGCTTTCGGTCAGGTTGACGAGTTCGACGCCTGCCTCGAGCGCCAGGCCGAGGGAGCCGAAACAACCATTGGGATAAACGCTGTCGCGATAGAGCTCACCTGGTCCGCCAGCCGCGAGCACGATCACATTACTGACGAACAAGGCGATTCCGAGCGGGTTCTCCTCCATGCGATCAGCGGCGCGCATGGCAAGTATCCCCGCAACGCGGCGATCCGGTCCTTCGCCTTCGGTGAGGATTTTGACTGCGGTGGTCTGGTTGTAGAACGGCACTTCGAGCCGGAGCGCCTCCTCGGCCAGCACCTTGACCATCAGGCGCGACGTGCGCGGGCCGCAGCTGGTGGCGCGGCCGACCTCGTCATGGTCGGTCTGATATCGCAGCGTTCCACCGAGCGGATCCTGCGGCAGCGGCAGGCCGAGGAACTGCAGCGACGCCATCATCCGCGACGAGCCCACGGCCTCGACATAGGCCGTGTCCTCGTCCATGGCGCCGCCGCTGCGAATGGCCCGGGCCATCGCCTTGTAATTGTCGCCCTGATCCGCCGTGTTCGCCGTGTGCAGGGTCTGTTTGTCGGAACCGGAGCAGGCCGAGGTTCCGCCCCAGGCGCTTTGGCTCACGATGACGACATCATCGCCGCGCCGCTTCATTTCCACGGCCGCGCGCAGACCTGCAGCACCCGATCCGACGACGACACAGCCGGCTCGATAGATCGGCACGGCGACACCGGCAAGCCGAGCCGTTGCCGAAGGGCCGGCTTCTGGTGGAAGCCTGGGCATATCGACATCGGTCAGCGCGTCGAGAATTTCCTGCGGGACGTCTATGGTCATAGGCGTTTATCCGAGCGGGATGTCGACCCAGCGTTTTTGCCGGGAAGAACTCCATGCATGCGTCGACGATCTGGCAGATGTGGTGGCCGGTATCGAAGGTCGGCCACATCGGCCTGTTTGAGACGATCGAGCGGATCACCTCGGCCACCTCGATGATCTTGCTTTCGTTGTAGCCGATGCCGAAATTCGGCAGAGGCAGGAAAGCTCGGAAGGTGGGATTCTCCGGCCCCACGTCGATCGCGCGAAAACCGCGCCGTCCCGTCCGGTCGTCATTGGAGTAGAAGCGCAGCCGGTTTATCTCGTCATAGGTATAGGCGATGCTGCCTTTGGTTCCGTAGACCTCGTAGGTCTGCATGAACTTGCGGCCGGTCGCGACACGGCTGAAATCGACGATCCCGCCGGCGCCGTTGGCAAACCGGCATAGAAGGTTGGTCGCGTCGGGGTTGGTGATATCGGCCCAGGATTCGTTGCCCGTCAGTTTCACCTGCTCGCCATAGGCAAGGCCCTCGACGACCGGCCGGCGCGGCGTGACGATCAGATTGTCGGCGATCAGCGAACTGACGCGCCCGACCAGGAAATCCATGAAGCTGAAAATGTGCGAACCCGTGTCCCCGACGATGCCTGTCGGTGCCAGCTTGCCATCGGCGCGCCACATGAAGGGCGCCGTGGGATCACCATACATATCGACGTGCTGACAGCCGCGGAACAGCTTGATCTCGCCGATTTCACCGGATTGAATGATGTCTTTCGCCAGATCATGAACGGGATTGCGGGGAAAGGCGTGTCCGACACGCGTAATCACACCTTTCTCTCTGGCGATCTCGGCCAGTTCCCGCGCTTCATCGGCGGTGTTGGCCAATGGCTTCTCGCAATAAACGTGTTTGCCGGCCAGCAGCGCCGCCTTGGCCACCGGATAGTGAAGATGGTCGGGCAGACAGATATCGATCAGATCGACCTCGGGATCGGCAACCGCCAGCTTCCAATCCTGGTAGATTCTAGCCCCCGGCGCCCTGTTGCCAATATCCTGCGCTACGTCAGGGCTGCTGTCGACCAGCGTCACGATCCGCGCCGTTCCATGCGACACGCCGAAGAAATGCGGAAAGGTCTGATAGGCCATCGTATGGACCTTCCCCATCCAGCCCGAGGCGCCAAGCACTGCAACTCTGACTTCAGACATCGTCGTTCTCCTTACCGGATTTCCGCGCGGGCTCGCGGCCTGGAATCGTTGCGTTCATGAGCGAAGATTGCCGAGGGCAGCGCAGGCAAACCCCTGATTAGATCCGATCCTTTTTCGCCGACCATGATCGTCGGCGCATTGGTGTTGCAGGACGGCACGCGCGGCATGACGGAGGAATCGCAGACCCGGAGGCCTTCCAGGCCATGGACCTTGAGATCCGGCCCGACAACCGCGTCAGGTCCCGTTCCCATCTTGCAGGTGCCCACAGGATGGTGGTCGGTCTTGGCATTGGCGCAGCCATAGTCGAAAAGCTGCTCGTCGGTCATGACCTTCGGACCGGGAAGCCTTTCGGCCATGACATAGGGCTTCAGCGCCGCCTGCTGCATGATCTCGCGGGCGATCTTGAGCCCTTCCAGGGACATCTTCTTGTCGTGCGGATCGGACCAGTAGTTCGGATCGATCAAGGGTGCCGCACCCGGGTCGGCGGATGACAGACGCACCGTGCCGCGCGAGCGCGGATGCAGATAGGCGGAGTTGAGAGTCACGCCTGCATTCTTCAGCCGCTCGACGCCGGCTTCGATGCCTGATCCCAGGCCGAGGTGGAACTGGATATCGGGAGACCGCGCTTCGGGATCGGCATACCAGAAGCCACCGGTCTCGAAGAGCGACGAGGCCACCGGACCGGTGCGGAACAGGACATATTGAATCCCGGCCCAGAGTGTGCGGTGCAGCTTCGCGACGCCGTCATAGGTGTGATCGCCGGTGCATTCGGCGATGACAAAAAGATCCAGGTGATCCTGCAGGTTGCCGCCGACACCGGGCAGATCGTGGTTCACCTTGACGCCCATCGATTTGAGGTGATCGGCCGGCCCGATGCCGGACTGCAGAAGAAGCTTCGGCGATCCGATCGCACCTGACGAGACCAAGATCTCGCGTTCGGCGCGGGCGATCTCCAAGCCGCGCGCGGTCGCGATCTCGACGCCTGTCGCTCGGCCTCTTTCGACGATGATCCGCGCGACGCGCGCGCCCGTCCGAACGGTCAGGTTCTTCCGGTCCTTGATCGGCGAGAGATAGGCGAGCGATGCCGAGGACCGTCGGCGATTGCGCTGGGTCAGCTGGTAAAATCCGACGCCGGCCTGCTGGCGGCCGTTGAAGTCGTGATTATAGGGAATGCCGAGCTCCTGCCCCGCACGGATATAGGCGTCGCAGATCGGCAGCGGTGCAGCCGGCATCGAAACACCCAGCGGACCGCCATAGGCGTGGTAGTCGTCGGCGAAGCGCTGATTGTCCTCGGCCCGTTTGAAATAGGGAAGGATCGAGCGATAATCCCAGCCCTCGCAGCCGTCTTCGCTGGCCCAGAGATCGTAGTCGGCCGCGTTTCCGCGTGTATAGAGCTGGGCGTTGATCGACGAGCCGCCGCCGATGACCTTCGCCTGGGTATAACGAAGCACCCTGCCCTTCATGTGCCTCTGGGGAACGGTCTGCCATCCCCAGCTCGCCACGCCCTTGGTCATCTTGGCGAAGCCGGCAGGCATATGAAAAAGCGGATTCCAGTCGCCGCCGCCCGCTTCGAGAAGCAGCACTTTGACATCGGGATCTTCGCTGAGGCGGCTTGCCAGGACGCAGCCTGCAGGACCGGCACCGGTGATGATATAGTCGAAGCCCATTTTACTGTCCTATGTGAGACCGGCACGCGCCAGCGGATCTGCCCGCGTCTGCAAGTCCTTCGATGCGATGTGATCTGCAACTCTCAGCGCCTGACTGGCGACGGTCAGCGCCGGATTGACCGCAGCCGACGTGGGCAGGAAGCCGGCGTCGACGACGAAGAGGTTTTCGTGGTCATAGGACCGGCAATAGGGGTCCAGCGGCGCCGTTGCAGGGTTGTTGCCGATGCGGATCGTTCCGCACTGATGGGACGGCGTGCGTTTATCGAAAGATCTCGACAGCACGATCGGAAATCCGATCGACCGAAGGATCGCCTTCAGCTTGGCGACAAGCGCCAGATGGGCGTCCCAGTTGGTCCTCTGCCATTGCAGAATGATCCGATCCCCATCGACCATGACGCGGCTTTCCGGATTGGGAACGTCTTCGCTCATCGCATAGAAGTCGATGGCATGGTCCGTTATGAAACGGAGAAGCCATTCCGGAGCCTGTGGCAGAGAGCCTTTAAGAACTCTTTCGGAGATACGGCCCAGCAACTGCACATTGCCGAGCGGCGGTCCTCCCTCCCCGTCTGAGAGATAGAAGTCGTTGAAGGCGAAGGTCTTCTGATAGACAGCGGTGTTGCTGAACCGTGGCGAAACGCCGATCACGGCGGAAGCGTTGTGGTTCATGAAGTTGCGGCCCACCTGATCGGAAGAGTTGGCAAGGCCCCTGGGGAAGCGGTCGTTTTTCGAACGCAGCAACAGCACCGACGATTGAACCGCCCCAGCCGAAAGGATGACGATCTTCGGCGAGAGGGTCAGCGTCTGACCATTCCTGACAAAGGTGACGCGGTCGATCCGGCTCCCGGCTCCGGTGTCGAGCCGCGTCACGCGCGCATTGGTTTCGAGCCGAACGTTCTTATGTTTCAGCGCCACCGCGAGCGCCGCAGTCTCGGCGTCCATCTTGCCGTCCCGTGCATTCGGATGAGCGTCCCAGGGCGTACGCGCCTTGGAGAGCCAGGCGTCGAGATCGAGGCCGAGCGGCAGGGAAAACGGATGCAGGCCTTTCGCCTTGAGGCGCTCCCGGACTTCGGCGATCGGCGCCTCGTCGGGCACGGGCGGGAATTCGTAGGCAGTCGAGTGATGTGGTTCCGTCGGATCGTCGCCGAGACTGCCGCGGACCTGGTACATCCGCTCCGCCTTCGAGTACCAGGGCTCCAACTCCTCATAAGAAAAGGGCCAGGCCGGCGACACGCCTTCGCGGTGTTCGATGACGCCGAAGTCCTCTTTGCGATAGCGCGACAGGACGGCGCCGTAGAATTTCGAATTGCCGCCGACATTGTAGTAGTTGCCGGGATTGAAGCCTTTGCCGCTCGCCTCGTACCAGACTTCCCTAGGGCGGAAATGCCCTCGCTGGAAGATGGCGCGCTGGTCGCGATTGACGGGAAGATCGGCAATGTGATCGCCAGCTTCGAGGATCAATATGTCAGCACCGGTCGCAGCCAGGCCGGCGGCGACGGTCGCGCCGCCGACGCCTGAGCCGATGATGACGATGTCTGGTGAACCGCTCATCCTAGCCCCCAGACCATCACGCGATCCGCATCTGGCTGTCGGGATCGAAGAACACGGCCTTGTCGAGATTGAAGGCAAGGCGGGTGTTTTGTCCCGGGGCGATGCCGGCATCGGCGCGCAGGCGGGCGACGACGGATTTGCCGCCGAGCTTGGTGACGGCGAAGGTGTCGGAGCCGGCCGGTTCGACCACCTCGATCAGGCAATCATCCTCGGTCAGCGAGCGCGCCTTGCGGTCGGCGCCGTCCGGATCGGTCAAGGCTTCCGGGCGGATACCGAAGATCACCTGCCGGCCGGCATAGGCCGACAGGCCGTGATTGCCTGCGACGACCGGCAGCCTCAGCGGCGCGCCGTTCGGCCGCTCGAGTGCGACGGCAAGCCCGGAGACACCGGCCTCGACGGTGGCGTTGAGCAGGTTCATCGCCGGCGATCCCATGAAGTCGGCGACGAAGAGATTGGCCGGGCTGTTATAGATCTCGGCCGGCGTGCCGAACTGCTGCAGCACCCCGTCCTTGAGCACGGCGATCTTGGTCGCCAGCGTCATCGCCTCGATCTGGTCGTGGGTGACATAGACGAAGGTGGTGCCCATGCGCTGGTGCAGCCGCTTGATCTCGGTACGCATGTCGACGCGCAGCTTGGCGTCGAGATTGGAGAGCGGCTCGTCGAACAGGAAGACCTGCGGATTGCGCACCAGCGCCCGGCCCATGGCGACGCGCTGGCGCTGGCCGCCGGAAAGCTGGCTCGGCTTGCGGTCGAGCAGATGACCGATCTGCAGCATGTCGGAGACCTGCTTGATCGCCTTGGCCCGCTCCTCCTTCGGAACGCCGCGGATCTCCATGCCGAAGGCGATATTGCCGGCCACCGTCATGTTCGGATAGAGCGCATAGGACTGGAACACCATGGCGATGTCGCGCTTGGACGGATGCAGGCCGTTGATGGCGCGCCCGTCGATCCGGATATCGCCAGAGGTGATCGTCTCCAGCCCGGCAATGGTGTTGAGCAGGGTCGACTTGCCGCAGCCGGACGGGCCGACCAGCACGAGAAAGCCGCCCTTTTCGAGTTCGAGGTCGATGCCCTTGAGGATGTCGACGGCGCCGAAGCGTTTTCTGAGACCGGAGATTTCGAGGAAGGCCATGACTTACCCTTTGACTGCGCCCGCCATCAGACCGCGCACGAAGTAGCGGCCGGCGAGGATGTAGACGATGAGCGTCGGAACGGCCGCGATCATCGCCGCCGCCATGTTGACATTGTATTCGACCACCCCGGTCGAGGTGTTGACGACATTGTTGAGCGCCACCGTCATCGGCATGGAGTCACCGGTGCCGGCATAGGCCGAGGCAAACAGGAAGTCGTTCCAGATATTGGTGAACTGGTAGATGACGGTGACGACGATGATCGGCAGCGAGTTCGGCAGCATGATGCGGCGGAAGATCTGGAAGAAGCTGGCGCCGTCGACCTGGGCGGCGCGGACCAGCTCGGTCGGAAAGGCCTCGTAGAAGTTGCGGAAGAACAGCGTCGTGAAGCCGAGGCCATAGACGACATGGACGAAGACCAGGTTGACCGTCGAATTGCCGAAGCCGAAGTTCCAACCGGTGGCGTTCTGCAGGGTGACGCCGAAGCGGCCGAGCGAGCCGAGGATGGTCGCCATCGGGAGTAGCACCGACTGGAACGGGATGAAGCAGGCAAACAGCATCAGCCCGAACACCAGCGTGTGGCCGGGAAAGCGCCATTTGGTCAGGACATAACCATTGAGCGCCCCCATGATGGTGGAGATGGCCACGGCCGGCACCACCATCTTGATCGAGTTCCAGAAGTAGCCCTTGATGCCGGCGCAGGTCAGGCCGACGCAGGTCTCGCCCCAGGCCTTGACCCAGGGATCGAAGGTCGGGGCCTCAGGCAGCGCCAGCATGTTGCCGCCCTGGATCTCGTCCATCGTCTTGAACGAGGTCACGAGCATGACGAAGAGCGGCATCAGGTAGAGGATGGCGAAGATCACCAGCAGGCCGTAGATGACCAGCCGGCCGATCCAGCGGGTGTTGTTGCTGCTCTTGTCGCTGTTGTCGCCGCTCTGCGAGAGCGTTGCGGTCGAGGTTGCCGCCAGGGTCTGGGTTGGAGAGGTGACGCTGCTCATCGGGCCTTCTCCTTCAGTTCGGAATAGAGATAGGGAACGATGATCGCCGAGATGGTCATCAGCATGATGATGGCGCTGGCCGAGCCGACGGCCATCTCGTTGCGCTTGAAGGTATATTCATACATGAAGTTGGACGGCAGCCAGGCCGAGCCGCCCGGCCCGCCCGAGGTCAGCGCCACCACCAGGTCGTAGGACTTGATCGCCATATGGGCGAGCACGATGAAGGCGGAGAGGAAGATCGGCCGCAACAGCGGAATGACGATGCGGCGATAGAGCTGGAAGGGCGAGGCGCCGTCGATCTGCGCCGCCTTCATGATCTCGCCGTCGATGCCGCGCAAGCCGGCCAGAAACATCGCCATGACGAAGCCGGAGGCCTGCCAGACACCGGCGATGACGACGGTGTAGATGACGAAGTCCTTGTTCTTGATCCAGTCGAAGTGGAAGCTCGTCCAGCCGAAGTGGTGCAGCGTCTGCTCCAGCCCGAGGCCGGGGTCGAGGAACCATTTCCAGGCCACCCCGGTGACGATGAAGGAGAGCGCCATCGGATAGAGGAAGATCGGCCTGAGCAGCCCCTCGCCGCGGATCTTCTGGTCGAGCAGGATGGCGAGCAGCAGGCCAAGCGCCAGGCAGATGCCGACATAAAGGAAGCCGAAGATCGCCATGTTGGTGATCGAGGTATACCAGGAGGACGGCGGGTCGCTCTCGAAGGTCCAGCGCCACAGCCGCTGATAGGCGCGTGGCCCGGTCAGCGCATAGGACGGAAAGGTCTTGGAATTGGTGAACGACAGATAGGCCGTCCAGACGATGAAGCCGTAGACGAAGACCAGGGTGATGACGAAGCTCGGCGCCAGCACGATCTTCGGCAGCGCATCCTGCAGCCGGCCCCGCAGCGAGATCGGCGTCGCTTGCCCGGGGGTCAGAACCGGATCGGTGGTGGCAACAGTGCTCATGGATATCATCTCCCTTCCCGCAGGATCGGCTCGGCATTTATCGCTGCGGAGCCTGAAGCTTCCCCGGCCCAAGAGACGGGGAAGCATATTCATCGACAGATCTCAGCGCTCTCAGCGGGCGTCGTCGATCGCCTGGACGAGTTGCTTGACGGCTTCGTCGGAGCTCTTGATCTGGCCATGGACGAACTTCGAGACGACGTCCTTATAGGCATTGGCGATCGCCGGCGGGGCGCCATAACCCTGGGCCAGCGAGCCGAACAGCGTGCCGCCCTCATTGGCGGCCTTCAGGTCGGCGATGCCCTTCTTGCCGCAGGCGTCGAAGTCGGTGTCGGGAACGTCGGTACGGGCCGGCACCGAACCCTTGACGACGTTGAAGGCCGACTGGAAGCTCTTCGACAGCGTCGCGGTTGCCAGCGCCACCTGCGCCGCCTTGCGGTCGTCGGGGACGTTGAACATGCCGAACATGTCGGAGTTGTAGATGACGCTGCCGTCGGTGCCGGGGAAGCGGTAGCAGAGGAAGTCGGTATCCGGCGTCTTCTTGGCGGCGACGAATTCGCCCTTGGCCCAGTCGCCCATCACCTGCACCAGCGCATCACCCTTGATGACCATGGCGGTCGCCAGGTTCCAGTCGCGGCCGGAGAAGTTCGGATCGACGTATTGGATGATCTTCGCCAGGTTGTCGAAGGACTTCTTCATCGTCTCCGACTTCAGCGACTCCTCGTCGAGGTCGTTGAAGGCTTTCTTGTAGAATTCCGGGCCGCCGGTCGACAGCACGATGGAATCGAACATCGTCGCTTCCTGCCAGTTCTGGCCGCCGAGCGCCAAGGGGATGACACCGGCAGCTTTGGCCTTGTCGAGCAGGGCGATCAGGTCGTCGAAGGTCTTCGGCTCAGTGCCGCCGATCTTGTCCATCACCGCCTTGTTGATCCATAGCCAGTTGACCGAATGGACGTTGACGGGGGCTGCGACCCACTTGCCGTCATAGACGGAGAACTTCTGCAGGGCCGCCGGCACCGACTTGTCCCAGCCTTCCTTCTTGGCCGTCTCCGTCAGGTCGCCCATGACGCCGGCCTCGGCATAATCGAGCACGGTGTAACCCAGCATCTGCGAGGCGGTCGGATAGGTGCCGGCCGCCACCATTGCCTTCAGCGCCGTCATCGCCGCATCACCGCCGCCGCCGGCAACCGGCACGTCCTTCCAGGCAAAACCTTCCTTCGACAGATCCTCCTTCAACACGTTCAACGCCGCCGCCTCGCCGCCGGATGTCCACCAGTGCAGCATCTGCACTTCCTTGACGTCGGCGGCGCGGGCCGCGACATGCGCGCCGGCCAGAGCCAATGCGATCACGGCCGTCGTGGTCAAAAACCTATTCATCGAAGAACCTCCCAGTTCCTTCTTGAAAGATGCGGGACCATTCCCGCATCAATTACCCGCCCTCCCCGGGCGTAGTTGCTTTGCCGTTTACAGCGCCGCGCGCCTTTCAGGCGCGCAAAGGACGCTGTAACACTTTAAATCGACGCATCGTGCTTTCCGAAAATCGGTTCCGATTTTGGGGCCGATGCGTCAGACCAGCTTTTCCGTCTGCGGTATCCACCAGCCGGTGCGCTTGCCGATATGCATGTTGAGCGTCTTGGTCTCGGTATAGTCTTCGACCGCATGGCGGCCGAGCTCACGGCCGAGACCGCTCTGCTTGTAGCCGCCGAAGGGCAGTTCCGAGGCGCCGTCCATGAAGGTGTTCATCCACACCGTGCCCGCCCTCACCGACCGGCCGATCGTCAGGCAGGTGTCGAAATCGCGGCTCCAGACACCGGCCGACAGGCCGTAGTCGATCGAATTCGCGATCCTGATCGCTTCGGCTGTTGTTTCGAAAGTCAGAACCGACAGAACAGGACCGAAGACTTCCTCGCGGGCCACCGCCATATCGGGCGTGACCGCTTCGAGGATCGTCGGCGACATGAACTGCCCCATGCCGAGGTCGAGCGTCTCGCCGCCATGGGCGACGCGGGCGCCGCTGCTCCTGGCACCGCTGACATAGCCTGAGATCTTCTCCAGATGCTGCGGCGTGATGATCGCGCCGACCTGCGTCGAGGGATCAAGGGGATCGCCGACCTTCACGCCCTTTGCCAGTTCGGCGACGCGTCTGACGACGTCGGAGGCGATCGACTTATGCAGGATCAGCCGCGAGCCGGCATTGCAGCACTCGCCGGCATTGAAATAGGCGCCGAAGACCGCGGCATCGACGAAGGCGTCGAGGTCGGCATCGGGGAAAACGATTTGCGGGTTCTTGCCGCCGAGTTCCAGCGAGACCTTCTTCAGCGTCTGCGCCGCATTCGACATCGTCAGTTTTCCGACACCGGTCGAGCCGGTGAAGGAAACCATGTCGACATCAGGGTGGGAGGTCATGACCGCACCGACCTCAGGTCCCGTGCCGGTGACAATGTTGACGACGCCATCCGGAACGCCCGCCTCCTGCAGGATTTCGCCCAAGACGAGCGTCGATCCGGATGTCAGCTCCGAGGGCTTGACGACGGTGGTGCAGCCTGCGGCGAGCGCGAAGGGCAGCTTCTGGCCGACGATCAGGAACGGAAAGTTCCACGGCGTGATGATCGAGACAACGCCGATCGCCTCGCGCAGGACGACGCCGAGCGTGCCGTCGCCGAGTGTGTTGTAGCTTTCACCATGGAGATCGCGTGCGAGAGCCGCCGCATAACGCCAGATGTCGACCGAGCCGGCAATTTCTCCCCGCACCTGGGTGATCGGCTTACCCGCCTCGATGGCGTCGAGAAACGCCAGTTCTTCCGCCCGCGCGGCGATCAGATCGGCCGCCTTGAGCAGGATGGCGGACCGTTCGGACGCGGTCATGCGCGGCCACGGCCCCTCGTCGAAGGCCTTGCGCGCGGCAGCGATGGCGCGCTCGGCGTCGGTCCTGCTGCCGGCTGGAAAGCGACTGACCACGACACCATGGCTTGGCGCGACGCGCTCAATTGGATCGAAGGCGCCGGCTTCCCATTTGCCGTCGATCAGCATCTTGAAATCGCGCGCCTTGTGGTCGCTGAGCGCAGTCGGGTTGACGAGGACCGTCATTACCATTCTCCCTTGAACGTTGCCGGGCGCTTCTCGCTGAATGATGCGACGCCCTCTTTCAGATCGCCGGTTTTCGCCGCGAGGATCGAGCCCAGGGCTTCGACCGCGGTTCCGTTGTCTTCGCCGTTCGCCGATGCGATCATCAACTTGGCGATCTCGAGGGCCGCCGGTCCCCGCGCCGCAATCCGCCCGGCATATTGCCTGGCAGCGGCGACCGAGTTTCCTGTCGGAACCACCGCGTCGACGATACCGAGCAGGCGGGCTTCCTCGGCGGTGAAGATCTCGCCGCCCAGCGCCATGCGACGGACGGCCTGCGCACCGAACCTGCGCACGAGACGTTGGGTGCCGGACCAGCCCGGCACCATTCCGAGGCCGGTCTCCGGCAGGCCGATCTTGATGTGTTCCTCGGCGATGCGAATATCGGCAACGCCCGCCAGTTCGAGCCCGCCTCCGAGGGCGTGGCCGTTCAGCGCCGCGACCAGCGGCACCCGGAGCGTCGCCAGTCTTTCGAAGATACGGTGACCGTGCCGGACCCAGGCATGGCCGAACTCCTGCGGCAGCATTCCGCCCCAGGCTTTGATATCGCCTCCGGCGGAAAAACCCTTTCCTTCACCCGTCAGAACGGCAGCGCGCACATCCGGGTTCGCCTCCACCGCGTCGGCCGCGTCCGCCAGGGCTTTCAGCATATCGAGATCGAGCGCGTTCAGCTTCTCCGGACGTGAAATCGTCAAGGTCGCGACATGTCCGTCGATATCGATCCTGACTGTTCCGCTAGCCATGGATGGCGCCCTCCAGTGTCCGTGCCCGTTTGGCAGGAAGCGACAAGCCGATGCCTGCTTCGCGGAAGAGTGCCGCATCCATGACCTTCAGGTCGGGCGCGACCATCAGCGGAAATTCGGACTGATCGAGGATCTGAGACTGAAGATCGACGCCGGGCGCGATCTCGGTGAGGACGATGCCTTCAGGCGTCAGCCTCATCACGCACCGCTCCGTGACATAGATGATATCCTGCCCCTGCTCGATCGCCCGCCTGCCGCTGAAGGTGACGTGTTCGACCTCCTTGACCAGTTTCTTCAGCTTGCCCTCCCTTTCGATGACGAGAGCCCCATCGGCGATCGACAGCTTCGCCCCGGCGTTGAACATGCCGGAGAAGACGATCTTCTTCGCCCGTGCGGTAATGTCGACGAAGCCGCCGGCGCCGGCCGTCACATGCGGCCGGAAGGAAAGTTTGGAGACATTGACCGACCCGTCCTTGCCGATCTCGAGGAAGGACAGCAGCGACGCGTCGAAGCCCGCGCCCTGGAAATAGGTGAACTGATAGGGAGACGGCATGTAGGCGTCGGCATTGGAGGCACAGCCGAAGGCGAAGTCGAGCAGCGGCACCCCACCGACCGCGCCTTGCTCGATGACCCAGGTGACGGCGCCGTGGAGCCCTTCTTCCAGCAGAATGCGCGGCACGTTGGCCGAGATGCCGAAGCCGAGATTGACGCAGCTTCCCGCCTGCAGTTCCTGGGCGACGCGGCGCGCGATGACCTTCTGAACATTGAATTCCGGAACGCTGAAGCTATCGAGCGGGCGGAAGATCTCACCGGATATCGCCGGATCGTACAACGTCTGCGTCGTCTGCTTCTGATCCGGATCGACGACGACATAGTCGACCAGCATTCCCGGCACCCGGACGTCATGCGGCCTCAGCGAGCCTTCCTTGGTAATCCGCTTGACCTGGGCGATGACGATGCCGCCATTGTTGCGGGCGGCAAGCGCCTGATCGAGGCCGCCGAGATAGGCGCCTTCATGTTCGTATGTCAGGTTGCCGCGCTCATCGGCGGTGGTGGCGCGGATGATGGCGACCTGAGGGACGATCGAGGGGAAGAACAGCCAGTCGTCGCCCTCGAAGCTGACGCGCTTGACGACCTGCTGTTGCGAAGCCAGCTCGTTCATCGCACAGCCCTGACGCCGAGGATCGACGAAAGTGTCGACGCCGACCTTGGTCAGGACGCCCGGCCGCTTGGCGGCGGCTTCGCGATGGATGTCGAACAGGATGCCGGAGGGAATGTTATAGGCTGGGATCTCGTTGTTGGTGATCATCTGCCAGATCAGTGGCGGCTCGGACGATGACGGCCCGGATGGATAGGAGCCGCCGATGATGCACTTGAGCAGGCCTTTCCTGGCGATGTAATCGACGCCCTTGATGCCGCTCATATCGCCGGCAGCGATCGGATGAAGGGTCGTGATTCCCAAGGGATGGCCGGTCGTCTCGAAATGCTCGCCAATCGCCTTCAGCATGAGGTCCGGGCAACCGAGACCGCTCGAAGACGATACCGTGACGACGGCGCCATCCGGGATGAGCGCGGCCGCTTCGGCTGGGGTGAGATGCTTCTTCATGGGCATTGCTCAGCGTCCTGTTTCGATTTTACGCTCTTGCCGGCCCTTGCCGGCGCGGTCTTGCCGGCGCCGCAGCTCTCGCGAACGACCAGCCGAACGGCTGTCGTCACCGTCTCGGCCTCGGCCTTGCCGGCATTGATCTGCTTGAGCAGCATTTGCGCGCCGCGGCGCCCGATGCCCTGCGGGTCGACCGAGACCGTCGTCAGCGCCGGAACCGCCGCCTGAGCCTCGATGACGTCGTCGAATCCCACCACGGCGAAGTCGGCGCCGGGCTCCAGACGGCGCGCGCGCAATCCGTCGCAAACACCGAAGGCCACGGCATCGTTGAAGCAGACGGCTGCGGTCGGCCGACGGCCGAGCGCGTTCGCCTTTCCGATCGCCTCCACCCCGCCGGCCCGCGACGGCGCCGACGAGATGACGAGTTCTTCGTGATAATCGAGCCCGGCCGCCTCCAAGCCATTTCGGTAACCGGCAAGCCTATCGTCGAAGACGGCGGTGTCGGGAAAGCCGCCGAGAAAGGCGATGCGCTTGTGACCGAGCCCGGCCAGATGCTTGACCGCAGAGACCATGCCGGCCCGGTTGTCGGAGACGATGGACGAGACTTTGGCGCCGGGCAGGTTTCGAACGACGACCACGACAGGAATTCCGGCCGCAACGAGCGGCTTGAAGTCGGCGGCATCGGTGGCGCGGGCCGGCGAGACGATGAGGCCGGAAATACCGTGCTCACGCATCGATGCGACAACCTCACGCTGCCTGTCGATGCTCTCGCCGGTGTTCGACAGGAACTGCACGAAGCCGGCCGACTGGACGACCATATCGACGCCAACCGCCAGCTCCGCAAAGAAGCTGTTCGTCAGGTCGTTCACAACCACTCCGATGATCCGCGATTTGGCACCGGCCTGGCGAAGATTGGCTGCGCCGCGATTATAGACGTAGCCGAGATCCCGCATCACGGCATTGACCTTGGCGCGCGTCGCCTCGTTGACCAGGGATGAACCCTGCAGCACCAGCGACACCGTCGACTTGGAGACGCCGGCGGCCTTCGCGATGTCAATGACGGTTACCCGCGCCTTTGTCATTTCCCTCTCCGACCACGACCTCGACCGATAGGATAATTATTTGGAACGTTCCAATTCTGTCAAGAAAAATTTAGAGGTTCGCTATAAAATTATTTATTTCTATCGAAAATTTAGCTTTATTCGCCACAGACATCTCGGCTCACAAATTGGAACGATCTAAATTCCAGTCGCGATTGGCAGGCACCTGTGGACATCTCCGGCCGGTAAGGTGGTGGAAGATTCGGAGCTCCTCCCCTATGCTGTCGAGACAATCACTGTGACCGCGATCAGCGGAGGAGAGCACCAAGACATGACATTGCGCGCCGAACTGACCGCTCTGCCGCCCCGCGAACAAGCCCGGCACCTGACAGCCGTCGCCGCTTCTCTGGTGGCGCAAATCAGGCGCACCGAACCCCACGCGCCGGAAGCCGAGGCCGCGCTGGCGGCAATCCGCGCCTGGGGCGGTGGCGAAGGCCTGACCGGCCGATCCGTCTCCGATCTTGTCTACAGCGACGATGAGCGCGGGACGCTCCGCCGGCTCTCCGAGGCGGCCGGAAAGCCCAGCGAAGGCGGCTGGAATGCGCTCACGACGGCAGTCATGTACGTCGCCTGGCTTGCTTATCAAGAGACCGGCGAGCCGATGCCGAGCGACGTCAATGAGGTGGGAGAGGACAGCCTCGATCTTCTTGAGGAACAACTGGCCAAACTCGGCTGAGTTTCCGTCGAGGAGCTCCCATCGACGGACATTAGCGAAACTTTATTGTTTCTGACGAATGCTACGGATGCGCGCAACGCGCCAGATCTGAAGCAGGGCCGGATGATGCCGCATTCGTTCGAATCCATTCTGGAAAACCTGCCGCAGGGCATCGTTCTGCTTGATTCTGCCAATAGGGTCACGGCCTTCAATTCCCGCGCGCTGGAAATTCTCGGCCTTCCGGAGGGCGCACTCCGGAAGGGAATGGATATCGACGGATTGCCGGGTCCCTTGGACTGTCATGCAGCGGCGTGTTCGCGTTCGCCGACCGGCAAACCGCACCCCTCGCAGTTTGCATTGCCCGACGGGCGGATGATCTCGCTGACTTGCGCGCCCTCGAGAGAGGGAAGCTGGATCCTGAGCTACGAAGACATCTCGACGCTCGTTCGCGTCGAAGACAGCCTGGCCGAGCAACATCACCGGTTCGACGCAGCCCTGAGCAACATGCCGCATGGGCTGTGCATGTTCGATTCG
Organism: Rhizobium sp. K102; assembly: GCF_022385315.1. Taxonomy (NCBI): domain Bacteria; kingdom Pseudomonadati; phylum Pseudomonadota; class Alphaproteobacteria; order Hyphomicrobiales; family Rhizobiaceae; genus Rhizobium; species Rhizobium sp. K102. The sequence goes on from NZ_CP092436.1 coordinate 1,810,686, forward strand.
ACGAAGAAGCTCATATTGTGCAACGCATCCTACGCGCGGATGTACAATCTGCCGGATCGGCTGACACAACCGGGGACGTCGCTCGCAGATATCCTGGCCTATCGGGCCCAGGAGGGAAATGGACCGGCCGACACCGCCACCTATTTTGACGTCGTCTTCGAAGCGACGGCACTCGGTGCGCCGGCCAGCCAGAACATCGCTCTCACCGACGGCCGCATCGTCAAGATCACCCACAACCCGATGCAGAACGGTGGATATGTGGCGACCCATGAGGACGTCACCAAGACCGTGCGGCTCGCCGAAGAGCTGCGCCGCCACCACGATCAGCTCGAAGTTACGGTGCGCAATCGCACGGCTGAGGTCGAGCGGCAGGCGCGTGAGCTGGAGCGAATGCTTGCGCAGGAACGAAACATCAACGAATTGCAGCGGCAGTTCGTGGCGATGGCATCGCATGAGTTCCGCACCCCACTCGCAATCATCGACGCTGCCGCCCAGCGGCTTCTGCGAAAAGGAGGCGCGGTCGAGCCCGGTTTCCTCAGCGAGAAGGTCGATCAGATCCGCGCATCGGTACACCGGATCGTCGATCTCATGGAGAGTATCCTGTCGGCCGGACGCCTCGATACCGGCACGATCGATATCAGTTACGGCGCCTGCGCGCTCAGATCATTGATCCGAAGCTGCTGCGAGCGGCAGTCGTCGATCTCGAAGACGCACAGCTTCGTGCTTGACGTAGACGGGCTGCCTGAGTTCATCGATGCCGATCCCCGCAGCTTGACCCAGGTCTTCACCAATCTGCTCTCCAATGCCGTCAAATACGCACCCGGAACTTCCGAAATTCGCATTGCGGCATGGGAGGAGACCGGCAACGTCAAGGTTTCGGTCAGCGACGACGGGGTGGGGATCGATGCCGAAGACGTGCCCCGGCTGTTCCAGCGCTATTTCCGCGCCCGCACTTCGACCGGGATTGCCGGAACCGGTATCGGCCTCAACCTGGTGAAGCAGATCGTCGAGCTGCACCAGGGCTCGATAGAGGTGCAAAGCGCAAGAGGGTGTGGATCGACGTTCACCGTTTCCCTTCCGATCAAGAGACATGGCGACGTTCCGGCGAACAATGATTGCGCGATCACTCAGGTCTCTTAAGCAGGGCTGACGGCTCGCGCTCGAAGTGACGGCGCAGGATTGCTGTCCGGCATATCTACCCTATCCTTCTCGCAATAGAGGAGGACCATGCCATGGCTTTCATTCACACCCCCAACGCATCCGCCAGCGAGAAGACGACGTCGATGTATGCGTCGGCCGAGGCGAATTATGGTTATCTGCCGAACATGTATCGTGCCTTCGGCCACAGGCCGGAGGTGATGGAGTGCTGGGCGGCGCTGCTTTCGAGCATTCGCGGCCATATGAGCCTCAGGCGCTATGAACTGGTGACGCTGGCGGCGGCCAAGGAGCTGAAATCCTCTTATTGCATGCTGGCGCACGGTTCCGTGCTGCTGCGCGAGGGGTTTACCAGCGACGGGCTGACGGCTGTCGTCAACGAGACCGAGAAGGCGCCGATCGATGCCGGCGAACGGGCGATCATGGCCTTCGCCGCCAAGGTGGCGCGCGACGCGACGTCGGTGACGCAGCAGGATATAGACGGGCTGAAGAAACACGGGCTGAGCGATGCCGAGGTCTTCGACGTCACGGCCGCGGCGGCGGCCCGGTGCTTCTTCTCGAAAATGCTGGATGCGCTGGGTGCCGCACCCGACCACGCCTATATCGAACGGCTGGAGCCGAATGTGCGCAAGGCGCTCAGCGTCGGCCGGGAGGTCGAGAGGCCCCTTGCGCCTTCCCCATCGCGCGGCACATCGCAATGACGGCGTAGGCGCCTACTCCTGCGGTTTGTCGGCAAAGTGCCGGATCGCAAACTCGGCGATATTCTGGCTCGCCCGATCGGCATCGTCGAGCAGCGAGGGAAACAACTGCCACTGGTGCGGCATGCCCGGCCAGACCTCGGTCGTGACGTCGACGCCCGCCTGGCGCGCCTTGTCGGCGAGCCGCAGCGTATCATCAAGCAGGACTTCGCCGGAACCGACCTGCAGCAGCAGCGGCGGAAAGCCCGTCAGGTCGGCATATAGCGGCGATGCCTGGGGATCGGTCGGAGACTTTCGGCCGAGATACGCCTTGCGCAAAGTCTCGATCCAGTCTTTGCCGACCAGCGGATCGCTTTCGGCATTCGATGTCATCGATCCGCCCGTCGCGGCAAGATCGGTGATGGGGCTGAGCGCAATGACGGCCGCCGGCAGCGCCTTTCCGACCTGCATCTGCCGCAGCATGGTCTCGATCGCGATATTGCCGCCGGCGCCGTCTCCCGCCACGACAATGTTGTCGTTGCGATAGCCATTGTCGAGAAGCCAGCGATAGGCCGTCAGCGCGTCGTTGATCTGCGCGGGATAGGTATATTCGGGCGTCAGCCGATAATCGATGAGAAGAACATCGCTGGACGCGGCCTTGGCGAGCGAGCCGGCAAGCAGGCTGTGCGTGCGGATGGAGCCGCTGGAGAAGCCGCCGCCATGAATATAGAGGATCACCCTTTCACCGATCGGGTGATGAAGGCGGGCGGGCCACATCAGTTCCGCATCGATGCCGTCCGCATCGACCTGCCGAAGCTGGATGCGTGTCGGCCCCGGCGTCGTCTCCATCATCGACTTGAAGGCGGTGCGGCGCTGCTGCAGGCTATCGGCGCCGGCAAAGTGATCCTTCCAGAGGCCGACGAGTTTTTCGACCTGCTCGCGCGAGGCCTGGCTTTGCGGTCCGACGTCCTGCCCGAACGCTGCCGAAGCCGATAGCATCAGCGTGGCCAAAGCGGGAAACAGATATTTGAGCCGCTTTGGCGTTCTTCGATTTGGCACAATCCGACCCTTCATCAACCTCTCCCGATGATGCTGGTGATGGCGGTATCTTTGGCCGCTTCGTCCAGCGGAGTCAAAAGGGGGCAAGCGCAACCTTCCGCTTTTTCATGCCGCCGATGCCCAGCCTGAGCCAGCCCGCACCAGGCCGATACAGCGCGGTGCGAGCAGCAGTAGCCATCTCGTGCGGGCTCATCGGGCTGTCGTGTCAAAAAAAGTCGACAATCCCTGCCGGCACGGCTTGCCATGCGACAGGCTTCCGTCAGAAATGGGTCCCCCAGCCCCGGCGCTCCGGCTCGCATAGGAAGGGATACCGATGACCACCATTTACCTTGCCGGCCCGGAAGTCTTTCTTCCCGATGCCATGCCCATCATGGCCGAAAAACGCCGATTGGCGCGCCAGTTCGGTTTCGAACCGACCGGTCCCGGCAGCGACGAAAACCAGACGCCGGTGAAGCGGACGGCCGCAGAGATCTACGCACGCAACGACGACGCCATGCGCCGGGCCGATATCTGCCTTGCCAACATCACGCCCTTTCGGGGCGTCAGCGCCGACCCGGGCACGGTCTACGAGATCGGCTTCATGCTCGCGCTCGGAAAATCGGTGTTCGCCTATACCAACCACCCCGACGACTATGGCCTGCGTGTTCGTTCGATCTGGTATGCGGGGCTGGAGATCGATGTCGCGAGCGGACGCCCGCGCGGACCGGATGGCATCGCGATCGAAAATCACGGCATGGCCGATAACCTGATGATCGACGGGGGCATCGAGGCGAGGGGAGGCAAGGTATTCCGTGCGGCAGAGCTGCCGGAGGATGCTGCCCGCGACCTGACGATTTATTTTGAGGCGCTTCAGACGATCGCCAGCATGCGCGGATAGGAATTGAGCGTCTTTACTCCGCCCTGATCGCGTCGATGACCGCCCTGAAACCCGCCGACATGTGGCGGCGGCTCGGATAGTAGAGATAGAGCGGTTCCTCCGGCTGGCACCAGTCGTCAAGCACCTGGATCAGCTCGCCGCCGGCAACGGCTTTTTCGACACGGGGCTCCCAGATATAGGCAAGACCTACGCCGCCGAGCGCTGCCTGCATCATCAGTTCGTGATCGTCGAGCGACAGCGGTCCGGTCGGCTGAAAGCTCACCGTCTGGCCGTCCTTCTCGAATTCCCAGGCATAACGCGCACCTGATGGAAACATGTTCTGGATGCAGAGATGGCCCTTGAGTTCGTGGGGCGTCGTCGGTTTCGGCCGGCTCTCGAAATAGGCGGGCGAACCGACCACGACCAAGCGGATCCGGGGCTTGATGCGTAGCGCGATCATGCCCTCGGTGACGCGCTCGCCGAAACGGATGCCTGCATCGAAACCCTCCTTGACGATATCGACCAGCCTGTCGGTCGCGTTGATCTCCAGCTGCAAATTCGGATTGCGCTGGAGCAACGGGGCAATGATGCGGCCGATGACGAAGGGACCGATCGAATTCGGCACGTTGATCCTCACCTTGCCGAAGGGCGTGTCGCGGTAACGGTTCAGCGCATCGAGCGCCGCCGCCATTTCCCCGAAGGCCGGATCGAGATGGGAGATCAGGAGTTCGCCGGCTTCGGTCAACGACACGCTGCGTGTCGTGCGGTTGAGCAGACGGATGCCGATCCGCTCCTCGAGATTGAGCACGGCATGGCTGACGGCAGAGGCAGTGACGCCCCGCTCCTCCCCCGCCTTGCGGAAGCTCTTGTGCCGCGCCACCGCCGCGAAGGCCGCAAGTTCGGAGAGTTCGGTCGCGCGCATTGCTGAATTTCAATCATCATAGTTTCGAGAATAACAAATCTTATACATCAGCAGATTTTCGGTCAAATTCATCCCGTCAGCACAGAGATGCTGGCGCCCATACAGTCGAACAATCCAAGAGGAATTCGTCATGAAAATCTGGTTCATCACTGGTGCATCCCGCGGCTTCGGCGCGCTGATGACCAAGGAAGCGCTGGCAGCCGGCGATGGCGTCATCGCCACCGCCCGCAACCCCAAGACGGTGACCGAGCTGTTCGGCGATCATCCGAACCTCATTGCCGTCGCCCTCGACGTAACCAATGAGGCGCAGGCGAAAGAGGCTGCGGCTGCCGGCATCGCCCGCTTCGGCCGCATCGATGTTCTCGCCAACAATGCCGGCTACGGGCTGCTCGGCGCTGTCGAGGAGGCCACGGCCGAAGAGATCGAAAAACTCTATGCCACGAACGTCTTTGGTCTCCTGAAGGTGACACGCGCCGTACTGCCCTATATGCGCCGCCAGCGCTCCGGCCATGTCCTGAACTTTTCATCGATCGGCGGTTATTTCGGCTATCCCGGCTGGGGTGTCTACGGCTCGACGAAATTCGCCGTCGAGGGGCTGTCGGAATCGATGGCCGCCGAACTCGAACCCTTCGGCATCAAGGTGACGATCATCGAACCCGGCTTCTTCCGGACGGACTTTCTTTCCGACACGTCGCTGGCGGTAAGCCCGGCCTCCATTGCCGACTACGAAGGCACGCCGGCCGGCAACATGCGCAATTTCGCCGCCGACGCCAACCATGCGCAGCCCGGCAATCCTGCCAAGCTCGCTGCCGGCATCATGACGATGGTCAACTCGGCCAACCCGCCGCTGCGCATGCCGTTCGGAAGCGATACGGTGGCTATGATCGAGGCGCAGCATGCGAGCGTCGAAAAGGAACTGGCCGCCTGGCGGGAGCTCGCTCTCTCGACGGATTTTCCCAGCGACGCAACAAGCGCAGCCTGAAGAGAGACATGAGGGCCGCCGCCATATTTCCGGTCTCGGAAGTGTGGCGGCGGTGCTGTTATGGCGGCGGGAAAGACGGCGGGGGCGGCCGCCTCGCCTATTTTCCGACCTGCTCGGCCCAGTTCGGCGCCTTGCCGCCGCCGTCGAGGAAGGTCATCGCCACGGTCGCCATTAGGGGCGAGGCGAAGGTCTCGTAGTGGGTGAGATCGGGCAGGATCGCCAGCCGGTTCTGCGACATGTTCTCCCGCATCCAGCCCGCGTCGCGCAGACCGCCGCCGAGCTTGTGATAGAAGTCGATCATGTGCTCTGGACGTATCATGTCGGCATCGCCGTAGATCAGCATGACAGGCATGGTGAGCTTGGCGACAGCATCGCTATAATCGATGGGTTTGCGCATCAGCGCCCCCATGGCGTCGAGCAGCTTCGGAAATTCGGAAACGTCGGGCGCCACCGCCTTGTAGGAGAGGAACATCGGCGTGTCCTTCATCATCTCGGCCATACCGGCGCCGACGGCCGCCTGCTGCGGCAGCATCTCCGGGAAGAAGCCGTTCTGCGCATAGGGCGCCGAGAGGATCACCAGCCGGCGGACGCGATCGGGCGCATTGGCTGCCATATTCAGCGCCACCCCGCCACCGAAGGAATAGCCGAAGACGTCGACCTTGTCGTAGCCGAGCTGCTTCACCAGGATCGCGAGATCGGCGCCGATATCCGGAAGCTCGATCGGCCGATTGCCGAGCGGCGTGCGACCATGGCCCTGGAGATCGACGGCGATCACCTGCCGGTGATCGGTGAAAACAGGCATGACAGGCGTAAACATCTCGATCTGGCCGAGGCCGCCGTGCAGCAGCAGCAGCGGTTCGCCCTCGCCGCGGATCTCATAATAATAATCGATGCCGTTGACCGGCACGCTTCCCTTCCTGATGATCGGTGCTGCTGCCTTGTCTTCGATAGAAGGCGCGCCGGCGCCTGCCATATAGGGCGCGGCCAGGAATGCGGCCGCGGTTGCGATCATCGATATCAGCCTCATCTTCGACATGTTCCTTGCTCCCTGTTTGCATCGATACCGCAAGGACGGCAGTGGCGATCATTTTCCGACACTTTGTTTCGAAATTTCTGCCAACCGCCTTTATGCCATTTCTATATTTTCGCCCCTCGCCCCGAATGGATTTCCTATCGCGGCCGGCAGTAGACTCTCGCCATCACTGCAAAGGTCAAATGCCATGCGAAATATCTCCGCCTTCCACCCTCTCCGCCCACGCAGGATCAGGCGCGGCGGCCGGCAGATGCGTGAAAAGCTCACCGCCTGGGTGCTGATCGTCTTCAGCGTTCTGCTCGCCTGCGTCGAAGTTTACATCGTCTACGCCGCGCTCTGAGCCTTTCCACGCGCGGTTCCGCGCCGGCAAAACGCAGACTGGCCGAACGGTCGATCCCAACTTTTCTTTAACTGGCTTGCTGGTAAAATCTCGGCGCAGAGACTTCAGACAGCACGAGACCGATGCCGAAACCGAATTTCCGCTTCACCCATTACGATCTCAGGGAACAACGCGCCGGAACGATCGTCGAGGTGTCGTTGAATGCGGTGAACAATGTGCGGCTGATGACGGCGCCGAATTTCCAGCGCTTCACCGAGGTTCTCGATTTCAAATATGTCGGCGGCGTGGCGCGCAAATCGCCGGTCAAGCTCGCCGTTCCGGAAAGCGGCCACTGGCATGTCGTCGTCGACATGGAAGGTCATCACGGGCTGGCGGAATCCGCCGTCAAGGTGATCGCCGCGCCAGCCAATCAGAAGACGCCGCGGCCCTCCTGACGTTGAGACGGCTCAGCGCGGATTGCGCTCCTTGCGAAGCTTCGCCCACCATTCCAGCCGCTTGCGGATGTCGCGTTCGAAACCGCGTTCCGGCGGATCGTAGAAGGTCTGGCGGCCCATTTTCTCCGGAAAATAGTCCTGGCCGGAAAAGGCGTCCGGCTCGTCATGGTCGTATCGGTAGCCCTCGCCATAACCCTCGCCCTTCATCAGCTTGGTCGGCGCATTGAGGATGTGCTTCGGCGGCAGCAGCGAGCCGTTCTGCTTGGCGGCCTGGCTTGCGGCCTTGAAAGCCGTGTAGACGGCATTGGATTTCGGCGCGGTGGCGAGATAGACGCAAGCCTGGGCCAGCGCCAGCTCCCCTTCCGGCGAACCGAGATACTCATAGGCATCCTTGGCGGCATTGCAGATCACCAGCGCCTGCGGATCGGCAAGACCGATATCCTCCACCGCCATGCGCACCAGCCGCCGGCCGAGATAGAGCGGATCCTCGCCGGCATCGAACATGCGCGCGAGATAATAGAGGGCGGCGTCGGGGTCCGAGCCGCGCACGGATTTATGCAGTGCCGAGATCAGATTGTAGTGGCCGTCCTGCGCCTTGTCATAGACCGGAGCGCGGCGCTGAACGATGCGCGTCAGGCCTTCGGTATCGAAGGTCTCGCCTTCGCGCGCCGCGCGCCAGACTTCCTCGGCGAGGGTCAGCACCGCGCGGCCGTCGCCGTCGGCCATGCGGATCAGGCTGGCGCGCGCTTCCTCCTTCAGCGGCAGCGGCTTCTGCTCGATCGCCTCGGCGCGCTTCAGCAATTCCTCCAGACTTTCCTCGTCATGCGACTTGAAGGTCAGCACGCGGGCGCGCGACAAAAGAGCGGCATTGAGCTCGAAGGACGGGTTTTCGGTGGTGGCGCCGACGAGGATGACGGTACCATCCTCCATGACAGGCAGGAAGCTGTCCTGCTGGGCGCGGTTGAAACGATGGATCTCGTCGACGAAGAGCAGCGTCTGGCGACCGTCCATTCGGCGCAGGCGGGCGGTCTCGAACACCTTCTTCAGATCGGCGACGCCGGAAAAGATCGCCGAGATCTGCTCGAAGGCCAGCCCCGCCTCGCCGGACAACAGCCGCGCCACCGTCGTCTTGCCTGTGCCGGGCGGACCCCAGAAGATCATCGAGCCGAGCGAACCGCTCTCGATCATTCGCTTCAGCACACCATCTTCACCGGTCAGATGTTCCTGACCGGTGACGTCGGCAAGCGTCTTCGGCCGCAACCGGTCGGCAAGCGGTCGCTTGGCGGCCACCTCTTCCGGAACGCGCGGCGCGAAGAGATCGTTGCTCATCGGAAGAATTGCCGGATGCGCTGACCGTCGCGCTCGATCTCCACCCGCCAGAGGCCGGGGTCGCTCTCGGCGATTTCGGAAAGCTCGCTGGTGGTCTTCACGTCGGTCCCGTTGATCGAAATGATGATATCCTTCGGCTCGAAACCGAGACGGGCGGCGGGCGAATCCTCCTTCACGTCGGATACGACGACGCCTGCCGATTCCGGCGGCATGCGCAGTTCGTCGGCGACACGCGGCGACAGGTTCTCAACGACGGCGCCGCTAAAGGGGGTGCGCCCGCCGATCGTGCGCTGATCTCGCGGCGAGGTTTCCGGGGCGCGATCGAGCGTCAGCGGCAGTTGCGCCTCGCGGCCGTTCTCGACGACAGTGAGTTTGACCGACTTGCCGAGACCGGCCGTCGTCAGCCGGTAAAGCAGCGCATCCGGATGTTCGACAGAAATACCGTCGACAGCGGTGACGATTTCGCCGGCTTTCAGCCCGGCCTTGGCGGCCGGGCCGCCTTCCGAAACCTTGACGACGAGCGCGCCGCGAACCTTGTTCAGCCCCAGCGCCTCAGCGACTTCGGAAGTCACGGCATCGAAGCTCGCGCCGACATAGGGCCGCTCGAAGGATTTGACGCCGGCATCGGCCGAGGCGAGGAAGACCTTGACCAGATTGGCAGGGATGGCGAAGCCGATGCCGTTCGAGCCGCCACCGCGCGAGAAGATCGCCGTGTTGATGCCGATCAGCTCGCCTTTCATATTCATCAAGGCTCCGCCGGAATTGCCGGGATTGATCGAGGCGTCGGTCTGGATGAAAAAGCCGAACTCGTTCCTGACCACCTGGTTGCGGGCAAGTGCGGAGACGATACCGCTCGTCACCGTCTGGCCCACGCCGAAAGGATTGCCGATCGCCAGCACGAGATCGCCGACCTCGACCGCATCGGAATTGCCGATCGGCAATGTCGGGAAACTTTCCTTGGTGTCGATCTTCAGCACGGCAAGATCGACACGATCGTCCCGCAGCACCACCTTGCAGGGGAATTCGCGTCCATCAGGCAGCGCAACCTTGATGTCGTCGGCGCCTTCGACAACGTGATTGTTGGTCACAACAGTGCCGTTTGCCTCGACGATGACGCCGGAACCGAGCGAGGACTGCTTCTCCGAGCGATTCGGCATCTGCTGGCCGAAGAACTGCTCGAAGAAGGGGTCGCCGGCAAAAGGCGACTGCCGCCGGACGGTCTTTTCCGCATAGACATTGACGACGGCGCCCGACGTCTGTTTGACGAGCGGCGCGAAAGAGAGCTGCATCTGCATCTGGCTCTCGGGCACGGTCTTTGCGGTCTGCGCATTGGCCGCAGCCGGCAGAGCGAGCATAAGAGCGAGTAGCGAGACGGAGGCGCGCTTGAACAGGCCTTGCATGGGTATCCCTTTTAAATCCTCTTGTGGATCGTTTTAGAGCATGATGCCGAAAAGTGTGAGCGGTTTTCGGACGACATCGTGCTCTAACTATTTAATGCGAACAGCATTCAGATTTCAGGTCGAACTGGCCTAAAATCATCCTGTTCTGCGGCCCGACGCTAGAAAGGAAAGAGGGCGGAAGCATGGAAGAATAAGGCAGTCGGGCTTCAGGAGATTTTGCTTGAGGCCTTTGCGAATTCGATTCAGGAAGACCGGCCATGCAACTGATATCAAAAGCCAAAATCTGGGCGAAGTCACTGAAGCGTGACATCGTCGCCCTGTGGCTTGCTGCGCGCGATGCCAGGGTGCCCTGGTACGCAAAAGCCGTGGCGGGCGCCGTCGCGGCCTATGCCCTGTCGCCGATCGATCTCATCCCGGATTTCGTTCCCGTGCTCGGCTATCTCGACGATCTCGTCATCGTACCGCTCGGCATCCTGCTGGCGACGCGGCTTGTTCCGCCCGACTTGATGCACGAGCTTCGCGAGGAAGCCGCAAGACGCATCGAACGCCCTTCCGGCCGGAGCGGCCTGATCTTCATCCTTGTCGTCTGGCTTGCCTGCATCATCTTCCTGGCTCTGGCAGTGCGCAAGCTGGTCTGATCGGCGGCAAGGAGACTTTGAATGATGACAACGAGAGCGATGACGGTAGCCCTTGGTTTTGCAGCTGCAATCTTCGCGTCGGAAATGGCGCAGGCGGCAAGCTTCGACTGCGATGCGAAAGAATTGAAGCCGGATGAAAAGACAATCTGCGACAGCCGCGCCCTCAACGATGCCGACGTGAAGATGGCGACGACCTTCGAGCTGCTCTCCGGCCTGCTGGCCATGGGCTCACGTGGGACATTGCAGGACGAACAGACGGCCTGGCTGAAGAAACGGCAGGAATGCGGGGCCGATGCCGCCTGCCTCAAGGCCGCCTATGAGGAGCGGCTGAAGCAGCTCGGCGAGACCTATAAAAACATCAACCGGCCGCTTTGAAAGCGACCGGTCGACAGAGCAGTTGATAGATTCGAGCAATTAGCGGGCGTTCAGATCGCGCACAGCTCCGCGATCGGCGCTCGTTGCGAAAGCGGCGTAGGCCTTCAGCGCCGTGGTGACGTTGCGCTTGCGGACTTCTGTGGGATGCCAGCCCTTGCCATCCTGCTCGGCGCGGCGGGCGGCGAGTTCAGTTTCGCTGACGCGCAGACTGATGGTGCGGTTCGGGATGTCGATGTCGATCATGTCGCCTTCGCGCACCAGGCCGATCGTGCCGCCATTGGCCGCTTCCGGCGAGACATGGCCGATCGAGAGGCCTGATGTGCCGCCGGAGAAGCGGCCATCGGTGATCAGCGCACAGGCCTTGCCGAGGCCCTTCGACTTCAGATAGCTCGTCGGATAGAGCATTTCCTGCATGCCGGGGCCGCCCTTCGGGCCTTCATAGCGGATGACGACGACATCGCCGGCCTTGATCTCATTGGCGAGGATCGCCTTGACCGATGCATCCTGACTTTCGAAGACCCGTGCCGGACCGGAGAATTTCAGGATCGATTCATCGACGCCGGCGGTCTTGACGATGCAGCCGTCGACCGCGAGGTTGCCCTTGAGCACGGCAAGGCCGCCATCTTTCGAGAAGGGATGTTCGACCGAGCGGATGACGCCGTTCTGGCGATCCGTGTCGAGATCGTCCCAGCGTGCCTCCTGGCTGAAGGCGACCTGGGTGGGGATGCCGCCGGGAGCGGCGCGATAGAAATTACGGACGGTGTCGCTGTTGGTGCGGGTGATGTCCCAGCGGTCGATGGCGTCGCCCAGCGTCTCGGCGTGGACGGTCGGGCAATCGCGGTTCAGCAGCCCGCCCTTGTCGAGCTCTCCGAGGATCGACATGATGCCGCCGGCGCGGTGGACGTCTTCCATATGCACGTCGCTCTTGGCCGGCGCGACCTTCGACAGGCAGGGCACGCGGCGCGACAGCGCATCGATATCGGTCATGGTGAAATCGATCTCGCCTTCATGGGCGGCGGCAAGGATGTGCAGGACCGTATTGGTCGAACCGCCCATGGCGATGTCGAGCGCCATGGCATTCTCGAAGGCCTGCTTGGAGGCGATGGTGCGCGGCAGCGCCGTAACGTCGTCCTGCTCGTAATAACGGCGGGCGAGATCGACGATCAGATGGCCGGCCTCGACGAAAAGCCGCTTGCGGTCGGCATGGGTGGCAAGCGTCGAACCGTTGCCGGGCAGCGACAGGCCGAGCGCTTCCGTCAGGCAATTCATCGAATTGGCGGTGAACATGCCGGAGCAGGAACCGCAGGTCGGACAGGCCGAGCGCTCGATGGTCTGGACGTCCTCGTCGCTGATCTTGTCGTCGGCTGCGGCCACCATGGCATCGACCAGATCGAGCGCGTGGGTCTTGCCGTGCAGCACGACCTTGCCCGCTTCCATCGGACCGCCGGAGACGAAGACGGTGGGGATATTGAGGCGCAACGACGCCATCAGCATGCCGGGGGTGATCTTGTCGCAGTTGGAAATGCAGACCATGGCATCGGCGCAATGGGCATTGACCATATATTCGACGCTGTCGGCGATCAGCTCGCGGGACGGCAGCGAATAGAGCATGCCGTCATGGCCCATGGCGATGCCGTCGTCGACAGCGATCGTGTTGAATTCCTTGGCGACACCGCCGGCCGCCTCGATTTCGCGGGCGACGAGCTGGCCGAGATCCTTCAGGTGCACGTGGCCGGGCACGAACTGGGTGAAGGAATTCACCACCGCGATGATCGGCTTGCCGAAATCCGAATCCTTCATGCCCGTGGCGCGCCAAAGGCCGCGCGCGCCTGCCATGTTGCGGCCGTGAGTTCGTGGTTCTGGAACGGTAAGCTGGCATCGGTGTCTTCCTCGACGTGTCGGAAATCATCAGGCGAAGCGAAGCGGCATGAAGCCTGCGGGCCGGGCGAACGCTGCCTTTTGCAATTGTCCTAATCCAATCGACAGGGGCTGTCACTACCGGCAAGGTCAAATCCGGTACGCTGCGGAGGGAGCACCTTGAGCGCCATCGATGATATACGGTTCGGCGCGAGGTTTGGTTACAGCCTATTCCATCACAGCCGAACACAAAAAATTGGCTTCCCGTCGTCGAGATTCGAGGCATAGCTAATCCGAACATGCGGGCGGTTCGTTTACGAACTATATTCAAGAAATCCGCCCTGGAGGTTTCGACATGCCAAGCTATCGCCCCCCGAAGATCGCGTCATCGGAGATCACGCCGCGCCAGATCTATATGCGCCGCCGGGAATTCCTCGGTGCTGCAACGCTCGGCGCCATGGCGCTGTATGGCGCCGGCAAGGCGAGTGCGGCCGCCCTTTCGGCCGTCGAGAGCAAGTATAAGGTCGACGAGAAGCCGACGCCGCTCAAGGACGTCACCACCTACAATAATTTTTATGAGTTCGGCCTCGACAAGGGCGATCCCGCCGCGAATTCCGGCGATTTCAAGCCGCTGCCCTGGACGGTCAAGGTCGACGGCATGGTCAACAAACCAGGCACCTTCGACCTCGAGGCGCTGATGAAGGAATTCCCGATCGAGGAACGCACCTATCGGATGCGCTGCGTCGAGGCCTGGTCGATGGTCATTCCTTGGGACGGCTTTCCGCTGGCATCGCTGCTCGACAAGGTGGAGCCGCTCGGCAGCGCCAAATACGTCGCCTTCGAAACCGTCGTGCGGCCGGAGGAGATGCCGGGACAGAAGGGTTTCTTCCAGTCACTCGACTGGCCCTATGTCGAAGGCCTGCGGCTCGACGAAGCGCGTCACCCGCTGACGCTGCTTGCCGTCGGCCTCTATGGCGAAACGCTGCCGAACCAGAACGGCGCGCCGATCCGCCTCGTCGTGCCATGGAAATACGGCTTCAAGGGCATCAAGTCGATCGTCAGGATCACCCTCACCGACCAGCAGCCGAAGAATACCTGGCAGGTGACCAATCCGCAGGAATACGGCTTCTACGCCAACGTCAACCCTGCCGTCGACCATCCGCGCTGGAGCCAGGCGAGCGAGCGGCGCATCGGCGAAAGCGGCTTCTTCGGCGCGAGCCGCCGCCCCACCCTGCCCTTCAACGGCTATGCCGACGAGGTGGCGAGCCTTTATGCCGGCATGGACCTGAAGGCGAATTTCTGATGGCAGAATTGTCGCTCGCCATCCCGAAACGTTGGCAACCCGCCTCCGTCTGGCTGCTTTACGCGGTGGGGCTCGTGCCGGCCGCCTGGACCTTCTATCTTGGCGCGACCGATCAGCTCGGCGCCGACCCGGTCAAGACCTTCGAGCTCTTCCTCGGCATCTGGACGATCCGCTTCCTGATCGCGACCCTTGCCGTCTCGCCGGCCCGCGAGCTGTTCGGCTGGAACTATCTGCGCTACCGCCGCGCGCTCGGCCTTTTGACCTTCTACTACGCGCTGATGCACTTCACCGTCTACATGGTGCTCGACCAGGCGATGGATATCCAAGCCGTCATCAACGACGTGCTGAAGCGCCCTTTCATCATGTTCGGCATGGCGGCCCTGGCGATGCTTATTCCCCTGGCGGTGACATCCAATAACTTCTCGATCCGTCGTCTCGGCGCGAACTGGAACTGGCTGCACCGCCTGGTCTACATCATCGCCGCCAGCGGAGCGCTGCATTTTGCCCTTTCGACCAAGATCCTCGATCTCGAGCAATATATCTATGTCGGGCTTATCATCGCCCTTATCCTCTACCGCTCCTGGCGGCCGATCGCCCGCAGCCGGAAGAAAGCACAAGGACGGCCGCGCGGCCGGCCCGTGGGCTCACCAGCTTCGCGACAATCGGTTTAACGCCGATCGGGCGAAGATGGCCTATGTGCGGGATCAAAAGCATAGGCCGCAGCTATCCCGATCGCGTAAGCTACTATATTCCAAGGCGAGAAGACCCGCCCAAGCAGTAGGGCTCCGGCGGTCGTCAGTCGAAATGCGTGATGGAAGGCATCGACCTCGGCCTTGCTGCGCGCCCTGAACGCGACGTGAATCCGGTCAGAGGCGGCGGGCTATCCGCCTACTGGATCTCGAACAGGCAGCCATTGCCGATATCGAAGGCCCAGAAGACGTTCTCCTTAACGAAGGTAAGCTTGTAACCCATGGGTAAGAACGCTTTTTCGTAGAAGAGCTTGCTCCTCGACAAATCACCCACCGCGACGGTTATGTGGTCGATCATGGCGCTACTCACTCATCAAAAATGCCAGCACAAACGAAAAAGCCGGGCGCAAGGCCCGGCTTTCCAGCTTTCCGAAATCGGAAAATCTTAGGCAGCGACGGCCTGTTCTTCGGCAGCGACGCGGGCCTTGTCGGCTGCACCCTTGGCATAGGTGTCGCGATCAACGAATTCGACAACGGCCATGGCGGCATTGTCGCCCTGGCGGAAGCCGGCCTTCATGATGCGCAGGTAGCCGCCGTTGCGGGTGGCGTAACGCGTTGCGATCGTGTCGAACAGCTTCGAAACGACGGCAGCGTCGCGGATCTGCGAGATCGCCTGACGGCGAGCGTGCAGGTCGCCGCGCTTGCCGAGCGTGACGAGCTTCTCGACGATCGGGCGGATTTCCTTGGCCTTCGGCAGGGTCGTGACGATCTGCTCGTGGGTAATCAGCGAAGCCGCCATGTTGGCGAACATCGCCTTGCGGTGGCTTGCAGTTCTATTCAGCTTGCGGCCGGCTTTACCATGGCGCATTGCTATTCTCCTTTAATGCAGGTGCCCTTACACTAAGTGGGCCTGCCGTTTCCTGGCACATGCAGGCGATCGGCCTGCTGTTTGACGGGGAAAGGCAGTCGAAAGAGCCTGCCTTTTGTTTTCTCAATACTGGTCTTCGTAACGCTTGGCGAGATCTTCGATGTTCTCGGGCGGCCATGCCGGCACTTCCATGCCGAGGTGCAGGCCCATGGAAGCGAGAACTTCCTTGATTTCGTTCAGCGACTTGCGACCAAAATTCGGTGTGCGGAGCATTTCTGCTTCGGTCTTCTGAATGAGGTCGCCGATGTAGACGATGTTGTCGTTCTTCAGGCAGTTTGCCGAACGGACCGACAGTTCGAGTTCGTCCACCTTCTTCAGGAGAGCCGGGTTGAAAGCGAGTTCGGTGACTGCTTCCTCTTCGGTTTCCTTCTGCGGCTCGTCGAAGTTGACGAAGACGCCAAGCTGATCCTGGAGAATGCGCGCCGCGAAAGCGACGGCGTCTTCGCCGGTGATCGAGCCATCGGTTTCGATGGTCATGTTCAGCTTGTCGTAGTCGAGAACCTGTCCTTCGCGGGTGTTTTCAACCTTGTAGGACACCTTCTTGACCGGCGAATAAAGGCTGTCGACCGGGATGAGACCGATCGGAGCATCTTCCGCACGATTGCGTTCGGCCGGAACGTAGCCCTTGCCGTTGTTGACGGTGAATTCCATGCGGATTTCGGCGCCCTCGTCGAGCGTGCAGATGACATGCTCGGGGTTGAGGATTTCGATATCGCCGACCGTCTGGATGTCGCCAGCCGTAACAACGCCCGGGCCCTGCTTACGCACGACCATGCGCTTTGCGTCGTCGCCATCCATCTTGATGGCGATTTCCTTGATGTTGAGCACGATGTCCGTGACGTCTTCGCGGACGCCCGGAATCGAGGAGAATTCATGCAGCACGCCGTCGATCTGCACCGCCGTGACGGCGGCACCGCGCAGCGAGGAGAGCAGAACGCGACGCAGCGCGTTGCCGAGGGTGAGGCCGAAGCCGCGCTCCAGCGGTTCGGCAACGAGCGTCGCCCTGGTGCGCGAGCTCGAGGAGAACTCCACCTTGTTCGGCTTGATCAGTTCCTGCCAGTTCTTCTGAATCATGAGTTTGCCTTCCGTTCGTTGCCACCATCCAATCGTGGCAACCGAGCTTGAAAACCACCGGGAGCGCGGAGGCGCTCACCGGTGACGATAGCGATGATCAGACGCGGCGCTTCTTGCGCGGACGGCAGCCATTGTGCGGGATCGGGGTCACGTCGCGGATGGACGTGATCATGAAACCCGCAGCCTGGAGCGCGCGCAGAGCCGATTCACGACCCGAACCCGGACCGCAGACTTCGACTTCCAGCGACTTCATGCCGTGCTCCTGAGCCTTCTTGGCGCAGTCTTCGGCAGCGATCTGGGCGGCGAACGGCGTCGACTTGCGCGAGCCCTTGAAGCCCTTGGCGCCGGCCGACGACCAGGCGATCGCATTGCCCTGCGCATCGGTGATAGTGATCATCGTGTTGTTGAAGGTCGAGTTGACGTGAGCGACACCCGACGAGATATTCTTGCGCTCGCGACGGCGAACGCGGACGGCTTCCTTAGCCATGCTATTCCTTTCGTTGATCTCTTCACCGCCGTAATGCCAGCGGCTACACCGGAACGGCGCCTATATGGTCCCGCTCCAAACTCAAAAGAGGCCGGCGCAGACCGCCAGCCCCCTCATCCCGGTTTCCCGGAAATTACTTCTTCTTGCCAGCGATTGCCTTTGCCGGACCCTTGCGGGTGCGGGCATTGGTGTGCGTGCGCTGACCGCGGACCGGAAGGCCGCGGCGATGACGCAGACCGCGGTAGCAGCCGAGGTCCATCAGGCGCTTGATGTTCATCGCGGTATCGCGACGAAGATCACCCTCGACCTGATAGTCACGGTCGATGGCTTCGCGGATCTGAAGGACTTCGGCGTCCGTCAGCTGATGCACACGGCGTTCGGCCGGGATACCAACCTTCTCGACGATTTCCTGTGCGAATTTCGGACCGATCCCGTGAATGTAGGTCAGCGCGATGACAACGCGCTTTGCAGTCGGGATGTTGACGCCAGCGATACGTGCCACGCCTGTTCTCCTTGCATTCCAGTTGCCATCCGGCAAGTGGGCTTCGTTATGCGGTCTTTGGAACCGCTCGTTCAGATTTACGTCCGCAACATGTCAAAACGACCGCACCCGGACTTCCCTGGGAAATCCGCGCCGATCGCATGGAATGTCGCGAGTTGGCGCGGTGTTTAGCGGAATCAGTGCTGAAAAGCAACCGCTCCGCCAAGTTTATTTTCAAAGCCTTAAAGCTTGGAAAGAATGGTTTCGACCTCGGCTGTCACCTGGTCGATCTCCGCCATGCCGTCGACGGACTTGAGTTTGCCCTTGGCATAGTAGTAGCCGATCAGCGGCGAGGTTTCCTTGTAGTAGACCTCGAGACGCTTGATCATCGTCTCGGCGTTGTCGTCAGGACGACGCTTGAAGTGAGTCGAACCGCACTTGTCGCACACGCCTTCCTCGACCGGAACCTTGTCCGTGTCATGATAGACAGTGCCGCACTGAGCGCAGGTGTAACGGCCGTCCACGCGGCGGACGAGTTCCTGGTCGTCGACGCGAAACTCGATAACCACCGAAAGGTCGAGTCCCTTGGCTTTGAGCATCGCCTCGGTGGCGTCCGCCTGGACCAACGTCCTCGGAAAGCCATCGAGAATGAAACCGTCGGCGCAATCGGGCTGATCGATTCGCTCGGAAACGATGGCGATGACGATCTCATCCGAGACAAGCTTGCCGGCGTCCATGACCGCCTTCGCCCGCTTGCCGACTTCCGTACCGGCATTGACCGCCGCACGCAGCATATCGCCCGTGGAAAGCTGCGGAATGCCGTGCTTTTCCACGATCCGCTGGGCTTGGGTTCCCTTACCCGCGCCCGGCGGCCCCAAAAGGATAAGTCTCATCGCCCCCTCTTTCCTCCACGCAGCTTCGATTTCTTGATCAGGCCTTCGTACTGCTGCGCGATCAGGTGACCCTGGATCTGTGCAACCGTATCAAGAGTTACGCTAACCACGATCAAAAGCGAAGTCCCACCAAGGGCTAATGGAATGCCGGTTTGCGACACCAAAATCTCGGGAAGGATGCAGACGAAGACGAGATAGATCGCGCCGATGACCGTGATACGGGTCAGCACGTAGTCGATGTATTCGGCGGTGCGCTCACCCGGGCGGATGCCGGGAATGAAGCCGCCGTGCTTCTTCAGATTGTCGGCCGTGTCCTTCGGATTGAAGACGATGGCGGTGTAGAAGAAGGCGAAGAAGGCGATCAGTGCCGCATAGAGCACCATGTAGAGCGGCTGACCATGGCCGAGCGCCGCAACGATCGACGTCGCCCAGGTCGGCATTGCGGTGGTGCTGGCAAAGCCAGCGATCGTTGCCGGCAGCAGCAGCAGCGACGACGCGAAAATCGCCGGGATGACGCCCGAGGTGTTGAGCTTCAGCGGCAGATGCGAGGTATCGCCCTGGAACATACGGTTGCCGACCTGGCGCTTCGGATACTGAATCAGCAGCCGGCGCTGCGCACGTTCGACGAAGACGATGACGCCGATGACGCCGATCGCGACGAGAATGACGAGCAGGATGAGCGGCGTCGACAGCGCGCCGGTGCGGCCGAGTTCGAGCGTGCCCGCAAGGGCCGTGGGAAGACCGGCGGCGATGCCGGCGAAGATGATCAGCGAAATGCCGTTGCCGATGCCGCGCGAGGTGATCTGCTCGCCGAGCCACATCAGGAACATCGTGCCGCCGAGCAGCGTCAGGACGGTGGAAACGCGGAAGAACCAGCCCGGATCGACGACGAGCCCCTGGCCGCTCTCAAGACCGGCAGCAATGCCGTAGGCCTGCAGTGCGCCGAGAATCACCGTGCCGTAACGGGTGTACTGGTTGATGATCTTACGACCCTGTTCGCCTTCCTTCTTCAGATTTTCGAGCGCTGGCACGACCGAGGTCATCAGCTGCACGATGATCGAGGCGGAGATATAAGGCATGATGCCGAGCGCGAAGATCGCCATGCGCTCGACGGCGCCGCCCGAAAACATGTTGAAAAGGCCGAGGATGCCGCCTGCCTGGCCGCGGAAAGCCTGGGCATAGGCTTCGGGGTTGAGACCCGGAAGCGGAATATGGGTACCGAGCCTGTAGACGAGGAGAGCTGCCAGTGTGAACCACAGGCGCTTCTTCAAATCCTCGGCTTTGGCAAAGGTCGAAAAATTGA
This sequence comes from Rhizobium sp. K102, assembly GCF_022385315.1. Lineage (NCBI taxonomy): Bacteria > Pseudomonadati > Pseudomonadota > Alphaproteobacteria > Hyphomicrobiales > Rhizobiaceae > Rhizobium > Rhizobium sp. K102. The sequence goes on from NZ_CP092436.1 coordinate 1,830,901, forward strand.
GGTTGGATGCCAATTGTTCCGCTGCAGAAGCCATGCGATTCTCCGCGCTACCAATTCCGGCCGTCTCTGGGGACAGGCCGGTCCCGGAATCAGTATGAAAATTATTCAAAACCGGGCTTGGAACGGATTGCAGCGCAACCCCATGCCTCACCCTTGTTTTCCAGTCTTATCGGCATGACGCGGGCGCGCCAGCCAATATTTTGTGAGGCCCACATATGGGAGCAAAATCGCCCGGTGTGAAGCACCCCGGGCGACATATCATCAGATTATTATTCGGCTGCAGCAGGAGCCGAAAGCAGGGTCACGCTGCCGCCGGCCTTTTCGATCTTCTCGACGGCAGGCTTGGAAGCGCCTGCGACGACGATGATGATCTTGGCCTTGAGTTCGCCGTCGGCGAGAACGCGGACGCCGTCCTTGGCGCGGCGGATGACGCCGGCAGCCTTGAGGGAGGCTGCGTCAACGGTGGCCTTCGCATCGAGCTTGCCGGCGTCGATCGCGGCCTGGATGCGGCCGAGCGACACGACGACAAAGTCGGAAGCGAAGATGTTGTTGAAGCCGCGCTTCGGCAGGCGACGATAGATCGGCATCTGGCCGCCTTCGAAGCCGTTGATGGCGACGCCGGAACGGGACTTCTGACCCTTCACACCGCGACCACCGGTCTTGCCCGAGCCCGAGCCGATACCGCGGCCGAGGCGCTTGCGGCTGTGGGTCGAACCTTCGTTGTCCTTGATTTCATTGAGTTTCATGAGCGTTTCCTCCGTCTCACTTCTCGTCGACGACGCGAACGAGATGCTGGACAGCACGGATCATGCCACGAACCGAAGGAGTATCCTCCAGCGTGCGGCGACGGTGCATCTTGTTCAGTCCGAGACCGATCAGCGTGCGCTGCTGGACGTCCGGACGGCGAATCGGGCTGCCGACCTGTTCGATCGTGACAGTCTTCGCTTCAGCCTTCTTGGTAGCCTTGGCCATTGGTCAGCTCCTCTTATTCTTCAGAGGCGTTGCCGGAGGCGCTACGACGAGCCTGCAGCGTTGCATACTTGATGCCGCGCTGAGCTGCGATGTCCTTCGGGTGAACCTGGTGCTTCAGAGCGTCGAAGGTGGCGCGAACCATGTTGTAAGGGTTCGACGAACCGGTCGACTTGGCGACGACGTCGTGCATGCCGAGCGTTTCGAAAACGGCGCGCATCGGACCGCCGGCGATGATGCCGGTACCGACCTTGGCCGAGCGCAGCAGAACCTTGCCGGCGCCGTGGCGGCCATGAACGTCGTGATGCAGCGTACGGCCGTCACGCAGCGGTACGAAGATCAGTTCGCGCTTGGCGGCTTCGGTTGCCTTGCGGATGGCCTCCGGCACTTCACGTGCCTTGCCATGACCGAAGCCGACGCGGCCCTTCTGGTCGCCGACGACGACGAGTGCTGCGAAACCAAAACGACGGCCGCCCTTGACGACCTTGGCGACGCGGTTGATCGCGACAAGCTTGTCGACGAATTCGCTATCGCGCTCTTCACGGCTCTGGCGGTCTTCCCGCTGCGGCCTTCTTTCCTGTGCCATTGTCCTCTTCCTTTTTCTTTTCCGGGTGCAATCGGCAAACAAATGTGGACCGCATCAGCCTCCCCTTCTTGGGGAGTGCCTTGCGATCCGGCGAAAATCCGGCCGGCGCAAAGCGTCCGGCCGGAAACTGATCAGAAGGTGAGACCGCCTTCGCGGGCTGCATCGGCAAGCGCCTTGATGCGGCCGTGATAGATGAAGGCGCCACGGTCGAACACGACCTCGGTGACGCCCGCCTTCGAAGCGCGCTCTGCAACGAGCTTGCCGACGAGGGCAGCTGCTGCGGTGTCAGCACCGGTCTTCAGAGAACCGCGCAGATCCTTGTCGAGGGTCGATGCAGCGGCAAGCGTCTTGCCGGCCACATCATCGATGATCTGGGCATAGATGTTCTTCGAGGAGCGATGAACCGACAGGCGCGGACGGCCATTGGCCACCGACTTGATATGACGGCGCACGCGGTTGGCACGACGTGCAAGTGCTTCTTTCCTGCTAGCCATTTCGCGTGATCCTTACTTCTTCTTGCCTTCTTTGCGGACGATCCGCTCGTCAGCGTACTTGACGCCCTTGCCCTTGTAAGGCTCAGGACCGCGATATTCGCGGATTTCGGCGGCGACCTGACCGACCTGCTGCTTATTGATGCCGGAGACAACAATTTCAGTCGGCTTCGGCACAGCGATCGTGATGCCGACCGGCGGCTCATAGATCACGTCATGGCTGAAGCCGAGGGCCAGCTGCAGGTTCTTGCCCTGCAGGGCAGCGCGGTAACCGACGCCGTTGATTTCAAGCTTGCGCTCGAAGCCGTCCTTGACGCCCTTGAAGATGCCTTCGATCATCGTGCGGGACATGCCCCACTTCGAACGTGCATCTTTGGTCTGGTTCACGGGCGTCACGACGACCGCGTTGTTTTCGAGCTTGAGGCTGATTTCGTCGTTAGCAACGAAAAACAGCTCGCCCTTCGGGCCCTTTGCAGTGACCTTCTGGCCATCGACCGTAGCCGTGATCCCAGCAGGCACCTGAACGGGCTTTTTACCGATACGAGACATGTTTCAATCCTGTCTGTTCGCTATGGAGATCCCTGCCCTGTCTTAGAAGACCGAGCAAAGAACCTCGCCACCAACGTTCTGTTCACGAGCCTGGTGATCGGCCATCACGCCCTTCGGAGTCGAAAGGATGGTGATGCCGAGACCGTTCGCGACCTGCGGAATGGACTTGACCGAGACATAAACCCGGCGGCCCGGCTTGGACACACGGCCGATCTCGCGGATCACCGATGCGCCTTCATAATATTTCAGCTCGATGCTGAGTTCCGACTTGCCATTGCCGAAATCGACAACGGAATAGCCACGGATGTAGCCTTCGGACTGCAGGACATCGAGAACACGCGCACGGAGCTTGGACGCAGGCGTCGAGACCGACGACTTGCGGCGGGAAGCGCCGTTACGGATACGGGTGAGCATATCGCCCAACGGATCAGTCATTGTCATCTAACCTGCTCCTTACCAGCTCGACTTGACGATGCCCGGCACCTTGCCGAGATTGCCCAGTTCACGCAGCGCAATACGCGACATGCGCAGTTTGCGGTAATATGCGCGCGGACGCCCCGAAACTTCGCAACGGTTGCGAATACGGGTCTTCGATCCATCACGCGGCAGGGATGCCAGCTTGATCGAGGCCTTGAACCGCTCTTCGATCGGAAGAGCCTGGTTCATGATGATCGCCTTCAACGCAGCCCGCTTAGCGGCCTGGTTGGCGACCGTAGTACGGCGGCGCTTGTTCTTTTCAACTGCGCTTGTCTTCGCCATGTCAGGTTCCTTTTCTACGCTCGTCGTTACGGTTATTGACGGAACGGGAAGCTGAACTCTTTAAGAAGAGCCCGTGCTTCGTCGTCGGTCGTCGCCGTCGTGCAAACGATGATGTCCATGCCCCACATCTGATCAACCTTGTCGTAGTTGATCTCAGGGAACACAATGTGCTCCTTGATGCCCATGGCGAAGTTGCCACGGCCGTCAAAGCTCTTCGGGTTCAGGCCGCGAAAGTCGCGAACGCGCGGGAGCGCGATGTTCACGAGACGGTCCAGGAACTCGTACATGCGGGCGCCGCGCAGGGTGACCTTGGCGCCGATCGGCATCTGTTCGCGGACCTTGAAGCCTGCGATAGAGTTGCGTGCACGGGTGATGACCGGCTTCTGGCCGGCGATCGCTGCGAGGTCGGCGGCAGCTACCGTCGGCTTCTTCGAGTCAGCGGTCGCTTCGCCGACACCCATGTTGATCACGATCTTGTCGAGCTTCGGGATCATCATCTCGTTGGCGTAGGAGAACTGCTCCTGCATCGCCTTGCGGATGCGCTCGACATATTCCTTCTTGAGCCGCGGCTCGTACTTTGCCTCAGCCATCGATCACTTCTCCAGAACGCTTGGCCACGCGGACCTTTTTGCCGTCAACGACCTTGAAACCGACGCGGGTCGGCTTGCCGTCCTTGTCGACGATTGCAATGTTGGACAGGTGAACCGGGGCTTCCTTGTTGATGATGCCGGCTTCCTGGGTCTGCGTCTGGCGCTGGTGGCGCTTTACGACGTTGACGCCACGAACGACCGCACGATCTTCCTTCGGCATGACCTGAACGACTTCGCCGGTGCGGCCCTTGTCCTTGCCAGCGAGCATGACGACCTTGTCGCCTTTACGAATCTTCTGCATCGCTTCCGCTCCTTACAGTACTTCGGGAGCCAGCGAGATGATCTTCATGTGGTTCTTGGCGCGAAGTTCGCGCGGAACCGGTCCGAAGATACGGGTGCCGATCGGCTCTTTCTTGTTGTCGATGAGGACTGCTGCGTTGGTGTCGAAGCGGATGACCGAGCCATCCGGACGACGGATGTCCTTGGCGGTGCGAACGACAACCGCCTTCATCACGTCACCCTTCTTCACGCGGCCGCGCGGGATCGCTTCCTTGATCGAAACGACGATGACGTCGCCGATCGAGGCATACTTGCGCTTCGAGCCGCCCAGCACCTTGATGCACATGACACGACGTGCGCCGGAATTATCCGCGACGTCGAGGTTTGTTTGCATCTGAATCATATCAGGTCGCCTTCTTGGTTTACCGGAATGGTTGGGCCTAGGCCCCCTACTCCGGCTTATGAAAATGTTCGCCGGCCAACCTGCCGTTAAGGCAAGTAGGAACGCGGCAATAGCTGAATAGCGCGGGGTCGATCGTGCCAGGGTGGTTTCCCGAACGGGACCTTCCGTGCGCTCAAAGCAAAAGAACGCCCGGCATTCGAGCGTTCTGACGCTGCTTCATACAGATATTTCGGCGAGACGCAAGGCCTCGCGCAAAATTCTGTTTACTTGCCCTGGGCGGCGATCACCGTCCAGCGCTTGTCCTTGGAGATCGGCGCGCATTCCTCGATGGATACGGTATCGCCGATCTTGTACTGGTTGTTTTCGTCGTGGGCCTTGTACTTCTTGGAACGACGAACGGTCTTCTGGAGCAGCGGGTGAGCGAAACGACGCTCGACGCGAACCACTACCGTCTTCTCGTTCTTGTCGCCAACGACGACGCCCTGCAGGATGCGCTTCGGCATATTTTTCTTCCTTTAGGCCTTAACTTCTGCCGCCTTCTGGCGGGCAATGGTTTTGACGCGGGCGATGTCCTTGCGGACTTCGTTGATGCGCGAGGACTTTTCGAGCTGGCCGGTCGCCTTCTGGAAGCGCAGGTTGAACTGCTCCTTCTTCAGCTTGGCAAGCTCGTCCTTGAGTTGGTCGGCGGTCAACGCGCGAACATCTGAGGCTTTCATGAGCTCAATCCCTTACTCTGCAATGCGCTGTACGAAGCGCGTCTTGACCGAGAGCTTGGCAGAGCCGAGACGAAGCGCCTCACGGGCGATCTCTTCGCTGACGCCGTCGATCTCGAACATCATACGACCGGGCTTGACCTTGCATGCCCAGTACTCAACGGAGCCCTTACCCTTACCCATGCGGACTTCGGTCGGCTTTGCGGTTACCGGAACGTCCGGGAACACGCGGATCCATACACGGCCGGCGCGCTTCATGTAACGCGTGATCGCGCGGCGGGCCGCTTCGATCTCGCGTGCGTTGACGCGGTTGGGCTCCTGTGCCTTCAGGCCGAATTCGCCGAATGCCAGGTCAGAACCGCCCTTGGCGACGCCCTTGATGCGGCCCTTGAACTGCTTGCGGTACTTAGTACGCTTTGGCTGCAACATTTTCTTACTTCTCCGAGCTTATCTTTCGCCAGCGCTAATTACGCGTTGTCGCGTTCGCGGCGACGATCGCCACGGTCGCGTTCGCGGCTTGCCGGACCCTGTGCGTCGCCTTCCAGCGCGCGACGTTCGGAAGCCATCGGATCGTGCTCAAGGATTTCGCCCTTGAAGATCCAGACCTTGATGCCGCAGATACCGAATGCGGTTTCTGCTTCTGCCGTGCCGTAGTCGATGTCGGCGCGCAGCGTGTGCAGCGGAACGCGACCTTCACGGTACCATTCCGTACGAGCGATTTCCGCACCGCCGAGACGGCCGGCGCAGGTGATCTTGATGCCTTCGGCGCCAAGACGCATCGCGGACTGAACGGCGCGCTTCATGGCACGGCGGAAAGCCACGCGGCGCTCGAGCTGCTGGGCGATCGACTGAGCGACCAGCGTCGCATCAACTTCGGGCTTGCGCACTTCGACGATGTTGAGGTGCGTTTCCGAGTTGGTCATGTCCGACAGCTTCTTGCGGAGCTTGTCGATGTCGGCGCCCTTGCGGCCGATGATCAGGCCCGGACGGGCCGAGTGGATCGTGACGCGGCACTTCTTGTGCGGACGCTCGATGACCACCTTGGAGATCCCGGCCTGCTTCAGTTCGCTCATGACGAACTTGCGCATTTTCAGGTCTTCGTGCAGCAGCTGGCCGTACTCGGCATTGTCCGCGAACCAGCGGCTATCCCAGGTACGGTTGATGCCGAGACGGAAACCGATCGGATTGATTTTCTGACCCATTATGCGGCCTCCTCTGCTGCCTGCACTTCACGAACGACGATCGTCAAGTGCGCGAAGGGCTTTTCGATACGCGACGCGCGACCGCGGCCACGAGCGTGGAAGCGCTTCATGACGATCGACTTGCCGACATAGGCCTCGGCGACGACGAGTGCGTCGACGTCGAGATCGTGGTTGTTCTCGGCGTTGGCGATCGCGGATTCGAGCGTCTTCTTGACGGCGCCCGCGATGCGCTTGCGGGAGAACTCCAGCTCAGCGAGTGCACGCTCGACCTTCTTGCCGCGGATGGCCGCAGCAACCAGATTGAGCTTCTGGGGGCTGACGCGGAGCGTGCGGGCGACTGCCTGCGCTTCGTTGTCCTTGAGCCGGCGTTCTGTTTTTGCCTTGCCCATCGTTACTTCCTCTTTGCCTTCTTGTCCGCGCCGTGACCGTAGTAGGTCCGGGTCGGAGAGAATTCACCGAACTTGTGACCGACCATGTCTTCATTGACGCTGACCGGAATATGCTTGCTGCCGTTGTAGACGCCGAAGGTAAGACCGACGAACTGCGGCAGGATCGTGGAGCGACGGCTCCAGATCTTGATCACTTCTGCACGTCCGCCTTCACGAACCTTCTCAGCCTTCTTGAGAAGATAGCCGTCAACGAACGGACCTTTCCATACTGAACGAGCCATTGGAGACTTCCTCTCTTACTTCTTACGCTGATGACGCGAGCGCATGATCATCTTGTCGGTCGACTTGTTCGACCGGGTGCGCTTGCCCTTGGTCGGCTTGCCCCACGGTGTCACCGGATGGCGACCACCGGAGGTGCGGCCTTCACCACCGCCGTGCGGATGGTCGACCGGGTTCATGACGACACCGCGGTTATGCGGACGCTTGCCGCGCCAAACGGTACGACCGGCCTTGCCGTCGTTGATGTTGGCGTGGTCCGGGTTCGAGACGGCGCCGATCGAAGCGAGGCAGACGCCGCTGACCAGACGCTGTTCGCCGGAGTTCAGGCGAAGGATCGCCATGCCCTGGTCACGACCGACGAGCTGCGCGTAGGAACCGGCGGAACGGGCGATCTGACCGCCCTTGCCCGGCTTCATTTCCACGTTGTGGATGATAGAGCCGACCGGGATGTACTGCAGCGGCATGGTGTTGCCGGGCTTGACGTCGACGGCCTTTTCCGAAGCGATGACCTTGTCGCCGGCAGCAAGACGCTGCGGAGCGATGATGTAGGCCTGTTCGCCGTCGGCATAGCTCACCAGCGCGATGAAAGCCGTGCGGTTCGGGTCGTATTCGATACGCTCGACCGTGCCTTCGACATCGAACTTGCGACGCTTGAAGTCGACCAGACGGTAGGTACGCTTGTGACCGCCGCCGATGAAGCGGGCGGTGATGCGGCCGAGGTTGTTACGACCGCCGCTCTTGCTCAGACCTTCCGTCAGCGCCTTGACCGGCTTGCCCTTGTAGAGCGAGGAGCGGTCCACGATGACCAGCTGACGCTGGCTCGGGGTCGTCGGATTGAATGTTTTCAATGCCATTTTCTTATTCCTCAGAGACCGGTGGAGACGTCGATCGTCTGGCCTTCAGCCAGCGTCACGACAGCCTTCTTCACGTCCTTCTGCTTGCCGACAAAACCGCGGAACCGCTTGGTCTTGCCCTTGCGCAGCAGAGTGTTGACGGCCGTGACCTTGACGCCGAACAGCGCCTCGACCGCAGCCTTGATTTCCGGCTTCGTCGCCTGCTTGGCGACATTGAAAACAACCTGGTTGTTCTCGGAGACCAGCGTGGACTTTTCGGTGATCGCCGGGGAGACGATCACATCGTAGTGGCGGAGATCGGTCACTTGAATCGCTCCTCTAGCGCTTCAACCGCAGCCTTGGAAAGCACGAGCTTGCCGCGGCGCACGATGTCGTAAACATTGATGCCCTGGATCGGCAGAACATCGATGTTCGGGATGTTCTGAGCTGCGAGCTTGAAGTTGCCGTCAAGCTCTGCGCCGCCGATGAAGAGGGCGTTGGTCAGGCCGAGCGTTTCGAAAACGGACGCGAGAGCCTTGGTCTTGGCTTCGGCGGCGACCAGGTTGTCGATGACGATGACGTCATCGGCCTTGATCTTGGCCGAAAGGGCGTGGCGAAGGCCAAGCGCGCGAACCTTCTTCGGAAGGTCGTGCTCGTGGCTGCGGACAACAGGGCCGTGGGCCTTGCCGCCGCCGCGGAACTGCGGAGCGCGAGCCGAATGGTGACGGGCGCGGCCCGTACCCTTCTGCTTGTACATCTTGGCGCCGGTGCGCGAAACTTCAGCGCGGCCCTTTGCCTTGTGCGTGCCCTGCTGCTTTTTGGCAAGCTGCCAGCGGATGACGCGGGCGAGAATGTCTTCGCGGGGCTCGAGGCCGAAAATCGCGTCCGAAAGGGAAACCTTCCCGGCGTCTTTTCCCTCGAGGGTCTTGACGTTCAATTCCATTGATCTGGCTCCCTTACTTCGCGGCCGACTTGACGGCGTCGCGCACGATGATCCAGGCACCCTTGGAACCGGGAACAGCACCCTTGATCAGGATCAGACCACGATCTTCGTCGGTCGAAACCACTTCCAGGTTCTGCGTCGTGACGCGCGTCTGGCCCATGTGACCAGCCATCTTCTTGTTCTTGAAAACCTTGCCCGGATCCTGGCGCGAGCCGGTCGAACCGTGCGAGCGGTGCGAAACCGACACACCGTGCGTGGCGCGCAGACCGCCGAAACCGTGGCGCTTCATGGCGCCGGCAAAACCCTTACCGATCGTCGTGCCCGTCACATCGACGAGCTGACCGGCGGCAAAGTGACCTGCCTTGATCTCGGTGCCGATCTCGAGCAGATTGTCTTCCGAGACGCGGAATTCTGCGAGCTTTGCCTTCGGCTCGACGTTAGCGACAGCAAAGTTGCCGCGCATCGCCTTCGACGTGTTCTTCACCTTCGCCTGGCCTGCACCGAGCTGAACTGCGGTATAGCCATTCTTTTCGACAGTGCGCGTGGCAACGACCTGGCAGCCGTCCATACGCAGTACCGTTACCGGGACATGCTCGCCGGCGTCGTTGTAGACGCGGGTCATTCCCACCTTCTGTGCAATCACACCTGAACGCATCGGTTCAATCCTTCCAACTCAGCTCGAGCAAGCTCAGAGCTTGATCTCAACATCGACACCGGCGGCGAGATCGAGCTTCATCAGCGCGTCCACCGTCTGCGGGGTCGGGTCTACGATGTCGAGAAGGCGCTTATGCGTGCGCATCTCGAACTGTTCGCGGCTCTTCTTGTCGATGTGCGGGGACCGGTTGACCGTAAACTTCTCGATGCGGGTCGGAAGCGGAACGGGGCCCCGGACGCTTGCACCGGTGCGCTTCGCCGTCGACACGATCTCGCGCGTAGAAGCATCGAGAATCCGGTGATCGAACGCCTTCAGGCGAATGCGGATATTTTGGCCGTTCATTCGACGTTATCCTTGTGTTTGTTTCCCACATGTCTCTGGACAAGACACAGGTTGTTCTTTCTTCCTAAGGCGGACCACCGGTTTCAAAGATCGAGAGGGCGCCGAAACGGAACCCTATCCAGTCTTCAGGGCCTTCTAGCCCACCTTAATTGGTTATTTAGTCACTGCTTCGTTATCCAAAGCAGTGCGCAAATCGCGCTCGCGCGCCATTTGCTATATTTCTGTGTAATAAGCAAGCGGCTTGCGCCGCCTGCTTCATAATAATGTCATCGAATCGGCCACTCCGCCGGAGCGGCCGAGGAATTACTCGACGATCGAGGCGACGATACCGGCGCCGACGGTGCGGCCGCCTTCGCGGATGGCGAAGCGCAGCTTTTCTTCCATCGCGATCGGAACGATCAGCTCGACGGCAACCGTGACGTTGTCGCCCGGCATGACCATTTCCGTGCCTTCCGGCAGCGTGACGATGCCGGTCACGTCGGTCGTGCGGAAGTAGAACTGCGGACGGTAGTTGGTGAAGAACGGCGTATGGCGGCCGCCCTCTTCCTTCGTCAGGATGTAGGCTTCAGCCATGAACTTCTTGTGCGGCTTGACCGAACCCGGCTTGCACAGGATCTGGCCACGCTCGACGCCGTCACGGTTAACACCGCGAACCAGTGCGCCGATGTTGTCGCCGGCCTGGCCCTGGTCGAGCAGCTTGCGGAACATTTCAACGCCGGTCACCGTCGTCTTCGAGGTCGGACGGATGCCGACGATCTCGACTTCTTCGCCAACCTTGACAATGCCACGCTCGACGCGGCCGGTCACAACCGTGCCGCGGCCCGAGATCGAGAACACGTCTTCGATCGGCATCAGGAACGGCTGGTCGATCGGACGCTCAGGCGTCGGGATGTAGGCGTCGACCGCTGCCATCAGCTCGCGGATCGCGTCTTCGCCGATCTTCTTGTCGCTATCTTCAAGAGCGGCAAGCGCCGAACCCTTGACGACCGGGATGTCGTCGCCCGGGAAGTCGTAGGACGACAGCAGTTCGCGAACTTCGAGCTCGACCAGCTCGAGCAGTTCGGCGTCGTCAACCTGGTCGACCTTGTTCAGGAACACCACGATCGCCGGAACGCCGACCTGGCGGGCCAGCAGAATGTGTTCGCGCGTCTGCGGCATCGGGCCGTCGGCAGCCGAGCACACCAGGATCGCGCCGTCCATCTGGGCAGCACCGGTGATCATGTTCTTCACGTAGTCGGCATGGCCGGGGCAGTCGACGTGCGCGTAGTGACGGGCCGGCGTCTCATATTCGACGTGCGCCGTCGAGATGGTGATGCCGCGTGCCTTCTCTTCCGGAGCCGCGTCGATCTGGTCGTACGCCTTGAACTCACCGAAGTACTTCGTGATCGCTGCCGTCAGAGACGTCTTGCCGTGGTCAACGTGGCCGATCGTGCCAATGTTGACGTGCGGCTTGTTGCGCTCAAACTTACTCTTTGCCATTTTCGGCTCTCCGTTTTGCTAGTCCCCGAGGGGAGCTAATTCTTGTTATCGGTCAATTGGTATTCCGGTCACTTCTGACCGGAATACTTTGCCTGGATTTCAGTTGCGACGTTCGACGGGACCGGCGAGTAATGATCGAAGGTCATCGTGTACTGAGCACGGCCCTGCGACATGGAGCGCAGGTTATCGACGTACTTGAACATGTTCGCCAGCGGGACGTTGGCATTGATGACAACGGCCACACCGCGGCTCTCCTGACCCTGGATCTGGCCACGGCGGGAGTTGAGGTCGCCGATAACGTCACCGACGTAATCTTCCGGGGTAACGACTTCGACCTTCATCATCGGCTCGAGGAGCTGAGCACCGGCCTTCTTCGCAGCTTCACGGAAGCAGGCGCGGGAAGCGATTTCGAACGCCAGAACCGAGGAGTCAACGTCGTGGAAGGCGCCGTCGATGAGCGTCGCCTTGACGCCGAGCATCGGGAAGCCAGCGAGCGGACCCGAAGACAGAACGCTCTCGATACCCTTCTGAACGCCCGGGATGTATTCCTTCGGAACAGCACCACCGACGATCTTGGATTCGAACTTGAAGTCATCGCCTTCAGGGTTCGGTTCGAAGACAATCTTGACGCGCGCGAACTGGCCGGTACCACCGGACTGCTTCTTGTGCGTGTAGTCTTCTTCGTGCTGGCGCGTGATGGTTTCGCGGTAAGCAACCTGCGGCGCGCCGACGTTTGCTTCAACCTTGAACTCGCGGCGCATGCGGTCGACGATGATGTCGAGGTGCAGTTCGCCCATGCCGGCAATGATCGTCTGACCGGATTCCTGATCCGTCTTCACGCGGAAGGACGGATCTTCGGCAGCCAGGCGGTTGAGCGCGAGGCCCATCTTTTCCTGGTCGCCCTTGGACTTCGGCTCGATAGCGATCTGGATGACCGGCTCCGGGAATTCCATGCGCTCGAGGATAACCGGCTTCAGCGGGTCGCAGAGCGTGTCACCCGTGGTGGTTTCCTTGAGACCGGCGAGAGCAACGATGTCGCCGGCAAAGGCTTCTTCGATGTCTTCACGCGAGTTGGAGTGCATCTGCAGCATGCGGCCGACGCGCTCGCGCTTGTCCTTGACCGTGTTCATGACCGACGAACCCTTTTCGAGCTTGCCGGAGTAGATACGGGCGAAGGTGAGCGAACCGACGAAGGGGTCGTTCATGATCTTGAATGCGAGCATGGAAAGCGGCTCGGCGTCGTCTGCATGACGCTCGATTTCAGCTTCCGTCTTGAAGTCGATGCCCTTGATCGCCGGAATGTCGAGCGGCGACGGCAGGTAATCGACAACGGCGTCGAGCAGTGGCTGAACGCCCTTGTTCTTGAAAGCGGTGCCGCAGAACATCGGATGGAACTTGACGTCGATCGTGCCGCGACGAACGAGTTCGCGGATCTTGTCGTTGTCAGGCATGTTGCCTTCGAGGTAGGCTTCCATCGCCGCTTCGTCGATCTCGACAACCGTCTCGATCAGCTTTTCGCGATATTCTTCAGCCTTGGCCTTCATGTCTTCCGGGATCTCAACGACGTCCCACTGGGCGCCGAGAGATTCGTCGCGCCAGATGAGGGCATTCATCTCGACCAAGTCGATAACGCCCTTGAAGTCGCTTTCAGCGCCGATCGGCAGCTGCATGACGACAGCGATCGCGCCCAGACGGGTCTTGATCATCTCGACCGAACGGTAGAAGTCCGCACCGGTCTTGTCCATCTTGTTGCAGAAGATCATACGCGGAACGTTGTACTTCTCAGCCTGACGCCAGACGGTTTCCGTCTGCGGTTCAACACCGGCGTTGGCATCGAGAAGAGCAATCGCACCGTCGAGAACGCGCAGCGAACGCTCGACTTCGATGGTGAAGTCGACGTGGCCGGGGGTGTCGATGATGTTGAAGCGACGCATCTTGCCGTCACGGCCCTTCCAGAAGGTCGTGGTGGCAGCAGACGTGATCGTGATGCCACGCTCCTGCTCCTGCTCCATCCAGTCCATGGTGGCTGCACCGTCGTGGACTTCGCCGATCTTGTGCGACTTGCCGGTGTAGTAAAGGATACGCTCGGTGGTCGTGGTCTTGCCGGCGTCGATATGCGCCATGATACCGAAATTGCGGTAGTCTTCGATCTTATATTCGCGAGCCATTGTGGACTGCCTTTCGATACCGTTCGGAATTACCAGCGATAGTGCGAGAACGCGCGGTTGGCGTCAGCCATCTTGTGCGTGTCTTCGCGCTTCTTGACGGCGGAGCCGCGGTTGTTGGACGCATCGAGCAGTTCGCCGGAAAGACGATCGATCATGGTCGTTTCGTTGCGCTTGCGGGCAGCGGCGATCAGCCAGCGAATGGCGAGGGCCTGGCGGCGCTCCGGACGAACGTCGACCGGAACCTGATAGGTCGCACCACCGACGCGGCGCGAACGGACTTCAACGTGCGGGGCAATGTTGTCGAGCGCAGAATGGAAAACCGAAAGCGGCTCCTGCTTGGACTTGCCCTGAACGGCGTCGAACGCACCATAGACGATGTTTTCAGCAACGGACTTCTTGCCATCGAGCACGATGGCATTCATGAACTTGGTGACAACGAGATCGCCGAACTTCGGATCCGGATTGATCTCGCGCTTTTCTGCTTTATGACGTCTGGACATACTTTTCGTCTCTTCAACCGTTAAGGCGCTTCATCACGCGGAGGACCTCGCGCAGCGCCGGATTATTCAAAACCGAATTACTTCGGACGCTTCGCGCCGTACTTGGAGCGGCGCTGCTTGCGGTTCTTGACACCCTGGGTATCGAGAACGCCGCGGATGATGTGATAACGGACACCCGGAAGGTCCTTAACGCGGCCGCCGCGGATCATCACGACGGAGTGCTCCTGAAGGTTGTGACCTTCACCGGGGATGTAACCAATGACTTCGAAGCCGTTGGTCAGGCGGATCTTGGCGACCTTACGCAGAGCCGAGTTCGGCTTCTTCGGCGTCGTCGTGTAGACGCGCGTGCAAACGCCGCGCTTCTGCGGGTTCTCCTGGAGAGCGGGAACCTTATTACGCTTTACGTTCGCCTGGCGAGGCTTGCGGATCAGCTGGTTTACGGTAGGCATTCAACCATCCCTTACGTTTATCTCAGTACCCTTGCGGGCTTGAACTCGCGCCGTCTCCGGCAATGACGCATGCTTTCGGTTCAATGCGCAAAATATGGCCCGATCCGCTTCCGCAGATGGACCACAAGGAGCAGAGGACGCATGAAATTATGCGTCATGCGTGCAGCATCATGACTTCAACGTGCGTTTAGAACCTTGTTTGAGGTGAACTTCAGGGCGCGTCGCCCCGAACAGCCAAGCCTCACATGGGATCTGATGGGCGGGGTACTACTGGTTTCCACCCCTCTCGTCAAGGCCGGTTAAGAAATAAACTCGCCGTATCGCCTTGATATGCGGGCCGGATGCCCTGTTTTCACCCTTCTAGACGAATCCACGGGTGTGATCCAAGATAAAAACTTGGGCATCGCAGCAAAAGCAGTTAAGGAATCAGCAATTGCGGCGTTAAGCCCTCATAGCAGGATTCGAGCGATCGAATCGTCACGAAAGCCGAAGGACAGGCGATGATCACGACACCGGATAACGACAACAATTTCGACGGGCCGATGATCTTCATCATCATCGGCAAAGGCTATGAGTCCGACTCCAGCGACGGCATCGACCTGCACATCATGCTGAAGGCGCCCGACGACGATACGGCCGTGCGCGAAGCCTTGAACGCCCTTGCCGAGGAAGGCTTCATCGAGGCCGATCTCGACCAGATCGGCATGCTGACCGAAGTTCCGGCCGAAGAGCCGCATGCCTCGGCCTATCAGGGCGCGGTCGACGGCGAGGTCGCGATCATCCGGTTCAACTGACCGGACGGCGGCGAAACCGTAGCGGCGAGCGTTGCGTCTGCCTCCAATACCGGCCAGACACACAGATCGCCCCCTCCCCGTCGGATCGACCAGAGCACAGAAAAATAAAAACCGCCCGGATCGCTCCGGGCGGTTTTTCAATTTGTATCTTAAGTCCCGGGACGTCAGCCGCGGTTATTCCGCGGCCGGGGCCTTTTCAGCCATGTCCTGCAGCATCGGCGTGGCAACGGCTGCACCGGTGCCCTTGCGACGCTCTTCGAGGATCAGCTCGTCGCGCGAGGTGGCGATACGGCGGATCTGGGTCATGGTGCCGCCGGTACCGGCCGGGATGAGGCGGCCGACGATGACGTTTTCCTTCAGACCCTGCAGGCCGTCGGTCTTGCCGGCGATCGCCGCTTCCGTCAGCACCTTGGTCGTTTCCTGGAAGGATGCGGCCGAGATGAAGGACGGGGTCTGCAGCGATGCCTTGGTGATGCCGAGCAGAACCGGATCGCCATGGGCAGGCTTCTTGCCCTGCTCGATCAGGTGGTCGTTGACGTCCTCGAGCTCGATCCGGTCGACGTTGTCGCCGACGATATAGGTCGAGTCGCCGGCGTCGGTGATTTCCACCTTCTGCAGCATCTGACGGACGATCACCTCGATGTGCTTGTCGTTGATGACAACGCCCTGCAGACGATAGACTTCCTGGATTTCGTTGACGAGGTAGGAAGCGAGTGCCTCCACGCCCTTGATCGCCAGGATGTCGTGCGGAGCCGGGTTACCGTCGAGGATGTAGTCACCCTTTTCGATATAGTCGCCGTCCTGAAGGTGGAAGGGCTTGCCCTTCGGGATCAGGTATTCGACAGGCTCGACACCGTCTTCCGCCGGCTCGATGATGACGCGACGCTTGTTCTTGTAGTCGCGGCCGAGGCGGATCGTACCATCGATCTCAGCGATGATGGCGTGATCCTTCGGACGGCGCGCTTCGAACAGTTCGGCAACACGCGGCAGACCGCCGGTGATGTCCTTGGTCTTGGCGCTTTCGAGCGGCGAACGGGCGAGAACGTCACCCTGGGAGACCTTCGTGCCCGGCTCGACCGACAGGATGGCGTCGACCGAGAGCAGGAAGCGTGCATCACCGCCGCGCGACAGCTTGGCGACGTTGCCGCTGGCGTCCTTGATGACGATCGCCGGCTTGAGGTCCGAACCGCGCGGGGTCGAACGCCAGTCGATGACCTGACGCTTGGTGATGCCGGTGGATTCGTCGGTCGCTTCGAGAACGGAGAGACCGTCGACGAGATCCTCGAACTGAACCGTACCGGCCACTTCCGTCATCATCGGGCGGGTATAGGGATCCCACTCGGCCAGACGCTGGCCACGCTTGACCTTGTCGCCTTCATCGACGTGCAGCTTCGAACCGTAGGCGACGCGCTGCGAGGAGCGCTCGACGCCACGCTCGTCCAGGATCTGGACGGTCATGTTGCGGCCCATGGCAACGAGGCTGCCTTCGGAGTTGCGCAGCAGGTTGCGGTTCTTGATCTGCACCGTACCTTCGTACGAGGCTTCGAGGAACGACTGGTCGACCACCGTCGCCGTACCGCCAAGGTGGAAGGTACGCATGGTGAGCTGGGTTCCCGGCTCGCCGATCGACTGGGCGGCGATGACGCCGACGGCTTCGCCCATGTTGACAGGCGTACCGCGGGCGAGGTCGCGGCCGTAGCAGACCGAGCAGACGCCCGTCTGGATTTCGCAGGTCAGCGCCGAGCGGATCCGGATCGACTGGATACCGGCCTTCTCGATTTCGATGACATCAGGCTCAAGGATCATCTTGCCGGCGTCGACGATGCGCTCGCCGGTGACCGGATGATCGATGTCGTCGAGCGCTGTGCGGCCGAGGATACGGGCGCCGAGCGAGGCGACGACCTGGCCGGCGTCGACGATCGCCGTCATCGTCAGACCGGTTTCGGTGCCGCAATCGACATGCGTGACGATGCAGTCCTGCGCGACGTCGACGAGACGGCGGGTCAGGTAACCGGAGTTGGCGGTCTTCAGCGCCGTATCTGCCAGACCCTTGCGGGCGCCGTGCGTCGAGTTGAAGTACTCGTTGACGGTCAGGCCTTCCTTGAAGTTCGAGATGATCGGCGTCTCGATGATTTCACCCGACGGCTTGGCCATCAGGCCGCGCATGCCGCCCAGCTGGCGCATCTGGTTCGGAGAACCGCGGGCGCCGGAGTGGCTCATCATGTAGATCGAGTTCATCGGCTTCTGACGGCCGGTGTTCTCATCGAATTCGACAGCCTTAATGCGGGCCATCATCTCTTCGGCGACCTTTTCGGTGGCCTTGCCCCAGGCGTCGACAACCTTGTTGTACTTCTCGCCCTGGGTGATCAGACCGTCATTGTACTGCTGCTCGTATTCCTTCACCAGGCTTTCGGTGTCGGCAACGATCTTCGCCTTGGCATCCGGAATGACCATGTCGTCCTTGCCGAACGAAATGCCGGCGCGGCAGGCATGGGAGAAGCCGAGCTGCATGATGCGGTCGCAGAAGATGACCGTGTCCTTCTGGCCGCAATGGCGGTAGACCGTGTCGATCATCTTGGAGATGTTCTTCTTGGTCATTTCCTGGTTGCAGATATCGAAGGGCACCTTGCCGTTCTTCGGAAGCAGTTCGCCGATGAGAAGACGGCCAGGCGTCGTCTCATAGATCTTCGAGTAGGGCTTGCCATCCTCGTCGACCGACTTGAACCGGCCGCGGATCTTGGTGTGCAGCGTCACGACCTTGCTTTCGAGGGCATGATGCAGTTCGCCGAGATCGGAGAAGGCCATGCCTTCGCCCGGTTCGTTCTGGTTGAGGATCGACAGGTAATAGAGGCCGAGAACCATGTCCTGCGAGGGAACGATGATCGGCGCGCCGTTGGCCGGGTGCAGGATGTTGTTGGTCGACATCATCAGCACGCGGGCTTCGAGCTGGGCTTCGAGCGACAGCGGCACGTGAACGGCCATCTGGTCACCGTCGAAGTCGGCGTTGAAGGCCGTGCAGACGAGCGGGTGCAGCTGGATCGCCTTGCCTTCGACCAGGGTGGGTTCGAAGGCCTGGATGCCCAGGCGGTGCAGCGTCGGCGCACGGTTCAGGAGAACCGGATGCTCGCGGATGACCTCGTCGAGGATATCCCAGACTTCGGGCTTTTCCTTCTCGACCAGCTTCTTGGCCTGCTTGACGGTCGAGGAGTAACCCTTGGCGTCGAGGCGGGCATAGATGAACGGCTTGAACAGTTCGAGCGCCATCTTCTTCGGCAGGCCGCACTGGTGCAGCTTCAGTTCCGGACCGGTGACGATGACCGAACGGCCGGAATAGTCGACGCGCTTGCCGAGCAGGTTCTGGCGGAAGCGGCCCTGCTTGCCCTTCAGCATGTCGGAGAGCGACTTCAGCGGACGCTTGTTGGCGCCGGTGATGACGCGGCCGCGGCGGCCGTTGTCGAACAGCGCATCAACCGATTCCTGCAGCATGCGCTTTTCGTTGCGGATGATGATGCCCGGCGCACGAAGCTCGATCAGGCGCTTCAGACGGTTGTTGCGGTTGATGACGCGGCGATAGAGATCGTTCAGATCCGACGTCGCGAAACGGCCGCCGTCGAGCGGAACCAGCGGACGCAGATCCGGCGGAATGACCGGGACGACCTTCATGATCATCCATTCCGGACGGTTGCCCGACTCCATGAAATTCTCGACGATCTTCAGGCGCTTCATCAGCTTCTTCTGCTTGAGATCCGACGTGGTGTCGGCAAGCTCGGAGCGCAGGTCACCGGCGATCTTCTCGAGGTTCATCGAGGCCAGCATCTCGTAGATCGCCTCGGCGCCGATCATCGCGGTGAACTGGTCTTCGCCGTATTCGTCGACGGCGAGCATGTATTCTTCTTCCGAGAGAAGCTGGTGCTCCTTCAGAGCGGTCAGGCCCGGCTCGGTGACAATGTAGTTTTCGAAGTAGAGGACGCGCTCGACATCCTTCAGCGTCATGTCGAGCAGTGTCGAAATGCGTGACGGGAGCGACTTCAGGAACCAGATGTGGGCGACGGGAGCGGCGAGCTCGATATGGCCCATGCGCTCACGGCGAACGCGCGACAGCGTGACTTCGACGCCGCACTTTTCGCAGATGATGCCCTTGTACTTCATGCGCTTGTACTTGCCGCACAGGCATTCGTAGTCCTTGATCGGCCCGAAGATGCGCGCGCAGAACAGACCGTCGCGTTCCGGCTTGAACGTGCGGTAGTTGATGGTTTCCGGCTTCTTGATCTCACCGTAGGACCAGGAGAGGATCTTCTCCGGAGACGCGATCGAAATCCGAATGGAATCGAAATTCTGTGCAGGCACCTGCGGATTGAAAAGATTCATGACCTCTTGGTTCATGCCTGTCTCCTTCATGGGCTAAAGCGCCCTCAAAATGCGATGGTCAGCGGCAATTTCCCGGGAGCCGCCTCCCTCGCTTAAACGAGAATAACCGCTGGATGCGGCGAAACTTCCCTTCCGGGCCGACATGGATGCGGCGTCCGGCGGGACCGGCGTGCGCCGCATGGCAGCGCACGCCCTATCAATGCTTACTCGGCCGCGTCGGGCAGCTGGTTTGCCTGCGCTTCGTCAAGCTTGGTGTTCTCAAGCTCGACGCTGAGGCCCAGCGAGCGCATTTCCTTGACGAGAACGTTGAAGCTTTCCGGAATACCGGCTTCGAACGTGTCGTCTCCGCGGACGATGGCTTCGTAGACCTTGGTGCGGCCGGCGACGTCGTCCGACTTCACCGTCAGCATTTCCTGCAGCGTGTAGGCCGCGCCGTAAGCTTCGAGCGCCCAGACTTCCATTTCGCCGAAGCGCTGACCGCCGAACTGCGCCTTGCCGCCCAGCGGCTGCTGGGTGACGAGCGAGTAAGGACCGATCGAGCGGGCATGGATCTTGTCGTCGACCAGGTGGTTGAGCTTCAGCATGTAGATGTAGCCCACCGTGACCTGGCGGTCGAACTGCTCGCCGGTACGACCGTCATAGAGCGTCGACTGGCCGGTATCCTTGAGACCCGCCAGACGCAGCATGTCGTTGACGTCGCCTTCGTTGGCACCGTCGAAGACAGGCGTTGCAATCGAAACGCCGCGCTTCCACTGGTCGGCGAGACGCAGAACCGAATCATCGTCGAATTCGTGGACCTGCTCGGCCTTCGGGCCGGCACCGACGACATCGCCGATGGTCTTGCGCAGCGGCTCGATGTTGCCGTTCGCCTTGTAGGCTTCAATCAATTCGCCGATCTGGCGACCCATGCCGGCACAAGCCCAGCCCAGATGCGTTTCCAGGATCTGGCCGACGTTCATGCGCGAAGGCACGCCGAGCGGGTTCAGAACCACGTCGACATGCGTGCCGTCTTCAAGGAACGGCATGTCCTCGACAGGCACAATGCGCGAGACCACGCCCTTGTTCCCGTGACGGCCGGCCATCTTGTCGCCCGGCTGGATCTTGCGCTTCACGGCGACGAAGACCTTGACCATCTTCATGACACCAGGAGGCATTTCATCGCCGCGCTGGACCTTCTCGACCTTGTCCATGAAGCGCTGTTCAAGGCGCGACTTGGATTCGTCGTACTGGCCGCGGAGTGCTTCGAGCTCGCTCTGGACCTTCTCGTCCTCGACCGCGAACATCCACCACTGCGAGCGGGGATATTCGGAGACGACGGCGTTCGAAAGCTCGGTGCCCTTCTTGAAGCCCTTCGGGCCGGCAATCGAGACCTGGCCGCGCAGCATGTCGATCAGACGGCCGTAGACGTTACGGTCGAGAATCGCCTGCTCGTCGTCGCGGTCCTTGGCAAGACGCTCGATCTCTTCGCGCTCGATCGCCATCGCGCGCTCGTCCTTCTCGACGCCATGGCGGTTGAAGACGCGAACTTCGACGATCGTGCCGTAGGTGCCGGGCGGCATGCGCATGGAGGTGTCGCGCACGTCGGAGGCCTTTTCGCCGAAGATGGCGCGCAGAAGCTTTTCTTCCGGCGTCATCGGGCTTTCGCCCTTCGGCGTGATCTTGCCGACGAGGATATCGCCCGGCTGAACTTCGGCGCCGATGTAGACGATGCCGGCTTCGTCGAGGTTCTTCAGCGCTTCTTCCGAAACGTTCGGAATGTCGCGGGTGATTTCCTCAGGACCAAGCTTGGTGTCGCGCGCCATCACTTCGAATTCTTCGATGTGGATGGAGGTGAACACGTCGTCGGCAACGATACGCTCGGAGAGCAGGATCGAGTCTTCGTAGTTGTAGCCGTTCCAGGGCATGAACGCGACGAGCGCGTTGCGGCCGAGCGCCAGGTCGCCGAGATCGGTCGACGGACCGTCGGCGAGAATGTCGCCGCGGTTGACGACGTCACCCACGGTGACCAGCGGACGCTGGTTGACGCAGGTGTTCTGGTTCGAACGCTGGAACTTCTGCAGGCGGTAGATATCGACGCCGGACTTGCCGGCTTCGAGGTCTTCGGTGGCGCGGATAACGATACGCGTCGCGTCGACCTGGTCGACCACGCCGCCGCGGCGGGCGCCAATGGCGGCGCCGGAGTCACGGGCGACGACCGGCTCCATGCCGGTCCCGACGAACGGGGCTTCGGCACGCAGCAGCGGCACGGCCTGACGCTGCATGTTCGAGCCCATGAGGGCGCGGTTGGCGTCGTCGTTTTCCAGGAACGGGATG
Organism: Rhizobium sp. K102; assembly: GCF_022385315.1. Classification (NCBI taxonomy): domain Bacteria; kingdom Pseudomonadati; phylum Pseudomonadota; class Alphaproteobacteria; order Hyphomicrobiales; family Rhizobiaceae; genus Rhizobium; species Rhizobium sp. K102. Next base: position 1,852,954 of record NZ_CP092436.1, read on the forward strand.
AGTGCCGCAGCAACCGAAACGACCTGCTTCGGCGAAACGTCCATCAGGTTCATGCTGTCGCGCGGGGCGAGCATGACTTCGCCGGCGTGACGGCAGACGACGAATTCGTCGACGAAGGATCCGTCGGGGTTCATCTCGGCGTTGGCCTGGGCGACGTAGTACTTGGCCTCTTCCATGGCGGAGAGGTAGAGCACGTCATTCGTCACCCTGCCGTCGACGATGCGGCGGTACGGGCTTTCGATGAAGCCGTACTTGTTGACGCGGGCAAAGGTCGCAAGCGAGTTGATCAGACCGATGTTCGGGCCTTCCGGCGTTTCAATCGGGCAGATGCGGCCGTAGTGGGTCGGATGCACGTCGCGGACTTCGAAGCCGGCGCGCTCGCGGGTCAGACCGCCCGGGCCAAGAGCCGAAAGACGGCGCTTGTGGGTGATTTCCGAGAGCGGGTTGACCTGGTCCATGAACTGCGAGAGCTGCGAGGAACCGAAGAATTCGCGGACGGCTGCGGCAGCCGGCTTGGCGTTGATCAGATCCTGCGGCATGACCGTATCGATCTCGATCGAGGACATGCGTTCCTTGATCGCGCGCTCCATGCGCAGCAGGCCGAGACGGTACTGGTTCTCCATCAGCTCGCCGACCGAGCGGACGCGGCGGTTGCCGAGGTTATCGATGTCGTCGATCTCGCCCTTGCCGTCGCGCAGTTCGACCAGCATCTTGACCACGGCCAGGATGTCGTCCTTGCGCAGGATGCGGACGGTGTCTTCGACGGTCAGGTCGAGACGCATGTTCATCTTGACGCGGCCGACGGCGGAGAGGTCGTAACGCTCCGCATCGAAGAACAGCGAGTTGAACATGGCTTCGGCCGATTCCATGGTCGGCGGTTCACCCGGACGCATGACGCGGTAGATGTCGAACAGAGCGTCCTGACGGTTCTCGTTCTTGTCCGCGGACAGCGTGTTACGGATATAGGCGCCGACATTGATGTGGTCGATGCCGAGAACCGGGATTTCGTCGAAACCGTTCGACAGGATAATGCCAAGCGTCTTCTCGTCGATCTCGTCGCCAGCTTCGAGATAGATTTCACCGGTCGAGTAGTTGACGATGTCTTCGGCGAGGTAATTGCCGTAGAGATCGTCGTCGCCGGCCTTCAGCGCCTTCAGGCCCTTGTCGGACAGCTGGCGCAGCAGACGCGGGGTCAGCTTCTTGCCGGCTTCGACGACGACTTCGCCGGTATCGGCGTCGACCATCTCGGTGATCGCCTTGGCACCCTTCAGCGTTTCCGGCTTGAAGGGAATGCGCCAGCCTTCGCCGTCGCGCTTGTAGAGCGACTTCGTGTAGAAGGTGTCGAGAATTTCTTCGCCGTCCATGCCGAGCGCCATCAGCAGCGAGGTCACCGGAATCTTGCGGCGGCGGTCGATGCGGGCGTAGACGATGTCCTTGGCGTCGAATTCGATATCGAGCCAGGAGCCGCGATAGGGAATGACGCGGGCGGCAAAGAGCAGCTTGCCGGAGGAGTGGCTCTTGCCCTTGTCGTGGTCGAAGAACACGCCCGGCGAGCGGTGCATTTGCGAAACGATGACTCGCTCGGTGCCGTTGACGATGAACGTACCGTTGTTGGTCATGAGCGGCATGTCGCCCATGTAGACGGATTGTTCCTTGATGTCCTTGATCGACTTCGCGCCGGTATCCTCGTCGATATCGAACACGATGAGGCGCAGCGTCACCTTCAGCGGCGCGGCATAGGTCAGGTCGCGCTGGCGGCATTCGTCAACGTCGAACTTCGGCGGCTCGAACTCGTAGGACACGAATTCCAGCATCGAGGCGCCGGAGAAATCGGTGATCGGGAAAACCGACTTGAAGACGGCCTGAAGACCCTCGTCGGGCCGGCCGCCCTTCGGCTCTTCCACCATCAGAAACTGGTCGTAGGACGCCTTCTGGACCTCGATGAGGTTCGGCATTTCTGCGACTTCGGGGATCTTACCAAAAAACTTGCGTACGCGCCTGCGACCGTTGAACGAAAGGGTCTGAGCCATCGTCGCTCCTTCAAAATCTTGCACCCGGGCCTGCAACGGACGGGAACCGATGGCCAGTCGACCCCGTCAATCAATGGGTAGTTCAATCTCGTCCGACTCCCGAAAACGCCCAGCTCGGATTGCTGTGCTGCCCTCGGTGCGAGACTATCCTTTTGAAGAACCCATTACCCAAAAGCCGTTTTGACGCGGCTTTTGGGTAATTCGTTCAGAAAAACGGCAAATGGGAGGCGGCAAATGCCACCTCCCAAAAGCAGTTCAAGCTTACTTAACGTCGGCCTTGGCGCCGGCGTCTTCGAGCTTCTTCTTGATGTCAGCGGCTTCAGCCTTGGAAACGCCTTCCTTGACAGCCTTCGGAGCGCCTTCGACGAGGTCCTTGGCTTCCTTGAGGCCGAGACCGGTGATGGCGCGGACTTCCTTGATGACGTTGATCTTGTTGGCGCCGGCATCCGTGAGGATGACGTCGAACTCGGTCTTTTCTTCTTCGACCGGAGCAGCAGCGCCAGCACCGCCAGCAGCGGCAGCAACAGCTACCGGAGCAGCAGCGGAAACGCCCCACTTTTCTTCGAGAAGCTTCGACAGTTCTGCAGCTTCCAGAACGGTCAGCGAGGAGAGGTCGTCAACGATCTTTGCGAGATCAGCCATTTTACTAGTTCCTTTTGTTCGGTTCGAACCGGTTGATTATAAACAGCGAAAAACCGCCTTAAGCGGCTTCGTCCTTCTTGGCGTAGGCCGCAAACACGCGGGCAAGCTGGCTTGCCGGTGCTGCAACAACCCCAGCGATGCGGGTAGCCGGTGTCTGGATCATGCCCAGCAGCTTCGCACGCAGCTCATCGAGCGAAGGCAGGGTCGCAAGCGACTTGACTGCATCGGCGTTGAGCGTGGTTGTTCCCATGGCGCCACCCAGAACAACGATCTTGTCGTTGGTCTTGGCGAAATCCATGACGACCTTCGGAGCGGTGATCGGATCGGTGCTGTATGCAATCAGCGTCTGACCCTTGAAGAGATTCGACATCCCTTCCGCTTCCGTACCCTGAAGGGCAATTTTGGCCAGGCGGTTCTTCGCGACTTTGACGGTACCGCCAGCTGCACGCATCTTCGAACGAAAATCGTTCATCTGCGCGACTGTGGCACCAGCATAGTGGGCCACGACAACTGAGCCCGAAGCCTTGAAGACTTCGTTCAGTTCCGTGACGAATTCGCGTTTTTCCGCTCTTTCCACTGCCTATCTCCAGTTGGCGGGACCGAAAACGGGCCCGCCGGGTTGCCTTTGCCTCCCGGGATCATGCGAGATCCCAAGCGACGCTTGAGGATCCTGTCCCCCCGCGCTTCCGCGCCAATCAAGGCTAAGAAGGCACAAGGCATCCAAGGCTCGAACCGAGTTTCTAGAAGCGAACTTCATGAATTCGGGTCTTACCCGTCTCATGCAGGCAACGTGATTAAGGGAAAACCACCTGCAATCTCGGACAGGATTCCGGATTTCTCCGGAATATTCCGGCCCCTTGCGAGGCCGGAAATTCAGTGACCGGACCTCGGTCCGGCAATCAACTTATGCAGTCGGTGCGGTGACCGAGCCGACTTCGATCTTGACGCCCGGGCCCATGGTCGAGGAAATCGCCACGCGCTTGACGTAGTTGCCCTTGGCGCCGGCCGGCTTCGCCTTGATGACGGCGTCGGCGAAGGCGCGGATGTTTTCTTCCAGAGCCTTGGCGTCGAAAGATGCCTTGCCGATGCCGGCATGGACGATACCAGCCTTCTCGACGCGGAACTCGACAGCGCCGCCCTTGGAAGCCTTGACGGCTCCGGCGACATCCATGGTAACGGTGCCGACCTTCGGGTTCGGCATCATACCGCGCGGGCCGAGAACCTTACCGAGACGACCGACGAGCGGCATCATGTCGGGGGTGGCGATGCAGCGATCGAATTCGATCTTGCCGCCCTGGACGATCTCGACGAGGTCTTCGGCGCCGACGACATCGGCACCGGCAGCCTTGGCTTCGTCAGCCTTGGCGCCACGAGCGAAGACGGCGACGCGAACCGTGCGGCCCGTGCCGTTCGGCAGATTGACGACACCGCGAACCATCTGGTCCGCATGGCGCGGATCGACGCCGAGGTTCATCGAGACTTCGATGGTTTCGTCGAACTTGGCGACAGCCCGTTCCTTGACCATGCCGATGGCCTGGGTCAGAGCGTAGAGCTTGGTGGGATCAACACCTTCGTTGATCTTGCGAGTGCGCTTGCCAGCCATGATCTTAACCCACCACTTCCAGGCCCATGGCGCGGGCAGAGCCCTCGATCATCGCCATTGCACCTTCGATATCCGCTGCATTCAGATCCTTCATCTTGGCTTCTGCGATCGACTTGATCTGAGCCTTGGTGAGGGAGCCCGCCTTGGCGCCCTTGCCGGGCGTCTTGGAACCGGACGTGATCTTCGCTTCTTTCTTCAGCCAGTAGCTGACCGGAGGCTGCTTCATCGCGAAGGTGAAGGACTTGTCCTGGTAATAGGTGATGACGACCGGAATCGGCATACCCTTTTCCATTTCCTGCGTGGCGGCATTGAACGCCTTGCAGAATTCCATGATGTTAATGCCACGCTGACCAAGCGCCGGACCAATCGGCGGGGAAGGGTTTGCCGATCCTGCCTTGACCTGAAGCTTGAGCTGGCCTGCAACTTTCTTAGCCATATCTCTCTGCCTTTCATGAACGACCGGTCGCCCGGCCCGTGATGCCGGATCTCTCCGGCGGCTGCGGTTGCGTGGTGCGGATCATTAGGGTCCGGCTAAGACCCCTCACCTTCCACGCGGGTGCGGACGAGGTCCGCGGGAAACAGCCGCAAGGGCCAGCTTCCAATCTCTTGCAATCAGACCTTCTCGACCTGAGCGTATTCCAGTTCGACCGGCGTCGCGCGGCCGAAGATCGACACCTCAACCTTCAGGCGCGAACGCTCTTCGTCCACATCCTGAACCGTGCCGTTGAACGAAGCGAACGGGCCGTCGGAAACGCGAACCTGTTCGCCGATCTCGAAGGTAATGGAGGCCTTCGGCCGCTCGACACCTTCCTGGACCTGGCCGAGAATGCGCTCGGCTTCATAATCCGGAATCGGAACGGGCTTATTGTCGGAGCCGAGGAAGCCGGTGACCTTCGGCGTATTCTTGATCAGGTGGTAGGCCTCATCCGTCAGATTGGCGCGGACGAGGACATAACCCGGGAAGAACTTGCGCTCGCTGTCGACCTTGCGGCCGCGACGCACTTCCACCACCTTTTCGGTCGGCACGAGGATCTTCTCGAACAGATGCTCAAGCCCCTTCTGGCGAGCCTTGTTCTCGATGTCCTCAGCCACCTTCTTTTCAAAATTGGAATACGCGTGGACGATGTACCAACGTGCCGCCATTTTTATCTCCACCCGTATCAGTTGCCGGTATTGAGCACGAAGCTCAGAACCCAGCCGATCAGCTGGTCAGCAGCAAAGAAAAACAACGCGGCGAACACCACCATCACAAGCACCATAACCGTCGAGATCATCGTCTCGCGGCGCGACGGCCATGTAACTTTGGACGTCTCGGAGCGAACCTGCTGCAGAAACGCAAACGGATTGGATTTGGATGCCATCGACTGCCCACGCAATTACGGCGCGTAAAGCTGAAACTATCAGCCCCACGCACCGCGTGTCTGTTGAACCCTAAATAAACACCGATTTCCGAATACACAAGAGGGAAACCGAAGTTTAACGAAATTAGTTGCCACCGATCAATCCCCGCCCGGAACGGCTGCAAGCACAGTCGCGCTGTCCCTATCAAGGAAAATGGCAGGGGCAGAGGGGCTCGAACCCCCGACCTGCGGTTTTGGAGACCGCCGCTCTACCAACTGAGCTATACCCCTTCATGCCTATCATTCAGCGCCCGGGCCAAGACCCGCAAATCGCTGCCGAAATGCATGGCGCTCCCTTTAAGACGGCGGCGGCGGATTGGCAAGCACGATTTTCGATTTTCAATGCCGTTCTGCTCATTTGCGAGCGACCGGCTTTTCAATCGCATGGCCGGAAAGCGCTTAGATCTTCACATATTTCCGCCAGTCGTGCTCTTCCCTGAAGCCCAGCACTTCGCGAATCTTGCGATTGGAAAGCAGGCCCTCATATTCGCCGATCTCGCGGGTGAAGGGCACATTCGGGAAGAATCGCTTCGCAAGCTCCCTCGACGGCGTGTTGGCCGAGACCGTGTCATTGGCGGCGTTGAACACCTGGTAGCCGAGGCCGTCCTTCTCGATGCAGAGATGGCAGATCTGACCGAGGTCGCGGGCGTCGATATAACTCCAGGCGATGCGCTTGCGCATCTCGGGATGGGCGAAATAGGTGGGAAACCTCTCATATTCGTGCGGCTCGATGACGTTGCCGATGCGCAGCGCATAAATGTCGAAGCCGGACCGTTCGGCAAAGGCGCGCGCCGTCTTTTCGTTGACCACTTTCGAAAGGCCATAGGAATCCATCGGATTGACATCATAGTCCTCCTCCAGCGGGAACTGGTGGAAGTCGCGATGCCCCTCGGCGAAACAAACGCCGTAGGTCGTCTCGCTCGACGCGACGATGATCTTCCGGATGCCGAGCTTTACCGCCGCCTCGATGACATTGTAGGTGCCCATCGTGTTGATGCGAAAGGTCTCGTTGTCAGGCTTGATCAGGATGCGCGGGATGGCGGCGAAGTGCACGACGGCATCGAAGGGCTGGACGCCTCTGCCCGCGTCGAGATCGGGAAAATCGCGATGCATGGAGAGCGCGTTGAAGACCTGACCACCATCGGTGATGTCGGCGATGAGATTGGTGACGCCGGGGCTATCCAGCGGCACAAGATCGAGGTTGTGCACTTCGTAACCGGCATTTACGAGCCATGGCACGGCATGGCGACCCGCCTTGCCTGAACCGCCTGTGAACAGGATTCGTTTCTTCATGGAATATTCTCCGCGTCATTCGGAGGCATAGTTAGACGCTTCCGCGCGAAGAGCAAGCGAGCGTCCTGCGAGGGTTCACCCCCGCCTCATCAGGCCGCCTGCGTCCGGCGCCTGATCATTCATTTCCAATCACCGCCGAATCCGGCGATGATTTGCAGGCCGTCACTTGACGACGCTGACCTCGTCGATCTGCACGCCCGCCGATTGAACAACCTCTTGCGGGATCGCAGCGATGAAAAACATCGTGAAAACATACATTGCGAATATCGTCGCAACAAATGTGGCCTTGGGAATCATGCGAACTCTCCTCTCTACAAGGAGGAGTTCTGAACTAAAATGAGCCAATCACAAACCGGTTTCTGAACGTGAGATGAACAAAATACTGTGACGGCCCTGTTTAACGATATTTTTACAACAGCTGTTAATCCGTCGATCAGGCATCAAAACGAAAAAACCCCGCTGTCGCCAGCGGGGTTTTTCCTGAATTGCAGGTAATCCCAGGATTACTCGACGATCGAGGCGACGATACCGGCGCCGACGGTGCGGCCGCCTTCGCGGATGGCGAAGCGCAGCTTTTCTTCCATCGCGATCGGAACGATCAGCTCGACGGCAACCGTGACGTTGTCGCCCGGCATGACCATTTCCGTGCCTTCCGGCAGCGTGACGATGCCGGTCACGTCGGTCGTGCGGAAGTAGAACTGCGGACGGTAGTTGGTGAAGAACGGCGTATGGCGGCCGCCCTCTTCCTTCGTCAGGATGTAGGCTTCAGCCATGAACTTCTTGTGCGGCTTGACCGAACCCGGCTTGCACAGGATCTGGCCACGCTCGACGCCGTCACGGTTAACACCGCGAACCAGTGCGCCGATGTTGTCGCCGGCCTGGCCCTGGTCGAGCAGCTTGCGGAACATTTCAACGCCGGTCACCGTCGTCTTCGAGGTCGGACGGATGCCGACGATCTCGACTTCTTCGCCAACCTTGACAATGCCACGCTCGACGCGGCCGGTCACAACCGTGCCGCGGCCCGAGATCGAGAACACGTCTTCGATCGGCATCAGGAACGGCTGGTCGATCGGACGCTCAGGCGTCGGGATGTAGGCGTCGACCGCTGCCATCAGCTCGCGGATCGCGTCTTCGCCGATCTTCTTGTCGCTATCTTCAAGAGCGGCAAGCGCCGAACCCTTGACGACCGGGATGTCGTCGCCCGGGAAGTCGTAGGACGACAGCAGTTCGCGAACTTCGAGCTCGACCAGCTCGAGCAGTTCGGCGTCGTCAACCTGGTCGACCTTGTTCAGGAACACCACGATCGCCGGAACGCCGACCTGGCGGGCCAGCAGAATGTGTTCGCGCGTCTGCGGCATCGGGCCGTCGGCAGCCGAGCACACCAGGATCGCGCCGTCCATCTGGGCAGCACCGGTGATCATGTTCTTCACGTAGTCGGCATGGCCGGGGCAGTCGACGTGCGCGTAGTGACGGGCCGGCGTCTCATATTCGACGTGCGCCGTCGAGATGGTGATGCCGCGTGCCTTCTCTTCCGGAGCCGCGTCGATCTGGTCGTACGCCTTGAACTCACCGAAGTACTTCGTGATCGCTGCCGTCAGAGACGTCTTGCCGTGGTCAACGTGGCCGATCGTGCCAATGTTGACGTGCGGCTTGTTGCGCTCAAACTTACTCTTTGCCATTTGAATGCTTCCTGTGAACGAAATGGTGGCCCCGGCGAACCGGTTTAGTGCCGCCGTTTAAGGCTTTCGGCGAAATTGCGCAAGACTTAATTGCAGACGCCATTCTTGGCGTGAAGGCGCATATGGGAGACAATTCGCCGCCTGCAAGGCGATTCGCCGCAGCCCCCTCAAAAATCGCTGAAATCCCAGAGAAAATTGCCTGCACAACAGGAGAAGAGCACTGGACGCTGGGCGTCGAGCGCCCTCACCTGCCAGACGATCGCCGCCATTGTCGGCGTCCGAAACATCATCGGCATGGCCGCGGCAGCGGTCGTATCAACGGACTTCGGGAAAACTGGAGCGGGTAGCGGGAATCGAACCCGCGTATTCAGCTTGGAAGGCTGCTGCTCTACCATTGAGCTATACCCGCGGGATGGTCCGATCCGATGACGAATGGTGGAGAGAGTTGGATTTGAACCAACGTAGGCTGAGCCAACGGATTTACAGTCCGTCCCCTTTAACCACTCGGGCATCTCTCCAGTTTTCGTCCGGATCGTTAGACCAAGTTCGTCAGACTTCGAAGCGTTGCCGGCCGTCGTCTGCGCCGCGTATATGACCGGAGCATTTCCGTCTGTCAACACGATGACAACGGAAAAAACACGAAAAATTTCATTCGCCGCCGAAAGTCGGCATATGAAAGAAAGCCTATGCGGCAGCCAACGCCATAGCTATAAAGCCGCATGAGCAAAGACAAGAAATCCGGCGGCAAGGCCGCAGCAGACCCATCCGCCAAGGATACGCATTACGCCAATCTCAGGCGTGCGCACCGCGACGCCAAGCGCGAACGCGGCGAGATCCCGACACCTCAGCCGCAGAAGCGCAAGCGTGGGCCCGAGGATTGGAAGCCGCCGGCGTTGGCGCCCGACCAGGTCTATCTCTACGGCCTGCATACGGTACGCGCAGCGCTCGACAATCCCGAGCGCAAGAAGATCAAACTCTCCGTGACGCAGAACGCGCTCGCGCGGCTAGAAATCGACGTCGAGACGCTCGGCATTGCCTTCGAGATCGTCTCGCCGCACGAAATCGACAAGGTGCTCGGCCCCGAGGCGATCCATCAGGGGGTCATGCTGGAGACACGGCCGCTGCCGGTGCGCCGGCTCGAAGCGCTGAAGAACAGCCCTCTCCTGCTCGTCCTCGACCAGGTGACCGATCCGCATAATGTCGGCGCGATCATGCGCTCGGCGGTCGCCTTCAATGCCGGGGCGGTGATCACCACCCAGAGACATAGCCCGACCGAGTCGGGCGTGCTCGCCAAGTCCGCCTCCGGCGCGCTCGAACTGATCCCCTATATACAGATTACCAATCTCGCCGATGCGCTCGGCGAATTGCACAAGCTCGGTTTCTCCACCATCGGCCTCGATTCGGAAGGGCCGGCGCCGCTCGAAGGCACGTTTTCGGGCGACAAGGTGGCACTGGTGCTCGGCTCGGAGGGCAAGGGGCTCAGGCAGAAAACACGTGAGACCGTGACCGCGCTCGCCCGCCTCGACATGCCGGGCGCGATCAAATCGCTGAACGTGTCGAATGCGGCGGCGATCGCGCTTTACGCGGCGCGGCTTTACTTAAAGGCATAGGCTGGCCACTGGCCGCGGCAGACGCTGATGAGCCATGACGGTGCGACGCTTGGCGTCCGCATGCGCGCCGACGGCAATTTCGACAAGTCCAGGCAAGAAGGCGGCAAGCCGCTTTCAGCCGTGCGCCGCGACGCGGTCTAGCTCTTCTTTATGCATGTCGTCATCCCGGAACCGGTGTACACTTCCAGGCGACATGCATTAGACAGGAGAAATCCACTTTTGCCTTGGAATGACCTTCTGGAGCACTATGATCGGGCGGCGATCGATCGTAGCGACCGGTCACAAGCAAGAAGGAGTGATCCCCATCATGGCCATTCGACCGCTGATTTTCGGTATCCTGTTCATCGCGGCCTTTGTGGGAATCATCCTCAGCATCATCTGGGTGGACACCTCGCATCCGGTCCACCAGCCCGATCCTTTGTCGCCGATGACACCCGGCCCCGCGACACCGGGACCGGTGCAATAGGCCGAGAGGAACGCCGGACGGCGATTGCGCGTTCATCCCCAACCGAACGAGGATTGAACGCTCATGCGCATAATGATCGCCGTCGTCGCCTTCATGGTCGCCTCCGTTCTCAGCATCGCAATCCTGTCGCCTTCCGACGCCGGCCAGACCGGCAAGAGCGACAGGATCGAGGCAAGCGTCAACGAACCAGGCCCCCATTGAGCTGACGGCCCGGGCGATTCGCAACGGCGCTCAGCCGCGATAGAGCCAGAAGGGGACATCGCGATCGCGATCGCGCCACTCGCGGCGTTCCTGCCACCGCTCGGCACGCCACCGCCGCCAGCGGCGGTCATCATCGCGCCAGTCGGAGCGGCGCCAATCGCGCCGATCGCGCCAGCCACGGTCGCCACGCCAGTCACCGTCATCACGCCAACGATCGCCTCGCCAGCTGTCGCGAATTTGGACGACATCTCCCTGCGCCGTCATCCCGGGCCGTTCGGCCGGCATGGCGGAAGCAGGTGCGACGGAGGCAAAAGCCGCACCGGCGGCAATGGTGACGGTGAGAATAATGTGTGCGAGCTTCATGGCTGCTTCCTCATTGATGATGAGGAGACAATGCCCCGGAGCGGCTGAACTGCCGCTGAAGCAGTCCTTCAGCCAGGGTTCATCGAGGGGCAGCGCATCGGAGAATAGGGATGGTGCCCCCGGCAGGGTTCGAACCCGCGACCCCCTGATTACAAATCAGGTGCTCTACCAACTGAGCTACAAGGGCAATAGCTGCCCAACTAACAGATTCTGCGATCCTGTAAAGGAAAATCCGATCCCTGCGGACAGGCCGGCTTGGCGGCAAAACGCCGGGACGTGTAAAACGGCCTTGTCGCAACGGCCTTTTATCCTTTAGCTAGAGCAGCTTCACAAAGGGCATCGCATGGGCCGTTCATTTCAAACGCTTTCGTTTATCGCCTCGCCGACGATGGAGGCGCTCGCCGCGCGCGAAGAGCTGATTCGCATCTATGGCGACGTGCCGCAGGACAAGGCGGACGTTATCGTCGCGCTCGGCGGCGACGGGTTCATGCTGCAGACGCTGCACAGCACCATGAACTCCGGCAAGCTGGTCTACGGGATGAATCGCGGCTCGGTCGGTTTCCTGATGAACGATTACAGCACGGAGCGGCTCCAGGAGCGCATCTGCGTCGCGGTCGAAAACGCCTTCCGGCCGCTGAAGATGACAACGGCCAATGCCGACGGCACCAATTCAACGGCCCTTGCCATCAACGAGGTCTATCTGTTCCGCCAGTCTTATCAGGCCGCCAATCTCAGGGTCGTGGTCGACGGGCACGTGCGCCTGGAGGAGCTGATCTGCGACGGCCTGATGGTGGCCACCCCAGCCGGATCGACGGCCTACAATCTTTCCGCCCATGGCCCGATCCTGCCGCTCGAGGCGCCGCTGCTCGCCATGACGCCGGTCAGCGCCTTCAGGCCGCGGCGCTGGCGGGGTGCTCTGCTTCCCAACAAGGTGACCGTCGATATCGACGTGCTCGAGCCGGTGAAGCGGCCGGTGAATGCGGTGGCCGACAATACCGAGGTCAAGTCGGTGCTGCATGTCCGCATCGCCCAGTCGGAGCATATGACGGCGCGCATCCTCTCCGACCCCGACCGCTCCTGGTCCGACCGTATTCTCGCCGAGCAGTTCAAGGATTGAGACGATGGCAATGCGACGGATATTGATGACCACGATTTTCCTCGTCGGATGCTCGGCCGCCATCGCCGCTCCCGCTCAGGACGCCATCCTGCCGGCTTCGGTGATCTTTGCCAGCAGCACCGGCTACTGGGAGGACGACGGCAACGCACCTGATATCGAGCGGGCGCCTTCCGCCGCCGAGAATGTTTCCGCCCCTCAGGGAAAGCGCCACGGCTACTACAAGCTCTTTGCCGTGCGCCAGCCGGATCGGACCTCGAAGGTCTATCTGCAGCAGATTGCCCAAACGGAGACCGGCCCGGCGATCGCTTCGAACATCGAGCTTCAGGAGATCAGCGACCTGAAGCCCTACGTGACCGATATACGCCCGGAGAATTCGAGCGGCATCAGCAAGCAACCCGGCCTCTTCGCCACCATCTATCTGAAGACCGACCCGGCGGCCGAGCCGGATGGCTGGACGGTGCTGATCGACGAACTCGGTGACATCACCATCGAGAAAGCGACCAATTGAACAGCGGCACGCTGTTTGCACAGGCTTGGAAGATGAAACTCGGCTTTCGCGACGGCGTTCTTTACGACGACCAACGACCGGACTGGGACGCAGCCGGCCCGAGGCCCGTCAGCTGGTCTCTGTGGTATCCGGCTGCCGACGACGCACGGGAAAGCGACATTCGGGAACGAAGCTGGTTTCGCAAGGCGGCGGTCGCCCGCGATGCGCCGATTCGGCCGGCAAGCAGACCTTATCCCCTGGTCCTGCTGTCGCACGGCACCGGCGGATCTGCGGCGGGGCTGGAATGGCTGGCGCGGCGCCTTGTCGAGCGCGGATTTGTTGCGCTCGGCGTCAACCATCACGGCAATACCGGCCTCGAACCCTACCGCGCCGAAGGCTTTGCCTGTCTCTGGGAACGGGCGCCGGACCTAAGCCTGATGCTGGACCGCAGTCGCGACTGGCTCGGCGATCTCGCCGGCCGGATCGACACAACCCGTGCTTTTGCGGCCGGATTTTCGGCCGGAGCCTATAGCGTCATGCTGCTTCTCGGCGCCGTCGCCCGGTTCTCGCAGTTCGAACCGTCGAGGCTGAAACCGGGTGGGCCGCGCGGCCCAAGGGAATTTCCCGACCTTGCCGATCATATCCCCTCGTTGCTGCGTGAGAGCGATGTGTTTCGCCAGTCATGGTCCCGCATGTCGCAATCCTATCGTGACGACAGGATCAAGGCCGCGCTCCTCTGCGCGCCGGGTCGCTCCGTTCTCGGTTTCAGCGAGGATAGTCTGAAAACGGTCGAGGTACCCGTTCTTATGCTGGTCGGCGATGCCGACAGGGCGGCACCGGCCGAGGAATGTTCTGCATGGCTGCATGAGCGGCTGGCGCGCAGCGCGCTGAAGATCTTCGGCGGCGGCCTCGGGCATTATGTCTTCGTCCCGGAGGGCACGGGATTAGGCTTTGCCTTTGCGGCCGAGCTCTTCACCGATCCCCCTGATATCGAGCGCGCAGCCATTCATGACGAGAGCGCCGATCTGTCGGCAGCGCTGTTTAGGGCGGCGACATCCGCGCAATCGCCTGAATGAAGAAGGCCCCGTCTCCGGGGCCTTCTCATCATTCGATCTCGCGGCTGCCTGTCAGTCGACATCATCAACGACCGCGTCGGCGGCGCCGCTGATGCGGTGGGCAAGGGCCGCTTCCATGAATTCGTTCAGATCGCCGTCCAGCACGTCATCAGGAGCGCTACTGGCGACGCCGGTGCGCAGGTCCTTGACCAGCTGGTAAGGCTGCAGCACGTAAGAGCGGATTTGGTGGCCCCACCCGATATCCGTCTTGGAGGCGGCTTCGGCGTTGGCGGCGTCCTCGCGCTTCTTCAGTTCCGCTTCATACATGCGGGCGCGCAGCATGTCCCAGGCCTTGGCGCGGTTCTTGTGCTGCGACCGCTCCTGCTGGCACTGCACGACGATGCCGGTCGGGATATGGGTGATGCGCACGGCCGAGTTGGTGGTGTTGACGTGCTGGCCGCCGGCGCCCGAAGAACGATAGGTATCGATGCGGCAATCGCCTTCGTTGATCTCGATCTGGATCGAGTCGTCGACGACGGGATAGACCCAGATCGACGAGAAGGAGGTGTGGCGACGCGCATTGCTGTCGTAAGGCGAGATGCGCACCAGACGGTGCACGCCCGATTCCGTCTTCAGCCAGCCATAGGCATTGTGCCCCTTGACGAGCAGGGTGGCGGATTTGATGCCCGCTTCTTCGCCGTCATGAACTTCGAGAAGCTCGACTTTGAAGCGCTGGCGTTCGGCCCAGCGGGTATACATGCGCAGCAGCATGTTCGCCCAGTCCTGGCTTTCGGTGCCGCCGGCGCCGGAATGGACTTCGAGATAGGTGTCGTTGCCGTCGGCTTCGCCGGAAAGCATGGCTTCCACTTGGCGGCGCGCGGCCTCGGCCTTCAGGGCCTTCAGCGTGTCTTCGGCTTCCTTGACGACACTCTGGTCGCCCTCTTCCTCGCCAAGCTCGATCAGCTCGATATTGTCGTTGAGCTGCTGTTCGAGCTGCTTGACGCCGTTGATGCCGTCATCCAGCTGCTGGCGCTCGCGCATCAGCTTCTGCGCTTCGGTAGCGTCGTTCCAGAGGTTCGGATCCTCTGCCTTGTTGTTCAACCAGTCCAGTCGTCTTATCGCCTGGTCCCAGTCAAAGATGCCTCCTCAGCAGGGTGATAGCCTGCTTGGTTTCATCGACCACGTTTTCGATTTCGGCTCGCATTTTCCTGCTTTTCCGTAACTGTCTTTTCAGATGCTGGTGAATAGAGACGCCCGCCGCGGATGTAAAGAGCCGCGGCGGGCGTTCAAAATCCGGCGATGGTCAGAACAGGCCGGGCGTGCCGGTCTGGACGGCCTGGTTTGCCTGCGGCGAGGTCTTCAGGATCTCTTCCGGCGCCATGGTGCTGTCCATGCCGATGACGTTGAAGCTGTCGGCCGGGCCGGTGCCGGGCTTGAAGGCCTCGATGATGGTGTTCGGATCGCCGTCGACGGCGGCCATACCGGTCTTGCGGTCGATCGGGATCAGGTTCATGCCCGGCGGAATGACGAACTTCGATTCCGGCGTGTCCTTGACGGCGGCCTGCATGAATTCATTGAAGATCGGGGCGGAGAGACCACCGCCGGTGCCGCCGCGGCCGAGCGGGCCCGGCGTATCGAAGCCCAAATAGAGGCCGGCGACCAGATCCGGCGTGAAGCCAACGAACCAGGCATCCTTCTCGTCGTTGGTGGTTCCGGTCTTGCCGGCGACGTCGCGGCCGCCGAGATCGATCTTGCCGGCGGCGGTGCCGCGCTGAATGACGCCCTGCATCATCGAGGTGATCTGATAGGCGGTCATCGGGTCGAGAACGGTTTCGCGGTTGTCGACGACATTCGGCTCTTCCTGGTTCTGCCAGTCGCTGGCATTGCAGCCCTCGCACAGACGCTCCTCATGCTTGAAGATCGTCTTGCCGTAGCGGTCCTGGATTCGGTCGATCAGGGTCGGCTTGATCTGCTTGCCGCCATTGGCGATGACCGAATAGGCCGAGACCATACGCAGCACCGTGGTATCGCCGGCGCCGAGCGACATGGAGAGAACCGGCAGCATGTGATCATAGATGCCGAAGCGCTCGGCATATTCGGCAACGATGTTCATGCCGAGATCGTTGGCGAGGCGCACCGTCATCAGGTTGCGCGAATGCTCGATGCCCGAACGAAGCGTCGACGGGCCGCCGGATTCGCCGCCGTAGTTTTCCGGCCTCCAGACCTGGCCGCCCGAGACGATTTCGATCGGCGCGTCCATGATAACGGACGCCGGCGTATAACCATTGTCCATCGCCGCCGCATAGACGAAGGGCTTGAAGGAGGAGCCCGGCTGACGCATCGCCTGGGTGGCGCGGTTGAATTCGGACTGGGCATAGGAGAAGCCGCCGACCATGGCGAGCACGCGGCCGGTCTTCGGATCCATGGCGACCAGGCCACCCTGCACCTTCGGCGGCTGGCGCAGGCGATAGGAGGTCGACGCCTCGTCACCGAGCTTCTCGACATAGACGACGTCGCCCGGGTTCAAGACGCCGGCCGGCGTTTTTGCGGTCTTGCGGGAGCCGTCCGCCGAACGGTAGGCCCATTGCATGTTCTTGGCGTCTATCGTACCGCGTTGCCGGTCGGCCGCGACCTTGCCGCTGCCCTCCTTGGCCGGCTGCAGGCCGATGTCGACATTGCTGTCCGATGCGGCGAGCACGACGGCGAGGCGCCATTCCGGCACGTCGGACAGCGCGGGAACATCGGCAAGCGCCTTGCCCCAGTCACCGCTTGCATCGATCTGCTTGATAGGCCCATGGAAACCGCGGCGCTCGTCATAGGTCACGAGGCCATCCTGCAGCGCCTTGCGGGCAGCAAGCTGCATCTGCGGATCGAGCGAGGTGCGCACCGAAAGGCCGCCTTCGTAGAGGACCTTCTCGCCATATTGATCGATCAGCTGACGGCGCACGGCTTCGGCGAAATAGTCGGAAGCGAAGAGCGAGGGACCAGTGCTGCGGGCGGTCACGCCGAGCGGCTGCTTCTTGGCGTCCGCGCCGTCGCTCTGGTTGACATAGCCGTTCTCGACCATGCGGTCGATCACCCAGTTGCGGCGCTCAAGGGCAGCTTCGGGATGGCGGAAAGGATGATAGTTGGCCGGACCTTTCGGCAGCGATGCCAGATAGGCGGCTTCGGCAACGGTCAGTTCGGTAACGGACTTGTTGAAGTAGGTGAGCGCGGCGCCGGCGATGCCATAGGAATTCATGCCGAAAAAAATCTCGTTCAGGTAGAGCTCGAGAATCTTGTCCTTGCTGTAGGCCTGCTCGATGCGGAAGGAGAGAATTGCTTCCTTGATCTTGCGGTCGATCGTCTGATCCGAGCTCAAAAGGAAGTTCTTGGCCACCTGCTGGGTGATCGTGGAGGCGCCGACCGGGCGGCGGCCGGAACCGAAATTCTGCAGATTAACGAGGATTGCGCGGCCGAGGCCGGTCAGGTCGACGCCCGGATGGTTGTAGAAATTCTTGTCTTCAGCCGACAGAAAAGCGGCCTTGACGCGGTCGGGGACGGCCTGGATCGGCAGGAAGAGACGCTTTTCCTTGGCATATTCAGCCATCAGAGCGCCGTTGCCGGCATGCACGCGCGTCGTCACCGGCGGCGCGTAGCTGTTCAGAACGGCATAGTCCGGGAGATCCTTCGCAACATTGGCGAGATAGATGGCAATACCCGCCGCCGCGACCAGAAACAGGACGCAGGCCATTCCGAAGAAATATCCAAGAAGTCTAACCATATTTTCAGCTACCGGTCTCTTCGATCTTCAATCGGCACAGACGCAACGATTGCACAGATCAAGGCAATTTGCACGTTGCGCGCGGCTTACTCCATGAGCGCTACCGCTACAAGCCGATTCCGCGCTTCAGGCTGTGAAACATAGGCCGGAGTAACGGCGTGAATGTGAGCAAAATAGGGCCCTGCCCGCCGCATTCATCGCTGCCGCCGCGTTTCATCGGAACTGTCACATCCAAGCAACGCCCCTGCCCGCCGCCAATTTGGAGCGCGCCGCTGCGAAATTCGATTCAAGGGGCACACTCAACTCTTTGTTTTTACGGGTATCGACCTTAATCAACCGGCCGGCGCCCTGACCGCGCGTCTTTCATAGTCGCAAGCGACACTGTAACACCTTCAACTGCTGCACGCATCACCCGCCATTTGCAACGACGCCGCTGCGATACCGCTTCACGGCGTCGGTCAGCAGATCGGCTATCTTGCCGCGCCAGCTCTTATCGAGCAGCCGTTTCTCATCCTCGGCATTCGAGAGGAATCCCAGCTCGAGCAGGATCGACGGCACGTCGGGGGCCTGCAGCACGCGGAAGCCGGCATGGCGGTGCGGATTGTTGATGGTACCGACCTGATCCTTAAAGGAATTCAGCACGCTCTCGGCCAGCGAGATCGAGAAGGCCTGCGTCTCGCGCCGCGTTAGGTCGAGCAGGATGTCGGCGACCTCGGGAGGCTCGGCGACCGTCTCCTTGCCGGCGATCTGGTCGGAAAGGTTCTCGCGTTCGGCAAGGTCGGCGGCGAGCTTGTCGGAGGCCTTGTCCGAGATCGTATAGACGGTCGCGCCGCGGATATCCTTCTGCTTCAGCGTGTCGGCATGCAGTGAAATAAACAGGCCGGCATGGTTCTGGCGGGCAATCAGCACGCGCTGGGAAAGCGACAGGAATTCATCGTCATTGCGGGTCAGGAAGGCTTTGATGCCCGGTTCCTTGTTCAGCCGGTCGGCCAGAGCCTTGGCGAAGGCGAGCGTCACCTGCTTTTCCTCGGTCTTGGTATCGACGCCGATCGCGCCGGTATCAATGCCGCCATGGCCGGCGTCGACGGCGATGACGAAATCCCCGGGGGCGGTTTTTGCAGGTGCGGGAATGGCGCTCGTCGTCTGGGCGGCGGCGTCCCGATCGTTCCAGGCCCGGTCGCTCCATGATTGCGTCTTGACCAGTTCGGCAAAGGCCTGCTTGTCGATCATCTCGGCCTCGAGCACCAGCCGATGCCCCTTGCCGGCCTCGTCGGCCTGCACCTTGGCGAGGGAAAGCTTCACCGGCCGTGCCGCTGTCAGCACGATGCGGGCGCTCTCCTCGTCCATCTT
Organism: Rhizobium sp. K102; assembly: GCF_022385315.1. Taxonomy (NCBI): domain Bacteria; kingdom Pseudomonadati; phylum Pseudomonadota; class Alphaproteobacteria; order Hyphomicrobiales; family Rhizobiaceae; genus Rhizobium; species Rhizobium sp. K102. The sequence continues at coordinate 1,872,013 of NZ_CP092436.1, forward strand.
GCCGTAGCGGATGTCCCTGAAGAGGCCGTGGGCGGCCAGATCCTTGCCCGGAAAGCCGAAGGCGGTCGCCGGCAGGTCGACGACGATGCGCTCAGGATTGGCGATATAGTGAACGGAGAACCGCGGTTCGCGGTCGAAATCGATAACAATACGTGTTCTGGCGTCATCGCCGATGATGCGCGCGCCATAGGCAAGCAGCGGATCCCTCGTCTCAGCCGCAACCGCGACACCAGGCAGAATACAGCCGGCGACAAACACCGCCGTCATGAGCCGCCTTGCGAATGTCGATCGCCGCGTTGCGGACTGCGCCGCGATCCGAGCCCTCTTAAACAATAAACCGCCACATCCTATTTATAGCGCGATGGACCCGACATGGCCGGAGCGGACGCCCGAGAGCGAAACGCCTTTGCCGCCTGCCGAATCGCAATCGCTGGCCCCCAGCTTCTATGTGTTCCGAAATCCATCAATATTATGGCACATTTGGCTTTTCCCTTGCTATTGTGACAGAGAAAACATACAACGCATTTTAGGGTAGAAGTGTTGACGGGATAGAGTCGCCGCAAGGGCTGCCAGCCAGATCTGGACCTGGCGCCACATCGGTCATCGTCCGCCGTCTCATGCGCTTCAACTCGAGAACTGGATCCTGATTTTCCGGCTTCTGGTCGGAACTTCATTGGTGGATCAGCCACCACGCTCTCAGGGAGCAACCTCATCGGACCCGAAAAGGGTCTTCGTATTTGTCGATCACGCTTGGTTGTTGATGGTTTCGCAGCAGGTTTTATCTGAAGTGTACAGGCCCCGGACCGAAATGGTTCCGGCTGCGGTCTGGCTGCTGCTCTCCTCTTCGCGCCAGGCGCGACTTTCATTATCCGGCGCGGCCACGGTGGACCGCATTCTTTCTGTTTCTACAGCAGTCGGGAATGCGCTCTCGCGGCCACGCCGAGGAGCACAGCTTACATGGCAGACAAAATGCTTATCGATGCGTCTCACGAGGAAGAGACGCGCGTCGTTGTCGTTCGCGGAAACCGCATAGAAGAATTTGACTTCGAGTCGCAGCACAAGAAGCAGATCCGCGGCAATATCTATCTCGCAAAGGTAACGAGGGTCGAGCCCTCGCTGCAGGCCGCTTTCGTCGATTACGGCGGCAACCGGCACGGCTTCCTGGCCTTCGCCGAAATCCACCCCGATTATTACCAGATACCGCTCGCCGACCGTCAGGCGCTGCTTCGGGCCGAGGCCGAGGAACATCGCCGCGACGAAGACGTCGAGCATGTCGAAACCGCGCCGATGGTCGACCTTTCGACCCAGGACCAGCCGGATGTCGGCATTGTGCCAGCAGAGGCGCCGGAACCGGCTGCCGTAACGGAAGAGGCAACGGCGGAAGATGTTGCCGTAGCGGCAGACGTGGCGGCATCGCCCGAAGCCGCCGAGGAAGCGCCGGCCAAGAAGGCACGGCCGCGCCGCAGCCGCAAGAAGGTCACCGAAGCGGCTGCCGAAACCACCGCGACCGAGGACGCCGTTCCCACAGACGTCGAAGCCGAAGGCGCTGCGAGCGTCGACAACGAGGATGACGGCTCGACCGGCGGCGCGATGGCCGCGATGGTGGAGACCGACTCGATCTCCGAGGACGTCGACACCAGCAAGCGTCGTCACGATGACGACGATGACGATGACGATCACGGTGAAGAGGAAGTCATCGAATCCGTCGGCGCCGAAGACGCGATGGAAGAAGTGCCGGACCGCGTGCAGCGCAAACCGCGCAAGCAGTACCGCATCCAGGAAGTCATCAAGCGCCGGCAGATCCTGCTGGTGCAGGTCGCCAAGGAAGAGCGCGGCAACAAGGGCGCGGCGCTGACCACCTATCTCTCGCTCGCCGGCCGCTATTCCGTGCTGATGCCGAATACGGCGCGCGGCGGCGGTATTTCCCGCAAGATCACCAACCCGGCCGACCGCAAGCGCCTGAAGGAAATCGCGCGCATGCTCGAAGTGCCGCAGGGCATGGGCGTCATCCTGCGCACCGCCGGCGCCAACCGCACCAAAGTCGAGGTCAAGCGCGACTTCGAATATCTGATGCGCCTGTGGGAGAACGTGCGCACGCTGACGCTCGCCTCCACCGCTCCCTGCCTCGTCTATGAGGAAGGCTCGCTGATCAAGCGCTCGATCCGCGATCTCTACAACAAGGATATCGGCGAGATCATCGTTGCCGGCGAAGACGGCTATCGTGAAGCCAAAGACTTCATGAAGATGCTGATGCCGAGCCATGCCAAGGTGGTTCAGCCCTATCGCGACATCCACCCGATCTTCTCGCGTTCGGGCATCGAAGCCCAGCTCGACCGCATGCTGCAGCCGCAGGTGACGCTGCGCTCCGGCGGCTATCTGATCATGAACCAGACGGAAGCGCTGGTTTCGATCGACGTCAACTCCGGCCGCTCGACGCGCGAACACTCGATCGAGGACACGGCGCTGCAGACCAACCTCGAAGCGGCGGAAGAAATCGCCCGCCAGCTTCGCCTGCGCGACCTCGCCGGCCTGATCGTCATCGACTTCATCGACATGGAAGAAAAGCGCAACAATCGCGCCGTCGAGAAGAAGCTGAAGGAATGCCTGAAGAACGACCGCGCCCGCATTCAGGTCGGTCGGATTTCGCATTTCGGCCTGCTCGAAATGTCGCGCCAGCGCATCCGCGCTTCGGTTCTCGAATCGACCACCCAGGTCTGCTCGCATTGCGCCGGCACCGGCCACGTCCGTTCGCAGTCTTCCGTCGCGCTGCATGTTCTGCGCGGCATCGAAGAGTATCTGCTCAAGAATACGACGCACAATATCACCGTGCGGACGACCCCCGACATCGCGCTCTACCTGCTCAACCACAAGCGCCAGACGATCGTCGATTACGAGAGCCGCTTCGGCGTCGCGATCGTCATCGATGCGGACGGTTCGGTGGGCGCGCAGCATTTCGCCATCGATCGCGGCGAGGCCGTGGAAAATCCGGTCAAGATCGAAACGCTGTTCAACTTCGCAGCCATTCCTGATGATGACGACGACGACATCATCATCGAGGCGGACGAGGACGAAGACGAGGAACTCGAGGAAAAGCCGGCTGCTGCCGAACGCGCAGCCACGGCGCGCTCGGAAGGTGAAGGTGACGGCAACCGCAAGCGCAAGCGCCGCAGGCGCCGCCGCGGCCGCAACGGCAGTGCCGAACAGCCTGTATCGGCTGCGGGCGAAGCCGGCGATGAGGACGAGGACGGCGACGACGAAGGCGTCGAAGGCGATGAAACCACCGGCGCTGAGCCGGAGGCCCGTGCCGAAAACGAAGAACTCGCAGCGCCGCAAGCGCCGTCGTCGCGGTAAGCGTGGCGGTCGCCGCAACCGCGCCGAAGACGGCTCCGAACTGGCGGCCGGTGAAGCCGGCGAAGACAACGGCAGCGATGAGGACGAAGGCGACGACGCCTCGAGTGACGTCGCGCCTGCCGAAGCTGCAATCGTCGAGACGGCTGCCGAACAGCGCGAAGACCAGGCCGCAGCGGCCGCCGTCGAGGGTGCGGCCGTCGTCACCGAGGAAGTGAAGCCCGCCCGTGGCCGCGGCCGTCGCAAGGCCGCCGCATCGCCGGTAGAGGCGCCTGTGGCCGAAGCAGAAGCAGCACCCGCCGCCGAAGTCGAGCCAGAGGTGGCCGAAGCCTCCGCCGACCTTCAAACGCCCGCCCAGGAAGAGGCAAAGCCGGTTCGCGCCAACCGCGAATCCAACATCGCCTCCTCCGAGCCGACGGTGAAATCCACCCGTAGCGAAAACGGCGAAAGCGACGACGGCAAGCCAAAGAAGGCCGGCTGGTGGCAGCGCCGCGGCTTCTTCTGAACGCTGATTTTCGGACGTAAATGAGAAAATCCGGCCGCGGCGACGCGGCCGGATTTTGTTTATGGCGGTGCTTCTTTAGCAAAGTTGAAGCCTGAGGGCTGGGCGTGTACCTTGACGATATTGGTACACTCAGGATGGTCATGCGAACGACGATGGATATCGATGATGGCTTGCTCGACGCCGCAATGATCGCCACCGGATTGGCGACGAAAGAGGCCACGGTAGAACTGGCTTTACGAAATCTCGTCGAGAGCCACCGCCGGAAAAATGCGATCGCGGATCTCGCTGGAATTGGCTGGGACGGCGAACTGGACGAGATACCTTGCGACCAGCTGGACGGCAGACGTTGATTATCCCAGGTGGACGCCCTCCCCACTCGAGCTGAGCAATAGCGATGCGGTGCGTCGACGGCTGCCCCTCACCCTAACCCTTGCCGGGGTCGAGCCGCTGGTCTCGACCCGTCCTGCGGTCCCCCGTTCTGACGGGGTGAGGGGACGTGTCCTGCGAGACGTTGGCGAGAGACGGAGAGCTTGCGGCATGTCCCCTTCGCCCCGTTTTACGGGGAGAAGGTGACGGCAGGCGGATGAGGGGCGGTGTTCCAGATCGAGCTATCCCCGCCTGCGGTCAGGCCGCCGGCGGATAGAGAAGATCGACGATGTAGCTGGCGTCGAAGCGGGAATCGAGCATGCCGTAAGTGGAGCGCCAGCCGCCGGCAAGCCGCGTCTCGATGAAGGCATCGGCAATGCGCCCTGCCCCAAGCCGATAAAGTTCGGCAGCCCCGGCCGCAAGGGCCAGCTGCTCGACGAGCAGGCGCGCCGCGCCCTCATCCTGTTCGCAGAGCGCGATGGCGGCGCGCAACACGTCGATCGTCTTCTTGCCAGCAGGACCGAGATCGCGTGCCAGGCCGGCAAAGACCGTCTCGAACAGGTCCTTGCCGCGGTTGAGCACACGCAGAACGTCGAGCGCCATGACGTTGCCGGAGCCTTCCCAGATCGCATTGACGGGAGCCTCGCGATAGTGCCGGGCGATCGGACGTTCCTCGATGTAGCCATTGCCGCCGATGCATTCCATCGCTTCATAGATCAAGGCGGGCGCGATCTTGCAGCACCAGTATTTGGCGACCGGCGTCATGACGCGGGCATAGGCCGCCTCCTCGGCATTGCCACGCGCCTTGTCGAAGGCATCGGCAAGACGGAAGGACAGCGCGGTGGCGGCGGCAACGTCGAGCGCCATGTCGGCAAGCACGCGCGTCATGATCGGCTGGTTGACGAGCATCTTGCCGAAAACGCTGCGGCCGCGCGTGTGGTGCACGGCTTCGGCGAGCGAGGCGCGCATGATGCCCGAGGAGGCCAGTGCGCAATCGAGACGGGTCAGCGTCACCATGTCGAGGATGGTGCGGATGCCGGCATCGGAGCCGCCGAGCAGGAATCCGAACGTATCGGTGAATTCGACCTCGCAAGAGGCATTGGAGCGATTGCCGACCTTATCCTTCAGCCGCTGGAACTGCAGGCCATTGGCCGAACCGTCCTCCAGAAGGCGCGGCACGAGGAAGCAGCCCATGCCTTCCTTGGTCTGCGCCAGCATGATGAAGGCATCGCTCATCGGCGCGGACATGAACCATTTGTGGCCGGAGAGCCGGTAGATGCCTTCGCTGACCTTTTCGGCAGCGCTCCGATTGGCCCTGACATCGGTGCCGCCCTGCTTTTCCGTCATGCCCATGCCGAGGGTCACCGCGGACTTCTGCATGGCGGGGCGGTTGGACGAATCATATTTGCGCGACAGAATCTTCGGCGCCCAGTCCTTCTGCACTGCGGGCGAGGCCGAGAGCGCGGCAACGGAGGCGCTCGTCATCGTCAGCGGGCAGAGATGACCGGATTCCAGCTGCGCCGTCAGATAGAAGCGGGCGGCGCGAACCTTGTGGGCCTCGTCCTTGGCGTCGGTATCGGCCTGCGGATCCCAAACGGAGGAATGGAGGCCGACCGACATGGAGCGGCGCATCAACGCGTGCCAGGCGGGATGGAATTCGACGACGTCGAGGCGCTCGCCGCGCGGGCCGTGGGTGCGCAGCTGCGGCGCGCCCTGATTGGCCATGCGCGCCAGTTCCTGCGCCTCCGGCGAGGTGACGTAGCGGCCCATGTTTTCCAGATCCTCGCGGATGCCGCGCGGAAGGGCCGCCGTCAGGTCGACGATCAGCGGATCGGACCGGTAGGCGTTGATGCCGGACCACAGGCTCGGCTGGTTGAGTTCTGCGAGTTTGTCGTCAGTCCGGTTGGCGGAGGTCATAATTCGCTTCTAGTGTAAGAACCCGGCAAAGGGAAACCGGAAGTTATGATTCGGTTCATTCTGCTCTATCGGAATTTCGGCGAAAATGCATGGGGACATAAGCCTTTGCCCACAGCGCATGCTTGCCCCGGCGGGCCGCACTCTTTATAGACCCGCCAGAGACAGCAAGAGGCAGGGTCATGGTCTTTTTCCCCCACCGCCACCTCATCGGCATCAAGGGCCTCACCGAGCAGGATATCACCTATCTTCTCGACAAGGCCGACGAAGCCGTCAAGATCAGCCGCCAAAGAGAGAAGAAGACGTCGACGCTGCGCGGGCTGACGCAGATCAACCTCTTCTTCGAGGCGTCGACGCGCACGCAGGCCTCTTTCGAACTTGCCGGCAAACGGCTCGGCGCCGACGTCATGAACATGTCGGTCGGCAATTCCTCGGTGAAGAAAGGCGAAACGCTGATCGACACGGCGATGACGCTGAATGCGATGCGCCCCGACGTTCTTGTGATCCGCCATTCGAGCGCCGGTGCGGCCGCCCTGCTCGCCCAGAAGGTCTCCTGCTCGGTGGTCAATGCCGGCGACGGCCAGCACGAACATCCGACCCAGGCGCTGCTCGACGCGCTGACGATCCGCCGCGCCAAGGGCAAGCTGTCGCGCATCATCGTAGCGATCTGCGGCGACGTGCTGCATTCGCGGGTGGCGCGTTCCAATATCCTGCTGCTCAATGCGATGGGCGCGCGCGTGCGCGTCGTCGCGCCTGCCACGCTCCTGCCCTCCGGCATCGCCGAGATGGGCGTCGAGGTCTTCCACTCAATGCAGGAAGGGCTGAAGGACGCCGACGTGGTTATGATGCTGCGGCTGCAGCGCGAGCGCATGTCGGGCGCCTTCGTGCCGTCGGTGCGTGAATATTATCACTTCTACGGACTCGACGCCGAAACGCTGAAGGCGGCGAAAGCCGATGCGCTGGTCATGCATCCGGGCCCGATGAACCGCGGCGTCGAGATCGCCTCCGAGGTCGCAGACGGTCCGCAGAGCGTGATCGCCGAACAGGTGGAAATGGGGGTCGCGGTGCGCATGGCCGTCATGGAGACGCTGCTCGTCTCGCAGAACCAGGGCCCCCGAACCGACGGAATGAAGGCATGAGCAACCCGATCGTCCTCAAGAACGTCCGCATCGTCGATCCCTCGCGCAATCTCGACGAAGTGGGCACGATCATCGCAAAAAGCGGCGTCATCCTTGCCGCCGGCAGCGCAGCGCGGAACCAGGGCACACCGGACGGCGCCGTCGTGCGCGACTGCACCGGCCTCGTCGCGACGCCGGGCCTCGTCGACGCGCGCGTCCATATCGGCGAACCCGGCGGCGAACACCGCGAGACGATCGCCTCGGCAAGCCGGGCAGCGGCGGCCGGCGGCGTCACCTCGATCATCATGATGCCGGACACCGATCCCGTCATCGACGACATCGCGCTTGTCGAATTCGTCAAGAAGACGGCGCGCGATACCGCCGCCGTCAAGGTCTATCCGGCCGCCGCCATCACCAAAGGTCTTGCCGGCGAGGAGATGACCGAGATCGGCCTGTTGATGCAGGCTGGCGCCGTCGCCTTTACCGATGCCCATTCCAGCGTTCACGATACGCAGGTGCTGCGCCGGATCATGACCTATGCACGTGAATTCGGCGCCGTCGTCTGCTGCGAAACGCGCGACAAATATCTCGGCGCCAACGGCGTCATGCATGAGGGGCTTTTCGCCAGCTGGCTCGGGCTCTCCGGCATTCCGAGAGAAGCCGAGCTCATCCCGCTCGAACGCGATCTCCGGATCGCCGAGCTGACGCGGGGACGTTATCACGCCGCGATGATTTCGGTGCCGCAATCGGTTGAGGCGATCGAGCGTGCCCGCAGCCGCGGCGCCAAGGTGACCTCGGGCATCTCGATCAACAATCTGGCACTCAACGAGAACGACATCGGCGAATACCGCACCTTCTTCAAGCTCTATCCGCCGCTGCGCCCGGAGGACGACCGGGTCGCCATGGTCGACGCGCTGGCGCGCGGCGCCATCGACATCATCGTCTCCTCGCATGACCCGCAGGACGTCGATACGAAGCGCCTGCCCTTCGGCGAGGCGGCGGACGGTGCGGTCGGCCTCGAAACCATGCTGGCGGCGGCCCTCAGGCTTCACCACGGCGGCCAGGTCAGCCTGATGCGCCTGATCGACGCCATGTCCACTCGCCCGGCTCAGATTTTCGGCCTGGATGCCGGCACGCTGAAGCCGGGTGCTGCCGCCGATATCACGCTGATCGATCTCGATGAGCCTTGGCTTGTCGCCAAAGACATGCTTCTCTCCCGCTCGAAGAACACGCCGTTCGAGGATGCGCGCTTCAGCGGGCGGGCGGTCGCGACATACGTCTCGGGAAAGCTTGTCCACGCACTTTAGGGACCGGCTGGACTGAGGACAGGCCATCGGAGGGCCGAGGGGGCATATGTTATCCAATCTCATGTCATGGCAGATCACGCTGCCGATCGCGCTTGCCGCCGCCGTCATCGGCTATCTCCTCGGCTCCATTCCTTTCGGTCTGATCCTCACGCGTGCGGCCGGCCTCGGCGATGTGCGCAGCATCGGCTCCGGCAATATCGGCGCGACCAATGTGCTGAGAACCGGAAACCGGAAGCTCGCCGCAGCGACGCTGTTGCTCGACGCGCTGAAGGCATCGGCGGCAGCCTGGATCCTCGGCTATTTCCTTGGTGAAGAGGCCGCGATCATCGCCGGCTTCTTCGCTTTCATCGGCCATCTCTTCCCGGTCTGGATCGGCTTCAAGGGCGGCAAGGGCGTCGCCACCTATATCGGCACCCTTCTCGGCGTCGCACCGATCATGGTCGTGCTCTTCGCCGCCGTCTGGCTGGCGGTCGCGGTTACCACCCGCTATTCCTCGCTGTCGGCGCTCGTCGCCATGCTCGTCATTCCGGTCGCCCTGTTGATCCTCGGCAATGAAAAGGTTGCGGCGGTCATGGCGATCATGACTGTCATCTCCTACTGGAAGCATAGGGCCAATATCTCCCGGCTGATGGGCGGGACGGAAAACAAGATCGGGGCGAAGGGATAATGGACGCGCCGAGCGCGGGATCAAAAGGTACGGTGCTGAGCGAACGGCAGAGAATTGCCTGGCTGCGCCTGATCCGTTCGGACAATGTCGGTCCTGCGACCTTTCGCGATCTCATCAACCATTTCGGTTCGGCCGAGGCGGCGCTTGCGGCGCTGCCGGAGCTTTCGGCGCGCGGCGGCGCGACGCGGGCAATCCGCATTGCCAGCGAAGCCGAGGCGCATCGGGAACTGGAGGCGGCGCATCGTTTCGGCGCCCGCTTCGTCGGCATCGGCGAGCCGGACTATCCGCAGGCGCTGAAACAGATCGACGGCGCGCCGCCGCTTCTTGCCGTCAAAGGTGCGCTTGCCGCCGCCAAACGGCCGGCCGTCGGCATTGTCGGCTCGCGCAACGCCTCTATCGCCGGCGCCAAATTCGCGGCAATGGTGGCGCGCGACTGCGGCCGCGCGGGTTACACCGTGGTTTCGGGCCTGGCGCGCGGCATCGACACGGCCGCGCACCGGGCAAGCCTCGAGACGGGCACGATCGCGGCGCTTGCCGGTGGCCTCGACAAGCCCTACCCGCCGGAGAATCTCGGCCTCATCGAGGAGATCGCCGGCGGCAACGGCTTGGCGGTCAGCGAAATGCCCTTCGGCTGGGAGCCCCGCGCCCGCGATTTTCCGCGCCGGAACCGGCTGATAGCCGGCATCGCGCTCGGTCTCGTGGTCGTCGAAGCGGCGACGCGCTCGGGCTCACTGATCACTGCACGCCTTGCCGGCGAGTTCGGCCGCCTGGTGTTTGCCGTGCCCGGCTCGCCGCTCGATCCGCGCTGTCATGGCACCAACGGCCTGCTGAAGGACGGCGCTTCGATCGTTACCGAACCTGCCGATGTTATCGAGGCCCTGGCGCCGCTGGCGCAGCTCGAGCTGTTCCCCTCGTCGAGGGCGGAGGAACCGGCAGGCGAGAGCAAGCCAATAACGATGCCGCCCGGCGATTCAGACCGGATGCGCATCATCGATGCGCTCGGACCGACGCCGGTCGAGATCGACGACGTCATCCGCCACACCGGCCTTCCGGCATCAGCCGTCTATCTCATTCTTCTGGGAACTCGACATATCAGGCAGGCTGCATCGGCATCAGGGCGGCCTCGTTTCGCTTTCCGACTGAGCTTTGCGCGAGATAAGAGAGCCGCCTCGGGAGTTGCAGTAGCCGCGTGTCGAATTCAACAGGCGCGCCATCTGAAATTGTATTCAGCGCACAATCTTCCCTCGATTGCACCGTTCGCAAGAAGTAAAATTGTAGCAAACCCCTTGACCGCAGCGAATTCCCTGTCCATGTCGGAGGGCCAGTATCCAAGTTGCGCTGCGTGTTGCGCTGGCTTCCACGCCGGCGCGGAGTCTTTTTAGAGAATCATCATGAATGTTGTAGTGGTGGAATCGCCTGCCAAGGCCAAGACGATCAATAAGTATCTGGGTTCGGGATACAAAGTGCTCGCCTCCTTCGGCCATGTGCGCGATCTGCCTGCCAAGGATGGCTCGGTCCTCCCCGATCAGGATTTCGAAATGCTCTGGGAGGTCGATGGGGCCTCGGCCAAGCGGATGAAGGATATTGCCGACGCGGTGAAATCCTCCGACGGGCTATTTCTGGCGACCGACCCGGATCGCGAAGGCGAAGCGATTTCCTGGCACGTCCTCGACATGCTGAACAAGAAGCGGGTGCTGAACGGCAAATCGGTCAAGCGCGTCGTCTTCAACGCGATCACCAAGAAGGCGGTGCTCGACGCGATGGCCGAGCCGCGCGACATCGACGTGCCGCTGGTCGACGCTTATCTGGCGCGCCGTGCGCTCGACTATCTCGTCGGCTTCAATCTTTCGCCGGTGCTATGGCGCAAGCTGCCCGGCGCGCGTTCGGCCGGACGCGTCCAGTCGGTGGCGCTTCGTCTGGTCTGCGACCGTGAATCCGAGATCGAGCGCTTCATTTCGGAAGAATATTGGAATCTCTCCGCGCTTCTCAAGACGCCGCGCGGCGACGAGTTCGAGGCAAGACTGGTTTCGGCGAACGGCAAACGGCTGCCGCCGCGCGCCATCGGCAACGGCGAGGATGCCGGCCGCCTGAAGGCATTGCTCGAGGGCGCGAGCTATATCGTCGACACGGTCGAGGCGAAGCCGGTCAGGCGCAACCCGGGACCTCCGTTTACGACCTCGACACTGCAGCAGGCCGCCTCCTCCAATCTCGGCTTCTCCGCGTCGCGCACCATGCAGATCGCCCAGAAGCTCTATGAAGGCGTCGATATCGGCGGCGAGACGGTCGGTCTCATCACCTATATGCGAACCGACGGCGTGCAGATGGCGCCCGAAGCGATCGATGCCGCCCGGAGCGCCATCCTAGACCAGTTCGGCGAACGCTATCTGCCTCAGAAAGCGCGCTTCTATTCGACCAAGGCGAAAAACGCCCAGGAGGCGCACGAGGCGATCCGTCCGACCGATTTCTACCGCTCGCCTGATCGTCTGCGCAAATTCCTCGACGCCGACCAGATCAGGCTCTACGAGCTGATCTGGAAGCGCGGCATCGCCAGCCAGATGGCATCGGCCGAGATCGAGCGCACGACGGCTGAAATCACCGCCGACAACAAGGGCGAGAAGGCCGGCCTGCGCGCCGTCGGCTCGGTCATCCGCTTCGACGGCTTCATCGCCGCCTATACTGACCAGAAGGAGGACGGCGAGCAGAGCGACGATGGCGACGAGGATGGCCGTCTGCCGGAGATCAATGCGCGCGAGACGCTCGCCAAGCAGAAGATCAATTCGACACAGCATTTCACCGAACCGCCGCCGCGTTATTCGGAAGCCTCGCTGATCAAGAAGATGGAAGAGCTCGGCATCGGTCGGCCCTCCACCTATGCGGCGACGCTGGCGACGCTGCGCGACCGCGACTATGTGACGATCGACAAGCGCAAGCTGATCCCGCAGGCCAAGGGCCGGCTGGTGACGGCCTTCCTCGAGAGCTTCTTCACCAAATATGTCGAATATGACTTCACGGCCGACCTCGAGGAAAAGCTCGACCGGATTTCGGCCGGCGAGTTGAACTGGAAGCAGGTGCTGCGCGATTTCTGGAAGGATTTCTTCGCGCAGATCGAGGACACCAAAGAATTGCGCGTCACCAACGTGCTCGATTCGCTGAACGAGGCGCTGGCGCCGCTGGTCTTCCCGAAGCGCGAAGATGGCAGCGACCCCAGGATCTGCCAGGTCTGCGGCACAGGCAACCTGTCGCTGAAGCTCGGCAAATACGGCGCCTTCGTCGGCTGCTCGAATTATCCGGAATGCAACTACACCCGTCAGCTCTCCTCCGAAAACGGCGGAGAAGCGGAAGGTGTCGCCCTCAACGAGCCGAAGAACCTCGGCACCGATCCGACGACCGGCGAAGAACTGACGCTGCGCTCGGGCCGCTTCGGCCCCTATATCCAGCGCGGCGACGGCAAGGAGGCAAAACGCGCGTCGCTGCCGAAGGGCTGGAAGCCGGAGGATATCGATTATGAAAAGGCGATGGCGCTGATTTCGCTGCCGCGCGATATCGGCAAACATCCCGAAACCGGCAAGATGATTTCATCGGGCATCGGCCGCTACGGGCCGTTCCTTCTGCATGACGGTTCCTACGCCAATCTGGAAACCGTCGAGGACGTGTTCTCGGTCGGCCTCAACCGCGCCGTGACCGTCATCGCCGAAAAGGCGAACAAGGCGCCGGGCCGAGGTGCCCGCGGCACGCCGGCGGCGCTGAAGACGCTCGGTGATCATCCCGACGGCGGCGCCATCACCGTTCGCGACGGCAAATACGGCCCCTATGTCAACTGGGGCAAGGTCAACGCGACCCTGCCGAAGGGCAAGGATCCGCAGGCGATCACCGTCGAGGAAGCGCTGGCGCTGATCACTGAAAAGGCAGGCAAGGCACCCGCCGGAAAGCCGGCAAGGGCGAAAGCCAAGCCGAAGGCGGCTGCGGCCGAAGCCAAGACCACCAAGACGGCCGCCAAGCCGAAGGCAACGAAGGCCAAAGCGCCGGCGAAATCGAAAAAGGGCTGAAGTGAGCAGGATACCGCGCGACAGAACGAACCCTGCGGGCAAGCGCCCGGGCAAGATCGGCCGCACGGGCAAGGATGCTCCCGCCGTCGAGCCGCTGAACATTGTCCACGGCGCGCTGCCCTCGCGCGAGGTGATCCTGCGCTTCATCGCCGATCATCCGCAGAAGGCCTCGAAGCGTGAACTCGCCAAGGCTTTCGGGCTGAAGGGCGACAGCCGCGTCGAGCTCAAGCATCTGCTGCAGGAGCTCGAACAGGAAGGCATGCTGCAGAAGAGCCGCAAGTCGCTCATCCGCCCCGGCGCCCTTCCGCCCGTCACCGTTCTCGATATCACCACGCGCGACAAGGACGGTGACCTCATCGGCCGGCCGGCGGAATGGCCGGAGGAGCAGGGTGTCGCGCCTGCCGTCGCTATCCGCCAGCAATCGCCGGCAGGCCGCCAGGGCAAGGGCAAGGCACCCGTCGCCGGCCTCGGCGATCGCATTCTGGCAAAGATCTTCCCGGCCGTCGATCGCGGCGGGCCGGCCTATACGGCGCGGATCATCAAGGTGATCGACAGGCGCCGCGGCGCCTCGATGGGGGTTTTCCGTACCGCGCCCGGCGGCGGCGGCCGGCTGCTGCCGATCGAGCGGCGCGGCGAGGAGATGGTGATCGATCCCGATTTCACCGGCGGTGCTGCGGATGGCGACCTGGTCGAGATCGAAGTCGCCCGGCTCGGCCGCTTCGGCCTGCCGCGCGCCAAGGTTCTCTCCGTCGTCGGCTCCGTCGGCTCGGAAAAGGCGATCTCGATGATCGCCATCCATGCCCATGGCATCCCGCATGTCTTTCCCCCGCCGTCATGGCCGAGGCGGAAGCGGCAAAACCGGCGACGATGTCGCATCGTGAGGACTGGCGCGACGTGCCGCTGATCACCATCGATCCGGCCGACGCCAAGGATCATGACGACGCCGTCTATGCCGAGCTCGACCCCTCCCCCGACAATCCCGGCGGCGTCATCGTCACCGTCGCGATCGCCGACGTCTCCTGGTATGTCCGGCCCAATTCGCCGCTCGACCGCGAGGCGCTGAAGCGCGGCAACTCGGTCTATTTCCCGGATCGGGTCGTGCCGATGCTGCCGGAGCGCATTTCCAACGATCTCTGCTCGCTAAGGGAAGGCGTCGATCGTCCCGCGCTTGCCGTGCGCATGAGCTTCTCCGGCGAAGGCCGCAAGATCGGCCATACGTTTCATCGCATCATGATGAAGAGCGCCGCCAAGCTTTCCTACCAGCAGGCGCAGGCAGCGATCGACGGCAATCCCGACGACAAGACTGGACCGATGCTCGAGCCGATCCTGAAGCCGCTCTGGCACGCCTATCAGGTGATGAAACGCGGACGCGACCGGCGTCAGCCGCTGGAACTCGACATGCCGGAGCGCAAGATCCTGCTGAAGCCGGACGGCACGGTCGATCGTGTCTTCGTGCCGCCGCGGCTCGACGCGCACAAACTGATCGAGGAGATGATGATCCAGGCGAACGTCGCCGCCGCCGAGACGCTGGAAAAGAAGCGCCAGGCCCTAGTCTACCGCATCCATGACGGCCCGACGCTGGCCAAGCAGGAAGTCCTGCGCGAGTTCCTGGCGACCCTCGGCATCTCGCTCGCCAAAGGCGGCAATGTGCGCGCCAACAGCTTCAACGGCATTCTGGCGAAGGCGGAGGGCACGGCGCACCAGACCATGGTCAACGAGATGGTGCTGCGCTCGCAGAGCCAGGCGATCTACAGCCCCGAGAATATCGGCCATTTCGGCCTCAACCTGATGAAGTACGCCCACTTCACCTCACCGATTCGCCGCTACGCCGATCTCATCGTGCATCGCGCGCTCGTCGGTTCGCTCGGCTTCGGCGAGGGCGGCATCACGCCGGATGAAGAAGCCGCTCTCGACGATATCGCCGCGGAGATTTCGACCTTCGAGCGCCGGGCGATGGCGGCCGAGCGCGAGACCATCGACCGGCTGATCGCCCATCACTTGAGCACCAGGGTCGGCGAGGAATTTGCCGGCCGTGTCTCAGGGGTGACGAAATCCGGGCTTTTCATCGCTCTGCCGGACTATGGCGCCGATGGTTTCGTCCCTATATCGACGCTCGGCAGCGACTATTTCATCTATGACGAGGCGCATCAGGCGCTCTCGGGTGAACGCACGGGGCTCGGCTATCGGCTCGGCGACAGCGTTACCGTCAAGCTTGCCGAGGCGATCCCGCTTGCGGGCGCGTTGCGTTTCGAAATGCTGAGCGAGGGGCGCGAGATGCCGACGGCGGTGCGCTCCTTCCATAAGGCCGGCCGCCGCGACAGAGGCGAGGTCCGCAAGAAACCCGGCACGAGGCCGCCGCGCGGACGGCGTTAATGCATCTCACGGCATCGAGCCTCATTCAGGAGCCCTACACTTTTGGGCTGAAAAGGAACATGCGATGGGCACACAGACCGATCCGACGGTCCGCTACGGGGGCACGCCCGAGATCGAACGTCCGCTGCGGCGCTCGATCCTGCGTGGGCTGATGAACCGCTGCCCGGCCTGCGGCGACGGCAAGCTCTTTCGCGCTTTCCTGAAACCGGTCGATCACTGCGCCGCCTGCGGCGAGGCGATGCACCATCACCGCGCGGACGACCTGCCGCCCTATATCGTCATCCTCGTCCTCGGCCATGTCCTCGTCGGTGGTTACATGTTGACCGACACGACTTTCGTTCTGCCGGTATGGGTTCATCTCGCCATCTGGGCGCCGATCACCGTCGTCACCGCGCTTGCCTCGATCCAGCCGATCAAAGGCGGCGTCATTGGCCTGCAGTGGGCGCTGCGCATGCACGGTTTCGGTGGGGAGAGCGATGACCACGATGATTACGACCTTCCCCGGCGGCCTGATTGAATGCTTTCACCTTCCAGACATATTTAACGTGTAGTGGCTGCCCTCCACCGACCACTACCGAACGCGGGCGTCGTCGATCCTCAACGACTTGACATGGTAAGCTTTTCTTGTCTGAACAGGCTTTACATTCCGCAGGCGGTCACTCACATCGGAAATACTGCGAAACGCTGCTCGTCACCGGGATTTGGCACGTCCGTGTCTTTCTATGCGAAGCGACCGGCCGATTCGCTCGCGAAGCTTTCTAAGGATGGATAAATGTCTCAGCCGAGAAACGGCACACCAGGCGATCTCGAAGAAATCCATTGGCCTTCTCTGGTGGCAGCCATCTCGTCGATATCAGCCGTCGGCATCGCAATCGGTCTCGGACTTCCGCTGCTCAGCATCATCCTCGAAAAACGCGGCATCTCATCGACCCTGATCGGGCTCAATACCGCGATGGCAGGCATTGCGGCGATGGCCGCCGCGCCCGTTACCACCAAGCTCGCGCATATATACGGTGTTGCGCCGACAATGCTCTGGGCTGTGGTGATTTCAGCGCTGAGCGCGCTCGGTTTCTACTATGCCCAGGATTTCTGGATGTGGTTTCCGCTGCGTTTCGCCTTCCACGGCGCAACGACGACGCTGTTCATCCTCTCCGAATTCTGGATCAACGCCGCCTCGCCGCCGTCCAAGCGCGGATTCGTTCTCGGCATTTATGCGACCGTGCTTTCGCTGGGCTTTGCCGCCGGACCGCTGCTGTTTTCGTTGCTCGGCAGCGACGGCATCTTCCCCTTCCTGGTCGGCGCCGGCGCCATTCTACTTGCCGCCATTCCGATTTTCATCGCCCGCTACGAAAGCCCGGTGCTCGAGGAAAAGCCGGAGCTGCATTTCATGCGTTACGTGTTCCTGGTTCCGACGGCGACGGCGGCCGTTTTCATCTTCGGCGCCGTCGAAGCCGGCGGGCTGTCGCTTTTCCCGATCTTTGCCGTGCGTGCCCATTTTACCGAATCGCAGGCAGCACTTCTGCTGACCATGATGGGCGTCGGCAACGTCATCTTTCAGATCCCGCTCGGCCTGCTCTCGGACCGCATCCCCGACAAGCGGCCGCTTCTCGCCGGCATGGCGCTGATGGGCTTCATCGGCTCGATGATGCTGCCGTTGCTGGTCGACAACTGGCTGCTGATGGCCGGGCTCCTGCTTTTCTGGGGCGGCTGCGTCTCCGGCCTCTATACGGTCGGCCTCAGCCATCTCGGCTCACGTCTGACCGGTTCCGACCTCGCGGCGGCCAATGCCGCTTTCGTCTTCTGTTATGCGATGGGAACCGTGGCCGGGCCGCAGGCGATCGGCGCAGCGATCGATGTCGCCGGAAATAACGGTTTTGCTTGGGCGATTGCCGCCTTCTTCGGCTTTTACGCCATGCTTTCCGGCATCAGATTGATGTTCATTCGAAAACGGGCTTGACTTTTCGGGCGGGATTCGTAGTTTCGCGCCAGAATTTGCCGTGGAGCCCCATCCGGCTTCCACGGCTTTCATTTTCTTAAAGGCAGGACGACCATGGCCAAGGCTACAACAATCAAGATCAAGCTGCTGTCGACAGCCGACACCGGTTTCTTCTACGTCACGACGAAGAACAGCCGTACGATGACGGACAAGATGACGAAGACGAAGTACGACCCGATTGCTAAGAAGCATGTCGAGTTCAAGGAAACCAAGATCAAGTAATCACTTGGCCTGACGGATTTCAAAAAGCGCGCGCCTTCGGGTTGCGCGTTTTTTATTGTCCGGTACGACCGCGTTTGAGAGATGATAGCGCAAACAAGAAACGCCGCCCTTCCATCTTCGGGAAGTGACGGCGTTTTCCTGAAAGGGGGTCGGCCAGCATGCAAAACGGCACGAGGAACCGTTATGACTTGCCTACTAGCCGACCGACCCCACGACCCAGGAGATGCGGCGGACCTGAGCATCATGGGGTATCGGACAGCTCCTGCATGGGAGCGCTTCTATTATGAAGCCGATAATTTGCGCAGAAATGAAAGAAAATCAACAAATTCTTAATGATGAATTTTCTTAGCTTGATTCTATGGTTAAAAGTCCAGTTTTGGCACACACAAAGATTTGACGCCTCTGCGTGCCTCCGAAGCCTAGTGCCGAACGCCTAAAAGAAATTCGACAATATAACTTAATAACTTAAGCCGCCCCTCCCCTTACGTGAGGTGACGCCGCCGCACTCTATTTGACCATCTTGTCAGCAGACGTTCTTTTATAGTCCCCATTTCATTCCGAGCGCCGCCCGGCATTCCAGAAACTGTCGCACGCCGCCGTTATCCACAGCAACGCCTGGAGTCCATTTTTGGGCTATCGAGTTGCAAAATTTTCGGCCTGCGTCGCGTGGGCGGAGCTTAAAAATCGGTAACAATTCGCTTACGGCAGTGGAAAACCCGCAAATGGCCGTAAAGCGTGCGGGTGATTCGTCAGGCAGCCGCGGCAACCACGCGATTGCGGCCGGTATTCTTGGCCTCGTAAAGAGCAAGATCGGCCTGCTTCATCAGCTGGTCCGGGGTCAGCACCGAGCCAATCCGCGAGGCGATGCCGAAGGAAGCGGTGACGTTCAGCGTTTCTCCGGAGTGCTTCAGCATGAAAGGGGCGCTCTCGACCGCAGCGCGCAAGCGCTCGGCGACAGCGGCGGCCACTTCCGGCGACGTGTCCGGCATGGCAACGACGAACTCTTCCCCGCCGTAGCGGCAGGCGAGATCGGCGCCGCGGATGGTCGAACGGACGCGATTTGCGAATTCGCGCAGAACTTCGTCGCCGCCATCATGGCCGTAAGTGTCATTCACCTGCTTGAAACGGTCGATATCGGTGATCAGCATCGAAAGCGGACGGCCCCGCGCCATCGAGCGGTTGAAGAGCACACTCAGGTGATTGTCGAGATAGCGCCTGTTGTAAAGTCCGGTCAGCGGATCGGTCACGGCAAGCTCGATCGTCTGCTTGACGCTAGCGCGCAGACGGTCGTTGTAGCGCTTGCGACGGATCTGCGTCAGGCTGCGGGCGACCAGCTCGTTCGGATCGACCGGACGGATGATGTAATCGTTGACGCCGAGATCGAGGGCGCGCACGACCATCTCGTCAGCCCCCTGCTCGGTGATAATCAGGATCGGCAGGAAGCGTGTGCGCTCCAGCGATCGCAATTGCGAGCAGAGGCGAAGCGGATCGTAATCGTCGAAATTGGCGTTGACGATGACGAGGTCGAAGACGTTCTCGGCTGCTTCGAAAAGGGCTGCCTGCGGATCGGAGAGGGCGAGCACATCGGCGACGGGCTTCAGGGCCCTGACGATGCGTTCCTGCGAATTGGCGCGGCTATCGACCAGCAGCACCTGGCCGGCCTCGTCGGCGCGGCCCTCGCCTGCACGCATGAGATCGCCCATGCCCATCGTATGGGCGGTGTCGGCGCGGATGCGCAGCTCATCGCTCAAGGTTTTCAGCCGCAGCAGGCTCTTTACCCGGGAGATCAGCTGCAGATCATTGACCGGTTTGGTGAGGAAATCGTCGGCGCCGGCCTTCAGGCCACGCACGCGGTCGGCCGGCTGGTCGAGTGCTGTGACCATGACGACGGGGATATGGGAGGTCTTCTGGCTGGCCTTCAGCCGCTCGCAGACCTCGAAACCATCGATACCGGGCATCATGATGTCGAGCAGGATCAGATCGACCTGATTGCGCTCGCAGATTGCCAGCGCCTCGTGGCCGTCGGCGGCGGTCATCACGTCGAAATACTCCGCGAGCAGCCGCGCTTCGAGCAGCTTCACGTTGGCCGGAATATCGTCAACCACCAGTATTCGCGCAGTCATAAGCGTCTTTCCGATGCGTCAGGCATCGCCCAGATAGGTCTTGATCGTCTCGATGAATTTCGGAACCGAGATCGGCTTGGAAACATAGGCCTCGCAGCCGCCTTGGCGGATGCGCTCCTCGTCGCCCTTCATCGCGAAAGCCGTGACGGCGATGACGGGAATCACGTGCAGCTCGTCGTCTTCCTTCAGCCATTTGGTGACTTCCAGGCCGGAGACCTCGGGAAGCTGGATATCCATGAGGATGAGGTCGGGGCGATGCTTGCGCGCCAGATCGAGCGCCTCCATGCCGTTGCGCGTCTGGATCGTGGTATAGCCGGACGCCTCGATGAGGTCGCGAAAGAGCTTCATGTTGAGCTCGTTATCTTCTACAATCATCACCTGTTTGGGCATGACAAGCTGTCCCTACGTCCGTTCGCGCAGCGGTTCGTCCCATGAGAAAGGCACATGCGGATGAAGAGCTCCTTGAAACCGATAGCGCACGCTAGCGGTATTTGGTTGAAGAAAAGGTAATTTACCCCTCGAAATGCAAAGCAACTTCAAGACTTCGAAACAACTGGCGGCCGACCCGCACGAGACGGCGATCGCCGTGCTCGGCTGGCTTGCCGACGATCCCGACATGTTCGGCCGCTTCCTCGCGCTCACCGGCGTGGCCCCGGAACAGGTGCGCGGCGCCGTCAACGATCCGGGCTTCCTCTCCGGCATGATGGATTTCCTGATGAACCACGAGCCGACGGCGATGGCCTTCTGCGCAGCGAGCGGCCTCGGCCCGGAGACGGTGACCGCCGCCTGGCGGCATTTCTCCTCGCCGGGTCTCGATTCCGGGGAATACTGAGCGTGACCGATCTCGATATTTCGCATATCCGCCTCGGCGAGCGGCCGCTGATCGTCTGTGACGTCGACGATGTGGTGCTGCAGTTCATCGATCCGTTCCAGCTTTTTCTTCAAAGCCTGGGCCATGCGTTCCTGCCGCGATCGTTCCGGCTGCACGGCAACATCATCTCGACCGCGGACGGTGCGGAGGTTGAGGGCAACCAGGTCAGCCGGCTGATCGAAGAGTTTTTCGAAGCGCAGGAACTGTGGCAGACGCCGGTCGACCACGTCGTCGAAACGCTCGGCCGGCTTTCGCAGGCGGCCGATATCCTCTTCCTGACGGCGATGCCGCCACGATTCCAGGATCAGCGCCGCCGCCTGTTGGACAGCGCCGGGTTGGTCTTTCCGCTGCTTGCCAGCGAGCAGCCCAAGGGGCCGATCGTCCACGCGCTGCATGCCAGCCGCTCCTTTCCTGTCGTTTTCATCGATGATATGGCGCACAATCTGCATTCCGTCAGGGAACACGTGGCCGATTGCCTGCTCATTCATCTGATGCCGGTTTCACCGGTCCATCGTTTCGCGCCGCCAGCGGCCGACGACATTACCCGCGCCATCGACTGGGCGCATGCCGCTGAGCTGATCGAGGCGCATTTTCCTTCCGGCACGTTCAGTCGCGCAATTCCAGCCGCATGAACGGCCGCCCGTCCTTGCGCCTTGCCACAGTCTCGAAGCCGGCCGCATCAAAGATCGCCGTCGATCCGATGCAGAGCGTCACCGATTTCGACTGCTTCACGTGGTCGATCGGACAGGCTTCCAGCAGCCGTGCGCCCTGGCGCCTGGCGTGATCGATCGCGCCGGCGAGCAGCCGATGGCTCATTCCCTTGCCGCGCAGCCTGGGCAGCAGGAAGAAGCAGCTGACGGCCCAGATCGACGGATCATGCGCCTCGCCCTCTTCCAGCGGCCGCGAAACGGTGCGCGGCGAGTTGAACTGCGGCACGTCGTGGCGTGGCCCGACCTGCACCCAGGCGACCGGCTCGCCACCGGCATAACAGAGGACGCCCGGCGGCGGTCCTGCCTCGATCCGCTCCCGCATATGCGCCTTGCGCTCGTCGGCCGCCATTTTCGTCCTCACCGCATGCGGCAGACGCAGCGCCACACACCAGCAATTGTAGAAAGCGCCCTGCGGCCCGAACTGGGTTTCGAAGTCGCCCCAGCGTCCCCCCGTCACCGGCTCGAAACGAAGATCGTTATCCAAAGGCAAAGCTCCCCCTGCTCTTGAGACTCGTCAGCTTAAGGCGTAGTGTCGCAACGTTCAACCTTTGTTCTCACCATGACGCCCGCGCCTGACAAGACACCCGGCTTCTGTCGCGACTGCCTTGCCGAGCAGAAGGGCGAGGCGCGCCGTTGCACATCCTGCGGCAGTCCGCGTCTGGTGCGCCATCGCGAGCTCCATGCACTGACGCTGGCGCATATCGATTGCGACGCCTTCTACGCGGCTGTCGAGAAGCGCGACAATCCTGAGCTTGCCGACAAGCCCGTCATCATCGGCGGCGGCAAACGCGGCGTCGTCTCCACCGCCTGCTACATCGCCCGTATCCACGGGGTGCGTTCGGCGATGCCGATGTTCAAGGCGCTGGAGGCATGCCCTCAGGCGGTCGTCATTCGTCCTGACATGGAGAAATATGTCCGGGTCGGGCGCCAAGTGCGGGCGCTGATGCAGGATCTGACGCCGCTGGTGCAGCCGCTGTCGATCGACGAAGCCTTTCTGGAGCTTGGCGGCACCGAGCGACTGCATCACGACCCGCCGGCGCGCACGCTCGCCAAATTCGCCCGGCGCATCGAAAGGGAGATTGGCATTACCGTCTCGGTCGGGCTTTCCTATTGCAAATTCCTCGCCAAGGTCGCCTCCGACCTGCAGAAGCCACGCGGCTTTTCCGTCATCGGCCGCGAGGAAGCGGTCGAATTCCTGGCGCCGCGGCCCGTCACCACGATCTGGGGTGTCGGCAAGGCCCTTGCCGCGACGCTGGAAGCGGATGGCATCCGCACCATCAGCCAGTTGCAGCAGATGGAAGAGAACGACCTGATGCGCCGCTACGGCAGCATCGGCCAGCGGCTCGCCCGCCTGTCGCGCGGCATCGACGACCGCGAAGTGCATCTCAACGATGCCGCCAAGAGCGTCTCGGCCGAGACGACCTTCTTCGACGACATCTCGCGCTACGACGACCTGGTGCCGATCCTGCGCAATCTTTCCGAAAAGGTCTCCTGGCGTCTGAAGAAAGGCGACATCGCCGGCCACACCGTCGTGCTGAAGATGAAGAGCGCCGACTTCAAGACGCGCACCCGCAACCGTAAGCTCGAGGACCCGACCCAGCTGGCCGACAGGATCTTCCGGATCGGGCTCGAGCTGCTCGAAAAGGAGACGGACGGCACGAAATTCCGCCTGATCGGCATCGGCGTCACCGACCTCGGCGATGCTGCCCGCGCCGATCCGCCCGATCTCATCGACCGGCAATCGGGCCGGCGGGCGGCCGCCGAAGCGGCGATGGACAAGCTGCGCGACAAGTTCGGCAAGAACACGGTCGAGACCGGCTACACCTTCGGCAGCAACAAGCGCGATCACTAAAGCGTGTCGCGATCTTTCAGATTCGCTTCTCACGCTTTAGGTCTTTATTTTCTCGCATGTCTTTACCGCAATACCGCGCACACTTTTGCGAGACATGCTCTCACACGTGAGGCGGCCAACTGGCTCAGCCTATAAAATCTTCCTTAAACTTCGTCCCATAATGTGCCGGACCAGTATTGCGTATGGTTGGGTATCATGGTCTCGCGTTTCGTCTTCGGCCTCGGCTTGCTGTCGGCCACCGCACTCGTGCACCCTGCTTTTGCCGCGGATGTGCGCACGCTGCAGATCTTCGTTTCGAAGGACAAGCAGTCGCTTGCGGTCTATGACGGCACCGAGGTCGTCGCGACCTCGAAGGTCTCGACCGGCAAGGACGGCCACACGACGCCGAGCGGCATCTTCTCGGTGCTCGAAAAGCGGAAATACCACGAATCCAATCTCTATTCGGCCGCCCCGATGCCCTTCATGCAAAGGCTGACCTGGTCTGGCATCGCGCTGCATGAATCGAATTCCGTGCCGCGCTATCCGGCCTCGCACGGCTGCGTGCGCATGCCCGGGGCCTTTGCGAAAATGCTCTATGGGATGACCGAGGCCGGCATTCCCGTCATCATCAGCGACGGCGAGCTGGCGCCGCAGCCGATCGACCATCCGACCCTTTTCCATCCCGATGCGCCGACGGCGATGCCGCTGCTTTCGGATGTCGAATTGCGGCCATCCATGCCCGACAGCCCGCAAAAGCCGGTGCAGGTGGCGATGAACGACACGGCGGCCATGCCGATGCCGATAGCGCCGCCCATGGCAACGCTCGAAATCGAGCCGCCAACCGAGCCGATCAGCATGCTCATCACGCGGCGGACGCTGCGCGAGACGGTGATCGACATTCAGACCCTCCTCAACCAACTCGGTTTTTCGGCCGGCGATCCGGACGGCTTACTCGGCCCGGCGACCGTTGAGGCGATCGCGGCCTTCAAGACGCTGCGTCCGGCGGAATTTGCCGGCGACAGGAGCCTGATCTCCGACAGGCTGCTAAAAGCCGTCTATGCCGCGGCCGGCAAGGGCGAGCCAGCGAACGGCGTCATCATGGTGCGAAGGGCGTTCAAGCCGGTCTTCGAGGCGCCGGTGACGATCGCCGATCCGGGGCTGGCGCTCGGCACGCATTTCTTCACCCTGCAGGCGGTGGATGAAAAGGCCGGCACGGCGGACTGGCTCGGCATCACGCTCGAAAACAATCTCACGCGCGAAACGATGAAGCGGCTCGGGATCAGCAATCAGGAAAGCTCGATCGTCACCGGCAAGCCGATCGCCCGTTCGCTGAGCCGGATTTCCATCCCCGACGAGACCCGCCACAAGATCGACGCGCTGATCGCGCCCGGCTCGACGCTGACGATCTCCGATACCGGCCTCGGCCGGGAGACCGGCGAAGGCACGAATTTCATTACCATCACCCGCGGCTGACGGCCATCACCCCGGGGCCGAGGTGCATCACCCTGGGTAAGGTGCATTACCCAAGGCGATCCACTTCGCCGCTGGCGATCCACTTCGCCGCTGGGCGATCCGCGTCACGATCACACCAGCTCGACGTCGACGACGCCGGGGGCAGCGCGAAGGGCGGCGGCGATCTCCGGTGTGATGCGGTATTTCTCCGGCAGCGCCACTTCGACCTCGCGCTTGCCCTCTTCCTTGATGACGATGAAGGAAACCAGGCCGTCGCCCTTGGCGTTCAAATGGCCGGCAACCATTTTCAGCGGTCCGGAATCGCGGACATAGACGCGCAGCGCCTTCTGCATCTGCAGCGACTTCTCCTCCAGCGACTGGATCGTCTGGATGCGCAGACCGATGCCCTCCGGCCGTTCCTCGCCGGTCGCGGTCAGCAGGAAGGATTTTCCGGACTCCAACATGTCGCGGTACTGGTTCAGCATTTCCGAAAACAGCACGGCTTCGAACTGGCCCGACGAATCCGAAAAGACGATGATGCCCATCTTGTTGCCGGTGCGGGTCTTGCGCTCCTGCTTGGAGATGACGGTGCCGGCAAGGCGCGCATTGGACGCGCCCTGTTTGATCGCTGCGGAAAATTCGGCAAAGGTCTGTACCCGCATCTTCTGTAGGATGTTGTTGTAGGAATCGAGCGGGTGGGCGGTGAGATAGAAGCCCAGCACCTGGAACTCCTTGAGCAGCCGCTCAGAGGCAAGCCAGGGCGAAAACGGCGGCAGGGAGATCTTCTCAGGCCCGGACGTTAGCGTGCTGCCGAAAATATCCGACTGCCCGCTCAGCTTGTTCTCCTGGGCGCGCTGGGCGTAACCAAGGATACGGTCGAGGCCGGCCGAAAGCTGGGCGCGATCCATACCGAAACAATCGAAGGCACCGGCAAAGATCAGGCTTTCCAACACGCGGCGGTTGACCTGGCGCGGGTCGATGCGCAGGCAGAAATCCTCGATGCCGGCAAAGGGCTTGTCGCCGCGCACCTCGACGATATGGTCGACGGCGGATTCGCCAACGCCCTTGAGAGCGGCGAGCGCATAATAGATGCGGTTGTCGCCGGTTTCGAACTGGCGGAAGGAAGTCTGCACCGACGGGGCGATCACCTCGATGCCGAGGCGCTTGGCGTCCTGGCGGAAGTCGTTGACCTTTTCCGTGTTGGACATGTCGAGCGTCATCGAGGCGGCGAGGAATTCAACCGGATAATGCGCCTTCATATAGGCCGTCTGGTAGGAGACAATGGCGTAGGCGGCGGCATGCGACTTGTTGAAGCCGTAATTGGCGAACTTCGCCAGCAGTTCGAAGATATTGTCGGCTTGCGGCTTCGATACGCCGTTCTTAACGGCGCCATCGACGAAGCGTTCGCGCTGCTGGTCCATCTCAGCCTTGATCTTCTTACCCATGGCGCGGCGCAAAAGATCGGCTTCTCCGAGCGAATAACCGGACAGGACCTGGGCGATCTGCATCACCTGTTCCTGATAGACGATGACCCCTTGGGTTTCCTTGAGCAGGTGGTCGATCATCGGATGGATCGATTCCAGCTCTTCGTCACCGTGCTTGCGGGCGTTGTAGGTCGGGATGTTCTCCATCGGACCCGGACGATAGAGCGCCACCAGCGCAATGATGTCCTCGATGCAGTCCGGCCTCATGCCGATCAGCGCCTTGCGCATGCCGGCACTTTCCACCTGGAACACGCCGACCGTCTCGCCGCGTGACAGCATCTCATAGGTCTTCTTGTCGTCCAGGGGAATGGCCGCAAGGTCGACACTGATGCCGCGCTTGGCGACGAAATCGACGGCGACCTTCAGGACGGTCAGCGTCTTCAGGCCGAGGAAGTCGAATTTGACCAGGCCCGCCTGCTCCACCCATTTCATGTTGAACTGGGTGACCGGCATGTCGGAGCGCGGATCGCGATACATCGGCACGAGCTTGGATAGCGGGCGGTCGCCGATGACGATACCGGCGGCATGGGTCGAGGCATGGCGGTAAAGTCCCTCGATCTTCTGAGCGATATCGAGCAGGCGCGCGACCACCGGCTCCTTCGCCGCCTCCTCCTGCAGCTTCGGCTCCTCCTCGATCGCCTTGGAGAGCGGCGTGGGATTGGCCGGATTGTTCGGCACCAGTTTGCAGATCTTGTCGACCTGGCCGTAGGGCATCTCCAGCACGCGGCCGACGTCGCGGAGTGCTGCGCGCGCCTGCAGCGAACCGAAGGTGATGATCTGGGCCACCTGTTCGCGGCCGTACTTGGCCTGGACGTATCGGATCACCTCTTCGCGGCGGTCCTGGCAGAAGTCGATGTCGAAGTCCGGCATCGACACGCGCTCCGGATTGAGGAAGCGTTCGAACAGCAGCGAAAACCGCAAGGGATCGACGTCGGTGATCGTCAGCGCGTAGGCGACCAGCGAACCGGCGCCCGAACCGCGGCCAGGCCCAACCGGAATGTCATGCTGCTTGGCCCATTTGATGAAGTCGGCAACGATCAGGAAGTAGCCGGGAAAGCGCATGCGCTCGATGACGCTGAGCTCGAATTCCAGCCGCTCGCGATAATCCTTTTCCTCATAACCCGGCGACATGCCGAGGGTCGAAAGCCGCATGTCCAGCCCTTCGACCGCCTGGCGGCGCAATTCGCCCGCCTCGGCGCGTTCGGCCTCCTCGGCGTCGTCGGTCGCACCCGTGAAACGCGGCAGGATCGGTTTGCGCGTCTTCAATACGAAGGAGCAGCGCTTGGCGATCTCGATCGTGTTCTCCAGCGCTTCCGGCAAATCGGCAAAGAGCTTGGCCATTTCGGCGCGGCTCTTCAGGTAGTGATCCGGCGTCAGGCGAAAGCGACTGTCGTCGGAGACGATGGCATTATGGGCGACGGCCATCAGCGCATCATGGGCGTCGTAATCGTCGCGTGTCGGAAAGAAGGCCTCGTTGGTCGCGACCAGCGGCAGATCGTGGGCATAGGCGAGCCCGACGATCTTCTGCTCGTGCCGCTTGTCGTAGGTGCCATGCCGCTGCAGTTCGACATAGAGCCTGTCGCCGAAGAGACGCTTCAGCATGAGCAGCCGCGCTTCGGCCTGGGCGGGATGACCCTCCCTGATCGCCCCATCGACCGGCCCCGTCAGGGCACCGGTCAACGCGATCAGCCCTTCCGTGCCCGCCTCCTCCAGCCAGGAGGTTCGGACATGGACGGCCTGATTGCCTTCACCACCGAGATAGGCGCGGCTGATGAGGTCGACCAGCCTTTCGTAACCGGCCTCCGTGGCCGCGAGAAGAACGATCGACGGCAGCTTGACCAATGCCTGCTGGCCGCCGCGTTTTTCGGTCTCCAGCCCGTCTTCCATGTCGATCGAGACCTGGCAGCCGATGATCGGCTGCAGCCCGTCGTCCATTGCCTTCTGCGAGAATTCGAGGGCGACGAACAGATTGTTGGTGTCGGTAATCGCGATGGCCGGCTGATTGTCTCCGGCCGCCTTGTAGAGAATCTTCTTCAGCGGCAGCGCGCCTTCGAGAAGCGAATAGGCGGAATGGATTCTCAGGTGAATGAAGCCCGGCGTGTCGCCGATCGCCTCACCCGTCGAAGCCCTTACTATATCCGCCATGACATGCCTTCCCAATCACCGAATGAATCAGACGCATTGTCGGCATGGAGGGCGATGATGTCCAGAAGAAGTCCCGCGTTCGAACCGCATGATGACCATGCAGTCCCCTGAAAACTTTAGATCGCGATGACGATGAGCGAGAAGCTGGCAACGAACATTGCGATGGAGGTGAATGCTGCGATATCACGGATCATGTCAGTCATCTGGCTCTCCTTTACTCGTTATGTTTTCAATTTGTTCGATCTATGTTCCGATGTCAACAGGAATCTTTTCCTTCCTGCTTGCGTTTGAAAAACACCCCGGCGACGCAACGGTTCGGTGAAAGCTTCGGCGACGGGCTTGAGATGCCGAGCCGCGGCCTCGCCGGCCCCGGTGCCGCAAGGAACGTGGACACATCCCGCGGACGACAAGGGCTCCCCGTATTTGTTCTGTTTATGTTCTGCGCATCCTGCTATATCCCAACTGATGAATCAGGAGGAGGACCCTATGCCCGAGACAGCGATGCTGAACGAATTCGTCGTCGAAGCCAAAGCTGCCAGCTATGTCGGCGGCGGCGTGCCGCGCCCGCCCTGCCGGCAGGGGTCTCACGATATCGGCTACGTGCGCGGCGACTGGCGCTATCTCGACAGCTATTTCGGCGGCACCGACTTCGCCGGACAGGAGGTGGTGTGGTTTGCCGACGAGCCGATCTGGGCGATGAATTATTTCGGCTGGGTCATTGCGCCCGATCTCATCGATGCCAGCGCAGCGGGAACAGTGATCAAGGCGGCGCTTTCTGCCATGTACCGGCAGGGCCGCTTTCTCGGCGGAATGGAATTCGACCATCCGTTCGGGCGCTATGTCGATCGCAGCGAAGGCGGCTGTGAACGGTTCAGCGGTCATGAATGCATCATGGTCGACGGACGGAAGGCTTACGCGCTCGACTATCGCGGCGGACTGATCATCCCATGACGGAGCCGGAGGCGGGTAGATTCGAACCTGCCGCCAGACGCGTCATCTCTTCGTCTTTATCCCGGAACCGCTGCGCACGTCCGGGCGACATCGATCAGAAATCGACGACCTTGCCGTCGGAGATCGTCACGCGCCGATCCATGCGGCGGGCGAGTTCGTGGTTGTGCGTGGCGATAAGGGCGGCGAGGCCGGACTGGCGCACCAAGGCCTCGAGCGCGTCGAAGACGTAGCTTGCCGTTTCCGGGTCGAGATTACCGGTCGGCTCGTCGGCCAGAAGCAGGGTCGGCGCATTGGCGACGGCGCGGGCGATCGCAACGCGCTGCTGCTCGCCACCTGAAAGTTCGGCCGGGCGGTGCGAGCCGCGATGGCCGATGCGCATATAGTCGAGAAGCTGGCCGGCCCGCTCTCCGGCTTCCTTCCAGGACAGGCCGGCGATCAGCTGCGGCATCATGATGTTTTCGAGCGCGGAAAATTCCGGCAGGAGGTGATGGAACTGATAGACGAAGCCGATCTCGCGGCGACGGATCGCCGTGCGCTTCTCGTCGCTCAGCCCGTCGCAGGCATGGCCGTTGATGGTGACTTCGCCGCCGTCGGGATGCTCGAGCAAACCGGCGACATGCAGCAGCGTCGACTTGCCGGTGCCGGAGGGGGCGACAAGAGCGACGATCTCGCCTTTCGACAGCGAGAAATCCGCACCCTTCAGGATCGAGAGCAGCGTATCGCCCTGCCCGTAATGGCGCTCGACGCCGGTAAGCTTGAGGACGACGTTGCGATTCATGAATGCGGCATTCCTTATTCGTAGCGCAGGGCCTGCACCGGATCGAGCCTGGAGGCGCGCCATGCCGGGAAGATCGTGGCCATGAAGGAGAGGCTGAGCGCCATGATCACGACCGAAATCGTTTCGCTGAGATCCATCTCGGCCGGCAACTGGCTGAGGAAGTAGACCTGCGGATTGAAGATCACGGTGCCTGAGATCCAGGAGAAGAACTGGCGGATGGATTCGATGTTGACGCAGACGAGGACGCCGAGCAGCACTCCGGCGATGGTGCCGACAATACCGATCGCCGCCCCGGTCATGAAGAAGATGCGCATGATGGCGCCGGCGCTGGCGCCCATCGTGCGCAGAATGGCGATATCGCTGCCCTTGTCCTTCACTAGCATGATGAGGCCGGAGATGATGTTCAGCGCCGCGACAAGCACGATCAGCGTCAGGATCATGAACATCACGTTGCGCTCAACCTGCAGCGCCGAGAAGAAGGTCTGATTGCGCTGGCGCCAGTCGGTGAGGTTGATCTGGCGGCCGGCCGCCTCCTCCACCTTCGGCCTCAGAGCGTCGATATCATCGGGGTGATCGGCGAAAAGCTCGATCGACTGCACCAGCCCAGCGGCATTGAAATAGAGCTGCGCTTCCTCGAGCGGCATGAAGATGATCGAGGAATCATATTCAGACATGCCGATCTCGAACAAGCCGGAGATTTTGTAGGACTTGACGCGCGGATTGACGCCCATCGGCGTGATGTCACCTTCCGGCGAGGTCAGGGTGATGAGGTCGCCGACGCGAAGACCCAGTTGATCGGCCATGCGAGTGCCGATCAGCACGCCTTCACCGGCGGCGAAGCCCACCATATCGCCGGATCTGATGTTATCCGAGACCGTTTTGAGCTTGGTCAGGTCTTCAGCGCGGACGCCGCGCACCAAAGCGCCGGTGCTGCCGCCGGCCGATGCGGAGGCGAGTACCTGGCCTTCCACCAGGGGCAGCGCCATCTTGATGCCGGGCACGCCGGCGAGCCTACTGGCGAGGTCGGGATAATCGGTGAAAGGACCATCGACCGGTTGCACGATCATGTGGCCGTTGATGCCTAGAATGCGCGAGACGAGCTCGGTGCGGAAGCCGTTCATGACGGCCATGACGATGATCAGCGTCGCGACGCCGAGCATGATGCCGACGAAGGAGAAGCCGGCGATGACCGAGATGAAGGCTTCCTTGCGCCGGGCGCGCAGATAGCGCCAGGCCACAAGGCGTTCGAAGGTGGAAAATGGCTTGCCAGCCGGACCCAAGCCGGATGTTGAACTCCGGTCCACTGCTGCCTCTGCCATTTCGCCTCCGTTTCCTTAAGCCACGAACCTGTTGATCGCCGCTTCGATCGTCATCGTTTCGCGGGCGCCGGTCTTGCGGTCCTTCACTTCGACCTCGCCGTTCGCGACCGCGCGCGGGCCGGCGATGATCTGGACGGGTACACCGATCAGGTCGGCGGTCGCGAATTTCGTGCCGGCCCGGTCGTCGGTATCGTCATAGAGCACATCCTTGCCGGCCTTGCTGAGCGCGGCATAGATCAGCTCGCAGGTATCGTCACAGGCCTGATCGCCCGCCTTCATGTTGATCACAACGATATCGAAGGGCGCGACCGATGCCGGCCAGATGATTCCGTTGTCGTCATGCGATGCTTCGATGATGGCGGGAACAAGGCGCGTCGGGCCGATACCGTAGGAACCCATGTGAACAAAGTGTTCCTTGCCATCGGGCCCCTGTACTTTCGCGCCCATCGCCTCGGAATATTTCGTGCCGAAATAGAAGATGTGACCGACCTCGATGCCGCGCGCCGAAAGACGCTCGCCTTCCGGAACGGCGTTGAAAGCAGCCTCGTCGTGCATTTCCGAGGTCGCCGCATAGAGCGAGGTCCACTTGTCGAAGATCGCCTTCAGACCCTCGACGCTGTCGAAATCGGTGCCGTCACCAGGAATATCGAAGCCGACGAAGTCCTTGTGGCAGAAGACCTCGGATTCGCCGGTATCGGCGAGGATGATGAATTCATGGCTGAGATTGCCGCCGATCGGGCCGGTGTCGGCACGCATCGGAATGGCGCGCAGGCCGAGCCGATCGAAGGTTCTGAGATAGGCGGCGAACATCTTGTTATAGGAATGCTCCGCCCCTTCGCGGGTCAGATCGAAGGAATAGGCATCCTTCATCATGAACTCGCGCGAGCGCATGGTGCCGAAGCGCGGACGGATCTCGTCGCGGAACTTCAGCTGGATGTGATAGAGATTGAGCGGCAGGTCCTTGTAGGATTTGACGGAGGAACGGAAGATATCCGTCACCATCTCCTCGTTGGTCGGACCGTAGAGCATCGGTCGCTCCTGGCGGTCCTTGATGCGCAGCATCTCCTTGCCGTAGGCGTCGTAGCGGCCGCTTTCCTGCCAGAGTTCGGCCGACTGCAGGGTCGGCATCGAAAGCTCGATGGCGCCGGCACGGTTCTGCTCCTCGCGGATAATGGCGTTGACCTTGTCGAGAACGCGTTTGCCGAGCGGCAGCCAGGAATAGATGCCCTGCGACTGCTGGCGGATCATGCCGGCGCGCAGCATCAACCGGTGGGAGACGATTTCCGCCTCCTTGGGGTTTTCCTTGAGGATGGGCATGAAATAACGGGACAGACGCATGGCGGATTCCGGAGCAGTTGAGATCCCGCGGAGAACGGAATCGACGGTACATTGGTAATGTGGGAGCGTTCATAGCCGCTTCGCGGCGGGAAGGAAACCCGCAACTGCCGTCGGCTGCCTCCCGGATACGCATGTTAACGCCCGCAAAATGAAAGGGCGTGAAAAAGCGCGTGTTTATAAGGACTTGAACGAAAATCTTGTCAACAGAAATATTTTGCTAGAGTGTAGCAAAAATGCAAAAAAAGCTAATGACAAAGCCCAATGTTTGAGCTAGCTTTAGCTCACAAAACAGGCAGGAAGCTAAATTCTTGCCGAATTCGCGGTCAAGTCTTGGGAGGATCAGATCTTAGGCGCGCTCGTCGCAGCCCCGGCAACGGTTACAGATCACGCGATACTTAAAACAAGGCTTTCAGCCTTGTTTTTTTTTGGCTTTTTGCCTTCCCATCCCATGCACGATCCAGCCGGCTTCCGTAACGGGACCCTCTCGTTTCCGTTAGGCGAGCTCTTTGCCGCAACAGCATGACGGCGGTATGACGAACTCATTTCCCCTTTGAATTTTACATCTGCCCAAAGTTTGAGCAAAAGCTACCTCAGTAGAAGCTAGGCCCGAGTTGTGGAAGGGCGTCGAAGCCCCATCCGAAATAGGTGTCACAGACATACCAGAGGCCGTAGATCAGAGCCGAAATCAGCGTCGTCAGCGAAAAGACGAAGCCGGCGCGAAAGCGGGTGGGCGCGCTGGGAACGGTGCCGAGCACGATATCATCGTCCTCCGCCTGAGTGCGCAGGCCGATCGGCAGGACGGCGAAAAGCGTCATCCACCAAATGATGAAGTAGACGGCAAATCCCTGAAGGAAGATCTGAAGCATTATAGTTCCCGGTGATGTCGCGCCGCCATGTGGCGAAGGCGTCCTCTCACTTTGAATTGCGCGCCTTTATACGGCGGAATGGCCGCCAATTCAAAGCGAACGAAACATTTTGCCGCCTTCGGGTCACTCTGACGCAGCGCAAGCACTTCACATGAATTGGGTTCAGGCCTGTTCAAGCTCGATCAGCGTGCCGAAGAAATCCTTGGGATGCAGAAAGAGCACCGGCTTGCCGTGCGCGCCGGTCTTCGGCTGGCCGTCGCCCAGCACCCGCGCCCCCGCCTCGACCAGCCGGTCGCGGGCGAGGACGATATCGTCCACTTCATAACAGATGTGGTGCATGCCGCCGGACGGGTTCTTGTCGAGGAAGGCTGCAATCGGCGAGGCTTCCCCAAGCGGCGCAAGCAATTCGACCTTGGTGTTCGGCAATTCGACGAAGACGACGGTGACGCCGTGTTCCGGCAGCGCCTGCGGCTGCGACACCGCAGCTCCCAGCGTATCGCGATAGGCGGCCGCCGCCGCCTTCAGGTCGGGGACGGCGATGGCAATATGGTTCACGCGGCCGAGCATGATCACACCTTGGTGACGAAGGCGGTAACGACGGGCTTCTTGCCCCAGCTCTGGTTCGCAGCGGCGCGGATGGCGCGGCGCACGGCCTCCTGCAGCATGTCGATATCCTTGCGGCGGGCGCGCGGAATGCTTTCGATGGCGCTGATCGCCGCGTCGAAGAGCGTGTCCTCCATCTCATCGCCCTCGTCGTCATAGACCGGCAGGCCGATCGAGACGAGATCGGGATCGCCGACAATATCATAACGGGCGTCGAGCACGACGCTGACCGCGACATGGCCGACATAGGAGAGCTTCTTGCGCTCGCCGATCCCCATCTCGTCGAAATCGCCGATCAGCATGCCGTCCTTGTAGATGCGGCCGTGCGGCGCTTCGCCGATCACCTCGACCGGACCTGGCGCCAGCCGCAGGATATCGCCGTTGCGCACCCGCGGGACGATCGCGATGCCGGATTGCTCGGCAAGCTCCTTGTGCGCCGTCAGATGCGTCGCCTCGCCATGCACCGGCACAACGACCTTCGGCCGAGTCCACTCGTACATCCGCTGCAGCTCGTTGCGGCGCGGATGGCCGGACACGTGGACCAGGGCTTCAGTATCGGTGATAATGTGCACGCCCTGCTCGACGAGGCCGTTCTTGATGTCCTGGATCGCCTTCTCGTTACCGGGAATGGCGCGAGAGGAAAAGACGACGATATCGCCTGCCGCAAAGGCCACATTGCGCATTTCGTCGCGGGAAAGCTTGGCAAGCGCTGCCCGCGCCTCGCCCTGGCTGCCGGTCAGGATGACGACGACCTTGTCGCGGGGGATGTAGCCGTATTCTTCCTCGGAGATGAAGGGCTTCACGCCTTCCATCAGGCCGATATCCTGGGCGACGTCGACGACGCGCTTCAGCGAGCTGCCGAGCAGCAGCACTTCGCGGCCCGCCGCCTCGGCAGCTTCGGCAACGGTGCGAATGCGCCCGACATTCGATGAGAAGGTGGTGATCGCCACCCGGCCTTCGGCATCCTCGATGATCTTGCGGAGGCTCTCGGACACATCCTTCTCGGACGGCGAAACACCGTCACGCAAGGCATTGGTGGAATCGCACATCAGCGCCAGCACGCCCTCGTCGCCCAACTGGCGAAAGCGCGTCTCATCGGTCAGCGGCCCGAGCGAGGGCTCGTGGTCGATCTTCCAGTCGCCGGTGTGGATGACATTGCCGGCAGGCGTGCGGATCATCAGCGACATCGGCTCGGGGATCGAGTGATTGACGGCCACACCTTCGATGCTGAACGGGCCGACATTGATCGTGTCGCCCGCCTTGAACGGCGTCACCGGCACCTCGGCGATCCTCGCCTTCTCGAAATTACGTTTGGCTTCGAGCAGACCCGCGGTAAAGCCCGAGGCATAGACCGGCACGTTGAGCCCGGGCCAGAGATCGGCGAGTGCGCCATAATGATCTTCATGGGCATGGGTGATGATGATCGCCTTGAGGTTTTTGCGTTCGCTGGCGAGGAAGCGGATGTCGGGCAGGACCAGGTCGACGCCCGGCAGATCCGGGCCGGGAAAGGTGACGCCGCAATCGACCATGATCCACTGGCGATGCTCGGGCGGGCCGTAGCCATAGAGAGCGAGATTCATGCCGATCTCGCCAACGCCGCCCAGAGGCAGGAATACCAACTCGTCCTGTTTCGCCATAATTTTCGTTTTTTCCGCTATCCAAAAAACACATCACCGGCGGCAATGGGTATGATTCTGCCAGCGCCGGTATCGAGCATCAACAAGCCATTATCATCAATTCCGGCGAATTGGCCGGAAATCGATCGGTCCGGTAAATTCACCGTGATCTTTTCGCCGATGCCACAGGCGATGGTGCGCCAGCGCGCCGTGATCTCGGCAATGCCGCGGCCCTGGTCCCATTGATCGAGCACATCCGCCATCGCCGCGAAGAGATGGGCGAAGAGCTCATCCGGCGAAGCCGCGCTTGCATGCTGACGCAGACAGGTGACGGGATAGAGCGGATTATCCGGCATGACCGAGACATTGATGCCGATGCCGACGATCAGCGCGTAGCGGCCGTCCGGCAACTGCTCGCCCTCGACGAGGATGCCGCAGGTCTTCTTCCGGCCGATGAGAATATCGTTCGGCCATTTGACCTCGAGCGGTTCGGCGACCGGCGGCAGCACCTGGCGGATCGCCTGGTGCACCGCAATGGCAACCGCCAGCGGCAGCGAGCCGAGGCGCTCCATCGGCGCCGGGTCGATCAATAGAAGGGAAGCGTAGAGATTGCCGCGTTCGGACACCCAGAGGCGGCCGCGGCGGCCGCGGCCGCCGGTCTGCCTCTCGGCCGTCACCCAGAGATTTCCGGGATCGCCCGCCCGCGCCCGGGCGAGGCATTCGCTGTTGGTGGACGATGTTTCCGACAGCGCCTCGTGCCTGAAATCGCCGAGCGATATCCGGCGCCGTCTGTCGGAAACCATTAGAAGAGCGTCGCTGCGGCAAGCTCTGCCGCACCGCCGATCGGCCCGCCGATGAGCACATAGGCGGTGACGAAGAGACCGGAAAGACCGAAGACCAGGCGCAGAGCGCCGGAGACCCGGGCGAATTCACCGGTCGCCTCATCGAACCACATCAGCTTGATGACGCGCAGATAATAATAGGCGCCGACGACCGAGGCGAGAACGCCGATGATGGCAAGCGCATAAAGCTTGGCTTCGATCGCCGCAACGAAGACGAAGTACTTGGCGAAGAAACCGGCGAGCGGCGGAATGCCGGCGAGCGAGAACATCAGCGCTGTCAGCACCACGGCCATGAACGGGTTGGTCGCGGAAAGGCCGGCGAGATCATTGACGTCTTCGACGACGGTGCCGTCCTTGCGGCGCATCGACATGATGATCGCGAAGCTGCCGAGGGTCATGACCATATAGATGACCATGTAGAGCATGACGCCGGAAACACCGGTCTGGTTGCCGGCGGCAAGCCCGACCAGCGCATAGCCCATGTGGCCGATCGAGGAATAGGCCATCAGCCGCTTGATGTTCTTCTGGCCGATCGCCGCAAACGAGCCGAGCAGCATCGAGGCGATCGAGATGAACACGACGACCTGCTGCCAGTCCGCCAGAACCGGCTGGAAGGCGGTGATGACGATGCGGGTCATCATCGCCATGGCGGCAACCTTGGGGGCTGCGGCCAGGAAGGCGGTGACCGGCGTCGGCGCGCCTTCGTAGACGTCGGGCGTCCACATGTGGAAGGGAACGGCCGAGATCTTGAAGGCAATGCCGGCGAGGATGAAGACCAGGCCGAAGACGAGGCCGAGCGACCGCGCGCCCTCGACCGAAAGCGCCTGGGCGATCTCGGAGAAGTGGGTGTGGCCGGTGAAACCATAGACCAGCGACATGCCGTAGAGCAGCATGCCGGAGGAAAGCGCGCCGAGGACGAAATATTTCAGGCCGGCTTCGGTCGACTTCAGGCTGTCGCGGTTGATCGCGGCGACGACATAGAGCGCCAGCGACTGCAGCTCCAGCGCCAGATAGAGCGAAATCAGGTCGTTGGCCGAGATCATCAGCAGGATGCCGAGGGTCGCCAGCACCAGCAGAACCGGGAACTCGAACTTGTCGAGCTGGTTTTCGCGCGCGTGGCCCATCGTCATAAACAGGGCGACCAGCGAGCCGATCAGCGCCACCAGCTTCATGAAGCGGGAGAAGCCGTCGGCCATGTAGACGCCGCCATAGGCAAGTCCCTCGGCCGGCACGAAGAGCAGCCACAGGCCGGAGGCCAGCAGCAGCACGATGGCGAGGCCGGTGACGACGAGGCCCGACCGCTCGCCCGAGAAGACGCCGACCATCAACAGGACCAGGGCGCCGACCGCGAGGATCAGCTCCGGCACGGAAAGATGCAGACTGAGGAGGATTGTTTCAGCGGTCATGTCCGATAAGTCCCGTCATCAATTCATAGACAGCGCAACATTCTGCGCTGCGTGCACGGCGGCCGTGTAGTTGTTGACCAGCAGATCCACCGAGGCGGCCGTGGCATCGAAGACCGGAGCCGGGTAAACGCCGAAGAAGATGGTCAGTGCGACCAGCGGATAGAGGATCAGCTGTTCACGCGGAGAAAGGTCGAGCAGCGCCTTCAGCTTTTCCTTCTCCAGCGCGCCGAAGATCACCCGGCGATAGAGCCAGAGGGCATAGGCGGCCGAGAGAATGACGCCGGTGGCGGCAAAGAGCGCGACCCAGGTGTTGACCCGGAAGACGCCGATCAGCGTCAGGAACTCGCCGACAAAGCCGGAGGTGCCGGGAAGCCCGACATTGGCCATGGTGAAGACCATCATGGCGACGGCATATTTCGGCATGTTGTTGACGAGACCGCCATAGGCGTTGATCTCGCGGGTGTGGGTGCGGTCGTAGACGACGCCGACGCAGAGGAAGAGCGCGCCCGAGACGATGCCGTGCGACAGCATCTGGAAGATCGAACCCTGAACGCCCTGCATGTTGGCGGCGAAGATGCCCATGGTCACGTAGCCCATGTGCGCCACCGAGGAATAGGCGATCAGCTTCTTGATGTCGTCCTGCATCATCGCCACCAGCGAGGTGTAGATGATGGCGATGACGGACAGAGCGAAGACGAGCGGCGCGAAATAATCGGACGCCACCGGGAACATGCCGAGGGAGAAGCGGATGAGACCGTAGCCGCCGAGCTTCAGCAGGACGCCGGCCAGGATCACCGAGCCTGCCGTCGGCGCCTGAACGTGGGCATCCGGAAGCCAGGTATGGACCGGCCACATCGGCATCTTCACCGCGAAGGATGCGAAGAAAGCAAGCCATAGCCAGGTCTGCAGCGCCGGCGGGAACTTGTAGGCGAGCAGCGCGGTGATGTCGGTCGTTCCAGCCTGCCAGTACATCGCCATGATGGCGAGCAGCATCAGCACCGAGCCGAGCAGCGTATAGAGGAAGAACTTGTAGCTCGCATACACTCGGTCCTTGCCGCCCCAGACGCCGATGATCAGGAACATCGGAATGAGGCCCGCCTCGAAGAAGACGTAGAACAGCACAATATCGAGCGAGACGAAGACGCCGACCATCATCGTTTCCAAGATGAGGAAGGCGATCATGTATTCCTTCAGGCGCTTCTCGATCGAGAGCCAGCTCGCCAGCA
Organism: Rhizobium sp. K102; assembly: GCF_022385315.1. Classification (NCBI taxonomy): domain Bacteria; kingdom Pseudomonadati; phylum Pseudomonadota; class Alphaproteobacteria; order Hyphomicrobiales; family Rhizobiaceae; genus Rhizobium; species Rhizobium sp. K102. The sequence continues at coordinate 1,911,436 of NZ_CP092436.1, forward strand.
CGCAGAAGGGCATGAGGAAGGTCGACAGGATGACGAACAGCATCGAGATGCCGTCGACGCCGACATGGTAACCGATGCCGGTGCCGAGCCAGTCATGCTTTTCGAGCATTTGGAAGCCCGGATTGGCGTTGTCGAAGCCGACCCAGATGACGAGGGAAACGACGAAGGTGAAGACGGTGGTGATCAGCGAGATCCACAGCACGTTCTTGCGGCCGGCTTGGCTCTCGCCGTTCATCAGCAACAGGAGCACCACGCCGACGAGCGGCAGGAAGGTGACCGTTGAAAGAATAGGCCAATCGGTCATCAGAAGGAACTCCCGAGCATCATCCAGGTAACGAGCGCCGCAATGCCGATCAGCATGGCGAAGGCGTAGTGATAGAGGTAACCGGTCTGCAGGCGGACGACGCGGTCGGTGACGGCGACGACGCGGGCGGCCACGCCGTTCGGGCCGTAGGTGTCGATGACGCCGACGTCACCCTTCTTCCACAGGAAGCGGCCAAGCGCTCTGGCGGTGCGGACGAAGAGGAAGTCGTAGAGTTCGTCGAAATACCACTTGTTCAAGAGGAACTGGTAGAGCACCCGATGCTGCTTGGCGAGGACGCGCGGCGTCTGCGGCGAGCGGATATACATGTACCAGGCGGTGACGAAGCCGAGCACCATGGCGATGAAGGGGCTCAGAGCCACGAGGGCCGGCACGTGGTGGAACTCTTCGACGAGTTCGTTCTCGGCGCCGGTGAAAAGCGCGCCCTTCCAGAACTCGGCATACTCCTCGCCATAGAACCGGCCTTCGAAGAGCACGCCGGCAAACACCGCGCCGATCGCCAGCAGATAGAGCGGCACCAGCATGACCTGCGGCGATTCGTGAACGTGGTGCATGACCTCGTGCGAAGCGCGCGGCTTGCCGAAGAAGGTCATGAAGATCAGGCGCCAGGAATAGAAGCTGGTGAAGAGCGCGGCGATGACCAGCATCGAGAAGGCAAAGCCTGCGACCGGCGAGTGCGAAGCATAGGTCGCCTCGATGATCACGTCCTTGGAGAAGAAGCCGGCAAAGCCGATCGGCGTGAAGGGAATGCCGACGCCGGTAATCGCCAGCGTGCCGATGATCATCAGCCGGAAGGTCCACTTGATGTGCGGCCGCAGGCCACCCATGTAGCGCATGTCCTGCTCGCCATCGACGGCGTGGATGACCGAGCCGGCGCAGAGGAAGAGCAGTGCCTTGAAGAAGGCATGCGTGAAGAGATGGAAGATCGCCGCGCCATAGGCTCCTACCCCGAGCGCCACGAACATGTAGCCGAGCTGCGAGCAGGTGGAATAGGCGATGACGCGCTTGATGTCGTTCTGCACGAGGCCGACAGTCGCCGCGAAGAAGGCGGTGATCGCGCCGATCACGGTGACGACGACGAGCGCATCGTGCGACAGTTCGAAGAGCGGCGACATGCGGGCGACGAGGAAGACGCCGGCGGTGACCATGGTGGCGGCATGGATGAGGGCCGAGACCGGGGTCGGGCCTTCCATGGCGTCCGGCAGCCAGGTGTGCAGCAGGAACTGCGCCGACTTGCCCATGGCGCCCATGAAGAGCAGCAGGCAGATGCCGGTCAGTGCATGCGCCTTGTCGAGCTGCATGCCGAAAAGGTTGAGGATCACTTCGCTCGCCTCGCCGCCGCCTTCATGCGGGGCGAAGTTCGAGGCATTGGCGAAGATCGTGTCGAAGTTGATCGAGCCGAACAGCACGAAGACACCGGCAATGCCGAGCACGAAGCCGAAGTCGCCAACGCGGTTGACGATGAAGGCCTTCATCGCAGCGGCCGTCGCCGACGGCTTCTTGAACCAGAAGCCGATCAGCAGATAGGAGGCGAGACCGACGCCTTCCCAGCCGAAGAACATCTGAGCCAGGTTGTCGGCCGTCACCAGCATCAGCATGGCGAAGGTGAAGAGCGAGAGATAGGCGAAGAAGCGCGGGCGATGCGGATCGGTGTGCATGTAACCGATCGAATAGACGTGCACCAGCGTCGAGACCGTGTTGACGACGATCAGCATGACGGAGGTCAGCGTATCCACGCGCAGCGACCAGGAGGCATCGATGCCGCCGGACTGAATCCAGCGCAGTACCTCGACCTTGATCGGGCCGCCTTCGGCGTGGCCCATGCCGACGGTGAAGAAGACGACCCAGGAGAGGATGGCGGCGATGATCATCAGGCCGCTGGTGACATATTCCGAAGCCTTAGCGCCGATGGCGCGGCCGAACAGGCCGGCGACGATCGCACCGATCAAGGGAAGAAAGACGATAGCCTTATAGAGGAACATGAGCCACTCAGCCCTTCATCATATTGACGTCTTCGACCGCGATCGAGCCGCGGTTGCGGTAGAAGACAACGAGAATTGCAAGACCGATCGCCGCCTCGGCAGCCGCCACCGTCAGAATGAACAGCGCAAAGACCTGTCCGACGATGTCGTTCAGGAAGGAAGAGAAGGCGACCATGTTGATGTTGACGGAAAGCAGGATCAGTTCGACCGACATCAGGATGACGATGACGTTCTTCCGGTTCAGGAAGATGCCGAAGACGCCGAGCGTGAAGAGGATGGCGCTGACCGTCAGGTAGTGGGAAAGACCGATGACCATGTTCTTTGTTCCTTGACCTGCCTTTAGACGCCCTGCCCGGGCTTGACCGAAACCACCTCGACGGCGGTGGCCGGCGTGCGGGCAACCTGCCTGGGGATATTCTGCCGCTTGATGTTGGTGCGGTGCCGGAGCGTCAGGACGATGGCGCCGATCATGGCGACCAACAGCACCAGGCCGGCGATCTGGAAGAAATAGACGTAATTGGTGTAGAGCACGTCGCCGAGGGCGGCCGTATTGGTGCGCTCCGTCAGCGCCGGGATCGGCATGGCGACTGATTTGGCGATCTCAGGCGAGATGACGCTGCCGCCGATGACGACGATCAGCTCGGCAGCGAGAATGATCCCGATCAGCCCGCCGATCGGCGCATATTCGAGAACCCCTGCCCTGAGCTCGGTGAAGTCGATATCGAGCATCATCACCACGAAGAGGAAGAGCACGGCGACGGCGCCGACATAGACCACGAGCAGGATCATCGCCAGGAATTCGGCACCGAGCAGCAGGAAGAGGCCGGCCGCGTTGAAGAACACCAGGATCAGGAACAGAACCGAGTGAACCGGGTTCTTCGCCCAGATGACCATGAACGCCGACGCTATCGCGACAAAGGCGAAAAGATAGAAAAATAGAGCCTGCAGACCCATGTTGGTGCCTTTTTCATCTTCCCCCGGGCAGCCGGGAGTTTTTCTGCCCGATCGAGCTTTCTCCGGCGCTGGCCGGCAAAGCTCCTGTGCATATTGACCGCGACAGGAGCAGCAGAGCTCCATCGCGGCATTTCAAAACCCAATCAGCGGTACGGCGAATCGATCGCGATGTTGCGGGCGATTTCGCGCTCCCACCGGTCGCCGTTATCGAGAAGGCGCGCCTTGTCGAAATAGAGCTCTTCGCGGGTTTCCGTCGCAAATTCGAAATTCGGACCCTCGACGATCGCATCGACCGGGCAGGCTTCCTGGCAGAAGCCGCAATAGATGCACTTCACCATGTCGATGTCGTAGCGCACGGTGCGGCGCGTGCCGTCGTTGCGGCGCGGACCGGCCTCGATGGTGATGGCCTGGGCAGGACAGATCGCCTCGCAGAGCTTGCAGGCGATGCAGCGCTCTTCGCCGTTCGGATAACGGCGCAACGCATGTTCGCCGCGGAAACGCGGGGACACCGGACCCTTTTCGAAGGGATAGTTGATCGTCGCCTTCTGGCGGAAGAAATAGCGCATCGACAGAAAGAACGCGCCGAAGAATTCCTTGAGGAACAGCGAGTTGATGGAGCTGGACAAGCTTCCCATCTTCAACCTCCAATTTTGCCGGAAACGAGAGCGGGCGTCATCAAGCCCATCCCGTCAGTTTCAGCACGAATGCAACGATGATGACCATGGCGAGCGACAGCGGCAGGAAAACCTTCCAGCCGAGGCGCATGAGCTGGTCGTAGCGGTAGCGCGGAACGAAGGCCTTGACCATCGCGAACATGAAGAACACCAGGCAAGCCTTCAGGGTGAACCAGATGATGCCGGGAACCCAGTTGAGGACCCAGATATCGACCGGAGGCAGCCAGCCGCCGAGGAAGAGGATCGTCGTCAGCGCGCACATCAGGCAGACGGCCGCATATTCGCCGAGCATGAACATCATGTATGGCGAAGAGCCGTATTCGACCATGAAGCCGGCGACCAGTTCCGATTCAGCTTCCGGAAGGTCGAACGGCGGACGGTTGGTCTCGGCCAGCGCCGAAATGAAGAAGATGATGAACATCGGGAAAAGCGACAGCCAGTGCCAGTCGAGGAACGACGCGGGCAGGCCGAGCATGGTGCCGAGGCCGGTATGCTGCGCATTGACGATATCGGTCAGGTTCAGCGAACCGACGCAGAGAAGCACGGTGACGATGACGAAGCCGATCGAGACTTCGTAGGACACCATCTGTGCCGCCGAGCGCAACGCGCCGAGGAAGGGATACTTCGAGTTCGAAGCCCAGCCGCCCATGATGATGCCGTAGACCTCGAGCGAGGAGATCGCGAAGATGTAGAGGATGCCGACATTGATGTTGGCGATCACCCATCCGTCGGCGAGCGGCACCACCGCCCAGGTGGACAGCGCCAGAAGCACCGTCACCAGCGGAGCAAGCAGGAAGACCGCCTTGTTGGCGCCAGCAGGAATGATCGGCTCCTTGAAGACGAATTTCAGAAGGTCGGCGAAGGACTGGAATAGGCCGAAGGGACCGACGACGTTCGGGCCGCGGCGCAGCTGCACGGCCGCCCAGATCTTGCGGTCGGCGAGCAGCACGTAAGCGATGAAGACGAGCAGGCAGACCAGAAGCAGCAGTGACTGCCCGATCATGATGATCGCCGGCAAGACATAGGTCGAAAAGAAAGAATCCATGGTCCCCTGCCCTTACTCTGCCGCGACTTTGAAATTGTTGCGGGCCAATGCCGAGCACTCGGCCATGACAGCCGAGGCACGCGCGATCGGGTTCGTCAAATAGAAGTCTTTGACCGGCGACGCAAACCCTGACTTGTTCATCTTGCCGGCTTTTTTCGCAACTGCGGCAATTTGGGCGCTATCGGTTTCGGCGATCTCGTCGATGGCGGCGAAATGCGGGAAAGCGGCATAGAGCCGGCCACGCAGTTCACTCAGCGAATCGAAGGGAAGCTTCTTGCCGAGCACGTCGGAAAGGGCACGAATAATTGCCCAGTCCTCCCGGGCATCGCCTGGTGCAAAGCCTGCGCGGCTGCCCATCTGGACGCGGCCTTCGGTGTTGACCCAGGTGCCGGACTTTTCGGTATAGGCTGCGGCCGGCAGGATGACGTCGGCATGATGCGCGCCGTTATCGCCATGCGAGCCGATATAGACAGTCAGCCCCGCCTTCTTGGCGGTGAAGTCGAGTTCGTCGGCGCCGAGCAGGAAGAGCACGTCCATTGACGTCAGCATCTCAGCGGCATTGACGCCCTTGGCACCCGGCACGAAACCGAGGTCGAGGCCGCCGACGCGCGAGGCGGCGGTATGAAGGACCGCAAAGCCGTTCCAGCCTTCGACAACCGCGCCGACCGAACCGGCGAGCTTGGCGGCACTGGCGAGAACGCCGGCGCCGTCGCTGCGCGACAGTGCGCCCTGGCCGATGATGATCATCGGCTTGGCGGCGTTCTTCAGGACGTCGGCAAAGGCATGGCCGCCATCGACCAGGTCCTTCAGCGTGTCGGGACCGGCGCCGAGATAGTCATAGCTGTAGCGAAGTTCGCCCGGCTCGCCGATGACGCCGATCGGGAACTTGCCGCGGCGCCAGCGCTTGCGGATGCGGGCGTTGAGGATGGCCGCCTCGAAGCGCGGATTGGCGCCGATGATCAGCAGTGCGTCGGCCTGGTCAATGCCCGCGATGGTCGGGTTGAAGAGGTAGCTTGCGCGGCCGAGCGACGGATCGAGTGCCGCCCCATCCTGGCGACAGTCGAGATTGGCTGAGCCAAGCGACTTCACCAGTTCGGAAAGCGCATACATTTCCTCGACGGAAGCGAGATCGCCGGCGATTGCGCCGATCTTGTCGCCCGAGGTGACGCCGACGGCAGCCTTGATGGCGCCGAAGGCCTCGGCCCAGCTGGCGGGCTGCAGGCGGCCGTCGCGGCGGACATAGGGCCGGTCGAGGCGCTGGGTCTTCAGACCGTCCCAGATGAAGCGGCTCTTGTCGGAAATCCACTCCTCGTTGATCGCCTCGTTGACGCGCGGCAGGATACGCATGACTTCGCGGCCGCGGGTGTCGACGCGGATCGCCGAGCCGACGGCATCCATGACGTCGATCGATTCGGTCTTGTTCAGCTCCCAGGGGCGCGCGGTAAAGGCGAAGGGCTTGGAGGTGAGCGCGCCGACCGGGCAAAGGTCGACGACGTTGCCCTGCAGCTCGGAGGTCATCGCCTGTTCGAGATAGGTGGTGATCTCGGCGTCCTCGCCGCGGCCGATCAGGCCGAGTTCGGAAATGCCGGCGACCTCGGTGGTGAAGCGGACGCAGCGCGTGCAGTGGATGCAGCGGTTCATCACCGTCTTGACCAGCGGGCCGATATACTTGTCTTCGACGGCGCGCTTGTCTTCCTGGTAGCGCGAGGTATCGATGCCGAAGGCCATCGCCTGGTCCTGCAGGTCGCATTCGCCGCCCTGGTCGCAGATCGGGCAATCGAGCGGATGGTTGATCAGCAGGAATTCCATCACGCCTTCGCGGGCCTTCTTGACCATCGGCGTGTTGGTGAAGACCTCGGGCAGTTCGCCGTTCGGGCCGCCGCGGATGTCGCGAACGCTCATGGCGCAGGAAGCCTGCGGCTTCGGCGGGCCGCCCTTCACTTCGACAAGGCACATGCGGCAATTGCCGGCAACCGACAGGCGCTCATGGAAGCAGAAGCGCGGAACTTCGGCCCCGGCATCCTCGCACGCCTGCAATAGCGTGAAATGATCCGGAACTTCGATCTCGTTGCCGTCAATCTTCAGTTTAGCCATCGTCGCTCAGTCCTGTTTCCCGTTTGCCTGATGACGGCAAACAAACCCGTTTTTGCAACATTTTCATTACCGAGCCGGATCTTTCGTCCTGCCGGCAGCTGATGTCGCCCAAATTTTCTGTCGCGCGTTCCAGACCCGGAACCCGCACCGGCATCTGCAGCGTGAGGCCCCCGCCCGTCCGCCGATCTGCCCATGTTTCCGGCCGGTTTGCACGGCCGGACAGTTCATTTCCTTCTGCGGCCCCGCCCGGCGAGAACCTTCGCCTGGCCGATCCAGTCGTCGCGGGCGATGCGGCCGTTGAAGCCAAGCTCGGCGTCGAGCCGGGCGATGTCCTCGTCAGTCAAGGCGGCAATCTCGACAAAGCTGCGAATGCCCTTGGCATTCAGCACCTGCTCCAGCTTCGGGCCGATGCCGGCGATCAGCTTGAGATCGTCGGCCTTTGCAGCCCGCGCAACCGGCTTTGCCTTCGCGACCGGCTTTGCCTTGCTTGCCGGCTGCGGTTCGCTTTCCGGGATCGTCGCGCTCGCCGGCTTGACCACCGTCAGTCTCGGCCCCGCCTTCTTCTCGAGCTCGGGTTTGTCGGCCGCGGGCTTGGCGAAAACTTTGACGGCCGGACGGCTATTTTCCGGCCGGATGTCGACATCGGGCATCGGCTCGTCCGGCGGCGTGTCGTCGAGGGCGGCGGCAAGCTTGCCGGTCGTTTCCAGCGCGCTCTGGAAAGCCCCGAAAAAGGCGCCTGCCATCTGCGTCGAGAAACCGAAGCCGATCGCCGTTGCGGCGGCAAAGGCAGCGGCCGGATGCGCCATCAGCGGATGCACAGGCATCGCCTGAGCGTTTTCCAGCATCTCGGCGGCAAGACGGCCGAAGCCGGCCGCGAAATCGGCAGTCTCTTCCTTCTTCCCACTTTTCGATGCCTTGTCCGTCATGATTATTCAGCCGCCTCCAGAACCGCGCCGTGGTCGAGCGCGCTTGCCGTATACTGGTCGATGCGCTTTTCGATCTCGGGACGGAAGTTACGGATCAGACCCTGCACCGGCCATGCGGCGGCGTCGCCGAGCGCACAGATGGTGTGGCCTTCGATCTGCTTGGTCACCTGGAACAACATGTCGATTTCGCGCTTCTGGGCATTGCCCTTGGCCATGCGTTCCATCACCCGCCACATCCAGCCCGTGCCTTCGCGGCAGGGCGTGCACTGACCGCAGCTCTCATGCTTGAAGAAGGCGGAGATGCGGGCGATCGCCTTGATGACGTCGGTGGACTTGTCCATGACGATCGCGGCGGCCGTGCCGAAGGAGGAGCCGACGCCGCGCAGGCCGTCGAAATCCATCGGGCAGTCGATGATGTCCTTGGCCGGAACGATCGGACAGGATGCGCCGCCCGGGATGACGGCGAGCAGATTGTCCCAGCCGCCGCGGATGCCGCCGGCGTGGCGGTCGACCAGTTCGCGGAAGGTGATGCCCATTTCCTCTTCGACCGTGCACGGCTTGTTGACGTGGCCGGAGAGCATGAACAGCTTGGTGCCGACATTGTTCGGACGGCCGATCGACGAGAACCAGCCGGCGCCGCGACGCAGGATCGTCGGCGCAACGGCGATCGATTCGACGTTGTTGACCGTCGTCGGGCAGCCGTAGAGGCCCATATTGGCCGGGAATGGCGGCTTCAGGCGCGGCTGGCCCTTCTTGCCTTCGAGGCTTTCGAGCAGCGCGGTTTCCTCGCCGCAGATATAGGCGCCGGCGCCGTGATGGACGAAGATGTCCATGTCCCAGCCGAGCTTGTTGTTCTTGCCGAGCAGGCCATAGTCATAGCACTCGTCGATTGCCGCCTGCAGCGCTTCGCGCTCGCGGATATATTCGCCGCGCACATAGATGTAGGCGGCATTGGCGCCCATGGCGAAGCTCGCGACGACGCAGCCTTCGATCAGCGTATGCGGATCGTGGCGCATGATGTCGCGGTCCTTGCAGGTGCCGGGCTCGGATTCGTCGGCATTGACGACGAGGTAATGCGGGCGGCCGTCGCTTTCCTTCGGCATGAAGGACCATTTCAGGCCTGTCGGGAAGCCGGCGCCGCCGCGGCCGCGAAGACCGGATGCCTTCATCTCATTGATGATCCAGTCACGGCCCTTTTCGAGGATCTGCTTGGTGCCGTCCCAGTGGCCGCGGCTCATCGCGCCCTTCAGGGACTTGTCCTTGAGGCCGTAGATGTTGGTAAAGATGCGGTCTTTATCTTGTAACATGCTTCACCTCTTACCGCGGCTTCTTGCCGAAGACCTTGATATATTCCGCTTCGCCGCCCTTGGCGAGCGCCTTGGCCTGCTTGACCCAGTCGTCGCGCTCGATGCGGCCGCGGAAGTTCAGGTAGCCGTCGACCCATTCGCGTTCGGCCTTCTTCCAGCTCGCGACCTGCGCGAAGGTGAAGATGCCGATTTCGTTCAGCGTCGCCTCGATCTTCGGCCCGACGCCGGAGATCATCTTCAGATCATCCGGGGCGGCGGGCTTTTCGATGCCGGCCGGACGGTTCTTGTCGGTCAGCGCAGGCTTTGCCGCCGGAGCTTCGGCCTTGACGGCCGGGGCCGGCTCGGCAGCCGCGGTGCCGGAAACCGGCTGTTCTTCGGCTGCCTTGGCGTTCTTGGCCGCTGCCTTCGGCGCCGTTGCCGGCGTCTTCAGGGCCGCATTGGTCTCGGCATCGGTGCTCTTCGGGCGGGCGGCCTCGGAGGGCGGGACCGGAGCGGCGTCGACCGGAGCCGATACGCTTTCGGCATCGGCCTTCTTGGCGCGTGTCTTTGCCTTCGGCTCTTCCGTCGTCAGCGAGGTCAGGCCGCCTTCCGGGGCGGAAAATATCCGGTCGATCTGGGTGCCCGGCTTGATGCTCGCGCCGTTGCCGGCGGCGAAGGTATCGATGATCTCTTCGAGACGGGCGGGCGTCAGATCCTCATAGGTATCCTTGCCGATCATCACCATCGGGGCGTTGACGCAGGCGCCGAGACATTCGACCTCTTCCCACGACAACGTGCCTTCGGCATTGCGCTCGAAGGGATGGGCATGGATCTTGCTCTTGCAGACCGACATCAGCGCTTCCGAGCCGCGCAGCATGCAGGGCGTCGTGCCGCAGACCTGGACATGGGCGCGCGTGCCGACGGGATGCAGCTGGAACTGCGTATAGAAGGTCGCGACTTCGAGCACTCTGATATAGGCCATGTCGAGCATGTCGGCGATCTTTTCGATCGCCGCGCGGGTGACCCAGCCGTCCTGCTCCTGCGCCCGCATCAACAGCGGAATGACCGCCGACTGCTGGCGGCCGGCGGGGTATTTCTGGATCGTCTTGTCCGCCCAGACCGCATTTTCATCGCTGAAAGCGAATGCGGCAGGCTGAAATTGATCTTCGGCTAATCGACGAACGGACATTCTTCCTCACGCCTTGTCAGTTTAGGGTTCCACACCGCGAAGCGGTCAAAGACTGCATTTCGCAGGCATAGGCCGACTGGTCTTTCTGCATAAATACGACGAATTTGCTGCCGTTCGGAATGGCAGCCTTGATCTGATAGCCCTTGGACAAAAGCTCGCCCATGGACGTTTTCGCCGCCGGCGGCGTCACTTCCTTATGGCCTAACGGCGTGCCGAGAGTGTCGGCCTCCTGAGCCGAAACCCCGGATGCCGAAAGAAGAAGTGCGACGGCAAGCGGCAGACGCTGCATCAGCGGTCCACCTCGCCAAAGACGATGTCGAGCGAGCCGAGGACGGCCGCGATGTCGGCAAGCTGGTGGCCGCGGCACATGAAGTCCATCGCCTGCAGATGGGCATAGCCGGGCGCGCGGATCTTGCAGCGGTACGGCTTGTTGGAGCCGTCCGAGACGAGATAGACGCCGAACTCGCCCTTCGGCGCTTCGACCGCGGCATACACTTCGCCGGCCGGCACATGGTAGCCCTCGGTATAGAGCTTGAAGTGGTGGATCAGCGCTTCCATCGAGCGCTTCATCTCGCCGCGCTTCGGCGGCACGACCTTGCCGTCGATCGACGAGAAAGGACCGGTCTTGGCATCCGACAGCAGACGGTTGACGCACTGCTTCATGATGCGGACCGATTCGCGCATCTCGATCATGCGGATCAGGTAACGGTCATAATTGTCGCCGTTCTTGCCGATCGGGATGTCGAATTCGAGATCGGAATAGCATTCGTAAGGCTGGGCGCGACGCAGATCCCAGGCAGCGCCCGAACCGCGGACCATGACGCCGGAGAAACCCCAGGCCCAGCAATCTTCCAGCGAAACGACGCCGATATCGACGTTGCGCTGCTTGAAGATGCGGTTGCCGGTGAGCAGGTTGTCGATGTCGTCGAGCGCCTTCAGGAAGGGGTCGCACCAGTCGCCGATATCCTGCACGAGCTTTTCCGGCAGATCCTGATGGACGCCACCCGGGCGGACATAAGCAGCGTGCATGCGCGAACCGCTGGCGCGCTCATAGAACACCATCAGCTTTTCGCGCTCTTCGAAGCCCCAAAGCGGCGGCGTCAGCGCGCCGACGTCCATGGCCTGCGTCGTGACGTTCAAGAGATGCGACAGGATGCGGCCGATTTCCGAATAGAGCACGCGGATCAGCTGGCCGCGGATCGGGATCTCGATGCCAAGCAGCCTTTCGACGGCCAACGCATAGGCATGCTCCTGGTTCATCGGCGCGACGTAATCGAGACGATCGAAATAGGGCACGGCCTGAAGATAGGTCTTGGTCTCGATCAGCTTCTCGGTGCCGCGGTGCAAGAGGCCGATATGCGGATCGACCCGCTCCACAATTTCGCCGTCAAGCTCCAGGACAAGACGAAGAACGCCGTGCGCCGCCGGATGCTGCGGCCCGAAATTGATGTTGAAGTTGCGGACGTTATGTTCGGTCATGGCGATCAACTCGCTTAGAGTGAATAGTGAATAGTGAGTAGTGGTTAGTTTTTCATTCACTCACTATTCGTCAGCTTTCCTGTGCTGAACGCTCCGGATAAGCGATCCCAGCATCTTTCCAATTTCGTCGCATCGGTCGAGCAATTCGTCCAAGGCCGAGGCTTGAAGGAAGCCAATTCGTCCGGCGATGATCAAATGCGTCTCCAACTCTTTCAACGAGCCCTGAGCGATCTTGAGAAATTGGACAAACGAGCCCCGATTTTCTCTCCCATACCCCTCCGCGATATTCGCGGCTACAGAAGCGGAAGATCGTCTAATCTGGCTGGTCAATCCGTAAATCTCTTCCCGCGGGAAGGTTCTCGTCACCTCATAACAAACGACAGACAGTTCGATAGCAAATTGCCAGACTTTCAAATCACGATAGGAACTGATTTTCCCGTTCGCCACCCAAATATCTGCCCACTACTCACTACCGACTAATCACTACTCACTGCTTCGCTTTTTCATCGCCCGGCAGCACGTATTCGGTGCCTTCCCAAGGCGACATGAAGTCGAAGTTGCGGAATTCCTGTTTAAGCTCGACCGGCTCGTAGACGACGCGCTTTGCAGCATCGTCGTAACGGACTTCGACGAAACCTGTCGTCGGAAAGTCCTTGCGCAGCGGGTGGCCTTCGAAGCCGTAGTCGGTCAGGATGCGGCGCAGGTCCGGATGGCCGGTGAAGAGCACGCCGTACATGTCCCAGGTTTCGCGTTCGAACCAGTCAGCACCGGGATAGACGGCGCAGGCCGAGGGCACCGGCGTATCCTCGTCGGTTGCGACCTTGATGCGGACGCGCAGATTTTGCTTCGGCGACAGCAGATGATAGACAACGTCGAAACGCAGCTCGCGCTGCGGCCAGTCGACACCGCAAATATCGATCAGGTTGACGAAACCGCATTTGGCGTCGTCACGCAGGAAGGTCAAAAGCGCGATCAGGTTTTCACCCGTCGTCGTCAGCGTCAGCTCGCCATACTTCAGCTGCGACGCGGCGATCAGGTTGCCGCGCGCTTCGCCAAGATAGGACGCAAGCTCAGTCAGGGCTTCACTCATATGCCTTGTCCTTAACCCTTAGCGTTCGATCGTGCCGGTGCGTCGGATCTTCTTCTGCAGCAGAAGCACGCCGTAGAGCAGCGCCTCTGCCGTGGGGGACAGCCCGGCACATAGATGTCGATCGGCACGACACGGTCGCAGCCGCGCACCACGGAATAGGAATAGTGGTAGTAGCCGCCGCCATTGGCGCAGGAGCCCATCGAGATGACATAGCGCGGCTCGGGCATCTGGTCGTAGACCTTGCGCAGAGCGGGCGCCATCTTGTTGGTCAGCGTGCCGGCGACGATCATTACGTCGGACTGGCGCGGCGAGGCGCGCGGCGCAAATCCGAAGCGCTCGACGTCATAACGCGGCATCGACAGCTGCATCATCTCGACAGCGCAGCAGGCAAGACCGAAGGTCATCCACATCAGCGAGCCGGTGCGGGCCCAATTGATCAGCTCGTCGGTCGAGGTGACGAGGAAACCCTTGTCGGCGAGCTCGTTGTTGATCTCGCCGAAGAAGGCGTCATTGCTACCGATCGGCTTGCCGGTAGAGGGATCGATGACCCCCTTCGGCTGCTGGGCAACGAGCGGCTGATTGCTCACAGGGGTCACTCCCATTCCAGGGCTCCCTTTTTCCATTCATAGATAAAGCCGATGGTCAGCACCAAGAGGAAGACCATCATGGACCAGAAGCCGAACCAGCCGATGGCGCCGAAGGAAACGGCCCAGGGGAAGAGGAAGGCGACTTCGAGGTCGAAGATGATGAAGAGGATCGACACGAGGTAGAAGCGGATGTCGAACTTCATGCGGGCATCGTCGAAAGCGTTGAAGCCGCATTCGTAAGCCGAGAGCTTTTCCGAATCGGGCGCTTTGAAAGCCACGGCGAACGGCGCAATGAGCAGCGCCAGGCCGATGACAAGCGCGATAGCGATGAAGATAGCGATCGGAATATAGGAACTGAGCAGTTCAGTCATCATGTTCATCCTTGCTTGCCGGAGGCGCCAGGCGGCGCATTTGGGCAATTGCCCGGCAAGCGAACGTGCGTTGCAACAAGCCGTGGTTAGCGCAGCCGAAGCCCCGGCGCAAGACTTTTACAGAGGCAATTCGACGCGTCGCGCGCGGACATTATCAAGCAGATGCAACGATGTCGCGACAAATCCGCAGAAGCTGATTCAAGCTGCATGCCTGACCCCTGGAAACTGCATGGCTTTCGGAAGAGAATGGCGCGAGTGACGGGGCTCGAACCCGCGACCTCCGGCGTGACAGGCCGGCACTCTAACCGACTGAGCTACACCCGCGCATGACGGACGGAAGAACCGGACGGCGGCGATTGTCGCCTCTTTTGAAATGGCGCGAGTGACGGGGCTCGAACCCGCGACCTCCGGCGTGACAGGCCGGCACTCTAACCGACTGAGCTACACCCGCACTTCATTTCAAGCAATCCGGATGCCTTCGCACCCTCACCAAAACGGCTGCCCGTTTCGATGAGCGGCTAACTACGGGGTTCGTCTTTTAGTGTCAAGCAGGTTTGGAGACAAAACCATGACAGTCGTTGAATTGTTTCGGCAAAGACCATGCGGGGAGAATGAAAAGCTGGCAATTCCGTTTGCCGCTGCGGCATGGACGCCCGATCGAGCCTACGACACGGTCGAAGCCGAGATGCCCGCCGCCTTCCCCTCCCCTTTATCCACAGCCCGGCCGCGCCCGACCGGCGCTGCGTAGAGAGGGACCGCCGCCAAAAAAATCAAAAATTCTTCACAAACACTCTTGCGGTTTTGCTGCGATCCGCATAGATCACGGCCACCAACGCGGCAGGCCGATCCGGCTTCGCTCGCGATGGGCGATTAGCTCAGTTGGTAGAGCGCCTCGTTTACACCGAGGATGTCGGGAGTTCGAGTCTCTCATCGCCCACCATTTTCCCTGAAAATGTCAAATAACCGGATATTGCCGTTGGCGAACGACGCTCCCCCGCCGGCTCGTCATCATATCTGGAATTCCAATTGGTCCGGGTGATCCACAGCGCGCTAGCGGCTTCAGCTTTGGCGCCTTCGGAAGGCCACCGCTCCACCAAAACGGACTACTCCCACCCACGGTGACTACCTTCTATTAGGCGAATGGCTGGGGGCGGCAAAAGTGGGAATATTCGCCGCCCGGAAAGTTTCCGCGCTTGAAGGTTTCTCACGCCTGGAGGGGTGCCATGAGAACTCTCTGCTCCGCATTGACGCTGTGCATCGCGATTGCCGTTGGCGCGCCAAGCCCCACCTATGTCAGCCTGCCTGGCTATGCATTCAAGACGAAACCGAACTGCCAGCGCCACCAGCCAAAGACACGATTTGACGCAAGGTGCGACTGGCCGAGACTGGGTTTCAAGGACTTTACGCCGCCACTGGTGACCGTGCTTGGGATCTGAAGACTTTCAGCGCCCGGATGCGCCTGGCAGCCCGAGGGTAATCATGCCTTCGCCAGTTCCTTGTCCACCGCCGAAATCAGCCGCGAATCATCGGCCGTCACGTCAGGCGCGAAGCGGGCGACGACTTTGCCGTCGCGGCCGATCAGGAATTTTTCGAAGTTCCAGAGAATATCGTCCTCGTCGCCGCCTGCGATGCCGTGGGCTTTCAGGCGTTCGCGCATCGGGCCGTCGCCGGTGGTCTTCACGCCGGATTTGGTCAGTTGCCGGTAAAGCGCGTGCTGGGTCTCGCCCTTCACCGAGATCTTCGAGAAGATCGGGAAGGTGACGTCGTAAGTGCTGGTGCAGAAATCGAGGATCTCGGCGTCGGTGCCCGGCTCCTGACCCTTGAAGTCGTTGGCGGGGAAAGCGGCGATGACGAAGCCGCGCTCGCGCTTTTCGCCGTAGAGCTTTTCGAGCCCCTCATATTGCGGCGTGAGCCCGCATTTCGAGGCGACATTGACGATCAAGAGCACCCTGCCCTTGTAGTCGTTGAGCGTGGTTTCACGACCATCCACTGATTTGACAGGAATATCCAGCACGTTCGCCGTCACGGGAACCTCCAGTTTGGTGAGAAAATTTCCGCAAACTTAGCGATATCGCCGCGATTGTCATCAGCGTCGGAATCACATCGGCGTCAACAGAATGCGGAGCCGGTGCGAGATCGCGGCCGGCACCGGCTTGGACATGTCAGGCGGGAGTGGTTTCCTTGACGTCGTCAAGCAGGAAATGCACGACGATATAATCCGTCTTGAAATGGCGGCCGCTGTCGGAGACCGACTCGACGCTGCCGCCGTCCTTCGGGTGCCAGGCGTGGTAGTGGGGATTGGTAGTGATCAGCGTGACGGCCTTGCCGGCCAGATTCCCTTCGCCCAGCCGGAAGCGCATCTCGGCGAGCGGCCAGATCCGCTCGTAATCCTCCATGGTGATGCGCGCCCTCAGCGCCTTCCGGTGGAACGGCGCCTCGCCGGCCTCGGCGGGCGATTCCAACATCACCTCCTCGGCTCCGTTGAAGACGGCGTTGAATTCTTCCGGCCACATGCGTCTCATGAAATCGCTCCTCCCGAGGCTTTTTCGTCAGTCAACGGAATGAAACTTAGCGATTTGTCCAAAAGAAGCAAATTCCCGTCATGTGGTTGTCATCGAGGTCCGCTGCTCCTACGTTCCCCGCAGACCGCATCAGGGCCGTCAACCGCCCGCAATTCCGAGATCAGAGATGAAGACACGTGAAGAAAGGCAGGCGCTTAGGGCGAGCATGCCGCGCACCCCGCTCAGCGCCCACCATTTGGAAAAGGCCCGCCTGCTGCCGGATCGCGGCGAGTTGCTCTACCGGATCCCGAATGGCGGCATCGGCGTCGAGGTTGGGGCAGCCTTCGGCGAATATACGGCGGAGATCCTGGAAAAGAACCGCCCGGCGCAGCTCTACCTCATCGATCCCTGGTCGATGGACCGCTACAGCTCCGGCCTCGATTCGATCCACACGCAGTTCGCGACCGAGATCGCGGCCGGGCGGCTGCATCTGATGCAGGGCACGTCGCTCGAAAAGCTCGCCGAATTCGAGGACGATTTTCTCGACTGGGCTTATATCGATACCGACCATTCCTTCGAGCTCACCTGGCAGGAACTGCTGCTCTGCGAAAAGAAGGTGAAGCGGACGGGGCGCATTGCCGGGCATGATTTCTGCACCGGCAATACCGTCAAGCCGATCGTCTACGGCGTCGTCGAGGCGGTCACCAAGTTCTGCAAGGATTATGGCTGGCAATTCGAATTCCTGACGGTCGAATCACATGCGCATTTTTCCTACTGCCTGAAGCGGCTCTAACCGGCCGACACCGCGCCGGAATATTGCGCGTCGCTGACATGCTCCATCCAGTCGACATGCTTGCCGTCCAGCGCCTCGTGTATGGCGATGTGCGTCATCGCCGTGTCCGGGGCAGCACCGTGCCAATGTTTTTCGCCCGGCGCGAACCAGACGGTGTCGCCGGCGCGAATCTCGCGGATGTCATCGCCCCAGCTCTGGGCAAGCCCCTTGCCCGAGGTGACGATCAGCGTCTGACCGAGCGGATGCGTGTGCCAGGCCGTGCGGGCGCCGGGTTCGAAGGTGACGGAGGTTGCGCGCACCCGGGCCGGCGCCGGCGGCTCGATCAGCGGATCCTGGCGAACGGCGCCGGTGAAATAGTCAGCCGGCGGTTTCATCGAGGGGCGAGAGCCGGCGGGTTTGATCTCCATGATCGTTCCTTTTCTATTCCATTGCGGTTGAAGCCTTGTAACCCGACGATATTTCATCGAGGCGACCAATCAAGGCCGGAAAGGCAATTGCCGCATCCTCGCCCGGCTGATAGGCCAATATCTTTCATCACCTAAAGCGCGTCGCATTGAACTTGGTCCACGCAACGCGCTTTAGTTCTTTGTTTTTATGCATGTCGTTATCCCGGAACCGCTGTGCACTTCCGGGCAACATGCATTGGGAGAATTTTTCATGAAACACCATGCTTTCGGCCGCATGCCCTTCACCGTCACCAATGTCGGCTTCGGCGCCTGGCAGATCGGCGGATCATGGGGCGATATCAGCGAGGCGGACGGGCGCGTGGCGCTGAATGCCGCGCTCGATGCCGGCATGACCTTTATCGATACGGCTGACGTCTATGGGGACGGCCGCTCAGAAAAAATCATCGCCGACGTGCTGAAGACGCGTGGCGGCGAGCGCCCGATGGTCGCCACCAAGGAGGGCCGTCGCCTCAATCCGCATGTCGCCGAAGGCTACAGCAAGGTCAATCTCGAAGGCTTCATCGACCGCAGCCTGAAAAACCTTGCCGTCGACAGCCTCGACCTCGTGCAGCTGCACTGCCCGCCGCGCGAGGTGCTTTACCAGCCCGAGGTCTTCGACGGTCTCGACGCATTGCAGACGGCCGGCAAGATCAAGGGTTACGGCGTCAGCGTCGAAAAGGTCGAGGACGGGCTGAAGGCGATCGAATATCCCGGCGTCGTCAGCATCCAGATCATCTACAACATCTTCCGCCAGCGGCCCGACCACCTGTTCTTTGCCGAGGCACGCCGCAAGAACGTGGCGATCATCGCCCGTGTGCCGCTGGCAAGCGGCCTGCTCTCCGGCAAGATCACCCGCGAGACGCATTTTGCCAGCGACGACCACCGCAATTTCAACCGCCATGGCGAAGCCTTCGATGTCGGCGAGACCTTTGCCGGCGTGCCGTTCGAGGTCGGCCTGCGGGCGGTGGAAGAGGTGCGCCAACTGGTGCCCGCCGGCGCGACGATGGCCGCCTTTGCGCTGCGTTGGATCCTGATGAGCGACGCCGTCACCGTGGTCATCCCCGGCGCCCGCAATGGCGAACAGGCCAAGGCCAATGCCGCGGCCGCCGATCTCGCGCCGCTTGCGGCCGATGTCATGGCGGCGACACGCGAGATCTACGCGCGGCTGATCGCGCCGCATGTGCATCAGCGCTGGTAGGGTTGGAGCTGGGGGCTGCGGGAAGCATCGGTGAGCCGCCCTTGTCCTCACGCCTCTCCTCCTTCATGCGCGGCCTTGAGCCGAGCATGCAGCCGCACGCGTGAGAGGCCGCAGCATGGATCCTCGGCTCAAGGCCGAGGATGACGGAGTGTGGGGAAGCGTCCATGCCAAACTCCAACGTCACCGCACCCGCAAGTTATTGGAATTGCTCCAGCATCTCGTCCCCTCCCCGTCGCGTCGCCCCAAACTCCGTCATGCTCGGGCTCGACCCGAGCATCCATGCCGAAGCCCTCTGCTTTGCAAAATATTCTTCGGTCGAATGCCCTCGCCTTCCCGCTGCGAATGCGGACACCCCATGGATCCTTTGGATCAAAAAAGAGAGGCCGGGCTTTCGCCCGGCCTCTCCCTGTATCCTTCTACGACGCCTCAGTTCGTGGCGCTGAGTTCAACCGGGAAGAACAGCGTCTCGCCGGAGGAGTCGCTGACGCCGTCATTGTCGGTGACGGCATAGGGCTTGCCCGATGCATCGAAGGTGAAGCCTTCGAGCTTGTCGAGCACGTAGCCGTTGGTCGCGGTCTTGAGTTCGCCGAGGAAGTCGTGGGCTTCGGTCTTCTTGACGGCGGGCAGTTCGCCGCCGAGCTTGGCGGGCTTCAGCTCCGAGATCGCCACCTTGTAGAGCTTCTTCAGCTTGGCGGCATCGCCGACGAGGTTGTCGCGCTCGATGATGTAGACGCTGTCGCCCTGAGCCGAAATTTCCGACAGGCCGACCCAGCCGCTTTCCGTCTTGTCGAGCGGATAGCGCACGGCGCCCCATTCCTTCTTCTTCGGATTGTAGGAGACGAGCTTGACGAAGCCCTTCTGGTCGTCAGCCCACTCGCGCTGGACCGCCATCCAGAGCGTGGCATCGTCGCCGGTGCCGATCATGGTGACACCTTCGAAACCGAAGCGGATTTCGTTGGCGGCAAGCTCTTTCGGCAGGGCGATCTCGGCCTTGATGTCGCCCTTGGCGTTGACGTTGTAGAGGGCGTGCGGGACGAGACGCTCGCTATAGCCTTCCGAGGCCAGCCAGAAAGAGCCGTCGGCGGCTACCGCGATGCCTTCGATGTCGAGCTTCTGGGCCGGGGCGCCGTCACGCTTGACGACGAGAGCGTCGGTGATGACCGCCGGCTTCTTGCTGGCATCGATCGTGTAGATCGTCGGTTGCGAGCCGAGAACGCTGTCGCTGACGGCATAGAGCATGCCCGGCTTGCCGGGAACGGCGGCGAGACCCGAAAGGGCTGCGAAGCCGATCGGATTGCCGTCCTTGTCGGCGGAGACGATCTTCGGATAGGCTTTCTCGCCTTCCGAGCGCTCGTAGATCATCACATGCGAGCGCGTGCCGCCGTCCTTGCCGAGGTCGAGCTCGTTGGCGGTGGCAAAGAGATTGCGCTGGGGAATAGCGACCCCACCCTCCGGCGAAATGCCGGACGGCAGCAGCTGGATGAGCTCGGGGTCGGCGCCGGTATCCTTATAGACGCCAACGACCGAGGCGCGCTCAGCGAGCAGGAAGAAATATTGGTCGTCGCCGAACTTGGCAGCTTCGAGGCCTTCCGGCTCGACGCCCTTCGATCCCGAACGGCTTTCCGGATAGTGGCCGATATGGGCGACGGCGCGTTCGAAGGATGCGCCCGATTCGTAGAGAAGCTTGCCCGTCTTGTCGAAGATGGTGAAGCCACGCGAGCCACCCTGGTAATCGCCTTCATTGGCGACAACGAGGCGGTTGTCGTCCAGCCACTTCACGGCGTCGGGCTCGCGCAGTACGCCCTTGGATTCGCCGGTGAATTTCAGGGCGCCGTCCCGCTTTGTGTCGATGCCGGTAAGATCGACGCTGCCGGCGGAGAAATGCGTCTTCACCTCAGCCGTATTGGCATCGATGATGACGATCTCGTTGTTCTCCTGCAGTGTCAGGGCAATCTCGTTCAGCCCGTTGAAGGCGACGAATTCCGGCTCCGGATCCTCGGGGGCAACGCCGGCGAGACCGGTCAGCGTCACATGCTTGATGCTGCCGCAATCGACGGCGCCGTTCTTGACCTGGAAGACGACGAGGTCGCCGGCCGGCATCTGCGGGATCTTGCCGTCATTGACGTCTTCGTCGCGCTCGTTTTCGATCGCAATAGTGCCGAGCGTCTTGTCTTTGTTGACGGCGATCGAATCCGGCTGGCCGCCGAGATCGCAGCTAGCTTCGATCTTCTTCGTCGCCACGTCGACGATCGCCAGGCGGCCTGAGGGCTTCGCCTTGCTCTCGGAGGTGTTGACGGCGACGAGTGCCTTGCCGGCGCTCGAGGTGACCGATGTCGGCTCGCCGTCCATCATCAGCGCGCCGCCTGATTTCGGCGCCTTGGCATCGCTGATGTCGATGAAACCGATCGCGCCGAGCGGGCTGTCGCTGTAGATCAGCGTATTGCCGTCGTCGGTCGCGGTGATAATTTCGGCCGATGTCGGCGACAGCTTGTCCTTGTCGACAGGCAGGTTCTGGGCGACCGGGAAAGAGGCGATGCGGTTGAAGACCGGCTCGGCGGCGGCCGGAAAGGCAACGGATGCGAGAAGCACGGCAGCAAGAGCTGCCTGGCGCGATGAAATCGTCATGAAATCCCCCATGTGTCGAATAGTCGAAACATGGGCTTTCTGCGGGACTGCCATGACAGAGACATGACAGTCCGCGACATTTCACGCGGAGGCCGCTTGCCTTTCCTGGCGCATCTCGTTGCGCATGATGAAGAGCGATGCGGCGAGGATGAGTCCGGCTCCCAGCCAGAGATAACCGGCCGGCGCATGACCGAAGAACAGCCAGCCGGCGAGCACGTTGAGCGGCAGCTTCAGACCGTCGAACGGCTGCACATAGGCAGCGTCGGCGCTGGCATAGGCAAGGGTCAGCAGATATTGCGCTACGACCGTCAGGAGGCCCGCCAGAAGGAAGAGAGCTAGCGTCGCCCCCGTCGGCACGGCGAGGCCCGCCGCAAGCGCCAGCCCGCCGTTGATCGGCGTCAGCAGCACCAGCAGCCAGAGGGTGATCGTCTCCGGCTTCTCGATGCCGGTCAGGCTCTTGGTGATCAGCGACGAGGCGCCCCAGAGCAGCGCCGAGAGCACCGGCAGCAATGTTGCCCAGGTGAAGCTGTCGGACCAAGGCTGCAGGGTGATCATTGCGCCGGCGAAGCCGGCCGCGGTCGCCATCCAGCGGGCGGGACCGACGCGTTCGCCGAGGAACAGGCGGGCGCCGAGGATGATGAAGAAGGGCGAGGTCATGACAAGCGCAATCGCCTGCCAGATCGGCACGGAAGCAAGACCGGAAACCCAGGCCGCGCCGCCGAGCGCGGCAAAGACCACGCGCACGACATGCCGCCGGGGATAGCCGGTGCGCATAGCCGAAAGGCCTGATTTGCGCAGGAAGGGCAAGGAGAAAAGGAAGGCGAAGGCATATTGCCAGAAGACCGCTGAGGCCGGGGGAAAGGCGAGCTTCATGGTCAGCCACTGGGTGACGACGTTGAGGAGCGAAAAGGCCACGCCTCCCAGCACCATGAAGCTTGCGCCGGCAAGGGCGCGGGATTGCGAGACTGCAAGGGAATTCTGATTCATGTCTTTTATCCAGAATAGGGACCAACATAAATCAGGACGCATGAGGCGACGACACGCTGACGCCGGCAGTCCCCTGCCCGCACGCGGCCATGCTCATTCTCTTTCATCCGGACTATACCGTCGGCTCCGGAATCACACCGGATCTGCTGACCCTTCCCACGCGACAGCTTGGGAAAGCGCTCGCGGGCTCGGGCCGCAGCCCTTACCGCCGGTGGGGAGTTTCACCCCGCCCTGAGAACAGCTCCGTGGTAAATCAAAGTGCCGCATGCGGCAAGCGGCCAGAACAAAAAGGGGCCCGGCAAAGCCGAACCCCTCTCAAAAACCCTGCACAGCCGGTCTCGTTTACGGCTGGCGGATAATCTTTAATCAGCCGTTGACGGCGTCCTTCAGGCCCTTGCCGGGCGTGAACTTCGGCACGTTGCGAGCCGGAATGTCGACTTCAGCGCCGGTGGACGGGTTGCGGCCCTTCGATGCTGCACGATGAGAAACGGTGAAGCTGCCGAACCCTGCGAGGCGGATGTCGCCCTTGTTCTTGAGTTCAGCCTGGACAACGTCGAAAACCGCGTCGACAGCGGAAGCCGCGTCAGACTTCGTCAGTCCTGCCTTTTCGGCCACTGCGGACACGAGTTCATTCTTGTTCATGTTTCCACCCCTTTCTAAATGGTATGAAACGACTCAAATGTAAGCTAGGCGCAGAATAGGTTTCATCAGGCCCGCCGGGAACCCAGAAGCCCTGCAAATCAAGGAAAAGCAAGCGTCTCCATGACGTTTTCACAAAAAAGGCTGGCGTTTCCGCCAGCCTTTTTGCGTCTTTTGCGCCAAATGGGCATAAATGTGGCAAGCGCCACTCAATGCGCTATGGTTGCGCCCGTCTCATCAAGGCCTTCGACCGATGTGATCACGGGCGTTTCCACCGTGCCATCCCACTCGATCGGCTCGGGCCGGCGGATCAGCGCGTGCTTGATCACCTCGCCCATGCGCGAGACCGGGATGATCTCCATGTTGTTCTTCACGTTGTCAGGAATCTCCGCCAGGTCCTTGGCGTTTTCCTCCGGAATCAGCACCTTCTTGATGCCGCCGCGAAGCGCTGCGAGCAGCTTTTCCTTGAGACCGCCGATCGGCAGCACACGGCCGCGAAGGGTGATTTCACCGGTCATGGCCACATGCTTGTTGACCGGGATGCCGGTCATGATCGAGACGATGGCGGTCGCCATGGCAACACCGGCCGAGGGGCCATCCTTCGGCGTGGCGCCTTCCGGCACGTGCACGTGGATGTCGTTCTTTTCGAACATCGGCGGTTCGATGCCGAAATCGACGGCGCGCGAACGGACATAGGAGGCCGCTGCCGAGATCGATTCCTTCATGACGTCCTTCAGATTGCCGGTGACCGTCATGCGGCCCTTGCCCGGCATCATCACGCCTTCGATGGTCAGTAACTCGCCGCCGACTTCCGTCCAGGCAAGACCGGTGACGACGCCGACCTGATCCTCGCCCTCGGCTTCGCCGTGGCGGAAGCGCGGGACGCCGAGGTAATCGGCGATGTTGGCGGCCGTCACGTGAACGGACTTCGTCTTGCCCTTGATGATGTCGGTGACCGCCTTGCGGGCGAGCTTCATCAATTCGCGTTCGAAGCTGCGAACACCGGCTTCACGGGTATACTGCTGGCTGATCGCCATCAGGGCATCGTCGCTGACCGAGAATTCCTCGGGCTGCAACGCATGTTCCTTGATGGCCTTCGGCAGCAGGTGCCGCTTGGCGATTTCGCGCTTTTCATCCTCGGTGTAGCCGGCGATACGGATGATTTCCATGCGGTCCATCAGCGGCGCCGGAATGTTCAGCGTATTCGCCGTGGTGATGAACATCACGTCGGACAGATCGTATTCGACTTCCAGGTAATGATCCATGAAGGTCGAGTTCTGCGCCGGATCGAGCACTTCGAGCAGAGCCGAGGACGGATCGCCACGATAGTCCTGGCCGAGCTTGTCGATCTCGTCGAGCAGGAAGAGCGGGTTGGACTTCTTCGCCTTCTTCATCGACTGGATGACCTTGCCGGGCATCGAGCCGATATAAGTGCGGCGGTGGCCGCGGATTTCGGCTTCGTCGCGAACGCCGCCGAGCGCCATGCGGACATACTCACGGCCGGTCGCCTTGGCGATCGACTGGGCGAGCGAGGTCTTGCCGACGCCGGGAGGGCCGACGAGGCAGAGGATCGGACCCTTGATCTTGGTGGCGCGGGCCTGCACGGCGAGATATTCGACGATGCGCTCCTTGACCTTGTCGAGACCGAAGTGATCGGCTTCGAGTATCTTCTCGGCATTGTTGAGATCGGCCTTGATCTTCGACTTCTTGCCCCAGGGAATGCCGAGCAGCCAGTCCAGATAGTTGCGCACGACGGTGGCTTCCGCCGACATCGGGCTCATCTGGCGCAGCTTCTTCAGCTCCGCATCGGCCTTTTCACGGGCCTCCTTGGAGAGCTTGGTCTTGGCGATGCGCTCTTCCAGTTCGCTCATCTCGTCGCGGCCTTCCTCGCCGTCGCCGAGTTCCTTCTGGATCGCCTTCATCTGCTCATTGAGATAGTATTCGCGCTGGGTCTTCTCCATCTGGCGCTTGACGCGCGAGCGGATGCGCTTTTCGACCTGCAG
Organism: Rhizobium sp. K102; assembly: GCF_022385315.1. Classification (NCBI taxonomy): domain Bacteria; kingdom Pseudomonadati; phylum Pseudomonadota; class Alphaproteobacteria; order Hyphomicrobiales; family Rhizobiaceae; genus Rhizobium; species Rhizobium sp. K102. The sequence goes on from NZ_CP092436.1 coordinate 1,936,627, forward strand.
CACCGAGATCTCGCCTTCCATGAAGCCGAGGGCCTTTTCCAGGCGCTGCTTGACGCTGGTCGTCTCCAGCATCTCCTGCTTCTCGGTGATCTTGATCGACAGGTGCGAGGCGACCGTATCGGCGAGCTTGGAATAGTCGTCGATCTGGCTGGCGGCGCCGACCACCTCGGGCGAAATCTTCTTGTTGAGCTTCACATAGCTCTCGAATTCGGAAACGACCGAGCGTGACAATGCTTCCAGCTCGACCGGATCGTCATGCGGCTCCTCGAGCACATGGCCGAGCGCCTCATAAAAATCTTCGCGGCTGGTATAGGTGTCGATCTCGGCGCGGGCGCGGCCTTCGACCAGAACCTTGACGGTGCCGTCGGGCAGCTTGAGCAGCTGCAGCACATTGGCGACCGTGCCCACATTGTGAATTGCCGAAGGATCCGGATCATCGTCGCTGGCGTTGATCTGCGTCACCAGCATGATCTGCTTGTCGGAACCCATGACCTCTTCGAGCGCACGGATCGACTTTTCCCGTCCGACGAACAGCGGCACGATCATATGCGGGAACACCACGATGTCGCGCAAAGGCAGAACAGGGTAGGCAGTGCTGCTCGCTACAGACGTTTTCTTCGTCATTTTTTTGTCCTTTCCATCGTCCCGTTACCGGGCTCTCTGCACGGCTGCTTGGGACCGGCCGGCTCTCACTTGGCTCTACAAGTGGAGGTTCTGACTACGCTTTTCAAGCCACGCTAACGCCCGCGTTCCCCGGATGTGACAGCATTGTTACAACGGAACGCCAACACTATGAAGCGCGTGGCTGGACCGGCGCTTACCATTTCCGGCCAGGCTAAATACAACGCCAGCAACAGGCTTACGAGATCATCCCATCATTGCCAAGCATTACCCTGCGCAACATCGGCAAAGGCAATTCCGGTCCCACCGGCAAAATACTAACAGCGCCTCGGATGATTTTTCAAATAGAAAGGGGCCTGCTGATGGCAAGCCCCCAAAATAATGGTGCGAAAGTGCAAGGTCACGCCGAAGCGTTGGCCTTTTCTTCCTGACGGTCGGCATAGATATAAAGCGGACGGGCCGAACCGCGCACCACTTCTTCCGAGATGACGACCTCACGCACACCTTCCAGCGTCGGCAGTTCGAACATCGTGTCGAGCAGGATCTTCTCCATGATCGAGCGGAGGCCGCGGGCGCCGGTCTTGCGCACGATCGCCTTGCGGGCGATTTCGCGCAGGGCGTCTTCGTGGAAGGTCAGTTCGACGTCTTCCATCTCGAACAGGCGCTGGTACTGCTTGATCAGGGCGTTCTTCGGCTCGGACAGGATCTGGATCAGCGCGTCTTCGTCGAGATCCTCAAGCGTCGCCAGAACCGGCAGGCGGCCGATGAATTCGGGGATGAGGCCGAACTTGACCAGATCTTCCGGCTCGAGTTCGCGCAGGACTTCGCCGACGCGGCGGTCGTCCTGGGCCTTGACGGTCGCGCCGAAGCCGATCGAGGTCTTCTCGCCGCGGGCGGAGATGATCTTGTCGAGGCCGGCGAAGGCGCCGCCGCAGATGAACAGGATGTTCGTCGTGTCGACCTGCAGGAATTCCTGCTGCGGGTGCTTGCGGCCGCCCTGCGGCGGAACGGAAGCGACCGTGCCTTCCATGATCTTCAGGAGCGCCTGCTGCACGCCCTCGCCCGAGACGTCACGGGTGATCGACGGATTGTCGGACTTGCGCGAAATCTTGTCGACTTCGTCGATGTAGACGATGCCGCGCTGAGCGCGTTCGACATTGTAGTCGGCCGCCTGCAGAAGCTTCAGGATGATGTTTTCGACGTCCTCGCCGACATAGCCGGCTTCCGTCAGCGTCGTCGCATCGGCCATGGTGAAGGGAACGTCGATGATGCGGGCGAGCGTCTGGGCAAGATAGGTCTTGCCGCAGCCGGTCGGGCCGACGAGCATGATGTTCGACTTTGCCAGTTCGACTTCGCCGTTCTTGGAGGCGTGGGCGAGGCGCTTGTAATGATTGTGCACGGCGACCGACAGGATCTTCTTCGCCTGCCGCTGGCCAATGACATATTCGTCGAGGACCTTGATGATGTCCTGGGGCGTCGGAACGCCGTCGCGGGACTTGACCATCGAGGACTTGTTTTCCTCGCGGATGATGTCCATGCACAATTCGACGCATTCATCGCAGATGAAGACGGTCGGTCCGGCAATCAGTTTCCGGACTTCGTGCTGGCTCTTTCCGCAGAACGAACAATAGAGGGTGTTCTTGGAGTCGCCGCCGTTGCTGCCGCTGACCTTGCTCATATCATTTTCCTTCCAGCACGCCGCATTTCAAGGCGAAATCGCGGTCCACTCTATCAGCTCCTGGCGGCACTCCGTTTCCGGAGCCTTTGCCGAGAAGGGCTTCAGGGGCTACGAACCGGTTCCAGTCAACCATGTCCAGGTTCCGGCGGCAACGAATCCCCTTCGAATGCCAAATGCTATGTCATAAAAATTCAACATAGCATTAATAGTTACTATTAGTGTCTTCGCCGCCGGATGAAAGCCCTTGTTCGATCACAAATGAGATAGAACTGTGGCGGCAAAAACACCATCCCAATTAATTACTAGGCCTGCTCGCCTTCCATCTCGAGGCGCGACGTCAGAACCTTGTCGATCACGCCCCAGCCCTGGGCCTCGTCCGCATCCATAAAATGGTCACGATCGAGGGTCTTTTCAACTTCCTCGTAGGTTCGGCCGGTGTGCTTGACGTAGACTTCGTTGAGGCGGCGCTTCATCTTGAGGATGTCGCGGGCGTGGCGCTCGATATCCGAGGCCTGGCCCTGGAAGCCGCCCGAGGGCTGGTGCACCATGATGCGGGAATTCGGCGTGGCGAAGCGCATGTCCTTGTGGCCAGCGGCCAGCAGCAGCGAGCCCATAGACGCGGCCTGGCCGATGCAAAGCGTCGAAACTGCCGGTTTGATGAACTGCATCGTATCGTAGATCGCCATGCCGGCGGTGACGACGCCACCGGGCGAATTGATGTAGAGGGCGATTTCCTTCTTCGGGTTTTCGGCCTCGAGGAAGAGCAGCTGGGCGCAGACGAGCGTCGCCATGTGATCCTCGACGGCGCCGGTCAGGAAGATGATGCGTTCCTTCAACAGGCGGGAATAGATGTCGTAGGAGCGTTCACCGCGGTTGGTCTGTTCCACGACCATCGGCACGAGGGCCATTGCGGTATCAACTGGGTTTCTCATGTGCGTCCTTTGTCAACGTCATGCCGGCGGCCGCCGGGAATCAAAGAAAATGCCATATCCCTACATAGAGTGTCCCTGCCCTCCTCTTCAAGACACGCATGAGGATAACGTTAAGAAGGCGGGGCACGGCGGCTTCAGCTCCTCTTTGATGCATGTCGTCATCCCGGAACCGCTCCACACTTCCGGGCGACATGCATCGAGCTTCGGCGCCGGCCGCCTCTTTCTCGTAAATGGCTGATGACCGCGAGCCCCCGGCGGCGTCTCCCCCGGCTTTTCTCCATGACAGGATGAAGGAAAGCTTACTCCATCCGGCAGCGCTCACATACGTTTACCCAACGGAAAGCCTACCGCCAGATACCGGCCGAAAATCATGCCGCACCGCAACAGCATTAAGGAACTGGCGAGCTTCCTCAGCAAGGATGCGGCCAACAGACAAGGTCGACGGGCAAGGGGTTTGCTGCCGTGTTCAATATCGCTACAGGTCTCGCCATCTGGTGTTCGGAGGCCATGACGCTCGCTCTGGTGCTTTTCGTCGCCTGGCGCCACAACGTCAAGAACGAAGCCTACCTCTATTGGGGCCTCGGCTTTCTTCTGACCGGCATCGGCTTTGCGATGATCGCGCTGCGCGGCCAAGTCCCCAGCCTGGTGTCCGTCGAGATCGGCAATGCCATCGCGCTGCTCGGCCAGAGCGCCTGGGTGGCGGGTTTTCTCGCGCTCGACCGCAAGAAGATCGAATGGTGGGCGCTGCTGCCGCCGGCAATCTGGCTGGCCGGTGTGTTCCTGCCCTGGGTTAACACCGATTATTCGAACCGCGTCGTGCTCTACAATCTCGCTTCGGCGACCGGCGCCACGGCCCTCGCCATGGCGGTCGCCGCCGGCGACATGCGCCGCGAGCGCACCCGCATCAAGCTGATGGGCGTGTTCGTCATGCAGGGCTGCCTGTGCTTCGGCTCGGCGCTGACGATGGCGGTAACGCTGCCCAGCGATATCGACGCGACCAATCTCGGCGGCGTCTCGGCGATGGCGAGCGCCTTCCTGCTCACGATCGCCTTCGCGCTTACCTGCCGGCTGGTCATGGAACGCTCCGAACGGCATCTGCGGGCAATGACACTGACCGATTCACTCACGGGGGTGCTCAACCGCCGCGGCCTGCTCGGCTATTTCGAGGCCATCCAGGAAAGAGCCCACAGCGAGCAGCGGCAGGTCGCGGTGATCCTATTCGACCTGGATCATTTCAAGCGCGTCAACGACCGCTTCGGGCACCAGGCCGGCGACGCCGTGCTCACCGCCTTCGCGCGCATGGCGCGGCAGTATATTCCAAACCACATCTTCGGCCGCATGGGCGGCGAGGAGTTCGCCGCCTTTGCCGCCGTCTCGGATCAGATGGAAGCCGAGGCGATCGCCGAAGCGATCCGCACCGAATTCTGCCGCCTTCCCGTCAGCACCGGCGAAGCGATCGTTCCGGCCACGGTCAGCATCGGCATTGCGCTCGCCGCCTCGATCGAAGCCAATATCGACAAGCTGATCTCGGCCGCCGACCGGGCGCTCTATGCGGCCAAGGCCGCCGGCCGCAACTGCACGGTCACCTTCGGCGAAGCGGAAGCGGCGACTCCGGCGCCGGCCACGCCGAGCCCGACAGCCGGCGAACTCGTGCCGACGGTCGATGATCAGGTCGAGGCGCTGCGACGCATGGGCACGCTGTCGCGGGCCGGCTAAGCGCGTCGCATCAAATTTGATCCATGCGACACGCTTTAGCTCTTTGTTTTTATGCATGTCGTTGTCCCGGAACCGCTGCACACTACCGGGCGACATGCATTAGCCGCAGCGTGAAAATAGAATCAATCCCCAGGTTTAGCCAAAGATCTTAAAGTCGTCGGCGCCTCGGTCGGGCATGTCTTGCTTCCGGCCGGCTCTCCTCATTCCGCATCTTTTCGAGGCCTGGCAAATCCGCTAAGCCTCGGGGCATGACGATACCGCCCTTTCTCTCGATCGACCCTGCCCTCCGCCATGTTTCCCTGGACGCCCGCAACCCGGCCTTCTATGGCAATCCGAATGCCGTCTATGCCGCGCTTCACGCCCATTGTCCGACCTTCTACTGGACCGAGCAGAAACAGTGGTTCGTCACCGGCTACGACCATGTGAACGGGCTGTTGCGCGACCGCCGCTTCGGTCGGCAGATCCTGCATATCGCCAGCCGCAAGGAGCTCGGCCTTGCCGAGCCGATGCCGCATCTTGAGAGTTTCGATCTCTCCGAACGGTATTCCCTGCTCGAACTCGAACCGCCGGAGCACACGCGGCTGCGCACCCTCGTCAACCGCGCCTTCGTCTCCCGCCATGTCGAGAAGATGAAGCCGGAGCTTGTCGAACTCGCCAACCGGCTGATCGACGGCTTCGCCGATACGCGCGAGGTCGAATTGCTCTCGGCCTTTGCCGATATCATCCCGGTGACGATGATCGCCCGCATGATCGGCATTCCCGAGGAGATGGGGCCGCAGCTGCTCGCCTGGTCGCACGCCTATGTCCGCATGTACATGTTCGGCCGCACGCGCGCCCAGGAAGACCAGGCTGAACGGGCGGCGAAGGAATTTTCCGACTACGTCAGGACCGTCATCGCCGAGCGTCGCGCCGAGCCGCGCGACGACCTGCTCACCCACATGATCCATACCGAGCACAAGGGCCAGTATCTCACCGAGGAGGAGCTGATCTCGACGACGATCGTGCTGCTCAACGCCGGCCATGAGGCGACCGTGCACCAGATCGGCAATTCCGTACGCACGATCCTCGACAGCGGCTCGGATCCGGCGACGCTCTTCCGCGACGAGGCGACGACAGAGCGCACGGTCGAGGAGACTCTACGCATCTGCGCGCCCGTTCACATCTTCCAGCGCTGGGCGCTCGAGCCCGCCGAAATCGACGGCGTCTCGTTCAAGCGCGGCGACAAGGTGAGCCTCATCCTCGCCGCCGCCAATCTCGACCCGGTGAAATTCAGCGATCCGCTGAGCTTCCGGCCCGACCGCAGCGAGGCGCCCAATCTCTCCTTCGGCGCCGGCATCCATTTCTGCATCGGCGCGCCGCTGGCCCGGCTGGAGCTCAACGTCGTGCTGCCGATCCTGTTCGAGCGGCTTGCCGGCCTCCGGCTGGCGAAGACACCCGTGGTCAAGGACGTCTACCATTTCCACGGGCTGGAGCGGCTGGATTTGCGGTGGTGATCCCGAGGCTTGACCCTCGGCCGCTGGAGAATCCGTGCGGCGTGCCGGCTGAATCCAACCCGCTAAACACTCTTGCAAGACATGTTTAGGCGGCGGCCTCTTCCTGCAGCTTGCCGGTGATGTCGCGGGCCGACATGGGTTTTCCCATCAGATAGCCTTGAAGCTGATCACAGCCGGCGTCCCGCAGGATCGCCGCCTGGCGCGAATTCTCGATGCCTTCAGCGGTGACGGGGATCTGCAGGGCAGTCGCCAGAGAGATGGTCGCCCGAAGAACATCGGCGCCCTTTGCGCCTTCGTCGAGCGCTGAGACCAGCGAGCGGTCGATCTTCATGCGATCGAAGCCGAATTGCCGCAATGCGCCGATGCTGGCGTAGCCGCAGCCGAAGTCGTCGAGCGCGAACTTGATGCCGACGCGCTTGAGCTGATCGATCGAGCGCCGGGCCTGATCCGGATTTGTCATCAGGACGCCTTCGGTGATCTCCAATGTCAGGCGCTTCGGGTCGAAATCGAGCTCCTGCAGGATCGAGATCACTTCGGCAGCAAATTCCGGATTGCACAGCTGGACCGGCGAGACATTCACCGACAATGCCAGATCGGGCCAGGTCTTGGCATGCGCGACCGATGTTCTGAGCATGTGAACGCCGAGCGCATCGATGAGACCGCATCTTTCGGCAAGGGGAATGAAGACCTCCGGACTGACGTTGCCTGCGGCCGTTCGCCAACGCGCCAGGGCTTCAAGACCAGTCACCGTGCCGGTCGAGGCAGAGACAAGAGGCTGGAAGACAGCTTCGATGGCGCCGGAGCCGATGGCGCTCTTCAGCAGAGCCTCCAGCTCGGCGACCCGCTGGCGCTCCTGGTCCAGTTCGGGGTCGTATTCGATCGCCTGGCCTCTGCCATTTGCCTTGGCGCGATAAAGCGCCATGTCCGCTCTGCGCAACAGCTCCAAGGGCTCGATGTCGCCGTCGCGCACGGCAGCTCCGATGCTGGCTCCGACTTCGATTGTCCGTCCGCCGATTTTGAAGGGCTCGGCAAACAGCGCCAGAATAGCCTTTTCCATATCGTCACATGTGGCAGGGCCTACCTGCACAAGCGCAAATTCGTCGCCCCCCAGCCGGGCCGCCGCGACGACTTCGGGATGGCAGGCCGTCAGCGCGTTCGAAACCAGCCGGATCAGATCATCCCCAACGGCATGCCCCCAGGCATCGTTGACGGCCTTGAAGCCATCAAGGTCAACCAGATAGAGCCGGGGCGGCGAAGCGGCTGTATCGTCCAGCTCTTCGAGCAGGCTGAGAAGCCCTTGTCTGTTCAACAGACCGCTCAGACTATCGTGGCCGGCTTCGTAAAGCGCGGCCTGCGCCAGTAGACGCAGGCGCCGCGCCTCTGACGCGCCGACCATCAGAACAGCGGCAAGGAACAGCGCAAGAATGACGATGGCGGCCGCGATATAGGGCGTCACCTGATGAAACACGGTGCTTCCCGGTGCTTTGCTCGGCCAGACGAGATAGCCGATGACCGCGCCTTTCATATCGGTGATCGGTGTGCTCAGGAAATCCGGCTTGGGCGTCGCCTCGAGCCGCAGGCCCTCGAGTTCATGTTCGTTCGACAGCGTGTCCAGCACTTCCGGGGTGAATTCCTTGTAAAAGCTCAGCGTGCTGAATTCCGTCGTGTCGGCGGCTTCGTCGAAAGGTTGGATCGCCTGCGATGAGAGCAGCGCGATGCCGTTTTCGGTCTTGACGAAATTCACCAAGGGCGCGCGCGCCGGATCGGCCGCCACTTTGACCTGCCGATAAAAGGCTTCGCCGAAGAAAACGCCCGGCTGGAAGGGTTTGCCCTTGGCATAGGCGGAAACGATCGAAGTCCGATCCGGGCCGATCACGATGGCGCCGTCATAGAGCGCATAATCCTCGCTGGTCTTTCCCCAGTTCTCATAGGCCCAATCGGTGCCGCCCGGAGCCGCGACCGCACGATAGGCATCGTCCCAGATGGCATTATCCGTCGTTGTCGCGCCGAGACGGGCGACAAAGGCGGCGATTGCGGCGCGAGCGGCGCGGCTGGCCCGGGCATCATCGATCTCGTTGGCCGAGCGGGTCATGGTAGTGACGACATGCGCCATGAGGCCGGTCAACAGGAGCGCTACAACAAGGAAACAGATCGTTGTCGCGATGATGGAAGAGGTTTGGGTGCGAACGTGCCTACCTGCAAGAGTCGACGACATGCAAATTCCGGGAGTGATCGATTGCAAGACCATGTCTGTGAGACAGCAGGAGACATCATGTCCGCAATGCGCTGCAGACATGGTTTAGCATTTGACGATGTAGGCACGATTAATGAGATTGATCAAAAGCGTTCTATCTTGGAAAATGGCACGCTTTCACTCTTGTCTTTATGCATGTCGTTATCTCGGAACCGCTGCACGCTTCCACGCGACAGGCATCAAAGCCTGATCACATAATCCTTGCGAGTTGTTTCAATGACTTCCCAGGTTCCTTTGAAGCCAGGTCTCAAGATCATTCGGTCACCCGCCTTCAGATGGACCGGCTCGCCGCCCTCCTCGGTCACGATCGAATGGCCGGACAGCAGGCTGAAATATTCCCATTCCTCGTAGACGATCCGCCACTTGCCGGGCGTCGCCTCCCAGATGCCACAATAGAGGCCGCCTCCGGCCTCCTCCAGGTTCCAGGTCCGGAACTGCGGATCGCCTGAGATAATTCGGCCGGGTTCGGGCGCGCCGAACTCCGGTTCGACGCCATCGATGCCGAAGGTGATGAAGTTGCTCACAGTCATCCTGAATCTCTTCAATTTCAGCGTTCTTCGCAACATACGTTTGTATGAGGCATGCTTTTAATCATTGGTTTTTCCATGCGCTTTCGCAGCATACCCTTGCTCCGCTCCAGGGCTTTCGCAACTGGAGGGGAGAGTATCACGTCAAAGTCGTGGGCGCATCCGCGGCGATCCGGAAGCCACGTCAGGGCGCATGCCGATGCGCAAACGTTTGGCATCATTGCAATCGTAAAATGAAATCAAAAGGGCGTGCCAAGCGCTACCTTGGCTGAGGATCGGCTTGCCCTCTTGCGAGGCTGTCGGAGCAACAGCGCTTACGTTTCAGTCATAGATCGTCATATCGGATCAAAACCTCGACGGCCTGTTCGTACTGCTTGCGCTCGAACTCAAACGGGCCAAAGCTCGCATAATTCCGGCTTGGCCGATGCGGCTGGCTGAACCCATCCCATATCACCTTGTCATGGTGCAGGCGAACGTGGGCGATCAGGGGCCAACATCCAACCTCACGACATTCACACGACAAGAGATAAATTTCCCCCCGCTCATCGCCCGTCACGGGTGCTTCCTGACCAAGGAAATAGCTCGGCAGGGGACCGAAGCGGTAGAATGAGGGTATGAGCCCACCATAGCCACCAGCGGGATCACGGTAGCCAGCGGCTTCTTCGAAAGCAGCCACAAGCAGATCTAATCCCACGCCATCCACGCACGGAAGAACGGCCACCGTGTCTTCGTCCGTATTTTCAAACTTGAAGCTGAGAACGTTCGTCATGCACCACGCATAGAACCAGCAAGCACTCGTGGTCAATTTCACATCATGAGCTTTTTCGCTTGAATTTGGCGTTCACCATTCAGGGCCGAACGGGCCGCTGATGCTGCGACGGTCGACCTGCAAGGTGTCTGGGGCCCCGGGCACCTCGTATGGGTCAACGGTGCGCCATAGTGATGCCATAGAGTTGGGACCAATACGGCTTGTATAACAGGCGGATGGCGAAAAATGAGATTGCTGGCTCTTCTTGCTGTGGCCGTTTTGCTAACGGTGGTTCAGGCCAAAGCTCAAGTTTATGAACCGTATGATGGATACGACGAATACGGGGGCTACGACTATGATGACCCCTACAGCCCGTATCCACCTCCACCTTATTACGACCCGGCCCCCCGCTATCAGGAACCCCTGTATGATCGCAGGGGACCCTCGACGCGAAGCGCTAGGGGAAACATCGTGATCGCCACACGTGAGCACACTCTTATTTACACGACAGCAAGCGGAGAGCAGTTCGCTTACCCCATTGCCGTCGGTCGCGAAGGCAAACAATGGTACGGATCAACCCGGGTGGTATCCAAGCGAATGCATCCCGAATGGCGGCCAACGGCGAGCATGCGGCAGAAGAACCCGAGGCTTCCAGCGGTCGTGAAGGCTGGCCCTGCCAATCCGCTTGGAACCCGCGCAATTTATCTGGCAGACGGGCTGCTGCGCATACACGGAACCAATGACCCTTCCTCAATCGGAACCAATGCTTCGAGCGGTTGTTTTCGCATGTACCGCGAAGATGTCGAGGAACTTTACGATATGGTCCAGCCGGGGACCCGAGTGATCGTCCAGCGGTAATCGGGGGTGCGGTCGCAGCCCTAGAAATAGTTCGCCGGCCGAGGTTGAGCGTTTTAGAGCGGGCCTTCCAGAACCAATATCCGGATGTCCGAGGCAACGACCCATATTGTGCAGCAAGCTGCTGCACAATATGGCCACGCGTCGACGGGGCTACGGCGTTTTGATTACACGGTGTTTCAGATCTTCGAAAGCGCCTGTTCGAGGTCGGCGATGATGTCCTTGACGTCCTCGATGCCGATTGAAAGGCGCACCACGTCGGGGCCGGCGCCGGCGGCAATCTTCTGTTCGTCGCTCAGCTGCCGGTGCGTCGTCGAGGCAGGATGGATGACGAGCGAGCGGGTGTCGCCGATATTGGCAAGATGGGAGAAGAGCTCAAGGCCCTCGACCAGCGTTTTGCCCGCCTCATAACCGCCCGTGACGCCGAAGGTGAAGACGGAGCCGGCGCCCTTCGGCGAATAGCGCTGCTGCAGGGCGTGGTTCGGGTCGTCTTCGAGGCCGGCATAATTCACCCAGGCGATCTTGCTGTGCGCCTTCAGCCACCTGGCCACCGCGATCGCATTGTCGCTGTGGCGCTGCATCCTCAGCGGCAGCGTTTCGATGCCGGTCAGGATCAGAAAGGCGTTGAAGGGCGAGATCGCCGGCCCGAGGTCGCGCAGGCCGAGAACGCGGGCGGCGATCGCAAAGGCGAAATTGCCGAAGGTCGCGTGCAGGACAATGCCGTTATATTCCGGCCGCGGGCTCGACAGCATCGGGTAGTTTCCGGATTTCGACCAGTCGAAGGTGCCACCGTCAACGATGAGGCCACCCATGGAATTGCCGTGGCCGCCGAGAAACTTGGTCAGCGAATGCACGACGATATCGGCGCCGTGCTCGATCGGACGGATGAGATAGGGTGTTGCCATCGTATTGTCGACGATGAGCGGCAGGCCGTGGCGATGCGCCACGTCGGCGATCGCGGCGATATCGACGAAGGTGCCGCCGGGATTGGCGAGGCTCTCGATGAAGATGCCGCGCGTCTTTTCGTCGATCTGGCTTTCGAAGCTTGCCGGATCGGCGCAATCGGCCCAGCGCACCTGCCAGCCGAAATTCTCGAAGGCATGGCCGAACTGGTTGATCGAGCCGCCGTAGAGCTTGCGGGCGGCGATGAAATTCTCGCCGGGGCGCATGATGGTGTGGAAGACGATCATCTGTGCGGCATGGCCGGAGGCGACGGCAAGGGCCGCCGTGCCGCCCTCGAGCGCTGCGACGCGCTCCTCCAGCACGGCCTGCGTCGGGTTCATGATGCGGGTGTAGATATTGCCGAAAGCCTGCAGGCCGAAGAGCGCGGCGGCATGATCGGAATCGTTGAAGACGTAGGCGGTCGTCTGGTAGATCGGCGTCACCCGCGCGCCGGTCGCCGGGTCGGGCTGCGCACCGGCATGGATCGCCAACGTGTTGAATCCCGGATCATTCTTGGCCATCTCGTCCTCCCGTTGTTGCTGACGGCCGGGATCATAGCCTCTCCCGGACGAAAGTTAATCGCGATCCGTTTCAACCCGCGGGCGTTCGGTGGAAAATCCGTCTCTGCAGAGCGCAGCTCAAGCAATGAGATCGGGCAATGAGATTAGGCAATGATCCGGGGATACTCGATCGCCGGACAGCGGTTCATCACCACCTTGATGCCGGCGGCCTCCGCCTTTGCCGCAGCCGCATCGTCGCGGACGCCGAGCTGCGCCCAGATGATCTTCGGCAAAGGCTTCAGCGCTAAGGCCTCCTCGACGACGCCGTCCAGATATTCGGCAGCGCGAAAGACGTCGACCATGTCGATCGGCACCGGAATGTCGGCGAGCCGGGCAAAGACGGTTCGGCCGTGGATCTGTTTACCCGCCTGCCCCGGGTTGACCGGAATGACCTCATAGCCGCGCGACAGCAGATAGCCCATGACGCCGTTGCTCGGCCGCGCCGGATTGGGCGAAGCGCCGGTCAGGGCGATGGTCTTCACCGAATGCAGGATTTGGGCGAGGAAATCATCCGTGTAGCTGTCGTGATTCATGTCCGCTTCTCCACTTGCGAAAGTCTTTCGCCACGGCGCGCGTAATTTTGCGTTTGCGTGAAACCAGTTGCGCGCCTTTCCCGTATATATGAATTGGACACTCTCTGAGGATGATTCGATGAAAAAAATCGCTCTTGCCCTCATGCTCGTGCTCGCCGCATCGCCGGCGCTGGCGATCTCGCGCTACAACCCGCTCGCCATGAGCTGCGACAGCGTGCGCGCCGCCATCCACAATCAGGGCGCCGTCATTTTCCGCTATCAGTCGCCCCGCGGTCTGCCCCTCTATGATCGCTACGTCCGCAACAGCAATTATTGCGACGCGACCGACTATGCGGAGTGGACGCACATTCCCTCGAAAGACAATCCCCGGTGTCCCGTTCTGAACTGTCAGAACATAGACAACCTAGACGGGATGCTGTTCGTTCCGCATTATCAGCTCTGAGGTTTTTGTTGCCGTGACCGTCGCAACGCCCTACGCCCTTCGCGTTTGGGAGTGTCCGCCGCCTCAATCCCGCGCTGCGATTTTTCTGAGAATATGCAATCAGCAGCTTTATTTTTCACGTATGTCAAAGTTATAGAATAATATCTGTATTTCAGCAACATAGAAAGATCCACACCGGAATCCCTCCAAGCGTTTTCTTCTTTCGTTCTTCGAAAAATCACCCTATGTTCTGGTGTCCATTAGCAGCATCTCATAGTTGAGAAGATCGCTTGGATTGAACGCATATCGAGCGCACGCAAAAATTGCCGGCTGCACCCGCCATTGTTGGGATATTGGAAGGGTGATATTGCGGACAGGAAGACATCCGCGACCGCGGCAACGCATTTTCGTGCAAATCGCAGTTGTCTTACCAGAAGTTTGCCCCGTCGGGGCGAAGCGCTTGTCTTTCCCCCGTAGTCCAGGATTTATCCTTGCCCCTCGACGTCATCCTGCTCGTTCTGTTCGGTGCATTGCTTCATGCGACATGGAACGCGATCGTCAAAGCGGGGAGCGATAAATCCCTTGATGCGGCGCTGATTTCGGCCGGCGGCGCCGTATCGGCCTTGCCGTTTTTGGCATTTCTGCCATTGCCGCATAGTGCGGCCTGGCCGTTTATCGGCGCGTCGGCCATCCTGCAGTTCGCCTATTTCCAGCTGGTTGCCGCCGCCTACCGGGCCGGCGATATCGGCCTGGTCTATCCGCTGATGCGTGGTTGCGCGCCGTTGCTGATCGCCGCAACAAGCGGTGTCGTCCTCAGGGAAGACCTTTCCGGCGCCGCGCTCGCCGGCATCATGACGATCTCGGCCGGCGTCCTGACGCTCGCTCTGGAGGCGCGTCGCGGCAGCGGCCGCGCCGTCGTCCTCTCCATTGCCAATGCCTTCGTCATCGCCAGCTACACTTATGTCGACGGCATCGGCGCCCGCCTTTCAGGCAACGCGGTTTCCTATACGTTGTGGATGTCGCTGCTGCCGCCCATACTGCTGTTTGCCTGGGCGGCGTCCCGGCGCGGCAGCCTGACGGTGGTGCGCCACGTTCGCCGCAACTGGTGGCGCGGCCTTATCGGCGGCGCGGGTTCGATTGCATCTTACGGACTGGCGCTCTGGGCGATGACGAAGGCTCCGGTCGCGACCGTTGCCGCGTTGCGGGAAACCGCGATCGTCTTCGCTCTGGTGATCTCGGTCGCCGTGTTCAAGGAAAAAGCCGGGATCTGGCGTTACCTCGCCGGCGTCGTCATCGCGGCCGGCGTGCTGGTTCTGAAGCTGGCGTGATCATTCGCCCTTCCATTCCGGCTTGCGCTTGCCGAGGAAGGCGCCGATGCCCTCCTGCGCATCCTGCGTCAGCATGGTCTCCACCATCACCTTGGCGGCATAGTCATAGGCTGCCTCCACCGGCAGTTCGAGCTGCCGATAAAATGCTTGCTTGCCGATTTTCAGGATCAATGGCGATTTGCCAGCGATCACGGCCGCATATTTGGAAACGACCTGCGCCAGATACTGCTTCGGCACGATGCGGTTGACGAGGCCGAAATCCTTGGCGGTCGAAGCGTCGATCGTCTCGCCGGTCAGAAGCATTTCCATCGCCTGTTTGCGATGGGCGGCACGGGTAACCGCCACCATCGGCGTCGAACAGAACAGGCCGATATTGACGCCCGGCGTACAGAACGTCGACGTGTCCGTGCAGATCGCCAGATCACAGGAGGCAACGAGCTGACAGCCGGCAGCCGTTGCAAGCCCGTCGACCTCGGCGATAACAGGTTTTGGCAGATGCGCGATCTTCAGCATCAGATCGGCGCAGAGGCGGAAGCTTTTCTCGAAGAACGCAGCGCCCCGGTCTTCGTCGACGCGATGGGCCGTGAGTTCCTTGAGGTCATGGCCGGCGGAAAAGACGGAGCCGGTCGAGGCGATGACGACGACGCGCACATCCAAATCCGCCTCCGCCTTTTCGAGCTCGGCCATCAGCGCCTCGAGAAGCGCAATCGAAAGCGCATTGGCCGGCGGATCGTTGAGCACGAGCCGCAGCACGCCGTCGCGCAGCGAGCGGAGCAACAATCCGTCCACCCTGTCCGCGTCCTTTCGGAAGGATACGATTTCGGCCATGATGCTGCTCCCTGCGCTCGATTTCCACACACCTGTTCTGCCACAAGGCGCCGGCAATTTCGAGCAGGATCCGCCCTCCCCGCTGCGGCGTGGTCAAAACCAGAACCACGATTTCGATGTCTCGGCCGTCGCCTGCGCACGGGTCAGACCGATATCGCGAAGCTCATCATCGGTGAGGTCCGAAAGCTTGCGGCGGCTGCGTCGCTTTTCGAGCCGACACTCGATGGCCGCCAGCAGCCGCCGGCCCCGGCGTGCCGTCTCGCGAAGTTTCAAACAATGGGCGTTGCGCGGTGTCGCTAATATCTCGCCGAATTCCAGGGTCATCTTTTGTCCTTTCTCAACGGAGATAAATATGCGCTGGAAGATGCCGCGAAAGAAGCTTATGGATATTATGATATGCATAAGGAATTCTTTGGGTGCCGCTCAATCTCGATCAGCTCGCGACCTTCGTCAACGTCGCCGATCTTGGAAGCTTTACGGCCGCCGCCGACAAGGAAGGTGTGACGCAACCGGCCGTCAGCCTGCAGATCAAAGGCCTCGAACAGCGGCTCGGCGTCAGGCTGATCGAGCGCGTCGGGCGGCGGGCGCAACCAACGGCGGCCGGCCTCGACCTGCTTTCGCACGCGAGGCGTCTGCTGCAGGAAGCAGCCGCGGCGGAAGAAGCAATGATGCCCCACAGGGACGGCGCCAGCGGCCGGGTGCGCATCGGCAGCGGCGGCACGGCCTCGATCCATCTGCTGCCGCGCGCCATCGCCGCCGCCAGGAAGGCGATGCCTGGCCTCGAAATCACCGTCAATATCGGCAATGCCGATGATATTCTGCGCGATCTGGAGGCCAACAGCCTAGACATCGCCGTCGTGGCCTTGCCGGCATCGGGACGAAACTTCGAGATCGAACCGTTTTACGAGGAGGAATTGCTGGCTGTCGCGCCCGCAGGCAGCCTGCTGCCCGAAGGCGGACCGGACGCCGCCTTCATGCGCGACAGGACGCTGCTGCTTTACGAGGGCGGCAATACCAGGCGGGCAATCGACGCGTGGCTCGCCGCCGCCGATGGCAGGACCCGACCTGCGATGGAATTCGGCAGCGTCGAGGCGATCAAGGAGCTGGTGGCCGTCGGGCTCGGCTGGTCGATCCTGCCGGGGCTGGCGCTCAAGCGCGACCGTGCCGGCCTGGTGACGACGTCGTCGCTGAAGCCGAAGCTCATGCGCCGGCTCGGCATGGTTCTGCGCCGGGACAAACATCTGACACGCGGCCTTCGGGAAATGATGAAATGTCTGCGCGAGTGCAAGGATTAACACCGCTTCGACCCCACAAGTCCGGACGCGACGGGGGAAAAACCTTCAAGATGGCAGCTTCCCGCCCCACCTAATTTGAGGCAACATAATACCACATTGCTAAGCAGCTGTTTTTACTTATGTTTCTTTTGAGATCGCCGGACGTGTCGATATTGACCCGATAACACATTCCCTTTATACACCGCGCCAGAACGCAGCCTTCCCGGCTGCTTTCTTTTGGCATGCCTGGCGCCTGCCAATCCAAGCAACAAGAAACGCCCTTCCAGCCTTCGGGCAAGGGTCCCAAAAGAGAGTATTCATTATGGCTACCTTCTCCCAGAAGCCTGCAGAGGTGGAGAAGAAGTGGGTGATCATCGACGCCGAAGGGCTGGTCGTTGGCCGTCTCGCTTCCATCATCGCTATGCGCCTGCGCGGCAAGCACAAGGCAACCTTCACGCCCCACGTTGACGACGGCGACAACGTCATCGTCATCAATGCCGACAAGGTCGTTTTCACCGGCAAGAAGTATTCCGACAAGGTCTACTACTGGCACACCGGTTATGCCGGCGGCATCAAGGAACGCACCGCGCGCCAGATCATCGAAGGCCGCTTCCCGGAGCGCGTCCTCGAAAAGGCCGTCGAGCGCATGGTTCCGCGCGGCCCGCTTGGCCGTCGCCAGATGAAGAACCTGCGCGTCTACGCCGGCGCCAACCATCCCCATGAAGCCCAGCAGCCGGTCGCCCTCGACGTTGCCGCGCTCAACAAAAAGAACGTAAGGAGCGCCTGATCATGGCTGACCTCTCCTCCCTGAAGGATCTCGGCACGGCTTCTGAAGCTGCTGCTCCGGCCCACGTCCGCAAGGTCGATTCGCTCGGCCGCTCCTACGCGACCGGCAAGCGCAAGAACGCCGTCGCGCGCGTCTGGGTCAAGCCGGGCTCCGGCAAGATCATCGTCAACGGCAAGGAATTCGCGGAATATTTCGCCCGCCCGGTGCTGCAGATGATCCTGCGCCAGCCGATCGTCGCGGCTGCCCGTGACGGCCAGTTCGACATCGTCGCAACCGTTGCCGGCGGCGGCCTCTCCGGCCAGGCCGGTGCCGTTCGCCACGGCCTGTCCAAGGCGCTCACCTACTTCGAACCGGGCCTGCGCTCGGTGCTGAAGAAGGGCGGCTTCCTGACCCGCGACAGCCGCGTCGTCGAACGCAAGAAGTACGGCAAGGCAAAGGCCCGCCGCTCGTTCCAGTTCTCCAAGCGTTAATCGCTTCGGACAAATGGATTTTACGAAGGCCGGGGAAACCCGGCCTTTTTGTTTGCATGATCTGCCAGCACCTCCTTCCACGCCCGCATCACGACATGCTTTTGTCGCCACTTCCTTTCCGATTGCTTGAAATTCGCCGCCTGGTCGCCTACCCGTTGTCGACGCCTTGACCTTTCACGACCGAAAAAGGAGCCCCACTTGGCGAACAAGACCATCGACCACGCCTTCACAGCGACCAGCCTCACCTCCGCCGCCAGCGACCCGACCTTTGCCGGCGCGCTGTCCTTCATGCGCCGCCGCTTCACCAAGGAACTCACCGGCGTCGATGTCGCCGTCTGGGGCATTCCTTTCGACGCCGCCACATCGAACCGGCCGGGCACGCGCTTCGGCCCGCAAGCGATCCGGCGTGCCTCGGCGATCTTCGACAATGATGCGCAATATCCCTTCAACCGCCAATTGTTCGCGGACATGGCCGTGATCGACTACGGTGACTGCCTGCTCGATTACGGCAATCACCAGGATACGCCTGGCGCCATAGAACGCCAGGCCAACCTCATCCTCGAGAGCGGCGCCTTTCTGCTAACGCTCGGCGGCGATCATTACGTCACCTGGCCGCTGCTGAAAGCGCATGCGGCAAAACATGGGCCGCTGGCGCTCGTGCAGTTCGACGCGCATCAGGACACCTGGTTCGACGAAGAGCGGCGCATCGACCATGGCTCCTTCGTCGCACGGGCCACCCGCGAGGGCATCATCGACCCCGATCGCTCGATTCAGATCGGCATCCGCACCCATGCGCCGGAGGATTGCGGCATCAATATTCTCTATGGTCATCAGGTCGAGGATATGACTGCCGGCGACATCGCTTCGGCGATCATCTCCCACACGCGCGGCGCGCCGGCCTATCTCACCTTCGATATCGATTGCCTCGATCCGGCCTTTGCGCCCGGCACCGGCACACCGGTCGCCGGCGGACCGTCGAGCGCCAAGATCCTCTCGGTGCTGCAGCGCCTGCACCAGCTCGATATCCGCGGCGCCGATATCGTCGAGGTTTCGCCGCCCTACGACCATGCCGATATCACCGCCATTGCCGGGGCAACGGTGGCGATGTATATGCTGGGGCTTCATGCGGAGCGACGCGCCATCGCCGTGTCACAAGGCTGACTTATTATCCCCAAATGAATCCGGAAACCTTCTGAACCCATTGAAAGCGCAGGTTAACATGGCACCGAAAATCTTCATCGACGGCGAACACGGCACAACGGGTCTGCAGATCCGCACGCGCATGGCCGGCCGCCGCGATGTCGAGCTTCTGTCCATTCCCGAGGCCGAGCGGCGCAACGCCGCCCTGCGCGAGGACATGCTGAACAGCGCTGATATCGCCATTCTCTGCCTGCCCGACGAGGCATCGAAGGAAGCGGTTCAGATGGTCTCGGCCAACAACAATGTGCGCGTCATCGACACCTCGACCGCCTTCCGCGTCAACCCCGGCTGGGCCTATGGCTTTGCCGAAATGGATGGCGCGCAGGCCGACAAGATCAAGGCCGCGCGTTTCGTCGCCAACCCCGGCTGCTATCCGACCGGTGCAATCGGCCTGATCCGGCCGCTACGTGCCGCCGGCATCCTGCCGGACGGCTACCCGGTGACGGTCAATGCGGTCTCCGGCTATACCGGTGGCGGCAAGCAGATGATCGCCCAGATGGAAAATCCGGATCACCCGGATGCGATCACCGCGCCGCACTTTCTCTACGGTCTTCCCCTCACCCACAAGCATGTGCCCGAAATGACCGTGCATGGCCTGCTCGACCGCGCACCGATTTTCTCGCCATCGGTCGGCAAATTCGCGCAGGGCATGATCGTGCAGGTGCCGCTGCATCTCGACGATCTCGCCGAGGGCACGACGATGGAAACCATCCAGGCGGCTCTCGTCGCTCACTATGCCGGCCAGGACATCGTCACCGTCGTGCCGCTCGCCGACAGCAAGGCGCTCCCCCGTGTCAACGCCGTCGAACTCGAAGGCAAGGACACGATGAAGCTCTTCGTCTTCGGCACGCCGGGCGGTTCCCAGGTCAATCTGGTGGCGCTGCTCGACAATCTCGGCAAGGGCGCCTCGGGTGCTGCCGTGCAGAACATGGACCTGATGCTCGCTTCCTGACGTCATGACGCTGGATGCGCTTATCACGGACGGGCAGGCCTGGTTTGCCGCCGCCCTGCCCGATCACGGTATCTATGCCCTGATGGCCTTTGCCTTCATCGCCGGGCTCGCCCGCGGCTTTTCCGGTTTCGGGGCAGCGCTGATCTTCATTCCGCTCGGTGGCGCCATCATCGGGCCGAAGCTGGCCTCGCCGATCCTGCTCGTCATCGACGGCATTGCCACGCTGGGGATGATTCCACCCGCCTGGCGCAACGCCAACCGGCCCGAGGTCTTCGTCATGGCCGCGGGTGCGGCACTCGGCGTCCCGGCCGGCACGGCGATGCTGGCACTGCTCGACCCGACGCTGTTGCGCTGGAGCATCACGATCGTCGCCATCTCACTGCTCGCGCTTCTCGTCTCCGGATGGCGTTATCACGGCGCGCCCTCGGCGCCGCTCAGCAGCGGCGTCGGCCTGATTGCCGGCCTCTTCAGCGGCGCCGCGCAGCTCGGCGGACCGCCTGTCGTCGCCTATTGGCTCGGCGGCAAGAGCGACTTCACGCGCGTTCGGGCCAATGTCGTGCTCTATTTCTCCATTTCCACCATCTTCAGCGCCATCAGCTATTATATCGGCGGTCTGTTCGTCCCCGCCGTCTTTGCCCTGACGGCCGTCATTCTGCCGAGTTATGCGCTGGGGCTTTACGGCGGCTCGAAACTGTTCGGGCTGGCCGAGGAACGGACCTTCCGCATCGCCTGCTACGTGCTGATCACCGCCGCTGCGATCATCGGCATGCCGCTGCTCGACGGCGTGCTGCGTTAAACGGCTTGCGCTTCAATCGCGCTCCGCAATTGCCGTGGCGTGCGGATATTCGCCGTAAAAGCCGCGCCAGTTGGCGACGGCGAAACCGAAGACCACCAGAGCGCCGGCCTGATGCAGCAGACCCCAGTGAAGCGGCACCTGCATCAGCAGTGTGGCGATGCCGATCGCCGCCTGCAGCGTCACCAGCGAGAAAAGCACCACGGCGCGGCGGGCATGGGTGGTCCAGGCTGCGGCGCGCAGGGCAATGACCATGTTGATCAAAGTCAACGCGAAGAGCGCGTAGGCGCCGACGCGGTGGATGAACTGCACGGTCTTCGGGTTCTCGAAGGCGTTGATCCAGAAGGGCTGCTGGATCAAGAGATCCGAAGGGATGACGGCACCATCCATCAGCGGCCAGGTATTGTAGGAGAAACCGGCGTCGAGCCCGGCCACCAGCGCGCCGAGATAGATCTGGAACAGCGCGAAGATGGCGATGACGGCGGCAAAACCGCGCGAGCTGCGCGCCGGCGCCGGATCGTTGGAATGCGGCGATAACCCGCGCATGATCCACATACAGCCGGCAAAGATCAGGCAGGCCATGACGAGATGAGTCGCGAGCCGGTATTGGCTGACATCGGTGCGGACGGAAAGACCCGAGGACACCATCCACCAGCCGATAAAACCCTGCAGGCCGCCGAGCGCCAGAATGCCGACGAGCGGCCAGCGCAGGCGCCTTTCGATGCGCCCCGTCAGCCAGAAAAAGATAAGCGGCAGCGCGAAGATCACGCCGATGCCGCGGGCGATCAGCCGGTGGGCCCATTCCCACCAGAAAATGCCCTTGAACTCGTCGACCGTCATGGAGCTGTTCAATTGCTGAAATTCGGGAATGCGCTGGTAGAGGCGGAACTCCTCCTCCCATTCGGCAGCCGATAGCGGCGGAATGACGCCATGGATCGGCTTCCATTCGGTGATCGACAGGCCGGAATTGGTCAGCCGCGTGGCGCCGCCGACGAGCACGAGACAGAAGAGCGCTAAAAGCACGAAGCCGAGCCACAGCCGCAAGGCGCGGCGATTGCGGTTCTGCTTGCGCACTTCGCTAAGGATCGCCTGTTCCGTGGTGAGGTTCGCGACGGCCATGATGTCTCCTTCTATCCGGCAGTTGATTTGCCCCACCGGCTCATGCAAAACAAGCCCCGAACCTTTGCGGCATGCCGTCGCGCCGGTTCGCGCCACCCAGACAAGAGATCAAAATGCCCGTCCGCCTCCGCAAATTCATCGGCACGATCCTCATCATCGTGCTCGTGCTCGTCTACGCGCTGGTGGCGAACACGATCGCAGTGGCGACGCTCGGCAACGCGCCCTGGTGGGGGCACCTGCTCTATTTCCTGCTCACCGGCCTGCTTTGGATCTTGCCGGCGATGGTGATCATCAAATGGATGGCCGGACCGCGGCAGCAGTAAGCCATTAACGGCCGGATAACCGTGATCGGCGGAAAACCTCGCTGATAGCCGACGATTAAACCAAATATACGCCCTGCATGGCTAGCTTCCCGCTCAGCATTTTGACCGGAGAGTTCCCGTGCAGACGCAAAAGTTCGACGTCGATGAACAGCCGTCAGACGATGGCGCACTGGCCGAGACGGCGATTTCACGCCTACGCCAGGTGAGCATGAAACTTGCCATGGCCAAAATCGACATCGCCGTTTTCGATGCGATGCAGCCGCTGGAAGATGATTGGCGGGCGCTGGAGGTCGACAATCTCCAGTCGCTCCATCAGAGCTACGATTGGTGCGCCGCCTGGGTAAGCGCCTTTCGACGGCCGCTGGCGATCCTCAAAGGCACCTATGCCGGGGAGACGGCCTTCATTCTGCCGGTCGAGATCGTCAAGTCGCGTGGTCTTTCCGTCGCGAAATTCATCGCTGCCGATCACAGCAATATCAATACCGGTTTATTCTCGAGAAATTTCGCCGAAAGCGGCGGCAGCATCGACGCCGCAAAATTCGCTCGTCAGCTTCAGCAAGCGTTGAAGGGGCGGGCCGATCTGCTGCTGCTGCAAAACATTCCGTTGGAATGGCGCGGGCGGCAGACGCCGTTCACCGGGCTGCCTATGGTGCAAAACCAGAACCACGCCTATCAACTGCCGCTCCTTGCCGGTTTCGAGGAGACGCTGAAACAGATCAACGCCAAGAGCCGGCGTAAGAAGTTCCGCGTTCAATCGAGGCGTCTCGAGGCCGCCGGCGGCGCCGAATACGTCATCCCCGAAACATCGGAAGAACAGCATCGCCTGCTCGATATCTTCTTCCGTCTGAAAAGTACCCGCTTCGCCAGCCTTGGCCTGCCCGACGTCTTTGCCGACCGGGAAACACAGGCCTTCCTGCATGGCCTCATCGACAAGCAGGATGAAACAGGGCAGTTCTTCGGCCTGCAGATGCATGTCCTGCGGCTGAAGGGTGGGAATGAGGACCGGATCGCTGCGATCTCGGGCATCTCGCGCAAGGGCGATCACGTCATCTGCCAATTCGGGGCGATCGACGAAGACCTCGTGCCGGATACGAGCCCCGGCGAATTCCTCTATTGGCAGACTATCTCGGGATTGCACGGCAAAGGCGTCGCGCTGTTCGATTTCGGCCTCGGCGATCAGACCTACAAACGATCCTGGGCGCCGGTCGAGACCGCGCATTACGACGTGGTGCTGCCGGTTTCGCCTATCGGCATCGCCGCCGGCGCCGCGCACAGGATCGTCACGCGCGGCAAGGCGCATATCAAGGCGCGCCCGAAGCTCCATAAATTCGCCCAGGGGATCCGGGCAAGGATCAGCTGAACGGTCTGCCCTGCGCGTGTGGTTGCCGCAAAACAGCAGCACGCGCGCCATAGGGTTTTTGTTTACGCATGGCGTTGCCGCAAAACCGTCGCACACTTTTGCGCGCCATGCGTTAGGCCGCCTGGCCGAGCCTCTGCTCTGCCGCTTCGCCGCCCGACATCAGCACGACGCGCTCGTAGCCCGCAGCCTGGAATTCCGTCATCAGTGTAACGAAAACGGTCTCCTCGAGCTGCGGCAGCGAGAGGATGATCTCGACATCCCGGCTGCGCGTCAGGCGCGAGACGCCGGCGACATCGGCAGCGCCGCATTCGACGACCACGAGGTCGTAGGCAGCGGCCAGCGCATCGAGCAGCAGCGACAGCCGATCGACACCGCGCATGGCGCGGCGTACGTCGCTCCGGCCCTGCGGGATCAGATGGGCATCGGAAAGCCGATCGCTGTGGATGGTATCACCGAAGGCGGCCTCGCCGCACAGCAGGTCGGTGACACCAGGAGCGGCCTGGTCTTCGGCCATCAGTTCCGTCGGCTGGCCGGAACCGGTCATATCGATCAGGATGACGCGGCGGCCGGCATCGGCAAGAATGCGGGTCAGCAAGACCGTCGCTGCGGAACCATCGTCACCGGTCGGAGATATCGCGATCGCCAGCGGCGTTCGGCTGCCGGTGAGGTAATCGGCAACCGAGGCGACGGAGAATTCATTGTCGTCCTCCGGTACCTCAGCGGCAGTCTCCACGTCCTCGTCGATAGCATCCTCTTCGTCGCCGACCACGGCGAGCATGCTCGCCCGGGCGGTCGTTCTGACGGCGGCGACGGGAGCTGCCTGCGGCGCAATCTTCTCCTCGGCGCCTGTTTCCGTCTCGATTGTCTCAGCCGACGCATCGATCGGGCGAAGCGCCCTGCCGCTGAAGAGTTCGGCCAGCATGGTGACGATGGCGCTGAGGATCAGTGTGGCGACGGCTGCGACGACGACGATCGGCACGACCTTGGGGAAATAGGGATCGACCGGCTCGACGGCTTTCGAAACGATACGGGCGTCGGCCGGGCTCGAATTGCTGTCGGCGCGGGAGGCGGCCTCGCGGTAGCGCACCAGATAGGTTTCGAGCAGCTGGCGCTGGGCGGTCGCCTCGCGCTCGAGCGCGTTGAGGCCGACTTCGTCCTCGCCGGCGCGGGCGCTGTTGGCCTGCACCGTGTCCTTCTGCCGCTCGAGCTCGCGAGCCCGGAGATCGGCGACCTTGGCCTCGTTCTCGATGCTCGCCAGAATCTTCTGCGTTTCCTGGCGGATCTGTCCGCGGATGTCGGCAAGCTGGGCACGCAGGCTTTTCAGCCTGGGATGGCTGTTGAGAAGGCTGGTCTGCAAGTCTGAGACTTGCGACTGCAGGCCCGATTCCGTTCCCTTCAGCCGCTGAATCGCCTGCGAGGACATGATGTCAGGCAGCGTGTCGGAAGCTTCGCCCGACGACAGCGCATTGCGCACCGCCTGCGCCCTCGCCTCGGCATTGGCTTTGTCGCCGCGCACGCGGGTGAGCTCGGCGGAGATGTCGTTCAGCTGCTGGGCGGGAAACGTGGTCGTGCCGTTCGTCTGCAAGAGCCCGTGGCTGGTGCGATATTCGGCGACCTTCTTCTCGGCCTCGCTGACCTTGCGGCGCAGGCTTTCGATCTCCGGCTCCAGCCAGCGCGTCGCCTCGGAGTTGGAATCGAGCTTGGCGCCGCTTTGGGTGGAAAGATAGACATTCGCCATGGCGTTCGGAATGGCGGCGGCGAGTTTCGGGTCCTTGGAGGTGAAACTGATGCCGATGACGCGTGAGCCCGGCACCTGATAGACCTGCAGCCGCTCGACGAAGGCGTCGATCACCCGCTCTTCCGGCGGGTTCTCCATTGGGTTCTTCTTCAGATGCAGCTTTATCAGGATGCTGCTCATCGCCGAGCCGTTGGCGGCATCGTCGAATTCCGGCAGATTGTAGAGCTTCAGATCGTTGATGACCTTCTTCAGGAGATCGGCCGATTGCAACAGCTGCACCTGGCTGGCGATATTCAGCTCATCCATCAGCGGACCGGCGCCTGCGTCGTTTACCTGCTGAGTGCTGGCGAAGGCCGGCGCGCGGGGTTCGATGAGAATGCGGGTTTCGCTGCGATATTGCGGCGACATGATCTTAGCGCCGGCGAAGGCCACGCCCGCCCCCACGAGCGTGATCGTCAAAATCCTGAGCCGGCGCGCCCAGACGGCGCGAACCAGCTGGCCGAGATCGATGTCCACATCCTGATCACGCGATACGCCGGACATGCTCTTACTCCACAACAAAGGTGCCGCAAGCGTAAACGACCGTGGTAACTCAACGGTTAATGGTGATTTGCCAAGAAATGTGCCCGATCGGCAAAGAACTCAGGAAATTGTCATGCGCTTTTTACCGGGCATTAACCCTAACAGACCGATAACGGCTTCACCGAGTTCATTTCTGTGAGCACAAGCGGATGTCTGTCGCCCCGCCCAAAATCCTTTTGGCCCTGAGCCTTGCAGCCATGACGGCAGCATTGGGCGGCTGCACGACGTACAAGCCGGCGCCGAAAGCCTTCAACGAGGCGACCATCCAGCCCTATACGCTTGATAGCGGCGACCGGCTTCGCATCACCGTCTTCGACCAGCAGAGCCTGACAAATACCTATACGGTGGATCAGGCCGGCTATATCGCCTTCCCCCTCATCGGTCAGGTCCCTGCCCGCGGCCGCACCCTGCAGCAACTCTCGGGGCAGATCGCCCAGAAGCTGCAGCAGGGCTATCTTCGCGATCCCGACGTCACCATCGACGTCGACCGCTACCGTTCGATCTTCATCATGGGCGAAGTCGGCCAACCCGGCCAGTATGCCTATGTTCCCGGCATGACCGTGCAAAACGCCATCGCCGTTGCCGGCGGCTTCACCAGCCGCGCCAACCAGAGCATGGTCGACGTCACCCGCAAGATCAACGGAGAGGTGCTGACCGGCCGCATCAACATATCGGGGCCGATCATCGCCGGCGACACGATCTACGTCCGCGAACGGCTCTTCTGAGTTATGGCAAAACAGAAGCCGCTCCGCATCCTCCACTGCTTCAGGTCGCCGGTCGGCGGAATCTTCCGCCATGTCCGCGATCTCGTCGAGGAGCACGCCAAGGCCGGTCACGACATCGGCATCCTCTGCGACAGCTCGACCGGTGGCGAGCATGAGGACAGCCTGTTCGACGATATTCGTCCCTATCTCTCGCTCGGCCTGACACGCGTGCCGATCCGGCGCTCGGTCAGTCCGTCCGACATTGCGACGATGTGGGATACGTACAAGAAAATCAAAAGTTTGCGGCCGGATGTGCTGCACGGGCACGGCGCCAAGGGCGGCGTGCTCGCGCGACTTGCCGGCTCAGCCCTGCGGGTGAACAGGTATCGCGTAGCCCGCCTCTATACCGCGCATGGCGGAAGCCTGCATTATTCGCGCTCCTCGCTCAGCGGACAGTTCGTCCTCAGGATGGAGCGCCTGCAGGAATATTTCACCGATGCGCTGGTCTTCATCTGCGAATATGAGCGCGACACCTATATGCGCAAGGTGGGCAGGCCACGGACGAAGACGAGACTGATCTACAACGGCATCGGCGAGCGTGATTTCGAACCGATCCCCACCCGCTCGGATGCCGTCCATTTCATCTATGTCGGAATGCTCCGGGACCTCAAGGGTCCCGATCTGTTTGTCGATGCCTTTGCCAAGACCGAGCGGCTGCTCGGCCGGCCGCTGTCGGCGCTGATGATCGGCGACGGGCCCGACCGGGACCGTTACCGCGAGATGATGGTCGAACGCGGCCTCGGCAAGCGCATCGGCATGCTGCCGGCAATGCGCGTCCACGAAGCTTTTTCGATGGCGCAGAACCTTGTCGTTCCCTCGCGCGCCGAAGCCATGCCCTATATCGTCCTCGAGGGCCTCGGCGCCGGCAAGACGGTCATCGCCAGCCGCGTCGGCGGCATTCCCGAGGTGCTCGGCGCCGACAGCGCGGCACTGGTGGAGCCCGGCAATGCCGACGACCTCGCCCGCGTGATGGCGGAAACGCTGACCATGCCCGGCTGGCATGGCAGGACGATGCCGAAGCCGGAGGCGGTAAAGGCGGTATTTTCCTCCGCCGTCATGGCGCGTGATGTGCTGAAATTATACCATGAGCTGGTCGATCCCGCCGCGGGCCAAGCAATGTCGGCCGCCTCGTAAATATTTCTTAGGGGCTTTCTGGTATTTCGCTTGCTGACAACGAGCGACAAAACCCCATGAACAAGCTGGAAAAAAGCGATCCGTTCGACGTAGAAGCGCTGCGCAAGCAGGTCTCCGACATCGAGGCGCGACGCAATGCAAGTCGGGAGCAGGCCTCCGAGCCGACCGAAATCAATGCCTATGCCCGGCAGATCGCCGAACAGTTCCGCGACGGAACCCGTTCGCCTGTCATCATCATCGGGCAATTACGGCTGCTCGAATTCCTGGCCCTCTTTTCGATTGCTCTGATCGTCTACTTCTTCGCACCCGGCGACGGCAGCGATCCCCTGCTGGTGCGGGCGGGCATGGCGGCGATCGCTTCGGCCCTGACCGTGGCCTGCCTGCAGCTTGCCGACACCTACACCATCCCGGCACTTCGGGCGAAGCTGCGGCTGATGCCGCGCATCCTCGCCGCATGGACGATCGCCCTCGTCCTCACCATCGGCCTGTTCGCGCTCGTCCGCGGCGCCGCATGGGCAATGACCGAGGCCTATCTCTCCTGGTTTGCCGCCGGCGCGCTCTTCCTTGCCGGCGAGCGTTTCCTCGTCGCCTACGGCATTCGCAACTGGGCGCGCAACGGCATCATGGAACGGCGCGCCGTTATCGTCGGCGGCGGCGAGCCCGCCAAGGAGCTGATCCGCATCCTCGAACAGCAGGCCGACAACGACATTCGCATCTGCGGCATCTTCGACGACCGCGGCGAGAAGCGCTCGCCGATCATGGTCGCCGGTTATCCGAAGCTCGGCACCGTGGCCGAGCTCGTCGAATTCGTCCGGCTGACGCGCATCGACATGCTGATCATCGCCCTGCCGCTGTCGGCAGAGGCGCGCATCTTCGACCTTCTGAAGAAGCTCTGGATTCTGCCGGTCGATATCCGTCTTGCAGCGCATGCCAACCGGCTGCGCTTCCGGCCGCGCGCCTATTCGCATGTCGGCTCGGTGCCGATGCTCGACATTTTCAAGAAGCCGATCCGCGACTGGGATTCCGTCGCCAAGCGCGGCTTCGACATCTTCTTCACCCTGGTCGCCCTTGCCCTGCTGTGGCCGCTGATGCTGGTCACGGCTGCCGCCATCAAGGCGACCTCCGAAGGCCCGGTTTTCTTCATGCAGAAGCGTCATGGCTTCAACAATGAAATCATCAACGTCTTCAAGTTCCGCTCGATGTACACCAACATGGCCGACCCCACCGGCAAGGCCGCGGTGACCAAGGGCGATCCGCGCGTCACCCGCGTCGGTCGCTTCATCCGCAAGACCTCGATCGACGAGTTGCCGCAGCTTTTCAATGTGCTGAGAGGCGAGCTTTCGCTGGTCGGCCCGCGCCCGCACGCCGTTCTCGCCCAGGCTCGCGACCGCGCCTTCGGCGATGTCGTCGAGGGTTATTTCGCCCGCCACCGCGTCAAGCCCGGGGTCACCGGCTGGGCGCAGATCAACGGCTGGCGCGGCGAGGTCGACAATGACGAGAAGATCAAGTTCCGTACGGCCTACGACCTTTATTACATCGAAAACTGGTCGCTCTGGTTCGATCTGAAAATCCTGTTCCTGACGCCGATCCGGCTGCTGAACACGGAAAACGCCTATTGAGCACGGTCGAGGCGACATATCCGCGTGTCGCCCAGCCGCAGCGGATGACGCTGCGCCTGATCGGCTCGGCCTTCGTCGCCTTCGGCGTCTTCCTCTCCGGTTTCGTCATCGACGAGCCGGCCCCCTACGAACTCTGGATGGCCGGACTGATCGGTCTCTGGTTCATCCTGGGATTGAAGATTTCACGCGGCGTGGCGCCCCTGCTTGCCCTGCTGCTCACCTTCAATATCGGCGGCATGCTGTCACTGACGCAGATGAAGGATCTGGCAACGGCGCCGATGTATATCGCCGTGTCGACCTTCCTGGCGCTGACCGCGGTCTTCTACGCGGCAATCATCGAGGACAGCCACAAGCGGCTGCCGCTGATCTTCAATGCCTGGGTCTTCGCCGCCGTCGCCACCTCGGCGCTCGGCATACTCGGCTATTTCCATGCCTTTCCAGGCGCTGAGATCTTCACCCTCTATGACCGCGCCAAGGGCGCCTTCCAGGATCCGAACGTCTTCGGCCCCTTCCTGGTGCCGCCATCGCTCTATCTCGTCCACGGGATTCTAGTGGGCGACCTGAAGAAATCGCCACTGAAGGCTGCCGCCCTGCTCGTGCTGGCGCTCGGCATCTTCCTGTCTTTTTCGCGTGCCGCCTGGGGGCTGTTTGCGCTCGGCGTAGGGCTGCTGATCTTCATCATGCTGCTGAAGGAGCGCAGCGGCGCCTTTCGCCTACGAGTGCTGGTGCTGTCGCTGGCGGCGATCATCATGCTGATCGCATCGCTGCTGGTGGCGCTTCAAGTCCCGAAGGTCGCCGAACTGTTCTCCGCCCGCGCCCAGCTGGTGCAGCAATATGACGGCGAACATCTCGGCCGTTTCGAACGTCACCGGATCGGCTTCACCATGATGATGGAGCGCCCGCTCGGCATCGGCCCGCTGGTGTTCGGTACGATGTTTCCCGAGGACGAGCACAATATCTGGCTGAAATCGCTCACCTCCTATGGCTGGCTTGGCTTCGTCAGCTATGTCGGCATGCTTATCTGGACGCTCATGCTCGGCTTCCGATACCTGCTGCTCGACCGGCCGTGGCAGCCCTTCCTGATGATCGCCTGGATCTCGGTTCTCGGCCATGCCGCGATCGGCAACGTCATCGATATCGACCACTGGCGCCATGTCTATCTGCTCTTCGGCACGGTCTGGGGCTGCGCGGCGCTTGAGGTGCGCCACAAGCGCGGCCGGAGGCCATAGCTGGGAGCACGAGGCTGTCTATTTCGTCGCGCCTGCTGTCAGACCGGCAATAAACCGCCGCTGGAATACCAGATAGGTCAGAATGAGCGGGAAGATGACGATCACCGCGCCGGCGGTCAGAACCGGCGTGTTGACGGTATAGCGCCCCTGGAAAAACAGCATGCCCAGCGGCAGCGTCCGATAGGCGTCGTCATTGACCAGGATGAACGGAATGAGAAACTCGTTCCAGGTCCAGATGAACAAGAACAGCGCCAGCGTCGACATTGCCGGTATCATCAGCGGGATAACGATCTTGCGCAGGATATAGAAGCGTCCGGCGCCATCGAGGACCGCCGCTTCGAGAATTTCCTCCGGCAATTGCTGCATCGCGCTGGCAAGGAAGATCGTTGAGAAGGGTATCGACATCGCGATCTGCGGGATGATGAGAGCCGCATAGGTATTGATCAGCCCGAGAGAGCGCATTTCATAATAAAGCGGGATGATGAAGGCCTCCGCCGGTACCATCATGCCGAGCGTCAGGATCGCAAACAGCGTGCGCCGCAGCGGGAATGACAGGTAGGCGAAGGCAAATCCGGTCAGCAGGCCTAAAAAGACGCTTGCAGCAACGACGGGTATGACGACGACGATCGAATTCCAGAAGTAGATGTTGAAATGCCCGGCATTCCAGGCATCGAGGTAATTTTCGAAATGCGGATAGGCCGGAAGGGCGAATGCGCCCTTCAGAACGTCGGCCTTGCTCTTTATCGAGGTCAGCAGCAGAAGCAGGAACGGGGTGATCGTTACGAAAGCCAGGAGCCAGAGGATAATGCGAAGGAACAGCGCGGCGGGGATGTTGGACGAACGGCTCATCAAGCCAATCCCTTGCTTCTTGAGCCCACCAGCCGGTGAATTGCGTAATTGATTGCGAATGTCAGCAAGGCGCCGACGATGGCGATGGCCGCCGCGGCGCCGAACCGGTTGAGCTCGAAACCGAGCTGATACATGTAGATATTCGGCACCAGCGTCGCATTGGCGGGGCCGCCGCGGGTCATGGTGAAAATCAGGTCGAAGCTTTTGATCGAGGCTATAACCGTCAGAAGCAAAACCACCCTGATCTCAGGCATGAGAAGCGGCAGTGTTATCCAGAAAAACGTTTTTCGCGCCGACGCGCCGTCGACCTTGGCGGCGTCGAAAAGAGACGGGTCGATGCGCTGGATTCCGGTGAGGAAGATGACCATGCAAAAACCGAAGAAATACCAGGTGGCAACGATCCCGACCGCGGGAAGCACGAAATTGAAATCTCCGAGCCAGGGCAAAGCGAACCTGCCCAAGCCTACCGCTCGCAGAAACTGATTGAACGGGCCGAATGCCGGATTGTAGAGCCATGCCCAGATGATGCCCAACACGGCAGTCGGCATGATGTAAGGCAGGAACAGGAACGTTCTGAGGGCGAGTTGTTCGCGCTGCTTCAAATTCCACACACAGGCGGCAAGCGTTATGCCGAGCACGAGCGGCAGGACGCAGTAGAAGATCATGAGTTCGGCATTGTTGCGCAAGGCAATGTAAAAACGGCTGTCGGAAAAGAGATCGGCGTAATTGCCCAGCCCAACCCATCTGGGCATGGTCAGGCCGTCCCAGCTGGTCAGGCTCAAACCCAAAGCCGCGACAATCGGCCCAAAGACAAACGCCGCATAGAGCAGCAATCCAGGCAATAAATAGATGAAATTGGTCTGTTGCGTTCCATCCAGTGCGGAGCGTTTCATCCAGTACTCCCTGTCAAAGCTCTGATCATCGCGCAGCAAGCCGTGAGCTCGTAGCGCCTATTTTAAGGTGATGAACGGGACGCCGGTCAGACCGCCCGGGGCCGTCGTGACCGGCGCCCGCATTCCTTATTTCTTATCCTTCAAATAGGCCTGATAGTCCTTGTCCATGGCATCGACAAAGGCTTCGGGCGTGATCTTGCCGGACAAGAGAAGCGGCGTATTGTCGTCGATTGTCTTCAGCATCGTCGGGCTCGACCAATCGGGGTAGTGGCCGAGCGCATCGTTGGCATTGAGGGTCTTCCACATCTCGATGCCGGAGGTCAGGAGCGGCGTGAGCTTGGGCTTTGCATCCGCCGGGAGCGATGTGGCGGGGAGATAGCCGGCATTCGCCCAGCGTTCAGCGGCCTTTTCGGATACCATATAGTCGATATACTCGCCGGCCAGGTCCTGCTTCGCCTTGTCTTTGGCGAGGCTGGTTATCGCCCAGGCAAGATCCACGCCGCCGACGCTCATCGGCTTGGAAATACCCTTCGGGGCGGGAATGGCCATGAAGCCGATATCCGGATTGTTTTGCATGTCGCCGAAGTACCAAGTCCCGGAGATCAGGAATGCGCCCTGCCCTGATATGAACAGCTGGACAGCGTCATCACCCGAGATGCCCTCGAAGCCGGGATAAAAGTAGCCGCCCTGCGCCCATTGCTGCACGAGTTTGGCCGATTCGATATTCCCCTTGGTGTTCCAGGAGCCGCCTTTGCCGTAAATCAGGTCATCAAGCTCGGCGCGATTGGCCGCGTCGATATGGGCTTGATCGATGGCGCCGATCATGTGCAGGGCGAGATGCTGTTTGGCCGAGCCCATCATGAAGGGCGCGACGCCTTTTTCCTTGAGCTTGTCGAGAGCGGCCAACAGCTCGTCGAAGGTCTGCGGCAGCGCCACGCCCGCGTCGTCGAGGATCTTCTTATTGTAATAAAGGCCGACGATCTCGGCGAGACCCGATATGCCGTAGGTCTTGCCGACCCCGAATTTCGCCCCCTCCCAGCGGTCTCTGGCAAGCACGGAATCCGACTGCCGCTTATCCCAGCCATATTTCTTGATGTACTCGTCAACCGGCAGGAGCAATCCTTCCTTGACCATCGCGCCCATGTCGCCGGCGCCCTGGTTGACCTTGGTGACGACAGGGCCGTCGCCGGCCGAGACCGCAAGCTTCAGCGTCAGCTTCATGTCATCGAAGGTGCGGGCGGTGCGCTTGATCGTGACACCGGGATGCGCGGCTTCGAAGTCCTTGTTCAGTTGCTCTATGACCGCGCTCTGACCTTCAAAGGTCTGGTCGTCCCACACGGCCAGATCGTCGGCACGGGCGGCGGAAAGGCCAAAACTCACCAGCGCCGCGCCGGCAAGCGCGACGGCTGCTTTCAATCGGTATGCCGGCAGTATGCTGATCGATTTCACGGTTCTGTTCATCTGCTCCACCTCACTTGGTTTATTCTCCACTCCCCGCTCAGGCCTTGCTCCAGGCACCGGCCGAGCGTTTTCTTCCCCCAGAGCTTTGCCTGGCGGGCGAATCTGAGGTAATCGTCAGTGCATCAGCTCCTCTCGCGACCTCAAATGACAAAGCGCCACGCAGGAGGTGGCAAAGTGATGGACACCAGTTGCTTCATCCGTCCCGCGATTGAAGCGGATACTGAAGCCTTTTTTGACATCTGCCTGAGGACCGCGAATGGCGGTCACGATGCCAGCGCCCTTTACAGCGACCCGCATCTGCCCGGCTACATCTGGTCGGTACCCTATCTCAAGTTCGCCAAAGGCTTTGCCTTTGTTCTCGTTCAGGGCGACCGGCCGGTCGGCTATGTCGTCGGGGTGCCCGATACCATCGAGTTCGACAAAGAACTGGAAGCACACTGGTGGCCGTTGGTCCGCCGGCAGACCGCGGGACTGACGCCCACCTGCGCGCGCGATGCCGACGTGATGGAACGCATTCAAAATCCGCGCAGCGGAACGGTTTGGCTTCAAGACGATTATCCCGCCCATCTTCACATCAACATTCTTCCCGGACTTCAGGCAGGCGGCTGGGGGCGCAGAATGATCAGCACCGAGCTTGAAGCGCTTCGCAATCATGGGGTCGGAGCTGTGCATCTCGGTGTCGATCCTAACAACGAACGCGCTAGAGGTTTCTACCGCCACCTTGGCTTTTCCGAATTCGAACGGGACGGCTCCGCCGCCTATGCCATGCGGATCTATGAGGGATCTGGCTAATGGTGACGGCGCCGTAAAGCTCATGACACTGGCTCCGCTTTTTGCCGGGTCCGCCCATATTCTAAGACGCGCGCCGCCGGCATGGCGCTCCTGCCTGGAAGCAGGGAGCCGCGCCAGAAGGCGGGAAGAAATACTCTACCGTACCGATCCAGCCATTGTCGAGGCAGGTTTCCCGTCAGCGCGCGAATGCACGGCGCTCGGCGCCAACCTATGAGAGAAGACGTTCTTCGGCATAATCGCCGTGTCAATACGGTCAGTCCAGTGCGCCGGGACACTTGAGAAGCGCTGCAAATGCGCTAGATTTTCCGCCATGATAACAGCAACGCAGATACGCGGCGCGCGCGCCATGATCGGAATGAGCATCGAAGAGCTCGCCGCCGCAAGCGGCCTGCCGGTCGAGACGGTGACGGCGTTGGAAAAAGGCGATTTTGCGGGCGAGCCGCACGCGCTGTTCGACGTGCGCAGCACGCTCGAGGCGCACGGCATCATCTTCCTGTCGAGCGGCAATCAGGATGAAGGTGGCCCCGGCATCCGGCTGCGGGCACGCACGTCAAGCGATGACGGCATCCGGCCGGAAAATCTCAACGCCGCCAATGATGATTGACGAAACAGAACCGTCGCCCTGCCCTAAAGCGCGTCGCGATCCTTCAGGTTCGCTCCTTGCGCGCTTTAGCTCTTTGTTTTTACGCATGTCGTTGGCGCAAAACCGCGGCACACTTTTGCGCGACATGCTTTAAATCAAGCACGAAACCCGAGTGTCAGAGATAGGTCTTGGCAAGGTCGGCGAGTTTGCCGCTGTCTCTCACGCCCTGCCTGTAGAGCTGAATGATGACCGCACCGATCCGCTCGGCCTCCGGCGCCGTTCTGACAAGCCCGCGTTCGACACAGACCTTGTCCAGCACTTGCGAAAGCAGATCGAGATCTTCCGAAAAGAGCGGTAAATCATGCGGATGAATTGATGACCGTAACATCACGCCGCACTTCCCTCCGAGGGCAAACGCCGTCACGCTTGCATCGCCGGACGCCCTCCGCAACCGGCTATAAACTGATTATGCGCGTGGCTCAGAACTTTAGCAACTGCGCAAATTCCAGTGGAACGATATTTTGTCCCGCGCGTTACCGCCGGGTTTTGCAGCAGGAATCAGCGAGGACGAATCGTGAGTGAAAAACGCTTTCCCTCCCCCGTCCGAGTCCATTCTCCAAGCAGCAGTCTGATCGTTTCCACCGTCTGGGACGCCGTCGAATATCTGTGAGAAAATAGCGAAACGGCACAGCCTTCCGGTGGCTTCGTGCTCATCTGCTGCGGCCACCAACGGCCATGATCTGCGGGTGCATGGAGCCTTCCAGGATCACCTTGGCGGTCATCTCGACCACCCGCTCCTCGGCGAGTTCGGCAAGCGCGAGAGCAACGTCGCCCTCCGGCCAGCCGGCCTTGACCGCTTCGTCCGTCAGAGCCTGGAACGCACTGGCAAGAGCCTGCCTGCAAGTTAGATTCTGGTTCATATCCGGCATGGGCTCGCACCAGGCTATCTGTGACAAGGATCATGATAATCTACACGCATTTACGAAACTTGCGAAGCGGTTTGAGATTTTTCAAGCAAGAAACCGAACCGCTTGTCGCAAAATCGTGTATAGCCTTAACAATAAAACAACTATCCACCCACCCGGCCGACGGATTCCCAAAAATAGCCGAAATAATTATTTGCAACCACCCCATTTAAGGAGGCATTTGCTCGCGCCATTTACTTTGAATAGCCACCGAAGCCGGCAGATCGGCCATTTATTCCGCCGCAATCCGACGGATCCGGATTTCGCTCGTTTTCAGCACCTTCTCGGCACCCTGTCAATCGGCTTCGGGTGCTCGCGTCACCATCCGTCGCAATATGATGAAGAGGGCGTTAAGGACGCCGGCCGATCTGTATCGGACCGTCAATCGACTGCCGGCGCGAACGGCCTCGGGCGTTAATCACCTTAATACCACAACGGCACCACACTCCCGTCAAACTCCGCCGTACCATTGTCTCGGCGGGCCCACTTTTTCAGGAGGTGAAATGTCTATCGAACTGGACGCTACTACCTATGTCCACGCCAAGCCGGCGACCGCTCATTCCTATATCTTGCCGACCGTCGTCGATGTTCTTGAAAACAGTTTCCACGCGGCAAACGAAACAGCGGTCTTCGACCTCGGTTGCGGCACCGGCGGGGCTGCCTCCGTGCTGGCGGCGAAAGGCTACGATGTCGTCGGCGTCGATCCGTCGGAGGACGGCATCGCCAAGGCGAAAGCGGTTCATCCCGATCTTCCGCTGGAACTCGGCTCCGGATACGAAGATCTTTCCAGCCGCTACGGGACTTTCGATGCGGTGATCAGCCTGGAGGTGGTGGAGCATGTATACGACCCCAAGGCTTTCACGGCGACCATGTACGATCTGGTAAAACCGGGCGGCATCGCCGTCGTCTCGACGCCTTTTCACGGTTACTGGAAAAATCTGGCGCTCGCCGTGAGCGGAAAGATGGATGACCATTTCATGCCGCTGAAGGATCACGGTCATATCAAATTCTGGTCGCCGGAAACGCTCAGCACGCTGTTACATGAAACCGGTTTCGAAGACGTCGACTTCGAATATGTCGGGAGGATCCCGCTCCTGGCGAAATCGATGATCGCAATCGCGCAGAAACCGCACTGACGGCCGACGTCCTCTCCTGCAGCCACGCCTGCGGCGCCCACCGCTAAAAGTGATATTCTGACTGGGATTTCAAGGGGATAAATGGTCGGGGCGACTGGACTCGAACCAGCGACCCCTTGACCCCCAGTCAAGTGCGCTACCGGGCTGCGCTACGCCCCGACCTGCCGAAACGGCTTGCTTCGTTTAGTTTTTCGGCGCGTGCAATGCAAGCGGAAAAAACCTGCCTCCCACAAAAAGGAAGCAGTTCGGCTGACAACAATCAGATCGCGACGATCTTCAGCCGGCCTTCGGCGGTCTGGCGGGGCTGCCACGCCTGATAGTTGGCAATCGAAAAATGCGGGGTTTCGAAGGGCGTGGCGTGAGTTTCGGTGATGACGGTGACGTGGGCGCCAGCCGCCTCGCCGGCGAGGATGCCGGCGACGGCATCTTCAAAGACCAGGCATCTGGCGGGATCGACACCGAGGCGGCTGGCGCCGAGCAGATAACCTTCGGGGCTGGGCTTGCCGGATTTGACCTCTCCACCGCTGACCATGACCTTCGGCATCGGGATGCCGGCGGCAGCCATGCGGCGCCTGGCGAGCTCGATCGGCGCCGAAGTGACGATCGCCCATCGGTCTTCGGGAATGGCATTCAGGAAGCGAACGGCGTCCGGGATCTCGACGATGCCGGACACATCCTCCATCTCCTCGGCCAGCAGCAGATCCGCCTCGTGGGCCGGATCGACGCCCGGCAGGCCGAGCCCGCGGATCACGTCGGAGGCACGGATGCCGTGGATCGTCTTCAGGAAGACCTCCGGCTCGAGACCATGGCGCCTTGCCCATTCGCTCCAGACGCGTTCGACGACGGCAATGGAATTCAGCAGCGTTCCATCCATATCGAAGAGGAAGGCGTCATAGGCGCGGTCGAGGACGTCATGAAGTGCGGGCACGGGGGTGTTCCTTGCGGGCGCGAGGGGGTAGGCAGGCGAGTAGCGGAGAGTGGCGGCGGCGTCAATGTCAGTCGTTGACGTCGGGATGGGTGATCTTCCGCAGATCGGCGAGGCCGCGGGTAGCGTCGCGGTTGCCGGTCACAGCGGCCGCTTCAAAGATGCGGCCCGCATCATCGTACATTTTCAGATTGAGATAGCTGTAGCCGCGCAGAACCATCAGATCGATGCGCTCCTGCTGCAGCTGGGCGCGCTGATCGAGATAGATGAGGGTCTCGCGATAACGGCCGGCGTCGAAGGCCTGCAGCGCCCGATCAGCGAGGATCGCCACCTGCAGTTCGGCAGCGCGCTGGCGGCTTTGCGGCGCCTTGGTTGCCGCGACGGCGGCATTGCTGGAAAGACCGGCGCGCAGATAGGCAAGGCTCTGGCCATAGGCCGCGTCTTCGCGGATCTTGCGGACCGGGCTCTGCAACGCCGTCTCGAAGGCCGGGATCGCTTCCATCGGCCGATTGATCTCCATCAGGCACCAGCCGCGCGACAGCGCCTCGGACGGCCCGAGTTGTCCCGCGTCGATGGTCGTCGAGCAGCCCCGCGCCCGGCGCGGACCGCGCTCAACCGCTACCGTCTGCATCGCCGGCCTTGCGACGCGAACGGAGACTTCCGGCTCCGGCTGCGCTGAAGCGGCCGAGGGCTGCGGCGGCTCTGCCGGCTGAACCGGCTGCTGCGGGGCAAGCGGCGGCTTTGCCGGCTGCGCGCCGGCATTCGACACCCGCGTCTCTTCGAGATTGGCGATGCGCGCCGACCGGCCGGCCCAGGCGCGCTGGAGGTCGAGCACGCCCTTACGGTCGTTCAGCTGCTCCCGGGTGACGGCAAGGCCATAGGCGGACGGTTCGTCGTCCGGTTTCCAGGCAAGCGCGGTTTCGAACCAGCGCGCGGCGGTCTGGAACTGGTTGAGAGAGCGTGCATACCAGCCGAACTGCTGCGCCGTCGGCACATATTTGCGGGCGATGACCTCGGCGGCGACGCGGTGCAACACCTCTTCGGTGAGATCGGCAGGCGGCTGCAGCGCCATCAGATTGGCGGTTGCGGCAAGATAGGTCGATGTCGCATCGTCGGAATCGGCGCGCCAGCGGAACATCACGTCCTCGGCCTCCTGAGGCGCCCTGCGTGCGATCAGCACCAGCGCCAAGCCTTGCGAAGCGACGGCCGTTTCCTCCTTGGCTCGGGCGGCGCGAAACCACGTCTCGGCATCGGCAGGGTTGTTGCGGCGAAGCTGGTACCAGCCGAGCAGCAGCGCATCGGAGGCGAGACCTTCGCTTTCGGCCAGC
The DNA here is from genome assembly GCF_022385315.1 of Rhizobium sp. K102. NCBI lineage: Bacteria > Pseudomonadati > Pseudomonadota > Alphaproteobacteria > Hyphomicrobiales > Rhizobiaceae > Rhizobium > Rhizobium sp. K102. Next base: position 1,976,339 of record NZ_CP092436.1, read on the forward strand.
TTTTCGAGGCGGGCGATGTAACTGGGCGCAATGGCAAGCTTCGGATCGTCATTGCTCTCGGCCACGAAGCGTCGGGCGAGATTGTCGCGGATCGCGTCAAATTCCTTGCCGCCGTCGGCAGCGGGCTTCTCCAGCCCAAGCAGCGCCTGCATGGGCTGATAGTCAAGCAGCGTCGAGGCCTTTTCGACCGTCGCCCGCCGTTCGGCCGGATCGCCGCAATTCTTCAGTATATAGGCATAGGCATCTTGGCCACGCTGCGATCGCTCCGTGCGAACGAAGGCTTCGGCGACGCGCCAGAGAACATCGACCTCGCTGCAGGTCAGCAGGCTCGGCGTCGCGGCGCCAATATCGACCACGGTCGCATATTGCTTGAGATCCGACGCGTTGATGAGACGGGCGCGGGCTTCGGCGACATCAAGCCGATCGAGCAGATCGGTCGGCGGCTGCCAGCCGGCATCGGCGGCCTGCCGGTCGGCGATCGCCTTGCGCAGCTCCGCATAGCGTCCATCGGAATAGAGCTTCCACATGGCTTCGAGCTGCTTGTCGCCGTTTTGCGGCACGGCGAGCGGATCGGCCGGCGGAACCCAGTTCGGATAAAGCGCCTGCAAGCGGGAGATTTCAGCCTGCAGGCGTACTTTGTCGCCGCGGCTGGCAAAATAGCGAAGCGCGCTTTCATCGACGTCAGGCTGCGGCCGCGCTGCCGCCTGTTGCGGCGCCGGCGGCTCGGTGACGATCGCCGGAGGGACCGGCGCCGGTTCACCGGCTGTCTGAGGCGCCTCGGATTGCGGCGCTGCAGGCGGCTCTTTTGCGGCGTTCGGCTCAGGCGTGTCCGGTGCGGGTGGTTGCGGAGAGGTGATCGCCTCGATCTTGTCGGCGACGGCCTCGGCATTGAAGTCGGGATTGCCGGCAGGAGCGTCGGACGGCTTGATGCGGCCCATCATCATCAGCTCCGGCGCCGGCTTGACGGCGGGGATGCCGAACCTTTCCTGCAGGGTGGCGCGATCCTTCAGCCCGGTGACGAGGGTCGCCACCACGGCTGCCGCTGAAATCGCCACGAGAGAAGATTTCACAGACACTCCGGATGCTTCTCCCCAATATAGGCCAGCCCCAGCAGTTGAAGCGTGGACGGATAATAGAGTGCGGGCGCAAATTGCAGGGCGGAGACCGGCAGCTTGGTCCCGTCGACTACACAGGCCACAACATCGTTAACAATTCTATAACCGGGATCGGACAACACGGTCTTCGGCCGGCCGGTGGTCAGATCGATGGTGGCTGGAATGCCATCCTGCGACATGCCCTTTCGCAGGCGGGTCAGCAGCGCCTTGTCCGTGATGCCGCCGCGCGCGAGATAGAGCGGAATGCGAAGGGCGTTATAGGCGAATTCGGCGTCGAAACCCTCCGCCGGCCGCGGCGGGCCGTTGAGGCTGACCCATTCGGCAGGAAGCTTGCGCGGACCGAACTGCATCGTCTTCAACAATGCCACGCCATCATCCGACAGTTCTTGCCAGGCATCCGACGGGGCAAGTGCGGCCATCACCGGAATTGCCTCATAGATCCAGTAGGAGGGGTTGATGACGGGGCCGTCTTTGCGGTAAGCGGCGGTAAAACCCTCGCTGCCCGGCAGCAGCAGCATTTGGCCGGCCGAGCGCGCGACTGTTTTGGCGAGCAGCGCCTGGGCCATGCGGGAGGCGGCCAGGATATAGTCATTGCGGTTCCACGCAGTGCCGGCAAGCGCCAGCGCATAGGCGATCAGCATGTCGCCATCCGTGGCATTGTTGGTGTCCGTCACGTGCGGCTTGACGTTCGGATCCCATTTCCACACGGCCAGGCCATCGTCGCGCAACAGCAGTTCGGTGCGGGTGAAATACCAGATCTGCTCGAAATCGGCGGGGCTTGCCGAGAGATAGGCGAGCAGCATGCCATAGCCCTGCCCCTCGCTGTGGCTGATATTGCCGTTGCCGTTATCGATGATGCGGCCGCTCGGATCGAGAAACTTCGCCTTATAGGCGGACCACGCATCGGCATTGATCATCGCCTGCTGCGCGGCGGCCGGCGGGCTTGCGGGGGCGAACATGGCCGTCGCCGCAACGAGGAGCATGCGCCACAGCCTCATTTCGACCGGCCCAGATTTTTCAGCATGCGCGAGGTGCTGATGCCGATCAGCAGCACGAAGGCAACGAGCAGGAAGGCATAGGAGAGAATGTTCGTCGACAGCCAGTTGGCGGCGATCAAACGATAGTTGGAGATCGACCAGGGTGTGGAGGGCACGAAATCGAAGCGGGTGACGGGCACCGTCTCGATCTTGGCCGTCTTGCTCGAATAGGTGGTGATGTGGCCCGATATCTGTGGCCAGTTCACCTGCGCGGTCAGGACCTCCAGTCCCTCGCGCAGATCTTTCGCCGAGGGCGCCGTCACCACGGTCCATGCGCCGGCGCCCGCGGGGCTGGAGCCTTGGGCAACCAGCAGCGTGGCCATATTTGGCGGCGTGAATATCTCTTCGGCGCCGGGGATGAATTGCAGCGAACTGCGGGTAATATCGAAATTGCGCCCGACCCATTCGCGGAAGGCGGTGATCTGTCCGCGCAACAGACCGCCGCTGACCTTGGAGTTCCATTCCTCGAAGGCCGTGCCGGTATCGACGACGCCGGGCTGCGCGTCGACCACGGGACGCCACGAGGCCTGGCTCGCCGTGGAGACATTGGTCTGCGTCAGCGCGGTCGCCGGCATCTGCGAGATCGAGCCGATGAAGATGGCGTCGCGATCGCCGATCGTATTCGGCGAGGCCACGCTCTCGACGGCGATCGGATGGCCGGCCATGATCGCCATCTGCCCGAGCAGGGTGGCGGCGGCCGACAGCGTGTCGGCGTCGATACGATCGATGAAGAGCGGCGTCGGCTCGGCGGCCCGACCATAGGGATAAGCAGTGCCGGCCATGGCGGCCAGGTTCGGAAGCTGACCGACGCGGGCAAAATCCGGGATATGCAATTCGGAGGTATCGAACAGGGCAAAGCGCGCATTCGCATCGGCGCTGCTGCCCGGCGCGCAGGCGGCATCGCCCTTCGTCATCAGGATCGCCTCGATTGCCACCGTATTGAGACCCGGCTTGAAGTGACGCATCGTCACGCGGATCGGCAGATGGCGCAGAATGCCGCCGGTCGTCGAGGTGAGCGGCACTGTGGAGGCGATGTTGTCGTTGACGTAGATATCGATGTGGCTGCCCGGCTGAACCTTATCGGTATAGGCGGCGTCGAGCAGCACTTTCGCCTCGCCATAGGCATTGGCATAAAAATCCGCCGGCACACCGACATTGAAGCTGGTCCGGAACCGGCGACCGGAGAATTCGGTGGTTTTTACGCCGAGCTGGGACAGGGGAATGCTGGTATCGGAAAAGATCAGCGGCGCATTCGGTGCGCTCCAGCGTTCGGTGGTCAGCACATCGCGGCGGACATCGGCGGGCCTGTCCACCGGCGAGACGATGGTATCGATCGCCGAGGAGACCGCCTGCCAGGAAGGACCGCTGATCAGAAGCACGGGCGAGCCGCTGCGCGGATCGGTAACGAAAGCGGCGAGCGGCGCACTTTCGGCGCCGGGCGGCAGGCCGGGAAAGAGCGGCCGCAGCTCCGCGGCGGTGCCGACGAGCACGCCGAGCCTGCCGGGACCGGCGGCCGGAAGCGAGGCAGTGCTGAAGGCGAATATCTGGTTCGGCATGCTGCTCAGCACCGACAGGCCCTGCGCCAGCCGCAGCAGCGGCTCGGTGGTTCCCGGCTGCTCCAGCGCCGGGACGACGATATCGAACGCGGTCCTGCCGGCGCCGTCGACGCCGATGGCGCGAATTGCGTCGGCGCTCGAGAGTTCCGCGGCCTTCCTGCCGGCGAAGCTCAGATAGGTTCCGGCCGGATCGATGTTCGACCAGAGTTCATAAGTGGATTGAATGCTGCAATCGGTGCGATGGCGTTGATCGGCCTGGAAGGTGACGACGTTGGCGCCTGGCTGCAGCAGACCGGAGGGAACCTCGAATGTGACGGCTGATGGGGCGTCCGGCGAGCCGACGCGCTGCTGGCCGATCGGGCGATTGTTGAGATAGACGGTCAGCGCCGAGGCCTCGGGCGCGACGACGATCGAATTCTGATAGGCGAAGGTGAAACTTGCCTTGGCCGCCGCCTGCTCGGGCGTCAGATAGACGGACCATGAGCGGCGGTCGTATTCGCCGCCGAGGCTGAATTTCGAAAAGGGCACAAGATAATGCCTGATCTCGCGGGGGCTCGGCTGCGAAGCGGCATTTGCTGCCGCGCCAGGCTGGGGCGCCGGCGCCGGCTGCCGCTGGACAATGATCGGCGCAGGAACGGGCGCCGGCGCTGCCGGCGTCGCCGGTGCGGGTGTTACCGAAACTGCAGGCGTGACGGGCACCGGTGCTGCCACCGGCGGAGCGGGCGGCGTCGGCCTCGGGGCGACGGACGCGCCGGGCGGCCGCTCGCCGGACATGTCGAAGGGCGCCGTCTGCGCCTGGGCGAAGGCGGAAGCGTTCAGCAGGAGAAGCGAAGCGGCGACGATGCTTTTCATCCGGCACTGACCTTTGCCGCCCGCTGCTGTGCCTCCCGCTCCGGCCGCATGCTGCGGAAGAGGTAAACGAGGCCGCGGCTGGTTTGATAAAGCGACAGGCCGAGGAACCAGATGGTGCCGCGGATCAGGCCCGGATTGCGGCGGCGCGAGGTCTGGAATTCGGTCCACTGGCCGGAATTGGCGAACATCAGGTCGGCGATCAGGCGGTGGTCGAGGGCACTTTTCGGCACATACTGGCAACCGACATTGCTGATATCGCCCGACGGCTCGATGTTGCGGACGATAAGCGGCAGGGTTTCCAGCTCGGCGCCGCTATAGGGCCGGAAGCGCATTTCGGCAGGTGCGCCGATGATCATCTCATCAAGCTGTTTGTTGAAGATGTGAAGCCTCGCGCCATGGACGGAAACGTCCTCGATCGAGGCCGCGTACCATTTGCCGTTGGCGCCGAATTCGCAGCGCCGGTTGACGCGGACGCGGCGGGACAGGGCGCGCTCGCCGCGTTCCGACACGACGCCCAGCGCGCAGCCGGCCATGATCAGGTTGATGACATTCCACCCGCCGACGACGAGCGTGACGTCGGCCTTATAGGGTTCGGCATAAATTCTGTAGAAGGTGATGACGAGCGCGATGATCTGCACCGCAAAGATGACGAAGAACGGGCGGCTGATCTCCGACAGGCGGCTGACGGCAATCGATTCGTCCTTGGCGGTGACCTTGAAGGTCGGCTTCCTCGGATTGAGCATGACGGAGACGACCGCCGGCAGCAGATGCACCGTCTGGACATATTCGTAGAGTTCGGAAATCCACGGCCAGCGGAACGACCCGTAGAGGTAGTTCTGCATCATCAGGTTCACCAGCATATAGGCAAACGTGTAGGCCAGGAACTCGCCGCCGGAGGCGGTGAAGATCTCCAGATCGAAGAACAGGTAGAAGAGTGGCGCAAACAGAAAGATCGTGCGCGGGAACGGGAAGAGCCAGAAAAGCGTCGAGGACATGTAGCAAAGGCGCTGCGGGATCGACAGTCCGCGTTTGAGCAGCGGGAAGCGGAAACGCAGGATCTGCATCATGCCTTGCGCCCAGCGGCTGCGCTGGCCGATGAAGCTTGCGAAGGTGGCCGGCTGCAGGCCGGCGATCAGCGGCTTGTCGACATAGATGCTGTTCCAGCCGCTGCCATGCAGCGCTAAGGCCGTCTCGCAATCCTCGGTGATGCTGATGCCGGAAAAGCCGTTCTGCGATTCGAGCGCCCTGCGGCTCAGCACCGCGGCCGAACCGCAGAAGAAGGCGGCGTTCCATTTGTCCAGGCCGCGCTGGATGATGCCGTAGAACATCTCGTTCTCGCTCGGCATCTTGTCGAACGTGCGCAGGTTGCGCTCCAACGGATCCGGATTGATGAAGAAGTGCGGGGTCTGGACGAGGAAGAGCTTCGGATCGTCTTCGAAATAACCGACGGTCTCGAGCAGGAAGTCGCGGGCCGGCGCGTGGTCCGCATCGAAGACGGCGATGAGTTCGCCGGTCGAATGTTTCATGCCGTTGTTGAGATTGCCCGCCTTGGCATGCTCGTTGCGGTCACGCGTGAGATAGGTGACGTCAAGATCCTGGCAAAGCTGCTTTAGTTCGACGTGCCGGGCCGCCGCCGCCTGGGCCTCGAGCAACTTGCCGGAATTGCGTTTTTGCAGGGTGCCGCCATCGTCGAGCAGCCAGACATGCAGCTTATCGGCCGGATAGTCCATGGCCTTGGCGGCAGCCAGCGTGTTTCCGAGAAGGCCGGAATCCTCGTTGTAGGAGGGCACGAAGACATCGACATGGGGCAGACGCCCGGGATTGGCGGCACGCGAAGGGCGCGGCGGCAGCGGTGTGGCGACGATGAAAAGGCTGAGCGCCAGCATCGCCACGCTATACATTTCGGCAAGGTAGAGCAGCAGGCCGGGAATGAAATTCTCGGGCTGGTTCACCGGCGGCAACGTGTTGGTGGTGCGCCAATAGACGTAGCGCAGCACGATCGACGTGCCGAAAGCGAGCGCCACCAGGCGCCACGTCCCCTCGCCCTTCAGGATCTTGATCAGCGCCATCACCGTGACAACCGTGATGCTGGTGATGAGCTGGGTCTGCAGGTTAACCGGCAGGGTGATCAGCACGATCATGCAGAGCGAGACCAGGGCCCATATGAAGACGCTGCGGGCTTTGCGCATCGACGTTCCTTCGAAATTGCTCCGCCGAGGCATCGTCCGACACCCGGGCATCCTTGCTGGAACAGGATGATTCAGCTCAGCTCGCCCAAATCATCCTGTTCCAAATTAAAGAGTTAGAACCGGATGCCGCCCGAAAACCGCTCCCGCTTCGGCATCACGCTCTATCTCCGGCAGACGGCCGTCATGGCCGCGTCGCCTATGCAGTCCGGTGAGGGCACGGTGACGCCGATCGCCCTTGCCGATTGTACCAACGGTGCGCCGGCCGCCTCCGGCGCCGCGCTCGTCTGTGGCGCCTCGCCCGGCAGCGGCACCCGCGGGCCGATGGGCGCCGGCAGCGGTGCGGCGCCTTGCGCCGGCTGCCCGCTCGGGGCGCTGCGAAGCGGAGCTGTGCGCGGCAGGCGGACGACGGCAGGCGCCGGCTCATAACCGATCGGCATCGGGCTGGCGCGATATCCGCCCTCGTCGGGATAGATCGGATCGCCGGTACGCCCGAGCGCCGCATCGGCCGGCGGCGGGGTGCCATAGGGGTTCCAGATCACGCCGTCGAAGGTGCCCGATATGGTGTAGCCGTAGACGATGCCGAGCAGCTGGCGCTCGGATGCGCGCGCATCGCATAGCCGCAGACGCAGCTGGATCATGCCGAAATTGCGGGCCTGGGTATTGGCGGCCGTGCTCGAGCGGATCTGTTGCCAGGCAAAGATGCAGGCGTCGCCGGCGCGGCTTCGGCCTGAGGCATAGCCGAATGGGCCATAAGCGTTCTGCAGGAAGGTCGCCGAGGTCGCCATCGGCACGCCGGGGGCCGCGTGGGCCATTTCGCGGGCAATAGCGCTCTCGTTGATCATGCTGAAGCCGGCATTGCCCGTTCCGGGATTGGCCCCGGACGCGCCGAAAAACTGGATCTTCAGAAAATTCTGGCCGGGCACCGAGGAGGACGTGAACAGCGAGACCGACTGTTCGACACCATTGCCACGCTTGCGCTCGACGACGCTGACAATCGACGGGCCGCCCGGCGGCGGCAGAACCAGCGCCTTTTCAGGCGCCACCGTCTCCGGCCCGGAAGGCTGCCGCACACCGCCGGTCGACGTGCAGCCGGCCATCATGCCCGCCACTGCCACCAGCGATATCGTCTTCCGCAAGCGCATGTCTCGAGCCGCCGCAATCGTCTTTCCAGATATCCATTCGCAAACCGAAACGCGACGGACCTTCGAATCAACGACCACCCGGCCGTTCACCCGACATAAGCCGCCGACATGGTTAATGAAGTGTAAAGAGCCCGCCCCTGATGCCACCGGAAGACTCGCACTGAACATGATTCGGACAGCTCAACCGTATGGTGCACAAAGTCGTTTAGCAACAAACAATCGGCATGCCCGCCCCCCGCCAAGGCGGCAGGCCAGGGCGGAACTATGCTGCATGGCCGACGTTGCCTTGATGTCCAGGGTTTAAAAAGGAGAACATCCCATGCGCAAGATCATGTTGGCTACGGCCGCCATGCTGACCATCTGCTCGGCCGCCTTCGCACAGAGCACCGTCGTCATCACCGATCCCGCACCAACCGGCTCCGTCGTCCTGCCCGGCGAGGTGCGCACTTATGTCATGGAGCAAAACACGCCATCGGTCGTCTATGATGGTGAGATCACGGTTGGCGCGACGCTGCCGGATACCGTCGAAATCCATACCGTGCCCAATGTCGACGGCTATGGCTACACGGTCATCAACGAGCGGCGCGTCATCGTCGAGCCGAAGACGCACCGCGTGATTCAGGTTCTTGAATAAGGTGACCGGGAGGCTGGAGACGCGCGTCGCGCGACTTCACGCCTCCTCGCCTCCCATCCTCACCGGCATATTCAAAAGCTCGCGGATCTTATGGGCGAGTTGCTCCAGGCTGAAAGGCTTGGCGAGCAGCGAAACGCCGTGATCCAGCACGCCATTGTGGACGATGGCATTGCGCGTGTAACCCGTGGTGTAAAGGATCCGGATTCTTGGCCATTTTTCCTGAACGGCGTCGGCAAGCTGACGCCCGCTCATCTGCGGCATCACAATATCGGTGAAGATCAGGTCGATATCGGAATTCTGCTCGAGAAGGAGAAGCGCCTCCACGCCGCTTCCCGCCTGCAATACGGTGTAACCGAGTTCATGCAGGCTTTCGGCGGTCATGGTGCGGACGTGTTCATCGTCCTCCACCACCAGGATCGTATCGTTGACGCTGCCCTGGGGAAGCGGCTGGGCGCCGGCGGCAGCGAGGCGCGCATCCGCCTTGCCGACATGGCGTGGCAGATAGATCTTTACCGTCGTTCCGCGGTCGATCTCCGAATAGATCTTGATATGGCCGCCGCTCTGCTTGATGTAGCCGTAGACCTGGCTGAGGCCGAGGCCCGTGCCCTTGCCGGGTCCTTTGGTGGTGTAAAACGGATCGAAGGCGCGGTCGATCACGTCTGGCGACATGCCGGTGCCGGTGTCGGTGATGCTGATCATCACATACTGGCCCGCCTCGACCTCCGAATGCATCCGCGAATATCGCTCATCAAGTTCGGTATTGGCAGTCTCGATCGTCAGATGACCGCCGCCGGGCATGGCGTCGCGCGCATTGACGGCCAGGTTCAACATAGCGTTTTCGAGCTGGCTCAAATCGGCAAAGCTCGGCCAGAGGCCGCCGGCGAGCACGGTCTCGATCCGGATATGTTCGCCGAGCGTGCGTCGCAGTAACTCCGACATGCCGCCGACCAGCTTGTTGACGTCGATCACCTCCGGGGCGAGCGGCTGCTGGCGCGAGAAGGCGAGAAGACGCGCGGTCAGCACCGCCGCCCGCTGGGCCCCGTCTCTGGCATTCTGAAGGGAGTTCAGCAGGCGCGGATCCTCATGTCCGGTCATGCGCCGCTGGGCAAGATCGAGATTGCCGATGATGATTGCCAGCATGTTGTTGAAATCATGGGCGACGCCGCCTGTGAGCTGGCCGATCGTCTCCATCTTCTGCAGCTGGCGGACCTGCGCCTGGGCGGCGGCATTCTCTTCCATCTCGTGTCTGAGTGCTGCAGTGCGCTCGCCCACCGTCTCCTCCAGGCGCGCGTTGAAGCCGTTGAGCTCGGAGCGGAGGCGGCTCTGCCTGCCATGGGCGATGATGATCATCTCCATCAGTCCGATGATGATCGCGGCATTGACCAGATAGGTCGAAAGGCCAACCCATTGGCCGGCGCTGACCGGCCAGAATGCGTCATGCGGCTCGACGAAAAACTGCTGAACGACGAAGGCCGCAACCATGGCCGCGAGAAGGCCCGGTCCTGCGCCGCCGATGAAACTGGCGAGCAAGATCGCCGGGAGGAAACTCAGGAAGGGAAAACCGGAGAGATAATCGCTGGCAGCGAGTTCGCAGAAGAAACGTCAGACCAACGAAGGCAACCGCCAGCGGATAGGTATAGCCCGGCCTGTGACGCAGCCAATCCGTGGCACTCAGCAAATCCATTCCATACCCCTTCTCACAGCGCCGCGCGTCCTTTCAGACGCGCGCAAAAGGACGCTGCAACGCTTTGAATTACTGCATAATTTTTTCCGTAAAGCGATTCCGATTTCGGGAATTATGCTGTAGCCGTCGCTGAAACGGCATCCCAGCTTTTGCACAACGAATTTCGCCGGGCAATATGCTGTTTCGAAAGCGCGGCGCGATCTTTCAGATTCGCTTGCCGCGCCTTAGGCTTTTATGGTTACACATATCGTTCCGTAAAACCGCGGCGCGGCTTTTGCGCAACAGGTTTTACCACCGCTGCGTGCAGCATCTTGACGAGCTGCACAAGCGGTCACATAAACTTCGTGCCCAGCAAGGGGAATGGGTGGACGGGATCATGAAAGACATATTCATCGTCGAGGACGATGCGCTGATCGCCATGCTGCTCGAGGACATGCTGAGCGATCTCGGCTATCGGGTTTGCGCGACTGCGCCCGACCTGGAACGGGCGCTCGCGGCTGCCAAGGACACGGAGTTCGACGCCGCCATCCTCGACGTCTCACTTGCCGGCCGGAGTTCGCTGCCGGTCGCAAAGCTGCTCGACGAGCGCGGCAAGCCCTATCTCTATGCGACGGGCTATGGCAGTGCACCGGAAGGCAGCACCCCAAGCACGCTGCCGGTGCTGCGCAAACCTTTCCAGCTCAGCGAGCTCGAACAGGCCATGAAGCTGCTTGCCGAAGCCTGAGGCGTGTTTCCTCAACGCACCTGATCGAGCAGACGCTTGCATTCGAGGAGGTCGTAAAGCGCCTCCTGCAGCAGCGCCCTGTCTTCCTTGCCGATGCTCGACTTGCCGATCGAGACTTCCGGCTGATCGTCGTCTCCGGCGACGAAGTTGAAGAACCGGCGGGTGATGGGCGGCTTGGCGCGGCCGACAATCTGGTCCTCCTCGGCCATGCCGACGCGCGGCTCGCCCGATCCCGTCTCCTGCACGCCCGAGGCAAGCGCCTCGACGCTGGCGAGATCGCCATGGCCGACCGATATGACGAACTTGTTGCCGTTGGTCTTCAGAAGCTTCTGCACGCCCTTGATCGTATAGCCGTGATCATAGAGCAAATGCCGGATGCCCTTGAGAAGGTCGACATCCTCCGGCCGGTAGTAGCGACGGCCACCGCCGCGTTTCATCGGCTTTATCTGGGGAAACCGCGTTTCCCAGAAGCGCAGCACATGCTGCGGCAGATCAAGATCGTCTGCGACTTCGCTGATGGTGCGAAAGGCATCGGGGCTCTTGTCCAACGTCATACTGCTACGCAACCTCGCAGGCTCGATCCAACGGCGACTCACCATATTTCAAAGGTTTGGCGCCGACAATTCAAGTCATGTGTCGACGTTGCGCACAGGCGATGGATGATGCGGGAGAAAAAAGCCGTTCCGAGCAGGCGGAAGACCGATATCAGAGAGCCGGATTCTGCGGCTTCAGCTTGACCTTGCGAGCGACATGCGCCTTGAGGATGCGCGTCTTCAGCACGTTCGATGCCTTGAAGGTCATGACCCGGCGGGGAGAGATCGGAACCTCCTCGCCGGTCTTCGGATTGCGGCCGATCCGCTCGTTCTTGTCGCGAACCTGAAAGGTGGCGAAGGAAGAAAGCTTGACGGTTTCACCACGCACGATGGCGTTGCAGATTTCGTCGATGACGGTTTCGACAAGTTCGGCGGATTCTGTCCGGGAAAGCCCAACCTTTCGGAAAACGGATTCCGCCAGGTCTGCTCGCGTCACTGTTTTTCCGGTCATGGTCCCCGCCCATTACAAATTATTTTGTGAAAGCGTTCGAAGAGTATTTGTCTTGCGCCTCACGGTCAAGCTCTTGTTCGCCGCCAGTTTTTTTGGATTTGCACTTACCAGCGCAACAGAACGGCGCCCCAGGTAAAGCCGCCGCCCATCGCTTCGAGCATCACCAGGTCACCCTTCTTGATGCGGCCGTCGCCGGCAGCGGTCGCAAGCGCGAGCGGGATCGAGGCGGCCGAGGTATTGCCGTGCAGATCGACCGTGACGACGACCTTTTCCGCATCGATGTTCAGCTTCTTCGCCGAACCGTCGATGATGCGTCGATTGGCCTGGTGCGGCACCAGCCAGTCAAGATCTTCGGCGGTGGTGCCGGTCGAATCGAATGCAGCCTGGATGACATCGGTGATCATGCCGACGGCGTATTTGAAAACCTCGCGGCCTTCCATGCGCAGCTTGCCGACGCTGCCCGTCGTCGACGGTCCGCCGTCGACATAAAGTTTGTCCTTGTGCGAACCGTCCGAACGCAGATGCGCGGTCAACACGCCGCGGTCAGCAGACGTCCCCTCGCCTTCGGCCGCCTCCAGCACGATTGCGCCGGCGCCGTCGCCGAAGAGCACGCAGGTCGTGCGGTCATTCCAGTCGAGAATGCGCGAAAAAGTCTCGGCGCCGATCACCAGCACGCGTTTTGCAAGGCCGCCGCGGATATAGGCGTCCGCAGTCGTCACCGCATAGACGAAACCGGTGCAGACGGCCTGAACGTCAAAGGCGAAGCCGTGGCGCATGCCGAGACGGTTCTGGATGTTGACCGAGGTCGCGGGAAACGTGTTGTCGGGCGTCGAGGTGGCGCAGATGATGAGATCGATGTCGGCGGGCGTCAGGCCGCCATTTTCGAGCGCCGCACGCGCGGCCGCCTCGCCGAGCGAGGCCGTCGTCTCGTCGTCGCCGGCCACGTAACGCTGGCGGATGCCGGTGCGCTGGACGATCCATTCGTCCGACGTATCGACGATGGCTTCCATATCTTGATTGGTCATCACGCGCTTCGGAAGTGCGGCTCCGAATCCGCGAACCACTGAACGGATCATATTCGATTGAACCCCATCGCTCATGCCGCTTCCGGGCCCATCGGGGGCAGGCGCTTGGCATGATATTTCTTAAGATCGTTTTCTATTTTCTGATTGAGGCCGTTCTTGGCCATGTCGTAGCCGACCTCGATCGCGGCGGCGATGCCTTCGGCATTGGCGCCGCCATGGCTCTTGATGACGATGCCGTTCAGGCCGAGAAACACGCCGCCGTTGACCTTGCTCGGATCGAGTTTCTCGCGAAGCATGTCGAAGGCGCCTTTGGCGAAGAGGTAGCCGATGCGGGCGAGCAGCGTGCGCGACATGGCCGCACGCAGATATTCGGCGATCTGCTTGGCCGTGCCTTCGGCGGTCTTGAGCGCAATATTGCCGGAGAAGCCTTCGGTGACGACGACGTCGACGGTGCCCTTGCCGAGATCGTTGCCCTCGACGAAGCCGGAATATTCGAGCGAATCGATATTCGCCTCGCGCAACAGCCTACCGGCCTCCTTGACCTCTTCCTGGCCTTTCACCTCTTCGACGCCGACGTTCAGAAGGCCGATCGTCGGGCGTTCGATCTCGAAAAGCGCGCGCGCCATGGCGCCGCCCATCAGGGCGAAATCCATCAGCTGCTGCGCATCGGCGCCGATCGTCGCGCCGACATCGAGCACGATGCTCTCACCCTTCAGCGTCGGCCAGATCGCCGCGATCGCCGGGCGCTCGATATTGGCCATGGTGCGAAGACAGAACTTCGCCATCGCCATCAGCGCCCCGGTATTGCCGGCCGAGACCGCGACATCGGCATCGCCCGTTTTCACCGCTTCGATCGAACGCCACATGGTGGAGACATAGCGGCCACGGCGCAGCGCCTGGCTCGGCTTCTCTTCCATGCTGACCGCAAGCTCGCAATCGTGAAAGACCGATTTTTCCTTAAGTTTCGGAAATTTGGCGAGAACAGGATCGCACTGTTCCTTAAGCCCGTAAAAAACGAAAGAAATATCCGGATGCCGATCCAGCGCCTTGGCAGCGCCGGGGATGACAACCTGGGGACCAAAGTCGCCACCCATGAGGTCGAGAGATATTCTGATCACGCGTCCCTGATCCTTCTTTCCGCCGAGGGGCGAAATTTCGGCCAAAATACTGGTTTTGGCGTCGCATACAACTGAATTGTGTCAAATGCCAGCGAGGCTTCAGTCCTTTTTCCAGTCCTTGAGAACCGCGAAAGCGGAGGGCTTTTTATCGTTCTCGCCGCTATCTTCGATATGACCTTCGAACTCGACGCCCTCTTTGCGCGGATAGGGGTCGATCGCAAGAGCGGCGAATTCCGCGACCACCTCGCCGGCATCGATCGTATCGCCGACAAAGGTCTCGGGCAGATCAGGACCGTCTGGATCGAGCAGTATTTCACCGGCGTCATTGCCGGGCTGGCGGGCAAGCTTGGAACCTTCAGGCACGAAAATCTGCTCGAAGTTTTCGTCGATGGTGGCTTCGACCGGTTCGAGCGTCACGACGCAGGACTGGACGATCTTCGCCTGCACGCGGCCCTTGACGCGCACGCCGTCGCGCTTCCAGCGGCCAATCTGCAGATCGGCGCTCAGAGCCTCGACGGAGACGACGTTCCAGGCCTCGGCGAGCGCCTTCAATTCGCTGGCGTCGGCCTCGATATGGACCTCGACGGGGTTGGCGGAGATATGGCCGACCTTGACGTGATAGGAGAAGGGAACATCGTCCCGATCGTTCTTCATTATTTCCTCCTTCAGGCGACCGGCGGCAGCGTTGCCGAGCCGCCGGCAATCATCTCTTCCGGAACGGCGGACAGATGGGCTTCTGCCGCCACCATCCAGCCGGCAAGGCCGGACATATCGGCCGGCGCCGGGCTTTCGGGGTAAATATTGCGCTGGAGGGCGAGCGCAAGCGCTTCGCGATCGCCCGCATCCATCGCCTTCGAATAGGCTTCGAGCCGGCCGTAGAACATGCCGGCGAGCTTCTTCATGCGTTTCGGCACGCTGTTGTCACCAATGCCGAGTTCGCGGATCGAATAGTCGATGTCCTGGAAAAAGGCGTCGACGATCTCCTGGGCGATCTCCTGGCCGCTGACAGCAGAGGCACGCGTGCGGCGAAAATACAGAATCATCACGATCGACAGCATTTCGAAACGGCCCATGACCGTGTCCGGCACATTGAGCCGCTCATAAAGTTCCGGCATGCGCGCGGCGGCCGTCAGCGCCGCATATTGCCTGTCGACGATCGCCTGATTGTTGTTTTTCTTGCGGAAGAGACCGAAGATCATTGTTTTTTCCGGAAATGCCTCAATCTTCACGCAGGCTGGCGTCTGGCCTTGTTGCATGATTTCGAAAGCTGGTTTACCGAAGCAGGCGCGAATTGCAATGCCGATCGTAGCCAGTTTCGGGACGACGCCTTCGAGGCGTTGGGAAACAAATTCGGGACATTCGACCCGGAATGGCCACAATGGTTTTGCAGGAGGAAGCGTGCAAGGCCCAAACGGCTGCTATCGACACTCAAGGGAGTAGATGTCGTTGAAGAAACGGTATTTCAAGTCTGACATGAAGTTCTTCAGCAGCGCGGCCATTGCCTTCATAATCGCCTCAACCACTGCTCTTTCGGGCTGCCAGACCGGCACCGTGCTCAATGGCGGCTATGTCGCCGACCAACAGTCGCTGAACCTCGTTCCAGAAGGCTCGAGCCGCGAGCAGGCGCTGCTTTCGCTCGGCACCCCGTCGACTACGGCGACCTTCGACGGCGAAGTCTTCTATTACATCTCGCAGCGGCGCACGCGTTCGGTCGCCTTCCAGAAGCTGAAGGTCGTCGATCAGAGCGTTCTGGCGATCTATTTCGACAAGGACGGTGTCGTCAGCCGTCGCGCCAATTATACGCTGCAGGACGGCAAGGTGTTCGACACGATCGGGCGCGTCACGCCGACCGGCGGCAAGGAACTCACTTTCCTGCAGCAGATGCTTTCCGGCGGCAGCGCCGCGAGCGCAGCCCGCAGCCTGTTCGGCGGCGGCGCTGGCGGCACACCGCAGAATCCGAGCAGCCTGCGCTGATCGGACAAGCTTCAACGACAAAACCCGCCGGATCGCTCCGGCGGGTTTTTTTGTTGACATCTTTTACCTGGCATCTCGGCCCAGGAGATTGCAGACACGGCCCCTCATCCGCCTGCCGGTACCGAGCGGGACCGAGCCACGGGTATCGACCCGCCCTCCGCTTCCGGGGCGAAGGGCGATAGTTGCACTCTTTCCGTCCCTTACCAACGTCTCGCATGGCACGTCCCCTCTCCCCGTTTTTGCGGGGAGAGGGTTAGGGTGAAGGGCTGCCAGCCGCTGTTGCAGCCATCAACCGGCGAGAACGGCGAGCAGCAGCAGCGCCACGATATTGGTGATCTTGATCGCCGGGTTGACGGCGGGGCCGGCGGTGTCCTTGTAGGGATCGCCGACGGTATCGCCGGTAACGGAGGCCTTGTGCGCATCCGAACCCTTCATGTGACGTACGCCGTCCTTGTCGACGAAGCCGTCCTCGAAACTCTTCTTGGCATTGTCCCAGGCGCCGCCGCCTGATGTCATCGAGATGGCGACGAAGAGGCCGTTGATAATGACGCCGAGCAGCGATGCGCCGAGGGCGGCAAAGGCGGAGGCCTTGGAGCCGGAGATCAGAAGCACGCCGAAATAGACGACGATGGGCGCCAGCACCGGCAACAGCGACGGCACGATCATCTCACGGATAGCCGCCTTGGTCAGAAGGTCGACGGCCTTGCCGTAATCCGGCTTTTCCGTGCCCTGCATGATGCCCGGCTTCATCTTGAACTGGCGGCGCACCTCCTCGACGATCGAGCCGGCGGCGCGGCCGACGGCTGTCATGGCGATGCCGCCGAAGAGATAGGGAATGAGACCTCCGAAGATCAATCCCGCCACCACGTAAGGGTTGGAAAGATCAAAGGAAATTTCGCCGATGCCGGCGAAATAAGGGAATTTGTCGCCATTCGCCGCAAAATATTTGAGGTCGTAGGAATAGGCCGCGAAGAGAACCAGGGCGCCGAGACCGGCGGAGCCGATGGCATAACCCTTGGTGACGGCCTTGGTGGTATTGCCGACGGCATCGAGCGCATCGGTGGACTTACGCACCTCCGGCGGCAGATGCGCCATTTCGGCGATACCGCCGGCATTGTCCGTCACCGGTCCGAACGCATCGAGTGCGACGATCATTCCCGCGATGCCGAGCATCGCCGTGACCGCAATGCCGGTGCCGAACAGTCCACCGAGCTGGTAGGTGGCGAGAATGCCGCCAACGATGACGATTGCTGGCAGTGCCGTCGATTCCAGTGAGACGGCCAGGCCCTGGATGACATTGGTGCCGTGACCGGTGACCGAGGCCTGGGCGATCGAGACGACCGGACGCTTGCCGGTGCCAGTATAATATTCAGTGATAACCACGATCAGCGCGGTGACGACAAGACCGATGATGCCACAGAAGAAGAGGTTCGCGCCTGATATATCGGTGCCTCCGACGGAGCCGATCGATCCCCAGCCGATGGTGAGCGAGGTGGCAGCACCAAGTCCGACGATCGACAGCAGGCCGGTGACGATGAGGCCCTTGTAGAGAGCGCCCATGATCGAGCCGTTCGCACCGAGCTTAACGAAGAAAGTGCCGACAATCGATGTGATGATGCAGACGGCGCAGATCGCCAGCGGATAGATCATCGCCGACTGGAGGATCGGCGCGCCTGCAAAGAAGATCGCAGCGAGAACCATGGTGGCGACGACGGAGACCGCATAGGTCTCGAAGAGGTCGGCGGCCATGCCGGCGCAGTCGCCAACATTGTCGCCGACGTTATCGGCAATCGTCGCCGGGTTGCGCGGATCGTCCTCGGGAATGCCGGCTTCGACCTTGCCGACGAGGTCGCCGCCGACATCGGCGCCCTTGGTGAAGATGCCGCCGCCGAGACGGGCGAAGATCGAGATCAGCGAAGCGCCGAAGCCGAGCGCCACCAGCGAATCGATGACGTCGCGCGAGCCGCTCTCATGGCCGAGGCCGACGGTCAGAATAGTGTAGTAGATGGAGACGCCGAGCAGCGCGAGGCCCGCCACCAGCATGCCGGTGATCGCACCCGACTTGAAAGCGATGTCGAGGCCGGCGGAGAGGCTGGCAGACGCGGCCTGCGCGGTGCGCACGTTGGCGCGGACGGAGACGTGCATGCCGATGAAACCGGCAGCACCTGACAGCACGGCGCCGATCAGGAAGCCGATGGCGGCCGTGGCGGAAAGAAGCAGCCAGGCTGCGATGAAGACAACGACGCCGACGAGGGCAATGGTGCGATACTGGCGCGTCAGATAGGCCTGAGCGCCTTCGCGGATATAGCCCGCGATCTCCTGCATCCGGCTGTTTCCCTGATCGGCGGCAAGCACCGACCGGGTTGCCCAGGCGGCATAGACCACCGAGAGCAGACCGCATGCAATTACGCATAAAAGAATGGTCATTTCGCTCTTTCCTCCCATAGGCCGGAGTTCACTCCTCCTCCGGCAGATACGCCGCCGACTCGCCTTCCTCTCCACAGAAATGCCACAGCTAAGCGGTGCGGAGATTGCGTGGTCGATCACGTGGCGTCAAGACCGCAACGGGCGAAAACCGTTACGCTGAGAAGAAAGACGAAGGGAGATTGTTTGGCGGCTAAGAACCTATTTCTTCGCCTCGCCGCGGACCTGCTTGGCGATGCGGTCGAGCACGGCGTTGACGAGCTTCGGCTCGTCGTCCTCGAAAAACGCCTGTGCGATCTCGACATATTCGGTGACGATGACCGCCACCGGAACGTCCTTGCGGTCAAGGAGTTCGAAGACGCCGGCGCGCAGGATAGCGCGCACGGTGCTGTCAAGCCGCGACAGAGCCCAATCATCCTGCAGCGCTGCAGCGATCAGCGGATCGAGGCGGACCTGATCACGCACCACGCCGGAGACGATGGAGCGGAACCAGCCGGCATCGGCCTTCAGGTAGGTCGCGCCGTCGATTTCCTGGCCGAGGCGATGCGCCTCGTATTCAGCGACGATTTCCAGAACGCCCGTGCCGCCGACATCCATCTGATAAAGCGCCTGAACGGCAGCAAGACGGGCAGCGCCCCGCTGGTTCGCAGTCTTGACCGGCCGTTCCGTCTTGTCGTCACTCATTCTTCATGCACCCAGTTTCTGCTTCAGCTCGATCATCGTCAGAGCTGCGCGAGCGGCAAATCCGCCCTTGTCCTTGTCCGAGCGGCGCGCGCGCGCCCAGGCCTGTTCGTCATTTTCCACGGTCAGGATGCCGTTGCCGATGGCAAGGGACTCGCTGACCGCGAGATCCATCAAAGCGCGCGAGGATTCGTTCGACACGATATCGAAGTGATAGGTCTCGCCGCGGATGACCATGCCGAGGGCGACATAGCCGTCATAATGCGTGCCGCCATTGTCGTCTCCATCGAGCGACATGGCAATCGCTGCCGGAATTTCCAGCGCGCCGGGAACGGTGACGACCTCAAAGGTGGCGCCGGCCTCTTGCAATGCGAAGGTCGCGCCTTCGAGCAGGGCATCGGCCATGTCGTCGTAGAAGCGGGCCTCAACGATCAAAATATGGGGAGCGGTCTCTCTCGGCATGGTTCACCTTCGGTTTATGGGGCGTTTTCCACTCGGCAGGCCGCGGTCAAAACATGCCTTCATCAGAATGGCAAGCACTTTCGCCCGATGCCGCAACGCCAAAGACGAAATATCGGCAAAGGGATAGCTGCACAGCTGAGCAGGCCTTTCAAACCAGTTTCCCCGGACGCCTGGAAAACGGCAATTCGAAGGCAATTTTCATGAAGAATTTTTAATGGATTTTCAGTGGCTTAGTCCATTGAATCGCGAAGAGGGCAACGCCAATTCCATGTCGTGACGAGACGATCCCCTGCAAAGACAGCCGACCGTCAAAGCAGATGAAAGGATACAATCATGAACCGCGTTGTCACAATCACCCTCGCCGCCGCCCTCTCCTCGCTTGCATTTGCCGGCGCCAGCCGGGCCGAAAGTCTTGGGATGAACACCGCCCACGGCATCGAGCAGACGCTCAGGACCTTCCAGGGCAATGACTTCAACGTCGAGCAGGTCCATAATTGGCGCAATCTCGATGACGAGACGACAGGCCCGCGCTCGGCGCCGGAACGCTCCGGCCAGGCCATCCGGGGCATCCAGGCTTCGATCGACGCCAACCGGTCGCTTGCCCGTCGGCTCAACCATGAAGGCGTCGACGTCCGCAACATCGTCAATGCCGAACAGGCGGCTGACGGAAGCCTGACGTTCTACGTCCGCTGAGGTTCCAGCGCATCGCCAACGATAGAGCGTCCCGGCGCGTTCCGCCCGAAGCGCGGCGCCCGAGGCATGGGCGGCGGTCTCCTCTCCGCCCATGCCGGGGATTTCCCGGATCAGCGCAGACGGGCATTGAATTTTCCGCCAAGATGATAGCTTCTCTTCCTGCAACAGGAGGACATCATGGCGACAGAACCGAAAGCGGTGCTCAATATCGCCGATCTCGCGCTCGATCACTGGAAACAGGGCGAGTTCTACGAAGGCGCTGACGCCTCGTTCGGCGCACGTCTTGGTCTGGCCGGTCTCGGCATCAGCTATAATGAAGTGCCGTCGGGCAAATCGAGCTGCCCCTTCCACAATCACCATGTCGAAGACGAGCTTTTCTACGTGATCGCGGGCACCGGCGAATACCGCTTCGGCGACGAGCGCCATGCGATCAAAGCCGGCGACGTGCTCGGCGCGCCGGCCGGCGGGCCTGAAACGGCGCACCAGATCATCAACACCGGCACGGCGACCCTCGTCTATCTCGGCATCTCGACGATGGCGAAGACCGAGATCGTCGAATATCCCGATTCCGGAAAGTTTCTCGCCAAGACCAACAGAGATGGCGCAAGGCCCGGGCGATTCCGGCATATGGGACGCGCGGAAAGCGACCTCGACTATTGGGACGGCGAGCCCGGCGCGTGACGGCGCAGCTCCCGGAGGCCTGATGTGACCGACATCCCCACGCTCGAAACGCAGCGGTTGACGCTTCGCCCTCACCACTTCGACGATTTCGAAGCGCATGCGGCGTTGTGGGCGGACGAGGATGTCGTTCGCTTCATCACCGGCGCGCCTTCAACGCGCGAGCAAAGCTGGAGCCGCATGCTGCGCATTGCCGGCATGTGGCATCATATGGGCTTCGGCTTTCTTGCGATCGAGGAAAAGGCAAGCGGCCGGTTCATCGGCGAAGCCGGATTTCTCGAAGCCCGCCGCGAAATGAAGCCGTCAATCGAAGGAACGATGGAGGTCGGCTGGGCGCTGATGCCGGCGGCCCAGGGCCGCGGTTATGCCACCGAGGCGCTGACAGCCCTGATCGGCTGGGCGGCAGCGCGTTTTCCGGGAAAGGCAATGAGCTGCATCATCAGCCCCGAGAACGTGGCGTCGCTCAGGGTCGCAGCCAAGCTCGGCTTCCGCGAGACGGCGCGCGCGCAGTATAATGGCGAAGTCATTCAGTTTTCGCGTTAGGGAATTTCGTCGAGCGGGTTGCCCAGCGCCCGTCGATATGGGAGGAGACCGACCGCTATTGCGGTCTTGTTGACACGTGCCGATATCGCCGATGGCGACAGTAGGCTCAAGCAAAAGAATGTCGACGCGCTTCGGCTTGCGGCACCCGACTTCATTCCCGGATAGATCCGGCTTCGCACCTGCTACGCGCAAGGAACGCGCTATAGAAACATCCCCAAGGCAGATACCTTCGCACCCCTCACGCTGACAGGAGGCAATGACGGGCGAGCAGCGTGGTAATTGCAGCCGGCAGAAACTCCCCATCCACAAGAGGCTGATTACAGATATGACCATTTTCATTGTTTGCCATAAGGATTTGCCGAGCTACCCTCCTCCGGAGGGCTCGAAAATCATATGGCTCAATTCCAAACCGCCTTTGGACAACAGGGGGATGGATGTTATCGCCGGTTATGATTTTTTCAGCGAGCCGGAGGAACTTCACGCGAAACTGTCAGGATCGCTGGGGACGATAGCGATCGCAAAAGTGGTTTCGGAAGAGCCAGTAAAACCTCGCAACATTACCATCTGGCAATATCGAAAATATTTAACACGACAAAGAATCGGAACACCGAATCCCGAATATCCCGGGATGAACACAGCGACCTCAGAAGAAACAGAAATCACAAGACCGGAGAATCCGGCGTTTTTTTTAGAAAGTTTCTTTCTACCTCGCCCTCTGAATCTCCAGAACATCTCACAACACTATGCGCGATTCCACAATATTGTTGACTTCCTCAGATATACGGCGTCCGCAATCGAAACAAATGCCTTAACGCAAGCCGAAGCTATGAATTTTTTCAATTCCGGCAACTTTGTCCCTGGAGGCATCGAACTCGGCACGTATCCGACGGACTGGTGGCTAGACACTTTTGTCCGCCTGGTGGCGCCATCTTTTGAATTTGCCAAACGCTATCAACCATTTCAGGCCGAAGATCCCGTGCAGAAGCGCGCGATCTCATTTTGCCAGGAGCGTCTGGGAAGCTACCTTCTCATCAAGCGTTTAGCCGAACTCTATGGCAATAGCCTACCCGGGTCCTTGTTCGGCGATATCGTGACCGTTTCGGATGATGGGGTCTATCGAAGCGGCGTATAAACCGAGGCAGCCCAACTCCGAACACAACATCGCGACCCACCGCGATACCGGCAGCAGAAGCGGCTGAGCCGACCAAGCCAGCTGGAGAAAACTGACCACGGACAAGTCGGGCTGCTGCAATCCCTCCAGGCTGAGCAGCGAATGTTTTGCAAACAGCGTGGCGCAAGCTTCACTTCCAATAGTAGCCACCAAACAGGCTCGAATTGCCGTTCTGCGGATTGCCAAGCAGACGGAAGCCATTCGCGAAGGACGATACCTTGACAATAAATCAGTCCATTTCTTCTTTGCCTGCCGGCCTTCCTGATCTGGCGCTTCTGACGGAAAAAGCCGCCCGCACCGGATCAGTCATCGTCTACCAGCCTTATCTCGATCCTTCGCAGCGCAGCCAACTCGACGCGGCTGCCGTGCCGCTCGACATCTCGTTCAATACGCAGGCTGCGACCCGCGAATACGAGCTCTTTCGTACCCTGCATGCGCATCACGAGGCGATCGGCCTCGGCGAGGATGTATTCTGGGGACTGCTGTCCAGCAAATTCGAGGTAAAATCCGTCACAGACTTCCCATCCTTCGTCACCGAGGCGGAAAAGGCCAGGGCGGAAGGTGCGGATGCCTATCTCTACAATCCGCTGATCGGCCACGCCGCCATCTACAGCAACGTCTGGGAGCATTCGCTGCTTGGCGGCCATCCCGGCATGGAGCCGATCTTCCTGCATATCCAGCAGCTTGGCTACCCGATCGCGCCGCCGCAAGACAAAACCGCCTTTATGTTCTGCAACTATTTCTGCGGCAATAAAAAGTTCTGGTCTGGATACTTCGCCTTCTGCGAACGCATTCTGGAATCGCTGGAAAATGAAGCGCGCCGCGGCACGCCGGCGGGCATTGCCTATGCCGGTTCAGCGCAATATTCACGCGACGCTAACGCGACGATGCGCCCCTTCGTGATCGAGCGCCTGCTCGGGCTCTATGTCCAGCAGGCTGCAGCCACAGGATTGAAGATCGCCGCCTTCGTGCCGGCGCCTGCCGATTTCGAGTGGAAGTTCGGCGTCCGCCTCGGCCGGATTCTGCATGGCCTCTTCGCCGCCAAGGAAGCCTTTCTCAGGAGCCGTGATGAGGCTCTCCTGACAAAGTGGCAGGAAGGCCGCCAACCACTCATCAAGCAGCCGCATCTGATCTGGGGGGCTGATGATCCGCCCGGCTGGATGCCGCGCGGCCAATTCATCGGCGGCCGCGAATTGATGCGCGCCTATGCTCCGCACGCTTCAGGCGCCTCTCCAGGCCCACAGCAGCCGGCACGAACGGAAAGGCCCGCTATACCGGCCGCGCCGAAGATCGAGCAGCCGCCTCGCAATGCATTGCAGCCCTTTGCCGGCGGATGGCAGGCCCACAAGGATCGCCATTGCATCTGGATCGTGACGCCCGAAAACTACAATCACAGCCACGCCTTCGACGAAGTCGCGCTCGGTCTGCAGGGCGCCTTCGAGGAACTCGGCGGTTCGGCACCGATCATCAGGGACATGAACGAGTTCGCGGGCCGTGCGCCGATCATTTATGGCGGCAACCTGCTTCCGGCCGAAATCGTCGGTCACCTGCCGCAGGACAGCGTTCTCATCAACCTCGAGCAAGTGTCTGAAGAAAGCAGCTGGATCAATTCGCGCTATGTGTCGATCCTGAGGGCGATGCCGGTGCTCGACTACAGCCCGCGCAACCGCGAAAACCTTGCCGCCAAGGGTATCGATCACGCCGGTGTGCTCGAAATCGGTTACAGCCGATGCCTGAGCCAGATCCAGCACGCCGCCGTCAAGGATATCGACGCGCTCTTCTACGGCTCGATGAACGAACGTCGCCACCATATCCTGAAGACGCTGACGGACGGCGGGCTCAAGGTCGCGCATCTCTTCAACGTCTATGGTGCCGAACGCGATGCGGCGATTGCCCGTTCCAAGATCGTCATCAACATCCATCATTATGCGAGTGGCGTCTTCGAGATCGTGCGCATTTCCTATCTGCTCGCCAATCGCGTTTGCGTGCTGACGGAAGGCGACATCCGCGATCCGGACCTCCAGCCCTTCATCGGCGGCTTGGCAATCGAGCCCTATGGCGACATGATCGAGCGCTGCTACAAGCTGATCGCAGATGCCGATGAGCGCGATGCCATTGCCGCGCAAGGCCTTGCGGCCATCCAGAGCCGCTCGCAAGCGGAGATGCTGATGAGCGTTATGAAGGCGGGCGCCTGATGAAGGCCGCAGAAAAGGTAAGTCATGCACATTGAGACCGGCGCCATCGAGGGCATCGTTGCAATCACGCCGCCACGTTTCGGCGATCACCGGGGCTACTTCTCCGAAGTATTCAAGGATGCCTGGTTCCGGGAAAATGTGGCCGACGTCACGTTCGTCCAGGACAATGAATCGCTTTCGGCGCAAGCCGGAACCGTCCGGGGGCTGCATTTCCAGATACCGCCCTTCGCACAGGGCAAGCTGGTGCGCTGCCTTGCCGGCCGGATCATGGATGTCGTCGTCGATATCCGCGTGGGATCACCGAGCTTCGGCAAATGGCTCTCTCAGGAGCTCTCGCCGGACACCGGCAAACAGCTCTGGATACCGCCCGGCTTCGCACACGGATTCGCAACGATCGAGCCGAACAGCGTCATCAGCTACAAGGTAACCGCACCCTACAGCCCGCAGCATGATCGGGGCATCGCGTGGAACGATCCGGCGATCGGCATTCGCTGGCCCTTCGGCGAGAGTGACATGGTATCGTCCGACAAGGACAAGACGCTGCCGCGGCTCGCCGATCTGCCAAACCTTTTTTCCTATTCAGTACAGCAACCCCAGGATTGATCGACGATGCGCATACTGGTCACGGGCGGAGCGGGCTTCATCGGATCGGCTTTGGTGCGCCATCTGGTCAACGAGATCGGCGCCGAAGTGCTGAATGTCGATGCGCTAACCTATGCCGGCAATCTGGCATCGCTGAAATCCGTCGAAGCGGCGCCGAACTACCAATTTCTGCGCGCCGACATCCGCGACCGCGCCAGGATGCAGGAAGCATTCGCGTCCTTCCGCCCTGATGTCGCCATGCATCTCGCGGCCGAGAGCCATGTCGACCGCTCGATCTCGGGCGCGGATGATTTCATTCAGACCAACATCGTCGGCACATACAGCCTGCTGGATGCCGCGCGGCACTATTGGGATGGGCTTGACGCTCACCGCAAGAACGCCTTCCGCTTTCTGCATGTCTCGACGGACGAGGTTTACGGCTCGCTCGGCGACGAGGGTCTCTTCGAGGAAACGACGCCCTACGATCCGTCCTCGCCCTACTCCGCCTCCAAGGCCGCGAGCGATCATCTGGCGATCGCCTGGCACCGCACCTACGGCCTGCCCGTCGTCGTCTCCAATTGCTCCAACAATTACGGCCCGTTCCATTTCCCGGAAAAGCTCATTCCGCTGATGATCTTGAACGCACTCGAGGGTAAGCCTCTTCCGGTTTATGGCAACGGCGCAAATGTTCGCGACTGGCTTTATGTCGAGGACCATGCCCGCGCGCTCTACACAATCGCATCAAGAGGGCGCCCCGGCGAAAAATACAATGTGGGCGGCCGCAATGAGCGCAGGAACATTGATGTCGTTCATCGCATCTGCGCGATTCTCGACGGCGTCTACAATGACAAGGCACCGCATGCGCGTCTGATCACCAACGTCACGGACCGCCCCGGACACGACGCGCGCTATGCGATCGACGCCTCGAAACTCGAAAGCGAACTCGGCTGGAAGGCCCAAGAGACCTTCGAAACCGGCATCGAGAAGACCGTGCGCTGGTACTTGGATAACGAATGGTGGTGGAGGCCGCTGCGCGAAACCGTCTATTCCGGCGAACGCCTCGGCGTTTTCAAGGGGTGATAAGCGATGCGCATTGCCGTCACCGGTAAACAGGGCCAGGTCGTTCAGTCGCTGCTCAGACGCGGCGCCGAAACGGGCGTCGAAATCATCGCGGTCGGCCGCCCGGAAATGGACCTTTCGGATCCTGCAAGCATTGCAGTCGCCTTCTCGGCTCTGCGGCCGGATGTGATCGTCTCGGCCGCCGCCTATACGGCGGTCGACAAGGCCGAGAGCGAAGCCGAGCTTGCCTTTTCCGTCAACGCGACAGGCGCCGGGGCGGTTGCCGAGGCTGCCGCGCGGATCGGGGTCCCGGTCATCCACATTTCGACCGACTATGTCTTCAACGGCGACAAGGCCTCCGCCTATTGCGAAGAGGATGCGACGGCGCCGATCTCCGTCTATGGGCGTTCGAAGCTCGCCGGCGAGAAGGCCGTCGCGGCGGCGAACCCGAACCACGTCATCTTGCGCACCGCCTGGGTCTATTCGCCGTTCGGCGGCAATTTCCTGAAAACGATGCTGCGGCTTTCCGAGACGCGCGATCATCTTCGCGTCGTCGCCGATCAGACAGGATGCCCGACCTCGGCACTCGACATCGCCGACGCGATTCTTGCGATCGCGACCCGTATCGCCGCGGACCCTGCGCCATCGCTCCGCGGCACCTTTCACCTCACCGGCAGCGGTGAAGCAAGCTGGGCTGATTTCGCCGAAGAGATATTCGCAGCGCTTCTTAAATCGGGCGGCAGAAACGTCGGCGTCGAGCGCATCCCGACGACGGACTATCCGACACCGGCAAAGCGTCCCGCCAATTCGCGTCTCAACGGCGACAAGCTCGCCAGAACCTATGGAATCAGGCTCCCGGAGTGGAAGCAGTCCATGACGATCGTCATGCAAGACCTTTTGAACAAAGGTCTTTAAGGAGAAAGCATGAAGGGAATTATTCTCGCAGGCGGCACGGGCACGCGTCTGCATCCGATCACGCAGGCCGTCTCGAAACAGTTGATGCCGGTCTACGACAAGCCGATGATCTACTATCCGCTGACGACGCTCATGCTTGCCGGCATCAGGGAGTTGCTGATCATCACGACGCCCCACGACCTCGAAGCCTTCAAGCGCCTTCTCGGCGACGGCTCACAATGGGGAATTTCGCTGACCTATGCCGTACAGCCGAGCCCGGACGGCCTCGCCCAGGCCTTCATCATCGGCGCCGACTTCGTGCACGGCGACAGCTCGGCTCTCGTTCTCGGCGACAACATCTTCTACGGACACGGACTGCCGGAAATCATGAAATCCGGCACGAGTCGTGGGGAAGGCGCGACGGTCTTCGCCTATCACGTCACCGATCCGGAACGCTATGGCGTCGTCGGCTTTGACGAAAAGATGAATGCGCTGTCGATCGAGGAGAAGCCGAAGGAGCCAAAATCGAACTGGGCGGTGACCGGCCTCTATTTCTACGACCAGCAGGTGGTCGATATCGCCGCCAACCTGAAGCCGTCGCCGCGCGGCGAATTGGAAATCACCGACGTCAACCGCGCCTATCTCGAGCGCGGCCAGCTTTTCGTGGAACTGATGGGCCGGGGCTACGCCTGGCTCGACACCGGCACACCTGATAGCCTGCACGATGCCGCAGGTTTCGTCAGCACGCTGGAGAAACGCCAGGGCTTCAAGATCGCCTGCCCCGAGGAAGTCGCCTGGCGCATGGGTTACATCTCGCAGGAAGACCTCGCCAGACTCGCCGAGAAGCACGGCAAGAGTGCCTACGGCCAATATCTGACGAAGCTCTCCCCGGTTTGGTGAACTCTCCGGCCGGCCAGGCGCGCTGTCCCTTTCCACCCGGAGCATAACACCGAAAATCGACGCGGACAGCCCCCTCCGCCTGCCGACACCGACCGAGGTCGAGCCACGCGTCTCGACCCGTCCTTCGGACCCGCTTGCGGGGCGAAGGGGATATGCCGCAACGTCTCCGTCCCTCGCCCAGTTTGCAGGGCACGTCCCCTCGCCCCGTTTATGGGGAGAGGGCTAGGTGAGGGATAGCCATTGGCTCAAATCGGACAATCGTAGCGCAACTTCGAAAATCGATGGCGGTTTCGATTCAGGCGCTGGGAAATTCCGCCAGCCGGGCGGCGTAGCGCGCCATGGTGTCGACTTCGAAATTGACGAAATCGCCGGCCTTGCGCTCGCCCCACGTCGTCACTTCGAGCGTGTGGCGGATGAGCAGGACGTCGAAATCCGTGCCATCGACCGCGTTGACGGTCAGCGAGGTGCCGTCGAGCGCGATCGACCCCTTGGGGGCGACGAATTTCGCCAGATGTTCGGGTGCGCGCAGGCGGTAACGCGTGGCGTCGCCCTCCGAGGTCACCGAAAGGATTTCCGCCTTGCCGTCGACATGGCCGGAAACGATGTGGCCGCCGAGCTCGTCGCCGATCTTCAGCGACCGCTCGAGGTTGATGCGGCTGCCTTCCCGCCAAGTGTCGATCGTTGTCAGCCGCAGCGCCTCCTCCCAGGCCTCGACCTCAAACCAGCGGCCGTTGCTGCCTTCCTGCGGCAGGCCGGTCACGGTGAGGCAGATGCCGGAATGGGAGATGGAGGCGCCCATATCGATGGTGGCAGGATCGTAACTCGTCGCAACGCGGAGCTTGATGCCCTCCTTTAGCGATGAAACGGACTCGATCCTGCCGATATCAGTGACAATTCCGGTGAACATCAACTCTCTCTTTCATATTCATCCAGGCGATCTGCGCCGAATATACGCGTGCCCATATGGGCGAAACCGGATGGTATGTCGGTTGCATCAAGCGGCGATTCAATACCATCCGCGCCGATGACGACGGGCGCCTGGTAAAGCTGGATGCGGTCAACGAGACCGGCTTCCAGGAAAAGCCGCGCCGTCTTGGCACCGCCCTCGACCAGAAGCGAAGAGATCCCGCGTGTCGCAAGCGCCGGCAGCAGAATTTCGGGGTGATAGGGATTGCAATAGACGATCTCGACGCCGGCGGCCTCGAGTGCGGCGCGGCGGGAGTCCAGGTCGGCGGTGTCGGTGGGTGCGGTACCCCCCTCTGCCCTGCTGGGCATCTCCCCCACAGGTGGGGAGATCGGCTGGGGGCTAGCGCCTTGCCCTACATTCTCTGAAGTCGATTTGTTGCTAACGGGAGCGAGGGAATTCGGATCCCGCTCCTTGCTGACCTCCCCCGTTGTGGGGGAGATGTCCGGCAGGACAGAGGGGGGTAACCCCTCCGCATCCGCCGACAAAGGCCATACTTGCTCGCTCGCCACCACGATGACCGGCACCTCTCGCGCCGTCCCCACCAGTTTGCTCGTCAGCGGCAACGCCAAAGACGGATCGAGCACGATACGGATCGGCGACTGCGCCTCCAGGCCGGGTGTGCGCACCGTCAGCAGCGGATCGTCCGATATCGCCGTGCCGATGCCGACCAGGATCGCGTCGGTTTCGGCCCGCAGCGCCTGCACCTCGGCGCGAGCCTCCGGGCCGGTGATCGCCACCTGCCCCTCCCCCGCGCGGCCGATCATGCCATCGGCGGAAACGGCAAGCTTGAGAGTCACATAGGGCCGGTTCTTCGTCTGACTGGTGAGATAACCGGCCAGCGAACGCCGGCCTTCGGCTTCCAGAACACCGGCATCCACCTCGATACCTGCGTCGCGCAGCATGGAAATGCCGCGGCCGGAGACCCGCGGATCGGGATCGGTGACGCTGATGACGACGCGGGCGACGCCATAGGCGATCAGCGCCTCGGCACAGGGCGGCGTCTTGCCGTGATGCGAGCAGGGTTCGAGGGTCACATAGGCGGTGGCGCCGCGGGCAGCCTCGCCGGCTTCGGCGAGCGCCTGCGGCTCGGCATGCGGGCGGCCGCCAAGGGCGGTGACCGCTTGGCCGACGATGACGCCATCCTTGACGATCAGGCAGCCGACGGAGGGGTTGGTGGCGGTGCGGCCGAGATGCCGGCGCGACAGCCGGATCGCCGCCGCCATGAAACTCTCGTCATCCGGCGTGACGTTCATGGCTCACCTGTCCAGTGGGTCGCGGGCGATCTTGGCGTTGATTTCGGAAATGACCTTCTCGAAATCCTCGGCAAGCGAAAAATCCCGATAGACGGAGGCGTAGCGCACGAAGCCGACATCGTCGAGGCTCTTCATGGCTTCCAACACCTGCAGGCCGATCTGCTCGGAGGAGATTTCGGTCTCGCCGGAGCTTTCCAGCCGGCGAACGATGCCGGAGACGGCGCGCTCGATGCGGTCACGCTCGACGGGGCGTTTGCGCAGCGCCACTTCGAAGGAGCGCACCAGCTTGTCGCGGTCGAAAGGCACCTTGCGGCCGGTCTTCTTGATGACCATCAACTCGCGCAACTGCACACGCTCGAAGGTCGTGAAGCGGCCGCCGCAATCCGGACAGATACGCCGCCGGCGGATGGACGTATTGTCCTCCGCCGGGCGCGAATCCTTGACCTGAGTATCTTCCGAACCGCAATAGGGGCAGCGCATCGCTACTCCTTACCCCATGTAGTCATACATTGGGAAGCGGTCTGTAAGGTTGACCACCTTGCCGCGCACGGCGGCTTCGACCGCGGCATTGCCTTCGTCGGAATTGGCGACCTTCAGGCCGTCGAGAACCTCGACGATCAGATTGCCGATTTCGCGGAATTCAGCTTCCTTGAAGCCGCGCGTCGTGCCGGCCGGCGCGCCGAGGCGCACGCCCGAGGTGACGAAGGGCTTTTCCGGGTCGAAGGGAATGCCGTTCTTGTTGCAAGTGACATAGGCGCGGCCGAGCGCTGCCTCGGCGCGCTTGCCGGTGGCGTTCTTCTTGCGCAGGTCGACGAGCATCAGATGGTTGTCAGTGCCGCCGGAGACGACGTCGAGACCGCCCGACATCAGCGTTTCGGCAAGCGCCCGGGCGTTCTTGACGACCTGAGCGGCGTATTCCTTGAACTCCGGCTGCAGCGCCTCGCCGAAGGCGACCGCCTTGGCGGCGATGATGTGCATCAGCGGGCCACCCTGCAGACCGGGGAAGACGGCCGAATTGAACTTCTTGGCCAGATCCTCTTCATTGGTGAGGATCACGCCGCCGCGCGGGCCGCGAAGCGACTTGTGCGTCGTCGTCGTCGCGACATGGCAATGCGGGAACGGGGACGGATGCTGGCCGCCGGCGACGAGACCGGCGATGTGGGCCATATCGACCATCAGATAGGCGCCGACCGAGTCGGCGATCTCGCGGAAGCGCTTCCAGTCCCAGATGCGGGAATAGGCGGTGCCGCCGGCGATGATGAGCTTCGGCCGGTGCTGTTCGGCCTTGCGGGCGACGTCATCCATGTCGAGCAGGTTGTCGCCTTCGCGCACACCGTAGGAGACGACGTTGAACCACTTGCCGGACATGTTGACCGGCGAACCATGCGTCAGGTGACCGCCCGAATTGAGATCGAGGCCCATGAAGGTGTCGCCGGGCTGCAGCAGCGCCAGGAACACGGCCTGGTTCATCTGCGAGCCGGAATTCGGCTGGACGTTGGCGAAATTGACGCCGAACAGCTTCTTGGCGCGCTCGATCGCCAGTTCCTCGGCGATATCAACGAACTGGCAGCCGCCGTAATACCGCTTGCCCGGATAACCCTCGGCATATTTGTTGGTCATGATGGAGCCCTGAGCTTCCAGCACGGCGCGGGAGACGATGTTCTCGGAAGCGATCAGTTCGATCTCGTGCCGTTGGCGACCGAGTTCCTTTCCGATCGCGCCGAAAATCTCGGGATCGACGTCCGCAAGCGAGCGATTGAAGAAGGATTCGGTGGAAGCATTGGTCATGGGCGGGCTCCTCAACTGGAATGCGCGAAGGTATTATCCTTCCCCTGTGGCAAGGGCAATACGAAGAACGACATTTGCTGAGCAAAGCGCGCGCTCCAGTCATTTTGCGACAGCGCGGCGCCGATGAATCGCAGCTCCGCGATAAAGTGCCCTCGCCGGAATAAAAAAACCGCGCCGGGAGGCGCGGTTCGAGGGTGCGATGCAGAGGCCGCCGCTTATTGCACCGGCTGTTCCATGCCAGCCGTGGTATCGAGCGCCAATTCGGCATTGCCGTCCATCTGATAGATGTCGTCGCGGAACTGGACGATGCCGTCGGGCATGCCCCAGGCAGAGATGTAGACGAAATAGACCGGAACTTCCGCCGCGAGCTTGATCGGCGTGTTGACGCCGCTTGCGATCACCTGCTCCATCTGCTGGCGGCTCCAGCCGGGGGTCTCGCGCAACAGCCAGTTCGTCAGGTCGCGCACGTTCTGGACGCGGACGCAGCCCGAGGATTCGAAGCGCATCAGCTTGTTGAACAGGCCCTGCTGCGGCGTGTCGTGCATGTACTCGCCGTTCTTGTTGTAGAAGTTGATCTTCGTCGACGCCATGGCGTTGGTCTTGCCGGGGTCCTGACGGAACATCAGGTTCGGTGCCTCGCCGTTCCAGTCGACGGTCTCGGGGGCGACTTCGTTGCCCTTGCCGTCGAGCAGACGGATGGCGTTCTTTTCGAGATAGGTCGGATCCTTGCGCATCAGCGGCATGATGTCCTTCTCGACGATCGAGCGCGGCGCCGTCCAGTAAGGATTGAGAATGACCTCGTAGATCTTCGAATTGACGAGATGCGTCGGGCGGCTCAAGCGGCCGACAACCGCGGTATGACGCGTCGCGACACTGCCGTCTTCGACAGCCTCGACATAGGCGGCCGGAATATTGACCATGAGGTGACGGCGTCCCAGGTCTCCGGGGAAGGTCTGCAGACGGATGAGGTTGGTGTTCAGCTGCTGCAGACGGACATCGGCGGGGATGTTCATCGCCTTCAGGGTGAATTCGCCGAGGACGCCATCGGCCGGCAGACCGTGACGCGCCTGGAAGCGCTTGACAGCGCCGTCGACATAGGAATCGAAGGCGCTCGACATGCCGGCTTCGCGCGGCAGGTCGCCGGTGATCGCCAGACGCTGGCGCAGCGCCTGGACGGCGGGAGAGCTGACGCCGAGTTGCAGACGCTGTTCACCGGGGTTGACCTCAGGCCAGCCGCCGGCAGCTGCGATCTGCTGATACTGCATGATTGCCTGCTGAGCGCTGGCGACCGATTGCGGCCCGAGGATCGGTGTGTTGGAAACGACGGCAGTCGCCGTACGCGAAGCCGCCTTGGCGTCAAACTGGTCGTCCCAGTTGCCGCGCCGCGGCGCGTTCAGGAGCCCATCGAGCGCCGATTGCGCAAATGCAGGCCCGGCAGCAAGCGCGCCGGCGCCAACCGTTGCCGCCGACGCCAGGAAAGCGCGGCGCGAGAGAGCTTCAATTCCGTTTTTCTTCGACATAGTCCCAACCACTGAATGCCGCGATAAAGGAAAGCCGCGGCTCTTTGCGATATCACTGCGCCGTAACGCAGATCTCTGTGCATTCGTTGTCCCGGCGCATCAAAAAATTCCGCTGATCGCATCACAGAAACGCGATGCGGCAGCCTGAACATTTCCGATCGGTTCAAGCGCCGGTTGTTAAACCTTCCGCTGCCACACCAATATGGCCAATTCGTGTTACCGGCTCGGAAGATAGACCGCCGGCTGCCGTAGACACGACGCAACGAACCATGACCGGCTAAACGGTGCCGGTTAATAACGGCTAAAAAACGGCTTGAATACAGGCGATAACGCTTGCCTGCCCTGCGTTGCAAAGATGCCACGCGGGCAAACGGCAAAACCGGACGCGCAGGGACACGTCCGGTTTTCTGCAACCCTGAAAGGAGGTCAGGAATTTTAAAGACGATACATGATCGAGTTGTTCCAGAAGCGGTCGAGGCGCTGGAGCAGTTTGTTCATCTGGGTGAACTCGTCGGTGCCGATGCCTCCAACCTTGTCGATCGAGGCGATGTGGCGTTCGTAGAGCTTGGCGACCGTCTCGGCGATGTCCTGGCCGGTTTCGGTCAGGCTGATGCGGACTGAGCGGCGGTCGATGCGCGAGCGCTGGTGGTTGATGAAGCCGAGATCGACCAGCTTCTTGACGTTGTAGGAGACGTTGGAGCCGAGATAGTAGCCGCGAGAGCGCAGCTCGCCGGCGGTCAGCTCGGAATTGCCGATGTTGAAAAGGAGCAGCGCCTGAATGGCGTTGACGTCGCTGCGGCCCTGCCGGTCGAACTCGTCCTTGATGACGTCGAGAAGACGGCGGTGAAGACGTTCAACAAGGTGAAGGGATTCCATGTAAAGATCACGGATGCCCTGATCCTGCTGGTCACGGAAGTTCGATACCGACTGCGGCTTGATTTTCGTGTTCATATTGACTGCCTCACTGTTTGTTTGGCGGTGTCGTTTTCTTCCCGCCTTGAGTGAGACCCTATCGAATACATATAAAATTCGACTTAAACCGCAGGCTTAACGGAGCCTTACTGGAAACCCCACGTTGTCTCAGGGTAAATCAACGCTTACCTGGCGGCGGTGCCGGCGCTTTTCCAGCCACAGCAGCAGGCGGAAAATGCAGTAGACAGCGGCGACCATGAGATGCAGCAGGATGATCAGCTTGTTGGGGCCGAAAATATCCGGCAGCAGGCCATACATCAGGACCTGGCCGCCGGCGGCGAGCACCCAGATGACCGGCCCCCAGGAGACGGTGAGCCACAGACCGAGGGACGCGACCGGGAAAAGCACGGCAAGGCTGGTGCTCGCAACCTTCCACGGCAGGCTCAACAGATCGAAGCGGCCGGCGCCGACCAGCGAATAGCCGACGAGCATCGCCCAGTATTGCAGGCCGAACCAGAAGCAGGATAGGGCGACCAGCCTCAGGAAGAGAATGAAGAGGAGATCCGCCAGTGTGCGCTTCGGGATCGTCGGGCTATCGGTTTCCATGGCGCAGACATCGGTTCCGGTTGTATCGTCATAAGGGTGTTTTCCGCCGCGGCCAATCGTCCGGTTTGGATTTTCCGGGCGCCATGATAATGAGCGCTCCGATAAATGGAATGGGCTGGGGATAGATATCATGCAGGACAGGACGCATCTCGTCGACGACATCACCGGCCATCGCCGCATGCGGCGCAACCGCAAGGCGGATTGGACGCGCCGGCTGGTGCAGGAGAACCGGCTGACCGTCGACGACCTTATCTGGCCGATCTTCATCGTGCCGGGTTCCGGCATCGTCGATCCGATCGCGGCCATGCCGGGCGTCAACCGCATGAGCATCGACAAGGCGGTCGAAGCCGCACGCGAAGCGGCCGGTCTCGGCATTCCGGCGCTCGCCACCTTTCCGAACATCGAGATGGAACTGCGCGACGAGACCGGCTCGAACAGCCTGGAAGCCAATAACCTGATCAACCAGGCGACGGCGGCGATCAAGAAGGCGGTCCCCAATATCGGCGTCATCACCGACGTGGCGCTCGACCCCTTCACCAGCCATGGCCATGACGGGATCTTGAGAGACGGCGAGATCGTTAATGACGAGACGGTCGACCAGGTGGCGCGCGCCGCCGTGATGCAGGCGGATGCCGGCGCCGACATCATCGCGCCGTCGGAGATGATGGACGGGCGCATCGGCGCGATCCGCATGGCGCTCGATGCGGCCGGCCACCAGAACGTCGGCATCATGAGCTATGCGACGAAATTCGCCTCCGCCTTCTATGGCCCCTATCGCGAGGCGATCTCGACCGGCGGACTGCTGAAGGGCGACAAGAAGACCTACTATATCGACCCCGCCAACGGCACCGAGGCGATCCGCGACGCGGCCCTCGACGTCGAGGAAGGCGCCGACATGCTGATGGTCAAGCCGGGCCTGCCCTATCTCGACATCTGCTGGCGGATGAAGGAGACCTTCGGCCTGCCGACCTTCGCCTATCAGGTCTCCGGCGAATATAGCCAGATCAAGGCGGCGGCGATGAATGGCTGGATCGACGGCGAGCGGGCGATGCTGGAAACGCTCTTGTCGTTCAAGCGGGCGGGATGTGACGGCATCCTCACCTATTTCGCGGTCGAGGTGGCGAAAATTCTCGGAAAACGGTGAGTGTCGGGCGATTATTGTATTTCGCCCTACCGACACCATATCAGCGGCATCGCTTTTTCGCAGGAGATCGAGATGAGCTACAACCCCAATCCGCTTTTTGCCGCACCGGAGGACTGGCGCGCCTATAGCGGCGTGTTGAGCCGCCGTGTCCTTGCCTTCATCCTCGACTACCTCATCGTCGCGCTGCTGTGGATCCCCGCAGCGATCGTGCTGTTCTTCCTGTCGATCATCACGCTCGGGCTAGGCTTCCTTCTCTACCCTGCCCTCTTCGTCATCGTCGCCGGGATTTACTTCGGCCTGACCGTCGGCGGACCGAGCCAGGCCTCGCTCGGCATGCGGGCAATGGGGATCGCGATCGTGCGCGTCGATGGGCGGCCGATGGATTTCCTGACGGCGATCGTGCATCTGGCGCTGTTCTGGATCCTCAACTCGGTGCTGACGCCGCTCATCCTGCTCGCCGGCCTGTTTATCGAACGCAGCCGCCTGATCCACGACCTCTTGGTCGGCACGGTGACGGTGCGCACCGCTTGAAGCGCGGCGGAGACGAAATAAAGTCTCCGCCTTCCCTTTGCCGCCTGTTGCGGACGCTCCATATTTAACTTTAGAAGACTGAAATGAAGGACGGGAATCGTCCGGCTGTTGACGTTTTCTATTCTTAGGTCATGCTGTCAGGAAACGGCACTGTCTCGACAAGGAAACTTCCGCGACAAATGAATACGCAGACAACGCCATCCCCGCAGTTTTATCTGACGGCTCCGGCTGCGTGTCCGTATCTGCCGCATGAGATGGAGCGCAAGGTCTTCACCCATCTGGTCGGCCCGCGGGCCGCCGAGATGAACGACATCCTGACACAAGGCGGTTTCCGCCGCTCGCAGAACATCGCCTACCGCCCGGCTTGCGAATCCTGTCGCGCCTGTGTTTCCGTGCGGATTCTCGCCCAGGAATTCGAGCCGACGAAATCGATGAAGCGCGTGCTTGCCGCCAATTCCGACGTCATCGCCACCGAGTTCACCGCCCAGCCTTCCAGCGAACAATATTCGCTCTTCCGACGCTATCTCGACTACCGCCACCAACAGGGCGGCATGTCCGACATGACCGTGCTCGACTATGCGATCATGGTGGAAGACACGCATGTGAATACGCGAATCGTCGAATACCGCCGGCGCGAGGAAGGCTCCGGACTGGAAGAGCGGCCGAAGGGCGAGCTGCTTGCCGCTGCTCTGACCGATACGATGAGCGACGGGTTGTCGATGGTCTATTCCTATTTCAATCCGGGGCTCGAGCGGCGTTCGCTCGGCACCTTCATGATTCTCGACCATATCAGGCGCGCCAAGGCGCTCGGCCTGCCGCATGTCTACCTCGGCTACTGGGTTCAAGGGTCGCGGAAAATGGACTACAAGACGCGCTTCCAGCCGCAAGAACATCTGACCCCGCGCGGCTGGGAGCGTTTCGATCCCTCCTCCATGCGCGAAAGCAATCAGGACTGAATGTCCCCCGCTCTTTCCGACCATCGGAAGGGTCTGCTGCTGACGGCGATCGGCGGGCTGGCGCTTTCCATGGATATCCCGCTCGTGCGCCTTGGCGATGGCGATATCTGGTCGATCCTGGGAATACGCAGCGTGGCGACGGTTCTCGCCACGCTCGTCATTCTCGCAGGAATGCGCCTTGCCTCGGGCAAATGGCCGGTTCTCGTTCCAGGGAGAGCCGGCCTCGTCGCCGGTCTGCTCTATGGCCTCTCCTCCCTTACCTTCGTGCTTGCCATCTTCAACACGGCCACAGCCAATGTCGTCTTCATCGTCGCTTTCAACCCGATGTTCGGGGCGCTTCTTTCCTGGATTTTTCTTAAGGAGAAGCCACAGGCCGCAACGCTGATCACCATGCTCTTCATGATCCTCGGTGTCGGACTGATCGTGAGCGAAGGGCTTTCCAGCGGCCATTTCTTCGGCGACGCCATGGCGCTTCTCAGCGCGTTCATTCTGGCCGCAGCCATCACGGTCGGACGTGCCTCGCGGCGGGAAATGGGTTTCGTGCCGCTGCTTGCCGCCATCCTGCCGGCCGTCCTCGGCCTTGCGCAAGCCTTGCCCTCAGGGCTTTCCATCGCCCACCCCTGGTGGATCCTCCTCAACGGCGCCATCGTGATGCCGGTCGCCTTCTGGTGCCTGGCGACCGGACCACGCTACCTCTCCGCCCCTGAGGTCGGCATGTTCTACCTGCTCGAAACGGTGTTCGCGCCGATCTGGGTCTGGATGATCTTCGCGGAAATGCCGGCGACGATGACACTCCTCGGCGGCGGTATCCTGGTGGCGGCGATCGCCGCCCATTCTGGCTGGATGGTGCGAAGGAAGAGTCGCAGGCCGTTTGCGGAGTAAATATGGTCAGCCGCCGCGCTTCCTTCGCGATTTCAGCATAATTCTCAGCCGGCCGCCTTGAACTGCTGGTCCAGCTCCCTGCCGAGCCCTTCGAGCACATGCGCCCAGCCTTGCCGGGTCTTTTCCTCATGTGCGGCCCATTCGGCGCACATTTCGTGGGTCAGCGTCAGACGGCTGCCGCCGCCGAGCGGCTCGATGTCGATTTCGACGCGGTCGCAATTGTGGTCGTGGTCCTCGACGGAAAAGCTGAAGACCATGCGCCGCGGACGCTTCAGCTCCAGGAACAGACCCTGGTGAAAGGCGTCGCCGGTCGGGCGGCGGTCGACGATGAAAAAACGGCCGCCGACATGCGGATCGATGTCGGCGCGGATGACGTGACCGTCATCGGTGGCGAACAGGAAGCGGCGGGCGATTTCGGGGTTGAGCCAGGCGTCATACACGACAGCGGGCGGCGCTCTGTAGGTATGGCTGACATGCAATTTGATGGTGCTGGCGGGCATCGATTTTCCTCCGGTAAGGCACGCGCGCCTTTCCCAGGCGCGCGGGCCACAGCCGTTCCATCCGCCCATAGAACCGGCCTTCTCTTCTTTCGGGTAACAGCAATGAGATAGAGAAGTTCCGGCACCCGCCAAGAGTCGGGCACGGAATTTTTATGGCTCAGAGCATTTCCGTTCTGTTCCAATCGGGAAAATGCTCCGTCTCTTCGTTTTCATGCAATTCCAGACAGAAAAGGAATTGCTCTACCCGGCAAATTTGCCGCTACGCGGAAAACCCTTCGGCACGGTGCGGCCGGCGCTGGCGCGGTCGCCCAGCCATTCGGCAAGCTCGTCCTTGTTCTTCGTGAAGGTGCGGCCGGCACTGTCTTCCCAGACGAGGCCGTCCGATATCGCAAAGCAGCGGACGTCGGAAATGCCGCCATCCTTGTAACGCTGCAGGCGAACGCCCTTGCCGCGCGACATTTCCGGCACCTGCGCTAAGGGAAAGACCAGCAGCTTGCGGTTTTCGCCGACGACGGCGACATGGTCGCCGCTGACGGGCACCAGCAGTTGCGTCTCCTCGGGCAGCGCGACATTCATGATCTGCTTGCCCTTGCGCGTATTGGCGACCAGCTCGGCCTCCGGAACGACGAAGCCGTTGCCGGCGGTCGAGACGATCAGCTGCTTGCGAGAGGGATCATGGACGAAAGCGGTCAGCACCGCCTGGTCGTTATCCATATCGACTATGATGCGAAGCGGCTCGCCGTGACCGCGGCCGCCCGGCAGCTTGTCGCCGCCGAGCGTGAAGGCCTTGCCACCTGTCGTAACGATCAGGATCTTGTCCGTGGTCTGCGCCGGGAAGGCGATCTTCAAGCCGTCGCCTTCCTTGAAGGTCAGCGTCGCCGTATCGGCGATATGGCCCTTCAACGCGCGGATCCAGCCCTTTTCGGAAATGACGACGGTGATCGGTTCCTTCTCGATCATCGCCTGCTGGATTGCTTCCTCGTCGGTCTCCGGCGCGTCGGCGAACTGGGTGCGGCGGCGGCCGACCTCGGTCGCCTTGGCGAATTTCTTCTTCACTTCGCCGATTTCCCAGGCAACCGTCTGCCACTGCTTGTCGTCGGAGGCTAGCAGCGCCTCGATCTCGCTCTTTTCCTTGGTGAGCTCGTCGAACTCCTTGCGGATCTCGAATTCTTCCAGCTTGCGCAAGGCGCGCAGCCGCATGTTGAGGATCGCCTCGACCTGATTGTCGGTCAGATCCCATCGCGCCATCATGACGGGCTTCGGCTCGTCTTCCTCGCGGATGATGCGGATGACTTCATCGATATTCAAATAGGCGACCAGAAGGCCGCCGAGGATTTCGAGACGTCTTTCGATCGCGGCCAGACGGAAGCGCGAGCGGCGCTGCAGAACCTCGCGGCGGTGATCCAGCCACTCTTTCAGCACCTCGTTCAGCGCCATGACCTTCGGGATGCGGCCCATGGACAGAACGTTCATGTTGAGGGGGAAGCGGCTTTCGAGCTCCGTCAGCTTGAACATCGATTCCATCAGGATCGTCGGATCGACGCTCCTGGATTTCGGCACCAGGACGACACGGATGTCCTCGGCCGATTCGTCGCGGATATCTTCGAGCAGCGGCAGCTTTCGCGCGATCAGCAGCTCGGCGATCTTCTCGATCAGCCGCGATTTCTGCACCTGGAAGGGAATTTCGGTGATGACGATCTGGTAGCCGCCGCGGCCGAGATCCTCGGTCTGCCATTTCGCCCGCACACGGAAACCGCCGCGGCCAGTGCGGTAGCTCTCGATGATGCTGTCGCGGCTGTCGATGATGATGCCGCCGGTCGGAAAATCCGGCCCGGGAATGAATTCGACAAGCTTTTCGACGGTCGCATCGCGATGCTTGATCAGATGCAGGGCGGCGTCGCAAAGCTCATGGGCATTGTGCGACGGGATCGAGGTCGCCATGCCGACGGCGATGCCGGAGGAGCCGTTGGCGAGCAGGTTCGGGAAGGCGCCGGGAAGGACGACCGGCTCGGAATTCGATTCGTCATAGGTGTCGCGGAAGTCGACGGCGTCCTGATCGATGCCTTCAAGCAGCAGTTCGGAGACCGCCGTCATCTTCGATTCGGTGTAACGCATGGCGGCCGGGCTGTCGCCATCGATATTGCCGAAATTGCCCTGGCCGTTGACCAGCGTGTAGCGCTGCGAGAAATCCTGGGCCAGACGGGCGAGCGCATCGTAGATCGACTGGTCGCCGTGCGGATGGTAATTACCCATCACCTCGCCGACGATCTTGGCGCATTTCCTGAAGGCCGAAGTCGGCCTCAGCCCCATCTCGTTCATCGCATAGACAATGCGGCGATGCACGGGCTTCAGCCCGTCGCGCACGTCAGGCAGAGCACGGTGCATGATGGTCGACAGCGCATAGGCAAGATAGCGCTGCTCGAGCGCCGCCTTGAGGTCGACCGGTTGGATATTGTCGTCGTCTCCGCCGGAAGGCGGCAAAATCTCTTGTCCCATGGGTCTTGACTAGCCCAGAAGAGGCCGGCGGGCAAGGAATCCGGGGTATTGCAGCTGTGGATGAAGTCTTGGGACTGACATCAAAGGATGAGACAAACCCTTCGCCGCAATTTGGACTTCGTTTGCCGTTCCTTTCAACGGAAATTTAGAAGTCCGCAAATATAAAGCGGGCCCAATCCGTAGTAGCGTAACTGCAGAGTTCCAACCGCCACCACGCCACCAGAGGAATCACCCATGAACATTTACCGGACAACGCGGCTGATGCTGTCGGGCGCAGCCTTTTTCTCGCTCGCCGGCTCGGCTTTCGCTCTCGATGGCGCCGATCTCTTGAAGAAGATCAATGCCGCCTATGAAGCGCAAGGCGGAACGATCTCCGCTGACGGCGTCAATATCGACGGCACGACCGTGACGTTGAAGAATGTTACGCTTAAGCCGACCGGTGGCGAAAGCCTGCCCATCGGCGAAGTCACCCTGTCCGGCGTCGAAGAAGACGAGGATGGCGGCTATTACATCGAAGAAGCCGCCTTCCCCGACATCAACAAGACGGGAGACGGCGTAACCGTCACGGCGCAGGAGCTGACGCTGGGCGGCATTTCCGTTCCGGCAACACCGGGGGGCGACACACTCGATGGCATGATGCTTTACGAGACTGCCCATACCGGCCCACTGAAAGTGGTCAAGGACGGCACGGAAGTCTTCTCGGTGCTTCAAAGCGACATGAATTTGACGCTGCGCGAGGACGAATCCGGTTTCGATTTCGACGGCGCCTTCAAGAGCATGAAGGCCGATCTCACCAAGACTGACGATCCCAAGAGCAAGGATGCGATCGAGAAGCTCGCCCTGCAGCATGTCCAGGGCGACATCACCATGAAGGGCGCCTGGGAGCTCGGGCCTGGCACGATCGACGTTTCGGAAATCGGCTTCGACTTCACCAACATCGGCAAGCTCAACCTCGGCTTCAAGATCTCCGGCTATACGATGGCCTTCATGAAGTCGATGCAGGATGCGATGAAGGAGTCCGAAGCCAATCCGAACAAGGAACAGGCGCAGCAGGCGCTCGGTCTTGCCATGCTGGGTCTGATGCAGCAGCTGTCCTTCGAAGGCGCACAGGTGCGCTTCGAGGATGCCTCGATCACCAAGCGGGCGCTCGATTATGCCGGCGCGCAGCAAAACATATCAGGCAAGCAGATGGCGGATTCGCTGAAGGCGATGACGCCGATCATGCTGGCGCAGCTCAACATCCCGGAACTGCAGAACGCCGTTTCGGCCGCCGTCAACACGTTCCTCGACGACCCGAAGAGCCTGACCGTCAAGGCCGCCCCTGAAAAGCCGGTGCCCTTCCCGACGATCGTCGGTGCCGCCATGGGCGCTCCGAACACGCTGCCGCAAGTGCTCGGCGTCAAGGTTTCGGCCAACGACTGATCGCTTTGATCTGACAACGAAAAGGCCCGGCCGTTCGCACCGCCGGGCCTTTTATCTTTCCGAAGACGACCTCTCTCCGGCCTCATCCTGAGGTGCCCCCGCAGGGGCCTCGAAGGACGAGGCTGGCCACCGAGGTTCATCTTGCAGCGCGGTGGTGCCGTGCCATAAGGAGGCCGATCGGCGCTTTGGAGCGTGTTATATCAGTCCTTCTTGACCGGCGGGATCGGCCGGATCGAGAGCTCGCGCAACTGCGTCGGGGTTGCCGGGGTCGGCGCGCCCATCAGGAGGTCCTGGGCCTGCTGGTTCATCGGGAACAGCGAGATCTCACGCAGGTTCTTGGCGCCGACGAGCAGCATGACGATGCGGTCGATGCCGAAGGCCGCACCGCCATGCGGCGGGGCGCCGTACTGGAAGGCGCGGTAGAGACCGCCGAAACGATCCTCGACATCCTGCTGGCTGAGGCCGACCTTCTCGAAGGCGGCGACCATGGTTTCCGGCGACTGGTTGCGGATCGAGCCCGAGGCGATTTCGAAGCCGTTGCAGACGGCGTCGTACTGGAAGGCCTTGATCGTCAGCGGATCCTGGTTCTGCAGCGCATCGAGGCCACCCTGCGGCATCGAGAACGGGTTGTGGGCGAAATCGACCTTCTTCTCCTCGTCGTTCCATTCGAAGAAGGGGAAGTCGACGATCCAGCAGAGTTCGAAGCGGTCGCGGTCGACGAGGTTCAGTTCCTCGCCGGCCTTGGTGCGCGCTTCGCCGGCAAACTTGTAGAATTTTTCCGGCTCGCCGGCGACGAAGAAGCAGGCGTCACCATCGCCGAGGCCGAGCTGGGTGCGGATCGCTTCGGTGCGCTCCTCGCCAATGTTCTTGGCAAGCGGTCCCGCACCTTCGAGCTTGTCGTTCTCGCTGCGCCAGAAGATATAGCCGAGGCCGGGCTGGCCCTGGCTCTGAGCCCAGGCGT
Organism: Rhizobium sp. K102; assembly: GCF_022385315.1. Lineage (NCBI taxonomy): Bacteria > Pseudomonadati > Pseudomonadota > Alphaproteobacteria > Hyphomicrobiales > Rhizobiaceae > Rhizobium > Rhizobium sp. K102. The sequence continues at coordinate 2,020,653 of NZ_CP092436.1, forward strand.
TCATCCGGTCGCAGAAGGCGCGCGAGCCGCCGGTCTTTGCCGGGATCGCCCAGATTTGAACCTTCGGGTTGGAAGCTATCATGCCGGCGAAGACTTTGAAGCCGGAGCCGGCGAAATGCTCGGTCACCGCTTCCATGACGATCGGGTTGCGCAGATCCGGCTTGTCCGTACCATATTTGCGGATCGCCTCGTCATAGGGGATGCGCGGCCATTCCTTGGTGACCGGCTTGCCTTCGGCGAACTCCTCAAAAATCTGGGTCATCAGCGGACCCATGGTGTTCCAGACGTCTTCCTGGGTGACGAAGCTCATTTCGAGGTCGAGCTGGTAGAATTCGCCCGGCAGGCGATCGGCGCGCGGGTCCTCGTCGCGGAAACACGGCGCGATCTGGAAGTAGCGGTCGAAGCCCGCGACCATCAGCAGCTGCTTGTACTGCTGCGGCGCCTGCGGCAACGCATAGAAGGTGCCGGGATGAATGCGCGAGGGCACGAGGAAGTCGCGCGCGCCTTCCGGCGAGGAGGCCGTCAGGATCGGCGTCGTATATTCGGTGAAGCCGACAGCGCCCATTTCGCGGCGCATAGCCGAGATGACCTGGGTGCGCTTGACGATGTTCCGGTGCAGCGTTTCGCGGCGAAGATCGAGGAAGCGGTATTTGAGGCGGACGTCTTCAGGGTATTCAGGCTCGCCGAAAACCGGCAGCGGCAATTCCTTGGCGGCGGAGAGCACCTCGATCTCCTGAGCGTAGAGCTCGATCTCGCCGGTCGCCATGGTCTTGTTGACGGTGTCTTCTGTACGCGCCTTGACGAGGCCGTCGATGCGGATGACCCATTCGCCGCGCACGGTCTCGGCCAGCTTGAAGGCCGGGCTGTCGGGATCGGCGACGACCTGGGTGATGCCATAGTGGTCGCGGAGGTCGATGAACAGAACGCCGCCATGGTCGCGAACGCGGTGGACCCAGCCGGAGAGACGGACGGTCGAGCCGACATCCGTCTTGCGGAGGGCGGCGCATGTGTGGCTGCGATAGCGATGCATGATCTCAATTCCTGGCATGTGGCTTAAGACGGCAGCAAGGGTTCAAAGGCCCTCAAGCGCCGACAAGAAAATCGGGCGGAAAAGCGCATGGACGCTCCGATTTGTCAAGGCTTGGCGCGTGCTCGCCGCGCGATTGGCACGCGTTTATGGCGAAGCTGCGGCCCGCATGCTGCGGCAGTTTGGCCGTGCCTGCCGTATTGATGAAGACGTCGGTCAACTTTAAAAGGAGGTGCATTCTCATCGTGGAGCCCCGCATGCCCTTCCTGACCCGTCGCAACCTTCTCAAGGCATCCGCCGTCGCGGGCGCCTACGGCGTCGGCATGGGCATTGCCGGCAAATTCGGGCTTGCTGCGGCCGCACCGGAGCCGCGGCTGCTGACGGCCGTGAAGACCGAGGCCATGCTGACCGAGGCGGGACCGACCCGGGATGTCATGAGTTGGGGTCACGACGGCATGGCGCCGGTTCTGAGGTTGACGAAGGGGCGGCCCTATGCGGCGCGGCTGAACAACCAGCTGGACGAGCCGACGACGATCCACTGGCATGGGCTGCGCATCGACAACCGCATGGACGGCGTGCCCTTCGTGACGCAACCCTATATCTACACCGGCGACAGCTTCGACTATGCTTTCACGCCGCCCGATGCCGGCACCTTCTGGTATCACCCGCACTGCAACACGCTGACGCAGATCGGCCACGGCATGACCGGCATGCTCGTGGTCGAGGACCCGGCCGATCCCGAATTCGATGCCGAGGTGCTGCTGAATCTGCGCGACTGGCGGCTTGGCGGCGACGGGCAGTTCATCGCCCCTTTTCGGCCGCGCGATGCCGCCAAGAGCGGCACCTACGGCACGGTGCGCACCGCCAACTGGCATCGGGAGCCGCAATATGACGCGCCGGCCGGGGGGCTGGTGCGGCTGCGCATCGCCATCACCGACGTGACGCGCATTTTCTCGCTGAAGATGGCGGGCGCCGATGCGACCGTCATCGCCATCGACGGAAATCCGGTGCCGAAACGCTTTCCCCTCGACCTCCTGCAGATCGGGCCCGGACAGCGGCTCGACCTTGCGGTGCGCATGCCGGACGGCGAAGGCGCCGTCGCCACGCTCGAGGATATCCGCGGCACTACGCCGAAGACGATAGCCAGCCTGCGTTCCGTCGGACAGTCGTTGAAACGCAATATCGGCGACCTCGGCCCGCTTGCTGAAAACCCCGTTCTGAAGGCCGATCTTTCCGCCGCCGAAGAGATCCCCCTGGTGTTGAGCGCCACCGCGGAAAATGCCGCCGTCGAAAGCATCTGCGGTACGCTCGGCTACAGCTTCTGGGCGATCAACAAAGTGCCCTGGCCGGGCGACACCCCCGACCCGACGGCGCCGCTGGCGGAACTGAAGCTCGGCAAGAGCTATATCTTTAATCTGGAGAACACCACGCCGAACGCCCATCCGATCCACCTGCACGGAATGAGCTTCACGGTGATCTCCTCCTCGACGCGCGAGGTGATGCCGCTCGTCTCCGACACCTACCTCGTCCAGCCGGACGAGAAGGTGCAATTGGCCCTCGTCGCCGACAATCCCGGCGACTGGGTACTGCATTGCCACATCATCGAACATCAGAAGACGGGCATGACCAGCTATGTCAGAGTGAGCTGAAGCATTGCTTTGCCTCAGTTTGGACGTGATTCTTCGTCAGCAATGCGCGAAGCTTATGCTGTTGTATTGACATATCGAAGCGAAAGGAGAAGGAAGGTTCAACCGACCTTTTCCTTGCGAATGAATTGATATGATCGAAACCACCGCCGATTTGGCGGCCGCCTGCAAAGAGCTGGCCAAGTCCGACTTCATTACCATCGACACCGAATTCCTGCGTGAGACGACCTTCTGGCCGGAGCTCTGCCTGATCCAGATGGCCAGCCCGACATTGGAGGTTCTCGTCGATCCGCTTGCCAAGGGCATCGACCTCGCCCCCTTCTTCGCGCTGATGGCCGACACCAAGGTGCTGAAGGTCTTTCACGCGGCGCGCCAGGACATCGAGATCATTTTCAATCGCGGCAATCTCATTCCGCATCCGATCTTCGACACGCAGGTCGCAGCCATGGTCTGCGGTTTCGGCGACAGCGTCTCCTATGATCAGCTGGTCAGCCGCATCAAGAACGTCCATATCGACAAGTCGTCGCGCTTCACCGACTGGAGCCGCCGGCCACTCTCGGAGAAGCAGCTGGAATATGCGCTGGCCGACGTCACGCATCTGCGCGACGTCTATCTTTCACTGAAGGCCGAACTCGATCGCGAAGGCCGCACGTCTTGGCTCTCCGAGGAAATGGACATTCTCGAGGCGCGCGAAACCTACGACATGCATCCCGACGACGCCTGGCAGCGGCTGAAGATGCGTCTGCGCAAGCCGCAGGAACTGGCGATCCTGAAATATGTCGCCGCCTGGCGCGAGCGCGAGGCGCGGGCACGCAACGTGCCGCGTTCGCGCGTATTGAAGGACGATGCGATCTATGAGATCGCCCAGCAGCAGCCCAAGGATGCCGAAGCGCTCGGCCGCTTGCGCACCATTCCGAAAGGCTGGGAGCGCTCGGCCTCCGGCACGGCGGTCGTCGAAGCCGTCAATGCGGCGCTCGCTCTTCCGAAGGCAGATATGCCGCATGTACCGCGGCAGACGCAGGCGCCGGAGGGCGCAGCTGCCGCCGTCGAGCTGTTGAAGGTGCTGTTGAAGCTGATCTCGGAAAAACACGGCGTCGCGCCGAAGGTGATCGCCAACAGCGAGGATCTCGACAAGATCGCCGCTGATGGCGAGAAGGCCGACGTCGCTGCCCTGCACGGCTGGCGGCGCGATCTTTTCGGCGAGCCGGCGCTGCAGCTGATCCAAGGCCAGATCGGGCTGCGATTCGCCGGCCGGAAGGTTGAAACCGTCGCGCTCTGACACCAAATCGAATTCGCTTGACGCTGTTTTCCCAGCTGAAACAATGGCCGGGCGAAATTGCGAAGCGAAGGGGCGGCATGCGGGAAATATCTCCGACGCAGAACTGGATCCTGATCGTCCTCGTCCTGGCGGCGAGCGGCGTCGTCTATGATTCGATGTTCTACTCCGATCAGACGCCGATCATCGGCGCGATCTTCGCGCTCTTCATTGGCATGCCGATCATCGCCTTCGAGCGCAAGGTGCTGTTCCGCGGGCTCTACCGGCGCATACAGAAGCTGCCGACCTTCATCTTCATCATCACTGAGCTGGTGATCTACGAGATCCTGATGAGCATCGGCTTTGCCTGCGCCGGCCTGCTGCTTCGCTCGCTCGGCGTGCTGAAGCCGTCCTCGCTCCTCGATCTCGTCATCATGCCGTTCGACGTCTTCCTCTATGCGCTTGCCGTCTGCTCGGCGCTGATCTTCATCCTGCGCGTGCGGGAGCTGCTCGGCCGCGAAGTATTCATCAGCATGCTCATCAGCCGCTATCGCAATCCGGTCAAGGAAGAGCGTGTCTTCCTGTTCATCGATCTCGTCGATTCCACGGCTTTTGCCGAAAAGCACGGCGACCTCAGGGCGCAGCAGCTGCTGAGCTCGCTGTTTGCGACTTTTGCCGAGCCGGTCCGGCGCCACAAGGGCATGATCAACGACTATGTCGGCGATGCGGCGATCATTACCTGGCCGCTTGCCCGCGGCGTCAAGGATGCGCGCTGCGTGCGCTGCATCTTCGATATCATCGCCGATATCGAAGCCAATGCCGCCGGCTGGCGGAAAAATTACGGGCAGGTGCCGAAGCTTCGCGCCGCCCTTCACGGCGGCGAGATCATCACGGCGGAAGTCGGCGTCGACCACCACAAGATCAGCTATTTCGGCGACACGGTGAATACGACCGCCCGGTTGGAGACGCTCTGCCGCAGCCTGAACCGGCAGGTGCTGATCTCCGCGGAGCTTGCCCGGCGCATGACCTTTCCCGACGACATCTCCTGCGACGATCTCGGCATCCATGCCGTCAAGGGACGCGGCCAGGCGCTCGGCGTCATGGCGCTTTCCTCGCGGGCGGTGACCGTGCTCAACACGCCCGCAGTCGTTCTGCACGGCTGAGCAACGCTCTTATCCCCGTCACCAAAGCTTCACCCAACCGTCAATTCGCTGACACGGAAGCCCTGCTAAGCGGAAGCCATTCGCATCCGTTCCATGGGGATATTATGAAGAACGTCCTTTTTGCTTCCGTATCGCTTTTCATTCTGATTGCCGGCCCCGTTTCGGCCGATCAGCAGCAATTCCCGGCCAAGCTCGCCGGCCAGGCGATCCTGCCTGCCAACACCATGGTTGCGGCTCCGGCCGACGCCCCCGATTTCCTCAAGCATTCCGGCAAGTTCACGACGCCGGACCGCAAGCGCACCGAAGCGCTCGGCACCGTTCCCGCCAAGGACGGCGCACGTGTGACCGACCTGAAGCTTCCGTTCGACGGCCAGCCGATCCAGGGTTTCTCGGGCATCAAGACGATGGTCGACGGCACCTTCTGGACGCTCTCCGACAACGGCTTCGGTTCCAAGGCCAATTCTTCCGACTCCATGCTGTTCCTGCATGAGATGAAGTTCGACTGGGCCGCCAACAAGGCTGAAGTCGTCAAGAACCTCTTCCTCTCCGATCCGAACAAAATCGCTCCGTTCCCGATCGTGCTCGAAGGCACCGACACGCGCTACCTCACCGGCGCCGACTTCGACATCGAATCGATCCAGCCGGTTGCCGATGGTTTCTGGCTCGGCGACGAGTTCGGCCCCTATATCCTGAAATTCGACACGGCGGGCCGCCTGACCGATGTCATTGCGACCACGCTCGACGGCAAGCCGGTGCTATCGCCCGACAATCCGCTGATCCAGCTGCCGGGCAATCCGGCCGCGAAGATGCCGGTCTTCAATCTGAAGCGCTCCGGCGGCTTCGAAGGCCTTGCCATGTCGAAGGACGGCGCCAAGCTCTACGGCCTGCTCGAAGGCGCCATCTACAAGGATGACGGCACGATGGAAACGGCCGACGGCCACACCGCCATCCGCGTCATCGAATTCGACGTCGCCGCGAAGAAGTGGACCGGCCGCAGCTGGCTCTATCCGTTCGAGGACAAGGGCGTGTCGATCGGCGACTTCAACATGCTCGACGATACGACCGCCCTCGTCATCGAGCGCGACAGCGGCGCCGGCACCAAGGACAAGGCCTGCGCCGACCCGAAGCAGCCGAAGCCGGATTGCTTCGAGGCGCCGGCCGAACTGAAGCGCGTCTACAAGATCGAATTCAACGACGCCAATGCCGGCAAGGCCGTCCGCAAGATCGGCTATATCGACCTCCTGAACATCCAGGACCCCGACAACAAGAAGAAGGCCGGAGCCAAGGACGGCGTCTACGACATGCCGTTCGTGACGATCGAGAACGTCGATCGCGTCGACGCCACCCACATCATCATCGGCAACGACAACAACCTGCCCTTCTCGGCCGGCCGCGCCGTCGACAAGGCCGACAATAACGAGTTCAGCCTGCTTGAGGCCGGCGAGTTTTTAAACGCGAAGTAATTCGGGTTTGATGTGAGATAGAATGGCGGTGCGTGAGCGCCGCCTTTTGTTTTGGACAACATACGTGGGGAGTAAGCGGCCGCCTCGTTCGCCCCCCGACATCTGACGGGTGAAAGAGGAATTCGGCGCTGCCACATTCCCCTTCTCCCCGGCGGGGAGAAGATGCCGGCAGGCATATGAGGGGTGAGCGGCAAAGCCGCGAATGCGCTGAGTGAAACGAAGGCAACAATGCACGGTGTGCCGTGTGCCCCCTCATCCGACCCTTCGGGCCACCTTCTCCCCGCTGAGGAGAAGAGGGGGCTTGCCTGCCCTACTCGAACCGAAACGCCAGCCTCTTGTTCGTCAGCCGCGACAGCTGCTGCAGGCGCCCGTCCGGGCGTTCGCCGGCGAAATCGCGATATTCGGAGGGAACGACGAATTCGAGGTCGAAGTCCGGGTTCGATGATCTGCGGAAGGTCAGATTCTTGACGATACCGGGCATCGAGGCCGAGAAGAGGTAGACGACGCGGAGCATGCCGCCGAGCAGCTTGGCGCGCTCGATGAAGGGTGGCGTGGCGATCTGCGCCAGCGGGCCGGTGGCGCCGTCGTCGTGCAGACCCTCGAACCGGTAATAATTGGTCAGTGCGATGAAGGCGCGGCCGGGATGGCTGATGCCGACGAAGGAAGAGTGGGCGATGACGTTCAGCGCCTGCAGGCCGCGATAGTCGGGGTGGGCGCGCCAGCTGATATCGGCGAGCAGACAGGCGGCCTGGCGATAACGGCTTTCCTCTTCGGTTTCCTGGACGTCGAAGAAGGGCATCATCCGGCCGGTCCATTCCGCCAGTTCGCGGGCATGCTCGGGCGAACGCGCACGCAGGATCGCCAATTCACCGGCGGCGGCCAGCAGCGGATCGAGGCGGCGCTCCGGCTCGGACAGCAGCGAGTAGAGATACCCCTCGCGCACGCCCTGCGCCGAGAAGGAAATCATCGACGGCCTCATCGCGCTCAGCACTTCCTTCATGGCGACGGCGCCGAAGGGCAGCAGCGACCGGCGGTGCTTGGACACGGCCTGCAGCGCCGGCTCTCTGGAATCGCGAGCGGTCACCACCTGTTCGAGGAACAGCATCATCGCCTCGAGCGGGACCTCATACCCCTGCATCATGTGCAACGGATAATGGGTGATCTCCATGTGCAGCTTGGCGATGTTTCGCCAGGTGCCGCCGACGGCGTAGAAGGTGCGCCCCTCGCCTTTCGACAAGAGCTTTGCCGTCTTCACATGCTTGCGGGCGAAGGCTCTGGCCTTGGAAAGCGAACCGCCGGCATATTCCGACAGTCGCAGGCCGCCGAGCGGCAGCGTGATGCCCTTGCCGACTTCCTTGCCCTTGATATCGATCAGCTCCAGCGAGCCACCGCCGAGGTCGCCGGCAATACCGTCGGGATTGAAGAAGCCGCTGATGATGCCGAGCGAGGCGAATTTCGCCTCCTCCTCGCCGGAGAGCACGCGGACCTTGCGGCCGAGAATAGTTTCCGCCTGGTGGATGAAATCGGGGCCGTTGCTCGCCTCGCGGGCGGCGGCCGTCGCCAGCACATACATGGTGGCGGCGCGCGCCTGATCGGACAGGGCCTTGAAACGGTGCAGCGCCGCCAGAGCCCGGCCGACGCTCTCTTCATCCATCTTGCCGGTGACGGCTATGCCCTTGCCGAGGCCGCAGAGGACCTTTTCGTTGAAAAGGATGGTCGGCGAGCGGGACATGCCTTCGTAGACGACGAGACGAATGGAATTCGATCCGATGTCGACAACGGAGACCGGAGCGATCCCTGGAAGGCGCCCCTGGGCTTCAGATTCAACCATTTAGGTCCAGTTTTACTTGTTGTTGCGGCCTTCGAGCAGGCCGGCGATCAGTTTCGGCGCGCTGGACTTCAGAGCTTCACCACGGCCCGACAGGCTCGGATTGGTCATGAAATACTGCTGCGCATTGAACGGTTCCTCGCCCCTGCGCACTTCCATGCGGCGCGACGTACCGTCGGGCAATATCTCGTAGCTTTGCTGATTGTCAATCACGTTGCCGAGCATAATCTGTGACAAGACCTGCTCGTGAACGGTCGGATTCGTCAGCGGAACCATGGTCTCGACGCGGCGATCGAGATTTCGCGGCATCATGTCGGCCGAACCGATGTAAACCAGCGCCTTGTCGGACGGCAGGCCGTGGCCATTGCCGAAGCAGAAGATGCGGCTGTGCTCGAGGAAGCGGCCGACGATCGACTTGACGCGGATCTTCTCCGAGAGACCGGGCACCTGCGGACGCAGGCAGCAGATGCCGCGCACGACGAGATCGATCTCCACGCCGGCATGGCTGGCGCGATAGAGCGCGTCGATGATATCAGGGTCGACGAGCGAATTCATCTTCATCCAGATCGCCGCCGGCGCGCCGTTGCGGGCATGCTGGATCTCTTCCTCGATGTGGCGCAGGATGCGCGGGCGCATCGTGTAGGGCGAAATCGCCAGCTGCATGCCCTGTTCGGGTTCGCCGTAACCGGTGATGAAGTTGAAGATGTTCGCCATGTCGTGGGCGATGACGGGATTGCAGGTGAAATAGGAGAGATCCGTATAGATCTTGGCGGTGATCGGGTGGTAGTTGCCCGTTCCGAGATGGCAATAGGTCCTGAGCTTGCCTTCCTCACGGCGGACGACCATCGACATCTTGGCGTGGGTCTTGAGCTCGATGAAGCCGAAGACGACCTGCACACCGGCGCGTTCGAGGTCGCGCGCCCAGCGAATGTTCGCCTCTTCGTCGAAGCGGGCCTTGAGCTCGACCAGCGCCGTCACCGACTTGCCAGCCTCGGCGGCGTCGATCAGCGCACGGACGATCGGGCTGTCGTTGGAGGTGCGGTAAAGCGTCTGCTTTATCGCCAGGACGTCAGGATCGCGCGCAGCCTGGAGAAGAAACTGGACGACCACGTCGAAAGATTCGTAGGGATGGTGGACGACCATGTCCTTTTCGCGGATGGCGGCGAAGCAGTCGCCGGCATGTTCGCGGACGCGCTCGGGAAATCGCGCATTATAGGGAAGAAACCTGAGGTCGTCGCGCGGCGCCTTGGCGATCTCCGACAGCGTGTTCAGCGCCAGAAGACCCGGCAGAACGGCGACGCGGTTATCGGGGATGCTGAGCGCCTGGACGACGAACTGGCGCAGCGAAGCCGGCATTTCCGAGTCGGTCTCGATGCGGATGACCTTGCCGCGGCGGCGCCGCTTCAGCGCCGTTTCGAAGAAGCGGACGAGATCCTCGGCCTCTTCCTCGACTTCGATATCGCTGTCGCGGATGACGCGGAAGGTACCGGAGCCCTGCACCTCATAACCCGGGTAGAGCCGGTGGATGAAGATGTTGGCGACGTCTTCCAGCGTGATGTAGCGGATCGTGTTCGCATCATCCGGCAGGCGGACAAAGCGGTCGAGCGCCGGCGGCAGGCGCAGGAGCGCCGTCATCGGCTCGCGGCCGTTCTTGCTGACGAGCTGCAGGCCGATCGAGAAGCCGAGATTGGGAATGAACGGGAACGGGTGGGCCGGGTCGATCGACAGCGGCGTCAAGACCGGGAACATCGCCTGTTCGAATTCGGCGGCCAGCCACTGGCGGTCGGCATCGCTAAGCGCGCCGGGACGCACGATCAGGATGTCTTCCTTGGCGAGATATTGCTGCAGCACGGCGAGCGAGGCCTGCTGTTCCATCTGAAGATGGTCGATCTCCTGCAGGATCGACTCGAGCTGCTCGGCCGGCGTCTTGCCGTCAGGGCTGCGGATGGCGATGTTCTGGCGCACCTGACCCTCGAGGCCGGCAACGCGCACCATGAAGAACTCGTCGAGGTTGGCGGCCGAGATCGACAGGAAGCGGACGCGCTCGAGCAGCGGATGCTCGGTGTTCAGCGTCTCTTCCAGCACACGGCGATTGAATTGCAGCCAGGAGAATTCGCGGTTGATGAAGCGCTCCGGGCTGGTCAACAGCTCTTCCAGCGGGGGCGTGTTGTCGTTGGTTTCCGGAGTGAGTTCCTGATGTTCTGCGACTGCGCTATCCATGGTCCACTACCCCGTTTTCAATCGCGACGGCAATTATATCAGTTTCACGACGGAACTGTGACAGTCAATCGGCCGGTTCCGAATTTCCCAATTCATTCAATACTTCGGCAGCAAGAGACCGGGTGATCTTCGTGCCCCGGGACAGGGCCAGCCGGTCGAGCCTTTCAACGATCGTCTGGGCCGCGTTCAGCGACCGCTCCATGCGGTTAACGATATAGAGCACGAGTTTGTCATCTATATAAAGCTGCCGGTCGGCGAAGAGCTTGACGATCACCTGCGACAGCAGTCCTTCGTCGGGTTCGCCGATCTCGACGACCGTCGCAGCTTTCAGGCGCGAACGCAGATCGGGCAGTGAAACCGGCCAGGAGATCGGCCAGAGGCGGCTGGTCATCAACAGGCTGGTGCCATGTTCGCGAACGCTGTTGATGACGTGGAAGAGCGCATTGTCGTCGAAGCCGAGGCGGTCGGCATCCTCAAACAGCACCGGGCCGGCGGCGGCGGCGACGGCGGCGTCCGAGCCGAGCTCGGGGTGAATGCTGACGGCGCCGCTCAACTCCCGCCAGATGCGGGCGAGATGCGATTTCCCCGAGCCGACCGGACCGGCAAGCACGACGACCGGCGATGGCCATGCCGGCCAGGCATCGACGATCGACACGGCGGCGGCAAGACGCTCCGAGATCAGGAGATCGTCGCGGCCGCTGGCGGCATCGTGCGAAAAGACCAGCGGCAGCTGCTCTCCGGCCTTGCGCTTCGGATCAGCGTTCTTCACGTCATTCATTGGGAACTGATTTCGTCTTCTGAGCGCGGCCGCTCGGCGACCCGCCAAAATAAAGATCACTCTGAAGGTAGCGCGAAAGCGCGAAACGAACAAGGACACCGACGGCGGCGGCGGCCGGCACCGCGACCAGCAGCCCGACGAAACCGAAGAGCGCGCCGAAGGCAAACAGCGCAAACATCAGCCAGACCGGATGCAGGCCGACGCTGGAGCCGACGAGCTTCGGCTGCAGAATGTTGCCTTCCAGGAACTGGCCGCTGAAGAAGACGACGAGCACCAGCCCGATCCAGGGATAATCCGGCCAGAACTGCACGATCGCCACGCCGACGGAAAGAACGAGGCCGACCAGCGAGCCGACATAGGGGATGAAACTGATCATGCCGGCAAAGAGGCCGATCAGCAGGCCGAAATTCAAGCCGACGAGCGAGAGGCCGGCGGCATAATAGATGCCGAGGATGAGGCAGAGCGAGCCCTGGCCACGGATGAAGCCGGCGATCGCCTGATCGATCTCCTTGGCGATCTGGCGGACATCGGCGACGTAATCGCGTGGTATCCACTGATCGACCTTGGAGATCATGCGGTCCCAATCGAGCAGGATATAGAAGGCGACGACCGGGGTGACGACGAGCAGCGATATGACGTCGACGATCGCCTTGCCGGAATTCCAGATCTGCGCGAAGAGCCCAGTCAAGAAGCCCATGCCCTCGGAGAGGATGCCGGAGAAATTATCCTTGATCGTGCCGGCCTGACTCCTGACCCATTGCGGCAGAAGCGAGTTTTTCGAGCTATCAATGAATTGCTGCAACTGGCTGATATAGCCCGGCAGCCGCTCGGCGAAATCGTTGAACTGGCTGACGAGCACGGGAATAAGGACCATCAGCGCCAGCGTGAAGGTGATCACGAAAGCGATCAGGATGACGATCGTCGCCATGAAGCGGCTGAGGCCAAGCCGCTGCAGCCTGTCTGCCACCGGATCGAGGAAATAGGCGATCGCCATGCCGGCAATGAAGGGCAGCAGGATCGAGCTGAAGACATAGAGAAAGACGATGAAGAAGACGAGCACCGCCAGCCAGAAGAAGATCTGACGCTTGAGACTGTTGCCGCTGATTTGCTGTGGCATCGCTTCCCCGCTTCGCTCGCCGCCGCCAAACGCCGCACCCGATGCGCCGCCGCTATTCAGCACATAGGATGCAGGCGCAAAGATGGTCAACCCTGTCGCGCCAAATCCCGGAAAGCCTCCGGGAAGACGCGGGAAATTGGGGGCTTTTCCCATGCAGCGCTTGCATAAACGCCACTGTCATGCAATTGCGACCGGCAGATGACGCGGCGCGTCCGCCGCCTGAAAACAGCCATCGGAGACCAGCATGAGCCAGTCTGGGAAAAACGGCCTGACCTATAGCGACGCGGGCGTCGACATCGATGCCGGCAACCTCCTCGTTGAGAAGATTAAGCCGGCGGTACGCTCGACGCGCCGTCCGGGCGCCGACGGCGAGATCGGCGGCTTCGGCGGGCTCTTCGACCTCAAGGCCGCGGGCTTTACCGATCCGGTTCTCGTCGCCGCCAATGACGGCGTCGGCACCAAGCTGAAGATCGCCATCGACGCGGACTATCACGACACGGTCGGCATCGACCTCGTCGCCATGTGCGTCAACGATCTGGTCGTCCAAGGCGCCGAGCCGCTGTTCTTCCTCGATTATTTCGCCACCGGCAAGCTCGACCCCGACCAGGGTGCTGCGATCGTCGGCGGCATTGCCGCCGGCTGCCGCGAGGCCGGCTGCGCGCTGATCGGCGGCGAGACAGCTGAAATGCCCGGCATGTATTCCTCCGGCGATTACGATCTTGCCGGGTTTGCCGTCGGCGCTGCCGAACGCGGCAAGTTGCTCCCCTCAGGCGACATCGCCGAGGGCGACGTGATCCTCGGCCTCGCCTCCTCCGGCGTACATTCCAACGGCTTCTCGCTGGTGCGCAAGATCGTTTCGCTTTCCGGCCTCGGCTGGGATGCGCCGGCGCCGTTTGCCGAAGGCAAGAAGCTCGGCGAAGCGCTGCTGGAGCCGACCCGCATCTATGTGAAGCCGCTGTTGAAGGCGATCCGCGATACCGGTGCACTGAAGGCGCTCGCCCATATTACCGGCGGCGGCTTCCCTGAGAATATTCCGCGCGTGCTGCCGAAGCATTTGGCGGCCGAGATCGACCTTGCGGCCGTCAAGGTTCCGCCGGTCTTCTCGTGGCTCGCCAGGACGGGCGGCGTCGAGGCCAAGGAAATGCTGCGCACCTTCAACTGCGGCATCGGCATGATCGTCGTCGTCGCCGAAGAAAATGTCGCCGCGGTATCGAAGGTGCTTGCAGCCGAAGGCGAAAAGGTCGTCACCCTCGGCCGCATGATTGGCCGCGCCGAAGGCGCTGCCGGCACGGTCTACAAGGGTACGCTTGCCATATGAGCACGCCGCGCAAACGCGTCGTCGTCTTCATATCGGGTGGCGGCTCCAACATGATGGCGCTGGTCGCGGCTGCGAAGGCCGCCGATTATCCGGCCGAGATCGTCGGGGTGATCTCCGACAAGGCGGAGGCCGGCGGGCTTGCCAAGGCGGCGGCCGAGGGCATCGCCACCTTCGCCTTTCCCCGCAAGGATTACGCCAGCAAGGATGCGCATGAAGCGGCGATCTTTTCGGCGCTCGACGATCTTTCGCCCGACATTCTCTGCCTGGCCGGCTACATGCGGCTGCTGACTCCGACCTTCATCCAGCGTTATGAAGGCCGGATGCTGAATATCCACCCTTCCCTGCTGCCGCTCTTCCCAGGCCTGCACACCCATCAGCGCGCCATCGATGCCGGCATGCGCATCGCCGGCTGCACGGTGCATTTCGTCACCGAAGGCATGGACGAAGGCCCGGTCATAGGCCAGGCCGCCGTTCCGGTTCTTTCCGGCGACACGGCCGAAAGCCTTGCGGCGCGGGTGCTGACCGTCGAACACCAGATCTATCCGCAGGCGCTGCGGCTGTTTGCCGAAGGCCGCGTGACGATGGAAGGCGGCAAGGCGGTGGGCATAGGGGCTACGACCACCGCGGCCAAGACCCAGCTGATTTCGCTGATCGGCGACCGCGGTTAGATATCAGTATTCTTGGCTCTTCCTCTGAGCCATCGCTTGGCCAGCAGAACAATGTTTCCAATGATCACGTAAGACGACAAAAACAATATCGGAAGATGTATCGCGACCGAGCCGTAACTTCCCCTCTCGCACAGCGTCGCTACGGATGATTGACTTATAACGATCTTGGTGCCGCCCAACATCGTTGCAAATGGATAGTTAAAAAAGACAAAGCATATTAGAATAAATACAAAAACTCCTCTGTCATTAACATAAGAATATACAACGGAAATCAATGAAATAATTATTAGAGCCAAGCCTGGGTATTTATATACAGATACAATGGCCTTCAATAAGGAAGCAACTGACTTTTCGCATTGTATATATTTATCACCTACATAGACGTACGAGATACCATATTGGTTATCATGGTAAATTGATATCACGATTACACATATCGCCGCAATTACACTTAAAACGAGCGGCAGCAGTCCCCACTCTTTGTGCAACAACCTTGGCTCAGATGACATCTCTTTTCCGCATCGTTGGCAGTCTTGTTCCGGAGAAATGGGATGGTCGGGGCAGCGTCGACGAGAAAGTTCGCCTTGCTGGGATCTCGTGATCGACGCTCAGACGTGCGGCTAAGCCGCCAGCGCCTGCAGCGGATGAAGCGTGCCATCACTATAGACGAAGCGGCCGGCGCGGAAGGTGGCGCGGATGCGGTTGATGTCGCCCGGCTCGACCGCGACCAGATCGGCGCGCTGGCCGATGGCGATCTCGCCGCGGTCCAGGAGGCCGGCGGAGCGGGCGGCGTTGCCGGTCGCCATGGCGACGGCGGCCGGCAGGCCGCCTTCCACCGTGTCGGCGAGCTTGAAGATGCCGGGCACGAAGGCGGCCGGATGATAATCGGCGGCGATGACGCTCAAGAGACCGGCCTTTGCGGCATCGAGGGCGCTGAGATTGCCCGACATCGACTGGCCGCGCAGCGCGTTCGGCGCGCCCATCAGCGTCCAGAGGCCGCGGCGGCGCGCCTCTTTCGCCGCGGGTGCGGTGACCGGAAACTCGCTGATGGTGACGCCGAGATCGTGCATTTCGGCGACCTTCTCGATGCTGTCGTCGTCGTGCGAGGCGAGCGACAGCTTGTGCTTCAGCGACAGCGCGACAATCTCCCTCAGCTTGGCCTCGATTTCGGGATTGTTGCGAATGGCGATGCGCTTGGCGACGATCTCGGCGGCCATTTCCTCGGAGATGGCGCGGCGCTCGGAAATGCTGAGGATATAGCTTTGCAGGTTGTTGTACTGGCCCTGGCCGGGCGTGTGATCGGTGAGCGAGACCATGTCGATCTGATCGGCATTCAGCAGGCGTTCGAGCGCTGGCGCGGCGCCGACATTGGTGATTTCGTAGCGGGCGTGGACGCGGTGGTCGATCAACAGATTGTCGCGCAGGCGGTTGATGCCCTCGATCACCGCCGACGTCGTCTCGAGCGAGCGGACATGGCCGTAGACGCTTTCGGTGGCGAAGGAGACGGCGGCAAAGGCGGTGGTGACACCGGCGGCGGCAAGCTTCTTGTCGAGCTCGTGGATGCCGAAATCGATCGGCATCGTCGCATTCGGCCTCGGCGCGATCTCGCGCTCGATCATGTCGCCGTGCAGATCGACGAATCCCGGCATCAGCAGCCGTCCGCCGCCGTCGATCGCAGCTGCGGCGACCGGCTCCGGCCGGATCTCGGCGATGGCGCCATCCTCAACACGCACGGAACCTTCGCTCACCACCTGGTCGGGGAGAACGAGGGTGAAATTGCTGAGCCACATGGGCTTTCTCCTGACCGCATCCGATGATCGACAAAGCGCAGCGGATAGAACCGCTTCGTGACAAACGTATGAATTCTCAAGCGCTGGCAGCTCCATGCGAGAGCCGTCATGGGGGCAGCCGGCGCGTCGCCCGAAACGCCCGACCGTTATCCGATCCGGTCCCTGTTCAACGCCGCCCATTGCAGCAGCATGATCGTCTTGGCGTCGAAAATCTCGCCGGCTTCGATCATCCTGTTGGCGTCGTCGAGCGGGATTTCCAGGACCTCGATATCCTCGTGCTCCTCCTCCAGGCCGCCGCCTTCGGCGATGCGGTCTTCGGTGTCGATGAGGGCTGTGAAGAAGTGGACGACTTCGGTGATGGCGCCCGGCGACATATAACATTTAAAGAGAAAGCGCGCCTCGCGCAGGCGATAGCCGGTCTCCTCCATCGCCTCGCGGCGGATCGCCGCCTCGGGATGGTCGTCGTCGAGCAAGCCGGCCGGCACCTCGATCATCCAGGCGGGATCGCCGTTCAGATGAACGGCAAGGCGGAACTGGCGGACGAGAACGACGAGGTCGCGTTTGGGATCATAAAGCAGGATGCAGGCGGCGGGCGTGCGGTGGTAGACCTCCCGCTTCAACTGCTGGGTCGCGCCCTTGCGATCGATGTAATCGAGCAGGTAGCTGCTCAACCGCGTCCAGCCATTCGACAGCGTTTGCTCGCTGACGATCTTCATGCGTGATTTCGGCTGCATCATGCTGTGTCCCTGCGAAGCCAGACCTTGTTGTCGTGTATGGCCGCTCCGCCATAGGGCGCAACGGGGTCGGCGCCGGTCAGAACGTTGATGCCCTCACCGTCGACATGCGCCTTGTTCGGCCAGAGGCCCTCGGCGATCAGCACGCCCGGCTTGACCTCGGTGGTGATGCGGGCATGGATGCGCAGATCGCCGCGGCCGTTACCGATGCGGACAAGATCGCCATGCGCGATGCCATTGGCCTCGGCATCAACAGGATTGATCATGACCTCCGGGCGGCCTTCTTTCTGGCGCGACGTCTTGGTTTCGGAAAAGCTCGAATTGAGGAAGTTGCGGGCCGGCGACGTGGCCAGACGGAAGGGATGATCGGGATCGGCGACTTCGATGACATCGACCTGATCGGGGAAGGCAGGCAACTCCCCATGCGGCCCGAGCGCACCGATCGCCGCCGGCGGCTTGTTCGGCGCCGGCTGGTTGATCCAGTCCGGCCGGAAGTGGAACTTGCCGTCCGGATGAGCAAAGCCGTTGAGGAAATGCGCCTCCTCGAAAGCCGGTTGGCGATCGAACCATTTGTGTTCGAGGAAGTGATCGTAATCCGGCAGATCGCTCGATTTCAGGATGCGGTCGACCATTTCGCGGGCGGTGAAGCCGAAGCCGGGGCGATCGGCGACGCCGAGGCGCTTTGCCAGTTCCTCGATGACGAAGAGATTGGTGCGCACGGTTGGCGGCGGCTCGACCAGCTTCGGCCCGAGCAGGATATGGTTCTGGCCGCCGGCCCGATAGATATCGTCATGCTCGACGAACATCGTCGCGGGAATGACGATATCGGCGATCTCGGCCGTTTCGGTCATGAACTGCTCATGCACGGCGACGAACAGGTCGTCGCGGGCAAAGCCGCGTCTGACGAGGCGCTGCTCGGGGGCGATGTTGGCCGGATTGGTGTTCTGGATCAGCATTGCCGTCACCGGGCCGCGATGGCGCAGCGCCACCGGATCGCCGGTCAGCACGCGGCCGATCTGCGACTGATCGAGCATGCGGATATCGGCATCCTTCATCGAGCGACCGGTCAGTTCCGCATTGTTCATGCGGAAGATATCGCTGTTGGAATGGAAGGCGCCGCCGCCCTCATATTGCCAGGAGCCGAGCACGGTGGCGACCGAGGCGGCCGCATGCATCGCGACCGCGCCGTTGCGCTGGCGGGTGAAGCCGTAGCCCAGGCGGAAAAAGGTCTTCTTCGTCGTGCCGACGAGGCGGGCGAAGGCTTCGATCTCCTCGACGGAAAGGCCGGTGATCTCGGCCGCCCATTGCGGCGTCCTGGTTTTCAGATGCGCTTCGAGACCCTCGGGATCATCGGCATATCTGGCCATATAATCCCGGTCGGCATAGCCGTCGCGGAAGGCGACGTGCATGACGGCGCAGGCGAGTGCCGCGTCGGTGCCGGGCCTGACGATCAAGGCCATGTCGGCCTGCTTCATCGTCGGATTGTCGTAGACATCGATGACGACGATCCTGGCGCCTCGCTCCTTGCGCGCCTTGATGGCGTGGGTCATCACGTTGACCTGGGTCGAAACCGCATTTGTGCCCCAGATGACGACGCAATCGGTGCGGCCCATTTCGCGCGGATCAGGCCCGCGCAGCGTGCCGGTCGCCATGGTGAAGCCGGTCCAGGCCGGATTGGTGCAGATCGACGAGAAGAAGCCGGAATAGCGCTTGGCGTGGCGCAGGCGGTCGATCGAATCGCGCTGCACCCAGCCCATGGTGCCGGCGTAGAAATAGGGCCAGACGGCCTCGCTGCCGTCACGTGCCTCGGCCTTGACGAAGGCTTCGGCGATCTCGTCCAGCGCATCGTCCCAGGAAATCTGCTGCCATTGCCCTGCCCCCTTGGCACCGCTGCGGCGCAAGGGATGCATCAGCCGGTCGGGATGGTAGAGACGCTCGGCATAACGGGCGACCTTGGCGCAGATGACGCCCGCGGTGTAGGAATGATCATTGGCGCCGCGCACGCGGCCGATGCGGCCGTCCTCAGATAGTTCGACCTCCAGTGCGCAGGTGGAGGGACAGTCGTGCGGACAGGCCGTGTGGCCCAGCCTAGTGTCCGGCTTCGGGGATTTGGCTTCGATGGGGGTCGCAATGTTCATGGCATTTGTATATTCCAAGCCTTGGATGGCCAAAAGCCAGAAAAACTCCCCATGACGCGAATTCATACGGACATCAGCGAAAATGAACTACCGCCACATCTACCACGCGGGCAATTTTGCCGATGTGCTGAAACATGCCGTGCTGGCGCGACTGATCCGCTACATGCAGAAGAAGGAAGGCGGATTCCGCGTGCTCGACACGCATGCCGGCATCGGGCTCTACGACCTTTCCTCCGAGGAGGCGCAGAAAACCGGCGAATGGCGCGAGGGCATCGGCAAGCTGATGGAGGCCAACCTCGGACCGCAGGTTTCCGAGCTGCTGGAACCCTACCTCTCGGCAATTCGCGAACTCAATCCCGAGGGCGGCATCCGCTTTTATCCCGGATCGCCGAAACTGGCGCGCATGCTGTTCCGGCCGCAGGACCGGCTGTCGGCGATGGAGCTGCATCCTGAGGACTATGCCCGCTTGCATCGGCTGTTCGAAGGCGATCACCATGCCCGCATCACCGAACTCGACGGCTGGCTGGCGCTCGGAGCGCATCTGCCGCCGAAAGAAAAACGCGGCATCGTGCTCGTCGATCCGCCCTTCGAGGAAGAGGACGAATATCAGCGTCTGGCCAAGGGCCTCGAGAGGGCCTATCGGCGCTTTCCCGGCGGCACCTACTGCCTGTGGTATCCGCTGAAGAAGGGCGCTCCGATCAAGGAATTCCACGAGACGCTGCAGGCGCTCGACATTCCAAAAATGCTCTGCGCCGAACTGATCGTGCGCAGCGATCGCGGCATCACAGGACTGACGGGCTCCGGCCTCGTCGTCGTCAATCCTCCCTTCACGCTGAAGGATGAGTTGCACCAGATGCTTCCCGCGCTGAAGGACCACCTGGCGCAGGACCGCTTCGCCTCGCACCGCGCCTTCTGGCTGCGCGGCGAGAACAAGACGGCCAAGGGCGATTGACCCTACAACCGGCTTCGGGGATAGTCCGCGCCATCCACAATCTCGTCAGGTGTCCCATGAAGCTCCTCTGTTCGCCCGCATCGCCCTATTCCAGCAAGGTGCGGATGGCCGCGCATTTCCTGGGTATCGAGTTGAACGCCATCCGAGTCGACACGAATACCGGGCCGGCGATCCTGGTGGACAACAATCCACTCGGCAAAATTCCGACGCTTCTGACGGATGACGGGGCGTCGATCTTCGACAGCGTGGCAATCATGCATTATTTCGATCGACTGACGAAGGGCGGGCTCTATCCTTCTAAAAACGGCAAACGCACGGATGCAGAAGTGCTCGAAGCGCTGTGCGACGGCATTTGCGACTGCCTGCTCACGATAGTCTACGAGCGGCGCTTCCGCGACGAGGAAAAGGTCCATCAGCCCTGGATCGACCGGCAATGGAAGAAGGTGACGGCCGGGCTTGCCCATCTCAGCGCCAAGCCGCCGAAACTCGGCAAGAGGCTCAATGGCGGACATTTTGCACTCGCCGCGATGCTCGATTATCTCGACCTGCGCTTCAAAGACCAGTGGGAAGCCGATCATGGACCGTTGATCGACTGGCTGGCGCAATTCGAAAAGAAATTCCCGGCTCATAGCGAGCTCAAGGCCGGCGCCTGATCCGGCAGCCGATTTACGAAGCATCGCGCCAACAAAAAAGCCGGGCGACGTGCCCGGCTTCCTCGTATTTCTGTCCAGTCGGCTTAGAACTTGACGCCGATACCGAGCTTGACGCTGTTCTCGTCGTAACCGCGGGAGAAGCTGCCGGAGTCGAGGTCGTAATCCTTGCTCTGGTAGTCGGTGTAGCGATATTCCAAGCGCGTCGTGATGTTGTTGGTCACGAAGGCTTCGACGCCGGCGCCGACCGTATAGCCGTAAGCCGTCTTGCTTTCGTCCGAGGTGTCATCGGAAACCTTGATGTTGCCGAGGGCAAGACCGGCGGTGCCGTAGAGCAGGAAGGGGTTCATGTCGTAGCCGACGCGGCCACGGACGGAGCCGTTCCAGCCATACTTGTTCTTGACGCCACCCGAGGAAACGTCGTCGCCGCTGTAGCCGAGGTCGGATTCAACGCCGTAAACGATCTGGCCCTGCTGCCAGTTGTAGCCGGTGAAGACCTGGCCGCCGAAACCGTAGGTGTGGCGGTCGGAACCGAAGTCACCCATGTTGTAGGTGCCGGCGCCGCCGAGGTAGAAGCCCTCCCAGTTGCCGGCCGGCTTGACCGGGGCGTCCTGGGCGACCGGTGCTTCCGGAACCTGATCGACGGCATCGGCCGCCTGAGCTGCCGAGACGCCCGCGATTGCAAAAGCAGAGGCCATGAGGCCAGCAATGAGTACACGCATACTTTTCTCCTTTCAGTCCCGCGCCGCTTTCATCTGTCTATCAGCGAAGCATTGGCGGGGAAATTGCCAGATGTCCCTTCCGGATCGAGACTGAAATTGAAACTGAAATGCGGATTTGAAAGAGCCAAATTGTGATATCATTGTGGCTGCCACATGGCCGAAATTCGATGTTGCTTAAGCGCAACATACACTTCATTAACCATACCGAAGTGTTAAACTTAAAATACTTATTTTAAGAAATCGCATTATTAAATAATACATAGAATATCAGGACAACGAAGGCAACTGCAGCGGCCTATTTATATAATCTCCGCCCGCCCCTATATAGTCGACAAACAGACTCGCGGGATCAGAAGGCAAGATTTTGAACGACGAAAGACTTCGCGCGGCCCTGATAACAGGGGCTGCCAAGAGAATAGGCCGGGCAATCGCCGAAGACCTTGCTGCACATGGCTTTTCCGTTGCGATTCACGCCAACGGCTCCCTCGGCGAAGCCGAAGAGCTGGCGGCGGAATTGCGGCGGAAGGGATATCAGGCAATCGCGCTCAAAGCCGACCTTACCGATATCGGCGAAACCGGCGCCCTCATAAAAAGAGCGGCGGAGGCGATCGGTCCGATCGATCTGCTCGTCAACAACGCCTCGATCTTCCGTCAGGATTCGGCCCGCAGTTTCGATGCAAAAGCATGGGCGCAGCATTTCGATATCCATGTGCGCGCGCCCTCGATTCTTGCCGCAGCCTTTGCCGAACAGTTGCCTGACGAAACGACCGGACTGATCGTCAACATCATCGACCAGCGCGTCTGGGCGCTCAATCCGGGCTTCTATTCCTATACGCTCTCCAAGGCGGCGCTCTGGACGGCGACGCAGACGATGGCACAGACCTTTGCGCCGAAGCTGCGCGTCAACGCCATCGGTCCCGGCCCGACGGTGCGCAGCGCGCGGCAATCGGAAGAGGACTTCCAGGCTCAGATCGACGGGCTCATCATGAAGGCAGGGCCGGGATTCGGCGAGTTCGGACAAACGATTCGTTTCCTCTTCGACACGCCCTCGATCACCGGCCAGATGATTGCCCTCGACGGCGGCCAGCACCTCGCCTGGCAGACGCCCGACGTGGCGGAGATTACGGAATGAACGGACGAAAGCTGCCGGATGGCGGCGTTCTCTACGACGATACAGATGAGAGCGAAGACGATATCGAGGTGGACGGCGAGGTTTCCGCCGCCCCTCTTGCGGCAGCGGTGGACTGGAACGCAGGCAGCCTCAACGAGACCGGGCTCATCGGCGCGGAACTGATCGGCGAATTCGTCAAACGGCTGCCGAACAGTCCCGGCGTCTACCGCATGTTCAATGCCGAAGGCGACGTGCTTTATGTCGGCAAGGCGCGCAGCCTGAAGAAGCGTGTCGGCAATTACGCCGTCGGCCGCGTGCATTCCAACCGCATCGCCCAGATGGTGCGGCAGACGGCGAACATGGAATTCGTGACGACGCGCACGGAAACCGAAGCGCTGCTGCTGGAAGCGAATCTGATCAAGCGCTTGCGGCCGCGCTTTAACGTGCTGCTGCGCGACGACAAGTCGTTTCCTTATATTCTGATCACCGGCGATCACCGGGCGCCGGCGATTTTCAAGCATCGCGGCGCCAGGGCGCGAAAGGGTGATTACTTCGGGCCCTTCGCTTCGGCCGGCGCGGTCGGGCGGACGATCAATTCGCTGCAGCGCGCCTTCCTGATCCGCACCTGCACAGACAGCGTCTTCGAAACCCGCACGCGCCCCTGCCTGCTCTACCAGATCAAGCGCTGTTCCGGGCCCTGCACGCACGAGGTCAGCGACGAGGGCTACGCCGAACTGGTGCAGGAGGCGAAGGACTTCCTGTCCGGCAAGAGCCAGAAGGTGAAATCGCACATAGCCGAAGCGATGAACCAGGCGGCCGAGGATCTCGACTTTGAGCGGGCGGCGATCTACCGTGATCGCCTGGCCGCACTTTCGCATGTGCAGAGCCACCAGGGCATCAATCCTGCTGGAGTCGAGGAGGCCGACGTTTTCGCCATCCATCACGAAGGCGGCGTCTCCTGCATCCAGGTGTTCTTCTTCCGCACCGGCCAGAACTGGGGCAACCGCGCCTATTTCCCGAAGGCCGATCCGCAGCTTTCCAGCGCCGAAGTGCTGAATGCCTTTCTAGCGCAGTTCTATGACGACAAGCCGGTGCCGAAACAGATCATGCTGTCGGAGACGGTCGAGGAACTGGAGCTGCTCGCCGCAGCGCTCAGCGAAAAGGCCGGCCACAAGGTGTCGATCCTGGTGCCGCGGCGCGGCGAAAAGCGCGATCTGGTCGACCATGTCGTCGGGAATGCACGCGAGGCGCATGGGCGAAAACTTGCCGAGACCGCGTCGCAATCGCGGCTGCTCGAAGGCTTCAAGGACACCTTCGGGCTTGCCTATGCGCCGCAGCGCATCGAGATCTACGACAACTCGCACATCATGGGCACCAATGCCGTCGGCGGCATGGTGGTGGCGGGGCCGGAAGGCTTCGTGAAGAACCAGTACCGCAAGTTCAACATCAAATCGACCGACATCACCCCCGGCGACGACTTCGGCATGATGAAGGAGGTGATGACGCGGCGGTTCTCGCGGCTGATCAAGGAGGAAGGCATTCCCGACCGGACGGCGCAGGCAACGGCAACCGACGCCGCCGACATGCCCTTCCCGGCCTGGCCCGATGTGATCCTCATCGACGGCGGCCAGGGGCAGATGACGGCCGTGCGCGCCATCCTCGCCGAGCTCGGCATCACCGACAGCGTCACCGCGATCGGCATCGCCAAGGGTGTCGACCGCGATGCCGGGCGCGAACGCTTCTTTCCGCCGGGGCGGGAGAGCTTCACACTGCCGCCGCGCGATCCGGTGCTCTACTTCATCCAGCGCATGCGCGACGAGGCGCATCGTTTCGCGATCGGCTCGCACCGGGCGCGGCGCAAGAAGGAAATGGTCAAGAACCCGCTCGACGAGATCGGCGGCATCGGCCCATCGCGCAAACGGGCGCTGCTGCAGCATTTCGGCACGGCGAAAGCGGTGTCGCGCGCCGCTCTTTCCGACCTGATGGCAGTAGAGGGCATCTCCGAAGCCGTCGCCAGGCAAGTTTACAACCATTTCCACGAGGACGCCGCGAAATAACCGGCCGCCGTCGCAAATTCCACGCAAAGGCAGTGAAAAGACAGAAACAATGTTGACGGTCTGCGGTCAAAGCCGTCATCTACGGCATCGGCCCCGAAAATCGGAATCGATTTTCGTAAAGACGCGCGGCGCTATCGCGGCGCATCAGTTCAGAGAAACGATCCCATGGCATCGCGTGCGTACAGCATCCCCAACCTTCTGACTTACGGCCGCATCCTCGCCGTGCCGTTGATCGTCCTCTGCTTCTTCATCGAAGGCCGATTGTCGATCAGCAATACGGCGCGCTGGGTGGCGCTGTGGATCTTCATCATCGCCTCGCTCACCGATTTCCTCGATGGTTACCTCGCCCGCATCTGGAACCAGACGTCGAATATCGGCCGCATGCTCGATCCGATCGCCGACAAGCTGCTGGTCGCCTCGATCCTTCTCTTGGTCGCGGCCGACCAGACCATCGCCGGCTGGTCGATCTGGGCGGCGATCACCATTCTCTGCCGCGAGATCCTGGTGTCCGGCCTGCGTGAATATCTGGCGGCGCTGAAGGTCAGCGTGCCGGTGACGCGGATCGCCAAATGGAAGACGACACTGCAGCTCGTCGCCATCGCCTTCCTGCTCGCCGGCCCTGCCGGCGACGAGATTTTCCCCTATACGACGCAGACCGGTATCGCACTGTTGTGGATCGCCGCATTGCTGACCATCTATACCGGCTATGATTATTTCCGCGCCGGATTGAAACATATCGTGGATGACGAGGAATGACGCGACTTGTCTATTTCGCCTGGGTGCGCGAGCGCATCGGCAAGGGTGAGGAGGAGATCGACCTCCCCTCCTCCGTCGTCACCGTCGCCGATCTTCTGAATCATTTGAAGACGCTGGGCGATGAATATCAGGCCGCACTTCAATATCCCGAGGTGATCCGCGTGGCGCTCGACATGGAGCATGTCGAGCATGACGAGCCGATCGCGGGGGCGCGGGAAATTGGAATATTCCCGCCGATGACGGGGGGTGATTGCGGTGACGGCCGTGCCAGATCGCCCCCCTCTGCCCTGCCGGGCATCTCCCCCACAGGTGGGCAGATTGGCTGGGAGTGCCGGCTCGCCCAAACAATCAACGTTTCAGCCCGGCGGAACGGTAAAGGGGCAGGAAGGTCGTTCCACTCGTGATCTCTCCACCTGTGGGGGAGATGGCCGGCGGGCCAGAGGGGGGCTTCCACGGCAAAGCGTTTCCGCATTCTTTGCAGCTGCATCAAAGCAGCGGAGGATTTTGCTGTGACCATCACCCCCACCATCCGCGTCCAGCGCGAAGATTTCGACCTTCAGGCCGAGGTAGACCTGCTCTCCAAAGGCAAACCCGGCGTCGGCGCCGTCGTCACCTTTTCCGGCCTCTGCCGTGATGACGGCGGCACG
Source organism: Rhizobium sp. K102 (assembly GCF_022385315.1). Classification (NCBI taxonomy): domain Bacteria; kingdom Pseudomonadati; phylum Pseudomonadota; class Alphaproteobacteria; order Hyphomicrobiales; family Rhizobiaceae; genus Rhizobium; species Rhizobium sp. K102. The sequence goes on from NZ_CP092436.1 coordinate 2,046,693, forward strand.
CTCGCCGCTCTCGAACTCGAACATTACCCCGGCATGGCCGAAGCCGAGATGAGCCGCATCGGCGCACTCGCCATCGCCCGTTTCGGGCTGCTCGGGCTGACCGCCATCCACCGCTACGGCAAGATCGCCGTGGGTGAGAACATCGTGCTCGTCGTCGCCGCCGCTCCGCACCGCCAGGCGGCGTTCGATGGCGCCAACTTCGTGATGGATTTCCTGAAGACCGCGGCTCCTTTCTGGAAGAAGGAACACGGCAAGGACGGCGCCGCCGGCGACTGGGTCGCGGCAAAGGATGCCGACGATGCAGCACGCGACAAGTGGAAATAAATCAGCGCATTTCCTGATTATCCGAGCGACGGAAATGCGCTGCTCTTCTTGTTTTACGCAATTCCGGACGCAAAACCGCTGCGCACTTTTGCTGGATTGCTCAGAGCACCACACGCTCTCTGCGGCTCATGACCAGCAATAGGACGAGCAGCGAGAAGATGACGAGATCGCGCCAGACGAAGGGGCCGTAGGCGCCCCATAGGGTTTCGACGACGGCAAGCCCGGCGGCGCCGCCGGCCGAGCGCAGCGGATCGGAATAACCGCCGACAGCGGCGATCAGCAGCACCTTCAGCCCGAACATCAGGCCGGCGCCGAAATCCATCGAGCCGTAATAAAAGGTGGCGAGGATGCCGCAGATCGCGGCGACCAGGGCGGCGGCCGCATAGGCGACGAGGAAAACGCGGCTGGCGCTGGTGCCGCAGAGCTCGGCGGCCAGCGGATCGTCGGTGACGGCGCGCCAGATGCGGCCCCAGGCGGTGCGCCTGAGGATCAACCCACCCACCGCGACGATGGCCGCCATCAGCGCCGTGTCGATCAGCTGGATATAGGTGAGCGTCACCTTGAACGGCCCGTCGCTCCAGAAGACGACCGTGTCGTTCAGAAAAGGCGGCAGCCAGATCGCCCTTGTGTCGGCGGCAAGCCGGGCGGTCTCCATCAGCACGATCATGATGCCGAGGGCAGCGACGATGACCGTATTCGGCGACGTCCTGACCAGCGGCAGCATGATCGAGCGGCCGATCCAGATGCCCGCCGCCAGCGAATAGATGATCGCGGCACACGCGCCGACCACAAGCGCCGCGGGCAGCACCAGCCAGAAACGGTTGAAGGCGAGCTCGGTGAAAAGCAGCAGGATCTGCCCGGAGAAGGCGAAGATCGCCCCATAGGTGATGTCGGCCCGCTTGGTGACGCCGAAGGCGACGGCATAACCGAAGGCGAGCGCGGCATAGAGGGCGGCAAGCGGAACCGCATTCGCCAGCTGCTGCAGAAGGTAGGCCATTCCAGATCCTCCGGATCCGATAAAATATAACTGGCAAAAAGCATTTAGCCAGTTATATTTTCATCATGAGCTTTTCCTGGACCCCTCACCGCTTTGCTGGCGGCGCCTTGGCGCTCGATGTTGCCAACAGCGTCGTTCTGCGCCACGACGCAGCGCGGCGGATCGACCGCTTCGCAGTCAGCAATCAGATGCGCGACTTTCCGCACGCTGCCGCCGAATTCTGCGCCGAACGCGCCCTCTTCGGCAATATCGCCCCGGTGGCTAGGGAAAACGAGGCGGATTTCATCGCGCTGCGGGAAGCAATCGACCTCTATTTCCGCAAGCGTATACTCGATGGCGGTGACGACCGGTTGCTGGCCGGGCTGTTGGATGCGATGGCGACGGTGCTGCGGGAAGCAAACCCCGGCAGCTTGGCGGCGGCGACCGCCCATTCGGTGCTGCGGCTGATCGCGATGCCCGATCCGGAACGCATGAAGATCTGCGGCAATTGCGGCTGGCTGTTCATCGACCGCAGCAAGAACAGAAGTCGGGCCTGGTGCGACATGGCGGTCTGCGGCAACCGCGCCAAGGCGAACCGGCATTATCGCCGCAAGAAGGAGGAAATCCCATGAGGAAACATCTGATCCTCACGGCGACAGCAATCGGCATCGTGCTGTCCGCCTGCCAGCGCGAGGCCAAGAATCTGGTCGAAGTGACCGGCCACCTCTTCGTCTTCAACTATCGGGTGGCAAGCGCCACCTATCTGCTGACGCTGAAGAAGACGGGTCCCATTCCCGACGGCTCGGTCATCATCGCCGAATTCGAAAATCCTCAAGGCGGCGCGCCGCTGGTGCTGAACCAGAAAATCTACCCCATCGACGACAAGATCGCGTTGCAGAGCCAGAACCTGCACTGCGTGCGCAAGGACCGTCCCTATACGGTGAATGTCCGGCTGGTCGACAAGAATGGCAAGGTGCTACAGGAATTGAAGACGCAGTTCCGCTCCGACCTCGACCAGACCGTGCTGCCGAGCAAGCCGCTCGTCGTGGGTGCGTTTTATGACAAGAACCCGGAGGTCTTCAAACCGGACGGCAGCGTCGATTTCTCGAATACCGACAAATGCCCAGAATAGAGAAAGCCGGAGCGAGGGCCCCGGCTTCGAGAGTCAATTCAAGGCATTGGGAGGGAATGCCGACCTATGGCCTCAGCCGACGATTTCGGTGTCGGAGAACCAGTACTTGATTTCCTGGGCTGCCGTTTCCGGAGCGTCCGAGCCGTGAACCGAGTTTTCGCCGATCGACAGCGCGTGAACCTTGCGGATCGTGCCTTCAGCAGCGTTTGCCGGGTTGGTCGCGCCCATGATCTCGCGGTTCTTGAGGATCGCGCCTTCGCCTTCCAGAACCTGGACAACGGTCGGGCCGGAGGTCATGCCTTCAACGAGTTCGCCGAAGAAGGGACGATCCTTGTGAACGGCATAGAAGCCCTCGGCTTCGCGGCGGCTCATCCAGACGCGCTTGGAGGCGACGACGCGCAGGCCGGCATCTTCGAGCATCTTGGTGATGGCGCCCGTCAGGTTGCGCTTGGTTGCGTCCGGCTTGATCATCGAGAAGGTGCGTTCAATCGCCATAGTCAAATCCTCTGTTTTCTCGGGAAAAGTGGGCGGTCTTTACCCGCCTCAACGCCCGAAAACAAGAGGCCAGAGGCAATTTCACGCCGCTGTCACAGTCCGGCCGCGGCTTTCATGAAGATCGAGGCAGCGTTCGAACCAGGCCATGACTGGATCGTCGGCGGCCAGCATGGCAAGGCCGGTGCAGACGCGCAGCCATTGCAGCGCGCCGAACACGATATAGTCGGCGAAGAGCGGCGTCTCACCGCCGATGAAGGGCTGGAACTTCAGCATGTGCCGGAGCGGCTCCAGCTTTGCGCCGAAGGCGGCTTTCTCTGCGTCGCTGTCAGCGGCAATGACGTCAAACGATTTGCCAAGACGAGCCTCGCGGCTTTCGCGGAAATAGGCCTTGTCCCCCTCGTCGAGGATCGCATGGATGTCGAGAAGCCCGATCCGCATGATCGCCGGATGGATGATCATCTGCGAATAGCCCTCCACCATTCGCGACAGCGCCTTGCCGCCCTCGCCGCCGAACAGCGACGGCCGCTCGGGATAGGCTTCTTCGAGATAGAGAGCGATGGCGAAACTGTCGGGGATCAGCCTGCCGTTGTCGTCGAGGACGGGCAGAGTTGGTGAGACACCGCCGCCGATTTCGCGGATGCGGGCGTAGGTCGTCGGAATCTCTTCGAAATCGAGCCCCTTATGCGCCAGTGCCATCACCGCCTTCCAGCAGTGGGGCGAAAGAAGCGCCGCTCATCGGCGCCGCAGAGGGAATAGAGAGCTCTGGTCATGACAGTCCTTTCGAGATCGCAACTCCCTGCATTCGACGACAGAACGCGCCTGCGATCAAATCAGGAAATTTCATGGCGTCATCACTGCGATTTCTGCGGAAGCAAGCTAGATTACCCTTCCGAAGACAGGAGGAGCGCATGCTCAGGCAATACAGGATGTTTGCCGCCTATAATCGCTGGGCCAATGCCCGGGTCTATGCGGCGGCGGCCGAACTCAGCGATCCGGAATTCCGCAGCGACCGCGGCGCCTTCTTCGGCTCGCTGCATCGAACCCTCAACCACCTGCTCGTTGCCGACCGAATTTGGATGAAGCGCTTCACCGGCACCGGCGAGGCGCCGACGAGCCTCGATGCGGTGCTTTTCGAGGCGTTCGATTCACTTGCCGTTGCACGCAAGGCAGAGGACGAGCGTATCATCGCCTGGACGGACACGCTGGACGAAACAAGCCTAACGGCTAACTTCACCTACTCGCCGGTGAGCCAACCGATCGTGATGACCCAGCCGCTGTGGACCGCGCTCTCGCATCTCTTCAACCACCAGACCCACCATCGCGGCCAGTGCCACATGACGCTGACGGCGCTCGGCAAGCCGAGCATCGGGCTCGACCTCATCTATTTCCTGCGCAGCGAGGGCCGCTAGTGGATGTGAGCGTCTCCGCATCAACAGGGTATTAACCGCCTTTACCGGTAGCGCCTGGAATCCAGCGCTTCCCATCCAGAGATTCAGCCTCTTTTAAAAGCTTGCGGGCATAGCGGAATGACGGAAAAGGCCGGGGCCGCGAGGGATCGTCATGCCGAATGCAAGCGCAAACGCACTGGTGCCGCGCGAGGCGGTGCGCCCTGGGCCTATCGCGGGCATCCAGAAGATCGCCCAGCACATGGCGCGTCTCAACATTGCCGGGCTGCCGCGCAACTATGAACTCTTCCATGAGGCAATCGTCGGGCTCAACGGAGGCCTCGCACAGGATATCGCCGCACTCGGGTCCCAGCCGCAGCAAGCGATGCTTGACGAGCTCGGTCTGAAATACCGCCTCGTCGGCCATTGCGGGCTGGCAGGCGAGACGTCGCGGAACGAGGCGAGCCGTTTGCTGCGCGAGGTGGCGGAGAGGCTTGCCGAAGGGCTGCGGCACCGGGATGCATTTGCGCGCGCTTGCGACACGATCCTGAAATCCGTCTCCAGTCATGAAGACCAGAGCCTTGCCGCCTTCATCGGCGAGCTCGACTACCTCTCGGCCTCGCTGACGAGCGTGTCGTCCGCGGAGATGCAAATCGGCGCCAAGCTGGCGGATGACATCAAGAGGCTGGAAACGCTTGAGCGCGGCATTTCGGCGATGCAGGTGGCCGCCGTCGCCGACAGGATCACCGGACTTCCCAATCGCATCGCGCTCAATCGCGTGATCGCCGACCTCTACGAGCGCGAAGAGGGTGCCGCCGGCAGTGCGCTTGTCATGGTCGATGTCGACAATTTCACCGATCTCAATGACAGATATGGCACGCCGGCAGGCAACAGGCTCTTGAAGAAGCTCGCCGGCCTCTTCCAAAAGTCGGTCAAGAAGAACGACTTCGTCGCCCGCACCGAGGCGGACGAATTCGCCTTGCTGTTTTCCAATGTCGGCATGCAGGATGCGATGGCGATTGCCGAACGCCTGCGCGCCTCCGTCGAAGACAATCTGGTCTTCGCGACCTCAGACAAGGGCGATAGCGGCAGGCTGACCATTTCGGTCGGCGTGGCGCTCAGCGCGGACGCGTCAACGCCGGGGCAATTGCAGGCCAATGCCCGCGTCGCCCTTCTCGCCGCTCAATCGAACCCTCGCCAGCCGGTGCAGGCCTTCGGCCGCTGAGGCGGATTCGATCTCTTGCGGCGGATAAGAGCCTTGCCGGGCGGGCAAGCAAGCTGACCGGCGCCAAGCGCTCTTGCCTTGGCGGGCGCTTTCGGCCAAAACGCCGGCCATGATCACGCTCACCGAAATTTCCGCCCGCATCGCCGGGCGCCTGCTTCTCGACAATGCCAGCCTGTCGCTGCCTTCGGGCACAAAGGCCGGCCTCGTTGGCCGTAACGGCGCCGGCAAGTCCACGCTGTTTCGCGTCATTACCGGCGATCTCGGCTCGGAGACCGGATCGGTGTCGATCCCGAAGGCGGCGCGCATCGGCCAGGTGGCCCAGGAAGCACCGGGAACCGAGCAGCCCCTGATCGAGATCGTGCTTGCCGCCGACAAGGAGCGCGCTGCCCTGCTTGCCGAAGCGGAAACGGCGAGCGATCCGCACCGCATCGCCGAAATCCAGATGCGCCTCGTCGATATCGATGCGCATTCGGCCGAGGCGCGCGCGGCGAGCATCCTCGCCGGCCTCGGCTTCGACAGGGAAGCGCAGGCCCGCCCCGCCTCCTCCTTCTCGGGCGGCTGGCGCATGCGGGTGGCGCTCGCCGCCGTGCTGTTTGCCGAGCCAGACCTGCTTCTGCTCGACGAGCCGACCAACTATCTCGACCTCGAAGGCACGATGTGGCTGGAGGATTATATCCGCCGCTATCCCCATACGGTCATTATCATCAGCCACGACCGTGACCTCCTGAACAATGCCGTCAATTCCATCGTCCATCTCGACCAGAGAAAGCTCACCTTCTACCGCGGCAATTACGACCAGTTCGAGCGGCAGAAGGCGGAGGCCGACGAACTGCAGACGAAGGCCAAGGCCAAGAACGAGGCGGCGCGCAAACATCTGCAGAGCTTCATCGATCGCTTCAAGGCCAAGGCCTCCAAGGCCCGGCAGGCGCAGTCGCGCGTCAAGGCGCTCGAGCGCATGGGCACGGTTGCGGCCGTCATCGAGGACCACGTACAGCCGATCACCTTTCCCGAGCCCGAAAAGCAGCCGGCCTCGCCGATCGTCGCCGTCCAGGGCGGCGCCGTCGGCTACCAGCCCGGCAAACCGATCCTGAAGAACCTCAATCTGCGCATCGACAATGACGATCGCATTGCCTTGCTCGGTTCGAACGGAAACGGCAAATCGACCTTCGCGAAATTCATCTCCGGCAGGCTTGCCCCGGAGAGTGGCGAAGTGAAGCTCGCACCCTCCCTGAAGATCGGCTTTTTCGCGCAGCACCAGCTCGACGACCTCATCCCCGAGCAGTCCGCGGTGGAGCATGTGCGGCGGCTGATGCCTGGCGACCCGGAGGCCAAAGTGCGCGCCCGTGTCGCCCAGATGGGACTGGCGACCGAGAAGATGGCGACCGCCGCCAAGGATCTTTCCGGCGGCGAAAAAGCCCGCCTGCTGATGGGACTTGCCGCCTTCCATGCGCCGAACCTGCTCATTCTCGACGAGCCGACCAACCATCTCGACATCGACAGCCGGCGCGCACTGATCGAGGCGCTGAACGACTACGAAGGCGCCGTCATCCTGATCTCGCACGACCGTCACCTGATCGAGGCGACGGTCGACCGGCTCTGGCTGGTCAACGGCGGCACCGTCACGGCCTTCGAAGGCGATATGGACGAATATCGCGACCTGATCGTCGCCTCCGGCAAAAAAAAAGAAGAAAGGCCGCAGCCGCCTGACGATGCGACCTCCAAGGCCGATCAACGCAAGCTCAATGCGGAGAGGCGCGCTTCGCTGACGCCGCTGAAGAAAAAGATCAACGAAATCGAATCCTTGACGGCGAAGCTGGAGAAACAGATTCAGGCGCTTGATGCGGAACTTGCAAACCCCGCTCTCTACGAGAAAACGCCCGCCAAGGCCGCCGAAAAGGTAAAGCAGCGCGGCGAGGCCGCGGCAAAACTCGCTGCTGCCGAGGAAGAATGGCTGATGCTGTCGTCGGAATACGAAGAAGCGATGGCGGGATAGCAACAGTCGCGCCGCGATCGCCATGCGCGACATGGTGGTCATGGATGTCGACATCGACAGCAAGGACTATTTCACCACGACGCCGGCCTCCGTAACGCAGCGGCCGATGGACCAGTTGCACAAGCGCGGCCATGGCATCATTCTCATGCATGACATCCACAAGCGCACGGCGAAGATGCTGCCGACCCTGCTTTCGAAACTCGAAGCCGAAGGCTACAAGGTCGTGACCCTGAAGTTCAAGAAGACGCAGGTCCCGACCAACCTTGTCGCTTTGGCCGATTTCGTGATGACCCGCTAACGCGGGTTGTCAACTCGAGATCGGCTGCCTAGATCTGATCGACGTCAACGGAGGCCGGCAACTCAGACATGAACCTTCATCTCGAGACGGACGAGGATCCGCGCACCCGCCAGTTCATCGACAAACATAACGCGCTGTCCGATGCGGCATTGAGAACGCCGGAATTCGCTGAGGATCGCGACGCGATCAAGACGCTGATCGAGCGGCAGGACCGGCTGATCGTGCCGATGCGCCGCGGCGGGTGGCTGTTCGATTTCCGCCAGACCAAGGACAATCCGCTCGGCGTCTGGCTGCGCCTGCCGGCCGATCAGCAGCCGTTGCCGGAGGCGGATTGGGAGAAGGTCTTCGATCTCGACGCCTTCTGCGTCGGCGAGGGCAAGCGCTGGACCTGGCGCGGCGTCGTCACCTGCCCCTGGGAACCGACGCGCGTGCTGCTCACGCTTTCGGACGGCGGCTCAGACCTTGTCCGCCTGCTCGAATTCGACGCAGAGAACAAAGAGATCGTGACGGGCGGCTTCGACACGCCGGCGGCGCGATCGCATGCCAATTGGCTAAGCCGTGACGAGATCTGCTATTTCGGTTCGATCGACCGATTTTCGGCGACCCGTTCGGGATGGCCGCGCGTCGGGCGGCGATTGAAACGCGGGCAGCGGCCGGAAGATGCCGGCATCCTCTTCGAAGCCGCCGACGAGGACGTCTATGGCTTCAATCTCGTTATCGACCCTGCCCTGTCGGGCAGCTGGGCGGATGCCGGCTTGATCGACATCTTTGTCGCCGCGCACGAGATCGGTGTCGCCAGCGCTTACCTGATATCCGATGACGGCAGGCAACGGCGCATCGACCTGCCCAAGGAGGCGGACTTTCAGTTCAACCACGATCACTGCCTCTGGCGGGCAAAGACCGACGAGCGGGTTGCGACAGGCAGCCTGGTGCTGCAGCGCTTCGATCCGAACTCTAAGACAGTCCCGCTCGGGCCGGAGCGGATCTTGTTTCAACCCGGTGAAGGCCAGTCGATCTCACAGATGATGCTGATGCGTGAGTGGTGCGTGTTCATCGTCTCCGACCGGCTGCGCCCGCGTCTCATGGTGCTCGACCTGACGAAGCCCGATGCCGAACAGCGGGAAATCGCACTGCCGGAGGAAATGCAGACGGCTCATTTCAGGCCGCTCTATGCGGATCTGCATCTCGGCGACGACACGCTCTACATCGTCGGTCAGGGTTTCCTGCAGCCACCCACCTGCTATCGCCTGGAACTCTCCGATCGCAGCAAGCCGCCCGAGCCAGTGTTCACCGCCGTGGCGCCGAGCTATTTCGATGCGACCGGCATGTCGTCCGAGCTGCTGGAGGCGGTTTCCGAAGACGGAACGAGGGTTGCCTATCGGCTGGTCCTGCCGAGACAGTGGACCAGGGCGCGCTGCCGGTGCTGATCTACGGCTATGGCGGCTTCGACGTTGCGCTGTCGCCGAATTATTCCGGCGTGACCGGTCGATGGCTTGAGCAAGGCGGCGCCTATGTCCAGGCTTATATCCGCGGCGGCGGTGAATTCGGGCCTGACTGGTATCGCAGCGCCAAACGGCAAGGGCGAGACCGGGCCTTTGCCGATTTCGTCGCCATCGCCCGCGATCTCGTCGCCCGCGGCTACACCGTGCCGTCGCGGATCGCCTGCCAGGGTGGCAGCAATGGCGGCCTGCTGACCGGCGTAATGCTGACGCGCTATCCGCACGATTTCGGCGCGATCTGGTGCCAGGTGCCGGTGCTCGATATGACCCGCTTCCACCTGTTCAGCGCAGGGCAGGCTTGGATGGACGAATATGGCGATCCGGAGGTCCAGGTTGATCGGGACTTCATGCTCGGTTATTCGCCGCTTCACAATGTCAGGCCGGCGAGCGAGATCGCCTATCCGCCGATTTATATCGAAAGCTCCACCAATGACGACCGTGTGCACCCCTCGCATGCACGCCGCTTTGCCGCGCAGCTGGAGGAGGAAGGACACAAACCGCTCTTCCACGAATTCGGCCTGGGCGGGCATGGCGGCGACGGCGATTCGCAAGAGCGCGCCACCCGCGCGGCGATGGGTTACAGCTTCCTTCGCCAGACCATCATGGGGTAGGAAGAAGCAATAGAGTGAAGGGGAGAGCTTGTCGGCGCTCCTCTTTCTGCTACAAGAAGCGCAATAAATCATACTTTTCACAGGTTCGAGCGAAACACCATGTCTCCCATCAATCTCGCCATCGTCGGCGTCGGCAAGATCGTCCGCGACCAGCACCTCCCCTCCATCGCCAAGAACGCCGATTTCAAACTCGTCGCCACGGCCAGCCGCCACGGCACGGTCGAAGGCATCAACAGCTATACGACGATCGAGGCGATGCTCGACGCCGAGCCTTCGATAGACGCCGTTTCGCTCTGCATGCCGCCGCAGTACCGCTACGAGGCCGCCTATAAGGCGCTCGTCGCCGGCAAGCACGTCTTCCTGGAAAAGCCGCCTGGCGCGACGCTGAGCGAAGTGGCCGATCTCGAGGCGCTTGCCGCAAAGCAGGGCGCGTCTTTGTTTGCCAGCTGGCATTCGCGCTATGCGCCGGCGGTCGAGGCCGCCAAGGCGTTTCTTGCCTCGACGACGATAAAGAGCGTGCATGTGATCTGGAAAGAGGATGTCCGCCACTGGCATCCGAACCAGGAATGGATCTGGCAGGCCGGCGGTCTCGGCGTTTTCGATCCCGGCATTAATGCGCTGTCGATCGTCACCCACATCCTGCCGCGGCCGATCTTCATCACAGAGGCGGTGCTCGAATTTCCCGAAAACCGCGATGCGCCGATCGCCGCCGACATTCATTTCCGCAATGCCGACGGCCTGCCGGTCCGCGCCGAATTCGACTGGCGCCAGACCGGCAAGCAGAGCTGGGACATCGTCGCCGAAACGGCAACCGGCCAGATGGTGCTTGCCGAAGGCGGCGCCAAGCTTTCGATCAACGGGACGCTGACCTTCGCCGAACCGGAGCAGGAATATCCCTCGCTCTACCGTCGCTTCGCCGAAATCATCAAGGCCGGCAAATCGGATGTCGATCTGGCGCCGCTGCGCCATGTCGCCGACGCCTTCATGCTCGGCAAGCGGAAATTCGTCGAAGCCTTCCACGATTGAGCCACTTGGCGGTCCTTGCCTGTCAGCCTGACAGCAAGGACCACTCTGGAGGCCTGCTCAGGCCTTCTTCTCCCAGCGTCCTTCCGGCGTCTGCTGCCAATAGGTGAGGTTATGCCCCTCGCCTTTCAGCCTCTTCCATTGCGCGCGCGCTGCTTCCAGTTGCTCTTGATCGTGACCGTCGAACATGAAGACGATACGCTCGTAAGAGGCTGCCGGCGGCGGCTCGGCGCCGTCGACGATGAAACGCACCGTGGCCGCATTGGCGTTGTCCGACGTGACCGTCAAAAGCACCGGCTGGTCCTCGGCGAAATCGGCCTCGTCGGTGCCGTGCGGCAGGAAACTCTCTTCGCGGAACGTCCATAGATGCGAATCGAGCGCATCGCGCCGCGCCGGCTCACGCGTCTGAACGGCGACGCGCCAGCCGCGCTCGACGCTTTTGTCGATGAGCGGCGGAAGCGCGTCTTCCAGCCTGGTTTCGGTCAGATGATAGAAGAGAATGTCGGTCATCAGGCTTCATAATGGGTGCGAACGAGCTCGTCGAGCAGGCGCACGCCGAAGCCCGATCCCCAGGATTGGTTGATCTCGTCCTGCGGTGAGCCCATCGCCGTGCCGGCGATATCCAGATGCGCCCAGGGCGTGTCCTGCACGAAACGCTTGAGGAAATGTGCTGCGGTGATCGAGCCGGCCTGGCGGCCGCCGGTGTTCTTCATGTCGGCGAATTTGCTGTCGATCAGCTTGTCGTAATCCTTGCCGAGCGGCATGCGCCAGAGTTTCTCGTTGGTCGAAAGGCCGGCCGCCGTCAGCTGGCCGGAGAGCTCATCGTCATTGGAGAACAGACCGGCATGCACATTGCCGAGTGCCACGACGATCGCGCCGGTCAGGGTGGCGAGATTGATCATGAACTGCGGCTTGAAGCGATCATTGCAATACCAAAGCGCGTCGCAGAGCACGAGGCGGCCCTCGGCATCGGTATTGATCACCTCGATCGTCTGGCCGGACATGGAGGTGACGATGTCCCCCGGACGCTGGGCGTTGCCATCAGGCATGTTCTCGACCAGGCCGATGATGCCAACGGCGTTGACGGCGGCCTTGCGGGAGGCGAGCACATGCATCAAGCCGGTTACGGCGGCGGCGCCGCCCATATCGCCCTTCATGTCTTCCATGCCGGCGGCCGGCTTGATCGAAATGCCGCCGGTATCGAAAACGACGCCCTTGCCGATGAAGGCGATCGGACGATCCTTGCCCTTGCCGCCTTTCCACTGCATGACCGCCAGGCGCGGCGGGCGTACGGAGCCTTGGGCGACGCCGAGCAAGGCGCCCATGCCGAGACGGCGCATTTCCTTCTCGGTCAGGATTTCCACGTCGACGCCGAGCTTTTCCAGCTCCTTTGCCCTGGCGGCGAATTCGACGGGGCCAAGTGCATTCGGCGGCTCGTTGACAAGGTCACGGGCAAGATTGACGCCGGCTGCGATCGCTTCGGAATCGGAAAACGCCTTCTTGGCCCCGGTCGCATCCGCGGTGACGATCGTCACCTTGACGGATTTCGCCGGTTTCTCCTCGTCGTCATTCTTCTTTGTCTTATAGGCATCGAAGCTGTAGCCCCGCAGCAGCATGCCGAGCGCAAAATCAGCGGCCGCGCGCGCGTCCGTCGCCAGGCCGGGCACGTCGATGAAGATGGCAGCCTTGTCCGTATTCTTGATCTTCGATGCCGCAGCACCGCCGGCCTTCAGCCAGTCATGGGCGGTGAGTTCGGCAGCCTTGCCAAGCCCGAGGACGACGATGCGTTCGACCGGCGCACCTTCCGGGGCGACGATATCGAGCGCGGCCATGGATTTTCCGGAGAATCGCGCGATCTTCGCAGCCTTGGCGATCACGCCTGCCGGATCGGCCGTTTCAGCGCCTGCGGCGCCGTCGGCCTCCGCAGTCTTCAACAGGATCGCCAGCCCGCCATGGAGCTTCGCCGACTTCGAGAATGAAATTTCAAACTTTGCTGACATGTCTTCTCCGCTGGGATTCTCTGAAATCCGTCCCTGGCGGATAATTTCGCGTTTGTCGGGTCTGTCAATGGCTTGCGACACTTGTTATGGTCGCCCGCGGCCGTCCAGGCCCACATGTTTTCGTCAGTTTCGTAGATATTCGCGTTGACAGTTTTTTCGAAAAATCGATGGCGGGGCCCGGTGATCCGCCTGCCGAAGACGACTTTCGGCGCATTCATGCTGTTGTTCTGGGCGTGGTGGGCGCTGCTGATCGTCTTCCGCGCCTTCCCCGGGATCGACATCTATTTTTCCCAGCTTTTTTTCGTGAGCACCGATTGCGACGCGACGGTCGCTGCCGGAAGCATCTGCGGCGGCTTTCCCTATCGCGACTCGGGGAACTTCGACCTGCTGCGCACCATCTTCTTCCGCCTCCCCTATGTCGTGGCGATCGTGATGGCGTGGAAACTCATCGAATGCTACCAGCAGCACGGCGCAACCTTCAACGCCGAGCGGGCGCGCAAGCTCAAAGTCGCGCTCGGAACGCTGCTGATCGGGCCGGTGCTGCTCGTCAATGTCATCCTGAAGGAACATTGGGGCCGGCCGCGGCCGGTGCAGACGGATATTTTCGGCGGCGCCCTGCATTTCGTCGAGGCCGGTTCGCTTGCCGGCAAATGCGTTTCAAACTGCTCCTTCGTCTCCGGCGAGGCGGCGAGCGCCGGCTGGCTGCTCTGCCTGCTGCTCTTCGTTCCGAAATCGCTGCGCTACGTGCTGGTACCGCCGGTCGCCGCGATCTCGATCCTGACGCCGGCCTTGCGGCTATCCTTCGGCGCGCATTATCTCTCCGATGTGACGCTCGGATGGCTGTCCTCGCTTGTCGTCTTCGCAGCGCTGCTGGCGTTAACTGAGTCGCAACAGAGCCAAAAAAATTCTGAAATTTGAATGAATTTTTGACACCTGCTTGTCGCAAAAGCGCGACAAAGAGCGTAGAGGGATTCTCCTGCAAGCCGTTTGGGGCCTGCAGGTGCTTTCAAGGGCCGGCATGAAACTACTCGAGACATACATATTGCGGCGCGTCGGCCAGATGTTTCTCGTGGCGCTCCTGCCCGTCCTGGCGATCATTTGGACGACACAGGTGCTGCAGCGCATCAACCTCGTCACCGACAGCGGCCAGTCGATCGGCTCGTTCGCCAAGCTGGCGACGATGATCCTGCCGTCGATCATTCCTGTCGTGCTGCCCTTCGCGCTTGTCATCGCCATCACCCAGACGCTGACGACGATGAACAACGATTCCGAGTTGACCGTCATCGACGCGGCCGGGGCACGGCGCAGCATTCTGATCCGCCCGATCCTGCTGCTTGCCGCCGTCATCAGCGTCTTTTCCTTCTTCGTCGACAATATCGTCGAGCCGCGGGCAAAGACCGTGGCGCGCCAGATGATCGCCGAAACCTATGCCGATCTGCTCTCCTCGGTGATCGAGGAAAAAACCTTCCGCAAGATCGACGAGGGTCTCTACGTGCAGATCTCGAAGCGTCTGGCGGGCCGCATGCTGAAAGGCCTGTTCGTCGCCGACGAGCGTGACCCGGCCTACGAGCTGATCTATTACGCCAAGGAAGGCGCGGTCGACGATACCGGCACGACGCTGATCATGCATGACGGCGAGGTGCATCGCAAAACGCCTGACGGCAACGTCTCGGTCATCAATTTCGATTCCTATTCCTTCGACCTCTCTGACATGACGGAGAACCGCGGTCAGGCGACGTTGAAAGCCAGCGACCGCGACCTGTGGTTCCTGTTCAATCCGGATCCGAACGACAAAGACTTTACGATCCGGCCGCAGAGCTATCGCGCCGAACTGCATCGGCGGCTGACGGACTGGATCCTGCCTGTCGTCTTTGCCCTGTTTTCGCTGGCGATCGCCGGCGATGCGCGGTCGCATCGCGAAGCACGGCTGCATCCGATGGTGAGCGCGCTCGCCTATGCCTTCGCGTTCCGATGGGCTGCCTTCTACGCGGCGAACCAGATCGACACCGATCCGGAATATATCGCCGTTCTCTACGCCATCCCGATCGTCAGCAGCATCGTCTCGATCATTTTCCTCAGCATGCACAAGCGGCTGGTCATGCCTTCGTTCATCTGGGAGCGGATATCGGCCTCCTGGAGACGGACGCAGGAAAGACTGCTTGCCGCGACCAGCAGGTCCGGCGGGGGCGCTGCCCAATGATGTTCGGGACATTGTCGCGCTATTTCTTTCGCCGCTACCTGGCGACGACGGGCTGGTTCCTGATCGGCGTGTCGGCGATCGCCTTCCTCCTCGATTTCAGCGAGACGGCGGGCCGCATGTCCGGTCTGCCCGGCTACACCATCGGCGGCGGCATCGTGATGACCGCCGTGCGCCTGCCGCTCATCCTGCAGCAGACAATCCCCTTCATCGCGCTCTTCGTCGGCATGACGGTGCTGATCGGGCTCAATCGCAAATATGAGCTCGTCGTCACCCGCGCGGCCGGCATCTCGGTCTGGCAGTTCATGTTTCCCTTCATCGCCGGCTCGCTGGCGCTCGGCGTGCTGACGATGACGGCGCTCAACCCGCTTGCCGCCTGGGGACAGCGTCAGGCACTGCTCGTCGAATCGGACTGGCGCGGCGAAAACGCGGTTCTGCGCAAGGCGCCGCAGATTCCGTGGCTGCGCCAGATCAGCGGCCGCGACGATGTCATCATCGGCGCCCAGACGGTCCAGGAGAACGGCACCAAGCTAGTTGACGCCGTGTTGATCCATTTCGATTCAAGCGGTCGAGTCATTCTGAGACAGGATGCCGCCACGGCAAAGTTGGAAGATGGTTACTGGCAGCTTAACGGTGTCATTGAGCGTAAGCCTGGGGAAATCCCGCTGCGCAAAGCTTCGGTCCAACTTCGCACCAATCTGAAACAGGATTTCGTCCAGGAGCGGCTGACAGCGCCGGAAACAATTGGTTTCTTTGACCTTTCCAACCGCATCGCGGCGGCCAAATCCTTCGGCATCTCGACCAAGGCATTGGAGACGCAATTCAACTCTCTGTTGTCCCAGCCATTGCTGCTGGTGGCCATGACTCTCATTGCTGCAACAGTGTCCCTAAAATTTAGCCGGTTCAACCAATCCCGCCCCGTGATTCTGGGTGGAATCCTGTCAGGCTTCATGCTTTATGTCATCACCGTGCTTGTAAAAGCATTCGGAAGCAGTGGAGTCGTGCCTCCCTTCGTGGCGACCTGGATACCGGTGGTCGTCGCGCTGGCCTTGGGCGCGACTATTTTGCTTCATCAGGAGGACGGCTAGTGGCGGTAGGCGACCGCAAGTATTTTAGTAAACAACTGGTTGCCCTGCTGGTCGGTGCGGCTCTATGTTCCTATTTCGGCAGCGCCCCGGCCTCCTACGGCCAGGCCAGCACGCCTGAGCAAAATATCGAGAATAAGATTCCCGAAGGGGCCAAGCTTCTGCTTTCGGCCAACGAACTCGTCTATAACCGTGACGCCGAGCTCGTCTCGGCGGTCGGCGGCGTGCAGATCAACTATGGCGGCTACAAAATGGTCGCGCAGAAGGTCGAGTACAATCAGAAAACCGGCCGGATGATGGCGATCGGCAATGTCGAGCTCGTCAGCCCGGACGGCAACCGCATCTATGCCGACAACCTAGACGTGACCGACAATTTTGCCGACGGGTTCCTGAACTCGCTGCGCATCGAGACCGCCGACAATACGCGTATCGTCGCCGAAAGCGGCGAGCGTGTCGGCGGCACGAAGATGATTCTCAACAAGGGCGTCTACACCGCCTGCCTTCCCTGCGCCGAGGATCCGAAGCGTGCACCCTTCTGGCAGGTCAAGGCCAAGCGCGTGATCCAGAACGGCGAGACCCATACGATCCGTCTGGAGCGGGCCCGCTTCGAGCTGCTCGGCTACCCGATTGCCTTTGTGCCGTTCATCGAGGTTCCCGACAATACGGTGAAGCGCAAGTCCGGCTTCCTGTTCCCGACGATGAGCCTGTCGCAGAATCTCGGCTTCGGTCTTTCCATTCCTTATTATTACGTGATCTCGCCGAGCATGGATGCGACGGTCACCGCAACCGGCTACACGGCCCAGGGCTTCCTCGTCGAAGGCGAATTCCGTCAGCGCTTCGAAAACGGCACGCATATCCTGCGCGTCGCCGGCATCGACCAAGCGAGTCCGGGCAATTTCAGCTCCGGTACCAGTGATGCCGAAGCCGAGCAGCGCGGCATGGTGGCGTCAAAGGCGGAGTTCCGCATCAATCCGCGCTGGACGTTCGGCTGGGACGTCATGATGCAGAGCGACAACAATTTCTCGAAGACCTACAAGCTCCGCGGCCTCAGTGGCACGGATCGCACGAACCAGATCTACCTGACCGGACTCGGCAAACGGAATTATTTCGACATGCGGGCGTTTTATTTCGACGTCCAGGATGCCGACCGCACGAACACCGCCGAAAAACAGCAGGCGATCGTCTATCCCGCGCTCGATTATCATTATGTAGCGCCCCAGCCGCTTGCAGGCGGCGAACTGTCCGCGGATGTCAATCTGACGAATATTTCGCGCACGCATGACGACTTCTATACCGTCGACGGATTCGACCGCTTCCGCGGCCTGAAGGGCCAGACGTCGCGCCTGACCGCCGAACTTCAGTGGAAACGCACCTACGTCACGCCGACCGGCCTGGTGATCACGCCACTTCTGGCCGCGCGCGGCGACGCTTTCGCGCTGAACATGAACGATCCGACCGGTTACGCCGGCAATTACCTTGACGACAATTCCGCCACCCGTTCGATGCTCACCGCCGGGCTGGAGGTGCGTTATCCAATTCTGATGACGACGGAAAACAGCACGCATATCCTCGAGCCGATCGCGCAGATCTATGCCCGCCCCGACGAGCAACTCGCCGGCCGACTGCCGAACGAGGATGCACAAAGCTTCGTCTTCGATGCCACGTCGCTTTTCGACCGCGACAAGTTCTCAGGCTACGACCGTATTGAAGGCGGCACCCGCGCCAATGTCGGCGTCCAGTATACCGGGACTTTCGACAGCGGTTACAAGCTGCACGGCATCTTCGGCCAGTCTTACCAGATCGCCGGCCAGAACTCGTTCGCGACCGACGACCTCGTCAATGTCGGCGCGGATTCGGGCCTCGAAACCGACCGCTCCGATTATGTCGGTCTCGGCGGCGTCGAAACGCCATACGGTGTGTCCGTCGCCGCCTCCTACCGTCTCGACGAGAAGGATTTCGAGTTCCGGCGCGGCGACCTGACGACGGCCTACCAGAACGACACCTTCCAGACGCAGGTGACCTACACCCATCTCAGCGCCCAGCCGGCCTATGGCTTCGCCGAGGACAATGACGAGATCCAGACCAGCAGCAAAGTCAAGTTCAAGGACTACTGGTCGATCTTCGGCGGCATCGCCTGGGATCTGAACAATGATGTGATCAGCCGCCGGACGCTCGGCCTTTCCTATGAGGACGAATGCACGATCTTCACGATCGCCTATACGGATAGCAGGGATTCCGAGGACGAGTCGGCAAGCGATTGGACGATCGGCGCGCGGCTGACGTTCCGCACGCTCGGCGACATCAAGATCGGTTCAGATACCCTCTCCAACTAACGGCGGACGGCGTAAACATGGCCTCAAGTCATTCTTTCGCCGTAAGCCTGTGCAGGACATTGCCGCCAGCCGATATCTGAGGCATAGGGGGTTCGCGCCGTGAAGGAAGCGATTTCCGCGTGTCTCGCACTGTGGTAAGAACGCCGCGAACACCGTCTCGCGGCGCCATTGGGAGGTCAACAGATGATTGACGCGAAAAGAGCCATAACCGCCTTTCTCGCCGGCGCAGCACTTGCCTTGCTGACGGGCCTTGCGAGCCCGGCGCTGGCGGCAAGCGAAGTGCAGGCCGTGGTGAACGGCACTGCCATCACCAGCGGTGATGTCGCCAAGCGGCAGGCCTTCCTGCGCCTGCAGCATACGAAGGCCGACGCCAAAACCGCCAAGGAGCAGTTGATCGACGAAACGCTCAAGCGGCAGGAGGTCGCCCGCGTCCGTATGTCGGTTTCGCAGCAGGACGTCGATGCGTCTTTCGCGCGCTTTTCGGCCGGCAACAAGCTTTCCGTCGAGCAGATGTCGCAGATCCTCGACCGCGCCGGCGTCGGCGTCGACCATTTCAAGGGCTTCATCGCCGTGCAGATGAGCTGGCCGCGTGTCGTCAATGCGCGCTACGGCTCGACCTCGCGGCTGTCGAATTACGATCTCGTCTCGCGCATGATGCAGAACAACAAGCAGAAGCCGGTGACGACGGAATATATGCTGCAGCAGATCATCTTCGTCATCCCGCAGGCAAAGCGCGCAGCCATCACCGGCAAGCGCAAGGGCGAGGCCGAGGCGTCGCGCTCGAAATTCCCCGGCTGCGACCAGGCAAAGGTCTTTGCCGCAACGATGCGTGATGTCGCCGTGCGCGACCTCGGCCGCATGCTCGCTCCCGAAATCCCGCCGGATTGGAAGCCGCTGGTCGAGCAGGCCAAGGGCAACACGACCGGCACCCGCGTCACCGACAAGGGTGTCGAATATCTGGCGATCTGCAGCCAACGCCAGGTTTCCGACGACCAGGCCGCTGAAATGGTCTTCCGCCAGGAGGATCTCGACAAGTCCAAGGCCGCCAAGAATGGTCCGCCGGAAAACGAGAACAGTAAGAAATATCTGGATGAACTGCGCAAGAAGGCGCAGATCGCCTATCGCTGACCGACGATGGTTATACCGTTCTCACGGCCGCTTGCGCTGAGCCAGGGCGATCCCGCCGGCATCGGGCCGGATATCACTCTGATGGCCTGGCTCCGGCGGCGTGAACTCGGACTCCCACCTTTTTCCTGATCGGCGATCCTGATGTCTTGGCCTTGCGAGCCCGCCAGCTCAACCTGGCGGTTTCCATCCGTGAGATCGACAGGGCCGACGAGGCCACCGGCATATTTGCCGATGCACTGCCCGTCATGAGCGTGCCTGTTGGTATTGAGGTCGTGGCCGGTGAACCGCATGTGGCAACGGCAAAAGGCACGATCGCGGCGATCGAGAAAGCCGTATCGCTTGTCATCGGCGGTGAGGCGCTCGCAGTCGTCACCAATCCGATCGCCAAGGCCGTGCTCTACGAGGCGGGCTTCCGCTTTCCCGGCCATACCGAATTTCTCGCCGATCTCGCCGCCAGAGCAACCGGCAGGCCGGTGACCCCTGTCATGATGCTGTCCGGACCGAAGCTCAGGGCCATTCCCGTTACCATTCACATTCCGCTCCGGGACGTGCCGCAGGCGCTGACGGACGAATTGGTCAGGGAAACCTGCCGGATCGCTCATGAAGATCTAAGGCAGCGCTTCGGCATCGATGCGCCGCGGCTCGCGGTTGCCGGCCTCAATCCGCATGCCGGCGAAACCGGAACGATCGGCAGGGAAGACGAGGATGTCATCCGCCCGGCCATCGAGCGCCTGCGCGACGAGGGTATCGACGCTATCGGCCCCCTGCCCGCCGATACGATGTTTCATGACGAGGCGCGGGCGCGATACGATGTCGCCATCTGCATGTATCACGATCAGGCCCTGATCCCCGCCAAGGCGCTCGGTTTCGATGACAGCGTCAACGTCACACTCGGACTTCCCTTCGTGCGCACCTCGCCGGATCACGGCACCGCTTTCGGCATTGCCGGCAAAGGGCTGGCGCGCGAGCAGAGCCTCGTTGCGGCGCTGAAGCTCGCCTTCCAGCTCGGCCGCACTTGGGAAAGCCGCCGCTGATGGCAGCACTCGATGGCCTGCCGCCGCTTCGCGACGTCATTCAGCGTCACGGCCTCGATGCGCGCAAGGCGCTCGGGCAGAACTTCCTGCTGGATCTCAACCTGACGCAGAAGATCGCCCGCACGGCAGGAGGGCTCGAAGAAACGACCGTGATCGAGGTCGGCCCAGGCCCAGGTGGGCTGACGCGCGCGATCCTCGCCCTCGGCGCCAGGAAGGTGATCGCCATCGAGCGGGACAGGCGATGCCTGCCGGCGCTCGCCGAGATCGCCGATCACTATCCGGGCCGGCTGGAGGTGATCGAAGGCGATGCGCTGAAGACGGATTTCGAGCCCCTGGCGCCGGAAGGGCCGGTCAAGATCATCGCCAACCTGCCCTATAATGTCGGCACGCAACTGCTGGTCAACTGGCTGCTGCCAGGAGCCTGGCCGCCTTTCTGGCAGTCGCTGACGCTGATGTTTCAGAAGGAAGTGGGCGAGCGTATCGTCGCCGGCGAGGACGACGACCATTACGGCCGTCTTGGCGTGCTCTGCGGCTGGCGGACCGAGGCACGCATGGCCTTCGACGTGTCGCCGCAAGCCTTCACGCCGCCGCCGAAGGTGACATCGACGGTGGTGCATCTGACGCCCCGGGAAAATCCCATCCCCTGCTCCGTCGCCAATTTGGAAAAGGTGACGCAGGCCGCCTTCGGCCAGCGCCGCAAGATGCTGCGCCAGAGCCTGAAGCCACTCGGCGGCGAGAGTCTGCTCGTCAAGGCCGGGATCGATCCGGCGCGGCGGGCGGAGACGTTGTCCGTCGAGGAGTTCTGCCTTCTGGCAAACAGCCTTTAAAGCGCCCTCAACCGCTGCGCAGCTCGGCGCGATATGCTTTTAATTTAGAGCGACGGCGTCTCTTCCAGCAATCCACGGACGAAATCGAACATGCCATGGCGGCGGTCGCGGCGCAGGCGTTCGGCCTTGACGATCGACTGGACGGAGTCGAAGGCAGCGTTGAGATCGTCGTTGACGATGACATAGTCATATTCGCGCCAGTGGCCGATCTCGGCACGGCTGTTGGCAAGACGCGTCTGGATGACCTCCTCGGAATCCTCGGCGCGGCGGTGCAACCGCGACTGGAGTTCCGTCATGGTCGGCGGCAGCACGAAGATCGAGACGACGTCGGCCGACATCTTCTCCTGCAATTGCTGGGCACCCTGCCAGTCGATGTCGAAGAGCATGTCGCGGCCCTCGGCCATGGCTTGCTCCACAGGCTCACGTGGCGTGCCGTAGAAATTGCCATGCACCTCGGCCCATTCCAGCAGCGCGTCGCTATCGCGCAGCCGCTCGAACTCGCGCACACTCTTGAAGTGGTAATGCACATCCTCGACTTCGCTCGGGCGGCGTTGGCGCGTGGTGACGCTGACGGAGAGGCCGATTTGCCTGTCCTGCTCCAGCAGCGTGCGCGCGATGGTGGACTTGCCGGCGCCCGACGGCGACGAGATGACAAGCATCAGACCGCGGCGGGCGATCTGCACGGGCGAGGATTTCGCCGGTTTCATGTCTTACTCCAAATTCTGGACCTGCTCGCGGAACTGGTCGATCACGACTTTCAACTCGATGCCGGCGGCGGTAACCGCCGAGGCATTCGACTTCGAGCAGATGGTATTCGATTCGCGGTTAAATTCCTGTGCAAGGAAGTCCAGCCGACGTCCGGCAGGTCCGCCTTTCACCAGGAGATTGCGCGCTGCGGCGACATGCGCCTTCAGGCGGTCGATTTCCTCGCGCAGATCCGCCTTGGTCGCCAGCAGCGCGGCTTCGGCATGCAGCCTGTCGCGGTCGAGCGCGGCCATGCCGTCCATCAGCAAGGCGACCTGTGCCACCAGCCGGGAGGCGATCTCCTGCGGCGAGCGCGAGGGATCCGTCTCGATCGTTCGTGTCAGGCCCTCGATCGTTGCGACATGATCGAGAAGAATGCGGGAGAGCGCCGCCCCTTCCTGTTCGCGCATCGCGCGGAGGTCGGCAAGCGCGCCCATGAGGCCGGCGGCAATATCGGCATCCCGGGCGGCAAGCGCCTCCTCGCCGTCCTCGCCCTCGCGGAACTCCACGATGCCGCGCACCAGAAGCAACGTATCGAGCTTCAGCGGCGCCGGATCGATCACGTCCACCAGCTGCTCGCGCATGGCAAGCACGGCGGCAAGCGCCTGCCTGTTCAGCACCGCCTCGAAACGGTTCTCGTCGGCAGTGACCGAGAGCGAGGCCTGCAGGTTGCCGCGGCTGAAACTTTCGCCGGCAATGCGGCGGACCTCCGCCTCCATGCGTTCAAGGCCGGGCGGCAGCCGCAGGCGCAGGTCGAAGCCCTTGCCATTGACCGAGCGCAATTCCCATGCCCAGCGCCAGCGGCCGCTCGTTCCCTCACGCCGCGCAAAACCGGTCATGGACTGCAAAGCCATGCGAGCCTCCCGAAATCCGTCAGTTGATCTTCTTTTTCTTCGGCGGCACGACAGTCGCGCCGTTCTCGCCCGGCTGCTCTTCCGGCTGGCCGTCGACCGCAATGTTCGGATCCGAACCCTTGTCGGCCTCGAGCTTGCGCCAGCGCTTGACGTTGGCATTGTGCTCTTCGAGCGTCGCGGCGAAAACGTGGCCGCCAGTGCCGTCGGCGACGAAATAGAGATCCTGGGTTTTCCAAGGGTTGGCGACGGCTTCCAGCGCATCCTTGCCGGGATTGGCGATCGGCGTCGGCGGCAGGCCCTTGATGACATAGGTATTATAGGGCGTGTCCCGCTTCAGGTCCGACTGGTAGATCGGTCGGTCGGCCGGCTTTCCCTCGCCCCCGAAGAGCCCGTAGATGATCGTGGGATCGGACTGCAGGCGCATGCCCTTGCCAAGCCGATTCAGGAAAACGGAGGCGACATGGGCACGTTCGTCGGGAACGCCGGTCTCCTTCTCGACGATGGAGGCGAGCGTGACAAATTCCTCTTTGGATCGCAGCGGCAGCGAGGAATCACGCTTGTCCCAGACCTGATCGACGAGCTTCTGCTGTGCCGCCGCCATCTGTTCGATGATTTCCGAACGCTTGGTACCGCGCGAGAACTTGTAGGTGTCAGGACGCAGGCTGCCTTCGGCCGGCAGTGCGGCCGGCAGGTCGCCTTCCAGGACCGGATCCTGCAGCATGCGGTCAAACATCTGGCGAACCGTCAGGCCTTCAGGGAAGGAAACCGAATAGAGAATGGACTTGCCCGATTTCAGCAGCTCCATGATATCGCTCATGGAGGCTTTCGCCTTGATCTCGTATTCGCCGGCCTTCAGGCTCTCGCCGGCTGAAAGATGCGTCGCCGTCAGATATCGGAAGATGCGGGCATCGGAGATGATCGCATTGCGCTCGAGGTTCGAAGCGATTTCGGCGAGACCCGCGCCGTTGCGGACGATGAAATTGGTGTTCGTCTGCAGCGGACCCGGGCTCTGATAGGTCGATGTCGCGTAGTAGAAGGCGATGACCGCGACGACGCAGACCAGGACCGCCATCGTCATGATGAAGTTCAGAAAGAGGACGATCTGGCTGCGCGCGTTCTTCGAGCGCTTCGGCGGCTCCGGAACACGTTCCGGACGCAGGGCCTCGTTCGGCGACTTCGGGATGATCGGTCCCTTCTGCGCCTGGCTGTCGTTGCTCTGGTTCGTCGTATCGCTCACCGGCAATCCTCTAAAACTTGGCCCTCATTCCGCTATTTCGCGAAGCAATGCGGCAAAAACAGGTTCTGCCAGAGTTCAACGAAGCCGTTGCCGGTCGTTCAACTCCAGCGCGCCTGCTATGGCGGGCCCTTTTACTGCGCGTAACGGCGCAGCACGAGCGATGCGTTCGTGCCGCCGAATCCGAACGAATTGGACAGGGCCACGTTGATTTCTCGCTCGCGAGCCTTGTGCGGAACAAGATCGATCGCCGTCTCGCGTTCGGGATTGTCGAGATTGAGCGTCGGCGGCGCGATATTGTCACGGATGGCCAGCGTGGCGAAGATCGCCTCGATGGCGCCGGCAGCGCCAAGCAGGTGTCCGGTCGCCGACTTGGTCGAGGACATGGAGATCTTCGACGCCGCATTGCCGACCAGCCGCTCGACCGCTCCGAGTTCGATCGTGTCGGCCATGGTCGAAGTGCCGTGGGCGTTGATGTAGTCGATATCGGCCGGCGTCAGCCCGGCGCGCTTCAGCGCCATCGCCATGCAGCGGCCGGCGCCCTCGCCGTCTTCGGAGGGCGCGGTGATGTGATAGGCGTCTCCCGACAGGCCGTAGCCGACGATTTCGGCATAGATCTTGGCGCCACGCGCCTTGGCGTGTTCCAGTTCCTCGAGCACGACGATGCCGGCGCCTTCGCCCATGACGAAGCCGTCGCGGTCGCGGTCATAGGGGCGCGAGGCCTTCTGCGGATCGTCGTTGTGCTGGGTCGACAGCGCTTTGCAGGCGGCAAAGCCTGCGAGCGAAATGCGGCTGACGGGCGATTCCGTGCCGCCGGCGACCATGACGTCGGCATCACCAAGCGCGATCAGCCGCGCGGCATCGCCGATCGCATGCGCGCCCGTCGAGCAGGCGGTGACGACCGAATGATTGGGTCCGCGCAGCTTGTGGCGGATCGACACCTGGCCGGAAACCAGATTGATCAGGCGGCCGGGAATGAAGAAGGGGGAAATGCGGCGCGGGCCTTTGTCGCGCAGGGTGTAACCTGCCTCGACGATGCCTTCGATGCCGCCGATGCCGGAGCCGATCAGCACGCCGGTGGCGATCTGATCCTCGTCGCTCTCGGGATGCCAGTTGGCGTCGGCAAGCGCCATGTCGGCGGCGGCCATGCCGAAGATGATGAAGGGATCGACCTTGCGCTGTTCCTTCGGCTCCATCCACTGATCGACATTGAAGGTGCCGTCGGCGCCGTCACCGAGCGGAATACGGCAGGCGATCTTGGCGGGAAGGTCGTCGACCTCGAATTCGGTGACGAGGCGGGCGCCGTTCTGGCCGGCGAGCAGCCGCGACCACGTCACCTCAGTTCCGCATCCCAAGGGTGATACCATGCCGGTACCAGTGATGACGACACGTCTCATCGCGTGCTTTCCCCCGTCTCTTATGTTCTATGGAGAAATAGGCCGAAAAGAAAAGGGCGAACTCCAGGCCCGCCCTTTCTCGAATCTACAGGATCAGGCCTGGGCCTTCTCAATAAACTTCACTGCATCGCCGACCGTCAGGATCGAGTCGGCAGCGTCGTCGGGGATTTCAACGCCGAATTCTTCTTCGAAAGCCATGACAAGTTCGACCGTGTCGAGCGAGTTGGCGCCCAGATCGTCGATAAAGCTGGCGCTCTCGACGACCTTGTCGGCATCGACGCCAAGATGATCAATAACAATTTTCTTTACGCGTTCTGCGATATCGCTCATGTCGGTTTCCTCGACCTTATGTCCTGATCGGAATGCCCTTGCGGCACCCCTACCCTGTTTCAGCCTGCGATGTTTTCAGACATCCTCGGCAAACTCGTTTACCCGGCTTCAGAGATTTCCGAGGCTTGCGAAAAGCCCGCCGGTCCGTCTGCTTTCTCGGGACGACTGTTCACAGTCATGGCCCGCTTAACATGGTTTAAGTCTGCCGCAAAGCCAGAAAATCAACGCTTCGTGATTGCTCAACATGCTATTGGCGGAATTATCCCCATGCCGATGGTTTGTCGTTTCAGATCATCGCCATGCCGCCGTTTACGTGCAGTGTCTGGCCGGTCATGTAGGCAGCTTCGGAGGACGCGAGGTAGGCAACCGCCGAAGCGACTTCGCCGCCCGTGCCCATCCGCTTCATCGGGATCGCCCCCATGATCGCTTCCTTCTGCTTGTCGTTCAGCTTGCCGGTCATGGCGCTTTCGATGAAGCCGGGTGCGACGCAGTTGACGGTCACGTTGCGGGTGGCGATTTCCTGGGCCAGCGACTTGGTGAAGCCGATCATGCCGGCCTTGGAGGCGCAATAGTTGGCCTGCCCCGGATTGCCGGTGACGCCGACGACGGAGGTGATGTTGATGATGCGGCCATAACGGCGGCGCATCATCGGGTGCGTCAATTCGCGCGTCAGGCGGAACGTCGACGTCAGATTGACTTCGAGAACGGCATCCCAGTCCTCGTCGCTCATCCGCACGAAGAGGCCGTCCCTGGTGATGCCGGCATTGTTGACGAGGATATCGACGCCTTCGAGTTCGGCTTCGGCCTTCTGGCCGAGTGCCTTGACTTCGTCGCGGTCCGACAGGTTGGCCGGGAAGATCTTGACGCGCTCGCCGAGCTCGGCTGCCAGCGCTTCCAGCTTCTCGACGCGGGTGCCGTGCAGGCCGACGGTGGCGCCCTGCTTATGAAGAAGGCGGGCGATTTCCTCGCCGATACCGCCCGATGCGCCGGTGACGAGAGCCTTGCGGCCGGAAAGATCGAACATGGAAACGTTCCTTATATCTGGAGATATCAATCAGGCCATGAGGGCGGCGACGGCCGCGTCGATATCCGCCGGACCGCCGACGGAGATACCGTTGACTGTTTTGTCGATGCGGCGGGCAAGACCGGTCAGCACCTTGCCGGAACCGAGTTCATAAAGCGTGGTCACGCCATTGCCGGCGAACCACTCCACGGTCTCGCGCCAGCGGACCTGGCCGGTCACCTGTTCGACCAGGAGGTTCGCGATCTCGTCGGCACCCGTCACCGGGGCGGCGCGGACATTGGCGATGAGGGGCACGACGGGATCCGACTTGGCGACCGTCGCCAGCGCTGCGCGCATGGCCTCTGCGGCGGGCGCCATCAGCTTGGAATGGAAGGGAGCCGAGACCGGCAGCAGGATGGCGCGTTTGGCGCCCTTGTCGGTTGCCAGACCGGCGGCCTTTTCGACGGCCGCCTTCTCGCCCGAAATGACGATCTGGCCGCCGCCGTTGTCGTTGGCGATCTGGCAGGCGCCGGTGGCGGCCGCCGATTCGCAGACGGCTGCGACGTCGGCATGTTCCAGGCCGATGATCGCCGCCATGGCGCCGACGCCGACGGGGACGGCGGCCTGCATGGCATTGCCGCGAATGCGCAACAGCCGCGCCGTATCGGCGAGCGAAAAGGTGCCGGCGGCGCAAAGTGCCGAATATTCGCCCAGCGAGTGGCCGGCGACAAAGGCGACCTTGGACTTCAGATCCAGCCCCTTGGCTTCGAGAACACGGACTACGGCGATCGAGACGGCCATCAGCGCCGGCTGGGCGTTCGCCGTCAAGGTCAACGTGTCCTCCGGACCGTTGAACATAACGTCCGAAAGCTTTTCACCGAGCGCCTCGTCGACTTCTTCGAAAACGGCGCGGGCTTCCGCGAAATTCTCGGCCAGATCCTTGCCCATGCCGACGGCCTGACTGCCCTGGCCGGGAAAAGTGAAAGCAATGGTCATTCTGATGTCCCTGATTGCGCCCCTTGAGGCTGTTTTGCCTCCAATTGACATTCTTTCCGGCAGAGTCAAGTGGCGGCACCTTCTGCGCAAAGCCTTTCGCCCCGGCGCAAAAGCCGGGTTTTTGCTCTTGCGCTCCGTCAAATCCGGCCTAGATTTGCCCGGTCCTCCCCAAGGCTCCAACCCCTAAGGTTTTTGCATGAAGTACAATTCACTCGGCCGTACCGACATTTCCGTTTCGGAGATCTGCCTCGGTACCATGACCTGGGGTTCGCAGAACAGCGAAGCCGACGCGCATGCGCAGATGGATTACGCCGTCGCAAAGGGTGTCAATTTCTTCGATACCGCCGAGCTTTATCCGACCACCCCGGTTTCGCCCGAAACGCAGGGCTGGACCGAAGACTATATCGGCAGCTGGTTCGAAAAGACCGGCAAGCGGAGGGAAATCGTGCTCGCCACCAAGGTCGCCGGCCGCGGCCGCGATTATCTGCGCGGCGGCGACGGCGCCGACGCGAGGAATATCCGTCTGGCGCTCGAGGCCAGCTTGAAGCGGCTGAAGACGGATTATGTCGACCTCTACCAGGTGCACTGGCCGAACCGCGGGCATTTCCACTTCCGGCAGAACTGGAGCTACAACCCCTTCAACCAGGATCGCGACAAGGCCGTCGCCAACATGCTCGACATCCTGGAAACCCTGGGGGCACTGGTCAAGGAAGGCAAGATCCGGGCGATCGGCCTTTCCAACGAAACCACCTGGGGCATCCAGAAATACCTGACCCTCTCCGAACAGAGGAACCTGCCGCGCGTCGCCAGCGTTCAGAACGAGTACAATCTGCTCTACCGGCATTTCGACCTCGATCTCGCCGAGCTCTCGCATCACGAGGATGTCGGGCTGCTCGCCTACTCGCCGCTCGCCGGCGGCATCCTGACCGGCAAATATGTCAATGGCGGCAGGCCGAAGGGGTCGCGCGCTTCGATCAATCCCGACATCGGCGGCCGCCTGCAGCCGCTGCAGGAGCCGGCGACCAAGGCCTATCTGGCGCTCGCCGCAAGGTACGGTCTCGACCCGGCAGTCATGGCGCTCGCCTTCTGCCGATCGAGGCCCTTCATGACCTCGGTCATCATTGGCGCGACCTCGATGGAACAGCTGGAAATCGATCTCGGCGCGGCCGAGCTAACGCTTTCGGACGAGGTGCTGGCGGAAATTGCCAAGGTGCACCGGCAGTATCCTCTGACGCTTTGATGGCCCGCCCCGGCGCTACCGCTTGATCTCAGTCGGGCTCGAATGTCCGATTGGGGTTGCCTTTCCCCAAAAAATCCGTATAAGCCGCGCTGTTCGTTAACCCGGTCTTCTGGCTGGTGGCTGAACGGAGGGCCGGTTTCCTCGGAAATCGTTCGGAACGGAAGCGTTCCAGCCTCCCGTGTCTCCGCTCTCGACCGTCTCGGAAAACGCTTTCTTGCCTGGGTCCGCCCAATCAGGAGCAGTCGTTGAGGCTTAGCCGCCGAATATCGGGTTGAACCAAACGCAAGAAAGGCAAAGCTGTCATGGCTCTTTATGAACATGTATTCCTTGCCCGGCAGGATATTTCCGCTCAGCAGGTCGACGCCCTCGTAGAACAGTACAAGGGCGTGATCGAAGCTAACGGCGGTAAGGTCGGGCGTATCGAGAACTGGGGCCTCAAGTCCCTCACCTACCGCATCAAGAAGAACCGCAAGGCGCACTATGCGCTGATGGACATTGATGCTCCGGCTGCTGCGATCCAGGAAATGGAACGCCAGATGCGCATCAGCGAGGACGTTCTTCGCTACATGACCATCGCCGTCGAAAAGCACGAAGAAGGCCCGTCTGCCATGCTGCAGAAGCGCGACCGCGACGACCGCGGCCCGCGTGAAGGCGGCGACCGTGGCCCGCGCCGCGAATTCGGTGACCGTCCGCCGCGCCGTGACGGCGACTTCCAGCGTGGCCCGCGTCCGGATCGCGCTCCCCGCGAAGACCGTGCATAAGGAGATATAAGAATGTCTGAAGCTTCCTCCGCACCGGTCCGCCGCCCGTTCCATCGCCGCCGCAAGACCTGCCCGTTCTCCGGCGCAAACGCACCGCGGATCGACTACAAGGACGTTCGTCTGCTGCAGCGCTACATTTCCGAGCGCGGCAAGATCGTTCCGTCCCGCATCACGGCCGTTTCCCAGAAGAAGCAGCGCGAACTCGCCCAGGCGATCAAGCGCGCCCGTTTCCTCGGCCTGCTGCCGTACGTCGTCGCCTAATAGAATATGTGACCCCCGGATTTCTGATCCGGGGGTTGCCTCCCTTCCGCGATGGGCGCGGATCGGAACTGTTAAAACCCATGTTGAGACGTTTCTGAATTCGATTCAGCAACTTCCTCTAACTGCTTGATGAAGCAGGACAGCGACCTTGAAACGACTGGATCTTAAAACGCTGCTGACCGGCGCACTCGCCGGCTTGACCGCTGCCCTGCTGGTGCTGGGCGCGAGCGTGCAGCCGTCGTTTTTCAGTGCGCTCCTCTATACTGCTTCGGCACTGCCGATCCTGCTTGTCGGGCTCGGCTGGGGCAATGTCGCCGCGATCGTGGCCGTCGTCACTGCAGCCGCACTCGGCGCGGCCTTCATCTCGCCCTCCTTCGCGCTGATCATGACGCTCGTGACGCTGCTGCCGGCCGGCTGGCTCAGCCACCTCGCCAATCTCGCCCGCCCCGCATCCGAACTCGGCGGTCCGGACCACCTGCTCGCCTGGTATCCGCTCTCCGATATCCTGCTGCATCTTTGCGGCCTGGTGACGTTCGCCGTCATCGTCATCGGTGTGATGATCGGCTACGGGCCCGAGATCACCGATCCGATCGTCGATCTGCTGATCGCCTCGGTCAAGCAGCAGCAGCCGGAATTCATGCCGGATCCGGCGGCGACCGCGCAGACCAAATCGCTGATCCTGCTGATGCTGCCGGCTTTGCAGGGCGGCATGTGGGTGACGATGCTGTTCGCAGCCTATTATTTCGCGGTGCGCATCGTCGCGGCATCCGGCCGCGGCCTTCGCCCCCGCGAGGACATTCCCTCGTCGCTGCGCATGAACCGCAACTCGATCTTCATCTTCCTCGCCGGGCTTGCCGCCTGCTTCTTCGGCGGCGTTCCGGCGCTGATCGGCGCGACCGTGATCGGCACATTCGGCGCCGGCTTCATGCTCTCCGGCTTTGCCTCTCTGCATTTCCGCACGCGCGGCAAAGACTGGCGTTTGCCGGCCCTCATCCTCTGCTATCTGGCCTCCATGCTCATGCTGCTGCCAGCTCTCCTCATCCTCGTCCTCGGTCTCGTCGATACGCGCAAGGCGATCGCGCTGACCCCGGCGAAAGATGCCGATGCCCCCAAACAACCCGATACGAAAATCTGAGACACAGAAAGGACAAAGAAAATGGAAGTCATCCTTCTCGAACGCATCTCCAAGCTCGGCCAGATGGGCGAAACCGTAAAGGTCCGCGACGGCTTTGCCCGTAACTACCTGCTGCCGCTCGGCAAGGCGCTGCGCGCCAACGCCGCCAACAAGACCCGCTTCGAAGCCGAGCGCGCGACGCTCGAAGCCCGCAACCTCGAGCGCAAGTCGGAAGCCCAGAAGGTCGCCGACGTTCTCGACGGCAAGTCGTTCATCGTCGTGCGCTCCGCCGGCGAAACCGGCCAGCTCTACGGCTCGGTCGCTGCCCGTGACGTCGTCGAGATTCTCGCCGCCGAAGGCTTCAACATCGGCCGCAACCAGGTTCACCTGAACACGCCGATCAAGGCGATCGGCCTGCACAAGGTCGAGCTGCAGTTGCATGCCGAAGTCGAAATCAATGTCGAGCTGAACGTTGCCCGTTCCGCCGATGAGGCTGAGCGCCAGGCCAAGGGCGAAGAACTCACCTCGGTCGACGCGATCTACGGCGTCGACGAAGACGCACTGCGTCCGGAAGATTTCTTCGATCCGGAAGCCGACGGCATCGACGAAGACGAAGCATAAGTCTCGCCGGACACGATCCGCGTGAGGGAAGCCCGGCCGTTGCGCCGGGCTTTTTCGTTTCATTCGCTTGATTGGAAACAACCGGGGAGAACACCTTTTATCGGGGGATTTCCTGATGTTTTTGCTGCGTGCCCGATGTCATCGCGTTACCATGGTCGTCTCCGGAACGAATGAGCTGAGTCGGCTCCGTACCGTGTCCTCAGGGTGACACTCCCGGTATTTCTCGCTTGTGTCGCCCCTGGACTGTGGAGAAGTCGAACAACGTGCACAGCGTTCGGGATTTAGGCGATGCGGACCTCCGCGCCTTTTGCAGCCCCTTGATTTTCTCCATCCGGAATTGCAAATCCGGAGTTGGAAAAAGACAGAACGGATGATGATGAACGACGCCGCTCGAAAGATTGCAGCTGTTGCTCCCTCGGAGCAGCATTATCGCGAAGCACCCAACAACATCGAAGCCGAGCAGGCGCTTCTGGGTGCCATCCTGATGAACAACGACGCCTATTACCGGGTGTCGGACTTCCTCAAGCCGATCCATCTCTACGAACCGCTGCACCGGAAGATCTTCGAGGTCGCCGGCGACATTATCCGCATGGGCAAGATCGCCAACCCGGTAACGATCAAGACCTTCCTCAAGGCCGACGAAAAGGTCGGCGACATGACGGTTTCGCAATATCTGGCGAGCCTGGTCAGCAACGCGGTCACCGTCATCAATGCCGAGGATTACGGAAGAGCGATCTATGACCTGGCGCTGCGCCGGGCGCTGATCACCATCGGCGAGGACGTCGTCAACATCGCCTATGACGCGCCGCTCGACATGCCGCCGCAGTCGCAGATCGAGGATACCGAACGCCGTCTCTTCGAACTTGCGGAAAACGGCCGCTACGACGGCGGATTCCAGTCCTTCAACGACGCCGTGGCGCTGGCGATCGACATGGCGGCCGTCGCCAAGGAACGCGACGGCGGCCTTTCCGGCATTTCCACCGGCATCCACTCGCTGGACGCCAAGATGGGCGGCCTGCAGCGTTCGGATTTGATCATCCTCGCCGGGCGCCCGGGCATGGGCAAGACCTCGCTTGCCACCAACATCGCCTACAATATCGCCGCCGCCTACGAGGGCGAGGTGCAGTCGGACGGAAGTATGAAGGCGAGGAATGGCGGCGTCGTCGGCTTCTATTCGCTCGAAATGTCGTCCGAACAGCTCGCCACCCGTATCATCTCCGAACAGACGGAAGTCTCCTCCTCGAAGATCCGCCGCGGCGACATCAACGATGCCGATTTCGAAAAGCTCGTCGCCTGCTCGATGATGATGCAGAAGGTGCCGCTCTATATCGACCAGACCGGCGGTATCTCGATCGCTCAGCTTTCGGCACGCGCGCGCCGCCTCAAGCGTCAGCGCGGCCTCGACGTGCTCGTGGTCGACTACGTGCAGCTGATGACCGGCTCGGGCAAATCCAGCGACAATCGCGTCCAGGAAATCACCCAGATCACCACCGGCCTGAAGGCGCTCGGCAAGGAGCTCAACGTTCCGATCATTGCGCTGTCGCAGCTGTCGCGTCAGGTCGAAAGCCGTGACGACAAGCGGCCGCAGCTTTCCGACCTTCGTGAATCCGGTTCGATCGAGCAGGACGCCGACGTCGTGCTGTTCGTGTTCCGCGAGGAATATTACGTCAAGAACCAGGAGCCGCGCGATCCCCACGATCCGAAATATCCGGAATGGGAAGCGCTGTTCGACAAGGTGAAGGGCACGGCCGACGTCATCATCGCCAAGCAGCGCCACGGGCCGACGGGCACGGTGAAGCTCGCCTTCCAGGCGGAATTCACGCGTTTTGCCGATCTCGCCGATCCCTCCTTCATACAATATGAAGAGCATTGATCACGGTGCAGCTGTCATCCGGGCTTCGGCCTTTCCCTCGACAGGGTTGACCTTTAGACTGGCCGGAGAATCCTTCTCCGGCCTCTTTTTCGACGTGGATCATGAGCGAATTTCTGGACGCCTCAGACGACGACAATTTTGCCTCGGCGGGTCTGCGGCTGACCGTCGACCTCACCGCGCTGACGGAAAACTGGCGCGACATGGCGCGCCGTTCGGGCGCTGCGCGCGCCGCAGCCGTCGTCAAGGCGGATGCCTACGGCCTCGGCATCGAGGACGCCGGCGAAGCGCTCTACACGGCAGGCGCACGGGATTTCTTCGTCGCGACCGTCGATGAGGGCGTGACACTTCGCCTCTATGCGCCGGATGCGCGCATCTTCGTGCTGTCAGGCATATGGCCGGGCACGGAACGGCGCTTCTTCGATAATGACCTGGTGCCGGTGATTTCCTCCGACGAGCAGTTCGCCTTCTGGATGGCGGTGCTTGCCGATTATGGCGATTACCCTTGTGCGCTGCATGTCGACACCGGCTTCAACCGGCTGGGGCTGCGTATCGACGATGCGATCGCGCTTGCCGACGACGTCTCGCGGCCGGCAAGCTTCGCACCGGTGCTCGTCATGAGCCACCTCGCCTGCGGCGACGATCCCAGCCACGTCATGAACCGGCAACAACTCGAATCATTCCGCAGGGTTACCGCCGCCTATGAAGGCATCGATTCAAGCCTTGCAGCCTCGGCGGGCATCTTTCTCGGCGACGACTATCACTTCGACCTGACCCGCCCCGGCATCGCGCTCTATGGCGGCGAAGCTGTCTGCGGCAAGGCGAACCCGATGCGCCCGGTCGCCACCGCGGAGGCACGCGTCATCCAGGTGCGCAGCGTCGAAGCCGGTGAGAGCGTCAGCTACGGGCGGGCGCTGCAGCTGCGCCGTGACAGCCGGCTGGCGATCGTCTCGGCCGGTTATGCCGACGGCTATATGCGCAGCCAGTCGAGCGGCGGCGTGCCGCTGCGCCAGGCCGTGCCGCAGGGCGGACATGGCTTCATTGCCGGACACAAGGTCCCGGTTGCCGGCCGGATCACCATGGATCTGACGATCTTCGACGTCACCGATCTGCCTGAAAACGCCGTGCGCGCCGGGGACTATGTCGAGCTGTTCGGAAAGAACATGGCGCTGGACGACGTGGCACGGGCGGCAGGGACGATCGGATACGAGATCCTGACCAGCATGGGGCTGCGCCACGAGCGGCGCTATGTGGCCGAGGAGTAGTGTTCGTCCGTCAGTGGCTGGTGAGCGCGAGACGCACGCCGAGCGCTACGAAAAGCGCGCCGAGGCCGCGATCGAGCCATCGCTCGATTTCGCGATTATTTTTAAGCATGTCTGCGAGGCGCCCGCCGAGAAGCACGAGCGGCGGCTCGATGAACGCAGCGACGCCTATGATTAACCCGCCATGGAGCATCAATTGAGCCCAGGCCGGCCCTGCGCCTTCGACCACGAATTGCGGCAGGAAGGCCAGGAAAAATATCGCGACTTTCGGATTGAGGAGCGACACCAGTATACCCTGCCGGTAGATTTTTCCGACCGGCATTTGTTCGCGAGCTGCCTTCATCAGGCTGCCACCGCCCCCGGCGCGCAAAGCCTGAATGCCTAACCAGACGAGGTAGGCCGCACCAACCCATTTGACGGCGGAAAAGGCGACGGCCGAGGCGGCCAGCACGGCCGAAAGGCCCAGTGCCGCCATCAGAACGTGCAGGCAGGCACCCGACCAGACGCCGAACAGCGCCGAAAAACCGGCGCGTTTGCCGCCTCTCATCGTGTGGCCGAGGATAAACGCGATGTCGGGGCCTGGCGACAGGTTGAGCAAAACCGCCGCCGACAGAAATGCAAGCCAGTGCGCAAGCGAATATTCGAACATCTTCTACCGTTCCGGATGAGCAGGAACGAAAAGCATAGGCACGGCAAACGCTGATGGGGAAATCATTAGTTTTGATCCGTCGCGATAGCCATTATCTCAAGTTCAACAATGATTCGATGAAGGACACGACGGCTTCATCTGGGCAACTCGACCGAAAGAGCGATTGATGGCGAAGGCCAGGACACAATTCATCTGCCAGAATTGCGGCGCGGTGCACAACCGCTGGGCCGGCAAATGCGACAATTGCGGCGAGTGGAACACCATCGTCGAGGAAGATCCGATGGGCGGCATCGGCTCCGGCCCCGGCAAGACGCCGAAGAAGGGCCGGCCGGTGGCGCTGACGGCGCTGTCCGGCGAGATCGAGGAGGCGCCGCGCATTCATACCGCCATGTCCGAACTCGACCGCGCGCTTGGCGGCGGCTTCGTGCGCGGCTCGGCGGTGCTGATCGGCGGCGATCCCGGCATCGGCAAATCGACGCTGCTGATGCAGGCGGCTGCCGCCCTTGCGCGGCGCGGGCACAGGATCATCTACGTCTCCGGCGAAGAGGCGGTAGCACAGGTTCGCCTCAGGGCGCAGCGTCTTGCGGCAGCCGATACCGACGTGATGCTGGCGGCCGAAACCAATGTCGAGGATATTCTGGCGACGCTCGCCGAGGGCAAACGTCCTGACCTCGTCATTATCGATTCCATCCAGACGCTCTGGAGCGAGCTTGCCGAATCCGCGCCGGGAACGGTGACGCAGGTGCGCACCGGCGTGCAGTCGATGATCCGCTTCGCCAAGCAGACGGGTGCCGCCATGGTGCTCGTCGGGCATGTGACCAAGGATGGGCAGATCGCCGGGCCGCGTGTCGTCGAGCACATGGTCGACGCCGTGCTTTATTTCGAAGGCGATCGCGGCCATCACTACCGCATCCTGCGCACCGTCAAGAACCGCTTCGGCCCCACCGACGAGATCGGTGTCTTCGAGATGTCCGACAGAGGCTTGCGCGAAGTCGCCAACCCATCCGAACTCTTTCTCGGCGAGCGCAACGAAAAATCGCCGGGTGCGGCCGTCTTCGCCGGCATGGAGGGCACGCGGCCCGTGCTCGTCGAGGTGCAGGCGCTGGTGGCGCCGACCTCGCTCGGCACGCCGCGGCGCGCCGTGGTCGGCTGGGATTCGGCCCGGCTGTCGATGATCCTGGCGGTGCTGGAGGCCCATTGCGGCGTCAGGCTCGGCCAGCACGACGTCTATCTCAACGTCGCCGGCGGCTACCGCATCTCCGAACCGGCGGCCGACCTCGCCGTTGCCTCGGCGCTCGTTTCGTCGCTCGCCGGTATTGCCCTTCCCGCCGATTGCGTCTATTTCGGCGAAGTCAGCCTGTCGGGCGCCATCCGACCGGTTGCGCACACCGCCCAGCGCCTCAAGGAAGCCGAGAAGCTGGGCTTTTCGACAGCGCTGCTTCCTTCCGCCTCCGCCGAGCTGCCGAAGGGTTCCGGCGGGCGATGGAACGAGGTCGAAAGCCTGCCGGATCTGGTCGCGCGCATCGCCGGATCGAAGGGAGCGCTGCGTGTGGAAGACGAGGTTTGATCCTTTCATTGCCGGGAACGGTGATGATATAGGAAGCACACGATAAGGCACGACACGGCCGCCGAGCGGCAGTCCTGGAGTTGAATTTACATGCCCATTACGATTTTCGACGGTATTGTCATCGGCGTCGTGCTCTTCTCCGCCGTACTGGCGATGGTCCGCGGCTTCTCCCGCGAGATCCTTTCGATCGCAAGCTGGGGCGGTTCGGCCGCCGCCGCCTACTACCTCTATCCGTACCTGCTGCCTTATGCGAAGAAATACACCGATGACGACCGCATCGCGATCGCCGGCTCGGCCGCGGTCGTCTTCCTGATCGCACTCATCGTCATCTCCTTCATCACCATGAAGATCGCCGATTTCATCATCGACAGCCGCATCGGCGCGCTCGACCGCACGCTGGGCTTCCTGTTCGGCGCGGCGCGCGGCCTGCTGCTGATGGTCGTCGCCGTCGCTTTCTGGAACTGGCTCGTCGATGTCGACCACCGGCCGACCTGGGTCAATGAGGCCAAGTCGAAGCCCTTCCTGGATTCGATGGTGGTGAAGCTGAAGGCCGTCCTGCCGGAGCAATTTGCCCAGATGATCGAGGCAAGCTTCCGTGATAAGATGCAGTCGCCGGCACAGGGCGGCGAAGGCACTACACCGCCGGCCACCGATCAGGCTCCGGCGGAAGACGCGCCTGCAGGCAGCACACAGCAGCCGACGAATTGACACAGTGTTCAAGAGCTTGACCCGCCGTCCGGCAATTGCCATTTGAGCGGGACGTGAAATAAAGGTCCGGCCGGGCATTCAGCTCCGCCGGACCTCAGCCGTTTCAGAGCCGGCGAGCGGGCTTTGAAAGCGGATGTCGTTCAGCATGACGTTATCGGATCAGTTTCCGATATATGATACTGGAAATGCCGATCCATTCTTGTGAGAGCAGAGGCCCGCAGAAATGAACCAGTCCCATTCCTTCCCGACCGACGATCCGCTCGACGGAGATACGCTGCACGAAGAATGCGGCGTTTTCGGAATTCTGGGACATCCCGATGCCGCCGCACTCACGGCTCTCGGCCTGCATGCCCTGCAGCATCGCGGACAGGAAGCGGCCGGCATCGTCTCCTTCGACGGCAAGCGCTTCTACCAGGAGCGCCATATGGGCCTGGTCGGCGACCACTATACCAATCCGATGACGCTCGCCCGCCTGCCGGGCAGCATATCGATCGGCCATACCCGCTACTCCACAACAGGCGAAGTGGCCATGCGCAACGTGCAGCCACTCTTCGCCGAACTGGAAGAAGGCGGTATCGCCATTGCCCATAACGGCAATTTCACCAATGGCCTGACGCTGCGCCGCCAGATCATCGCCACCGGCGCCATCTGTCAGTCGACCTCCGATACGGAAGTCGTCCTTCATCTCATCGCCCGCTCCCGCCACGCGTCCACCTCCGACCGCTTCATCGATGCGATCCGCCAGATGGAAGGCGGCTATTCGATGCTCGCCATGACGCGCACCAAGCTGATCGCCGCGCGCGACCCGACCGGCATCCGCCCGCTCGTCATGGGCGAACTGGACGGCAAGCCGATCTTCTGCTCGGAAACCTGCGCGCTCGACATTATCGGCGCCAAGTTCATCCGCGATGTCGAAAACGGCGAAGTCATCATCTGCGAAATCCAGCCCGACGGCTCGATCAGCATCGATGCCCGCAAGCCCGGCAAGCCCCAGCCGGAGCGCCTCTGCCTGTTCGAATATGTCTATTTCGCCCGGCCGGATTCGGTCGTCGGCGGCCGCAACGTCTATACGACACGCAAGAACATGGGCATGAACCTCGCCAAGGAATCGCCGGTCGAGGCCGACGTGGTCGTGCCGGTGCCGGACGGCGGCACACCGGCGGCGCTCGGCTATGCGCAGGAAAGCGGCATTCCCTTCGAATACGGCATCATCCGCAACCATTATGTCGGCCGCACCTTCATCGAACCGACGCAGCAGATTCGCGCCTTCGGCGTGAAGCTGAAGCATTCCGCCAACCGGGCGATGATCGAAGGCAAGCGCGTCGTGCTGGTCGACGATTCCATCGTGCGCGGCACGACGTCCCTGAAGATCGTGCAGATGATCCGCGAAGCCGGCGCCCGCGAAGTTCATCTGCGCGTCGCAAGCCCGATGATCTTCTTCCCGATTTCTACGGCATCGACACGCCCGATGCCGACAAGCTGCTCGCCAACCAATATGCCGATGTCGAAGCCATGGCCAAATATATCGGCGCGGATTCGCTCGCCTTCCTGTCGATCGACGGGCTTTATCGCGCCGTCGGCGGCGAGGACCGCAATCCGGCCCGCCCGCAATTCACCGACCACTACTTCACCGGTGACTACCCGACCCGTCTGCTCGACAAGAACGGCGAGTCCATGGGCAACAAGCTTTCGATGCTTGCCAGCAACGGCTGAGCCGCTTGCCACTTTGACTTTCGCTTCCGAGGGGCCTAATTGCGCCCCTCACCTTCGCAAGCCAATCCGGAACCGGACAGATGAACATCAATCTTGAGGGCAAGATCGCACTCGTCACCGGTGCGTCGCGCGGCATCGGCTATTTCACGGCGCTGGAACTTGCCAAAGCCGGCGCCCATGTCATTGCCTGCGCACGCACGGTCGGCGGGCTCGAGGATCTCGACGATGCGATCAAGGCGGTCGGCGGCAGCGCGACACTGGTGCCCTTCGATCTTGCCGATATGAACGCGATCGATGCGCTCGGCGGCTCGATCTTCGAGCGCTGGGGCAAGCTCGACATCCTCGTCGCCAATGCCGGCGTGCTCGGCGTCATCTCGCCGATCGGCCATATCGAGGCGAAGGTGTTCGAAAAGGTGATGACCATCAACGTGACGGCGACATGGCGGCTGATCCGCTCGGTCGATCCGCTGCTCGCCCGCTCGGATGCCGGCCGCGCCGTCATCCTGTCGTCCGGGGCCGCGCACAAATGCCGCCCCTTCTGGAGCGCCTATTCCGCCTCCAAAGCTGCCGTCGAGGCGCTCGCCCGCACCTGGGCCGGCGAAACACAATCGACGCCGCTGCGCATCACCAGCGTCGATCCGGGCGCGACCCGCACGGCAATGCGGGCGCAGGCCGTGCCGGGCGAAGATCCGCAGACGCTGCCGCACCCTTCCGAGGTCGCCAAGGCGATCCTGCCGCTGCTCGGCCCCGGCGTGACGGAGACCGGCAAACTCTTCATCGTGCGTGAGAACAAGCTCGCCGATTACCGGCTGCCGGAATAGATCGACGCCTCAATTCGAAGCAACGGCCGGAAACAGGTGAGCGAAGCCCGTTTCCGACGGGCAGAGCGCGTTGAGATCCACCGCTCCCTGAATGCCATTCACTGTGCCGTTGTCGGCAAATTGCCAGATCGACCAGCCGCCGCAGCCTTCCTGTTGTGTCGGCTCCTTGAATACGCTTCGCAGCCAAAGGTAATGTTCGGGGAAGCGGGCCTCGTTGCCTTTCAGATACTGATCGAAGAATTCCTGGGTGACGTAGAAGATCGGCTTTTCCGGAAAGGTGGCTTTCAGCTCGGTGAAGAAGGCATTCACCTCCGTCGCCATTTCCTCGAGCGTCGGGACCTTGTTGCAATTGCCGACAAACTCCAGATCGACCGCGATCGGCAATGTTCCCGGCGTCTTCGGCACGGTCGCCAGGACGTTCTGCGCCTGATCCTTGCCCGGGCGGCAGAAGGTGAAGAAATGGTAGGCGCCCCTGACCACTCCGGCATCGCCGGCACGCTGCCAGTTCTCGGCGAACCTCGAATCCCGGTGGTCGCCGCCTTCGGTCGCCTTCATGATCGCAAAGCGTATGTTCGGCTGCGCCGCCACGGTCTTCCAATCGATGTCGCCCTGGTGATGGCTGACATCGATGCCCTGGATCGGATACCGAGATAAGGAAGGATTGTTGAAGCGAAGCATGCCGAAATCGTATGCGAAATATGCCGCGGATGCGACCACCAGAATTGCGGCCGCTCCGACACCCCACCGAACCACGCTCCCCACTCATTCCTCCCGTATTTTCAGCAGCTTCTCGACTGGCTACAAGTGATTTGTGCCGGGAAAATGGCGGACGCAGCGTGCCATCGGATCGTTCCTCGTCCCCTCTTGACCAAACGTCATTCCCGAGCCATAAAACGCGGCATGAAAACGGTTATCTGCATTATCTGCGGAAAGATTATTCGCTAGCGCAAGCGCTGGCCCGGCCGTTTTCGTCTCCCAAATAGTCAAGATGCGAAACGCCCCGGTCCGCCGGTTGCGATATTTTCTGAACGTGCATTTTGGGAGAGTGAAATGGGCGGCACGCCGGAACTGAAGCTGTACAACACGCTGACGCGGGAGAAATCGGTGTTTTCGCCGATCGATGCCGAGAACGTCCGCATGTATGTCTGCGGCCCGACCGTCTATGATTTCGCCCATATCGGCAATGCCAGGCCGGTCATCGTCTTCGACGTGCTGTTCCGGCTGCTGCGCCATGTTTATGGCGAGGATCACGTCACCTATGCCCGCAACATCACCGACGTCGACGACAAGATCAATGCGCGGGCGCTGAGGGACCATCCGGGCCTGCCGCTCAACGAGGCAATCCGCGCGGTCACCGAAAAGACCGAGACTCAGTTTCACGCCGATGTCGCCGAGCTCGGCTGCCTGGAGCCGAACGTCGAGCCGCGCGCCACCGACAATATCGAAGAGATGATCGAGATCATCGAGAAGCTGATCGGCAACGG
Source organism: Rhizobium sp. K102 (assembly GCF_022385315.1). Taxonomy (NCBI): domain Bacteria; kingdom Pseudomonadati; phylum Pseudomonadota; class Alphaproteobacteria; order Hyphomicrobiales; family Rhizobiaceae; genus Rhizobium; species Rhizobium sp. K102. Next base: position 2,088,887 of record NZ_CP092436.1, read on the forward strand.
CCATGCCTATGTCGCATCGGGCGAAGTGCTGTTCGACACCAGATCGATGGCGGACTACGGCCAGCTTTCGAAGCGCCCGCTCGACGAGCAGCAGGCCGGCGCCCGCGTCGCCGTTGATGCGCACAAGAAGAACCCCGGCGATTTCGTGCTGTGGAAACTGTCGAGCCACAACGAACCCGGCTGGGAGAGCCCCTGGGGCCGCGGCCGGCCCGGCTGGCACATCGAGTGCTCGGCGATGAGCCGGCGTTATCTCGGCGATGTCTTCGACATCCATGGCGGCGGGCTGGATCTGATCTTCCCGCACCATGAAAACGAGATCGCCCAGTCACGCTGCGCTCACGGCACCGAGGTGATGGCGAATGTCTGGATGCATAACGGCTTCGTGCAGGTCGAAGGCCGCAAGATGTCGAAATCCGAGGGCAATTTCGTCACCATCCACGATCTGCTGCACACGGAAAGCTTCGGCGGCCGTAAATGGCCGGGCGAGGTGCTGCGTCTTGCCATGCTGATGACGCATTACCGCGAGCCGATCGATTTCTCGATCAAGCGGCTGGAAGAGGCCGAACGGCTGCTCGCCAAATGGCCGGCGACGGAACCCGGCGACGCCAAGCCGGACGACGCTGTGCTGAACGGGCTGGCGGACGACCTCAATACTGTGGCGGCGGTGCAGGCGCTGCATGCGCTGGCGCAGGCCGCCCATACCGATGCCGCCGCCGGCGCCCGTTTTGCCGCGACGGCTTCCCTCCTCGGGGTGCTGCCGAAGAGGGCCGAAATCGACGAAGCCGTCGCAGCGGCGGTCGATGCACTGGTCGCCATGCGTTTGGAAATGCTGAAGGCGAAGAATTTTGCCGAAGCCGACAAGATCCGCGACGAGCTGACGGCGAAAGGCATTCAGCTGAAGGACGGCAAGGATCCAGCGACGGGCGAGCGGGTGACGACGTGGGAGGTGAAGCGGTGAGAGCGGTGCTTGGGTATAAGACCCCTCCCCAACCCCTCCCCACAAGGGGGAGGGGCTACGGCGCCGCGCTGCTCCGAAGCGACTTCACGCCAATTGCAAACATTCGAGACGGAAACGAAGACGGCGCCACGAGAGAGCCCTCCCCCTTGTGGGGAGGGTTGGGAGGGGTTTTCTTTTGCTCATCGACGTCGCTGCAGGAGGACCTGCCATGACCAGCCATACCGGCGGCTGCCAATGCGGTGCGATCCGCTTCCGCGTCAGCGGCGAACTCAAGGATTCGTCGATCTGTCATTGCCGCATGTGCCAGAAGGCGTTCGGGGCTTACTATGCGCCGCTTGTCTCGGTGCGCGGCGCCGATTTGCAATGGACACGCGGCGAGCGGAAAAAGTTCCACTCTTCCAATTTCGTCGAGCGTGGCTTCTGCGGTAACTGCGGCACGCCGCTGACCTATGAAGCGCCAGACGGAATGGCGATTGCTGCGGGCGCCTTCGACGATCCGTCGTCGCTGCCGCCGACCATTCAATGGGGGGTGGAAGGCAAGCTCGGCTTCGTCGATCGCCTGCACGAACTGCCGGGAGAGCGGACCGAGGCCGATCTGACGGCAGGCTCCTTCCTGCACGAACTCGTTTCCTATCAACATCCCGACCATGACACGCAGGTCTGGCCACCGGAGGATCGCGCTTGAGCGAAATGACGAAACAGGCCGGAGGATGCCAATGCGGCGCGGTTCGTTATCGCGCCCGCGGCGAACTCGGCTATCCCCATATCTGCCACTGCCGCATGTGCCAGAAGGCGGCCGGCAACTATTTCCTGCCGCTTGCGGCCGCCATGCGCGAGGATTTCGAGCTGACGCGCGGCGCACCGAAATGGTTCCGGTCCTCGGATCTGGTGCGGCGCGGGTTCTGCAGCGATTGCGGCACGCCGCTGTTTTACGACATCCCGGGCGCTACCTTCATCAATATCACGCTTGGCTCGCTCGATGAGCCCGATGCGGTCAAGCCCGTGATGCAATCGAGCACGGGGCGCAAGATGTCCTGGTTTCACACGCTGGACGGCCTGCCGGTGGAGCCGCAGCCTGAAACGCCCGACCGCGAGAACGCGATCGCGGCAAGCAACCATCAGCACCCCGACCACGATACGAAAAGCTGGCCATTCGGAGAACGCCTATGACGGATAGGATAAGAACAGGCGGATGCCAGTGCGGCGCCGTGCGTTTCCGCATCGCAGGCGAACTGGGGCGACCTTCGATCTGCCATTGCCGCATGTGCCAGAAGCAGTTCGGCGGCTTCTTTTCCGCGCTGGTCACGGCACCCGAAGAAGGAATGGAGTGGACGCGCGGCGAGCCGAGCTACTTTCAGTCCTCCGTTAATATCGACCGCGGCTTCTGCAGCAATTGCGGTACGCCGATGATCTATCGTCATCCTGGTGGCCTGGAGCTTGCGATCGGCACGTTCGACGACCGCGGCGATCTCGCGCCGCAGATCCAGGTCAATTACGACGCCCGACTGCCCTGGGTCGAGACGATCTTCGAAGCCCCGGTGCACAAGGACCCGGATTTCTATGCCCGACAGGAGGCGATCATCTCCTTTCAGCACCCCGATCACGACACCCAAGTCTGGCCCGAAAAAGGCGTGAAGATATGACCGAAATCCTGCGCACCCTCTATCCCGAAATCGAAGCCTATGCCTCCGGTCATCTCGATGTCGGCGACGGCCATGTGATCTATTGGGAGCGATCGGGAACACCCGGCGCCAAGCCCGTCGTCTTCCTGCATGGCGGCCCGGGCGGCGGCTTCTCGCCGGCCCACCGCCGGCTGTTCGATCCGGCCCTCTACGACGTCATGCTGTTCGACCAGCGCGGCTGCGGACGGTCGACGCCGCATGCCGAGCTCAATGCCAACACGACATGGGACCTCGTCGCCGATATCGAGCGCCTGCGTGAAATGGCCGGCGTGGAGACCTGGCAGGTGTTCGGCGGCTCCTGGGGCTCGACGCTGGCGCTCGCTTATGCCGAAAAGCATCCGGAGCACGTCTCCGAGCTCATCCTGCGCGGCATCTATACGCTGACCAAAGCCGAACTCGACTGGTACTATCAGTTCGGCGTCTCGGAGATGTTCCCGGACAAGTGGGAGCGCTTCATCGCTCCGATCCCAACGGAAGAGCGGCATGAGATGATGCAGGCCTATCATCGCCGCCTGACGCATGAGGACAGAAACGTGCGCCTTGCGGCCGCGCAGGCCTGGAGCATCTGGGAAGGCGAAACGATCACGCTGCTGCCCGAGCCTTCAACGAGCGGCAAGTTCGAGGAGCCGGAATTCGCCTATGCATTCGCCCGCATCGAGAACCATTTCTTCGTCAATGCCGGCTGGATGGACGAAGGACAGCTGATCCGCGACGCCGGCAGGCTGAAGGATATTCCCGGCGCCATCGTGCATGGCCGCTACGACATGCCCTGCCCGGCCAAATATGCCTGGCTGCTGCACAAGGCCTGGCCGAAGGCGGAGTTCCACCTGATCGAAGGTGCCGGCCATGCCTATTCGGAGCCCGGGATTCTCGATCGGCTGATCCGGACGACAGACAAGTTTGCCGGGAAGCTGGATTGATGCGGCACGCCGTGGCAACCCCCTCTGCCCTGCCGGGCATCTCCCCCACAAGGAGGGAGATCGGCTGGGCGCAAGCTCCTTGCCAGAGCCGCGATGGTTTGCGCAACAGCTTGGCAGTTTTCCGATCTCCCCCCTTGTGGGGGAGATGCCCGGCAGGGCAGAGGGGGGTAAGCCCGGCATAAAAACAGTCAATGCCTGGGAGGCATTTTGGTGACCAAGGAAAAAATCTACCTCTTCGACACGACGCTCCGGGACGGGCAGCAGACGCCCGGCATCGATTTTTCCGTCGAGGACAAGATTGCGATCGCCGCCATGCTGGATGAGTTCGGCTTCGACTATGTCGAGGGCGGCTATCCCGGCGCCAATCCGACCGACACCGCCTTTTTCAGCGAGAAGCGCACCAGCGAAGCGACCTTCGTCGCCTTCGGCATGACGAAGCGGGCGGGCGTTTCGGTCTCCAACGATCCGGGCCTTGCCGGGCTGCTGCAGGCGAAATCCGACGCCATCTGTTTCGTCGCCAAGAGCTGGGATTACCATGTCGCGGTGGCGCTCGGTTGCACCAATGAGGAAAACCTCGAAAGCATCGCCGAAAGCGTCAAGGCGGCGGTCGGCGCCGGCAAGGAGGCGATCGTCGATTGCGAGCACTTCTTCGATGGTTTCAAGGCCAATCCGGCCTATGCGCTCGCCTGCGCCAAGACCGCCTATGAGGGCGGCGCCCGCTGGGTCGTGCTCTGCGACACCAATGGCGGCACGCAGCCGCCGGAAATCCGTGCCATCGTCGAGGCGGTGATCGCAGCCGGCGTTCCCGGCCGCTATCTTGGTATCCATGCCCATAACGACACCGGCCAGGCCGTCGCCAATTCACTCGCAGCGGTCGAAGCCGGCGTCCGGCAGATCCAGGGCACGCTGAACGGCATCGGCGAACGCTGCGGCAATGCCAATCTGGTGACGCTGATCCCGACGCTGGCGCTGAAGAGTGCCTACAACACACGGTTCGAAACGGCGATCGACGAGGAGCGGCTGCTCAACCTCACCCGGCTGTCGCATGCCTTCGACGAGCTGCTCAACCGCTCGCCCGACCACCAGATGCCCTATGTCGGCGCTTCCGCCTTCGCCACCAAGGCCGGCATCCACGCATCGGCGCTGCTGAAGGACCCGAAGACCTATGAACATGTGCCGCCGGAAAGCGTCGGCAATTTCCGAAAGGTCATGGTCTCCGACCAGGGCGGCAAGGCGAACTTCATCAATGCGCTGAAGCGGCGCGGCATCACCGTCGCCAAGGACGATCCGAAGCTCGATCTCTTGATCTCGATCGTCAAGGAACGGGAATCCATCGGCTACGCCTATGAGGGCGCCGATGCAAGCTTCGAGCTCTTGGCGCATCGCACGCTCGGCACCATCCCGGAATTCTTCACCATCGAAGGCTTCCGGGTGATGATCGAGCGCCGCTTCGACAGTCTCGGCCGCGTGAAGATCGTCTCGGAGGCGGTGGTCAAGATCACCATCGACGGACAGACGCTGATGTCGGTTGCCGATGCCGAAGGCCCGGTCAACGCGCTCGACCTGGCGCTGCGCAAGGATTTCGGCAAATACCAGCACGAGATCGACGATCTAGTGCTCGCCGATTTCAAGGTGCGTATCCTCAATGGCGGCACGGAGGCGATCACCCGCGTGCTGATCGAATCCACCGACAGCGACGGCGTGCGCTGGTGGACGGTCGGCGTCTCGGAGAACATCATCGACGCCTCGTTCCAGGCGCTGATGGATTCCGTCATCTACAAGCTGATGAAGAACCGCCAGCTGGCGGGCAAGATCGCGGCGGAATAAATCTGTTCCGCCGGTTCTGCGAGGCGGCGGATGCCGTCATCTTCCGCCCATGCCGCGTTTCCGCTTCAAATCCTCTCACTCTTCATTCAACGAAATGAATTGGCCTATTCACGGCGCTTAAGCTAGGCCGGATCAGAAGAAGAACAAAGATGGAAACACGCCGATGTCGACCGATATATCCGTTCCGCTGGCCAAGAACGAAGACAGTCCGCGCGGTTTCGCCTTCGCGCTGACGGCCTATCTGCTCTGGGGCTTCCTGCCGTTCTATATGAAGGCACTGGCGCATATCCCGCCGGCCGAAGTCATCGCCCACCGCATCGTCTGGTCGCTGCCGCTGGCCGGCATCGTGTTGCTCCTGCTCGGGCGTACCGGAGATATCAGCGCAGCGCTGCGTTCACCGCGCATGCTGGCCATGGGGGCGCTGACGGCGTCGCTGATCACCGTCAACTGGGGCACCTATGTCTGGGCGATCGGCGCCGGCCACTCACTCGATGCAGCACTTGGCTATTTCATCAATCCGCTGTTCAGCATCTTTCTCGGCGCAGTGCTTCTCAAGGAGAAGCTGCAGCCGCTGCAGATCGCGGCGATCGCGCTTGCCGCACTTGCGGTCGCCATTCTCGCATTCGACAGCGGCGGCATTCCGTGGGTGGCGCTGACGCTGGCCGTCAGCTGGGGTTTCTATGCCTTGCTCCGCAAGACCCTGCCGCTCGGACCCAATCAGGGTTTCTTCCTCGAGGTTCTGATCCTCAGCGGGCCGGCGCTCGTCTACATCCTCTATCTCGAATTCAGCAGCGGCCTCGGCCATTTCTACCGCACCGGCCTTGCCGATACGACCATGCTGCTCTGCTGCGGCGTCGTCACTGCCGTGCCGCTGATGATCTATGCCAACGGCGCAAAGCTGCTGAAACTTTCGACGATCGGCATCATGCAGTATATCGCGCCGACGATGATCTTCCTGATCGCCGTCTTCGCCTTTCGCGAGCCACTGAGCACGGCGCGTATGATCGCCTTTCCGCTGATCTGGGCCGGGCTGTTCTTCTATAGCTGGTCGATGCTCAAAGGGAGCCGCGGAAGGAGGTAGCCGTTGTGCTCGTCGCAACCCGACCGACTTGGCTCAAAGCCAGGATAGCAAAGCAGTGCGGACCAGGATTCCGGCCAAGGCGCTGAAAACTGCGACGCCCGCAACCGAACGGAGCGCCGGCACCGAAGCGATAAGAATGGAGAGGCCGGGAAGGTCGAGAGGGTTTAGCAGAAATGCGGATCCGTGAATGATTTTCTCTGGCGGAAGACTCAGTTCCTTGTGGGCGTCGAGTAACAGCGTGACCGTTGCGCTCGATCCTGCCAGGCATTTTGTGAGGAAGAACAGGACATCCTGCTGCGAGGCGCCGAGCAGCTGAAGCAATGGCTGCGCAACGGACGTGAAGGCCGAAAGTGCGCCTGTGCTTTGGGTAAGCCCTACCAGAGCAAGTGAGATCACAAGCATCGGCAGGATCGCAGCAATGACGCCAATGGCATCTGCGCCACCGCGATTAATCGAGGCCAGCAGATCGCGCCTGCCGACGTCGTGGTCATCCGTCCTGTCGCAGGAACTGATCTTTCCAGGCAAGGAACGGCGGCCGACGATCCAGCCGGCGAGAGTGGACGCAACGAGCGCTCCGCAAATGCCGTTTATTATGATCGAGCCCGGATCGACACCGAGGCTTGCGAGCGGAAAACTGGCATTCGCCGGCGCCGCCGCAAGCACCGCGGCAAAGGCGGCGGCCATAAATTTCTCCGATGTTCTTTTATGCGCCATCAGCGTTAGGGCGGCGACCGGGGCAGCCGAACTCACGAGGCTGAGCTGGATGATTGACAAGACCCCCAAACCGTCCAGACCGAAAAGTCCGAACAGCGGGTTTACCTTGCCGGCGATTGATCGCAGTGCGCTCACGCTCTCGAGGTAGCGCATCAGCGAAAATGTCACGATCATGAGAGGCAGAAAGGTGAATATCGCGATGTCGACGGCACTTCGCCCGGCATCCAGGATGGCGGTGATCAGAATTGTCATGGAAACGGATGGCTCGATGGCCGTGTGAACGCGCGGCCGGCTTGATGGAGAAAGACGGCTCCGGATTTAATGCCGGAGCCTGGTCGTTCAGAACTCTATTCCGGTTTGAAAGCTTCATCGAAGAAGCGGACGACCTCGGCATAGGCTTGCATGCGGTGGCTTTCCATGAGGGCGAGATGTGTCGCCTCCCCGATTTCCACCCATCGCCTGTAGGAGGCGCCGGTCAGCTGCTCGAAATAGACCCGCGCCAGATCAAGTGGAACGTCAATGTCCCATTCGCCGTGCAACAGCAGAACCGGCGCGCGAATCTCGCTCGGCTGATAATATGGGGTACCGGCTCTCCAGTAGGTGCGGATATCTTGGATCGGCCCGTTGGTGGCGCGAAGTTTGCCTTGCTCCCTATCATCTGGCGCCGTCTCCTCCGAGAGGGTGAATTCCGACCAAAGATCGAACCAGCCCTCGGGCACAAGACGGTCACGCGCGTATTCGGGTGCGGTGCCCAGCCAACGCGCCAGCGCCGCTTTGACGGGAACAAGCCTGTAGGAGCCGAGGGCACCGCCCTGGTCGATGGGGATGGGAACGTCACTCAGCCATTGTGGCGCAAGCAGCGCAAGCTTGACCACCTTGTCGGCGTTGCGAGCGGCATATGCGCCGGCCACGGTACCGCCCCACGACATTGCGAACACGTTGACAGCCTTCAGGCCCCGAAGCCGAAGCACGAAATCGACAGCCGTTGCGAAGTCGGTGACGCCCGTGTCGGTGGAAACAAGCGGCGGGTTGAGATCGGCCTCCGCCTGCATTTCCGGTGGGCGGGTCGATTTTCCATAGCCCCGGACATCGACGGCAAACACGTCGAACCCTTGATGCGCGAGGAAGTCGATGAACGACATTCCATTGAAGGGAACGTCGTAAAGACTTCCGGATGAGAAGGTCGCTCCATGCACCATCACGATTGTTTTCTCTGCAAGAAAGACTTTGTGGTCCTTCCTTCGCTTATTGCGCAGATAGAGCTTGATGCCCTCGGTTCCGCTGTCGACGTAATGCTCGTCGAACATGACCTGACTGGCGTCAAAAGCTGACGATGCGAGTTCGTTGTTAGACATAGGACCACCTGAATTTTTCGCCGTCGCGGGTGACATAACCAGCAGACGAACCGGGGAAATGCGTGGAGAAGTACATGGCGCGATTATCAGCTGCGAGTTCGAGGACGCGCCGTCTGGACTGGGCAGCTTGATCCAGGAATTCGCAGAAGACCGTGTTGAGGTCGGGCCGTTCCACTTGGATCGGATGGTGCATGACATCGCCGGCGAAGATTGCCGCTTCGTTGTCCGCCTCCAGCATAACGGACATATGGCCGATGCTGTGCCCAGGCGTCGGCAAGAAGATGAATCGGTCGAGGAAAGGACCGCCTGCGCTGTCGATGAAATCGGCAAGCCCAGCCTCGATCACCGGCCTTACGCTGTCTTGATAGACGCCGAGACTGGGAATGTTGACGTCGTTGTGACTCGCCGTCGACGCGTAATATTCCTGCTCGGCGCGCGGGAAGACGTAGCGGGCGTTTTTGAAAGTCGGGGTCCATCGTCCGTCCTGGAGCACGGTATTCCAGCCGGAATGATCGACGTGGAGATGGGTATTGATGACGAAGTCGACGTCTTCGGGCTCGACACCAGCCTCATGCAGCCTATCCAGAAACGGAATGGTCTGATGATGGAAGCCGGAATTGCGCGGTCTTTCCTTGTCGTTCCCCGAACCCGTGTCGATGAGGATGACGTGGTCGGGCGTGGTGACAAGCCAGCTATGGATGCTCACTACAAGAGCGTCGCGGCCCTCTTCCATATCGACGGCGGAAAGCCGCGGCTCGACCGCCTTGATCTCCTCAGATCCGGCAGTCGGATAGAGGAATGAGGGCGGGACGTTCTGCAGATACTGCTCCTGCACCTTTCTCACTGTCGCGCCGGCAATACGATATTCCTTTCCAAGATCGCTCATGGAATTTCCTTTCGAGTTGAACTGGAACCGGGACAGCGCTGTCTTATGGCTGTGGACAGTAGGAAAGATTCATGCAACGATCAAATCGATGAATGAAATTGTCTCCATCGATCATTTCAATTTGTGGTCTTTCGACCTCAATCTGCTAGTCGCTTTCGATGCGCTCATGAAGGAGCGGAGCGTGACTAAAGCCGCTGTTCGCCTGAAAATCCAGCAGCCGGCCATGAGCCACAATCTCGGCACTCTCCGGACATTGCTTCAAGATGAGCTGTTTGTGCGTGTCGGCCAGGTCATGCAGCCGACTCATCGGGCGCTGCGTTTCGCCGAAGCCGTAGAGCAGATACTCAGCCGCACGCAGCAGGCGATCGTAACGCCGGCAACCTTCGAGCCCAATCAGGCCGAGCAGATATTCCGCATCGGCTTTTCCAGCGAGCTTGAGGTGCTGCTCGTGCCGCGTCTCGCCGCCATGTTGAACGAGACAGCCCCCGGTATCAAAGTGCTTGCGCGAGCGGTCGACCCCGAGTTGGTCCACAAGCTTCTGGACGACAATGTGATCGACCTCGGCGTCGGCTGCTATGAGGACGGCAACAACAGACATCGGCGGAGCCTGCTGTTCGAGCAATCGCTAATGTGTTGCTACAATCCCGAGCTTCTCGATCTTCCCGAAACCTTGGACCGCAAGAGCTATGTCGGGCTGAAGCATGCACTCGTTTCCCAGAAGGACGCCATCGAAGGCTGCATCGATGATGCGCTGAAGCGGATCAACGTGCGACTGGACGTGTCGGTGGCAGCGCCGGAATTCCTGACCGTGCTTACCGCTGTCATGGAAGCGCCCTTGATCGCGACCCTGCCGACCAGGATCGTGAAGCGGTATGCCGGCCTTTTCGGCCTGGCGACCGCAGAGGTTCCCCTTGATTTAACGGTGAGCCCGATATCGATGGTCTGGTCGGCGGCAAGTGATAATGATCCCGCCAATCAATGGATGCGATCTCAGGTGAAGCAGCTTGTTTCGGCCTACAGCTGAATTTGCCGACCATAGGGCTGGGCAGTCCAGGGCTCTTGCCCACCTACATCTTCGAGATCACCGCGTCCTCGCCGTCGCGATCGGCGGCGAGTTGGGCGGCCTGGGCCATGATCGCCGGAATGATGCCGGAGATGTCGTCGACGACGAGCGGCTGCACCCGGTGGGCGGTGTGCAGGAAGCCTTCGTCGGTCATATGACGCAGCAGTTCCATCATCGGATCCCAGAATCCGTTGATGTTGGCGAAGACCATCGGCTTCTCGTGGCGGCCGAGCTGAGCCCAGGTCATGATCTCGACGATCTCCTCCAGCGTGCCGATGCCGCCGGGCAGCGCGACGAAGGCATCGGAGCGCTCGAACATCGTATGTTTGCGCGCATGCATGTCAGGGGTTACAATGAGTTCGTTGAGCTGACCGAGCGAATGGCGAGTCGCTTCCATATCGATCAGGAACTCCGGGATGATGCCCGTGACCTGACCGCCGCCTGAAAGCACCCCGCTTGCAACCGCGCCCATGATGCCTTTGGTACCCCCGCCATAGACGAGGCGCAGGCCGTATTCGGCGATCTCTCTTCCGAGAGCGCGCCCGGCCGCCATGTGGGAAGGATCGCGTCCGGGCCTTGAGCCGCAGTAAACGCAGATGGATCGAATCGATACAGATTGTTCGGTCATGGAGGCGAAACAACTATTTCATTTCAATGCAGTCAAGAAAATTGACTGAAAAGCAGCGTGCCTAGCTTGTCTAATTGCTTTGAATGCTTGTGAAAAGCAACGGGAATCGCTAGCAATTTTCGGTACTACGGCAAATTGCCGCCTTGGGAGACATAATGATGAAGAACCGTGCCGGCTTGCTGGCCCTTGCAGTGCTAGTATCCGCAATCTTACTGATGGTGCTCTTTGTCATGCCGCGCATCGGCGACGATGCAACCAAGGTCGGCGACGCCATCAACCAGGCGAGCACGGAGCTCAAGAACACGGTTAACGAAGCGGCAAAGACATCGCGCTCTCCTGCTGCGGTAGCTGATCAGCTGGGCCGTCTTTCGGCCGATGCCGGCGTGGCGCTCGGCGAGCTCAAGGCGCTGTTTGCCGACGGCAAAGGCCCGACCATCGATGTCTTCACCGCCGCCAAGACCAAGACGATCAATGCGCTCACCGCACTTGCCGGCTTCACCATTCCCGAGGGCGCCGATCCCGCAACGCAAGCCGCTGCCACGAAGGCCAAGGAAGGTGGCGCCAAGGCGCTCGCCATCGTGCAGTCGCTGCCTGAAAACATCGCCGATGCGCTTGCCGCAATCGCCAGGGCCGAGGCTGCGCTGACCGGCGCCCCCGAGCCTGCAGCGGCGGCGAATGCCGGTCCGAAACTTCCCGCCTTCGACGTCCTGCGCGTCGAGCCTGACGGATCGACCGTCATTGCCGGCTCCGCCGAGCCGAACGGTAAGCTCGAAGTGCTCGACGGGGAAAAAGTGGTGACGACGGCCGACGTCGGTCCGAGCGGCGATTTCGCCGCCGTCCTCGACAATCCGCTTCCGGCCGGCGACCACCAGCTCGTGCTGAAGGTGACGGGCAAGGATGGCAAGACCACGCTTTCCGAAGAGGTCGCGACCGTTTCCGTGCCGAAGGACGGCAATGGCGCCAATCTGCTCGCCATGGTCTCCAAGCCCGGCACCGCAAGCCGTATCATCACGGCGCCGACGGGCGGAACCGAAGTCGCCGACGCCTCCCATCCGGCGGTGCCGCCGGCAACCGGCGAGACTGCGGCAGCTGCACCGAGCGGTGAGCTGGCGCTGCAGACGCCTGGCCTGCCCAATGCCGCCGCCGGCGGCACGGCAGCAGCCCCGGCCGTTCCCGGCGCGGCGGAAACCGACAAGGCCACCGCGCCTGACGTGATGGTCAACGCCGTCGAGATCGAGGGCAACAAGATCTTCATCGCCGGCACGGCGCGCGCCAACGCCAAGGTCCTCGGTTATGCCGACGACAACCTCGTCGGCCAGGACACAGCCGGTGCCGACGGACATTTCATTATCGACGGCGTGATGGCGCTCTCGGTCGGCGACCACAAGATTCGCGTCGATGTCGTCGACCCCGCGGGCAAGGTGATCGTGCGCGCGGCAGTGAATTTCAATCGCCCGGCAGGCGATCAGGTGAGGGTTGCCGCTCAATCCGGTCCCGTCGATGTGAACGGGGCTTCGTCGATGGTGCCGCTCGACGAAGGTGAGCTCGGTAAGCGCAAGGCCGAGGCCGGCAAAGCCTTCGGCCTGCTGAAGGGGCTGTTTACCGATGGCAAGCTGCCGGGCGCCGAACAGCTTGCGGCGGCGCGCTCGGCGACGGAATTCGCGCTGCGCTCGCTCGCCGACTTCCGCCCGGCCGCCGACGCGTCCGACCCCGTGAAGCAAGCCTCCGGCGCTGCCTCGCAGACCGCTTCCAATGCGTTGAAAATCCTGCAGGGGCTGCCGCAGGACGCGAAGTCGGTCGGCGCCGCGCTCGACCGGCTCGGCGCGCTGATCGCCGACCTCACCGCTGCACCCGCGCCGGCCGCACCCGCATCCGCAGCACCGGCTGCCAACGAGGCTGCCGGCAACCAGCCGAAGACGATCGAACAGGCGCCGCTGACGGCCGACAACGCAGCGGTCATCATTCGCCGCGGCGACACGCTGTGGCAGATCTCGCGCCGGACCTATGGCCTCGGCGTGCGCTACACGACGATCTACATCGCCAACGAGGACAAGATCATCGATCCCGACCGCATCCGCCCCGGCCAGATCTTCGGCCTGCCGAAGGATGCCTTGCCGAATGCCGAGGAACTGCACCGCAAACGTCTTTCCGACCGGCATCTCTAAACATAGCAGAACAACATGATCGGGCCGGGCGGGATAACCGCCCGGCCCGGCTTTTCCTGAACCCTGCAGTTGTTGTATTCATCCGCCCGGCACCCTATCTGGCGGTGACAGGGAAACGCTTTCGAGCACGTCCCGCTCGCGCTTTGCCAGCATCAATACAGGCGACCACGGCAATCCCGACCGGGCTGGAGACACGCATGGCAAACGGCAAGACTGTCTCGGAATCCCACCTGCTCAGCACGCTTCTCAACCTCTGGCCCTTTATGTGGCCGGCCGGCCGGCCCGACCTCAAGATGCGCGTCGTCTGGGCCTCGGTTTATCTCCTGATCTCCAAGTTCGTCCTGCTGCTCGTCCCCTATTTCTTCAAATGGTCGACTGACGCGCTGAACGGCAGGATGGATCTGGCCGGCACCGTGCCGCCGCTGCTTGCAGGCGCGATCGCGCTTGTCATCGCCTATAACGTCACCCGGCTGATCCAACTCGGCCTCAACCAGCTGCGCGACGCGCTGTTTGCCAGCGTCGGGCAACATGCGGTGCGCCAGCTCGCCTACAGGACCTTCGTGCACATGCACGAGCTGTCGCTGCGTTTCCATCTGGAACGCAAGACCGGCGGTCTCTCGCGCATCATCGAGCGCGGCACCAAGGGCATCGAGACGATCGTGCGCTTCACGATCCTCAATTCGGTCCCGACCGTCATCGAATTCCTGCTGACGGCCGCGATCTTCTGGTGGGGTTACGGCTTTTCCTATCTCGCCGTCACCGCCTTTACGGTCTGGGCCTATATCTGGTTCACGATCCGTGCATCCGACTGGCGCATCGCCATCCGCCGGTCGATGAACGACAGCGATACCGACGCCAACACCAAGGCGATCGACTCCCTTCTCAACTTCGAGACCGTCAAATATTTCGGCAACGAGGAGATGGAAGCCAAGCGCTTCGACAAATCGATGGAGCGCTACGAGAAAGCGGCGACCGATGTCTGGACCTCGCTCGGCTGGCTGAACTTCGGCCAGGGCGTGATTTTCGGCATCGGCACAACGATCATGCTGGTGCTGTCGGCGCTGGCCGTCCAGCGCGGCGAGCAGACGGTCGGCGATTTCGTCTTCGTCAATTCGATGCTGCTGCAGCTCTCCGCGCCGCTCAATTTCATCGGCTTCGTCTACCGCGAAATCCGTCAGGGGCTGACGGATATCGAGCAGATGTTCGATCTCCTGGAGGTGAAGGCCGAGGTCAACGACGCGCCCGATGCGACGGAGCTTAGGATCGGCCAGGGCGCGATCTCCTTCAAGGACGTGCACTTCGCCTACGACCCGGCCCGTCCGATCCTCAAGGGGATTTCCTTCGACGTGCCGGCCGGCAAGACGGTCGCCGTCGTCGGCCCGTCGGGTGCGGGCAAATCGACGCTGTCGCGGCTGCTCTATCGTTTCTACGATATTCAGAGCGGCACGATCACGGTCGACGGCCAGGATATCCGCACGGTGACGCAGAAGAGCCTGCGCTCGGTGATCGGCATGGTGCCGCAGGATACCGTGCTCTTCAACGACACCGTTGCCTACAACATCCGCTACGGCCGCACGTCGGCCAGCGATAGCGAGGTCTTTGCCGCGGCCGAGGTGGCGCAGATCGCGCATTTCATCGAAATGCTGCCAGAGGGTTTCGAAACGAAAGTCGGCGAGCGCGGACTCAAGCTTTCGGGCGGCGAGAAGCAGCGGGTGGCGATCGCCCGCACCATCCTCAAGTCGCCGCCGATTCTCATCCTCGACGAAGCGACATCGGCGCTCGACACGACAACGGAACGGGAAATCCAGACGGCGCTCGACCTGGTTTCGAAGAACCGGACGACGCTGGTCATCGCCCACCGGCTGTCCACCGTCATCAGCGCCGACGAGATCATCGTGTTGAAAAGCGGCGAGATCGCCGAGCGCGGAACGCATGCCGCATTGATTGATAAAAACGGTCTCTATGCCTCGATGTGGAACCGCCAGCGCGAGGCCACACAGGCCGAGGAGCTCCTGAAACAGGTGCGCGAAAGCGACGATATGGGCGTGATCGCGCGGCTTGCGCCGGCGAACTGATTGGGGAACCAGACGCCGGTACAGGCTTTTGTTGTTCAGAACCCCGGCAGTCGAACGGGGGCCGAGGCCGCAGCATTGCCCCGGAGGCGGTTTTTCGCTAACCAGCAAAAAACGACAACGCAAGGAGACCGGCAGCCATGAGCCTGTTCAACACGGTTCGCAACACGATCGTCCCCGTGCACAAGGAGGGTTATCCCTTCGTGGCCGCCTTCTTCGTCGCCTCGCTGATCCTCGGATGGATCTTCAAGCCGCTCTTCTGGATCGGCATGATCTTCACGCTGTGGTGCGCCTATTTCTTTCGCGATCCCGAGCGCGTGACCCCGCAGGACGACGATCTGGTGATTTCTCCCGCCGACGGCAGGGTCTCGGCGATCCAGATGGTGACCCCGCCAGCCGAGCTCGACCTCGGCTCCGAGCCGATGCTGCGCATCTCGGTGTTCATGAACGTCTTCAACTGCCATGTGAACCGGGCGCCGATGCGCGGACGCATCGTCAGCATCAACTACCGCTCCGGCAGCTTCGTCAACGCCGAGCTCGACAAGGCCAGTGAAGACAATGAGCGCAACGGCCTGGTGATCGAAACCCGCCACGGCCAGATCGGCGTCGTCCAGATCGCCGGCCTCGTGGCGCGGCGTATCCTCTGCTGGGTAAATCCCAACGAGCCGGTGGATGCGGGCGAGCGCTTCGGGCTGATCCGTTTCGGCTCCCGGCTCGACGTCTTCCTGCCCGCCGGTGCGGCGCCACGTGTCTCGCTCGGCCAGACGGCGATCGCCGGAGAAACCGTCATCGCCGAATTCGCCTCCGCCAAGGGTCCCGTCATCAGCCGCCGCAGCTAGGTTTAGATTGGAACGCGATATGGAAACGCCTTTTCCGCCCTTCGAGCCCAATGGTCCGGATGATTCCGCCCGCGGCCCGCGTCTGCGTGAGATCCCGCTCCGTCTCGTCTTTCCGAACCTCATCACCATTCTGGCAATCTGCGCCGGGCTGACCGGCATCCGGCTGGCTTTCGAGAATCGTTACGAGCTCGCCGTCGCCATGGTGCTCGTCGCCGCCTTCCTCGACGGCATAGACGGGCGCGTCGCACGGCTGATGAAGGCGACCTCGAAGTTCGGGGCGCAGATGGATTCGCTTGCCGATATCGTCAATTTCGGTGTCGCGCCCGCCCTCGTCGTCTATGTCTTCGCGCTCGACCAGGCGCGCTCGCTCGGCTGGATCGCGGCGCTGATCTATGCGATCGCCGCCGGACTGCGCCTTGCCCGATTCAATGTCATGGCCGAACGCGAGAACAAGGCGAGCTGGCAGTCGGAATATTTCGTCGGCGTGCCGGCGCCGGCCGGCGCCATGCTGGTGCTGCTGCCGGTCTATCTCGGCTTCCTTGGGATCGCGACCGACCGCACCTTTGCCTTCGTCTCGTCGATCTACACCGTGTTCATCGCCTTCCTGCTGATCAGCCGGCTGCCGGTCTGGTCGGGCAAATCGGACGGCAACCGGCTGCGGCGCGATCTCGTGCTGCCGATGATGCTCGGCGTCGTACTCTATGTAGCTCTGCTGATGAGCTACACCTGGGAGGTGATGGTGTTTACCGTTGCCGCCTACCTTGTATCGCTTCCCTTCGGCGCGCGGAAATGGCGGCGGAAATATGGGACGCTGACGATCGAGGAGCCGGGCGTCGGCGACGACGATATCGGACGTCACATCTGACCTTCCTGCATTTCCTGGCCTCTCTCCCCTGGAAATGCGTCTCCCCTGGTTTTCGCACATTCCCGGAAAACGTGCGTTTCTTCCGGGGAAAGCCATGAGCTTTCCCGGGGAAACGGCTGCGCAGTTTTTTTGGAACCCCTTCCTTCAGTAAGTATTAACCAACGTAGGCTTCAGTTAAGCCTCGCGAATTATGGTGGGCGTTCACAATTCCTGATAAGCGACGCCGCCGATTTGTCGCTATTTCTGGCGAAACTGCAAAAATAAAATATCCAGGGAAGAACCACGTAAAGGAGAGTATCCGTGACTTTGAAGAAGAACAGTACCGGCGAACAGCAGACGGCCAAGCCGGACCTCGCCGCCAACTATCGCCCCGTCGGCCTGAAGGCCGTTGCCGCAGCATCGCTGATGGCGAAGAACAAGCCGGAGAGCGTCAAGAAATCCGCTTGAAGCGTCGAGCGTCGAACTGCCGTCACCTGCGCTTCACCTTCCAGTTTCCGGCATGCCGTTGCCCCAAGACTGCGGCATGTCTCTAAAGCGTCGTGATCTTGCGGATTCGTTTCTTGCGCTATGGGTCTTGTTCTCAGGACATCGCGAATGAGCCGAACAGGCCACCGTGCCGGAAGCGGCCGATAGCGTTTCAGAAAAAGCTGAGCTGGCCGTTATTCGGCCTTTGCTTCTCGGCTGACTTGAGCGGCCGCTCGATGACGACCGGCTCCTGCAGATCAGGGCCCATATTGGCGACCTTGTTGACCTTGTCGGAGACCGGTACGGCCTCGAAGAAATCGTCCTGAACGGGCTGCGTCAGGTCGGCCACCTCACGCGGTTCCTGCGTTCTGCAATCGAGCCAGCGCGAGAAGTCCTCCGGCTTGATGACGACAGGCATGCGATCGTGGATCGCCGAGATTCCCGCATTGGCCGACGTCGTCAGGATCGCGCCGGTATCGACCTCCGAGCCATCGGCCGAGGACCAGGTTTCCATCAGCCCGGCAAAGGCGACGATCCCGCCGTGGCGCGGCCTGATCCAATAGGCCTGCGGCTTGCCGCCGCTTTCCTTCGGCGGACGATGCCATTCATAAAAACCCGAGGCCGGAATGAGCACGCGGCGATGACGCATCGCCGCCCGAAACGAGGCCTTGCCGATCGCCGTCTCGGCGCGGGCATTGATCAGCAGCGGAAATTCCTTCGGGTCCTTGACCCAGGCCGGGGTAAAACCCCAGCGCACCAACACCGCGCGCCGGTCGGCCACGTTGCTGCCTCGCTCCCTGCCCTCGCCTGTTATGACGACGAGGATCGGCTGCGTCGGGGCGATGTTGTAGCGCGCCGGAAAATCGTCGAGATCGACACCGGAGAGGAAATTGCTCAGCTCTGCGCTGGAACTTGTCAGGGCGAAACGTCCACACATCGGCCTGTCTTTGCACCCGGTCCGAGTCCGGTCAAGGCGCCTGAGCATGCCGCGCAAGACTGTACAGGGGTTTCACGACAAGGACATGCCGCGACCAAAGAGCGAGCGCGTTGCGCTTGTGCGACATGCTTCAGCCCCTCGGCGCAAAGAGGATGACGCTCGCCCCGGCAAGGCAGATCAATCCGCCGCCGATATCATAACGATCGGGCACGCGGCCTTCGACCAGCCACAGCCAGAAGAGCGACGCGAGAATATAGATGCCGCCATAGGCTGCGAAGGCTCGGCCGGCGGCTTCGCTCGGCACCAGCGTCAGCAGCCAGGCGAAAAGCGCGAGCGAGATCATGCCCGGCGCCAGCCACCAGATGGGCCTTTCGAGCTTCAGCCACGCCCAGAAGGCGAAACAGCCGGCAATCTCGAAAACGGCGGCAAAGGCGTAGATGATATAGGTCACGCAAAGCCCTTTCGAAAATCTGGAATCTTTGTCGCATACATGTCCTCATCTCGGGAACCGCTGCACCGCCTTTCGGGCCTTGTCTTCCGAGCCGACCCACACGAAAATTGGGGAAGCCGGCGACATGCAACAATCGGTCCATGCGATAGAATCGATCGTCACAACGAGGGCAGTCTTATGATCTCCACCGCCAAAGCCGCCTCCTCCGCCATTCTCGAACGCGACGGGCGATTCCTGCTGGTGTTGCGACGCAACCCGCCTTCCGCCGACATGTATGCCTTTCCAGGTGGGCGCGCCGAGCCGGGCGAAACGCCGGAGCAGACGGCGCTGCGGGAATTCCGCGAGGAAACCGGCATCCCGGCACATAATCCGCGGCTGTTTTCGACCTATGACCTGAAGACGCATGGGCCGGACGGCAGCATCAAGAGCCATTTCTTCCTGTCGGTCTTTCGCGTCGAGGCCGACCGGGACATGGTGGCGGAGGCCGCCGACGATGCAGCGGCGCTGGGCTGGTACACGGTGGATGAGATTCGGCGACTGCCCGTGCCGCAGAGCGTGCTCGAATGCGCGGAACGGCTGGCACAGGATGATTATAGGCCAACCGGCCGATAGTCATCCTGTTCTGAATTAAAGTTAGAACATGATGTCATCCGAAAACCGCTGACACTTTTCGGCATCATGCTCTGGCGGGCGGCGAATAGAAGTGGAAACTTTCAAGCGCGCCTTGTTGCCGTCATGCTCAACGTATCAACTGGGAGCATGATTCCCGTTCGACGCGTTGTCCTGTCCCTGCTCGTGCTCGCCGGCCCCACCATGGCTCAGGGCAAGAACACGCCGCCTCCACAGGAGGAGGAGATTGCGCCGCCGGCCGCGATCGTACCCTATGACGACAAACTGGCGCGGCTCGCTGAAGTGCTGGGTTCGGTGCATTATCTGAGAACCCTCTGCAAGGCGGCGGGCGGTGATGAGTGGCGAAAGGGCATGCAGCAGCTGCTCGATTCGGAGGCCGGCAACGAACCGCCACGCAAGGAAAGGCTCACTGCAGCCTTCAATCGCGGCTATCGCGCCTTCGCCTCAGTCTATACGGATTGCACCCCGGCGGCCATCGTGGCAGAAGAGCGCTACCGTAACGAAGGTGCAACACTTGCCACAGAAATTACCTCGCGCTTTGGAAATTGACGTTTAATTAACCTGTTTTCGCATGCGGACGTGTCGTTTTGGGAAAAGGCTGTTAGTGTTGTTAACGGTGCAGTAAGAGATGAGAAGTTCTGAGGAAAAGACAATGGAAGCAAGCCTCAACGAGATCGACGACATGATCGTCCACGAAAAGATGCAGGCGGCTCTGGAGTACCAGAACGAGGCTTGGGCCGACGGCATGGCTGACGGGATCGAGCCTGAGATCATCGCTGATGCCGCCATCGCGCATGCACTGCGCGAGACCATTAGATTGCATGGGGAAAGCAGCGCCGAAGCTCTGCTCGATTCGCTGCGCGACCGTATGCTTGCCGGCGAATTCTCCGCCAACCGCACCCTGCAATAATTATTATCAGAGAGTTCGATGCGCATCGGTAAAGAGAAAGTTTCGCGAATTCCGCTCGCGCCGGTGATGCTTGCATTCAGCCTTGCCGCCGGCAGTCTCGCCCTTGCGCCCTCGGCCTATGCGCTTTCCGAACTGCACAAGATCCCCGGCCAGCCGAACGATCAGCCGGCACAGGGAAACGCCCAGGGGCAGAGCCAGCCGCAGGGCGACACCACCCCCGGCGTTCCCATGGCCGATCCGCTGGTCAACAGCCAGAACAGCCAGGGTGTCGACAAAACGCCGGGCGCGCAGGACAATTCCAAGCCCGTCGAGGTGATCCACGACATCAGCAAGGCGCCCGAGCCGGTGCGCAAGATGCGCCAGCAGATCGTCGAAGCGGCCGCCTCCGGCGATCTCGAACGGCTGCGGCCGCTGATGGGCACCGGCGCAGAACAGACGCAGGTAACCGTCGGCGAGCCCACAGACGATCCGATCGGCACGCTGAAGGATCTCTCCGGCGATCCCGATGGGGACGAAATCCTCGCCATCATGCTCGACATCGTCTCGACCGGTTTCGTGCATGTCGGCCAGGGCACACCCGAAGACATGTATGTCTGGCCCTATTTCGCCGAGAAAGACTTGAAGTCGCTGACGCCGCCGGAACGCGTCGAACTGCTGCGCATCGTCACCGCCGGCGATCTCTCCGATATGCAGGAATTCGGCGGATATAATTTCTACCGCCTCGGCATTACGCCCGACGGCAAATGGAAATTCTTCACGGCAGGCGACTGACGCCCCACGCAAGCCGCATGGCGCTTGCGATCCACCTTATGAAGTCATACCTCTGAGCGATGACCAACGCGACAGGTTCCGCCATGCCATCCGTATTCCTGAAAGACCGCTCATTGCTCTCCGTCGGCGGCGCGGACGCTCAATCCTTCCTGCAGAACCTGATCACCACCGATATCACCTCGCTTGCTTCAGACGAGGCGCGGCCCGGGGCGCTGCTGACGCCGCAGGGCAAGATCCTGTTCGACTTCATGATCTGGCAGGACAGCGACGGCTATGTGATCGAAACCGATGCAGGCCAGCGCGATGCGCTGCTGAAGCGGCTGACAATGTACAGGTTGCGGGCCGCCGTCACGCTTGCGCCCATCGCCGAAGAAGGCATCAGCGTCTGCTGGGGGGAAGGTGCCGATGGCATCAGGGACAGCCAAGGCGTCTGGGACAGCCGCTTCGCCAAGGCCGGCATCACGCTGACCCGCCGGCCGGGACGGCACGGTGATGGCGCTGAGGCGCTCTACGACGCGTTGCGCGTCGCCCACGGCATTGCCATATCGGGATCGGACTTCGCGCTGCAGGATGCCTTTCCGCATGACGTGCTGATGGATCTGAACGGCGGCCTCTCCTTCAAAAAGGGCTGCTATGTCGGACAGGAAGTGGTTTCGCGCATGCAGCACCGCGGCACTGCGCGCCGGCGCGTCGTCACGGTATCCGCCGCAACGGCTCTGCCGGGGACGGGCACCGCGATCACTGCTGCCGGCAAGCCAGTGGGGACACTCGGTTCCGTCGAGGGCGGCCGCGGCCTTGCGATCGTGCGCATCGACCGCGCCGGCACCGCGATGTCGGAAGGCACGCCGCTGCTGGCCGACGGGGCGCCGGTTTCTCTCGCCCTGCCGCCATGGTCCGGCCTTGTTTTCCCCACCAGTGCCGACGAGGCCAGCGCGTGACGGCCAAAGCTCCGCGCGCCTGGCAACGCATGCTGTCCGGGCGCAGGCTCGACCTGCTCGACCCCTCGCCGCTCGATGTCGAACTCGCCGACATCGCCCATGGGCTCGCGCGCGTCGCCCGCTGGAACGGCCAGACGTCGGGCGATCATGCTTTTTCGGTGGCGCAGCACAGTCTCGTCGTCGAAGATATTTTCCGCCGCTTCAACAATGCCCGGCCGGAGGAGTGCCTGATGGCGCTGTTGCACGACGCGCCGGAATATGTGATCGGAGACATGATCTCGCCGTTTAAATCGGTGGTCGGCGGCGGCTACAAGACGGTGGAAATGCGGCTGGAGGCGGCCATACACCTGCGCTTCGGCCTGCCGCCGCATCCCACGCGCGACCTCAAGGACCGGATCAAGAAGGCCGACACGATTGCCGCCTATTTCGAGGCGACGGTGCTTGCCGGCTTCACGCCGGCCGAAGCGCAAAAATTTTTCGGCCAGCCGCGCGGCATCAGCAGGGAAATGTTGATGATCGAACCGCTTCCGGCAGTGGAAGCGCAGCGGCTGTACTGCGAGCGTTTCGCGGCGATCGAGGCCGAGCGGGAGATGGGATCGTGAGCTTCATCGTCGTCTCGCCGCTGTCACGCATCGCCGAAATGGCGGTGCGCCACAAGGCGCGCGATATGATCAGCCTGATCGCTAGGGAACAGGCCTTTCACCGGCCGGGCGTGATCGCGCCCGAGCGTCACCTGACGCTTGCAATGAACGACATCGCGTTCAAGGGCACCGGTGGTCTCGTGGCGCCAGATGAAACGCATGTGCAGGGGATTATCGAGTTTGCCGCATCGTGGCGGCAGGAGACGCCGCTGCTCATCCATTGCTGGATGGGCGTGTCGCGATCCCCGGCAGCCGCTCTCATCGCCGCATTGTCGCTCGCACCGGATCAGAGCGAGGAAGAACTGGCCCGGCGGCTGCGCGCCGCCTCGCCTTTCGCGACGCCGAATAGCCGGTTGATCGAGATCGGCGACACGTTGCTTGACCGCGGCGGCCGGCTGGTCGCGGCCGTACGGGCAATCGGGCGCGGCGCCGATGCCGACGGCAATGCGCCCTTCTTGCTTGGGATTCGGGACGCCGCCTGCGGTTGACGCTGCCGCCGGCTGCTCCATCTTGCCCTCGACCACGCACAATCCGCAGGGCCAAATCATGGAACAACAAGCAGCCGACGTCTTTCTTGCCACCCGCACGGCACTGAGCCAGGCAAGCGCGCTCGCAGTCCAGTATTCCTTTTCCATCCTCGGAGCGGTGATCCTGCTCGTCGTTGGCTGGACGCTGGCCGGCTTCGTCAGCCGCTGGGCCTATGAAGGCCTGTCGCGCATCCATGGCATCGACGAGACATTGGCGCGCTTCTTCACCAATGTTATCCGCTATGCGCTGCTGATCCTGGTATTCATCACCGTGCTCGGCCAATTCGGCGTCCAGACCGCCTCGATCATCGCCGCCCTCGGCGCAGCCGGCCTGGCGATTGGGCTGGCGCTGCAAGGGACGCTGCAGAATATTGCGGCCGGCATCATGCTTTTGATCCTCAGACCGTTCCGTGTCGGCGAATATATCGAGACCAGCAGCGTAGCCGGCACGGTGCGCGAGATCGGGCTGTTTGCGACAGAACTCAGGACCGGCGACGGGCTCTATCGGCTGGCACCGAATTCGACGCTCTGGAACACGCCGATTACCAACTTCAGCCGCGAACCTACGCGGCAGAACGACCTGAAGGTCAGCATTTCTCGTGAGGACGATCTTGATTTGGCGATGGAGACTTTGATGGGCATTGCCAAAGGCAATCCCAGGGTGCTGCCATCACCGGCACCGAGCGTTTTCATCGACAGCCTGGGTGACAGCACACTATCGGTAACGCTGCGCTATTGGGCAAAGACCGCTGACTGGTGGCAGGTCAGCCGTGACATGGTGAAGCGGGTAAAACTTGCCTTCGACGAAAAGGACGATCCGGCCGCTTTGCGGGACGATTCAAATTCCGCGCCGGGAAAAAGGTCCAACGGCACCGCGACAGCCGAAAAGCCGACGCGGCAGTGAAACATTGCTGCGCGGGGGTCGTCGGCCTATTGAACGACGCCGCAGGCAAGTCTCTCCCGGCATCACCGGACGGCTGGCTGCGATAGTCGTCCGAATTGGCATGCACCATCAATGCGCGGCCGCGGATGCCATCCTTCTTGTCGTCGAGCGTGACCATGCCGTCGAATATCTGGGCTCTCAACACGCCGTCCTGTCCGACATACTGATTGGGCATATCGCCGGCATGAGGTCCCTTGGCCGCCAGAATCCCGTGCTCGGCCGAGCCCGGGTTGAAATGGCCGCCTGCCGATTCGTGATGGGTTGCCGCATCGCAGCGGCCGGTCTCGTGAACATGAAAGGCCACCCATTTATTCGCCGGCAGTCCCGATATCTCCACTTCGATCAGGACGCCGCCATTGGCGGCGGCGGTCAGCTGGGCGCGGCCGGTTTCCTTGCCGTCCTTGCCGACGAAATTGGCAACCGCCGTCTGCTTGTCCTGGGCGCCTGCCGGCAGGGCAATCGCAAGCAGGCTCACGGCGGCGATGATGCGCATGGCTTTCATGGAGATCTCCTTCCCTCCGGTTGTCCTTCTGAACGTGTCAACCCGGAAGGTGTTCCTCTGCGGACCATCCAACGAAAAGCCGGCCAACGGGCCGGCTTGCAGATCGGCTGGATCTAGAGCCGTCAGGCGACGGCGTCAAAATCGAACTGGCCGTAGGTGTTGCGGTAAAGATCGTCGGATTGATCGCCGGTCGTCGGCGCAGCCTGCTGCAATGGATAGGGAACGGCGATGCTGCTCGTCGTGGCGATGTCACGCGTGTCCATCATCAACGCAATCAGGCTGCCGGAAAATTTCGGCTGCGTGTCGCTGGCCGCGTCGTCTTCCAGCAGTTGCTTGATGATACCGGGCTTCTCTTCGGCGGCACGTTCGCCGCGGCTGAGCACGCCGTCACCATTGGAATCGAGCCGCGAAAGTGTCGCAAGATATGCATATGAAGTATCTGAAACGGATGTGGTGCGGGTCATACAAACCTCCATTCACCGCCTTTTGCCGGTGGTGTTTGTACGCAATACGAGAGCGGAAAATAACGAGTGACTCGGTGGTTAAACTGATTTGCGCAGTGCGTCAATAAGTTGTTAACTTCTCATTAATGAAGATTGACGGGCATTAACGGATGACCGTCAAATCGGCTCTTTGTCGCCAACCTCACCGATATTTCAGCGGTTTTTAATGTGACAACACGGGTTCGGATCGCGTCGGCGCCTGCTGCACTGCAACCGAATATTAATCCGGCAGCTCCAGAATAATCTGCGGCATTACCACCAGACGTTTGTAAAAATCGATTCCATGCCCGTTACTGCCGAAGGCATCGAGACGGCCGCCCAGCTGGCGCTGCTCGAATGCGAGAAATACGACGAGATCCAGGCCTATCACATCAGTCCACCGCGCCCCGCTCGCGATGTGCCGCACTTTCTCTCCATGCCGCCGGCGAGCGACGGTGCGACAGATTTCTCCTGAGGTCAGCGCCGAACTCCTCATGATTGCGACTCGCCTGGCAAGCCGCTACAAAACCCGCTCCGTATTCTGCAGCTCTTCGTAGCCGCGCCGCGTCCCGGAAGCCTCGCTTTCGGCCGGTGCGCTATGGACGATTTTCCCCAATAACAGGTGGCACAATGTTCAAGGCCGAAGCCTTCTCCCCTCATGAGGCGCTCGCAGCGTCGCTGATTGCGCATGCGGCCGAAGGCGACGACGGTTCACACGATCTCGCCCATATCCTGCGCGTCTTCAGAAACGCCATGCGCATCCATGCGGGCGAAGGCGGAGACGGACGCATCCTCGCCGCTGCCGTGCTGCTACACGACTGCGTCGCGGTCGAGAAGAATTCCCCCTTGCGGGCCAAAGCATCGGCGCTGGCGGCGGAAAAAGCCTCCGTGATCCTGGCCGAACTCGGCTGGAACGCGTCGGATATCGGCGCCGTGGGGCATGCCATTACCGCTCACAGTTTCTCCGCCGGGGTGACGCCGCGGACGATCGAGGCGAAGATCCTGCAGGATGCCGACCGGCTGGACGCGATCGGCATGGTTGGCGTCGCACGCTGCTTCTATATAGGCGGGCGAATGGGATCCGGGCTCTATGATCCGTTCGACCCGGCGGCAACGAACCGTCCGCTCGACGACAAGCGTTATGCCATTGACCATTTCCAGACGAAGCTGTTCAAACTGGCGGACGGGTTCCAGACCGAGACCGGCCGCCGGCTGGCAGCTGCGCGTGACCAAAGTCTGCGTGATTTTCTCTCGGCATTCATGGACGAAATTTAGGAGAACGGCATGCGTGTCAGCGACCTCTTCATCTACCCGCTCAAGAGCGCTCGCGCCATTGCGCTGCCCGCCGCCGATATTGACGCCTATGGGCTTCCCGGCGACCGGCGGGCGATGATCACCGACCCGCAGGGCCACTTCATCACCCAGCGCGAACTGCCGGACCTCGCGCGCATCGAAATACGGCCGGGGGCCGGCGCCTTCCGGCTGCTGATGCAGGGCAAGCCTGAGATATCTGTGCCGCCGCCCCGGCCTGAAAGCCGCATGGATGTGAGCGTGTGGAAATCGACCGTCAGCGCCGCCGTCGCCGATGCAGAGAGCAACCGCCAACTGTCCGAATGGCTCGGCCGCGAGGTGCGGCTGGTGTTTTTCGACGGACAGGCACAGCGGACGGCGAATGCCGAATGGGCCGGCGAAGGCACGCCGGTGAGCTTTACCGACGGCTACCAGATCCTGGTGACGACGACCGGCTCACTGCAGGCACTGAACGACGATCTCGCCGCCCATGGCGAAGGCAGCGTCGGCATGGAGCGCTTCCGACCGAATATCGTCATCGACACCGACGAGGCCTGGCCGGAGGATCGCTGGGCGGCGATCGAGATCGCCGGCATCCGCTTCGATCTCGTCAAACCCTGCTCGCGCTGCATCATGACGACGCAGGACCAGCTGACCGGGTCACGCGAGGTGGCAAACCCGATGCCCGCCATGGGCCGCATCCGCATGTCGGCCGACCGCCGCGTGCCCGGCCCGCTGTTCGGCTGGAACGTCACGCCGCGCGGCAGCGGCAGGATCACGATCGGCGATACGGTGAAGATCATCGCGGAAAGACCGGAGGGCTGGGCCTTGAAGGTTCGTGCCCGCGAATAGGTCGAATTGGGGAAGGCTAGTTGAACGGCGCTTTCTTCCGAAACGCTGCAACGTTCTCCCTCATTCCTGTGACATGCACAGGAATGAGGGAGCCTTGGGCAGATTCACCGCCTCTCATGCATGCCCGAGTGCAGCATCGATCTCCGCCATGACAGCGACCGATAACGGCCCCTTCTCCAGCGCGCCGGCATTTTCCTCCACCTGCGCGACGGTGCGGAAGCCCGGAATTGGGAAGGTGCGCGGCGACCTTGCCCAGAGCCAGGCGAGCGCCCCCTGCGTCAGCGTGCGGCCGCCTGATTTGAGAAGGTCGCGGACGGCATCGAGCCGTGCGGCAAATTCCGGAGCCATGCGCCCGTCCTTGAAGTAAACCATCCATTCGAGCGCTGCGCCGCGGACATCCTTGGCGCCGACCGCCTTGTCGGCGGTGAACTTGCCGGTCAACAGTCCCATGGCCAGGGGACCGCGATTGATCGAGATCAGGCCTTTCTGCTCGACCACGGCGATCATCTCCGGCACCGGCTCGAAGACATTCATCGTATGCTGGATCGAGACAAAGCCCTTGCGCCCGGCATGGCGGGCGGCGCGATCGGGATGATCGGTGCTCCAGCCGAAGGCATCGATCTTGCCTTCGGCACGCAGCGCCTCCAGCGTATCGAAGACGGCGTCCGATTGCTCCAGCGGAAAATCATTGAGGTGGAATTGCAAGAGATCGAGGCGGTCGCGCTTGAGACGGCGCAGCGATGTCTCGACGGAGCGGCGGATGAACGCCTCATCGGCAAAGGCGCCGATTGCCTGCTTCGTTTCCGGATCCGTGGCAAAGCCGAATTTGGTGGCGACGATGATGTCGTCACGATTGCCGATTGCCCGGCCGAGCACCTCCTCCGAATGGCCGGCGCCGTAATTCGAGGCGGTGTCGAAGAAGCGGATGCCGAGGGCGATGGCGCGATGAATTGCTTCCACCGATTCGTCGTCATCGACCTCACCCCAGCCAAGCGGCGTGTCGCCGGCGAAGAAGGGACCTCCGATCGCCCAGCACCCCATGCCGAGGCGCGGAATTTCGCGGCCGTTCCAGAGCGTGATCGTCGTCGGTGATGCGGTCTTGGTCAGCATGAGGTTCCTCCGTGGTTGGCAGCCCTTCAAGACATAGGAAGAGCTCCCGGGCGGGTAAACCGCCAAATCCGGAGGATGTTTTGCAGCAGTAAAAAACGAGGTCAGGCGGAGACGTCGTTTGGACCGGAAAGCGTCCGCAAGGCTGGATTGAGCGCCTTGAGTGCGGCCTGGACGAAGCCGTCACGCGCCGCCGCAGCCTCCATGCCGCGCGGCTCGTAGACATGGCGATGCAGGAAGAATCCTGTCAGACGGAATGCGGCTGCCAGGCTGTCGAAGTCCGCGGCGTGATTGCCTTCGGCGCCGAGGAAGGGCGGCAGGAGCAGCATCTTGTCCGCCCACGGCGCACCGGCGCTGCGGCTGACGGCGCGGCCGGATTTCGGCGAGACATAGGCGAGATCGGAACGGGCGCCGGTTGCCGCGCATTCGGCAAGATCGAGACCAAAGCCGAGATCGTTGAGCACCGCCAGCTCGAAACGCACGAAGAGTTCGCCGGCATCGGCCGGATTGTGCAGATGATCGAGGATGACCTCCAGCGCGTCGAAGAGATGCGGATGCGGGTCGCGCTCCGGCAGCAGCCGCAGCAGCGCGCCCATCGCCTGGACGCCGTAGACGGCGGTCGCCGTTTCCATGAGGCGCGCGGCGCGCAGCGTCACCGGCTCGACGCGGAATTCGCCGAGATGTTCGTCGAGCCGGGCACGCCAGAGGACCTCCACCGCATTGCCCGGCTGCAGCACCGGCTGCATGGCGCGAGAGCGGCCGGAACGCACCAGGCCGAGATGGCGGCCGCGATCACGCGTCATCACCTCGGCGATGACGCTCGTCTCACCGTGGCGCTTGACGCCCAGAATGATCGCGTGGTCCTGCCACTGCATCGAAAGAAGTCCCTGCCGCTGACGATTCATCCTACCGCATAATTCCCGCCATCGAAATCGAATTAGGGAATTATGCGGTAATTCAAAGCGTTACGACGTGCTTTTGAGCGTCCGACCGGGTCAAGCCGCGGCCGGAAGAAGCCTCTGCAGGAATTCGCGCATCGCCTTCTCGTCGAAAGGCTTCACCAGAAGCGGTATATGCTGCAGGTCGGGCGGGAAATCGCGTATATCGGAATAGCCGCTGACGAAGCCGAAGGGGATGCCGACATCGAGAAGATGGCGGGCAAATCCGAAGCTCATGCCCTCGCCGAGATTGATGTCGAGAAGGGCGAAATCATAGTTTTCCGCAGCAATCGCCGCCCTCGCCTGTTCCAGGCTGCCGACGATATCAATGCCGTCGACGCCGGCCAGGCGCAGAATATCCTCCGCCTCCATGGCGATGATCAGACTGTCCTCAAGAACCAGAACACGGTTTGCGCTCATGATTCCATGCCCCTCGTCGAGCGCCCGTCGCAGCGCCCCGGCCGTTTCGCCAACATCATTGCCCTCCGGTGCCCCGCATGGCACGCTATCGGTGAATTCCGCCACCACTTCTGAATAAACCATTTTTCTGTCCGGCCAATAAGAATCAAATCGGAGGAAAGACGAGGGCCGACCTTATTTTGCCAGATGCTAATGCGCATTTAAAAAAGACATAGACAGGCCTGCTGTGCGTTTCCGCATGCCGCATCTGTCGGATAGCCGCGGCACGCACCGCAATCTTCAGCCCACACCTCGCGCTTCAGGTCTTTTTCGCGTATGTCCTTATCGCACGACGTGGCCCACCCTTGCACGCCATGCTTCAGATGAAGGGGCGCTTGCCCTCTCCAAGCCCATCCCAGCCGGCAATCGCCATCAGTTCCTCACCGTTCAGCACCTCGCAACCGCGCTCCTGCCAGCGGATCAATCCCCGTTCGCTGAGTTTCTTCAAAGTCTTGTTGGTATGAACGATGGAAAGACCGAGGGTGTCGGCGATGTGCTGCTGGGTGATGGGGATGAACTTGCGGCCGTTGAAAAGATCGAGCTTCCTGCCGCGCTCAAACAGGAACGCGAGCAGATAGGCCGCTCTTTCCAGTGCTGTGCGGCGGCCGATGCTGAGGAGATGTTCATCCAATATCCGCTCCTCGCGCGCGGCGATCCAGGTAATGTCGAAGGCGAGCGAGGGGTGCTTGTTATAAAGCGTCATCAGCCTGTCGCGCTCGAATACGCAGAGGGAAACCGGCGAAAGCGCTTCGATGGAATGCTGCATCTCGCCGGCAATCGTTCCCTGCAGGCCGATCAGGTCACCCGGCATAATGTAATTCAGGATCTGGCGGCGGCCGTCTTCCAGCATCTTGTAGCGGAAGCCCCAACCAGAAAGCACGGTGAACAGATGGGCGCTATGGGCGCCCTCGACGAGGATGGTCGAGCCGGCATCGACGGCGAGCTCGCCACGCTTGAAGCGGGAAACGAATTCCAGCTCGTCGCGGCTGAACTCCCTGAAATGCGGCAGGGACCGCAAGGGACACAGCTGGCAAGGGGTCTTGAAGGAATGGATGGGCCTCGACGTTGCCATGCCTGCTCCCGCGGTCTTACAAACCGGCGGCCCCTCATCGACGCACCGTCGAGCAGGGAATGCGCAAAGCCATGGATTCGTTCCGCAACGAAGTGGTTTTTTTCCAAGGAAACAAGGGACTGGCGTCTGCCCGACGAAATCCTTGCCACTGCTATTTCGGAAAATCGAGACCCATTTCACGGAACCGCTCGGGATCGTCCCCCCAATTCTCGCGGACCTTGACGAACAGGAAGAGGTGAACCTGCTGCTCGAGAATCTCCGACAATTCCTTGCGGGACGCCGTCGAGATCGCCTTGATGGTTTCCCCACCCTTGCCAAGCGCGATCTTCTTCTGGCTGTCGCGCTCGACATAGATCACCTGCTCGATGCGCACCGAGCCGTCCTTGCGCTCTTCCCACTTCTCCGTTTCGACATGCGAGGAATAGGGAAGCTCCTGGTGCAGCCGCAGAAACAGCTTCTCGCGGGTGATCTCGGCGGCGAGCTGACGCATCGGCAGATCGGAGATCTGGTCTTCCGGGTAGTACCATGGCCCTTCGGGAAGGGTCGCGGCCAGATAGTCCATGACGTCGTCGCAGCCGGAGCCGTTTTCGGCCGAGATCATGAAGGTGCGTTCGAAAGCGATCTTCTCGTTGGCGCTCGCTGCCAGCGCCAGCAGATCCTCGCGGTTGACGCGGTCGATCTTGTTCAGCACCAGGATCTTCGGCTGCCGGACTTCCTTGAGCCCTTCGAGGATGGCTTCGGCATCGCCGCGCAGGCCGCGCTCGCTGTCGATCAGCAGCATGATCAGATCGGCATCCTTGGCGCCGCCCCAGGCCGAGGTCACCATGGCGCGGTCGAGCCGGCGGCGCGGCTTGAAAATGCCCGGCGTATCCATGAAGACGATCTGGGCGTTGTCATGAATGGCAATGCCGCGCACGATCGCGCGGGTCGTCTGCACCTTGTGGCTGACGATCGAGACCTTGGCGCCGACGAGGCGATTGACCAGCGTCGACTTGCCGGCATTGGTCGCACCGATCAGCGCGACGAAGCCCGAATGCGTCGGACCATGGGTTTCTGCAGCAGCTTCGGCCGCGATTTCTTCTTCTTGTGTCATTGTCCCGTCAATTTCCGGCAGGCGATTGCTGCCAAATGCCTTCGCGCTCGAGCATCTTGGTCGCCGCCACCTGTTCGGCGGCACGCTTCGACCGCTCTACGCCGGTTTCGGGCTTAATGCCAGCCACTTCCACCGTCACCTTGAAGCGCGGATCATGATCCGGTCCGCTGCGTTCATCAACCCGGTAGATCGGCGTGACGCCGAATTTCGCATGCGACCATTCCTGCAGCTCGGTCTTGGCGTCGCGCTTGGCACCATCGGCCCTGGCTGCCCTGCCCTGCCAATAGCGCAGGATGAACCGGCGCGCGACTTCGAGGCCGCCGTCGAGATAGATCGCGGCGATCAGGCTTTCGACGACATCGGCGCGCACGTTCATCATGCGCTTGCCGGTCAGCTTCTTCACATCGGCGCCGGTGCGGATATAGAGGTGAAGATT
This sequence comes from Rhizobium sp. K102, assembly GCF_022385315.1. Taxonomy (NCBI): domain Bacteria; kingdom Pseudomonadati; phylum Pseudomonadota; class Alphaproteobacteria; order Hyphomicrobiales; family Rhizobiaceae; genus Rhizobium; species Rhizobium sp. K102. The sequence goes on from NZ_CP092436.1 coordinate 2,121,386, forward strand.
GAGTTCGTCGGCGACCGCGGCGCAAGTTTCGGCGCTGACGAGCTGGTTGAGACGAACCGAGAGCTCGCCTTCCCCCGCCGTGCCGAAGGTGCGGAACAGGAGCTCGGCGATGCAGAGTCCGAGGACCCTGTCGCCGAGAAACTCCAACCGCTCGTAATTGCCGCCCTTTTCCGTCCGGGCGCTGGCATGGGTCAGCGCGCGATCCAGGCGTGCCTTTTCAGCGAAGTCATGACCGATCAGGCTTTCAAGCTTTGCGCGGTCCGCCGCAGAAAGCATCTGCGCCTTGCTCATTCAACAACCTTGAAAAGGCGGTCCCAGCGCATATTGGTCGGCCACTTCCAGATTTCGCGGAAAGACGTGTCGTTGCCGAGCGAGAAGAAAATGACGCTGGCGCGGCCGACAAGATTTTCAGCCGGCACGAAGCCGACATCGAAGCGGCTGTCGAGCGAATTGTCGCGGTTGTCGCCCATCATGAAATAATGGCCTTCCGGCACAATGAATTCACGGGTGTTGTCGCCGCGCGAAACCGGAGACTGGTCGAGCGTGTCGAAGGTCTTGCCATTGTCCAGCGTTTCGCGGAAGACCGGTACGTCCTCACCCGGATCGAGCTTGTAATCCGAGGTGAAGCTGCCGTCCGCAACCTTCGGAACCGGCTTGCCGTTGACGTAGAGCACGCCGTCGGTGACCTGGATGCGGTCGCCGGGCAGACCGATGCAGCGCTTGATGTAATCGATATCGGGATTGGGCGGGAAGCGGAAGACGACGATGTCGCCGCGCTTCGGATCGGAGCCGAACAGACGACCGCTGAAGATATCGGGAGAGAAGGGCAGCGAATATTTCGAATAGCCGTAAGCGAACTTATTGACGAAGATGTAGTCGCCGACGAGCAGAGTCGGCATCATCGAGCCGGACGGGATGGTAAAGGGCTGGAACAGCACGGTTCGAATCAGCATCGCCAAAATCAGCGCCTGAATGATGACCTTGATATTTTCCCAGAGGGCGTTCGGCTTGGTTTGGACTTTTTCGGACACGCAGTCTTATTCCTTCAACACGCCGCAGAGGCGCAATTCTTTCTGTCGTTCTCTTACTGCATAATTCCCTAAACCAATATCGATTTAGGGTATTATGCAGCAATTCAAAGTGCTACGGCGTCCTCTGCGCACCTGAGGAGACGCGCGGCGCTGTAGGGCATGATGCCGAAAAGTGTCAGCAGCTTTCGGACAACATCATGCTCCAATTCTTTAATCCAGAACAGGATTCAGGCCGACCGGCTTCAGATCATCCTGTTCTAGCGGCTTCGGCCGGTTGCGGCAATGGCGACAACATCAAAAGCGACGAGAGGTCGCGATCAACGCTCCCCGAGGTCACGATCAGAGGCTCTCAGGCAACGCCTCGATGATAACAAAGGCCTGCGCCAAGGGATAATCATCGGTTATTGTCAAATGAATGGCGGCCCTGTGGCCGGCGGGCAGCATCGATTCGAGGATTGCGGCGGCACCGCCTGACAGAGCCATGGTCGGCTTGCCGCTGGGCAGGTTGACGACGCCCATGTCCTTCCAGAAGACACCCTGGGCGAGGCCCGTACCGAGCGCCTTGGAACAGGCTTCCTTGGCGGCGAACCGCTTGGCATAGGATTCGGCACGGTTTGCCCGGCGGTCGGAACGGGCGCGCTCGATCTCGGTGAAACAGCGATGGGTGAAGCGCTCACCGAAGCGCTCGATCGATTTTTCGACACGGCGAATGTCGATCAGATCGCTGCCAATGCCGATGATCATGCCGGACCCTTCCGTCGCTTAAGCATTCTACACGGGTTTCATACGCTCGGCATGTCGCTGACCGGCCCCGCCAGACGCAGGCGTGCCCGCTCCATCAAGCGCGTGCGGCGACGCGTCTGAAACCCCTTCACGGTGTAGAACGTCAACGCATAGAGCGCAACGGAGGTCACGGCGGCCGGCGGAATGGCGCCGATCAGCATCGGTTCCAGCACCGGCTTCCATAATTCGGTGAAGTTCAGCTTGTGAAAGAGGGCGGCAAGATCCACCGCCTGACCGGCCAGATGATCCTCGCGGCTCAATAGCAGATGGCCGATCTCCCAGGTGATGCCCCAGATGAAGGGATAGGTCAGCGGATTGCCGAAGGCAGCGCAGCCGAGCGCGGCCGCCACCATATTGCCCGAGAGGAAATAGGTGATGATGAAAGCCATGACGAAATGCACGCCGATGAAAGGCGTCCACGAGACGAAGACGCCCGCGGCGACGCCGGCCGCAACCGCATGCGGCGAAGCGCTCAGTCGCAGAATGCGCATTGTCAGATAACGGATCGGGCGAAGGAAACCTTTTCGGGGCCACAGGAGCTCCCGCATCTTTTCCTTGAAACCCGCAGGCTTGCGACGGCGAAACAACATGGCGGCTATTTAGTGCAGCGCACGGGACCGTGACAAGAGCGGCAAATGATACCACCCGAAAAACAGCCGCTCAATTTTCTCTGCGGAGCAGCAGCCTCATGCCGAGGGGCGTCCGTTACGCAACGTCCCCCACTCATCCAAGTATAAATCCGCTATTAGCGGCTGCGGAACAGACCACGGTCGACCTGGCGCTGGCGAAACTCGAGATCGATACGATCGAACGAGCCGTTCAGATAGGCCATTTCACGTTCCTGCGTGGTTGGCGCGCGAAGAGCGCGAGCGATTTTCCTGATAGGATCAAACATTTTCTTGTCTCATCTTCTGTTTACGTTTTCGACGATCAGAAGATAGTCCCGGCAAAGGTTAATTACCACCGCCCGCAACATGGGGACAGCTATGCATTAATCGCATACATTGCCTCTAAAACGGTCACAAAGTGTCGCCCTAGGACAGCAAAGAGCGATGGGAGGCCGGCCTCTCTGGTGATAGCCATCGAATTCGGCAGCGCCGACTGTGGGAAATTGAAGCAGGCGAGCGCTTGAACCATATAGGTCTGTTGCTAGTTTCGCTCATGCAATCCGCCGACTGTCTCCGAGTTCCAATCCGTTCTCAAGAGCGCATCAATCCACCACGGGCCCGGCCTTCGGTTTCAGTCTGGAACGGTACGCATGAGCGGGCCGAGCGCGGAATGCCGAGCAGATCGCCAAAAATGGTCTGTGGTGCACGCCCTTGCTACCGAGCCAACTCGGGGCGAGTTTGATGCACGGCCATACCCGCAGAGGTTGGATCGACGCGAAGGCAGGCAGGTCGTCGAGACCTACATCGTCAAAGGCATGGGCCATGGCGTGCCTCTGGCGTCGGTTAAACTCTCATTGAAATTCGATCAGTCGGAGTCGGAAGGCGGGGTGGTGTGCGACGTTACGCTGCTTGGCGACGAAGGTGGCGGTGGCAAGGTCCCGAACTAGAGGCTCGTTGACGGGCGTGTTGGCGAACTCGAAGTCGCCGACGCGGAAAGGCGGAGCGTGGCATCAATCCCTCGCACGTGTCGCGATGGCCACGGCTGCGCCTCCCATGCAGAGAGCAGCACTACGGTTCATCAGCAACATCGCCCTCGGCGATGTAAGCGCCATTCGCGCCCGAGCGCCCGCGAGAGCGAAGGGATACTGGGCGACCGTGAGGATCAGGGCCGTCGTGACAAGCAGCAGGACGATATCCGTGCCCGATAGTTTATTCACATCCACGACTGTCGGCAGAATGGAAACGTAGAACAACACAGATTTCGGATTGCCAAGCGTCACCAGAATGCCGGAGCCGAACACGCCGCCTGCGCTTGAGGAATCTTGCTGCGGCTGCAGCGAGTTGGGAGTGCTCCAGAATTGATAGGCGAGCCAGCAGAGATAGGCGACGCCAGCCCATTTGATGACGATCAGCAAAGTGGTGAAGGTTGCTGCGATATAGGCGAGCCCTGCCAATGCCGACGAGAGATAGAGCACGTCGCCGACCACCATGCCGGCAGTCATCCATGCGGCCTTGCGATAGCCGGCGTGAAGCGCCTGCGCAACGATGGCAACGATCTGCGGTCCCGGTATGATTGCGGCGAGAGTCAACGCGCCGGAATAGGCCAGAAAGCCGGAAAGTGTCATCAAAAGCTCCAAGAAATCGATCTTGCTAGTATTCACATTGCTAAGCGAAAGCCAACACCTTCGCGGATACGCCCCTGCCTAAAATCCTCGACACTGCCATCCAACCCCGAAACGGCTGCCACGCGAAATAGGACTGCGTGACCATCGCTTTTACGCTAAGAAGGTCGACGGCGCGTAGCGAGCCCGGAGTCGGCTCGTTGGTACAGTTCAGTCGTAGGTTATAGATGAGGCTCGACTGCGCCGAGAACGAATGTCCCAGCGCACCTCGAAAGCGATCACTTGATTGCAGACACTCGATGCGAGCCCACTCTCGCAAATAGAGCGTGTGCGTGGCGAAGCCAGATTGACGGATCAAGGTGCCCGGCGTCTCGACCTGGGCCGGAGCCAATACGAGAACGGGCGCACCATTCAGCGCCAACGCATTCTATAATATTGACTGTGTCCAAATATCCGGAAGGTCGACGGAATTCGTTCGCACCGCCGACAGCGGTCGCAAGGTTCACATGCATTTTTGCCCTACCTGCGGTTCGACAGTCTATTGGAGGGCCGACGTCGCGCCGTCCTGGATCGGTGTAGGTGCCGGTTCCTTTGCCGATCCGGCCTATTCGCCGCCTGCAATATCAGTCTTCGAACAATCGAGACATCCGTGGGTGGAGCTTGGCGACGTGGTAGAGCATTTCGATGGGCCTTGAGGCCGTCGGGCTTAGGGTGTCGCGACACCTTCTTCGTCCTTACTTTCCCAGCGCTGGCCCGACCCTCGGTGGGTTTTCGCGCAGTGCTGTCCTCGGGTGTTGGCGGCGAAAGGCCCTAAGCGGACATTATGCGCTTCAATTGTCGAAGTCTTGAGCTGACGATCTTCCCGATCGCTAAGATTCAGAGTCAACTGCGCATTTCTTATCGATCGGGAAGATCAAACGCGGCATCAGGCGGCTTCCCAGACTTGATTCAGAATTCGGCAGCCAAAGCAGCCTTGCCCTGTGGTTGACCCGGGATTTCCAAGTGGCTCTCACTCAAATTTGCTGCTGTTGGGGACGAGACTTCTGCTGACAGGCTTGACAAAAGCCTACTCGTAGAGCCGCCGGACCGTGGCGATGCAGTCGAGTTCCTTCATCTGGGCGAGCAGCTGATTGAGCTGACGCAGATCCCAGACCTCGACCTCGATCATCATTTCGGTGAAATCGGCCGCCACCCGTACGGTGTTCAGGAGGCGGATATTGACGTCAAGACTTGCAACCGTCTGGGCGACCTTGGCAAGCGTGCCGGGCTCGTTCAATCCATTCACCATGATGCGCGCCATGAACCGCGACTTGTTGGCTTCGTCGAGGTCCCAGCGAACGTCGATCCAACGGTCGGGCTGATCATCGAAGCGCTGCAGGCTCGGCGACTGGATCGGATAGATGGTGATACCCTTGCTCTGATCCATGATGCCGACGATGCGGTCGCCGGGCACGGCGCCGGTCGAGGCGAACTTGACGTCGACATTGCCGGACAGGCCGCGGATCGGGCCGATATCGACATCGGCGTCGAGTTCGGAATGGCCGCCCTCGGCCCCGGCCTTGGTCTTGCCGGGGATCTTGAAGATCATGCCGGCCGCACTGCGGACGTTGAACCAGCCGTCGTCGCCGGAAGGCTTGACGGTGACGCGCTCGTCCTGGTGGTCGGGATAGACGGCGCGCAGCACGTCGAGCGAGGACATCTCGCCGCGGCCGACGGCGGCGATCGCATCCTCGACGTCCTTCTGGCCGAGACGGTGCAGTGCCGGCTTCATCGCCTCGCGCGAGAAGATCTTGCCGGCCCGGTTGAAAGTGCGCTCGAGAATGCGGTGGCCGAGGCCGGCATATTGCTTGCGGATCGCCATGCGGGTGGCGCGGCGAATGGCGGCGCGCGCCTTGCCGGTGACGACGATCTCCTCCCAGGCGGCCGGCGGAACCTGCACGCCGGAGCGGATGATCTCGACTTCGTCGCCATTGGCCAGCCGCGTCACCAGCGGCATGATGCGGCCGTTGATCTTGGCGCCGACCGTGGTGTCGCCGATATTGGTGTGAACGGCGTAGGCAAAGTCGATCGGGGTGGCGCCGCGCGGCAGGGCAATCAGCTTGCCCTTCGGCGTGAAGCAGAAGACCTGATCCTGGAAAAGCTCGAGCTTGGTGTGTTCGAGGAATTCTTCCGGGCTGTCGCCCTCGGCCAGCGCCTCGATCGTGTGGCGCAGCCAGGAATAGGCATTGGATTCGCGCGAAAGGATGTCGCCATCGGCATTGGTGGCGCCGTCCTTGTAGAGCGTGTGGGCAGCGATGCCGAATTCGGCGATCTCGTGCATGCGCTTGGTGCGGATCTGCAGTTCGATGCGCTGGCTGGAGGGACCGACGATGGTGGTATGCAGCGAACGGTAATCGTTCTGCTTCGGCGTCGAGATATAGTCCTTGAAGCGGCCGGGCACGACGCGCCAGCGGGTGTGGACGATGCCGAGCGCGCGATAGCAGGAGGGAATGTCCTCGACGATCAGGCGGAAACCGTAGACATCCGAAAGCTGCTCGAAGGACAGCGACTTCGACTGCATCTTGCGAAAGACCGAATAGGGCTTCTTCTGCCGCCCCTTGACATAGGCGCTGGTCAGGCCGCTGGCGACCAGCAGGTCGCGCAACTCGGCCTCGATCTTCTTGACGATGCCTTCGTTGCGCTTGGAGAGCTCTTCCAGCCTTTTCGTGACGGTCTCATAGGCTTCGGGGTTCATGTGCCGGAAGGAGAGCTCCTCCAGTTCCTCGCGCATGTCCTGCATGCCCATGCGGCCGGCAAGCGGCGCATAGATTTCCATCGTCTCCTCGGAAATGCGGGCGCGCTTGTCGGCCGACATGTGATCGAGGGTGCGCATATTGTGAAGACGGTCGGCGAGCTTGACGAGCAGCACGCGCACATCGTCAGAAATGGCGAGCAGCAGCTTGCGCAGGTTTTCGGCCTGCTTGGCCTTCTTGGTGACGAGATCGAGCTTCTTGATCTTCGTCAGGCCCTCGACCAGGCGGCCGATATCCTCGCCGAAGAGTTCGTCGATCTCGGCGCGCGTCGCCGTCGTATCCTCGATCGTATCGTGCAACAGGGCGACTGCGATCGTCGACTCATCGAGATGCATGTCGGTGAGGATGGCGGCGACCTCGAGCGGATGGGAAATATAGGGATCGCCGCTCGCGCGCTTTTGCTGGCCATGTTTCTGCATGGCGTAGACATAGGCTTTGTTCAGCAGTGCTTCATTGGCATCGGGCTTGTATTGCTGAACCCGCTCCACGAGCTCGTACTGCCGCATCATTCCAAAGCCACTCCGGTAAAAATAAAAGCGCGCCAATCAACGATTGGCGCACACATGGGCAATAATATGCCTAAGCAATAAAGGCGCAAGATTGACGATTGGTAATCGTCGCTCTTTTCCGGATCAGAACCGGCCGGCGCGCTTAATAATCGTCGCTCTTTTCCGGCGGCACCAGGCCCTCGATACCGGCAAGCAGCTCTTCTTCCGACATCTGGTCGAAGGTGATCGTCTCCGGCAGGTCGTCCTGCTCCTCGCTGTCAGCCGCGGCAACACCGCCGGCGGCGATCATGCTGGCCGGATCGGGCTCTGGTTCGTCGACTTCGACATGCTTCTGCAGCGAATGGATCAAATCTTCCTTGAGGTCATCGGGCGAAAGCGTCTCGTCAGCGATTTCGCGCAGGGCGACGACTGGATTCTTGTCATTGTCGCGATCGATGGTGATCGAGGCACCCTGGGAAATCAGCCGGGCGCGGTGGCTGGCGAGCAGAACCAGCTCGAAGCGGTTCTCTACCTTGTCAATGCAATCTTCAACTGTGACACGGGCCATTGCCTGTCCTTTACGGTCGTCATTTCGGGATTAGCACGCCCGATACAATTAAAACCGGGCAAATACAAGTTTTTCGTTTCGGCTCCCCTCGTCTTTATCCGTGGCTGAGCTAAATTTCCATGGAGAATGTCACAATTCCACCGAAGGTTGCTTGGAATATGACGAATCGTGCCCTAAATCTCTCTTATATGAACACTTAGTAAAGTAAGGATCAAATCAAAAATCACAATAAGCCATTGTATTTATTGAAATTTGATGCCCTGCGAATTTCGATTTCTCTCATTAGGAATTGGTAAGCGATGTTTGACCCACGCGAAAAAATTGCACTCTTTATTGACGGCGCCAACCTCTACGCTGCATCCAAGAGCCTCGGTTTCGACATAGATTACCGCAAACTGTTGAAAGCGTTCCAGAAACGCGGCTACCTCCTGCGCGCCTACTACTATACGGCCTTGATCGAGGATCAGGAATATTCATCGATCCGCCCTTTGATCGACTGGCTCGATTACAACGGCTACAAGGTCGTCACCAAACCCGCCAAGGAATTTACCGATTCCATGGGCCGGCGGAAGATCAAGGGCAACATGGACATCGAGCTCGCGATCGACGCCATGGAACAATCCGAAACCGTTGACCATCTCGTCATCTTTTCCGGCGATGGCGACTTTACCAACCTGGTCGAGGCGCTGCAGCGCAGAGGCCGCAAGGTCTCGGTGATCTCGACGATGGCGACCCAGCCACCGATGATCGCCGACGACCTGCGCCGCCAGGCCGATCATTTCATCGACCTCTTGTCTCTCAAGGCTGAGATCGGTCGGGATCCGTCGGAGCGGGCGCCGCGTCCGGCCGAAGTCGCCCCGGCCAGCGATTTCGAGGACTGATCGAAAGCGCCGCGAGCCGATCAGCTGCGGCTTGATGGCTCAGCCATTATCCTTCAACAAGCGGCTCTTCTGCCGGTTCCAATCGCGCTCCTTCTCGGATTCGCGCTTGTCGTGCAGCTTCTTGCCCTTGGCGAGCGCCAGTTCCATCTTCGCCCGCCCCCGATCGTTGAAATAGATCTTCAGCGGGATCAGCGTCATGCCTTCGCGGTTGACGGCTGAGCGCAGGCGATGGATTTCGCGGCCCGACAGCAGCAGCTTGCGGCGCCGGCGCGGTTCGTGATTGAAGCGGTTCGCCTGCAGATATTCCGGCAGATAGGAATTGATCAGCCAGATCTCGCCGCCCTCATCCGAGGCATAGGATTCGGCGATATTGGCCTTGCCTTCGCGCAGCGACTTGACCTCCGTGCCCATCAGCACGAGGCCGGCCTCGTAAGTATCGATGATCTCGTAGTTGAAGCGGGCCTTGCGGTTTTCGGCCACGACCTTGTTCACCACGCGCTGGCTGCCTTTGGGGGCCATGACGATATTTCCTTCGAGGCGCGCGAAAAGCCGCGCCCTCATTGCTGCCCTTTATGTAAGGGAACGACCCGGCCTTGTGAAGACGGGCGGTCTCTTCAGTTCAGCAGCCCGGCATGGCGCAGAGCTGCGTCGATCGCCGCTTCGGTTGCCGGCTCCAGCGTCGACAGCAGCGGCGAGCGGACGTTGCGGCTCATGCGCCCGAGCTTGGAGAGGCCGTATTTGGCGCCGCAGAGACCGGGCTCAAGGAAGATCGCCTTGTGCAGCGGCATCAGCCGGTCCTGATATTCCAGCGCGCGGGCGTACTCGCCGGCCAGCGTTGCCGCCTGAAAATCGGCGCAGAGGCGCGGGGCGACATTGGCCGTTACCGAGATGCAGCCGACGCCGCCATGGGCGTTGAAGCCGAGCGCGGTGGCGTCCTCGCCGGACAATTGCCGGAAGTCCTTGCCGCAGGTGATGCGCTGCTCGGAGACACGCTCGATCTTGCCCGTCGCATCCTTGACGCCGACGATATTCCTGTGCGCCTTGACGAGCGCGCCCATCGTTTCCGGCGTCATGTCGACCACCGAACGGCCGGGGATATTGTAGATATAGATCGGCAGAGCGACGGCCTCGGCGATCGCGGAAAAATGCGCGATCAGCCCCTTCTGCGTCGGCTTGTTGTAATAGGGCGTGACGACAAGCACAGCGTCGGCGCCAACCTTCTCGGCATGCTGGGCAAGCTCTATCGCCTCGCGCGTGTTGTTCGAACCGGCGCCGGCCATGACGGGAACGCGTTTTGCGGCCACTTCGATGCAGAGTTCCACGACCCGCTTGTGTTCGGCATGCGACAGCGTCGGCGATTCGCCTGTCGTGCCGACCGGAACGAGACCGCCGCTGCCTTCCTTGATCTGCCAGTCGACATGGGCGGCGAAGCTGTCTTCGTCGATCGATCCGGCATCGGTGAAGGGGGTAACGAGGGCGGGAATGGACCCATTGAACATGCAAAGCTCCTCACGACCAAATCCTTGCTTCGGCCGCATTCCATGACTAAGAGTTGCGCACCATAGAGCGCCGAAATCATCGCGACAAGCGCGGAGAGTTCGGTTTAGGGCAAAATCCGATAGCAGATGTGAATGAATTTTACCTGGTACGGTAAGGTTTCGTTAAGATGCCTCCAGCCAAATGGGTAGGGCGTGTTTTCGTTGCGAGATCCCGGATGAAGAAAGCTGTCCTGATTCTGACCGCCTTCGGCTTCGTTGCCGCCGCGTGGGGCAGCGTTGCGTCGCCGCTTGCCGGCGAAAACCTTCCTACGGCTGACGTCAAGCCGATCGGCTTCATTCCCGAGACATCGATACCGGAGGCGCTGACCACCGGCGCCATCCCGCGCAATCCGGCTGTCGCGCCTGTCGCCAGTGATCTGAAAACCGGCCTCGACGCGCTTAGCGCCAAGAATCCGCAACTGGCTCTGTCGATCCGCGACAGCATGCGGCAGGGGACGCTCGACCGCCATATCCTCACCTGGGCGATCGCCGTGTCCGGATTGAAGGGCGTTCCCTCCTACGAGATCGCCAGCGCCGCACAGGAGCTCAAGGGATGGCCCGGCCTTTCGCGGCTGCGCGCCTATTCCGAACGGGCACTCTTCGATGAAAACCCCGCCCCATCAGCCGTGCTCGCCGCCTTCGGCGACCCCGCGCCCGAGACGATGCAGGGTACCGTCATTCTCGGGCGGGCGCTGGTTGCCTCAGGCAAGCAGGCGCAGGCGGCGAAGTATATCCGCAAGCTCTGGCGCACGGATGCGCTCGACAAGGCGGCTGAAGACAAGATTCTCGTCGAATTTTCCGCCCTGCTGACGCCGGCCGACCACAGGGCGCGGATGGACTATCTGATGTATCGCGGCCGGGTGGCGCAGGCCAAGCGGTTCGGCGACATGGGTGAGGCGCAATCGCTCTACAAGGCCTGGGCCGCCGTCGACACCAAGGCCGCCAACGCCGGCGCGCTGCTTAATGCCGTCGACGCGAGATGGCGAGGCGATGCCGGCCTGCTGTTTGCGAAGATCGAATATCTGCGCAAGCAGGACAAATATGCCGAGGCGGCAGCCCTGCTGGAGAAGATGCCGCGCGAAGCCGGCGAACTCGTCAATTCCGGCGAATGGTGGAACGAGCAGCGGATCGTCAGCCGCGGCCTCGTCGATCAGGGACAATTCAAACCGGCCTACCGCATCGTCGCAAACTACGCGGCAACCAGCCCGACCGACATCGTCGAGGCCGAATTCCACGCCGGATGGTATGCGCTTCGCGGCCTGCAGGACCCGACAACGGCGGAAAGACATTTCCGCAAGATTCTGGCGACGTCGAACGGACCGATCTCGGTGTCACGCGCCTGGTATTGGCTCGGGCGGGCAGCCGAGGCCGGCGGCCCCGGCAATTCAGGCGAATTCTACGGCAAGGCCGCAAATTTTCCCGGCACCTTCTACGGCCAGCTCGCGGCCGAAAGGCTGGGACGGAAAACGCTCAATGTGGCCTATCCCGCGCCGAGCACGGCCGACCGCCAGCGCCTTCAGGCGCGCGAAGCCGTGCAGGCGATCACCCGGCTCGAGGCGGCAGGTCATGGATGGCGTGCCGACATTCTTTATCTCGCGCTTGCCGACCAGCTGCAGAGCCCGGGTGAACTGGCTATCCTCGCAGCACAGGCCGAGCAATCGGGCAATCACCATCTGTCGCTGCAGATCGGCAAGATCGCCTATGGCCGCGGCATTGACGTCGCAGCGCTTGCCTTTCCCGTCGGGGTGATCCCGGCGAATGCCAATATATCCGGCTCCGGCAAGGCGCTCGCCTATGCCATCGCCCGGCAGGAAAGCGCCTTCAATCCGGCCGCCGTTTCGGCAGCAAATGCGCGCGGTCTGCTGCAGCTTCTGCCCGGCACGGCCCAGGCGGTGGCCAAGCGCCACAACATCACGTTTTCGAAGGACAAGCTGACGGCCGATGCCGGATATAATGCGACGCTCGGCGCGCATTATCTCGGCGAGCAAATCGAGGCCTTCGGCGGCTCCTATATTCTCACTTTCGTCGCCTATAATGCTGGGCCGAAGCGGGTGCCGGAATGGATCGGCCGCTACGGCGACCCGCGCGGCAGGCCGATCGACGAGATCGTCGACTGGATCGAGCGCATCCCCTTCCCCGAGACGCGCAACTACGTGCAGCGCGTGATGGAGAATTACGAAGTCTACAAGGCTCGCCTCGGCCAGCCGACGGATATCGAGCGCGACCTGATCGGCGGACGCAGCGCCTCCTGAAGCCGTTTGGCCCGGCTTGAAAAGCAGGCTACATCTTCGGGTTCAGATAGGCCTTGAGGATGCGATGGCGGACATGGATGCAGGCGGTTTCCAGGAACGATATTATTCTTCTGCCGATGGGCTGAGGCTTTATGCCCGCGACTACAGGCCGGACGGGGCGGCAGCCGCCGGACGGCTGCCGGTGATCTGCCTGCCCGGCCTGACCCGCAATAGCCGGGATTTTCACCCGCTTGCACTGCGTCTCTGCCGCGACGAGACAGGGCCACGCCGGGTGATCGCGCTCGATTCGCGCGGACGTGGAAATTCCGCATGGGATGAGAACAAGGCCAATTACACTCTCGCCGTCGAGGCCGGCGACATTATTGCCGCCTGCGCTGCATTCGGCATCGAGCGGGCGGTTTTCATCGGCACATCGCGTGGCGGACTGATCCTGCATCTGATCGCGGCGACACGGCCGGATCTTCTCGAAGCCGTCATTCTGAACGACATCGGCCCTGCGATCGAGGCCGGAGGGCTGGCACTCATTCGCGACTACTTGAACAGCGGCAGGAAGCCGGCCGATTGGAACGAGGCGGCCGATATACTGCAGCAGAATCACGGTGCCTCGTTTACCGCGCTTGCAGGGGAAGACTGGCGCGAGATGGCGGTTGCGCTTTACCGCGACACCGACGGAAGACCGGTCGCCGACTTCGATCCGGCAATCGCCGAGGCGCTGCGATCGGTCGATTTCAGCCAGCCGCTGCCCGAACTCTGGGAGCAGTTCGAAAGCCTGAGCCGGTTGCCGCTGATGCTGATCCGGGGCGAAAATACCGGCCTGCTCTCAAAGGAGACGGCCGCGGAAATGGTCCGCCGGCATCCGAGCCTGATCCTGCACGCTGCTCAGGGACAAGGACATGCGCCCCTCCTCCATCTTGGCAATATCCCTGCAGCAATTGGAGCTTTCCTCGCCAGCTGCCGATAGCTGAGAGACCGTTCAGCTGCAGCCGCGCGTCTTTTGAGACAGGCAAAGGCGCCATAGCCTTGCAAGCCGGTGGGCTTTCCGTAACCGGCTCCGATTTCCATGGCCGATGCGCAACCGCCTCCATGCCATTCGTGCAGATACAAAAAAGCCCGGCTCGAGAGCCGGGCTTTCCTGATTGACCGAGGTCAGATCAGATTAGAACGAGCGCTGCAGGCGGAAGTAGCCAGCCGTCGAGTCGTCGTCGTTTTCCGGATCGAGGTACTGAACCGAAGCCTTGGCGTAGAAGTTGTCGACGATCTGGTAATCAACCGTCAGACCAACCTTCCAAGCGTCGTCATCGCTGAAGTCGTCGCCGGCAACGTAGTAGTTGCTGTAGTACTGGACGCCAGGAGTGATCTTGAGCTTGTCGGTTGCCTTGATAGCGTATTCGGCAGCGATCGCCCACTCAGCCTTGGTGTAGTAGGAGCTCGGGCCGGTAGCATATACGGCAGCGAGGCCGAGCGTACCAGGACCGATGTCAACCGTACCCATTGCACGGACAGCGCCTTCTTCGTTGTCGACGTCATAGCCGGCAGTGATCTGGTAGCTGAACGCACCAGCCTTGCCACCGAGACCGACGGCAACGCCGACGTTGTTCGGGTCTTCGTCCGTCTTGTAGAAGCCGTCTTCGAGTTCGTCGACGCTGATGCCAGCGTAGAAGGCGTCGGTTTCGTACTGATAACGGATGGAGTTATGCAGCGTGACCGGCGAGCCGATGTCGTCGGTTTCGCCCGAGAGGCCGTCGTCCCACCAGCTGTAGAACAGACCAGCGCGGAAGCCGGCGATGTCGAGGTAAGCGGAGTCGAGCTTGGCGCTCTGATTCGAAGCGTTGTCAGCATTGAACTGCATGACGATGACGCCGGTCAGCGGACCATATTCGGTGTCGCTCTTGGCGGTGAACTGAACCTGGCCACGCGTACGAGCATCCCAATCGGAGTCGTTGCTGAGCGAACCGTTGAGCGGCTGATCGCCAACATCAACCTGGAAACGGATGTAGCCGTTGATCTTGAGGCAGGTTTCGGTGCCCGGGATGTAGAAATAGCCGGTGCCGTAAGCGTCGCAGACGCGAACGTATTCAACCGGTTCCGGCTCGGCAGCAACGATAGCGTCAGCAGCCTGAGCACCGGAAACTACTGCCAGAGCAGCAGCGGAGCCGAGAAGAAGGCTCTTGATGTTCATAAATGACCTCCAATTCAAAGTTTCGATCGGGTTTGGGATCTTTCGCTGAGCAGCGTTCCCTGCCCCATCCCCGTGTTTCAAGAAGTGGACGATCCGTCGCCCTTGCTTCCGAGGGTGAAAATACAAGACGGCGGCCGTCACGCAATCACCAACTTGCTCCAACAAGGGGTTTGAAGGAGCCTTACCCGCATTCTGTTGCCGAAAGGACACAAGTCGGGCAACCGGCCCCGATTTCCTTTATAGTTTGTTAAGAAAAGCCTGGTTTTGCGGCAACTTAGGCGACATCGACAACGTGCTAGACATGCGTCTTTCGACACATTCACGACGCTTTTCTGACAAAATCCGATTGTTGCCGGAGACATCCGGATCCTCGGAAGCGTAACCGGCCGTTCACCGATCCACTTTCGCCGGTCGCCGAGGACCGGAACGCGGAACGTGATTCCCGCCGGCGATTCTCTCTCTTCGAAGGGAGGAGATTTCTCCACCGCGCGACTGCGAGGCATAGCCGACTAAGCGACCATGATTCCCCGCCGGAGGGTAAGAGACACGACATGCGCTGAGGAAATCGAAATGGCGGAGAAGATGGGATTCGAACCCACGATACGCTTTTGACGTATACTCCCTTAGCAGGGGAGCGCCTTCGACCACTCGGCCACCTCTCCGGTGCGGCCTAACTATGGTGACCGGTCTGTGAATGCAAGGGTTTTTTGAGTTTTCATCAGAAGAAATGCAGCGGCCGGCATTTCGATCGGGTTGGGCAACGGGGGCATTGCTGCCTGCCCGTGATCCGCATAATTCGATCGCGCGTCTCTTCAATACGAGACCGCGCTCTACCACCAGCCGCTCGGGGAGAGCGAGCGCGAAACGGTTCCGATTCGCAGGCCCTAGGATCGCAAAATGACACGCGACCAAAGGTGAACCAACCATTGCAATCACGCCCTTTCAGCAGAGGGCCGCGCCCGCTGTCAGGCAAAGGGTTCTTTCCTTGCGGTATCGCCTCCGGCTCAGCGGAGCAGGCTCTTGAGATCGGCGGCGGGGTCAGCGAGAATCGATCGGTCGGGGTTAATTCCGGATTCCAGCAGTTTCTTGCCGGTCACATAGGCTTTGGCGTCGTTGATCGCGTCGACGGCGATCAGCCGGCCTTCCCTGAAGTACCAGACCGAATGGGCGCCTTCGCGGGCGCCGGGACGGAGCAGCGTATCGTCATAACCGAGATTGAAGCCGGCGATCTGTAGCTTGACGTCGTACTGGTCGGACCAGAACCAGGGCTTGGGATCATAAGGCGCGTTGCCGCCGGCGATGACGGCTGCCGCCGCTTCGGCCTGGTCGACGGCATTCTGCACCGATTCGAGCCGGATGCGACCGCCCTGCCAGGGAAGGGCCGCGCAATCGCCGGCCGCGAAAATCACCGAATCGGAAGTGCGAGCGAATTCGTCGACGACGATGCCATTGGCGACTTCGAGGCCGGCCTCCTTGGCAAGCTGATCGTTCGGCACGACACCGATGCCGACGACGACAAAATCGACGTCGATAGTCGATCCGTCGGAAAGCGCCGCACCAGCGACGCGGCCGTCCTTGCCGATCAGGTGCTTGAGCCCGGTTTTCTCGCGGATCACCACATCGTGGCCTTCATGGATCGCGCGCATGATGTCTGCCGTCTCCTTCGCCGCAACGCGCTGCAGGATGCGGTCGGCCATCTCGATGACGGTGACCTCAAGGCCAAGATGGCGGGCAACGGCCGCCGCCTCCAGGCCGATATAACCGCCGCCGATGATAAGGACGCGACGGCCTGGCCGCATCTCGTCGGCGAGCAGATCGGCGTCGCGCTTATCGCGGGCGACATAGACGCCTTCGAGATCGCCGCCGATTGCGGCCGGCAGCCGGCGCGGCGTCGAGCCGGTGGCCAGCGCCAGCGTGCCGTAGTCGAGAACGGAGCCGTCCTGCAGCAGAACCTGCTTGCTGTCCGGCTTGATCTCCTCGGCCCAAGTGGAAAGGCGAAGGTCGACGTCATTGTCGCCATACCAGTGCTGGTCGCGAAACAGCAGGCGGTCGAAGCTCATTTCGCCGAGCAGATATTTCTTCGAAAGCGGCGGGCGCTGATAGGGCGCCACATCCTCGGCGCCGATAAGGGTGATCGGGCGCGTATCCTTCAATGCTCGCAGCTTGGCCGCCAATGCGAAACCGGCCTGCCCCGCGCCGATGATCACCAATCTATCCGTCACGATTTCACTCCCGAAACTGCGCCCGACAACCACGTCAAGGCCTATCCCCTGCCCGGAGCGCCGTCAACGGAAAGCGGCTTCTTACCTTCAGCCGATTTCGATCCAGCGACGCTCGTGGAATGACTGTGCCATGGCATGCACCGACTTCTCTATCCTGAGACCGTCTTTAAATGTCACGATCGACGACGGTTCACCCGATATTGCCCGGATCAACTCGCGGCATTCGATGATCTTGAGATCATTGAAGCCGAGGCCGTGGCCGGGCGCCGGAATGAACCGATCATACGGCCGATGCACAGGTGCCGCCAGTATCTTCCGAAAACCCTGTTCGGAGCCTCGCCCCTCGGCCTGATAGAGCTCGAATTCGTTCATCCGCTCCTGATCGTAGACGATCGAGCCTTTCGAGCCGTAAATCTGCAGGGCGATGCGGCCCTTGCGACCCCAGGCGGCGCGATTCGCCATCAACACGGCGGAGATGCCGCCGCCAAGCCGCATCAGCACATTGGCAGCGTCGTGATTTTCGACCGCGCGGCGGCCACCCGCGCTGAGCGGACGGTCGGCATAGGGCTTCACCATATCTGTAATGACGGCCTCGACGTGGCCGAAAAGATACCAGAGCAACGACAGCGGATGCACGGCGAAATCGTCGAGCGCGCCGTAGCCGGCGGCAAGCTCGCTCTTCCAATAGAAGAAGACGTCGGGATCGGCCATGAAATCCTCGTCCATTTCGACGCGGATATGGTTGACCGTGCCGATGGCGCCCTCACCGACAAGCGTCTTGATATGCCGTATGACGGGATTCTGGATGTAATTATAGCCGAGGGCGGCCACCTTGCCCGATCGTTCCGCCGTTTCCAGCATGCGCTCGGCATCGGCATAGGCCGGCGCCATCGGCTTCTCGCACCAGACATGCTTGCCGGCTTCGAGGGCTGCAATCGCCATCTCGGCGTGGAACTGATTGGGCGTGGTGACGGAAACGACGTCGACCTCCGGGTCGGCGATCAGCGCCCGCCAGTCGGCGGTTGCCTTCTCGAAGCCGAATTCGGAGGCGCGCGCCTCAGCAAGCCCGGCATTGGCTTCAGCCAGATGCACGAGTCGCGGACGCTCGACATCGCCGAACACGGTCTTCACCGCATTCCATGCCAGCGCATGGCACTTGCCCATATAACCCGTGCCGATCAAACCGATGCCAAGTGGCTTCATTTCCGTCTCCTCCAGGACTGCGCGCGGATTTTTGGAATATTTGGATCATTTTGACAAGAGACCGTTCACCGGCATTTCCTCGTCCTTCCCGACCAAAACTGTTTAAAAGCCTTGAATTACAGGTGATTAAAAACAATTAGGCGTGTCGATTGAAATCGTTTATGCTCAACAATATGGAATATTTGTTTCATCCCGTGGGCCGCAAGCATGGATAATGACCCCCAGAGGCACGCACGTGTGCCGCGCGATTTCGAAAGCCTGCGCAGCACCATCATCGAGCGCAAGGCGAGCATGCCGAAGCGGCTGGCGCAGGTCGCCGCCTTCGCGCTCGGCAATCCCGACGAAATCGCCTTCGGCACGACGGCAAGCATCGCCGCTGCCTCCGACGTCCAGCCCTCGACGCTGGTGCGCCTGGCGCACCATCTGGGTTACGAAGGCTTTTCCGATCTGCAGAGCATCTTTCGCGAAAGGCTGCGCGACCGGACACTGAGCTATGAAGAACGGCTCGTCACCCTGGAGCAGGCGAGCGGCGACGACGAGGACGCCAACCTGCTCTCCGGCTTCATTGCCGCGGCAAGCCAGTCGGTCAACCGGCTGGCGGCGACGGTGCAGAGCGATACATTCACGAAAGCGGTGGATATTCTGGCCGCCGCCGAAACGATCTATCTGATCGCCAAACGGCGTTCCTATCCGCTGACGGCGCATATGACCTACGCTTTTTCCAAGCTCAACATCCGCCACCAGATCGTCGCCTCCCCGAACGGCGTCGATCCCGAGATGGTGCAATTCGCAACGCCGAAGGATGCGGCGATCGCCGCGAGCTTTTCGCCTTATGCGGCCGACAGCCTCAGCCAGAGCCAGGAGCTTGCCGACCGCGGTGTCCCCATCATCGCGATCACCGATTCGGCCTTCTCGCCGCTTGCCGCCTGCGCCACGCATTGGTTCGAGGTGGCGGAGGCCGATTTCGCCGGCTTCCGCTCGCTGTCGGCCTCGATGGCGCTCACCATGGCGCTGCCGGTGGCCATCGCCGAGCGGCGGCGCAAACGCCAGCATGCAAAAGCTGGAAAAGCGAAAATGGAATAAACATTCCGAATTGACAAAATATCGGAACCGATGTTTCATTATTGAAATTCGCAGGCACTGGAAGCCGCGCAAAATCTAGCGGGAGGACATCATGGTACAATCGAATCCGGGTTCACAGCCGGAGCCGGCGCTTGATGTAATCACCATCGGCCGCTCCTCGGTCGATCTTTATGGTCAGCAGATCGGTTCGCGGCTGGAGGATATCGCCTCCTTTGCCAAATCGGTCGGCGGCTGCCCGTCCAATATCGCCATCGGCACGGCGCGGCTCGGCC
This sequence comes from Rhizobium sp. K102, assembly GCF_022385315.1. Lineage (NCBI taxonomy): Bacteria > Pseudomonadati > Pseudomonadota > Alphaproteobacteria > Hyphomicrobiales > Rhizobiaceae > Rhizobium > Rhizobium sp. K102. The sequence continues at coordinate 2,140,908 of NZ_CP092436.1, forward strand.
TTAAATCCGGCCTCATCACCCGCGTCGGCGACGAGCAGATGGGACGGTTCATCCGCGAGCAGGCGGCGCGCGAAGGTGTGGCAACGGACGGCATCGTCACCGACAAGGAGCGGCTGACGGCGCTCGTGCTGCTTGCGGTCGAGGCCGAGGGCGTCTCGCCGATGATCTTCTATCGTTCCGACTGCGCCGACATGGCGCTCGAGGAAGGCGATATCGATGAAAATTTCATCAAGTCGTCACGCGCCGTTCTCGTTTCCGGCACACATTTCTCGCGGCCCAACACCGAGGCCGCGCAGCGCAAGGCGATCCGCATCGCCAAGGAGAACGGCCGCAAAGTAATCTTCGACATCGACTACCGGCCGAACCTCTGGGGCCTTGCCGGCCATGCGGAAGGCTTCGAGCGGTACGTCAAATCCGACCGCGTCTCCTCGAAGATGAAGGAGACGCTGCCCGATTGCGATCTCATCGTCGGCACCGAGGAGGAAATCCTCATCGCTTCCGGCGCGGACGACGTGCTTGGGGCGCTGAAGGAAATCCGCCGCCTGACGCCGGCGACGATCGTGCTGAAGCGCGGCGCCATGGGCTGCATCGTCTATGACGGACCGATCGCCGACGACCTCGAAGCCGGCATCGTCGGCCAGGGTTTCCCGATCGAGGTGTTCAACGTGCTCGGCGCCGGTGATGCCTTCATGTCCGGCTTCCTGCGTGGCTTCCTGCGCGACGAGCCGCTTAAGACCTGCGCCACCTGGGCCAATGCCTGCGGGGCTTTCGCCGTCTCCCGGCTGCTCTGCTCGCCGGAATATCCGACCTGGGCGGAACTCGACTTCTTCCTGAAGACCGGCAGCAAACATCGGGCGCTGCGCAAGGACGAAGCGATCAACCATATTCATTGGGCATCCACCCGGCGCGGCGACATCCCGCTGCTGATGGCGCTGGCGATCGATCACCGCTCGCAACTTGTCAGCGTCGCCGATGAAGTCGGCGTCGGCCACGAGAAGATCGTCGCCTTCAAGCGGCTGGCGGTCGAAGCGGCGGCGCGCGTTTCGAACGGCCGTGACGGCTACGGCATGCTGATCGACGAACGCTTCGGCCGCGACGCCTTTTTCGATGCGGCGACGAAGAATTTCTCCTGGATCGGCCGCCCGGTGGAGCTGCCGGGCTCGAAGCCGCTGCGCTTCGAATTCAGCCAGGATATCGGCTCGCAGCTTGTCGAATGGCCCCTCGGCCATTGCATCAAATGCCTGTGCTTCTATCATCCCGACGACCCGGCCGAATTGAAGAGCGAGCAGCAGGAGAAGCTGCGCACGCTGTTCGAAGCCGCACGCAAGGTCGGCCGCGAGCTGCTGGTCGAGATCATCGCCGGCAAGAACGGACCGCTTACCCACGATACGATCGCGACCGCGCTGGAAGAACTTTATGCGCTCGGCATCAAGCCGGACTGGTGGAAGCTGGAGCCGCAGGCATCCAGCGAAGCCTGGAAGAAGATCGACGCGGTGATTGCCAAAAATGATCCATGGTGCCGCGGTATCGTGCTCCTCGGCCTCGAGGCGCCCGCCGAGGAACTGATCTCCTGCTTCGAGGCGACGCTGGCAGCCCCTTCGGTGAAGGGCTTCGCCGTCGGCCGGACGATCTTTGCCGATGCGGCGCGCGCCTGGCTTTCGGGTGGAATGAACGACGAGGAGGCGATCGCCGACATGGCCGGCCGCTTCCGGCAACTGACAGAGGCGTGGCTGAAGACGCGCGGGCTTCAGTAACGATAGAATTAAGCTCCTCCCCAACCCCTCCCCACAAGGGGAGGGACTTAACTTGAGGCACCGCCTCACGCCATCATCGAGCATCCTCCGGATGAAACGTTGCGGCGGGAACGCAGAGAGCCGAACAGGTTAGCCCTCCCCTTGTGGCGAGGGGTTGGGGAGGGAAAAGATAAAGAGTTAAAACTCCGGGAGACCCCGATGGGCAAGACGATTCGGTTGACGATGGCGCAGGCCGTCGCGCATTTCCTCAAAAAGCAGATGACGGTTGTCGACGGCAAAAAGGTGCCGATCTTCGGCGGCGTCTGGGCGATCTTCGGTCACGGCAACGTCGCCGGCATAGGCGAGGCGCTTTATCAGGTGCGCGGGGAATTGACGACCTACCGCGGCCACAACGAACAGGGCATGGCGCATGCCGCGATCGCCTATGCCAAGGCGAATTTCCGTACGCGCTTCATGGCCTGCACGACCTCGATCGGCCCCGGCGCGCTGAACATGGTGACGGCGGCCGGTGTCGCACATGTCAACCGCATTCCCGTTCTTTTCCTGCCGGGCGACGTCTTCGCCAATCGCGCGCCGGATCCGGTGCTGCAGCAGATCGAGGATTTCGGCGACGGCACGGTGTCCGCCAATGACGCCTTCCGCCCGGTTTCGCGCTATTTCGACCGCATCACCCGGCCGGAGCAGATCATTTCGGCGCTGAAGCGCGCCATGCAGGTCCTGACCGATCCCCTGGATTGCGGCCCGGTGACTTTGTCGCTCTGCCAGGATGTTCAGGCCGAAGCCTTCGATTATCCGGAGAGCCTGTTTGAGGAAAAGGTCTGGACGACCCGCCGGCCGCAGCCGGATGCGGATGAGCTCGCCAATGCCATCGCGCTGATCAAAGCCTCGCAGAAGCCGGTGATCGTTGCCGGCGGCGGCGTGCTTTATTCGCAGGCGACGAAGGAGCTGGCCGCCTTCGCCGAGGCCCACGCCATTCCCGTCGTCGTCACCCAGGCCGGCAAGTCGTCAATCGACGAAACCCTGCCGCTGGCGCTCGGCTCGGTCGGCGTCACCGGCACATCGGCAGCGAATGCGATCGCCGAAGAGACGGACCTCGTCATCGCCGTCGGCACACGCTGCCAGGATTTCACCACCGGCTCCTGGGCGCTGTTCAAGAACGACAGCCTCAAGATGATCGGGCTCAATATCGCCGCCTATGACGCGGTGAAGCACGACAGCCATCCTGTTGTGGCCGATGCCCGCGAAGGGCTGAAGGCGCTTTCGACGGGCCTTTCCGGCTGGAAGGCGCCGGCGGCGCTGGCCGAGAAAGCCGCGGCCGAGAAAAGGGCCTGGATGGAAGCGGCGGCGAACGCCATGGCGACGACCAATGCCGCCCTGCCCTCCGATGCGCAGGTGATCGGTGCAGTGGTGCGCACGATCGGCGGCGACAATACGACGCTGCTTTGCGCCGCCGGCGGCTTGCCCGGCGAATTGCACAAGCTCTGGCCGGCGACGGCGCCCGGCAGCTATCACATGGAATACGGCTTTTCCTGCATGGGTTACGAGATCGCCGGCGGCCTCGGCGCCAAGATGGCGCGTCCCGAACGGGATGTCGTCGTCATGGTCGGCGACGGCTCCTACATGATGATGAATTCCGAGATCGCCACCTCGGTGATGCTCGGCCTCAAGCTCAACATTGTCGTGCTCGACAATCGCGGCTATGGCTGCATCAACCGGCTGCAGATGGGAACCGGCGGCGCGAACTTCAACAATCTGCTCAAGGACTCCTACCACGAGGTGATGCCGGAGATCGATTTCCGCGCGCATGCCGAAAGCATGGGGGCCATCGCCGTCAAGGTCGGCTCGATCGCGGAGCTGGAGCAGGCGATCGCCAGCTCGAAAAAGAACGACCGAACCTCGGTCTTCGTCATCGACACCGATCCCTTGATCACCACGGAGGCCGGCGGCCACTGGTGGGATGTCGCGGTACCCGAGGTCAGTCCACGCGAAGAGGTCAACAAAGCGCGCAAGGGTTACATCGAAGCACGCGCCGCCCAGCGCATCGGCTAAATCAGTGCTGTCATTTTTGGGAGGAGCGGAACCGCTCCTCCGCGTTATATTTAAGGAGAATGTTGATGAAGGCCAAACTCGGCATGTCGCCCATCGCCTGGTGGAACGACGACCTTCCCGAACTCAGCGACGATGTGTCCCTGGAGGAATGCCTGCGGCAGTCGCGCAGCGCCGGCTTTACCGGCATGGAGCAAGGGCGCCGTTTCCCCAGCAACCCGGAAGAAATGCTGCCCATCCTGCGCGCCGCCGACGTGACGCTGTGCGGCGGCTGGTTCTCCGGCACGCTGGTCAATGAGGAGCTTGCGGCCAACAAGGACCGCATCGCTCCGATGATCGAACTGTTCAAGGCGGTCAATGCGCCCTGCATCGTCTATGGCGAAGTCGGCCGCTCCATCCAGGGCGACCGCTCCAAGCCGCTCGCGACCAAGCCGCGCCTCGCCGATGACGAGATGAAAGCCTATGCGCGCCGCGTCACCGAGTTCGGCGAATGGTGCGCCGAGCAGGGCATGCCGCTTTCCTACCACCACCACATGGCGGCCGTCGTCGAAACCGAGCCGGAGCTCGATGCCTTCATGCGCAATTCGGGCGCAGGCATTCCGCTGCTGCTCGATGCCGGGCATCTGGCTTTTGCCGGCGGCGACGTGCTGCGCGCCATCGACCACCACCATGCCCGCATCAATCATGTTCACGTCAAGGACATCCGCAAAGCTGTGGTCGATGGTCTCGACCGCAGCCGGCAGTCTTTCCTCGATGCGGTGGCGCTGGGCGCCTTCACCGTGCCGGGCGACGGTTCGCTCGATTTCGGCGCCATCGTCCAGCGGTTCGCCGACCACGGCTATGAAGGCTGGTTCGTCGTCGAGGCCGAACAGGATCCGCGCAAAGCGCCGCCGCAGAAGATGGCCGAGATCGGCCATGCCGAACTGATGCGGGTGATGACGGCCGCGGGTTATAGCGTGGAGACTGAAGGTTTTCCCAAGGGATAACGAAAAAGAAGAACCCTCTCCCGCAAGGGGAAGGCTGAATAGCATCGCCGGGGCAAGAAGCCCCCTCATCCGCCCTTCGGGCACCTTCTCCCGCTGGGGAGAAGGGGGAACTGGCCGGCGCGGCACATCCCTTCTCCCCTCGGAGAAGGTGGCGGCAGCCGGATGAGGGGGCCGCGCCCGCTAACGTTACGAGGAGAAACACCAATGCCAAACCTCAAGGTGAAACCATCCGGCACGCATGGCCGCGTCACGCATGTCACCCCTGAGAATGCCGGCTGGACCTATGTCGGCTTCGATCTGCATCGCTTGAAGCCGGGCGAGACCGTATCGGGAGAGACCGGCGATCGGGAAGTCTGCCTCGTCTGGGTGACCGGCAAGGGGAAAGCGTCCGCCGGCACCACGGATTTCGGTACCCTCGGCGAGCGGATGAGCCCCTTCGACGGCGCTCCGCATGCGCTCTACATCCCGATGGAATCGACATGGTCGGTGACGGCGGAGACCGATCTCGAGCTCGCCGTCTGCTCGGCGCCCGGCGGCGGCACCTACCAGGCGAAAGAAATCCCGCCCGGCACCCATCCGCAGGTGACGCGCGGCAAGGGCACGAATGTGCGCTACGTCAACAATATCATGCCTGAGGACGACAATTCGGCGCATTCGCTGCTCGTCGTCGAGGTGATCACGCCGGGCGGCCATACTTCCTCCTATCCGCCGCACAAGCACGATCAGGACAACCTGCCGAACGAAAGCTTTCTGGAAGAGACCTATTACCACCGGCTCAATCCGCCGCAAGGTTTCGGTTTCCAGCGTGTCTACACCGACGACCGCTCGCTCGACGAAGCGATGGCGATCGAGGACGGAGACGTGACGCTGGTGCCGAAAGGCTACCATCCGTGTGCGGCCTGCCATGGCTACGATCTCTATTACCTCAATGTCATGGCCGGGCCGCAGCGGATCTGGAAATTCCACAATGCCGTCGAGCACGAGTGGCTGGTGAAGGCGTGAGGGCTGCTTTAGATCGCGAAATGATCTGACGGCACGAAGCTGCCGTCGATGGTTGACTGGCTCCATCCAAACGAGGATGAGCTGCGACATCGGCGGCTCCCGCAGGCAGGGAATAGAATATCCGGCAAGCCGCGCTTACTCGCGCGGCTTTGCCACCTCAGCCAGGCAGAAGCCCGTAGCGCCAGCCGCGGCGTTTGGCGTTTTGAGACAGCACCAGCACGGCCAGAACGACCATGCCGGCTTCGGCAAAGACCGGCACCATCCAGATCCCCTGCTCGCCGAAGACGAAGGGCAGCAGGAAGGTGAGCGGCAGGGTGAGCAGATAGGGCCGCGACAGGCCGAAGATCGCCGCGCGCGGTGCATCGCCGATCGACTGGAAATAGGACGACAGGATCAGCATCTGCCCGAAGAGAAAATAGGCGCCGATCGTCCAGGGCAGAATTCGCCTGACCTCGGCGACAATGGCGGGATCGGCGACGAAGACGGCGCCGAGGCGGCCAGCTAAAAGTTCGACCGCGATTTCCACCAGGCTGCAATAGACGAGCGCCGAAAGCATGGCGATCTGCAGGCTGCGGCCGACGCGAAGCCCGAGGCCGGCGCCGTGATTGTTGCCGGCAATCGTCTGCAGGGCGATGCTGAGGCCAAGCAGCGGCAGATAGGTGAAGGTCATGATCCGCGTGATGATGCCGTAAGCGGCGACCGTCGCGGCATAATCTGCCACGCTCCAGAGCGAGATATTGACGAGAATGGCGGCGGATGCCAGCGATATGCCGATGAAGCCGAGGCTCATCGGCGCGCCGAAGACGACGATGCCGCGCCATTCGGCAAGGGTGAATCCTCGAGAGGGCCTGAGTGCCGCCGGCCGGCGCCAGCGATAGGCAAGCACGGCGGCAAGACAGACGAATTGCGAGGCGATCGAGCCGGCGGCCGAACCGAGCACGCCCCAATGCATCACGGCCATGAACAGCCAGTTGGCGAGGATGTTGAGCAGCGAGGCCGACAGCGTCACCAGCGTCATGAAACCGATCTTGCCTTCGCAGCGCAATCCGTCGAGATGCAGCGACAGGAAGAAGCTCACCGGCGCAAAGGCAATCATCGCACCCATGAACAGCATGGCGCCATCGGCCACGGCGGCCGTGCCGGCACCGGTATCGATAATCTGACGGCCGAAGGTCCAATAGAGCATATTGAGGACCAGGGTGACGGCCAGCGCCAGCGTATGGGCGCCGGCAAATACCCTGCCCGCGCCCTGGCGATCGCCGGCCCCGAGCCGGCGGGCGAGGATGCTCGCCATGCCGTTCGCAACGAGCGATTGCAGGGCGATCAGCAGCATCAGGCCCGGGAAAATCAGGCTGACGGCGGAGAGCGCATCGGGGCCAACATAGGCGCCGAGGAAATAGGCGTCGACGACGGTGAAGAGGCCGTTGAGCGTGGTGATCGCGACGATCGGCGCAGCCGTCCTGATGAAGACGCCCGGCAACCAGCCGATGAGAAAAGCATTGCCCTGGGAAAGATCGGTCATGGAGAAATCCGTGCGATATGGCGAGGTCCGATCCGGAGTGACATCATCTGGATTCAGACGGCCTCAAAGTGAATCAAAAGTGATTTAGAGATCGAGCACCAGATGCGGCACGCCGTTCGAGGTTTTCCTCGGCGAGACGCCGTCGGCATCGATCTGCGCGCTCACACGCCGGCGAAAGGCTGAAAAGCTCTCGAAGGTCACGACATCGACAGCTTCGTCGAAATGGATGGTGATCCTGTGGAGTTCGCCTCCCGGCAGGGCCGACAGCGCCAGAACCTCGCCGGTGAACGGCTGATTGAGATAACGGCCGCGAATGTGCGCCCCGACAAAAAGCGGCGTCTTCGGCACCGCGTTGGGTTTGGCCGCCAGCGCGGCCAGCGTGTTCCAGTCGCGCGCGCCGTACTGGCGGGCGATCATTTCGAGCGCCGCACTGTGGGTCAACGCGGTGCCGCGATCGTTCATCGCGTGGCGCAGGCGTTTGGCCTGGACCTTCAATTCGTCAATGCCGGGATAGGTCGTCGTCATGGAGTGGGCCTTCGCAAAAGGCATGCTCTTCGACTGTGGATGGGAGCTCGCATTGCCGTCAGTCAGCATGCACAAGGGGCCGTGACCATGATCGCGAGGACTTCACCATGGATTTTCATCCGCGAGCGGCCGGTGCCTCGAACCGGGACTTTGTATGCGCGAAGGCCGCCGACATGTCAAGAATGGCCGAAATGCACCGGGAATGAACAAATTTGGAGCAAAACTGCCCGAAATCGATGCGATTTTCCGCCAATCTCCCGAGAAGACTTCAATCTTAACGATGTTCTTCAGCAGCTATCAGCAATCTCGTGCTAGTTTTGTCATATGATAGCGGAGGCTAAAAGGGCCTTTCAGATGCACCTCGACACAGAACACCCCAAGCCGGAACGTGCTTACAGGGAATTCAACCTCGACAGGCCCGGCAACATCATCTTCGTCGGCCATCACCTCAGCACCGGAACGCAGGTGCGCTGCCTGATCCGCACGATCACGCTGGCCGGCGCGATGCTCGAAGTCAGCCCGGGCCTGGAGATGCCGAGCCATTTCTTTCTCGAAATCCTCGGCATCCACGACGAGATCGGCGCCACCATGGTCAAGCGCGAAGGCGAATTGGTGACGGTCAGTTTCAACATGCTGCTCAATCCCGAATTCCTGCACCACGTGCTGCGACTGAGCTTCGAAACCTGAGGCTTCCTTCAATTCGCGCCTTATCGCGGCGCGGCCTCGTCTCGCCTCTTCTTGAGGAGAGATACGCGATGATCGGGATGATCCAGAGAAGTCCGCGCCATTCCGGGCCATCGAGCGGATCGGCCATGGGATCGCGGCGCATGCGGCGTTTGCGGGTTTCGACTTCCTCGAAGAGAACTACCCAGTTGAGAAGCATTGCCTATCCTCCATCTATTGCTGGAGCACTTGAGCTAGGCCTTAACGCGCTGGCTATGTAGAGGCGCCGGGGAAAGGGGGTTTTCATCCATGAAAGATGCGAGCTGGGACGATCTGCAACTCTTCTTCCATGTCGCCACCGGCGGCGGGCTTTCGGCCGCGGCAGCACGCACCGGCCTTAGCGCGCCGACGATCGGACGGCGCATGCTGGCGCTCGAACGGGTGACCGGCCGGTCGCTGTTCAGCCGCGGCCCGACCGGTTACCTTCTGGCCAGGGACGGTCAGGAGCTTCTCGATCGCGTCCGGCGGATGCAGGATGCGGCGCAGGCGATCTCCGACTGGCGCGGCGAGGTGCTGATGCTGCCGATCGTCTCGACAGCCGCCGACAGCTGGACCCTGCGCTTCATCGCCGACCATCTGGCCGGCGTCTGGACGCCGAAGGACAGTTTCCGCATGTGCTACAAGACCTGTGATGCGAGCGTCGACTTCACCTATCGCGAGGCGCATATCGCCATTCGCCACAGCCGGCCGGACAGCGGCAACGTCGCGATCCGCCGTTCGGTCAAAGTGGCCCATGCCGCTTACCAGGCGGCCGACTTTGCGCAGACCAATTGCAACTGGATTTCGCTTGGCACCGACACCGCGATCACGCCGGCGGACAAATGGACGTTCGAACAGCCGGATTATTGGATCACCAGCTGGACGAACACGCCGCATATGCTCTTTTACCTGATCCGTGGCGGGGCCGGCCGCGGCGTACTGCCCTGTTTCATCGGCGATCAGGACCGCAAGCTCGTGCGCGCCGGGCCTGTCATCGACGATCTGAACTACGAGATGTGGATCGTCGCGCATGACGATGAGCGGCAACGGCCGGAGGTCAGGATCGTCATCGACCGCCTGGCAGCGCTGTTTGCCGATCATGAAGATCTGTTTGCCGGGCTCCGATCGTCAGGGTGAGACGCGGGCCAGCCAGCCCACGCTCTCTTGATGCCTTTGATCAGGCAGCGAGATGTCGCTCGATCTCGTCGATCGGCAGATTGGTATAGTCTTTCGCCAATTCCGTCGAAATCGCTGCCTGCGTCTCGGCACTGAGCGCCGGCCGCAAAGTGCCGAGCGCCTTCGGCGGCGCGATGAGGACGATGCGGTGCGCATCCTTTGCCTGGGTCAGCTCGTCCATTCGTTCCGCCACATGTCTCAGAAATTGAGCTTCGGCCTGCTCCTGCCAGCTGGTCTCTTCGACAGCGCTGCGGCTGAACCCATCGGCGGCGTGGCTGCGGCCGGGCTTGTCGGTGCCGATCTCGCGATCGGGTTCGCTCGGCTGCGTCAGGGTTTCCAACACCTTGAGGTTCACCAGTTGGGCATCGCCGGCATTCTGCATGATCAGGGCCTTGGCTCCATTGCAGACTACGACCCATGATTTCCCGGGAATTCTGACGTCGGTCATCTTCAACTCCTCGCTGTCGTCATCGAAGCGCGCCATGCTTCATCGATCAAGACAGAACGTCCGGCCCTTGAAAGAGTTCGGGAAATTGCGCCGGAAATCGATGGGAGCGGCGATCCGGTGTTGCCGGCATTGGCGGCGCCGACCGTTGCCGACGCATATCTCACCGTCAGAAATCCCGGCCGAGACGGGTGTTGGACTGCCGGCCCGCGTCCCGATTGTGAACATCGGGCGTCCCGCTTGGGAACAAAATTTAAACTCGTTAAAATTGTCATTTTATCTTTGACGAATGCGCAAAACATTCATGTGACCTTGGCCGGAGCAAGATCAGCTTGCACCAGAGCAAGAACCCCAACTGTGCCCTGCCTGACGGAGAATGTAAGATGACTATGCTCCGCGCCACACACCTTGCCACGGTCAAATCCGCCATTTACGACCTGCGCTGGGAAGAGTTCCACGTCAAGCGCCCCGCCCGTATCGTCGCCGTCCGGCCGTGCCTCACCGGCGTGTCGATGCGAAGCGCCGAGATCATCGATATCTCGCAAGGCGGCGCCACCTTCATCGTGTCGACCACCGCCGGTCTGCCGAAACATTATTATCTCAACATTCTCGGCCTCGCTTATCGGATCGGCTGTGCCGAGGTCTACCGTCACAAGGAACGCATCGGCGTGCGGTTCATCAACCTGATGGATCCCGAGGTCCTGCGCCGCGTGGTGCGCACCGATTTCCTTGTCGGCAACATGGAAGCGATCGATGCACGGCGAGCGCCGATCTTCCGCCCGCAAGCGTCGCCCATCGGGCAGCTGTCGAAATAATCTTGCTTGCCTTGGCCGTACCCCGGCCTATTGTTGCGCCAACCGTCAACATGTCCGGGAACTTGCCTTCGCATGTCCGCCTTTTCGCGCTTCACGCCGCTCATCAGCGCCCTGCCCTCCACAGTTCCCTTCGTCGGCCCCGAGGCCATCGAGCGCCAACGCGGACGTGCCGTCTTGGCACGCATCGGCGCCAACGAGAATGGTTTCGGCCCGGCCCCTTCCGTGCTTGCGGCGATAAGCGAGGAAGCCGGCAATATCTGGAAATACAATGACCCGGAAAATTTCGTGCTGAGGGAGGCGCTCGGCACCCATCTCGGCACCTCCTCCGCCAATATCGCCATCGGCGGCGGCATCGACGAGTTGCTCGGCCAGATCGTCCGGCTGGTGATCGAAGCCGGCGCGCCGGTCGTCACCTCGCTTGGCGCCTATCCGACCTTCAATTTCCATGTCGCCGGCTTCGGCGGCCGACTGGTGACCGTGCCTTATGTCGACGACCGCGAGGATCTCGACGGACTGCTCGAGGCCGTCAGGCGCGAGAATGCGCCGCTCGTCTATTTCGCCAATCCCGACAATCCGATGGGAAGCTGGTGGGACGCCGACAGCATCGTCGCTTTCGCCCGGGCACTGCCCGAGACGACGCTGATGGTGCTCGACGAGGCCTATAGCGAGACGGGACCGGCAAATTCGCTGCCGTCGATCGCTTCGCTGATCGATCGGCCGAACATCGTGCGCACCCGCACCTTCTCCAAGGCCTATGGCCTTGCCGGCTCCCGCACCGGCTACGTCATCTCGACGCCGGGCACGGCGCAGGCCTTCGACAAGATCCGCAATCATTTCGGCATGAACCGGCTGGCGACGGCCGCCGCGCTCGCCGCCCTCAAGGACCAGGCCTATCTCACCGAGGTGGTCGGCAAGATCCATGCGGCGCGGGAGCGGATCGGCCGAATTGCCCGGGCAAACGGCCTTGAGCCGCTGCCCTCGGCGACGAATTTTGTGGCAATCGACGCCGGCCGCGACGGCGCTTATGCGCGGGCGATCGTCGACCGGCTGATGGAGCATGGCGTCTTCATTCGCATGCCCGGTGTGGCACCGCTCAATCGCTGCATCCGCGTCAGCGTCGGACCGGAGACCGACATGGCGCTGTTCGAGGAAACCCTGCCGCAGGTGCTGAAGGCGATCGGCTGATCATGCGTGATGCCGAAAAGCGTGAGCGGTTTTCGGACGACATCATGCTGATAATTTAACGAAGAACCGCGGCCGGTGGAGGATATCCGGCCGCGGTCTCTTCTCCCGGCATCGGCGTTTCAAATCGCCCCGCCCGCCCCTCTTTCGAGGTTGTTATTTCTGTCGAACCGCCAGCAGGAGATGGTTTCAGTGAACCGTCATCCATTCGCGGGCAGCGCGCAACGCTTCCACGAGCTGCATCTTGTTCATGGTGGCGGCCACGTCGGCGCGAAGCTCGGCGGCGCGGTCGTTGCCTTTGATCGCGGCAATGTTCAGCCATTTGTGGGCAGCGATGAGATCGACGGCGCAGCCGCGGCCGGTCGCATACATCAGACCCATTTCGCAGAAGACATCGGCGCTGTTGTCGCCACCCATGGTGGCCGTTTCAGCATTGTGCATTTCAAAGCGTGCCATCGGTTTTATCCCTGTTAGCCTGTTTATGACTTACCCTGTTTTACCTCCGGACCTTGCCGTCTATCGCGGCTTGCAGCCCTTCAGTTTCGGCGGGTTTGCCCCGCTCGTTTGATGGCTTCACTATGCCGAACGGCCTTCAAAAAACGCCTAAAATCCATGATTAATTTGAGACAAACAAAGTGCAAACACTTGGTAAAATTGGATTTTTGTTAAACATCGGATGCCTTGGAGCTTAGGGGTTTTCGTTCGAATTTTACGAAAGATTCAGATTCGAAAATAAACCGATCGTTCATCATGAAAACAGCAGACGACAGTTTAAAAGCCTCGACCTCTCGCTTTTCGCCTGCTTTCGCCGAACTCCGGCGATAGCGATCACCTGTATTTACCTTTACGTTCGCGTCAGTTATTTTCGCGGCCGGTCAAAAGGACATCAGGGAGGAAAAGATGATCCGCAGTTTCATTCTCGCCGGCGCCATCGCCGTGATCGCGGGCACCGCGCATGCCGAAGAGCCGATCGTCGGCAATTGGAAAACCGCCTCGGGCGAAACGGCGGTGATCGCGGCCTGCGGCGGCAGTTATTGCGTGACGCTGAAAACCGGCAAATACAGCGGCCGGAAGATCGGCACCCTTGCCGGCACCGGCGGCAGCTACGCCGGCGAGATCACCGATCCGGCCGCCGACAAGACCTATAGCGGCTCGGGCAAGGTTTCCGGCAATTCGCTGCGGATGCAGGGCTGCGTCCTGAAAATCCTCTGCAAGTCGCAGACCTGGACGCGGCTCTGAGGCGATAAGGCCGACGCAGCAAACATCCAAAACGCCCAAGCATGCCGGCGGAAATGCCGGCAAGCTTCGAAAGCTTCTCCGCCCGCCGATCTTGACGACAATCGCCCGACCCCGCCCCGCAAGCTGAACGGTGGATGAACCGGCATCTCAGCACCCGTTCAGCCGCCGCATGAGAAAACTCATGTCATGGTTAGGTTGCCGTATCGGGGCATGAGATGAACCTCTACATTCTGGCAAGACGTTTCAGCATCATCACGCTGTTCGCAGCGATCTTCGCGGTCACATTTTCGGCGGTCGTCGTGCATGAGGGCGGCGGCGGCACGCAGTCGCATTTCGGTGCGAGCTATACCTGCCTGGAGAGAAACGGGAGCTTCTGCGCGCCGACGGTGCGGTGAGCGGTACAGACACGGAAGAAGATAAAAAATCGATGTCCGCCGGCGCACGTCGTTTGCTTGTCAAAAACAACTCTCTATAATGCGTCATGAACAAACGAATCTCCCCTTTGTCGCCGCTCGACATTTCCTCTCCATCCCCTTTCCAGCCGCAGAGCTTCGATGATCCCGCCAAGGCCGTCGAGACGCTGACCGAACTCTACGAGCGCAATACGGCGTTCCTGATCCAGAGCTTCACCGAGCTTGCCCAAGGCGCTCCGATCGCCTCGCGCTACCGCGCCTTCTATCCGCAGGTGAGCATCGAGACGACCAGCTTCGGCCATGTCGATTCGCGCCTCTCCTACGGCCACGTCACGGCGCCCGGCATCTACACGACGACGGTCACCCGGCCGAAGCTCTTCAAGCATTACCTGAAGGAGCAGCTGTCGCTGCTGATGAAGAGCCACAATGTTCCGGTGATCGTCTCGGAATCGACGACGCCGATTCCGCTGCACTTCGCCTTTGGCGAGGGCGCGCATGTGGAAGCATCGACCTCCGCCTTCGTCGACGTCCCGATGCGCGATATCTTCGACACACCGGACCTCAACACGACCGACGACGAGATCGCCAACGGCGAATATATCCCGCCGCCGGGCGAGCCCTCGCCGCTTGCGCCGTTCACCGCCCAGCGTATCGATTATTCGCTCGCCCGGCTGTCGCATTACACGGCGACGCATGCCGAGCATTTCCAGAACTTCGTGCTGTTCACGAACTACCAGTTCTATATCGACGAATTCTGCAACTGGGCGCGCAAGCAGATGGCCGAGGGCGGCGACGGTTATACCGCCTTCGTCGAGCCCGGCAATATCGTCACCCTGCCCGGCTCGAGCGGGCCGGAAACGGATGCGACCCTTGCCCGCCTGCCGCAGATGCCGGCCTACCATCTGAAAAAGAAGGGCCATGCCGGGATCACCATGATCAATATCGGCGTCGGTCCCTCCAACGCCAAGACGATCACCGACCATGTCGCCGTGCTGCGCCCGCATGCCTGGCTGATGCTCGGCCACTGCGCCGGCCTGCGCAACAGCCAGCGGCTCGGCGATTATGTTCTCGCCCATGCCTATATGCGCGAGGACCACGTGCTCGACGACGACCTGCCGGTCTGGGTGCCGATCCCGGCACTCGCCGAAGTGCAGGTGGCGCTGGAGGCCGCCGTCGCCGAAATCACCGGCTACGAGGGCTTCGAGCTGAAGCGCATCATGCGCACTGGGACCGTCGGCACGATCGACAACCGCAACTGGGAACTGCGCGACCAGCGCGGACCGGTGAGGCGGCTATCGCAGGCGCGCGCCATCGCGCTCGACATGGAATCGGCAACGATCGCCGCCAACGGGTTCCGCTTCCGCGTGCCTTACGGCACGCTGCTCTGCGTCTCCGACAAGCCGCTGCACGGCGAATTGAAACTGCCGGGCATGGCGACGGCCTTCTACCGCACGCAGGTCAACCAGCATCTGCAGATCGGCATCCGCGCCGTGCAGAAACTGGCCGCCATGCCGAAGGAAGCCCTGCATTCGCGCAAGCTGCGCAGCTTCTTCGAAACGGCCTTCCAATAGGGTATTTCCGTTTCTTCGAATCACGGAAATACTCCATCTCTTCGTTTTCACGCATTCCCGGCAAAAGCGCTTCTCGCTTTGCCTGGGAAAAGCGGCGCGCATTTTACCGGAATTGCTGTAGGCCGTTTCCTCATCTGCCTGCGACGACAGGCGCTGGCTGCTGCGCCACCACCTGCGGTCGGCCGGCAGCAAGGTTCAGCCCTGCTATCAGCAGGCTGAAGGCGGCGAAGGTGAAAGCGGTGCGCAGCAGAATCTTCAGCCCATCGCCTTCGTCGAACGCCTGGCGACGCTTGTCATGGCGGCGGGCCCAGATCTGGCTTGCGAGCGCGATTTCAAGAATACTCATTGCCGTTCTCCTCGACAGGTTTCGATGAAGCCTTGTCGAGTGCTGCCTTGCGATTTCGACAGCCGGCGGCGACAAAGATTTTTTCTGCAGCTGTCGAATTGTGTGAAGCTCGATCGTCCAGAGTCATTGAAACATCCCAAGGAGGCTGTCTGCGATGAAATATCTCTGTCAGGTCTGGTTCGACGGTGCGGTGCTCGCCGCGATGACGAAAGAGGAGAAGGCCGAGCTCGGCGCGAATTCGTTGAACTACGACAAGGACCTTGCCGAAAGCGGCCACATGATCGTCGCCCAGGCGCTGCAGCCGCCGACATCGGCGGTGACCGTGCGGGTGCGCAGCGGTGAGACCTCGGTGACGGACGGCCCTTTCGCCGAGACGAAGGAGGCGATCGGCGGTTTCATCCTGATCGAGGCCAAGGACCTCAACGAAGCGATCCGCATCGCCGCCGGCATCCCGCTTGCAAAGCTCGGTGCGATCGAGGTGCGGCCCATTCATTCCTTCGGAAAAGACGCGTGAGGAGACGGCAATGAAATATCTCTGCCAGGTCTGGTTCGAAACCGCGAAGATCAACGCCATTTCCGCCGAGGAAGGCGAAAAGCTGACGAAGGATTCGATCATCAACGATGACCGGCTGCGCGACAGCGGCCACCTGCTCGTCGCATTGGCGCTGCGCGAACCGCCGACGGCCGTGACGGTCAGGGTTCGCAGCAACGAAGTGACCGCGACGGACGGCCCTTTCGCCGAGATCAAGGAACATCTCGGCGGCTTCGTGCTGATCGAGGCCAAGGATATGCAGGAAGCAACGGCGATCGCCGCGACCTTTCCCGTGGCGCGCTATGGCGCGATCGAGGTGCGGCCGGCCTATTCGATCAAGGAGGAGTGCTGAGCGATGCGCTACATCTGCCTGATCTATAACAGCGCCGACACCGACGGCAGACTGACAGTTGACGAAGGCGTCGACCTCATCAAAGCGCATTTCGCCTTCGACGAGGAACTGCAACGCGACGGCTTCATGATCCATTCCGATGCGCTCGAAATGCCTGACCAGGCGAGCGTGCTGCGGGTTCGAAACAATAGGCTCTCCGTCACCGACGGCCCCTATGTCGAAACGAAGGAGCATCTGGCCGGCTTCTACGTCATCGAGGCGCCTGACATGGCGAAGGCGAAGGAGATCGCCGGGCGAATTCCGTCTGCCCGCTACGGCGCGGTCGAACTGAGACCGGTGCGAACACTCACCCTTCCGAACTGAGGTGCCCCCGTGGAAACGGTCATCGAGGAGATCTACCGAACCCAATCTCGCCGGGTGCTGGCGACGCTGATCCGATTGCTCGGCGATTTCGACCGTGCGGAGGAAGCGCTTCACGATGCCTTTGCAGCGGCCGCACGAACATGGCCGGTCGACGGCGTTCCCGCCAACCCCTCCGGCTGGCTTGTGTCGACCGGCCGCTTCAAGGCGATTGATGCGATCCGACGGCGAGCGCGTTTCGATGCCGCGCAGCAGCACATCGAGGACAGCCTCTACAGCGTCGACGAAACGGAGATGGGCGAGATGGAAGCGATCGAGGACGACATGCTGCGGCTGATCTTCACCTGCTGCCACCCTGCTATCCCGGCGGACGCGCAGACGGCGATGGCGCTTCGGGAAATCTGCGGACTGACCACCGAAGAGATCGCCCATGCCTTCCTCATTCCGGCGCCGACGGTCGCCCAGCGGATCGTGCGCGCCAAAGGCAGGATCCGGGCCGCGAACATCCCTTATGAAGTGCCGGGCCGCGAGGCGCTGCCCGAGCGGCTCGACCGGGTGCTGCATGTCATCTATCTCGTCTTCAACGAAGGCTATTCCGCCTCTTCGGGAGACGCGGTCGTTCGCGCCGACCTGACCGGAGAGGCCATCCGGCTGGCGCGGCTGCTGCTGGCGCTGCTGCCGCATCCTGATGTTTGCGGACTTCTGGCGCTGATGCTGCTGCAGGATTCCCGCCGCAGCGCGCGCAGCAGCGAGGAAGAAGCGCTGGTGCTGCTTGCCGATCAGAACCGCTCGCTCTGGGACCGCGCCAAGATCTCGGAAGGCCTGGCGCTCCTGGCCAAGGCAATGCGGACAGAAGAGATCGGCACCTATACGGTACAGGCAGCGATCGCTGCCGAACATGCGAAGGTGGCGACCGGCGAGGAAACCGACTGGCCGCGGATTGCCTTCTATTACGACCTGCTTCTGGCAGCCCAGCCCTCACCGGTCGTCGAGCTCAACCGCGCGGTGGCGATTTCGATGGCCGAGGGGCCGTCAAAGGGGCTGGATCTGATTGACGCCATTCTAGGACGCCGGGAACTGCAGGCCTATCACCTTGCCCATTCGGCCCGTGCCGATTTTCTGCGCCAGCTCGGCCGAAGAGAAGAGGCGATCGCAGCCTACCAGACGGCCTTGTCGCTCTGCCGGCAGGAGCCGGAGCAGGCGTTTCTGCGCAAGCGAATTTCAGCGCTTGCCGCGGCGCCCGAGCGGCAGTGAGATCGCCGTGCCCGTCAGCGCCGAGACGATGATTAGCAGATGGGCATTGACGCTCGCCTGCGCCAGCACGGCGAGCGCCGCCCGCTCGCTCGACGCTCCGAGCGCAATGGCGCCGGCAGTGATGCCGGCCGGATAGGTGCCGACGCCGCCCGGCGCGTGCACCGGCAGGACGGAGGAGAGTTCGCCGCCAAGCGCACCGCCGAAGCTGGCCGCCATCGGCACAACGCCCATCAGCCCGAGCGCCCATGCAAGCACGATCACCTTCACCAGCCAGTTGACGATGGTCATCGCCCAGGCGCGCGCAAAGGCCGCGGCATCGAGCGGCAAGCCGTTTTCGATCTCAACGACCAATTTCTGCACCTTTGCAGGCAGAAGCCTGGCGGCGACGCCCAACAGCGGCTTGCGCGCGGCGAAGGCTGCGACCGGCAGCAGCAGGAAGGCCGCCCAAAGCAACCATGCGACGAGCGCATCGGTTGCGGCGAGCGCAAAGCCGATGCCGGCAGCCGCCAGCAGAGCGTGCAGGTCGAGCAGCCGCATGACGAGGAGTGCCGAGGTTCCGCGCGTCAGCGGAATGCCGAATTCAGTGCGCATCAACAGGGGAAAGCTGGTTTCGCCGGTCCGGAAGGGCAGCATGATGTTCAGGAGATTGTGGATCTGCGTGACCCGGAAGAGGGTCGCGACCCGTCCCGCGGTCTCCTGCGGAAAATAGTCGTAAATGCGCCAGGTGCGCAGGAAATAGGTGCCCGTCAGAGCCACGAGCGCGCCGATCACGGGACCTGCCCCGACATCGGCCCATTGGCTGATGATGACGGGCCAGCCCCAGAACCACTGCACGAAGAGCGCATAGACTGCGACAATTACGACCGTCAGCGCCGTCATGCGATTGCGCATAAACCAGGACTGCTGGCTTTCAACGATCGAACTCTTCATGTAGTAGGCATTCCTCGCTTGGCGTCGGCATGGGTCTCGGTTCCGTCCCCGGCGTTTTAGGAGAAATGAAGGTTGCGCACAACGGCGGAGTTGATGGCGGTGACGGCGGGATCGCCTCAAGCCGGCGATCCGCGCGGCAGACCGACAGATGGCGAGGCCTTGCCGGCTTGACTTGGAGATCGATGTTGGAGCGCATTACCAAAAGCATCAAGAGCGCCAGCATTTTTCTGGCAGTCTATTTCCTGCTGAACATCCTGCTCCGCATCTCATTGCCGCATACGCTCGATCTCGACGAGGCAGAGCAATCATTTTACTCGCAATATCTTCTGGCCGGCTACGGCCCGCAGCCGCCCTTTTATAACTGGATCCAGTACGCCGTCGTCTCGGTGACCGGGATCACGATGTGGGCGCTCTCGGTTCCGAAGAACATCATCCTGTTCGGCTGCTATCTTTTCTACGGTCTGGCTGCCCGCGAGGTGCTGAAGAGCCGTTTACTCCCGCCCATCGCCATGCTGAGCCTGATTACCCTGCCACAGGTCGGTCTGATGGCGCAGCGCGAGCTCACCCATACCGTTGCCCTGCTGTTTGCGACCTCGCTCTTCCTCTTCGGCTTTTTCCGGACGCTGCGCCAGCCGACGATCGGCAGTTATCTCGTCATCGGCATTGCCACCGGCATCGGCCTCATCTCCAAGTATAATTTCGCCATCCTGCCTTTTGCCGCCTTCGTCGCCGTGCTGCCGGACTGGAAGTGGCGCAACCGCCTGTTCGACTGGCGCCTGCTGCCGGCGGCCGTCATCGCCATTCTGATCGTTCTGCCGCATGCGCTCTGGCTGCCCGATAACCTCGTCAGCGCTTCGGCCCCGACGCTGGAGCGGATGACTGCCGAGCATGAGGCCGCGGCCGGCCTCCCCCGCATCGGACAGGGGCTGTTGTCCCTCGTCATCGCCGTGCTCGGCTTCACCGCGTTGCCGATCGTTCTCATCGCGGCTGCCTTCCGGCGGGATTTCTTCCGGGCGCTCCCTTCGTCCAGTCCGATGATCCGGGTGATCGAGCGGATGATGGTTGTCAGCCTGCTCGCCTTCGCCGGCATCGTCGTCTTTGCCGGCGCCAGCGACATCCATGAGCGCTGGCTCGACCCGTGCCTGCTCGTCCTGCTGATCTATCTGTTCCTGAAACTGGAGACAGCAGGTTTCGATCTCTCCGCCGGCCTTGCACGCTTCCGGCCCGTGGTGCCGGTTTTCATGATCGTCATTCTGTCGATCCTGCTGCTGCGGATCGTCGCCATCCAATATATCGGCACCTATACGAGAACGAACGTGCCCTTCGCGAACTACGTGACCGAACTGACAGCGACCCGCAAACCGGTTCTCATCGTGGCGGGGACCAAGTTCGTGGCGGGCAATATGAAGCTGGAGTTTCCCGACGTTCCCGTCGTGATCCCGTTCTTTCCCGGCCCAGGGGTTCCGGAATACGCAACGGCGAAGGGGCCGGTGCTGGTTGTCTGGCGCGGCGAAACCGCAAATGATCCAACCATCTCTCCCGGCTTCGCCAACGATCTCGTCAGATCGGGTATTCATCTGAAAGAGATAAATACCCTGACGCTGCCCTATCTTTTCGGTGACGGCAAACATACCTTCTCCATTGGCTACTCCTGGGTGGAGGGAGGCGCGAAATAGCGCTGCGGCAAGTCGGCCGATTGCGGGGAAACCGGCATTGGCCGCTGGCAACGGACGGGCAGTTCATGTAGTAGGCTTCCGCAAACGCGGTGGCGGCAGTAAGGACTGCCAGGCCGCCCGGCCTTTTGGAGATGAAAGTTGCAGACAACGGTAGAGCCCCTTCGCGGCACGAATGATCCGGTACAATCGCTCGAGCTGTCGCTGGTCGTGCCCGTTTTCAACGAAGAGGAAAGCGTCGGCCCGCTGGTCGAACGTATCCTTGCAGCGATGTCCCAATATCCTCACCGCTGGGAACTGATCCTCGTCGACGACGGCAGCACGGATGCGACGCTCGTCAACGCCCGCAAATACGTCGGGCGCGAGGGGCTGGCGTTGAGAATCGTCGAGCTGCAGCGCAATTTCGGCCAGACCGCCGCCATGCAGGCCGGCATCGATACCGCCCAGGGCCGCCTGATCGCGACGATGGACGGCGACCTGCAGAATGATCCGAAGGACATTCCTGCGATGGTCTCGGAGCTCGAACGGCGCGAACTCGACCTCCTGGTCGGCTGGCGCAAGAACCGCAAGGACGGTCTGTTCCTGCGCAAGATACCCTCCTGGTGCGCCAACTACCTGATCGGCCGCATCACCGGCGTCAAGCTGCACGATTACGGCTGCAGCCTGAAGATCTACCGTGCCTCGATCATCAAGCAGGTGAAGCTGATGGGCGAGATGCACCGCTTCATCCCGGCCTGGGTGGCCGGTGTCGTCCCGAGCTCGCGCATCGGCGAGATGGCCGTCACCCACCATGCCCGCGAACACGGCGTTTCGAAATACGGGATTTCGCGCACCTTCCGCGTCATCCTCGACCTGCTGTCGGTGATGTTCTTCATGCGCTACAAGGCGCGGCCGGGGCATTTCTTCGGCTCGCTGGGTCTCGGTCTCGGCGCCGTCGCCATGCTGATCCTGCTTTACCTCGGGTTCGACAAGTTCATCATGGGCAATGATATCGGCACGAGGCCGATGCTGATGGTCGGCGTCGTGCTGCTGCTGTCGTCGGTGCAGATGATCACCACCGGCATTCTGGCGGAAATGATCGCGCGCACCTACTATCGTGACGACGCCTCTCCGAACTATATCGTGCGGCAGATCTTCGACGATCAAAGCCAAGCGTAAGCCGGCAGCACGATGCTGGAACGCGCGACGAGGACGATCGGAATCGCGGCTCTGCTGCTTGCAGCCTATTTCGTGCTGAACGTCGGGCTGCGACTGGCGCTTCCGCATTCGCTGGAGCTCGACGAGGCCGAGCAGTCCTTCTTCTCGCAATATCTGCTGGCGGGCTACGGCCCGCAGCCGCCCTTCTACAACTGGATGCAATATGCCGTCGTTTCGGTGACGGGCATGTCGATCGGCGCGTTGATCGTGCCGAAGAATATCCTGCTCTTCCTGTGTTACCTCTTTTACGGCCTCGCCGGGCGCGAAGCACTGAAGGACCAGGCGCTCGCCTCCGTCGGCATGCTGGCGCTGATCACCCTGCCCCAGGTCTCCTACATGGCCCAGCAGGATCTGACCCACACGACGGCGCTGCTCTTTGCCAGCTCCCTGTTCCTCTATGGCTTCTTCCGCACGCTCGACTGGCCAGGCGTCGGCAGCTATCTCCTGCTCGGGCTTGCAACGGGCATCGGGCTGATCTCGAAGTACAATTTTGCGCTGATGCCGGCGGTCGCGCTGATTGCCATCCTGCCTGACGCCGAATGGCGGCGCAGGGCGCTCGACTGGCGCATGCTGATCGCGGTCGCCGTCGCGCTCG
This sequence comes from Rhizobium sp. K102, assembly GCF_022385315.1. Classification (NCBI taxonomy): domain Bacteria; kingdom Pseudomonadati; phylum Pseudomonadota; class Alphaproteobacteria; order Hyphomicrobiales; family Rhizobiaceae; genus Rhizobium; species Rhizobium sp. K102. The sequence continues at coordinate 2,163,525 of NZ_CP092436.1, forward strand.
TCATCGTCCTGCCGCATGCGATCTGGCTGCAGGGCAATCTCGCATTCGCCTCCTCCGACACTCTGGTCAAGATGGCCGCCGGCAACGAACCCGCCGGCATCGTGCGGATCGGCAAAGGCATTCTCGCCTTTATCGTCGCCATCCTCGCCTTTGCAGCACTCCCGGTCGCAATTTTCGCCGCCGCCTTTCGCCGGGATTTTGTCCTGATGCTTTCATCCGGAAACCGTTGGACCGGGATGATGGAGCGGATGATGCTTGCGAGCCTCGCCGGAATCCTTCTGATCGTGCTGTTCACCGGTTCCACCACGGTGCGTGAGCGCTGGCTCGATCCGTTCCTGCTGGTGCTTCCGATCTACTTTCTGGCAAAGATGAAGGCGGCCGGGCTCGATCTTTCCGCCGGGCTGCGCCGCTTCCGGCCGGTCGTGCCGGTGCTGATGGCCTGTGTGCTGGTCGCGCTCGGCTTCCGCGTGGTCGGCGCCGGGCTGATCGGCACCTATAGCCGACCGAATGTGCCGATGGCCGATTTTGCCCGCGAAATGACCCGGCAGGCCGAACCGGCACTGGTGATTGCCTCGGATCCCTATGTCGCCGGGAACATGCGTCTGCAGCTTCCCCATGTGCCCGTCGTCATCCCCGATTTTCCCGTTGCCGGCCTTCCGGCCTACGCGACAGCAGGCGGACCGGTGCTGATCGTCTGGCGCGGCAAGAAGACGGCGACGGCGGCGGATGCCGTCATGCCGGAGCGGTTTTCATCGGCGCTGACGGCGGCGGGCATCACACCACAGGAGATCGGCGCCTTGTCGCTTCCCTATTATTTCGGCCGCCAGGGCGATAATTTCGCACTCGGCTATGCCTGGGTTCGGCCGGGGGCCAGATAGAATGATCAAGACCGGTCTTCGCGACATGCGCTGGATTTTCGTGCTGCTGGCCGTCTATTTCACGCTTCAGGTCGGTGTGCGGCTCGCAACCTCGCATTCACTCGATCTCGACGAGGCCGAACAGGTTTTCCGCTCGCAATGGCTCGCCGCCGGTTACGGCCCGCAGCCGCCCTTCTACAACTGGCTGCAATATGCCGTCTTCCAGTTTGCCGGTGTTTCGCTTTTCGCGCTTTCGGTGGTGAAGAATCTCCTGCTGTTCAGCGCCTACCTTCTGTACGGCCTGACCGCGCGTCTCATTTTGCGCGACAAGGCGCTGGTGGCGATTGCGACGCTCGGATTGCTGACCATCCCGCAGATGGCTTTCGAGATGCAGCGAGACCTGACGCACACGGTCGCGGTGTTCTTCTCGGCCAGCATCTTCTTCTACGGCTTCATCCGCAGTCTGAAACAGCCGAGCCTTGCCTCCTACCTGATAACAGGCATCGGCATCGGTTTCGGCCTGCTCGCCAAATATAATTTCGCCATCCTGCCGGCCGCAGCCTTAATCGGCGCGCTGGCGGATGCGCGCTGGCGGGAGCGGATCTTTGATCGACGGCTGGCGGTGACCGCTATCGTTGCCCTCGTCATCACCCTGCCGCATCTCTTCTGGCTGAAGGACAATCTCGACTTCGCCACCGCCCGCACCCTGGAAAAGATGACCGCCAGCGACAATGCCGGCTATCCGATGCAGGTCGCCATGGGGGTCGGCTCGCTCGCTCTTGCCATCGTCAGCTTTGCCGGATTGACCGTGGCGGTGTTCGCTGTCGTCTCCGGCAAGAACCTTCGCCCGGCATTGGCCGCTCGGTCGGAATGGACGCGGCTCATCGAGCGGATGATGCTCGTCTTCGTCATCGGCATCCTGTTTTTGATCGTCTTCGGCGGGGCTGCCGGCATCAAGGATCGCTGGCTGGTGCCGATGCTCTTCATCCTGCCGCTCTATTTCTGCCTGAAGATCGACGCCGCCGGCGTCGTGACCGACAAAGCGTTCCGGCGTTTCATGGCCGTCGTCGCCGTCATCATGATCGGCGTGCCGGCCGCCCTTTACGGCAGCGTCGCGGCCGCACGCTTCACCGGCCATTACGAACGGCTGAACCGGCCCTATGCCACGATGCTGGAAAGCTTGCGCAAACAGGCCGAACCGGCAGCGATCCTTGCCGGCGACAGCCTGCTCGCCGGCAATCTCAGGCAGGATATCCCCGATGTGCCGGTCCTCTCCGTGGATTATCCCGGCTTCCGCCCGGATCTTAGCGGCCGGCAACCGCTGCTTCTCGTGTGGCTGATCCCGCCAAAGGGGGGAAGCGAAGGGCTTCCGCCGGCCATGGCTGAATGGCTCCGGGCCAATCTCGGCGCGTCCGCGCCTGAGGCATCGGTGATCGACGTGCCCTATTTCTATCAGCGCGGCGACGACCGCTACCGATTCGGGTATGCTTGGCTCGACCGGTCGGCTGAGTGAAATCAGGAATACGGCGGTCGCTTGGACCCAATGGCCGGAATAAGGGTAGCCTTGATTAAAGTGGCCGACCTCGTTGATCTGCACATGGGCTATCATCCGCCTCGTCACCGGTTTAGGCCGTGACTGGGCATTGTCTGGTTTCGCTGGCGGGTGCTGACACGGGCGTCTGCGCTGTGAGCGGTTTGCCGTGCCTACCCCACTCTCCGTCATGCTCGGCCTTGAGACGAGCATCCACACCGCATCCATCAGTAGCAGCGGCATGGATCCCAGGCTCCAAGGCCTGGGATGACGGAGAGTGTGGTTGGCGTTCTCGCCAAACTCGCCGCCGGCGTACAGAGACGCACTACAACCGGTGCTTCATTAGGCCAGCCTTACCACGTCCGCCTCACCTGTGTTTCAGGCGGCGGCGTCAATGGTGCGATACGGCCGGAAGTGCGGGCATTGCGAGCGCCTGCTTATCGCCGCATCCGCAATGGACCCAGCCGGCTGAGCGACATCAGGATCTCAGCTCTTTGCATGCCGTATCCAGCGCCAGTTTGATAATCCTGGCCATCTCGTCCACCTCCGCGCGGCTGATGACGAGTGGCGGCGAGGCCAGCATGCGGTCGCCGGTGGCGCGCAGCACGAGGCCGTTCGCCAGCGCGTGGTTGCGCACCAGCGCGCCGACCTGATCGGGCTTCTCATAACGCGTGCGCGTGCTCTTATCGGCGGCAAGCTGCAAGCCGCCCATCAGGCCGATGCTGACGGCCTCACCGACCAGGTCATGTTCGCCGAGCGCTGCCCAGGCCCTGCCGAAATAGGGACCGATATCGTCGCGCACGCGTTCGACCAGCCCCTCCGCCTCGATGATGCGGAGGTTTTCGAGGGCGGCCACCGCACAGACCGGGTGGCCGGAATAGGTGAAGCCGTGGTTGAACTCGCCGACCTCGTTGATCAGCACGTCGGCAATCCTATCGCTGACGAGCACGCCGCCGATCGGCAGATAGCCGGAGGAAAGCCCCTTGGCGATCGGCGCAAGATCCGGCTCGACGCCGAAATGCTGGTGGCCGAACCAGGCGCCCAACCGGCCGAAACCGCAGATCACCTCGTCGGTCACCAGCAGGATATTGCGCGCCTTGCAGATGCGGTCGATCTCCGGCCAATAGGTTTCCGGCGGGATGATTACGCCGGCAGCCCCCTGCACCGGCTCGGCGACGAAGGCGGCGACATTCTCCTCGCCCAGCTCATCGATCTTCGCGTCGAGTTCGCGGGCGACCTTCAGCCCGAATTCATCAGGCGAGAGATCTCCGCCCTCGCCGTACCAATAGGGCTGGCCGATATGGACGATTCCAGGGATCGGCAGGTCGCCCTGCTCGTGCATGTATTTCATGCCGCCGAGACTGGCGCCGGCGACGGTCGACCCGTGATAGCCGTTCTTTCTGGCGATGACGATCTTCTTCGACGGCTTGCCGACGGCGCTCCAATAGACACGGGCCATGCGGAACCAGGTGTCGTTCGCCTCCGAGCCGGAGCCGGTGAAGAAGATATGGTTGAAACGCGCGCCGGCGTGCGACGTCACCTTCTGCGCCAGCAGCGCCGTCGGCGTCGAGGTCGTGCCGAAAAAGGTGTTGTAATAGGGCAGCTCGTTCATCTGCCTTGCGACGGCCTCAGCGATCTCGCGGCGGCCATAGCCGATATTGACGCACCAGAGGCCGGCGAAGCCATCGAGATATTTCCGGCCGCGATCATCGAAGATGTAAACGCCCTCACCGCGCTGGATGACGCGGGCGCCATCGGCATTCAGCTTCTTCATGTCGGCGAAGGGGTGCAGATGATGGGCTGCGTCGATCGCGGCAAGGTTCGAGGGCGGGTGAGTATCGGGCATGGCTGGTGAAAGACCCTCGCGGATTGAAAGGCTGCTATCGATGGGATAGGAGCTTGGCCTTGTCCCGGAGGATTTTCAAGGTCATGGCGAGCGACAGGATGGACGGCAAGGCCGGTGGTGACCCGCGTTTCGAGATCGTGATCGTCGGCATGAACGGCGAACTGCGCGGCAAGCAGCTTCCATCAGGCGCCGAAGGCAAGGTCTGGGCCGGCGAGATCCGCTTGCCCACGTCGACGCAGTCGCTCGATATCTGGGGTGACGACAATGACGATATTACCGGCCTGTCGCTGACGATCGGCGATCCCGACGGCATGGTCGTCGCCGACCGGCGCAGCCTTGCGCCGATGCCCTGGGCGCCGGAGGGCTCGATGCAGGTGCTCGCCACCATGTGTGAATTCGACGGCAGCCCGAGCTTCATGGATCCGCGCGCCATCCTCGCTTCGGTGGTCGAGCGCTATCGCAGCCGCGGGCTGACACCTGTCGTCGCCACCGAGCTTGAATTCTACGTGATGTCAGCGGGCTGGCGCGAAACCGGGCGACCCTCCCCGCCTGAAAGCCTTACCTATCGCGGCGAACCGAACGGCTTTCAGCTCTACGACATGAGCGCCGTCGATGCGCTCGAGGACTATCTGCAGACGCTCAAGGCCTACGCCAAGGCGCAGGGACTGCCGGCGGATGCGACGACAGCGGAATTCGGCCCGGGCCAGTTCGAGGTCAATCTCATGCATCGCGCCAATGCGCTGGCCGCCGCCGACGATTGCCTCTATCTCAAGCGCATCGCCGAACAGGCGGCGCGCCGCCACGGGCTCAAATCGACCTGCATGGCCAAACCCTATTCCGAGCATGCCGGTTCCGGTCTGCATGTGCATGCCAGCGTCCTCGACGGCCAGGGCCGCAACATCCTCGATGCCAAGGGCGGCGAGCCGAAGCTGCTGAAATCGGTCACAGCAGGTCTGCTCGACAGCATGCGCGCGGCGCAGCTGATCTTCGCGCCCTTCGCCAATTCCTACCGCCGCTTCCAGCCGGGCTCGTTCGCGCCGGTCGATCTGACCTGGGGCAGCGGCCATCGCGGCACGGCGATCCGCATCCCTGACAAGGACGGGCCGGCCGCGCGTATCGAGCACCGCGTCGCCGGCGCCGATGCCAATCCCTATCTGCTGCTCGCGGCAATCCTCGGCGGCATGCTGAATGGGCTCGACCGGGAACTCGACCCCGGCGAGGAGACAACGCCTTCATACACGCCCGCGAATACGACGCGGCTGACACATGATTTCCTCAGCGCGGTCGAGACGTTCCGCACCTCGCCCTTCATCGCCGATATCTTCGGCGCACGCTACCAGGCACTCTACGGCGACACCAAGCGCAAGGAAGCGCTGGCGTATCTCAGCACCGTGTCGGATTTCGACTACCGCACCTATCTGCCGCGGCTCTGAGGCTTATGCCGCAGCCGACTTACGCAGCCGGCTCGCGGCGTTCGTCCTCATTCACCTGAGCGGCGAGCCCCTGCTTGACGAGGACTTTCAGTTCCCCCGGATGCAGCCGGATCGAGACGTCGCGTGCGAGCGGCAGCAGTTCGCCGTCCATGACGCAATTGGCCTTGGAGCGCAGTTTCGGGAAGTGCAGGTGCACTTCGGCCGGGTGCATGACCATGACGTCGGCATTCTCGCGGACCTTGCCGCGCAGCATGTCGATGGCAAGGCGGGCGACACCGAGGGGTTTCAACGGATTTGCCGTATAGAAGCCGAGTTCGCCGCTTCTGAGATTATCAGCGTAGAGCAGCGCGTTCTCGCCGAATGGATTGTTGGAGACCGAGACCGCGGACACCCAGCGGCGCTCGCGCATCCCGGCCGCCTCGAACTCGACCTCGAACTCGGGCGGATTGAAGATCACTCCGAGAGCGGCCTTTGTGCTCGCCCGGATCTTGCCCAGCCTGGAACGATAGCTGTAGGCGTTGCGGTAGCGCACCATGCGGGCATGCAGGCCGGCGGAAAACTGGTGGATGAACGGGCGGCCATTGGCGCTGGCGATATCGACATTGTCGATCTCGCCGGTCGCAAGCACATCGAGGGCCTGCCAGATATCGAGCGGCACGCGCAGCGAGCGGGCAAAGAGGTTCATCGTACCGGCCGGCACGACGCCGAGGGCAATGCCGTTTTTCCAGGCGATCGATGCCGCCGCCGAAATCGTGCCGTCGCCGCCGCCGGCGACGATACCGTCAATATCGTCGCGTCTGGCGGCCCGCTCCATGGCGGGAATGATCTCCTTGCCGGAGAAAACGATGGCTTCGAAATCGTGCCCCGCTTCGCGGAAAGCTGCCTCCGCCCTCTTCTCGTAGGCCAGCATATCGGTGGTCCTGAAGGTGCCGCCGTCGCGATTAAAATAGCCTACAAGCTTCATGAGGCCTCCCTTCTCTGGCGCGGAACTGCTCCTGCCTTGCTCCTGAGATGGTTGCGGTATCGGCAATTTCAAGCGCCGCCGCTTTTCCTCAGAAGAGCCAGAAATGCAAAAATTGCAATAGACATATGCACATAACAGGACGCTGCACTGCAAAAAATGCACTCGACGCCGGCGGGGACCTCACGGATAGATAGAGGTTCCCAATACCTCTCCACGTCCTGCCCTTCCAAACGATCGCCCGCCTCCGCGCCAGGGCCATTGCCAAGCAGAGAACCGTCTCAAGGAGCTCTCGTGAGCCAGATCGCGATCAATGAACCCGTCGAAATCCAGCCGGATGCCGAGCTGCCGTCGGCGACGACTGTTGCCTTGGTTCAACTGGCGCTTGCCTGCGGCGGATTTGCCATCGGCACCGGCGAATTCGCCATCATGGGACTGCTGCCCAATGTCGCCGAAACCTTCTCGGTGACGACGCCGCAGGCCGGCTATGTCATCAGCGCCTATGCGCTCGGCGTCGTCATCGGCGCACCCGTCATCGCCGTGCTCGCCGCCAAGATGGCGCGCCGCACGCTGCTGTTGACGCTGATGCTGGTCTTTGCCGCCGGCAACATTCTCAGCGCCGTCGCCCCGACCTTCGAGACCTTCACTCTGCTGCGCTTCGTCAGCGGCCTGCCGCATGGCGCCTATTTCGGCGTTGCGGCCCTGGTCGCCGCCTCGATGGTGCCTGTACATCGGCGGGCACGCGCGGTCGGGCGCGTCATGCTCGGATTGACGGTGGCCACGCTTCTCGGCACGCCGGCAACGACGCTTTTCGGCCAATCGCTCGACTGGCAGGTGGCTTTTCTGACGGTCGGCGTCGTCGGCCTGCTGACGGTGGCGCTGATCTGGTTCCACGTTCCCAAGGACAGGGTTTCCGAAGAAGCGAGCTTCCTGCGCGAACTTGGCGCCTTCCGCCGGCCGCAAGTGTGGCTGACGCTCGGCATCGCCGCCGTCGGCTATGGCGGCATGTTCGCCATGTTCAGCTATATCGCCTCAACGACGACCGAGGTGGCGATGCTGCCGGAAAGCGCGGTTCCGATCATGCTGGTGCTGTTCGGCGTCGGCATGAACGCCGGCAATTTCATCGGCTCGTGGCTCGCCGACAAGTCGCTGCTCGGCACGATCGGCGGATCGCTCGTCTATAATATCGTCGTGCTGACCACCTTCTCGCTGACCGCCGCCAACCCCTATATGCTCGGCCTCTCGGTCTTCCTCGTCGGCTGCGGTTTCGCCGCCGGCCCGGCGCTGCAGACGCGGCTGATGGATGTCGCCGCCGATGCGCAGACGCTTGCCGCGGCCTCCAATCATTCCGCTTTCAACATCGCCAATGCGCTCGGCGCCTGGCTCGGTGGTCTCGTCATCGCCTCGGGCTATGGTTTTGCGGCAACCGGTTACGTCGGCGCCGCACTCTCCTTCCTCGGTCTTTTCGTCTTTGCCGCGTCGTTCCGGCTGGAGCGTCGCGTTCGGAGTCCGCAGGCCGTCTGAGCCATGAGCGCACCCGCTCGGGGGTGCGGCATTCTGGCGTTAAGCATTTCTCCCGCTTGACTTATTCCGCGTTCGGGACCACCTAGCATGACACGTGGATGACACCTGTCTTCCACGGATTTCAACGGAGCCATCACTCAGATGCCAAGCGACAGTAGCAGTCGATTGCCTTTGCCGTACGCGGCCCTCGTGCGCTGACCGACTCCTGTCGGCTCGCCCGTCGGGACGCTACGGCGGATCGACGGAAAGGCGAGCCTCAATGAATATCAATCGCTTCCCTCTTCGGGCAGGCCATGCCGCCCGTGCCTTCATCAACAACAGCCGCGGTGCAACGATCGCCGAGCGCGTCGACGCGTTGAACGCACTCACCGTCCAGGATGCCGGCCGCGTGCTGACCGGCATGCCGCTCGACTATGCCGTCAACATCCTCGACCGGCCGGAGCTTCGCAACGCGGCGCGGATCCTGGCGCTGCTGAGCGCCGAGGATGCCGCACGGCTGCTGCACGGCATGTCCAACGACCGCGTCGCCGACGTGCTGCTCGAACTCGACGCCGAGACCCGCGCCCGGCTGTTCGCCAGCCTCGACGAGCCGGTGCGCATCGCCATCCAGCACCTGATGGGCTATCCGCCGCGCACCGCCGGCGGCATCATGACGACGGAGTTCGTCAGCGTGCCTGACAGCTGGACCGTTGGCCAGACGCTCGACCATGTGCGCCAGGTCGAACGTTCGCGCGAGACCGTCTACGCCATTTATGTGCTCGACGAGGCAAGCCATGCCCTCATGCATGTGGTGACGCTGCGCCGCCTGATCACCGGCGAACCCGGTGCTTCCATTCTTACGGTGGCGCAGAAGGGCGTTCCGGTTGCGGCCGATCCGTTGATGAAGCAGGAGGATGTCGCCCGGCTGATCCGCAAGCACGATCTGCTCGCTTTGCCTGTGACCGACGAACATGGGCGGATGCTCGGCATCGTCACCGTCGACGACGTGATCGATACGATGATCGCCGATACGACGGAAGCGGCCCAGAGGTTCGGCGGCATGGAGGCGCTCGGCCAGCCCTATATGAAGATCGGCTTCGCCGGCATGATCCGCAAGCGCGCCGGCTGGCTTGCCGCGCTCTTCCTCGGCGAAATGCTGACGGCGAGCGCCATGCAGCATTTCGAGGGCGAGCTGGAAAAGGCCGTGGTGCTGACGCTGTTCATCCCGCTGATCATGAGCTCGGGCGGCAATTCCGGGTCGCAGGCGACATCGCTGATCATCCGGGCCTTGGCGCTCGGCGAGTTGAAGCTTTCGGACTGGTGGAAGGTGCTCTTCCGCGAACTGCCGACCGGCATCGCGCTCGGCGCGATCCTCGGCCTCGCCGGCTTCATCCGCATCGTCTTCTGGCAGACCGCCGGGCTCTACGACTACGGCCCGCACTGGCAGATGGTCGCCATCACGGTGTTTGCCGCTCTGATCGGGATCGTCACCTTCGGCTCGATCTGCGGTTCGATGCTGCCCTTCGTGCTGCAGAAGCTGCGGCTCGATCCGGCCAGCGCCTCGGCCCCCTTCGTCGCCACACTGGTCGACGTCACCGGGCTCGTCATCTACTTCTCGGTGGCGCTGCTCATCCTCAGCGGGACGCTGCTGTAGCGCCTGGGATTTGCCCCTCACCCTAGCCCTCTCCCCGTAAAACGGGGAGAGGGGACGTGCCCTGCGAGAGCGGAGCGAGGGACGGAGAGGCGGGGGCGGGCTCCGAGCACTAGGCCGAGAAATCATTTCCCCTCGGGCAGCTTCAGCGGCCCGTGCGTCTTGATGCTACGGATGGCGAAGTTCGACCGGATGTCGCTGACATTCGGCAGCGTCAGCAGCGTCTCCGTCAGCAGCCGCTCATAGGCGGCGAGATCTTCCACCACCACTTCGGCGAGGAAATCGGCCGTTCCCGAGATCAGGAAGCAGGAGACGATCTCGGGGATGGCAAGCAGCGCCTTCTGCTGCGCCTCGGAATTTTCGCGGCTGTGGTGGACGACCTTGAATTCGACGAAGACTGTCAGGCCGAGACCGACTTCCTTGCGGTCGATATCGGCGGTGTAACCGCGGATGATACCGGAACGTTCGAGATTGCGGATGCGGCGCAGGCAGGGCGATGGCGACAGGTTCACCTTCTCGGCGATCTCGACATTGGTGGCGCGCGCATCTTCCTGCAGGCATTTAAGAATGGCGATATCGAATTTATCGAGATTTGGCATTTTCATAACATCCATCGGCATCATTTGGCAGAAGATTGCGTATAGCATGATATTCCAGCCACAGATAGCAAGGACATGCCCCGACATCTGGCGCTAATCTTTCCTTCAACCGGACAGGATCCGGACGGAGGAAAGGATTAGGACGATGAGCACGATCGCATTTTCAAACGACAAATCGCCTTCGCAGTCCCTCGGTTATGCCGCCGGCACGATTACCGTGCTGATCTGGGCGACCTGGTTTCTGGCGACCCGCCACAGCGCCGCGACCTCGCTCGGCCCAATCGATATCGGCCTCATCCGCTTCGGCATTCCGGCGCTCGCGCTCTCGCCCGTCTGGCTTCGGATCGGCCTGCTGCCGAAGGGGCTGCCGCTGCATGTGCTGGCGATCATGGGCGCCGGCTGCGGCGCAATCTTCTTCCTGGTGACGACCCTTGCCATTCACTCCACGCCGGCCGCCTCTTCGGGCATCCTGCTCGGCGGATCGATGCCGCTCGCCACCGCATTGATCGGCATTCTGCTGTTTCGGGAGCGGCCCGATGCCACGCGCATCGCCGGGCTGCTGGCGATCGTCGGCGGTGTTCTCATCCTGCTCGCCCGCAGCCTTGGCGATGCCTCCCTTCCCTGGACGAGCTTTGTCCTGCTACCGGCCGGCGCCGTGCTCTGGGCAAGCTATACGCATGCTTTCCGCCGCTCGGGCCTGACCGCCATTCAGGCCAGCGCGCTGATCGCCATCTGGTCTTTCCTGATCATGGCTGTGCTCGCCCTCGTCTTCGGCATCTCGCTGCCGCAAGCGCCGCTTCCGGAAATTGGCCTGCAGGTGCTGAGCCAGGGCATTCTTTCCGGTCTCGTCGCCATGGTCGCCTATGGCACGGCCGTCCGCACCCTCGGCGGAACGCAGGCCGCCGCCTTCACGGCTCTGACGCCTGTTCTGGCGACGCTCGGGGGCGGCTTCCTGCTCGGCGAAACGATCGGCACAGCCGAAATCAGTGCCGCCGTCATCACCGGCATCGGCGTGGCGCTGTCGACGGGGATTGCTGCACGCCGCCGCTGACGCCAACGTCGGCCGCCAAGCTAAAAGCCGCCGGCAGCCAAGGCTGCGGCGGCTTTTTTGATGGTCCGCTTTAGCCGCTCAAGCCTGGATGACGACAACCCTGGCGCCGACTTCGACGCGGCTATAGAGGTCGATCACGTCATGATTCATCATGCGGATACAGCCGCTCGACATGGCCAGCCCGATCGATTCTGGCTGGTTGGTGCCATGGATGCGGAAATGGGTATCGTTGCCGCCGCGATAGAGATACATCGCCCGCGCGCCGAGCGGATTGTTCGGACCGCCCTGCATGCCGCCGGCAAGCCTGCGATAGCGCTCCTCGCGGCGCTGCATGTTTTCCGTGGGGGTCCAGCTCGGCCATTCGGCCTTGCGGCCGATATAGGCATTGCCGGCAAATGCCAGCCCTTCGCGGCCGACACCGACGCCATAGCGCATCGCCCTGTTGTCACCGAGAACGTAGTAGGCGCGACGCGCGGGTGTGTCGATGACGATCGTGCCCGGCGCGTGAGAGCTTTCATAAGCCACCTCCTGGCGGCGCAGCTCCGGCTTGATCTTGTCGATCGGCACCTGCTTCAGCGGAAATTTTTCATCCGGAAGAGCGGCGTAATTCGTCTGGCTGTTGAGGCCGGTCGAAGAGCAGCCGGCAACAAAGAGCGGCAGAGCGATCAGAAAGCCGCGACGGGAGATCGTCATGAATGTGTCCTTAGTGCGTCAACACGATGTCGCAAGCTAAGGAAATTATGGTTAATGAATCGCTAAGGACGGCCGTGGGAATATGATCACGAAGGCGTTAGCGGGTGAAATTGCCGGCCGCAGCCGGCAATCGCCCTCACATATTCGGATAGACCGGTCCCTCGCCGCCCTGCGGCGGTACCCAGTTGATGTTCTGGTTCGGATCCTTGATGTCGCAGGTCTTGCAATGCACGCAGTTCTGGGCGTTGATGACGAAGGTCTTGTCGCCATCCTTCTCCACCCATTCATAGACGCCGGCCGGACAGTAACGGGTCGACGGGCCGGCATAGATGCCGAGCTCCGAGCTCTTCTGCAGCGCCATGTCCTTGACCTGCAGGTGCACCGGCTGGTCTTCCTCGTGATTGGTGTTCGACAGGAACACCGAGGACAGACGGTCGAAGGTCAGCACCCCATCCGGCTTCGGATAGGCGATCGGCTTGTGCTGCGAGGCCGGCTCCAGCGACTGCGCATCGGTCTTGCCGTGTTTCAGCGTGCCGAAGAAGGAAAAGCCGAACAGCGTATTGGTCCACATGTCGAGGCCGCCGAGTGCCACGCCGAGGGCGGTGCCGAACTTCGACCACAGCGGCTTGACGTTGCGGACCCGCTTGAGATCGCGGCCGATGTCGCCCTGGCGCCAGTCGTTCTCGATCTCGACCACTTCGTCATGGCTGCGGCCTGATACAATCGCCGCCGCCAGCTTCTCGGCCGCCAGCATACCCGACAGCACCGCATTGTGGCTGCCCTTGATGCGGGGAACGTTGACGAGACCGGCCGAACAGCCGATCAGCGCCCCGCCGGGAAAGGACAGCTTCGGCACCGACTGGTAGCCGCCCTCGGTGATGGCGCGCGCCCCATAGGAGAGCCGCTTGCCACCCTCGAAAGTGCCGCGGATCGCCGGATGCGTCTTGAAGCGCTGGAACTCCTCGAACGGGTAGAGATAGGGGTTCTTGTAATTCAGGTGGACGACGAAGCCGACCGCCACCAGATTGTCTTCCAGATGATAGAGGAAGGAGCCGCCGCCGGTCTTCATGCCGAGCGGCCAGCCGAAGGAGTGCTGCACCAGGCCCTGCTTGTGGTGCTCCGGCTTGACCTGCCAGAGCTCCTTGACGCCGATGCCGAATTTCTGCGGCTCGCGATCCTTCTGCAGGTCGAACTTGGCGATCAGCTGCTTGGCGAGCGAGCCGCGCACGCCCTCGCCGATCAGCGTGTATTTGCCGCGCAGCTCCATGCCGCGGGTATAGTTCGGCCCCGGCTTGCCGTTCTTCTCGATGCCCATGTCGCCGGTGGCAACGCCGATCACCGCACCCTTGTCGTCGTAGAGCACCTCGGTTGCGGCAAAGCCCGGATAGATCTCGACGCCGAGCTCTTCGGCCTTGCCGGCCAGCCAGCGACAGACATTGCCGAGCGAGACGATGTAATTGCCGTGATTGTTCATCAGCGGCGGCATCATGACATTCGGCAGACGGATCGAGCCGGCCGGGCCGAGCAGCAGGAAATGGTCCGCGGTGACTTCCGTCTTGAAGGGATGATCGGCCTCATCGCGCCAGCCGGGCAGCAGCCGGTCGATGCCGATGGGATCGACGACGGCACCCGAGAGAATATGGGCGCCGACCTCGGCCCCCTTCTCCAGCACGACGACCGACAATTCCGGATTGACCTGCTTGAGCCGGATCGCCGCCGCAAGCCCGGCAGGGCCTGCTCCGACGATCACAACGTCGAATTCCATGCTCTCGCGCTCGGGCAGCTCAGTCGTCTCGGTCATTCATTCGTCTCCGCTTGGCCACCTGTGGCCATCATCCCATGGTCCCTGTCTTGTCAAAACGACGAAGCATTGTCGAGCCGGGATGCGACAGCCAATCCTCAATTCGCACAATGATATTCAGCCGATCGAAAATTTATAATAACGCTTACGTTAACGTCAATTGGGAAACCCCGGTCGGGTTACCGCTCTCCCTTTCCTTTTTCGTCGCCTGCGCCTTATACATCGCTCGAAGACATCGGAGGATATCATGGATCTCGGCATCAAGGGCAAAAGGGCACTCGTTCTCGCCTCCTCACGCGGACTCGGCCTCGGCATTGGCGTGGCGCTGGCGCGGGAGGGCGCCAACGTGCTGCTCTGCGGGCGCAGCGGCGAGCAGCTCGAGGCCAATTGCAAGGCAATTAACAGCGAAGGCAATGGCCGGGCTGACTGGATGTGGGCCGATCTCGCAGACGAGCGCTTCGTCGAGACGGCGACGACGGCCGTAAAGGACAAGTTCGGCGGCCTCGATATCCTCGTCAACAATACCGGCGGACCGACGCCCGGCACGACCGAGGAGATGACGGCCGAAAAGCTCGAAACCTATTTCCTCTCCATGGTCGCCCGCGTGATCACCCTCACCAATGCACTGCTGCCTGATATGAAAGCGCAGGGCTGGGGCCGCATCCTGACGGTCGCCTCATCGGGCGTGATCGAGCCGATCGCCAACCTGGCGCTGTCGAATACGCTGCGCCCGGCGCTTGCCGGCTGGAGCAAGACGCTTGCCGCCGAGGTGGCGAGCTTCGGCATCACGACCAACATTCTCCTGCCCGGCAGCATTCTGACGGCGCGGCTCGACGACCTCGATGGCGCCGCAGCAAAGCGCACGGGCAAAAGCCTCGAGGAGATCCGCGCCGACAAGGAGGCGCGCATTCCAGTCGGCCGCTACGGCCGGGTGGAGGAGTTTGCCGCAACGGCGGCCTTCCTCTGCAGCCAGCCGGCAAGCTACATCACCGGCTCGCTCATCCGCTGCGACGGCGGCGCGGCACGATCGGTATAGTCTAGAGGCTGCTCAGGCGGCGCGGGCCGCCGCGGCGGCCCAGCTCGTCGCACTGCGGATCATCTGCTCGACATTCCCCGGATCGTCGGCAAATTCGGCGAGTTCGGAAAGCCGGTGGAAGCCGGTCATGATCGTGATGCGCCGCCGGTCGAGCCGGCGGCCGGTCAGGATTTCATAGGCCGAGATGATGCGCGCGGTGAGATCGGGCGAGATGAAGTTCGAATAGACGAACTCCTGGTGCAACGGCCCGAAACCGGAATCGGCGAAATCGTAAAGGCCGTTGAGCCTGCCCTGCCGGAAGTCGAAGGCCATGTTCCATCCATGGCCGTCGAAAAAGCCGTAGACCTTGCCGTAGGGATCCGGCGGCAGAAATTCGAAATCCGAAATGACGACCTCGGCAAAGCGCTGGATGTCAGCCGGCAGCAGTGGCAAAGCCTTCTTTCGCACCACGTCCGGCGATTGCCACGGCTGGATCGCCGTTGCGCCGGCCGCGCGCAGGCGGTCAGCGTCGAGCGCATGCAGCTCGGCGTAAAAACGCGCGAGATCATCCGCCAGACGCTGGCGGTCGCCCTCCCCGAGCGCATCGTAATCTTCGGCAATGAGGTGTTCGCCCTCCAGCTTGGCGTGGCTGGAGAAGATCGGCGGCCCGTCGTGTATGCGCATGTCTGGAACCGCAATCGACAGCGACGGCCGGATGATGTCGAGCAAGGCCGCTTCCCTCACCAGCGCCCTTTCGGCGCCGAGATGGCGGGGAAACTTGAAGATCAGCGTGTCGTCGACGTCGACCGCCATCGAATCCCAGCCCTTCGCCGCCAGCTTGAAGACGGAGGCCGTCAGTTGGGGAAACACCCTTATGATGAGCGAGCGAAATTCGCTGGCGTCCAACTCAGTCATGACGACCTGCCTCCTCTGTTTTTCCGCCGTTCTTTGCGTGCAGCGATCCGCGTGCGGGAACGGTATCAGCCTGCGCAGCGGACCGCCGGCAATGCCGCCACGGAGCCGCGCCAAGCGCACTCCTATTATATTAGTATAGTTTGAATATTACGGAATATTCATTACAAAATTTTAAGCCGTTATAACCACTTAGTGATCGCGACCGGGGAATTATGTCTTTTTTGCGCCGCAATATAAGCGGCTCAATCGGAGCATAAATTCGCAACCCTTGTTCAACCCGGTTTTGCCCCATGAAGAAATTTTGGATCACCGTCAGTATTATCGCCGTTGGCGCCGTCGGCCTCTGGCAATTCGGCAATCTGATCCCCTATGCCTCGCATATTCCCTACCTGTCGGAGCTGATCCGGCAGCCGGCCGGCGGCAATGGCCGCGGCCAGCAGGGGCAGGCCGACCAGGCCCAGGACGGCGGACAGCATCAGGGCGGCGGGCGCAGACGCGGCGGTGGCGGCCCGACCGTCGTCAAAACAGTCGCAGCCGTCAAAACGACGCTGCCGATGGATGTGACGGGGTCCGGCTGGGCTGATGCCGATGACAACACGACCGTCGCCGCACAGGAACAGGGTCTGATCGTCAGCATCGCGGCGCAGGACGGGGCGACCGTCAAGGCCGGCGACCTGATCGCCAAGCTCGACGACCGGACGGCCAAGGCCGCCGTCGACAAGGACAATGCGATGATCGTGCGCGACACGGCGACGCTTTCGGAGGCCGAGACTGCGCTGGTGCGCGCCCAGGATCTGTTCGACCAGAAAGCCGGCACCCAGCAGAGCCTCGATCAGGCGAGAGCCGCCCGCGACACTGCCGCAGCGACGGTCGATGCGGATAAGGCAACACTTGCCTCCGATCAGATCCTGCTCGAGCATACGTATATTCGCGCGCCCTTCGACGGCCGGCTCGGCGATATTGCCGTCAGCAAGGGCGCCTTCCTCAATGCCGGCGCGGCCATCGTCACCATCGCCAAGTACGATCCGATCTATGTGAAATTCCACCTGCAGGAACGTTATCTGCGCGAGCTGAAGAAGGCACTCGCAGCCGGGCCGGTCGAGGTCAGCACGGCGCCCAATTCCACCAAGGGGCAAGTGCGAAAGGGTGAGATCAGCTTCTACGACAACACGGTCGATACGGCCTCGGGCACGATCCTCGCCAAGGCGAAATTCGAGAATGCCTCCGGCGCGCTCTGGCCCGGCCAGTCGGTCAACATCGTCGTGCATTTCAACAATGACGAACAGCAGGTAGTGGTGCCGACGGTTGCCGTCAGCCCCGGCCCGGAGGGTTTCTTCGCCTTCGTCGCCAAGGACGGCATATCGCATCTGACGGCCGTCACCGTTGCCCGCGCCAATGGCGGCTTCACCGCCATCGAATCGGGCCTTTCCGAAGGCGACCATGTCGTCGTCGAGGGTCAGGGCCAGCTCAGCGATCAGCAGGCGATCCACGAAGAGTTCGACGAAAAGGCGCTCAATGTCGCCTCCGCCGACGCGCCTCGGCAGCCGCAGCAGTCCGAGACAATCACGGTGGGAGCGCAGCAATGATCCCGAATTTCTGCATCCAGCGCCCGGTCGCCACGACGCTGCTTGCCATCGGCGTCATTCTGGCCGGCCTTGCCGGTTACCGGCTCGTGCCGGTCGCGGCCCTGCCGCAGGTCGATTTTCCGACGATCAACGTTTCGGCACAGCTGAGCGGCGCCTCGCCGCAGACGATGGCGACGTCGGTCGCCACGCCGCTGATCAAGCAGTTCGAGACCATTCCCGGCATCAGCGAGATCAGCGCCTCGAGCTCGCTCGGCAGCACCAGCATCGTGCTGCAGTTCGACCTCAACCGTGATATCGACGCGGCCGCCGCCGACGTGCAGGCGGCGATCTCGCACGCCACCCGGCAGCTGCCCGACAATCTGACGACGCCGCCGAGCTACCGCAAGACCAACCCGGCCGATGCGCCGGTCATGCTGCTCTCGGTGCAGAGCAACACCATGCCGCGCAGCAAGCTCGACGAGATCGCCGAAGACATAATCTCGCCGTCGCTGTCGACGCTCCCGGGCGTTGCCCAGGTCAGCGTCTTCGGGGCGCAGACCTATGCGGTGCGCGTCGAGGTCGATCCCAACAAGTTGCTCACCCGCGGCATCGGCATCGACACCGTCAACAAGGCGCTTTCTGCCGCCAACAGCCAGCAGCCCGTGGGCACGCTGCAGAACAATGCGCAGAGCATGACCATCACGGCGAATACGCAGCGCACCAATGCCGAACAATTCCGCTCGCTGGTCATCGCCAATCCGAACGGCGCGCCGATCCATCTCGGCGATGTCGCCGATGTGCAGGACGGCGTCGAGAACCAGGATACCGGCAGCTGGTATGACGGGCAGCGTGGCATCATCCTCGCCATCCAGCGCCAGCCCGATGCCAATACGGTCGACGTCGTCGACGCCATCAATGCCAAGCTGCCGCAGCTTCACGCCGAAATCCCGGCTTCGGTCACGACTGTCGTCATGAACGACGCCGCAAAACCGATCCGTGCGGCCATCGCCGACGTGAAATTCACGCTGTTCCTGACGATCGGCCTCGTGATCCTGGTCATCTATCTCTTCACCGGCCATGCGACCGCGACGATCATTCCCGGGCTTGCCGTTCCACTGTCGCTGATTTCGACCTTCGGCATGATGTATGTGCTCGGCTACAGCATCGACAACATTTCGCTGCTCGGGCTGACGCTCGCGGTGGGGCTGGTGGTCGACGACGCGATCGTCATGCTCGAAAACATCCTGCGCCATGTCGAGGAAGGCATGCCGGTGCGGGAAGCGGCGATCAAGGGAGCGGGAGAAGTCAGCTACACCATCATTTCCATGTCGGTTTCGCTGATCGCCGTCTTCATCCCGATCCTGCTGATGGGCGGCGTCGTCGGTCGCGTGTTCAACGAATTCGGCATGGTGGTCGCCATCGCCATCATCTCGTCGGCCATCGTCTCGCTGACCGTGACGCCGATGCTCGGTTCGCGCCTCTCCAACAATCACAGCCGGCCGCCGCTCCTGATCCGCCTCTTCGATGCCGGCTTCGAGCGGACGCTCGGCGGCTACGACCGAGCGGTCGGCTGGTGCCTGCGCCATCGCGTGACGATCCTCGGCGTGTTCCTCGGCTCGGTGGCGCTGACGATCTACTTCTTCATGACGCTGCCGACGAGCTTCTTCCCACAGGAAGACATCGGCCGCCTGACGATCAGCACACAGGCACGCCAGGACATTTCCTATTCCGCCATGGAGGCGCTGCAGCAGCAGGCGGCGGCCGCCGTCAAGGCGAACCCGGCGGTCAACCACGTGATGTCGACGATCGGCGGCAACCCGAACAAGCCGCAGAACAACGGCTCGATGTTCGTCGAGCTCAAGGACAAGAAGGAGCGTCCGCCGCTCGACCAGACGCTGCGC
Source organism: Rhizobium sp. K102 (assembly GCF_022385315.1). Classification (NCBI taxonomy): domain Bacteria; kingdom Pseudomonadati; phylum Pseudomonadota; class Alphaproteobacteria; order Hyphomicrobiales; family Rhizobiaceae; genus Rhizobium; species Rhizobium sp. K102. Next base: position 2,182,847 of record NZ_CP092436.1, read on the forward strand.
GAGCTGCGCACGGCGATCAACAAGATCCCCGGATTGCAGGCCTTCGTGACGCCGAACCAGAGCCTGCGGTTCGGCGGCCGCCAGACCGCCAGCCAGTATCAGCTGGTCATACAGGCGCTGAGCGCCGACCAGACGAACCTCTGGGCCGGCAAGATCCAGGCGGCGATGCGCAAGGACCGGCTGTTCACCGACGTCACCTCGGACGCCCAGAACAACGCCCTGCAGGCCAATATCGTCATCGATACCGAGCGGGCGGCCGCTTACGGGATCGACAACGACACGCTGCGTACGACGCTGCAGGAATCCTTCAGCGGATATACCGCGGCGGAGATCCAGTCGACCGGCGACAGCTACGACGTCATCGTCGAATACGACACCAGCAAACCCTGGGACGACCAGAAACTGGCGGAAATACGCGTCGCCTCGTCGAATGGCAGCCTGGTGCCGCTTTCGAATTTCGCGCATGTCGAGCGCACTACCGGCCCGGTCACCATCAATCAGACCGGCCAGCTCGTCTCGACCACCGTCTCCTTCAACCTGCCGGAGGGCGTCTCGCTCAGCGATGCGACGGCGGCGATCGACCAGATCAAGAAGGAGATCAGCCTGCCGACCGATGTCTTCACCTCCTATGGCGGTACGGCGGAGATCTTCCAGCAGTCGCAGGGCAATACGCCTTACCTGATCCTGGCGGCCGTCTTGACCATCTATGTCGTGCTCGGCGTGCTCTATGAAAGCTTCATCCATCCGCTCACCATTCTCTCCGGCCTGCCGGCGGCGGCCTTCGGCGCACTGCTGGCCTTGAAGATCATGGGCTTCGATCTGTCGATCATCGCCCTCATCGGCCTGCTGATGCTGATCGGCATCGTCAAGAAGAACGCGATCATGATGATCGACGTGGCGGTGGAGACCATGCGCACAACCGGCGAAAAGGCGACGGCGGCGATCCACGAGGCCTGCGTGCGCCGCTTCCGGCCGATCATGATGACGACCTTCTGCGCCCTGCTCGGCGCCCTACCGATCGCGCTTGGCACCGGCGCAAGCTCCGAGCTGCGCCAGCCGCTCGGCATCGCCGTTGTCGGCGGTCTCGTCGTCTCGCAGCTGCTGACGCTGTTCATCACCCCTGTCATCTTCGTCGAGATGGACCGCTTCGGAAACTTCCTCGGCCGGCTGATGGGCGGCACGAAGCTCCAGGAGCCGGAGTTGCAGGAGGCCAGGGCGATGGCTGCCGAATGATGACGGCCCTCTGACTTCGGTATCGCCAGCCCTTGCGGCGCACGTCTTCTCCCCCAGGGAGAACACTTCTTCCCAAGGGAGAAGACTTCTTCCCCCGGGGAGAACACGTGAGCCTTCGATCCCATCAACTTTCGATCCTCTTGAATGTGTCACGCCCCTGTGGCATCACCCGCCCTCCTGAATCCGGGCGTCCTTTCGCCCTTCACGGAGCGATGCTCCGTCCCCAATGACAATCGGCATGAAGAGGTGCGGGCATGGCTCAGGCGCTGGGTTTCGACTTCGGCACGACGAATACGGTTCTCGCCATGGCGGATGGCGGGGCAACGCGCTCGATGGCGTTCACGAGCACGGCAGGAACCGCCGACAGCATGCGCACGGCGCTCTCCTTCATGAAGGATGCCCAGCTCGGCGCCTCGGCGCTGAAAGTGGAGGCAGGCCATGCAGCGATCCGGCAATTCATCGACAATCCCGGCGAATGCCGCTTCCTGCAATCGATCAAGACCTTTGCCGCAAGCGCGCTGTTCCAGGGCACGCTGATCTTCGCCAAGCGCCATAATTTCGAAGATCTGATGGAGATCTTCGTGCGGCGCCTGCGCAACTATGCCGGCGACAGCTGGCCTTCCGATGTCAGCCGCATCGTCACCGGCCGTCCGGTGCATTTCGCCGGCGCCAGCCCCGATCCTGATCTGGCGACCGAACGCTACAACGAGGCGCTGTCGCGCTTCGGTTTTCCCGAAATCCACTATGTCTACGAGCCGGTCGCCGCCGCCTTCTACTTCGCGCAGAACCTGAAGCAGGATGCGACCGTGCTGGTCGCCGATTTCGGCGGCGGCACCACCGACTATTCGCTGATCCGCTTCGAGACCGTCGCCGGCAGGCTGACGGCCACGCCGATCGGCCATTCCGGCGTCGGCGTCGCCGGCGACCATTTCGACTACCGGATGATCGACAACATCGTCGCGCCGCTGATCGGCAAGGGCAGCCATTTCAAGAGCTTCGACAAGGTTCTCGAAGTGCCGTCCAACTATTATTCCAGCTTCGGCCGCTGGAACCAGCTGTCGATCTTCAAGACCACGCGCGAATTCGAGGATCTGAAGAAGCTGGTGCGCACCAGCCTGGAGCCGGAAAAGCTCGAGATCTTCATCGATCTCATCGACCATGACGAAGGCTACCCACTCTACCAGGCGGTCTCGGCGACGAAGATGGCACTCTCGGCCGCCGAGGAGGCGCCCTTCGATTTCGCGCCGCTTGGCCGCGGCGGACACCGCAGCATCCGGCGCAGCGATTTCGAAGGCTGGATCGCCGAGGATCTCGCCCGCATCGAAGCCGCGCTCGACGAGGTGCTCGACAAGACCGAGACGAAGGCTGCCGAGATCGACAAAGTGTTCCTCACCGGCGGCACCTCCTTCGTGCCGGCGGTGCGGCGCATCTTCACCGAGCGCTTCGAGCGCGACCGGATCGAAAGCGGCGGTGAACTGCTGTCGATCGCCCACGGCCTGGCGCTGATCGGCGAGCGCGACGACATCGCGCAATGGACTGTGCAATAAAGCCGGCAGGAGCGGCCAATGTGCCGCCCGCTCTTTCAATGCCCATTTCACTCCGTTAAGCTTGCCGCATGATCTCCGCCAACGACCTTTCCCCCGCCGAGCTGGCAGCGCTTCTGCATTTCCATGCGGATGCCGGCGTGGAGTGGCTGCTGGAGGAAGAGGCGGTCGACCGCTTCGCCGAGTTCGAGGCGATGAAGGCGGCGCGCCGTCCGGCGTCGGCGCAGCAGGAACGTCCCGCGGTCGGAGAGCGCCCAAACAGCGGAGAACGCCAGACATCGCCGCGCCCGACGGCAGCAGCGCGTCCGGCCTCGGTCTCCGGCCCGCAACCGGCGATTCCCGACGGCGAGGCGGTGCAGCAAGCGCGCTTCGTCGCCGAAGCGGCGCGATCGCTGGCAGAGCTCAAGACCGCGATCGAAGCCTTCAATGGCTGCAATCTCAAGCACAGCGCCCGCTCGACCATCTTTGCCAGCGGCGATGCCGAAAGCGGCATCATGGTGATTGGCTCGGCACCGAGCGCCGAAGACGATCGGGAAGGCCTGCCCTTTTCGGGAAAATCCGGCCAGTTGTTCGACAAGATGCTGGCGGCGATCGGGCTCAGCCGCTCGAGCGTTGTGCTGACACAGGTCATTCCCTGGCGTCCGCCCGGCAACCGGGCGGCGTCGGCGGCCGAGATCGACATCTGCCGGCCCTTCATCGAACGCCAGATCGCGCTCGCCGAACCGCAGGCGATCCTGCTGCTCGGCAATTTCGCGGCGCGATTCTTCCTTGGGGAAAACGATACGATTCACGGCCTGCGCGGCCGCTGGAAGGACATCGTCATCGCCGATCGCGCCATTCCGGCCATCGCCAGCCTGCATCCCCAGGATCTGTTAACCGCACCCGTCAACAAGCGGCTGGCCTGGAACGATCTTCTCGCCTTTCAGGCAAAACTCAAATCCCTCTCTCTGCTCAGAAATTAGCCGAAGTTGAATAATTCATGAAGAACGCCATGCATTTTTCGCATGGCTGCATCGCGCCAGCATGCATTGTAGAATCTATGTTGCACTGCAATATAAGCCTGTGTCTTGGGAGGAATCACAGGAACCAAGGCCATGAATAAGAGATTTCGTCCTATCCATTCCGGGTTTGAAACCCTTCGCCTTGCCGGCGACCAGCTTCGCTCCACACACGGTTACAGCCGCTTCGGCTTCGCCACGAACGAACAGATGATCGCCCGCGGCACCGGCATCAACAGCCGCACGGCGCGCCCGAACGCCATTTTCTCGGACTTCCAGCAATATTGAGCGGCAGGCGCTACAGCGCCGCCAAGTCTTTCCAGATGCTCAGATGACACTGTAGCGCTCTGAATTTGCTGCCTTTACATGTTAGAGTCACCCACCATGCCAACGATCCTGCTATCGCTTCTGCGCAACATCGAAACCTTCGAGCATATCCGCGCCGCGGTCTGCGCCGCGCGCGAATATGAGCGCGAGCTGTCGGTAAAGCCGGCCAATGCCGCCCCGGGCTCAGCAGCGATCGTCCTGTAATCACACCGCCAGCGCGTCGATCCGGGCCGTCGCCCATTCGAAGGCTTCGTCGACATAGGCGAACTTGACCGCCTGCCAGGCGCAATATTCCTCGACGAAATGCCGCGATATCCAAAGATGCGTCTTGCGCGGCTCATCATGCCAGCCGACGCAGCCGCGCTGCGCCGCCTTTGCCAGGAGCCGCTGCAGGTGCGTGCGCGACATCATGAAATCGGCGGCAAGCGCGCGGGTTTCGAGGCGGCCGACGAGAAACTTGCCCGCCCCGGTGTCCTCCGGATCCATCCTGGCGATGAAGTTGTCCACGACGAGGCCACCGGCTTCGGTCCAGAGAAACAACGCCACCTGCTCCGGCGGCTCCCGCCAGGCGGCATCTTCCAGGCAGTGGCGGGCAATGCGCGGCTGAACGAGCCTCATCAATGATGGATTTGCCTGGAAAACAGCCGCCCGTTCACCGCCGTCGAGCAGGTCGAGCGCGGCAAGATTGGCGTGAATCCAGGCAAACATCGCCTGATGGCTGACATTGGCGGGCTCGAAATGGCGTGGCCGGCGCCGCTCGTCGCCGGGCGTATGGGTGATGAAGCGGTAGGTAAAGAGCTCTTCGATGAAGGCGAGCACGGTGTTACGGCTCGCCACCTTGTGGGCGGTGATGCGGCCGGTCAGCCGAACCGCTGTAAGACCCGAGGTCGGGTCGCGCGGATCATATTCCAGGTGGAGGGCATAGGCGGTCTGGGTCAGCAGCCAGCGTTGGTGGGAGGCGAGCAATCGCGCCAGACGCGGGCCGGCATCGAACATGCCGCGCGTCTGCCCGGCCAGAAAGCGAATACTGGTCAGAAAGGAGCAGTTCCCCGCCAATTGCTCCGCCGTGAACGCCATTATGCTTTTCTCCACCTCCGCTCGCAGGCCAGCGTTCGGAGCAGTAATATCAAAAGCCGCGGTGGCAGCGGCCCGTCAGCCGTGCACAGCGTTGAATAAATGATAGTTTCTCATGTTCAACAATCATATTCCTGGGATCGACGCCATCCTAAGAATTGACCATTCCTGCCGTGATCTCAGGCCTGCGGCGTCGTCGCCTTGCGCGCTTCCCGCTGTTCGATGCCCAGCTGATGCTCGCGATAGATGATGAAGATACCGGCGGCAACGACGATGCCGGTGCCGATCAGCATGGTGATGCTCGGCACATCGCCGAAGACGAAATAGCCGACGACGCCGCCAAGCAGGATCGAGGTGTATTCGAACGGCGCGATGGTGGAGACGTCGGCATGGCGGTAGCTTTCGGTCAGCAGGATCTGCGCGACGCCACCGCAAAAGCCGGCAGCGATCAGATAAAGTGCCGACGGCCACGGCAGGACGAGCCAGCCGAAAGGGAGGGAGGCCAGCGAGAAGACCGATGCGGTGAGCGAAAAATACAGCACGATCGTCGCCGTCTTCTCCTCTTCGACGAGGCGACGCACCTGGATCATCGCCATGCCGCCGAGAACCGCCGAAAACAGCACGCACAGCGCGCCGACGGCCTGTTCGGTTTCCATGCCGCCGTCGCGAAACAGCGTGAGCTTCGGCCAGGAGATGATGGCAACGCCGGCCATGCCGACCAGAACGGCGCTCCAGCGATAGATGCGCACGGTCTCGCCGAGAAAAACCGCGGCGAAGATCACGGCGACGAGCGGCAATGCGTAGCCGAGCGCAATCGCCTCCGGCAGCGGCAGGTGCAGGAGGCCGTAAAAACCGAAAGCCATCGACAAGATGCCGATCGTGCCGCGCTTCAGGTGGCCGACCGGATTGGCGGTGTGGAAGGCGGCGCGCAGCTGTCCGATATAGGCGAGATAGGCCATGATCGGGAAGAGCGCGAAGAAGGACCTGCAGAAGGTGACCTGGCCCGGCGGAATATCCGGGCCGGCCAGCTTGATGCAGGTCTGCATGGCCAGGAAGACCACGACCGACGAGACTTTCAGCGCAATGCCTCTCATCGGGTTTCTGAGAACCGAGTGCATGATCCTGGCTCTAATGCTGACTTGAACGAAGGGGAAACGCGTTCGACCTCGGGAACGCAGAAGATGAGCCCCATCGTAGCGAAAGAAAATCCCGCTGCATAATCCTTAAATCGGAATCGACGTCAGGATGATTACGCAGGAGTTCAAAGTTTACGGCATGCTTTGGGCGCCTGAAGTGGCCGGCTTCTCATCGGCAAATCCTCGAGCAAAACCGGCAAATCCGGGCGAAAGGCGGCGATTACGACAATAACGGCTCGATCGTCGCCTTCGCGCGCACCCTCACTATGACGGACTTGGCTGTACGGCGTCGTCGTGCAGCAGACCGAAAGCGACGCGGCGATCAAGGCCGAGCTCAATCTGAAATAGCGACCTTTCTCCCGGCCGCCGCATCCATCCGTTTCGAGCAGGATATTTTGCCCGCGAACTTCGTGCTCACGGGCAATTTGCTTTAACTTTAGTTCAGACTTTAATGTAATCATGCCCGGCAAATTCTCGCAGAGCGCGCCCGCCTCTGTATTCCGCGGTTGTCAAATAACGGTCTTCAGGAAACACCATGCGAACAGATACCGGCCAGGTCATTCATCTGGCAGATTACCGTCCCACCGACTTCGTGCTGGAACGCGTGGACCTGACCTTCGAACTCGATCCGACGGAGACAAAGGTCGAAGCCCGCCTGATCTTTCACCGCCGCCCGGGCGCCGACATTACCGTGCCGATCGTGCTCGACGGCGACGAGCTGACGCTGGCGGGGCTGCTGTTCGACCAGGTGGAGCTCGACCCTTCGCGTTATGATGCGACGCCGGAAAGCCTGACCGTGCGCGACCTGCCGGAAAGCGCCCCCTTCGAGCTGACGATCGCCACGATCATCAATCCCGAGGCCAATACCCAGCTGATGGGCCTCTATCGCACCGGCGGCATCTACTGCACGCAGTGCGAGGCGGAGGGCTTCCGTCGCATTACCTATTTCCCCGACCGGCCCGACGTGCTTGCGCCGTTCACGGTCAACATCATCGCCGACAAGGAGGCCAACCCGCTGCTCCTGTCGAACGGCAACTTCCTCGGCGGCGCCGGCTATGGCCCCGGCAAGCATTTCGCCGCCTGGTTCGATCCGCATCCGAAGCCGAGCTATCTCTTTGCCCTCGTTGCCGGCGACCTCGGCGTCGTCGAAGACATCTTCACCACCATGTCGGGCCGCGAAGTGGTGCTGAAGATCTATGTCGAGCACGGCAAGGAGCCACGCGCGGCCTATGCCATGGATGCGCTGAAGCGCTCGATGGCATGGGACGAAGAGAGGTTCGGGCGCGAATATGATCTCGACATCTTCATGATCGTCGCCGTCTCCGACTTCAACATGGGCGCGATGGAGAACAAGGGCCTCAACGTCTTCAACGACAGATACGTCCTTGCCGATCCCGAGACCGCGACCGATGCCGACTACGCCAATATCGAAGCGGTCATCGCGCATGAATATTTCCACAATTGGACCGGCAACCGCATCACCTGCCGCGACTGGTTCCAGCTGTGCCTCAAGGAAGGCCTGACGGTCTATCGCGACCAGGAATTTTCCTCCGACCAGCGATCGCGCCCGGTCAAGCGCATCGCCGATGTGCGCCACCTGAAGTCCGAGCAGTTTCCGGAGGATGGCGGCCCGCTCGCCCACCCGGTGCGGCCGACGACATATCGCGAGATCAACAATTTCTACACGAGGACTGTCTACGAGAAGGGCAGCGAAGTCACGCGGATGATCGCGACGCTGCTCGGCAGAGACGGCTTCAAGAAGGGCATGGACCTCTATTTCGACCGCCATGACGGGCAGGCGGTGACGATCGAGGATTTCGTCAAATGCTTCGAGGATGCAAGCGGGCGCGACCTCACGCAATTCTCGCTCTGGTACCATCAGGCCGGCACCCCGCTCGTCACCGCATCGGGCAGCTATGATCCGGCGGCCGGCACCTTCACCCTGTCGCTCGAACAGATGACGCCTGCTACACCCGGCCAGTCGAGCAAGGAACCGATGCATATCCCGCTCAGCCTGGCGCTCTTCGGCGAAAACGGCGGCAAGATCGCGCCAAGCTCGGTCGACGGCGCCGAATATGCCGGCGAGGTGCTGCACCTGACCGGCCGCACGCAGACGGCGGTGTTTCATGGCGTCGGCTCGCGCCCGGTCGTCTCGATCAACCGCAGCTTCTCGGCGCCGATCAACCTGCATTTCGATCAAAGCCCGGCCGATCTCGCCCATCTCGCCCGTCATGAGACGGATCATTTCGCCCGCTGGCAGGCGCTGACCGATCTGGCGCTGCCGAACCTTCTGAAGGCTGCCCGCGACGCGCGCGAGGGCAAGCCGGTCGTCTGCGAGCCGACCTTCGTCGAGACGCTGATTGCGGCGGCCGCCGACGAAAGCCTCGAGCCGGCCTTCCGCGCCCAGGCGCTGGCGCTGCCGAGCGAATCCGATATTGCCCGCGAACTCGGCGGCAACAACGATCCCGACGCCATCCATGCCGGCCGGCAGGCGATCCTCAAACAGATCGCCGATGCCGGAAAGGATGTCTTTGCCGGCCTCTACGCGGCGATGGCGACCTCTGGCGGCTTCAGCCCGGATGCCAAGAGCGCCGGCCTGCGGGCGCTGCGCAATAGCGCGCTGACCTATCTCTCGCACGCCGAACAGACACCTGCGCGCGCCAAGGCAGCCTTCGATGCAGCCGACAACATGACCGACCTCAGCCATGCGCTGACGATCCTCGCCCATCGTTTCCCCGACAGTGCGGAGACAAGCGAGGCGCTGGCCGCCTTCCGCGACCGCTTTGCCGAAAACGCACTCGTCATCGACAAATGGTTCACGATCCAGGCCGGCATTCCGGGCGCCAAGGCGCTGGACCACGTGCGCGGCCTGATGGAGAACCCGCTTTTCAAGCGGACCAACCCGAACCGGATGCGGGCGCTGGTCGGAACCTTCGCCTTTGCCAATCCGACCGGTTTCGGGCGGGCCGACGGCGAAGGCTATCGCTTCCTCGCCGGTCAGATTCTGGAGATCGACGGCCGCAACCCGCAGCTTGCAGCCCGCATTCTCACCTCGATGCGTTCCTGGCGCTCGCTGGAACCGACACGCGCCGATCACGCCCGCTCTGCCCTGATCGAGATCGAGCGGGCGCCCGACCTTTCCACCGACGTGCGCGATATCGTCGAGCGCACGCTTAAAGGGTGACTTTTCGTGGACCGGTCGTCGCAGTCCACGCGGCGGCCCACCTCGCCCGGCGATTCGAATCGCCCGAAATATACGAAAATATAAATAGTTAATGGATTTTTACCTTTGCCTCTGGACAAGGCGAATCACCCATGATTCTCTAGGTCAGGTTCGAGCGAGCGGCGCGCGAATCACACGAGGGACAAGGCGAAGAGATGATGGACGTGCGGCGGGCAACCGTGGCCGGAGGACGGCTGCGTGTCGATTTTGACGGGCTGAAAGCCTGGCGAGACAGCCTATCCGGTCACTCGACATCGGAGCCGCTCCTGCGTCATCTGCCGAAGGCGGAGCTGATCTTGAAGCGCGCCATACCGGCGCTGATCATCGCCTTCCTCTCCGTCGTCGCCGCCTCGCATTTCTTCGGCATGATGAGCGAATATAGCCGGCTGGAGGCTTCCGCCCGCCATGCCACCGCGCTTTCGGCGGCAACGGCCTCAGCCGTATTTGCCGATGCGGCCGACATTTTCGACAGCGGCGATATCACCGAGGCACAGGCCCGGCTTGCCAGGTACCTGCCGCAGGACCGGCTGGACAACGGCGCTTTCGTGCTGCTGGTGCAGGCCAGCGGCAAGGTTTTTGCCGCAACGACCGCCGGGCTTTCGCATGTCGGCAGCAATGTCGGCGATTTCTTCCCGGAAGTCTCGGCAATCCGGCGTTTCGGCGATCGGGCCGGTGTTATCGAAACGACGATCGGCGGCGTGCCGCACTATGCCGAGATCACGCTGATGGGCAATGCCGGCGGCTACGTCGTCGCCGCCACCTCGCTCGAGGAGGTCGGCCGGCTCTGGCGCGAGGAGCTGGCGCTCAACGTCACGCTGTTTGCCGGCATCTCCTCGATCCTGCTCGTCATCCTCTATGCCTATTACACGCAGGTGAAGCGCGCCCGCGACGCCGATGACATCTTCCTGGAATCGAACCTGCGCGTCGAGACGGCGCTGTCGCGCGGCCGCTGCGGCCTTTGGGACTTCGATTTCGAGAACCGGGAATTCTTCTGGTCGCGCTCGATGTACGACATGCTCGGCCTGCCAGGCTCCGACAAGACGATGGGCTTCGGCGAAGCCGCGCGGCTGATGCATCCCGACGATAGCGGGCTCTACGAGATCGCCCGCGCCATCGCCAAGGGCCATTCCGGCCAGGTCGACCAGATCTTCCGCATGCGCCATGCCGGCGGCCACTATGTCTGGATGCGGGCGCGCGCCCAGGTGATCCGCAGCAATTCCGGCCGCATGCACCTGATCGGCATCGCCATGGACGTGACCGAACAGCACCGGCTCGCCCAGCGCTACGCGGAAGCCGACCAGCGGCTCGCCGACGCTATCGAATGCACCTCGGAAGCCTTCGTGCTCTGGGACAAGAACGACCGGCTCGTCATGTGCAACACGCATTTCCAGCAGGCTTACGGGCTGCCGGACAGCGTGCTGGTGCCCGGCACTGAGCGCTCGATCGTCAATGCCGCCGCCGCCCGCCCGGTCATCGAGCGCCGGATCGCCGATGCCGACGGCTCCGGCTATTCGCGCACGACGGAGGTGCAACTGGCCGACGAGCGCTGGCTGCAAATCAACGAGCGGCGCACCCGCGACGGCGGCAGGGTGTCGGTCGGAACCGACATCACGCTGATGAAACGCCATCAGGAGCGGCTGCGGGAATCCGAACGCCGGCTGATGGCGACGATCGGCGATCTTTCCGCTTCGCGCCAGACGCTGGAGATCCAGAAGGCCGAGCTTTCGACCGCCAACGCCAACTACCAGGCGGAGAAGGAACGCGCCGAGGCCGCCAACAAGGCGAAGTCGGAATTCCTCGCCAACATGTCGCATGAGCTTCGCACGCCGCTGAACGCCATTCTCGGCTTCTCCGAAATCCTGCAGAACCAGATGTTCGGGCCGCTCGGCTCGCTGAAATACGACGAATATGCCCGCGATATCCACGACAGCGGCAAACATCTGCTCAACGTCATCAACGACATCCTCGACATGTCGAAGATCGAGGCCGGCCATCTCAGGCTGCATTGCGAGCGCATCGACCTCGTGCCGCTGATCGAGGAAAGCCTGCGCTTCACCGCCATTCCGGCGGCCGAAAAGAACATCGTTATCGAGCAGCGCATCTCCTCCGGCCTGACGCTGACAGCTGACCGCCGGGCGATGAAACAGGTGCTGCTCAACCTGCTCTCCAATGCGGTCAAGTTCACCGACAATGGCGGCCGCATCGCGGTGCGCACACGCCGCGTCGACGGCGCCGTCACCGTCACCATCGCCGATACCGGCATCGGCATCCCACGCTCGGCGCTGTCGAAGATCGGCCAGCCCTTCGAACAGGTGCAGAGCCAGTACGCCAAGAGCAAGGGCGGCTCCGGCCTCGGGCTTGCCATTTCACGTTCGCTGACCGCCCTGCATGGCGGCCGCATGAAGATCCGCTCGCGCGAAGCGGTGGGCACGGTGATCTCGCTGCGCATTCCGGATGATGTTTAGGCTTTAACCACACTCTGAAAAATCTTCCGAACCGCCTTCGAGAGCCGTTTCACCTCCCCCTCCAGCGTCCTGATATCGGGGCAGTCGCCGGCGCGGCAGACGAGTTCGACGAGGCCGGCAGGTGCTTCGTTCGGATCGAACTCGCCGTCGATGCAGAGACGAATTAGTTGCGACAGGCTGGTATAGAGCGCGAAGGCTTCCAGGCAGGTGTCGAGATCGTCCGCGGCCATCAGCCGGTCGCCGAGCAGCTTCAGAGCCTCGCCGGTGCTCTTGCCGCTGACCGCAACGTCGACACCCCTGGCCGGAGCGATCAGCACCAGGTATTGGGCGATGAATTCGAGATCGACGACGCCGCCGGGGATCAGTTTCAGGTCCCAGGGGCCGGAAGGCGGCTTTTCCGTTTCGATCAATTCGCGCATCTCGGCGACGTCATCCGTGACCTTGGCGATGTCGCGACCGGCCGACAGCACCTCGCGGATGACATGCTCCGTTTCGGCGATCAGGCTGTCATCGCCTGAGATCAGCCGGGCGCGGCTGAGCGCCATATGCTCCCAGGTCCAGGCCTCCTCGCGCTGATACTTGCCGAAGGCATTGATGCGGGTGGCGACGGGCCCCTTGTTGCCGGAGGGACGCAGCCGCATGTCGACCTCATAGAGCACGCCTTCGGCGGTCGGCGCCGACAAGGCGGCGATCAGCCTCTGGGTGATGCGGGTGAAGTAGCGCGTCGCGTCGAGCGGCTTCGGCCCGTCGGATTCGGAGGCGGCGTCGTCATAATCATAGAGCAGGATCAGGTCGATATCGGAGCCCGCTGTCAGCTCGAAGCTGCCGAGCTTGCCCATGCCTGATATGGCGATTCGCCCGCCCGGATAGTCGCCGTGTGCGACCCGCATTTCGCCGATCACGGCGTCGAGCGCGGCTGCGATGATGAGATCGGCGAGATGGGTGAAGGCGCGGGCGGCCATTGCGCCGTTGATGGCGCCGGTGAGCAGGCGGATGCCGATCAGGAAGCGCTGTTCGGCGGCGAAGATGCGCAGCCGGTCGAGCACCTCCTCATAATGGCGCGCCTGGACTAGCGAGCCCTTCAGGCGTTCGTCGAGATAGTCGCGCGTCGGCAGCTCAGCCATCAGGCCGGGATCGAGCATGCCGTCGAAGACATGCGGCTTGGCGGCGATCACCTCGGCCAGCCGGGGTGCCGAGGACATGATGTTGACGATCAGCGACAGGAGCGCCGGATTGCTGCCGAGCAGCGAGAAGAGTTGAATGCCGGCCGGAAGGCCGGAGATGAAACTGTCGAAACGCAGCAGCGCCTCGTCGGCGCGCTTGCTTTCGCCGAAGACGCGCAGGAGCTCTGGCGCCAGCTCCGTCAGTCTCTCACGCGCCTCCACCGATTGCGTCGCGCGGTAACGGCCGTAATGCCAGGTACGGATGATGCGGGAAATGTCGGACGGCCTGGTGAAACCGAGCTTCTTCAAGGTCTTGAGCGTATCCGGGTCATCGCCCTGGCCGGTGAAGACGAGGTTTCCGGTTTCGGCGGAAAGCCTGCTCTCCTGCTCGAAGAGGCGGGCATACCGCCGCTCCACCGTCTTCAGCACGCCGACCAGCCGTTCGGAAAAACTCGGCGTGTCGGAAAAGCCCATCATGAAGGCGATGCGCTTGAGGTCGGCGTCGGTCTCCGGCAGAAGGTGGGTCTGCTCGTCGCGCACCATCTGGATGCGATGCTCGACGTCACGCAGGAACCAGTAGGCCTCCGTCAGTTCGTCGCGCGTCTGCGCATCGATCCATTTCGCCTTGGTGAGCTCGCCGAGCGTCTCCTCCGTCGACCGGCCGCGCAGCGCCGGCATGCGGCCGCCGGCGATCAGCTGCTGCGTCTGGACGAAGAATTCGATTTCGCGGATGCCGCCGCGCCCGAGCTTGACATTATGGCCCTTGACCGCGATCGCGCCGTGACCCTTATGCGCGTGGATCTGCCGCTTGATCGAATGGATATCGGCGATCGCAGCGTAATCGAGATATTTGCGGAAAACGAAAGGCGACAGCCCGCGCAGAAACTCGCCGCCGGCCACGAGGTCGCCGGCCACGGCGCGCGCCTTGATAAAGGCCGCTCGCTCCCAATTCTGGCCCCTGCCCTCGTAATAGATCATCGCCGCGTCGACCGGAATCGCCAACGGCGTCGAACCGGGATCGGGTCGCAATCGCAAATCGCTGCGGAAGACGTAACCATCCGCCGTGCGCTCCTGCAGGATGCGCACCAGCCGGCGCATCATCCTCGGGAACACCTCGATGGCGTCATCGGGGTCGGGCACGATGCCGGCCTGTTCGTCGAAAAAGACGACGAGGTCGATATCGGAGGAATAGTTGAGCTCGCAGGCGCCGAGTTTGCCCATGCCGAGCACGATCAGCCCCGAGCCCTCGCTCGGTTTCGCCGGATCCCGCAGCCTGACCTTTCCGCTCTCATGCGCCGCCAGCAGCAGATGGTCGATCGCAGCGGCGACAGAGGCTTCGGCGAGCTCGCTTAGCCAGGCGGTCGTGGCCCGGCCATCGACGATGCGCGAGAGATCGGCGAGTGCAACGAGGAAGGCGGCCTTGCGCTTGATGATGCGCAGTCTGCTCATCACCGCCGATTCCGCCGGCGCGGCCCCTTCCCCGTCCGGCCGCCAGCAGTCCCGCGCCTCGGCGATCAGCGCTTCGATCTGCGGCTCCAAGGGTTGCGTGATGGCGCCGGCGAGAATGGCCGGGTCGAGATTGACGATTTCGCGCAGGTAGGGCGAGAGCGTCAGCACGGCGGAGATGAAATCGCGCAGTGGCCCTTCGCTCTTCAGCATCGCGGCGACCGACGGCTCGCTCTTGCCGGCCTGCTGAAGGTCGCTCAGCGCCAGCTTCAACTCCGTCTGGCTCAACGGACGCAGCAGCCCTTCGGCGACGTCCTTGAGGCCATGCGTCGATTTCGTCAGCATAGGCTCTCCCTGGCTTTGGAGCGGAGGAACGGCCGCCAGAATCACAGGCCCCGCCTCCTCGATCGGGATTAAACTAGGGTCTCGGCGCCAAACCGCCAATACGCGATTCAACCGATCGTGTTTGCGCACGGGCCGTTCAGGCGGCCTTGGCCGGGAAGATCATGCTGACGGTCAGTCCGCGCTGTTCCGGCTTGTCGGGATTGGTATCGGAGAGTTCCAGCCGGCCGTTGTGCAGTTCCATCACCGCCTCCACCAGTGAAAGCCCGAGCCCCGTGCCGGGTTTCGAGCGGCTCTCGTCGAGGCGGACGAAGCGCTTTACCACGTCGTCGCGCCGATCGGCCGGTACGCCCGGCCCGTGGTCGGCCACCGACAGGCAGACGCCGTCCGGGCGGCGGGCAAGCCTCAGCGATACCTCGCCCGCCCCTTCCGTATCGGAGGAATATTTGATGGCATTGTCGAGCAGATTGAAGATCGCCTGGCCGATCAGCTCGCGATTCCCCTGCACCTCGATCCCGGGTTCGACGCTGGCGCTCAAGCCAAGCCCGGCCTCTTCCGCCGCCGGCTCGTAAAGCTCGGCGCTGTCGGAAACGATGGCCGACAGCTCGACCGGCGACATCTCGGCTGCGACCGAGCCTGCCTCGACGCGGGAGATCATCAGCAGCGCGTTGAAGGTGCGGATCAGCTGGTCGGATTCGGAAATGATGCCTTCGAGGGCGACGCGCCGAGTATCGCCGTCAGTCATATCGAGGGCATCGGCGGCCTTGTTGCGCAGCCGCGTCA
Organism: Rhizobium sp. K102; assembly: GCF_022385315.1. NCBI lineage: Bacteria > Pseudomonadati > Pseudomonadota > Alphaproteobacteria > Hyphomicrobiales > Rhizobiaceae > Rhizobium > Rhizobium sp. K102. Next base: position 2,198,581 of record NZ_CP092436.1, read on the forward strand.
GCGGCGTCTTGAGGTCGTGGGCGATGTTGTCGGAGACCTGCCGCAGGCCCTCGTTCAGCTTCTCGATGCGCTCCAGCATGGTATTCAAAGACATTGACAGCCTGTCGAACTCATCGCCGGAACCGCCGACCGGCAGGCGCTGCGAAAGATCACCGGCCATGATCTTCTTGCTCGCATCCGACATACGATCGATGCGTTTCAGGGCATTGCGGCCAATGCCGAACCAGATGATGATCGCGCCGAGCCCCATGATCGCCAAAGCCACCATCAGCGCCTGGCGCACCAACAGCCGGAAACGTTCGGGGTCGCCAAGGTCGCGGCCGACAAGAATTCTCAAGCCGTTGTCGAGCACGAAAATATTGGCGATCGCCTTGTGCCGGCGCTCGACACCACCACCGTCCGTATAGCGCTGATAAGCGAAGGGGGCCGAGGTCCAGCCGACCTCCTCGAAGACGCCCGGCTGCACCGAGGCGACATTGCCGGCGAGAATATCGCCCGAAGGGCCGGCGATGATATAGAGATTGGCGCCCGGCTGGCGGGCGCGCCGCTCCATCGTGCGCAGCAGAAGGTTCATGCCCCCGGTGTCATAGGCACGCTGCACCTGCTCCACCTCCTGCCTGACGGCATCGCGAATCTGGCCGGTCAGCAGCCGTTCCGACATCGCCGTCACATAGAAGACGAGGGTCGCGGCGCAGATGGCGAAAAGCAGGATGTAGAGTGCCGAGAGGCGGACTGCGGTGGACTTGAAGAGAACCCTGAAACGGCTCATCCCTCGTCCTTGATCATATACCCCGCGCCCCGGATGGTTTTCAGGAGCGGCTGGCTGAAGTCCTTCTCGATCTTCGAGCGCAGGCGCGAGACATGGACGTCGATGACGTTTGTCTGCGGGTCGAAGTGGTAGTCCCAGACGTTTTCGAGCAGCATGGTGCGGGTCACCACCTGGCCGGCATTCTTCATCAGATATTCGAGCAGGCGGAATTCGCGCGGCTGCAGCGGGATTTCCTTGCCGCCGCGGCGCACCTCGTGGGAGAGGCGGTCGAGTTCAAGATCACCGACGCGATAGACGACGTCCTGCTCCCGCGTGCCCTTGCGGCGGCCGAGCACCTCGACACGCGCCAGCAATTCGCTGAAGGCATAGGGCTTCGGCAGGTAGTCGTCGCCGCCGGCACGAAGACCGGTCACCCGGTCATCGACCTGGCCGAGCGCGGAGAGGATGAGCACCGGTGTGTGGATGCCCTTGCGGCGCAGCTCGCTGATAACGGAGAGACCGTCGCGGCGCGGCAGCATGCGGTCGATGACGATGACGTCATATGTATTTTCCGATCCCATGAACAGGCCGCTCTCACCGTCGCTGGCGTGGTCGGCGACAATGCCAGCCTCGCGAAAGGCTTTCGTGAGGTAGGCCGCGGCTTCGAGATCATCTTCGATGATGAGAATCTTCATGCGGCCGACATTACCCACCGGCTGCGTTTCGGCAAGACTCAAAGCATCTGGCTGCGGAGCGGCGCTCATCGCGATCATCCTTCAAAAATCAGAACAATCGAGCCGTGCGGAGTTTCCTCCGCACGGCTCCCGTTTTTCGGGGATCAGCCCTGGCCGTTGATCGGCAGAGCGACGAAACGGCTTCCTTCGCTCGACTGAATCTGGAAGAGCGCCCGGGTGCGGCCGTCCTTCTTGGCCTGGTTCAGCACCTTGACGACATCGGCAGGGGTGGAGACTTCCTGGTTGTTGACCGAGGTGATCTTCTCGCCTTCCTTGATGCCCTTGTCGGCGGCGTCGGAGTCCGGGTCGATGCCGGTGATCGCCAGGCCCTTGCCGTCATCGGAAGGACCGACCGTCAGGCCGAGATCGGCGAGCGCCTTTTCGGACGCCGGCGCCTCGGGCTGCTGCGGCTGGTTGTTGTCATCGGCGGACGCCTCCTTCTGGTCGGCCGGCAGCGTGCCGAGTTCGACGGTCAGGGACTGCGCCTTGCCGGCGCGCCAGACCGAAAGCTCGACCTTGCTGCCCGGCTGCATCGCGCCGATGCGGCGGCTGAGATCCCGCGCATCCTTGATCGTTTCACCGTTCAGGGCGGTGACGACGTCGCCGGCCTTCATGCCGGCCTTGTCGCCCGGCGATCCGGCCTGTGGGGCGACGACGAGGGCGCCGCTCGGCTCGGAAAGGCCAATGGATTCGGCGATATCCTTGGTCACCGGCTGGATCTGGACACCCAGCCAGCCGCGCGAAACCTGGCCGTCCTTCATCAGATCGGCGACGACATCCCTGGCGGTCGAGGCGGGAATGGCGAAGGCGATGCCGACGCTGCCGCCGGACGGCGAGAAGATCGCGGTGTTGATGCCGACGACTTCGCCGCTGAGGTTGAAGGTCGGACCGCCTGAGTTGCCGCGGTTCACGGCCGCATCCACCTGCAGGTAATCATCATAGGGGCCGGAGCCGATGTCGCGGCCGCGAGCCGAGACGATGCCTGCCGTGACCGTGCCGCCGAGGCCGAAGGGATTGCCGACGGCGACGACCCAGTCGCCGACGCGGACGTTGTTGTCGTCGGCCCAGTTGACATAGGTGAACTTCCTGCCCTTGCCGTCGACCTTAAGGACGGCGAGGTCGGTGCGCGGATCCTTGCCGATCAGCTTGGCATCAAGCTCGGTGCCGTCATTCATAACGGCGACGAAGGCCTGCCCGTCGGAAACGACGTGGTTGTTGGTGACGATGTAGCCGTCCTCGGAGATGAAGAAGCCGGAGCCCTGAGCGACCGGACGCAGACGGCCCTTGCCGGGACCATTCGGGCCGCCCGGGCCACCGGGGCCGTTCTGGCCGAAGCGCCGCTGATGGCCACCCTGCTGGTCGTTCGGATCCTGGCCGAACTGCCGGAAGAAGCGCTTCAGCGGATGATCATCAGGCAGGTCGTCAAAGCCGCGGCCATTGAAATCGAAGGAGAAGCCGTCATTGTTGTCGGCGACGGGATTGACGCGGTTTTCCACACGAACGGACACCACGGCGGGCGAAACGGCATCGACGACATTGGCGAAGCTCGGAACGGCAGGCGCCTGAACCTTGACGGCTTCGGCATAAGACCGGGTGATTTCGAGCGGAACGCCGGTTGCGAGCACAGCGGCAGCGATACCGGCAACGGTAGAAGCCTTGAGCACAGTGGCGAGGGACGGACGTCCGTTGAAATTCTTCAGCATTGGAGCACCTTCTCTTGTTCTTAGATCTTCAGACCGGCAGCGCCGGATCAGTCGATAACTGAAGATATAGGATGGCGCACCTTACTGCGAACTGTCCGGTCAATGAAAAATTGGTAATGTTGGAATATTTCTGGCCGTTACTGCGCCGGGCCCTTCCCTGGGGGGTCCAAAGGATGCGGAAATATTCGCCGGCTCGACGGGTTGTTATTTCTTGAGAAGCTCGTTCAGCCTCGCCTGTTCTTCCGCCGTCAGCTTGCTTCCCGTCGGCTTGCCAGCCCTCCGGCGCGCAAAGACCAGCAGTGACAGCCCGCCGGCCAGCACCAGCAGCACCGGCGCGCCCCAGAGCAGCACCGTCTTCGGATTGAACCGCGGCTTCAGCAGCACGAATTCGCCGTAGCGCGAGACGATGTAGTCCAGCACTTCCTCGTCGCTGTCGCCGTCCTTGATGCGCTCGCGCACCAAGAGGCGCAGGTCTTTCGCCAGCTCGGCATTGGAGTTGTCGATCGACTGGTTCTGACAGACCATGCAGCGCAGTTCGGCCGAAAGGGTCCGGGCACGCGCCTCCAGCGCCGGATCGGCCAGCACTTCGTCGGGATTGACGGCGAAGGCGGAGAAGGGCGTGAAGAGGATGAAGAGAATGATGAGGAGTTGGGAGAGAACGGACGATATATTCGGTGTACGCCAAACTTCTCTTCCCTCATCCCTGTGTCCTCAGGGCTTCGCCCGAGGGATGTCACAGGAATCCGGCCACGGCGCGTCCGCGCCGTGAATGAAGGTATACCGCCACTCAACGAGTCTCCTGCGCCCAAGGACTTGGGCGCGCTGGATTCCTGCTGACGATCCTCGGGTCAAGCCCGAGGACCGGAATGAGGAGAAGGAGGAGGCGCCCGTCATTCTGCCGGCTCCATTGCAGGCTGCGCGGGTTTTGCCTTGGCCTTCCTGCGCGGGGCGCCGACGCGCAGGCGGCGGTCGGAGAGCGAGACGAGGCCGCCGGCGGCCATGATCAGGGCGCCGCCCCAGATGCACAGGATGAACGGCTTCCACCAGATGCGCACGACGATGCCGCCGTCGGTGGTGGCGTCGCCCAGCGAGACATAGAGCTGGCTGAGGCCGAAGGTCAGGATGCCGGCCTCGGTCGTCGGCATCTGCCGGGCGGTATAGAGGCGCTTGGCCGACCAGGTGTCGGCGACCGCAACCCCGGCGCGCCGGATGGTGAAGTGGCCGCGCTCCTCGCTATAGTTCGGTCCCCTTGCCGGCCGCATGCCGTCGAACTCCAGGCTGTAGCCGCCGGCCTCGACCACCTGGCCCGGCTTCATCTCGACGACATGTTCGCTCTGGAAGGTGGTGACGGCGACGATGCCGAGCACGCTGACGCCGAGGCCGGCATGGGCAAGCGCGGTGCCGAAGGCCGAACGCGGCAGGCCAGTCAGACGGCGCCAGGCGATGCTTCCGGCTACTTTGCCGATGCCGGCGCGACACCAGAGATCGGCAATGGCGCCGAGGATCAGGAACAGCCCGGCCGCCAGCCCGAGCACCGAGAGCACCGGCCCGCCATGCTCGATGTAGAAGAGGATGACGGCGGCGGCGAAGGCGAGAGCCGCGACGAGATAGAGCCGCTGCAGGGCGCCGAGCAGATCGCCGCGCTTCCAGGAAAGCAGCGGCCCGAACGGCACGATGACGAGCAGCGGCGCCATCAGCAGGCTGAAGGTGAGGTTGAAGAAAGGCGGGCCGACGGAGATCTTGTCGCCGGTTAGCGTCTCTAAGAGCAGCGGATAGAGCGTGCCGGTCAGGACCGTGCCGCAGGCGACCGTCAGGATCAGATTGTTGAGAACCAGCGCCGCCTCGCGCGAGATCGGCGCAAACAGCCCGCCGGCCGCAAGCTTCGGCGCCCGCAGGGCAAACAGCGACAGCGCTCCGCCGATGAAGATCAGCAGGATACAAAGGATGAAGACGCCGCGGGAGGGATCGCTGGCAAAGGCATGCACCGAGGTCAGCACCCCGGAGCGCACCAGGAAGGTGCCCATCAGCGACAGCGAGAAGGTGAGGATGGCCAGCAGCACCGTCCAGATCTTCAACGCCTCGCGCTTTTCCATGACGAGGGCCGAATGCAACAGCGCCGTGCCGGCCAGCCACGGCATGAACGAGGCGTTTTCCACCGGATCCCAGAACCACCAGCCGCCCCAGCCGAGCTCGTAATAGGCCCAGTAGGAGCCCATGGCGATGCCTAATGTCAGACAGGTCCAGGCGGCCAGCGTCCAGGGCCGGACCCAGCGCGCCCAGGCGGCATCGATCCTGCCTTCAAGGAGAGCCGCAACAGCAAAGGAGAAGCAGACGGAAAAGCCGACATAGCCGAGATAGAGCAGCGGCGGGTGGATGGCGAGACCGATATCCTGCAGCACCGGATTGAGGTCGCGGCCCTCGGCCGGGGCCGGATCGAGCCGCAGGAAGGGATTGGAGGTCAAAAGGATGAACAGGGTGAAGGCGAGCGAGATCCAGGCCTGCACGGCCAGCACATTGGCCTTCAGCGTCTCCGGCAGGTTGCGGCCGAAGACGGCGACCAGCGCGCTGAACAGCGTCAGGATCAAAAGCCAGAGCAGCATCGATCCCTCGTGATTGCCCCAGACGCCGGAATATTTGTAGATCAGCGGCACCAGCGAATGCGAATTCTCCCAGACATTCTCGACCGAGAAGTCAGAGACGACATGGGCATAGGTCAAGACGGCGAAGGCAAAGACAACGAGCGCAAACATCGCCAGCGAGCCGGAGGTCGCCACATCTATCATCGCCCGGTCATGGCGGCGGGCGCCGATCACAGGCACGATCGAGACGATCAGCGCCGTCGCCAGCGCCAGCACCAGGGCGTAATGGCCGATCTCGATGATCATGGCGTCGCCTTCGCCTCCTGCCCCTGGCCTTGTCCTCCTTGGCCTTCCTGCCACAGGCCCTGTGCCTTCAGCCGGTCGGCGACCTCCTTCGGCATATAGGTCTCGTCATGCTTGGCGAGTACGGTGTCGGCGACAAAGACGTTGCTGCCGGCGCTGAACATGCCCTCGGTGACCACACCCTGGCCCTCGCGGAACAGATCCGGAAGGATGCCGGTATATTGGACCTTGACCGCATTGGCGCTGCCGTCGGTGACGGCAAATTCCACCGTCGAGCCGGCGCCGCGCACGACGCTGCCCGCCCCCACCAGCCCGCCGAGCCGGATGCGGGTTTCCGGTGCCACCGGGGTCTTCGCCAGATCCGCCGGCATGTAGAAATAGGCCACCGACTGGCTGAAGGCGAACATCACCAACAGCACCGCCGCAAGGATGAAACCCATCCCGCCCGCGATCACCGCAAGGCGCTTCTGCTTGCGCGTCATTGCGTCATTCCCTCCGTGGCTATGCCAAGTTCCCTGGCAAGCGCCAGCAATTGCCGGCCCTGTTCACCCGCCGGCGGAAAGGCCGCAAGCCCGCGCTTCAGGGCGTCGGCTGCGCGATCCTTATCGTTCAATACGGCGTAGGAGCGGACGAGCCGCATCCATCCCTCGAAATTGTTGGGTTCGGCGCTCAGCTTGGCGTCGAGGCTTTCGACCATGCCGCGGATCATCTGCTGCCGATCGCCGGCATTCATGTTTTCGGCCGCCGCCACGTCTTCCGACGTTGGTCCGCCAGGCGCCAAAGGCTGGGCAGCCGCGCCGCCATTCTTGGCGATATGTTCATTGACCAGGGGCAGCCAGGGCGCATCGGCAGGCGATTGCTGCGCCAGCGCTTCGAAGGCTCGGCGCGCCTCGTCGGTCCGTCCGGCCTGTTCCATGCTGAGCGCGACATAGAAGCGGGCACGCGGATTGTCGGGTTCCAGCGTCAGCGACTGTTCCAGCGTCTGACGCGCCTCCTCCGTCACCACGCCGTCGGAGACCGCCATCAGCGTCTCAGCAAGCCCGTCGAGCCGGATCGGGCTCGGGCCGAGAAGCCGGATCGCGTTGCGATAGGCGACCACAGCATCGTTGACCCGCATCGTGCGGACATAGATCGGCGCCAGCACATCCCAGCCCTTGCCGTCATCGGGGTTCTCGGCCAGGTGCCGTTCCGCCTTGGCAATCAGCATCGCCACGTCATTGCCGGGGTTTTCCAGCCGCGCATCCAGCGGCTGCGCGGGCAGATCCGGCCTGCCCGTCGTCAAGTAAAGACAGAGCCCGAGCACCGGCAGGAGCAGGAGAACGAAGGCTTCAGTGACACGGTGATGTCGTGCGGGTTTGGGCGTCGCCTCCGGCTCGCCAGCGGAGACGGCGATCAGCCGCCGGCCGATCTCGGCCCTGGCATAATCGGCCTCCTCAGGTGTGATCAGCCCGCCGGCAAGATCGCGGTCGAGTTCGCACAGCTGGTCGCGATAGACCGCCGCCTCGCCGGCACGTCTGTTCTCCGCCGCCTTCGCGCCACGCAGAAGGGGGTAAAGCAGAATGACGGCGACGGCTGCCGTCAGAACGGCAACGAGAATCCAGAACAGCATAGCGGCCCAAATACGTGAAGCGCGCGCCCATTCCAACTGCCAAAGCCGGAATGACGAAGATTTGAGGCTATTCGCCGCAATTCAGCAGGCTTAAAGCGCGTCACATCAAATTTAATGCATGCGACGCGCTTTCGCTCTTTGTTTTTATGCCTGTCGTTGTCCGGGAACCGCTGCAACTTCCGGGCGCCATGCATTAGACCTTAACCGAGCGGCGACCAGCTGCCGTCGTCGTTGCGGCAGGCAGCGCCTCGCGCCACGGTGTCCTTGCCGTCGACCGTCAGCGTATGGGTATATTGTCGGCAATTCTGCGAGCCGACCTGGTAGGGTGCTGCCGCCACCACCTTGCCGGTGACCTCCTTGCCGCTCCAGACCACGGGCTGGCCGGCGGCTGCCCCTTCCAGCGCCCGGTATTCCGCCTCGAGCGCCCTTTGCTTGTCGCTGTCGCTCAAGCTGACGCCGCTGCGGCCGACAATGCCGCCCTGCAGCGCGGTGATAAAGGCGGCCGATGCCGAGGGTTTGCTGGAAAAAATGCCGCGCGAAGCAGCGCTCTTCGTCGTCGTGCAGCCGGTGAGCGCGACGGCGAGAAGCAAAGTGGAAACGATCATGCCTTGCGAGCGTAGAATCATTGCGTCGAACCACGATCAGAGGTCAATTTCAGCCGATCGAAGTGCAGCGTCCCCGTGTCAGCATTAAGGCAAAGCATGCTATACATTTGCCACTATCCTTGTGACATCAAGCAGTTGGTCATGCAACATCCTTTGTGACGCCGGGCAGGATAAGCTTCGCCTTCAGCCCGCCCCATTCGCCACGGGACAGCTCGAGGCGTCCCTGGTATTCGTTGGAAATCTCGGTGACGATCGATAGGCCGAGCCCGGTTCCGGGCTTGCTTTCATCGAGCCTGCGGCCGCGCTTCAGCGCCTCGCGGATCTGGTCGGGCTCCAATCCCGGCCCGTCGTCCTCGACGGCGAGCTCCACCCAATGACGGCGCGCGCTCACCTCTGCTCCCTTGACGTCCTCGCCGGCCTCGACGGCCGAAAGCCGGACCTTGCTCTTGGCGAATCGCGCCGCATTTTCCAGGAGATTGCCGACCGTCTCCTCGAGATCCTGCTGTTCCATGGCGACGGCCAGATGCGGCGGCGAGACGACGAGATCGAATTCAGTGTCGACATTCAGCCGGCGCATGACGCGCACCAGCCGTTCGAGCGCCGGCTCGGCATCGGTGCGCGCGAGCACGGATTCGCGCTGCGCGGCGATGCGGGCCCGGTTGAGATAGGACTGCACCTGCCCCTGCATCGATTCCGCCTGGCTGCGCACCAATTCGCCATGGGATTTTTCCAGAACGCGGGCCTCGTTCAAAAGAACGGCAATCGGCGTCTTCAGCGAATGGGCGAGATTGCCGACCTGCATGCGCGCCCGCTCGACGATGCGGCGGTTGCTGTCGATCAGCGCGTTCACCTCGTTGGCGAGCGGCAGGATTTCGCGCGGGAAATCGCCCTTCAACTGCTCGCTCTCGCCGGCGCGGATGCGCTCCAGGGCGGCGCGCGCCTTGTCGAGCGGCTTCAGGCCGTAGAGAATCGCCAGCGCATTGACGATCAGGCTGCCGACGCCGAAGCCGGCAAGCGCCAGATAGAGGCTGTGGGAAAAGGTGCGCACATCGTCCTCGACGACGTCGACATTGCCGGTGACGCGGAAGCGCGCCGCACGCCCGTCGGTGTCGAGCACCACTTCGGTTTCGGCGACCTGCACGCGGTTCCCCGAGGCGTCCGTCACTTGGTAGTAGCGTTCGTAATTCTTGTCGAAGGGCGCCTCGACGACGGAGGGAACGGGAATGAGCGCTGAGCCGAGCGAGGGCGAGACCAGCGGCGCCGTCGTATAGGTGCCGAGCGGCTCCACCACCCAGTACCAGCCGGTCTTCGGCTGGGCAAAGCGCAGGTCGCCGAGCTGCGGACTACCGCTCAACGCTCCCTGATCGCCGATCGTCACCGAATTGATGACGTTATAGAGCTGCGCCCGCAAGAGATCCTGGAAGCCGCGTTCGGCGCTCTTGCGGTAGAGCGTCGAGATTAGCAGGCCGATCACCACCAGGGCCACCGTCGACCAGACCGTGGTCAGCAGCAGCACACGTGCGGTGAGCGACTTAATTCGCATGTTTCGGCGCTTGGATGCGGTAGCCGAGACCGCGCACCGTTTCGATCAGGTCGACGCCCATCTTCTTGCGCAGACGGCCGACGAAGACCTCGATCGTGTTGGAATCGCGGTCGAAATCCTGATCGTACATGTGCTCGACCAGTTCGGTGCGCGAGACGACCTCGCCCATGTGATGCATGAGATAGGCGAGCAGGCGATATTCGTGCGAGGTCAATTTCAGCGCCGTGCCGTTGACCGTCGCCTTGGAGGATTTGGTGTCGAGCCGCACCGGCCCGCAGACGATCTCGGAGGAGGCATGCCCGGCAGCGCGCCGGATCAGCGCCCGGATGCGCGCCAGAACTTCCTCGACATGGAAAGGCTTGGTGACGTAATCGTCGGCGCCGGCGTCGATGCCGGCGACCTTGTCGCTCCAGCGGTCGCGCGCCGTCAGGATCAAAACCGGCATGCCGCGGCCGGCGCCGCGCCATTTTTCGAGCACGGTGACGCCGTCCATCTCCGGCAGGCCGATATCGAGGATGATGGCGTCATAGGGTTCGGTATCGCCGAGGAAATGACCCTCCTCGCCGTCGAACGCCTGGTCGACGACATAGCCCGCCTCCTTCAGCGTGTCGGTCAGCTGCCGGTTCAGGTTGACGTCGTCTTCGATTACCAGGATGCGCATCGGTCCGCCTTCGTCCGCTTCAAATCGATCATGTTCTGAATAGACCGATTCCGCCTACATCGGAACCTTTACCGTTACCTTGCGCGGACGTTGGCCGTTGCCCGACACCAGAACGGTGATGATACAACTATCGCCCACCGGTTGCACGGACAGGAGCTGGCCGCCCGTCTGCTCGACGACCTGGGCTGCGGCAGCGCTGCAATCGCCTGCCACGCGCAGGACGAGGGTGCCCGCGCCGTCCGATGAGGGCGCCGATACCACCAGCCCGGCGGCCACTACTGCGACGCTCAGAGGAAAGGCCATGTGTTATGCTTTCAAGGGTAGTTCCAACTTGCTGCGACTATGTACTCACGTGACCTGAATGGCAAATGAATGCGCTGTAATACAGGGTGTTTAGAACCGTTCTTGACTGCTGGCGACAGCCGGTCTCCGCTGCTGAAAACCGATGCCGCAGCGGCCTTCTACACATGGAATAAAAGTCTTCGGCCCAGGCACAGACGGCGGGCTGGACGGGGACGCTCGGGTCAAGCCGGCGCGCGGCGGGCTGCCGGGAATTGCAATCGCAGCTTTTACCGACCGATCGAAACTGTTATGTCCTTGCGGCTCCCGCATTCAGGCCATTTCAGCACCAATGCCAAACTCCCTCCGCTTCCGCTCGGCGCAGACGGTCTTCGTGCTCGCCATCACCCAGCTGATCGGCTGGGGTACGACCTTCGACATGCTCGGCGTGATGGGCCGCATCGTGGCGCCCGATCTCGGCATGGCGAACGAGGTGGCGTTTGCCGGCCTGACGATCATGATGTTGGTCAGCGCCATCGTCGGCCCGGCGACCGGCCGCTGGCTCGGCCGTTACGGCGCCGCCCGGGTGCTTTCGGCGGCTTCCTTGACCTTTGCCCTCGGCCTCTGTCTGCTTGCCGCCGCCGACGGCGTCATTCTCTACGCCGCCGCCTGGATCGTGATCGGCGTCGGCGGCGCGCTCGGCCTGTCGGCGCCGGCCTATACCGCCGTCGTCGAGCGTGAAGGGATGAACGGCAAGCGCGTCATCGCCATATTGATGCTGTTCACCGGGCTTTCGAGCGCCATCTTCTGGCCGATCCTCAGCCTGCTCCACGAAGCCGTCGGCTGGCGCCTCACCTTCCTGATCTGCGCAGGCCTGCAATTCTTTGTCTGCCTGCCGCTGCATCTTTTCGCCCTGCCGAAGCCGATCGCAAGCCATGTCGACGGCGCCACAGCCGACATCGCCCCGGTGCCGCTGTCGAAGGCGGCACAGCGCAAGGCCTTCCTGCTGATCGCCGCGGCGACGACCCTTACCACCTTCGTCACCTTCGGCATCTCGCCCTCGCTGCTCGAGATCTTCCGCCAGTCCGGCGCGACGCCGGCCTTCGCGCTGCAGCTCGGCTCGGCCCGCGGCGTGCTCGGCATCTCGGCGCGCTTCCTCGACATGCTGCTCGGACGGCGCGGCAACCCCGTCCTCAGCGCCGCCATGGGCATCGGCCTGATGCTGATGAGTTTCCTGATGATGCTGGCCGCCGGTCCGTCGACGCCGCTGCTCGTCACCTTCGTCCTGCTTAATGGCTTCGGCTCCGGCGTCATGGCCGTCGCCCGCGCGCTTCTGCCGCTAGCGGTGTTTTCGCTGCGCGAATTCGGCCTGCAATCGGCCCGGCTGTCGCTGCCGCAGAACCTGGCCAATGCGATCGCCCCGGTCGTCTTCACCGCCATCCTCGACCGCGCCGGCATCGGCCCGGCGCTTTTCGCCGCGGCCGTCCTCGCGGCCTTGTCGCTGACCTTCGTGCTGATGCTGATGGCTCTGATGCGCGGCGCGCGGGCATCGCAGTCGAGCCCGGCCGTTTCATGAAGCCTGGAATGGAAGCGGTTTCCTCTGACGAGTGATCAGTCGCGTTTGACGAATCTTTGAATCCTTTGCCGCCGATTTTTCGAGAGTTGGGTCCGGTGGCTTACGGCTGCATTCGACATCCATCGCCGCGTGTCCGAAAAACTGCTTATCCCTTTGAAGTTTCAGGGAAACAATGGCAGGAAGTCGACAGCCTTCCGATTCAGAGTGGCCGCGTCACCGCTGCGCGGCTGTCGTAGTCCGCGGCGATGCGCTTCTCCCGCAGCGGCCGCACACGCTCGATCGAGCGCTGATAATCGGGATGCGCCTTATAGGCGGCAAGAGCCGCTTCATCGTCGAATTCGCCATAGACGACGAGATCGATCTCGGTGCCCAGCTGATCGGTCTTCACATTGGTGCCGATTTCCAGCAGCCGCGCATGCGGAATGGCGGTCAGGATCGAAAGCCCGGCCCTCACCTCCTCCAGATGTTCTTCCTGCACGGTGAAGAAGACGATGTGGCGGATCACACGGAAGCTCCTGTCAGATTTCAGAGGTCGGCCCGCGCGATACCATGTGCGCCCCTGGCCTTCAACCGCGCGACCTGCCCGGCGCGGCATCCGGACGCATCGCAGAATTGAATACCACGGCGTAGCCCGCGAGCTTCTCGGCCCGGTCGGTGCCGTTGACGATGCGGCGCGCATTGACCCAGTCCTCGGTCGTCGCGTTCAGGTGATCGGCGAGTTTGTGGCCGGTAAAGCAGCCCTGCAGCATGCCTTCGATCAGGATCGTCACCGCCGCATCCATCTCCATCGCCCGGTCGGGATCGGCAACGAGATCGATGCCCGTCAGCCCGCTCATCGCCTCGTAATTCCGCTTATGGGTAAGCTGCACCAGACCGCGCCCGAGCCAGCAGCGGCCATCCTCGTCCGGCCGCCAGTAGGGCGTCTTTACCCAGGAGAGCCGGCCCGCGGCATAGGCTGCCTCCAGGATCTCGACGGCGCGGGCATCGCTTTCAGCCAGCGTCTCGCGGACCGGCTGCATCGTATAGGCGGTCTCGTGATAAGCGGTTGCGAGGATATAGGCGAGCCATCGGCGGTCGGCCTGCGCGAACCGCCTTTCCCAGGCGTCGAGAATCGCCGCGATACCCACTACCTGAGGCTGAGTTAGATCTCCTTTGAAGAGCTCCTCGCGCACCGCATCAAAAAAGAACGTCCGATCCATGTGGACAACCATACCGCGCTTCCCGTGAGCCTCGTGGTTAAAACCGTCTTAATCGATTAAAATCAACTTAATCGTTTGAAGTGTCTAAGCCCCTGATTTACACGGCTTTTGTCTTGTGCAATGCATTTTCTCGCCCTGAAGCCTTACCACCACAAGAGGAGACTTCCGATGCAGACGCCTGCCAATACCCAGACCACCATTCCCCAGCACGTGGTCGACCAGATGGAAAACGAGTGGCGCCAGATTCGCCTTGAACGCGAGAACATCCGCCCGACCCGGCAGCCCCAACAGCAGCGCTGAGAAATACAGGCAAAGCGGCGCGGATGTAAGGGCTGTCTTCATCGCGTCTCGGCCTCAAGCCGCTTCGCCAGCGTCTCCAGCGCCCGGGAGAAGACCGTTTCATCTGCGAGCGCGCGCGACAGCACCAGCGCCCCTTGAATGCCGCAGACGCCCTCCTCGGCCAGCGTCTGCGCCTCCCATTCAGTACAGCCGGCCCGCATCAGCGCCGAACGCAACGCGTCGATCCAGCGGATGAAATAGTCGCCGATCGCCGCGGAAAACCGTTCGCGGGTGTCGTCAAGCGCGAAGGCGCCGACAAGGCAGATGCGGCGGCCGGAGCGGAAGTAGTCATTTACATTGGTCCACATCGCGGCGATCGCCTGACGGGCATCGTCATGTCGCAGCGGCCGATAGACCGCCTGTTCGAACCAAGCATCGATATCGGCGAGCACGGCGCCGGCCATCTCTTCCTTGCCGCCCGGGAAGAAGTGATAAAGGCTGCCCTTGCCGATGCCGGTGCGTTCGGTGATGCGGCTAAGCGTGGCGCCCTCATAGCCGAGCTCACGGAAGATTTCCGCAAGCAGCGGCACGATGTCGGCGCGTTCATAGACGGTCTTCACCGGCTTGAATTCTTCCTGCTCTAGAGGCCAAGCTCAGTCAGACCGGGATGATCGTTCGGACGTCGGCCGAGCGGCCAGTGGTATTTGCGCTCCGATTCCTGGATCGGCAGATCGTTGATGCAGGCAAAACGGCGCTGCATCAAGCCGGCTGCATCGAATTCCCAGTTCTCATTGCCGTAGGAGCGGAACCAGTTGCCGCTGTCATCGTGCCATTCATAGGCAAAGCGCACGGCAATGCGGTTGTCGGTGAAGGCCCAGATCTCCTTGATCAGCCGGTAGTCCAGCTCCTTGGCCCATTTGCGCGTGAGAAAAGCGACGATTTCGGCGCGGCCGGTGATGAATTCGGCGCGGTTCCGCCAGCGGCTGTCCGGCGTGTAGACGAGCGAGACGCGCTCGGGGTCGCGGCTGTTCCAACCGTCCTCGGCGAGGCGGACTTTCTGCGTGGCGGTCTCCAGGGTGAAAGGCGGAACGAGGCTGGACATGGTATCTCCTGTACTGAATGGTTATCAGTTTACCGAACGGTACACATTTTGCAACTCTGCATCGGGCGGCGATCGAGGAGCTTAGACATCGGTGCGACGGCTCCACCGCAGCGGCAGGGCATCCGGGCGAAGCACGATGTCTTCGGGCGTGAAACGCCACAGCCTTTCCGCCTTGGGAAAGGCGGCGACGTCTGGCGAATTGAGCAGCACCTCGACTTTGCCGGTCATCTGCAGCATGTCGCCGGTTTCGAAATCGATGAAGACCAGCCCGGCCTTCGGATTGACCAGGAAATTGCCGAGCGTGTTGAAGAAACGATTGCCGGCAAAGTCGGGGACGGTTAGGGCGCCATCGGCGCCGAGATGCACGAAGCCGGCATAGCCGCCGCGATGGGAGACGTCGACCTGCCGCTCGCCATTCTCACGGTCGACATAGGAGGCGACAAAAAACGTATCGGCATCCTCGACCATCCGCCGCGCGCGATCGTCGAGCTCACGGGAATGCAGCGGCGGCAGCGCTGTCGGCACATTGGGGTCGCGGACGAAGGCGGCGGCGCGCGGGTGGATATATTGCGGGCAATTGCCGAAGCTCTGGCCGACGCGCAGGCGGAAGGCGCCGGCATCGGTCCTGCGGATGACGCCATTCAGCCGGTTGCGCCGCCGGGTCTCTAGCTGAATGCCGAGCATCGCGACGGCAGCGCCATCCTCCATGCCGGCATCGGCGGGATCGGCAGGCTCGCGCGGCAGGCGGATCTCAAGCGTCTCAGGGTCCGGCGACGACATGAAACCCGGCTGCGCGGCCCGCACCGTCGCCCAGACGTCGCCCTTCGCATCGACCGTGCCGAGCACGACGAAAGGCAACATCGGAAAGAAGGCGCGATGCTGCTCGGGCATCGCCTTGCGAACAAAATTCCGCCCCGGCCCGTCCATGCGTTCGACGACGCCGAGGCTGCGCTGCATTGCGAGTTCACCCTGATGCCAGGGCGATACCGCATCCTCTCCTGATTGCTCCAGCATCACGGCCTCCTTTCGGGCGCGATTTTCGACCGGGGATGGATCTTTATGCGGCCAGGCCGATCTTCGTCCTGCGGAAGCCGACGAAGCCGGGCAGCGCCTCGATGCGGGCAAGCCAGGCGCGCACGGCCTGATAGGGCGAGGTGTCGACATTGCCCTCCGGCGCATTGGCGATGTAGCTGTAAAGCGCGATATCGGCGATCGTCGGATTGTCGCCGAGCAGGAAGGCGCGGCCTGAGAGCTCCACCTCGACCAGCGTGAGAATACGGTGCGCCCGGGCAATCACCTCATCGGCATGAAAATTGGCGCCGAAGACAGTGACGAGACGGGCGGCGCAAGGCCCGTAGGCGATCTCGCCCGCGGCGACCGACAGCCATTTCTGGATCCGCGCCGCCGTCAACATGTCCTCCGGCAGCCAGTCGGTGCGGCCATATTTGCGGGCGAGATAGATGAGAATAGCGGCGGAATCGGAAATGACCGCTCCATCGTCGTCGAGCACCGGCACTTGGCCAAAGGCATTGAGCTTCAGGAACTCAGGAGCCTTGTGAGCGCCGGCGGCCATGTCGACCTCGACCAGTTCGTAAGGCACGCCGAGCAGCGACAGGAACAGGTGAACCCGGTGCGAATGGCCGGACAGCGGATGATGATAGAGTTTCATGACGGTTCCTCTGAGGTCTGATGGGGCGGGAACAAGGCCTCGGCCTTGCCGGCGATGGCCGTTCGAACCATCTGCAGGGAATTTACTGCCTTCCAATGAACTGCAGTAGGATGCTAATCTGGAAGGCATGTTCTCAATTGATGGAAGGATAAAATGGACCGCCTCGACGCCATGAGCGTGCTTCTTGCCGTCGTCGAGCAAGGCAGCCTGTCGGCCGCTTCGCGGCATCTGCGTTCACCGCTGGCGACAGTCAGCCGCAAGGTCTCCGAGCTCGAGGCGCATCTTCACGCCAAGCTGCTGCAGAGAAGCAATCGGAAGATCACATTGACCGAAGCCGGACGCTCCTATGTCGAGGCGGCGCGGGAAATTCTCGACCGGGTGGAAGAAGCGGAACGGACGGCCGCCGGCGAATACAGTGCGCCGAAGGGCGACCTGACGATGACCGCGCCGATCGTTTTCGGGCGGCTGCACGTCCTGCCTGTCGTGGTGGATTTCCTCAAAGCCTATCCCGAGATCAATCTGCGGCTGATGCTCGGCGACCGGCTGTCGAACCTCGTCGAGGATCATATCGACCTGGCGCTGAGGATCGGCACCCTGGCCGACAGCAACCTGATCGCCACGCGGCTCGGCGCGATCCGCCGCACAGTCTATGCCAGCCCGGATTATCTGGCGCGGAACGCCCCACCCCGGCAGCCGGGCGATCTTTCCGCGCATGACTGCATCACCTTCGAGAACATGGCCTCGATACGGAGCTGGACCTTCACGGAGGGGAAGCGCGATCTCGCGGTGCCGATCCGCTCACGGCTTGCGGTCAACACCGCCGAGGCCGCCGTCGATGCGGCCGTCGCCGGCCTCGGCGTTACCCGCGTGCTCTCCTATCAGGCCGCCCGCGCCGCAGCGGCGGGCCTGCTGGTGCCGCTGCTCCAAGATTTCGAACCGCCGCCGGCGCCGGTGCAGCTCGTCTACCCCTCGCAGGGACTGGTGCCGCTGAAACTGCGGGCGCTCATCGATTTCGCGACGCCGCGCCTGCGCGCGACGCTGAAATAGGCTTTAGGCGAGTTTGCCCTCTTCCGCCTTGTAGAAATATTGGCTGGCCACCAGCCAGCCCTTCAGCGGCCTCAGCGGCGGAATGCAGGTGGCGAGCATGAAGGGGCCGGTGACCAGAAGCTGCACCCAGATCGGCGCCGAGAACGCCACCTCCAGCCAGACGCCGAGCAGCACGCTCGGGATGCAGGCGAAGCAGATGACGAAGAAGGCCGGGCCGTCGGCCGGATCGGCGAAGGCATAATCGAGGCCACAGACCTCGCATTGCGGCTGCAGCGTCAGGAATCCCTTGAACATATGGCCCTGGCCGCAACGCGGGCAGCGTCCCCTGACGCCGGTCTGCATCGGGGGAAGTGGGGGATAGTCGGTATCCATGATAACCTCGTCTTCTCTGGCATGCGACTCAAAGCCAATCAATGCCACATAGATGTATGCATTCAATATAAATACATTACGCCTCAATCACCAGTCAACTTGCCAGAATGCCGCAGATCCCCGTCGGCTGCCGACCGGGCAACGCAGACATCACATCATCGAGGGGGACGAGACCCGCAGCGGCCTGAGGGCAAGTTGAAAGCTGCCGGGCTTAGAAGAACGACGCCGCCATCTCCGGCGGGCCTTCCAGCGCATGGGCCATGAATTCCAGCGCGCCGTGCAGTCTCTCCCGGGTGATCGGACCGCCGAGGCAGACCCGCACGGCTTCCCGGGCGGCGCCCTCGACGGTGAAGGCATCACTTGCCACGACGCCGATGCCGGAGGAACGCATATGGCTGCCGAAGGTGGAACGGGTCCAGCCATTGGCGAGCGGCAGCCAGATGTTGAAGCTGATCGGATCGGCGCGATAGCTGCCGGCCGGCAGGATGGCGGCGACCATCTGCTGGCGGGCGGCGGCCTCGGTGCGGACGAAGCGCAGGATCGCATCGGCCGTGCCGTCCTCGATCCAGCGGGTGGCGAGCGCCATGGTCAAAGGCGAAGCCATTACGATGTTGGCGCGCATGGCGCTGACGAAAGGCCATACGGCCTTGCTGTCGGGCGCCACGACATAAGCAAGGCGCAGGCCCGCGCCGAGGCATTTCGCCAGGCCGCCAATATGCCAGGTCAGATCCGGCGCCATTGCCGCCAGCGGCGCCGGACCTTGCTGTGGAATGAAGCCATAGGCATCGTCCTCGACGATCGGCAGCTGATATTTGCGGGCGACGGCGGCGATTTCCGCGCGCCGGCCGGTTGAAATCGTCAGCGTCATCGGGTTCTGCAGCGTCGGATTGAGATAGAGCGCCTTCGGCTTCAACCGCTCGCAGGCGCTGGCAAGGGCCTCCGGCAGGACACCGTCCTCGTCCATCGGCAGGCCGGCGAGATTGAGCCGCAGCTGGGCGGCGATCGAGCGAATGCCGGGATAGGTGATGATTTCCGACAGCACGGTCTCGCCCGGCTTTGCCAGCAGGCCGAAGATCGCCAACAGGGCTGGATGGGCGCCCGGCGTGACGAAGATCCGCTCCTGCGACGGCGTGAGCCCGCGGCGACCGAGCCAGGCGGCGGCGGCGTCCTTATCCATGCCGGAGCCGCCGAAGCCCTGATAACGCAGAAGCGGAACGAGACTGGCGGCCACCGCCGACATGCCCTCGCGCATGCCGGCGATCAGTTCCGGATCATCCGGTTCCGGCGGCATGTTCATCGAGAAGTCGACGATCGATGCGCGGCGCGGATCGGGTACGGCGTCAGGCGCGAAGTCCTGCCGCGCCTTGCCCGCGCGGCCGGTGACGAAGGTGCCCCGGCCGACATGCGACTCGACAAGCCCGCGCTTCTGCGCCTCGACATAACCTCTGGCCACGGTGGTGAAATCGACATTCAGCCGCTTGGCGAGGTCGCGCTGCGGCGGCAGCCGGTCTCCAACCGCCAGATGGCCGCTGCGCAGATCCATTTCGATCAGATCGGCAATCGCCATGTAACGCGGGCTGCTGCTGCGGCTGAGATCGGGATGCCAGTCCTTCATGTCGTGATCCGTGCCCGTCTGATTCCTGATGGGATTGACTGTATATTGTTGCGTAGCAGCGCTGTCACCCCGGATATTCCCGGTATCCCTCTACGCCGTGGCAGGCGGGTGCGGAAATTCCCGTCGCGGCAGCCTTGCCGCCACCCCTTCATCTTCTTACCTATTAAAGGAGGCGCGCCGGCTTTCGGTCTCGCGCGGCGACGCCCTCGGGATAAAAGCATGAATATCGATCCGATCCTGCGGTCAGTCGTGGCCGTCCGTTCCTCCATTCCGGAAGATGCCTTCACGGCGGAGACGCTGGGCACCGTCCGGGAGGGCAGCGGCGTCGTCATTCGCGACAACGGGCTGGTGCTGACAATCGGTTATCTCATCACCGAGGCCGAGGAAGTCTGGCTGACGACCCAGGACGGCCGGGTGGTTCCCGCCCATCCCCTTGCCTATGATCAGGAAAGCGGCTTCGGCCTGGTGCAGGCGCTCGGCGCTCTGAACGTCCCGGCGGTTGATTTCGGCGATGCGGCCGCCGCCAGGCCCGGCGATCCCGTCGTGCTTGCCGATGGAATCGGCGAGTTCGTCCAGGCAAACATCGTCGCCCGGCAGGAATTCGCCGGCTACTGGGAATATCTGCTGGATGAGGCGATTTTTACCGCACCGGCCCATCCCGCATGGGGCGGGGCAGCGCTGATCGGCGCCGACGGCAAGCTTCTCGGCATCGGTTCGCTTCGCCTGCAGATGAGCCAGGATGGCGAGATCGCCGATATCAATATGGTCGTGCCGATCGATCTTTTGCCGCCGATCCTCGACGACCTCTTGAACCGCGGTCAAGTCAACAAGCCGCCACGGCCCTGGCTCGGCGCATTCTCCGCCGAAAGCAATAGCGGCGTGGTGGTGATGAGCGTGGCCGAAGGCGGTCCGGCCGCCGAGGCCGGCCTGCGTCAGGGCGATATCATCTCCGAGATTCGTGACGAAGAGGTCGATGGCCTGGCCGATTTCTACCGCAAGCTCTGGCGCAGTGGCCCAGCCGGCGCCGAGATTCCGATGCGGATCCTGCGCAACGGCCGGGAAGCCTGGCTGCGCGTCAAATCCGCCGACCGCAACAGCTTTCTCAGAAAGCCGCAGCTGCAGTAGGGCCGCACCAGAATCGAAAAAGCCGTTGCGCTAGTATGATCGTTGAGAGGGCGCACCTTCCGACCCCCATTCCGATGAGCGTCAGAGATCCTTGCTCGTAAAACAGACCTCAGATCAGCCGGCCGTCATCTTCCGGCGCGCTCGCCGTCCGGCGGCGCGCGGGGGCGTTGTTTGCTTTTCCATGCCCGTCGGCCGCCGGCTGAATTTCCGTGAAGCCATTACCACCAGCTTCTTCTGCGGGCGGCTGTGGGTCGGCCCTGTTCCCGAAACGAACCATTGGTCAGGTCCCGACGGCAAGCGCCGTGGTGCAGCCTTGAACACTTCGGCTGTCGGCAGAAGTCTGCCCGGGCATGGTCGCCCAACCGCCGGCTTCAACGAACTGACGTTGCTTGTAGCCTTCGGTAATCGCCTTGAACTCGATCAGTTTAGCGCTGGCGTCCGGCGCCGCATTAAACCGCTCGACGCAAATGGCGGACGCCAGTTCGCCGCGTGCAATGTCACCGGCGGCGGCTGCCGCTTTGCTCGATGTGCCACCTGTTACCCAACCTCCCCAACTGAACCCGATGACCATCGTGGCGATTGCCGTGACGAGGCAGGCCCAGACGAGAAGCGTCTTGGATGGCTGGTAACTGTCGAAACGCTGGCTGATTGATGTCTTGCTGCTGCTCTGCACGGACATTGGAATTCTCCTTGTCTACGTCGGGTTTGCCGTCCGGCGACGCCGGATCGGTTCAGGCTTTCAGTATCCCATATCGCCCATGCCGCCATTTCCGACTGCATGGGCAGAATTTCTTGCTGGAATGTCGGCGATCATCACCTCGGCGGTGATCAATAGCGCCGCGATCGAGCCGGCGTCCTGCAGAGCAGTGCGCACGACCTTGGCAGGATCGACGATGCCGGCCTCGACCATATCGACATAGGTCTCGGTCTGTGCGTCGAAGCCCTGATTGTGATCATTGCTGCCGGCGAGTCTTCCGACGATGATCGAGCCCTCGAACCCGGCATTCTCGGCGATCTGCCGGATCGGGGCTTCGAGCGCCCTGAGCACGATCGAGATGCCGGCCGTCACGTCGGCGTTCTCCCCAACCATTCCCGTCAGCGCCGACTTCGCGCGCAACAGCGCCACGCCGCCGCCAGGCACGATGCCCTCTTCGACCGCCGCACGGGTGGCGTTCAGCGCGTCGTCGATGCGGTCCTTCTTTTCCTTGACCTCCGTCTCGGTTGCGCCGCCGACGCGGATGACCGCGACGCCGCCGGCGAGTTTCGCCAGGCGCTCCTGCAGCTTTTCCTTGTCGTAATCGGAAGTTATCTCCTCGATCTGCGCCTTGATCTGCTGGATGCGCGCCTGGATGGCCGCTTTCTCGCCGGAGCCGTCGATGATCGTGGTGGTGTCCTTTTCGATCAGCACGCGCTTGGCGCGGCCGAGCATATCGAGCGTGACGTTCTCGAGCTTGATGCCGAGATCCTCGGAGATCATCTGGCCTGATGTGAGCACGGCAATGTCTTCGAGCATGGCCTTGCGGCGGTCGCCGAAGCCCGGCGCCTTGACGGCCGCGACCTTCAGGCCGCCGCGCAGCTTGTTGACAACCAGAGTCGCCAGCGCCTCGCCTTCGACATCCTCCGAGATGAGCAGAAGCGGCTTGCCGGTCTGCACAACGGCCTCCAGAATGGGTAGCAGCGCCTGCAGACTTCCGAGCTTCTTCTCGTGCAAGAGGATGTAGGGATCCTCCAGTTCCACGCGCATCTTCTCGGCATTGGTGACGAAATACGGCGAGAGATACCCACGGTCGAATTGCATGCCCTCGACGACGTCGAGTTCGGTCTCGGCGGTCCGCGCCTCTTCGACGGTGATGACACCCTCATTGCCGACTTTGTCCATCGCCTTGGCGATCATCTCGCCGACGGCGGCGTCGCCATTGGCGGCAATGGTGCCGACCTGCGCGATCTCACCTGATGATTTGACCTTCCTCGCCCGCGCCTGAATCTCCTTGACGATGGCAACGACGCCGAGATTGATGCCGCGCCGGAGATCCATTGGATTCATACCGGCCGCGACGAGCTTTGCGCCCTCACGAAAGATGGAGGCGGCGAGCACCGTCGCCGTCGTCGTGCCGTCGCCGGCAAGATCATTGGTCTTCGAAGCCACCTCACGCACCATTTGCGCGCCCATGTTTTCGAATTTGTCGGCGAGCTCGACCTCCTTGGCGACGGTGACGCCGTCCTTGGTAATGCGCGGCGCGCCATAGGCTTTGTCGATGACGACGTTGCGACCCTTTGGACCAAGCGTCACTTTGACGGCGTTGTTGAGCAATTCGACGCCGCGCAGCAAATGATCGCGCGCATCGGTGGAGAATTTGATTTCCTTGGCAGACATGATTTCTATCCAGTTCGGTCTTGAGATGAGGGTCGGAAAACCGACCGTCAGGCGGCCTTGTCGGCGGCCTCGGTCTTTTCCACGATGCCCATGATGTCGGCCTCCTTCATGATCAGGAGGGTCTGGCCATTGATCGTAACCTCCGTCCCCGACCATTTTCCAAACAGGATCAGATCACCGACCTTGACATCGAGCGGGACCAGATTGCCGCTTTGGTCGCGCCGGCCAGGGCCGATTGCAACCACTTCGCCTTCCTGCGGCTTTTCCTTGGCGACGTCTGGAATGATGATCCCGCCCTTGGATGTGACATCGCCTTCTGCACGCCGAATGACGACGCGGTCGTGAAGTGAACGGAATTTCATTGAGGTCTTTCTGCTGCCGGCGCGTATGGCGGCTGCAATCCATAAATAGCACTCGTGGCACTCGATTGATAGGAGTGCCAAGAAATATTGTTCATGGCAGGAAATTTTTCTAAAAAATCCTGAAATCAATCCAACCAGATGTTTTGTAAAAAATAGAAATTATGCGCCATCACGCTACATTTTTATTCGCCATAGCAAAGAATTAATTCAGTGTTTTTCATAAAGAAATCCGAATTTATCTTGATTTAAACTCAATCAGGGCGTAACGATAGGCCTCGTCGATTTGGCCGACTTGGCTTCGCGGTGTCAGAGACCTACGACCCGCCATACACCACCGAATTCTCGATAGCGAATATGTGACGTCGTTCCGGCGTGCATTCGCTTGTTCCCGATCCGGAATGAACCTGGCGCTGACCGCGGATGTAGCGGCAGCGTCGCATTCGTCCGGTTCGGATCTCAACGCTACAGGAAACGCATCGGTGTATTCCTGGGGAGGTATCAGCCATGACAAGTCGCACCACACAAACCGTCGTCCGTTTTTCATCCCCATTCCGCCTGCCGGGTTTCGATAGGGCACAGCCAGCCGGAGAATACCGCATCGATTACGATGAGGAATTGATCGAAGGCGTTTCCCGGCTCGCCTGGATGCGGGTCGGCGCCTTCATCCACCTGCCGGCGATCGCCGCGCAGAGTTCGACGCAGCAGATGATGCCCATCCAGCCGTCAGATCTCGAAACGGCACTCGAAAAGGACCACGAGCAATTATGACCGCAACCCGCATCCCGCAACGCAGTGAACGCTCGATCCGACGCGAAGCAGCAACACACATCTTCAAGGTGGGACAGACCGTCCGGTTGAAGGACGGGTTTCTGGTCGTTCCCTCCAAGCTTCCCGACGTATGCCGCATTACCGCAACGCTGCCTCTGAGAGGCAATGTACCGCAATACCGCATTCGAAGTGACGACGAGCGTCATGAGCGGGTTGCGCCGGAGGATAGCCTGAAACCGGTAAACCTATCGCCCGCCGGCAGCGGCGCAACACTGATCGAGAGGACGTTTGGCCATGGCCACCGCCCGAAAGATGGAAGGTTGACATCGTGAAGAGCAATGGTGACGAAACTGAACGACGGAATGCCTTTGCTCTCGTGGCATGGCTAAACAAGGGTGGCGCGCCCGGCCGCTACTCCATGGACATCGAACGCGACCGGCGGATCGTGCGCATCCGTTCTTCGACCGTCTATCATGCTTCTGCGAGCCTCCCGGCACACGCGGACCACGCCGCAATCAGCGGGAGCCGAGCGGAGGCCGGCAACGAGATGGCGGCCTCCAATCTTCTCAACCTGGGGTACCGGAGGGAATGGATCAGACTGTCGAACGCTGCCGGGAGTGCTCCCAGACTCCGCCGGTTCAACCATGGCGCTAGCCTTTCTCAATCCAAGCCGCAGCTTCGATACGGCCAGAAATGCTGTGCGCTTCGTCGGCCATGACGGGATGTTCGAGGTGTTGTTCTTTGTCGAGGTTGGCGCTCTGGCGAAATCCTACACCGCATTGCAAAGTAGCGGGGTCTCGGAAACGAGGTGGCTTTCGTCTTTCGACGCCCTGCGCACCTCCATTCATGACGCAGCACACAAAGCCTACTCCCACCGCCGCCGCCCCTCCTATACTCTGACTGCGGCGGATTTCCGCTAGACGGATCCGGACGCGCGAGAACGCTCCATGTTGATCCGTTACGGCTATGAAATTACCTTGACCTGCCCGCAGCCGACTGCCTTGGTATGTCTGTTGTCGGTCCATGAGGATCGTGCAGCCGACATCAGAATTCCGGAAACAGTGTTCACCACTCCCGACGTTCCCACATCGACTTATCGCGACCTTTTCGGCAACCGCTGCCTTCGGCTGGTCGCCCCGACGGGCGATCTGACGATATGGGGCGATGCGACCATCGAAGACGACGGCGAGCTGGACAGATCGCTGCCGGGGGCGAGGGAACTCCCGGTTTCGGAGTTGCCGGATGATTGCCTCGTCTATCTGATGGGCAGCCGCTATTGCGAGACGGATCGGCTCAGTCAAATCGCTTGGGACATGTTCGGCACCGTCTCCCCGGGCTGGGGCCGCGTTCAAGCGATTTGCGACTTCGTTCAAGGCCATATCCAGTTCGACTACATGCAGGCGCGATCGACGCGGACAGCCTTCGAGGCGTTCCACGAACGTGTCGGCGTCTGTCGCGACTTTGCGCATCTCGCGGTGGCCTTGTGCCGTTGCCTCAACATTCCTGCCCGATATATCAATGGCCATCTCGGTGACATCGGAATTCCCGTCGTCGACCCGATGGACTTCAGTGCTTGGATCGAAGTCTTCCTTGACGGTGCATGGCATACATTCGATCCGCGCAACAACACGCCGCGAATCGGTCGTATTATCGTCGCGCGTGGACGCGACGCTGCCGACATCCCGCTCATCAACTCGTTCGGACCCCATGTACTGAAGGCGTTTCGAGTCTGGACCTACGAGGTGACAAACCTGCAGCAGATGCCAAGCGCCGCTGAGGGAGCTGTTTAGCCGGGCCAGGGCGGATGCGGCGATGTCCAGCGCGGCTTTGCCGCTGGCGACCGCAGTGGCAGCACTGCATCCCATATGCCGCCCCGAAAAATCGCGTGACAGCGTCGCTCGCCTTGTCTTAACTAGGGCATTGCCGGTACAGCCCCGACTTGCACTGGAAGCAGGCGTTGATATCTTCGGGTGAGGACCGCGTCAGATGAAAACACTGGTCATAGGCGCAGCCGGAATGGCCGGCGTTCCTTTGTGACACATGCCTCAGAACAGCTGCTGAAAAATCTTGGCGTCGAGCCATCTTTCATGTGAGCAGTCCCTCGGGACCGAATTAGGGAGTTCGCAGTTCATGTTCGATCATGTCTCCATCGGCGTCAAAGACCTCGAAAGAGCCCGCCGTTTCTACGACGCGGCGCTGGTCCCGCTCGGCTATGAGCGCCTCTCCAATTCCGATGGTGTGATCGGCTACGGCGCGGACGAGGTCGGCCTCTGGGTGATACAGGCGGAGCACCCCGTTGTCTCCGACATGCAATCCGGGCTGCATTTCTGCTTCGTCGCCCCGAACGAGGCCGCTGTCGACGCCTTTCATGCGGCGGCTATCGCTTCCGGCGGCACCGACAATGGCGAACCGGGCATCCGGCCGGATTACGGCCGCTTCTATTACGCCGCCTTCGTCATCGATCCCGATGGCTACCGCCTCGAAGCCTATTTCCACAAGGGTGAGATATAGCGGGCTCCGAATTTCGAGCAATTCCAAACGAAAAATCGCTTCACACTTTCCTGGAACTGCTCAGGCCGCGGCTCTTGAAATCGCCACGCGGCAGCCGGAGGCTACGAGCGCTTCGCCGGCGACGTCGAGGAACAGCCGGCGGAACCAGCGCGCCCGGCCGTCCGCCTGATCGACCCGACGGTAGAGCATGGTCACCGGATCGACCGGCAGCGGCAGCGGCGGGTCGCAAATCGTCAGCCCATGCAGTTGCGCCATGCAGCGGCCGATCGATTCCGGCACGATGGCGATGGCGGGCATCGCCCGCAGCGCCGTCGGCAGGGCGGAAAAGCGCGGCACGGTCGCCACCACCCGGCGCCGATGGCCGGTGCGGCTGAGCGCGATGTCGATGCTGGTCGAGGCGTTGCCCTCGAAGGAGACGGTGACATGCGCGGCATCGGCGAAACCGTCGAGGCTCAGCGGCGCCTTCAGCTTGACTTGAGCGTCGTCGTAAATGCAGATCGAGGCCTGGTTGAACAGCGGCGCGCGGATGTGCCACGAGGCTGGTTCGTCGTGCACGGAAACGCTGAAATCGAAGACGCCCTCATCCAGCCGGCGGGCGGCATCGCGCTTTTCGGAAGCGATGCCGATCAGCCGGGCACCCGGCGAAAGCTGCAGCAGGCGGGCGGCAAGCGGGCCGAAGAAGGCCGATTCGAGATTGTCGCACATGCCGATGCGGAACTCGCCCTGCCAGCTTGCCGGATCGAATTCGGCCTGCGGGCGGATGGCGCGCTCGATGCCCGACAGCGCATCCTCGATTGCCGGAGCAATGGACAGGGCCCGTGGTGTCGGCTGCAGGCCGCGGCCGACACGCACGAACAATTCATCGCCCAGCGCCTCGCGCAGGCGGCGCAATGCAGCCGACAGACCGGGCTGCCCGAGCAGCAGCCGTTCGGCGGCGCGGCTGACATTGCGCTCCTGCATCAGCACCGAAAAAGCCAGCAGCAGGTTGAGGTCGATCTTGCGAAGCGTGGCGTCACTCATCATCATCAGTAATACCTGGCATGGCTACTATCAATTTGCAATAGGATTGGAAGCTGTACATTTTCTCGTTCCCTGCCGCCCTGCAACCTCCCTCCGATGAGGCGGCAGCAAAGAAGGAACGATTTCGATGACACTTTCCAAATCGAGAAGCGGAGCGGGGCTGGCATTGCTGCTGCTCTGCACCGCCAATTTCCTCGACGCCATGGATGTCTCCACCATCGGTGTCGCGCTTCCCGCCATCCAGGCCGAACTCGGCATGGAGGCGACATCGCTGCAATGGGCCGTCAGCGCCTATGTGCTCGGCTATGGCGGCTTCCTGCTGCTCGGCGGCCGGGTCGCCGACGTCTTCGGCCATCGGCGCGTCTTCCTCTGGTCGCTGGCAATCTTTGCCGCCGCCAGCATCGCCGGCGGTTTCGTCGACAGCGGCCCGACCTTGATCGCCGCCCGACTGGTCAAGGGCATCGCCGCCGCCTTCACCGCGCCCGCGGCGCTGGCGCTGCTGCTCTCCGTCTTCGGTGAAGGTACGGCGCGGGCGAAGGCCCTCGGCGTCTTTGCCTCCACCGGTGCGACCGGCTTCGTGCTCGGCATGGTGCTCGGCGGTGCCGCGACGATCGTCAGCTGGCGGGCGACGCTCGTCATGGGCGCGCCCGTCGCCATCCTGACACTCGTCCTGGCGCCGCTGGCGCTGCCGGCCGACCCGAAAAGAACCGGACTACGGCCGGCATTCGACTGGGCCGGCGCACTGACGATCACGCCCGGGCTGTTGCTCTTCGTCTTCGGCATCACCAATGCCGCGGCTGCCGGCTGGCAGGCCCTGCCGACCTGGGGTTCGCTCTTGGCGTCGCTGGTGCTGATCCTGCTCTTCCTCGCGGTTGAAGCACGCCATGCCGATCCGATGGTGCCGCTCGGCATGTTCCGCCGGGCGCGGCTGCGGCACGCCAATGCGATCGCCGCCCTCTTCCAGGGCGCCTATGTCGGCTTCCAGTTCCTGGCGACGCTCTACTATCAGAACGTCATCGGCTGGTCGGCCTTCACGACAGGCTTCTCCTTTGCCCTCGGCGGCGTCTTCGTGATGTTCCTGGCGCCACGATTTGCGAACCTGGCGCAAAACCGCGGCGCCACCGGGCTGATGGCGGCAGGCGTCGGCCTGCAGGCCTTCAGCTACATTTTCTGGGTGGCAGCACTCGGACATGTCGATCCGATCCTGCTGGTGCTGGTCTCGCAGATCCTGCTCGGCCTCGGTTATGCCATGACCTACCCTTCGGTGCAGGTCGCAGCCCTTTCCGATGTCGAGGACGACAAGTCGGGGCTCGCCTCCGGTCTGCTCTTCGCCTCCTTCCAGATCGGCGGCGGCATCGTGCTTGCGGCCGCTTCGGCAGTCTTCGGCGCCGCGCCGAATTTCGGCTGGGACCCGTATGTCGCCGGCGTCGCCTTCGTGGCGCTGCTTGCGATCGCCATCACGCTGCTTGCAGCCGCAGGTCCGAGGACATCGGCTGTCCGGAGGCCCACCTATCAGGCGGCGGAATGACTATTGTGCCCGCACCCTTATCGGTGCGGGCTCTTCATAAGCAAAAACGAATATTCACGGCGAGAATCCCATTGCCTTGCCTCGGCGAAAGGCGCATGGTTTCGCCTCGGCAGGCCTTGAGCGGGCGCTGCCGACTGAGGGATTTGAATACCTTCGACCCGACGAAAGGAGGACCGATGTCTTCCACTTCCAAAAAGCCATACCTGACCTCGTCCGATCTCGACATGCTTCAGTCCGTACTGGACAATGCCGGCTACGGGGCCAGGATCGCGACCGACGACGGCAAGGGCTGCAATGTCGCAGCGGTGCTGCTGATCAAGCTGTTTCAGGAGGGCGTAACGTCGCCCGCCATGCTTTCGCAGGCCCTCGAACACTACTTCGGCAAGCTGAAAGCGCCGCCGAAACCAGTCACTCCGGTTTACGACCGTTATGCGATCCAGGGATTGCCCAGCGACAGGCGCAAGACAAACCTCAAACCCGACGCGCGAAGCTGAAAACGCGCTGTGCATTGTCTGAACAGGAGATCGATCGATGGCAAAAGGTCAGTTGAGAAGCAATCGCGAGGCTCGCAAACCGAAGAAGGACAAGCTGGCGCCGAAGATGGCAGGCACCTTCGCAGGCCAGATGAAGGCCGCGACCCAGGCCGCTCCGCACGGAAGCAGCGCGCCGAAGAAATAAGCTCGCATCGAGCCCTCGGGTGAATCGCCCCTCGCCGCCTCCATGACCAACGCAAGTCGGGATCGATTTGCGTATTGGGCGATGTGTGGCTAAAAGCGGCAGCGCGTCCTGCCGGGACGCGCGATCAGCGATGATCGTGTTTTCGAAAAGCCGGAAGGTGCCACAGAGCATGACTCCTCTTCAAATAATCAACCGCCTCGGCGATCCGTCGAGCGTCGCAGCCTTTTGCGGCGATATTTCGTGATCGAACGCGCGCACCGCTTCGAGAGCGAGGAAATCCGGCTCGCCGCCTTGGACGAGCCTTTTGAAAATCCGCAGAATCCTGCGGCACCGACAGCACCTTTCGCCGAAAAAGCCTGGTTGAAGATCCTTGCAGGATATCGCCAGCCGAGGACCACACGCAGTGCCTTTGAACTGGCCGTCACAGCTATTCCCTTTGCGCTGTTCTGGGCGGCCGCATGGGCGGCCGTTCGTTACGGCTTTTTGCCGGGCCTGATCCTCGTCGTTCCGGCGGCCGCTTTCCTGCTCAGGCTGTTCATGATCCAGCATGATTGCGGCCACGGCTCATTTTTCGCCCGCCGCCGCCTCGACGACTGGGTCGGGCGCGCGATCGGCATATTGACGCTGACGCCTTACGACTACTGGCGTCGGGCGCATGCGGAACATCACGCCTCGGCCGGAAACCTCGACGAGCGCGGCGTTGGCGACATTGAGACACTGACGATCGCCGAATATAACGCGCGGTCCCGCCGGGGGCGGCTTGCCTACCGGCTCTACCGGCACCCAGCCGTCATGTTCGGCATCGGGCCGGCATGGCTGTTCATCTTCAAGCAGCGCCTGCCCTTCGGTATGATGCGCTCCGGCCCCCTGCCCTGGATCTCGACCATGGCGACCAACCTTGCCATCGCTCTGGCCGCCGCCTTATTGATCTGGGCGGGCGGGATCGTTCCCTTCCTGCTGGTCCACCTGCCGATCGTGCTTCTAGCGGGAGCCGCTGGCGTCTGGCTGTTCTATGTCCAGCACCAGTTCGAGGAAACGCACTGGTCGAAGAAACCTGACTGGCAGTTCCAGCATGCGGCGCTGCACGGTGCCTCGCATTACGACCTGCCGCCGGTGCTACGCTGGATCACCGGCAATATCGGCATCCACCATGTGCATCATCTGGCGAGCCGGGTGCCATATTATCGGCTGCCGGAGGTGCTGAGGGACCATCCCGAGCTGGCCGATATCGGCCGCATCACGCTCATGGAAAGCCTGCGCTGCGTCAAGCTGGTGCTCTGGGACGAACAGACGATGCGGCTGGTGTCGTTTCGTGACGTGGCCCGGCTCAGAGCCGCAAGCTAGAGCATGATGCCGAAAAGTCTGAGCGGTTTTCGGACGACATCATGCTCTAACTCTTAATTTAAAACAGGATTAAGATTTTAGGCCGACCGGGCCTAAAATCATCCTGTCCTAAGGGCGCTCAGCGGTAGCCGGTCACATCCGCCGGCTTGCCCGGCTCCTGCACCTCCACCAGGTAGCGCCAGCAATCCGGCCGGGAACCGTCGATGTCATCGAAGCCGTAGATCTTGGCCAACCCGCCGCTCGACAGCGACTGGCCGTTCCAGCGGGCGCGATCGGAATCGGCGGCGATGGCCGCTACCGCGCGGCCGACGAAGCGCGGCGTTTCGGAAATGGCGAAATGCGGCTGAGCCTTCGTCGCGTCGCGCCAATTCGCCTCGCTGACGCCATAGGCATCCAGCATCATTTCGGAACGCAGCCAGCCGGGCGTGATCGAAACGGCGGTGGCGCCGTGCTTCGCCAGGTCCTGGGCATGCGCCCAGGCCAGGCGGATGAC
Source organism: Rhizobium sp. K102 (assembly GCF_022385315.1). Taxonomy (NCBI): domain Bacteria; kingdom Pseudomonadati; phylum Pseudomonadota; class Alphaproteobacteria; order Hyphomicrobiales; family Rhizobiaceae; genus Rhizobium; species Rhizobium sp. K102. The sequence continues at coordinate 2,230,407 of NZ_CP092436.1, forward strand.
GCTTGTCTTGACCAGGTCGTAAAAGGGCGACAGCCGGTAATGCGCGGCGTTGTATTCCGCCGTGCCGTCGGTCACCTCGACCAGGAGCCCGCCCGGCCGTTCGATCATCAGCGCCAGCGCGTAGTGGGCGGTGATCAGATGCGTCTCGATGCCGAGCCGCAGCATGCGCAACCCCTTGTCCAGCGAATGCTCCCAGACGGGTTTGTCCCATTCGAACAGCTTCTCGCAGCCCCAGATGTCGTTGACGAGAATATCGAGCCTTCCGGTTTCCGCCCGGATGCGTGCGACCAGCGCCTCGACTTCATGGGCGACCAGATGATCCACCTGCACGGCAATACCCCTGCCGCCCGCCGCCGTCACCAGCTCGGCCGTCTCCTCGATCGTCTCCGGTCTGGCATATTCGGATTGATGGGCGCGCGTCGTGCGCCCCGTCACATAAACCGTTGCGCCGGCGGCGCCGAGTTCCACCGCAATACCGCGGCCCGCACCGCGCGTCGCACCGGCCACCAAAGCCACTTTCTCCCGCAACTCCGCTGTCATTTCGCCATCCTCCGCGTAGAACCGAAAAGCGCCTATTGTATATAAACGAATGCTCGTTCATAAATAAGCTGAATGCAAGAGGGAATTTCATGCCGCGCCGCCGCAGCCTGTCCGATGAGCAGCTTCTCGCCATGGTGCTGGCGCTGATCCAGGCTGAAGGACCGGATGCCACGACCTTTGCGGCAGTGGCAAAGGCAAGCGGCCTTTCCGGCTCGACGCTGGTGCAGCGTTTTGCGACGAAGGCCGCGATGCTGCGTGCTGCGCTGCTCTATGCCTGGGACAGGCTGGATGCGCAGACAGAACGGCTTGCCGAGGCGGTTCCGAAAACACCCGATGGGGCCGTCGCCCTGCTCGTCGGCCTGTCGCAGGATTACGGCGACAATGCCGCCGCCTATGGCGAGGGACTGCTGCTGCTGCGCGAAGACTTCCGCGATCCGGTGCTGCGCGCCCGCGGCGCGGCCTGGGGAAAGGCGCTGACGGCGGCGATCGCAGGCTGTTTCGGATCGGCGCGAGCGCCGGAGACGATCGCCCGGCTGATGCTGGCGCAATGGCAGGGCTCGCTGACCTGGTGGGGTTTCGGCGCGGAAGGGCCGGTGGCCGCCTATGTGGAGACGGAACTGCGGCGTTTTCTTGCCGCGGTGCGAGCGTGAACCCGCTTACGCCTCTTCCTCGTCCTTCGCCTCGCCGACGGTCAGCGGCCAGTCGACGACGTAATCCTCGAGATCCTCGATATCAATCTCGGTTTCGCTGATCGTGCGGCCGCGGGCGGAAATGCCGGCGGCATGCACCGTTTCGGGGTCACCGGAGACGAGCGGATGCCACCAGTAGAGATCGCGGCCCTCGTTGATCAGCCGGTAGCCGCAGGTGGGCGGCAGCCAGGCGATTTCGGGCACGTTCTCCTTGGTCAGCTGCACGCAGTCCGGCACGAAATCCCAGCGGTTCTCATAGCTCGAGCAGCGGCAGCTCTGCCTGTCGAGCAGCTTGCAGCTGACCGAGGTGAAATAGATATCGCCGCTATCCCATTCCTCGATCTTGTTGAGACAACAGAGGCCGCAGCCGTCGCAAAGGCTTTCCCATTCGGCGGCGGTCATTTCGGCCAGCGTCTTGGTCTTCCAGAAGGGCAGATCGTTCATCGTTCGTTTCTTGCAACAGCGGCCGCAAATTCGCGTGACCGCCGCTCTACTCTCTTGTTATCCGCCACAAAATCAATCAATTCTTCAGCATGCTCCTGGTAGCGGAGAGCTTTTCCGGCCCATCGGGCCTCGCGCTTTCGTCGCTTTCCGGCGGCCGGACATGAAGCAAGCGCGATCAGGCGGGAATACAGGACGTGCAGGATCCGGACAACCCTGAAAAAGGGCCTGAAAAAGGGGCAGAAAAGCAGACCGCGGACGCCGGCAGGCGGCCGGCGAAGAGCCGTCACATTCTGCTGCGCATCGATTCATGGATCGATTCGACCGTCTGGAACGCCGGCTTCCGCGCCGCCGAGATCTGGGAAGACACCACCATCTTCTTCCGCCGTTTCCGCGTGCGCGGCTGGAAGCGCGTGGTCTTCGAACTGGCCGGCGAAGGTCTGACCCTCGGCACGGTCGGCGCGGTGCTGATGCTGGTGCTTGCCCAGCCGGCCTTCGAAGCGACCAAGGAGGACTGGCGCAACCGCGGCGATTTCGCCGTCACCTTCACCGACCGCTACGGCAACGTCATCGGCCATCGCGGCGTCATCCACCAGAATTCCGTGCCGATCGACGAACTGCCGGATTCGCTGATCAAATCGGTGCTCGCCACCGAAGACCGGCGCTTCTTCGACCATTTCGGCATCGACGCCATCGGTCTCTTCCGCGCCATGGTCACCAACGCCCAGGCCGGCGAAGTCGTGCAGGGCGGCTCGACGCTGACCCAGCAGCTCGCCAAGAACCTCTTCCTCTCCAACGAGCGCTCGATCGACCGCAAGGTCACCGAAGCTTTCCTGGCGCTCTGGCTCGAGGCCAACCTCTCCAAGAAGGAAATCCTCTCCACCTATCTCGACCGCGCCTATATGGGCGGCGGCACCTTCGGCGCGGCGGCAGCGGCGCAATTCTATTTCGGCAAGAACATCACCGACGTGAACCTCGCCGAATCCGCCATGCTGGCCGGCCTGTTCAAGGCGCCGGCCAAATATGCGCCGCATGTCAACCTGCCGGCAGCCCGCGCGCGCGCCAACGAGGTGCTGACCAATCTCGTGCAAAGCGGGCTGATGACCGAGGGCCAGGTGATCGCCGCCCGGCGCAGCCCGGCCACCGTCGTCGACCGCAACGAGGTGGAATCCCCGGATTTCTTCCTCGACTGGGCCTTCGACGAGGTGCAGCGGCTTTCGCCGCGCTTCCACCAGCATTCGCTGATCGTGCGCACGACGATCGACATGGGCATCCAGAAGGCGGCGGAGGATTCGGTCGAAACGTCGCTGCGCGAATATGGCGAGGCCTACCACGCCAAGCAGGGCGCCCTGGTGATGATCGAGAACGGCGGCGCCGTGCGCGCCATGGTCGGCGGGCGCGATTATGGGGAAAGCCAGTTCAACCGCGCCACCAGGGCGCTGCGCCAGCCGGGCTCCTCCTTCAAGGTCTATACCTATGCCTTGGCGATGGAGAGCGGGATGACGCCGCAGACGACGATCGTCGACGCGCCGATCTACTGGGGCAACTGGAGCCCCCACAATTACGCCAACCGCTATGTCGGCCGCATCACGCTCGAGACCGCGATCGCCCAGTCGATCAACACAGTGCCGGTGCGGCTCGCCAAGGAGAAGCTCGGCATCCAGCCGATCCGGGCGATGGCGAAAAACCTCGGGGTCGAAACGCCGATCCGCGACGACGTCACCATCCCGATCGGCACCTCCGAAGTGACCGTGCTCGACCAAGCGACAGCCTATGCCACCTTCCCGGCCGGCGGCTATCAGTCGCGCCGCCACGGCATCAGCCAGATCCTCGATTACGAGGGCGATGTGCTCTATGATTTCGACCGTGACGAGCCGGCGCCCAAACGCGTGCTGTCCGAACAGGCCGATGCCTATATGAACCAGATGCTCTCGCGCGTGCCTTATGTCGGAACCGCGCGCAAGGCGGCTCTCGACAACGGCGTTTTGACCGCCGGCAAGACCGGCACGACCCAGGCCTATCGCGACGCCTGGTTCGTCGGTTTCACCGGCAACTACACCTGCGCCGTCTGGTTCGGCAATGACGACTACACCTCGACCAACGAGATGACCGGCGGCTCGCTGCCGGCAATGACCTTCAAGCGGGCCATGGACTACGCCCATCAGGGTGTGACGCTGCGGGCCATCCCCGGCGTCGAAAATCCTCCGCCCTCGGAGAAGGATGTCGCCAAGACCGCCACCGCCAAACCGCAGGACGGATTGCCGCAGCTCATCCGGCCGCGCATGCTCTCGGTGCAATCGACGAATATCCTGAAAGACCTCGGCAAAAAGCTGAAGGACGCCGCCCCGCTCACGCCGCAGAAGGTGGCGAGCGCGGAGTAGACGTGCCTGGAACGGTCGCACTTGTTCGTGTCGGTGCCAACGCAGCGCTCGCCGCACCCAATGGGAACGATTCGTTTTGGTGTTTGTCCCCAAGTTGCTCAACAGAGGCCACGCTTGACGTCTTCATGCTTGTAACTATGTTGCAAGCACAAATATAAAGTGCATTCTCTCCTTCGTTTTTCGGCGGAGCCTTTGTTGGATTTGAAGACGGATATGCAAACAGCAAGCGCAACGGCAAGAACCCCGCTTTCTACGCGTTACCGAATCGAGATTGCCAACAAAATGGCAATCGAACCTGTATTCGCTGTCCTCGACGGAGCGCATTTCGATGATTTGCAGAACGATTTGCTCGAACGGAGCGTCCCAGCCCGTTCGCTTTTCTTACCGGGAGGCGATCCGCAGTGGCGACGTGAAGGGCCGTGGCTGGTCGCGCTCATAAACCAGCAGATATGCGATCACATAATAGACCTTGCATTTGAGAAACCCTGCGCGGTGTTTTGGTCCTGTCCTGCTGGGGAGACGGCCCTCTACAGACATTTGCGAACCATCAATCGGGTTTTGGTTCCGGATGATCGTATTGAGAATAATGACGGCGAAACAGGAGAAAAGGTCGTTTACGAGCGCGTCCTGTTCCGTCACTGGGACCCGAATGTGCTCGCATCGGTGCTGCAATCGTTCACAAAAGCTCAATTTGCCCGCTTCCTCGGACCGGCCTCGATGGTGCTCATGAATGCCCCCTTATATGGGGGCCTCAAGCGTTTAACATACTCCAGCACGTTCCCGCCTGCACCGAACGGTCCGCTTAAAATAACGCCAACGGAGATCGCGGCCACCAACGAGTTCATGGCCGAAGCTGCAACGATCCGCATCTGCAATTATCTGCGCAATGTCGCACCATCTCAAACGGCCGGGATGAATGACGCTGAACTGTCAGCAGCAACAGACGGCTACATTAGGGAGGGACGCAGGTATGGCGTTCAAAGTGAAGCCGCGCTGGCACGATGGAGCTATTTGCAGCTGGTGACATCCGGGAAGCTAATGACAAATCCTGATGTTTGCAAAGTTGTGATGGCAAAGGATCCTACTGTTTCGGTTGACCAGCGCGTACAACTTTTGCTTCAGGCGAGCCTAAAATATGCAACGGAGAATCGCTGATGCCTCCTGCGATCGCCATAGGTTATGGTATTGCCGAGACTTCCCCGATTTGGGGGCCGCCGCTGGTAAGTGCGGCAACTTGGATCGGCGGCGGTATTCTTCTTGCAGTGGGCTTGAGCGGGGATACTCCGAACGCAGATACTCAGGCTACCGCTCAGACCCAAGCTACGACTGCGACGTGCCAGACCGGCAACTGTGAACCGCCGCCAGAGTGCCAGGATGCCATAGCGAAAATGCGGAAAAATCTCGCTCTTCTTAAGAAGGAGTTGGCGAAGTATGATCCGGTCGCTGATGCGGTTGGCGGCTTCCCGATGGGGGGCGGAAAGCTAACCTCACCCGGAGGTCACTATAAGGAAATCCGTGACCTTCAACGGGGTCTCAAAAATGCCGGTGAAACCTATCAAAAGAACAAATGCTACGACAAAGTCTCCAAGTCCGACAAAGTTGCGAGAGACCATGCCGACGCAATGGCAAATCAGAACATAGAGATTCCACCAGGACAGAATTTTATACCATTAAGGTGAGGCAGTTATGACGGCAACCCCGGAAGAACAATATATTCTTCAGAATTGGGAAGAAAAATTTCTTAACGGAGATCATTCACAAGACGAGCTCTGCGTCGATTTTTTTCGAAAAGAAGTACGTGATGAAGATGAAACTCCGTTATTATTTCAGTGCGTATCCAATATAAAGGCATTAAATTTTCTTGATGCGAACGGCGTCAATCTGCTGCAGCGATCCATAGATGGCAATACGCTTCTGATGGAAAAAACCCCTGATTTTGAAACTGATGCATACCGTTGGCTCGTGGAGAAATTCAAGGAACGAAAAGCTGTAGATCTAGCAGATGACGAGGGCATCACACCTTTGTCGTCGATGATTAAATTCGGCCATATCCATAAGGCGCGCATTCTGCTCGAGAACGGCGCTTCTGTTGATTCGCATGCGGAAATCAAACGTTATGGCGGCGCAAAATTGGATATCCCAACGCAAGCTATAAATTGCATTGCGCCTGGGAAATCCGATCAGCAGACAGTGGCGATCTCCGCACTGGCGCTCCTGCAGGACTTTGGCTGGAAGGCCACTCCGGAACAGAAGCAAGACTTGCTTGATCGGACGATCTCGCAGAAACCCAAAGTTCACGCGTGGATCAAGTCAAATTTGTAGACGTAGTTGGCATGCGGCCCTCAAGGGACCAAGAAGTTAGACTGTGGCATACTCAGCGGCTGATCTCGTTCTGGAGCACATATATGAGTTACTATCGAGCCAGCGCAGGCGGCAGCCCCCGGGGCCGAGTTGCTAAAGCGAGAGAGAGAGGGCAATAGCGTGAAAATCGCAGTGGCAACCGCCTCGGATCTCGATTTCATTTGCAGCAATTTTCCCAAGATCAGGCCTCTTCCGGCGGCTATCGGAGATCAATGCACCATGACTTCCGAGTCGATGTTGTCGCTCCTTAAATCCAAAAGCAACCCTCTGTATCAGTTGTGGCAATTTGCCGTTGCCACTGTGGACTCTGGTCCGGTAGGCTTCATCCAGACACTCGATTTTAGAATCCTGAAAGAGCACCTGTCATATTGCAACTTGCTCGGAATTTACGACGTGAGGCCCGAAGTTTTGGAATTTCGCGACAACTTACGTGTGATAAATTCTATTTATGTCGAAGATGGCAATAGGATGAATGGCATAGGCCGATCTTTGATGAGATCCCAAAAAGACCGATATAGAGACAGAATGGGGATTCTGTATTCAGAACATAATAATGAAAATATTAAATTTTACTACTCCTGCGGATTTTCCGAATATTACCGAGGAGCCAAAACAAGTTACAAACGAGAAGAAATATTCTTGATGCTCGATGGGCAGTTTTCGTGATAGCCGGTTTTTTGATATACTTTTAGATCAAAACTCAGTGGACCTTATTCATCTTCAATCCGCTCGTCCATCTGTACACTCCGCGTCGCTTCTTGCATTTTCGGATCGCGGATGCCTTGTACGAGGTTGGCCGGGGTGATTGTCTGGACTCCTCCATCGTGAACATCGGAGGCGGGAGATCATCGCTTGCGGACAAGTTCTTCTCGACGCAATAGGACGGGTTGATCGTGAGAGGCAAGTCACCGGCGCTTGCACGCGCCTCTGGACAGATCGACCTCCATGTCACTGCGCGCCATTCCACCCTGCCAGAATCAGTGGTAACCCTTTCATCCGATATGGTTTCCAAGGTCATAACGTGTTTCGATTTCCCCTTTTCATCCTGATCACGCTCATCGTCGCCTTTGGCGGCGGGATCATGATTTCGCTGTATGCGCTGGATGCGACACAGGGTTTCGGAGCGATCAAGCTTGGCGCCTGGGAGGCTTTTCCGGCGTTGCAGACGGTCGATGCCGATCCTTATGCCAAATCGCACCGGGCGCGCGCCGGCAAGCTGCTCTATGGCAGCGCCGAGGGGCTGACCTTCACGGCGAGCGTCGACGACGAAGGGGCGCGGCTGAATGCCGGCTGCCGCTACCGCATCAGCGGGCAGACGCCGCCCGCCCGGCTGTGGACGCTCTTTACCGCCGACAATGGCGGCAATCCGGCGGCGGTGAAGACCGGGCTTCCCTCGGCGCTGAATTCCTGGACGGTGCTGCGCCAGCCCGACAGCAGCTTCTCGATCGAGATCTCCGCCGTCGCCCAGCCTGGCAATTGGCTGGCCCTGCCGCAGGCCGGCACCTTCCGGCTGGTGCTGACCTTGTTCGATACGCCGACGGCCGGCAGTTCCGGCGTGATCGACCTCGCCATGCCCAAGCTCACCAAGACCGGATGCGGCAATGCTTAAGATCATTTTCGCCATCCTGACCGGTATTTTCGGCGCCGCGCTTCTGCATCTCGTCATCATCCTGTCACTGCCGCATTTCACCGGCAGGGACGCGGCGACCCGCGTCGAGGCGGAAGGTGACCTCAATAATTTCTACCTGCTGAACGACCAGTATGACGAGGCGGGGCTTGCCAATGGCGATCCCTTCGTGCGCACCGCCGTCTGCTCCTTCGACGTCGAGGATGGCCCGGTGCATTTCACCGCCAAGGGGAATGTGCCCTTCTGGTCGATTGCGATCTACGACAGCGCCTCCAACGAGGTGTTCAGCATGAATGACAGGACCTCGGTCGGCGGCGCGCTCGATGTGCTGGCGGGCGGTCCGATCCAGCTGACGGACCTGCGAAAGAATCTGCCGCCGGAGTTGGAACAGGCGATCCTGGTGGAAATGGCGCGGCCGGACGGTTACGCCGTGCTGCGGACGCTGGCGCCGCAGGCAAGCTTCGATGAGGCGGCGCGGAACTTCCTGACGGAAGCCGGCTGCGAGCAGTTCAGCGCCCGCTGAGGTTGAACGGACGTTACTTCTTGCTGGCGCGCGGCGCGGGCGCCAGGCCATGTCTGGGACTCTCGGCCAGCCGCTCGTAGCGGACACCGGTGAACCAGAGGATCTTGGCTTCGCGGGGTTCCTTGTCCTGAGGACGCGGCGCCCGCGGTCGCCGATCCGCCAATGCGACTACTATTGCCATTCTCGTCTCCATGCACTGCCCGAGACGGATGAACTTGCGATGGATTTCACCCTGCCCGCCAATCTGCGGGCCGGCGCGTCCTGCGGTGTCGGCATGACCGAACCGAGGGCATTCGCGCCTTTCCCACGGCACCTGGCTGAAATACCGTGATACGGAGTTTCAACGATCCAAACACTCAAATCGCGTCGTTCCTGTCCGAATTGAGACACATGACAGTTAACAGTTTACTAATATTCGACGGTTGCCAAACACAGTTCCCGTGACTTCCTCTTCAACGCGCGAAGCGCCGATTTGGTTTCATGCCGCCTGCGCGGCGATCCGGACATCCCCAAAGGGATAAAATCAAAGATAATTCACATGGTTGACAATGCAGCGGCGACCCTCGGGCCGGCAACGTTGCAGGTGTTGCAAATATGCGGCAGGCCGACATTCGTTGCGTCGCGGCCCGGATCGGCGTCGATCCACCCTCAATCGGAGCGCGGTTTGCAGTGATCGCCGACCGCGAATCTTTCCCGGCTCGACCGGTAGCGAGGGGCAACAGGCCTTGCCGTTGATTCCCCTTTCTTGTCCGACGACCCCGACATCACGGGTCCCCGATGGCCGCAGCGCTCGACGGCATATCAACAGCGAAAGCCCGAAGACGCCGCCTGCGGCACCAAGCACCAATGCGCCGGACCGATGATGAAAGCCGCGCAAAAGCTGCTGCGTGCCCCGCACGACGACAGAAGGTTAACTGTCGTGGCGGTCGAAACAGCGATCGCACACCGTCGCGACAGCCCCTCAAAAGCAAGGGGTTTTTTGTTGCCGGCTAATGATCAGGCAACACGCCACACGTGTATATTTCTGTGGCATTTTAATAAAATCTTCAGCATGCATTAACCGTACCGGTGTAGGATTTGTTCATATCCGTGCGGTCCGACAGGCGCCCCGCCAGCGCTATCGGCCCACGGTTTCCCTTGGTTCTGCGTTTTCAGGGTGTGCGTGTGCGTGACCGGTTTCGAGACCTCGAGGGCCCGTTGGCCGTCAGGAAAAAGGACGTGGTGTTAATGGCGACTGTCAGCAGTTTCGAGAGCCTGTCTAATCCGACGCGATCCGAACTGCGCCAATTCGCCGAGCTTTTCACACCGCTGTTCCAGGCCTCCTCCGACGAGGCCAAGCGTCAGGCGGTCGCCGCCCTTTCCCAATGCCCGACCATGCCGGCAGCCGTAGCGCTGTTCATCGGCAATCAGCCGATCGAGATCGCCGCACCCTTTCTTGCCGCCTCCAAGGCCATTGCCGACGACACGCTGATCACCATTGCGCGCATGCAGGGCGCAGCCCATGTCAAGGCGATCGTCAGCCGCGACTCGCTCTCGCCGAAGGTCATCGACGCGCTGGTGGCGTTGCGCCAGACCCAGCCGCGACCCGCGGCCCCCGCAGTACCGATCACAGAATCGGAGGCCGTCCCGCTGTCGCCGGCCTCGGCGGAGAGCAACGAGGCCGAAGCACTGGAGGAACAGCGCATCGCCAATGAAGAGGCGTTGCGCGAGCGTATTCTCGACCTTGCCGGCCATCTCGGCCGCAAGGACGAAGACCGGCTCGGCCTGCGCACGCTGACCGATATTCAGGAGGCGCTGCTGGTGCGCTTTGCCCGCTCGCGCGAGGCAAACCATTTCGCAACCGCGCTCGCCGATGCGCTTTCCGCCAGCCGCTGGCTTGCCGAACGCATCATGCTCGACCTGTCGGGCCAGCAGCTCGCCACGACGTTGACGGGCCTCGGCATGGGTTTTCTCGACGCCGTCTTCGTGCTGGAACGGTTCTATCCGCACCTGGCCGAACAGCAGCACAATGTCACGCGCGCCTGGATGGTGCTCGATGCGCTCGATCCGGAAGAATGCCACGAAAGGGTGGAGGCCTGGCGGCGCGCCGACCGTTACACCTACAAGCCGGAGGCGGCCGTTACGCCTACGCTTGCGGAAACGGAGAGCCACCGCTTCGTCCGCCAGGCGCCGGTGCAACGCGACATGCGCGTGCTCGGACGACGGTCACGCTGAGCCATCCCGCGCGAGCGGGATCATGTCACCCAGTTCCTCCGCCTCCAGCTCGACGATCCAGAGGTCGGGGTCGAAGCGGCGTTCGCGCTCCAGCATCGCCCGCACCGCTTCCGGCTCACTGCGCGCAAGACGGATTTCGAACAGGCGGTCGCGGATCTCGTCTTCGCCGAAGGCGGTCTGCGGCGCCGGCGCATAGAGCGTTTCCAGGCCGTCGCGGAAGTGCTGACGGATGAAAATCGCACCGGCCTCCTCGGCCCCCTTCTTCTCGACAGCGGCGAAATCGCCGCTGGCGAAGACGCGGCGCAGCAGGGATGAAACGAAGATGTCGGCGCGTAATCTCATCGGCGCGGTATAGACCGGCGCGCCGGCATCGGCAATCCGCGCTCGGATATTGCCGGATGCGTCAGACCTTGACCGCCAGCCGCAATCCGCCCCAATGGCGACCCCTCACGGTGATCGGCGCTGAAATATCCTTCATCATTACGAAATTGCCGCCGCCCATGTCGCGCCGATAGGTCTGAACGAGGAAAGGCGCGGTGCTGCGACCGGCGGCAAGGCCGACACGATCGGCGAAGATGCGGCGATTGCGGCAATTGGCGGTGTTCCAGACGGCGTCGCTCGGCCGCTGCGCCTGCGAGAATTTCCGGTTATGGGTCGGCAGGTAGCCGTTTTCGTCGACTGCCGCGCAGAAGGCGACGCGCTCGTCCAGGGCAACGACGGGTTCCTGGATCGACGGCAGCAGGCGGTCGGTGAGCTCGGTGAAGGCGGCCATCATCTGCGCCGGATCGGTGCCCGGTATCGGCCGGTAGCGTCGGTCGAAGAGGGCGTCGAGGCCGATCTGGCCCTCGGCGACGGCCCGTTCGAATGCGCCTGATATCTGCCTTGCCACCGACTGCGCCTCCTCGATCCAGCGGCTGTCGGCGGTCTTCACACCGGCGCTCGCCGTCAGCTGGACCAGGGTTTCCGAGAGACCTACGACGCTGTCGACCCGTTTTGCCGCCTGCTGCAGCCTGATATTCGAACCGGCGACCTCGCCCGACATCTCGCTGAGCTTTTCGACGAAACCGGCGCATTGCTGGTCGACAGCCTCGGTCGTGTTGGCCATGACGGTCGAACTGTCGAGGATGCGGGTGATGACATGTTCCATGCTTTCGAAGGCGCCGCGCATCGCCTCCGACTTGTCGCGCACGCCGGCGGCACTCTCACGCGCATCGCCGCCGACCACCGACAGCCGGTCGATCTTCACCCGCAATTCGTCCAACGTGTCCTGGATCGAGCCGGTCGCCTTCGAGGTCTGCAGCGAAAGTGCCCGGACCTCGGCGGCGACGACGGCAAAACCCTTGCCCGCATCGCCGGCGCGCGCTGCCTCGATTGCGGCATTCAGCGCCAGGAGGTTGGTCTGGCGGGCAATGGTGCTGATCTCGTCGGCGATTTTGTCGACATCGGCCAGCGACTTCGAAAAGCCGGCGATTTCGGCACCGATGACGTTGGAGGACTGAACCATGTGGCCGATCTCGGCGACGGAGCCGGACAGGCGGTCGGCCGATTCCTTCAGCATCTGGCGCGCTTCGGCCGCGGTGCGGTCGGTCTCGCGCAGCGACAGGGCGACCGAGCGGTTAGTTTCGGCAATCGAAAGCGCGGTGCTGGTGACATGATCGAAGGCGGAGGCATGGCGGGCCGACATCGCCGCCATGTCCTGAATGGCGCCGGCAATGTCGACGAGATCGATGCCGAGCGTCGAAGCCTCCTCGGCAAGGCGCTGCAGGATGTGGCGCAACGCCGTGCGATCCGGGGCTTCCGCTTCGACTGCCGGTTCTCCGGCCAGATCGTCTATTGCCTTGAACGCATCCATGACCGACGTTCCCCCGCCTCAATCGGCAAAGCTTCGATCAACATGGTTAATAAGTTGCAAACGGGGACAGCGTCTTAGACTTAGGTTGTAGCCGCATCGAGCAAAGCTTGCTGCCGCAGGCGGCGCGCTATGCTTCAGATCGCGCCGATTTCCTTCAGTTTCTTCAGCACCGCCTCGTTCGGCTCGCCGTTTTCAGGCAGGTTGTAGTGCTTCTGGAAGTGGCGGATGGCGGCGCGGGTCTGCTCGCCGGCAACACCGTCGACGCCGACATTGGCATAGGCCATGTTGGACAGACCCTTCTGGATCTTCAGCACCAGGTCGACAGTGGTGAGTTCGCTGGAAGGAAGCTGCTTTGTGGCTGATGGCGCCGTCTTGACCGTCTTTTCGGCGCTGCGGATCGCGGCGGCCACCGGGTCTTCCGCCGCCGCCTTCGAGCTCACATCCTCACGCGGTTTTTCCACCGGCACGGTCGAGGGACCGGCAGCGTCGGTTTTCAGCGCCGCCAGCACTTCCGGCGTCGCTTCGCCGGTCTGGGCCATGCCGACGGTCTCCTGGAAGAACAGGATGGCGGCGCTGGTGCGGGGCCCGATAATGCCGTCAGGAATGCCGTTATAGAGGCCGCTACGCACCAGTTGCTGCTGGATACCCATGACGAGCTCGCTCGGCTGCTGAGCCGGTGCGGCCGGCGCCGGCGTCGCGCTGGTGGTGGTCGCGGCATCCTCAGGCCGTTCGATCCGGAAGGTGGTGACGTCGCCCTGCTGCTCTTCGGCCGGGCGGCGGGCGCCGAGCACGTTTGGAGACTGCGGATCGCGGGTGCGGAAAATCGGATGCGGATGCAGGCCGGGCTGATACCAGAGGGCATTGGCCGCGACGAAGGAGAAGATGACGAAGAAGGCGATCGTGCCGCCGGCAACCGACGGATTGCGGCCGATGACGCCGCCGAGCGCCGATGCGCCCTGAAGGCCGATACCGCCCAGCGCAGATGCGCCCTGCAGGCCGAGGCCGCCGAGAGCGGCTGCGCCTGACACGACAAGGCCCGGCTGCTGCCGTCGGTTTTTTCCCCTAGGCGATTTTCGCTTGCGCGCGGCCATCGAAAAGCCCCTCTTCCAATTCTACCCCTGTTTTGACCGCGTCCTTCAGCCGAGGCGGAAACTCGACGGTCGCGCCACGGCCGGCATCTTCGGCCCGCCTGGCGCCCGAACCGTCCACCGCGATCTCGATGGTGATGATCGTACCCTCGCCTGGCTGGCTGGCGATAGCAAAATTTCCGCCATGCAGCGCCACCAGCCCCTTGACCAGCGAAAGGCCGAGGCCGGTGCCTTCGAAGCGGCGGGTGTAATCGTTCTGGATCTGGACGAAGGGCTGGCCGAGCATCGCCAGCTTGTCGGCGGCAATGCCGATGCCGGTATCGCTGACTGTCAGCTTCAGGATGCCGTCGCGCGCCGCCGCATCGACGGAGACGACGCCGCCGGCCTCGGTGAACTTCACGGCATTGCCGACGAGATTGATGAGGATCTGCTGGATGGCGCGCTGATCGGCGACGATCTCGCCGAGGCCGCGCTGGATCCGGCTCGTCAGGGTGACGCCCTTGCTCTTGGCCTGCAAGGCCAGCATCGATTCGCAGGATCTGACGGAGGCCGATATATCGAAGGCTTCGAGGATCAGCTCGTAACGGCCGGCTTCGATCTTGCTCATGTCGAGCATGGTGTTGACGACGGACAGCAGATGCGCGCCGGATTCGCGGACGAGGCCGACATATTCCCGCTGGCGGTCGTTTTCGAACTTGCCGAAATATTCGCCGATCAGAATGTCGGAAAAACCGAGAATGGCGTTGAGCGGCGTGCGCAGCTCATGGCTGACGGCGGCGAGGAAACGCGATTTGGCATCGTTTGCCGATTCGGCGTCGGCCGCGCGGCTCTGTGCCTCGGCCCGCAGCTGCTGCTCGACGGAGACGTCGCGCAGCTGGGCGATGACGGCGGCCAGCTCACCATCGGCATCGCGCCGGGCGGTCATATCCATTCTGAGATAGGCGAACTGGCGCTGATCACGCGAAACCGACGGCCGGTCGAGGCGCAGATCGACACTTGCGGCATCCTCGCCGCGCCGCAGGCCGTCGAGCGCCTGCAGGAACAGGATGCGATCGGAGACATGCACCTGCTCCAGGAAGCCCCTGCCCTTGGGATCGCGCATCCAGTCGAGGAAATCGCGGCGGTCGCGGCCGCCGATGGTGGCGACGCTGCCGTGCGGATCGAGGAACAGGACGAGGCCGGGCGTGACGCTCAGGAAGAAGTCCTCGGCCGACTGGGTGGCGATGCCGGCCGACGAGCCCTGGCGGGCAAGCGCAATGCTGCCGACGGCGGAAAAGAGGAAGGCGGCGCAGACCATGGCGACACCGGCCGGCAAGGCGACGGCGGGGCTGGTGACGGCCGAAAGTCCGACAGGCGCGGCGACGAGAGCGGCCGAGGACAGCAGCACCAGGCGGCGCAGAATCGCAAGCTCGCGCTGGCGCACGGCTTCGCCGCCGCCCGTCCGGGAGAGCCAGCTTGTCGCCGCCCGGTCTACGAGCGCCGTCACCCAGCCGCCAATGTCACTCAATACTTGCACGCAATACCCGCCCGAAAAAGGCTGTTTGTCGATCCGGACAATAGGCCCCCGCGACTTAAGGAAAGGATAAGGCAAAAGCGCTGTTCACAGCCAGAAAGCGCAGAAATTCCCGTTTTGAAGCATCCGAGTGCCCCTTTGCTTTTTGTGGTTAATAGCCGGTAAGCAACGGAATTCCTTCATATTTCAGCACGACGTTAACTCCTGTGGCAGGGCGAGCGGCCAAAAGCCCTGCAATTGCAAGCAGGTGCTGCCCTGATGCTTAACGGCAATCGCTCGGATTCGACTTAAATGCAGCTCAAATCCGCTTCGCTAAAATTTGAATTAAATTTGCCGCAAATGCGCGCGAGTTTCGAAAAGCGGCATTCGCAACTTATCGATAGGGTGAAAGCACACCGGACAACCGGCCTGATTTGGCGAAAAGAACCGGACGGGAAAACAGGATGGGCAACGACAATGTGGTTTCTGATCAAAGGATCCTTCTGGTTTGGCCTTGTGCTCGTGCTTCTTTCCGTCTTCAGCACGGAGGGTCCCGACAAGCTCGCCAGCGGCCCGCAATTGCAGCTTTCAGACGCCTTTACGGCGGCGAGCGGCGCCTATGACTATCTGACCGGCATGTGCTCGGAAAAGCCGGAGGTCTGCGCCAAGGGCGCCGAGACCCTGACGGCACTCGGTTACCGGGCCCGCGAGGGCGCCCACGTCGCTTATGAACTGCTCGACAGCCAGTTCAGCGACGAGCCGGCAGCGACTGCAAAGCTTGCCGAAACGGCAAAGCGGGCAGCACCCGCCCTGCCCTCCCTCGCCGCCCCTTCCGTCCAGGAGAAGGTGCGCGAGGCAAAGGCTGCACTCAACCAGCCGATGCCCTACCGTCCGCCGGTCGACGATGAAACGGCACCCGAGACGGTGGTAACCGGCGCGATCCCGCTGCCGACGCCGAAACCGGCGAGCTGACGATAATGCGCGGGCGCCCGCCCGCAGCGCATTTCGACTTCTTCATTCTTTGATGCAATTCCGGACAGAAAACAGCTTCGCGGCTGGAATTGCCTGAGCTTGCATCGGTGGCCCGCTGACGCGGAAATGCCCCATGCCTGACGTGCCTGCCCTGTTTAATTCAGCATCGTGCTGCGCCGTGAGGATGCCCATCCCTCACGGCGTTTCTTTTCAGAACGTGCCATGCATAAATATGCGGCGGGGTCTTGCGCGACATGCGCAAACAGAAAAAAACCGAAGCAGGGCAAATACGAGAGGCCGCGACGCGCTTTAACGGTTCAAATCTGCCGGTCTTTCACCTATATGCAGTACTAGAGCATGTCCGGAGGCAAAATTGCCGTGCAGCTATGCCGGCATGCCAATGGTGAAAGGCTTTCCATGGCATCCCTCGACCAGATCATCGACGACTTTGCCTTCCTGGACGATTGGGAAGACCGCTACCGCTATGTCATCGAACTCGGCAAGGCGCTGCCCGAGCTGGCCGAGGAAAAGCGCACCTCCGAGAACAAGGTGATGGGCTGCGCCAGCCAGGTGTGGCTGGTGACGCACACGTCGGGCGATCCGGACAACCCGATCATGAGCTTCGAGGGAGATTCCGATGCCCATATCGTGCGCGGTCTCGTCGCCATCGTGCTTGCCACCTATTCCGGCAAGCCGGCATCGGAGATCGCCGCGCTCGATGCCTTCGAAATCTTTTCGAAGATCGGACTGGTGGAGAACCTGTCGTCGCAGCGCTCGAACGGACTGCGCTCGATGGTGAGGAGAATCCGCGAAGAGGCGAACGTCCGCGCCGCGGCTTGAAGGCGATTCGATTCGGCCCGAACGCGTGGCAGCGCCGCGTAATTTAGTATATTAAAACTTTCTTATAGTATAGGAATACATTCTACGCGTCACCCCGGAAGCATAAGATGCGGCTCCTTGTGATATCCCGTCTTCACCTTCTTCATTTCCGATCGGCGCAAAATAGTCTGGAAGATTATTTTCCTCGCCTGGAACAGGATGATTTCGGACCTCCCCGGACTAAAGTCTGATTCCTGTTCTCAATTAATGAGTTGGAACAAAATGCCGCCCGAAAACCGCTCGCGTTTTTTGGAATCACAGTCGCGTTACAGACAGAAAAGCCGGGCGCAAGACCCGGCTTTTGTCGTTGATTGCTTTCGAAAAAGCTCAGCCGCGGCCGCGCTTGCGGCGCTGACCCAGGCCCATCTCCTTTGCCAGGCGCGAACGCGCTTCGGCATAGGCGGGCGCTACCATCGGGTAGTCGGTCGGCAGGTCCCACTTCTCGCGGTATTCTTCCGGCGAGAGAGAGTGATGCGTCATCAGGTGACGCTTGAGGGACTTGAAGTTGCCGCCGCATTCCAAACACGTAATCTGCTCGTCCTGTACGGACTTGCGGACAGAGACTGCAGGCTTCTGCTTTTCGACAACGGCCGCAGCGGGCTGCGGTACGGACGTGTTGCTCAGTGCCGAATGCACGTCGGAAATCAGATTTGCCAGGTCGCTGACCGGGACAACATGGTTGCTGACATAAGCCGCCACGATGTCGGCCGTCAGTTCCACAAGCAGCTCCGGCCCATTGCCGGTCGCCATATCCGTCATATTTTTTCTCCTGTTAGCATGCTCAAACGATCTTTGACTGTCACGCCAAAGACCCGCCTCGTAGAAGCGAACAGCAAAAGCACAGGAAGCAATCTTCTGTTTCGAAAAACGTGAAATCCACCCCTGAGATTCCGAAGTTCGAGACCTGTTCTTATACTGCCTGACCAAAAACCACTACGTCATGCTCCAGGCGATGGCCCCAGTTTAGACATTGAAAAATCAAAACTGAGGGACTTGGAAGCAGTACGATTGTAATTCACAATCAGAATTCTACTTGCATTTTCAAATACCATCGTTTGGCCGAAAGGCCAATTATTATTTGTCGTTTTTCTTGAGAAAAAATGGCCGACGAAGAATTATAGGACTTTAGGCCAAGCTTTACTCACAGCTTCCTGTGCATAAGTCAGACGTAAAACAGGTTAAGATGGCAATAGCAACCCCTCAGCGTTCGCGCATATCATCGCATACCGAGATGGCACCGAGATCGTGTCCCGAACGATGGGCCGCCCTGGCCAGCAGATGGGCGGAAACCGGCGCTGTCAACAGGAAGAAGACGAAACCGGCAAGGGCGCGGGCGATAACCGCCGGGTCCTGCGAATAGAGGCCGGCGGCAAAGAGCAGCAGGCCGGAACCGACGGTGCCGGCCTTCGAGGCCGAGTGCATGCGCGTATAGAGATCGGGCAGCCGGACCAGGCCGATGGCCGCCGCAAGGGCAAAGAGCGCACCGGCAACCAGCAGCAGCGCGGTGACGGCGGCGACGAGATAGGCCATCATCGTCCCTTTCTCCCTGCCCGGCGCGTCTTTGCGCCGCCCTTGGCTGCGGACGCCGATGGCGGCGAGTGGATGTTGCCGCGTGACAGCACGAAGCGGGCGAAGGCGACGGTCGCCAGGAAGCCGACGAGGCCGAGCGAGATGGCGATATCGATATAGAGGGAAAACCCTGTTTTGACCGCGATGACGGCGATGAAGCCGATGGCGATGCCGGTCAGCATGTCGAGGGCGAGGATGCGATCCGGTAATGTCGGGCCGGCAACGACGCGCCAGACGGTCAAAAGCAGCGCCAGGCCGAGGATGGCGAGGGCAGCCGCGGATGCGACGGCGACGATGGCGGCAGGCGTGATCACCGGAAGGCCTCCATGATTTTGCGTTCGAAACCACTGGCAATGCCGCGTCTTGTCGCCTCCGGATCGGAGCAATCGAGCGCGTGGACATAGAGCGTGCGGCGATCCGACGAGACATCGACGGAAAGCGTGCCGGGTGTCAGCGTGATGAGATTCGCAAGCAGGGTGATCTCGAAATCGCTGGTCACCGTCAGAGGAAAGGCGAAGATGCCTGGCTTCAGTTTCATATCCGGCGAGAGAACGGTGAGCGTGACCTTCCAGGCCGACAGCGACAGTTCCTTGAGGAAGAGGGCAATGAGCGACAGCACCAGGCGGGTGCGACGCAGATATCCCCTGCCGCCGAAGGGTTCGCGGATGACGGCCAGCGCCAGGGCCGCCAGCAGGAAGCCGAAGACGAAATTATGCAGCGAGGCGCTGCCGGTAACAGTAACCCAGGCGATGGCGAGCAACAGGTTGAAGACGAAGGCGATCACCGCTGAACTCCTTGCGGGAAGACCGAATGGAGATAGGCCTGGGGATCGGCAAGGCCGGCGGCGGCCGCTTGCGACAACGCCAGCAGCCGTTCCGGCAGGATGCCGAAGCCGATGGTGAGCGCCGTCAGCGCGGCGAGCGGCAGGCCGGTGCGCCAGGAGGGTTTCGACGGCGCGAGCGCCATCGGCGCGGGGCGCCAATAGGCAAGGAGGAAGAGGCGGCCGAAGGCGATCGTCGTCAGGAAACCGCCAGCGAGGATTGCCGCCGCCAGCCACCAGGCACCGCTATCGAGCGCAGCCTTGACGAGCATGACCTTCGGCCAGAAGCCGGAAAAGGGCGGAAGGCCACAGGCGGCAAGGAAGAGCACGAGCGACAGCGCGGTGAAGCCGCCGCTTTGCCGATAGAGCCCGCCGAGATCCGACAGGCAAAAGCCGCCGCCGCGCCGGCCGATCTCGCCGGCGGCAAGATAAAGCGCCGTCATCAGCACCATGGAATGGAGCGCGTAGAAGACCGCGCCGCCGATGCCGCCGGGATTGCCGAGCGCGACGCCGGCAAGCATGTTGCCGATGCCCGATATGACGACATAGCCGAATAGCCTGCGGATGTCGTTTTCTGCCAGGGCGCCGAGCGCGCCGACGAGGATGGTCGCGGCGGCCGCGAGCGCGATCACAAGGCTGAGTTCGGCGCGTTCGGCCGGCAGCAGCATGACCATCACCCGGACCAGCGCGTAGATGCCGACCTTGGTCAGCAGGCCAGCAAACAACGCCGAGACGGTGATGCGCGGGGTATGGTAGGCGGCGGGCAGCCAGAAATTGACCGGGAAGGCGGCCGACTTCATCGCGAAGGCAAGCAGAAAGAGGCTGGCCAGCGACATCAGCGGCGGCGTGCCGCCGATGTCCCTCGCCTTCCCGGCGATATCGGCCATGTTGAGCGTGCCGAAGACGGCATAGAGAATGCCGACGCCGACCAGGAACAGGGTCGTAGCGATCAGATTGAGCACCGCATATTTCAGCGCGCCGTCGATCTGCTGCTGCTCCGAGCCGAGGATGATCAACCCGAAGGACGAGATTAGCAGCACCTCGAACCAGACATAGAGATTGAAGACGTCGCCGGTGAGAAAGGCGCCGGTGACACCGGCCATCAGCAGCATGAGCAGCGGAAAGAAACCGTATCGGCGGCCGCTTTCGCCGATATCGGCCAGCGCATAGATGCCGCCGGCGAGCCCGGCAAGGGCTGCGGCGAAGGCCATCAGCGCACCGAAGAGATCGACGGTGAAGGCGATGCCGAAGGGCGGCAGCCAGCGCCCCATGACCATGGTCAGCGGCCCTTCGGCCGCGACCTTGGCAAGCAGCGCCGCATCCATCAGCGCCAGGCCCGCAAGGCCCGAGATGGCCAGCCAGGCCTGCAGCCGGGGATAGGCGCGTACCATCAGCAGCATAGCGCCGAGCGTGATGCAATGGGCGACCGGCAGGATGGCAAGCCAATGACCGATGGGTACCGGGGCGGTGACCAGGGCGGCGGTGAGATCGACGGTGACGGTGGGAGCGGCCATCAGGTGCGGCCTCCGGGACGCCCGGCAGGGCAGAGGGGGTGAGCATCCGCACCGACATCCGCATCAATATCCCAATGGCGGCAGCGGCCGGTCGTCGGGCTCGGCGGCGCGCATTTCGCTGGTGTCGTCGGTGCCTAGATCCTGATAGGCGCGATAGGTCAGCACCAGCAGGAAGGCGAGGAAGGAAAAGGAGATGACGATCGCCGTCAGGATAAGCGCCTGCGGTAACGGGTTGGCGGCGCCGGCGGGCAAGGCGTCGAGACCCGCCGGGATGATCGGCGGCACCTCACGTGTCAGCCGGCCTGATGTAAAGAGCAGCAGATTGACCGCATTGCCGAGGATGGCGATGCCGAGCATGATACTGATCGAGAATCTCGACAGCATCAGATAGATGGCGGCGGCAAAGAACAGGCCGACGAGGATCGCGAGAAGCGGCTCCATCACTCCACTTCCCTTTCTTCCAATGCCACTTCCTTTTCTTCCAATGTCAGCGCGATCGAAGTGATGGCGCCGAGCACGACGAGATAGACGCCGATGTCGAAGAGCATGACGCTCGACAGCGGCACCTCGAGGCCGAGAAGGTTCGGATAGATCCAGAGGCCGGTCATGAAGGGAACGCCGAAGAGGCTGGAGAGAAGACCGGCCGCAGTCGACAGCAGCAGGCCGCAGCCGGCAATCGACAGCGGATGGAAGAACAGGGCGCGGCGAACGGCGGCGACGCCGCGGGCAATGCCGTAGATCGCCAGTCCCGAGGCGGCGATCAGCCCGCCGATGAAGCCGCCGCCCGGCTCGTTATGGCCGCGCAGCAGCACAAAGACGGAAAAAAGCAGCATGAGCGCGGTGAGGAACGGGGCGACGGTGCGGAAGATCAGGGTGTTCACGCGATCACTCTCCTGCTCCGACCGCATCCGGATCATTGGGGGCAAGCCTGCGCTCGCTGCCGGCGCGGATGCGGATCAGCGCCAGGATGGCAAGGCCGGTCACGGCGACGACAGCGATTTCGCCGAGCGTGTCGGTGCCGCGGAAATCGACGATGATGACGTTGACGACGTTGGCGCCGTGGGCGATCGATTTGGAATAGGCGTTGAAGAATAGTGTCAGCGCGTCGTTGAACGGCAGCTGCGTTGCCCGCAGCAGCAAAAGTGAAAAACCGATACCGCAGGCAAGCGCCAGCGCACCGTGCAGGAGCCTGCGGCCGGGCGAGCGCCGATCGTCGGGAGAGAGCCGAAGCCTGGTCATAACCAGGGCGAGGATGACCACCGAAAGCGTTTCGACCATGAATTGGGTGAAGGACAGGTCCGGCGCGCCGAACAGCAGGAAGATGACGGCGACGGCGAAGCCCTGGATGCCGAGCGAGACGATCGCCGTCAGCCGGTCGCGGGCGACGAGCACGGCGGCAAGGCCGAAGGCGGCGATCAGGAACACCGCCCATTCATACAGCCTGACATCTGCCGGCCAGGCGGGAAGGTGCGGCAGTTCGCCATAGAGGATCGGGGGAATGATGAGGATGGCGGCGAGGCAGAGGAAGATGCAGGCGACATAGATCTCCAGCCTTCCCGGCTGGACAAGGCGGATGAGGCGGCCGGCGAAACGGACAAGGCCCGCCATGGCGAGGTCAAAACCATGGTCCGGCCCGCGCCCGGCCGCGCGCAGAAAAACCGCCATCCAGAATCGCGCCCGATCGAGCTGCCAGTAGACGCCGATGCCGAGCAGCACGGTCAGCAGCGACAGGGCCAAGGGCAGGCCGATATGCGGCGCCAGCGAAATGGAAATCTCAACCGGGGTCCCGCGGATCGCGGCTGCGATCGGCGAGGACAGAGCGGCATGGGTAAAGCTCGCAAAAACCGCCGACAGCAGGCCGAGGACGGCGAGAACGGCCGGGCCGAGCAAGAGCAGGACGGGCGCCTCATGCGCAGCTTTCGGCGTCTGCGCCGGCCGGCCGAGGAAGGGTTTCAGCGCCACGGCAAAGGCGACGGCGAACATCAGCGCGTTGCCGAAGACGGCGATCCCCGTGAAGGTGATGGCGCGAATGTCGCCGCCGACGAGCGCCGTGTAGATCTCCTCCTTGGCGAGAAAGCCGAAGAAGGGCGGCAGGCCCGCCATGGAGAAGGCCGCGGCAACGGCGATGATCCATGTCAGCGGCATCGCCCGCCTGAGGCCGCCGAGCCGGGTGATGTCACGCGTGCCGGTTTCGTGATCGATGATGCCGGCGACCATGAAGAGTGCCCCCTTGAAGAGCGAATGCGCCACCAGATAGAGCGCCGCCGCCGCCACCGCGTAGTCGGAACCGAAGCCGATCAGCATGACGAGCAGGCCGAGCGAGGAGACGGTGGTATAGGCGAGCTTGAGCTTCAGGTCGGTCTGGCGGATAGCGAGGGCGGTGCCGACCACCAGCGTCAGGCCGCCGAAGAAGGGCAGAAGGATTTCCCAGGCGGGCGTTGCGCCCATGACCGGATTGAGCCGCATCAGCAGATAGACGCCGGCCTTTACCATGGTGGCCGAGTGCAGGTAGGCCGACACTGGCGTCGGCGCCTCCATGGCGTTCGGCAGCCAGAAATGAAAGGGAAATTGCGCCGACTTGGTGAAGGCGCCGCCGAGCACCAGAATGAGGGCCGCGAGATAGAGCGGGCTTTCGCGCAGAATATCGCCCGACCCGATCAGCTGTGACATCTGCGTGACGCCCGACATGTTCCAGAGGATGAGCAGGCCGGCGAGCAGGCACAGCCCTCCCCCGCCGGTGACGACAAGCGCCTGCAGGGCGGCGCGACGGGCCGCCTCGCGCTCGTGATCGAAGCCGATCAGCAGGAAGGAGGTAATCGACGTCAGTTCCCAGAAGATGAAGAACATCAGGAAGCTGTCAGACACGACGATGCCGAGCATCGCGCCCATGAAGAGAAAGATGAAGGAGAAGAAGCGGCCCTGATCCCTATGCCCCCTGAGATAGGCGCCGGCATAGAGCACGATCAGCGTGCCGATGCCGGTGATCAGCAGCGCGAAAGCCAGCGACAGGCCGTCGAGGAACCAGGAAAAGGAGAGGTTGTAGCTCGGTACCCAGGCATAACCGCCGGCGACGGCCTGACCGCGCGCGACCTGCGGAAGCAGGCGCAGAAAATGCAGGAAGGCAAACAGCGGAGCGGCCGCCAGCAGCCAGGCGCCGTTTGCGCCGAGGATGCGGATGACGAAGGGAGCGGCAAGAGCGCCGGCGAGCGGCAGACACAGGGCCAGAAATGTCAGAGCCGTGACATCGGCCATGTCTCCTCCTCTACCAGCCAGACGGAAAGCCGATCTCAAATCGGCTCGTCTTCTGACTTAGGCGAAACGGGAGGGCGTCTCAAGCGTTTTCGGTCGCCGGCCAATGCCGCGCGGAAGTTCGAAGCGGTCAGGCGGCCGAGCGGGAAAGACGTGTCAGCAGCCGGACGACGCAGCCGTGCAGGACGAAGAGGACAAGCGTCAGCGGCCACAGCAGGCACGCGATAAGGCCGGCGAGACGATGGAGCGTCAAGCCGTCATGATTGGCCCAGCCTTCCAGCATCGTGACCGCTATGGCGGCCGCGGTCACGAGACCGTAGAGCAGGACGATTGCCGCTTCAAACACCAATGTTTCCTCAATGCACGTAACATTAACCCTAACGGAAAACCCTTAATAGATGTAAAAGCAAGCGTCTTCCCTGAATTGCCGTATGCCGCGATTGTGGCGGCAAGGCGCCGGAGGCTTGATGAAGCAAGGACGGCGCACCACATTTTCTCGCAAGAAGGAACCGCCCCTCGGCCAAAGGAGCACGTCATGTCCGAAACTGCAACCACAGCCAAGATCCATAAAACCGATGCCGAATGGAAAGAGCAGCTGACGCCGGAGCAATACCGCATCACCCGCCAGCACGGCACCGAGCGCGCCTTCACCGGCCCCTACTGGGATTCCTTCGAGACAGGACTTTACCGCTGCGTCGGCTGCAACGCGCCGCTCTTCCGCTCCGACACGAAATTTGATGCCGGCTGCGGCTGGCCGAGCTATTTCGAAGCCGTGTCGCCCGATGCGGTGACCGAACATCGCGACACGACCTACGGCATGGTGCGCACCGAAATCCGCTGCGGCACCTGCGACGCCCATCTCGGCCACGTCTTCCCCGACGGCCCGCCACCGACCGGCCTGCGCTACTGCATCAACGGCCACGCCATGGTGTTCGAGCCGGGGAAATAGGCCGCACCGATCCTTCGTATGGCAAATAAGGGATGTACGTCGTCAGTTTGAGCGACGCTCGACTGGACCGAGGTTTGCAGACTCCGTCGTTGGACCTTGACCGAGAGAGGATTGAGGTGGTGTCGCTCCAGCTCGCAAAACGGACCAAATTTTCCTTCGTCCTATTGAATCGGAAACCGTCAAAAACCAACTAATCTGGCGCCAGCCGAGCGCCCGGTTTGGAGGCGGCAAAGCCTCGTCGCAGATCGCAGCTCGGAGGCGCTTGACGCAGATTGCTCGTCCAACATCGCGGTAGGGAAGGAGAGAATGATGAGACCCGATGTGTTCAAACAGCCTGTCACCATTTTTGTTGGCCTTGGATTTCCTGCGGAGCTCCGAACGGTCATCGAGGCATACCGGCATCTTGACGAATGGCCGGCCATATCCCGCGACGCGGCCCATTCGGTTGCGCTGAAGGCCTGTGCTGCCGCCCTCCGTGGCGAAATCGACGCCGAAACCGCTCGTGGCCTGTTCGTCGCGTTTGCAGAGAAACATGATCTCCTGGCACAGCAGACTGGCCGTCACGGCTTCGCCGCAGCAGCGGAACAAGGGACCGCACGTACGTGAGCGCGCCCGTGGGGAATCGCCTCGCAGAAACAAAGGGCCCCCGTGACCTCATCGGACCCGCCGTTGCAAAGTTCAGCAAGCGGGTCCGCAAGCCAAGATCGATCGGAGGCGGCCGGGCGGCGGCCGCCAAACTTGTTTGGATCAGCTCCTGATGGCGATGCGCTTGACCTGTGATTGAGCCTTTTCCGTCTTAGGCAGGCGGACGGTCAGGATGCCGTTCTTGAAGGTGGCCTCGACCTGATCTTCCTTGACCTCGGTGCCGAGAGGGATGCGCCGCTCGAAGCGGCCGTAGTAGCACTCCGAGAACTGCTTCTCCTTGTCTTCGGTCTCCGAACGCTTTTCACCTTTCAGCGTCAGAACGCCGTCATTGAGGAGGACTTCGATGTCCTTTTCCTCAAGGCCAGGTACTTCGGCCGTCACCTTGATTTCCTTGTCGGTATCGGAGATTTCGACACTCGGCCAGCCGGCACCGAACCCGCTGGCGCCACGCAGTGACGGCAGCCCGGAGCCGAAGCCGCGGAAAACATCGTCGAACAGCCGATTGACCTCGCGATGGAGCGACAGGAAGGGATCGCGGTCATCGTCGCGAAGGAGACTCGGACCCTGGTTGCCGTTGTTGCGACCCCAGGGAATCAAATCACGGACACTCATGGTTTTACTCCTTTCTGCTGGTTCCTGGGCAAGCTCTTCGTTTGGCGCCAGGCCATTCCCGGCGCCATGTTTGCCTGCGGCCGGCGAAGCTTAAGCCGCGTGCTTCCCGGCCTCGATCTCTTTCGGCCGCGCCTTCGGCATTGCCTGACCCGTTTCGATTCCGATCTGGCGTGGCTTCATCTCTTCAGGAATTTCGCGTTTGAGAGCGATGGTTAGCAGACCGTCGACGAGGCCGGCATCCACCACCTTCACGTGATCGGCAAGTTCGAAACGACGCTGGAACCGTCCGGCAATGCCGCGATGCAGGTATTGAACATCTTCGCCGTTGGCTTTCTGCCCTGCGACAATGAGCATGTTCTGCTCTTGAGTGATCGCCAGCTCGTCCCGCGAGAAGCCCGCTACCACCATAGCGATGCGGTAATCATCCTCGCCGGCTTTGACGATGTCGTAAGGCGGCCAGTTGTCGACTGTTTCGGCACGCCTTGCAGCCTCGAGCGCGTTCAACATCCGCTCGAAGCCGATGCTCGACCGGAACAGGGGAGAGAAATCGAGGTTTGTCCTCATAGCCATATCCTCCTTACAAGCAACATGGATACAAGGAGACGCCCAGAGCGACCGGCGTCTCCTGGACCTGGTGTCGGCCCCTATTCGGCGGCCAACAATACTGATGTAATTCAGTAGCTTAACGTTTCAAGAGGACAGAACCGCTCAACGAAAAAAATTGATTTTTTCGAACACGCCACCATATCTGGGCGAAGCTTGAGCGAGGAGCAATGGCTATGACAATGACTTCAGACGATGTCGTCGCCGTCCTGGGGCCCGCCGACAAAACGCTTGTGGCCGAGGTCATCGCAACAGGTGCGACGCAGGCCGAACTTGCCGAGGCATTTGCATGGGCCAACAACGACGAGGCGTTGATGGGTGAAGGCCGGCATCTGCCGACAGGCAGGGTTGCTGCGCTTGTCGATCTGCTAAGGTCGGATGAAGAGGAACAGGATTAGAAACTCGCCGCTCGTTCCGACACCCGACATCCCTAAACCAGCCGGGCGTAGTTGCCACAGGCGCAAGGTTTCGCCCGGCTACTCGTGCTCGGCCGGGCATGGCCAGGTTGCCGGCGTAGAGAGGCCGGAGGGGAGTTTGGTCGAGGCGTCGCCGCAGGCGAGGTCGATCTGCGCCTGTTCGAGCCCGGCGGCGGCCGACAGGTCGAGACCTTCGATGCGCGTCAGGAACATGAAGGCGCGCTCGAATGTTGCCGGGCCTTCGAAGGTGGCGTTGGAGAGATCGGCGCGGGAGAGATTGGCGAAGGAGAATTTCACCCCCGTCAGAACCGCCTTGTCGAAATCGGCGCGGCCGAGTTCGGCCTTTTCGAAACTCGCACCGGAGAGCCGGGCGCCGCCGAAATTGGCGCGCTGCAGCTCGGCGCCGGCAAAGGAAGCGCCTTCGGCGGCAATATTGGCGAAGCTGGCGCGATAGGCCTCGACCTTGGCGAAGTTGGCCCCTTCGGCATGCGCACCCTCGAGCGAGGCGCGCACCAAAGTCGCCTTCTCCAGATTGGCGGATTTGAAATTCCCGCCGCTGAGATCGGTAAGCGAGAAATCGGTGCTGAAGAGATTGGCGCCTTCGAGATCACTGCCCTGCAGCATCAGGTTCTTCTTCGAGCATTCCTGCCAGTCGAGCTTCGGTGAGGCCGTGCTGCCGCAATCGGCGGCACGCGTGGAGATCGGAGCGGAGGCGAGAAGAAGCAAGGCAAGGAGGCCGAGCGGCGATCTATGCATTACCATTGAACTGTTGATCTCCATGACGCTTCACGCCGCCTCTCGCGAAGCAGGCGGCCTCTCATTTCTACACAGCTCAGAATACAATAAAAAGATGGCGAGCGCGCTGGCAATGATTTGCAGTTTCACTGCGTCCGAAGCGCTCATCCGTGCCCAGGCAGGCGGCCATCCGCCTTTGCCCAGGCAAGCCGGTCAGCCGGCCTTGCCGGCCAGGGCCGGTCAGTCGGCCTTGCCAGGCAGGCGGTCAGTCGGCCTGCCGGGCAGAAGAAGCTCCATGCAGGTGAGATCCAGCCAGCGGCCGAACTTGGTGCCGACCTCGGAAAATCTGCCGGCGATGCGGAAGCCGAGCTTCTCGTGCAGCCGGATCGAGGCGGCGTTCTCAGCCTCGATGCCGGCGACCATCACGTGGATATCGGCGGCAGCGGCACGCGCGATCAGCGCCCGCATCAAGGCCTCGCCGATACCGGCGCCGCGGCAATCCTTGTCGACATAGACGGAATGTTCGACCGTATGGCGATAGCCCTCAAAGGCGCGCCAGTCGCCATAGGAGGCGTAGCCTGCGACCTTGCCCGACATCTCGGCGACGATGACGGGAAAGCCGCGCCCGTTACGCGCGTTCAACCATTCCCGCCGGTTTTCGAGATCGACGAGCGTCTCGTTCCAGATCGCCGTCGTGTGCTCGACGGCATGATTGTAGATCTCGCGGATGGCCGGAAGATCGGCCTCGGTGGCGTCGCGAAGGAGGACGGCGTCTGTCATGGTTGGTCCGGTTCGATTGGCTGTCAGGGTGGCATACGCCGCGGTGCAAAAGATGTAAACGGCAGATGGCGGAGACGCCGCTTGCAGGATGGCTGCGTCTAGGCCGTCCCTCAGAAACCTTGCACCGGCAGGCTGAAACAGGTGAAGACCGCCGAATAGTGCACGGCGGCGGCGGTGACGACGAAACCGTGCCAGATGGCGTTCTGGAAGCGCAGCTTCTCCCAGACATGAAAGATGACGCCGAGCGAATAGAGGACGCCGCCGATGACGATCAGCAGCATCGAGGCGGAGGGGATGCGCGCGGCGACAGGCCCGGCCACCAGCACGCCGCTCCAGCCCATGGCGAGGTAAAGCAGGATGGCGAGACGGTCGTAACGGCCGGGAAAGACGCATTTCAGGACGATGCCGACAGCGGCGAACAGCCAGATCGCCACCAGCATGAACAAGAGCAGCGGATCGTCGGCGCCGCGCTCGAGGAAGGGCGTATAGGTGGCGGCGATCAGGACGAAGATCGCCGAATGATCGAAGCGGCGCAGAAACCATTTGGTGCGCGAGACCGGCCAGACATTGTAGGAAAAGGAAATGGCAAGGGTCAGCACCAGTCCAACGCCATAGATCCAGGCGGCGGCGAGCGCGCCGTAGGAGCACCAGACGGTGGCGTAGAAGATCAGCACCGTGGCGCCGATCAGCGCCAGCACGAGGCCGACGCCGTGGACGATGCCATCGGCGATCAGTTCATACCTGTCGTAAGCCCAGCGAATGCCGTTGAACTCAGCCATGCGCGCCAATCCATTTCGTCCCCGGCCTCGATGGTCGCACCGAACGGATGGCGGCGCAACAGCGGCACATCGCGGGCGCGGTAAATCTTCGTGACAGGTCACGCGGCGCCTGCCGCGCTTTAAGAGCGGCGAGCGGAGAAAAGGGAAAGCGCGCGCTCAGATCTTGTGCCGTTCGACCAGCACGGAGCACTTGGCATGGCGCACGACGCGGTCGGCCGTGGCGCCGATGAAGTAGTTGGAAAAATCCGGCACATGCGAGGCGAGGATGATGAGGTCGGCGCGATGGCTTTCGGCGGCCGCAATGATGGCCTTGGCCGGCGGGCCGTTGCGGATTTCGACGGTTGCCGCGACTTCGGTTGCGGCGACCAGCGCCTGCAGCCTGTCGCGGCCGTCCTTCATGGCGTCCTCCAGCATATTGGCCGGCAGTTCGATCGCGACATAGGTCGGCACATCCTCGACGACGTTGAGCGCGATGATCTCGCCGCCCTCGTCGAGCAGCGATGCGGCCTTGCGGAGGATATCTTCTCCCCTGCCGAGACCGCCGAGCGC
The DNA here is from genome assembly GCF_022385315.1 of Rhizobium sp. K102. Taxonomy (NCBI): domain Bacteria; kingdom Pseudomonadati; phylum Pseudomonadota; class Alphaproteobacteria; order Hyphomicrobiales; family Rhizobiaceae; genus Rhizobium; species Rhizobium sp. K102. The sequence continues at coordinate 2,260,686 of NZ_CP092436.1, forward strand.
AATCGCCACGATGATCTTCCTGTACATGGCTTCCCTCCATGACTGAGATGCATAAGCTTCTTCTTAAGAAGATATGGACGCATTGATCGTGATCAAGTCGGCGGGACACGTCAGCGACGCAAATCAGCGCAAGCGATTGTCAACGCTTGCTCAACGCTTCATCCTCAAAAACGAGGCTTCTGTGAACAATGGCGATGGGCCATATAGGAATCAAGTACGGCAGCCGAGAGGATATCAGGCACATGAACCGGCGACACTTTCTCGAGCTTGCCACGGGCGGCATGGTTGCCGCCACCGCCGGTGCGCCTTCGATTTCAGAGGCAGGAGAATTATCCATGACGACCGAAATATCCTATGCGCTGACGCGGCCTGCCTATATCGACCAATCGCATCTCGTCGTTAAAGACCTCGGTCTCGTTTCCGGCTTCTATCAGTCGATGCTCGGTCTGAAAGTCATCGAAAAGACCGCAAGCGGCGAAGTTCTCGGGGTCGGCGCTCTGCCGCTGCTGACGCTGACGACCGCTGGGAATGCCGCAATCGCGCCGCGCAACGCCGCCGGGCTGTTCCACACCGCCTTCCTGATGCCCGACCGCACCCAACTGGCGCGCTGGCTGCGCCATGCGGCGCATAACAATGTCGTGCTCGACGGCGCCTCCGACCATCTCGTCAGCGAGGCGATCTATCTTTCCGATCCGGAAGGCAACGGCATCGAAATCTATGCCGACCGGCCGCACGAAGGATGGAAGTTCCATCAGGACGGCATGGTGGAGATGGCGACGCTGCGCCTCGACCTGCAGGCGCTTTACGACAGCGCGCCCGAGGATCGCTGGGACGGCATGGCTGAGGGTACGGCGATCGGCCATCTGCATCTGCAGGTCGGCGATATCCCGCAGGCCGACGCCTTCTACCGCGACGTGCTCGGCCTCAAGCTGATGGCCCGCTATCCCGGCGCAAGCTTCTTTGCCACCGGCGGCTATCATCACCATCTCGCCGCCAATATCTGGAACAGCCGCGGTGCGGCCCCGCGCGCCGACAATATGACCGGTCTTTCGGATTACAAGATCCGTTTCAACGACACGGCGACGCTCGATGCGGCGGTCTCGAAGCTCGACGCGCTGGAGATCGACAGCGAGAAGCGCGATGGCGGCGTCTTCCTCAGCGACCCCTGGGGCATCGGCCTGACGCTGTCGGCCTGAACTCCATCTATTGAACCTTTTCGGTTCCGGATGGCGTCGTCACCCCGGTCGGTCCGCCACCGCTTCCGCTCGGCGTCGGATCGCGGTCCGTCGCTTCGGGCGGCCGTGCAGGGCCGGAGGCCGGGTCATCGTTGAAGGTGCCGGGGCCGGACGGCTGCGCATTGATCGGATCCGGCTTCGTCGATGCTGTCGCCGTCGGATCGTTATTGGTGGGATCGGGCCAGATCGCCACGCTTACGCCCGCAATGATGAGGACCGCCGCACCCGCCACGAGGACGGTCCAACCCCACCACCGCCTGCGATCGGCGGCTTTGAGCTTCGTCTCGTCCGCATAAGGGGGATTGGTCGAAAAGCTCTCGGTGACCTTGGTCTGATCGCGATCTGCAGTCATGAGCTATCTCCTTCAGAGATCGAACGTCCGCGACTGGGAGGTTGTTCCGGCGGCCGGATCAAATCCACGCGCTCGTCGATGAGGGCGGAGGTCTCCTGCCGATCGCCCCTGCGGCAAGCCGCGGGGACATCTTTCGACGTCGCATGCCCCCCAGCGGAACCGGAACCGCATCAGCGCGTTTTCGTGGCGAAGCAATGGGGCTTCGGGGACCTCACCGCATGGGCATCGCCAACGGCATCCGCAAACAAGCAAGGAAGATCGCCATCGGCGAACGCCATACCAGCGCCTGGGCGAAGTCATTGAGGGAGACGGCGGAGGAATTGCCTTCCCCGCCGGTGCATCGGCTTGAAAAGGACGGGCTTGATATCAGCATGGCCTGGGCGATCATCGGCATCTTCGCCATACTCGGCCTTGCCGCCGTCTACATGATGTCGCTGATCCTCATTCCCATCACCCTTGCCGTCGTCGTCGGCATGATCCTCGGCCTCGCCGCGGAAAATCTCGGCAAAATGGGCGTGCCGCGGCTCGCCAACGCTTTCCTTCTGTCGAGCGCCGTCGCCCTGGTGATCGCCCTGCTGGCCAATTCGCTTGTCGGTCCGCTGACGATGCTTGCCAACGAAGCGCCGGCCCTCGTCGAGCGGACGATCAGCCGCATTATGCCCTACCTGGAGCGCATCGAATGGCTGCACATCACGCCGGCGACATTCGAAAGTGGGCCGATGTCGATCGGCGCGCTGCTCGAAAACACCGGCAACGTCCTGCATTTGGTGACCACGAGCCTGACGCCGGCGCTGGTGCAGGGGCTGATCTTCTTCGCCGCACTGCTGCTCTTCCTCGCCAGCCGGGTCAATCTGCGCAAGACGATCATCATGACCTTCCGCACCCGCCCGCAGCGGCTGGCGGCGATCCGCGTCATCAATGCCGTCGAGCAGGTGCTCGGCTTCTATTTCGCCACCGCCTCGCTGATCTACGTCGGGCTCGGCGTCGTCATGACGGTCATCGCCTATGCGAGCGGATTGTCGGCACCGGTGCTGTGGGGCTTCTTCGCCTTCCTGTCGAGCTTCATTCCCTATCTCGGCATCACGCTGATGACGCTGTCCGTCGCCATCGCCGGCATCATCACCTATGACGGCTTCATCGTCGGCCTGATGCCGGCCGCCGCCTTTTTCACCGTGCACCTCGTCATGGAGAACCTGATCTTCCCGGCAGTGATGGGACGGCGGCTGGAAATTAACCCCTTTATCGTCTTCCTGGCCATCCTGTTCTGGACCTGGATGTGGGGCGCGGTCGGGGCGATGCTGGCGCTGCCGCTGTCGCTGATCGTGATGACTGTTATCGAGGAATTGCTGATCGAAGAAAGACCGCAGCCGCAATTGCCGAAATGATCAAGCGAGGAGACATCTGTGGCATCCGATCTCGATCTCGACGAAGCCGATCATGAGCAGATGGTCAGCGGCCGTTCGCTCTGGGGACGAACCGGCATACGGCCGGCATGGCGAGCGATCGGTGAGAGCTTTTCCACCGACGTCGCGGTGATCGGCGGCGGCATCACCGGTGCGCTGGTCGCAGAGCACCTTGCGGCGCGCGGCTTCTCCGTTGTCATCATCGACCGGGAGGAGCCGGGTTTCGGCAGTACCGCCGCCAGCACCGCAATGCTGCAATGGGAGATCGACAGCACGCTCAGCGAACTGGAGACCTGGTATGGCTTCGAGCGCGCCGCCGGCATCTATCGCCGCAGCGCCGCTGCCGTCGCAGGCCTTGCCAAGCTGATCGCCGCAAACGCGATCGCCTGCGGCTTCCGGCCGCGCAACACGCTCTATCTCGCCGCCAACCAGGAAGGCGCCCGCGACCTGCTGGAAGAGCGCCAGCTGCGGCGCCGGGCCGGCCTTCCCGGCGTCTATCTCGAACATCCCGATCTCTTCACCCAGTTCGAGCTCGATCGGGATGGGGCGATCTATTCGCCGGGGTCGGCGGAGGCCGATCCGCTGCTCTTGACCTGGGCGCTGATCGCGATGGCCATGCAGCACGGCGCGCAGCTGGTCAGGGCTTCGGTGACCGCGCTGCACAGCGAAGGCGACCACGTGACGGTCGAGACCGACGGCACCCATGTCATCGAAGCGCGGCATGTGGTGTTGGCGACCGGCTATTCGATGCCGGGCCTCGATATGCCGAAGCTGCACCGGACAACCTCGAGCTGGGCATTCGCCACCGTGCCGCAGAACCCCGCGACGTTCTGGCGCGACAGGGCGTTGATCTGGGAGGACAGTCATCCCTATCTCTACATGCGCACGACCGCCGACAACCGCATCGTCGCCGGCGGCGAGGACGATGGCACGAGCGACCCCGCGGCGCGGAATCGCCAGCTGCCGTCCAAGATTCGCGCAATCCAGGAGAAGATGAAGCGGCTATGGCCGAGAGCCGATGCCCGCATCGCCCATGCCTGGGGCGGAACCTTCGGCGAAACGGCCGACGGCCTGCCGCTGATCGGGCCGGTGTCCGGCATGCCGCATGTGGTTGCCGCCTATGGTTACGGCGGCAACGGCATTACCTTTTCCTACCTCGCCGCCCAGATGATCGGCGCGATGATTGCCGGCATGCATCGCGACTGGTTCGAGGATTTCGCGCTCGATCGGGATGGACCGGGGCTGCGGCGGTTTGGGGAAGATGGGCTGCGGGTTGGGAGTGAGTTGAGATAGGGGCTTCCTATTGGCTGCTGTGCCCGGCAGCCACGGCACACCGTCAATAGCGGAACTACTCCGTCGTCTGATCGTCGCCCATATCTTCCACATCCTGCAGCCGAACAAACTCCGTGCCCTTGGCTTTCAGATCGACCAGCGCCTTCGCCACGCCCTCGCCGGCCGTATGGGTCGGCTGGTTGATGTGGGAGATGACGACATCGCCGTCTTTGGCCGAGGCGATGCGCTTTTCGGTAATCGCGGCGCCGAGCAGCGAGCCGCCGTCGCCGTTCACCGAATAGCCAGCGATGCGATAGCCGCGGGCGCGGATTTCGCTGATGGCGGAAAGGTCATATTTGGCGGTTGAGCCGCGGAACCAGTGCGGTGCGGGAATGCCGGATGCGAGCATGGCGGCGGCGCCGCCTTCGACCTCCTGTCGGACGGCTTGCGGCGAGCCGGCGGAGGCAATGCCATAGACCAGTGTCGGCGTATCGACGGCGGGAATGTGGTTCTCGCCATGATTTTCGAGTTCGAACAGGTCGGGGTTCTGCAGGAAGACGGCGAGCGCGGCGGGGTTGCGCTTCAGCCAGCGGGCGGTGACGAAGATCGTCGCCGGAATGCGCTCGCGCACGAGCGTCGACAGGATGCGCTCGTCGGCCTGGCCCATGCAGGCATCGAAGGTGAGCGCAATGCGGGCATGGCCTGATATATTGGAGCGGGCGATATGCAGATGCGGCTCGACGAGCTTGACCGCCGGGCTCTTCACGACCGGGACGGCGGCGGCCGGCAGCGGCGGCGTTTCGGCCGCGCACAGCGTGGAGAGGCCGGCCAGAATAAACGCCGAAGCAAGCAAGATGCGGTTCATGGAAGGACTTCTACGATTCCATCGGCCGAGTTTAGCGACTGCATTGGTCCACCGCCATGCGGCCGGTCAGCGCAGCCCACGGGACAGGTGATCAATCGTAGAGATAATATTTTTCCCACTTCTCGCGCGGCACCTTGTCGCCGATCTGGTAATCGAGCTGGCGCACGTTGATATGCTGCGGACCGGTGATGCAGGTGTAGGAGAGATGGTACCAGTCGCCCTTGCTGCGGAAGACCGCGCCCGGCGCCTGCAGCGAATTGTCGCCGGCGATCGGGTCCTTGAAGGTATAGGCGATCACCTTGTCGGGCTTGAAGCCGGTGCTGTCCTGGTTGATGCGGCTCATCGCCTCGGTGTCGCAGCTCTGCTCCAGGCGGGTCGAGGGATCGAGTTTTTCCAGCTGCTTCTTGATGGCGGGATCGACGGCAAAGGCGGGGGCAGCAAGGCCGACGAGGGATACAAACAGGAGCAGGTGTTTCGGCATTGAAGAAAATCCCTTGCTGTTGTCCGGTCTTGACCCTGCCACTGGCAGCTTGCCGGGGGCTTGGCACGTGTAAATTTCGATCTGCGATAGCGGACATTCTTAAATATTGTGGTGACATCAAGGCAGGGCGAACCGAGCCGCCCCCATGCCTGTGGAAGGCCACCTCGCCCCTTGGCGCTTGATCCCAGACCGGCGCGCCTCTATCTCTTGCCAACCCGACATTCCCACCGGAGCCAATTCCTTGTCCGTTTTCAAGAACCTGCCGACGCCACCCGCCGCACCGAAGAAGCCCGTCTCCAATACGCGCCACGGCATTACCCGCACGGACGATTATGCCTGGCTGCGCGCCGACAACTGGCAGGCGATGTTCAAGGATCCTTCGATCCTCGATCCCGAGATCCGCCGGCATCTCGAAGCTGAGAACGCCTATATGAACGCGGCGATGGAAGACACCAAGCCGCTGCAGAAGGCGCTGTTTTCCGAAATGCGCGGCCGCATCAAGGAAGACGACAGCTCGGTACCGGTCAAAGACGGCGCCTATGCCTACGGCACGTCCTACGTGACCGGCGGCGAGCAGCCGCGCTATTTTCGCATCCCTCGCGATGGCAGTGTCGCCGATGAGACGATCCGTACGGTGCTGCTCGACGGCGACAAGGAAGCATCAGGCAAGGCCTATTTCCGCCTCGCCGGTCTCGACCATTCCACCGACCACGGCCGTGGCATCTGGGGCTATGACGACAAGGGCTCGGAGTTCTTCACGCTGAAGGTGCGCGACCTTTCGACCGGCCAGGATCTCGACGATGTGATCGAGAATACCGGCGGCGGCGGCGTCTGGGCGCCTGATGGCAAGAGCTTCTTCTATTCGGCGCTCGACGAGAACCACCGGCCCTCGAAGGTGTTCCACCACATTGTCGGCCGGCCGCAGTCGGAAGACCGGCTGGTCTACGAGGAAGCCGATGCCGGCTTCTTTATGGGCGTCGGCGGCTCGCTGCTTGATGACTTCATCTATATCGACATCCACGACCACGAGACGAGCGAATACCGGCTGCTGTCGACCAAGGACCTTACCGCCGAGCCGAAGCTGGTGGCGGCGCGCGAGGAAGGCATCGAATATTCGCTGACCGAGGGCGGCGACATCTTCTACATCCTGACCAATGACGGCGGCGCCAAGGATTTCAAGATCATGGAAGCGCCGGTTGATAAGCCAGGCAAGGAAAACTGGCGCGAGGTCGTGCCGCATAAGCCCGGCACGCTGATCATCAGCCACATGGCCCATGCCCGCCATCTGCTGTGGCTGGAGCGCAAGGACGGGCTGCCGCAGATCATGATCCGCGATCGGGCGACCGGCGAGGAACATGCGATCGCCTTTGCCGAGGAAGCCTATTCGCTGGGGCTTTCGGGTGCTGCGGAATACGATACGGATGTCATTCGCTTCTCCTATTCCTCGATGACAACGCCGTCTCAGCTCTATGACTACAACATGGTGACGCGCGAGCGCACCCTGCTGAAGACCCAGGAAGTGCCGTCAGGCCACAATCCCGACGACTACGTCACCCGCCGCGTCTTCGCGCCCTCCTGGGACGGCGAGACGGTGCCGGTCACCCTGCTCTATCGCAAGGACACGCCGCTCGACGGCACGGCCCCCTGCCTGCTCTACGGCTACGGCGCCTACGGCATCACCATTCCGGCCGGCTTCAACACCAATTGCCTGTCGCTCGTCGACCGCGGCTTCGTCTATGCCATCGCCCATATCCGCGGCGGCAAAGACAAGGGCTTTGCCTGGTACGAAGACGGCAAGATGGATAAGAAGACCAACAGCTTCAAAGACTTCATCGCTGCGGCCGACTATCTGAATCAACAGAAGTTCACCTCTTACGCGAAGATCATCGCCGAGGGCGGCTCGGCCGGCGGCATGCTGATGGGAGCCGTCGCCAACATGGCGCCGGAGAAATTTTCCGGCATCATCGCCGCTGTCCCCTTCGTCGACGTGCTCAACACCATGCTCGACGATACGCTGCCGCTCACCCCGCCGGAATGGCCGGAATGGGGCAACCCGATCGACAGCAAGGAAGAATACGAGCAGATCGCCGCCTATTCGCCCTATGACAATGTCGATGCCAAAGCCTACCCGCCGATCCTGGCACTCGGCGGCCTGACCGACCCGCGCGTCACCTATTGGGAGCCGGCCAAATGGGTGGCGAAGCTGCGTGAGGAGACGACCGGCGCGGCGCCGATCCTGCTCAAGACCAACATGGACGCCGGCCACGGTGGCGCCTCGGGACGCTTCCAGCGGCTGGAGGAGATCGCGTTTGAGTATGCGTTTGCGATCAAGGTGGCGGGGAAGATGTGAAATCTTTAGGGGGCGTGCCGTGGTCGCCCCCTCTGCCTGCCGGGCATCTCCCCCACAGGTGGGGAGATCACAAGTGGCCAAACCTTCGCACGCGTCTATCGTTTCGCCGGGCTGCAACGCCAGTTGTTTGGGGAAGCCAGTGAGCCCAGCCAATCTCCCCACCCGTGGGGAAGATGCCCGGCAGGGCAGAGGGGGCTGGCACGGCACAACAGGCCTAGGGAGACACTGAAATGCCCATCTATATCGCCCTCCTCCGCGCCGTAAACGTCGGCGGCACCGGCGCCTTGCCGATGCCCGAGCTGAAGGCGATCTGCGAAGAGCTCGGCTTTACCGACGTCAAAACCTATATCCAAAGCGGCAATGTACTCTTCCGCTCGGATGAGTCCGAAACGGCGGTGGAGGAAAAGCTCGACGCGGCGCTCGGCAAGAAGATGGGCAAACGGCCGGGCGTGATGGTGCGTAGCCGCAAGGAGCTCGACAAGATCGCCGCCAACGCCCCCTTCCCCGACGCCAAGCCGAACTTTCTGCTGGTCTACTTCCTGCCCGAAAAAGCCCCCGCCGATGCACTCGAAAAGATGGTGGCGCCCGACGGCGAGGAGGCAAAACTCGCGACCCGGGAAATCTATGTGCATTATCCCAATGGTTCCGGCCGCTCGAAACTGAAGCTGCCAGCGCTGAAGCCGGGAACCTCGCGCAATCTCAACACCGTGCGCAAGCTCGCCGATATGGCGGCGGCGATGGAAGGCTAAGGGCAGCTAGGCCCTCGGCATTTCCGCCACCGGCAGGAAGAGCATCTTCACGAAGGTGCGGAGCATCAGCACCTGTTCGGCCAGCGTGTTCGGCTCTTTCAGCGTCTTCGACAGAACGATGCCGCCTTCCAGGACGGAAGACACCATGTCGGCGAGCTGGTCGACATTGATGGGCTCGCGCGGCGGATAGACCTCCATGATGTCGCGGAGCATGCGGCCGAAACGGCGCCGCCAGGCAAGCACCGCATTGCGGTTGGTCTCCTGTATCTCCCGGTCGAACAGCCGCTCGTAATAGCAGACGGTCGCCACAAGGCAGCCGGGATGGCCGTTCGGCAGATCGGAGAGCAGTTCGGACAGCAGCTTGAGGCCAAGCAGGAAGGATTGCAGCGGATCGTCGGTCAGATCGCGCGCACGGCTGAAGATCTCGTCGTAGATGCGCTCGTCATTTTCGATGTAGCGGTTGAGCAGCGCCTTGGCGAGCTCGTTCTTGTCCCTAAAATGATAGAAGAAGCCGCTCTTGGTGATGCCCGTCTCGGCGATCAGCTCCTCGATGGAGGTGCCGCCGAAACCCTTCTGCAGGACAGCCGCTTCGGCCACATCGAGGATGCGGGTCCTGGTTTCCTCGCCCTTTCGCATATCCCCTCCTGTACCGGCGGTACAGTTTTGATCGCCGCACGTTCAGAACCTGCTGCGTCCCCGGCAGCTTCGGTTACGCCAAGCGATTGATATCAACCGGCAAAAACCGAAACCGCCGGCAGTATACCGCAAGTCGCCTAGTTTGGCAGCCGAATAAGCGCCAGAACATCAGTCATCGACGGCAGCCGTTTCGGGTGCTGCGAGGGAGCGGCTTCAACAATGGCAAAGTACAGAAACGGTCTGCCGCAGCTCAAAGGCGGCACCTTCATTACCGATGGCGGCATGGAAACGACGATGATCTTCCAGGAAGGCATCGAGCTTCCGCATTTCGCCGCCTTCATTTTGTTGGCTTCCGAAGACGGGCGGCAGCGGATGCGGAATTATTATCGCCGTTATCTCGATATCGCCCGGCGGCACGGCACCGGCTTCGTGCTCGACACCGCGACATGGCGGGCCAATCCGGACTGGGGGCAGAAGCTCGGTTATACCGCTGAAGCCCTGAAGGCGGCCAACGAGGAAGCCGTCGACCTGCTCGTTGGCTTACGCAGCGCCTATGAGCGGCCGGAGCAGCCGATCGTCATCAGCGGCGCGATCGGCCCGCGCGGCGACGGCTACAAGGCGGGCTTGATGAGTGCGGACGAAGCGGAGGACTACCACGCCTTCCAGGTCGAGGCTTTCGCCGGCACGGAGGCGGATATGGTCAGCGCCTTCACGTTGACGAACATCGACGAGGCGATCGGCGTGGCGCGTGCGGCAAAGTCGTTCGCCATGCCCTGCGCCATCTCCTTCACGCTGGAGACGGACGGCAGGCTGGTGACGGGCCGCAGTATTCAGGACGCCATCGAGACAACCGACATGGCCACCGGCGGAACGCCGGTCTACTACATGATCAATTGCGCGCATCCGACGCATTTCGAAGGCGCTCTCGATCACGGCAGCGCATGGGTAAAGCGCATTTCCGGCATTCGCGCCAATGCTTCGACCATGAGCCACGAGCAGCTTGATAACAGCGAGACACTCGATGCCGGCGATCCCGAAGATCTCGGGCGGCGATACCGCAAGCTTCTCGATCGCATGCCCGAGCTGCGCGTTCTGGGGGGCTGCTGCGGCACGGATCATCGCCATGTCGCGGCCATCTGCGAGGCGTGCCTACCGCATGCGGCATGAGCCAGAGAGGGAGGGCAGGACAATGACGATGGTGGGGGCGGCGTCGCGCCGGCGAGGCTGGCGTGATCTGTGGCTTGCGATCACGGGGCGCCGGGGGCGCGCCGAGCCCGACGCGATTGTGGAGGTAGCGTTGCGGGATATCGATCTTGCTGCCTTTGGCGGACCGATCGGTTACGGGCTCGAGGCGGACCGGCGGGAGGGCAAGCACTTGCGGCGAAAGCCGATGCGGGAGCCGGTCGGCTTCTGACGAAAGGAAAGGCGGCGTCAGCCTTCGGCGGCGGCGCCTTTCGTCCTTTTGGCCTTGTAGCCGCTGATCTCCTCGCCGGCGGTTGGCGAAAAGCGCAGGTTCCAGAAGGTCGCGGTGATCGAGATGAGCGTGACGACGATGAAGGCGGTGGAGAAATCGCCGAGCGACGGCGTTTCGGCATTGTTGAAGGTCATGGAGCCGTGCAGCGCCAAGGCGCCGATGCAGATGCCGAGCGAAAGCATCAGCTGCTGGAAGGTGGTGTAGAAGCTGGTGGCCGAGCTCATCCGCTCCTTGTCGATCTCGTCATAGGCTATGGTGTTATAGGCGGTGAACTGGAACGACAGGAAGAAGGCGCTGAGTATCAGCACGATGAAGATGAGCGGCATCGGCCAATCCGGCCGGAAGGCGGCGCAGAGGCCGTAGCCGACCGTACCGAGGATGCCGTTGAGGACGAGGCTGCGGCGGAAACCGAGCCGGCTGAAGACGAACTTCGCCATCGGCTTCATGGCGAGCGCGCCAAGTGCTGTGGCAATGACGATCTGGCCGGCGGCGGCGGCCGACAAGCCGAAGCCGATCTGGAAGAGCAGCGGCAGCAGGAAGGGCTGGGCGCCCTGGGTGATGCGCGTCAGCGAACCGGCGATGACCGAGGTGCCAAAGCTCGGCACCTTCATCAGCGAGAAATCCATGATCGGCGACGGATGCCTGCGGGCATGCCTGAGATAGGCGATGCCGAAGATGAGACCGACGGCGATCAGGAAGAGCGAGAAGGCGCCCTCGCCTTCGTGGCTCGACATTTCGAAGCCGAAGAGCAGCGAGCCGAGCGAGAGGCCGGAGAGCACGAAGCCGATCGTATCGAACGGGCCGCTCGCCTTGCCCTTGACCTCGTCGATATAGATCGAGACGAAGATCATGCCGATGATGCCGATCGGCACGTTGATGTAGAAGATCCAGCGCCAGTCGAGATAGGTGACGAAGAAGCCGCCGAGCGGCGGGCCGACGATCGGGCCGATCAGCGCGGGCACCAGCAGCCAGGACATGGCGCTGACCATATCCTTGCGGGCGACGCTGCGCATCAGCACCAGGCGCCCGACCGGCATCATCATCGCGCCGCCGAGGCCCTGCAGCAGCCGCGCCAAAACCAGGAAGGACAGCGTCGGCGCCAGCGCACAGAGGATGGAGCCGGCGACGAAGACGGCGATTGCCGCACGGAAGACGGTGCGGGAGCCGAAACTGTCGGCCATGCGGCCACTGGCCGGAATGAAGATCGCCAGGCTGAGGAGATAGGAAGTCAGCGCGATCGACATGGCCGGGGCGCTGACGCTAAAATCGCGCGCCATGGTCGGCAGCGCCGTCGCCAGCACGGTCGCATCGATATTTTCCATCAGCATCGCACTCGCGACAATCATCGCGATCACCCGGAAATTGGGCGCGGCGCGCCGAACCATCGGCGCCTGGTAAATCTGATCCGACATCGTCCGGGATCACTCGCGGTGGCGCGGCGGAGCACAGGAGGCAGCATAGCCGCGGGGGATGACATGGCGTAATGCCAAGGGGAGACGATCTCCTATACGCCCGCGATCATGGCGGCGCTATGTCCTTTATGGCACAGCAGCTTTGACGAGCGGGAAAAGCAGATCACGATTGCTTGCATCGGCCTCATGCTTCGTGAAGAGCTTGCGCCGCGGGCCACGCGGCCCTACCTATCGATCATGACCTCCGCCCTCGAGAATAACCGGCCCGGTGCGGCCTTCGCCTTCGACAACAGCTATGCCGGCCTGCCGCAGCGCTTCTTTGCGGCGCAGATGCCGACGGCGGTGGCGGAGCCCTGGCTGATCAAGCTCAACGAGCCGCTGGCCGCCGAACTCGGGCTCGACGTCGAGGCGCTGCGGCGCGACGGCGCGGCGATCTTTTCCGGCAATCTCATTCCGGAAGGCGCACAACCGCTGGCGATGGCCTATGCCGGCCATCAGTTCGGCGGCTTCTCGCCGCAGCTCGGCGACGGCCGGGCGATCCTGCTCGGCGAGGTCATTGACCGAAGCGGCAGGCGCTTCGATATCCAGCTGAAGGGCGCCGGGCCGACGCCTTTCTCGCGGCGCGGCGACGGGCGGGCAGCCCTCGGACCGGTGCTGCGCGAATATATCGTCAGCGAAGCGATGTTTGCGCTCGGCATTCCGGCGACACGGGCGCTGGCGGCGGTGACGACGGGCGAGCCGGTCTACCGGGAAGAGGTGCTGCCGGGCGCCGTCTTCACCCGGGTCGCGGCCAGCCACATCAGGGTCGGCACCTTCCAGTTTTTTGCCGCGCGGGGCGATACAGACGGTGTGCGGGCACTCGCCGATTATGTGATCGACCGGCATTATCCCGCGCTGAAAGACGCGGAGGAGCCCTATCTTCGGCTATTCGAGGTGGTTTCGGAACGCCAGGCGGCGCTGATCGCCCGCTGGCTGCATGTCGGCTTCATCCATGGCGTGATGAACACGGACAATATGACGATCTCTGGCGAGACGATCGATTTCGGCCCCTGCGCCTTCATGGATGCCTATGATCCGGCGACCGTCTTCTCGTCGATCGACCAGCACGGCCGTTATGCCTATGCCAACCAGCCGGCCATCGGCCAATGGAACCTCGCGCGGCTCGGCGAAACGCTGCTGCCGCTGATCGACGCCGAGCTCGACGGCGCAGTCGATAAGGCGAATGTGGTGATCCGGGCTTATGGCGAGCGGCTCCAGGCGCATTGGCTGGCCGGTATGCGGAAAAAGATCGGCCTTGCCGGCGAAGAGGAAGGTGATCTCGATCTGGTGCAGGCGCTGCTGTCGCTGATGCAAGCGCAGGGCGCCGATTTCACCCTGACCTTCCGCCGACTGTCGGATCTGGCCGGCGACGAGGCGGCGGAGCCCGCCTTTGCCGCAAGTTTCCGCGAGCCGGAGGCCGGCCGTACCTGGCTCACGCGATGGCGCGAGCGACTGTCGCGCGATCCGCAGACGGCCAGCGAGCGCGCCACCGCCATGCTCAGCGTCAATCCGGCCTTCATTCCGCGCAATCACCGCGTCGAACAGGCAATCGAGGCCGCGGTCGAAAACGGCGATTTCTCGCTGTTCGAGGCGCTGCTGACGGTGCTCGCCAGGCCCTATGACGACCAGCCGGATTTTGCCGGCTATAGCGAGCCGCCGAAGCCGCATGAGCGGGTGCTGGCGACCTTCTGCGGGACATGAGCGGCTCCAATACAACCGTACCGTGATACCCGCCTGCGGCAAATGCGGCCGTTGAAAGGCATGTCCTTCGCGCTATCTGGCTGATCGGCGGGGCTTTTCCGCCTTTCTCACCCGGCGAACCTCAGCGGGAGACAGCCTTATGGCGATCGTCATCACCTCCATACTTTTCCTCATCATCGGACTGGCGCTCGGCGGCGGCGGGCTGTGGCTCGTCACGCTCGGTGGCAGCGTCTTCTATTTGTTCGCCGGGCTGATGTTCCTGATCACCGCCGGGCTGCTTCTGATGCGCAAGGCGGTGGCGCTCTGGGTCTATGCGGTGCTCGTCATCGCCGCACTCGCCTGGGCGGTCTGGGAGGTGGGCTTCGACTGGTGGCAGCTCGGGCCGCGCGGCGGCCTCATCATCCTGCTCGGACTCTGGCTGCTGACGCCCTGGATCCGCCGGCCGCTCGGCTTTCGCAGCCCGACCGGCATCACCTATGGCGCCAATCCCTGGCCGCTTGCCGTGCCGGTCGTTCTCGCCATCCTCGTCGCCCTCTATTCAATGACCACTGACCCGCACGATCTTGCAGGCGATCTGCCGAAGGATCAGGTCGCCGCCAGCCCCGCTTTCGGCGGCAGCGTGCCGGATGGAGAATGGCATCAGTACGGCCGCACGCCCTTCGGCCAGCGTTATTCGCCGCTCGACCAGATCACCGTCGAGAACGTCTCCACCCTCAAGGAGGCGTGGCGATACCAGACCGGTGACGTCAAGCGGCCGGACGACATCAGCGAGACGACCTACCAGGTGACGCCGCTCAAGGTGAAGGACACGCTCTATCTGTGCACGCCGCATAACTGGGCGATCGCGCTCGACGCCAAGACCGGCAAGGAGAAATGGAAATATGACTCCAATTCCGGCATGAACCCCAACCGGCAGCATCAGACCTGCCGCGGCGTCACCTATTATGCCGACCCCGATGTCGCGGCCGGCCAGCCCTGCGCCGAGCGGGTCTACCTGCCGACCTCCGATGCCCGGCTGATCGCGCTCGACGCGGCGGACGGCAAGGTCTGCACCGGCTTTGCCGATCAGGGCGTGCTGCATCTCGAAACCGGCATGCGCTTCAACCCGGCCGGCTATTATTATTCCACCTCGCCGCCGGTCGCCGTGGCCGGCAAGATCATCATCGGCGGGGCGGTCAACGACAATTATTCGACCGAGGCGCAGTCCGGCGTCATCCGCGCCTTCGACATCAAGACCGGCGCGCTGGTGTGGAACTGGGATTCCGGCAACCCCGATGTGACGACGCCGATCGCCGCCGGCCAGACCTATACGACCAACTCGCCGAACAGCTGGTCGGTCTTCAGCGTCGACGAGGCGCTCGGCATGGTTTACATCCCGCTCGGCAATCAGGTGCCCGATCAGCTCGGCATCAACCGCAGCGACAATGTCGAGAAATTCTCCTCCTCGATCGTCGCCCTTGATATCGCTACCGGCCAGCTGCGCTGGGTGCGCCAGACCGTGCATCACGATCTCTGGGATATGGACGTGCCGGCCCAGCCGGCGCTGATCGACCTGACGAAAGAAGACGGCAGCGTCGTTCCCGCCCTGGTCGGCCCGACCAAGCAGGGCGATCTCTATGTGCTCGACCGGCGCAGCGGCGAACCGATCATCCCCATCAAGGAAATCCCGGCGCCTGATGGAGCGATCTCCGGCGATCATACCTCGCCGACGCAGCCGATCTCCGACCTCACCTTCTCGCCGGAGCCGCTGAAGGAAAAGGATATGTGGGGCGTGTCGCTGCTCGACCAGCTCGTCTGCCGCATCGATTTCCACCGCTACCGCTACGAAGGCCGTTACACGCCGCCGTCGCTCGCAGGGACGATCGTCTATCCCGGCAATTTCGGCACGTTCAACTGGGGCAGCGTCGCGGTCGATCCCGAGCGGCAGATCATGTTCGGCATGCCGACCTATCTCGCCTTCACCTCGCGCCTGGTGCCGGCCGCCGACATTCCGCCGCGCGGCCAGGATGAAAAGGGCAGCGAACAGGGGCTCAACCGCAACGACGGCGCGCCCTACGGCGTCTTCATGGGGCCCTTCCTCGGACCGCTGCAGATCCCCTGCCAGGCGCCGCCATGGGGCTATGTCGCCGGCGTCGACCTGCGCACCGGCAAGATCGCCTATATGCACAAGAACGGCACCGTGCATGACATGACGCCGCTGCCCCTGCCCTTCAAGATAGGCGTGCCCGGCATCGGCGGGCCGATGCTGACCAAGGGCGGCGTCGCCTTCCTCGGGGCCGCGGTCGACAACTATCTGCGCGCCTATGACGTGACGAGCGGCCGGCAACTCTGGCAGGCGCGGCTTCCGGCTGGCGGCCAGGCGACGCCGATGACCTATACGACTGAAGACAATAAGCAATATGTCGTCATGGTCGCCGGCGGCCACGGCTCGGTCGGCACCAAGCCCGGTGATTATGTGATTGCCTATACGCTGCCGTGATGGAGGAGTTGCCGTTCCTTGGAAGAAAGCCCCCTCCCCAACCCCTCCCCACAAGGGGGAGGGGCTACCGTGCCGCGCCCGTCCCATTTCATTTCTGACGACACCGCATGTGGCAGCGCATCTTTGGTGGAGGGAGCATGCCGCAGGTTAGCCCCTCCCTCTTGTGGGGAGGGGTTGGGGCGGGGTTTTCACCCGCACAACGGACAGCCGTCGCATCTTTCCTGGTTCAAACCATCTCGACAATCATCCGCCCAACCTCGGCAAAGACCGGATTGAGGTCCTTCACCGGCACGGTCGCCTCGGCGATATAGACGGCGGCGACGATCGGGCCGCGGTCGGGGGGCCAGATGACGGCGATGTCGCCGAGCGAACCGTTCGGGCCGGTGCCGGTCTTGTCGCCGACCTTCCAATCGGCCGGCAGGCCGGCCCTCAGCCGCTCCTTGCCGGTCGTGCTTGCGACCAGCCAGGCGATCAGCCTGTTGCAGGAAGCTTCCGTCAGCACCGATCCGAGGGTCAGATTGCCGAGCGTATCGAGCATCGCAGCCGGTGTCGTCGTGTCGCGCGGATCGCCCTTCCGGCCCTCGTTCAGCGTCGGTTCGGTGCGGTCGAGACGCGTCGTGCCGTCGCCGATCGAGCGCAGCCAATCGGTCAGCCCCGCAGGCCCGCCGAAGCTTTCGAGCAGCAGGTTGCCGGCGGTATTGTCGCTGAGCGTCACCGCCGCATCGCAGAGTTCGGCGATCGTCATGCCGTCGGCGCCTGCGTGTTTTTCGCTGATCGGCGAATAGTCGACAAGCTTGTCCTTGCCGTAGGTCACCCGCCGGTCGAGGCTCTCGTCGCCCTTGTCGACGCGGGCCAGCACGAAGCCGGCGGCCAGCGCCTTGAAGGTGCTGCACATCGGAAAGGCTTCGCTGCCGCGATAGCCGAAGGAGATGCTGGTCTGGGTGTCGAGCACCGAGACGCCGAGGCGCCCGCCGGTGCGTTTTTCCAGCTCGGCCAGGCGGCGCTCGACATTGTCGTCGCCCTCTTCGCTCTTTTCCTCGGCGCTGACGGGAAGCGTGAGCGCAGGCAGGCACAAAGCCGAGCCTATCAGCATGCGGCGGGTAAGACTGAGATCCATGAAAATCCTCCGGCGGTGAGGAGGACAGAGCTAAGGCGCGATTGCGGCGGCATCTCGTCATCGCGGCGACGAAGTCGTCCCGCGGCGCCGAAGTTGCCCGCACCGGAATCATGCGGCGCGCGTCACCTCGACCGTCACATGCGACAATTCCGAGAGCGCCGAAAGCCGGGCCTTGTAGAAGGCCGGATCGCGCGGCTCGGAGGTGAGGACGGCGACGATGGCGGCGTGATGGCCGGGGCCGACCTGCCAGACATGCAGATCGGTGATCCGGTCTTCCTCCGTCTCGATCGCCTCGCGAATGTCAACCGGCAGCGTCTCGCCCTGCGGGACGACGTCGAGAAGGACGCCGCCCGAGGATTTCATCAGGCTCCAGGACCAGTTGGCGATGACCAGGCCGCCGACAATGCCCATGATCGGATCGAGCCAGAGCCAGCCATAGAGGCTGCCGAGCGTCAGCGCCGCGATGGCAAGCACGGAGGTCAGCGCGTCGGCGACGACATGCAGATAGGCGGCGCGGATATTGTTGTCGCCGTGCTTTGCGTGATGATCGTGGGCGTGATGATCGTGGGTATGATCGCCATCATCATGATGGCGATGGTGATGGTGACGATGGCCGTGTGCATGGTGGCCGCCTCCGGCAAGCAGCCAGGCACTGGCGAGGTTGACGGCAAGACCGACCACCGCCACGGCGATCGCCTGGGCAAAGCCGATCGGCACCGGATTTGCAAGGCGCAGCCAGCTTTCCCAGGCCATCAGCATGGCGATCAGCGCAAGAATGATGGCGCTGGCAAAGCCGGCGAGATCGCCGAGCTTGCCGGTGCCGAAGGTGAAGCGCGGATTGCGTGCCTGCCGGCGGGCGAAGAGATAGGCGAGCGCCGAGATCAGAAGAGCGCTGGCATGGGTCGACATGTGCCAGCCATCGGCGACCAGCGCCATGGAGCCATAGGCGGTGCCGGCCGTTATCTCCGCCACCATCATCACCGCCGTCAGCGCGATCACCAGCCAGACGCGCCGCTCGTTCACCGCATGATCGGCGCCGAGGAAAACATGATCATGTTCGAGGCTGTTCATTTGGGCTTTCCCAATCCCGGCAGTCATTCCAAACTCCTTTCTACAAGCACTCAGCGGAGATACGTTCTCAGCACTTCCGATATTTCCTCGACCGCCTCGGCCCTTGCCGCGTCATCGGCGGCATTCAGCACATGCTCGCGCAGGTGATCGTCCAGCACCTCGCCGGTCAGTCCGGTCAGGGCGCCGCGGATCGACGCGAGCAGCTGCAGGATTTCGCCGCAGGGGCGTTCGGCCTCGAGCGCCCGCTCGACTGCTTCCATCTGTCCCTTCAGACGGTTGATGCGGGCGACGAGCTTCTTTTTCTGCAGGGAGGTGTGGGACATGACGGACTCACAAATTAATATAGGGGGGTATACTATCAGCATATGCCGGCCGATATCAATGCCCATGCCGCGTGGGAGCGTCATGCTGCAGCGCCATTGACAAATGCCGCGTTTGCGGCGATGGATGCTCCATGATCAAAAACGCGCACCAGAGCCGCTCGTATTTTTGGCTGTACCTGTAAAGGGCGGCCGGACAGATCATATTGTCAACAAGCCGCCGTCAGGCGGCTTTGTTGTATCGGCAGCGTCCTGACGGCAGATTATCAAAGGACGCGAAGACCATGACCGAAATCGAAGACAGCGAAATTTCACTGATGCGCCCGTCGGTGGTGACGATCCGCACCGCCAAGCCGCGCGACCTGCCCGAGCTGAACGAAATGATCGCCCTGCTTGCCGCCCATCACGGCGACGCGGCGGCAACGACGCCAGAGCAGCTGGAGCGCGATCTGTTCGGCCCCCTGCCCTGGATCCATGCTCTCGTTGCCGAGACCGGCGAAGGGCTGATCGGTTACGCCATCCTCGTGCCGCTCTACAGGGCGCAGGAGGGAAAACGCGGCATGGACCTGCACCATCTTTTCGTGCGCGACGGCCATCGCGGCCACGGCACCGGCCAGCTGCTCGTCGACCGGGCCCGCGAGACAGCGCGCAATGCCGGCTGCGGCTATCTCTCCGTCAGTGCGGCGACCGGCAACGTGCTGGCGCACCGCTTCTACGAACAGCTGGATTTCACCCCGCGGCCGGTCACCGGCATGCGCTACATGCAGTCGATCGCTTAGGGTGGCCAGATCGAAGGTCTAGATTCCTGGCTCGATGGGCGGGAGCTCTGGGTTATGCTTGCCGCTGAAGCGCCGCACATCTATTCAGACGCCGGCTGGGGTTTGGATCGAGTCGCCCGGGGGCCTGCTTCAATAATGCTGAGATTTTTTCGAATCGCCTAAGGAGCTTTCATGCCTGATTTCAAACTTCATTGCTTCGCTCTCTCCGGGAACTGTTACAAGGTCGCACTCTTCTTTGCGCTTGCGGGCATCGAATGGGAAAGCATTTTCGTTGACTATCTGGGCGGCGAAACGCGAACCGAAGAGTGGCGAAAAACGATCAACGAACAAGGCGAAGCGCCTGTGCTCGAACATGGCCAAACGAAGATCAGCCAATCGGGGATTATCCTGGACTACTTGGCAGAGGTGACAGGCCATTTCGGAGCGCAGACGGCCGAAGAACGACGCGATATCATGCGCTGGATCCTCTTCGACAATCATAAATTCACTAGCTATTACGCGACGCTGCGGTTCATGTATGGCCTCCAGAAGAGCGGCGAGACACCAGTCGTCGAGTTTTTAAGGATGAGGGCCAAGGCTGCCTATGCGATTGTTGACGAACACCTAGCCCACCGAGCCTTCATGGTTGGCGACCGACTGACGATCGCAGATCTCTCTTTGGCGGGCTACGTCTTCATGCCGGAGGATACCGGAATCGATCACAGCGCCTTTCCGGCTATTTCGGCCTGGAAAGATCGCATCAGCAACATGCCGGGCTGGCGCCACCCCTATGATCTCATGCCTGGTCCCACTTCCCTATAAACAGGATCGAGATCGACTTCGTAATGCAGCGGCCGCAAAAAACGCTGCACACTTTGCGCGACATGCTTCAGCGCCCCGGCACAGCCTTCAGATAGGCGGCGATCGCCTCGCGGTCGGCCGCCGGCAGACGGGCGATATTCTGCTGCACATCGACCATCGAGCCGCCGACACTATCGAAATCGGGGGTGAAGCCGGTTTCGAGATAGCTGGCGATATCGGCCTCGCTCCAGCCGCCGATGCTTTTCGACGCCGGGGTGATATCGGGTATGCGGCCCTTGCCTTCCGGATTGGGTGCGCCGGCGAGCCACTGGTCGGCCTGGAAGCCGCCGAGCGCATCGCGCGGCGTATGGCATTCGCCGCAATGACCGGGGCCCTCGACGAGATATTGCCCGCGCTTCACCTTGTCGTCGTTCTTGGCGAGTGCGACGCGCGGCTGATCGTTGAAATAAAGGAATTTCCAGCCGCCGAGCGCCAGCCGGATATTGTAGGGAAACGGCAGCTCATGCGGGGGCGTGGCGTTGGCGCTCTTCGGCAGCGTCTTCAGGAAGGCGAAGAGGTCATTGACGTCCTTGTCGCTCATCCTGGAATAGGAGCCATAGGGAAAGGATGGATAGAGATGCTGCCCGTTCGGCCCGACGCCGCGCTTCATCGCATTGCCGAACTGGGCGAGCGTCCAGCCGCCGATGCCGGCCTTTTCATCGGGTGAGATATTCGGCACGTGGAAGGTGCCGAAAGGGCTCTTCAGCGCCAGGCCGCCTGAAAGCGTCAGTTTCGCATCGCCTTCGGAACCGGGTGCTGAATGGCAGCTGACGCAGCCACCTGCCCAGAAGACCATCTCACCGTTTGCCGGGTCCGGCGCGCCGAGACCGGCCCAGTGGCTCTCCGGCAGCGGATCGGGCGCGGTGACAAGATAGAAGGCGGCACCGCCGAGCACGGCGACGCCGATCAGACAGAGCAGTAACCGGATGAACCTGCGGACCATGCCCCGCCTCCCCTTTCGCCGAGATTTCCCGGGCGGATATCAAGACGACCCGCGTCGGCGGCAAGGCCGGCGCGGATCGCACATAAAGATCCGGATCAAAACGGCCTATCGCTCACTTGCTAAGACGATAGGCCTTGTGACAGCCGGCGCAATTGGCGCCGAGGGTGTTCATCGTGGCGCCGACGGCAGCGGCATCGGCCGGAAGCTGAGCCAGAGCGGTTTCTGCATCGGCGGAAAGCTTTGCGGCGCGCGCCTTGAAGTCGTCCATGTTTTCCCAGACCTTCGGGCTCACCGCTTCGTCGCCCGTCTCCGTGCCCGGCTTGAACTGATCGGGGAAAACCTTGGAGGTTGTGGCAATCGTCGCAAGCGCCGTCTTTACCGTCTCGGCGTCATAGGGCTTCTCGCCCTTGGCGATGCCGGCCAGAGCGCCCGCCGAACCCCCGATCTTCTTCATCAGCGCAACGCGCGAATCATGGGTGCCTTCGGCGGCGGTCACCGAGCCGAAGGCCATGCCGGCCATCGCCGCGGCCGCAGCTACTGCTTTCCAATTCATATTATCCTCTCCATTCTTCCTCGGCCAAGGCGGCCGGTGGCCAATCTGCACCGGCAGCATGACAAAATCCATGGCGCAAGGCAGTCACGTTTTGCCGGAGGGACATAAAAACAATGTGATAAACCGCGACCAATCCAGAACGAGCCAGTGCCAGACAGGCCGCCAACGCTACCGAACGAAAACAAGGAAGCGCGTTCCCCAGGCGGCGCTGATACGACAATCCGGTCGCCTGCGCTCGGTATCTGAGCCGTTTTGAATCGCGTGCAGAGAAGCTTCAAATATTCGTTGCAGTGTAAAATTCAAACGGGACAATGTGCTGCGACACGGTTGGCGATCGGCCGGCATCGAGGGCTTCCGCCATTGCCCGCACCAGGGTCTCTCCCAGCAGCTTTGCCGGATGAGACAGGACGACCCTGATCAGCCCCTCAGCAAGACCGGCTCTTGTTTCATTGGTAAGCTCGTGAGCAATGACCACCAGGCGTTTGGCTGCCGGCCCACCATCCTCCCGCAGGGCTCGCATCACACCGGTGATGCCGCCACCGGCAACGTAGAGTCCGACCCAATTCGGCTCGGTCTGCAGAAGGCGTCGCGTCGCCTCATAGGCAATTTCGGGCTCTTCAAGGGTGGCAACAGTCTCCAGCATCTGGAAGCCCGGCGCGCTCTCCCGGAAATACGATCGAAACCCCATTTCGTTCAGCTCCTGGGCGAGATATCGGTGACTGCCGACGAAAACGGAAACCTTGCCGCCATTGCCATTCAGCCCGGCGATGAACCACGCGGCCGTGCGGCCCTTTTTGATGCAGTCGTTGCCGACATAGGCTGCGCGGGAGGCAGTGGAAATATCGGAAATCATGGTCACAACAGGAATGTTTTCTGCTGCAAGACCATCGACGGCGTGGTTCACCTGCGGGTGGTCGGAGGTGATCATTCCGATGACGTCGGCTTCGCGACTGAGAGCGTAGATCGCCTCGGCAGCCTTATCGGGCGCAAGATCGTCCATGAATCTAACGATGGCCCTTCCATGGGCATCGGGAAATGCTTCGGTCGCCGCGACGAGAATGTCGCTCCACATTTGATAAAGCTTGCGGTGAGACTGCTTGAGAAGAAATCCGAATTTGATCACCGGCTTGTCGTGCTCGAGTCGGCGAGCGATGGCCGTCACCCCGTGAAAGCCGATCTGCCGGGCGGCGTTCAGAACCCGCTCCGCCGTCTGCGGGCGCACCGGATCGCGACCGTTCAGCACGCGATCGACCGTTGAAATGCTCACATTCGCGGCCTTTGCCAAGTCAGGGATCGTTGGGCGAGACATACCGAACCTTTCAAAACTTGATGTTATCTATGAGAGTTTTTGGGAGAAAAATCCACCGGTTCGTTGACACTTTGCAAAATTTTCGCGATTTCATCTTCCAGCAAAAGCCAGTTTGGCGGGAGAGCTTGGGAGAGCTCTCTCATCTGGAGGAAATACTCTCATGTCTGCGACCTTGCAAAAGGTGGCGCCGCTTTCGGGCGGCGAAGGCCATCGCACGCCTATAGATAGCGGAACCGGCTTCGTTCTCGAAATGCGCTCAATCACCAAGGCCTTCCCCGGTGTTCTCGCGCTCGATGGCATGAGCCTGAAGGTTCGTGCCGGCACCGTCCATGTCCTCGTCGGGGAGAATGGCGCGGGCAAGTCGACGCTCATGAAGATTCTAAGCGGCATCTACGCGATCGACGGCGGAGAGATCCTTTTCAGAGGCGAAAAGCTCGACCATCAGAGCGCTGCAGCCGCGCTGGAGCGAGGGATCTCGATGATCCACCAGGAGCTCAGCCCGGTACTCGACATGACCATCGCCGAAAACATCTTTCTCGGCCGCGAACCTACTTATAGCAGGACGGGCGTTTTGTCCCGGTTCGTCGATTTCGACCGCATGAATTCAGATACGCAGACGCTGCTCGATCGTCTGGGCCTGAAATACAGCCCCCAAACCAAGATGCGAGACCTGTCCATCGCGACGATGCAACTCATCGAGATCGTCAAGGCGATTTCGCGCGAGGCCTCTCTGGTGATCATGGACGAACCGACGTCGGCGATCAGCGACACTGAAGTAGCGATGCTCTTCAGGCAGATCGCAGACCTGAAAGCGGCAGGCGTCGCGATCATCTATATCACCCACAAGATGGACGAAATCTTCCAGATCGCCGACGACATCACGGTGATGCGTGACGGCCAGTTCGTCGCTGCCGCCCCAGCGAGCGAATACGAGCCGGCAAAGCTGATTTC
The DNA here is from genome assembly GCF_022385315.1 of Rhizobium sp. K102. Classification (NCBI taxonomy): domain Bacteria; kingdom Pseudomonadati; phylum Pseudomonadota; class Alphaproteobacteria; order Hyphomicrobiales; family Rhizobiaceae; genus Rhizobium; species Rhizobium sp. K102. The sequence goes on from NZ_CP092436.1 coordinate 2,285,017, forward strand.
GCAGATGGTCGGCCGCACGATCTCCAGCATCTTTCCGAAAGAGGAAGTGCCGATCGGCGATGTCGTCCTTTCCGTCGAGAACCTCTCGCGTGACGGCGTTTTCGAAAATGTCAGCTTCGAGGTGCGTGCCGGCGAGATCGTTGGCCTTTCCGGCCTGATCGGCGCCGGGCGGACGGAAGTCGCCCGGGTGATCTTCGGCCTGGACGCGGCGGATGCGGGCGTCATCCGCCTGAACGGAAAACCGCTAAAGCTCACGTCGCCGAAGGACGCCATTGCCGACGGCATCGCCATGGTCTCGGAAGATCGCAAGGCGGAAGGTCTGGTGCTTTGCCGGTCCGTCGGCGAGAACATTTCGCTCGCGAACCTCAAGAAGTTCGCTTCCGGCCTTTTCATCAGCGAGCGGCAGGAAGAGACAGCTTCCCAGCGCATGATCAAGATGCTCCAGATCAAGACGCCCGATACGGCAATGATCGTGGAGAACCTCAGCGGCGGCAATCAACAGAAAATCGTTCTCGCCAAGTGGCTGCTGGGTGATCTGAAGCTGCTCATTCTCGACGAACCCACACGAGGCATCGACGTCGGGTCGAAATCCGAAATTCACAGACTGATGACCGAGTTCGCTCGTCAGGGGCTCGCGATCGTCATGATCTCATCCGAACTGCCCGAGATCCTCGGCATGAGTGATCGCGTGGTGGTGATGAGCGAAGGCCGGGTCACCGGCGAACTAACAAGAGCCGAGGCCACGCAGGAAAACATTATGCGCCTCGCCACGGGAGGACACTGATGAGTATTGAACGCGCAGACGCGGCCGTGAAACGAGAGGGCCAGGTGATTTCAGGCTCTCGGACCATGAGCTTTTCCCAGATCTACCGCAAATACGGTACAATCCTGATCTTCGTCGGTATCTGCGTCCTTGCCTCGATCCTGAGCCCGACATTTCTGACAGAAGCCAACCTCACCAACGTCCTGCGTCAGGTCGTCGTGGTGAGCCTTCTTGCGTGCGGCGTTACCTTCATCATCATTCTGGGACACATCGACGTCTCGCTAGGATCGGTCCTGGCGCTCTGCGGCGTCTTGGCAGCCAGCGTGATGGCCATGACCGGAAGCGTCATTCTGGCGGTCGCAGCGGGAGTGGCCGTCGGGATCGTCACCGGCATCATCAACGGCTTCGTCGTCACTTTCTTCCGCATTCCATCATTCATCATGACATTGGCCATGACGACGGTGGCACGCGGCACCGTGCTGCTTTACACGGGCGGTTCGCCGGTGACAGGACTGGGCGACTTCAAGGTGATCGGCCAGGGCTCACTCGGCCCGGTACCAATTTCCGTGATCGTTCTCGCGGTCGTTGTCGTCGTCTCCTGGATTCTTCTCAACAAGACCAAGTTCGGCCGATACGTCTATGCGGTCGGCGGTAATGAGCGTGCAGCTCGCGCTTCCGGCATCAATCCGGACAGCATCGTCGTGAAGGCCTTCATCTTCAACGGCATCCTGTGCGCCGTCGCAGGCATCGTCCTCATGTCTCGCATCAATTCCGGCCAGCCGGCCGGCGGCGTCGGCTACGAGTTCGATGCGATCACCGCGGTGGTCGTCGGCGGCACCAGCCTGATGGGCGGCACCGGAACCATCACCGGTACGATCATCGGGTCGATGATCATCGGCGTCATCAACAACATGCTCAATCTCATGAATGTCAGCTCGTACTGGCAGCAGATCATCAAGGGTCTGATCATCGCGATCGCCGTGATCCTCGATGTCTGGACCAAGTCTGCCCGCAGCAAAAAGAAGGCATGACCGACGTTCTTCGGCGGGGCCCGTGCCTGCTGCGGAACCACCTCTTTGTCGGCGGGGATTTCCCGCATTCGGAATGATCTGAAACTCTATGGGAGGACCCTATGAAAAGCATTTCCAAACTCGCTATCGCGTGCGCCATATCCTTTGCCGCGATCTCCACCGGCGCCGCATTTGCCGCAGACAAGTTCGTCGTCGGCTACGCCAACATGGCGGATACGGACGTCTTCGTCATGGCGCGCAAAAACGCCTTCATCGAAGCGTCGAAAACCGATCCTGCAGTCGAAGTGAACTTCTCCGACGCCAACAACGACGTCAGCAAGCAACTCGATCAGATCGACAACTTCATCGCGCAGAAAGTCAACGCGATCGTCGTCGTGCCGGTCGACTACCAAGGCATCGTACCGGGCGTCGAAAAGGCGAACCAGGCCGGCATTCCGGTCATCGCACTCGGCATCCAATCGGCAGGCGGCAAGTACACGTTCGTCGGCTCGAAGAACATCGACGCCGGCCGTCTTCAGGGCGAGTACATGAAGGAGCACCTGCCGAAGGACGCCAAGATCCTCTACCTCGAAGGCACGCCGGGGCTCTCGCACACGCAGGAGCGCAAGAAGGGCTTTGAGGATGCGCTCGGCCGTTCCGACGTAGCCACTCTCGCCAGCCTCTCGGCCAATTACGACCGCGCGGAAGGCATGAAGGTCACGGAGGACTGGATCCAGAGCTTTCCGAAGTTCGATGCGATCGTTGCAGCCAACGACCAGATGGCGCTCGGGGCGCTGGAAGCGCTTCAGGGCGCTGACCGCCTCAGGGGCGTGATGATTTCGGGTGTCGATGGCACGGCCGATGCTCTGAACGCGATCAAAGCGGGCACCATGTCGCAGACCATCTTCCAGGACGCCGCAGGCCAGGCGAAGGCCGCCTTCGAGGTCGTGGAAGGCCTGAAAAGGGGGAGGATGCTCCGGCCGAAAAGCTGGTGCCGTTCACTTCGATCACCAAAGACAACGTTGATCAATACGCAAAGAAGTAAGCCCTCCCAAGGGTGCGTGCCGGGATGGGGTTCCCGGCACGCATTTCGCACGAGGAGGCGCAATGCTTGCCGCAAATCGCTGATTCTCTAACGACAGGAAATATCGAAATGACAACAAGGATCGCCGTCATCGGGGCAGGACTGATGGGAGCCGATCATGCAAAAATCGTCGCGGAAGATCTGCCAGGGGCGAGCCTCCAGGTCGTTTGCGACATGGATGCGGACCGCGCCCGCAAGGTGGCGGACGCCTACAGCGCCCACGATGTCGACTCCGACCCCGACCGGGTCGCCACTCGTCCCGACGTGGACGCAGTGATCATCGCAAGCCCCGATTTCACGCATGCCCCCCTGTCGCTGTCCTGCATAAGAGCCGGCAAACGGGCTCTTTGTGAGAAGCCGCTATCGCAGTCCTCGAACGAATGCCTGGAGATCATGCAGGCGGAAGAAGCCGCGGGATCGAAGTTCATAATGCTCGGCTTCATGCGCCGCTTCGATCAATCCTATGTCGAAATGAAGCGGGCTCTGGCGCATGGCGCAATTGGCCGCCCCCTGATGATGCACAACTTTCATCGCAATGTCGCGACGCCCGCGTCGGACTTCACCGGTGCGATGGCGATCACCAATTCCGCCCCGCACGAATTCGATGTCGTCCGACACGTCCTCGACACCGAATACGTCTCGATCTCCGCCTTCCAGCCGAAGCGCTCCGATGCGCTGGTCGCACCGGTCTATATGGTGCTCGAAACGGCGGATGATCAACTCGTCAATATCGAGATCAACAATAACGCAGCCTACGGATACGACGTCCGCGCCGAACTGGTGGGCGAGAAGGCGACCATCGCCATGAACGCTGTCAACTACACCCGCGTCGACCGGGAACTCGGACAGAGCACAAGCTACGAGGCGGATTGGCGCAGCCGCTACGCCGAAGCCTATCGCCGCCAGAACCGCGCTTTCGTTCGGTTCGTCGAGACCGGAATCTTCCCGCACATCGCGTCGAGCAGTTGGGATGGATACTGCGCCGCGAAGGTCGCCGAAGCCGGCGTCAGGGCCTTGAACGACGGCCGCAAGATCCCCGTCGAAATGATTGCTAAACCGGAGTTTTACGCATGAAGCTTGGATTCGTATCAGACAGCCTCGGCGGCCTGCCCTTCGAGGCGATGCTGGACCACGCTCAAAGATTGGGCGTCTCCGGCGTCGAGGTCAATACCTGCGGCTGGTCGACGGCGCCGCATTTCGATCTGTCGACGATCCTGCGGGACAAGAGCGCGCAGAAATCATTCCTCGGAGCTTTCGCCGACCGGGAACTGGAAGTGATAAGCCTGAACGCCAACGGAAATCCCCTGCATCCAACCGATCTTGCCCAGGGACAGGGCCTTGAGGATACGATCCGCGCAGCCGGCGAACTGGGAATCAAGACGGTCTGTGCGATGTCGGGACTTCCAGCCGGGAATGCCACCGATACGATGCCGAACTGGGTGGTTTCCTCGTGGCCGCCGGAGACGCAGGCGATCCTTCGCTACCAGTGGGAGGAGAAGCTCCTCCCGTACTGGACCAAGATCGTGGCGCTCGCCAGGGATCACGGTGTGGAACGCATCGCGCTGGAACTGCATGGCAATCAGTGCGTCTATAACGTCCCCTCGTTGTTGAAGCTGCGCGAAGCCGTTGGCCCGGTCGTCGGCGCCAACCTGGACCCGTCGCACCTCTTCTGGATGGGTGCCGATCCTCTTGTCGCCGCAGAAGCGCTCGGCGAGGCCGTCTACCATGTGCATGCCAAGGACACCTTACTCAACGAACCGAAGCAAGCCGTCACAAGCCTTCTGGAGAATGGCAGCCTGATGGACATCCCGGCGCGCAGTTGGTCGTACATCACGCTCGGCTTCGGCCACGGCGAAGAATGGTGGCGGCAGTTCTGCTACCGGCTGAAGATGGCCGGTTACGACGGCTGGCTCTCGATAGAGCATGAGGACGTGCTTCTGAACAGCCTCGAAGGGCTGGAGAAGTCCGTCGCTCTGTTGCAGGGCGTGATGCCGGTCGCAGCCAGCGATTTCAAGCCGCAGGCGATCTAGTCGGAGCGAAACGCGTCTGTTTCGCGCATCTCATGTGAGGCGCCGCCTCCGTGCAGGCTCCGACCGAGATTGCATGAAGGCGGCTCTTTTGAAAGTGCGTGCAATGCTAAAGGATCGGAACTCTCCTCCCTCAACACTGCAAGAACTGAAGAACCTGATCGCCAGCCGGCAGCTGGTATTTCCCGGCAGTCTCGAACGGGTCGCAAGGGAGATCCTGGAAAGACCTGACATAACGGCCTTTGAAAGTGCTGCCGCGGTTGCGCGCAGGTGCCGCGTTTCTCCAGCAACGGTCCATCGGCTTGTCCGGTACATTGGGTTCCAGACATTCGGTGAGTTTCGCGCGATGATAAGACAACATCTCTGCAGCACTGCCGCAAGTCATCGCTGAAGATGCAGCGACTTCCGCTGCCGCATCGGCCCCAATCGGCAGATGCAGCAACGGTGCTCGACGATCGGGCTGAAGTGGCAGGACTTCGAGGCTCAGGCGCTTTTCCAACCCTGCCAGAGGCTAAGCGCTGACACTGCGACCAGGAGCAGTCCGGCGCAGCGGCCGACAAAGGCCGTCGCATCGGGGTTTGCCACGAGAAGATCGCGGCTGCGGCCGGCGGTCATCGCCAGCGTGCCGTAAATGGCGAACTGGGTGGCGACCGTCATGGCACCCATGATCAGGCCCTGCATCCAGACCGGGCCGTATTCCGGCCTCAGGAACTGCGGATAGACGGCGAACATGAAGATATAGGCCTTGGGATTGACCAGACAGGTGACGACGCCCTGGCGGAAAGCGCGCCAGCCGGAGCCCGCCTTTGCCGGCCCGACCGCCTCAACGGTGATCGAGCTGCGCATCAGCGAAATGCCGATCCAGATCATGTAGGCAACACCGGCAAAGAGCAGCACATTGAACAGCTGCGGCAGCATGGTGACGAGCAGACCGACGCCGGCCGCGCCATAGGCCGAATGCACGGCGCCGCCGGCCATGATGCCGCCGGTCGCGGCCAGTCCCCGCCTGATGCCGCCGGTCAGCGCATTGGCGAGCACGAAGAGCATGTCCATGCCCGGCACGATGATGATGCCGAACAGAAGGGTGAAGAAGAGCCATAGGTTTTCATGGTAGTTCATGTCAGTTACCGCCTTGTCGCTGCATGGGTCTTTTTGAAAGACCCTGATTGATTTCAATCCGATAGGCGGCTCTATACGCAAACCCAACTGACAGTGTATTGTCAGGAGCGTAAGGGATGGGAGAGGCAAAATGCGCAAGGCCTCGCGGCTTTTCGAGATCATTCAGATCCTGCGGCTCGCCAGAAAACCGATGACGGCGGCTGTCATGGCCGAGACGCTCGAAGTGACGGTGCGCTCGATCTATCGCGATATCGCCGCCCTCCAGGCGATGCGGGTGCCGATCGAGGGCGGGCGCGGCATCGGCTATATCATGCGGCCCGGCTTCGACCTGCCGCCGCTGATGTTCTCGATCGAGGAAATGGAGGCGATCGTGCTGTCGCTGGCGCTCCTCGAACGCACGGCCGACGAGGAGCTGAAGCAGGCGGCGCGCCGGGTCAACCAGAAGATCGCCGGGGCCGTGCCGGCGCCGCTGCGCCAGGCAATGGACAATAAGGCGCTTTATGCCTGGGGCTCGACCGCGCAGCCGGCCGGCTTCGACCTCGCGATCGTGCGCCGGGCGATCCGCGACGAACGAAAGCTGATGCTCGCCTACCGCGACGAACTCGGCCGCGGAAGCGAGCGGACGATCCAGCCGATCGCGCTGATCTATTATTCGCAGACCGCCAATATCGTCGCCTGGTGCGAGTTGCGCCAGGCGATCCGCAATTTCCGCAGCGACCGGGTGGAGCGCTGCGCGGCGGGTGACGATTTCTTCAAGGGCGACGGTGACAGGCTGCGGGAGCTTTGGACGAGTGGGTGGGCGGAGAAGGCTCTGGCGGGGTAACGAGCAGAGCGTTTGTGCGAACAGGTCTGGCAGCGCTTGAGGCACGAGCAGGAGGTCAATGTCATGCGACACCAGAGAGCGCCTTTCACAGGCTTCACCGCCACGCTCCTGACACGCCAGACCCAGGGGACTGCCGACATTTGCCCCACCCTCCGTCCTCCTCGGGCTTGACCCGAGGATCCACGCCGACCTCCATCAGCAGCGGGCATGGATTCTCGGCTCGAGGCCGAGGATGACGGAGGATGGGGTTGCGTCCCGCCAAACTCACCGTTGGCGGGTTGGGCGCTTCTTCGGAGAGGCACCCCGAATATCTCGGTCAATTTCTGTTATAGAGCCGGTAAAGGCAGAGCATGACGTAGGGAGGAGTTGGCCAACTTTTATCGGCAGTCCCACCCCGCCTGATGAACCAGCGTCCAACTCTCTTCCCGACCGAATCCGCGGATTTCAATCCGGTCGGCATAGACCTCGACAATCGCGAAGGCGTTTTCGCTTTCGGTGTCGACCACGCCCTTGAAATTGACGAAGTGGCAGGCGCCGGCCTTGCCGTAATTGCCGACGTGGTCGTGACCATTGAGATAGGCGACGACATTGGCCCGCGCGGCGAGCAGCGCGACGATACGCTCGCTGTCCCACATGCCGTGCTCGCTGGGCGGATGCACGGGATAGTGATTCATGACGATCACCTTTTCGCCGGCCTCGCCCGCTTTGGCGATTTCATCGGCCAGCCAGGCGAACTGCGCGTCGCTCAGCGCGGCATTCCAGCGATGGGCATTCCTGGCGCCGTTCTCCTGCAGCTTGGCCAACATCTCCGCGGCCAGGGCGCGATGCGGATGGCCTTCGGGCGGCGCGAAGGTGCTGACCTCATTGCCGTCGAGCACGATGAAGCGCCAGCCATGACGCGAGAAGCTGTAATAGGGCGACGGCATGCCGAGGCGTGTGGCGATTTCGGAGAGATGCCCCGCGGAGACCGAGAAATCGTGGTTACCGAGCAGGAAGAGCGCCTCGTGCCTGAGCTTTTCATAGGCCGGCAGGATATCGTCGAAGCTTGAAAAGCTGCGGTCGATGACATCGCCGAGCGTCATCACGAAGCTCAAAGCCTCGCCGTTGAAGATCTCGATCGCCTCGGTGACCTTGGCGAGGCTGTTGGCGTAGTAGCGGTCCATGGCCGCATGCGGAGGGATGGCCGCATATTGCGGATCGGCGATGATGCCGAAGCGGAACAAGGGAAGAGCGGACGAGGACATGGGGCGTGATTAGGTTCGACCGGTAACAAGGATGTGACGACGGATACGAAAACGAACACCCGGCGTTCGGGAGAACGCCGGGTGCAAGATCAAAGAGGCCAAGACATCGCCGCGGAAGGCGGCAAGTCCGGCGCCGCTTACTTCGTGGCTTCTTCGTAGCGCTCCAGGACGTAGTCCCAGTTGATCAGGCTATCGACGAAGGCCTCGAGATATTTCGGGCGGGCGTTGCGATAGTCGATGTAATAGGAGTGTTCCCAGACGTCGACGCCGAGGATCGGGGTGGCGCCGTGGACGAGCGGGTTTTCGCCGTTCGGGGTCTTGGAGATTTCGAGCTTGCCGTTCTTGACGGAAACCCAGGCCCAGCCGGAGCCGAACTGGGTGGCGCCGGCATTGGCGAAATCGGCCTTGAACTTGTCGTAGCCGCCGAGATCGGAGGTGAAAGCCGCTTCGAGCTTGCCCGGCAGCTTGTTGCCGCCGCCGCCCTTCTTCATCCACTTCCAGAAATGGATGTGGTTGTAGTGCTGCGCGGCGTTGTTGAAGAGGCCGGCATTGGTGCCGAAGGACTTCTTCACGACGTCTTCGAGCGACAGATCCGAAAGGCCGGCTTCGGCGGCGAGCTTGTTGCCGTTGTCGACATAGGCCTTATGGTGCTTGTCGTGGTGAAACTCCAGCGTTTCCTTCGACATGAAGGGGGCAAGGGCTTCGTAATCATAGGGAAGTTCAGGCAATTCGAAAGCCATGTCAGATCTCCTCTTGGCAATAGATTGCGTCATCGGCAGGTGAGGCGGAACATAGGAGGGGAACGGGGGAGAGGCAACCGGCGAAATATCAAAAAACGACCGGCCGGAGGAAAATTTGCCTCAGTTTCAGAGCTGGAATCGCGCGCTCAAATCGCCTGACATGCCCGCCCGGAAAACTGCTTCGAGCGCAATGCACAACAAGGGAGATCCGATATGAACAGGAATATAATCCGGCTTCCGGCCGCAGCCGCGCTTGCTTTTCTCGCAGGCGCGGCCCATGCCTCCTCCGACGAGGCTTGGCAGCAGTTCGCGGCCGATGTCGAGGCCAAATGCAGGAAGGCGGCGGTCGCGCTGGAGAAGCCTGCCGTCAGTGTCGATCCTTTCGGCACCGCCCATTACGGGCTCGCTTTGGTGACGGGAAAGCCGAAAGGCGCCAAGGGGCTCGTCGCCCAGATCTGCGTCTATGACAAGCAGGAGAAGTCGGTCGAGATCGGCAGCGCGATGGATGCCAAGAAGCTTGGGCTGGCGCCGGCCAAATAGCCGGCCGCCGTCACGGTTTGCGAACTCCAGTCACATTCCGGGCGGAACCCAAGCCCACCCTTAGGAGTTGACGTTCCGGGTTTTTAGAGCGCCGTGCGTCTGTGAGAGGCGCCGAGGCGCTCTATGTTTGTGATAAATGCATGATCCTTTTCAAAAATTGATTCCGATTCTTGGGGTTGTGCGCAGGAGGCTTAGGCATGTCGGAACTTCGCAACCGGGCGGAAGATCAGCAGAAAATCTATCAGCGCTGGGCACCGGTCTATGACCGCGTCTACCGCGGCATCCTGCGCGACGGCCACCGCAAGCTTGCCGCCCTTGCCGCTGCGGCCGGCACCGATATTCTGGAAATCGGCGTCGGCACCGGCCTGACGCTCGGGCACTATCCCAGCCGTTGCCGGGTGACCGGCATCGACATTTCCGAACATATGATCGCCCGGGCGCGCGAAAAGGTGCGGCGCGAAAAGCTGCAGCATGTCCAGACGCTCGAGGTGATGGATGCGCATGCGCTCGCCTTTGCCGACCAGTCTTTCGACGTGGTCTGCCTGCCATTCGTCATCACGCTCATTCCCGAGCCCGAGCGGGCACTGGACGAATGCGCCCGGGTGCTGCGGCCGGGCGGCGAGATCATCCTGGCGAGCAAGCTCGGCGACGGCGCCGGCCTGCAGGGCGCAATCGAAGCGGCGGTGGCGCCGCTGGTGCGTCACATCGGCTGGTCCTCCGCCTTCCGCATCCACCGCATCGTCGCCTGGGCCGAGCGTCGCGGCGATTTTTCCGCCGCCGATATTCTGCCGGTTTTTCCGAACGGTTTTTTCAAGATTGTCCGGCTGAAGCAGCGCGGACTTTCCGCCTGAGCAAAAAAATTTCCCGCATCGTGGATTCTGATGCTACCGTTCGTCAGAGGGGACTGCATGACATCGGATATCTTCTTCTTCATCGCCGTCGGCTTCTGCGCCCAGATCGTCGACGGCGCGCTCGGCATGGCCTTCGGCGTTCTGTCGACGACGAGTCTGCTGGCTTTCGGGGTGCCGGCCGCCAATGCCAGCGCCATGACGCATGTGACCGAAATGTTCACGACGGCAGCATCCGGCCTGTCGCATGCCTATCACCGCAATATCGACTGGCGGCTGGTGGCGCGGCTGGCTCCGGCCGGCATGATCGGCGGCGCGATCGGCGCCTATCTGCTGGCCAATGTCGACGGCAGGGTGATCGAGCCCTTCGTGTCGGCCTATCTGATCGCGATCGGCTTGTTGATTCTCTACAAAGCCTTTCGGCCGCCGGGCAGGCGCGAGGTGCGCGACTGGGCCGTGCCGCCCGTCGGGCTTTGCGGCGGCATCCTCGATGCGATCGGCGGCGGCGGATGGGGACCGGTCGTCACCAGCACGCTCGTCGGGCGCGGCCATGATCTCAAGCGGGTGATCGGCTCGACCAATTTCACCGAGTTCGCGGTGACGCTGACGATTTCTCTGACCTTCATCCTGACGCTAGGCTGGTCGGAGCTCAATTCGGCGATCGGCCTCATCATCGGCGGCGTCGTCGCCGCCCCGTTCGGTGCCATCCTGGTCAAGCGGCTGCCGGTGCGGGCGCTGATGGTGGCGGTCTCGATGATCATCATCACGACCTCGGCAATACGGCTCCTGTAACCGCCTCAGCCGCGATCAGAGATTCCGCCCGAAATAGACTTCTACGGAGGTGATCTTGTCGCCGCGGAAGCGAAGGCTCTCCATATTGCCGAAGCTGCCGCCGTCGAGTTTTTCGGCGCGGTAGCGAACGACTGCCTCGTCGCCGTCGATGGCCAGGAATTCGATGTGGATATCGCGGAAGAACGGTTCCTTCGGCCAGCAACGCTCGAAATAGGTCGCCCGGTCGATGTGATCGTCGCGCGGACTGGAGAAGGTGAAATCCTCCGTCAGCATCGCGCCGACTTTGTCCTTGCGGTCGTCGAGATAGGCGGCGTAGAGATCGCGAACTGTCTGTTGCCTCGTGTGCATGTCGCTCACGGCAATATCCTCCGATTACTGATTGCACCGCGCAATCAGTCTAGCACTTTTACCTGAGATGATCCAGATTGCGGCGCAACTGCGCCGGCAGGATCGATGCCGAGGCAAGGAATGACCCATACGCAATTGGACGCGGCGAGCGCCAGCGCAGGCTCAATCTACTGGAAGCGCAATCTCGCGGTCTCGCTGATCGGCTCCTTCACGACAATCGTGGCGATGACACTGCTGCTGCCCTTCCTGCCGCTCTATGTCGAGGAACTCGGTGTCAGCGATAATGCGGCGATCGTGCAGTGGTCGGGTATCGCCTATGGCGCCACCTTCCTGGCCGCCGCCCTCGTCGCACCGCTCTGGGGTCGGCTCGGCGACATTTATGGCCGCAAGCTGATGCTGGTGCGCGCCAGCCTCGGCATGACGGTAGCGATCTCGCTGATGGGCATGGCCGGCAATGTTTGGCAGCTGGTGGCGCTGCGCCTCTTCGTCGGCCTGGCCGGCGGCTATGCCTCCGGCTCGATGGTGCTGGTGGCGACGCAGACGCCGATGGACCGCTCGGCCTGGGCGCTCGGCGTGCTCTCCTCCGGCATCATGGCCGGCAATCTCGTCGGACCGCTCATCGGCGGGGCGCTGCCGCCTGTCATCGGCATTCGCGGCACGTTTCTCGCCGCCGGGGCCATGATTTTCCTCGCCTTTCTCGCCACCATCCTGTTGATCAAGGAGGAAAAATCGCCGGCCCGCAAACAGGCGGCCAGGGCGAGCGGCGGCTGGAAAGCCATCAGCGACAAGCGGCCTGTCGTCGCCATGCTGGCGACCGGCCTGCTGTTGATGTTCGCCAATATGTCGATCGAACCGATCATCACCGTCTATGTCGCGCAGATCGTGCCGGTCGCAACGCAGGTGACGATGATCTCAGGCCTCGTGATGTCGGCCGCGGCGCTCGGCAGCATTCTCTCGGCCTCCTGGCTCGGCAGGCTTGCCGACAGGATCGGCCACTGGCCGGTCATTGCAGGCGCGCTCGCCGTCGCCGGGCTGCTGCTGATCCCGCAGGCCTTCGTCACCAGTTCCTGGCAGCTGATCGTCCTGCGCTTCCTGATGGGCGCCGCCCTCGGCGGGCTGCTGCCCTGCATTGCTGCCGTCATCCGCCACAGCGTGCCCGATAGCGCGGCCGGCAGCATTCTCGGACTTTCGATCTCCTCGCAATATGTCGGCCAGGTGGCCGGCCCCGTCCTTGGCGGCTTCGTCGGCGGCCATATCGGCATGCGGGCGGTCTTCCTCGGCACCGCGGTGCTGCTTGTCGCCGGTGCGGCCTATGCCTGGATGGTGCGGCCTAGAACGATCGAGGCCGGATCGGGATCAGCTGCGCGCGCTGCCGCAGATCAGCTCGACGCCTGAGCGGGCGATTGCCTCCAGCGTCTCGCGGCTGTCGCCGGCGCGGGCGCGCACGGCGAGCGAATGCATGACGGCGGAGGCGAGCCTTGCCAGCATCTGCGGATCGGCGCTCTCGGGAAGCTCGCCGCGTTCGACGGCAAGGCGCATGCGCTTTTCGATCTCGCCGTCGAAATCGCTGAGGCTGCGGCCGAGCACCTCGCGGACCCGTTCGCGCTCGACCGCCTCGACGGTTGCCGTGCCGATCAGCAGACAGCCGCGCGCGGCGGTTTCCCCGTGCAGATAGACCGCCAGCGCGCCTTCATAGACGCGGGCAAGGTTGTCGCGCAGCGGCAGCGACGGGTCGAGCGCCTGGGCCAGCGCATCCATGCCGTCCTGCCGATACCCCTCCAACGTATCGAGATAGAGATCCTCCTTGTCGCCGAAGGCGCCGTAGAGGCTCGGGCGGTTGAGGTTGGTCGCCGCACTGAGATTGTCGAGCGAGGCGGCGGCAAAACCTCTGTCCCAGAAGACGTCCCGCGCCTTGGCGAGCGTTGCCTTGGCGTCGAAGGCCCTCGGGCGGCCGCGCTTCTTCTCATTTTTCATATTTTGTACCGCTTCGCATTAAATTCTTGACGAAGGCTATTTTATGCGAAACAGTACAGATGTTCAATGATATCGAACAGGCGGGCGCCGACCGCCTGCATGAGAGAGGAAATCGCCATGAAACTCTATATGAACGCCGCTGCCTGCTCGCTTTCGCCGCATATCGTCTGCCGGGAGCTGGGGCTTGATATCGAGCTCGTCGAGATCGATCGGGAGACCCAACGGACGAGCGACGGCAAGGACTATCTCGCCATCAACGGCAACGGCTATGTGCCGGCGCTGATGCTCGACGACGGCAAGGTGCTGACCGAGGGACCGGCAATCGCGCAGTTCCTCGCCGACAGCGTGCCGGAGGGCGCCGCCATGCTGCCCGAAGTCGGCAACCTCAGACGCAACGAGGTGCAATCCTATCTGAATTTCATATCCGCCGAACTGCACAAGCCGATGGTGCTGCTGTTCGACCCGGCTTATGCCAGCGTGCATGCGCAGATCCGCGCCCAGGTCGCAAAGCGGCTTTCCTGGCTGAGCGGCCGTTTTGCCGGACCCTATCTGACCGGCGAGGCCTTCACTGTGGCGGACGTCTATCTCTTCGTCTGCCTGAACTGGTCGCCCTGGACGGGCATCAATCTCAAGCAATGGCCGGCGCTGCACGGCTTCATGGCCCGTGTGGCGGCACGCCCGAAGGTGCGCGAAGCATTGCGGGCCGAAGATCTCGAGGCCTTCGATGCCGACGGCGTCTATTTTGCGCCGAATGCCTATCTCGCCTCGTCGGACTGGACGGGCGTGCCGGTGCAGCCTTAACCGCTCCTCAGAGCGCGTTGACGGCTACCGGCAGCGCGCGCTTATGGGCGGTGGCGCGATAGGCGGCGAGAATGCGGCGCCGGGCGATCTCGCCGACCGGCCGGCCTTCGAGAAAATCGTCGATCTCGTCATAGCTGACGCCATAGGCCTCCTCGTCGGGGCGCAGCGGCCGCTGGTCTTCCAGATCGGCGGTCGGCACCTTGAAGATCAGCTCGTCGGGGGCGCCGAGCCGCTTTGCCAAGAGGCGGACGCGGCGTTTGTTGAGGCCGGCAAGCGGCAGGATATCGGCGGCACCATCGCCGAATTTGGTGAAGAAGCCCATGACTGCCTCGGCCGCATGATCGGTGCCGATGACGAGGCCGCCGAGCGCGCCGGCCAAAGCGAACTGGGCGATCATCCGCTGGCGGGCCTTGATGTTGCCGAGGATGAAATCCTGCCGGCCGGCATCGGCGAAGGCAAGACCGCCATCTTGAGCGGCGGCCAGCATCGCATCCGCCGCCGCCTTGATGTTGACCACCATCGAGCGGTCGGCGCCGATCGTTTCCAGCGCCTTGACCGCATCAGCCTCGTCCGCCTGGACACCATAGGGAAGGCGTACGGCGATGAATTCGGCCGCATGGCCGCTGTCACGCAGCTCGCGCACGGCCTTCTGAGCCAGCAAAGCCGCCGTCAGCGAATCGACGCCGCCACTGATGCCGAGGACGTAGCCGCGCAAGCCCGAAGCGACGAGATAATCCTTGAGGAAAGCGGTTCGCCGTTCGATCTCCCGCTCAGGATCGATATCGGCGGCGACACCCAGCTCGCGGATGATCTCGCCTTGTTCGTCGAACAGCACGGTCATTAGCTCCTCCTCCCCGCTTACGGAATTCCGGCGCCACTATGGCGAAAAGATGGGGGAAGACGAAGCCGTTTCGGGCAGACCTGCCATGCATCCACCGCACACCTACTTCACGATGGTGAACAGCTCCGCCGGATCGGCAAACCCCTTCAGCCTATGCGCCCCGACCGACACCACATCCCCTGCCCCGGCGTCCCGGCGGAACGGCGCCGACATCAGCAAGGCTTCTCCCAGTTCGCCGCAGGCGGTCTGGATGCGGCTGACCAGGTTGACGTCGCGGCCGATCAGGGTGAAGTCGAGGCGGCGGCCGGAACCGATATTGCCGTAGCTGACTTCGCCGTAATGCAGGGCGATGCCGGCCTTCACGCCGATGCCTTCATATTGGAAATGATCGATCTCATCGAGCATGGCGCGGGCCGCGGCAAGAGCGGCGCCGCAGGAATGGGCCGCGTCATAGCCGGGGAAGAAGGCGAGCACGGCGTCGCCCATGAATTTCAGCAGTTCGCCGCCCTCGCGGGTGATGGCCGGCACGATCCTGTCGAAATAGGCGTTGAGCAGGCCGAGCACGGTGCTGCCGGGCAGCCGGTTCGACAGCTCGGTGAAGCCGCGCAGATCGCAGAGCAGCAGGGCTGCCTCCATCGATTCGATCTCGCCCTGGCGGATGCGGCCGGCCGAGAATCCGGCTTGCCGTCAGCGGACCGATATAGGTATCGAGCAGGCTGAGCTCGACCTGGCGAAGAATGCGCAGCTCGCTGGTGTTGCGCAGCGCCGGCAGGATGCGCTCGATCACCTGGCGCTCCGAGACGGTGAAACCGCCCGGCCGCCTGGTGCCGAAGACGGCGGCGCTGACCGGGCCGTCGACATTGCAGAGCGGCGCGATGACGAGCTGCATCAGGCCGCGATCGGCAAAGACATCGATATGCTGCCAGCGGCCATGGACGCTTTCGCCGGTATCGACGATCAGCGGCTCCCTGGTTTCCATGACCTTGCGCAGCGGCGTGTTTGATATCGCGACCCGCGCGCCATGTTCGCGGTCATGGATCTCGACCGGCTCGCCCGGCGCCCAGGCAACCGTGCGGCCAACGAGTTCGGGATGCAGGGTCATCAGATGCAGGGTCAGTCGGTCGACCGGCAGGCCGAGCGCCTGAAGCCGGCGGCCGAGGCCGGAGACAAGGCCGGCTTCATCGAGCGCGTGGCATTCGTCGCCGGAAAGCCACTCGATGATCGAGAGCAGCGCGCCTGTGCTGACGGCATGACCAGTGGTTGGCTGAAACCGGTCGAGATCGGGAGCGTGGATTGCTGAGGTCATGGTGTTCTCCCCGGAGACGGGTTAGTGGGCGCCGCCGCCGGCGAGCTGACCAGGCTTTTTCAGCAGCAGGCTTGCCAGCAGGGCGACGACGAGGGCGACGCCAAGCAGGAAGAAGGTGTCGCTGAAGGCCATGATATTGGCCTGCTTGCGTATCTTGAGCGCGATGGCAACGACGGCCTTGTGGCTGGCGAGCGCCTGATCGCTGACGCCGTGGCTCATGAAGTAGCCGGTGAGCCTGGCGATGCGATCGCGGGTGGCCTCCTCGAAGACCGAGACCGAATGGGTCAGGATGTTCGAGTGGAACTGTTCGCGCTTCGACAGGAAGGTCTGCAGCGAGGCGATGCCGACGGCGCCGCCGAGATTGCGCATCATGTTGAAGAGCGCCGAGGCCGAACCGGCATTCTCCTTCTCGATGCCTGATGTGGCGATCGCCGACAGCGGCGTGAAGACCAGCGCCTGGCCAATGGCACGGACGATGTTCGGCCAGAAGAGCTGGTCGCTCGCATAATCGCCGGTCATGTGCACGTTCATGAAATTCGAGGCGGCGAAGAGGGCAAAGCCGATAACGATCAGCAGGCGGACGTCGAACCGCTTCATCAGGCGCGGCACCAGCGGGATCAGCAGCAGCTGCGGAATGCCGGTCCAGGCCAGAACCATGCCGATCTGCTCGGAATTATAGCCCTGGATGCGGGTGAGATAGATCGGCAGCACGAAAACCGAACCGTAAAGCGCAATGCCGAGCAGGAAGTTGGCGACGATGCCGAAACCGAAATTGCGGCGCAGCAGCAGGCGCAGGTTCAACAGCGGCTCGGCCGTTCTCAGCTCGATGACGATGAACAGGCTCAGCGAGACGGCGGCGATAACCGACAGGCGGAGGATGAAATCGGAGCCGAACCAGTCTTCCTTGTTGCCCTCTTCCAGCACGGTCTGCAGGGCCGCCAGCCCGATCGCCATGGTGATGATGCCCGGCCAGTCACCTTTGGACAGCAGCTTCAGGTTCATCGGCGCCCGATCGAGCGAGGCCCAGAGCAGGCCGACCATCAGCGCGCCGGGCACCAGGTTGACGTAGAAGATATGTTCCCAGCCCCAGTTTTCGGTGAGGTAACCGCCGATCGTCGGGCCGATGGCCGGTGCGAAGGTGGCCGACAGGGCAAAGAGCGCCAGGCCGATCGGCTGCTTGGCCTTGGGCAGCAGCGTGATGATGATCGTAAAGGCCATCGGGATCAGCACGCCGCCGGAAAAGCCCTGAATAGCCCGCAGGATGATCATCTGCTGCAGGTTGGCCGCGAAGGCGCAGGCGACGGAGAAGATCAGGAAGAGGACGGCGTTGACCAGCAGATAGTTGCGCAGCGAGAAGACCCGCGCCAGCCAGGCGCTCAAGGGGATGACGACGATCTCGGCGATCAGATAGGAGGTCGAGATCCAGCCGCCGTCATCGGTGCCGGCGCCGATGGCGCCCTGAATATCGGCAAGCGAGGCATTGACGATCTGGATATTGAGGACCGCCATGAAGGCGCCGAGCGTCGAGCCGACAACGGCCGACCACATGCGAAGCGGGCTCATGGCGGCAGGTGTGGCGGGCGCTGCAGCGGCGGGGCGCGCAAGCGAATTGCCGTTTGCGGCGATCTGAAGAGTGGCCATGACCTATCTCCTTCCGGCTGTTGCGGAAACTTTCCGATGATGGGGTTCGGCGATATTTCGGGAGGAGAAGGATTATCCGGAGGCCCGGGAAGCCTCGCTCTGGGCAGCCTTGGTATCGACTTCGGGCTCGACCGACATGCCCGAGCGCAGCAGTCCGCTCAAAGCCTCATCGTCAATGACGATCTTGACGGGGATGCGCTGGACGATCTTGGTGAAGTTGCCGGTGGCGTTATCAGGCGGCAGCAGCGAGAATTCGAGACCGCTTGCCGGCGAAACGCTGTCCACATGACCTTTGATCGACATATTGGGAAAACTGTCGACCTTGATCTCGACCGACTGGCCGGGACGGACATAGGTCAGCTGCGTTTCCTTGAAATTGGCGACGACATAGACCGCGTGCAGCGGCACGACCGCCATCAGTTGGGTGCCGGAAGTGACATACTGGCCGACGCGGATCGAGCGGGCGCCGACCGTGCCGTCGACGGCGGCGACGATGTCGGTATAGGACAGGTTGAGTTCGGCCTGGTGGGCGGCCGCGGCCGCCCGGTCGCGCTCGGCAACCGCCTGTTCGCGCTGGCTCCGGAGCACCGGCACCTTGTTCTCAGCCGCAACGAGGGCCGCCCGGTCGCGCTCGACGGCGGCAGCCGCCTGGTCGCGGGCCGACTGGGTCTGTTCGGCGCGCGACTGGGTGCCGGCGCCGTTGGTGATGAGGCGGGCCGAACGCGCGGCGTCGGAGACGGCAAAATCGAGCGAGGCCTGCGAGGCGTCGATCGTCGCCCTGGCCTGCCCGATGACCGACTGCTGCAGGGCGATCTGGGCATCGATGTTGGTGATGGCGGCCTCGGCCGCCTTCAGATCGGCTCTCGCCTGCGAGAGTGCGGCCTGGAAGTCGCGGTCGTCGATGCGGGCAAGCACCTGGCCTGATTTGACCACGTCGTTGTCGTTGACCAGCACCTGCCTGACATAGCCGGCGACCTTCGGGGCGACGGTGGTGTAATCGGCCTTCACATAGGCATCGTCGGTGGATTCGATGAAGCGGCCGACGGTCCAGTAGCGGTAGCCGAAATCACCCGCGAAAGCGACGCCGGCAAGCAGCGCGGCGGCAATGACGGCGCGCTTGACGATGCTGCGGCCGGTCTTTTCAGGCGCTGCGGCAACCGGGGTTTCGGCAGCGGGCATCGCAGGCGCCTCGGCGGCCGGCGCCCTGGCGGCTTCCTCGGCCAAAATCCGCTCGGCCTCTCCGGCACTTTCGAAATCCTGCTTGCGGGGTAGTTCGACCATCGTCGCTTCCTTCGTCTGGCGCCCCGTTTCGGCGAGGCTTGTTCGATGCGAGGGAAGATGCGCCCTGCCATTCACTTTGATAATCTGCTTATATCGGGAAGGATCATCAACTCTCAGCGGATAATCCGAGGGCAATATGGATCGGCTGACAAGCCTTGCAGTCTTTGGCCGGGTGGTGGAATGCGGCGGGTTTTCCGCCGCCGCGCGCCGGCTCAACATGTCCGTCACCATGGTCGGCAATCATGTGCAATCGCTGGAGGAGCGGCTCGGCGTCAGGCTGCTCAACCGCACGACGCGCAAAGTCAGCCTGACGGAAACCGGCAAATATTATTATGAGCGCTCGTCGCAGATCCTCGCCGAACTCGATGAGGCGGACAGGACGGCCGGCGCGCTGAGCACGACGCCGCGCGGCACGCTGAAGGTCTATACCAGCAGCGCCATTGTGCGTTTCCTGCTGCCTGTGGTCAGCGAATTCATGGAGCTTTATCCGTCGATCTCGATCGATTTCAGCGTCGGCGAAGGGATGGTCGACATGATCGAGGATGGCTACGACCTGGTGATGCGCACCCTACCGCCGCCGGACTCCTCGCTCATCGCCCGCAAGCTGACGCCCTGGCGCCATATGCTCGTCTGCTCGCCGGCCTATTTCGAGAGCCACCCGATGCCGAACAAGCCGGCCGAGGTCGCCGATCACAATTGCCTGCAATATGCCTATTACCCCTATGGCGACGAATGGCGCTTCGAGGATGGCGACGGCAACAAGGAGAGCGTCAAGATCGGCGGCAACGTCGTCTCCAACAGCGCGGAGATGCTGCGTTTCCTGACGCTGAACGGAAACGGCATCTTCCTGGCGCCGAGCTTCGTGGTGTTCGACGACATCGCCGAAGGGCGACTGGTGAAGATCATGCCGGACTACCGGCCGGTGGAATTCAACATCAACGCCGTCTATCCCAACCGCAGCCACCTGCCGACCAAGGTGCGGCTGTTCATCGATCTCCTGGCGGAGAGATTTGCGGAACATCGGAAGTGGATGACGTGAGGGATGCGGATCTCGATTCTGCCGGGCCCGGGACCGCGCCAGCCCTGCGCTTGCGCTTCGGGCGTTCGCAGCTGCAATCGATTCACTGGATCGATTGCTTCGGCTGCGCCGAACCGCTGCTCACTCCTCACTCTCGCTTCTTCCGTGGGCCCAGTTCATGTAGAGCTCCAGCGCCTTGCGGGTGACGGGGCCTTCCTGGAAATCGCGGTCGTCGAGCCGGGTGACGCCGACGACTTTGGAGTAGTTGCCGGTGGTGAAGATTTCGTCGGCTGTGAGGAAATCCTCGACGGACAGGGTTGCTTCGACGACGTCGAAACCGGCCTTGCGGAGCAGGCCGATGACGCGGGCGCGGGTGATGCCGGCGAGGAAGGTGCGGTTGGCGGCCGGCGTCATCACCACGCCGTCGCGGACCATGAAGACGTTGGAAGAAGCGGTTTCGACGACATTGCCATTGAGATCGCGCACCAGCGCATTGTCGAAGCCGCGGCTGCGGGCTTCGGCGATCATGCGGCCGCTGTTCGGATAGAGCGAGCCGGTCTTCGCCTCGGTCATCGCCGTTTCCGGCGACGGACGGCGATAGGGCGAAACGGTGAGGCTGGTGCCGCCATGGCCGCCCATCGGCGCCTCGAACAGGCAGAGCGCGAAGCGGGTCGATGCCGAGTCGACGGAGACGATGCTGCCGGGCGAACCGTGTTCGCCCCAATACATCGGCTTGATGTAGATCGCCGTCGCGCCGTCGAATTTGCCAACGCCTTCCCAGGCAAGCGCGGCAATCTCCTCGGCCGACTTCACCGGCTTCAGGCCCATGGCGAGCGCCGAGCGGTTGATGCGCTGGCAGTGCAGATCGAGATCCGGGGCGATGCCGTCAAACCAGCGGGCGCCGTCGAAGACCGTGGAGCCGAGCCACATCGCATGCGAGGTCGGCCCGATCAGCGGCGGATTGCCGGGAAGCCATTCCCCGTCGACGTGAGTCCAGGTGGTGGAACGCGGTGATGTATCGACGGCCATTGCTGCTCTCCCTTCAGAATTCGGGAGAGCAAAAGCCCCGGCGGCGAGCCGGGTCAAGGACAAATCCCGGCCGGAAATACGGAAGCAAGAAAATGCCGGAGGACAGCGTCCGGCCGCAATATTCGTGCGCGACAGCTGCGGCGTCGGCGATGGGTGCATCAGCAAAAATGATTGAATCTCTGTTGGAACGGGCGCCTGCCGCATGGCATCATGGACGCTCGAGCGGAGAGACATGAAGGAGGACGCCGATGAAAGCCATGTATTATGAAGCCTTCGAGCAGGCGCCCGAAATCCGCACCCTGCCCGATCCGGAGCCGACAGAGGATGGCGTCGTCATAGCGGTCGGCGCCAGCGGGCTCTGCCGCAGCGACTGGCACGGCTGGATGGGCCACGATCCCGATATCCGCCTGCCGCATGTGCCGGGGCACGAGCTTGCCGGAAAAGTCGTCGCCACCGGCCGCGGTGTGATGCGCTTCAAGGTGGGCGACCGGGTGACCGTGCCCTTCGTTTCCGGCTGCGGCCATTGCAGCGAATGCCATTCCGGCAACCAGCAAATCTGCCCGAACCAGTTCCAGCCGGGCTTCACCCATTGGGGCTCCTTCGCCGAATATGTGGCGATCGATTATGCCGACACCAATCTGGTGCACCTGCCGGATACGATCGACGATGCGACGGCGGCAAGCCTCGGCTGCCGCTTCGCCACCTCGTTTCGCGCCGTCGCTGACCATGCGCGCACCGGACCCGGCGAATGGATCGCCGTGCATGGCTGCGGCGGCGTCGGCCTGTCGGCGATCATGATCGCCACCGCGCTCGGCGCCAATGCGATCGGCATCGATATTTCGGAGGAGAAACTCGCCTTCGCCAGAGAGTGCGGGGCGGTGGCGACGGTCAATGCCTCAAGCGTTGCCGACGTGGCCGAGGCGGTGCGCGAGATCACCAAGGGCGGCGCGCATGTCTCGATCGACGCGCTCGGCCATCCCACCACCTGCTTCAACTCGATCAAGAACCTGCGCCGCCGCGGCCGGCACGTGCAGGTGGGGCTGATGCTCGCCGAGCACGCGACACCGCAAATCCCGATGGCTCAAGTGATCAGCAACGAGCTGGAGATCTACGGCAGCCACGGCATGCAGGCCTGGCGTTACGACGCTATGCTGTCGATGCTGGCGGCCGGCAAGATCGCGCCGCAGAAGCTGATCGGACGGCGCATCAACCTCGAGGAGGCCGTGCCGGCGCTGATGGTGCTCGACAAGGCGGAGGGGACGGGAATCAGCGTGATCACGCAGTTTTCGTGAGGGAATTCCGGCCTCTCGCCCGTGGCAAGCCCAGGGAGTAAGGCGCCACACCCCCTTTCTCCCCGGCGGGTGTCCGGAGGACGGGTCGAGCGTGGCTCGACCCCGGCGGACGCCGGCAGGCAGATGAGGGGGTGAACGGCGAAGCCGTGATGCGCTGAGCACGAGCGAAGGACAATAGATAAGATGTACCGTGTGGCCCCCTCATCCGACCCTGCGGGCCACCTTTACCTGGGTTGAGCCGCGGGTCTCAACCCGTCCTTCGGACCCCCGCTGGGGAGAAGAGGGAGCCAAGCTGCGACCTTGGTCATCCCATGAAATAGCGTCTCACAGACGTTATTCCGCCACCCCAATCGAAGCGAGATAGGCGGCGGACGCCGGGATCTTCGACTTGTCCTTGATCTCGATGATCAGGCGCGGATTGCTGTTGATTTCGGCAAGGGCTGCAAAGACGGCGCGCCAGTGGATCGAGCCCTCGCCGAGGCTCCAGTGGCGGTCGGCATAGCCGTCGGCATCCTGCAGATGGACATGCTGCAGCCGGTTGCCGGCGGCTTTGACGTAATAATCCACCGGCGGCGCGCCGGTATAACCATGGGCATAATGGGCGTGGCCGGTATCGATCGAGACGGCGACGCCGGGCGAATTGAAGCTTTCGGCGAGCGCCACGCGGATATGCGGATCCTTGTCCTCGATGTTCTCGATGACCATGGTGCAGCCGATCTCCTCGGCGCGCCGGACGGCGTCGCGCAGCGTCAGATGCACGCGCTCGACCAACGCCTCGCGGGCGCCGGCATTGTTGTCGAGATTGTTGTAGGACCACGACGTGTAAGGGCTGTGGATGACCATCTGCGTCGCGCCGATAGCGGCGCAGACATCGAGGCCCTGCAGCAGGCGCCTGACGACGACGGCGCGAATATCGGGATCCTCCGCGGCGATGGTGAAGCCCCAGGCGGCCGGTATGCCCGTCGAGAAGCCTCCTGGCGCGCGCGGCAAGCGGCGTCCAGTCACCGTTCAAAATTTCGGCATCGACGAAACTCTGCAATTCGAGATCGCGCGACTTTTCGAACAGCCAGCCGCGGTGAAGTTCGAGCTCATCGAGCGTCATGGCGGCGCCGACGACGGGAAGAGAAGACATGGATGGGCTCCATCAAGGTGGGTGCCGGGACGGCGTGGAGAGAGCCGGCCCCAGAGGACGGCCGGAACAGCCGCCGCGTTCTATGCGCCTCTTCTGTGTCGCCGGTATTACAGGCGCGGGCGGCCGGAACTGCTGCCTCCGCATATTTGTCGCGGCCGGCGGGCCTTGCGAAAATGGCCGGCCGCACCGATATCGCCGTCACCGGCTTGCCGACGGAGATCGTCGCAAGCCACGACGACAGGGCTGTTGTCAAAGGCGGCGGCAAGCTTTAACGGCTGCCGCGCAAACAAAAACCAAGAAGAAGAAGAGACATGATGTCCAACTCATTTGTGACAATGCCTGCCGACAAAGAGGCAAGACGCTTTTTTGTCCTCGGCGACCGGATCGAACGACAGGTCCGCATCCGCGGAACCTGGCTCAACATCTTCGACGTCACCGTGCCGCCCGGCAGCCGGACGCCGAAACATGCGCATGCGAGCCCTGAGGTATTCCGCATCCTCGAGGGACGCCTGACGATCTGGCGGCTGACCGACAACGGCCCCGAGGAGATCGAGGCCAGCGCCGGCGACATCGTCACCATCGCGCCCTTCATGGTGCACGGCTATGCCAACCGCGGAAGCGTTCCAGCGGTCTTTTCCTCTGTCGTCGATCGCGACATGGCCGAATTCATCGAAGCGGAAGGCGCAAGCGAGCCACCGCAGACCAGCCCTTCGGCGGAAACCATCGCCCGCATGACGGCGGCCGCCAATGCCTATGGGATTACGATTCTGGCGGCGTGACGAGACCTTCAGGCATGGATCGCGCTTGCCGACTCCGGCATTTCCAAAGACTGAGGGTACCGACATCGATCTTAACACGACGATGGAAGACGATCGGCGATGCGTATATATAGCCTCTCGTCGAATGCCTCGCCGCGTCGCCTGATCAATAACGAATAGGGTCCCTGTGTTTCTGGAAATTGGAATTGTGGCGTTTCTCACCATTCTCAATGGTGTGCTCGCCATGTCTGAGCTGGCTGTCGTGTCTTCTCGAACAGCCCGCCTGAAGGTTCTCTCCGACAATGGCAGCAAGGGTGCGGCCCAGGCCATCAAACTTGCCGAACACCCCGGCCGCTTTCTCTCCACGGTTCAGATCGGCATCACCCTGGTCGGCGTTCTCTCAGGCGCCTTCTCAGGGGCCACGCTCGGCGGCCGTCTGTCCGGATGGCTGGAAGCACAGGGAATGTCGTCGGCGGCTGCCGACGCTGTCGGCGTCGGTTCGGTTGTTGTCGCCATCACCTATCTCTCTCTCATCGTCGGCGAACTTGTGCCAAAGCAGATCGCGTTGCGGGAACCCGAAGCAGTCGCGGCGAAGGTCGCACCCGCCATGGCGGTGCTTTCAAAAATCGCCCTGCCCCTCGTGTGGCTTCTGAACGCCTCCGGGAATCTTGTGCTTAAACTCTTGGGCCAATCAGGAAAAGGCGGCGATAATGTCTCTGATGCAGAGATTAAAACCGTTCTGGCCGAGGCGCAGTCGGCCGGCGTGATCGAAAGCGAAGAGTTGGCGATGATATCGGGCGTCATGCGACTGGCGGACCGTACCGCCCGGGCGCTGATGACGCCGCGGCGCGACGTCGAAATCATCGATATCGACGACAGCCTTGATGAAATCCGAGCGCAGCTGCACCGGACGAAACGGTCCCGGCTGCCCGTTCGCAAGGGCAGTTCGGACGAGGTGATCGGCATTCTTCCGGTCAAGGATTTCTACGATTCGATGTCCGAACACGGCAGCGTCGATATCAAGGCCCTGACGCAAGACGTTCCTGTGGTTTCAGACCTTTCAACCGCCATTCATGTGATCGAAGCGATCCGGAAATCGCCGGTCCACATGGTGCTGGTTTTCGACGAGTACGGCCATTTCGAGGGAATTGTTTCGTCAGGCGACATTCTGGAAGCGATCATGGGCGCTCTGCAGGAGGGACCGGTCGACGAGCAGGCAATCGCTCGCCGCGACGACGGCTCCTACCTGGTGTCCGGCTGGACGCCGATCGACGAATTCGCCGAATTCCTGAATCTCAAGCTCGATGACGATCTCGAATATCAGACTGTGGCCGGCCTGGTGCTGGAAGAACTGAAACATCTGCCGGAACTGGGCGAGAGCTTCACCAGAGATGGATGGCGCTTCGAGGTCATCGATCTCGACGGGAGGCGCGTGGACAAGATACTTGTGTCTGCGGAATAAAAGTCGGCGCCTTTGAGATCGTCGAGCCCGACGGAGCAACATCGACAAGATCGGCATGGGCCACAGGGAAATGTGGCCCGACATCAGGAGGTCCCGCCATGGCATGGTCCGCCAGCCAATATGTGAAATTCGAGGACGAGCGCACGCGACCGGCGCGTGACCTTCTGGCGCAGGTGCCGCTGCAGAGCATCGGCCGCGCCGTCGACCTCGGCTGCGGGCCGGGCAATTCGACCGAACTCGTCATCGAGCGGTATGGCGCCGAAAGCGTCTCCGGCCTCGACAGCGACGTCAATATGCTGGAGGCGGCCCGCAAGCGGCTTCCTGGCACCGCCTTCGTCGAGGCGGATCTTGGCAGCTGGCAGCCGGCAGAGCCCACCGAGCTGCTCTTCGCCAATGCCGTCTTCCAATGGTTGCCCGATCATCTCGACATTTTCGACCGGCTGATGGACGGGCTTTCCCCGGGCGGCGTGCTGGCCGTGCAGATGCCCGACAATCTCGGCGAACCCTCGCATCTGGCGATGGAAGAGACCGCCCATGTCGGCCCCTGGAAGGCCGCTTTCGAAGCAAAGAGCGTGCGTCGCCAGCCGCTGGCACCGCCGTCCACCTATTATTCCAGGCTGATTGCCAAGGCGGCGCGCATCGATATCTGGCACACCATCTACAATCATCCGATGGCCGACGCTGCAGCGATCGTCGAATGGGTCAAGGGAACCGGGCTGATGCCCTATCTCGCCCATGCCGGCGAAAGACATCGCGAGGCTTTCCTGGCCGATTATCTGGAACGGGTGGAAAGGGCCTATCCGAGGCTGTCGGACGGGCGGGTGCTGCTGCGGTTCCCGCGAATTTTTATGGTGGTGGTGAAGAAATGATCGATTGCGGCCGGTATGTTCACCTCTCGGGCTATTCGCACAGATTGCCCTAATCCGTTTGACGCGAGCGCTTTAGAGCGGTCAGCCCGCCAACAGCGCATCCAGTTGGGTAATCTCAGCTGCGGTCAGGCTGATACCTTTGGCTTCCGATTGGATGCGCGCGGCGAAGCGGCGCTGCGACGGAAGCCGCGCACCTTGTCCGACGATCGATTCGAAGAGCACCTCGGCGCGCGTGAACGGATCGCCGGGGCGGCCTCTGGCGAAGGCTTCGGGTGACATTGCAATGATCAGTTCGCCATGGAACGGCGCCAAGATCGTCGTGCCGAGGTAGTCTAGAACCTCGGGGCTGGTGAGATCGCCGATCATGATGCCGGCGAGCAACTCTATCATGGTGGCGATGGCGGACCCCTTGTGGCCGCCGAAGGGCATCATTGCACCTTCGAGCGCAGCAACCGGGTCAGTGGTTGGGTTGCCGGCAGCGTCAATCGCCCAACCTTCCGGCAGTTGCTTGCCAGCGCGGCGGTGCAGTTCGATCTCGCCGCGCGCGGCCACCGAAGTGGCAAAATCGAACACATAAGGCGGCTGGTCCTTGCGAGGCCAGCCGAAGGCAAACGGATTGGTACCGAGCAGAGGCTTGCTGCCTCCGGATGGGGCAACCGTCGCATAGCTCGGGCACATCACCAATGCTGCGAGACCGTGCGCGGTCACCGCCTCGACCTCTGGCCACAAGGCCGAAAAATGCGAGCAATCGTTGATGATCATGGCGGCGATGCCAAGCCGCGTTGCGCGTTCCGCCAGGGCGGGTACGCCGAGCTCAAACGCCGCATTTGCGAATCCGCCCTGCGCATCGACCCTGACGATCGCGCTGCCGTCATCCGGCGCGAGAACAGGAGCGGCATCGGGCTTCACCTTGCCCGCCTTTACCGTGCGCAGCGCACCCTCGATGCGGTAAATGCCGTGCGACTTGCAGGCATCGCGTTCTCCGGCCACGATGACATGGGCCAGAGCCGCCGCCTGGATCTTGTTCAATCCTGCGCGCTCGAAGATGGCAACGATGCGATTTTGCAGGGCTTCCACGCTCATCGTAACGGCTTCAGTCATCCGATTCTCCATCGAAGTTAAGTTCGGTTTTCGCCCGCCCTGCCTCTTTGGGCGCCAGCCACACGCGGCAAAGTCTTCAACGGCTTTGAGGATGTTCATCAAATGATCGCCGCCGCGACGCCCAGTGGTGGCGGAGGCAAACAGCAGGACGCCCTAGGGTTCCGTGGCGGCGATGGGTTGCCTCGATCAGGGCTCGCTGGAAGTCATCGCGCCCAGCAGTTTCGGCAGGTCGCCGAAGCGTGCGACGAGACTGAAGACGATCGCCGCCGTCGCCACAAACAGGACCGTCACCGCCGCCATGGTCGGCGTGTAGCCGTAACGCAGCGAATTGAAGATCTTGATCGGCAGCGTTTCCATCGTGAAACCGACCGTCATGTAGGCAACGATGTATTCGTTGAGCGATAGCACAAAGGCAAAAGCGTAGCCTGACACGATGTACGGCGAAATCAGTGGCAGAACGATGGTTCGGAACACAGCGCGATCATCACCGCCCAAGGTCGACGCGGCCTCTACGAGCGAGCGATCGATGGCCGAAAAGCCGAGCGAAATGGTCACCAACGGTAGCGTGACGAAGAAGATGGCGTGGCCGATCACCGCCGTCCACGACTGCCCGTAAAATCCGGTCGTGGCCCAGAAAGTCAGCAGGCCGAGCGCCGTGATAACCGGCGGCAAGGTAAAGGGCGCCACTCCGAGCAACTGGAAGATATTGGCCCAGGGCGCGTAGCGGCGCCATAGGAACCAGGCTAGAGGCAAGGCGATCAGCACTGCCAGCGCCGCCGACGAGAGCGCGAGCACAAGTGACGCGATCAGCGCGTTGCGCCATTCCATGTGGAGAAATATTTGACCGTACCAGCCGAGCGAGAAGCCTTGCGGCGGGAAGGTCAGGCTCTGCCTGGCGTTGACCGACACGCCGGCGACGACGATCAGCGGCAGAGCGAGAAACAGTCCGACGACCCCGAAAAGAACGTTGCGGAGAATAGTCATTTGATCGCCCCTCCTCGGCGGCCAACGAGCAGGGTCAGCGCTACAAGGGCTAGTGTGACCAACACCAGGAAAACCGCCATGGCAGCCGCGAAGGGCATGTTCGATTGATAGATCGCCTGGTCGGTAATGTGCACGGAAAACGTCCAGTGCTGCGGGCGGCCGAGCAGTTGCGGCAACAGATAGGACCCGAGCGCGAAGATGAAGACCATGATCAGCGTGGCGACGATCGTATCGCGAAGCGCAGGCACGACGACGGTGAAGAATGCCTTGACCGGCGAAGCGCCGAGCGTACGCGCGGCCTCCGAAAGCGTCGGATCAAGCCGCACCAGCGCGGGATAGAGGACTAGGACCGTGTAGGGGAAGGCCTGATAGACCATGCCCGTGACAACTGCCCCGATGCTCGGCGTCAGGGCGACTGCCTGCTGCATGAGGCCGAGCCACACGAACAGGTTGGTGATGCCGGCCGTGCGCGAAAACAGCGTCGACCAGGCGAAACCGATGATTACCTCAGAAAGGGACAGGATCGAAAGGAGTGCGACCAGCCAGACCACCTGGGTGCTCCGCTTCATACGGATCAGCAGATATGTGAAAGGCAGGGCCAGAACGACACACATGACGGCCACCGCAATCGCAAGGATCAGCGAGAAGCTGAGCACTCCGCCAAAGAAGGCAGAGAGGAAGCGGACATAATTATCGAAGACAAAATCAGGCGTGTAGAAGGCGCCCTGCTGGCGCTTGAAGAAGCTGACGGAAATCATGGTGCCGAAAGGCACGACGAAGAAGACGATCAGCATGATCGCCGGGAAGGCTAGCGGGGCATAGTCGCCAAGCGTCTGGGGGGCTTCGCGTCTCATTGCTCGAGCACCACGCAGTCCTTGTCGGTGAGCGCAATGCCGACCTTCTGGCCAACCGCCACGTCAGGGCGCTCGCGCGGCGTCGAGACTGCAATGAACTGCTGACCGCCGACATTGACAAAGGTTTCGACGACGCCGCCGAGATCGCGCACGAAGATGACCTCGCCCATCAGTGCACCGGCCTTCGGCGGGCCAAGGCGCACGTCTTCCGGCCGGATCGAGAGCGTGGCGCGCTCGATCCCTGCCGACAGCGACAGGTCGGCGACCGGCTGCCCCAATATGCTGACCGCGCCGCCCTCCCGCCTGGCCTCGACCAGATTTGTTTGGCCAATGAAATCCGCTACGAAGCTGTCTGCCGGCCTACGATAAATTTCGGTCGGCGACGCCGCCTGGCGTATCTGACCGCCGTTCATGACCACCACCGTATCGGCCATGGTCATCGCCTCGCGCTGGTCGTGCGTGACGGCGATCGTGGTGATGCCGAGCCGCTGATGAAGCTGGCGAAGCTCCACCTGCATGGCTTCCCGCAGCTTGGCATCAAGCGCCGACAGCGGCTCGTCGAGCAAAAAGAGTTTTGGCGAAATCGCCAGTGCCCTAGCGATTGCGACGCGCTGCCTCTGGCCGCCCGAAAGTTTCGACACGGCTCGATCAGCGTAGCCCGGCAAATAAATCATCGCCAGCAGCTCTTCGACGCGCTTTGCCTGCTCGTCCTTCGGCCGGCCGCGAATGCGCAGTGGATAGGCGATATTCTCGCCTACCGTCAGGTGCGGGAACAGCGCCAGCGACTGGAACACCATGCCAAGCTCGCGCTGGTGCGTGGGCGTCCTCGTGATGTCGTTCCCATTGAGCGTGATGCGGCCCGATGTCGGCAGATCTAGACCTGCGATCATGCGCAGCAAGGTTGTCTTGCCGCAGCCGGAGGGGCCGAGCAGACAGACGAATGCGCCGTGCGGCACCGTCAGGTCGACATTGTTGACGGCGCGAAAGGCGCCGAAGTCCTTGACGATATTCTGAAGCGTGAGTCCCGACATATGCCTCTTCCCAACCGAAAGGCAGGCCCCTGAACAGGGCCTGCGAAAGCACGATCAGTGTCAGCTGGCGATCATTTCCGTCCACTTCTCGTTCAGCCAGTCGGCTTTGGAGATGTACATGTCGTAGTGTGGAATGATCGGTTCGATGTCGGAGGAAACCGCCGCAAATTCCTTCTCGTTCAGGTCGGTCGTTTCGCGCTTGACCGTTGGTGACGTGCCTACCTTGCGTGACAGCACGGCCTGGATGGACGGCTGACACATATAGTCGATGAAGATATGCGCCTCTTCCGTCTTCTGCGACGCCTTCGACAGCGCCCACGAGCCCGCGTCCTGGATGCCGCCTTCCTTGGGGAAGGTCGAGCGAACGGGTTGGCCGTCCGCGGCGGCGAGGCCGGTCACGTCGTGATAATACTGTCCCATCGGGATTTCACCCGACTTTAGCGCCTGTTCGAACTGCGCCTCGTCGCGATACCACAGGCGGACATTCGGCTTCAGCTCGGCCAGCTTGGCGAAGACCTTGAGGATGTTCTCCTCGGTGTCGAGCGCCTGGGCCCCGCCGAAATAGGTCTTTGCCGTCACGTCGAGCAGGAAGGAGTTGGAGACGAGCGCCAGCAGACCAAGCTTGTCGGCATTGGCGGGATCCCACAGCGCGGTCCAGCTGGTCGGCGCTTCCTTGTAAACATCGGTGTTGGTGACCAGGGTGATGAACCATGAGACCGCGCCGATGCCGGCGACGCGGCCATCCTGGTATTTGTTGACGAACCGCTCAAGCAGGTTGCTGGAGTTCTTGATCTTGGCGAGGTCGAGCGGAGCCCACAGCTCTGTGGCCTGACCCTTGCGCATCGACACCTGCGACATCATCGAAACGTCAGCCGGCGCCTGGCCTGCCTTGGCTGCCTGCTGCATCTGCACCAGCCAGGCCTCGCCGGTCGGCTCTGCGACGGATTCGACCGCGATGCCGGTCGCCTTGGTGAACTCCGGAAAGATGTTCTTGTCGAACGAGTCCTTGAAGTAGCCGCCATAAACACCGACCTTCAGCGACTTGTCCTGAGCGCGCAGCACATTGGGCATTGCCAACATGGCTACACCCGCACCTATTCCGAGGCCGAGCACGGTGCGGCGGTTCATTGTCAATTTCGTCATCGTCTTTCTCCTAACCGATGCGGCACGCCGCTTCCCTCTTTCAGTTTATTCGAGGCCTTTGCAGCCTTCTTTTCGTTCCTGGCCTTGAGCTGCGGCCAGGGCCGTCAGGCGGCGCGGCGGATTGCCGGGCTGAACGCCATCAGGCTCAATATTTCGAACAGCATCTGCGCGCCGGCATGGGCTGTGTTGGTGGTAGCGTCATACTGGGGCGCGACCTCGACGACATCGCCGCCGACCAGGTTCACTCCCTTGAAGCCGCGGATGAGCTCCAGCGTCTCGCGGGTGGTGAAGCCGCCAATCTCCGGCGTGCCGGTGCCCGGCGCGAAAGACGGATCGAGGCTGTCGATGTCGAAGGAAAGATAGGTTGGCCCGTCACCGATGATGGCCTTCGTCTTTTCAATAATTGCTGGAATGCCCATTGCCGAGATCTCCTCGGCATGGATCACCGTCATGCCCGAGGCATAAGAAAACTCCCAGAGATATTCAGCCGAGCCGCGAATGCCGATCTGAACCACGCGCGTCGGGTCGAGCACACCGTCGAGCACCGCGTTGCGGAACGGCCCGCCGTGGTGGAACTTGGTCAGGTCGTAAGCGCCGCCGGTATCGCAATGCGCGTCGATATGGATCATGCCGACTGGCCGTTCCTTGCCGACGGCTCGCAGAATCGGATGAGTGATCGAGTGGTCGCCGCCTACCGAGAGCGGCAGCACGCCTGCCGCCACTATCTGCGCCACCCTTTTTTCGATATCCTCGTGCGACAATTCCAGCCGGTAGCGGCTCTGAAACGCCACATCGCCAATGTCTGCCACGCGCAGTTCCTGAACCGGCGCGCAGCCGAGCACGTGATTGTAAGGCCCGATCCGCTCAATGGCGCGTAGCGCGCGCGGCCCGAAGCGTGAGCCTGGGCGGTTCGTCACCCCCAGATCCATCGGCACGCCGAGGATCGCGACCTGCAGATCACCGAAATCCGGATCCTCGTTGTCGACCTGCATCAGCGGGGCGGAGAGGAATGTCGGGACTCCCGAATAGGGCGCGAGCCGGGTGCCGCTCTTGTTAAAGATCTTCTCCGCGACCTTGCGGAACTCAGGATGGTGCAACTCACCGCCGTGGCTGTCGCCATATCTGGCTCGGAGTTCGGAAAGCTTGGTTTCATTCCAGGACATGACGGCCTTCTTGAGGGTGACGATGTTGCGATCAGGATGGCAAATCGGTCCTCGGCTGCAGCTTTGCCGCAGAGGCCGATGGCTTCTTTTAGTGATTGAACGGCAAGCTCGCTGGAAAATCAATTGATATTAATATACAGCTTCGTGCGAGTTTTTCTCACAGGTCATTGCCTTATGTCCAGCCGTCTGCCGCCCCTCAACCCGCTACGCGCGTTTGAGGCAACCGCCCGCCATGGATCGGTTTCCGCGGCGGGCCGCGAGTTGAATGTCACCCACGGCGCGATCAGCCATCAGATACGCACATTAGAGGAATCGCTAGGCGTGCGCCTATTCGAACGCGGCGGCAAATGGCTGAAGCTTACAAGCCAGGGTGCGTTGCTGATGCCGGTCGTTTCCAACGCATTTTCGGACATCGCAGCAGCGAAAGCCGCGATGACCCGGCCCTCGACCGGCGGCACGCTGCGCGTGACCTGTGTTGCGGCAGTACTGTCGCTGTGGCTTATCCCGCGGCTTCAGGAATTCACCGATCAATATCCCGACATCCAGCTCGACCTGCGCGCCTCGAACGAACCGAACAATCTGAACTCCCCAAATGTCGACCTGTGCATTCTCTACGGCAGCGGCAACTGGCCCAATTATTGGTCGCGCCTGTGGAGCCGGATGGAGCTCTTCCCTGTCGTCAGCCCGGCGCTCATGAACAGGCGTCCACTGCGCTCCCCGCGCGACCTGCGTGACCATATGCTGCTGCACGCCGATCGCGGCAATGAGTGGAACACCTGGCTGACCGCCGCCGGCATTGCGCTGCCGGCGCGCCAGCACATGATGAGCGACGCTCGCCTATCGATCGAGGCGGCCATGCACGGCCACGGCGTTGCGCTCGGCGACAATATCACCACCGCGCACATGATCGCGCGGGGCGAGCTGATCGCGCCATTCGACCTTACGGTCCCGGCCAACGACGCGGTCTATGTGGCCTGCCGAACCGAGGCTCATGCGACGCCAATCGTCCGTGTCTTCATCGACTGGTTCTATGCTTCGCTCGTCCATAACTGAGCACTGATTGCTTGATCGAGAGCCAACCATGACATTGCCTCCTCTTGCAGCCACCGGGGGTCTCGGCACCCCTGCTGCCCCGAAATGTCAAATGCCTGTTACCCCTCGCCGCCTATGTTGCGACGGAACCGGCAGGCTTTATAGTCGGACACAAAATCTCGGAGATGATACATGCACGCTGCCCCTACCCCGCCGGTCACCCTCGTCATCTTCGGCGCCACCGGCGATCTGACGCGCCGGCTGCTGGTGCCGGCGATCATCAACCTGACGCGCCAGCGCCTCGTCGGCGAGGATCTCAATATTCTCGGCATCGGCATCGAGCCGGGCGACGATGAATTCCTGCGCGGCCGGCTCGACGCGTTCCTCAATCACCTCAACGGCGAGGAGCAGACGGTCAAGGACGAAGCCTGGGAGAGCCTGCGCCGGCGCATAAGCTACACATCGGGTGATTTCACCAAGGACGATATTTTCCTCGAGATCGGCAAGCGTCTGGGGCCGGATGCCAATGCCGCCTTCTATCTTGCCGTGCCGCCATCCTTCTTCGGCTCGATCGTCGAAAAGCTCGCCGCCCATGGCCTGACCGACGAAAGGGACGGCACTTTCCGCCGTGTCGCGATCGAGAAGCCGTTCGGCACCGACCTTGCCTCGGCACGGGCGCTCAATGCCCAGATCCTCGCCCAGATCGAGGAAAACCAAGTCTACCGGCTCGACCA
Organism: Rhizobium sp. K102; assembly: GCF_022385315.1. Lineage (NCBI taxonomy): Bacteria > Pseudomonadati > Pseudomonadota > Alphaproteobacteria > Hyphomicrobiales > Rhizobiaceae > Rhizobium > Rhizobium sp. K102. The sequence continues at coordinate 2,319,801 of NZ_CP092436.1, forward strand.
TTTCCTCGGCAAGGAGACCGTGCAGAACCTGATGACGGCGCGTTTTGCCAATATGATCATCGAGTCGCTGTGGAACAGCCGCTATATCGATCATGTGCAGATCACCGCCGCCGAGATCGTCGATGTCGGCAGCCGCGGCAAATTTTACGATGCCACAGGCGCGCTGCGCGACATGGTGCCGAACCATCTCTTCCAGCTGCTGGCGATGATCGCCATGGAGCCGCCGAACAGCTTCGACGCCGAAGCGATCCGCAACGAGAAAAGCAAGGTGCTGAAGGCGCTGCGCATCTATACGCTCGAGGAGGCAAAGACGCACGGCGTGCGCGGCGCCTATACGGCCGGTCCGCTGAACGGCGTCGAGCTTCCGGCCTATCGCGACACCAAGGACGTCTCGCCGGACAGCCGGACCGAAACCTATGTGGCGCTGAAGCTCTATGCCGATACCTGGCGCTGGGCGGGCGTACCCTTCTACTTGAGAACCGGCAAGGCGCTGACGGCGCGCGACACCGAGATCGTCATCAGCTTCCAGCCGGTGCCCTTCGCGCAGTTCCGCGAGACCGAGGTCAATCGCCGCCTGCCGCCGAACCGGCTGGTGATCCAGGTCCAGCCGGATGAGGGCATGAGCATGGAAATCTCGATCAAGTCGCCGGGGCTTTCGGTCGATACCACGCCTGTTTCCCTCGACTTCCGCTATGCCGACAAGTTCGATATCGGCAAGACCACAGGCTATGAATCGCTGCTCTACGACCTCTTCATCGGCGACCAGACGCTCTTCCAGCGCGCCGACGGCATCGAGGCCGGCTGGGCGGCGGTACAGCCCTTCCTCGACACCTGGGTAAAGGATGTGAGCATACCCGAGACTTACGCCCCGGGCAGCATGGGGCCGGCCTGCGCCGACCGCCTCATCGAGCGCGACGGACGCAAATGGCATGAACTCGGCGTCATCCTGCACAGCCAGGCGAAGAACGGCAAATAGCGCCCTTCTCCTTTATCGACCTTCACGGCAGGCGGGGCTGACGGAGGCGCCGCTATTGCCGCCTTCGGTCGCCAGCGCGCCGCGGGCCTTCGGCGGCGGGCAGCGCGCCCAGTCGACGCGGCCGCTCGGGGCGCCGTTGTCGATGCTGCCGGTTTCGATCGAATCGAGCGGGATGACCAGCCCCCTTTGTGTCTCGGCGCCCGGCGACGTGCCGAGCGGCGGCGTGCCGTCGATCCGGCCGCTGGCATCCATGCCCATGTTCGACTGAGCGAGGACCGGCGCGGAGAGGCTGAGGAGAGCGATCGACGTTGCTGCAATAAACCTGCGCATGATGCTGTTCCTTCTGGTGTCGGCGATGCGACAGAAACAGCGATCCGGCTTTGCTTGTTCCCTATGGAACGGGCGCCGGCGATCAAAGTTTAGCGAACAGACTACCGGCTGCGTGTGGAAACGCGCGACATGCATTAAGGCTCAATCGCGCCAGCGTGACAGCACTTTCTCCAGCCCTGTCGGATAGAGATCGATGTCGGCATCGCGCACCATGTCGCGGCCGAAACAGCGCGCCGTCGCCGCCGTCTCGTCGAGCTCGGCATAGCGGATTTCGTCACGCGCATAGAGCGATGCCTCGGCGAGTTCGATATCGGCGGCGAAGATATATTCGTGACCGGTCGCGCCATGATGCTCGAAGATGTTTTCGAGCAGATGCCAGGGGCCGACGATGCGGATCGCCGTTTCGAGTTCCTCCCGGAATTCGCGCTGCAGGGCCTGTTCGCGCGTCTCGCCGAATTCGATCGAGCCGCCGAGCGGGCGAATGCCCTTGATGCGGCCGCCGTCATCCTCCACTTCCGCGGCGAACAGCCGATCTTGCCTCCAGGCAAGGCCGATCACCTTCACTGATCTGCTGCGGCGGACGTCAGACGGTCATGCGGCTCTCCTTCTTTCGGCGGAAATCCTCAATTAGCCGGACGAGGCTACATGGCAAGGGCGACCAGAAGCCACGCGGCGAACCGCGAAGACTTCTGGTCGTCGTCACTCAGACGAACTGGCTGAGGCCGGGGACGGAAGCGACGACCTCGTCGACGACCTCGTCGCCGGCATATTGCTTGGCGATGGCGATGGTTTCCTTGGCGAGCGAAGTGATTTCGCCCATGCCGAGGCCCTCGCTCATCAGCTGCTGGCCGAGGCCCATGATCCCGCCACCACCGAGCGAGCTCATCAGCCCGCCGAGCAGACCACCACCGCCGGCACCGGCGCCGTTGAACTGGGCGACGAGATCAGCGCCGCCGGGGATCGCTTCGATCATCCGGGCGACAGGGCCATCGGCCGCCTCGCGCTGCAGGAAGCCGAGCATCATGCCGAGCGCCTTTTCGGCCAGATCCGGCGCAATACCCACGCGATCGGCGATCTGGGTTACAATTTCATTCATGTCAGCCTCCTGTTATTTTGACGTTAACGTCAACGTTATTCGAAGTTCGATCGCAACTCAAGCTGCGCTTTCAAACGGCGGTTTTGCTTTCCATGCAAACAGTTGTCCGCGTCCTTCCGCCTGCTTATAACAGGGAAACGATGGTTCGATGAAGGCGGCGCAAGCCCAAGCCTTCTCAACAAATGGCGGCGGCGCCGAAGGGAGAGTTGCGGATGATCGAGGACGGCAAGATTTTCATCGGCGCGAGCCGCAATCCCGACGACAGCATCAACAAGCCGGAATATCTCGACCTGAAATTCGGCAACCGCCACGGCCTCGTCACCGGCGCCACCGGCACCGGCAAGACGGTGACGCTGCAAGTGCTGGCCGAAGGTTTTTCGCGGGCCGGCGTGCCGGTGTTTGCGGCCGACATCAAGGGCGATCTTTCCGGCATCGCCGCCAGGGGCGAGCCCAAGGATTTCCTCACCAAGCGGGCCGAGCAGATCGGCTTTGCCGATTATGAATTCGACCTGTTTCCGGTGATCTTCTGGGATCTGTTCGGTCAGAAGGGCCACCGGGTGCGCACCACCGTCGCCGAGATGGGACCGCTGCTGCTCGCCCGGCTGATGGATGCCTCCGAACCGCAGGAAGGCGTCATCAACATCGCCTTCAAGATCGCCGACGAGGCCGGGCTGCCGCTGCTCGACCTCAAGGATTTCACCTCGCTGCTCAACTATATGGGCGAGAATGCCAGCGCGCTTTCCAACCAGTACGGGCTGATCTCCAGGGCGTCGGTCGGCTCGATCCAGCGGGCGCTGCTCGTTCTCGAACAGCAGGGTGCGGAGCATTTCTTCGGCGAGCCGGCGCTGAAGATCACCGACATCATGCGCACCAGCAATAACGGCTATGGCCAGATCTCGGTGCTTGCCGCCGACAAGCTGATGATGAACCCGCGCCTTTACGCCACCTTCCTGCTCTGGCTGCTGTCGGAGCTGTTCGAGGAACTGCCCGAGATCGGCGACCCGGAAAAGCCGAAACTCGTCTTCTTCTTCGACGAAGCGCATCTGCTGTTCAACGACGCGCCGAAGGTGCTGGTCGAACGCGTCGAGCAGGTGGTGCGGCTGATCCGTTCCAAGGGTGTCGGCGTCTATTTCGTGACGCAGAACCCGCTCGACGTGCCGGAAACGGTGCTTGCCCAGCTCGGCAACCGTGCCCAGCACGCGTTGCGTGCCTATTCGCCGCGCGAGCAGAAGGCGGTGAAGACGGCGGCCGAGACCTTCCGCCCCAACCCGGCCTTCGACTGTGCCACGGTCATCACCAATCTCGGCACCGGCGAGGCGCTGGTCTCGACGCTGGAGATCAAGGGGGCGCCCTCGATCGTCGAGCGCACGCTGATCCGCCCGCCATCCGGCCGAGTCGGCCCGGTGACGGATGCCGAGCGCCAGCAGGTGATGGACAGAAGCCCGGTGCTCGGCGTCTATGACGAGGATCTCGACCGCGAATCCGCCTTCGAGATGCTGGCGGCGCGCGCCAGGAAGGCGGCGGAAGCCGACGCCGCCAAGCGGGCGCAGGAAGAAGCAGCCGAGCAGCCCGGCACCACCTCCGGCTGGACGCTGCCGGGCTTCGGCGGCAATGACGACAGTCAGCAGCGCCGCGGCCAGTCGCGCGGCAGGTCGTCCGGCTACCAGCGCGAAACCGTGGTGGAAGCGGCGATGAAAAGCGTGGTCCGCACGGTGGCGACCCAGGTCGGCCGGGCGCTGGTGCGCGGGATCCTGGGGAGCTTGAAAAGGTAGCTATTTGCCGGCGCCGCGCCGTAAGCCCCTCATCCGCCTGACGGCATCTTCTCCCCGTAAACGGGGCGAAGGAAGATAGTCGCAACCTCTCCGTCCTTTGCACACCTCTCGCATGGCACGTCCCCTCTTCCCCTTTTACGGGGAGAGGGCTAGGGTGAGGGGCGGCTTTCTGTAAGACTGCGTTCCCGTCTTGAACCTGACGCCTTCATTCCCTAAATTGCCCGCCATCGATCATTTCAACAGGATGTGTGCCGCAATGGATTTCAACCCGATCGCAACGCCAGTTCGCCTTGCCAACGGGGACATCTACATCCATGCCTGCATCCATCACCCTTTCCCAGATTTCGTGGTCCGCGCCTGACGGACGGCCGCTTTTTTCCAATCTTGACCTGAGCTTCGGGCCGGAGCGCACGGGTTTCGTCGGCCGCAACGGCGTCGGCAAGACGACGCTGCTGAAGCTCGTCTCCGGTGAGCTCCGGCCGCAGTCCGGGACGATATCGGTCAGCGGCAGCCTCGGCATTCTGCGCCAGAACGTGCAGATCGCGCCGAAGGAAACCATTGCCGATCTCTTCGGTATCGCCGAAGCGCTTGCTGTTCTCCACCGTGCCGAAGCCGGCAGGGCAACCGCCGAAGAGCTTGCGTCGGCCGACTGGATGCTCCCGGCGCGCATCGCCGCAGCACTCGGCCGCACCGGGCTCGATGCGGAACCGCAGACGCCGCTTGCCGCACTCTCAGGCGGGCAGCGCACGCGGGCCGGGCTTGCCGCGCTTGTATTCACCGAGCCGGATTTCCTGCTGCTCGACGAACCCACCAACAATCTCGATCGCGACGGCCGCGCGGCGGTGATCGCGCTGATGTCAGGCTGGCGGGCCGGCGCGATCATCGTCAGCCATGACCGGGAATTGCTCGAAAGCGTCGATCAGATCGTTGAACTGACCTCGCTCGGCGCCACCCGCTATGGCGGCAGCTGGAGCCATTATCGCGAGCGCAAGGCGCTAGAGCTTGCCGCAGCCGAACATGACCTCGCCGATGCCGAAAAGCGCATAGCCGAGGTCGCAAGGAAGACGCAGGCGACGGTGGAGCGCCAGGCGCACCGCGACAGCGCCGGGCGGAAGAAGGCGGCCAAGGGCGGCATCCCCCGCATCCTGCTCGGCGGCATGAAGGAGCGGAGCGAGACGACCGGTGGCGACAATGCCCGGCTCGCCGAACGCCGGCGCACTGAGGCGCTGGAGGAGGCAAAAGCGGCGCGCGAGAAGATCGAGATCCTCCAGCCCCTGTCGGTCAACCTGCCGCCGACCGGGCTGCCCGCCAGCAAGGTCGTGCTGAAGATGGAGGCCGTGACGGCGGGCTATCGACCGGGAGATGCCGTCATCCGCAATCTCTCCTTCGATGTGACGGGGCCGGAACGGATCGCCCTCACCGGCCGCAACGGTTCAGGCAAGACGACGCTGCTGGCGCTTGTAACCGGCGCGTTGAAACCCTGGGCCGGCACGGTCGCCGTGATGACCGGCTTTGCAATGCTCGATCAGAAGGTCAGCCTTCTCGATCCGTCGGCCTCGATCCGCGATAATTTTCGCCGGATCAATCCGCTTTCCGATGAAAACACCTGCCGCGCCGCGCTTGCCCGCTTCATGTTCCGGGCCGATGCGGCGCTGCAGACGGTCTCGACGCTCAGCGGCGGGCAATTGCTGCGCGCCGGCCTTGCTTGCACGCTCGGCGCCGCGCCGCCGCCGCTGCTGATCCTCGACGAGCCGACCAACCATCTCGACATCGACTCGATATCAGCGGTCGAGGCGGGTCTCGGCGCCTATGACGGGGCTCTGCTGGTCGTCAGTCATGACGAAAGATTTCTTGAGAGCATCGGGATAGAGCGGCGGCTGGAATTGGTTGGCGGTGATGCAGTTGGTTAGGCGGCCCCCACCAAGCTCCCTCATCCTGAGGTGCGTAGGCCAGAGGCCGGAGCCTCGAAGGACACGCTCCAACGATGCTCCCTGCATTCATCGGCGCCAGCGCACCCGCCTCGCCCTTCGAGGCCCCTGCGGGGCACCTCAGGATGAGGCTCTCTTGGGCATCGAGGACCCTGGCCACCGGAAATCCCGGTAACCGGGGTTCTCTTGCCTCTTCCTGCGGGCGATGGTATTTCAAATCCTGCAACCCATTCGAGAAAGGAGGATCACGCTATGCAAACTTACTTCCGGCATCATCGCCAGCGTGGTCCCGTTGACGCCCTGCAAATGCGTTTGCAGGGCTGACCAGAGACCGTTTCTCGACATCTCTTCCTGGTCTGCCCTTCGTGGCAAATGCGGCGCCGTCTCCAAGCTGCGCGTGCATTTCTGTAACGTCCCGGGCCTGAAAGGCGCAATTCCGTGATGGCTGATGCCCCGGATGCCCCGCTCCCGGTCAAGACCAGAGAACGATCATGACACTCATCACTATCCGCAACCTCGGCGTGACGCTGGGCAACCCGTTGTTTTCCAAGTTTAACCTCGTCGTCAATGCCGGCGACCGCATCGGCCTCGTCGCCGCCAACGGGCGCGGGAAGTCCACCCTGCTTGCCTGCATCACCGGCGCGCTCGAGCCGAGCGAGGGCGAAATCACCAAGGCGCGCGGGCTGACCATCGGCCATGTCGCCCAGAATGTGCCGGCCGCTCTTTTCGACACGGCGTTTTACGATGCGGTGCTGCAGGCTCTGCCGGCCGATCAGGCCGAAAGCGAGAGCTGGCGCGTCGACGTCGTGCTAGAATCGCTCGACGTGCCGGAGGCCATGCGCCGGCGGCCGCTGCAGCAGTTGAGCGGCGGTTGGCAGCGGCTTGCCATGCTGGCCCGCGCCTGGGTGAGCGAACCCGACGTGCTTCTGCTCGACGAGCCGACCAACCATCTCGATCTCGAAAAGATCGCGCAGCTGGAAAGCTGGCTGAATGCGCTGCCGCGCGACGTGCCGGTGATCCTCTCCAGCCATGACCGCGCCTTTCTCGATGCGACGACCAACCGAACGCTGTTCCTGCGGCCGGAACAATCGCCGGTCTTTGCACTCCCCTATTCCAGGGCGCGCGCCGCCCTCGACGAGGCCGACGCCGCCGAAGCGCGACGCTACGAGCGCGACATGAAGACGGCGGAGCAGTTGCGCAAACAGGCCGCCAAGCTCAACAATATCGGCATCAATTCCGGCAGCGACCTGCTCGTCGTGAAGACGAAGCAGTTGAAACAGCGGGCGGAGAAGCTGGAGGATGCGGCAAAACCGGCGCATCTGGAGCGCTCGGCCGGCGCGATCCGGCTTGCCAACCGCGGCACGCATGCCAAGGTGCTGGTGACGCTGGAGGATGCGGCGGTGACGACGCCGGATGGAACGCTGCTGTTCAGGACCGGCCGGCAATTCATCTGCCAGGGTGACCGCATCGTGCTCCTCGGCCTTAACGGCGTCGGCAAGTCGCGGCTGGTCTCGATGCTGAAGCAAGCGATCGAAAGGCCGGAGACGGCGCCAAGCTGCATCAAGGCGACGCCGTCGCTGGTCCTCGGCTATGGCGACCAGGCGCTTGCCGATCTTGCCGACGGCGACACGCCGATCGGCACGATCATCCGCCGTTTCGATGTCGGCGACCACAGGGCGCACGCCCTGCTGGCCGGCGCCGGCATGACGATCGACATGCAGGCAAAACCGATCGGCCAGCTTTCCGGCGGCCAGAAGGCGCGGCTCGGCATGCTGGTGCTGCGGTTGACGGAGCCGAACTTCTATCTGCTCGACGAGCCAACCAACCACCTCGACATCGAGGGACAGGAAGCGCTCGAAAACGAGCTGATGGCGCAAGAGGCGAGCTGCCTGCTGGTATCGCACGACCGCAGTTTCGTGCGGGCGGTGGGCAACCGCTTCTGGCTGATCGAGAAGAAGCGGCTGGTGGAAGTGGAGAGCCCGGAAGGTTTTTTTGCTTCGGTGGCGGGGTGATGGATGGGGGCGTGCCGTGCCGCCCTCAACGTTTCAGGCGCAGCCCCTCACCCTAGCCTTGCCGGGGTCGAGCCACTTGTCTCGACCCGTCCTGCGGACCCCCGTTCTGACGGGGAGAGGGGACGTGCCATAAGAGAGGTGGCGTGAAACGGGGACCTTGAGGCATGTCCCTTCTCCCCGTCAGAACGGGAGAGGTGGCGGCAGCCGGATGAGGGCCTGCCGCCCGGCACAGCGCCTACCGCTTCGGCGCAACCAAACAGAAGAAGGCGCCCTGCGGGTCGGTGGCCTGGATGATCCAGCTGCCGCCGGGGACTTCCATCGGGCCGTTGACGACCTTGCCGCCGCCCGAGGTGACGCGTTCGATCGCGGCATCGAGGGTGGGCACGATGAAATAATAGCACCAGAAGGGCATCGGCATGTTGTCGGGCTTGGTCATCATGCCGCCGGTCTGCCGGCCGTCATGGGCGAAGATGTAGTAGACGCCCATCGCGCCCATATCCATCTCGCTGTCCTTGGTCCAGCCGAACAGCTTGGTATAGAAGGCAAGCGCGTCCTTGCCGTTGCCGGAATACAGCTCGCGCCAGCCGATGTTGCCCGGCGCGTCGAAGGCCAGTTCAGGCCAGCTCTGTTCCATCGGCGCCGGCGTCATGATGCAGAGCACCGCGCCATGCGGATCGGCGACGACGGCGAAACGGCCGATGGTCGGGATGTCTTGCGGTGGACGGCGCACAGCACCGCCATTGGCGGCGAAATCCTTTGCCGACTGGTCGACGTCATCGACGCCGACATAGCCCGTCCAGTTCGGCGGAATGCCCTGGCCTTCGAGTTCGGCCGGAAATTCCATCACGCCGCCGACGCCGATGCCGTTCGCCTCGAAGACCGTATAGGTCGGCATGCCCTCGACCTTCATTTCGGAGGTGGTCCAGCCGACGACGGAGCTGTAGAATTTCGCGGCGGCTGCGGTGTCGGGGGTCATCAGCTCGCACCAGATGAACTTTCCATGCGTCTTGGACATAGAACTCTCCCTTTTCTGACGCCTCTGCGATGCTTGCGGCGCCGTGATTGTCAGATCTTGCGGGTGTAATGCGCTTCCATGAACTGCTTCCAGGAGCCGTCGGCCTGTCTGGCGCTGGAGGTGAAGGTGCGGTGATCGGGGTTGATGAAGGTGATCTGCTCGCGGTAATCGGCCAGGCCCTCGCCATTGAAGTCGGGTCCCGTCGTATAGAGGTCGAGCACGTCGCCGGAGGCATCGACCTCGCCTTCATAGACCCACATGAAGTCCATCATCGAGCCGATCCAGCTGCCGACATACTTGCCCTTTTCGGCGTTGTAGCCGAGCGTCAGGATCGTGGTGGCCTGTTTGCCGTCGGGCATGCGGCCGTGCCCTTCGGCGACGAACCAGATTCCGTGCAGCGAGCGGACGGTCTCCGTCCAGTCGTCGCCGTCGCCCATCTCGGGTGCGGTGACGCTCCAGTCGCCGACCAGTCGTTCCAGGAAGGAATGTTCCTTCAGCACTTCAGCCGTCTTCATCATCCTCTTCTCCCTTCCGGTGATGGCGACGCCTGTTCTTAGAGCATGGCGTCGTCCGGAAACCGCCCCACGGATTTCGGCATCATGTGCCTGCTCAGTGACAACAGGATGGCGCCGTTTGAGCATCCTCATATTCGTCATGGCGGCGCACGAAATTCATCGTGCCCTGCTCGTTGCGGCCCTTCGGCGCGCGGTCGAGGATCATCAAAGTGCCGATCAGTTCCTCCGGCCCGCGGGCATAACTCGAATAGGTATGGAAGACCTCGCCCTTGTCGTTGCGGTAGAAGGCGCTGAGGCCCGGCAGTTCGTCATGGGCCTCGGCCGGCTCAATAGCAGTGAAATTGTAGAAGACCTTGTCTTTGGCAAGGTCCTCGGGGCTGAAAGAAACGTGATAATCGAAATTGAAATCGCCGCGGAAGGACGAGACCCAGGGAAATTTCCAGCCCATCCGCCTCTTATAGGCGGCGATCTTCTCAAGCGGCGCGCGCGAAACGGCGACCCAGGTGACGTCGTGATGGTTGAGATGCGGCAGGGCGCCGTCGACGTGATCCGAGAGGAAGGAGCAGCCGGGGCAGCCGGCCTCCCAATCCGGGCCGAGCATGAAATGATAGATCAGCAGCTGGCTGCGGCCGTCGAAGAGATCGGCGAGCGACTTCTTTCCCTCGGGCGTATCGAAGACGTAATCCTTGTCGACCTTCACCCAGGGCAGCGCCATACGGGCGGCGTTGACGCTGTCACGCAGCTTCGTCGCCTCCTTTTCCTTCAAGAGTAGGGCGCGGCGGGCCTCCAGCCATTGCTCGCGGGAAACAACTTCGTTCTGCATGGAATGCGCCCTCCTCCGGCGTCGCCGGCGAGCCGGCCCATCTCCTTCTCCTTGACTAGAAAGATTGATATCAATATAAAATGATCATGTCAAATTCGGTTGAAATTCCTTTTTCTACAACGCTGCTGGTGCGCGACACCTGCCTCTGCCTGCATGCGCAGCGAGCGGCGCGGGCGCTCGCCCGGCTGTTCGACGACGCGTTGCGGCCGGCGGGGCTGACCAACGGGCAGTTTTCGCTGATGATGTCGCTGAACCGGCCGGAGCCGCCGCCGATGGGGCCGGTCGCCACCCTGCTTGCGATGGACCAGACGACGCTGACGGCGGCGCTGAAGCCGCTGCAGCGTAAGGGCTGGGTGAGCGTGATGGAAAATCCGAAGGACCGGCGCGGCCGCCTGCTCATGCTCACCGGCGAAGGCAAGGCGGTGCTGGCAAGAGCGCTGCCTATCTGGAAAGAGACGCATGCGGCGCTCGACCAAAAGCTCCCGGATGGAAGTTCCGCGCGGCTGCGGCAGGATCTGCAGACGGTGTCGGGGATGACGGACGAGACGCCGAAGCCGACCGCTCGCCGGTCCCGCAAAAACGAACCGGCGACGGCCGGGTAGAGCGAGCCGAACCTCGCCTTGGATCCTCCAGAAATCGCGTCGTTTACGCCACGCAACCGGAGCGGGCGCGCGTGGGTGCTCGGGTCAAGCCCGAGCACGACGGAGATTGAGGAGCAGGATCGGCTGGAGGCGAGAGGCCTCCCCTTGCTCCGTCGTCCTGAGGACCCATGCTGCGAGCACTGCGTTCCTGTCAGCAGCAAGAAAAGCGACGGCCCCCGACCTAAGCCGAAGGCCGTCGCCGCAGTTATGCTGAGCGGGATCAGGCAACCGTGACCGGAACCTCGGTCGAGGTGCGCATGGCGTGGCTGTAGGGGCAGACGATGTGGGCGGCAGCGGCGAGCTTTTCGGCGGTTTCGCGGTCGAGGCCGGGAATGCTGACGGTCAGCGCCACGTCGATGCCGAAGCCGGTGCCGTCTTCGCGCGGGCCGATGCCGACCTTGGCGGAGACCGTCGTTTCCTCCGGAATCTTGACCTTCTGCTGGCCCGCGACAAATTTCAGGGCACCGAGGAAGCAGGCGGAATAGCCGGCGGCGAAAAGCTGTTCGGGATTGGTGCCGGTAGCACCGTCGCCGCCGAGCTCCTTGGGAACGGTCAGCGTCACGTCCAGGACGCCGTTATCGGAAACGGCGCGGCCGGCGCGGCCGCCGGTGGCAGAGGCTTGGGTCGTATAGAGAATAGGCATGACAATCTCCTTTGGTTGGCCCTCGATCGGGGTTGGATTTTTAATATCGCACAATTAAATTGTACGCAAGTGAATTTTGCAAATTGCATTTCGACGTCGAAAAGAAGACAATCGCAGCCACAGAGCAGGATGATTTTAGGCAGGCTCGGCCCAAAATCTGAATCCTGCTCTACTTTAAGTGAGAGCACGATGTCGTCCGAAAACCGCTCACATTTTTCGGCATCATGCTCTGGGATGGTGGATATGAAAGCGCAAACGGCAAAGACGATGGAGATACCGGAGGAGGAGAAGCGGCTGGAAAAGCAGCTGTGCTTCGCGGTCTACGCGACGGCGCACGCCTTTACCCGCGCCTACAAGCCGATCCTCGACAGGGTCGGCCTCACCTATCCGCAATATCTGGTGATGCTGGTGCTGTGGGAGCGCAGCGCACTGCCGGTGAAAACGATCGGCGAGCAGCTGGACCTCGATTCCGGCACGCTGTCGCCATTGTTGAAGCGACTGGAACAAAGCGGGCTGATCAAGCGCATCCGCGACCTGCGCGACGAGCGCCAGGTGATCGTATCACTGACCCCGAAGGGCCAGGCGATGAAGGCCGAGGTCGATACGATCATGACGGCGATCGGACAAGCCGCCGGCTGCACGCTGGAGGAACTGGGTGAGATGCGCGACATGCTGCATCGGCTGCGGGCCAATCTCGGCCGGGCCGGCCTCGCCGGCGGCTGACGGCTCTAAAGCGCATCACGATCTTTCAGGTTCGCTCCCTGCGCTGTAGCTCTTTATTTTCACGCATGTCGTTGCCGCAAAACCGCGCACCGTTTTGCGCGACAGGCTTTAACGACCCCTGCTGGGAGGGGATCAAGGCCGCCGCTGAGCGGGTTTGGCCGGCGGCCGGCGCTTCTTTGCCGGCGCAGCTTCCGCTTCCGCCGCGGCCGCCTGCTGCAGGCGCAAGGCCTTCAGCTTTTCCGTCTTCTTGTCGCGGGCCGAGGCCTCGGCCGCGATGATGGCGCGCGCCGTGTGATCGGTCGCTTCCGCCTTGTCGCGGGGCGACAGCTTGGCGGGATTGAAGAATTCTCCCTTGGTGGCGGTCATGTGCCCCTTTCCCAGGTAACGACAGTGTTTGAGCCGTGGCTCCGCAGCGCAGGAGCCGTGATTCCTTGGCCGGGCCGCAATCCACGGCCGGCCGGGATTCCACGTTGGCCGCGATGCCGCGGCCGGGCCGTTGTTCACGGCCGGGTTAGCGGGCGCGAAGAACCTTCTTCGGCGCCGGCAGCAGGCCTTCACGCTGCAGCTTCTTGCGGGCAAGCTTGCGCTGGCGGCGAATGGCTTCGGCTTTTTCGCGGGCGCGTTTCTCGGAGGGCTTTTCGAAGGCGCTGCGGGCTTTCATTTCCCGGAACAGACCTTCCCGCTGCATCTTTTTCTTGAGCACGCGCAGTGCCTGATCGACGTTGTTATCCCTGACGAGTACCTGCAAGATGATATCCTTTCTTTGGCGGCGGCGCCGCACTGTCCATAATAAAACGCGGGGCTATTTCCCGATCCTGATGCTCGATAGTTTGAGCCAGGACCCGGCGCCGTCCGACTTGGCCACTGCCTCGGGGGACGCCTCGCATGGTGATTTCCCGGTATCGATGTCGGCCTCGGTGATGCGGCGTTCGAAATTCTCGGCGTCAAACCGGACGCGATATTGCACATGCCCGTGGTCATTGGGCAGAATGCTGGCGATCCGGCATCGCTTCTCGGCTTTCGCGGTGCGCGTGAGGCCGGATTTCAGCACGATCGTGTCGCCGACTTTGTAGTTTGGCCTGCCCATTGCAGTGTCCCTCAACTCTTCGGCTGTTCAATTGGTCGATCAAAGGCCGCGATCAAAGCAAAAAGGCCGGGCGCGGACCCGACCTCTTCCCGTCACTCAGCCCTTCCGCTGCCAGTTTGGTAAGCTCGCTGCCAGTACATCCGTGGTCAGCTCGCTGTCACATCCGTGGCCAGCCAAAGTGCTACAGCGTCCTTTGCCCGTCTTAAAAAGACGCGCGGCGCTGTAGGGCGAATGACAAATCATGCGGCCTGAAGGTTGTCGGCCGCGTTCTTGCCCGAGCGCTTGTCGCGAACGAGGTCGTAACGGACCTTCTGACCTTCGGTGAGTTCGCGCATGCCGGCGCGTTCGACTGCCGAAATGTGGACGAAAACGTCGGTGGAACCATCATCGGGCTGGATGAAACCGAAACCCTTGGTACCATTGAACCACTTGACGACGCCTGAATTCATAACGATCTCCTTTCAACCGTTTGTGTGCGCCCGGGAAGGATGTCCGCGGGCAATATCGATGTTGAGACGAGATCTGACGAAGCGCTCTTGGCGCATGGGCAAAGGTCACAAGCAAAATTCGATAGGCACCATGTAGGCCTTTTGTCGAATTAAGCAATGCTAAATCAGAAATAAAACTTTTCCGAGCGGGGAATTGCCAGGCGAAAGAGAGGCAGAGGCGGCCGGCCGGCGGCCGCCCCGTCGGCATCATTGCCAGACGACAATCGGCGCCTTCGTCGGAACGCGGTCATAGAGATCGATGATATCCTGGTTCAGCAGCCGGACACAGCCCGAGGAGACGGCCTTGCCGATCGAGCGCCAGTCGGGATTGCCGTGCAGGCGGTAGAGCGTGTCCTCGCCGTTCGAGAAGATATAGAGCGCGCGGGCACCGAGCGGGTTCTTCAGGCCGGGCTCCATGCCGCCATTCTCGATCGAGTATTTGACGAGTTCCGGCTGGCGGGCGACCATTTCGTTCGGCGGCTTCCAGCGCGGCCATTTCTGACGCCATTGAATGACGCCCGATCCCTGCCACGCAAATCCTTCGCGGCCGATGCCGACGCCGTAACGCATCGCCATGCCATCGGCCTGGACGAGATAGAGGAAGCGCGACGGCGTATCGACGACGATGGTGCCGGGCGGCTGGCCGGTGGGATCGACGACGCGCTGACGATAGTAGCGCGGGTCGATCTCTTCATAGGGAACGGCGGGAATGAGGAAACCACCGTCCTCGACGGGGCCATACATGACGGCAAGCTCGGGCCCGCTCGGAACGCTCGACGCTCCCGGCGACCGGAACAGGCGCATGGGCGAACGGTAGATGATCGAGGTGTCGCCCGATGTCACGGTGTTGGCGGAGGAGGCGCAGCCGGTGAGCGCGGAGGCTGCGGTCAGAGCCGAAAAGGAAAGAAAGCTACGGCGGGAAAGATGTCTATCGGAACTCATGACGCGGGACTGATTTCCTTTTGATGCGGGAATCCTGAAATAACGACATAAGGAAATCTATCGGCTTGCGCCAAATAAACCATAGCTTCACGCAGACGTGTTCCTGATGGAGCCGACGATATGGGCAGCGCTGTTGCAGCGCTACATCACAACGATCTCGGCCTTGGCGGGAAGGCGATCATAGAGATCGACGACGTCCTGGTTCAGCATGCGCACGCAGCCGGACGATGTGGCCTTGCCGATCGACTGCCAGTCGGGCGTGCCGTGGATGCGATAGAGCGTATCCTGCCCGTCCTTGAAGATGTACATGGCGCGCGCACCGAGCGGGTTCTGGAGCCCCGGATTCATGCCGCCGTTTTCGGCGGAAAAAGCGCGAACATCGGGCTGGCGCGAGACCATTTCGGCCGGCGGCGTCCAGCGCGGCCATTTCTGCTTCCACTGGACGACGCCGCGGCCCGACCAGGCGTAACCGTCGCGGCCGAGGCCGACGCCATAGCGCATCGCCTTGCCGCCCGCCTCGACGAAATAAAGGAAGCGCGCCTTGGTATCGACGACGACGGTGCCGGGACGCTCGGTCGTCTGGTAATCGACCTCCTGGCGCAAGAATTGCGGCTGTACGCGGCTGACCGGGATCGACGGCAGCGTGAAATCCTCGTCGCGCAGTTCGCCATACATCGCAGCATGCACCGGATTGGTCACCGGCAGGCCATAGGTCTGGTGGAACTGGGTCTTGTAAAGCTCGCGCGTCTGCGGCACCGGCTGATCGGGGATCGGCCGCACCCGGCGCGGATCGACGCCGGGCGGCTGATAGAAGACCGGCGAGGTTTCCTGGACGAAGCGGGCGGGCGAATCGGCGGCGACATCGGGAATGAGAATGTTGCAGCCGCTGAGCGAGGCAGCGGCCATCACGAGCCCGGCAATCGGGAAGACCCGGCGCAGAAAATTCATCGAACCACCCTTATCAACGATCGGCGAGACAGCGATATCTGCCGCGACGATGGCATCCGCGGCTGGCGCGAGGCTGGTGTGGGCGCGGGAAAAGCCGCGAGATTAAAACGACCAGAGCCGCTGCGCTTCGCCGCGAAGGGCGGTGATCGCCTTTACCGCAAGATCGCCGTCCATCTGCAGAACGCTTGCGGCATGTTTCAATTCCGTCTCGTCCTCAAGCCTGGTGAGAACCCAGCCGATCTTGCGTTCAATGTCCTGGCCATAAGCTTCCGTCGCCTTCCGAACGGCAATAGCGGGAATCTCCTCATAGCGGGTGAGAAGCATGCCGAGATCGATAGCATCGCGATAGGCCACAGACCTGTCCTGACAGCGGTCAGCATTGGCGAGCAGTTTTTCGGCGAACGTATCGGGCAGCGACAGCGTTGGAACGTTCAGTCGCGAATCGAAAGTACCTTCAAGGGCGATCCGCGCCTCGCGCACGATTTCGAAGCGAATAGCCTGGCCTTCGAGGGTAAGGACCGTACGCAGCCCGTATTGGTCTGTCCTGAAGTCCCTGAGCGTCGTGACCGGCGCCCCAAAAAAAGCCCCTACTCCGCTTTCGACCGCCGCCATACGCAAGACGCGATATCCCTCGCCATCCGCGCAGAGAAAATCGACATCGAGCGACAACCGATATTCATCGAGATGCATGACAATGGCTGTTCCGCCGGCAAACCAACACTTGTTGGCCAACAAAAAATCGGCCTCCACCAGCCGAAGAGCCGCAGCGATGGTGCGATGTTCCGGACGTCTGAATTCCATGATGACCACCCAATTTCCGTCCAGCCTAAAGGAAGGTGAAGGATAAAAAAACGGAAAATCAGGAGACGAGCAGGACGCCGTTGCCGTATGTCGCTGTGAGATCGCGGATCAGCTGCTTCTCCCGTTCGGTCAACCTGCCGGTATCGATGAAACGCCAATTCCGCTCATAAAGCGCGAAGGCCTCGTTGGCAGGCATGGCGCGCGCGGGATCGCGATTCCAAGCGAGCGATCTCAGCTCGGGGAAGTCGTTCGGCACGATCATGGTTTCTGCATCCGTCGTCATTCTAGCAATATAGGGCCGATTGCCCTCCATTTGAAGCGGCGGCGAAATCAGGCCGCCACCCCGTGGAAGAAGCGAATGCTCTGTTCGATCTCGACCGGTAGCGCCGAGGTGTGGTTGCCGGCGACGGTGTCGGTTTCGATATGGGTGCCGGCGGCGCGGGCACGGCGGGCGAGCAGGTCGGCGCGGTCGTTGAAATGCGCCTCTTCCGTGCCGTGAACCACCCGGATGGGGCATTTGAAGCTGTGGGCGTAACAGAGCGCCGAACGCACCTCGAATTCATGCGCATTGCTGTCGTCGAAGCGAATGTCCTGAGGATAGCGGCTGAAGAAGCGGAAGGCGTTCGGATTGCCGGAAATCGGCGCGGCGGCGCGGAATTTATGGGTGCTCATCGCCGTCAGCATGGTCAAGGTGCCGCCGATACTATGGCCGGCGATGAACAGGCGCTGGGGATCGACGCCCGGCAGATGCGCCAGGCGCTCGGTGGCGGCGAGAACGTCATCGACCTCGTCGTAAAAGCCGGAGAAATTGCCCCTCTGGCCGTTTTCGCCGCGCAGCGACGGCATCATCACGACATAGCCGGCATCCATATAGGGCTTCATCAGCTGCCAATGGCCGATGCCGAGGGCATTGCCGCCATGCAGGAAGAGCACGGCGGGCTTCGCCGCGCGCTCGCGCTTGTATTTCGACACCCAGGCGACAAGCTCCAGCTCGCCGCCATAGCCGGAGCGGTAGAAGATCTTCTCGGCGTTGGCAGGCGCGGTCAGCGGTTCGTATTTATCGGGCGCCGGGCCCTTCTGCAGGAGCTTCGTGCGGAAGTGGCGGCGAACCTCCGCGTAATCGTGCCTGGCAAGGCGTGGTTCATCCGGGACATCGAAAGCGGCCGCCACGCGCGGCAGGACGAGCGCGCCGGCAAGACCCGCCAGCACGGCACGGCGTTGCCGGAAAAAGGAATTTTGTTCATGCGAGCTCATGACGCAGCACCCAAATCATTTCCCCGGCCCGCAAGCTTTGCACCGGAAAACGCGCTGCCGCCAATACACATCCTGTTGAAAATATCGCCCTGCGTCATTGTTGCGCAGGACCATCGGCTCACCCGGGCTTGGCCTCGATCATGGCGATCAGCGTGCGCAGCCGGTCGGCCTCGTAGGGAGGCTTGTCGGGACGAAGGCGGGCGATGCGGGGAAAGCGCATGGCCACCCCGGATTTGTGCCGCGTCGAGCGATTGATGCCCTCGAAGGCGACCTCGACGACGAAGCCGAAATCCCTGTCGGCGCGCACGGCCCGCACCGGCCCGAACCGCTCGGTGGTGTTGTTGCGGACGAACTTGTCGAGCAGCTCGAGCTCGGCATCGGTGAAACCGAAATAGGCTTTGCCGACCGGCACCAGCTGCTCGCCGTCCTCGTCGTCGGCCCAGACGCCGAAGGTGAAATCGGAATAGTAGCTCGAGCGCTTGCCGTGGCCGCGCTGGGCGTACATCAACACCGCATCGACGTTATAAGGATTGCGCTTCCACTTGAACCAGGGGCCTTTCATGCGGCCGGCCTGGTAGATGCTGTCGCGCCGCTTGATCATCACCCCCTCGATAACCGGATCGGGCGGGGCGGCGCGCAAAGCGTCGAGCTCCTCCCAGGACGAGAACGGCACGAGCGGCGAGAGATCGAAACGGTCATGGGGGCGCGGTCGATGACCCCGGCCAGATGCTCGCGGCGATCGACATAGGCGCGGCCGCGAATATCCTCCTTGCCGTCAAACAGCAGGTCATAGGCGCGGATGAAGGCGGGGTAGTCATCGAGCATCCTCGCCGTCACCGTCTTGCGGTTCAGCCGCTGCTGCAGGTCGGAGAAGGTGCGCGTCGGGCTGTTGGAGCGGGCGGTGCCGCCGACCAGCAGCTCGCCGTCGACGACGCCGGAAAAATTGATCGCATCGAGAATATCGGGAAAGGCGCCGGAGATATCGTCGCCGGAGCGGGAATAAATTTTGCGCCGATCGCCGGAGCGGGAAAGCTGGACGCGGATGCCGTCCCATTTCCATTCGGCGGCGTAATCGCCCGGGGCGAGACTGGCAAGATCCCCCTCCTCCACCGCATTGGCGAGCATGACGGAATGGAAAATCGCGGGTGTCGCCAGCGCCGGTTTCTCGCCGCCGCCCGCCAGCCATTGAAACAACGTCTCGTAAGGCGGCTGCAGGCCATGCCAGAGGGTTTCGATGTCGGTGACGTCCTTGCCGCCGAGATCGGCCAGCGCCTGCTTGGCGAGACGGGCGGAGACGCCGATGCGCATGGCGCCGGTCGCAAGCTTGATGAAGGCGAAGCGGCCGGAGGAATCCAGCCGGTCGAGCAGGTCGCGGACATAGCTGCGCACTTCGGTGCGGCCGAGACCGTTCATGCGGGTGACGACCTCGCCGAGGCGCGGCTGGGCAAGGGCCGAGCGATCGATATCCCGCTCATTGTCCCAGACGAGCGAGATGGTTTCGGCGAGATCGCCGACATAATCGTAGGAATAGCGGAACAGCACCTCGTCCATGCGCTCCAGCACCAGTTCACGCAGCATGGCCGGCTTGACGTTTCGCACCTCCAGCGTACCGGCGATGGCGGCAAGCCCATAACCGCGGTCGGGATCGGGCGTATCGCGGAAATAGTCGGTCAGCAGCTTGAGCTTGCCATTGCGGCTGGGGGTGAGCACGAGGCGGTCGAGAAGGTCGGCAAAGGCTTTCATGTCGGCCTCCGGGCTTGGCAAAAAGACCCTCCCCAACCCCTCCCCACAAGGGGGAGGGACTAACCCGCGGCACTGCCCTGTCCTTTTTCGACCTCAGCGTTCCCGGCGGTGATTTTGCGGCGGGACGGCGCGACACGTTAAGCCCCTCCCCCTTGTGGGGAGGGGTTGGGGAGGGGTTTTGATCCAGCACGTAGCTCATCTCAATCCGCCTCATCCTCATAACCCACCAGATGCAGCGGTTTGGCTTTGATGCCCTGCAACTGGCACCATCGCACCAGCGCCTCCTCGCGGCCATGCGTCACCCAGACCTCGGCCGGGTGCAGCTCACGGATCGTTTCGGTCAGTTCCGGCCAGTCGCAATGGTCGGAGATGACGAGTGGCAGTTCGACGCCGAGCTGTTTGGCGCGCTGGCGCACCATCATCCAGCCGGAGGCGAAGGCCGGCAGCGGTTCGTTGAAGCGGCGCGCCCAGCGATCGGCGAAGGCCGAGGACGGGCCGATGACGACCGCGCCCTTGAAGGCGGATTTGTCGCTGCTTTCGATGGTCGCCGGCAGCAACTCGCCGAGATCGATGCCCTGGCCGACATAATAATCGCAGAGCTTCTCCATGGCGCCGTGGATATAGATCGGTTCGGCATAACCGGCATCGCGCAGCAGGCGGATGACCCGCTGGGCCTTGCCCAGCGCATAGGCGCCGACGAGATGGGTGCGCTCGGGAAATTGCCTTAGCGAAGCCAGCAGCTTGCCGGTCTCATCGAGCGGATCGGGATGATGGAAGACCGGCAGGCCGAAGGTCGCCTCGGTGATGAAGACATCGCAGGCGACCGGCACATAGGATGCGCAGGTCGGGTCGGGGCGGCGCTTGTAGTCGCCGGAGACGACGATGCGGGTGCCGTTCCTCTCGATGGCGATCTGGGCCGAGCCCAGCACATGGCCGGCGGGATGAAAGCTCACCTTGACGCCGTTGACCAGCAGCTCCTCATTGAAACCGACCGCCTGCTCGCTGGCGCAGAAGCCCTCACCGTAACGCAGGCGCATGATGTCGAGCGTCTGGCGGGTGGCGAGCACGTTCACGTGACCGGGCCGGGCGTGATCGGAGTGGCCGTGGGTGACGAGCGCCCGTTCGACCGGCCGCACCGGATCGACATAGAAGCCGCCCTCGGGGCAATAGAGCCCTTCCGGGGCGGGATAAAGCAGCGCGTCAGCTCTCATGCAGCAAGAGATAGAGGCAAAAGGGCGCGAGGCCAGAGGAAGCGAGCTTCATCACCTTATCCCATCGAGGAAGGATAGAATTGCGGCGTTGAACTGCGCGGGACGCTGCAGCGGCGCGAAATGGCTGACGCCGGGCAAGTAGATCATCTGAGCGTCCGGAATGCTGCGGGCGAGATATTCGGCATGTTCGGCTTTGATGAATTCGTCGTGTTCGCCGAGCACGATTGCGACCGGAACGCCGATGCGGCCGAGGTCGTCGGCCTGATAGTTCGGCTCGGTGCGCATCATCAGGCTCACCGCCTCGACGAAGGCATTGAAATCGTCCGGCGTGGCGGATAAGGCCGCATAATCCTTGGCGTGACGGCTGAAGCATCGGTCGATGCGCGGGGTCGCAACGAATTCCAGCGTGCCGCTCGGATCCATGTTGCAGGCGAAGAAGAACACGCCTTCGACACGCGACGGCGCCGTCATGGCGAGGGTTAGGGCGATACAGGCGCCGTCGCTCCAGCCGACGAATGCAGCCTGCTCCAGGCGCAGCTCATCCATGACTGCAAGCACGTCGGCGGCCATCAGTTCATAGGTATAGGGACGGGCATCGCGGGTGCTGCGGCCATGACCGCGGCTGTCGATCAGCACAACGCGGCGGCCGCTCTCGAGCAGCGCCGGGACCTGATAGCCCCAATTGCCGCTATGGCCGAGGCCGCCGTGCAGCAGGATGACGGCCGGCCCGGCGCCGTAGCTCGCATACCAGATGCGGGCGCCCTCGCGCCCGACATGGCCTTCGACTGCGGCCGGCGGCAAAGGGGCCGCGCCGTGGGCTTCGAAATGGATGAGCTCGTCGTCGTGTTGTTCCATGGCGATGACAGTCCTTTCGGGTTATAGGCGGCCAGCATAGAAAAGCCGGAAAACAGCCCAAGAACAACCAGAATCGCTTTTTAGCTGTTGCATCCGTCGATGCAATCAGGGGGAGCAATATGGGCAGGACGCTTTTCTATTGCGCCGGCGCATTCGCGCTCGCCGGGGCCGGTATCTATCTCAACAATAGCAGCCTGCTTGCCGAGCATCGGCCGGGAAGCCCGGTGCTGCTCGCCCATCGCGGCATCGCCCAGCGCTTCGACGAGACCGATCTGAAGAATGACACCTGCACGGCGAGCCGCATGCTGCCGCCGAAACACGATTATCTCGAGAATACGGTTCGGTCGATGCAGGCGGGCTTTGCCGCCGGCGCCGATATCGTCGAGATCGACGTGCATCCGACGACGGACGGGCAGTTCGCCGTCTTTCACGACTGGACGCTCGACTGCCGCACCGACGGGCACGGTGTCACCCGCGAACATGCGATGGCCGACATGAGGAAGCTCGACATCGGCTATGGCTACACCGCCGATGGCGGCAAGAGCTTTCCCTTTCGCGGCCGCGGCATCGGCATGATGCCGACGCTGGCGCAAGTGCTGTCGACCTTTCCGGATCGGCGCTTCCTGATCAACGTCAAGAGCCGCGATCCGTCCGAGGGCGAAAAGCTCGCCGCCGTGCTCAACGGGCTTTCCACCGAGCGACGGGCCGAGATCATCGTCTATGGCGGCGACGAACCGATCGACGTCATCCGCCGGCGCGTGCCCGATATCAAGACCGCCTCGCGCCAGAGTTCTGAAGGGCTGCCTCACCGGCTATATCGGCTATGGCTGGACCGGCCTGCTGCCTGATGCCTGCAAGCAGCGGATGATGCTGGTGCCGATCAATATCGCGCCCTGGCTCTGGGGCTGGCCGGACCGTTTCCTCAACCGGATGGCGGATGCCGGCACCGAAGTTTTCGTGCTCGGCCCTTATCACGGCGGTGAATTTTCCACCGGTATCGACGACCGCGCGCAGTTGGCGCGGCTGCCGCAAAACTATGCGGCAGGCATTTGGACGAATGAGATCGAGACGATCGGACGGCTCCTGGAATGAGGCGGAGCGCCACCCGCCTCAGAACTCCTCCCAGTCGCCGCCGGCGACTGCTGCGTTGCCATGGAAGGCTGCGCCTACTTTTGCAGCCATTGCCCGCGGCGCCGATGCGACGGGCCTGGAAGCGGCAGTTGCCACGGCGGGGCGCTGCTGGCGTGAGGCTGGGCCGCCGATATTGAACTGGCCCAGCAGCTGGAAAAGCGCGTCGGCTTCCTTGGCGAGGCTATGTGCGGCAGCCGTCGATTCCTCGACCATGGCGGCATTCTGCTGCGTGCCCTGGTCCATGGTGTTGACCGCGGTGTTGATTTCCTTCAATCCCGTCGCCTGCTCCTTTGAACTCTCGACGATCGCAAGAACATTGCTGTTGACCTGCTGAACCTGGGCGACGATCTCTTCGAGAGCTTTGCCGGTTTCGCCGACCAGCGTCACTCCGCTCTTCACATGCTCGTTGGAGGCCCCGATCAGCTCCTTGATCTCCTTTGCCGCCTTGGCCGATCTCTGAGCAAGTTCGCGAACCTCTTGCGCGACCACCGCAAAACCCTTGCCGGCATCGCCCGCGCGCGCCGCCTCGACACCCGCGTTCAGTGCCAGGAGATTGGTCTGGAAGGCGATTTCGTCGATGACGCCGATGATGTTGCCGATCTCTGCGGACGATGTCTCGATCTTGCCCATCGCATCGACGGCGCTGCGGACCACCGCGCCGGAACGTTCGGCGTTCTCGCGGGTCCTTCGAACCAGCTGGCCGGCTTCCTGGGCACGGTTGCTCGAATCGGAGACTGTTGTGGTGATCTCTTCAAGGGCGGCTGCGGTTTCCTCGACGGAAGCCGCCTGCTGTTCCGTACGCTTCGACAAATCGTCCGAGGCTGAACGAACCTGCTGGGCGCTGGCAGCGATGCCCGTCGCGTTTTGAGCCACGACCTGCATCGCCGTGCGCAGCTTGGTGGCTGCGGCGTTGAAATCGGTGCGGAGCCTTTCCAGTGTCGGAATGAATGGTGTTGCGACCTCCTGGGTCAAATCGCCGCCGGCCAGGCCCATCAAAGACGCCGCAAGCTGATCGACATTGTTGACGCGGGCAGTAACGTCAGTCGCGAATTTGACGACCTTGAACACCTTACCGTTCATGTCGAGGATCGGATTGTAGGTGGCCTGGATGTAGATCCTTTTGCCGCCCTTGCCGATGCGCAGGAACTCATCCGCCACGAATTCACCCGCTGCCAGGCGCTCCCAGAACCGGCGATAATCCTCGCTGTTTGCGTAGGCGCTCTCGCAGAACATGGAATGGTGGCGGCCCTGGATCTCGGCAAGCTGATAGCCGAGCGCCGACAGGAAATTCTCGTTCGCTGTCAGAATCTCTCCTTTCGGCGTGAATTCGATAACAGCCTGGGCGCGCGACAGCGCGTTTATCTTGCCGGCATCTTCGGCGCTCTGCAGTTTCTGCCTGGTGATATCGGTCGCGAATTTCACCACTTTATACGGCTTTCCGCCACTGAAGACGGGATTGTAGGAAGCTTCAATCCAGATTTCCCTGCCGCCCTTGCCGATGCGCTTGTATTGGCGCCGATCAAACTCGCCTCGGCTGAGCTTTGCCCAAAACTCGCGATAGTCGGCCGACGAGGCTTCTGCCGGCTCGACGAACATCCGATGGTGCTGGCCGACAATCTCTGACAATTCGTAACCGAGCACGGCGCAGAAATTGGCGTTGGCCGTCAGAATCTTGCCGGTGAGGTCGAATTCGATGATGGCCTGTGACCTGCTCATCGCCGCCAGTACGGCCTTGGCATCCGAACCGAAGCCGAATCCTAGTGTCTTCATGCTGTTCCCCCTAACTCAGCTCAAGGAATGACTGCCGCGACCCCACCGGACTT
The DNA here is from genome assembly GCF_022385315.1 of Rhizobium sp. K102. NCBI lineage: Bacteria > Pseudomonadati > Pseudomonadota > Alphaproteobacteria > Hyphomicrobiales > Rhizobiaceae > Rhizobium > Rhizobium sp. K102. Next base: position 2,344,558 of record NZ_CP092436.1, read on the forward strand.
GCGTTGGATGAGCGATCTGGGAATAGAATCCGGTAAATTCTTTAAGTTTCCATTAACCCCACCTTTGCCCAACAGCAGCCCCCGCTGCTGACCACAAAAACAGAAGAATTACTAATAGAGTCAGTTATTTGAACAACACTTTCCGAAGGGTCGGCTTCGGCACAGCATGTTCCGGCGGGGATTCCGAGCGTGAAGACAACGTTTTTTCACCTTTTGCCCGCCCGGAAAATTCTAAGAACGGTTTACTCTTTGTTAAGCAATCATGCGCCCCTTATTTTCGTATTCCGGCGGTGAACGGCCTTTCTGTTTTCCCGCTGAAAGTGCATATTTCATCGTCCTCGAGCGAGCAGAATCAGTTTCCGATACGGGCGAATTGCTGGACACGTCAGCCGCGAAGCGCTGGATGCGATTGTTAATCGGAGAAAGACATGAAGCTCGAGGATGAGTTCAATCGAATTGAGGAAGTCGCTGCAGGCTTCAAGACGCATTACGAAGTGTTCAAATATATGAAGGGCCTCACACAGGACCTTGGAATGAATGCTTTCCTGTTCATGACACTGCCGACGGTGGACATTGTCGAGATCGGCACGGCCAAGATCATCACCAATTGGCCGGCGGAAATGGTGGATTACTATGATGCCCATAATCTGATGATCGACAGCCCGGTCATCCGCCGGATGCTGAGGTCGACCAGCCCCTTCAACTATGATGTCGAAGCGATCAATACCAATCGTGGAGGAGGCAAGAAGTCGACGGTCATCGAGCTGTTCCACCGATATGGCATGGAAAAAGGGGCCTATTTCCCCGTTCACGACGCGGCGGGCGGACGTGGCGCCATGTCGATTTCGGGTTCTCGGAATTTCAGCATGATCGAAATGGCGAAGCTCCTGTTCATCGCCACACTCATCTATGACCGGCTCTCGCAGCTCACATTGAACGAGAAGCACAAACCCATCGAGTTTACGCGGAGCGAACTGGACTGTCTCAGGCTCACCGCCGGCGGCAGGAAGGGCAACGAAATTGCAAAGCTTCTCGATCTCACCGAAAATGCGGTCAACAATCACATCGGCAGCGCGATCAAGAAGCTCGGCTGTACGACAAGAACGCAGGCAGTCGTCAGTGCTCTGCGCCTCAATATCATTCGAGTTTAGATCGCGGCGATCAGCAGGCTTATGAAATGACGTTCAGAGGTCCCGCGCCCGCAGCAATGCCGGGATCGCTTCCGGAGAGACGGGCTTGGAGAAGCGGTAACCCTGCGCCTCCTCGCAGCGCGCGTGACGCAGGAAATCCATTTGGGCGTCGGTTTCGACGCCTTCGGCAAGCACCGAAAGCTTCAGCGTCTGCGCCAGCGAAATCACCGCCGAGACGATGGCGACGGCGGTCTTGTCGCCCGGCAGGGCCTCGACCAGCGAGCGGTCCATCTTCAGCCGGTCGAAGGGGAAGGTCTTCAGCGCCGCAAGACTGGAATAGCCGGAGCCGAAATCGTCGATCGACAGGCGCACACCGAGCGCCCGCAGCGATGCCATCATCGCAAGCGCGCGTTCGGCATCCTGCATCACTACGCTTTCGGTGACCTCGAGTTCCAGCCAATGGGATTGCAGGCCGTGGCGCTCCAAGGCCTCGGCGACATGGCTTGCGAAATCCGGATCGGCGAACTGCTTGGCCGAGACGTTGACGGCGATCGTCAGCGGCGTCAGGCCCAAATCCTGCCAGTGGCGCGTCTGGCGGCAGGCCTCGTTCAGCACCCAGAGGCCGAGGGGAACGATGAGGCCAGTCTCCTCGGCGAGCGGGATGAAATTAACCGGCGGCACCCTGCCCTTGGCCGGATGGTTCCAGCGGACCAACGCCTCGATGCCGGTGATGCGGCCGGTGGCGACATCGACCTGCGGCTGATATTCGAGGAACAGCTGATCGCCTGTTATCGCCTGGTGGAGCTCCTCCTGCTCGCCGAGCGGCATGCCGACCGGTGCGCCGTCGCCATCGTGATGCTGCAGCGTATTGCGGCCGAGCTGCTTGGCCCGGTACATGGCGCGATCGGCATTGGCGAGGAGCTCTTCGGCGGTTGCGCCGTCGACGGGGAAGGCGGCAACGCCGATGCTCGAGGTGATCGCGATGTCACCGCTCTCGGCGCGCATCGGCCGGTTGATCGCCTTCTGCAATTCGCGCAGGCGGCGGGCGATGCCGGCGTCGTGGCTCGACTGGTGGACGAGCACCACGAGGAATTCGTCGCCGCCGAGCCGCACGACCATATCCGAGGCGCGGACGCTGTTGGCCATGCGGGTGGCGATCTCCTTCAGCACCTCGTCGCCGGCGGCGTGGCCGCGGCCGTCATTAATGTCCTTGAAATTGTCGAGATCGATATAGGCGACGGTGACCTTGCGGCTGTTGCGCCGGGCCTGATCGAGAATATTGGCCAGCCGTTCCTTCAGGAAGGCGCGGTTCGGCAGGCCGGTGAGATCATCGTGATGGGCCATGAAATGGATGCGGTCATCGACACGCTTGCGCTCGATGGCGATACCGGCGATGTGGGTGGCAAGCGCCACCAGCGTCATCTCATGGTCAGTCGGACGGCGAACCTCCCTGGAATAGAGCGCGAAGGTGCCGAGCACATTGTTCTGCGAGGTGGCGATCGGCGTCGACCAGCAGGAGCGGAAGCCGAAGGGGGCGATCAGCGCGCGGAAGTCCTCCCAGAGCGGATCGCTCATCACGTCCTCGACGATCACGGTCTGGCCGCGCCAGGCGGCGGTGCCGCAGGAGCCGACCTTGGGGCCAATGGTGACGCCGTCGATCAGGCGGCTGTAGCCGCCGGGCAGATTGGGAGCTGCCCCGTGATAGAGCCTGGTGCCCTCGCTGTCGAGCAGCAGCACCGATCCGTCGATGCCGGTCAGCTGCGCCTCGATCATCAGCACCAGCGCTTCGAGGATCATCGGCAACGGCTCGTTGCGGGCAATCATTTCGAGCAGTTTCGCCTGTCCGCGATGGAGATCCTCCTGGAGCTTGCGTTCGGTGATATCGCGGGAAACACCGATCAGCCCGACGATTTCGCCGCGATCATCGCGCAGCGGAATCTTCGAGGTCAGCCGGCAGACCGGCCTGGGGCTGCCTGGAAGAACGACCGTTTCCTCCATGTCGATCCGGGCCTGGCCGGTCGCCATGATCTGCTGCTCAATATCGAAATGACGGCGCGCCACCTCGAAATCGAAGAAGTCGAAATCGCGCTTGCCGGTGATCTCATCGGCGCTCCTGAAGCCAAGGTTGCTGGCGGTGACGGCATTGGCGAAGACGAAGCGGCTGTCGCGATCCTTGACGTAGAGGAAATCCGGCAGTTCGTGAATAATCGCTTTCAGGCGCAGGTTCTCGACGCCCTCGGAGAGGTGATGGGCGGTCGATGCCATCATCGCTTCCGTCGCGGCGACGAAGCGCCGCGTTTCGGCCGTCAGGGCCTCGGCCGATTCCCATCGCCTGGCACTCGGTTCGCGCATCACCCCATTCTCCCCGGCCCCGCAGTCGTCATTTCCCTTCAAAGTAGTCCTGAAGTCCTTCGGCTTGCTTAAGTGAAAGAGTGAACAACACGCGAAAATAAGCGGCGAGATCCTGCCCTCAACTCGGCGGCGACCGCAATTTCGTGCGCCCGGGGAAAAGTCTGTGCCAAAAGAAGACAGGCGGGATGGCACGTTTCCTGCTAGATGCGGGCCATGACAGGAGCGCCCGGAATGCCTTCACGCCGCGACATGCTTCTCTTTCTCGCTGCCTCGGCGGTCGCGGGCGGGGCGTCGCGCGCGTTTGCCTCGCCGCTGACGGCCGCTGCCCAGCCCGATCTGCGCGGCGCGATCGACGCGGTGGAATATCGCGCCATTCCCGAAAGCGGCGACCGCAAGGCCCGCAACCTGGAGCAGATGATCAAACAGGCGGCGGCCGAGAACGTACCGGTCTTCCTGCCGCCCGGCACCTACCGGATCTCCAATCTCACCTTGCCCGACAATACCCGCATCACGGGCGTACCCGGCGCCTCACGGATCGTCTATACTGGCGAAGGCCATCTCTTCGCGGCCGAGAATGTGCGGCGCATCGAGCTTTCCAATCTCGTCATCGACGGCGGCAACCGCTGGCTCGGCGATTATGCCGGCGGGCTCGTGCAATTTACCGGCGTCGACGAGGTGCTGATCGACAATTGCGAAATCGGCGGCAGCCGCAAGCACGGCCTGCAACTGGAGCGTTGCGGCGGACGGATCGAGCGCAGCCGCATCTCAGGTGCGGCCCAAGCCGGGCTCTACGCCGTCGATTCCGCCAACCTGTCGGTCACCGGAAATACGATCGCCGATTGCGGCAATGGCGGCATTCTCGTGCATCGCTGGAAGAAGGCGGAAGACGGCACGGTCGTTTCCGGCAACCGGATTTCCAACATCCGCGCCAATGACGGCGGCACCGGCCAGAACGGCAACGGCATCAACATCTTCCGAGCCGACGGGGTGATGGTGGTGAACAACCATATTTCCGACTGCGCCTTTACGGCGATCCGCGCCAATTCCGCGTCGGACATCCAGATCAGCAGCAACCAGTGCCGGCGCTCCGGCGAGACGGCGATCTATGTCGAATTCGCCTTCGAGGGTGCCGTGGTCTCCGCCAACATGATCGACGGGGCGGCCAATGGCATTTCGATCGCCAACTTCGACGAAGGCGGCAGGCTTGCGAGCGTCACCGGCAACGTCGTGCGCAACCTGACGCTGAAGGGCCCCTACCAGCACGAGGTCGGCTTCGGCATCGGCATTGCGGCGGAGGCCGATACGCTGGTGTCGGCCAATGTGATCGAAGGGGCGCCGCGCTGGGGAATGCAGATCGGCTGGGGCGCCTATCTGCGCAATGTCGTCGTCAGCGGCAATGTCGTGCGCAAGGCCCCGGTCGGCTGCGCCGTCTCGGTCGCCGATGGCGCCGGCACCGCCGTCATCACCGACAACGTCTTCCAGGAAATCACCGACGGCGCGGTTATCGGCTTCGAGTGGGAGAAAAAGTCTCCGGCGAGCTGGCGAACGGCGGCTCGCCCTATGGGCAGTTCACCATCGAGCGAAACCGCATGTCCTGACGGACCGGGCGGCTTTCAACGCCGGCGGCTCTGCCGGCGATAAGACCTCACGCACTTGAATTCATAGCGTCGTCACTGCGTCTGATAGGTGCCGGTGATGGTCGCTTCCGCCAAGGCATGTTTCTTTGCCTCCGCCCACATGGCGCTGATGCCGGCGGCATCGGGTGTCAGAAGCTTCGGCACGTCGAGGGCGGCGAGGCGGAAGATATAATGATGCGGGCGATCACCGGCCGGCGGTTGCGGGCCGTCGTAACGGGCATTGCCGAAATCGTTCTTGTAGAAGCGCGGCGCCTGCTCCGGTGCGGTATCGGCGCTTTCGGCCAGTGCAGTCCACTGCGCCGGGATATTGGCGATACCGCAGTGGCGGAAGGTGCCACGAGGGGCATCCGGATCCTCGACCACCAGAGCAAAGCTCCTGGTCTCGTCGGGGGCGCCGCTCCAGGCAAGCGGCGGAAAGAGATTCTCGCCCGCGCGCGCATATTTCTTCGGGATCGGCTGATCCTGCGCAAAGGCCTTGCTGATCAATGTCAAAGTCATGACATTCTCCTTTGTCTTCTCCTTTGTCCTTCAGGGACGACCGCTTCCCTTCTTATGTTCGCTTTCCTGATTGCGGCCGCGCATGATCGTGCGATCGTCGCTCCCCGTATCCGGGTCGGGCTTCAAATCATTGCCTTTCCGATGCGCCTGCCTCGCCTGCGCACTGCGCTGCAGATCTGCTGCGGCGTCGAAATCTTTGTCGGCATTTGCCGTTTTCTCGCGTTTTTCGATGACGCGAAGCTGCTGTTCATGCGTCTTCTTGCCCGTCATGACATTCCTCCTTAACTGAGAACGCACCCCTGCTTTCGGCGCCTCGACGGCGCCAGCCTCTCAGGGTCGAACTCGCCGGCCCACTCATTGTTCCGCCGGCCCGGGCGTATCAAAAGCTTTCATCGTCCCATCAGTGGCGGAGGCTTTTCCGCGGGAGGTGCGGCGTTTACCATTTCTCCCGACACATCGAGGGGATTTGGCCATGCTGACAATCTATGGCGTCTATCGATCGCGCGCCTCGCGCGTCTATTGGATGGCGGAGGAGCTCGGGCTCGAGTTCCGCTCAGTGCCGGTGCTGCAGGCAAGGCGGCTCGCCGATCCGCTCTGCGCGGAAGCGCCGCTCAACACCCATTCGCCTGACTTCGCCGCCGTCAATCCAATGGGACAGATTCCCAGCATCCGCGACGGCGACCTCGTCATGCACGAGTCGCTGGCAATCAATCTGTACCTCGCCCGCAAACACGGCGGGCCGCTCTCGGGCCAAACCGTCGAGGAAGACGGATTGCTGACGATGTGGACGATCTGGGCGGCCTCGCAAGTCGAGCCGCATTCGGTCAAGATCGTGCTGACCTATGACAACGGCCTCGAAAACAGCGCAGAGGGCAAGGAGACGATCGCGGCCGCCTGTTATGGCCTGCGCCGGCCACTTGCGGCGCTCGAAAGCCAGCTTTCAGACCGGCAATGGATCGTCGGCGACCGCTTCACCGTCGCCGACCTCAACATTGCCGAGGTGCTGCGCTATGCCCAGAGCGAGGCGGAGCTTTTCGATGCACATCCGAATACCAAGGCGTGGATCGAACGCTGCCAGTCCCGCCCCGCTTACAAGGCAATGCAGGCGGCCCGCAGCAGGGAACCGGTCGAGGTCTGAGGGCGACGGTTTGCAATCAGCGTACCGTGCGCTCGGGCACGATCCGGAATTCATCACCACCTTCTATTGCAGCAGCGATGCCAGACCGTAGAAGGCTGCAGACACCGCTGCAGCCGCCGGCATCGTGACGATCCAGGCGATCACGATGTTGCCAGCCAACCCCCAGCGCACGGCTGAAACACGGCGTGCAGCGCCCACTCCGATGATTGCGCCGGTGATGGTGTGCGTGGTCGAGACGGGAATGCCGAGCCAAGTCGCCCCGAACAGCGTCAATGCTCCGCCCGTCTCGGCGCAGAACCCCTGCATCGGATTGAGCCGGGTGATCTTCGACCCCATGGTATGAACGATCCGCCAGCCGCCAAAAAGCGTTCCAAGTGCCATCGCCGCTTGGCAGGAAATGACCACCCAGAACGGCACGTAGAAGGTCGAGCCGAGATATCCCTGGCTGAACAGGAGCACGGCGATGATGCCCATCGTCTTCTGCGCATCGTTTCCGCCATGACCGAGCGAATAGAGCGATGCTGAAACGAACTGCATCACGCGAAAGGTTCGATCGACCGCATAGGGCGTCTGCCGAATGAACGACCAGGAGACGGTGAGCACCAGCAGCAGCGCCAGAAAGAAGCCGATGGCCGGGGAAAGGAAAATCGCGCCGACTGTCTTGAGAAGGCCGCTCCAGACAATCGCGCTGAAGCCCACCTTGGCCAAACCGGCGCCCACCAGTCCGCCGATAAGCGCATGTGACGAGCTGGATGGAATTCCGAAAATCCAGGTGAGGATGTTCCAGATGATCGCCCCCATCAGCGCGGAGAAGATCACTTGCGGCGATACGATCGCTGGGTCGATGATGCCGGTCCCCAGCGTCTCGGCCACATGCAAGCCGAAAAACAAGAAGGCGATGAAGTTGAAGAATGCCGCCCAGGCGACTGCATATTGTGGTCGAAGCACGCGGGTCGACACGATGGTGGCGATGGAATTGGCCGCATCGTGGAGGCCGTTGAGAAAGTCGAAGAAAAGAGCGACAAGAACCAGCCCGGCGAGCAGCGGGAAAGCGAGAGACGCATCCATCAGACGTTCTCGATGAGAATGCCGCTGATTTCGTTGGCGACATCCTCGAAGCGGTCGACGACTTTCTCCAGCTCCGCGTAGATTTCGCTGCCGATCAGGTAGGCCATCGCATTGCCGGCGGCGCCATGATGCAAGAACAGTTCCTTCAGTCCTTGATCATAGAGTTCGTCGGAACGGCCTTCCACCCGCGTAACCTCTTCCGCAATGGCGGAAAGACGCTGCGCATTGGCGCCCACCCTGTCGAGAAGCGGTATCGCTTCGGCGATCAACTTCGCGGCCTTGACGATTTCGCCGCCCATCTGCTGCATGAGCGGATCGAAGCTCGACTGATCGAACAGGCGGATGGTCTTGACCGTCTTATGCATCATGTCGATCGCATCATCCATCGACTGGATCAGGTCCTTGATGTCGCCACGGTCAAAAGGTGTGATGAAGCTTCGACGGACGGCGAGAAGGACCTCGCGAGTGACGTCGTCGGCTTCGTTTTCCAAAGTGACGATGCGTTCGCAGTTTTTCTCGACGTCATTGCCTTTCAAAAGTTCGTCCAAGGCGTGCGCCGCAGCAACGACGGTTCTCGAGTGGGTGGAAAACATCTCGAAGAACTTATCTTCCCGTGGCATCAGCCTGCGAAAAATGCTCATCATGCCAGCGGACCTTCCTCGTGCGGCTGATTGTCATAAATCTGTCATAAACACGCCCGGACTGGTGAAGCAACAGGCAAATTCGGCACACTCATCGCCATGAAGTCCGCAAAAAAACGCAGCAAGCCCCGACCGGACAAATCTCAGCCATTGCTACGGCAGCTTGCCGCCGTCCCGGCAAAGTTGTTCTCCGGCGCCTTCCGCCAACAGTACGGCGCGCTCTGCTTCCGCCACGCCAAAGGTGGAGCCGGGATCGAGATCTTGGTGATTACATCGCGCGAAAGCGCGCGCTGGGTTATTCCGAAGGGATGGCCGATGAAAGGCAAAAAGCCTTTCGAAGCGGCGGCAATCGAAGCCTGGGAGGAGGCCGGCGTGAGCGGAGCGGTGAGGAAGAAACCGGTCGGCCACTATACCTATCTGAAAGAATTGGACGACGGCGACGTCGTCCCCTGCATCGTCGACGTGTTCCAGGTCGAGGTCACCGAGGTTAGCGACGGCTTCAAGGAGTACGGCCAGCGGGTTCTGGCATGGGTCAGCCCCGACGAGGCGGCAAGACGTGTTCGCGAGATCGAACTCAAATCGCTGCTCGTGGACTTCAAGGTTCGCGGTCGCAAGAAGGCCGCCCCTAACAAATCAAAACCGGAAGGATGAGGCGAACACCCGCTACGAGATCCTATCGAAACAAGGCGAGCGTGCCGGCCATTTCCTCGCGGATCCAGGCCTTGAAATCCTTGACCTTCTTCGGCTCGCGCGCACCCTCGGCGGTGATGAAATAATGGCCGAAGCCGGTCTCTGCGCGAATGCCGAAGGGGGCCGCCAGCCGGCCTTCGGCAAGTGCGAAGTGAGCAAGCGTCTGCCAGGCGAGCATGACGCCCTGGCCGGCGATCGCCGCATCGAGGCAGAGCGAGGCGTCGTTGAAGACGTGGCGTGTCGCAAGCGTCGCGCCCGATAAACCCGCCTCCCGCATCCAGACCTCCCAGCTGAACATGGCGCGGCCATCGATGATGGCAGGCAATGCCAGGATATCGGCGGGCTCTTTCAATTTCGCCGCCATCTCGGGCGAGCAGACCGGAAAGACCTCCTGTTGCAGCAGCAGTTCGGCCTTCACGTCGGGCCATTTGCCGGTACCGACGCGGATGCCGATATCGACATCGCCCAGCGCCGGATTGACGAGATTGGTCGTCGCATCCAGCCGCAGCTTGATGTCGGGATGACGCTCGGCGAAGCGATCGAGCCGGCAGACGAGCCAGCGGGCGGCGAAGACCGGCGCCACCGAGATGGTCAGGACCGTGTCGTCTCTACGGCTGGCGATCGACACCGCCGCCGAAAGGCGGGCAAAGCCCTCGTCGAGTGCTGAAAGCACGGGCCGGCCGGCTTCGGTGGCGATCATGCCGCGGGCGGTGCGCTCGAAGATCACCTGCCCCAGCTGCGCCTCGGCCTTGATCACCTGCTGGCTGACGGCGCCGACCGAGACGCCAAGCTCGTCGGCGGCCGCCTGCAGCGAGCCGAGACGGCCGACCGCCTCCAGTGCCCTGAGGCCGTTGAGATGGACCGTGTTGAGGTTCTTCATATAGTTTTTCTATAGCAGCGCCGCGGTAAACTCAATTGAAAATCCGCCCGTGCAAGCCGACATTGCAGCATAGGATCATGATCCAGCGCCGCTGGAGAAAGCGAGGCCTGCCGTGTCGTTGCTGAAGTTTTTCTTGAGGCCCATTGCCGGTATCAGCAGGACGCAACCTGCCAATACCCCAACCTGGGAGGAGGATCCGCTGCGCCATCCCGAGGTCGAGCGCATGTCGCTGCGCGAAATCGCCGATCTGCCGCTTGGGGACCGGTTTTCATGCAGAGGCGAAACCGCCCCTGGCGAAATGCGCGTGACATCGTGCTAAGTTTCGCCCCGAGGAAAAAGGGCGGGACAATGGCCGGCGAAGTTGACCTTATCTTCGAGCGCTTGAAGCGGCTGGCGGCGGAAGCCGGCCTGCCCGACGTCGAGGAGAGCACCTCCTACGGCAATCCGGCGCTGAAGGTTGCCGGCAAGAGTTTTGTGGCGGTGAAAAACCCCGAGACGATCGTCATCTCGATTTCGCTCGACGACAAGGATCATCTCCTGGAAATGGCGCCGGACATCTACTTCCAGACCGACCATTATGTCGGCTGGCCGCATCTGCCGCTGCGCGCCGCCCTGATCGGCGATGACGAATTGCGGCTGCGGCTGATCGGCGCCTGGCTGTTCCGGGCGCCGAAGAAGCTGGCCGATCGTTTCGGGCGTCAGCCGCAGTCATAGGCGAGCGCGCTGAATGGCCGGGCGCCGCAACCGCGGGCGTGGGGCGCTGATCTTTTTGAAGCGCACAAAAATGCGCAGCGGTTTTGCAGCAGCGACATGCGTAAAAACAACAAGCGAGAGCAGGCCGAGCGAATCTGAAAAATCGCGACCCGTTTCAGGCGACGGCGCTTCGCAAAAAGCGATCGCGCAGGGTGAGCCTCTCTGTCAATATACGCATCTCCGCGTCGATCGACAGTCCATCCAGGAGGCCCACCATGAAAGACGTCGTCGCCTTGGTCACCGGCGCAAGCCGCGGCATTGGCCGCGGCATCGCCCTTGCTTTGCTTGCCGAAGGATTCACGGTTCATGTGACCGCCAGGACGCGTTTCGAGGCAGAGGCAGAGCAAGCCGGATCGGCGGGCTCACTCGAGGGGCTCGAGCTTAAAGCGGCAAAACTGCCGGGACGCATCTTCGTCCACCGATGCGATCACGGCAAAGACGCCGACACAGAGCGTGTGGCCGACGCTATACGGGCGGGCGGCAGGCTCGATATTCTGGTGAACAATGCCTGGCCGGGTTACGAGAACATGGTCGAAGACGGGGATTTCACTTGGCCCCAGCCGTTCTGGCAGCAGCCGGCCTGGCGATGGGAGGCGATGATCGGCACTGCGCTGAGAGGCGCTTTCATGATGTCGCGGGCGGTCGCTCCGCTGATGATCCCGGCGCGACGCGGCCTGATCGTCAACATTTCCTTCTGGGCAGCCCAGCTCTACGAGGGCAATGCGATCTACGGCATCGCCAAGGCTGCCGCCGACAAGATGGCCGCGGACTTCGCGCATGAGCTGCGCTCTTACAATGTCGCGGCGATCGCTCTCTATCCGGGGCTGGTCCGTACCGAAGCCGTTCTTGAGAATGCCGAATATTTCGACATGAGCAATTCGGAATCGCCTCAGTTCATCGGCCATGTCATAGCGGGGTTGTGGCGAGACCCGGCGCTGATGTTGAAATCCGGGCACGCTCTGGTAGCGGCGGCGTTGGCGCGGGAATACGGCATCGCGGATATCGACGGCTACAGGCCGGCTCCCCTTTCCGCCGCCGACTTTGCCAGAGATTGATTTTGCTTCGTCCGGGCCATCAGGCGGAGCTGCCGAGCCTGAAAGCCGTTGAAATATCGGGATCGCGATGATATCGCTGCATCGGGTCTGCAGTTCACCCAGGCATCGCCGTTCTCCGGAACACGCTAAACCTGACAATGACGAAGATATGGACACCGATCCCGTGCCATGTCGGAAGGGCGATCACCGATAATCCATCCGGAACGGCGCGACCAAAGGATAGGTCATGTCCAGAAAACCCATTCCGCTCACGGTGGGCGACACGTCGGCATTTGCCAAGTCGCTGCGCCTGCAGCTTGCCGCACATGAGGGGCTTCCCTCTCACCTCCAGTTCTTGAACATGCTGGCGAGGGCCGCCGGTCACGGCAATTTCCAGAGCCTGCGTGCAGCAACCGGCTCCGGGAGCAAGGGAGAACCACCCACTCCGGCACCTGTTCGCGATACCGCGATCGATCACAAGCATATCGAGCGCGTTCAACGCAGTTTTGACGAGGAGTTTCGCCTCATGCGCTGGCCCTCGCGGCGCATGGACCAGGTCACGGCGCTTTGGCTTCTCTGGTCGCGCATTCCCTCCGCAAGGGAGATGTCAGAAAAAGAGGTCAATGCTCTTCTCCGCGACAGGCACCTGTTTGGAGATCACGCTTTGCTGCGCCGGGAGCTCTGCGAACTCGGCCTGATGAGCCGGACGCGCGACGGCAGCATCTACAGGCGGGTCGAGCGGCCGATGCCGATACAGGCGGCGACGATCTTGCGTCAGCATTCCTCACGCCAGGCAGATTGATCGCCATTGCTGGGGCGCCTTTTCGGGAGCCCACCGTCGGTTTACAGCGCATCGCGATCTTTGGATTCGCCGCGCGCGACATGCATCGGGCGCCTCATTCTGCGCCGCTGCCAGCCTGCCGCTGGCCGCGCGAAGGGCGATTGCCGAAGCCCATATAGTGCTAGGCATCCGTCAGCCGCGGTCGGAGGCCAGCGCGCGCTGAACGGCGGGGCGCTGCAGCATGCGGGCGTGGTGATCGCTGACCTTTGCGAAGCGGGCGGGATCGACGCCGTCGGCCGGCAGCCAGTCGGTTATGACGAAGAGATAGGGATCGGCGAGCGAATAGGTCTCGCCCATCACCCAGGGGCCTTTGAACATCGTCTCTTCGATCAGGGTGAAACAATCGGCCATATTCTGCGGCACCTTCGCCCTCATCGCCTCGATCGCTGAGGGATCGTCGGACCAGCGGGAGCCGCGCCGGCGATGGGCATGGTTCACATGCACGGTCGAGCAGAGATAGCTGTTGAAGGACTGCAGCCGCGCCATCTCGAAAACATCGCCGAGCGGCGCCAGTTTGGCGGCCGGCGCGCTTTCAGCGATAAAGCCGAGAATCGCCGGCGTTTCGGTCAGCACACCGCGGTCGGTGATCAGCGCCGGCACGCGTCCCTTGGGGTTAATCTTCAGATAGTCCGGCGAACGCTGCTCGCCATTGGCGAAGCTGAGCTTCTTCGTTTCGAAGGCAAGACCGGATTCTTCCAGGGCGATCAGGCTTGCGAGCGCGCAGGTTCCCGAGGCGTAATACAATGTCAGCATGGTTCTCGTCTCCCTTTCGAGAAGTGATATAGCGCAGGGATGAGTGCGCCGGAACCGGGGATTGGGTTTTGCCTCGTCAGGCCGCCCCTCATCCGCCTGCCGGCACCTTCTCCCCGTTCTGACGGGGAGAAGGGAACATGCCGCAACCTCTCGCCCCCACAAACCCCTCGCAGGGCACGTCCCCTCTCCCCGCTTTCACGGGGAGAGGGCTAGGGTGAGGGGCAGCCCACAGGCACGAACTCTCGCCCCTCAGCCGCAGCCCGGCACATCCTCCAGCCGGTGCCACACCGGGATGCCGCGCTCCCTGGCGATGCGCACGTCGTTGTCGGCGCCCTTGGAATCGCCAGGCAGACGCAGCACACCCTCGCAGAGCTGCAGCAGCCGGCCGGCGACCGGGTGGAAAATTTCCTCGTAGAGCGCATCGCCGACCGACCTGCCGCCGGCCGCATGCCAGATCGGCAGCGCTACCCATTCGCCGATCATCGGCACGTGGCCGGCGGCAAACAGCTTGTGCGAAGGCTCCTCCAACCGCTTCAGGTTGGCGGCCATCTTTTCCGGGTCGTCGCCCGTTCCCGACCGGTAAGGCCCGGCAATCAAAATCAGCATCTTTCACTCCATCGTTGAGCACTCCCGGCCTCATGCACGGGATATCGTGAAAATGCACGATACTTCTTGAATGTCGAGTCATTTCGTGCAAATTTACGCCATATCGTTCAATTTCGTGCAAATAGCCCATGCTGACGTCGCAACGCAAAACCCTCATTCTCGACATTCTGCGCCGTGACGGCCAGGTGATCGCCAAGCGCGTCGCCGAGGATTTTTCGCTTTCGGAGGACACGATCCGGCGCGATTTGAGGGAAATGGCGGCGGAGGGGCTGTTGAAACGGGTGCATGGCGGGGCGATGCCGCTTTCACCTGATCTGCCCGATTTCACTGCGCGGCGCAGTGTCTCGTCCGAGATCAAGGCGCGGCTCGGGGCGGCAGCGGCGGCAATGGTCAAGCCGGGGCAGATGATCTTTCTCGACGGCGGCACGACAACCGCGGAGATCGCCCGGCATCTGCCGCGCGACATGCCGCTGACGGTTGCGACCCATAGCCCGACGATCGCCGCCGAACTGGAGCACCATCCGACGGCCGAGGTGATCCTTGCCGGTGGACGGCTCTACAAACATTCGATGGTGGCGACGGGTGCTGCGGCGATGGCGGCGATCTCGCAGCTGCGCCCCGATCTCTTCTTCCTCGGCGTCACCGCCGCCCATCCCGTGCACGGGCTATCCACCGGCGATTTCGAGGAAGCGGCGATCAAACGCCATATCGCCCGCTGCGCGGCCGAAACGCATGTGCTGCTGACGCAGGAGAAATTCGACCTCGTCTCGCCCTGCCCGGTGCTCGGCATTTCCGAGGTGGCGGGGCTGATCGTGCCCATGGAGATGACGGCGGAAAAGCTGAAACCCTATCGCGATCTCAACGGCGCAATCGCCGCAGCATGATAGTGCTGCGGGAGGGCTGCGGCGCGGCAGCATGCGGCAAAAGGCTTGCAGCAAGCGCCGCGATGAAGGCGGCCAGCACGGCATAGGCCGGCACCATGCTGCCGGTTCATTGGGCGGAACGTTGCCGTACGCTTCCATAGGATGCGGCAAGCCATTTCCAAAAAAAGTTGATTTGACAGACGCCATGATCGCGCCGAGGTTGCTTTAGCAATCCATAATATGAATTCTAACAAGTTGGCTAGGGAGGAAACAATGGAAGCCGTCAATCGTAGAGCCACGCTCGCACTCGGTCTTACAACGGCCGCAACGCCACTGATCGCTTGGGCGACGCCAGCAGCCGCCCAGACTTACGGCCCGGATGAGGGTAAGGAGATCGGACCCGGTGTCAGAGTCGTCGCGCTCGGTGAGCGGGCTTCGGTCATACCGGCTTACAAAATGGTCAAGCTGCGGGATGTTGTTATCCAACCCGGTGCGAAGACGCCGGACAATATGATGATGAACGACATGCTCTGCCACATGACTGAGGGAGAACTTTCGGTCGTTCAGAACGAAAAGAAGTTCACGGTCAAGAAGGGCGATGTTTGGACCTGCGCCAAAACCGATACGACAGAGGGCACTCAGAACACGAGCAGTTCGGTCGCGATCATGCGGGTCATCGATTTGATGACCTCATAAGAAGCGACGCGCGGAAGTGCGGCAACGGCGGCTCTAAGGAGGGAGCCGGAGACGTCGTTGCCGCCGTGTGGGCGATCTATATGCAGGAATGTCCACTGTTGGCACCACCTGCACGTTCGGATCGGTGAGAAGTACGTCCGGACTTTCGAAGCGTTTCTGTAGAGGGGCAGCTTCGGCCGAATGCTCTCTCTTTGCGCTGGTGGCCTTTGCTCCCTAACTCCGAAAACATCTGTGGACCAATCGACCATCGCTGCGGCCTGACGCGACATACCTTGGCAATCTGACCTGCTTCAAAGCTGTTGAGCCCTGTTGAGCCCTGCACCATCTCCGGCATCTGGACCGCTTTTCCCCTCGGTTTGGGAATGGAACTCCGCTCCCCTCGATATACTATTGGAAGTGTTTACCTGTGCGAACGGGATAAGCCATTAATTTGTATATTGGTTCGAACTCATCCGGCCAGGGCGGAGGTGACCCTAATATCGCCGACATGGATGCCGTTCCAATTGCGCATCGGCTTTGCGGCATGGACATTAGGCCCGCATGCACCTCGCCCTCCGTCTCGAAGAAACGGGCGAGCGTCGCCGCCACCATGGCTTCGGCGGCGCGGGTCGTGCCATCCTCGCATTTGAGCGCGATGGCGATGCCCATTTCCGGGATCGCCGCGCAGAAGACGCCCTCGGCGCCCGTCTTGACGAAGATGCGGCCGGGGGCGATCTGCATCAGCGCGGTGCAGGCGCGGCCGGAGCCGGCGACATAGAAGGGCTCGGCCATGCAGGCCTCGATCAGGCGGCGGGATGCCTTGGCGCGCAAGGGTCCAAGGCCGGTGCCGGTCGCCATTTTGGCAAAACCGTGGGCCAGGCTGCGCAGCGGCACGGCATAGGTCGGAATCGAGCAGCCATCGGTACCGCAGCTATCGGCGCCGAGCACGGCGCCGGTCAGGCTTTCCATCGCCGCACGGATCTCGACCTGCAGCGGGTGCTGGGTGCCGACATAACCCTTCGGATCGACGTCCTGATGGCAGCAGGCGCAGATGAAACCGGCATGTTTACCCGAGCAATTATTATGCAGCGCGGTCGGCGCATCGAGCATGCGAGCCTGCTGGATCAGAATCTTCTGGCTCATCGACCAATGGGCTCCGCATTCCAGCGTTTCAATATCGCGGCCGGCGCGCGACAGCATAGAGGCGGCAAGCGCCACATGCTCGTCCTCGCCATTATGCGAGGCGCAGGCGAGCGCCAGCTCCTTGTCACCGAAACCATAGGCGTCGGCCGCACCGCTTTCGACGAGCGGCAGCGCCTGCATCGCCTTGCAGGCCGAACGCGGGAAGACGGCGGCTTCGATATCGCCGAGCGAAAAGACCAGGGTGCCATCGCCATCGACGACCGCCACCGCGCCGCGATGACGGCTTTCGACGAGCAGGCCACGGGTGACTTCGACGGCGACGGGATTGGTCATGGGCTCTCATCCTGGTGCTGGCGGGATGCGGCAGGCATAACGCGTCAGGGCGCGAAAGCCAACGGGTTTAGCCCACCCTCCGTCATGCTCGGCCTTGAGCTGCTCAAGGCCGAGCATGACGGAGGGTGGGGTGGCCTCTGGAGCAGAACCGCAATACCGGGCGGAGGAGGATGATTGCGCATGCTGCCAATTCGGCCTCGACCTCCTCATCCCAGATCTTGCGCCTGGCTCCAGCCGTATTGATGAAGGCTGCTCGGGTCGCGCCGTCCGCGCCCGGTGTGAATGCAAGCCTTGAGGTCGGACGCGTAGCGACGCTATCCTGCAACCGAGTTCACATTCGAAGGTATCATCTTGCAATCAGGTCTATCCATTTCAGCGTCCATATTGTGGGTATTTTTCACGCTCGTCTCTCTCGGTCTGACGTGCTGGTTGGCGCGCCGGCCCAAAAGGACAAGCGTTGGAATCATCCTCGGAGCGCTTCTGGGGTTGGCTTTGATGTCGATGGCGTCAGTTCTGATCGGTTTCCTCGGAAGCGTTCTTCCCTTGGGGCAAATCGATTTCTGGCTCTCCAGTTTGACGGCGCAGGTCTGACGCAACAATCATCACAGGAATTGACTGAAACGATCGAAAACTATCGTTTCTCTGATGCATCGGACGCGGCTAAAGATGGTGCATCAGGAACCGCCCCCAATGTCATCCACTCTTTCCTTGATTCTGCGCGACAACAGAATCCGCATTCCCACCGTGACGCTCGTCGCGCTCGCCTTCACCTATGCCTCGACCGTGCCTTACCAGTCGATCATCGGCATCAATGAACTCGGCTTGAGCAACGGCACCTATTCGGCGCTGGTGTTCTTCTCGGCGATCGTCAACGTCACGACCAGCTTGACGCTGGGGATCTGGTCGGACCGGCTGAAGGAGCGGCGGCCGCTGGTGCTGGCTCTTTCGGTCGCCGGCATGCTCGGTTTCGGATCGATCGCGATCATCCACAGCCCGGCGATCTTCATCGTCTCGACACTGTTGCTGGTGCCGATGAGCAATTCCACCTATTCGTTGCTTTTCGCCAGCCTGCGCGCCAGGACCAACCAGATCGAGCGCGGCGAGGCAGCGGCGGTCACGGCAACCGTGCGGGCGCTGTTTTCCGGCTCCTGGGCGCTGGCGCCGGGGCTGATCGGCCTCTATCTCGTCAATTCGGCGTCGATGACGCCGGCCTATGGGATCGCGGCCTTCGCAAGCCTCGTCTGCTTCTGCCTGTATTTCTTCTTCGCGCCGGGCAACGGCACGGCCGGCCCCGCCCCCGATCCCGTCGGATTCCTGGTTTCGCTGAAGCGGATATTCATGCCCTATGTGCTGGTGCGCGTCATCGTCATGGCGCTGCTGTTCGGGCTGCAGCGGCTGAACGGCATGCTTGCGCCGCTGATCATCACGAATGCCGCCGGCGGAACCGTGGTCGATGTCGGCTTCATCGCCGGACTGACGGCCTTTCTCGAAATGCCGTTC
The DNA here is from genome assembly GCF_022385315.1 of Rhizobium sp. K102. Classification (NCBI taxonomy): domain Bacteria; kingdom Pseudomonadati; phylum Pseudomonadota; class Alphaproteobacteria; order Hyphomicrobiales; family Rhizobiaceae; genus Rhizobium; species Rhizobium sp. K102. Next base: position 2,363,093 of record NZ_CP092436.1, read on the forward strand.
ATGGTCATGTGGGGCATGGCGCAACGGCGCTTCCGCACCGTGCATGTGCTTGCCTTCGGGGCGCTGATCTATTGCGCCTATCTGATGCTGCTCGGCTTCGCCTCGGCGCGCTGGCACATCTATGCGCTGCTCCTTCTCAACGCCTGCGGAGCGGCGGCGATCCTCAGTGTGCCGATCACCTATCTGCAGGATCTGATCGCCGACCGGCCGGGGCTCGGAACCTCATTACTCTCGCTCAATACCTTCATCGGCACCGGCATCAGCGCCGCAATTTTCGCCTTCGGCACATCGGTCACCGATTATTCCGGCACCGCCTTCGTCGGCGCTGCCGCGGGCTTGGCATCGATCAGCGCCTTGCTTTATCTCGAAAGCAGCAGGCGGCAGGTGCGGCAGCCGGCTTGAAGTGCTAGCTGCTTGCGAGCGATGTCATCCCCGCTGCGACGGGAGAGGAACGTCGCGCGCCACCCGCAGTGCCGTCGGCGGTCGTCTGGTCGGAGCGGCACCCCGCATTCCGTCATCCTCGGCCTTTGAGCCGAGGATCTATGCCGCGCTACGAGCGCGAGGCCGCATGGGTCCTCGGGTCAAGCCCGAGGACGAGGAGGAGAGGTGGTGCCTGTCAGGAAAGACACATTCGCGGCAGGAGCGCGGCGACACATGCAGGAAACGCAGCCCCTTCAACGGCTCCGTGTCAACGCGGCGTGATGCGGTAGGCGCAGCGGCGGGCGCCGGCGAGGATGTGTTCGCTGCGCTCGACCTCGGCGCCGAGGGCGGCGCGGAAGGTTTCGAGTTCGGAGCGGCAGAAGCCGGCGCAGGCGGTGGCCGCCGCGCAGATCGGGCAGTGGTTTTCGACCAGCGTGAAAGAGCCGTCGGCCTCCCGCCAGCTGTCGGCCATATAGCCCTCGCGGGTGCGGATGGCGGCAAGGCCCTCGACGCGGGCGGCGAGGTCGCCGGCAGTCTCCAGTTCCTTGCGATAGCGCTTCAGCGTCTCGGCCTCGCGGGCGGAGATGACGGTGTCGAGCGCTGCGGCTCCGAGCTGTTCGGTGAGGGTGGCGAGCAGGTTTGCCGTCAGTTCGGCATGGCCGTCGGGAAAGCGGCGGTTGCCGGCCGCGGTCAGATGCCAGAGCTGACGCGGGCGTCCCCGGCCGGCGGCGGCGACGGTCACCGGCTCCACCAGCCCCTCCTCCGCCATCCTCGCCAGCTGCTGGCGGGCAGCCTCGCCCGAGATGCCGAGCGCATCGCCGATTGCGGCGGCAAGCTGGGGACCCTCGGTTTTTATCAGTATCAGAATCCGGTTGGCTGGGGATTGGCGCATATTTTCCAAGTCAAGTCTTGTTTTAATCCGGATGGCATGCAATTTTCCAATTTATAACTTGGAAAATTATTTCCCGCCAGCAAAAACGTCAAGGATTGCCCCATGTCCGAAATCGACCAGACCATCGGCCTTCCGAACGTCAACTCCGTCTTCCGCCTCTTCCTTCCCGAACACCTGGCCGCAACGCTGATGCTGGCCGGCGGCGTGACGCTTTATGCGGTCGAGAGCTACATCACCGCGACCATCGCCCCTTCGATCGTACGCGACATCGGCGGCCTTGCCCTGTTTTCCTGGGTGACAAGCCTGTTCGTCGCCGCCGCCGTGCTCGGCTCGATCTTCGTCGCCATGCGGCCGCGGGGGATTACGCTGCGCGGCGTCTATGTGATCGCCGCCCTCGTCTTCGGCGTGGGCAGCCTGGTCGCCGCAATCGCCCCGTCAATGCCGGTGGTGCTGATCGGCCGGGCGCTGCAGGGGCTTGGCACGGGGGCGCTTGCGGCCCTCGGCTACGCCTTCATCCGCTTCGTCTATCCCGAACCGCTGTGGCCGAAGGCGACGACGCTTTACGCGGCGATATGGGGGATCTCGACCGTCATCGGCCCGACGCTCGGCGGCTTCTTTTCTTCCGGCAGCAGCTGGCGCTACGCCTTCATCGTGCTCGTGCCGCTCGGCCTCGTCATGGCGGCGCTGGCACCGCGGTTCTTGCCGGAGGTCGAGGACGACCGCGAACAGATCAAGACGCCGGTTGCCCAGATCGGGCTGCTTCTGGCCGCCGTGCTGATGATCAGCGCCGCCGGCGCGATCGAGGCGACAGCCATCAAAGCCGCCCTCATCGCCGCCTCGGTCATCGCGGTATCGGCCATGCTGCTCATCGAGGCCCGTAGCCGCAACCGGCTGCTGCCGTCCGGCGCCGTCAGCCTGTCCAGGCCGATTTGCCGAGTCTACCTTGCGATGCTCGCCTTGACCGTCGTGCTCGTCAGCGACGTCTTCATTCCCTATTTCCTGCAGAGCCTGCATGGGGTGACACCGCTGATGTCGGGCTATCTCGTGGCGCTCGTCGCACTCGGCTGGACCTTCGCCGCCTTCCTCAGCAGCTCCCTGACCGGCAGGCAGGCCCATGCGGCGATCGTTGCCGGCGCGCTGATCGAGACGGCGGCGACCGCTTCGCTCGCCCTCCTCCTTGCCAGGGACAATCCGCAGGGGCATTTGCCGCTGATCGTGCCGGCGGCGGTCGCCATCTTCATGATGGGCTTCGGCATCGGTCTCGGCTGGGCGCATCTCGTCGCCATGGTGCTGAAACTCGTCGCCAGCAACGAACAGGACAAGGCGTCGTCGGCGATCCCGACGATGAGCTCGCTCGGCGGCGCTTTCGGTGCGGCCTTCGCCGGCGTCATCGCCAATGGCGCCGGCCTTGTTGAACCGGGCGGCACATCGGGCGCGCTGTCGGCGGCGCACTGGCTCTATCTGCTGATGGCGCTGCCGGGCGTGTTGGCGGTCGGCGTTTCACTTACGCTAGATCGCCGCGCGTCCGACAGGAAGCGCTAGGGACACTCTATCATTTTGAATTTGCGCATCATGCGCTAAATCAGACGCAGCATGATCTTGCCGACGTGCCTGCCATCTTCCATCAGCCGGTGCGCCGCAACCACGTCCTCGAAGGCAAAGACCTTGTGGATAACAGGGGCGATGGCGCCGGCCTCCAGCAGCGGCCAGACTTCGGCGAGCAGGTCGTCGCGGATGGCGCGTTTTTCCTCGGCCGTGCGCGGACGCATGGTCGAGCCGGTGACCGTCAGCCGCTTGACCATGATCGGCGAGAGATTGACCTTTTCGGCAACGGCGCCGCCGAGAAAGGCGATGATCGACAGGCAGCCGTCCTTGGCGAGCGAGGCGAGATTGCGTTCGAAATAGTCAGCCCCAATCATGTCGAGGATGATATCGACGCCCTGGCCGGTCTCGGCCTTGATCACCGCAGCGAAATCCTCGCTCCGGTAGTTGATCGCCCGTTTGGCGCCGAGCCTTTCGCAGGCCTCGCATTTTTCGCTCGAGCCCGCCGTCGCGTAGACCTCGGCGCCGAAGGCGCGGGCGAGCTGGATCGCCGTCGTGCCGATGCCGCTGGTGCCGCCATGGATCAGCACCGTCTCGCCTTCCGTCAACCCGGCCATCTGGAAGAGGTTGGCCCAGACGGTGAAGAAAGTTTCCGGCAGGGCCGCCGCCCTCACCGCATCAAAGTCCTTGGGAAAGGGCAGGATCTGGCCTGCCGGCAGCAGGCAATATTCGGCATAGGCGCCGCCATTGGCGAGCCCGCAGACCTTGTCGCCGACGGCATGATCGCTGACACCAGGGCCGACGGCGACGATTTCACCTGCCAGTTCGAGGCCGAGGATAGGGCTCGCATCCTTCGGCGGGGGATAGCTGCCCTGGCGCTGGGCAATGTCGGGGCGGTTGACGCCGATCGCCTCGGCGCGCACCAGCACCTGCCCCTCTTCGGGCATCGGCAGCGGGCACTTGGCGATCGTCATCACCTCCGGCCCGCCGAAGGAGCTGAGATCGACGAAACGCATTTCCTGAGGCAATGGCATGATGCGATCCTCCCTGATCCAAAACAGGGGAATTAAATCAGCACCGCCGGCTTGGAAAGGTTGGAAGCGGCAAGGGCGTCAATTCGCCTCGCCCAGGACGTGGAAGGCGAGGCCCTCCTCGCTCTCCTTGGCGGCCGATTTGATGACGGCGATTTCGGCGCTGACGCGGTTGATATCGTCGATGACGAGGCCTTCCGGCAGTTCGAGCGCGCCGATCGAGCAGCGCATCAGCGGGAACAGGGCCTCAGTGCCGGTACGGTCGTGGCCGAGGATGCGGCCGGCGGCGCGGTGCTCTTCGGAATAGAGGTCGAGCACGTCGTCATGAAAATCGCTGATCAGCCGGTCGAGAATTTCCGTCAGCTCGTCCTGCGTCCAGCCGACGACGCCGATGAAGAAGTCGTCGCCGCCGACATGGCCGAGGAAATGCCGCTCGGCGAAGAAATAGCGGCGCATCAGCGCGGCAAACAGCGAGATCGCGTGGTCGCCGAGATGGAAGCCGTAGGCATCGTTGAACGGCTTGAAATTGTCGAAGTCGCAATAGCAGAAATGGCGGACCTCATCGCCGTCGCGGCCGGACTGGCGCATGAAATCGCGGATGGCGCGGTTGCCCGGCAGGCCGGTCAGCGGGTTCTGGTCCTGGGCGGTCTTCAACTGCTTCTCGTTGATGACCTTGATCAGCGAGGCAGCGGAGACGACGCCCGCATAGCGCATATTGTCGGTCAGGATCAGGCAGTTGCTGCCTTCCATATTGGCGAAGATCGTCATCAGATGCTCGGCATCGCTGTCGAGGCCGACGATCGGCGCCATCTCGACGAAATGCGAAATGCTGCGCTCATACATCTTGTTCTTCAGGAGATCGCGGCCGAAGGGCTGGTAGATATATTCCTTGAGGTGATGCTCGTGGATGATGCCGCGCGGCTCGCTGTTAGCGTTGAGCACGGGAAAGAAGGCCTGGCGCGGATTGCGGCGGAAAAGCTCGAAGACGCTGTCGATGGTGTCGTTTTCGTAGACCGCCGGCAAGAGCTCGATCTGCTTGCGGATGAGGATCTCGTCGAGCGACTGGCTGCCCCGCTTGCTTTTTCCGAGCTCCTGCAGATGCGGGAAGGATGGCGCGAGCTCCGACATGTGCGTCGTTGGCCGCGAGATGAACCAGCCCTGGACGAGGTCGACACCATATTCGCGGCAGGCGATGAATTCGGCCTCGGTCTCGATGCCTTCGGCGATGACGCGGGTGCCGAGCACATGGGCGATGTTGACGATGCTCTTCAAGAGATGGCGCTTGCGCGGGCTGCGGTCGATCTCGGCAACGAAATGGCGGTCGATCTTGAGATAATCGACGGAATAATCGCACAGCAGTTTCATTTCGCCGTGACCGACGCCGAAATCGTCGATCGCCAGCTTGAAGCCGGCCTTGCGCAGCTTCGACACCAGGGCGGAAAATTCCGGCACACTGGTATTGTCGAAACGCTCGGAGAATTCGAAACAGATCGAAGACGGCGGGATATTCGCGGTCCTCAGATGCTGCAGCAGGTTTTCAACCAGGCGCTCGCCATGCGGGATCAGCCGGACATCGAGATTGAGGAAGAGCGTGGCGCTGGAGAAATTCGACAGCGTCGCGAATTTGGCGAGCGCGCGGCTCGCCAGCATCTGTTCGAGCTGTAAGAGCTGGCCGGCCCGATGGGCTTCGTCGAGAATGTCGGCCGGCGTGTCGAAGCCGATGCGTTCCTGGCCGCGCATCAGGGATTCATAACCGAACACAGTGCCGGTGCCGGCCTCGACGATCGGCTGGAAGGCATTCTCAACCACAAGCTTGGCAAGGGTGACGATCTGGTCGCTGGCATAACGGCGCAGGACGTCGGGCTCGACGGGGGCAGCCAGGGATGTGCCGGTTTTCATCTCGGCCGAGCTCCGCTGTGATTTGTTCTTCTTGAGCCAGGACCATGCGGCAGAAGGATCAATGAACCCTTTCGCCAGTGTGAAAGTTTTGTGAAAGACGCGAACCATCGCTGCGCGTTCCGCGTTTATTCGAATTCCCCCATGCAATCAGAGGCTAAAGCGCGTCGCATGAATTTGGATTCATGCGACGCGCTTTAGCCACTTGTTTTTATGCATGTCGTTGTCCCGGAACCGCTGCACACTTCCGGGCGACATGCAATAGTTCAGGCGGAGCGACGGCGCTGGGCCTCATGATCGGCAAACATGTCGGCGACGCACCTGCCGCCCGAGGCAACGCTCTCGTCATCGAGGGGATCGGCCTTGATTTCGCCGAGCTTGCGGGCGCTGTCCCAGAGGCGGAGCGCCTCGCGGACGACCTCGCTGCTCGAGGCGTAGCCGCCATTATCGACGGCGGCACGGATGCCCGCTGCCTGTTGCGGAGAGATGGAAACGGTGACCATCGGCATGAACTTCCTCCCTTTTTTATTCAGGCAGAACCCTGCCTTTGGGGGATGCATGACCATTTGCGGCGATCGTACACAGAACCACACCCTTTTGGCGAGCGGTCCATACCCATTAAGTCTAATCCCCTGTCATGTCCTTGTCAAAATAGGCTTAGCAAAAAGGCTTCAGCCGCGGATGCCGAGGCCGAAGGCGATCATCGTCCAGCCCTGGATAATGAGATCGGCAGCCAGGAACAGGCCGAGGACCCAGAGGCTGTTGACCGGCCAGCCGAGCGCGATGACGAAACCGGCAAGGGCGGTGATAACGCCGCTGGCGACGATCCAGCCCCAGCCCTTGGCCGGCTTCATGCGCCTGCCGACCCAGGTGCGAAAGACACCGGCGATGACCAGAGCGAGCGACAGAAACAGCGTCAGCGCCGCCGATGTCAGGATCGGATTGACGAAGGCGCAGATGCCGGCCAGCACATAGAGCAGGCCGCTCAACGCCCAGAAGAGCACATGATCCCAACCGCGCACCTGGAAGGCGTGGACGAGATAGATGACGCCGCCGAACAGCATCAGCATGCCGACGTAATAGACGGAGACGACGGTCGCGAGCATGAGATTGCCGAGAGCGATCAGCCCGCAGACGAAGAGCAGCACGCCGAGGCCGACGAACCAGATCCATTTCGACTGCAGCTGGGATTTCGGCACTCCGTCAAAGACATCTGTCATAACGCACCTCCCGGATGATTTTGAATATGTTGCAGCAAAATCTCGTGAAAAGATCCGAACCGACGCCAGACGCGAAAGATTTTTGTTGATTGATCAGTCAATCAAAAATAGCATAGCACGGTTTTCAGGGAGTTGTGGCCTTGCCCAAAGTCGGAATGGAGCGGGTGCGCCGCAAGGCGCTTGTCGACGCAGCGCTGCGGGTGATCGGCGATCACGGCTCGCTTGCCGTCACCATGTCCGACATCGCCCGCCAGGCCGGCGTGTCGCCAGCCCTTGCCCATCATTATTTCGGCAGCAAGGAGCAGTTGCTGATCGAGACGATCCGCTCGCTGCTGCGGCAGCTGCGCCGCGACACAGTGGTCGCGCTGAAGGCGGCGCGGACGCCGCGCGAGCGGCTTTCGGCCGTGATCCGCGTCAGCTTCCATGCCGACCAGTTCGCGCCCGAGACGATCGCCGCCTGGCTCGCCTTCTATGCCGAGGCGCAGCGCTCGGAGGAGACGCGCCGCTTCCTGGTGATCTACGCCCGGCGGCTGCGCTCCAACCTGCTTGCCGATCTCAAGGCGCTGCTGCCGGCCGATGCCGCAGAACGCGTCGCCGAGGGCGCTGCGGCGATGATCGACGGGCTCTATATCAGGCAAAGTCTGAAATCGGCGCCGATCGGCATCGAAGCCTCGATCGCGCTGACGGAGGATTATGTGAACGCGCTTCTGGCCAGCGCCTCCCCTTCTCCCACCGGGGGAAGGAAAAACCACTTCGCACCATCCAAGGACAAATGACATGAAAGCCCAGCCGAAAGCCTCGCACTTCATCGATGGCGAATATGTCGAGGACAGCGACGGCGCCGTCATCGAGAGCCTTTATCCCGCCACCGGCGAGGTGATTGCCCGGCTGCATGCGGCAACGCCTGCGATCGTCGAGAAGGCGATCGCCGCGGCCAGACGAGCCCAGCCGGAATGGGCGGCGATGAGCCCGATGGCGCGCGGTCGCGTCTTGAAACGCGCCGCCGAGATCATGCGCGAACGCAATCGCGAGCTCTCCGAACTGGAAACGCTCGACACCGGCAAGCCGATCCAGGAGACGATCGTCGCCGATCCGACCTCGGGCGCCGACGCCCTCGAATTCTTCGGCGGGGTCGCGCCGGCCGGGCTCAACGGCGCTTATATCCCGCTCGGCCAGGATTTTGCCTATACCAAACGCGTCCCCCTAGGCGTCTGCGTCGGCATCGGCGCCTGGAACTATCCGCAGCAGATCGCCTGCTGGAAGGGTGCGCCGGCGCTGATCTCAGGCAACGCCATGGTGTTCAAGCCGTCGGAGAACACGCCGCTCGGCGCCCTGAAGATCGCCGAGATCCTGTATGAGGCGGGGCTGCCGAAGGGGCTCTTCAACGTCATCCAGGGCGACCGCGACACCGGACCGCTGCTCGTCAACCATCCCGACGTCGCCAAGGTGTCGCTGACCGGATCGGTGCCGACCGGGCGCCGGGTGGCGGCGGCTGCGGCCGGCAGCCTCAAGCATGTGACGATGGAGCTCGGCGGCAAGTCGCCGCTCATCGTCTTCGACGACGCCGATCTCGATTCGGCGGTCGGCGGGGCCATGCTCGGCAATTTCTATTCGACCGGCCAGGTCTGCTCGAACGGCACCCGCGTCTTCGTGCAGAAGGCGATCAAGGCCGAGTTCCTGAAGCGGCTGAAGGCGCGCACCGAGGCGATGCTGATCGGCGACCCGATGGACGAGGCGACGCAGATCGGCCCGATGGTTTCCTGGGCGCAGCGCGAAAAGGTGATCGCCTATATCGAGAAGGGCAAGGCCGAGGGCGCCACCCTGATTGCCGGCGGCGGCATTCCGAACAATGTCTCCGGCGAAGGCTATTACGTGCAGCCGACCGTCTTTGCCGACGTCACCGACGACATGACCATCGCCCGCGAGGAGATCTTCGGGCCTGTGATGTCGGTGCTCGATTTCAACGATGAGGACGAGGTGATCACCCGCGCCAATGCCAGCGAATTCGGCCTGTCGGGCGGCGTCTTCACCGCCGACCTCACCCGCGCCCACCGCGTCGTCGACCGGCTGGAGGCCGGCACGCTGTGGATCAACACCTACAATCTCTGCCCTGTCGAAATCCCCTTCGGCGGTTCGAAACAATCCGGCTTCGGCCGCGAGAATTCGCTGGCGGCGCTGGAGCATTATTCCGAGCTGAAGACGGTCTACGTCGGCATGGGGCCGGTACAGGCGCCTTATTGAGTGTGGGAGAAGACCCCTCCCCAACCCCTCCCCACAAGGGGGAGGGGCTAATCCGAGGCATCGGTTTTGCCCTCCTTCGATCGCACCGTTTGCGGTGCTGATTTCGGAGTGAGGCAGTGCCGCAAGTTAAGCCCCTCCCCCTTGTGGGGAGGGGTTTGGGGCGGGGTCTTAACGCCCCGGTCATCGAGACCGTTGCAAAGAATCCAAGGGAACGTCATGCAACAAGCAGATTTCGTCATCATCGGCTCGGGCTCGGCGGGGTCCGCCCTCGCCTATCGCCTGTCGGAAGACGGCAAGAATTCCGTCATCGTCATCGAGGCGGGCGGCAGCGATTTCGGGCCGTTCATCCAGATGCCGGCAGCACTTGCCTGGCCGATGAGCATGAAGCGCTACAATTGGGGCTATCTGTCCGAACCGGAGCCCAACCTCAACAACCGGCGCATCACCGCGCCGCGCGGCAAGGTCATCGGCGGCTCCTCCTCGATCAACGGCATGGTCTATGTGCGCGGCCATGCCGAAGACTTCAACCGCTGGGAGGAGCTCGGCGCCAGCGGCTGGGCCTATGCCGACGTTCTCCCCTATTTCAAGCGGATGGAACATTCGCATGGCGGCGAGGAGGGCTGGCGCGGCACCGACGGGCCGCTGCATGTCCAGCGCGGCGGCTTCACCAATCCGCTGTTCCGCGCCTTCATCGAGGCCGGCAAACAGGCGGGCTTCGAGACGACCGAGGATTATAACGGCAGCAAGCAGGAAGGCTTCGGGCTGATGGAGCAGACCATCTTTGCCGGCCGCCGCTGGTCTGCCGCCAATGCCTATCTGAAACCGGCGCTGAAGCGGGACAATGTCGGGATCGTCTACGGTGTGGCGCGCCGGATCGTCATCGAGGACGGCCGGGCGACCGGCGTCGAAATCGAACGCGGCGGCAGGATCGAGATCGTCAAGGCCAACCGCGAAGTGATCGTCTCGGCCTCCTCCTTCAATTCGCCGAAGCTGCTGATGCTGTCGGGCATTGGCCCGGCTGAGCATCTGAAAGAGATGGGCATCGCGGTGAAGGCCGACCGGCCGGGCGTCGGCGCCAATCTGCAGGACCACATGGAATTCTACTTCCAGCAGGTGAGCACCAAGCCGGTGTCGCTCTATTCCTGGCTGCCCTGGTTCTGGCAGGGCGTTGCGGGCGCGCAATGGCTGCTCTCCAAGGGCGGCCTCGGCGCCTCCAACCAGTTCGAGGCCTGCGCCTTCCTGCGCTCGGCACCGGGGTTGAAGCAGCCCGATATCCAATACCATTTCCTGCCGGTGGCGATCAGCTATGACGGCAAGGCGGCCGCCAAAAGCCATGGCTTCCAGGTGCATGTCGGCTACAACCTGTCGAAATCGCGCGGCAGCGTGACGCTGCGCTCTGCCGACCCGAAGGCCGACCCGGTGCTGCGCTTCAACTATATGAGCCATGCCGAGGACTGGGAGAAATTCCGCCACTGCGTGCGGCTGACCCGCGAGCTCTTCGGGCAAGCGGCCTTCGACGACTATCGCGGGGCAGAGATCCAGCCAGGAGAAGGTGTGCAAAGCGACGAAGAGATCGACGCCTTCCTGCGCGAGCATCTGGAGAGCGCCTATCACCCCTGCGGCACCTGCAAGATGGGCGCCAAGGACGATCCGATGGCAGTGGTCGATCCGCAGACCCGGGTGATCGGCGTCGATGGCTTACGCGTCGCCGACAGCTCGATCTTCCCGCACGTCACCTACGGCAACCTCAACGGCCCGTCGATCATGACCGGTGAGAAGGCCGCCGACCACATTCTCGGCAAGCAGCCGCTGGCGCGCTCGAACCAGGAACCCTGGGTCAATCCAAGGGCGGCGGTCAGCGACCGGTGATGGCGGGGCCTGCTCAAGCGTCCGTTGTCAGACCAGACGGCACCCTATAGGTTGCAACGACACTCGGGAGACTGGAAACATGGCGCTCAAGCGGATGGACAACGTCGGGATCGTCGTCGAAGACCTTGGAGGCGCGATTGATTTCTTTAGCGAACTCGGTCTCGAACTCGAAGGACAGGCCACGATCGAAGGCGAATGGGCCGGACGAGTGACCGGACTGGGCGATCAGCATGTCGAGATCGCCATGATGCGCACACCGGATGGACACAGCCGGCTCGAGCTCTCCCGCTTCCTCAGGCCTGATGTCATTGCAGATCACCGCAACGCCCCAGTCAACGCCCTCGGTTATCTCCGCGCCATGTTCACCGTCGACGACATCGACGAGACGCTCGAAAGGCTCCGCACGCGCGGCGCGCAGCTCGTCGGCGAAGTCGTCCAGTACAAGGACGCGTATCGGCTCTGCTACATCCGTGGCCCCGAAGGGCTTCTCATCGGACTTGCCCAGGAACTCGGCTGAGCCCGACAGACCAGGAATGGTCCGCAAGTCGAAGGGCTTCTGAGGCTATCACGCCGTTTCACGATCAATATCCTCAGAGAAATCCGATCCATCGCCCCGCCAATAGGGCGGCAGTCCAGGTTGCCGCCGACAGGGCTGCGGAGAAGCGCAGGCCGGGCCGGATCAGGCCGGTTGTCATGAGCGTCTTCCACGCTGGCCCGAGATGGACGGCAAGGAGGTTGAGAAGGCCGAGCCCGATCAGGGCGAGTTTAGCGAGGAAGGCGGGATTGGCGGCATATTCGACTGCCCGCACGCTGAAGAGACAGAAGCCGGTGACGACGGCCGCGGCAAGGCCGACGCCCGCCGCGCGCGACAGAAACGGCGCGATGATCTGCGCCGGCACCTTGCGGAAAAAGCCGGCGAGCCTCAGATCGAGCGGCAGGATGGCGCCGACGAGAAGGCCGATCGAAAGGATATGCCCGGCATTGACGAACATGTAGAGGGTTGCGGAGCGCCGGAGCGCAACCGCGGGCATCGTGGCCGACAGCCATTCGAGGACGGAGATCACGACGGATCAGTTCGTCCGGATGCGATCGGGATAGATATCGTAGCGCTTGTCGCCGATGGTGATGCGCACGGCCTTCATCCGCTTCTCGTTGCGATCCTGCGAACGGTTGCCGAGGGCGATCACCTGATCGCCGGGCTTGGCAACGCCCTCGACGAAGCCGGAGCGCTCCGTCTGGCGCGGATTGCCGAGCTCGACACGCCAGACGCCGTCATCGGCGGTCGCGACATCGAGCGTCGGATGCGGCCCGCCCATGGAAATCTTCTCGATGGTGCCGCGAAGCTCGATCTGGTCCGCCTCGGCCCATGACCAGCCGTGATGAGCGGCAGCGCTCGTCGCAAGGGCAGCCGACAGACCGACGGCGGCCAGCAGATGCTTTGTCGAAAATGCAAACATGGAATCTTCTCCCTACCCGAATGAACAGGCAGGTGGAGCATCGCAGCGGCGAATAAAGCCATTTCACCAAATGTTGAAGAAAGAGAAGTCCCGACTATGCGTCGCCGATCCCATGGATGAAGTCATTCCGCCGGGCGATCCGCCTGGTCCTCAGATTCTGCCCCGAATTCTGCAACGACGAATGAGATGATGCTTCTCACGCGTGGGGTCATGCGCCGATCCCGGTGATAGATGAGTGACATGGGCCGCTCACGCAGATGCCAATCAGGAAAGAGCTGAACGAGAAGGCCGGCCTGCATATCCGAAGCGAGCAGAATGGCCGGCTGCATAACGACACCCAAACCGGCCCTGGCGGCCATGCGCACGGCCTGGCCACTATTGACGGTGATCGACATTCTGGGCACGACCTCGACCTCTTCCTTGCCTTTCGACAGCCTCCATGGCGAGCGTGCTGCCGGGGTAAAGCCGATGGTTTCGTGGCCGGAAAGCGCGCTTGGATGGCCAGGATGCCCATGTCGAGCGAGGTAACCCGGTGAGGCACAAATCACCATTCGGTAAGGCGCAAGATGACGTACGATCAGGCGGCTGTCGGGCAAGTCTCCGATGCGGATCGCGATATCGAAACCTTCCTCCACGATATCGACGTTGCGATCCGTCAACGTGATATCCAGCATCACCTCAGGGGCAAGCTCTCGATAACGCTGCAATGCCGGCATTAAAACCTCGGCCCCGAAAGTCGTCGGCGCCGTGATCCGCAGCAACCCGCGCGGCTTCGTCCGCGATGCCTCCGCATCCTGATCCACAATGGCCACGCGTTCCAGGATATCGCGGCACTGCTCGACATAGGTCTTGCCAAAATCCGTCAGGCTCTGGCGACGCGTGGTTCGGTTCAGGAGGCGGGTACCCAGCCGCTCCTCCAGCGCGGCCACGTGTTGGCCGACCATTGCCGGCGATATGCCAAGCTTTGCCGATGCCGCGCTCATCGAGCCTTCCTGCACCGTTGTCACGAATACCTGCATCGAGCGAAAAAGGCCCATTCGATAATTTTTCTTTCAAATGAATCTATATTTTCCCGTATTATCATGAAACAGCGCCGTAATTACAACCGCCATGTCGCAATTCATTCAAGGAGCATGACATGACGCAGACCCGGTTTACGGGCAAAACGGTTCTCATCACGGGTGCCGGAACGGGTATGGGGCGGGCCGCCGCGCTTCGTTTGGTGGCGGAAGGTGCCAAGCTCGTCCTCGTCGGTCGGCGCCCCACACCGCTCAATCAGTTGCTATTCGAGATCGAGACATCGGGCGGTGCGGCAATCGCCATTGCCGGCGATATCGCAGACAATGCAGCAGTAGCGGCGATCGTCGAGAAGACCATCGCACGCTTCGGACGGCTGGACGCCGTCTTCGCCAATGCCGGGGTTCTGGGCGAATTCAAACCCCTGGCAGCGACTGATGCAGATGATTTCGAGGTGCTGATCGGCACCAACCTTCGGGGTACCTTCTTTACGATCAAGCACTGCCTGCCCTTCCTGGAAGGCGGCAGCATTCTCATCAATGCCTCGTGAACGGCTGGCGGGGTGATGCCGGGTGCGGGCGCCTATGCAAGCACGAAGGGGGCGTTGCTTGCCATGATGCGCACCTTGGCGGTGGAGCAAGGGCCTCGAAACATCCGGGTCAACGCCATCAATCCAGGTATTATCCTGACGCCGATGGCGGACGATGTCATCGATCCGGCTTTTGCCGCACGCCTGGCCGCCCACACACCTCTCAGGCGAAACGGGACATCAGAGGATATAGCAGGGACTGTCGCCTGGCTGCTGTCCGATGATGCCCAATTCGTCACCGGGCAAGAGATCACCGTTGATGGCGGCTATACGATCGGAGGTCTCAGGCCGTAGGTCGAGATAATTCCCGCAGCCTCGCTATGACGCGCGGCGCGACCGCGCGTCATCTTGAACAATCGCGCATTTCAGGGAATTGCGGGAAGAAGCGAGGAACGTCGATCAGGCGAGCAAGCGGGTGACTTCGGCGCCGTGCCTCGGGCCGACGGCATCGGCGATGGTCGTGGAGAACAGTACTTTGCGGGTGGCGTCGGCGACCTTGGCGAAGACGTGGCGGATTTCGCAGGTCTGTTCGCCGTCGCAATCGTCGCATTTGCGGTAGGCGGTGATCGACAGGCACGGCAGCGGCGCGATCGGGCCGTCGATGATGCGCAGGATCTCGCCGAAGGTGATGGTGTGGGCGGGCTTGAGGAGGAGATAACCGCCCTGCTTGCCGCGGCGGCTGGCGACGATGCCGTGATGTTTCAGGTCGAGCAGGATCTGTTCGAGGAACTTCTTCGGGATTTTCTGCTGCGCGGCGATATCGGAAATCATCACTGGTTCGTCGGCATCGGCATCCGCCAGAACCGTCAGCGCCCGCAGCGCATATTTCGCCTTTTGCGTAATCATCTCAGACCGTCGACACACACAGGCGGCGCGCAATCCCGCGCCGCTTCACGAGTACATTCGCCTCTATGGCACAACCAGCATGAACGGAATTTGAACGCGCTAGAGAAAGCCTTGAGGGACAAGCATTTTTGGCCTCGCTTTTTACGCTCGGCCAAGTCCTTGCAATCTACGCCAAAACCCCGCCTTCCGCACCTTTTTCGGCATCACTTCAGATTTCGAATTGACAGGCTGCGTGTAACTCTACTATTTTTGTAGACATACAAGCTGTCGACGCGGGCTTCCGCCCTCGGGCGGCTGTTTTTTTGCATTGCGGCAGCTTCGGAGAGATATTTGCTCCTGCGGCCGCAGCTTTCGAAATCCCTTTTTCTGTGCGATGCATGCGCGAACTGCGATACTCCTGCTCAACAAAGGACAGGATTCCCATGACTGTTGACAATACGATTGCGGAAGAAGGGCCGATTGCGGAAGCCGAGGCGCTGAACGACAAGCTGGCGGGTCTCGACCTTGCCGGGCGCCTGTCGCTGGTGGCGGGCCTTGGCGGGCGCGTGGTGTTCACCACCTCGCTCGGCATCGAGGACCAGGTGATCAGCGCCGAGATCGGCACGCACCGCCTGCCGATCGACATCGCGACGCTTGAGACCGGCCGGCTGTTTGCCGAGACCCTGTCGCTGATCGAAGAGACGGAAGCCCAGTACGACATCCACATCCAGCGCTTCACACCCGAAAAGGCCGATATCGACGCCTATGCAGCCAAATACGGCCTGAACGGTTTCTACGAGAGCGTCGAAGCCAGGCATGCCTGTTGTGGCGTGCGCAAGCTGAAGCCGCTTGCGCGCGCGCTCGAAGGAGCAACGATCTGGATCACCGGCCTGCGCCGCGGCCAATCGGCCAACCGCGCCGAGACGCCCTTTGCCGAATATGACGCCGAACGGCACCTCGTGAAGGTCAATCCGCTCGCCGATTGGGACATCGAGGCGATCAAGGCCTTCGTTTCCGACAACGGCGTGCCGGTCAATCCGCTGCATGCCCGCGGCTATCCCTCGATCGGCTGCGAGCCGTGCACGCGGGCGATCAAGCCCGGCGAGCCGGAGCGCGCCGGCCGCTGGTGGTGGGAGCAGGACGAGAAGCGCGAATGCGGCCTGCATGTCGCCGAAGAGGCCGCGGTGGTCGCCGCACAGTAATCAACCCTCACGGCTTTCCTAATCAGGGCGCGGCGACCGCCGCAGCCTTTGGGGAAGCCAACATCTAGGAATTGTTTGCGGGCAGCCGCAAACGACCGACAGTCTGGAGTAAGACATGCCCGATAGCCGTCCGGATACGGAACTCAGCAACCCGCAGAGCGCCAAGGCGCCGCTCGACCCGCATCTGAAGGCGCTGGAAAACGAATCCATCCATATCTTCCGCGAGGTCGCGGCCGAATTCGAGCGTCCTGTCATGCTCTATTCGATCGGTAAGGATTCCTCGGTGCTGCTGCATCTGGCGCGCAAGGCCTTCTATCCCGGCCGCGTGCCCTTCCCGCTCCTGCATGTGAACACCGGCTGGAAATTCCGCGAGATGATCGCCTTCCGCGACGAGACCGCCAGGAAATATGACCTCGACCTGATCGAGCACATCAATCCGCGCGGTGCGGCCGAAAATATCACGCCGTTCACCCATGGTTCGGCCGCCTTCACCGACATCATGAAGACCGAGGGCCTACGCCAGGCGCTCGATGCCGGCCAGTTCGACGCCGCTTTCGGCGGCGCGCGGCGCGACGAGGAAGCAAGCCGCGCCAAGGAACGCATCTATTCCTTCCGCACGCCCGACCATCGCTGGGATCCGCGCAACCAGCGGCCGGAACTCTGGAATGTCTATAACGGCATGATCCGCAAGGGCGAAAGCGTGCGCGCCTTCCCGCTGTCGAACTGGACCGAGGTCGATATCTGGCGCTACATCCAGGCCGAGGACATTCCGCTCGTGCCGCTCTATTACGCCAGGCAGCGGCCGTTCGTGGAGCGTGACGGCATGATGATCCTGGCCGAGGATCCGCGCCTCGAACTTTTGCCCGGCGAAGTGCGCCAGGAAGGCATGATCCGCTTCCGCACGCTCGGCGACTTCCCGCTGACCGGCGCCATCCGCTCACAGGCGACCACGCTGGAAGAGGTGATCGCCGAACTCGAAATTGCAACGGTGTCCGAACGCCAGGGCCGCGCCATCGACCGCGACCAGTCCGGCTCCATGGAAAAGAAGAAGCGTGAAGGATATTTCTGAGATGACCGCAGCCAACACCGCCGTCTCGGCCGCAACCGCCGTCAGCCTGCCCGCGGCCGAGTCGCAGAAGGCCCAGCGCGAACTCGCGCCCGCTGCGGCTCATCACCTGCGGCAGTGTCGATGACGGCAAGTCGACGCTGATCGGCCGCCTGCTCTGGGACACCAAGGCGGTGAAGGAAGACCAGGCCGCCACGCTGCAGCGCGATTCCACCGGCAAGCAGAACGATCTCGGCTTGCCCGACTTCGCCCTGCTTCTCGACGGCCTGCAGGCCGAGCGCGAACAGGGCATCACGATCGATGTCGCCTATCGCTATTTCTCGACCGACAAGCGCTCCTTCATCGTCGCCGACACGCCCGGCCACGAGCAATATACCCGCAACATGGCGACGGGTGCTTCGACCGCCGACCTCGCCATTCTGCTGGTCGACGCGCGCTTCGGCATTCTGGAACAGACGCGCCGTCACGCGACGATCGCCTCGCTGCTCGGCATCAAGCAGTTCGTGCTCGCCGTCAACAAGATCGACCTGACGGGCTACGACCGTGCCGGCTTCGACAAGATCAGCCACGACTTCCGGGAATTTGCCCTGTCGCTCGGCGTCAAGCAGATCACCGCCATTCCGATGTCGGCGCTGAAGGGCGAAAACGTCGTCTATCCCGGCCAGGCCGCCATGCCCTGGTACAGCGGCCCGACGCTGGTGGAGACGCTGGAGCTTGCCACCGTACGCTCGTCGCAGACGGTCGGCTTCCGCCTGTCGGTCCAGCGCGTGTCGCGGCCGGGCGAAAGCTTCCGCGGCTATCAGGGCACGGTTGCCGGCGGTTCGGTCAAACCCGGCGACAGCGTCATGATCCTGCCGTCCGGCATGGTCGCCAATGTCTCCAAGATCGTCACCTTCGATCTGGTGCGCAACGCCGCCGTCGCCGGTGATGCGATCACGCTGGTGCTCGACCGCCAGGTCGACGTGGCCCGCGGCGACATGATCGTCTCGATCGACGCCCAGCCGCAGGTCGGCCTCGCCTTCGACGCGCAGATCGTCGCCTTGCAGCCCGAGGGCATCGAGCCCGGCAAACGCTACTGGCTGAAGAGCGGCTCGCGCCGCCAGCGCGTCCAGGTGCAGCCGTTAAGCCAGCTGGAACTGAAGACCGGCACCTGGAACGCCGCCCAGCGGCTCTACATGAACGCGATCGGCAAGGTGCGGCTTTCCTTCGACGAAGCGGCGATCTTCGACCCTTACGAGCAGAACCGCCAGTCAGGCTCCTTCATCTTTATCGATCCGGAGACCAACAACACGGTCGCCGGCGGCATGGTGACCGGCAAACGCAGCGAACTCGGCGGCCTGCACAATGGCGACGCCCGCGTCATCCTCTCGCTGCCGGCCGATCTCGCCGAGCAGATCATGGCCAGCGAACTCTTCGCCAGCCGCAGCCACGAGGCCGAGGTGCGCCGCATGACGGCGGCCGAAGCGGCCGACCTTTGGTCGAGTGCCGCAAGCGATATCTGACAGGAGATAAGGGGCCGGCAAGACCGGCCCCTTTTGCGAGGCCTTAGGCTCAACGAAAAGTCGGCAGGTCCGTATTTGAGCGGCTGTTGCGGCTTAATGCTGTATCACTTCGGCGACACGGCCCACGTTGCTCGAAGGCAAAACGGCAGATCCCTCAGCTTCAGTTTCCTTTTGTCGGCCCCTACCGCCGCCCCTACAAAAGAGGGGTTTGCAGAAAAGCGACCTTTTAGTCCACGATTCACCGTTTACGCTTGCCCGCCGGCCAATGTGGGCCCATTCTTAGGTCGGATCCTGGCGGTGCGGTAAGACGAGAGGTCAGGCCTTGCAACGTTCAATCTCGACCTCGAAGCACGTGGCGCCTTTTCTCGACTGATCCCCGAGCGAGGAGGTTCTCCATGTCCACGCTCCATGTCGACCATCCGCTGCAACCGGGCGACCCGGTCCCGAATGTTGTGTTTGACGCGATCTCGCGCGAGGGGAAGATCGCACTTGATGATTTTCGTGGCCGCAGCCCCTTGTTGATCGGTTTGTTTCGAGGCCTGCATTGTCCGTTCTGTCGGCGCCATGTCGCGGCCATGGCCTATCTCAACCCGATGCTGCGTGAGAAAGGCGTCCAGTCCCTGGCTGTGGTAAATACCCCGGTCGAACGCGCGCGGCTCTATTTCCGCTACCATCCCATACCCGATCTTCTTGCAGCTTCCGACCCGATAAAGGCTTCGCACCGAGCCTTCGGCTTACCCGAGGTCGGCATCGACACGGTGATGGCGATACGGATCGATCTTCCGGGCGAGTTGCCCGAGCCCATGAACCCGATGGCAATGGATGAATTTATCAACGAGAAGGAAGGATATCCAATGACCGAGGCCGATCGGCAAATGATGACTGCCGACAAGGGACAGCTTGTCGGTCAATTCCTGATCGACCGGGAGGGCATCGTACGCTGGAGCTTCACGGAAGTTCTGGAGCCTGGGGTCCAGACGTTCAAGGCACCGAATTCCCAGGAATTGATATCGGTAGCTTCCCAAGTCGCCCTTTGAGCTGTCATTGTCATAGCAGCAGTCCGTGGGGCCTTTTGCGGTAGAACACTCGGCATCACCCGTCTATAACGGTCATGCTGCGTTGGCTTTTTTAGCGGTAACCGATGCCCCATTCTCCCAAATCCACAGGTGAAAGCGTTAGCGGTTCGAGCTCGGGTCGCAATCAGAACCTGGATTCGGCAGCGCCGCCGGCCGCCTTGGATTCGCCGACCACCCAAGTCGACGACCCGCAGCCGGTCCATGGATCCTTCGACCAAACCAGGCAGGCCGCCAGAACTCTGTTGCGTGCGATACGCCAGGATGTGCAGGCAAGTTCTGCCTTGGCAAAGATCAAAACGACCGCAATGTTTTGGGGGACGAAGCTCAGGAGGTCGGCGCGGCCTGGAATAGCGTCGGCGCCCCACAAATGGATGACGACAGCCTTGGTCAAAGCCGGGCGCGGCATTCGCGATCGGCGCTCAAGGCCGCGTGAAGATCGACGGAGCGCATCTTTCATTGCGGGCTGGCGGAAATTTGCTCTCGGGTCGATCCTTCTTGTCTGCCTCCTCGTCGGAAGCGTGCTGGTGTGGGCCCTGAAAGACGTGCCCTGGAGCGAAATCCGGGATGGAACGCTAAAGCCGGTCGTAGTGCTGGAAACCGCTGACGGTGCGCCGCTGGTGAGACAGGGGCCTTATCAAGGGCCATATGCCCGATACGAGCAGTTTCCGCCCCATCTGATCGATGCCGTCCTTTCGATCGAGGATCGCCGGTTCATGGACCATTTCGGCGTCGATCCCAGGGGCATCGGGAGGGCGCTGCTGCGCAACCTGGAGGCTGGCTCGGTGGTGGAAGGTGGCAGCACCATCACCCAGCAACTCATCAAGCTGCAATACCTCGACAGCGACCGGACCATAAAACGAAAGATCCAGGAGGTCGTCATCGCGTTCTGGCTGGAGTGGAAGCTCGGCAAGGCGGAAATCCTGACGCGCTATCTCAACAGCGTCTATCTTGGCGCCGGCGCCACCGGCATGCCTGCCGCCGCGCGCATCTATTTCAACAAGGACATCGGCGCCCTCAACCTGCCGGAGTCGGCGATGCTGGCGGGATTGCTGCGGGCGCCGAGCCAATGGAATCCCATCGACAATTTCGAAGGCGCCCGGCAGCGCACCATGGTCGTTCTCGACGCCATGGCGGCCAATGGCAAGATCACCGCGCCACAGGCGGCGGAGGCTAAGACGAGCTTTACCAGCCTGCACCCGACGACGCCGACGCCGCGCTCCGGAAGCTGGTTTGCCGACTGGATTTCGCCGCAGGCAAGCGAAATCGCCGGCGCCTCGCCAGGTTCGACTTCGGTGCGCACCACGCTGGTGCCGCAGTTGCAGCAGATCGCCGAACGGGTCGTGAAAAGAGCCCTGGACAGCGAGGGAAAGACGGTCGGCGCGTCGCAAGCCGCCTTGGTTGCGATGACACCGGAGGGCGCGGTCGTTGCGATGGTAGGCGGGCGCGACTACAAGGCGAGCCAGTTCAACCGTGCCGTCACTGCGATGCGCCAGCCGGGTTCCACCTTCAAGCTGTTCGTCTATTACGCAGCGTTGAAGGCTGGGCTCACTCTGTCTGACTCGGTTCTGGACGCGCCAATAGACATCAACGGCTGGTCGCCGGAAAATTCCGGCGGCGACTATCGCGGTTGGGTAACGCTTGCCGAGGCCTTCGCGCGATCGCTCAATGCCGCGTCCGTGACGCTTGCCGAAGAGGTCGGTCTGGACAATGTGATTGCCGCAGCCCGCGAACTCGGCATCGATGCGCCCCTGGCCAACACGCCGTCTTTGGCACTTGGCACGTCCGAAGTAAATCTGCTTAACCTCACCAGCGCCTATGCGTCCGTCCAACTCGGCAGGGCCCCTGTCAAGCCCTGGGGCATCATCGACTTCCAGGCGGCCGGGCAGCCCACGAGGTTTCGCGTTGGCCAACAATCAAAGCCGCATGTCGATCTTTCACCCTACCAGTCGGATCTCCTCGGCCTCCTGCAGTTGGTGGTCGAGCACGGCACTGGACGTGGCGCAGATCCCGGCACCTTTGCGGCCGGTAAGACCGGCACGAGCCAGGACAATCGTGATGCCTGGTTCGTCGGCTTCACGGACGCGCTCGTCGTCGGTGTCTGGGTTGGCAATGATGATGACGCGCCGATGAAGGGGGTAACGGGCGGGGGCCTGCCGGCGCATATTTGGCGGGACTTCATGCGCGAAGCGGCGAGCGAACGAACGCTAAACGGCGCGCGATCGACGGAAGCAGTCGTCGATGGTGAAGGCGTCGCACCGCAGTCCTGCAACATCACCGCCTGTTCGCGCAGTTACCGCTCCTTTCGCCCATCCGATTGTACCTATCAGCCATATTCCGGCAGCCGGCGGCTTTGCGAAAAGTGATGTGGCTCAGCAGGTGTTTCCGATCAGCCGCAACGCCCACTTATCCATAAAATGGCATTATCTTATGCATTCCATCCGTCTATAACCATAGTTCCTGTTTCGATAGTGTTTCCACCGTCGAGGCAGGGCGGTCGGCATGGACCATCCGCCCCTCCTTGCAAAGACGCCTGCCAACTCTTCGGCGGCGAGCAACAGGAAAGGATGAAAGCCATGTCTACAGACACCAAGCCGTTGATCGCGGTTGCCGGTGCAACGAGCAAACAGGGACGCAGCGTCGTTGCGACACTTCTTGAAAGCCAGCGCTTCCGCGTCCGCGCTTTCACGCGCAGACAGGATTCGCCGGAAGCTTTACGTCTGAAAAAACTCGGCGCTGAGATCGTCACCGTGCCTCTCGAACTCGGCCGTCAGGAGGATCTCGTTGCCGCCTTCAAGGGCGCGGATGGCGCGTTTGTGATGACGCCGCCGATCGCCGCGCCGGAGGCAATCGAGACGCCTCTCGGCCGGCAATTGGCGGATGCGGCCGTGGAGGCCGGCGTCGGGCATATTGTGTTCAGCACGCTCGAGAATGTCGACAAGATCACCGGTGGGACGAAATATGCCCCGCATTTTACCGATAAGGCCAGTGTTGCAGATCACATTCGCGGCCTGCCGGTCTCGCATTCCTTCATCATGCTGGCATTCTTCTACACCAACCTAATCGAATATTATGCGCCGCGCATGGAAGGCGACACCCTGCTGTTGCCGATTTATCTTCCTGAAGATTTCGCAGCACCTTTTGTCGATCCGCTGACGGCGACCGGGCCTGTTGTCCTCGAGATCTTCTCAAACCCCGAGCGCTACAACGGCAAAACGCTGCCGGTCGTCGGCGAGATCATTTCTCCGCGGCAGATGGTCGAAACCTTTCAACGCGTGACCGGCCGCAAGGCCGAGTATCGGAACGCTTTCGACAGGGAGGGCCTGCTCAACTATTTTCCGGAGTTTGCCGCCAACGAATTTTTCGTTCGAGAGCTTCTCGGGATGGTCGAATATGCCGTCGAGTATGGCTATTTCGGCAAGGAGCACGATCTCGAATGGAGCCGGCGCCTGGCTCCCGAGACGCTCAACTGGGAGCAGTTTCTGCGGACGTCGGAGTGGCGCGGCGACAAGCGGTCTTTCGCAGCTTGAAGCCTGTCTCGCGATAACGACATGCTTGAAAACAAAGACTTACGATGGCCGGATGCCCGGCAGCTTGGCGATCTCGGCGGCAAGAAAGTCGACGAGGAGCCGAACACGGGCAATGGCCGCACGCTCGGGAACAATCAGCAAGCTCACCGGAACCGGCGAAGGCCGATAGTCTCCGAGCACGACCTCGAGCCGGCCATCGTCCAGAAGATCGTGAATCAGCCAGAGATGTGTAGGACCGATGCCACGTCCGGCGGCAAGGGCTTCGCGCGCCGCAAGCCCGTGATCGACGCGCAACCGACCACTGACCGGGATCATCAGGCTGGTGCCATCCGGAGAAAAAAGGTGGAGCTGATTGCTGCCCGCGACGTTGGACATCACCACGGTTTCGTAGCGTGACAGATCGGCGGGACGCTCCGGCCGTCCCGGGCGGACAGATAAGCCGGAGCGCCGACCAGCAGCCGTTGGCTCTCGCCGACCGCATGAAGTTTCATTGAGCTGTCGGCGAGCGGTCCGAGACGCAGCGCCACATCGACGCCTTCGCGAACCAGGTCGATGCGCTCGTCCGTCAGGTTGAGGTCGATGCGGATATCAGGATGCCTGTCCTGGAAGGCAAAGATCATCCGCGTGACATGCATGACGCCGAGTGCTGCCGTACAGGAAAGACGAACAGCGCCGGCGGGGGCCCGACGTGCATCTCTGGCTTCTTCAGCAGCCTGTTCGACCAGGCGCAATATCTGAAGGCAGTTGGCATAATAGCGGCTGCCCTCTTCCGTCAGGGTGACGCGACGCGTGGTGCGGCTGAGGAGGGCCACGCCGACGGCCTCCTCCAGTTCATTGAGGTGCCGCGTCACGGTGGATTGGCCGACGCCCAGCTCCTTTGCGACCATCGACAGGTTGCCACGCTCGGCGACGCGAACAAAGGTACGCATTCTGTCGAATGACAAGCCTATCTTATCCATTTTCCAGCACACTGATTGTCATTATGTCCATATACGGAACAATCCCGAGGATGCCTAGCGCCAGCTTCAGCAGAGCTCGGCTCCGCGCTATTGTCGCGGTGTCTTTAAAGATTACCGTGTCGAACCGCGCGGGATGATCGAAAAACCGCAATCGACCCTGTCTTCATCAGACGGTTCGTCGCGGATGGCGCGCAGCAACATGTCGGCGACGCGGTAGCCGATGTCCTGGCGCGGGATGTATACCGTCGTCAGCGACGGCTCGATGAAGGCCGAGAATTCCAGATCGTTGAAGCCGCAGATGCCGACCTCCTCCGGCACGAGGATGGCGCGCGCCTTGCATTCGATAAGGACACCGAGCGCCAGTTCGTCGCTCTGGGCAAAGACGGCATCGACATCGGGCACGCGCTCGATCAGGCGGGCAAACAGTTCCCGGCCGAGGCCGGTGCGGCTTGGCGCATCGCCGCCGATAATGAGAGCGGGGTCGAAACACCGGGCTTCCCGCATCACCGCCTCATAGCCTTCCATCCGCCGGCGCGAGCGGACATCGGCGCCGCGGCCGAAGAAGGCGATCCTCTTGTAGCCCCTCGACAACAGGAAGCGGGTGGGTTCGGCGCCTGCCGTATAATGATCGAGGCCGACGACCAGCTTCTGCGGCTCTTGGCTGAGATCGGTGACATGGGCGATGGGACAGGCGGCATTGTCGATCAGCGGCAGAAGATCGCGATAGGATTCGGCGCCGGCAATGATGACGCCGGCCGGCTTCTGCGTCAGGAAGGATTTCAACAGTCCGGCCTCGCCCTCGGCATGGCGCAGCGTATTGGAATATTGCACGGTGAGATCGGTATCGCGGAAACGATCCTCGATACCGATCATCAGGCTGGTAAAGCCGTATTGGTGCAAGGCGGGCGTGATGACGGCGACGATGCCGTTGTGGCGGCCGGCCAGCGCCCGGGCGGCGAGATTGGGAATATAGCCCATCTCCTCGACGACGCGCAGGATCTCCTCGCGCAGATCCTCGGAGACGATTTCGGGATTGCGCAGCGCGCGCGAGATGGTGATCGGGCTGACGCCCACCTTCTTCGCCACATCGCTGAGCTTCACAGGCGCGCCGCGCCTCGGCTTCCTCCCCCGCTCCACCGACCTGCTCATCGCCTCCCCGTCTGCCGCTGCGGGACTCGGCGATTCTCCGCCCTTACTTTCTGCAGAAGAAATAATTTAGAGTCCACTAACATCTTCTGGTCGCGACCTGTTCCCGGCAGGCGGCGGAATCGTCTGCCGGCAATTACGGGCGCAAGCGACGGGCGGATCACCAACCGCCGGCAATAAGCCGTTTATTTTCGATGGAAATCAGAGCGGAAGCGATGAGGCCGGAGAGAAACCAGCCGGCAATTGCCGATGCGCCGTAGCCACCCTGAGCAGCGGCCGCAAATGAAGGTTAAACCCAAGTCAAACCTTACAAATCGGCAATATAAACATGATCGATATTTAATTTGTAAATCGGTTCGACGGGATCATATCAATAGGCGAGCGCGAATTCTTCCATTCGCCAGGCCGCCGCCCCCGACGACTGCGCGTGTCCTCAGGAGGAATTGGCGCCCTACGCCATCCGACGCCAGGTCCATGACATGGAACCACGACGCCATCAAAAGCCAATAGTCTTCCAAGGGGCGACCGCCCACGGGATTACCGCCATGTCACCTATCCTCCGCCAACACCGCACCGCCGCGCTCGTCGGAGCCGCCATCATCGCCGGCGCGGCCTGCCTGCCTTTTGCGATCAACACGTCCAAGGCTTTTGCCGCGCCTTCGGATACCGGCGGCATTCTCGCCGCAGGCGGCTCGTTCGCGGCGATCGTCGAGGCCGACAAGCCGGCCGTCGTCACCATCACCACGACGATGAGGACGACCGATGTCAGCGCCGATCAGCAATCGCCAATGGACGAGCAGTTCCGCCAGTTCTTCGAGGATCAGGGCATCCCCCTGCCCCGGCAGGCGCCGCACAATCAGCCCTCGCAGCATGCGATGGCGCTCGGCTCCGGTTTCATCATCAGCCCCGACGGCGTCATCGTCACCAACAACCATGTCATCGACAATGCCCTCGACATCAAGGTGACGCTCGACGACGGCACCGAACTGCCGGCCAAGCTGATCGGAACCGATCCGAAATCCGATGTCGCCGTCCTGAAGATTGCCGCCGGCAAACCGCTGCAGACCATCGCCTGGGGCGATTCCGACCGGCTGAAGCTCGGCGACCAGATCCTGGCGATCGGCAATCCCTTCGGCATCGGCACGACGGTGACGGCCGGCATCGTCTCGGCGCGCGGCCGCGACCTGCATAGCGGACCCTATGACGATTTCATCCAGATCGACGCGCCGATCAACCACGGCAACTCAGGCGGCCCGCTCGTCGACCGCGACGGCAAGGTGGTCGGCATCAACACCGCCATCTATTCGCCGAACGGCGGCAGCGTCGGCGTCGGTTTCGCCATTCCCTCCGATGAGGCCAAGGCGATCGTCGCCAAGCTTGAGAAGAACGGCTCGATCGATCACGGCTATCTCGGCGTGCAGATCCAGCCGGTCACCAAGGACGTCGCCGATGCCGTCGGCCTCGACAAAACCGGCGGCGCGCTGGTGGCCGCCGTTTCCGCCGATACGCCGGCCGCAGAGGCCGGTCTGAAACCCGGTGACATCGTCACCTCGGTCGGCGGCGAGGCCGTCAAGACGCCGAAGGACCTGTCGCGGCTCGTCGCCGATCTGTCGCCGGGCACGCGGGAATCGCTCGTTGTCTGGCGCGACGGCAAGACGATCGACCTCAAGGTCACCGTCGGCGCCAATGCCGACGGCCAGAAACAGGCCGCGGCGACAAGCCCGGAAGCGCAGGGCCAGGCCTCCGGCCAGCCGAGCCTCGGCATCGGCCTTGCCGACCTGACGCCCGAAGTGCGCCAGCAGCTCGACCTGCCGCGGTCGTTGAGCGGCGCCGTGGTCGCCAGCGTCAAGCCGGACAAGTCGGCGGCCGCCGCCGGCATCCAGTCGGGCGACGTCATCGTCTCGGTCAACGACCGGCCGGTGCACAATGCCCGCGATGTCAAGGCCGCGATCGCCGAAGCCGGCAAGGCCGGCCGCAAATCGGTGCTGCTGCTCGTCGAGCGCGACGGCAACAAGACCTTCGTCGCCGTGCCATTTGCCGCGGCCTGAAGCGGCTGCGCGTTGCGACATCCGAAATTGGAGATGGGAAGCCCGTGAGACGGGCTTTTCCTTGTCTCCGTCCCGCTCCGGCACAAGGCTGCGGCCTCCGGGCCATTCCTGCCGCCGCGCATGGTAAATTTCGATACTTCCGGGCAAAATCCGGCGAGACCGGCGGTTTTTCGTGCCGGAAAGCGACAGGGAAACAAGAGGTTGCGCCATTGCCTGACAGGCGGGCGGGCGCTGACCGGCGGCCGCCGGACGAATTAACCCTACCGGCTTACCTTAATATCAGCATCAGCTTGAATGCGTGCCGCCCTATGCCATCGTATTTTCACGATTACTCATTGTCCGGGATGGCTCACCGGACCCGCAGCCCGCCTTTCCCAGGGAAGACCGGCTTCATGCATCAAGGGCGTAGCAACATCAAACGGAGGGTATGCCATGAGCAATGTCGTGGAATTTCGTGCTAAATGCCCGCATGTCAAAACTCTGTCCGACTGCCGCGAGGCGCTTGAACCGCATGTGATGAAGATTGTCGCCGAGGCTGTCGGCTGGGGCTTTCCGCCGGCGGAAGCGGCCATGGTGGTCGCCGATATTGCCGACGATTACATTCTGATGCTGTCGCGCGAGCTGCGCCATTAAACGGTGCGGCGCGCGACCGCACGCCACTGTATGTCTCAGTGGGCCGCGCAGCGCCTGCAGGGGTAGCAGGGGTGTACAGGAGACGAAAACCTGCCACGCGGCCCTGCGATCAAAACACTGGCTCGTGCCGGAAGTTCCCGGCGGAGATACTTGAACGACGGAGTATTTCCTAACTTATTTCTCGATGTGGAAATATTCCGTTACCGATAGTCGCGCTTCCCGAGTAAAACTTCGGCGCACAATCTATCCAGGCCGTCTTTTCTGCTTCCGCATTCGGAAATCAGACCGCTCGGCCGCATGCATTCACCGCCATTTCGGCTGGCGCGGCGGCGCATTGGCCTGGATCTCATGCAACGGCGCGTGAGAGCCAAGCAGCTTCTTCAGCTTCTTCTCCTCCGCCGGCCCAATCCCAAACTTGCGGCAATGCTCTGCAACATCATGCTCCCGGGGACCGGGAATGCGAACTTGGCGATTGTTCATGCTCTTCATGTCTGTTTCCTCCTGAGAGGGATAACAAACACCCGGCGGTTTGGTTCGTTAGCAACGTCTAAAATTTGGAAATGTCTGTTTGCGTACTGAGATCGCTGTTGGTTGGGATTGGTCCAGCGAGATTGCCGCGTTCACGTCAACTGATCTTCAACCAATGCCTGAGCGCCGCCACCGCCCCGTCGCTGGCATAGGCGATGATGCCGCCGGTCGTCAGCCCGGCAAAGGCGATCAGGCCTGAAATCCCGTAGCCGATCGATTTCATCCGTTTCCACTCCTCGAGCGCCGGTCCGACCGTCTCCTGGTTCTTCTCGACTGTTTCCTTGAGCGTCCTGAACTCGGTACGGATCTGCTGATCGGCGCCGCCGCTGATCGCCACCCTCGTATCGAGATGGGCGATCTGCCTTGTCTGCTCGTCGAGCCGTTTGTGGATCACCGCGCTGAAATCATGGGCATTGGCCTTTTCGTCGCTCATCTCCTGGCGCAGCAGCGCGACGTTTTCCTCGATCCCGGTCAGCCGGCCCTCCACGCGCCCGAGAGCGCGCAGGATATCGTCATTCGATGTCATATCGGCACCCTATTACGAATTGAATTTCAGCTTTTCGGATTGCGGAATGCCGCCGGCGATGCGGTCGATCATGATGGGTTGCGGGTGAATGAAGGATAGCGGCGAGAGCTCTCCGACCGTCGGCGCCGGCCGCACCACCGAGCCGACCGGCAGGATGGCGGCGCTCGCCCCCTGGTAGGTGATGACGTTGCCGGCGATGCTGCCGACGACTTGGGTGCTGACACGGGCGACGCCATCCGGACCCGAATATATGTGCAGCGTCTGCTCCGGCCTGAAGAGGCTGGCATCGGCGACGACGATCGTGTTGTAGGTGGTAACCCCGTCCGTTCCGGCCTGCGCGGTCAACGTCGTGCTCGGAAGCTCCAGCATGCCGGGCCAGACGCCGCCTCTGGACGGCGAGACCCACGCTCCATAGGTGTCGATCGCAGCGTCGCAGCAGGCCAATGTCTGCGCCATGATATCATCGTGCAGCCGCCATTTGCCCGAAGCGTCCGTCCCGTCCGAGGGCCAGGTGTTGTTGGCACCATAGACCTGATACTCGGCCCGCAAGCCGAGATCGCTGCAGGTAATGGATCCGGTTGCCGGCGACGTGCCGCCGGCGAACTCATAGGTGAAGGTATTCGCACCGGTGACGGTGATCACATAGTTCCCGTTGTAGGCCGTCGGCGTTGCGTTTGAAATACTGACGGTCTGCCCTGTTGCGAGCCCGTTAAGCCCGCTGGAAATCGTCGCGGTCGCAGTGGTTCCGACCGACGTCAGGGTGACGTTGCGCGTGATCGTCGTGCGGCCGAGCGGCGGGAACGCCACGATCCTGACGCCGGCATACTCCGTGCGCAGGCGCCCGACCAGGCCCCGGTAATTGGTGTTGAACCAGGTGCTGTAGGATGTCGAGGTATCGTTCTGTCCCATCTGGTTGGCGATGACGGTGAAGGGCAGCTTGTTGCCGTTGAACGTCTTGATCTCGCGGACGATATCCCTTCGCCGGGTTGCGATGGATGACCCGGATCCGGTGTATTCGCGCACCGATCCGGCACCGGGCATGCCGATCAGGCAATGCGGAATTCGTCCGGCGCCGCCGTCCTTGTCGAGCCAGCGGCGAAACCAGCCGAGATTGCCGCGGCTGTCGGCGGCGGAAGAATATTCCTGGCGCGCCTCGCCGATGCTGTCGACGAAACCGAGGGCGACCGGCCTTCCGTCCCAATCGCCCTTGGCGACCATGAAATCGGCCCCCCAATATTGCGGCTGCGCCTGCTGGCCATAGTTCACATCGAGGGCGGCGGTGCTGTCAGCGAGCGGCGTATCCTTGAAAGCAAGCAGAGTGGCGTGATCGCTCGCACCCCACACGCGTTCGCCGCGATGCTTCTGGATGCGGTAGACCGGCCACACCTTTTCGCCGACGGCCGTGTGATAAAACAGCCAGATTTCGATTTCGCTTTCCGGCGAAACGTCGGGAATGGTCAATTCGTCCGTCCAGGCGCCGTTCGCCTGGTCGGCGACCGTCACCGTGTTCGACCCGGCGAAGCTGCATTGGTAGAAGATGCCGGCGACGCGGATGAACATGGCGTCGGCGATGACCGAATTGCCGGGTGCGCCGATCGTGCCGGTGACGATGGTTTCCTGCGGCGAGTTTCCGCCCTCCGTCGAGGCGAAGCCGGAAAGGTGGAAGCGGAAGGTCCGCGTCTTATATTGCGGCGTGCCGATGACGATTTTGCTGCAGACATAATTGGTGCCGGCGGCGGCGGTGACGATGCCGCCCGACGGCATGCGGTTGCGGGTGGCAAAGAACATGTAGCGGTCGGGATCTCCGGCACTGCCGCCCGTCCCGCTCAGCAGCGGATTGGCAAGGGCAAGCGAAATGGCATTCATCATCGGCGTGTTCCGTATCGGCTGGTGAGGTCGTCGTAGAATTCTACTGTGCGCCCCTGGCGGGCATTGGCGCGGTCGAGCGCCTGGCGCTCACGGGCGAGGATCGCGATCAGCGTCTCGCCTTCGCGCACGGGCGCATGGGCTTCCTGCCTTCTCAGATCGTCGGGCAGCGACGGCAGCACGATGCCGGCCGCCGCCTGCCCTTTGGCGCGCGCTGCCCTGTCCAGCCGCTCAGTGGCGGAGCAGCCACTGACGATCAGCAGCAGTGACAGCGCAAGCGCGGTTCTTTTGCGAAAACTCGAGTTCATAGGATTGGATCTCGTTTTCCAATGTGTCCCTGGCGGCCTGCTCCGCGGCCTTGGCCGCCTCCAGCCGCTTGCGATGCTCTTCGCCGGCGTGGGCCGCCGCGTCGCGCTGGCGCTCCATCTCGGCCGCCTTGGCTTCGGCGACAGTCTTCTCGGCCAGCACCACATAACCGGCGCGCGCCTCACGCTCTGCGGAGGGATAGCCGATCGCAACGGCATAGAGGTGATAGAGGAGGAGCCCGGCGGCGATGCCGGCGGCCATCTTCAGCGTATCGAGGAGGCCGAACATCAGTTGCCCTCCAGGCAGAAGGCGCGTTCCTTCTGCCGGCGGCGCGTCAGGCCGGGAAAGGCGATGCCGGCGGCGCGGTTCCACTTCAACAGCGCCTCGCAGCCCTCGGCCGTCCTGCCCTGGTTGATCAGCCGGACCGCGCTCGAACCGCAGGCCGCCTTGACGCCGACATTATAGGCAAACGAGGTCAGCGCCACGAAACGCGCATCCGGCAACGGCACGCGCACGCAGCTTTCGATGCCGCGCGCATAGGTCTGAAGCTCCAGCGCCAGCAGCGCCTTGCACTGCTCGACCGTCCTGCGATCCCCAGGCTTCACCCCATTGGTGCTGCCATAACAGATGGTCCAGGGCGGCCCCTTTGTCGCCGGATCCGGATAGGCATTCTGCCGCAGCCCCTCGAAGCCGCCGACGAGTGCCACGGCCATGGCAGCCGCGGCGCTACCCTTCTGAAGGCGATTTGCCATTCAGTTCTCCTGAGATTTGCTGTTGAAAGACGATACGGGCGACGATCGCCGCCGCGGTGAGGAGGCCCGACGCTGCCGATACGGCGAGCTGGACGTAGAGGTTGCGGGATGCCCCGGCGGCAGCGGCATTGGTGACGGGCTCGAGGACGATGAAAAACAGCGCCAACGCCATGAGACGGACGCTCCAGGCGCGCCGCAGCACGGCGCGCCAGTTGTGGACGAGCATGGGATTTCCTTTGGGAAAAGAAAAAGGCGGCTCCGAAGAACCGCCCTTGTTTTCGTTTTATTTTCTACCCTGAGCTATCGTCTCTTAAACAAGAGGTCTGCGCCGTAAACTTTTCCGTTGGTGCCGGTAACGCCGCCGTTTCGATCGGCGATGCGCGTCACCAGATCAAATCCCATTTTGTTGGCTATCTTTATAAGGGCAGCTTCCGAGAGCGAAAGCGCCGCCGAGCAATCTGACATCCAAAAGTCATGTCAGAATGAACAACGAGGTTTTGGTCGAAAACAGTACATCGCTACCAAGGTGGTGGCGAGCAAGCCTATCAAGGCCCCTTAGGTCATTGCGACCGCTGAAATCGCGTCCAAAGGCTTTATTCGGGCGTCATCGTCACGAAAGCGTCTCTTCTGGGCACCCTGTCGTAAAGTGGCGTGGCGCCGCGGCGATCGCTGCGGTTTTGAGTGTAGACGCAAGCTTGTCGGTGAAGGAGACCGACCCTCTGCAAACAATGAATTTGAAGCACTCATTGGGATGATGAGCGTCGTCACCCCAGCGATCGTCTTTGAACTGGCCAGATCGACCGTCACGCTCTCCGCCCTCAGCGATCACGAGATAGTGCCAGCAGGCCCCGCGGCGAAAAGCTGCGCTGCCGACATGGCGAGTTGGGCGTAAAGGTTGCCGGACACCGGGTTGTGAAAAGGAACTCGATGACGGGCTCGAGGAAGATGAAAAAGCACCGCTAGCGCCATCAGCGACGCTCTAGGTGTGAGCTTTCAGGAGGTTGTCCATTCGCTGCTGGTCCGGAAGTCATTGAAAAACGGCGGCTCCGAAGAGCCGCCTTGGATTGTCGACATGGGTTGAGGGTCGTCAGACTCGCTCTGCCACCAGCAGAACCTCGTCGCTCAGATCGTGGTTATCGATCACCGCTTGAAGGTCGCTTATCATCGGCGATAGCGCTTCGAGCAGTTTGGATTGGTTTAACGCCGGGGCGAACAAGCCTAACGTGCTGATCATCTCGTAGAAATCCTGCCCAAAAAGCCACGCAGCGTTGATCTTGTAGCCGTGCCTATCGAGCATGCCTTCGAGCGCTCGAAGCGAGAACAAGAACAGATGCAAAGGAGGGTGCATCATACGGTTGATGTGGTTCGGAAAGGTCATTTGGCTGATTGTCGAGATCGAAGGGAAATGTGGAACCTCGATAATCAGCGCATCCCCTTTTTCCTGAATTGCCGAGACGTCAGAGAGGATCTGGTTTGGATCAGGCACGTGTTCCAAGACGCTGAACATGGAGATAACACCGTATTGCCCCCGATACCGCGTAACCGTGTCCTTAGAGATGTAATCTTGCCGGACCTCTATGCCGAACCGTTTAGAGGCGTATTCAGCTTCCATCATATTCGGTTCGAGGCCGAGGACCTCAAACCCTCGGCTTTTAACCACCGAGAGAGCCTCACCAACTCCACAACCTATGTCCAGCCAGGTCTTCTTCGATGGGTTCGAATGCTCGATAGCGAAGTCGATCTTCGGAACGAAGATCTGCTCGACACGGTAATCTATGATTGAGTCGTTCGCCAAAGAATCTTGTTGGCGGCAGTGTAGTATTCCGACCGATAAGCCGCCGTGAGGGCTTCATCGGGAGGCGGATTGCAGACGAAGGCAGAGCCGCATCCATGGCATTCATGATAATCGAAGCCGTAGATCGTCAGAAGTTTGTGATGGGTTTGACTATTGCATGCCGGGCAATTGAGGAGAGACGTCCCTTTTTCCACCTGTTCAGAGAACTCTCGAGCCGCAGCGATCGACTGTTGCTTGTTTAGATCCTTTTTAAGCCGTCCACTGTCGATCGGCTTTCCGCGTTTTATCAAGTATCCCAATTTCGTCTCCCTGGATGGATGTCGAAGGCAGCCACAAATATGGCTGTGCCAATATCACTGCAAGGAGGTGAAACAAATGGTATTATGCATTCCTCCCGCACGGGAAATGGAAACCGTCGGTCCAAATCCACAGGCTGCCGGTCGCGCCTGCGACATGGCGGACCTGTTTGCTGACATTCGTCCACACTTCCTGTGAGCCGATCGCATAATTGCTGGCCGCCTGGATGGCACCGACGTTGCCGCCATCGGCTCCAATGCCAGCCACAAGGACGCCTTGTGCTGGATCATGGATTAGAGCAGAGGCTGTCGTCGTTGATGTTGTATACTGGAAGCGAAGTTTCGCTCTGATCCGAGCACCATTCGGCACGGTTAAAGCGAGCAGCGCCGATGCCATCGATATAGTGACACCGACAGCATCCTTGACCGGCGTCACGAAGGTATATTCGTCGCGCGGATACATGACGAACTGCCGAATAAGCGAACTGGCGTCTGTCAGCACCACGCCGATGCATTTGACGATGGTATAGCCGGTGAGCAGCGTTGTGGTGACGCCGCCGACGGTTGCCGAGGTCGAGAGCACCACGTCGAAAGACAGGTCGGTGTCCTTGCGCAAAGCATAGGCAAAGTATGTCGCATTTGCTGCGACGGCACCGGCATCGAGGCCACCCGCGCCTGTTCCCGCCGCAAATGTTCCCGTCACGCGCTTGGTGAATGAGGCGGCGCTGGCAACGAAGCTTGCCCCCGACCTGGCGGAACCCGCGGAAAAATCGACATGGGTGGTTGGGCTGCTGCTGTTATTGGAAGGGACGAGCCCGACGACGAAATCGCCGACGGCCGAACTGTCCGCCTTGCTCTGGATCCTGGCGAAGAGCTTGTTGGTGAAGAAAGCGGCGCCGGAACAGATGATTTCGACGCTGTAGCCGTCCTTGACGACGAGCGTGGCCGCGCCGTCGATCGTCTCCGACCCGTTCGGGTCAATCGTCACATCGCCGCCATCGGCGATGACGCAATAGTGCCAGTTTGCCCCGAGCGTTGCCGCAGCGGTCAGGGTGAGCGTAGCGGCCGCGGTGAAGCGGTGGACGGCGTTGTCGTCGGACGCAAGCGCGGTGTAATCGCCTGATTTCGCCGCATAGACCGACGCTTTATCGAAAACGATGTCGATGCCGTTTTGGGTGAAACCCAGCACTCCGCCGCCCTTGAGGTAGATCCCGGTCTGCGGGTTCGAGGCGAAGCCGACGCCCGGCGCCGAAACCGTGCCGCCTGCTGCCTTGAGCGGCGCGGCCATCGGCGCGGAGCCGTCGCGCGGCAGCGAATTGGTGATTTCGTTGCCGAGATCGGTGGTCAGCGCGTTCCACGGGGCTGGATCGATGACCTGGCCGACGGATGGTGTCGTTCCGGCGGGTTTCGAATAGACGCCGGTTGAAGGGTTTCTGGGCATTGTTTTCTCCAAAAAGGCCCGACGAATTGCGATGCCTTGAATCGTATAGTATCGGTTGCGGCATGCAGACCGATCATCAGCCGCACGAACCTTCGAACAAGGCGATCAAGATCGCCGCAATACTCGCCGCCGTCGTGGCGCTTGCCTCATGGTCACCGCTCAAGAAAGGTCCCGTCGAGTGGGTGCTTGGTCAATTTCCGACCGAGTTGACCATCTTTCTTGCCGGCGTTTTGACGGCAGGACCGATCTGTTTCTTGATCGGACGATGGGATGCGCTTGGCATGTTCCGGCCATCCGAACTTTCGATCGGCCGGAGTCAAAACGATGTTCCGGGCGCTTTAAAACATGTCGCCCACATCCTTGTCAGGGCGCCGCTCGCGGTATTCCTGCTGCCGATCCGTGGATGGAGGCAGGCGCGAGCGAACGGCGAGGGAATCGTCTTCAGCGTCATCAACTGCCTCTTGGGCGGCGCGCTCGGTTTGATGATCACGCTCGCAACATTGCTGCTGGTCGCCATACCGATTCAAATCGCCTTTGAGGGTGGCTGATATCGTTCAGCGGATCCTGCCGGCAGAAGCCGGGAAGCCGCCTTTCCGGTACTGCGGCAAGAGGTCCCGAGGTCACCGCGAGCTCATCGGGCCGGACCTCCCTCACGACATGGTTGCAGGACCTTCTCCACACCGCAACGGCCAAAGCGCAGCGTTCCTAACGTCCGCGTACTTTAAGAAGCGCGCGCGCAAGAGCCTTGGCGCCAGCTTTACGACCAGCTTCGGCGCCGGCTTCCACCGGCATCATACCGAGCCCGGTCAAAGCCTCCACCACAGCGTCATGAACGGCCTGCTCGGCTCGGTTCCCTAAACCACCTTCCCCATCGCCGAAACCTTCAACAGCACCCATTCCCAGATTTGAGGCAATGGTTGCAGCAATACGAGCCGGCAGTCCCTTCCCAGCGTTGCCAAGCACTACCTTGCCAATGCCTGGCGCACTCCCTTGCAAGGCAAGGGTAGAGGCCACCTCTCCAACGCCCTGCAGCCCTTCGGAGATATAGGGGTGCTGCTCATCAAACGCCTCATCCATTCCGCGCTGCATAGCAAGCGAGGTATTATATCGCTCTTCATAGGTGTCGCCGGGCAGTCTCCAGCTGTCAGGCAGTAACGGATTGATAGCTGGAGCTATCGCCGCATTTGTCGCCGCGTTCATCTCGTCGAGGTAGGGACCTACCCCGAGCACACCGCGGCCGATAGAGCGCACGACATTGTTGATCGAGAGATCACCCGACTGCCCCGCATGGGGGGCAGCGCCAAGGCGCGACATCTTCGGCGCTGCGGCAACGGGCGTTCCATCATAATTTGGCATCAAAGCCTCCTGTAGACTTGTGGGAATCGGGTTGGGATAAGGGCTTGTGGACAACAGCTCGCGGACGCCTGCCTGAGGCACGAGGACGAGCCGATTGCGCGGGAACGGCGGGGTTACTGCATGCCTTCTCAGTCCGGAGCCCTCTCAGAAGGGGTTTCTCCGGCTGTAAGCGGGATGCTCCCCGCGGGCGCTAGTGGCTAGCTACGCCTGGTTCATGGAGCATTGTTCCTACGGCCGAACAACGACGGCAGGAAAGCCCGGAGACTTCGCCGGCGGAGTTGAAGGCGTCGGCGCGGTGCGAGCCTGAGGAATTCCCGCCTGCTGCTCCTGATCCGCTCGCCTGATCGCCAGCCCGCCCATCAGCGCCTGCGCAAGCCGCGCCGCCCCTTGCCACGGGGATTGCACCGGGCTCGTATCCATACCCTGCTGCAGCATGGCGTAGGCCAGCCGCTTGCGCTGGTCGTTGACGTCGCTCTGCGTCTTGCCGGTGTCGCCGCCGAAAATATATGCCATCAGCCCACCGCCCTTTCGTAATCGACGCGGTCGAAGCCGTCGGCGTGTTCGAACACCGCGTCCGGATGGGTCTTGCGCACATCGTCCGACATCAGGCCGAGTTGCATCGGGCCGCCCTCCGTGTAGCGGAAGGCATAGACCGGCAGGCC
Organism: Rhizobium sp. K102; assembly: GCF_022385315.1. Classification (NCBI taxonomy): domain Bacteria; kingdom Pseudomonadati; phylum Pseudomonadota; class Alphaproteobacteria; order Hyphomicrobiales; family Rhizobiaceae; genus Rhizobium; species Rhizobium sp. K102. The sequence goes on from NZ_CP092436.1 coordinate 2,400,779, forward strand.
ATTGTCCAGCGTGCCGACGCATCTGATGTCTTCCTTCAGCCGCCGGTCGGATTTCGCCCAGCCGCCGAGGAGTGTTCCGCCGAGGCCGAAGAGGCCGCCCATGGCGGCGTTGGACTGGGCGACCTGCCGGTCGTAGAGGCCCATCTTCTGGTTGAAGTTTTCGTTGATCAGCCCAGCCTGGTCGACATTCGGCAGCTGCGTCGTCGGCGTGTTGACGTAGTTCGGCTGATGCACCTGCGAGCCCGACATCAGCGCCGAGATCTCGTTCAGCGGCTGGTTGCGCTCGGTCAGGATCGAATTCTGCGCATTCGAATACATGTCGCCGAGATATTGGTCGGAGGCGGCCTGCTTGCGGGTGGAAAAATCGCGCATGGCGTTGTCGTAGGCCGCCGAACCCATCGAGATGCCCTTGTCGGCCAGGCTCTGCTCGAGGCTCGACTGATCGCGGTCCCACTGGTTGTTGAAGCCTGACTGCCAGTGATTGTTGACATATTTGTCGATATTGCCGGCGCTGAGATCGACATTGGTTCCGAGGATGCCGGAGATCTTGCCGGTCTGGTCGTTGGCGAGCCTGGCAAGGCCGAGCTGCGTCTGCTGCGTCTGGTCGTAGATCGCCTGGTTCTCGGGCGAATAGGTCTGATAGGCGGAATAGGTCGGCAGCTGGTAGCTCTTGCCGTTCTGATCCTTCATCGTCTGGTAGCCGGTGACCTTGTATTCCAGCGAACCATCCGGCGTGTACTGGTTGGTGTGGCTGAGGCCGGCATTGGCAATGGCGGTGTCGACGTTGGTGGCCGTCTGCGCCGCTGCGGTCTGGGTCGGATCAGGCGCCTTTGGGGCCTTTGGCGTGGAGACCATAGGGAAAATCCTCTTTGATGATTCCGTAAAGCAGGCCGTCGCAATCGCCGAAATAGCCGCGCTGGCGGCCTTCCGGCTCAGCGCCGAGCCTGGCGAGCAGCCTCTGCGCGTTGCTGTTCTCGGCGCGGGTGCGGCAGGTGGCGCGGCGGCAGCCGAGCTGGCGGGTGACATAGTCGAACACCGCCCGCAGCAGCGTCAGCGACAGCCGGTCGGCGGCGAGCGAGATCTCGACATCGTGCCCGGTCCAAACGTTAAAAACGAAGCCGGCGGTGATCCGGCCGCGGTCGATATGGGCAAGTGCGGTATAGGGCGGATGGAATTCCACCCCGATCCTCGCCCCGACCCAGGCGGCGATCTCGGCGCTGGGTTCGCTGACGATCAAATCGGCGCGCCCCGCTCGTAAAGCACCGAGCCGCCGACGACCGCGGCTTCCGAGACGGAGCCCGACGAGCCGGAGATCAGCGCCCGGATCGTCGGCGCAAGCGCCGAACCGGCGCCGCCGGCGGAGGCGAATTTGCGCACCAGCGAAATGCCGGGGAATTTCGCGACACCCCAGACCGCCGTTCCCCATTTCGCCGCCGCATTGTTCTCGACCGACGACAGCAGCGCCGTCGGCACCTTGGTCTGGTAGTCGACCGAGATGCCGCCATACATCAGCGTCGAGACGCCGATCTGCGCCGTCACCCCGATCAGCTTGGACAGCTTGGTCGAGAGCCCGTCGCCGAAGCGGCTCCAGGCTCCGACCATCAGCGCGTCGATCGCCGCGCCATTGTCGTTCGCCCCGACCTCCGCCTCGTAAAGCGTGCCGTCCGCCGCGCCGAAGAACAGCCGGTCCTGCCAGGTCGCCCAGCAGGAGGCGGGCATGCCGACGAAGCGGCACCAGGCTCCGGTCTCGGTGTTCATCACATATTGATAGGGGCCGAAGGAGGACGGCAGGTTGACGATCGCCATCTGCCGCGCCGGGAAGCTCGAAAGCTGCCATTCCTGCGAGCTCGTGCCGGCCGCCGCCACCGTCTCGCGCCAGGTCGGGCCGATCCTTGCGGTGATCGCCCCGAGGCTGGTGGCGCCGCGATCGAGCTGCACCGCCTTGGTGATCGGCACGATGCCGTCGGTCGTCATGATCGCCAGATCGGCACCGACCGACAGCAGGCAGCGGTCGCTGCCGAGCGGCCGGCCGAGCTTGAAGGTGCCGATCAGGCCCCAATTCGCCGCGCTCGATGGGTCGGATCCCTGGAAGACGATCACCTCGCCCTCCGAGGAGATCAGCACCAGGCATTGCTGCAGGCCCGTCGCAACCGGGATCGTCCAGACATTGATCGCCACCAGCGTGCCGCCATATTTCATGTTGCCGCCGACCGGCAGCACCGTCGCCGCGCCGCTGACGGCGTCGGTGGCGAGGTACCAGACATTGGTCGAGTTCTTCTCGATGAACCACAGCCGCGACCGATAGGCGGTGACGGCGGCAAGCAGCGCGGCGTCGGATATGCCTGTGATCATCGTCGAGGCGACATAGGGGGTTGCCACCGAGCCTTTTTCCAGCTGCGCATTGGTGACCGTTCCCGTCACGGTGACGACAAGCGTGCCGGCCGCTGGCGTGAAGGAGAGCGACACGCGGTTGCCGGCGCCCGTCCCGTTCAAGCTGCCTGAGAAGGCGCCCGAAAGCGTGACCGAGCCGGTGCCGAAGAAGCTGAGCGTATAGGCCGTGTTGCGCACGGCGACATTCTGGGTGGCGAGTGCTGCCGTGCCGACCAGGAAATTATTCGTCCAGGAGGTGCCGTTGAAGATCAGCGGCGTATCGAGGCCGTTGACCAGGCGCAGGAATTCCTGGCCGGCCGGGTTGGTATATTGCTGCACCGACCAGTGGGCGCTCGCGAGCCCCGAGACGACGGGCGCGCCGGCCGCACCGCCCACCGTGACGTCGAAGATCTTGTCGCCGGCGGCGGCAAACAGCCGGTTGGTCACGCCGGAATAGGGAATGACCGTCTGCACATCGGCGCCGAGACCGGTGGAAAAGGCAAGGAAACCATAGCGGGCGCGCACCCGGTTTGCCTCGGGAAAGAAATTGTCGAGCTGGAAGGCGGCGTCTTCGGGCATGTCCGCCATCTCGACATCGGTTCGCCAGCCGCCGATCGGCGCAATCCAGTCCTTGCCTGGCGATACGCGGCGGGTGCGGCCGTTCGGGGGGACGGGTGTGCGGGTCATGGGGTCTGCACCGTGATCGTGCCGGGCCAATAGTTCTCGGGCTGTCCCCTCGCCGGCAGCGAGAGATCGACAGGGCTTGCGGCGCGATCGGCGCCGATGGCGGCTTCCTTGGTTCGTTCGAAACTGGCGAGCTCCTCGCCATAGTCGAGGCCCTTGGCCCGCTTCCAGCGCCAGATCAGCGACAGTTCGAGAAGCTCTTCGGGAAAACGGGCGGTATCGGTGTCGTTGGCCCAGTTGCCGGCGGTGGTGGCGCCGCCGTTCACCGCCACCCAGAAGCCGGAGATATAGGCATATTCCATCGTCTCGCCGGCAACGTTCGGGTAGATGTCGAGCTTGCCGCCGGCCATGCGCCAGATCTGCGGCACCGGGTTGGCATTGAGGATCTGATGGCGCTGCCAGATCTGCGGCTCCACCGGGCCGTTCAGCGACCAGAGGCGCGAGACGTTCCAGATCCTGGCATTGGCGGCGAAGCGGTCCCAGTCGCCGGGCGGCTCGTCCGGCTCCGGGTTGGCGCCGGTCGCCTGGAATTGCCGCCGCACCATCAGCGCCGACCAGTCATGCGCCCGCATCAGGTCGCGGCCGGCGCGGGTGGAGAGGATGCGCAGCTGCATGATCTGCGGATCCGCCGAGGACATGACGGCCGTCGGCGGATCGAGGTCGATCTCCGCGCAGACGTTCTGAATGATGGTCAGGAGCGACATGCGGGGATCTCCGGTTCAGAGCGGTTTGCTGTGGGCGTGGCGGGACAGGTGGGCCGTGTAGCCCCCTCATCCGCCTGCCGGCACCTTCTCCCCGCTGGGGCGAAGGGGTTATGCCGCGAGGTCTCGATTCCCTCTTCTCCCCAGCGGGGGTCCGAAGGACGGGTTGAGACCCGTGGCTCAACCCCGGTCGGTGCCCGTAGGGCGGATGAGGGGGCGGCAAGCGTCAGGCCTTCTTCAGGCTGCTTACCGACCGCGGGACTTGCTGCCGCTTTCGCTTTCGAGCGCCTCGAACCGCGCGGCCATCTCCTTCATCTGCGCTTGCAGGCGGCTCACCTCGTCCTTCAGCCGTTCGTTTTCGGCGGCAAAGGCGGAGGCCGCGTTGGAGTTTTCGGCGGTGGCGAGATAGGCGCGGGCGGCGGCGGTGAGCTCGTTGGCGCCCATGCCGATCTTTTGCTTGGCGGTGTCGGAAAGCGCCGCCAGCTGCTCGACGGTGTAGATATTGACCGCCTCCAGCTCCTTGATCTGGCTGGGTTTCAGATAGGGCCATTGCGAAAGCGGCGTGCCGGTCAGCTGCTCGCGGGCAGCAGCTCCCTCCTTGAAGCGCTTATAGGCGTCGGCGAAGCGGAGCCTGTCGTTGTCGGTCACCTCGCGATAGACCTCGGTGTGCTTGTCGCCTGATATGAAGATGCGGACGAATTCCTTGTCGGCAAAAATCGGCCGGCCTTCTTTCTCGGTCAGAAAGGTCTGTTCGACCGGCTCGAGGCTGAAGGAGGCGTAGATTCCGGTGTTGTCGGGCATGTGCTGGTCTCGCTGTTGATGGCGGGGAGATGAGGAATGGGCGGGGGCAGCATCCCCTCCTCGTCATCCCAGGCCTTGTGCCGAGGATCTGCTACGCATCGACCGGCAGCAGATGCTCGGGACAAGCCCGAGCATGACGGAAGAGAAGTTTGCAAGCGTTGAAAGTAGCCATGGCGGGCGCCGAAACGCCCGCTGATTTCTTTGGCGTTAGTTCACCTTCGACAGAAACGGCCGCATCAGCGTCGCCTCGAGCACGCCTGTCGCCGTGATGGTGACGCCGGTGCCGTTGGTCGTCGCATTGGCCGAGAGCGTGATGCTCTGGACGACGCCGTTCGGGCTGTAGGTGATGCCGGCGATCGTCGTGCCGCCCGATATACCCGTGCCGGAAACGGCCGCGCCGATGAACGGGCCGGAACCGGCGCTGAGGCCGGCGAGACCGGTCAGCAGGCTGGAGCCGTTGACGGTGTTGGCCGTAAACGTCTGGTTGGCGGCGGCGAAGTTGACGTTGGCGATCGCCTTGGTGCCGACGGTTGCCGAGGCCGGGGCGCTCGCCTGGCCTGCGGTCGTGGTGGTTTCGGCAACGACGAGAGCCGCCGTTGCGCTCGCCACCTGCGACGGCGCCTGGCCGTTGCGCTGCAGCCAGAGATAATAGGTGCCGGCGGCAAGGGTGATGGCACTGAGCGGGCCGCCGGTCAGCGTCGGCGGCTGGGCGGCACCGGAAAAGACGCCGCAGCGCTGGCCGACGACGGCGCCCGCCGTGGTCAGCAGCGAAGCGACACAATCCCTGGTCCACTGGAACCACTGACCGGGCTGAAGGGTCGTCTGCGCGGCCAGCACCAGCTGGCAATAGACCCATTCGGATTCACGATCGCCGCCGGCGACCGCGCCGAGGGCGAAGTTCGGCCCGGGAATACCGGAGCCGGAAACGATCGGGCCTTCGACGACGAACGGGTTCGCGCCAAGACGATCGGACTGGATGGTTGCGATCGACATTTGCTTGTTCCTTTCGTTCGATCAGGCGAACAGCACGCCCTGCAGGAAGGCGTTGTTCATGGTGAGGTTGCCGGCAAAGCCCATCAGCTGCACGAAGGCATCCTGATTGGTGTTCATGCGTTCCTCGCCGATCGGGGCCATGTCGCGGTCGCGATGCGGGCGGTAGAACAGGTATTTGGTGTTGAGGAAGAACATCTGGTTGGCAGGCGCGCCGCCGCCGAAGCCGCCGTCGAAGATCACGTCGGCGCCCATATATTGCAGCGACTGGAAGCCGGCCATGCCCTTGTCGGCCGAGGTGATGCGCTGGATCGCCTGCAGCGATTCCCAGTAGAGGCGGAAGAAGTTATTATCGGCGACGACGAGATCGGGCGCATCGGAACCGCGCACGCAGGACATATAGAGCCGGTTCATGTAGCTCTGGATGTTGGCGTTGGTGGCCGCCGCGCCGCCATCGGCCGAGGCGGAGAATTTCTGGTTACGCCAGAAACCCCAGGTGGCGCGCGAGATGCCGCCGACCGTGCCCGAGGTCGGCGAGGTCGAGATCAACAGCTGCAGGCCGCCGATCTGCCGGCCGCCATCGGCCGTGCCGTCGGAATAGCAGTCGAGCGCGATGTTGTTCTTCAGCGTCGTTTCGGCATTCTCGATGCGCTGCTCGAGCAGGTCGAGGATCGCATCCTCGCCGGAGTTCTGCAGCTGTTCGAGGCCGGACATGGAGACGGCGACCGCGGCCTGCTTCAGGTCGTATTCGGCGGCGGTGATGACGTCGGAGGGCTGCACGTTCAAGATGTCGTAGCCCGAATAGCGCTTGAAGGTGCTGTTCTCCTGGTACTGCAGTTCCTGGACGATGGTGCGGCCGCCGGAGACGGGCTTCTTGCGGCCGCGGCTGTTCAGACGGGTGAGAAGACCGTTGTTCTTCGTCACGTCGTCGGCGACCGTGCCGCTGCGGTTGCGCAGCGTCGTGGTGACGATTTCAGAGAGGTTCGGCGAGATGGGCATCGATCATTCCTTTTTTCAGACTTGGCCGCGCGAAAAACGCATGGCGTCGCGCAGCGAGTTCGCGGATAGAGGTGGGCTGGCCTCTTGCCGCATCGCGGGTCGGGCCCGGCGCGGAGGAGCCAGAGATGGATCGCGAGGCGCGGCGGGCTTGATCTGCCGCTGCGGCCCTCTGGGCATGCTGTTGGTGGACGGGAGCCGGCGCAGTCTGGCTGATCAACTGCTGGCGAATGTCCGGACGCATCCAGCATGCGGCGTCGTAGGCGTCCTGAAGTGTCGATGCCCGCCCCGCATTGATGAGGGCGACCATGTCGTCGAGAACGTCTTCGGCATGCGCATTGGCCGGATCGGAAAGAAAGGCATCGACTTGAGTTTCGGTGTCCCTCTTGCGCAAAACATGTTCGACCGTGGCCTCGACATTGACCGGCCCGGTCTGGCGCTGGAGCTCACGCCCTGCCTGCTGGCGCTGCAGGGCCTCTCCCGTCTGCCCGTTGACCAGGGCGTGAAGATTGACCCCGGCCACCTTGGCGACGTGGAGGACGGTGTTGACGGGATCGCGGATCAGGGCGTTTTCCCAGTCGATCGCCCGGCGCATGACATCGGCATGGGTCATGCCGGCCCGGCGGACGATCGGGGTGAACTCCTCGAGCCCCTTGTAGTCCTGCAGCACGCGGAAGCCGCGATCGACCTCCTGCTCCCGCTTGGCGATCGCCGCCTGCACCTCGTTCGGCAGGCTTGCGAACTGCGCCTTGGCCTCCGCCGACCAACCGGGCGGAACCCGGTTGGCGATGGCGGCCGTCTGTTCGCCGCCCTGCTCCCGGCTCTGCGCCTGCGGCGTCTGCTGGGCGGCGGCCTGCTCCTGCCCCTTGGCGAGGAAGCGGCCGTTTTCGCCGTCGCGCGGCCGGGCCGGGATATCCTCCGGTCCTGTGCCTTCGACGGTGTCGATCGCCGCCTTCAGGCTGTCGCGGATGCTGACCGGCTTCTCGCCGGACGCATCAAAATCGTCGCTGCCGTTGCCGGCCTCGTTGAAGTCTTCCATATCCATGGGGAAAGTTCCTATTTCGGGGATTGATGCCCGTTTAAGCCTTTGTGCATGTCGTTGTCCCGGAACCGCTGCACACTTCCGGGCGACATGCGTCAGGCGTTGTATTCGGCGTAGACCCGCCGCAATTCGTTGCGGATCGCCTTCCGGTCCGCTTTGGGTTTTTCGATCGGCTGCGGCTTCTCATTGCCGATCTCGACCACCCCGGCTGCCCGGTAAGCGGAACGCAGCTTGGCCTTCGAGGTGTAATGCCGGCCGTCATGCATCGACTGGATCTCGATGCTGTCGCTGACGAAATGCGGCGCCGGCAGATCCGACCGGGCCAGGGTCTGCGCCGGCAGGCAGTTGTGCGGCCACCTGTCGAGTGCGTGCCAGCCGCAGCAGACGCGGCAATAACGTTCTCTCATCTCTGATCCTCGAAACTATCGATAGGCCGGTTCAGCCTGGAACCGCTGCGGGATCTGCTGCAAAGCCTGCGCCGCCATTTCACCGCGCGCCTGTTCGACGGCGGCGCGATGCTCGATCTCGGCCTGCGCCACGCCGAGCTCGGCCTTGCGCTGCTCGGCGCCCGCCTTCACTTCAGCCGTCTTCAGCTTGAGTATCTCGCCGGGCGAAGGCTGCGGCTCCGGTTTTGGCGCGCTCGCCGCCTGGGAGAGCTGGCCTCCCACCTGCTCCAGCATGCTCTCGAGCTGACGGCCGGCGCGGAAGCCGCGGGCGGCAAAGAGCAGTGTTTCGACCATAACAGGCACCAGCATCGGGCTCTGCTGCGCCATCGCGCCGGCCTGCTGCATGAAGCCGCCGACCATCTGGACGAATTCCATGCGGCGCTGCTTTTCGGCGTCCTCGTCGGGCTCGATCGTCGAATCCGTCTCGATCTCGATCTGGAAACCGCGAATGCTGTCGTTGCGCAGGAGCTGCACCACCTCGTCGATCGTCGGCTGCCCCATCATCTGCTGCAGCTGCGGCGGCAATTCGGGCGGCGCCATTTCGGGGGACGACTGGGTCGGCTGGCCCATCTGCTGCGCCGCCATCTGCATCTGCTGCATCTGCATTTCGACCTGCTGCTTCTGAGCCATCGTCGGCAGCTTGATGCCGCTGACGAGCATCAGCGTTTCCGGCTGGAACTGATCGCAGATGATTTCGCCGGCAAGGCGGATGATATCGCGGGCAAAGCGGGCCAGTTCGGCCTGGCGGTCGCGAATGCGAATCGAGCCCCACTGGCTCTTGATCCGCTGCGCCGTCGCCGTCTCCGACGCCTGGGTATCGCCACGCACGATGTCGGATATGCCGGTGATCTGGTAGACATCCTCGATCAGCTGCTTGCGCGCCGCCATGCAGGCGACGATGACCTTCTGCACCTCGTCGATCGGCAGCGTCACCACCGCCTTCGAGCCGCCCTTGTCGGTGAAAGCCGCCCATTCCGGGATCGGCACCATCACCATGTCGTTTTCAGGCCGCATCGCCTTCTCGATCGCCGGCGAGATCGCGCCGTCGCCGGAGGGATAGAACACCTTCAGCCGCAGCTGATCGGTCAGCTTGTTGATGCGCTTGGTCAGCAGATCGATCTCGTCGCATTGCTGCTGGTAATAGACGTAATCGGGAACCGGGATCAGGGAGCTGGTCGAGACCGTGCCATAGGCCGGGCGCGGACAAGGCCAGAAATGCGTCAGTTCCAGCGGCGGCTCGGAGACTTCGAGCGCCACGGGCGATCCCTCGGCGATCCAGACGGTATAGTTCTCGCCCTTGCACCAGATTTCCCAGACATGGGTCTTGCCTTCGTTCTCGGCCCGCTCGGCCTGGCTGGCGCCCTTGCCGCTCGCCGCCGCTTGCGCCGCCCCGGAGGCCATCGCCTCACGGCCGAAGCGTTTTTCCAACTCCTCGTCGGTCATCGGCACGCGCCGCGCCACCCAGGTGACATCCTTCCAGCGGCGCGCCGGCGAATGCAGGAAATCCGACCAGTGGACGTAATCGATGCAGACGCGCTCGTCGGCAATCGCCTCCAGCGACGGGCCGCCCATCTCGCCGGACGCGCCATCCGCAGCCGGATCCGAGGGCTGGACACCCATGTCGAGCGGCTCGAAATCAGCCTCGTAGCGCAGCCACACCGTGCCGCGGGCGCAGAGCAGGAAATCGTCGCGCACCGCCCGCATGATCGAATCGAGGTCGGCCTCGTCGCCGGTATAGGCCAGATTGCGCTCGACGAGCTCGGAGGCGATGCGCGCCACCGGATCGGCATCCTTGAAGCGGCGCTCGACGACCGGCTGCGGCATACGGGCATAGACGGCAGGCTGCAGCACCGCGGTATTGGCCCAGAGCATCGGAAAGCGGCGCTTGGCCGCGCTCGTCTGGTCCGATTGCTGGTCGAGATAGATCTTCTCGATCTTGACGCAGCGGTCGTCCCAGGACTTGAAATAGCGCTGCGCGCGCTCGAGCTCCTGCTGCCAATGGGCGCCGACCTTGGCCGGATCCCAGCGCTCTCCGCCCTCAATAGCCGTTATCTCGTCTTCCATCAAACACGCTCGCTGGATCTGGGGGTGGCATCGGCAAATTCGTTGAAGGTCATCGTCTGGAAGGTCGGCAGCCGCTTGGGCTCGGGCTTCAGCGGTTCCGGCGCCAAGCCGGTGAAGATGATGGCGAGACCGCCGAAAGCATCCGCCCCATGCGAGGCCCAGTTGTGCAACGGCTCGTCGCGGAAGACGCCGAGATCCTCGTCCCAATCCTTGCGGTAGTTGCGCAGGCATTTGATGCCGTCGGCGCAGCCGGCCTGATCGAACTCGACCTTGGCCAGGATGCGCCGGGTGCCGTTGATGCGGTCATGGACATAGACGCGCTCGACCTTGCGCACCGTGCCGAGACCCCGCGCCCTCACCTCTTTCAGCATGATTTCGATGCGGGTCATGCCGCCGCGCGTCCATTCCCGCACCTTGATGTCGTGCGGCATGTTGTGGACGCCATAGACAAAGCCATTGTCGGCCGCGCGCCGCTCGAGCTCGTCGAGCATGCCGTCCATGCCGGTGCCGGTATGCTCGAAATAGCCGATCATCCTCACCCGGCCGGGCAGCACCTGGAACAGCCAGACGCTGTTGGCATCGTCCATGCCGATGTCGGAGATGGTGTGGACGGGATAACCGTCGACATGCGGGAAAACCCCGATGCGCTCCTCAGCGTCGGCCACCGCCATCTGATCGGCGTAATAGGCGCCTTCGACGCTCGCTTCGAAGGCTTCGGCCGGCGTCGAGGGATATTCGCGCTTCATGTCGCCGAGCTGGATCTCGGCCTTCTTGACGTACCAGGCCTTCTGGCCCTCCGTCAGTTCGATGCCCTGCTCGGCAAGCTCACGGAAATATTTGGCGAAACCGTCGCTGATGATGACGCCCTCGGGCGCGATCGCATAATGCGGCTCCTTCCACCAGGGGAAGAAATGGAACTTGAAGTCGAGCTCGGTCAGCTCTAGCGCCTGGCGGTGCTTGACCTGGGCATCCTCGCAGAGCGAGTAAAAATGCCCCTCCTGCCCTTCTGCCGTGCTTTCGACGAAGACCAGCTGGCCGGCCTGCACCGTATTCAGCGCGCCGGTGCGGACTTCCCGCGCCTTGTCGGGATATTTGGCGCAGAGCTTTCCATATTCCGAAATGTGAAGGTACTGCAGCGTTCCCGAGCGCAGCGAAGTGCCAACGCGGATGCTCGAATTGTTGGCGAGCAGCAGTTCGGTCTGGTTGGTCCTGACAACAGGCACGGCGTTGCGAATGCCTTCCGGCAGATTGTCATAGGGATATTTGATCTTGTCCCGAAAAATCGTCTGCACGTCGCCGAGCGTATGGGCGATGGTGCCCGCCCTGATGTCCCGGTTGAAGACGCAGGCATCGAGCATGAAGATCTGGATGAAAGTGGTCAGACCCAGCTGGCGGGCCTTCAGGAGCACGTTGAGATAATGCATCTCCTCGAAAAAGGTCATCTGCATCAGGTTCATTTCGAACCGGACGCGTTTGCCCGCCTTGTCGGTGATCCAGTAGAGATTGTTCAGCCGCCAGCGCCAGTCGGAAAACCGGTCAACCGCCGTTTGGAAGTCCGCGCGTCTTGCCATTGATATCTTCCAGCAGTTGCGAGACTTCGCCAGTGACACCCTGTTCGGGCTCGATCTTGGCGCCGTATTTCTTCGGCCGCAGCTTCTCGGCAACCCACTGGCGGGTGGCGATGCGCAGCTGCGAGCGCCTTATCGCCTCGCCATTCTCCTGCCAGCCAGTGGTTTCGCCGCTCGCATTCTTCTTCTCGATCCAGTCATCGCTGCTGTTGTCGGCAATCTCGACCAGCTCATCGACGAAGCCGTCGGCGAGGATCTCGCGGGCCAGCGCATAACGCGCCCGAAACGCCGCCTTGTCCTCGTCCGCCAACCAGGAAAGCACGGTGGATTTCGCCGGCATAGCCTCGTCGCGGCAGATCGACCGCAGGCTTTCCCGGTCGGCAATGCGATCGCAGATCTTCTCGGCCAGCGCCTGACTGAACTTGCTCGGTCTGCCCATGGGATCCGCGTCTGAACGCTCAGAACAGCGCGACGATATTCGACGCCGTCGTCCCGGTCAGCGCCACGATCGCGGCATGAACCGGCAGGATCGTGCCGGCCGGCACGCTCTTGAAGATAACAGGATCCATATCCCGCCGCGGCGCAATCGCCACATCGCCGGCCGTGCCGATATAAAGCGCACGCGCACCGACAATCGCACTGTCATTCGGCTTGACCACCGCTGCCCGCGAGGCCGGCGCAATCGAGGCGTCCATTGCAGTTCTCCTTGTGAAGGGGTGGGCGTCCAATGCCGATGCGGCTCGATCCCGATGTGATCGAACACGAGGGGCTCAGGCGGACAGGGATCAACGATGATCTGAGGGGCGCGACGCCGAAGGGCGACGCCGACTGAGCGTCGACATCCCTCGGGATTCAAATTTCGCAGCTTGGATTTACGGTAGTGATAAATGATCTGCCGGGGGGTGATCAAGCGCTGATTGTCGGTCTCGTGCCCGTGTGAAATCGAGCCTTCTCTTCCAAGTGGACGCCAGAACTCCACGCGCCGCTCCGGCTGCGGATTTGGTGAAACGCTACCCCACTCTCCGTCATCCCAGGCCTTGATGTAAAGCCCGGATACATACCTGACAGATGTTCGGAGACATGCCTGACACTCTCGAGATGTTTTTTCGGGAGGTCGGCATGGTTTGGCGGTCGAGGTCAGTTGTGGATGAGCGTTTGGAATTCTGCCGGTTGGCGGGGCTCGAAGGTGCGAATGTCTCGGCGCTTTGCCAGCGCTTCGGCATCAGCCGGCAGACAGGCTATGTCTGGCTGCAGCGCCTGCGGGCAGGCGAGCCGGTGGAGGACCGCTCCCGCCGTCCGCATGCGAGCCCGCGGCGCACCGCCGTCGACCTCGAGGGCGCGGTGCTGGAGATACGCGACGAACATCCGGCCTGGGGGGCGCGCAAGATCGCCCGCCGGCTGCAGGATCTCGGGACCGCGCCGCCATCTGCCTCCACCGTCCATGCCATCCTGGTGCGCCACGACCGCATCGGGCCGCAGATGGGCGGCCAGCCAGCGCTCGGCCGCTTCGAGCGCGAGGCGCCCAACCTGCTCTGGCAGATGGACTTCAAGGGCCGCACGCAGCTCGTCTCAGGTCTCTGGTGTCATCCTCTAACGGTTATCGACGACCATTCCCGCTTCGCCGTCGGGCTCGAAGCCTGCGCCGACGAGCGCATGCTGACCGTTCGCGGCCGGCTGGAGCCGATCCTGCGCCGCCACGGCCTGCCGATGGCCATCTATACCGACAACGGCAGGCCGTGGGGCACCGGCGTGCCCAACCAATGGACAAGGTTGCGCGTCTGGCTGCTCAAGCTCGGCATCGACCTCATCCATGCCAAGCCCTACCACCCTCAGGGCCGCGGTAAGAACGAACGCTTCCACCGCAGCCTCAAGGCGGAGGTCTTCGACTTTGCCGCGCTCGCCAGCCACGCTCAGGCGCAACACGCCTTCGACCGCTGGCGCGACATCTACAACCATCACCGCCCCCACCAGGGCATCGACATGGCCGTGCCGGCGAGCCGCTACCGTCCCTCATCGCGTCCCTTTCCCGACCGCCTGCCCGAACCGGTCTATGACAGCGGTGAGATCGTGCGCCGCGTTGGAACAACCAAGGGCTATGTCAGCTTCAAGGGGCGATTCTGGCGCGTGCCCAACGCCTTCAAAACCGAGCGCCTCGCCATCCGTCCGCTCCAGTACGACGGTCTCTACGGCGTATTCTTCGGCGCAACTCAGGTCGCAAAAATCGATCTCAAAAGCCCGGACTGAGTGTCAGGCATGTCTCCGAACATCTGTCAGGTATGTATCCGGGCTTTACACTTGAGCCTGGGATCCACGCCCGGTTCTGATGGAGGCCAACGTGGATCCTCGGGTCAAGCCAGGTCAAGCCCGAGGATAACGGAGCAAGGGAAGCTCTGGGCAAACCCGGTGGCTCGATGACCCTCTCCCGATTAGACCTGCGGCAACGGCGGCAGGATCGCTTCGACCCGGTCCCGCCTGGTGACGAGGCTCCAGATTTCCTCGGCGATCGCGTCGGGATCGATCACCGGAAGCCTCGGGTCGAGCGCCGCACCGCTCGATGTCATGGCGCGAAGGCCGGCCGAGCGGTCGATGACGGCGCCGATATTCACCGTGCCGGCATAGACGCCCCTGGGCATCGCCTCGGCGTTGAGGGTGAAGACATAATTGCGCGCCGCCGCCATCAGCGGGCCGATACCGCTCATCCCGGGCATAGTGACCACGGCCGTCAGTCCACCGACGATGACGACTGCGCCGTCGCCGCGCGCCAGCATGCCGGGCAAGACCGCGTGCGACACTTCGATCGGCGAGAAGGTGAAAATATCGGCCATCGATCGCAGCTTGGCGGCATCGAGCTCCAGCGCGGGCACGAAATTGACGTCGGACGGCACCGGTGCGTAGACGGCCGCGTCGATCGATCCGAACCGTGCCTCGATGGAACGAACGAGGGCGGGAATGCCGGCGAGATCGGTGAGATCGGCCGGGAATGCCGCCGCCTCGATGCCCGCCTGCGCCAGTTCGGCCACCCGTTCCTCGAGCGGCCCGGCGCGGCGCGCAACGAGCGCGACCCGATAACCTTCGCGTCCGAACCGGTAAGCGAGCGAAGCGCCGAGGCCCGTGCCGGCGCCGAACAGCGCAATCGTTTTCTTGTCAGTCATGACCTACTCCTTAGGCTGGTATGTTTTGCTGACCAGATATGTTATGTTGACTACCAATCCTGCAAGAACGCATATTTTTAAGGCCTGGTCACATGCATATGCCTCCCCCTCCGAACCAGCCCGGCACGCACCCCGGCTGCCGAAAGGTCAACGAGATCCTCGGCCGCATGGGCGACAAGTGGACGATCATGGCCATCACGATGCTGGCCGAGCGGCCGCGGCGCTTCAACGAGCTGAAGCGGCTGATCGGCGGGATTTCCCAGCAGATGCTGACGCGCACCCTGAAGGCGCTGGAACGCGACGGAATGGTGACGCGCACGGTCTTTCCGACAATACCGCCGCAGGTCGAATACGGCCTGACCGATCTCGGTCATTCGCTCGCCCCGCCGCTGCTGCAGCTTGCGATGTGGGTGGTGGACCATCTGGGAGAGATCGAGACGCATCGGGCATCGCACGACGTGGCGACGAAATAGCCGCGAACGAAATTCGCAGCCTCGATTTGGCGCATCAGGAGGTGATCAACAGCCGGTCGCGGGCGACCGGCGGGTTCGCGCACCGCCGCGAGATGGCGGAAAACGCCGGGCTTTCCACATCCACCGGCCGTCCTACCGCCGCGTAAGGACCGACGTCTCGACCCAGCTGTTCAAGACGTCGTTCCGCTTGCCGACGACGACGACTTTCATCCAGGTGTTCTGGCCCTCTATCAGATAGGCGGTGCCGCTTTCCTTGCGCTCCGTCGTTACCGAACCCACCGAGGCTGCCGAGAGGCCCGCTTCGAAGGCTTCGAATTCGGCGCTTGAACACCGCAAGTCCTCCGAACGATCCGCCGCCAGGGCGCCGAAATAATCGAGCTCGCAGGTGGCAGAGAAGAGGCTTCGGTATTCCTGATAATACAGGGCGAACTTCAGCCCGCTCGACATGGTATAGAGCTCGCGGCCGGTTCGAGGCTGAGAGATCGGACTGACGAGAGGAGAAGGCGTGTCGACGGTCCAATCGCCTCGATTGATGCCGCTGTGCAGGGCAGCCAGGTTTTGACCGTTCAACACGCAGAGCTTCAGCGTGTCATTGAGAGGACACGCGGCTGCCCCCTCCCCGCTCATCAGGATTGCGATCACCGCAGCTGCCAGGAAACGCACTCGCCCCACCCCAAATCATGCTATCAAAACCCACCGGTACCTTAGTTGGGACACCGAAGAAAACAAGGCAGTGAACTTGCCTGCACACCTCCTGCAATCGGAAATCGATTTCAGGCCGAATGCGCTCGATCCATCGTCCTTTGCCGTCAGCATAGACTTGGAGGGCAACCGATACCATCCACGGTCATCGAGGATTATATTAGCAGCAGGCCGTCGATCACACGGGTGGAGGAGCCTGTGAAAACCGCGAGACTTTTTCTGAGCTTTGTCACTTTCCTTGGCGTCACGCTGGCTGAAAAACCGGCCGATGCCGAGGAATTGGTGCGGTTCGAAAGCGTGCCCGTCAAGCTCAGCCCGTTTCGAATCCGCAAAGCCCGGGAACTGGGGGAGATTCTCCCTCAGCCGCAAGGCACGCCGCTGCTCGGATATTTGTCTCGGCCTCGGGGCGACGGCCCCTTCCCGGCAATCGTCGTCATGCATGGATGCGATCACATGCGGGCGAGCGTCAGGGAGCTTTGGCCGAAGCGGCTGGTCTCATGGGGCTATGTCGTGCTTGTTGTCGACAGCTTCACCACCCGCAACGTCAAGGATCCCTGTCGAAGCCATGTCCCCGATCGCGCCTTCGACGCCTATGGCGCTTTGGATTTCCTGTCGAAATCAGGCTTCGTCGATGCCGGGCGCGTCGCCTTGATGGGCTTTTCGGCGGGCGGCACGGCAACGCTGGATGCCACGAAAATCGACGGATACGAGCAGCTTGTGGAGCGCAAATTCCGGGCGGCGATTGCCTATTATCCCGCCTGTGACGCAGACCGGGGCGATGCGACGGTGCCGACCCTGATTTTAACAGGCGAACGGGACAATTGGAGCCGGCCCGAACGATGCCAGAAGAGGCTCGCCCGCCTGAGCGACAATGGCCCGCCGATCGAGCTCAATATCTACAAGGGCAGGTATCACGGTTTCGATGCTCCGGAGTTCACCGGGGAAAGCGGGTATTGGGCCATATCGAAAAATACGATCGTGACGCGGCAGGAAAATCCATCCGCAGCGTTTACACGTTTCTTCGCAAGCACTTGGGAAAGTAGAGCTCTTTGCCTGTCAGGGGCAGTTCAAGGCCGACTGCTCGAGGTCACGCTCGCATCCCGGCCGTGTCTGGCACCCACGCCACCCCACCCTCCGTCGTCCCAGGCCTTGAGCCTGGGATCCATGCCCTGCGTCGGTAGAGACGTGCTTGGATCCTCGGGTCAAGCCCGAGGAGGACGGAGCGTGGGGCGATCTGTGCAGCAAACTCATCCAGGGTGATAATTACGCATCCCATTGCCCGCAGCACCCGAATAAGAGTGCCTAGACGCCGCTCGGCCGTCCCGAGCTTGTCGCCTGGCTCGCCGATGACAGGAACGCCTCCTCTTCGCTCGGCACCTTCCCCTCCGGCGTCAGATCGTCGACGGCCTTGGGCAGATCGCGGCGCAGCCGGCCGAGAATCTCCTCGTGCGACAGGCCGGTGTTCCGGGCGATCTCGTTCAAAACTTCCGGGCCGAGCGCTTCGGCAAGCTCGCCGTCATCGATGTCGGCATTCTGGCCGGGGCGGACCCAGGATTCCATCTTGTCGCCATGGCCGTTCTGCTGAAACGTCTTCAGGAGATCGCCTAGACCGCCGCTGACGATGCCGCCGGAGGTCAGGCCGCCGAAAAGGCCACCCAGGCCGCCGGAACCGCCGAGCCTGCCGAGAATACCGCCGAGCCCGCCCGGCTGCTGGCCTCCGGCGCCGGATGGCTGCGGGTTCTGCAGGCCGCGCAGGAGCTCGCCGATCTTGTCCCTGTTCTGGTAACCGGCAACGGCAAGAACGGCGAGAAGCGCCTTCAATTGACCGCTCATCATGATAGATCCTCCTATGGTGCCCATGGGTGCAAACCACCTGGGGCGCTGAATGGACGCAAGGTTCACAGTGCTGGAAGGCCAGCCGTCGGTGGGCACGAGATCCACGCCGGCGGATTGTTCGACTATCGCAGGCAGGTCAGATTTCCGGGCAACCGCGCCGGTTGGCAAAGACCATCCGTTCCGGCCCGCGGCGCGTCATCCCCTGGACGACGATGCTGCGGGGCGACATGCGGACGATCTGAGCTCGGCGAAGGCCCTCGCTGCGGGCGATGTCGAGCGCATCGTCGGGATCGCAGCCGCGCCGCCCGCGGCGGTCATAGCGGTCAAAATCGCGATCGCGGTCGTAAACCCCGACGCCACCAGGGCCGATGCGCAATTCCATGTCCTGCGTGGCGGCGATGGTCGGCGCGATCGTCAAGCCGCTCATCGCGGCGAGGCCGACCAAGACGAACTGAAGCGTTTTCTGCATGAATTCCTCCCATGGATTTCTGCTTGTCGCCATATCAACATTGCCATCGGGTTTTTGTTCCGTGAGGCAGAAGAAGGCGGGCGCGCGGGAGTCAAGGCGCAGCCGCTAGCTCTCGTGCCGAACATGATGCTCCAACCAGGCGACGGCGAAGCTGCAGATCGAAGCCGCATCCACCAGGACCGACGGCGCTTCTCCGATCAGGCCCTGCGCTCCCGCGCCGCTCGCGAGAAATGCGCGCACGATCTCGCCGAAATAGTCGTTTGCGAGGCCAGGGACGACCGGATCGCTGGTGTCGAATTCCTCGAGCATCCGCCAGACCACGCCGGCCGGCGTGGCGAAGGGCACCTCATATCGGCGCAGGCGCTTGCCGGGAATTTGCGAGAGATGCTCGGCATGGTGAAGAAGGGTCATCGTGTCGAGCGGGGCGCCGACCATGAGAACCTTGCCGCCCGCCTCCACCAGCTTGGCGAGCGGAGAGCCCTCGCCATAACCGTAATCGAGCGGATGGTCGGCGGCCAGCCAGTCGGCCTTGGCGCCGATTGCCGCGACGGAGGCGCCCGGATTGCCGCTGCGTCGCGCCCCCGCCCTCGTTCGAAGGAATTCAGGGAATATGCCATTGTCGCGGATGGCCCTGGAGATCGCGGGATCGAAGGGCGCGATATGGCCGCGCCATTCGCCAGGAACGCGGCCGTCCTCGTCGAGCAACTCGTCATAGGCGCCGTTCCAGTCCGTATAGGCGACGATGGTGCCCGAACGCCCCACGGCATCGCCCAGCGCATCGATGAACATGTCGGGACCGTTGAGCAGCCGCCCTACCCTGCTCATCGCGGCATGCACCATGACCATGTCGCCGGCGCGAAGGCCGAGCTTTTCCAAATCCTTGCCAAGCGAGAGGCGGGTGTGAAACTGCGGAGCGGTCATGGTCCAACGATCATCGGGTCGTGGGCGGGAGTCGATGCTCCCCGGTCGTTCAGGACGCCGTTGATCGCGATGCCTTGCCGCCGCCCTGAGCGATCCCGGCGCCTGCGGCGGTGGTCGGTCTCGCGAGGCTCATGCTACATCCGTCAGCAGTCCAGGCTCGACGGCCTCGATGATCGCGCTCAGCATCCGCAATGTCACGGCCGGGGCGACGTGATGCGGCATATGGCCGACGCCCTCTAGGCGTTTCACGAGAAGACGGGGATGCCTTTGCCGGAGCCATTCGATGTGCACATTCGGATCGACGATGAGGTCTCGCGACCCGAAGAGCACATGGATGGGAACCTGCTCAGACAGGCCAGGGAGCAGAGCCATGTCTCGGTTGAAAGCGCGCAGCTCGTCAGCCATGGTTTCAATCGCGCTTGGCCGGATCATATGGCCGGAAGGCAGCATGTTCAGGTGGGACGGCAGTGCATTCGGGAATGATGATGAGCGAAGTCCGTGCCGGAGGAAGAGGGAGGCCCAGCGAGACATGATGTGTCGCCGGATCAGCGGCCCTATCACCGGCGCAACGGCGGCGCGCAGCAGGACCAAAGGCTTCGGGGGAACAGAACTGCAGCAGGGTGAGATCAACAGGAGTGCCTTTACGAGCTCAGCCCTGCGGGCAGCCAGATGAAGAGCCGAGGCACTGCCGATCGAATGGGCGACGATCGTGACAGGTCCAAGCCCTGAGGTATCGAGAAAGCGCTCAAGCCAGAAAGATTGACCGAGCGGACCCCGTTCCTGCGGTGGAAGCGAGGAACTCAAGCCGTAGCCGGGACGATCGATGGCAATCAGTCGCTGCTGGCTGTTTTCGAGAGGAAGCAGCACCTCTTCCGCCAGACTGCCACAGCCATGCAGAACCACAACCGGACTCCGCTTGGTGAACCGCTTTCAAGGACATGAACCTGATGCTCACCGATGACGCTGATCGTCCCGAGCCTGGGCCGGATGGGCTGCTTCTTCAACATGGGCAGCAAACCCGGCAGGCCGCCAAAAGTTCCGGCGTCGACAGCGCAAGCGACTGATAACATGTGATTTAATACATCGTCGACGGACCCGCCGGAAGGAGTGCAAACTTTCGGCCTGCATCCAGTTCGTGTTCCGCAGACAATTCGCCCACAGGATGGCCCGGAGTCCACTGGATTGCTGTACGGGCCACTCACATCTTATTCTAGTATCCTCGTGCGCCTATAGCCGCGGAACGTGTGTCACGCCGATTTCACGCGATTTCGACGGCGGCTCTCATTAGATTCTGCCGAGATTTCGTCAGCAAGATTTTGCCTGAACAGGATGTCTGTCAGGACGTTTCTGACAGCACCGCCGGCCGCCGCAATGGTGAGTGCTCGGGCCGATCAAGCATTCCAGGGTGGGCGGCGGTCGGCTGTATCGATCTTGGTCACGCTGCAACAGGAGGCAGCTGAAGATGCAATTTACGGTCCATTCAAAGACGATCGCCGAACTTGATTACGACAGCCAAACCTGCCTCCTGCGGGTGCTCTACAAGGACGGACGAGTAAGCTCTGTTCCCAATGTCGCTCCCACGCTCGTGATGAAAATCGTCGCGCGGATTCCCGTCGAAAAATCTTCATACCTCCTGCAGACAGCCATCTGAGACTTCCGCGAGTGCGGATCAGTCAGACAGCGCCTCATTCCGCGTGGAGCCTTTCCTGGAGCCGACCGGTATGGATTCTCTACCGCCGATCGGTTCCGCCTAGGCCATCCTTGCGATCTATGAAAGTTTCGGCTTCATCCACCACGCGCTCCTTGATGGCATCATGGGCATCAGAGGCAACGTCCACGGCCTTGTGATAGACTTCCGATGCTATTTCCTTACCCTGCTCGACGACGTCCTGGGCCTGATGGCTGAGGCTGTCTTTCGTGCTGTCTGCGGCTTCGCCGACCAGCTCATCCTCGGTATCGGTGTGGGGCAGCGCCGCTCCAATCGCTGCACCGACCGCGAAAGCCAGGGCCCCGCCGACCAGCGGCTGGTCGCGGAAATGAGTGAGGATCGCCTCGTTGAGCTTGCTCGTTTGCTCCTGAAGACTGGTCGCCGCCGAAGAGGATCGGCTCGACAGCGAGCTGGCCGCGCCGGACGCACGGGCGCTCAGGTCGCTCGCGGCGCTTTTCGCCTGCTCCCATTTCTCCGCCGCCCAACCGGTTGCCGCATCGAGCATTGCACCAGTCTCGTCGGCGATCTGATTGATCTGTTTTCCGCTGGAGTCGACGAAGCCACGATAGGTCTTGCCCGCCTCGTCCATGAAATGGCCGGCGCGACCTCCTGTTTCGTCTGTCAACGCTTTCAACCGCTTGCCGGATTCGTCGGCAAAATGGCTGTAACGCGCTCCGTTTTCCATTGCCGGCGGACCAATCCTGCGAACCCGGCCGGTCGCCGGATAAAGCGGGTATTCGGGATCCTCCCTCCAGGTCGCCGTGTCGCCTGATGACGCACTGCCTTTTGCCATGAGCCAGGCCAGGCTCACGCCCATCAGCGCGACCGGCAAAGGATTCGCCTTGAGGGCGTGGCCAAGATTGCTGACATACTCTCCGCCGCCGCTTCCCTTGGCGTATGCGATGACCTCATCGATGAGCTGGCCTGGCGACATCCGTTCCTGGATCGCGTCAATCCGGTCTCCGATGCGCCGGCGGTCCTGGTCGATCTCCCACTGAAGCTCGGCCGATGTTTTCTCCATTGAGTTTTCCATCAGATTTTGTCCTTCACAACATCAACGTCGCGGCGAAGCGAGGTCGCAGTCCGATCCAGTGTCAAGTTGTTGCCGCGAAGTGCGGCGAGGCCCCGGGAGACCATTGCCCACGCGATGCCCGCAATGATGATGCCGACGATCAAAGAGGCGAGCGCACTGGCAGTGGTTTCGGTAAATCCTTGTGTCACGAGGAAGGCCGCGAGACCGCCGACAAGGGCGCTCAGCAGGACGCCGACCGCCCCGATTGCCAAGACCAGACCGAATAGGAGAATCTCGACGCCGCTGAGCGCCTGCGAAAGTTTTTCCGAAGCCTCCGTCTTGGCAAGATCGATTTCCTTGCGGAGCAGGCCCGTGACATCACTAACGAGGCCACTGACGAGCTCGGAGAGGGGTGTGTTCTCTGAAGATTTAACCATTGCTCTCGCCTCCGGTCGTTGCGGTGCCGGGACGGAGGCCAATCGATGGCTCGCGCGGCGCGGCAGCTGTTTGCCTTTTCGCGGACGCTGTCAGGAAGCGGCTTGCTGCCAGGCCTGCAAGCGCGGCGATCCCGAGAAAGGCGAGCGGTTGCCTGCGCCCGAAATCCTCGGTCATGGTGGCGATTTCGCCGATGTCCTTGCCTTCCATCCGCCGAGCGACAGTCTGCACGCTCCGCCCGATTTGCTTGGCAAATCGCCCGACCTCAGCCTGACCTGAGCTTTCCATTTCGGCGCCAGCTTTCTCAAGTGCCGTTGCAAAGCCGCCGACCTGGCGAGCAGCGAAGCTGGTGCGTTCGGAAATGACTTCCTTGGCTTTCTCGACGGCGGTGTCGGCGCCTTCCTTGATCGTTTCCTTGGCGGTGGAAACATCTTCGCTCACCTTCGCTTCCAGATCGGAAATGGACGTGCGCGTTCCCGGGGAAGAACCGGACGCCGGGGATGAGGACGGTGTCTGCGCCGATGCGCTTCTTCCTGCCGGATCCGTGAAATCGTTTTGCATGTCTAACCTCCCATGTCGTGCTGGCAACTGCCCGCAGCCCCGAACCACGGGTGCCCCGCTTTGTTCCCCGAACGCGCTGCAAACGTTTCTCTTCGGCACGGCTTAGAACTGCACTGCAATGAAGCAGCGCCGTCCTTGGCTCCTTCTTGATCTTGGCAGGCGTGACAACAGACGCCGCGATGTAACGCTCCTCCCTGTCGCCATCATTGAAGTCGTAGACGGCGAGCAGGGATCCCTCGCCGCGTTTTACGATTCTGGGATAACCGAGATCTGCCGTGCCGCCGTCTCTCCGGATGACCTTCTTGGCGTCCCATGTCAGGCCAGGGGTCGAGTTGTCCTCCCCGTCATGGGTCAATCCAGCGCAAATTCCCTTTGACATCTCGCCGCCGAGAATATATCCATCTGGCTATATAGCTAGATGGTGATATATGGATGACAAGCTCGATGCGATTTTTTCCGCACTCGCCGACCCCACGAGGCGAGCAATTCTCGGGCGTCTTGCGAAGGGCAAGGCGACCGTGGCCGAACTCGCTGATCCCTTCGAGTTGTCTCAGCCCGCCATTTCAAAGCATCTCAAAGTCCTGGAACAAGCCGGATTGATCCGCTCCGGCCGTGAAGCGAATTCGCGTCCGCGCGTCCTCGAGCCGGCTGCGCTGAAGACGATTGCGGATTGGATGGCCGATTACAGACGCTTCTGGGACCAAAGCTTCGATCGTCTCGACGACTATCTGTCCAAGGTGCAAGGATACGAAAATGACTAATCCGG
This sequence comes from Rhizobium sp. K102, assembly GCF_022385315.1. Taxonomy (NCBI): domain Bacteria; kingdom Pseudomonadati; phylum Pseudomonadota; class Alphaproteobacteria; order Hyphomicrobiales; family Rhizobiaceae; genus Rhizobium; species Rhizobium sp. K102. The sequence continues at coordinate 2,424,476 of NZ_CP092436.1, forward strand.
AGACCGACACCGACAACAGCCGCGACCTGGTTATCGTCCGGAGGTTTGATGCCCCATGCGATCTCGTTTTCAGGGCATGGACCGACCCGAAAGCCATGGCCCAATGGTGCGGTCCTCACGGTTTCAAGGCGGTGGGCGATAGACTCGAAGCCTGGCCCGGCGGTAGACACCGCGCCTGCCTCATTGCACCAGATGGAGAGGAGCATTGGGTCGGCGGAAAATATCTGGAGGTCGAGCCGCCGCACAGGCTTGTCTTCACCCATGCCTGGGAGCGCGGAACCGGCGAAAACAGCCCGGAAACGGTCATTACCATCACCTTCAGGGAAAGCGACGGAGGCACGGAAATGACTTTTCGCCAAAGTGGGTTTGAGAGCGCATCGTCCCTTGAGGGACATGAAGCCGGCTGGTCGCAAAGCTTCGAGCGGTTGAGCGTTTTTCTTCGAACCGAATCCGAGAGGACGAACCATGCATAAGGCGGCGATGAAGCTCTCTATTGCGAGACGCTAAATCCCCGGAAGGCCTGCGCCGCCGCTCGCTTTCTGCAAGCCGACGTCGATTTCGTCCGGGTTGACCTGGCAGGCGGCGAACAGCGCACCGCAGAATTCCTTGCGCTTAACCCGAACGGCAAAGTCCCGGTGCTGCAGGATGATGCCGGAACCTTATGGGAAGCGAACGCCATCATGTGCAAGCTGTCCAACAGCGTCGCATCGGATTTCTGGCCGCATGACCACCGGCAGATCGACGTACTGCGCTGGTTGAGCTGGGATGCCAATCATTTCACCCTGCACGGGGCAACGCTGTGGTTTGAAACCCTGATCAAGCCGTTGTTCGGCGGCGAGCCTGACTTGGCCGTAATCGAAGATGCGAAGGCGAGTTTTCGGCTGCATGCTCGCGTGCTCGACGATCATTTGGCCACCAACAGCGTCGCCGTCGGGAAGACACTGACGGTGGCAGACTTCGCACTGGCCGCTGCACTTCCTTATGCAACCGCCGCCGGGATTCCCCTCGCCGAGTTTCGGCATATCCAAGCCTGGTACGGACGGCTTGAAGAACTGGATGCCTGGCAAAACCCTTTCCCAGCCTGACAGGCACGCCTTGACAGATATGAGCTGACGCGCCGTGGGCGAAAACATGCGCCGGATGCCGATGCGGATAGGTGACATAGGCGGTGAGCGCGCCGTCTTCGTGCGAGCGGATGGTCACCGCTTCGCCCCGGATTGGTTCAACTGCGGCGAACAGGCCCGTGTTGGCGATCAACAGGACGACATCAGCTTGTATGGGGGAAGGCCGAGCTCTCGCGAGGACGATTGTCGCGTCTCGGCCTCTTCTCCATCGGGAGGCTTTGTGCAAATATCGCCGCTACGCTGAGCACACCACGCCGGCATCGAGCTTGGTCGCTGCAACGCTTTCCGGGCATTGCCAAATCGCGGGTCCATTCTGTCGTGAGCCTTACGAGATACTTGCTGATCTTGCCGCTGCTGGCGGTCATCGCCTACATGGCGATCGTCGCTCTGGTCTATCTCTCTCAGCGATCCCTGCTCTATCCCGGAGCCGGCGCCGCACCACTTCCGGAGCCCGCGACTTGGGGCGAGACGGTACAAATCAAGACGCCCGACGGAGAGCTGCTGCACGCACTCTACAGCCAGGGCGACAGCGACAAGCCCTGCGTGCTCCTCTTTTTCGGAAACGGTGACCGCGTCGACAATTACGCGTTTCTCGCACGGGCGCTGGCCACGCGGGGGATTGGATTGCTGGCGATTTCCTATCGCGGCTATCCCGGGTCGACCGGCTCACCCAGCGAGCGGGGGCTGCTGACAGACGGCATCGCCGCGTTCGATTGGGTTTCGGCACAGGCCGGAAGCGGGATCGTCGTGCTCGGCCGATCACTCGGCACCGGCGTTGCGGTCCATACGGCCGCGAACAGGCCGGCCGTGGGCGTCATTCTCGTCTCTCCGTACCTGTCGGTTCTGTCGGTTGCGCAGACGCATTATCCGTTCCTGCCGGTCGCGGTTCTTCTCCGCGATCGCTTTCGCTCGGATCTCAACATAGCCAAAGTGACACAACCGAAGTTGTTCCTGCACGGCCGGCTTGATGACAGCATCCCGCTTTCTTCAGGCGAGGCGCTGTACCGCCTCGCACTCGAGCCCAAGCGGATGGTGATCTATGACGGCGCGGGTCACAACGACATCTTCAACGAAAACATGGTCGGTGACGTGATCCGTTTCGTGGAAGCGCTGAAAGCAACCGGGCCTTGAACCCGTCACGGACGGCACCCGATCCGAGGGCGAAGATCATCACAGTTTGACGGCTTCCGCTTCAAATCCATAAGCGCGTTGAACGAGCGCGACACGGATTTCATAACGCTCATACCAGTCTGCCCGGCCCCGGCGTTGCGCTTCGACGTGATCGACAACCGCTTTCCATGCCCGGATGCTTTCTTCGTCCCGCCAATAAGAGTTGATGATGCCGAATCCGTCGGCACGGCGGGCGCTTTCGAAACCCAGAAATCCGGGCTGCTGCTTTGCCAGTTTCACCATCGCAGCGCCGACGTCACCATAGCCGTCTTCGACCTCGGTTCGTTGCGATGAGAAGCAGACGACGTAATAAGGTGGTGCAGGTAAGCTCGCGATAGACACGCCAACCCCTCGTTGCGGACAGACGGAGATCTTTGCAACCATCCGCCGTGCGGTCAATCCCGCAACGTCAAGTACGGCCATCCCCGTCGCGTTTGAAATCAACCGGGCCAGCCGAGGGAAGCATCACGTCACCTTGCGTCTTACGAATGCGCCGGGCGCCAATGGGGATAAGTGACATAGGCGGTGAATGCGCCCTCCTCATGCGAGCGGATCGTCACGGTCTCGCCCTTCGGCATGTAGACGATCTCGCCCGGCCCGGCGCTCACCGTCCCGGCCTCCGTCGAAATCGAAAGCCGCCCTTCCAGAACGATCATGACGTCGTCGACCGCCATCGTTTCGGTCAGGCTCTGGCCGGGGGCGTAGCGCCCGTAACCGATGGTGATCGGCCCGCCATGCCGCTCATCGACGAGATTGCCGACGAAGATGTCGCCCTCCTGCCCGGGGGAACGCTCCAGCGCCACGTCGGCTTTCGTGAATTTCCGGATTTTCATTCGTCTTCCTCCATGCCTGCTGCAGAGTTAGAGCGGAGTAAGGGCGCGCAAAGGCGGATGGGATGTCTTGCACCATGCGCGTCTCTGGCCGCGCATTCGGCGAAATCGCACCTCCACCCTCCGTCATTCCAGGCCTTGAGCCTGGAATTCATGGCCACAGCCGAGGGGCCGGCGTGGGTCCTCGGGTCAAGCGACGACAGGCCGTGCTCAACCGTTTATGACGACGCGAATGTTCTCGAAGCTGCCTTGGGCCAGTTCATGGCGAGGAGCGATCAGTGTCAGGTGACGGCCCCAGCCCCAGCCGAAGATCGCGTCCGGGAATAGCTGCAGGAGAACTGCATTGTCCCGGTCAAAGGGTGGTTCTGCCGCGTATGCGGATGCGAGCGATGCATTCTCCTCGCGAAATCTCTCCCGATCGCGGGCGCTGTAATACATCTCTGCATTGAAGTATTCCATGGAAACCCAATCCCAACGTGGTACCCCTCCCATCCCGTCATGGCGATCGAGCGCTGCCGAAGACCAGATGGGCTCAAAATGGCTGCGCACCGGCTCGGAGAGCGTGAGCGGATCGGCGCAGTAAAGAAACCGGGCATGGAAGCTCCGATGGATTTCCAGTTCCGTCGCCCAGCTGTCGAATCTGCCGTCCGTGTCGATCAGGCCCCGCATTCGGACCTCGTAGTCCAGCTTTGCCGGTATTCCCTCAGATATTTGTGTAAAGTTGAAATCCATGACAACGATGCCGGCGACAAGAGCACGCGCCTCATTGATGGACGATTCCAGTGAGGTGTTCGGTTTGCTTAATCGCCCTGCCAGCGCATGCAGTTCATCACGTGCGGTTTTTGCCGCCGCTGCGTAGCGTTGGGCTTGATCGAGTGTCCTTTCGGCGTATTCCAGACATGCGCTTTGGAATGCCAATGCTTGTGCCGTCATGTTGCCGCGGCTGTTCAGCAGGTGAAGGCGGTTAGAAGCCGCAACCTGCAGCTTTTTGGCAATGGGCATGATCTTGTATGCGATTGCGAGAACTTTCCGGCTCAGGTCCTCAAGACTCGTAGCCTGCTCCAATTCGAAGCGTTGCTCGCTGTAGGCTTCGCCAAGCACCTTCGAAACGGAAAAGACGACGTGACACTCTTCGACATCGGCGAATTCGATGGCTGCCAGTTCGTCAGATAGGCCCTGCCAATCAGCCGGGGAAAGAAGTTCAGCATGGCGTTCGGCCGGATGGGCGGCAATGACTGCCTCGAGCCGCATGCGGGCAGCGCTGTTCAGCGCGCGCGTTGCAGCGACTTGATCAAGGCGGCGTTTGGCTACGCTATATTCGAACTGGAGTTGATCGGCATCTCTTATGTCCATCGTAGTGCCGGCTTGTTGGGCCTCGAATGCGGCGATCTGCTTGTGAAATCTCTCCAGAAGGTCATGGTTGCTCTGCTCAACTTTACCGAGCCGATTGCGTAACGCCTCGAAGAGTATTGCCACTCCGTTGTTCGGCGGGAAGCCTGACGTCGGCCTGATCGACAATGCGAAGACGGGTTTCGGCTGGTACGGACGGCTTGAAGAACTGGATGCGTGGCAAAACCCTTTCCCCAGTCTGAAGGCGTGAATCTATCGAGATCGGCCAACGAGGACCGACCCATCCGCCATCAACCCTGCGCCGGCTCCCACAGCTCGACTGGATTACCCTCGGGATCGTGAATGCGGGCAAAGCGGCCTACCTCCGAGTTCCACTCATCCCGAGTTTCCACCGCGATCCCATTTGCCGTTAAGCTGGCCATCAGCCCATCAAGATCATCGACGCGGAAATTGATCATCCATTGTTGTTCCGGGCGACCGAAATAATCGGTGTTCTTTGAAAACGGGCCAAATATCGTCATACCAGCCTCCTGCTGCCACACCGATTTGTGCAGGTCGTCAATACCGAGATGCTTTTGATACCATTCCGCCAGGCCGGCCGGGTTCGCCGCCCTAAAGAACACACCGCCAATTCCAACGGCCTTTGGCATAGAATTCTCCCCATCGTGAAACAGCACAATGCAATCGCTCGGGCACGCGTGCAACCTGTGAATTGGGACGGGCATTGAGTTTGCAAGTATCGTCCATGCGATCGCAACGGCCGGGACGCTTACAACGCGAGCACTGCGAGAGCATGATGCCGATAAGCCTGAGCGGCTTTCTGACGGCATCATGCTCTCGCTCTTTTATTCAGAACAGGATCGAGGTTTCAGGCCGACCCCGGCCTGAACACCCAACTCCGTGATCCGAAGAAAGCGGAAATGTCCTTAGCGGAAGCCGCCGCTGGCGGCCAGCCGTTCGCCGGTCATCCAGCGGGCGTCGTCGGACGCGAGGAAGACCGCGACGCCGGCGATATCGTCCGGCTGGCCGATGCGGGCAAGCGGCGTCTGGGCGACGACGGTCTGCTCGAGATCCGAGCCGATGACGCCGGCCGTGTGCGTCCCCTCGGTCTCGACCATGCCCGGCAGGATGGCGTTGACGCGGATCTTGCGCGGGCCGAGTTCCTTGGCGAGCACGCTGTTGATGCCCTCCACGGCGCCCTTGGTGCCGGTGTAGACGGCGGAGGCCGGCGGCGCCATGGTGGTGACCACCGAGGAGATGTTGATGACGCTGCCGCCTTCACCGAGATGCTTGACCGCCGCCTGGGTGGTCAGGAGAACGCCGAGAACGTTGACGTCGAAGATGCGGCGATAATGTTCCTCGGTGACTTCCTCGATCGAGGCGAATTCGTAGACGCCGGAATTGTTGACCAAGACGTCGAGCTTGCCGAATTCCTTGACGGCGGCATCGACCAGACCTTGAGCCTGGTCGGCCTTGGAAACATCGCCCTGAACCGCGATGGCCTTGCCGCCGGCCGCGCCGATCGCCTCGACCACGGCGTCGGCTCCCGCCTTGCTCGAGGCGTAATTCACCACCACCTTTGCCCCTTCGGCCGCCAGCGCCTTGGCAATCGCCGCGCCGATGCCTTTGGAGGCCCCCGTGACCACTGCGACCTTTCCGGTGAGCTTCGCCATTTTGAATTCCTTCTGATCCGGACTGCCGCCGGGATTGGCGGCTTGTTCCATAGTTCAGAAATTCGGAACTCTTGATCTCGATGTCAAGGGGCGCTATATAAAATTCATGAGACCGCTCTTTCACCCAGCCCTGGAGGATATACGCCCGGAGGCGATCCTCTATGCGCTGTCCGATCCCGAGCGCGTCGCGATCTTCGCAAAGCTTGCAACCGCCGGCTGCGGCGGCACGTGCTCCGCCCTTGCCGACCTCGGCGACCGTGTCATTCCAAAATCGTCGCTCTCCAACCATTTCAAGGTGCTGCGCGAATCCGGGCTGATCCGCAGCGAGCGCCAAGGGGTGGAGATGCGCAATCAGACCCGCTGCGCGGAACTCGACGCACGCTTCCCGGGGCTGATCCGATCGATTCTGGTGGCTTACGGGCTGTTTCCCGGGCAGCTGGAGACGATGTCGCGGGAAAAAAGCCGCGACAGGCAATGAGCCGGAGCGGCGTTGGCTGAGGCTTTACTCCTGACCGATGAGAGGGAAATCCACCGCTGTCTTTAAAGGTCCGGCTTGCTTTTGACGCATCCGCCACCTCTACGTTCGCCGGGCACCTTGAACACGAGATGACCACGCCTCAAGCCACGCTCGCGCGCGGCAGGAGTGCGTGAAGAACGCAGCCGTTTGGGCGCGTCTCCTGTTTCGTCAGGCCGGACGTTTGATCATTCTTGCAATAGCGATCAGGATGCAGGCTCCGATGAAGCCCGCGATCAGATAACCCAGCCATCCGCCAAGGGCGACGCCGAAGAGCGACAGGATAAAGTTGGCGACGATGGCGCCGACAATACCGAGCAGAACGTTCATCAGCATGCCCATGTTGCTCTTCATGAACATCTCGGCGAGCCAGCCGGCGATGCCGCCGATAATGATTGCGGCGATCCAGCCGATACCTTCATTTTCCATAGGATTTCCCCATTGTGAATCATTGAGCGCCGGCGCGGGCCATCATGTCCCGCAGATCGAGCGAAACCGATGGCGAAGCGACAAGACTATAACCTTCCGCGACGCGAGTTGGTTCCGTAAGGCCCCGCCCCCCAAGGCGGTGCGTGCTCTTGTTGATCCGATCCAGGTCACTTGTCGGCCCGGGCTCTTTTCATGCAAAGCGCATCGCTGATCGCGCACGCGCCTTCGCCGCGACTTCGGCACGGTCGCGAGGCGGCTGAGAGGTCTCCAGCGAATGAAGCAGCTCGTGGGCGCACTTCGCGATGGAATTGACCGCCTGCTCGAAGGCGGCCTCATTGCGTTTCGAGGGCTTGTTGGTCCCGCTCAGCTTCCGCACGAACTGCAATGCGGCATCATGGATCTCCTCGTCCGTCGCCGGCGGATCGAAATTGAAGAGAGGCTTGATATTTCGGCACATGACTTGCTCCCGTCGTCTCCCTCCCATTCGGGAGGATTGCTTGCCATAAACTAGTCGCGCGAGCGCAAATGACAAACGGTCTGGTCGTCAGCAACTCAATCGGCAAACAGCGCGGCAAGGCGAAGTATGGCAGCAAAAGCACCCCACCCTCCGTCATCCCAGGCCTCGAGCCTGGGATCCACGGCCGCAATCGCCGGATGACGACGGAGAATGGGTGGAAGTCCGGCCCTCAGTCGCCGGTCTGGTCAGAGGCGGGCTTCGAGGATCAGGTTGAAGGGCGTCTGCATGGCCTTGCGGAAGCGGGTGAAGCCCGCCTTGCGAAAGACGTCCTTGAGCCTTGCCTCGCCGGCCTGGGCGCCGAGCACGATGTGACCGCCGTCGGAAATCGCATGGGCGCAGCAAATCGTCGTCGAAGCGGCATAATAGAGCCGGCCGACAGGCGAGATATTGTCCTCCACCCGGTCATTGGCGAAGGGCTCGACCAGCATCACCGTGCCGTCCTTGGCAAGGGCCTTGGCCGCATGCGTGGCGGCTGCCACCGGATTGCCCATGTCGTGCAGGCAGTCGAAGAAGCAGATGAGGTCATAGCCCGTCCCCGGATAGGTCTCCGCCCGTGCGGTCGAAAAGCTCGCGCGATCGGAAACGCCCGCCTCGCCCGCCACCTCTCGTGCTTCGTCGACCGACTTTTCGTGCGTGTCGAAGCCGTGGAATTTCGACTTAGGGAAGGCCTGCGCCATCAGCACCGTCGAATGGCCGTGGCCGCAGCCGACATCGGCGACCCGCGCGCCTGCCTTCAGCTTCTCCACCACGCCGTCGAGCGCCGGCAGCCATTCCGGCACGAGGCTGGCGCGGTAGGCGTTGCGGTAGAAGGACGCGACGCCGCAGAAGAGCCGGCCATCATGATCGCCCCAGGGGATGCCGGCGCCGGTGCGGAAGGCCTCGACCGCCTTTTCCTCGTCGGCCCACATGGAAGCCGGCGTTGCCCAGGCATTGGGGATGAAGACGGGGCTGTCCTCGTTCGCCAGCACGAAAGCCTGTTCCGGCGTCAGCTCATAGGTGCCGCTGACGGCATGATAGGTGACATAGCCGCCGGCGACCTGCGAATTCAGCCATTCACGCACATATCGTTCGGCGCAGCGGGCGCGACTGGCGATCTCGCGCGACGTGAGCGGACCGCGGTCGGCCATTGCCTTGTAGAGACCGAGGCGGTGGCCGAGGCTGACCATGACCCCGCCATAGCCGGCGGAAAGATCGCTGACGACGCGGCCGACCAGCGTGTCGAGCTTGGCACTGTCGATGGTCTTGCTTTGCATGGTATCCATGATGTTTCTCCCTGGTTGGAAACCTCCGTTCGAGGTCCAGGGAAGGATCGCAGACCGGGAGCGTGAGCGGCAGAGCGGTGCCGGCCATGATCGGGCCATTTGCGCCACACAAGGGAAGCTGTCGCGTCCGCAGTGGCCCCGGCTGCGCTCCGGGGTTATCATTGCGGCCAAGGGGGAACCGATGATGACGGGAACGCAGCAGGAGGCGGAGCGGGCGCCGGGACCGCAGCCGCTCCATGTCAGCCTGGTGGCGCTGCCGGAGGCGGCAGTCTCGACCTTGAGCGGCATCTTTGATGTCATGAACGCCTTTTCCATCGTACCGCCGGACGACGGCATTACCAAGACGCCTCCTTTCCACGTCGAGATCGTCGGCGAACGGGCCGGCCCGCTGACGCTCGCCAGCCGCGTGCCGCTGGTGGTGCAGCGGCCGGTCGCCGAAATCGAGCGGACCGACATCGTCATCGTGCCGTCGGTCGTGCTCGGGCCGGAAGGCTGGGTGAAGCGCCGCTATCCTGAACTGGTGGATTGGTGCCGGAGGATGCACGTGAGGGGGGCGCTGATCTGCTCGGCCTGTTCGGGCATCTTCCTGCTTGCCGAGACCGGGGTCTTCGATGGCGCCGATGCCACCGTCCATTTCGGCTATGCCCAGACGTTCCGCGACGCCTATCCTGAGGTCACGATCCATCCGGAGCAGGTGCTGGTGGTCGCCGGCCAGCGGGACGAGCTGATTACATCGGGCGCCTCGATGACATGGCACGATCTCGTGCTCTACCTGATCGCCCGCCATGCGGGGGCGACGGCGGCGCAGACGGTGGCGCGCTATTTTGCGCTGCAATGGCACCAGGACGGGCTGGCTCCCTACATGGTCTTCGAGGGGCGGCGCGACCACGGCGACCAGGCGATCCAGACTGCACAGGACTGGCTTGCCGCCCATTTTTCGGTCGCCAATCCGCTTGAGGAGATGGTCAGGCAGGCGGGGCTGACGGAACGAACCTTCAAGCGGCGGTTCACCCGGGCGACCGGCATGAGCCCGATCGCCTATGTCCAACGGCTGCGGATCGAGGAGGCGAAGCGGCGGTTGGAGCGAACCGAAGCTTCCGTCGACGAGATAAGCTGGCAGGTCGGCTACGAGGAGCCCGCCTTCTTTCGACGCCTGTTCAGGCGGATAACCGGCCTGGCTCCGGGGAACTATCGTCGCCGGTTTCAGGTGCCGGCCTATGCCAAGCGCCCTTCATCGCAGCAGCACGGCTGATGCGGCCCTTCCGTCGCTTCCCAGCGACCCCGCTCCACGATCAGGCGTCTTGGCGTGACCGGGAGAGTTCTGCGGCAAATAATCCGCCACCATTCGAACTGAGGCGAGCTGCCCGCGCCGTCCCCGAAATAGAAAAGCCTGCCGCGGGAGGAGGTGCGGCAGGCTTTCCTGAAAGAACCGAACAGCGACTTGGGAGGAGGAGTGTCGCTGTTCCAACAGACGTCCCTTCGGGAGGAGGAATGGGCCGTCTGAATGTCGAAGCGTTGCGGGAGGAGGAGCATCGCTTCGATGAAAATAATCATACTCGCACCAGCGCCATCCGCCAGCGCCTATGTTGCACTGCAGCTATGCACCCGCCGCAACGATCGGCGGGACAGGTGGCGGCGCGCCCCTGATTTTATCGGCTGCAATGCTGCTCCCTTGGAATTTTCAACCCCTTTAAGGCCTCGGATGTATCTGCGCGGTCGAATTAACCTTGGAATCCCATTGTGCGGCGCAGCAATCGTCCCCACATCGAGAGTTGAGGCCCGATTGGCGGCCAAGGAGACGACATTGCTCGACAAGCCCCCACAAAATCACCGCTTGGTCGAAATCGGCAGGTTTGGCTCCAATCCGGGGTCATTGAAGGCGTGGCTGTATCTGCCTTCGATCATGGCTCCAGGCACCCCGCTCGTCGTTGCGCTGCATGGCTGCACACAGACGGCAGAGGGCTACGCCGCCGGCTCCGGCTGGTCCCAACTCGCCGAGCGGCGCGGATTTGCGGTGCTTTATCCCGAGCAACAGCGGTCGAACAATGCCAATCTCTGCTTTAACTGGTTCGAGCCCGCCGACATCAGCCGGGATGCGGGAGAGGCATTGTCCATCCGGCAGATGATCGGCCATCTCGTCCAGTCGCAGGGCATCGATCCGAAGCGCATTTTCATCACCGGCCTGTCGGCAGGCGGTGCGATGGCGAACGTCATGCTGTCGACCTACCCTGAGATATTTGCAGGCGGCGCAATCATCGGCGGGCTGCCCTATGGCGTGGCAGGCACCGTGGCAGGGGCTTTCGAGCGCATGCAAGGCCGCAATCCGCCGACTGTCTCCAGGCTCCAATCGGTTCTCAAGCGCGCATCAGACCACCGCGGGCCCTGGCCTAGGATTTCGATCTGGCACGGCACGCATGACCAGACGGTCCGGGCCAGGAATGCCGATCAGATCGCCCAGCAATGGAGCGGCGTGCACTCCCTTGCCATCGAGCCAGCGCGGAGCGAGTTGATACACGGCCATAGGCGCAAAGTCTGGCTCGACGCGAAGGGCATGGAGGCCGTCGAGATCTATCTCGTCAGGGGCATGGGCCACGGCGTTCCCCTGGCGACGAGCAGCGATCGCGCGATCGGGAGAGCCGGTCCGCATATGCTCGAGGCGGGGATTTCCTCGACCGTTCGTATCGCACATGCATGGAATCTGGCCACGGAGGCAGACGTCGAGGAGGCTGAGGCAGCCGGAAATTTCGTCCGTCGGCAAGAGCCCGACGCCGCTCCATCGACGATAGATAGAGCATTGCGCTACGCCAGGTCGCGCGCAAACGTCGCTAGCGCCGCCCCCGACGGCAAGATCGCCAAGGTCATAAACGACGCGCTTCGAGCGGCGGGGCTGATGCGATAGCAAGACAATCGCGGCAAGTGGGAATGATCACCTTGTTGATCATAAGGCGCCTGCCCCACCCGTCCGCGCGATGTCATCTGCCTATCCCTGGGCACATCCGTGCGCGATCAGCGACACTCCGCCATACATTTGTGCTGACACGGTCCGCGCGTGCGAAGGTGTTTGCTTCCGCCGGCCTTCCAAAGCCGTCGACGCAGCCTCCAGAGCTGGATTGGGAAACTTGGACGGGGGTATAAGTGGAATTTCTGCCTGAACACGGGCATAGAAGCCGGGAACAGGAGTCTTCCAAGTGATGCGATTATTCTTCGATCAGACGCTTCTCTCCCGGTGGGAGCCCGTGCTCGATCAACCTGTCGAGGTAGTCGCGATAAGGACTACCTTCATAGAATGGGTGGGCCGCCTCTCGGACGTATTCCGCGTTCAGGTTTGGAAACTTCTTCAAAGCATCAGAGATCCAGATCCTCACCTCATCGGTATTGCCCGCCCTGAGGGCGAGCAACGCTGCCCCAATGAATGGATAATAGGTTGTGCGTTCGAACGACGCGCCTTCCCGTAGATGCATCCGGGCCGTTGAGAGGTCATCGGGCTCGCCTCTCAGCATCAACCCAATGCCGAGCAGTGTCTTGAACGCAAACATAGACGGATCGTGAGGGCTGAGATCGATGGCATTTTGTGCGGCTCTAATCGTTGTATCGGCGTCCCTGAGCCGCACGGCTGCCATTCCATGTGCGAAGTGAAGAAACGCGTAGTTTTGATTTAATGCAAGGCCCTGTTCAGCGACAGGCATGGCCTCGGCCGCTCGCCCACCCACCGTAAGAAGGAGGGACATCACCGCGTACGCGATATCGCTCCGCCTGTCGATTTCTAAGGCCTTCATGGCGAACGATAGTCCTTGCTCGATGGCGGCCGGCACATCTGCGGCGCGCCCCCAAAGGACGAGTGCGTATCGGTGACGAGCTAAATAGGCGTAGGGAAGTGCGAAATTCGGATCGTGTTCGAGCGCTTGTCGAAGGAACTTCTCGGCAGTGGCTTGCGAGCCTGCTTCGAAGGAAAGCAATTCAGCGAAGCCGCGGTGACAAAGTTCCCAAGCAGTAAGGTTGTCCGTCGATTTGGCGAGGGCGAGGCTCCGTTCGTGCGCTCCCAGCTCTGGTTCGATGCCCGCGATAATCCGGCGCGTTATCTCGTCCTGCACATCAAAAAAATCGGCGATCGGACGATCCCAGCGCTCGGCCCAGATGTGTGCTCCGGACAGCGCGTCGACTAGCTGTACAGTGATCCTCAGCCGCTCACCGGACCGCCGAACCGATCCTTCCACGACATAGCGCACAGCAAGTTCCCGGGCGATCTTGCGTACGTCCTTGGCTGTTCCCTTGTAGGCGAAAGTCGAGTTGCGGGCGATCACGAACAACCATCGAAAGCGACTTAGTTCCGTAATGACGTCTTCGACCAGTCCGTCGACAAAGAAGTCCTGATCGGGGGTGACAGAAAAATTCTGGAATGGGAGAACCGCGATCGAAGCACGTACCTGTCCAGAGAGCCGAACCGGGCTGGGCGCCGTGCCGTCCAGCTCGACCTGCCACACGTCAATTGGTTCGGGGATATTCTTAACGGACTGTGGCCCGAGCCACGTCATCCCAGCGTCTATCTTGCTTTGCACATGATCGTAGATTGCACGAGATATGCAGATGCCTCCGGCGGGTGCGATGGTTTCCAACCGCGCAGTGATGTTGACGCAGTCGCCGAGGATGTCGTCGCCATCGATCACCACATCTCCCAGATGAATACCGATGCGGAAACGCAGACGTCGGTCTTCCCTTTGAGGAGACTCGCGCGAGATCAAATTGCGCTGCATTAGAAGAGCCGCTCTTACCGCCAACACTGGCGATGGGAATTCGACCAGGAGCCCGTCGCCCATGGTTTTGACGATGCGGCCACCGCCCTCCATAATTGCCAGGTCAATCACGTAGGTTCGCGCGTCGCGCAGCCGCGAAATGGTGCCTTCCTCGTCCGCCGCCATGAGACGAGAATAGCCGACCAAATCGGCAGCCATTATTGTAGTAAGACGACGTTCCACGCTTGCCCCTCCGCCAGGAAAATACACTAACTCGTGATAAGCAAATGCGAAAGCGCTCTGGAGCCGGGCGAATCAGGCTAGGAAAGAAAAATCCAGAGCGAATGCGCTGATGCCGCACCCGAGGGATCCGCTTCTCTCTCGGCTTTCCGATGCCGAGCGGGAATGGTGGTGGCTCAGAAAGAGCAGCGGCATGCTGGCTGATCTCGGTCGGGATCGTCGTCGCGCCCGCTTCAGGTTCACTGGCGACCTACACCGAGCGGAACCGTACCGCCGCCCGAGGAAGCGCGATCTGGACCTCGCGGGCTAACGCCCCTGGGTATCGCTCCAGCACGCCCGGTCGCAACGGCGCGTGCGATGCGTAAAGGGCTACAGAGCGGATGACGGTCCCCCGTAACCGCCGGCTTCAACCTGTTCGTTGTCAGGCTGCGAACAGCTCCGCCAGGCGATGCGACGGCGGAGACGCCGCACGGACGAACGCTATCCGCCCTTCTTGTAGCTCACCCTGTAGATCACGCCGTTCGTATCCTCCGAGACGAGCAGTGAGCCGTCCGGAGTTATCGCCAGCCCGGCGATGCGGCCAAATTCAGTCTTCCGGTCCTCGCTGAGGAAGCCAGTAAGGAAGTCCTCCGTGCTGGTCGGCTCGCCTTTGTCGAAGTTCACCCGCACGACCTTATATCCGGCCGGATCGGCCCGGTTCGCTGAACCGCGTAGCGTGACGAAGGCATCGTTGCGATAGTCCTCCGGAAACTGCTGCGCATCGTAGAAGCGAATGTTGATCACCGACGCATGCGCATCAAAAGTTAGCGCCGGCGCGGCGGTCTTGGTTTTGCAGAAATCATCCTTGGGCGCACCCTCGGGCATGGTGAAACTCGCCCAGTCGGGCTGTCTGTCGCCGTAGCAGAACGGCCAGCCGTAGTGCGAGCCTTGCTCTATCTTGTTCAGTTCCTCGCCCGGCAGCTCGTCGCCGAGGTGGTCGACACCGTGGTCGACGCCCCACATGACCCCGGTCTCCGGATGCCAATCGAAGCCGAGCATGTTTCTCAGCCCCTTCGCGAAGACCGTGCGTTTCTTGTCTTTTATGTCGAGCCGAAGGTTGGCAGCCTTTTCGTCGCTGCTTTCGAAGCACGCGTCGCAGGAACTGCCGACGTTGATGTGCAGCGCTCCGTCGGGCGCGAAGGCGAGCGTCCGCCGCCCGTGCTGGCCGCCGTCGGGCAGGTCGTCGATGATCTTCTCCATTTCGCCGATCGTCCCGTCCTCGTTCAGATCGGCCGCCATAACGGCATGGACCGTGGAAAGGAAGATACGGCCGTCCCGGATCGCAATGCCATGGATGCCGTCAAGATCAGAGGCCATCTTGCGAGGCTTCGGATCGCCTTCCTTGACGGCGATCACGTCCTTTTGCTCGGGGCGCGTCACGTAGACGGTGCCGTCTTCGGCGACCGCCATCATGCGGGCATTGCCGAGGTCACGGGCAAAGATGCTGACCTCGAATCCTTCCGGAACCTTGAGCCGCTTGACGACATCCTCGCTGAATGGCTGATGCTTCGGCCTGAAAACATTCGTCTCGACCTTGTGGAGCACGCCTTCTTGCTGCGCCCAGGCGGATGCTGAAACAAGCGCAACACTCAACAGCATAGCTGCTTTTCTGGTCATATCAGCTCTCCTAATCTCCGGCACTGCCGGACCTGTCGAGTGCCTACAGCGGTGCGGCCTCGCGCTCAGCCACACCCACGCGATGCCGGTAGACCATCTCCCAGCCTTTCCAGCGTTGATGGCGAACTGGCTGACGCGGACTCCAGGACCGCGCACGCCGATTTGGAGGCCGACAACCATCGAGTAATGCAGCAGTCGCTGCTATTGTGCTTTCTCCACTTGTCCGCGGATCTCTCCATCCGGGAATTTTTCTGTATGGATGTTGAGATACCACTTTCCGGCCTGCAGATCCGCTACGTGCGCGTCCGTGATTTCGGCAGATCCGGAGGCAATGGCTTTGGAGATGTCGACCACCGGGCCGGCATTTTCGCCCACACCGGCCGGACCATGAAAATGCGCGGCCGTGGGTTGCCCGGTCAGGCCGCTGGAGGTCACAGTCCAGGTGAGCTTTTTGGTGGCTGTGTCGAGGGTAATGTCGCCCATGCCCTTGCCGGCGCTGTCGTTGGACGGCACCTCACTCGATCCTTGCAGATTAGCCGTGAATTTCAATGTCTCAGCAAAAACGGGGCTCCCGGCCATGATGGCGATAACGGCGAGGGCGCTGAGGAGATAATTCTTGCGGATAGATATCATTGTGCATCCTCCCAAAAGCAGGTGTATTGCAGGCTGCCCTCTAACTCGCGAGAACGGATTGGGTTCCGATCACGACACCCTCTCTCCAGACATCATCTCTCTCGCCCGAGAGCTACTGGCCTGCGGCAATTCCTCACCGCTCTCCGTGCGGCTGCACGTTCTTTGGCTTGGCCCCGCGCATGCGAGAACGACGCTGGCTGCCGTAGGGTTCGCTGGCGGCGCTGTCCTAGTTTGGTGCGGCAGCCGCGGTTTCACCCGGCGGCAAGATCCGAAACATGAAGGTTGAAACCTTCTCCCCCGGCTTGAAAGGTCCGGGGACCTCATGGCTGACCGGTTTCAGGCTCTGAAGGAAGACTGCAATTGATGTCACATCTTCTTCAGTGAGTTGCGCGAATGCATGCCACGGCATGATTGGCGCAAGGAGGCGGCCATCCGGCCGCTGCCCGGTCTGAAGCGCAGCCACGATCTGTTCCCTGGTCCAGCTGCCGATGCCGGTCTCCTTGTCAGGCGTAATGTTGCGGCCGACGAAGACACCCTGCCCCGGGATCTCAAAACCGACATCCGATCCACCCAGAAATCGCGAGCTGTCCGGTTTTCCGAAGAAATATCCCGGTGTGTGGCAATCGTTGCAGCCGCCGATCGTGACGAGATATTCGCCGCGCGCAGTCTGCGCATCGTCCGCAGCTGCGATGCTCGACTGCAGCCCCAATGCCGAGGCGGCCAAAAATGCCAACCGTACGCTCAAGCGAAACATCTTTCCCTCCATGATACAGCAGCTCGCAACTGCCAGCGAACTGAATATCACGATGAACATGTTCTATATATTAGCCATATTGAATTAACGAAGATTGCCGAGAAGATGGCCGCCAGTCGGCCGGCAGTGAGCGAAGGAGCTGCTGTCGGCGGGCTTGACAGATCCTCCCGCAAACAAATCCCAATCGAGACAACCTCGTATTATATTGCCCCTGCCCCACGGGCGGATGGCCCGCCCTTGTGATTGACGCGACGATATCGTCGCAGCTTTGGCATAAGCATTTTGGTTCCGCGCAGAACTGAGCCCGCCGTCGACCAAGTCATCAAAGCTGCGCGCTCGCGTCACAGGCGCAACTGGATCAGCGATCGCTCCCCCTTCTTCCCGCCATCAACGCTGTCGAAAGCCTCTCTCGCCGCGGTGACCTCCTGCAGTTTTACGAGCGTCCATTTGTGCAGCTCCTGAAGGGGTTCCCGCAACGTGTGACCGAGTGGCGTCAGGTGGTATTGAACCGCGACCGGAGAAAGTGAAATCACCTCTCTCGCTACGAGACCGTTGCGCTCGAGGCGGCGAAGGCATTGCGTGAGAGCCTTCTGCGTCACCCCTTGCAAACGGCGGCGAATGGCGTTGAAGCGCTGAGGTCCCTCATTGAGAACCGCAATCACCATCATCGACCACTTGTCAGCGATCTGATCGAATAGAGCCCGGCTCGGGCATTCGGAAGAGAAGCACAGCGGTTCAAGTTCGAGCATGTCGGTTTCCTTCAATATACCTAGGCGACTTCAGGTGCCTGATTGACGCTAGGTTTACATCGTATACCTGGAAGTCCGTTTTACGCAACGGAGTTCTACGAATGCCCAATCCCGATACAAGCAGCCTGTTTCGACCTTTCACCATTCGGTCGCTTGAACTGAAAAATCGTATAGTCATGGCGCCAATGACCCGCCTGTTTGCGTCCGAAGGCGTGCCGGGACCGGCAAATGCCGACTACTATCGGCGCCGAGCAGAAGGTCGTGCGGGACTGCTACTATCTGAAGGAACCGTGATTGATCGCCCGGCCTCCCGCAACGACGGGGGGATTCCGTTTTTCCACGGTGATGCGGCGTTGAGAGGGTGGAAAAATGTGATCGACGCTGTTCATGGTGCTGGTGGTCGTATGGGGCCACAGATCTGGCACACCGGAGCCACTCGCTACATCAATAATTGGGAGCCCGACGCACCGGTGGAAAGCCCGTCTGGCCTCAACGCGCCTGGTGAGGCTCGCGGCGTTGCGATGACTGAAGAGGATATCGCCGATTCTGTCGCAGCCTTCGCCAAAGCGGCGGCAGACGCCAGGCGGCTCGGCTTTGACACTGTTGAAATCCACGGCGCGCACGGCTATCTGATCGATCAATTCTTCTGGTCGGGCACGAACCTGCGCACCGACCGGTATGGCGGACCGACGATCAAGGAGCGCTCGCGCTTTGCCGGCGAGATCATTTCCGCCGTACGCGAAGCGGTGGGACCTGATTTCCCGATCATTATGCGCGTCAGTCAGTGGAAGCAGCAAGATTTGACGGTGCGTCTCGCAGAAACACCAGCAGAGATGGAGACTTGGCTGCTGCCGTTGGTTGAGGCCGGAGTGGATGTCCTTCACGTGTCGCAGCGTCGCTTCTGGGAACCGGAATTCCCGGAAATTGACGGCGAGAACGGCCTCAATGGCGCAGGCTGGGCAAAGAAGGTGACGGGTGCCGCGACAATCGCTGTCGGCTCGGTAGGCCTCGACAACGACGTGACTGCAAGCGCTTTTGTCGGCAAGGGGTCAGCCACAGCCAGCATCGATCGCTTGATCGACCGCATGGAGCGCAATGAGTTCGACCTGATTGCCGTGGGTCGCGCGCTGCTTACCGATCCAACTTGGGTCACCAAAGTTGAGAATGGCGATTATGCAGAATTGAAGGGGTTCGACCCAGCTACCTTATTCGAGCTTGCCTGACCCAGCCGGCGTGAACGGATGCAAGCGCGGCTGCATCCGTTCACTCCGTCGCTTCGGGCAATGCCGAACCGAGACTCGAAACCGCTCATTCGGTGGAGGCACATAATCGGGCAATCGTGCGTTGCCGGGTGGTCGGCGACCACGCTTGATGTTCGTGGTTGCGCCGGCACGGGTTATTGCTCATCCTCGGCGCAAATGGCGACAACAAGTTGAGCGGACATTGACCCGTCATTGTACGATCCCGCCCTTGCGCAGCCCCTCGATGACGAGCTCGAAATCGGCGGGGTTCTTGAATGGCAAGACTTTGCGACGGTATTCCAAGGAGTAGTCGGGATTGACGCGCAGCACCTCTTGCCACATCGCGCGCGCCTCTTCGAAACGGCCGAGATGTCCGTAACAGGCGGCCAGAAGCGCGCGCGAGACATCGGTGACGGGGTTGCGGCTCACGCGCTGCAGCAACAGTTCGACGGCCTCTTCGTACCTTCGCAGTTGAAACAGGGCCAAGGCCTGAAAGTGGAGAACGACATCCGGAAAATACGGGTTCAGGACCCTCGCCCGATCGAAATAGGCGAGTGCCTCCCCGGATCTGCCTGAATAGATGAGGGCCTCGCCGAGGCTGACCTGCCCTTCGGCGAAGTTCGGATTGAGCACTATCGCGCGCTCGGCCTCGGTGATGGCTCTATCGTGCTGTCGCGAGTAAAGCTTGACCACACTCAGTGCCCAGTGGGCCACGGGATCGCTATCGTCGCGCGCTACCGCCAGCGTCGCGGCCTCTTCGGCTTGCTCGATAGAGCGCTGCGGCGACGCACTCCACCGGTTCAGGTAGTCGAGCCCATGGGTTAGGGCGAGGAAGGCGTTCGCTGAGGCGAAGTTCGGGTCCAGTTCGACGGCACGTTGCAAAAGGTCGCGGGCGTCGCTGTTCGTTTGCTTCGTCAGCCGGTGCCACAGCTCCCGGCCGCGCAAGAAGCAGTCATAGGCCTCGGGGTGCCGGGTCTGCCCCGGCGCCAGTCTTTTCCGATCGCCCTCTGTCAGGTTGACCGCCAGCGCGTCGACGATCTGCTGCGTGACATCGTCCTGAACCGCGAATATGTCGGTGAGCTCGCGATCGAACCTCTCTGCCCATAGGTGCCCGCCGGTGGTCGCGTCGATGAGCTGCGCGGTGATGCGTACCCTGTTTCCCGATTTGCGTACGCTGCCCTCAAGGACATGCCGCACGCCGAGCTTCGTGCCCACCTCCTGCACCTCGACGTTCTTGCCCTTGAAAGTGAATGACGAATTTCGCGCGATGACAAAGAGCTGCGACAGTTTCGATAGCGCAGTGATGATGTCTTCCGAGATGCCGTCGGCGAAGTAGTCCTGTTCGGCGTCACCGCTCATGTTGGCGAAGGGCAGGACGGCGATCGACAGCTTCGGAGACGCTGCCGTCGCCGGTCGGCTCGTCGCGGTTTCCGAGGTCGCGGCTGCCTTGGTCCCGGCGCTGCCGACTTGCAGCGAATAGACACGGATCGGCTCGGCGATGTTCTTGAGTTGCGTGTTGCCGAGATCGCTGACCGAGAGGTCGAGCCTCGCCTTGACCTGGCGATAGGCATCCTCGGACAGGCAGATCGCGCCCGCCGCGGCGACGCCCTCCAATCGCGAGGCGATGTTGACGCCGTCGCCCATCAGATCGCCGTCGCTTTCCTCGACGACGTCGCCCAGATGGATACCGATCCGGAACTCGATGCGACGGTCCTGCGGCACGCCGTCATTGCGCTCCACCATGCCGTTCTGCACCTCAATGGCGCAGCGTACGGCGTCCACTACGCTGCGGAACTCGACCAGCGCACCATCGCCGGTGCGCTTCACCACCCGGCCATGGTGCACGGCGATCGTCGGATCGATGAGATCGCTGCGCAGTGCCCGCAACCTCGCCAGGATGCGGTCTTCGTCGGCGCCGGCAAGTCGGCTGTACCCAACCACATCAGCGGCCAGGATTGCAGCCAGCTTTCGGGTCTCGCTCATGGCGCCGTCTCCTCGATTTCAGGATAGCAGGGAGGCAGGGGGCAAGAAAGAACTTTGAGCCGCTGCTCAGAGCGATCTTGGGTGAGATCGAGTTGGCCATGGCTCATGTGGACACAGCCGAGGTGTTGCCCTACGCAATGACTGCCCTGCCAGGCCGAGGACTGTCCGGATGGGCCATCGCTTTGAAACCTGGCCACGGAAAAGGCAAAAAGGACATGAGGGCCGCGGAGATTCCGCCTAGTCCATCTTCTTCGCAGCGCGCTCGGCGGCTTTGCCCACAAGGCTGCGATCACCGGTCTCGTGAGTGGCAGTCATCGTCATATGTGTGACCTTCCAGCCCTCGGCTGATTTCACCAGCCCGTAGCGATAGTGGCCGGAAAGAACCCAGAGACCCTTGCCTAAACTATGCGTCGCCTGGAAATCGGCCTCGGCCGTCGCCGTGTCGCCTGATGCATCCACAATCGTGTGGTTTGTGACGAGATGCAGCGTCCTGTCGAAGCCCGGCAGGAAGTTCGACCATTGCGCGACCACTTCATCGGCTGACTGTGTGACAGCTTCGCCGCCCCAGAGGCTGGTATAGTCGAGAGTCACCTCCTCGGCGAAGGCGCCGCGCACCCGCGGCCATTGATGGCGGTCGGCGCCGGCGGCGATGTCGGTAATGGCATCAATGATGGCGAGGCGGTCATCAGGCTTCATGCTATCTGCCTTAGCGATGGAGGGTGCCACCATCATCATGACGGTAACGAGACTTGCAACGATCATTTTCACGGGCTCGCTCCTCAATTCGACTGTCGCCTGAGAAGTTTTTCGATGTGCTCGGCCACTGCGTCGGCCGCGGCGTCGACATGCTGCTGGCGGTCATAGAAATCGAATTGGGTGACGCCCTCGAGCCAGCGTGTCGTCGCATCGACCTTCAACAGGCCAAGGAAGGCATGCGCGCCCTCGGGCACGGCCGCTGCCTCGGAATGGACCAGCAGGACCGGCTTGTCGACGCGCGAGCCGGTGGCGACAGAATCATATTTGAGCCAGGGCTCCCAGGAGCCGAGATTGAACTTGTTGTCGTATTGGGGAATGAGACCGCGATCGGCTTCGGTGTAATAGGGGATCTGGTACATGAGTGAGGATTCATCGGTGGCGCTGGCCGCAAGGATGACCCTTGGGCTTCCCTTCTCTTCGGCGCGCTCGGCGCGGCGCGAAACGGCGATCAGCTTGGCCACGCCCTCGGCACCGCCATAGACCTGCTCGACGATCGCCCTGTTGTGCAGCCATGGCGCGACAAGCGACAGGGACCTGAATCTCGGATTGCCGCTGACGGCATCGGCCATATAGCCGGCCGAGGCGCATATGCCGAGGCCGTTGATCGCGTCCGGATCGACCTCCGACAGCGTCGACAAGAAATCGGCGGCAGCGATGATGTCTGCAGTCTTCATTGCCGGGTCTTCCTTGAAACGGATGGTGCCGCTCGATTCACCCCAGCCGCGATAGTCGAACGCCAGCGCCACGAAGCCTCGCTCGGCCATTTCCTTGGCATAAAGGCCCGACATCTGCTCCTTGATCGAGGTCCAGGCGCCGGCGACGATGACACCGGGCCGCCGTCTATCGGCAGCCGTGTCCGATGGCACGTAGAGTGTGCCGACGATTGTCTCACCATTGCTTGGAAATGTGACCTTTCGGCTGGCTACTTCCGCTGCGCTCACCGTCGTTGCCGCCACAGTGGCAAGGATTGCCGCAAGTGCAAACTGTTTCATCTGAACTCTCCGCTGGTTGAACAAGGCGAGAGTGCCAGGATCGTCGGCGCGGTGCAGGCGCGAAAATTGCTCGACTTACGGCGTATGTTGCTATTGCGACCGGAACTGTGCGGGCGTGATGCCCACCCGCTTGCGGAAATGCTGGCCGAAGCGCGAAACATCGGCATAGCCGACGCGGAAGGCGACCTCGGCGACCGTTGCCGACGTCGTCTTGAACAGAAGCCGTGCCCGGTCGAGGCGCTCGTCTATGACATACTGGATCGGCGATTTGCCCGTCGCAGCCTTGAACGCGCGCGCGAAGTGATACCGGCTCATGGCCGCCTCCGAGGCGAGTTGGTCAAGCGAGATATCGTCGTTCAGATGCTCCTGGACATAGGCAATCACCTTCCTCAGCCGGTGGTCATCGAGGCTGGCGCAGCGTTCGGCATGCGGCGCCAGCAGTCGGGCCAAATGGGTGGCCAAGGCCAAATCCATCGTCTGCCGATAGAGCGAAGACGAATCCTCCCCGCGATCCGCGGCAAGCCGGACGAGCTGCGCTAGAAGTGGTTCCAGGCCTCCGACGTGCGGTCTGAACGCCGTGCGCGTATCGAGCCCGACATCGTCGAGCATGTGCTTGTCGAAGGACACCGTCAGGTAAGAATGGGCGTCGTCGAATTCGCATATGCCGGCGGCGCCCGCGGGCAGGATCCAGCCATCATCGGCGGAAAGCGGAATATGGTGGCGGCGGTCCGAGCCGAGGGCCAGGCGATGCTCATCCTGTGCGACCAAAAACAGGCCGATCGTCAGATTCGACAGTGCGAAAGCGCCGCCGCCGGCAGGAACATCGTACCTGCATGCCGTCACTCCCCAGTCTCGCCGCGCTGCATTGCTCATGGAAAGAAGCTGGTGAGGCGCGGCGGAAAATCAACCTGCATGTGTGCTCATCGACCATGGTCCCCTCAGCAAAAGCAACAATCGCCCAAAGACGCGCAAGAATTGCGCATGTCGCAACGCCCGCATTCCGGCACCCTTGCCGCGAGACCATGTGGGAAAGGGAACATCAATGTCACTCAGAGCCATCGCCGGCGGCGCCGTTTTAACATCGTTGATCCTGATGGGCGGGATCGCCCGTGCGGCAAGCCCCGAAGAGAACCGCAAGATGATTTCCGACTATTACGCCGCCTATGCCTCGGGCGACATGGACAAGGTCGCATCCTTTTTTGCCGACGACATTGAATGGCACATTCCCGGCCATCATCCGCTCGCCGGCACCAAGCGCGGCAAGCAGGAAGTGGCCGCCTTCTTTCAGCAGCTCGGAAAAGGCAATTTCCGGGCCGAGCTGATCGCGCTGATAGCGGACGAGAACTGGGTCATCGATATGCATCGCGGCTGGTCGAACCGTGATGGCCTTGCCAATGTCGATACGGTCTGGGTGCTTGCGTTCAAGATCGAGAACGGCAAGATCAAAGAAGCCCGCAACTTTTCTTTCGATCAGGCGGCCGCGGACAGCTTCTTCTGGCAAGCATATGGGCTAAAACCGCTGCCCGATCGTCTGAAGACGGAATGAGCATCAGACAACATCTCCCGTCGGGCGCCGCAGTGTTACAGAAGGGTGATGCCCGAAACCATCAGGCAAGCCGGTCCCGAACCAATGACCGCGCCATTTCATGGGCCTAGTCTAGCCAGCGTTGCAGGAAGGTCGAGTTGCGACGCTGGCCCGAGGGCTGGTCGACGAGGTTGGTGCCTGTAGAGGCGCGCGAAGGTGAGCCTACGACCCAGGCTTGTGACAAAGTCGAGCGAGCGTCTCTCGAAGTGCGGCGGCGGCCTGATCGCGCTCATCAGTAGACATAAGCTCGGGCTCAGCTTCCAACCGCAGGTGCGGCAGTTCGGTCCGGACAGTACGACGGCTGCGGACCAGATTTTCCTTCAGGTCGACCACGCGATAGGTGGCGACCGGATAGGCTATTCCCTTTACGTGGACATGCCCCAGTTCCTCACACTCGATCGTGTCCTTCACTAGCGCAAACGTCTCATAAGAAATGAGCACGGTGCCCGGCGACGCTTCCTGCTCAAGGCGCGAGGCGAGATTCACGGCGCCGCCGATTATCGTGTAATCCATCCGGTCCTCGCTGCCGAAGTTGCCCACAGTGCAGTAGTCTGTGTGAATGCCAATGCGGCAGCGCAGCGGTGTTTCAATTCCGATATCGCGCCAGATTTCCCCAAGCGCGCTCATTCGCTTTTGCATGGCGAGCGCCATCTGCACGCAGGCGAGCGCGTCATCCTTGACGCCGCGGGTTTCCGGATCGCCGAAGAACATCAGGATGGCATCCCCGACATACTTGTCGATCGTCGCGCCGTGATCTGAAGCAATCTTCGACATTTCCGTCAGGTAGTGATTGAGGAGCTGTGTGAGATCCTCGGATTCCATTTTGTCTGTGGTTTCGGTAAAGCCGGCGATATCGGAGAAGCATATCGTCAGCTTCTTCCGCTGGCTGGCGATCCTGACGTCCTGGCGGCCGCTGAATATGGAGTTATACACTTGCGGCGCCAGGTATTTCGCCAGCTTGCTGGAAAGCGCCTCGAGAGCTGCGGATTTCTCGGCAAGGTTTTCCTCCCGTTGCTTCAGCTCGGTGATGTCCGAGTAGACGGCCACCGTGCCGCCAGCCGTGATCCGCCGCTCGCTAACCATGATCCATCGCCCGTCGCGACGCCGCTGCACCCACGTTTCACCAGGGTTGCGATGCCGCGAAAGCCGCTCGGCAACCCACTCCTCGACTCGCCCCTCAGCATCCTTGATGTAGCCGGCCTCAGCGGACCGGCGAACAATCTGCTCGAATGTCGTGCCGGGTGTCATTTCCTCCAGGCCGGCGTACAACAGCTCGCGGTAGCGGCTATTGCTCAGCACGAGCCTGTCCTCGCCATCGTACAGAGCGAATCCTTCGGAGATGCTCTCGATGGCATCCACAAGCCGCTGGCGCGCTTCCGCAACCTCGCGCAGGCTGTTTTCCTCCACCTCGACCGCAGTATCCCGGAACAGCCTGAGCGCCCCGGCCATGCGGCCGATTTCGTCGCGGCCTCCGGCGGGCATCTGCGCATGCAGATTGCCGCCCGCGATTGCCAGCATGCCTTGGCTTACCTCTCCCAAACGGGCGAGAAGGCTGCGGTCGACATAGAGCCAGACAACCAGAACCGAACTCAGGAGGCTTAGAAGGGCTGAGCCAAGGACAATGCCGGTGCCGTAGCGCCGGACGACCGAGGCTTCGAGGGCGGACGCGGCGATCTCATGGTTTGCCCTTGCAACCAGGCGATCGACGGCCGCGGTAAGGTCGCGCGATAGCCGACTGTTTTCAGCCAGAAGCTTTTCGCCCTGGGCAAGGACAGCAAACTCGTCCTGTCGTACCTTCGGGATGCCGTTCTCACCGTCGGTCAGCGACTTCAACTCGTCCAACCGTTGTTGGAAGCGGGTCCGCAACTTTTCGTCGATTTCGGTGGAGACCGTTTCGAGTACGGCGAGCGACCGGCGCAGCGGAAACAGGATCAGCTTCAGATCTCCCGGCGTAGGCGCGTTGGCAGTTTTGACCAGCGCGTCGTTGACTGCTGAGATCTCCTGTTGCGCCCTCCGTTGGGGGATGTAGGCCGCGATTGCCTTGACCAGGTCGCTCGTCACCGCAGCACGCGCGTCGGCTGGTGCGGCGGAATCAGCCACCGCTGCGCGCCACTGGGGAACCTTGGAGTTCATCACGACGATACCGGGCGCGACGAGACGCTGACTTGCATTTGTCGTGTCCGATAAGCGGCGCAGCAACGCCTCCTTGCGCTGAACCATGGTAAGGCGAACGGCCACAAGATAGTCGAGCGCATCGAGGTTTCGTCGTAGACCAATCACGGCGTCTTCGATTTCAGTCACCGCCGTCGCGCTGAATGCGGTGCCTTTAAGTGCGGCGAGCAACTCTTCGAGACGCCCCATCTCGACTCCGATCGCAGCCGAGACCTCGTTGTGCTGAACCGTGCTGGTCGCCGCCAGCACTGACGGCGCGGTGGAGGCGACCCTCTCAGCCTGGCGCGACAGTTGGAGCGAGGCGAGCGCCGTCGGCACCCGTTCCTTGGTGATACGATCGACCACGTCGCCGACCTGAAGGAAGGCATAGAGAGCTGCGGCGGTCGCGAGCACTGCGAAGGTGCTGATGCCGAAGAAAGCGAGCAACAAGCGCCCGCGTATGCCGACGCGTTCAAACATAGCGGCAACCGCAAGGTCTGGCTTGCGCAGCCACTAAAGTCTGCACAGACTGGTCTAAAGCGATCCACCCGGCCGGCGGTTGACTATTCCAGCGGCACGTATTCGCCACCCTTCCAGACATACCAAATCCAGCTTTGAAGGGTGAGGTCGCCCTTGTCGTCGAAATCGACCCGGCCCATTACCGTTTCAAATTGATTACCCTGCATTGAGGCGATCACCTCTTGCGGCCTTCAGAGAACCGGCCTTCTTCACCGCCTGCGACCAGACCTGGACGGCGGAGTAACTGAGCAGTGTGTAGCCTGCGGGCTCGAAATTCTCGGCACGGAAACGCTCGACGACTTGAGCCGCCTGAGGGACGCGCCGTGGGTCCGCGCTAAACGTAAAGAGCGTATCCTCGGCGGCAGATCCGGCGATCAGTGCAAAGTCCTCGCTCGCCATGCCATCGCCTGAGACGAGTTGAAGTGCGTAGGCGCGGTCTCGTGAAGCGCGAACCATAAGCGCGACCTCGGGCAAATACCCACCAACATACAACACGGCGATCCCGGCGCCCTGTAACGCCGAGATCTCGGCCGTATAGTCGTTCTTCCCAGGGGTGAAGGCCTCGTAGATCGCTTCGGTGACACCCCGCTTATTCAACTGCTTTCTGGTCTCGTCGGCGAGCCCCTTCCCATAGGTGGTGTTGTCGTGAAGGATCGCTATTTTCTTGTCACCCCAACGATCGGCCAAATAGTTGCCGGCTACCACCCCCTGCGCGTCGTCGCGACCAATGACGCGGAAAACATTGGCACGACCTTGTTCGGTCAACAGCGGATTGGTCGAACCCGGTGAAATCTGTAGAATTCCCGCGGCCTCGTACATTTTGGATGCCGGGATCGAGGCCTGGGAACAGTAATGCCCGACGACGAGCACCACACCGTCAGCCACCAGCTTCTGGGCGGCCGCCACAGCCTGCTCGGGATCGCAAAAGTCGTCGACTGTGATGAGTTGCACCTGGTGCCCGAGCACGCCGCCAGTCGCATTGATGTCGGCCACTGCCATCTCTGTGCCGCGCTGCATCTGCTCCCCGATCCAGGCGAGCGGTCCTGTGACCGGGCCTGCCGCTCCGATCAGGATCTCCGCCCGCGCCGGGCTGCCAAGCGAAACGACGAGCGCGACGATAGCTGCAGTGATGCTGCTGCGCATGGTGTACCTCCTTCACAGCATACGCCAATTTAGTCCCGGCCGACAGCCCCCGCGCAGGCGCAGGTATCTCCGCCATTCTGCAGCGCACTTGCCTCTTATCTGTATGGGCAGGTCAGAAGTTGACGTTCCTGCGAGGTACCTCATTGTCTGCTCAGGGCGCCAATCCCAGCCCTTGGCGGCAAGAACTTTGATGTCCGCTTTTCGTGTTGGGCTTCCTAGAGCTTTTCCGGGTTAGCTTGAAGCATTCTGCCGGAGAGGTTTTCGTCAGGGCAGAGGCGATTGGCGATAGGCATACCTCCAGGTACGTCCGAGCCGATCGCCTCTATCCGCCCGCGTAGGCGTTGCCACCGTGCGCGGCGATGAACATGGCGACGGCCGACCGGCAATAGGATTCGATTTCGTTGTCGTCCTCTGCCCTCGCCTCATCGAAGCGTGCGATGATCAGGAGATCGGATCCTTTGAAAAGCGCGGCAAACAAGCGGGCGGACCGGAGAGGATCGGGCACGCTCAGAACCGCCTTCGCATGCAACTGGCGCAACAAGGCCTCGATTTGGGCGATGACATAGGCGGCGCCGGCTTCATAATGCAGCTTGCTTAACGACTTTTGATTCGTCTTGTCGGCCATGATCATGGCTTCGACACTGCGGACATCCGGGCTCAACAGCGTGCGAAGCAGGGATGATCCCACCGCCATGAGCTGATCTTCGGCCGAACCGTCGACGCCTTCAATAAGGGCCTGTGGTGCAAACTGACGGCAGTGGGCCGCGATGGCCGCGCTGAACAGCGCCTCCTTGTTCTCGAAGTGCCGATAGATGCTGAGCTTGGATATCTTCGCCCGCTGGGCGACCTTTTCCAATGTCGTCGCTTGAAAACCCAATTCCACAAAGAGTTCGCCCGCGGCGTCAACTATCGTTTGGCCAAGCGCCTCGTTGGCGGGACGGCCGCGCCGGGCCTGACTATTTCCGCTCACGACAATTCTAGTCCTTGACAGTATCGTTATTCGTGAGTTACGATACCACGCAGTATCGAAAATATGCAAGCCAAAGATTGGATTTCCACCTGTCCTCCAAATCAAGCTTCCCGAGGCCGCCCGGCGATATCCAATGCGGCATCGTCCGGCCGGTCAACACAGTGATGGGCAACTGTCGCGGCCATGCCGGAGCCCTGCTCGCTGCCCGTCTCGAGCGCGTATCGCTGGACGATCTTGCGCGCCAGGCCAAGCCCAAACCCCTCCATCCGCAACACGGAGCCCATCATCATGGATGACGTCATCATCATCGGCGGCAGCTTTGCCGGCCTCGCCGCCGCCCTGCAGCTCGGCCGTGCCCGACGCAAGGTCACCGTTCTCGATAGCGGCCTGCCGCGCAACCGCTTCGCTGGCCACTCGCATGGCCTGCTCGGCCACGATCACAAGCCGCCGCTGGACATTCTGGCCGAGGCGCGGCAGCAATTGGCGCGTTATCCCACGATCAGGCTGGTCAATGCCCGGGCCGACAGCATCTCCGGCACCATCGACGATTTCACCGTCCTCACTGGCGATGGCGAAAGCCTTGGGACGCGCCGCCTGATCCTGAGTTATGGCGTTGCGGACCAGATGCCTGATGTTCCGGGCTTTGCCGAGAGCTGGGGCACATCCATCGTGCCCTGCCCCTATTGCGATGGCTTTGAAGTCGCCGACCAGCATTGGGGCCTCGTCTGGTCCGGCCCGCCGTCGCACAATTATGTCAGGCTGTACCACGACTGGACCGAAACGTTGACGGTCTTTGCCGATGGTCACGACATTTCACCCGATATCCGGGCCGATCTGGCGCGCCGCAACATACCTGTCGTAGAAGGCCGGATCGCCGAAATCGCCCATCACCGGGGCCAAATCACCACCGTTAAGCTCGAGAGCGGCCGCAATGGCGCGGTCGATATCCTGTTCGCGCATCCGCGCAACAAGCCGTCCGCAAGCCTGCATGAATCACTGGGCCTCGCCACGGTCGATACGCCCTTCGGCATCGCCCTCAAGGTCGACGAGCGCCGCGAAACCAGCATGCCCGGCATCTATGCTGCCGGCGATCTTGCAAACCCAGCCATGGCCTCGGTCACCACGGCAATATCGCAGGGCGCGACGGCGGGTATCTTCGCCCAGCAGTCGATGCTGGCTTGAGAAGACACAGATGGAGTTCGAACACGTCACCTTCGACCTGCCACACGGCACCTTTCACGCGCTGCAGGGTGGTGATCCCGATGGCCAACCGACAATCGTCTTGCACGGCTTCCCGGATCATCCGCCGACCGCTAAGCCCTTCCTTACTGAGCTTGGTCGCCGTGAACGTCACGTCGTCGCACCCTGGCTTCGCGGTTACGCTCCGTCCCCGACCGCGGGGCCGTTCGATATGGCAGCCCTTACCAGCGACGTGCTCGCGCTGATCGACCGCTGGTCTCCCGGGCGAGCCGTGGAGTTGGTTGGCCACGACTGGGGTGGCGCGATCACATACGATGCCTGCGTCACCGCGCCGGAGCGGATCGAACGCGCGGTCACGCTCGCATTCCCCCACCCACTGACGTTTCTGAGCCGGCCGCGCCTCGCTCAGCTACGCCGGAGCTGGTACATGGGGTTCTTTCAACTGCCGGGAAGCGGCTGGATCGTCACCGCCCGCGATCTCGCCCTCATCGACCACCTATGGCGTCAGTGGTCACCCAGCCTCTCGCTCGATCCAGCTCTCCAGGCGGAGCTACACGAGCACCTGCGGGCGAGCATGCCCGCGCCCTTAAAGTACTACCGGGGGATGCTGCGACCCGGCATGCTTGGGGCGATGCGCCGCCTATCGCAGCCGATCACAACGCCCCTGCTACAGCTTCACGGTGCCGACGATGGCTGCATCTTCCCCCAACAGGTCAACGACAAACATCGGTTCGCCGCCCGGCACGCGATGGAGGTCGTCCCCGACGTCGGGCACTTCCTTCACATCGAGGCCCCCGAGGCGATCGCGGAACGGATTGCGGCATGGGCCGAGTAACCCCTTCGAAAATCTCTGGCTCTTCATGCGCGAGAACTGGCTGTCGAACCGCATCTTCAAATTCTACGACAATGTCGAACATTGCTGCGATGCCTGGCGCAAACTAGACACCCAGCCTCCAGTCACGACGAAGCGGTCAACGAGTTCTTCCACCTTCGTGTGGAGTTATCCTTTCCAGTCGATCTGGGTCATTTCGCCTTCCTCTTGTTCTTGGCCGTTTCGTCCCGGATCTCGATCCACGCCGGCGTATGGTCGCTGCAGCCGGCCGTTAACGCCGTTCACGTTGTAACTGGCGATCTTCACCGTAAGTGGCGACCGATCTCGGCTTCAACTCCCTCAAATGGACTCGCTGAGCGACCAAAGACGCCCCGCTCCACCGGGGCGTCCCCTGTAATCCCTGTCAGCTTGCCGGATTGCGCGCCGTGACGATCCACGCCGCGCCGTCGAGCATCACCGACCGCTCGCCGGCGCGGCCCGCGAAGGCGGCACGAACCGCGGCCGAGGCGCGGGCGCGGATGTCGTCGGGCTGATCAGCGAGCGCGCGCGACAGCGGACCGACCTCGAGTGTCATCTCCACCGCGTCGTCGAGCGCCGCGTCCCGCGTCCCGCCCTCGCCGAACGGGATGGAGGCATCGAAGGGCGCGATAGCGATATCGGTGAAGCCGGCCGCCGACAGCATACGCGCCACCCGCCCCCGGTCGCCGAACGAGAATGGGCCGGGCGCTTCGGGATCGGGCGGCGCGGTCGGAGGGACGATGCCCTTGATCGCGCCTATCGGCAGGCGCACCCAATCGTTCTCGGCCGCGCCGCGCCAGCAGACGAAAGCGACCCGCCCGCCCGGCTTGAGCGCACGGCGCATGTGGGCGAACGCCCCTGTCGGATCGTCGAAGAACATCACCCCGAAACGCGAGAACAGGATGTCGAACGCGCCCTCGGGCAGCTCGGCGCTGCTGGCGTCGGCCACCTGGAACAGGACCGGCGTATCCTGTGGCGCAAGCGCGCGCGCTCGGCCGACCATCGGTTCGGATATGTCCACGCCCAGCACTTGGCCCCCGGCGCCGACGCGGGCGGCCAGAGCCAAACTCGACGCGCCCGCGCCGCAGCCGACGTCCAGCACGCGCTCGCCTGTCGCGGGCGCGGCGGCTTCGATCGCGGCTTGGCCGAACACCGCCATCATGGCATCGAGCCGGGCCTGGTAAGCGACCCAGCGCTCCCCGCTCTGGCCATTCCAGTCGGCTACCTGATAAACATTTTTCTTTGCCATGCCATATCCTGTTCTGATCGGTTCTTAACTGGGCTATCCGCCCGCGTGGTCGCTGCCACCGTGCGCGGCGATGAACATGGCGACGGCCGACCGGCAATAGGATTCGATTTCGTTGTCGTCCTCTGCCCTCGCCTCATCGAAGCGTGCGATGATCAGGAGATCGGATCCTTTGAAAAGCGCGGCAAACAAGCGGGCGGACCGGAGAGGATCGGGCACGCTCAGAACCGCCTTCGCATGCAACTGGCGCAACAAGGCCTCGATTTGGGCGATGACATAGGCGGCGCCGGCTTCATAATGCAGCTTGCTTAACGACTTTTGATTCGTCTTGTCGGCCATGATCATGGCTTCGACACTGCGGACATCCGGGCTCAACAGCGTGCGAAGCAGGGATGATCCCACCGCCATGAGCTGATCTTCGGCCGAACCGTCGACGCCTTCAATAAGGGCCTGTGGTGCAAACTGACGGCAGTGGGCCGCGATGGCCGCGCTGAACAGCGCCTCCTTGTTCTCGAAGTGCCGATAGATGCTGAGCTTGGATATCTTCGCCCGCTGGGCGACCTTTTCCAATGTCGTCGCTTGAAAACCCAATTCCACAAAGAGTTCGCCCGCGGCGTCAACTATCGTTTGGCCAAGCGCCTCGTTGGCGGGACGGCCGCGCCGGGCCTGACTATTTCCGCTCACGACAATTCTAGTCCTTGACAGTATCGTTATTCGTGAGTTACGATACCACGCAGTATCGAAAATATGCAAGCCAAAGATTGGATTTCCACCTGTCCTCCAAATCAAGCTTCCCGAGGCCGCCCGGCGATATCCAATGCGGCATCGTCCGGCCGGTCAACACAGTGATGGGCAACTGTCGCGGCCATGCCGGAGCCCTGCTCGCTGCCCGTCTCGAGCGCGTATCGCTGGACGATCTTGCGCGCCAGGCCAAGCCCAAACCCCTCCATCCGCAACACGGAGCCCATCATCATGGATGACGTCATCATCATCGGCGGCAGCTTTGCCGGCCTCGCCGCCGCCCTGCAGCTCGGCCGTGCCCGACGCAAGGTCACCGTTCTCGATACCGGCCTGCCGCGCAACCGCTTCGCTGGCCACTCGCATGGCCTGCTCGGCCACGATCACAAGCCGCCGCTGGACATTCTGGCAGAGGCGCGGCAGCAATTGGCGCGTTATCCCACGATCAGGCTGGTCAATGCCCGGGCCGACAGCATCTCCGGCGCCATCGACGATTTCCACGTCCTCACGTCCAACGGCGAAAGCTTTGGCGCGCGCCGCGTGATCCTGAGCTATGGCGTCGCTGACCAGATGCCTGATGTTCCGGGCTTTGCCGAAAGCTGGGGCACCTCCATCGTGCCCTGCCCCTATTGCGACGGCTTTGAAGTCGCCGGCCAGCATTGGGGCCTCGTCTGGTCCGGTCCGCAGTCGCACAATCAGGCCAGGCTTTTCCACGATTGGACCGACAGGTTGACGCTGTTCGCCGATGGTCACGACATTCCGCCCGATATCCGGGCCGATCTGGCTCGCCGCAGCATACCTGTCGTCGACGGCCGGATCACCGGGATCGCCCATCACGGGGGCCATAATGCCACCATCAAACTCGATACCGCCCCCGATGTCGCCGTCGACATCCTGTTCGCTCATCCGCG
This sequence comes from Rhizobium sp. K102, assembly GCF_022385315.1. Lineage (NCBI taxonomy): Bacteria > Pseudomonadati > Pseudomonadota > Alphaproteobacteria > Hyphomicrobiales > Rhizobiaceae > Rhizobium > Rhizobium sp. K102. Next base: position 2,458,392 of record NZ_CP092436.1, read on the forward strand.
CAACAAGCCGTCCGCCAGCCTGCATGAATCACTGGGCCTCGCCACGGTCGATACGCCCAGCGGCATCGCCCTCAAGGTCGATGAGCGCCGCGAGACCAGCATCCCCGGCATCTACGCCGCCGGCGATCTCGCCAACCCCGGAATGCCCTCGGTCACGACGGCATCATGGCAAGGCGCGATGGCGGGTATCTTCGCCCAGCAGTCGATGCTAGTTTGAGTGCACAGATTGGAGGGGAGCATGGCCGTCAAACCGGACAGCGCGGGTGTGCGCTTCCCTCCGCCCTTCGTCTATCTGGGAGCGCTGCTGTTGGGGCTGGCGGCGGAGCGGTTCGTCATGCTGCGCTCTTTCGGCATCGACTGGCGGTTGCTCGTCGTGACGGGCGCGCTGCTGTTTTTTGCCGGCGCGGCGCTAATGCTTGCGGCGGCGGGACTGTTCCGGCGGCTGGGCACCAACATTCCGCCGTCGCGGCCAACGACCCTCATCGCAACGACCGGTCCTTATCGGTGGACCCGCAATCCCATGTATCTCGGCATGGCGCTTATCTATGCCGGCCTTGCGATCGGCTTCGACGGGCCGATCGCCTTCGCCTTGCTCCCGTTGGTGCTGATCGCGATCCAGACGCAGGTGATCGCCCGCGAGGAGCGCTATCTCGAAGCGAAGTTCGGCGACGACTACCGCCGCTACAAGGCCGAGGTTCGCCGCTGGCTTTGACTATTCCGCCGCTGCCGCTGCGGGGCCTTCTGATAAACCAGCACCGGCTTCCTTGCCGCCAGCCATCATTCTGAAGGTTGCGGGGCGGTGTCACGGAAAATCGACTGGCCTCCATTGGTGACCTCAGAGCGGCCATGACACAGATACCTGACTTGCAGTCCGGACGGTCGGTATATAAATTATCCCAATGCTTGATCGTTCATCCCAGCCTCCGACGCAGATTCCTACGGACGCACTCAGCGAAATTCTACGGGACTTTCGCCTGAGTGAAGTCAACTACGGCCGCTGCGAGCTACGTCATCCATGGAGCATCGCCTTTGCGCAGCAACAGCTGCTTCGCTTTCATTTCGTCAGTGAGGGGCCATGCTGGATCCATACCGAAGCCCAAGGATGGCAGGAGTTGCAAGACGGCGATCTGGTGTTGTTGCCACAGGGTGCCGAACACCGACTGGCCAGCAAGCCTGATGTTGTCGGGGACTCGCTCAAGAGTTGCCAGGTCACCAAGCTGGGGGGCAATGTCTGCGAAGTGGTGCAGGAAGGAACAGGAGCGACGAGCACCTTGTTCTGTGGTTCCATGGCTTTGGGTGCGAATGCCCTCAACCCGTTGATCGCTCTGATGCCACCGATCATCAAGGGTTGTGATGTTGCTGGCAATGATCCGATCGTCGGCCCCCTCCTCGCCGCCATGACGGCGGAGGCGTCGCAGCCCCAGATAGGCAGCGCCACGGTCTTGTCACGCATGGCGGACGTACTCGTCGCGCGGCTTATTCGCTGCTGGGTCAATTGCAGCGGCGCCTCGACCAGCGGCTGGCTCGCCGCGATCCGCGATCCTCATATCGGTCGTGCGCTGGCAGCCATGCACCGAGATCCCGGCCATGACTGGACGCTTGAGACCCTTGCCGGCGTGGCAGGTCAATCGCGCTCGATCTTCGCGGAACGCTTCAGCGCCATCTTAGGCGAAGGCGCGGCACACTATCTCGCCCGTCTGCGCATGCAGCTTGCACGAGAGCTGCTCGGTCAAAACATGTCGGTTGCCGCGGTCGCTTCGCAACTGGGCTATGAATCCGAAGCTTCTTTCGCTCGCGCCTTCAAGCGCATCACCAGCGTCTCACCTGGTGTTGTGCGCCGCACCATTTCCGGACGAACGGATATGGAATTCGGACTTTAGGACACATATCATCCTGAAAGACTCCGCTATGAAGACCTCCAACACTTGGAGGTACTTCAATGACGGACACAACATCACAGCTGGACGGCCCCGCGATTGGCCTCGATTCTACCGTTCCGAGTCCATGGAGCCCGACAACCTGGTTTGCCGTTATTTCAATGGCAGCCACAAGCTTTGCGCTCGTGTCAGCTGAATTTCTGCCGGCAGGTCTGTTGACGCCGATGGCGCGTGACCTTGGCGTCAGCGAGGGAACCGCCGGGCAGGTTGTCACCGCCACCGCGTCTGTCGGCGCAGTGACGGCCTTGTTGAGCAATGTTCTCATCGGCAAACTGAACCGGAAGACTGTCCTGGTTGGCTTAAGTGCCCTGGCTATCGGCTCCAATCTCCTGGCCGCGCTCGCGACGGATTTTTGGCTATTGTTGTTGGGCCGGGCCGGGCTGGGCGTCGCGCTCAGTGGTTTCTGGGCGCTTTCGGTTGCCGTCGTGGCGAGATTGGTCGGCACCAATGCGACAGGTCGGGGTATGGCTATCGTCACCCTCGGTGTCTCTCTTGCCACCATAGCTGCGCCGTCCATGGGTGCCTTGATCAGCGATTGGATCGGCTGGCGTGCCGCCACGGCCATGACCGCAGGGCTCGCCGCGATTGCGATGCTGCTGCAGATACTCAGCTTGCCGACGCTACCCGCAAGCACAAGCAATAGTCTTTCCGACGTCTTCCGGCTGACGAAACGGCGCACTGTTCAACTCGGAATGCTTGCCATCCTCTTGCTGATGACGGGACATTTTGCCGGTTCGGTCTACGTGCGACCTTTCCTCGAACAAGTGACGCTCCTTGGCACCGGCCCGATTGCCCTGGCGCTCCTCGGGTTTGGCATCGCCTCTGTGATCGGCAATGTCGCCGGCGGCCGACTGGCAGACGCAAATATCAGCATGGCGCTCGCTGTCACCGGCGTATTGATGGCGTTTTCGGCGCTTGCTCTCGTATTCTGGGGTGCACAGAGCGGCATCGCGTTTGCCCTGGTGACACTTTGGGGTTTCGCTTTCGGGATGGCTCCGGTGGTACTGCCCACCAACTTGTCCCGGGGCGCAGCAGACGCCTTGGAGGCTGCCGGCAGCCTGATGGTCGTTTCGTTCCAGGTTGCCATCAGCATAGGTGCGCTGTTCGGCGGCTATGTGGTCGATCACTTTGGTGCCTCAGCGCCATTGACATTTACGGCCGTCTTGGCGGCATCGACTATCGTTCTGGCGTTGCTTCAGCCCCGCAGCTGACTCTTGGAGCTCAGGCCAGGGTGCGCAGATCGCCCGCTTTCAAAAAAGACATCGCTATCACGCGACCAGGGGCCCTCGGCAAAGGGCCCCGCATGCCACAAACTATCGGATCGAACTAAAGCTCAACGAGACGACATCTGTGCGCCATGTGCGGACGTCGGCTCTCGTCGGCTCAATCGACTTGGGACGAAGGCGATCAAGAACGAGCACATGGTTCCAGTTCAGCACATGGCTCCAGTTCATCGTCGACGGGCGAAAGCAGCTATTTCTTTCCAAGCTGAGGCAGTCCGGACAACGCGGAGTAGCGGTACTGTGCCTTGGTCGTTGGACCACAGCCCCAAGCTGTGATCAACAACACTTGAACGTCTGTCAGAATTGCAAAAAGTGTGCATAATAGACAAATGAGAACAATCAGTTGTTGATACTGATCGCGAAAAGGTTGGGAGCCCTCCTCTTCAACTTGGCGGACTATCAGGAAATGCAGGGAGAATTCGACTACAATCCAGGGAGGAAGAACAATGAACAAAAAGGCAGTATCGCGTCGAGAGTTGCTGGGAGCATCTACGCTCGTTGGAGTAACCGCAGTTGGGGCTCTTGCCGCCCCGGCGGTGCTGGCCCAGGCACCCACCGTCATTAAAATGCAAACATCCTGGCCCGCGTCGGACATCTGGATGGATTTTGCCCGCCTGTACGTCGAACGGGTCGAACGAATGTCCGGCGGACGCCTGAAGTTCGAACTAATGCCTGCCGGTACGGTCGTCGGCGCGTTTCAGGTGCTCGACGGCGTCAATGATGGCGTGATCGACGCAGCCCACACTGTTCCCGTCTATTGGTACGGAAAGCACAAGGCAGCTTCCCTCTTCGGTACCGGGCCGGTATTCGGCGGCAGCGCAACCACCATGCTCGGATGGTTCCATCAAGGTGGCGGCAAGGATCTCTACCGGGAACTCACCCAGGACATCATGGGGCTGAACCTTTACGGCTTCTATGGCTTCCCGATGCCCGCGCAGCCGTTCGGCTGGTTCAAAAACCCGGTCGCGACCGTGAACGACGTCAACGGCCTCAAATATCGTACGGTCGGGCTCGCCGCCGATCTCATGCAGAATATGGGCATGAGCGTCGCTCAACTTCCGGGCGGCGAGATCGTGCCGGCAATGGAGCGAGGTGTGATCGACGCCTTCGAGTTCAACAATCCCTCCTCTGACATACGGTTTGGTTCGCAGGATGTCGCCAAGAACTACATGCTGTCGTCCTACCATCAAGCGAGCGAAATCTTTCGAGTTCCTCTTCAACAAGGATGTGTTTGACGACCTTCCCGAAGATCTGCAGGCGATCCTGGAATATGGCGTGGAGGCAGCAAGCACGGCGATAACAGCGTCCGCGATGGACAACTATTCAAGCGACCTTCAAAAACTCCAGGCCGAACATGGCGTGACCGTGCACCGCACGCCAAAGGAAATTCTGGATGCGCAACTCAAGGCCTGGGATGAGATCATCCCGACGCTTGAAGCGGATGCGTTCATGAAGAAGGTGCTCGACAGTCAGCGGCAGTGGGTGGAGAGGGTCGTGTACTACGAATTGATGAACTCCGCCGATCTCGCACTCGCCTATGAGCACTATTTCCCGGAAAATTGAAGCTCGGAAAATAGATGGTAAGGCCCGGTATTTCCGGGCCTCGTCCCTCATCGAGATCAGGGAGGCGCTTGCATGCTCCGTTACATTGCATTCGCCGACGATTTGTCGGCGTGGTTCGGCAAGGTGTTCGCGTGGGGGATACTCATCATGGCTTTCGGCGTCGGCTATGAGGTTGTTGCACGCTACCTCTTTCGCGCGCCGACCCCCTGGGCCTTCGATCTGAGCTACATGCTTTATGGAGCGATCTTCATGATGGCGGGAGCGTATACCCTCTCGCGTGATGGCCATGTGCGCGGCGACTTCATCTACCGGCTCTGGAAACCGCGCACGCAGGCCAGGCTGGAACTGGTGTTGTACTTCATCTTTTTCTTTCCCGGTATTACCGCGCTGGTGATCTCGGGCTGGAAATATGCCGCACGCAGTTGGGGCTATCTGGAGGTCAGTTCCAACAGTCCCGCCGGTGTGCCGATCTTCCAGTTCAAGGCCGTGATCGTCGCCGCCGGCATTCTCCTGTTCCTGCAGGGCGTGGCGCAGGTCTTCCGCTGCATTCTCTGCATAAGGACGGGCGAATGGCCGAAGCAGGCCGAAGATGTCGAAGAACTGGAAAAGGTACTACTGGAAACAAAAAGCCTGGATGTGCTCAAGTCCGAGGACGAGGGTTTCCTTCCGTCGCGGGAAGTTGACGCTGGACGTGAACCACGGGATCGGGACGCTCCATGACGGATGCACATATCGCCGTCGGGATGCTCCTCATCCTGATCCTCGCCATCTTCCTCGGCTTCCCGGTGGCGTTCACCTTGATGGCTCTGGGTGTCGGCTTCGGATATTATGCCTATTACGATGCCGGCCGCATGTGGCGCGGCTATGACCGCGCGCTCGAATCCGGCGGCGATGCCTTTACACTGGCGCAGACCTGGATCGGCGGTTTCTTCAACAACCGGATCTTCGATCTGTTCGTCAACCAGACCTACTCGGTCATCCAGAACGACGTGCTGACGGCTATCCCGCTGTTCCTGTTCATGGGCTACATCGTCGAGCGAGCCAACATCGTCGATCGGCTGTTCTCGACGCTATTCAGCGTCACGCGCCGGGTGCCCGGCTCGATGGCGGTCGCCGCCCTGGCCACCTGCACACTCTTTGCCACGGCAACCGGCATCGTCGGGGCCGTGGTGACGTTGATGGGACTGCTCGCCCTACCAGCGATGCTGAAGGCAAAGTATGACGTGCGCTACGCGACGGGCGTGATCTGCGCGGGCGGCACGCTCGGGATCCTGATCCCGCCTTCCATCCTGCTGATCGTCTATGCGGCAACCTCCGGGATCTCGGTTGTCCGAATGTATGCGGCGGCGCTCCTGCCCGGCCTCGCGCTGGCCGGGTTTTATCTCATCTATGTCGTGGTGCGAGCAATCCTGCAGCCGCAACTGGCGCCGCGGCCAACGAAAGAAGATGTGGGCGAGCACACGCCGGTCCAACTCGCCTGGATGATGCTTACATCCTTCGCGCCGCTCGCCTTTCTGATTCTTGCGGTGCTGGGTGCCATTCTCTTTGGCCTGGCAACGCCGTCGGAAGCCGCCGCAATCGGCGCATTGGGGGGACTGGCGCTTGCTGCGGCCTATCGGGCGCTGACCTGGCAGCGACTGAAGGAGTCGGTGTATCTGACGGCGCGAACGACCGCGATGGTCTGCTGGTTGTTCGTCGGTTCGGCGACCTTCGCATCGGTATTCGCCTATCTCGGCGGTCAACAGTTCATCAGTGACTTCGTGACCGGCCTGGACATGTCGCCGCTGATGTTCCTGATCCTTGCCCAGATCATCATCTTCATTCTCGGCTGGCCTCTGGAATGGACTGAAATCATCGTCATCTTCATCCCGATCTTCATTCCGCTGCTGCCGCATTTCGGGATCGATCCGCTGTTCTTCGGTATCCTCGTGGCAATCAACCTGCAGACGGCCTTCCTATCACCACCCATGGCGATGTCGGCATACTACCTGAAGGGCGTCTCGCCTCCGCATGTCAAACTGACCGACATCTTCCGCGGCATGATGCCGTATATGTTGATCGTCATTCTCTGCATGGTGGTCATCTATCTGTTCCCGAGCATCGTCTACATGCTGCCGAATCTACTCTATGGAGTACAGAGATGACGCAGTGTCTGGCCCATTCCGAAAGGATAGACCGATGAACAGAAGCCGGTTTTTTGCAATATTTGCATTCGGGACGCTTGTCGCGTTCTGCGCGGTCATCCTGGCGTTTGTTCCACGGTTCGATTTGGCCGCTGCACTGCTGATCGGGATTGTCCCTGCGGGGTACGACATCTGGGATCAGCTCTTTCGGCGACGCCCGTCGAAATCGTCTGGATAGACTGCAATCTTCAACCGCCGCCCTTTCGTGACGGCAATCCGCTGCAAAAAGCCCGTTCGTCCATCGACCTACGGGCTCTTGGCTTGGAAATTGATCACTCATGGCCCCTCCCTGTGAAAGCGAGAGGCACCGTCATTACGCGAACTTGAGCCATGCTCTGAGGGCACCGACGCGGCAACTTTGAGCCAGTACCTCACGTCGCCGAAGCGCCAACAGGAGACATCGGGCTGTGGGGCCGAACACTATTTCCGCCGTCTATGCCGGAAAGCATCAACAAACGCCGAGAAGGCCGGCGACGGATTGCGTCGGCTCGGATAATAGAGATGGTAGCCCTGGAAGGTCGGACACCAGTCCGAAAGCACCTGCCGCAACCGCCCCCGCTCGACATGCTGCGAGACGAGGTCCGTGGGCACGTAGGCAAGGCCGATACCGTCCAATGCAGCGTCAATCGCCGGAGCGATGTTGCTCAAGGTGAGCTGGCCCTCCACCCGCACGCTGAACTCACGGCCGTCCCGCTCGAATTCCCAGGCATAAAGCCCCCCGGATGTTGGAAGCCGAAGGTTGACGCAGTTGTGACCTGTCAGGTCCTGCGGGATTGACGGCGGCCCATGCCGCTCCAGATAGTCGGGCGAGGCCACGACGGAATATGACACGTCGGGTCCTATGCGCACCGCCACCATGTCGCGGGCGACGGCCTCGCCAAGACGGACGCCAGCGTCGAACTGCCGCTCGACGATGTTGGTGAAGCCGTTGTCAACGATGATTTCCACCGTCACGTCGGGAAAGTCACGCAGGAATGCCGAAAGTCTGGGACGGAACACCAGCTCGACCGCGTCGTCCGGGCAGACGACCCTAACGTCGCCGGACGGCTTGTCACGCAGCGCGCTGATCGCGCTGATCCCGGCGGTGATGCTTTCGAAATGGGGCTGGATACTTTCCATGAGACGTTCGCCGGCCGCCGTCGGCGCGACGTCCCGGGTGGTGCGGGAAAGAAGCCGAATTCCCAGCCGCTCCTCCAACGCGCTGACTGTGTGACTGAGGGCCGAGCGCGTGAGGCCCAGCTTCGCAGCGGCGCGCGTGAAGCTCCGCTCCTTGGCAACTTCCAAGAATGCTCTCATCTCGGTGAATTCGTCACGTCGCATTGTTGAATCTCCTTCACCTCAACATGCGGATTATACCTACTAGTCCATCCAAACCCGTTTGGCTATCTGTTGCGGCACCGCACAGGAGAGCCCGGCATGGCCATTGAGCTGACAGCGAATGATGCGATCTTGGCAGACATCGCAGAAACACCATGGGCGGCCGTGACCTGCCTGTCGCTCCTGACCTTTCTTCTGGTCGGACTGGAGTTCCTGCCGGTCAGCCTCCTGACCCCGATCGCCAGAGAGCTGGCGGTGTCAGAAGGCCAGGCCGGGCTGGCCATCACCATCTCGGGCGTCTTCGCTGTGACCACAAGCCTCTTCGGCAACGGCTTTCTGTCGAAATGGGACAGGAAGGCAGTCGTCCTGCTCTATACCGGGATGCTGGCCCTCTCCAGTCTGGCCGTTGCCCTCGCTCCCAACTTCACCGTCTTCCTCCTGGGCCGGGCGCTTGTCGGCGTCGCGATCGGCGGCTTCTGGTCCTTGTCGACGGCCATCCTCGCGCGTCTGGCTTCGAAGTCGGACCTGCCCAAGGCCATCGCTCTGCTCCAGGGCGGCACCGCTTTCGCGATCGTCATTGCCGCCCCTCTCGGCAGCTTTCTGGGCGGGCTGATCGGCTGGCGCGGCACTTTCCTGATCACCGTTCCGATCGGACTCGTCGCTCTGATTTGGCAATTTGCCGTCCTGCCGAAGATGCCTGCGACGGAAACCGTGTCGGTCGGCCGAATGTTGCGCCTCTTGCGCAACCGCGCCTTCCTGATCGGCATGGCGGCGACGGGTCTGGTCTTCATGGGGATGAATGCGCTTTCGATCTATCTGCGTCCGTTTCTGGAGGGTGTCACCGGGGTGGAGCTCAACACACTGTCGCTGATGCTTCTGGGTGTCGGAACTCGGCGGATTGGCCGGAACGTCCCTGATCGGTTTCGTCCTACGCCGTCACCTTGCCGCCGCGCTTATTGGCCTGCCGGGCACGGTCGCTCTGATCGCTCTCCTGCTGATCGGCTTTGGGTCTTCACCGTGGGCCACCGCGGTCCTTCTCGTGCTCTGGGGATTTTCTCGACCCCGACCCCGGTGGCCTGGAACACCTGGATGGCGAGGCTGGTCCCAGGTGAGCTGGAAGCGGCGGGCGGCATCCAGGTCGCGCTGATCCAGTTGGCCATTGCGGGCGGGGCATTCGCAGGCGGAGTTCTTTTCGACGGTGCAGGCTGGTGGAGCGCTTTCCTTCTGGCCGCCCTCCTTCTTGCGGGTTCCGCCGCGTTCGGAGCGCTCGCCGGCCGCCGCGTCTGACCTCTCAAAAATCTCGCAATAGGAGAACATCATGTCTCAAGGCATAGAAGACAAAGTCGTCGTCATCACCGGGGCGAGCAGCGGGCTGGGCGAAGCCACCGCACGCCATCTCGCCGAGCGAGGTGCTGCCGTGGTGCTCGGTGCCCGGCGACGTGACCGCATCGATGCGCTGGCCGGGGAACTCACGTCGAAGGGCTACAATGCCAAAGCGATCCAGACAGATGTGACGGATAGGCAGCAGGTCAGGAACCTCGTCGATACTGCAGTCCAGGAATTCGGCCGCGTCGACGTGATGCTCAACAATGCCGGTCTGATGCCGCTCGCCCCGCTCGAACGTCTCAAGGTCGACGAGTGGGACCGCATGATCGACGTCAACGTCAAAGGCGTGCTCTACGGCATCGCCGCCGCGCTGCCGCATATGAAGGCGCAGAAGTCCGGCCACATCATCAACGTTTCCTCGGTCTACGGCCATGTCGTCGATCCAGGTGCCGCGGTCTATTGCGCGACCAAGTTCGCCGTCCGTGCGCTTTCCGAAGGGCTACGCAAGGAGGTGAAGCCGTACAACATCCGGACCACCATCATTTCGCCCGGCGCGGTCAGCACCGAACTTCTCGAGCATATCAGCGAAAAGGACATCCAGGCGGACACGAGAGAGTTCGTCAGCCAGATCGCCGTCGGCGCGGATGCCTTCGCCCGGGCGGTCGCGTTTGCGGTGAACGAGCCAGACGATGTCGACATCAACGAAATCCTGTTCCGGCCCACGGCGCAACCGGTTTGATGGGACCCGAACGATGACGACGAACACATTGGCCATGACCCGGCGAAGGATCGTGGGTGGAGCTCTGGCGGCCGCGGCTCTCCCCTTCGCGGCGCGCGGGCAGCAAGGCCGCGATCCGGCCAGCCAAGAGCCGACCGACGTGAGGATCAGGTTCACCTTCAAGGGCATGTCAATGACGGCCACGCTCTACGACAATCCGTCGGCGCGCGACCTCGCTTCGATGCTTCCCCTGGACCTCGAGATCAAGGACTTCGGATCGAACGAGAAGATCGCATACCTGCCGCGCATGCTGACAGTCGAAGGACACGGACCCTTCTCCGACGAGCGGCCATACGACCTCTGCTACTACATGCCCTGGGGAAATCTCGCGATGTTCTACGCCGACTACAAGCATCCGGGCCTCGTCCGCCTCGGTCGCTTCGACGACGGGTTCGAAGCGCTTCACGTACCTGGGGAATTCCCGCTGCGCATCGAGCGCATCCAGTGACACTCAACCCATCCAGACAGGAGACTTCCAAATGAGCAAGCACATTGAGACGCAGGACGGCTTCAATTCGAGCAGGCGTGGTCTGATAAAGGCGACCGGCGTCGCCGTCGCGGCCATGAGCCTGATCCCGGCGGCGGCCGCGACCCGGGCCCTGGCTCAGACCACGGATTGGGACAAGACGTTCCTCAAGAGCGACAAGGTCGACCATCAGAAGGTCTCGTTCAAGAACCGATACGGCATCACTCTGGCGGCAGATCTCTACCTTCCCAAGGATCGGGACAACAGTAGGCTCGCCGCCATCGTCGTCAGCGGGCCGTTCGGCGCGGTGAAGGAACAGTCGTCCGGGCTTTATGCGCAGACGATGGCAGAACGTGGATTTGCAACTCTTGCCTTCGACCCATCATATACCGGAGAGAGCGGCGGCGAACCGCGTAACATCGCCTCGCCCGACATCAACACCGAGGACTTCAGTGCCGCAGTGGACTTTATCGGCCTGCGGCCGGAAGTCGATCGTGAGCGCATCGGCGTGATCGGCGTCTGCGGCTGGGGCGGCATGGCTTTGAATGCCGTTGCCGTCGACAAGCGCGTCAAGGCAGTCGTCGCCAGCACCATGTACGACATGACGCGCGTCATGTCCAAGGGTTACAACGACAGCGTCACCCTGGAGCAACGCACGCAGACGCTGGAGCAGTTAAGCCGGCAGCGTTGGGTTGATGCGGAAAAGGGTACTCCCGCCTACCAGGCGGCGTATAACGCCGAAGTCGGTCCAGATGCACCGCAGTTCATGGTCGATTACCACGACTACTATTCGACGCCGCGCGGTTATCATAAGCGCGCTGTCAACTCGCGCAACGCCTGGTCGCAGACCACGCCGATCTCGTTCATGAACATGCCGATTCTGACCTACATCGCGGAGATCTCGCCGCGTCCGGTGCTGTTCATCCACGGCGAGAAGGCTCACTCACGCTACTTCAGTGAAACCGCCTTCGCAGCCGCTGCCGAGCCGAAGGAACTGATGATCATTCCGGATGCAAGCCATACCGACCTTTACGACCGCATGGACAAGATCCCCTTCGACCGGATGGCCGAGTTCTTCGGTCGACATCTGGCATAAGCGAAACTCGCCGGTCGAACTATCACAGGCGGCGAGGTGACCTTCTGGTCACAACGCCGCCTCTGATTTCGTCGATCTCCGCCTTCGAAAGCTGGGCTACGAAATCCTAGCGGATCGTCGGTAATGAGGAATTTCCCGGCTGCGCCGGCGAAACAGATTGGCCCACAAGGAAACTCTGCAGTGCCGCCATCCATGCGATCCAGACCGCCGTTCTCGCGCAGCGCATCTCGGGATTGGCCTCATCCGCTGTCACATCTCCGGCAGGCCGGCCTTTCGGAAGCCGTCGACGAAGTGGTCTCGTACAGCTGCATCGCGCAGCGGCTGGGAGCTGAGCCAATGGCCGATGGTGAAATGAGGGTGGGCGATCAGAAACAATTCTGCTTCTCGCCGCGCCTCCTCGCTGTGGCCTAACTGCGCAAGCGCAGCAGCCAGGAATTTGCGTGAGTTGGTACGATAGGTTTCTTTCCTGCGGAGCGTAGCGGTTGCCGCCTCATAATCACGCGCGGCGTACTGCGCCTGCCCAAGATGACAAAGATACCAGCAGGTTGGATGGGGATTGAGCCGCAGGGCTTTTTCGATCTGCGCCAGTCCGTCGGCAACCCTGCCGTCCAGCACGGACATGTCCGACATGGCGGCCCAGGTGTCGGCGTGGTTGGGGTCCAGCTCCAGGGCCTTGGCGAAGGCGGCATCCGATTCCTCCCATCGCCGCTCATAAGCCAAAATGGTACCCAGAACGTAACGGCAGCCGGCATCGTTGGGATCCAAGTCTACCGCCTTCTGCGCTGATGTCACCGCCATCCGACGGTTAGGATCTTCGGGCTCGCCGAAATCGAGTCCAGGCAAGCCAACGGTTATAGGCGAGCAGACCGAGCGCCTCGGCATATGATGGATCGAGCTTGACCGCGCGTTGGAGCAGCATATAGGCCTCACGCTCGGTTTGCGGCAACTCTTCCGTCAGGAGGCGGGCGCGCACACACAGATCGTACGCCTCAAAGTTCTTCGGCCGATTGCGCGGCGCGGGGATGGTCAGCCGGCCGACGAGGGCTTCAACAATCTTGGCGTTGACTTCATCCTGCAATTCGAAAACATCTTCCACCGTCCGGTCGAACCTCTCGGCCCACAAGTGCCCGCCGTCAAGCGCGTCGACCAGTTGGGCGTTGATGCGGACACGGCCCATTGCGCGTCTGGCGCTCCCCTCCAGGACGTAGCGGACGCCGAGTTCCTGGGCGACCAGCTTTACGTTGACCGGCTTGCCCTTGTAGCCGTACACGGAATTGCGCGCGATGACGAACAGGCCAGCCGTACGGGAAAGGTCGGTGATCAGGTCTTCGGTCAGGCCGTCGACGAAAGGCGCGTCCGCTTCATCTCCACTCATATTCGTGAACGGCAGGACAGCGACCGAGGGACATTCGGGCAGCGGCAATATGCTCTGCAGCGCATCCGGCCAATGCCACACGTGAACCGGGCGAGTCAGGTTCTTCAGGTAGCGTTCGCCTGCATCAAAGAACCGGTCGCCGATCTTGCCGACGATCTCGCCGTGAACGCTGCCTGAAATGCAGATACCTCCCGGTGCGGCCTGCGTCTCGAGGCGCGCCGCGACGTTGACGCCGTCGCCGAGGATGTCTGAACCATCGTCAATGACATCTCCCAGATTGACGCCTATACGCAAAAGCAGGCGCCGGTCTCCGGAAGCCTCGATGGCAGTGGTGGTCTGTTGCATTTCCAACGCTGCAGCGACCGCGTCCACCGCGCTACCGAATTCGATCAGGAATCCGTCGCCCATGACCTTAAAGATGCGACCGTTATGGCGCATCACAGCCGGCTCGATGACGCCAGAACGGAGTTCCCTGAGGTTCGCCAGCGTTGCGACTTCATCAGCCTCCATCAGGCGTGAATATCCCACCACATCGGCAACGACGATGGCAGCAAGGCGACGCTGAAGAAATCGATCCGTCATGTGAGGACAAGCCCAACGACCGGGGGTCCATAAGTTATTGCTCAACTACGGGTCAGTCAACAAGCGGCAAGAGGTGATGTCCAGGCGGACGAGAACATGGAAGAAGCTCTGCGGAACCTCTCAAGCGAATTGGTGCTGACGCGAGACGACGCCATCAGGTATATCGTCCGTGAGTGGATGGAGAAGAACACCTATTTGACGGTGCACGAGCTGGACGAAGATGGCGATGTGGATGGGACGGCTTAACCCGGCTTAATCAGACCTGAGAGATTGCTCCGCATCGGTCAGCAGCCCACACTTTCGTGGTACTGGCGCATGATCCGATGAGTTGTTAAATAGGATTTGTCGCAACCACTTCACCATATTGGGCGATGTTAATTATTTGTTAATCGGGATATGTTGACTTATATGGCAACTTTGGTGCAACTGGTCCACATGGGTGTGCTGAAGCCGGTTAACGTGAAATTGAGACGAGATGAATTCCGCGACCGAGCGATTGTGGGCCTTCCCAAATTCCACGAGTGGTTAGAGAATGACGTAAAAGTAGCGACGGCGTTCTACCCGGACACAATTCGGCCAAGCCAACAAGCACTGGCCATCCTTAAAGACTTCATCTCTGGGAAACCCTTCCCGGGTCCAAGGTTGTTCAAGAAGATGAGCCCGAAAAATAATGACGTTTGGGAGCTCAGGACACCGGACCTACGCTTCTTTGGCTGGTTCTATCACAAGGACTGCTACATCGCCACCACGGGGGAGTTCTTTGAGCGGCTGAAATACAATCCAATGCTATATGAAGAACATAGAATAAACTGCCTGAAAATTCGCGATGAATTGGATCTCGACCCACCGAAGTACATGCAGGGAGCCAACGCAAATGATGTCGTTTCTTGATAGCCACAGCGATGACGACTACTTCACGCTTGATGATCCCAAAGCGGAGCTCGCAGCAGAGTTTGTCACGCACGTCGGCACTTCGCTTCAGAAAGCATTTGTGCAACGAAAAGCGGACAGCAAGCTCACGCAACAAAAGATAGCAGACTTGTTAGGCGTTGACCGATCACGTATCCATCGCTGCCTCTCTGGATATCAAAATTTGACTCTCGAAACAGTTGCAGAGTTGGTGTGGGCGATGCGAGGCCGTCCGGAGTTCCGGATTATCCTCGAAGATGAGAAAGAGTTCGGGTGTAATTTCCATTCGTTCCCTGAGAAGGAGGCGGCATCGCCTCGGTCAGGGACAAAGGAACTTAGAATGGAATACTCGTCGCCTCCAGTATCGGCAACGGCAACCGGACAAAACAGCGTTCATTGGCGCTCAAAATGAAGATACACAACTTCTCGGTTTGCGACCTCGTTCGACGAGAGGATAATGGCAAATTCCTTCTCGTAGGTGTTTACTCCAATGAGATCATCTTTTCCTCGTTGCCGGCGAAATTTCCTTTTACGCTTTGGTTTTTGGCGGAACATGAGGCACTGGGATTAGATGAAATCGCGCTTCGCGCTAGGACCAGTGTCGACGACGCTCCGTTTTTCACCATGGAAGGCCAAGTGGAAGTCGCTGATGTTTCCACATGGAGCCCGATTGCTGCCAGTTTGGTTGCAGATTTCAGGGAGCCGTGCACACTGTTTTTGGAAGCAAAAATTAACGGTGAAGATTGGATTGTCCTCCGTGAGACGCGGGTAAAAGTCGGAGATGTGTTGCCGCCTCTTCCACCTTCGCCGCTGCCCAAGATGGAGAGCTAGCTCAAAGGTTGGCGCAACTTTCTATATCTCCGCGACCGCCGCATTATCATCCCGATCCCGCAGCCCCTTATAGGAGGCGTGCCGCAACTTGCCGTCATGCGTCCAGGCTCGATATTCGACCTCTGCAATTAGCGTCGGCTTGATCCAGATCAGGTTCTTGCGCCCACCGGAATATTTGACGGCCGGTTTGGTCGCCTTGATCTTGTCCATCGTTGCGCGAAGCTTCATTGCCTCGTCTGCCTTGAAGCCCGTTCCGACCGACCCGACGTAAACCAGTTCGCCACCCTTCCGAGCAGCCAGCAAGCGCGCCGATGTTCCCGAAGCCGTCGCTCTGGATGCATTTGATTTTCAGCCAGTCGCCGCCGCGACCGCTGCGATAGGTGCTGAGCGATGGGGGACGCTCTTATTGCCGGCGGACAGGGTTACAATCAAGGAATGCAGCGACAGCAGCCCACGTATACGCCGACGACCTGCACGTCGACCCCGCAAAGCACCTGGGTTGGTGGCCCGGTCCGTCAGGTCAGGACCACCTGCTATTGATGATCGCAGGATTGATCTTTTGCGCCTCACTGACGGCCGTCGACGGCGACACCGTCAAGTGCGACGGGCAGAACATGCGACTGCTGGGGGAAGGTGTTCCGTTCGTCTCGGGCATCGACACGAGCTGTCAAGCGGGAGCAAACCTAGGCTTCTATTTTCGCAGGATTTTCTCCATCGCCCTGCCCTTCGCGAGCTCGTCGATCAGTTTGTCCAGGTAGCGGATTTCCCGCATGGTCGCTTCCTGGATCTCTTCCACGCGGACGCCGCAGATCAGGCCTGTGATCTGCGATCGGGAGGGATTCATCTGAGGTGCCTGCGCAAAGAAATCCTCGAAGTTGGTGTTCCTCGCCAACTGATCGTCGAGAGCCTCTCGGCTATAGCCCGTCAGCCAAGAGATGATTTCGCCGACTTCCGCCTTCGTGCGTCCCTTCTTCTCCGCCTTGGCGACATAGTGGGGATAGACGCTCGCGACGCTGACCAAATAGATGCGATGCTTCGTCATGCGTTCTCCTGAATGTTGCAGGTATTTCCCGGCTGAGATGGCTGCGCGACAAAACCCCGCCCGATGGCCGACAATGAGCAACCCTCCGGCGGCGCGGGCGCGAGGAAGTTTCACTCATGGACGCGAACTCTACAGCGCCGCCGGCCATGACCGCAATTGGCGCATTGCCGCCCGGAAGTATTGGCAGTCCTTCGGTGGTGTCTCTGACCTCATTTCTGCTAAAGCTGGGGAGTAAATCGCCCGCGATGTCACCAACTGCCGAAGTGTGAAGGGCGCAACGGGCTGATAGGCTGTTGTCTTGAAGGAGGAGCGCTGGGATGAGCACCGACCGGGATACTGTGCGGTCCTATGATACGGCCGCGGCGGAGTACGCTGCCGAGGCCGCGGTGATGCCCGAATGGGTCGCGACTGAGATCGATGTGTTCGTGACCGAGCTCTCCGGCTCGGGCAGAGTGCTGGAGATCGGAAGCGGTGGCGGGCGAGATGCACTGGAGCTTGAGAAGCGGGGCATCAGCGTCCGGCGCACCGACATTTCAAAGGGTTTCGTCGAACTGCTACGCGAAGGTGGCTTTGAGGCCGACCTGTTGGACCCGCTGACCGATGACCTGGCCGACCCGCAGCGTCCCGGCAAGCCGTATGACGGGATCTGGGCCTGTGCCTGCCTGATACATGTCGCGCGCGAGGATTTCGGCACGGTGCTTGGACGGCTTGCCGAGGCGACCCGGACCGGTGGCCGACTGCACGTCTCGGTCAGGGAGGGCGACGGCGAGGATGTGTCCACACACGGCAGTGCTGCAACACCTCGGCGCTACGTCGAGACGTACTGGCGCGAGCCTGCCCTGCGGTCGGCACTCACAGACGCGGGCTGGATCGTCAGCGATGTACGTCGCTACGTCGGAAGGCCCGATGATCGCTGGCTGAGCGTTCGGGCGAGTCGGGCCTGAGGCAAACAGAATTTGCGGGAATGGCCGGTTGTGGCGCCACTCTGAACTCCAGGTGGTCACCGGGCTGTCGGCTTCCCGGTGACGGCAAAGGTCGCCACAGTGGCGAGATGAGGACGCATTGCTGACCTTGCGTTCCAGCCGAAGGAATGGCCAGCCCTCGTCGGACCCCGGCACCCTCCTCACGTGTTGTTGATCGCGATCTCGCATCGGCTGGTTGCACCGCAAACTTTTTGCTGTTCTTTTCGCACCTGCGAACAACTCGCTTCTGTAACCCGCCGGACGAGAGACATTCCTCCCAGTCCGACGTCCGGCCAGAAAGAGGATCCGAACATGGGTGATCTCCTGAAAGGTATCTCCAGTTTTCGCGGCGCGGTTTTTCCCAACCAGTCGGCGCTTTATCGCAAGCTGGCGCGGGAAGGCCAGCAACCACAGGCTCTGATGATATCCTGCGCCGACAGCCGGGTGATGCCCGAAACCATCACGCAGGCCGGTCCCGGCGATCTCTTCGTCTGCCGCAATGCCGGCAACATCGTTCCGCCCTTCTCGACGCTTAATGGCGGGGTCTCCTCCGCCATCGAATATGCCATTCTGGCGCTCGGCGTCAGCGACATCGTCGTCTGCGGCCATTCGGATTGCGGAGCAATGAAGGGCCTGTGCCATCCGGAGCTGCTCCAGCCGATGCCCAATGTCGCGGCCTGGCTGCGCCACAGCCACGCCGCCTATTCGATCGTCTGCCGGGCCTATCCGGATGACCTTTCCGAGAGTGACCGCGTGCGCGCCGTGGCGATGGAAAACGTCGTCGTTCAGCTCGATCACCTGAAGACGCATCCTTCCGTGGCCGCGAAACTCGCCACCAGCGAGATCACCCTTCATGGCTGGTTCTTCGACATCGAGACCGGGGAAGTCCAGGTTTACGATGGGGCAACAGCGACCTTCACGGTGCCGCAGGAGGGAGAGCCGCTGCCGGTTGCGGTGACGGGCCGCGATCGGCCGCATGTCATGGCGCAAATCGCAGCAACACTTGCCGCGGAGTAGCGCCATGACAGCAGTGAGCTCCACCTTTTCGCGCGACCTCGCCTCGTCGCTGGTCGTCTTTCTCGTCGCCATCCCGCTGTGCCTCGGGATCGCCATCGCCTCCGGCGTGCCGGCGTCGATGGGCCTGATCTCCGGGATCATCGGCGGCATCGTCGTCGGCTTCCTGTCGGGGTCGCCGCTGCAGGTCTCCGGGCCTGCGGCCGGACTTGCCGTCATCGTCTTCGGCTTCGTCGAGGAATACGGCGTCGCCATGCTCGCCCCCGTCCTGATCACCGTCGGCTTCCTGCAGATCGCCGGCGGGTTCCTGCGGGTCGGCTCCTGGTTCCGGGCGATCTCGCCGGCCGTCGTTCACGGCATGCTCGCCGGCATCGGAATCCTGATCATATTGGGGCAGATTCATGTGCTGATGGATGCCAAGCCCGCTGCCGGCGGGATGGAGAACGTCGCGGCGATGGAGGACAGTCTCGCCCGTCTTTGGGGAACTGGCCTGACGAGCCAGGCAACCGCCTTGAAGGTCGGCCTCATATCCCTGCTTGCAATGGTGTGCTGGGAGAAGTGCCGGCCGAAATCGCTTGCGCTGGTTCCGGGAGCGCTGGTCGGTGTCGCGGCGGCGACGGTTCTTGCCGCCGCGTTGCAATTGCCGATCGCGCGCGTCGAGGTCCCCACCTCGCTCGTGGACAGCATCACACTGCCGACCGCGGAAAACTTCGCTAGGTTGCTGGAGCCCGGCGTCATTCTCATGGCGGTGATGATTGCCGTCATCGCGAGTGCCGAAACCCTTCTCTCGGCCGCCGCCGTCGACCGGATGCATGACGGCGTTCGCACCCGGTTCAACAAGGAGCTGTTTGCCCAGGGCGTCGGCAACGGGCTCTGCGGCCTGCTCGGCGGATTGCCGATCACCGGCGTCATCGTCCGTTCCTCGGCCAACATTCAGGCCGGCGCACGCACGCGGGCCTCCGCCATCTTCCACGGGATCTGGATATTGGGCCTGGTGGCGCTGGCGCCAAGCCTCTTGACCCTGGTTCCCTTGTCCGCCCTCGCCGCGGTCCTGCTCGTGACCGGATGGCGGTTGATCAGCCTGCGCCATGTCAGACACCTGTTCGAGCATCATGGATGGGTCCCGGTCGGCATCTGGGCTGTGACCGTCGCCATGGTCGTCCTGCAGGACCTGCTGGTCGGCGTGGCGCTCGGCCTGGCGCTGTCGATCATCGAGATCGTGCCCTACCTCAGGCGCAAACTCGCGATCAGGCACGCCGAAATAGACGAGGAAATCCATGTCCGGCTCGGCGGCGCAGCGACCTGCAAGGATGTTCCCATTCTGCTCAACACGCTCGAGCAGCTGCCCGAGGGCCGCAAGGTCAAGATTGTCGGCGAGGACCTCCATTACATGGATCACACCAGCGCCGAAACCATCAGCGAATGGCTACGACGCGAGGCGAGGTCCGGTCGGGCCATTGAAATCCATCCGCCACCGGCGGCACGCCACCCCCGCCTGACACCGCTGTTTCAGCGCTTTGCGACCGAGGTCGCCTGATAAAGACTGGGGAGGGCAAACGCCCTCCCCAGGGCGCTTCTTGTCCATGGCTTTTCAAACCGAAGGTTCGAAGGTACAGGATCGGCCAGACCGGGCATCCACCAGCTGAACGGCGGCGGTAAACGCGCGCTGAGTTCGAGGGAACGGGGAGCGTAGGCAGCATTGGTTCAGAGCTTGCGCGTGCCAAGCCATTTCACCATTGCCGGGTCGCGATGATCGAAGAAACTGCTGGCCTTCTGGTCGAGCGAACCGATCGCTTCAACGTCTTTCTGGTCCAGCGCGAAGTCGAAGATCGAAAAGTTCTCCGCCATCCGCTCCTTGCGCACCGATTTAGGGATGGCGACGATGTTGCGTTGGATCAGCCATCGTAGCACGACCTGCGCAATGCTTTTGCCATGCCTATTACCAATCGACCGCAAGAGTTCGTTTGTGAACAGCCCGTTCTTGCCCTCCGCGAAAGGACCCCATGCTTCGGGTTGAACGTTGTATTCCTGGAGCAGCTTCTCTGCGTCCTCCTGCTGATGGAACGGGTGGATTTCGATCTGATTGACCGCGGGCACGATCTCGTTGTGAAGCACGAAGTCCAGCAAACGGTCGGGATAGAAGTTGCTGACGCCGATCGTGCGGATGCGACCCGCCTTGTACAGTTCTTCCATCGCACGCCATGCCCCATAGACATCACCGAAAGGCTGGTGGATGAGCCAGAGGTCCAGATAGTCGAGCTGCAGCTTGTTTAGGGAACGTTGGAAAGCGGCCTTGGCGCCCTCATACGTCGCGTCCTCGATCCAGAGCTTGGTTGTTACAAACAGATCGCTTCGATCAATGCCATGGTTGCGGATCGCAGTGCCTACGGCCTCTTCGTTGCCATAGGAAGTTGCGGTGTCGAGCAAACGATATCCGACATCGATCGCGTCACGGACGCTGCGCTCGCACTCGGCAGGATCGGGTACCTGAAAGACGCCGAAGCCAAGGATCGGCATCTCGATCCCGTTGTTCAGGGTCACTGTGGGAACGGTACTGGTCATGTCATTTTCCTTCTCTCTAACGCGAGAGCTCTGCGGATCGCCGCCGTTTCACTTGCCGACGCGCGCCTGAAGGTGTGCGGGATATCTGTCGCCAACGATATCGACCTTGGAGAGCGCGTCCGCGGGTCGCGCCCTTGCACCCAAGGCCGAGCGCCGAGACTTCGAGGTTGCCGGTCGGGCTAAAAGATATCCCTTGCCGACATTTTAGATTAGGGGCAGTAATCGGCATGAGGCTATAAGGGTGCCTAATGAATGCCGCAGGAGAACTTCAACGATCTGCTCGCCTTCGTCACCGTGGCGCGCGAGGAGAGTTTCACTCGCGCCGCCTTGAAGCTTGGCGTCTCGCAGTCGGCGCTTAGCCAGACTGTCCGTGGTCTCGAAGAGCGGCTGGGCATTCGGCTGCTGACGCGCACGACGCGGCGGGTATCACCGACGGCGGCGGGTGAACGTCTTCTTCTGACGGCGGGACCGAGGTTCGAAGAAATTCAGGCGGAACTCGCTGCGCTCAGCGAGATGCGGGACAAGCCGGCCGGGACGGTCCGGATCACGGCCGGCGAGCATGCCGCGATCTCGGTCCTTGCGCCGGCGCTCGAAAAGTTCCTGCCCGACAATCCGGACGTCAACGTCGAGATCACCGTGGACTACGGCCTGACCGATATCGTCGCCGAACGCTACGATGCGGGTGTGCGGCTCGGCGAGCAGCTGGCGAAAGACATGATCGCTGTGAAAATCGGCCCGGAAATGCGCATGGCGGTCGTGGGAGCGCCTTCCTATTTCCGGCAGCATCCGTGGCCCGAGATCCCGCAGGACCTGACGGCGCATAACTGCGTTCAGATCCGGATGCCAACCTATGGCAACATCCTCGCGTGGGAGTTCGAGAAGGACGGCCACGAACTCAAGGTCCGGGTCGAAGGCCAGATGGTGTTCAACAACATTGCAATGCGCCTTGATGCCGTGAGGCGAGGCCTCGGTCTCGCCTATATGCCCGACGATCTGGTCGCAGACGATATCGCGCAGGGCAGGCTTGTCCGCGTCCTCGAGGACTGGTGCGCGCCATTTGCAGGTTACCACCTCTACTATCCTAACCGACGACACGCCTCGCCGGCATTCGCGCTGGTGGTAGAAGCTCTGCGGTACCGCGGGTAACAGGGTGATCAACCGTCTGTGATTAATAAGGCAGGCTAATACCTTCAATCGGAAATGAGCATCTAATCAACTGAATGCTGCTCGCGTAGCCTTCTTCCAACTTCATGTTGCAAGGCAGGTGTATCGCGCATGTTTTCTAGAACTCTTTCGGCCGTCGCGTTTTCCGCACTCGTTCTGTCTTCAGGTGCAGTCTACGCCCAACCGGTCGCCAAACCGGAGCCTCTCGTAGTCCGGGAGCAGGGCAGCTTCGCGGTTGGCGGCACGGTGTCGGCCACAGCCGGAACCTACAACAACAATGCTCCGACGTCCGAGGGTCAGACGCTTCACGGCGACCACGCCTACGTCTTCTATCAGGTGCCCGAGAACCCGAAGTCGCTGCCGATCGTCATGCTCCACGGAGCCTATCAGTCGGCACGCTCCTGGGAGACCACGCCGGACGGTCGAGAAGGCTTCCAGAACATCTTCCTGCGCCGTGGGTATCCCATCTATCTGGTGGATCAACCGCGTCGTGGCCGCGCGGGCAACAGCACCGTCGCGACGACGATCGAGCCTGCGCCATACGACCAGTTGTTCTTTGACCAGTTCCGGATTGGCAAATGGCCGGACTACTTCGGCGACGTCCAGTTCTCGCGGGATCCCGAAGCGCTGAACCAGTTCTTCCGCTCGGTCACGCCGAACACAGGGCCATTCGATGCCAATGTGATCTCGGACGCCGTCTCGGCCCTGTTCACAAGAACCGGACCGGCAATCCTGTTCACGCATTCGCAGGCGGGCGGGCCGGGATGGCTGACGGCGATCAAGAACCCGAACGTCAAGGCCATCGTGGCACTGGAACCGGGCAGCGGTTTTATCTTCCCCGAAGGCGATGTCCCGGCCGACATGCCGAGTGCCGCCGGTACCCTCAAGGCCGAGGCAGTTCCCGCCGCGGACTTCGAAAAGCTCACCAAGCTACCGATCGTTATCTACTACGGCGACAATTTCCCGCTCGAACCGACCCAGGAACGCGGACAGGACAACTGGCGCGTCCGGCTGGCGATGGCGAAGCTCTGGGTCGAAAGCGTGAACAAGCACGGCGGCGATGCCACGCTCGTTCACCTGCCGGATATCGGCATAAAGGGCGGTACGCACTTCCTGATGTCGGATCTGAACAACGTCGAAATCGCCGACCAGATCTCGAAGTTCCTGGCGGACAAGAAGCTCGACTGACCGACCTGCGCGCGGTCGGAAAGCGTCAGCGCGCGGACTTCACATATTGAGGAGCCTCAAAATGGCAATTGAAATCATCGACATAAGGCGACGCGAATTCCTGGGTGCAGGTGCTCTCGTCATCTCCGGTGCGATGCTGGGAGTTTCCGCAATGACGACCACCGCTGCCGCCGCCGATTACACGCAGAACGCGTTCACACTCGTTTACGACGGCGCGATCACCAGGAACGAGCCGGGGAAGGTGAACATCCATCCGGTGAACTACAAGCTCAATGGTCTCGACATCGTCGCCAACGTCTACACGCCGCCCGGCTACGATCCGGCGAAAAAGTTTCCCACGATCGTTCTGGCGCATCCGAACGGGGGCGTCAAAGAGCAGACCACGGGCCTTTACGCGCAGCGTCTGGCGGAGCGAGGTTTCATCACGATCACGGCCGACGCCGCCTATCAGGGCGGAAGCGGCGGTGAACCGCGCAGCACCGACAAGCCGCAGTTCCGCATCGAAGATATCCACGGAATGGCGGACTTCATCAGTCGCTTCCCCGGTGTTGACACGGCACGCCTCGGCCTTTTCGGCATCTGCGGCGGTGGCGGCTACTCTCTGGCGGCTGCAAAGACCGACAAGCGCTTCAAGGCCGTGGCGACTCTCAGCATGTTCAATTCTGGCCGCGTCCGCCGCAACGGCTTCCAGGACAGCCAGATGGACACGATACAGCAGCGCCTGCAGCAGGCCTCGGCAGCCCGCGCACAAGAAGCGACCGGCAGCGAGACCCTCTATTCCGGGGACGCCAATCTGACGGACGCCCAGATCGATGCTCTTCCGTTCGATCTTTATCGGCAGGGCTATCACTACTACTGGCGCACTCATGCACATCCTGGCTCGACCTTCAGGTACACGACGAGCAGCTTGATGGATTTGATGCGCTGGGACGCCACGGGCGAGATCGCGCTCATCGACGTGCCGCTCCTGATGATTGCGGGCAGCGAAGCCGACACCCTTTACATGACCGAGGACGCGTTCTCGAAAGCGACGGGCACCAGGGACAAGGAACTGTTCAAGATCGAGGGTGCCAAGCACATCGAGACCTATTGGGTTCCCGAGTATGTCGAAGCGGCCCTGTCCAGGTTGAAGCCGTTCTTCGACCGTCACCTCGCTTCCACGTGACGGTTTTCCCAGGCGTGCGAAGCGCCTGCTGCCCAATCGTCGGCAGGAGCCATGCACTGAATTATCGAGAGGAAATCAACTTGAAGAAACTCATGTCGGGAATACTCAGCGCTGCCATCGTCTTTGGAGCCGGAATGGAGACAACCATGGCACAGGAACCAGCATCGAATCTCGAGTCCGCCCGTTCGCGAACTCAGCAACTGATGGGCGATATCGCACCCAAGCTGGCGGAACTGACGGACGACGTCCTCTACGCCGATGTATGGGAACGGCCGCAGCGTTCTCAACGAGACCGCAGCCTGGTGACGGTCGCGGCGCTGATCGCCCTCAACCGTCCTGACCAGCTTCGTTCACATCTCGTTCGCGCCAAGGCCAACGGCCTGACGGAAGAGCAGCTCGTCGAGACCATCACGCATATGGCGTTCTATTCCGGCTGGCCGAGCGCGGTGTCGGCGGTGGCGATCGCCAAGGATGTCTTCGCGGAGAAGTAGATCACGGTCGAGCCAGCACGGCCCTCACCATGACAGGTACCCCATGAACATGACGACCCTTATGACCGTTGCCCTATCCCTTGGCGCATCCGCTGCTTTCGCCGAACCCGACAAGGGCGTGACGGTAACCCGAGCCGGTACCCAACCATCGACGGCCGGTCCGTCGACCAACTTCACCGGAGCCGTCCGAGTCGATTCCCGCTTTTCCGCGACTGCCCCCGCTACAGTCAGTGGAGGCACGGTGACCTTCGAGCCCGGCGCGCGCACCGCCTGGCACACCCATCCTCTTGGTCAGACCCTGATCGTCACGGCAGGCGTCGGCCTCGTCCAGCATTGGGATGGCGAAGTGCAGGAAATCCGTCCGGGCGACATCGGCTGGATACCGCCGGGGGTGAAGCACTGGCACGGCGCGACGGCGACCACCGGAATGTCGCATATCGCCATTTCCGAGGCACTGGACGGCAAGTCGGTCGCGTGGATGGAACATGTTTCCGACGAACAATACGCGCGGTGAGCTCTGTTCCAACGTCGATGAGGTTTCGATGAAGAAAATAATTGGCGGCATAAGTGGTGCGGCTCTGGCTGGACTGACGGTCGTCTTGGTGGGGATGCAAGTTCCACGCCGAGCCAACGCGCACGACGATGCCTGACATTGGCAAGCTTGTTCATTATACGACCGTCGAGCGTGGCGAGGTGACCGAGCACATCATGACGACCCGCGAGGCGATCGAGGCCGCCAAGCGCGGCGAGCCGATTCCGAACGGCACCCATGTCGCGCTTGTCGACTACCGAGACGGCAAGGTCTTCCGCTACTTCATCATGGAGAAGGGCGAGGGCTGGGGGCAGGACTACGACGAGAACCGACGTACGGCCGACTGGCAGTTCCAGTGGTTTAAGCCCGACGGCACGATCAACATGGACGAGAACACCGAGCGCTGCCAGCGGTGTCATACCTCGCGGTCCGACCGCGAGTTCCTCTACACCTACAACGACATGCGCCGGTTCGAGTTGGAATGAGCCGCATCTTGCCTTTCCGCCTGTTGCTGGACTTCCTGGCGGTTGTCCTGATCATCGCATGTCTTGCCTATTGGTGGCTGGACAACCTCTCCCACGAGTTGTTCGGGACGGCGCTGTTGGCGCTCGTCATCGTCCATAACGTCTTCAACAGGCGTTGGTACGGCGGTGTCGCGCAGCGGAACATGAATGCCGTCCGCCTGGTGAACCTGGCTATGATCGCCTGTCTCGGCATCGGCATGACTGTCATGCTCGTCACCAGCCTGCTCATCTCTCGGGATGCGTTCCCATTCACGGCGGCCGGCGGCGCCTTTGCTGTCCGCGAAATCCATATGTTCGCGGGATACTGGGTGTTGCTGATCGTCTCAATGCATCTCGGGACGCGTTGGCAGGTGGTGATGAATGTCGGCCGGGGCGTGTTCCGGATCTCTGCCCCAAACGTCTATCGCACGGCCGCGTTGCGACTGGCCGCGTTGGCCATCGCGGCACGGGGTCTCAAAAGTTCCGTCGATACGGGGTTCGGGTCGAAGCTCATGCTGACCTATTCGTTGGACATGTGGGATTTCAACGAGTCGTCGCTGGAGTTCTTTCTCAATTATGGAGCCATCGTCGGCATGTTCGCCTGCGGGATGCATTATGGGCTGAGGCTGGCTCGGCGATCACAGCGCAACACGTCCTAGGGACTGCCCCGTCGACGACTACATGTCAGCTTTCGGGCGGCGGATGCGCCGCGTCTGTCGCTACCGCCGGCAATCGGCCCCAAATCCGTCAGGGCCTGCGGCTCCCCGCCGCAGCGGCCTATTTCACCGGCCAGACAAAGAGCAGCGTGGGCACGCTGACCAGGATGATCAATGCCGACAGCGGCAGGCCGAGACGTGGGTAATCGGAGAACTTGTAGCCGCCGGGACCGAAGACCAGCGTGTTGCATTGATGGCCGACCGGGGTCAGGAAGTCGCAGCCGGCGCCAATTGCGACCGCCAGCAGGAAGGCTTCCGGCCTGAAGCCGAGACTGGTTGCAAAGCTCGCAGCGATCGGCGCCATGACGAGAACGGTGGCGGCGTTGTTGAGGAAGGGCGTAACGGCCATGGCGCTGACCAGGATCAGGCCGAGTGCCCCCCATGCCGGCAGGTTCATCGCCACCACACCCAGCCAGCCGGCGATCACGTCGCTGCCGCCGGAGGTGCGCAAGGAATCCGAGACGGGAATAAGGGCGGCGAGCATGACCAGGATCGGCCCGTCGACCGCTTTATAGATATCCGTCAGCGGAATGGCCCGGAAGACGACCATGCCCAGCGCCGCCGCGAAGAAAGCCACCGGAACCGGCGCGAGGCCGACGGCGGTCGTTGCCATGGCGAGGGCCAGGATCAGAAGCGGAATGAAGGCACGGCGGCGGGTGCCGAGCATCACCTCGCGCTGGGCGAGCGGCAACAGGCCAAAATCCTGCAGAAGTGCGGCCAGGCTTGCCCGGCTGCCCTGCAGGAGGAGGACGTCGCCGACGCCGAGGGTCAAGCTGCCCAGCCGTTCCTTGAGGCGTTCGCCATGGCGGCTGATCGCCAGAATGTTGACCCCGCGCGTGTAGGAAAGCGCCAGCTCCTTGGCCGAAAGACCAGTGAGGGACGAGTCCTGGCTGACGATCGCCTCGAGCGAAATGATGTTCCTGTCCGGCAGGCCATCCTTTGTCAGAGGCTTGCCGGAAAGCTTCAATTTCCCTTGTGATACGATGCGGTCTATTGCTGCCGAGGGGCCTTCCAGTATCACAATATCGTCCGAGCGGAGCGTCAGATCAGGAAACGGCGCCCTCCTGGTGCCGCCGCGCAGGACGGCCGTGGCGATGACCTCGCCATCGCCGAGCTTCACGAGGTCGCTGAGCGCCCGCTCAAGCAGCGTCGACTGGTCGGTGATTGCGACTTCGCTCGTGTAATTCTTGATCTCCACGACATCTTCGATGGCGTGATCCTGCTTGGTGCGGCTCGGCACCAGCCAGTGGAAAAACAACAGAAAGGTGATGCCGACGACCGTCAGGATGGCGCCTGTCGGCGTGAAGTCGAACATGGTGAAGGATGTTCCCGTCATCTCCTCCCGAAGCCGCGATACGACGATGTTCGGCGAGGTGCCGACCTGCGTCATCAGTCCGCCAAGCAGGGCGGCGAATGACATCGGCATCAGGTATTTCGAGGGAGAAGCACCGGATTTCCTTGCGAACTGAAAGGCGACCGGCATCATGATGGCGAGCGCGCCGATATTCTTGATGAAGGCAGACAGCAACGCCACGGCGATCATCAGGAGCGCGAGCTGGGTATGAAGCGTGTTCAGGTTCGGGAAAAGCCGCTTGATCGCGGCATCGACGATGCCCGACCGGGCGACGCCCGCACTGACGATCAGGGCGCTGCCAACGATGATGACAATGTCATCCGAAAAGCCGGAAAAGGCCTTTTCCGGCGGGACAATTCCCGTCGCGACCGCCAAAACGAGTGCGCAACAGGCGACGACATCGTAGCGGAAGCGATCCCAGATGAAGACCGCCATCATGAGCCCGATGACAGAAAATGCGATGATCTGCTGTGTCGTCATGCGGACCTGGAAATAGGCTGGGATGTCGCCGACAACCGAGCGGAAGAAGATATTCGGGGAACGCCGTTTGCTTGCGCGAGTTCCCTGCCCTCCTAACCTAGAGCCTGTCAACCTCCTGACCAGCATGTGCGTGAGCAAAGCTGGACCCGCCGGCAGGTCGCCACTACCAGACATTGCGATATGTTGACGGCCGGCGGACTGATGCGAGTATCACCCGATTGGTCGGGGCCGCTGCCACTCCGGCGAATTCGGCCCGTTGCGGATCGCCATACCATCGCGCCGAATAAAGGGTATAGTACTCCAGTCGGGGATTTTACAGGGCGATGCCGACTGGGCGATCCGACGTGCTCTTGCCTTGGGTGAGGCCACAATAATGTCTCTAAACCTCTTAAATCTTCCGGAACTCTCCGAGCGGCATATAGAGATGCTCGCGAAGGTAATAGACGATTGGTGCGATGCGAACTCCATCGACGCAGGCGGGGATTGCGCGCAAGCCGCATACGCTGCCGCCGTCGATCTTTTGAGTGCAAACACAGACATGTCAGCGGGCCAGTTGCGACAGGCGCTGGACCTCCGGATGGCTGAAAACAAGCGTGAGGAACCTTCGTCGTAGACCGAGGTTGGGGTGACGCGGCGTTCCGTTTAGCGGGTCGCCCGCTGGCGATGGAGCCTGATGTCCGGGCATGCGATCATCGGATGGGTTGAATATACCCTGTCAGTCCCCGCGCCTCGAAGAGGACAGTTCGGCGAATGTCGTGACAGGCCTGCCATTGTTCCGGCGTCGCCACTCAACGATCCTTGCCTCATGGGGAGACCCGCTTCTTTCATCCGCCGCTCCAGCACGCACTATTCAGTCGGGTGGCGAATTCAGATGGAGACGACCTCTACGAGGATTGCCACATCGGTGGCTCAGGCGAGGAGAAGTGTCGCAGGCCTGGCTGAACCTTCTGAGCGGCGATTGCCGCCTTGAAAGCTCGCGATAGTCTTGTCAGCGATTTCCTCCCAGATCTGCTCGAAGCCTTCCTGCAGTACCGCAGTCCTGATAAGCGAAATGCCCCGCCAGGACGGGGCATTTTGTATCAGTGGTACCGCGCAATTGAGGAGGCGCGGAAGGTAGAAAGATGGCGTCGTTTCGAAGATGGTCAATTAACCTCAATTTGCTAATCCTCATCGGCCCGCATTGAGAACTTAGTTTCCGATCTTACATCGCCACGATTATACTGGAGGTTGGGCTTGCCGGCATGGGCTGGTACCAGCTTGATTAGAAGGCTTCCTATGGAGCCGGATCTCCTATCAAAGGCTTCGGAAGACGCCCTTAAGGCGTTTTTGACGATCAACAGGGCTCGGTTGAATATTTGTGCTGGCATGTTAGCCTTCGCACATGACACAGCGAGTTGGGGGATAAAAAATCCAACGCGGAGCGCCTATGTCCGGTCAACCTGATGAGCTCGTCTCGTTTTATGGCAATAGCCTGAAACTAACCAAATGCTCTTTCGCGGTTTCGAAGGCCTACAAAGCTGTAGCGGCGCCAGGTACGACCCTTTGGGATCTATATCCGGAGCTGCTTGATCCCGGCGCCAGATCGATGATCGAAGCCGTGCTCGCCGGCGGCCTGCCTCGCAACATCGCGATCAGATCCAGTTCGTCCGGCGACAGTCGCAGTCTTCTCGTTTTCGGCACTGATCGGGGCCTTGGGGTCATCGAGACGCGCGATGCAAGAGCGAGTTCGGAAACGTCGGCGGGGGAAGCCGATCGCGCCCTCCTTCTTCATCAGGCCAGGCATGACGTTCTGACGGGGCTGGCAAACCGCCGCCAATTCACCAGCGATCTCGAGACAAGCTTTCCCGTGCCGAAAAGTCAAAAGCTCGCGCTGATGCAGCTTGATCTCGATGACTTCAAACCCGTCAACGACACGCTTGGACACGGCGCCGGCGACGCGGTGCTCAAGATGACGGCGGAACGGATCCAGGCCGTGCTTCGCGACGGCGAGACCGCCTACAGACTCGCGGGCGACGAATTCGCCGTCATTCAGCGGCGTCGGAACCAGCCTTCGGAAGCGGAAGACTTGGCTGCATCTCTGGTCCGGGCGTTCAAAGAGCCATTCACCATCGATGGGATCGATGTATTTGTCGGCGCCAGCGTCGGAATTGCCATTGCGCCGACCGATGGCAACGATGGCGAACAGTTGATGAAAGCTGCCGACATTGCGCTCTATGCTGCCAAGAACGATGGCCGCGGCCGGGCAAGGACGTTCAACCGCTCGATGATGATCATGCTGGAGCAGCGTGAAACGCTGCGGCGCAGTTTGCGTGTGGCCCTCAAGGAGCGGCAGTTTTTCATTGAGTATCAGCCGCTGGTGGAGCTATCGGAGGGGATCGTCGGCTTCGAGGCGCTGCTGCGTTGGCGCCATCCTTATGCCGGAGTGGTTCCGCCGAGTGTTTTCATCCCGATGGCCGAAGCCGATGGTCTCATGGGAGATATAGGAGCGTGGGTGCTTGAACAGGCGTGCCGCGAGGCGTCAACGTGGCCCTCGCATTTCATCGTGGCGGTCAATCTCTCACCGGCTGAATTCCTCCTCCGAGGCTTCACCGATCGCGTATCCGGGATTCTTGACGCGGTCGAGTTTCCTGCCGAAAGGTTGGAGATCGAAATAACCGAAACCGTCCTGCTTGAACGCAACACCAAAAATCTCGACATACTCCATACTCTGGAAGTCCTGGGTGTCCGAATCGCGCTCGACGACTTTGGCACCCGCTATTCCTCCCTCAGCTACCTACAGAACTTTCCGTTCGACACGATCAAGATCGATCGGCACTTCATTAAGGACGTCGAGACCAATCCGAAGAGCCAGACCATCGTGCGCTTCATCATCGGGCTTGCACATGGGCTGGGGATGCGGATTACGGCCGAAGGCGTCGAAACGGCCGGTCAGGCGACGTGGCTTAGAAGAGAAAAATGCGATCGACTACAGGGACATCTTTTGGGCGCGCCGATGTCTTCGGATGCCATCGGCGATTTTCTGCGTCAGGGGTCGTTCGCCACGGCTTGGATCGGGTAATCCGATGAAGCGCCGATGGTGCATCGCACCGGCGGGGCAGGCTTCGGAGCCTTAGAGCGCAGCCGGGGTCGAAACAATCGGTCGCACCACTCGCTGCGCTGCTTCGTGCGAAGCCTTCCCGCAGTGCCGGTTTGAACAGCAAGATGCCCCGCCGGGACGGGGCATTTCGTACCAGACCGATGCGACCTTATCAGGGATGCCGCACCGAAGGAGCGGACAGGTAAAAGAATGACATGGTTCGGGAAATCGTCAATTTACCTGAACTTACTAATCCTCTGCCGAGCCTGTTTTCCGCTGAGATCAACTCGACTTAAGACCTCAGGTCCACCGTTTCTCCTAGTGCTAATGCGGCGCGCAATCGGCCACATCGTCATCGCTTCGGGATCGAACGGCTTCATCAGGTCGCGTGGGTCTGGAGCTGCGGACAGCCATCGCTCATAATGCTCGGGGCGAAGCACTACCGGCATGCGATTATGGATTGTCGCGATCAGCTCGTTGGGGTCACAGGTCGCGATGGCGAAGGTTCGGATGTCGATGCCGACAGGATGACGCCAAACCTCCCAGATCCCTGCTAGAGCGAAAGTCGACCGATCCTTCAACGTGACAGCATGCGGCTGTTTGCCCTCGCTCCATTCAATGAAGCCACTGACCGGGACCAGGCAGCGGCGTGACCGGTAAGCTTCCCGGAACATCTGATGAGTTGCCATTATATCACCGCGGACGATTGCCGGCGCGTGTCTGCGTGGGTCGATCCACGTTGGCATGAAGCCCCAGCGGGCGATAGCGAAAGCAGGTTTCGACTCACCTCCCTGCCGTTCATTGTCTTGGATGATGATGTGGTAAACTTCGGCCGGAGCGCCGTTGTATCTCGGGACGCGGCCGCCGAGATCGTCGATGTTACCCCGCTTAGCGAAGCTAAAACTTTCGGCCATTGAGTCAAACGATCGATCAATGTAGATGCGACGGCACATGCACAACTCCGCAACGGTTGACGTTCCGATTATGTGGCGTCGATGAACCACGTCAATATCGAGCTGTGCCAGGCTTTCCCACTCACTTCTCGCTAAGAGGTTCTGATCAACAGCCGCATCAGAGCGTCCTCGTCCTTCACCCCTTGCTGAAACGAGTGGATAATTCGGCGGGCAAGCTCCTCGCGATCCTCGACGTCTACGATCTGTCGTGTTGAACTGACGCGATCAAAAACCCTTTGGCACAGGGCGACCTCTTCGTTTCCCATCGCAGTTTGTGCTTCCGTTAACTTGGATCTGATCATGATCGCCCTCACACCTCGCTCACGTGGGTTAGGATGGGGAGACGGCGGTTCAAGCCGGACAAATCAAGAGCGCTTCTTGACTATCGTTCGCCGCCCCAGATAACGCGTCCGCCATAGCGATAAGCAAACCGTTGTGCTTCGCGGCAGCTTGTCGGCGGGGGTTGATGCCCAGCAGGTCGATCATACAGCCACACGCGGCAGAAGCCCGGAGGCGGCAGATGACCACGGGGAATGCGAGAGGAGTGACGCCTGAAATCTTCTCGATGCTCCCAGCTTCGATAGGAACGTTTGCCGCTCTCGTCCTTGCCGGGATCCGCAAGAGAGGGAGTGGTTATCACGGCGAAAACACCAGCGAGTAAAACGTATCGCAGCATTGGAGCACCTCCGAGCGTCGTTGGAACAAACCTCTCACTTGTCGCCTGAACTTACGCTGAACCACGCGGGTAGTCGTTTCCCCCGTCCGTGTTCGACGCGGCCTCCGAGTTAAGCGTTTCCGCCAACCTCTCCATCTTCATCCAGCTGATGCACCGGCAGATAGGCGCTCCTCTCCATCCACTCTCGGACAGTGTATCTGATGACGCGGCATCGGGCGGCTTCTGCTCGCCGCGCGCAAGGGTGACCAGCTCGTCTATGTCGGCGGAGTCGGAACCGGCTTCAACGAACGTTCCGCCGGCGAGCTGCGGGAGCGGATGGACAAGCTGATCATCGGCAAGTCAGCCGTGGATACTGGAACGGAGCGAAATGCTGTGTTAGTCCGTCCTGAACTGGTCGCCGAGATCGAATATCGTGCCCGGACACATGATGGGAAACTGCGGCATCCGTCATATAAGGGGCTGCGGGAGGATCAGGACGGTGTCGTGATAGGGCAGGAATTCCGGAGCGGCCGCGCACCAGCGGCAACGAGGCTGCCCATCGGGGCCGAAGACCGTCGCGCTCACCTTCTTACCCCCGGAGAAAGGCCAAACGGTCGTCGGTGCGGCCGGGTGCAATTTCAAAAATCTCGGCGCTCACGACACCCTCCGCAACGAAAGGGTCTTGCTGGAGGCGCATCTCGAGATCGGTGCGGGTTGTGTTGTGGGCGAGCACCGCTCCGCCTGCCCTTGGCAGAAGGCTTCCGGCAAGGAGGAAGACACCATCGTCAAATCCCTGCTTGATCCAGGCATTATGCCCTTCCATCAGGGCGGACGCTCGGGCGGTGTTGGCTGAGAATTTAAGTGTAACGACGAACATGCAGGGCCTCTTTCAGGCGTTCTGGGTGGAAACGGATTCGGGTTGATCGCTGGGATTGGGTCGCTGCGCTGCCAACCACAGGCACATATCGTCAACTTCACGGCGGACGAAGCCGTCGTCGCGGAAGGCGGTCGCGAGCGTCGCGACGCCCTGGCTTCGCATCAAGATG
The DNA here is from genome assembly GCF_022385315.1 of Rhizobium sp. K102. NCBI lineage: Bacteria > Pseudomonadati > Pseudomonadota > Alphaproteobacteria > Hyphomicrobiales > Rhizobiaceae > Rhizobium > Rhizobium sp. K102. Next base: position 2,492,941 of record NZ_CP092436.1, read on the forward strand.
TGCATGGCAAGCGCATCGGCATCGGTCTCACGGCCAAGTGCCGCAAACTGGCGCGAGAGCCAGTCGCGAAACAGAGTGAAAAGCTTCGTCGCCTCGTCCCTGGCGGTGTGGTCGAGTTTGGCGAGTTCGTTGCTAAGCGTGCCGACAGGGCAGCCGAAGGCCATGATCTTTGTCTGGTTGGTGATGAGGATATTGATGAAGTTGCGAATTCGTTCGCCCGGGGCTTCAGCCCCAGCCTCCCACGCATCCAGCATCGCCTCGGTCATTGAAAGACGATGGGCGATGACCGCATCGAGAATCTCGTCTTTCGTCTTGAAATGATAGTAGAAGTTGCCTCGCGAAAGTCCGACGAGCTCCGCAATGTCGGCGAAGGACGTCGCCTCGAAGCCCCGCTTGTAAAAGAGCTCGTCTGCAGCCTCGACAATCTGCAGTCGTGTGGTTGCTGCCGCCAAGCGCCCGATCCTCCATCGCCATTGCCTAGGACAATTGCCCTACAAGCCTATTAGGACAATTGACCTAGAGGCGTCAAGGGGTCTGGCCTCGCTTCCTGCGAGCAATAGCAAGGCTTCGCTCTCGTCCGGAGGCCGCCGCCGATATTGGTCGACAGCTGACAAGTCATCAGGAAGGCGGACCTAAGTCGGGATAGCCAACGCAGGGTGCGCTTCTCATATACGTGTGTGAGGCAACGTTAAGTCTGTTGAGGGGCGGAACAGGAGGAGAATATGAGCTTCGGCCCCAACCATCATGAAGAGCGCTGCTCGGAAGGCCACAGTACGGCATCGACCATCGCGACGATATCGGCTGCCCTTTCCGCCGACCCGGGAATTGACAGCAGCGCGATCGAGATCAGGATGCTCGGTCCGGTCGTGCTGCTTGAAGGCTACATCACGAAGGCCGCAGATCGCGACAAAGCCATCGCGATTGCAGCCATGATCGTCGGCTGGGAAAACGTCCAAGACAGGATGCTGAGCCGCTTTCCCATACAGTAGTCCACGGGACCGGCGATCGGCGATCGGACGAAGGTCCCATCATGCCTCCGCCTGAAGGCCCATATCTGGAACACTTCCTCCATTTTCCGGTTTGGCTTCCCAGCGGAAGCAACCGCTTCAAAGGAGGAAAAACAATGAATATCAAAGCAGTAGGAATCGCGGCCAGTGTGCTGCTGGCATCGACGTCCGCCTTTGCGCAGTCGTCGACGGTAACAGGCGCAGCGGGTGGCGCTGCAACGGGCGCGATTGTCGGCGGCCCGGTCGGCGCGGCTGTCGGCGGCATCGTCGGCGGCGTGGCAGGCAGCATCATCGATCCGCCGCCGCCAAAGGTGGTGACCTATGTTCAGCAGGTTCCGGCCCCGACCGAACGCGTCGTGGTGAAGGAGAAGGTCGTCGTCGGACAACCCCTGCCGGAGACCGTGGTCGTGACACCCATTCCCGATGATCCCAAATACGCATACGCGATTGTCAACGACCAGCGTGTGATCGTCGAACCTTCCTCGCGGACGGTGATCCAGGTCATCCAGTGACCTTCGGGCGGCTCAAGCCGCCCCTTCACGCCACAGGGCGCGCCTGCGAGGCAGCGCCCTGCCCCGATCGCTCGTCCTCGATTCCGCTCCATGATGCTTTCGGTGCGGCGCGCCAGCGTGACGACGGCATTGCATGTGCTGGAAGGCAACGGCTTCATCCGAGCCGAGCGTGGCAATGTCATCATCAGGAACCGTGAGGCGATGGAGGAATTCGCTTACGATGCCTATGGCATACCCGAGTCAGAGTACCGCCGACTGAGGCTCTTCTGAAAGACGGAAGTTTGACGCGTCAGCGGCGCCGAGGTCAGCCCCGTCCACCCCGCCGCCTTCATTGAAGATCATGCCACGCCCGCACGATACATCTGATCATCTCCCCTCTTCGCCAAGAAGGATTGCGTGACAGCCCGCGGCAATGAGGATGCGTATCAGCCTTCACGCTCCCTCACCGCCCAGGAAGCAGTATCGTGATCGGGGTGCTGGTTGTTGCTCGCCTTGATCGCCGCGGCCCAGTCGGCGCCGTTGGTCTCGGTCGCACCGGTATTTTCCAAGCCGGTGATCGTATCGAACCAGGTCACCATGTTCTCGGTGCAGGTATTGGCCAGCGGCGGGAAGGCGTTGGGATCGTCGAGCGAACCGATCATCAGGTTGGTGCGGCCGTTTTCCAGGTGGTGGAAGAACAAGGGCGTGCCGCAATTGGCGCAGAAGCCACGCTCGACCAGCTCCGAGCTCTTCCAGACGCTCGGCTTGCCGCGTGTCCAGGTCAGCGCATCATCGGGCGCGGCGACGAGCGCGGCAAAGATGCTGCCCGAGGCTTTCTGGCACATGCGGCAATGGCAGAGATGCGAATTGTCGAACATGACGCTTGCATGGTAGCGCACGGCGCCGCACTGGCAGCCGCCGCTCACTTCCCTCTCGATGCGCTGCATTTTTCTTCTCCTGCAAGAAGCGGATTTGGCCGCATCTCTTTTAGGTTGTCGTCTTTCGATCGTCCAGCTCCATGGCCTGCGTCGACACGGATTTGTCCGCCAACCATCGAAGCTCTTCGTTCGCGTTTCTGAGAGTTGAGCAGAGTTCCCGCAGCAGGCCCAACCTTGACCGCGTACCGCACCACGCCGTCGGTGGCGGGGAACTCTTGCGTGTCGATAAGCGGAAACTGCGGGCCATTTGGATGCTGGCCCAAATAATCATATGAATTGGCGAACGAGTTTATGCACAGGCAACTTAACTCTATTGTATAGTTTGTAACATTTTATGCATCTTCTAGGTTACTATTTGGAAGAATATAATATACCTTGCAGCTGGGCATGTTTATTCCGCGATTTCTTCGGCGACGTGGTGGGGCACCCAGATTAGAAATAGTAATTGGGCGACAAACACTTCCGTCGTCCGCAGTATCACTGGGGGAATTGTAAATGGCGACTACGACAGTATCAGGCACGACCGTGACGTTTTCGAATTCAGGTGCGGCAGCCGATCTGACGCAATCCGGCACCGAGGACGGCAGCCTTCAGTTCACGTTCGACGTCCTGGGCGCAAGCGGCGGCGGAGTGAAGACGACGATCTATTCGGCGGATGACGGCGTCAAAAACGACGACGGAGGGGCAGCCATCCTCGTTACCAACAAGGCGTTTGTCGACTACAACAAGGACCTGCTGATCCAGGACGGCGTCGGCATTAGCTTCAGCCAAACCAGCCAGATGGGAGCAACATTCTGGATCGGCAGTGACAACAAGATCCACTATGACGCAGCCGGTCTAAGCGCCCAGATCAACGCGCTCGATGCCGGAGAAACCTTCACTGACACGATCCAGTACACGATCAAGATGTCGAACGGTACGCTCAGCGTCGGCACGCTGACGGTTGCGATCAACGGCATCAATGACGCGCCTGTGCTCAGCAGCAATGCGGCGACGCTGGCGGCGGGCAGCGAGGACACTCCCTACACGTTCAGCACTGCCGACCTGCTGGCCGGCTTCACCGATGCCGAGGGCGACCAGATGTCGGTCGCCGGCCTCACCGCCAATCATGGCGCGCTGGTCGACAACAATAACGGCACCTGGACCTTCACGCCGGATGCCAACTACAACGGCCCGGTCAGCCTCAGCTACACCGTCACCGACGGCAACGGCGGCAGTGTGCCGGCAACGCAGAGCTTCACGCTGGCGGCCGTCAACGACGCACCCGTCCTCAGCGGCAATGCGGCGACCCTGGTCGCAGGCACCGAGGACACGGCCTACACGATCAGCACCGCTGACCTGCTGGCCGGCTTCACCGATGTCGACGGCGACCAGTTGTCGGTCGCCGGCCTCACCGCCGATCATGGCGCGCTGATAGACAACAATGACGGCAGCTGGACCTTCACGCCTGATGCCAACTACAACGGCCCGGTCAGCCTCAGCTACAGCGTCGTCGACGGCCATGGCGGCAGTCTGCCGGCAACCCAGAGCTTGACGCTGGATGCGGTCAACGACGCCCCGGTCCTCAGCGGCAATGCAGCAACACTGGCAGGCAGCGAGGACACGCCCTACACGATCAGCAGCGCCGACCTGCTGGCCGGCTTTACCGATGTCGATGGCGACCAGCTCTCGATCGCCGGCCTCACCGCCGATCATGGCGCCCTCATCGACAACAATGACGGCAGCTGGACCTTCACGCCTGATGCCAACTACAACGGCCCGGTCAGCCTCAGCTACTCCGTCACCGACGGCAACGGCGGCAGTGTCCCGGCAAGCCAGAGCTTCACGCTGTCGGCGGTCAACGACGCACCGGTCCTTAGCGGCAATGCGGCGACGCTGGCGGCAGGCAGTGAGGACACGCCCTACACGTTCAGCGCCGCCGACCTGCTGGCCGGCTTCACCGATGTCGACGGCGACCAGTTGTCGGTCGCCGGCCTCACCGCCGATCATGGCGCGCTGATAGACAACAATGACGGCAGCTGGACCTTCACGCCTGATGCCAACTACAACGGCCCGGTCAGCCTCAGCTACAGCGTCGTCGACGGCCATGGCGGCAGTCTGCCGGCAACCCAGAGCTTGACGCTGGATGCGGTCAACGACGCCCCGGTCCTCAGCGGCAATGCAGCAACACTGGCAGGCAGCGAGGACACGCCCTACACGATCAGCAGCGCCGACCTGCTGGCCGGTTTCACCGATGTCGAGGGCGACCAGATGTCGGTCGCCGGCCTCACCGCCGATCATGGCGCCCTGATAGACAACAATGACGGCAGCTGGACCTTCACGCCTGATGCCAACTACAACGGCCCGGTCAACCTCAGCTACACCGTCACTGACGGCAATGGCGGCAGTGTCCCGGCAAGCCAGAGCTTCACACTGGCGGCGGTCAACGACGCCCCGGTCCTCAGCGGCAACGCAGCGACGCTGGCGGCAGGGGCCGAGGACACGGCCTACACGATCAGCACCGCCGACCTGCTGGCCGGCTTCACCGATGTCGACGGCGACCAGCTGTCGGTCGCCGGCCTCACCGCCGATCATGGCGCGCTGATAGACAACAATGACGGCACCTGGACCTTCACGCCTGATGCCAACTACAACGGCCCGGTCAGCCTCAGCTACTCCGTCACCGACGGCAATGGCGGCAGTGTCCCGGCAAGCCAGAGCTTCACGCTGTCGGCGGTCAACGACGCCCCGGTCCTCAGCGGCAACGCAGCGACGCTGGCGGCAGGCAGTGAGGACACGCCCTACACGTTCAGCGCCGCCGACCTGCTGGCCGGCTTCACCGATGTCGACGGCGATCAGCTGTCGGTCGCCGGCCTCACCGCCGATCATGGCGCCCTGGTCGACAACAATGACGGCAGCTGGACCTTCACGCCGGCCGCAAACTACAACGGCCCGGTCAGCCTCAGCTATACCGTCACCGACGGCAATGGCGGCAGTGTCCCGGCAAGCCAGAGCTTCACGCTTGATGCGGTCAACGATGCACCGGTCCTCAGCGGCAACGCAGCGACGCTGTCGGCAGGCAGCGAGGACACGCCCTACACGTTCAGCACTGCCGACCTGCTGGCCGGTTTCACCGATGTCGACGGCGACCAGATGTCGGTCGCCGGCCTCACCGCCGATCATGGCGCGCTGATAGACAACAATGACGGCACCTGGACCTTCACGCCTGATGCCAACTACAACGGCCCGGTCAGCCTCAGCTACACCGTCACCGACGGCAATGGCGGCAGTGTCCCGGCCAGCCAGAGCTTCACACTGGCGGCCGTCAACGACGCGCCAGTCCTCAGCGGCAATGCGACAACGCTGTCGGCAGGCAGCGAGGACACGGCCTACACGATCAGCACCGCCGACCTGCTGGCCGGCTTCACCGATGTCGACGGCGACCAGTTGTCGGTCGCCGGGCTCACCGCCGATCATGGCGCCCTGGTCGACAATAACGACGGCACCTGGACCTTCTCGCCGGCCGCAAACTACAACGGCCCGGTCAGCCTCAGCTACACCGTCACCGACGGCAACGGCGGCAGTGTCCCGGCAAGCCAGAGCTTCACGCTTGATGCGGTCAACGACGCGCCAGTCCTCAGCGGCAATGCGGCGACGCTGGCGGCGGGCAGTGAGGACACGCCCTACACCTTCAGCACTGCCGACCTGCTGGCCGGCTTCACCGATGTCGACGGCGACCAGTTGTCGGTCTCCGGCCTCAGCGCCGATCATGGCGCCCTGGTCGACAACAATGACGGCAGCTGGACCTTCACGCCTGATGCCAACTACAACGGCCCGGTCAACCTCAGCTACACCGTCACCGACGGCCACGGCGGCAGTGTCCCGGCAAGCCAGAGCTTCACACTGGCGGCGGTCAACGACGCCCCCGTCCTCAGCGGCAACGCAGCGACGCTGGCGGCAGGGGCCGAGGACACGGCCTACACGATCAGCACCGCCGACCTGCTGGCCGGCTTCACCGATGTCGACGGCGACCAGTTGTCGGTCTCCGGCCTCAGCGCCGATCATGGCGCCCTGGTCGACAACAATGACGGCAGCTGGACCTTCACGCCTGATGCCAACTACAACGGCCCGGTCAACCTCAGCTACACCGTCACCGACGGCCACGGCGGCAGTGTCCCGGCAAGCCAGAGCTTCACACTGGCGGCGGTCAACGACGCCCCCGTCCTCAGCGGCAACGCAGCGACGCTGGCGGCAGGGGCCGAGGACACGGCCTACACGATCAGCACCGCCGACCTGCTGGCCGGCTTCACCGATGTCGACGGCGACCAGCTGTCGGTCGCCGGCCTCACCGCCGATCATGGCGCCCTGATAGACAACAATGACGGCACCTGGACCTTCACGCCTGATGCCAACTACAACGGCCCGGTCAGCCTCAGCTACGCCGTTACCGACGGCAATGGCGGCAGTGTGCCGGCAAGCCAGAGCTTCACGCTGGCGGCGGTCAATGATGCTCCGTCGGCGGTTGTGTTGTCGAACACAGTCACGTCGACGCCCGAAAATGGGGGCGTGATCAAAGTTGCCGATATCGCGGTGACGGATGTCGATTCCGGAAGCAACGTGCTGTCGCTGTCTGGAAGTGACGTCGCCTCATTCACGATCTTGAATGGCGCGCTGTACTTCAACGGTGGCGCGGACTTCGAGGCGAAGGCCGGCTACGACGTGACCGTTGTTGTGAATGATGCAACGGTTGGCGGCACGCCGGACGCCTCGCATAACTTCCATCTCGGCATCACCGACGTGATCGAAAGCGACAGCGATACGAGCAATGACCACGATACGGACACAGCGACCGCCACAACGACAAATTGGGGCGAAACCAACGGTGTCGATACCAAGGTCGGAAATGCGGCCGACAATACAATCAGCGGCGGCAACTCCGGTGATATCCTCTATGGCCAGGCAGGTAACGACACGCTGAATGGAAATAACGGGGCCGATAAGCTCTACGGCCAGGCAGGTAACGACATACTGATCGGAAGCCAAGGCCTGGACACGTTGTACGGGGGCTCCGGCAACGACACGCTCAATGGCAGCGGCGAGCAGGATGACCTTTGGGGCGGCTCCGGCAATGACACATTTGTGTTTACCTCAGCGGGCGACAGCACGTCCGTCGCCCCGGACACGATCCGTGACTTCCACCATGGGTTTGACAAGATCGATGTGAGCGGGCTCGACGCGTATACGCTCAACCCCAGCACGCCGGGTGACCAAGCGTTCGCCTGGGGTGGAACAACGGTGACGGCCCACGGTGCCTGGTACACGGAAAGCGGCGGCAACACGATCCTTCACTTCGATACCAATGGGGACGCGAATACCGACGAAACGACGATCGTCTTGACAGGCACAAACCTGGGTTTGACGGATTCGGATTTCCTCCTCTGATCAAAACGGCGGCCAGCTTTCCGGCCTTGTCGCCACCGCGGCGGTTTCATCGCGGTGGCGGGCCTACAGCCGATCTTTCGATCAGCACGACGGAAGAACGGGGTAAAAGCCGCCTGCGGTACTTGAAAGAAGAAGTATCATGTTTGCTTTCCTGAACCTCAGCGTCTTCGGCGGTCTCGTCGCCGCGAGCCTCGTCATCAACTTGCTGGCGCTGACCTCGCCGCTGTTCATGCTGCAGATCTACGACCGGGTTCTGGCGAGCGGAAGCGTTCCGACGCTGGTCGGCCTCGGTGTTCTCGCGCTCTGGCTTTACGGTTTTCAGGCGGCGCTCGACATCCTTCGTTCGCGCATCCTGCTGCGCATCGGCGAGCGCTTCGACCGGGACCTGTCCGACCGGGTGCATGCGGCGGTGACGCGCCTGCCGCTCATCGCCCGCATGCCCGGCGACGGCCTGCAGCCGCTGCGCGATCTCGATAATGTGCGCGGTTTCCTGTCGGGCGCAGGCCCGACGGCGCTCTTCGACCTTCCGTGGATCCCGCTCTATCTCGCCATCTGCTTCATCTTCCATTTCTGGCTCGGCATGACGGCGCTTGCCGGGGCGATCGTGCTGGTGTCGCTGACGCTGCTGACGAACATGCTGTCGCAGAAGGCAATCCAGGAGGTGACGGCCCACAACATGGCCCGCAACGGGCTGATGGAAGCCGCTCGCCGCAATGCTGAGGTCGTCCATGCGATGGGTCTTTCGCGCCGGATCGGCGCGCGCTGGCAGAAAGCCAATTCCGATTATCTCAAGGCGAACCGCCGGGCGGGCGATGTCACGGGCGGCCTTGGCGGCCTTGCCAAGGCGTTGCGCGCGATCCTGCAATCGACAATGCTCGGCGTCGGCGCCTGGCTGGTCATCGATCAGGTCGCGACGCCCGGCGTGATGATCGCCGCTTCGATCATGATGGGCCGTGCGCTTGCCCCGGTCGATCTCGCCATCGCCAACTGGAAGCCCTTCCTTATGGCGCGGCAGAGCTGGGCCCGGCTGCAGGAGATGCTGAAGACGGTGCCGGAACAACCGAGCGCCTTGCCGCTGCCGAAGCCGGTGCGGGAACTGCGCGCCGAAGAGCTCACCATCATTCCCCCGGGGAACGCAGGCCGAATGTCGCCGGCGTCGGCTTTGTCATGCAGCGCGGAACCGCTCTCGGCATCATCGGGCCGTCCGGCTCGGGCAAGTCGAGCCTCGCACGGGTGCTGGTCGGGGCATGGGCGCCGGCGGCCGGGAATGTCCGCCTTGACGGGGCGAGCCTCGACCATTGGGACAAGGAGGCGCTTGGCCGCCATATCGGCTATCTGCCACAGGGTGTCGAACTGTTCGACGGCACCATCGCCGAGAACATCGCCCGTTTCGAGGATGATCCCGATCCGGAGGCGATCGTGGCAGCGGCGAAAGCGGCGGGCGCGCACGAATTGATCCTTTCCTTCGGGAAGGGCTATGAGACCCGCATTGGCGAAGGCGGCTCAGCGCTGTCGGCCGGTCAGCGCCAGCGTATCGGCATTGCCCGGGCGCTTTACGGCGATCCCTTCCTCGTGGTGATGGACGAGCCGAACGCCAACCTCGACGCCGAGGGCGAGGCAGCCGTGGTCAGGGCCATCGTCTCGGTTCGCGAGCGCGGCGGCATCGCGATCGTCGTCGCGCACCGGCCGAGCGCGATCAGCGTCGTCGACAAGGTGCTGATGATGGAGGGTGGCCGCCAGCGCGCCTTCGGTCCGAAAGACGAGGTGCTGTCAAAGGTTCTGCAGGTGGCTCCTGCTCCGGCAAGGGGCCGTGCAGAGGCAGGTAACAGGCTCCAGACGAATACGGCGCGCAGACGATGACGAGAGACGCCGAATACCAGCTTGGCAGCGCTTGAAACAAAATGACGATGGGGGACATCCATGACCGGGACTGACAGGGACGGCAGCCTTTCCGCTTCCATTCGCCGGCACTTGCTCGCGAGCCTGGTGATCTGTGGCGGCCTTGTCGTCGGCATTGGCGGCTGGGCATCGACGACGAACCTCGCCGGAGCCGCGGTGGCTTCCGGCAGTTTCGTGGTCGACTCCCATGTCAAGAAGGTTCAGCATCCGACCGGCGGCGTGGTTGGCGAAATCCTGGTTCACGAGGGCTCGGAGGTGAAAGCCGGCGACGTGGTGCTCAGGCTCGATGCCACGGCGACGCGCGCCAATCTGGCGATCGTCACACGAAGGCTGGATGAATTCCAGGCGCGCTTCGCGCGGCTCGGGGCCGAACGCGACGACCTGCCGGCGATCGTGTTCCCTGACAGCCTGCTCACTCGGCGCGACGATCCCGAAATCGCCGCGATCCTGCGCGGAGAAGAACGGCTCTTCGCCATCCGCCGCGAGGCGCTGCGAAGCAAGACGGCGCAATTGCGCGAACGCATTCTTCAGTACCAGCACGAGATCGAGGGCGTGAAGGCGCAGGAGATCGCCTATAGCGAGGGCATCGAGGTGCTCGACAAGGAAATCGCCTCCCTCACCTCGCTGCGCATGCAGGGTGCGGTGTCGGACCAGCGGCTGAACAGCCTCAAGACCCAGCGCGCCACCTTCGGCGGAGACCGCGGCGAGCAGATCGCCGCTCAGGCGCAGGCTGCCGGCCGCATCACCGAGACGAACCTCCAGATTCTCCAGGTCGATCAGGATCTGAAGGCCGAGGTCGGACGGGAACTGCGCGATACGCAGGCGCAGATCGGCGAGTATGTCGAGCGCAAGATTGCCGCCGAGGACGAGCTGAAGCGCACCGACATCATCGCGCCGCAGTCCGGCATCGTCCATTCGCTCCAAGCGCATACGATCGGCGGCGTCCTGACGCCGGCCGATCCGATCATGCTGATCGTGCCGGAAAACGACAGCCTGGCGCTGGAAGTGCGGCTCGCACCGAAGGACATCGATCAACTCCAGATCGGCCAGAGGGCGGTGCTGCGCATGTCGGCCTTCAACCAGCGCACCACGCCGGAGCTGAATGGCCATGTCAGCCTCGTCGCCGCCGACCTCACCACCGACCAGCGCAGCGGGCTTTCCTACTATCTCGTGCGTATAGCGGTGCCGCCTGAAGAACTGAAGAAGCTGGATGGCCTGACGCTGCTGCCGGGCATGCCGGCCGAGGCCTTCATCCAGACCAGCGAGCGTACCGCGCTATCCTATTTCGTCAAACCGCTCACCGACCAGCTCAACCGAGCCTTCCGGGATGAATAGGACGTCCTGAAGGCGCGTCTGTCTTGCGGCCTCGCAGCGACCCTCCTGACATGAGCGACCCACTCCGGCACCTGAAGCTAGTCGTCTTCCGATCATCCAGCCTCGCCGGAGCAGATGCAATTCTGATGCAAGGAGCCGCGTTGGAGCGTGTCCTTCGAGGCTCCGGCCTCTGGCCTGCGCACCTCAGGATGAGGGAGGTTGGAGAGTGCCGCGGCCTCTCTCCGACCTCATCCTGAGGTGCCCCGCAGGGGCCTCGAAGGACGAGGTCGGCCACCGGCGGTTGATAAATTGGGAATATTTCCGCAGGGCTATCAGAGCCTGACGACCACGCCGCGGTTCCTGTTCGTCTCGGCGGTGAAGGCATGAGGACGTGGATGACGTCTGCATGCACCTCTATGCCGGCCTCGCCCTGTGCATCGGGCCGTCACTTCTTCTCCTCCCAATGGCTTTGCCAGAGGTCGAGCCGGAGCTTCAGCGGATCGGCTCCTACCGTCACGCCGTGATTGGTGAAGTCGATGAGCCTGTCGACGGCCGCGTTGTGGTTGGGCCATTTGGGCCGTGAGCCTGCATTGGGGTCACCATTCGCAGCAAACCCCACCCAGTAAGAACTCGCCAATGTGGCCATGGCCCAGTCGGCTGGCGTCACCTTGTCTTTCACCAGTGCGTTTGGCATGTCGAAAATATAGGGGATTTCGAAGCCGTGCGGCGTGCCTTTCCATGTCGGATCATTGCGTAAGGCCTCGGCGACATAGGAGAAACGATACCACCACGTCGGCTGACCGGTACGGGCAATCTCGTCAGCGAGGTGGCGGGATGGCTCGACAATCGTTCTGTCGGCCAGAACCTGCTGCTTCAGCTCATCGAGGCTCTGTTGGCCGCTGGGATCGTAGAGGCTGCGGGCTTCGGCCGCACGGCTCCCGAACAGCGCGAAAAGATCGTCTTTCGTCGCTGCCTGGCCGAGACCGAGATCGCGATCATTTGCCCCGATGATGACCGGAACCGGCGCCTGGCGGCCCGCCGCAAAAGCTGCTTCCGGCGTTTCGAGCAAAAACCGTCCGTCAATCATCGCGCCTGAGATGCCGACGACGGGCTTGCCTGTCGCCATTCCCGCCAGCACCTCTTCTGCCGATGCACCCTCGGTCAGCTTTTCCGCAGGCAGCGCCCGAAGGGCGGTGAGAGCGTCGGCATCGCTGCCGTCGATTCTGAGAGACGCCGCATAGTCCAAGGCGGTTTTTGCTGCTTCCCTCAAAGATGACAAGGGCGTGACCTCAGCACGCGCGGTCGGCAGACCCGGTGACTGCAGAATGGCGCCCCGGAAAAGCCCCCGTGACAACGGCGATATCATATGCGCCATCACCGAGCCGCCACCGGCCGACTCTCCGAAGATCGTCACTTTCTTCGGATCGCCGCCGAAGGCTTCGATATTCTGCCGGACCCATTTCAGGGCGGCCAGCTGATCCATGTAACCATAGTTGCCGACCGGCTCGTCAGGGGATTCCTTCGTGAGTGCCGGATGGGCAAAATAACCCAATCGACCCATGCGGTAATTCATGCTGACGAACACGACTTTCCGGGCGGCCAGCTGGCTGCCGGGATATTGAGGGGTGTTTCCATGGACAAGAGCGCCGCCGTGAATCCAAACCATCACCGGCAGCAGTATCCGGAGACGCTTGGCGGGCGTCCAGACATTGAGGGTCAAACAATCCTCGGACTTCGGCAGGTCGTCGGTCTGCATGCAGGACGGACCGAAATCGCGGGCATCCCTGGTGCCGCTCCATTTCTCGATCGGTCTCGGATTGCGCCATCTCAGATCACCAACCGGTGGCGCCGCATAGGGTATGCCCTTGAAGCTGACGACCGTGCCCGACCTCTCACCCTTCAGCATTCCGCTGTCGATCGTCACGATATCGTCCGCCGCACCTGATCGTGGCGCGAACACCATCTGACAGGATGCGACGACTAAAAAGAGCAGGAACTTGCGACGGCCGTCCATAAACACCGCCACTCTCCACCGCAAAGTTGAGACAGTTTGAGTGCAAAATACTCTCATAGAGCGGCAACGAAAAGGGTTCGTCCGGCTTCCGTCATTAAAGGCATGTACACTTCCCGACCGCTGGCTCCTTCGAGCTAATTGCAACTTTCGGTAAAGATCATCCCGCGCATCGGATCATTGCGACGACATTCGGCGAGCAGCCGCATGAAGTCGATTGAAGTGGGAAGGAGGTTTGGCGACCTGCCTATAGGGTTCAAACCGTTTTCGTTCCGCCTGCCCAGCCAGCCACGAGGTTGTCAGCCACTCCGGCACCTGAACCAGACTAAACGGTAAATCCTCCGCAATGACCGCTTGGGGCAGATTGCGATCATCGAAACCCCCTGCGGCCTGACCGGACGCGAACATCGTGGCGCCTTAAACTTTCTCTATTTCTGCCGCCGATTCAATCATCGCCGCCAAGGGTCTCGCCATGGGATGGGAAGCACTCGGACAATGGGGTAAAGACGCGGTTCGCATCGAACGACTGACGGGTGGAGTTGCCAACGACGTGTGGAGCGTTCGCGTCCACGGGCAGATCGCGGTCGGTCGTCTCGGCCGCAGGACCGACGCCGATCTCGCATGGGAAACCGAGCTGATCCAATATCTCGACAGTGAAGGCATGCGCGTTCCAGTGCCGATCCCGACGAGTGACGGCCGGCTGTTCGTGGACGGTCTGGTGGTGATGAAATACATGGAGGGCGGACCGCCCGAGACGCAGTCCGACTGGCGTCGCGTGGCCGACACGCTCCGCGAGCTGCATCGGTTGACACGGGGCTGGCGGCAGCGCCCAGGCTGGCGATCGTCGACCGACCTCCTTCACGCCGAAACGGGAACGAGGATCAACCTTACCGCGATGCCGCCCGAGGGCGTTATTCGATGCCGAGCAGCGTGGGCGCGGCTCATTGGACGGCAGACATGCGTTGTCCACGGCAACCCCAACAACACCGGCAACGTCCGCATGACCGCCGAAGGGGTCGCGTTGATCGACTGGGACGAGTCACATGTCGACGTTCCCGACCTCGACCTGGTGCTGCCCGGCAACGCTGCCGGTCTCGACGGCGGCGCGCACGACATCGCCGCGCAAGCGTCAGCCGCATGGGAAGCCGCCGTCTGCTGGCAGGACGAGTACGCCATCAAGCGGCTTGCCGAAGTTCGAGCGGTCTGAACAGTTTCGGCGGATCGCTGGGCCGTATCCATGTCGGGACCTCCGGCGGCCGCATTGCGCCAAGGGGGTGAAGGCAATATTCCGCCGATCGTAAGTATGGTGGGCCGTGCGGAGGTGCTGATAACACAGCCATGCACTTCGATACCAAGGGTGACGCGAATACCGACGAAATGACGATCGTCTTGACTGGCACGAACCTGGGCTTGACGGATTCGGATCTCATCCTCTGATCAACGGCGGGCCGGCTTCCCGGCCATGTCGCCACCGCGGCGGGTTCATCGCGGTGGCCGCCCACAGTCGATCTTTTCGATCACCACGACGGAAACACGGTAAAAGCCGCCTGCGGTAGCGACCGATATGCGGCGCGAAGCGGTCGTAAAGGCCGAAGTTGCCGAACGTCAGCCTCGCGCCGTCAGCGGACATCATGCTGTGAACTGTACTGAAGCGTTTCAGCATCCCGCCCGAAAACAGGCGGTGGGCTCTCGATTGCCCGGCCTCTTTCGCCTAATGTGATTACGAAGGAAAGGTTGCGCCTGGGGATGAACCGGCGCATAACCACCCTATCGTGGCCAACCTTTCACGGGCGGCTCCGACTGGAAAGTGACACAGCTTCCGCCCCAACCTGAAAGGACGAACCATGTTTGGCTACGTCCGAACCCGCCTTCGAAAACCATTGGGACTGTCAATCGTCGAGGGAAACTTCGACGGCTCCGTCGCCAAGCGCGATCACGGCCCAAAATCTCTGTCGAGGCTTCGCTTCATGATGTACGGCGAGGGAACCGGAAGCGACAGTGATGTTCTCAAAATTGCACGAGCCAACTGAAGACGCAGCGATAGGCTTATCCTGAACAGCCGAGAGTTTCGACGGTGGTCGAAAGCAGCGTGGGCTCTGAGTATGGCTCACGCTGCAGTACCCCTTTTCATTCGCTGCTCTTTCTCTCGACCAATTCTAGGCGCGGTGCGCGACTTGCCGGCCAGAGATCACGTCGATGGACAGGCTAAAAAAGATCGGGCTGCCGCTATCGCCGCCTTCGCCGGCGCTGAGTTCGAAGGATCCGGGTTCCCACCAGAATGGCCGCTTCTCTAGCAAGGACCATGCATGGAGGCGTTCGTTGCGCCTCGCAGGAATGTCCGGCAGTTCGTCGAAACGGCCCTGAACCAGAACGCTTTTCCACATTCTGTCCTTCTCCATTTCTTCCACCTGAAGACAGGCAAAGGGGATTATTCGAAGCTGGTCTACCTTCTGTCCGGGCATCGAGAACAGGAAGACCTTACGCGAGTCATAGGCGTAGTGGACCGGAACGACATAGGGATATTGCTCACCCATGCTTGCGAGGTGGCCAAATGTGTGGCTTGCCAAGAACGCTATGCAGGCGTCATCGCTCATTTCCCGCAGTTCCATCTCGACCTCCCGCCCCTGAAAAGATTCTCTAACGTCACGACTTGACGTCCAGCGCGGCTTCAATCCTCATCACGCGATCGATGATGCGGCGCTTGCGATCGTAAAGTCGCATCAGCAGCTCATTGTCCGCGTCCACGGACTTGCCGTTGTCGTGCGACCTCCTGACGATCGTTTCCTGCCTGCACAGGAGCTCACCGACCTTCACTGCTTTTCCCCTGGCAAATAGGAGATCTCTTAGGTGGTACCGTGCTCGCTGCATGGACGTTGCTACCAATCATTTTTTGGATGCATTTTGGCATCAGAGATCCTGGACGGCGCAGGCAGGGCCAAGGGAGGCATCCTGTCACCTTGCTATGACAGCCGAGAGATCAACCTGGGTGACGAATGGAGGGCGATCCGGCCTGAGCAGAATCGCGACAGGTCGAGATCCAGCGGTTGCGCCGCATTTACGCCGGTTGCCCTTACCTCCCAGTGTCGAACCCGAGCTTCAAGCCGTCGCGATCATAGCACGAAACTCTGCCGTTGTGGTCTCTATTCGAATACGCACATGGCAGCTTGAGGGCGATAGTGGAAGTACGATTGCAACCGAAGGGCGCACTCGGCTGAATCCGCCGCCATGCCGGCTTCGCCCTGCTGTTCGCGCTCCTCTGTCTAGGCATCAAACGACGTTTCTTTGAGCGCTGGAGTGACGGCCGCGGCACGGGACGGACGAGGCTGGCCGGAATATTGTGTCGGCGCCGGGAACAAGAAGCCTCGCCGATCGTAAGTATTGTGGGCCGTGCGGAGGTGCTAGTAACACAGCCATGCACTTCGATACTCTGTGCGGCCCGCCCCTCTAAACTGGGCCAACCCGATCTCCGCCGCACCTGTCAACCTCCGTAGCCATAGCAGCTGCTGCGGCATCAGGCGCAGATGTTTGCGTGGGAGCGCGGGAAAGCAGCACGGAAGTTGTCCATCAGCCGCTCGGCGGCCCTCTGCCTCACCTCATCGGATGTCAGTCTCTTCCTTGACGCCGACCCGGTGGCGGTAGA
This sequence comes from Rhizobium sp. K102, assembly GCF_022385315.1. Lineage (NCBI taxonomy): Bacteria > Pseudomonadati > Pseudomonadota > Alphaproteobacteria > Hyphomicrobiales > Rhizobiaceae > Rhizobium > Rhizobium sp. K102. Next base: position 2,509,662 of record NZ_CP092436.1, read on the forward strand.
CCATTTCCCAGCCTTTCCAGCCGTTGAACAAAAGAAGCGCAACGGCGAGAAGAGACAGCACCAGCCCGGTTGGGACGATGAAATCGGGACCTTGTACGAGCCGGCGCCAAAGGCTGACGGCTTCGATCAGAACGACGATCACGTTGCCAATCATATGGAGCCAGGCATCCCGCAAGGCGCGGATGCGGGCATCTCCCAAAAAGTCGGTCAGCCCGGCGAGTGCCGCCAGTGCCGCCATGACGAGGCCGGCTGCGAGCATCCAGTTCGACGCGGCCGGCCAGAACGGGTTTTCGGATTGGCTGTGAACGATATCGGTGACCAGCGTTCCGGCGAAGAAGGCGACCGGAAACGGGATCAACATCGGATGAATCGGATGGCCGGCAATGCTCAACGTGCTTTTCGGGTTCATCTGCTGCCTCCGACGGTTTCAGTTGTGCGCTTTCTAACAACCGAACCCGTCTCTCGGTTCCCGGTCTGCCGCGGGTTCGGAGGCGCCCCCTTTGTCACCCCAGGCATTGGGAGCAATCCATGGCCGCAGTCGACGAGGCCAGCATGGGAGATCGGCGAGGGCTGCCCCTCATCCGGCTGCCGCCACCGACCGGGGTCGAGCCGCGGGTCTCGACCCCGGCAAGGGTTAGGGTGAGGGGCAAATCATCACCATGAACCGGACATTAGCTGGTCAAGCCCGATGGCGACGGAGGGGGTGAACTCTGCCGCAACAAGGCTCACCCGCCTTTCGATTTCCGCAGCGCGATCAGCCCCCGCCGCAGCCACAGCAATTGCTGCGGCGGCATGTGGCGCAGATGTTCGTAGTCCATCACCGCGACGTTATAGACGGTGCTCTTCACCTGCGGGCCGTCCTCGCAGGCTAGCAGGATCGCCTGCAGCGCCATCATGCGGTTGCTGGCCTTGCGGGCGCGCTCGGCGAGGCTTTCGGTCACCTCGCCTTCATGGCCCTTGACGGCAAAGAGCGATTGCGCCCTCGGGCTCGGGGCCGGGATACCTGTTGTCTTGTGGTAGCGGGCCATCGCTTCGGCATAGTCGTCGCCGGCCTGGCGCTGTTCGTCGGTGATCACGCCGTCGAGGAACATGCGGCCGAGGGTATAGCCGGCATAGGGGCTCCTGACCGTCTCGTCATCAACCGTCCTGCTGAAGCCGTGGATGCGGCGGCGGGCGGCGACCGCGACGCTGACATTGTCCTTCTCGGTCTCGAAGGGCTTGATCTTGCCGCAGGGGAAACGCTCGACATTCGCCTTGCGCGGCCGGCCGGCACCTTTGTTTACCCGCTGTGTCTTCACCTTGGTGGCCTTGCCGCCCATGGGATGTCCTCCTATCGAATGATGCCGTTTCGGAGTGCCGCGGCGACCAGGGCGGTCTCCTTGAAAACGCCGAGTTTCGCCTTGGCATTGGCAATGTGGGTGTTGACGGTGATCGGCGAGATGGCGAGGATGGCGCCGATCTCGGCAGCGGTCTTGCCTGCCGCCATCCAGCCGATGATTTCGCGCTCGCGCGGGGTGACGGCGCTCATGGCGCCGGCCCGTCGATGGTCGGCACGCGCGGCATCGTCACATGGGCGCCGGACAGCGTCACCCGCGTCACCCGGTCGGGATGGCGGGTCGGCGCGGACACCTCAGCGTCGGGCGGCCTCAGCGCCTGCTGCCGCGAGGGAAACCTGTCGCGGTTGCGGTGCGCCATGTTGATGACGGTGTTCTTCTTCGAGCCGAACAGCTCGGCGATCTCCCGTGCCGAGAAGCCCGCCTGCCAGAACTTCTGCGCCTCGGCGATCTTGTCTTCCGTCCAGAACAGGTCTCTCATCGCGCTATCTCCTGTGCGTCTCGTGCGGCCCTTGCGATGACCGGGTTGTCGGGAAACATGTCTGCGAGCTCTCGCCTGGCGTTCAGGCTGCCGTTCGCCGCCTGTCTCAGCAGCTGCAGCTTGTAAGCCGCGACCTTCGGCTGCGGCGGTTCGGGCCGCACTTCGATCGGCGGCCGGCTTTCCCTTGAGATCACCGCCTGCTGCTGGCGGGCGGCTTCGGCAAAGCTCGCGGCGCTCGGGGCGAAGGCGCGGTTATGGTCCCTGACCTTGCCTGACAGGAACAGCTTGGCGGCGCGCCAGACCGCCTCGGCCGGAATGCCGTCGATGGCGACGAGATAGGCGCGGATCTGCATGTCGGGATCAGTGCCGGCGGAGGCCGGAAAGCCCGAAAGCATCCCCGCTATGATCGTCACCGGAGAGGAAATCTCTTGCGGCATCGACCAATGTCCTTCTGCCCGTGTTCGCATCACTCGATCCCGCTTCCCTCGCCTTCTCATTGAAATACCAGTCGGATTTGATCGCCCGCCAGCCGCGCAGGATCTGCATCTCGGCGGCCTCGACCGGATTGCCGGTCTTCAGGTATTCCTTGACCTGGATCTTCGCCGCGTAAGCCGTCAGCGGCTTCTTCAACGTGCGGCTGCGATGCTCGATGATTGCCGCCGCCAACTCCTGCCCCAGCACCGGGCTGAGGATGTCCATGATGTCCTTGTTCATCGTTTCCTTTTCCATGCGCATCCCTTTCCGCTCGCCCGCTCAAACCGGCAGCCTGTGCCGGCCGCCGGCAAAATTGACCGAGGCGCCCGGCCGGGCGGCGCGGCCGGCAAACCGCCGGACCTTGCCGACGGCGTAATCCTCTTGGGCGGTGTCGCCCTTCTCGGCGCTGCGCAGCCGGTGGATCTCCGTTTCCACGGCCGGCACCGACATGCCGAGGATGCTCGCGATTTCGATATAGTCCCGGCCGAAGCGGAAGAGCTCGAGAGCGCTCATGTGTGTGCTTTGACAGGCTGGAGCGATGCTCATCGCTTGATCCTCTTTCCCTCGGAACGCGGCCGGATGCCCCCGGCAAAGCGGGCCTTGGCCGTCCTTCATTTTTCGAGTTCGTTGCTGACATCAGGAGCCGGCTCTGTTGCGGGAGCAAGGGCTCCGGTCGTCGTCTCAGGGCTGTTGCCCTATGGCCGCGACGAGTTCGCGTCCTGGAGATGCCGGCGTCGCCGAGGGAGGGCGACGACGCCGGCGACCGATAGCCGTCAGGGAGGAGTGAGGCTGTCGGATCTGGTGATCGGCAAGGAAGAGGGCAAGATCGTCGTCTGCCGCATCTCTTCCGGCTTGGTTTGCCGGCCGCAATTTTCGCAATGGCGCTCGATCACCTCGGCGATCGACAGCGCCCTGCCGCAGGTCGGGCAGCCGGTGTAGCGGGCGCGCCGATGATTGGCAAAGCCCGAAAGCCGGGGCCGATTGTTGATAATATGTGCTTGTGTCATGGCGATAAGGGTACGTAAAATACCTCGCACGTCAAGCGATTTAGGGCATTACATGTACCTTTTTTTAGGGTATAATTTATATCATGTTGAAAGATCAGGAACAATTTGAGCGCGAAGAACGCGCAAAGCGTCTGGTCATGGCCAGGAAGAACGCCGGCTTTGCCGGGCCGAAGGCGATCGTCGATCGTTTCGGCTGGAACGCCAATGTCTACAAGGCGCATGAGTCGGGCCGCAACGGCTTCGGCATCGCCGACGCGAAGAAATATGCCAAGGCGTTCAAGGTCAATCTCAACTGGCTGCAGTTCGGAACCGGCGACGCGCTCGATCCGGAAGAGCGGCCTGTCTCCGTTGCCGACGTGCCGAAGATCTCCTGGGTCAGCGCCGGCCAGTTGACCGAGCAGGCGCCGATCACTGACTTCTCGGAATTCCCGACGGTCGCCGCGCTCGACCTGCCCGACGGCGACTGGATCGCGCTCGAGGTCGAAGGCAATTCGATGAACAAGATCTCGCCGCCGGGCTCGATCATTTTCGTCAACCGCCGCGACAAGCGCCTGGCGCCGAACGCGCTTTACGTCGTCGCCGACGAGACCGGGGCTGCGACCTACAAGCGCTACCGCCCAAACGACAACCCGCCCTTCCAGCCGGCCTCCTACGAGGATGTGCCGCCGCCGGAATTCCAGGGCGCCGTCACCATCATCGGCCGCGTCCGCCGCTCTGTGATCGAGATGTGAGAATGCGGATTTCTCTAATACACTAATCTGTTCCAAGACATAGAACTCGCCATTCCAGCGAAACGCCAAGCTCTTGCGAAATAGAATCAAGACGACGCCCTTCCTCAAGCGCCGGCAGAATTTGGTTCTATATCGTGAGCCTTGCCGTGCTGCTCATCGCTTTCGGCGCCGCGCGGGTGATGCTACATTGAGGTGAGCCGATCGAAGGGCATCGGACGTCCCGCCGCCGCCCCAGTCACCGCGCGCAAAGCTCTGCGGCGCGCTTGCGACACCGGCCCGCCTGGAACCGAGCCTTCGAACGCAAGCATCGAAACAGAAAGACCGCGACGCGCCTCCGAGCCGGTCACCGCCGCGCGCGTGTTATCCTGGATATCTTTCCTTCCTTCTCTCTTCCATCTCTTTCCCGTTCCTGAAGGCTGGTGAGGGAGGGTTCCGGCCAAAGCTTCCCCCTACCCCATGAGCAAAGCCCATGAAGCCGGGAGAGCATTGGCCATGTCCTGAAGGCCGGAGCCGGGATGGGACACGTGCCAGAGGGGCCATTCGCTTCGCCCTCGTCCTGATTTTCTGACAGCGCACTTAAGGACTTTCGCTTCCCGCGCCGCTGGGCTTCGTCAGCTCGGGAGTTGCACCCGGTCGCCCAATCACTGCGCTCACCCATACGCCTACGATTCGTACCTCGTCAACGTTTAAGGTATTTTTTATACCCAGATCGATTGACGCATTAAGGTATTCTATATACCTTTCTCCCAGGTGCCATCAGCCGGCATAAGAGAGGGCAGAGCGATGCAGCATTTCCGCAAGATCGAGACCGAGCAGAGCCTAAGGGATGCCCGCTGGAATGCCGCCCGCCGGCTCGAAGACTGCGCCGCCTATATGGCCAACGAGGCCCAGCGCATGGGCGCCCTCGGCTTTGCCTATCTCAGCCGCCCCGAACATTCGGTCCGCGGCCCGTCCTGGCTGCGCGGCGCCACCGCAAGCGTGGCGGCGCATTACCGCTATGCCCGCGAGATCATGGGCATCACCGACCGCGATCAGCTTTACGCCTGAGGGAGAAACGGAGATGTCCGCCGACTGCATCATCAAGGCCTTTTCCGGCTGCCCCTGCCCGCCCGGTTGTTGCGTGGAGAGGCCTATCACCCCGGCGCCGCTCAGCTTCGTCTCCTGGCGGATCCAGGCCCTCGCCTGCATCGCCTTCGGCTTCCTCGCAGCGATCGCCTCGGCCGCCTGGATGGGGATTTCCCTTGATTCCAACGACGGCAACCCTATTATGACCATAAATGGTCATATCAATCGGGAGAGCGTCATGTCGACAATCAGCGTCGCTGAGGCAAAGGCCGGTTTCGCCAGCCTGGTGGACGCGGCCGCAAATGGCGAATTCGTGACGATCACCCGCCATGGCAAGCCCGCCGCCGTGCTGGTGTCGGTCGAAGCGGCCGAGGCTGCGAAGAAGGCTTTGAACAAACCGCGGCCGAATTTCGGGGATTTCCTGCTGACCTTCCCGGGCGGCGTCGAACTGGAGCGAAACCCCTCAAAAATGAGGGGCGTCGATCTGTGACGGCTTACCTTCTCGACACGAATATCATTTCGAAATTCGCGCCGGGCAAGGCGCCGCCGTCCGACCCGGTGCGGAGATGGTTCCACGAACAGGGACAAGCCGAGGCTCTCTTCCTGTCGGCCCTCTCCGTGGCGGAGATCGAGAAGGGAATGCGCAGCCTTCACCGCCGCGGCGGGATCGAGCCGGCAAAACGGCTTTCGGAATGGCTTGATGTCGTCACCGACACATTCGGGGATCGGATATTGCCGATGGATACCGTCGTCGCGCGGGTCGGCGGCGCTCTGGAAGACGAGGCGGAAAGCAAAGGCTGTCATCCCGCCCTCGGCGACCTCATCATTGCGGCGACGGCGCGGGCCTATGACCTCACCGTCATCACCGAAAATCTGCGGCATTTCCAGCCGCTCGATGTGTCCGTCGATCTTCCGGCCGCTTTCCGGCCGGCGTAATCGGCCAAACTGTTCATGAACTGAACTTGATGTCGCTCGCCTTGGCCGCCGTTATGAAGGCGCGGCGCACCTGCTCAGGCCCGGCTGCATCGTTGAAGACGTCAAGCACAAGCAACTCGGCAGCCTTGGCCGCCGGCGTCTGCTCGGGCCATTCGCTCAACAGCATATTGCCGGCCTGAACGACATTATAAACCGTCCTGGTCTTGCCATTGATGGTGATCTTCACCGGCTTGAAGCTTCGTCGCCTGCTCATGATGCAGCCCCCTCACGCGGAACACGCGACTCAACGAATCAGTTGGCGACTCGTTCCGGTTGATTCGAGCAATGTGGAGATATCATTCGACATGAGAAAGCTAAGGGCATGTTCGGTACTGTGTGGCGACTTTGACGATTTCCCGACACAGCAATTAGTCGCTCCAGCTATTCGGTTTGTGCCGCCTTTTCCGCTTTCCGCGCGTTCCAAGTGTCCACGAGGAATGTGGCCATAGTGCCAGACAGGTTAACAGCAAGCTGCGCGTGCCGGGGAGCCGGTCGCACTCGCCGTGGTCCAAGACTGTGAGCGTCAGATATCTTGTTGCGCAGAGATCCAAGGGACTCGACGACGGACTGGCAACTTCCAAGGATCTGCTTGAAGACCGTCTCGGTATGGTCATCCGGCGCGAGCTTCAAGATCTTCGCCAGCTTCTTGTACAGAGCAGGCAGATCATCCTTCTCTTCGTATGCCTCGCCAGCCTCAACGACGATCCACTTGCAGACATCTTCAAGCAGGGTTCTGGCCAGCGTGATCGCTCCCTCTGGGTTCGTGTCGCGACGATCCAGAGCCTGCGTCCATCGTGCGTGGATGGTGTCCGCGTCGTATGCGGCCAGCGCTTGCGAGATCGCAAGATCGGCAGGGCTGCCGATGGCTGCGGCCTGCACTTCATATACAGGGCTGCCAGACATCCTACGTACGATCGTCAGTCGGAAACCATCATGTCGGAGCAGATCGTTGATGGCGGAGGTCAAATCGGCCTGCGCTTCGGCAGTCTGGACCAGCGGGCTCGTGATGGCTTCAAGGAAACGGAAGAACTGCCTCAGCGAACAGGTAAGCAGTCCGACACGTTCAAGAATTTCTCTGTCCGTCCAGTCGCTATTGCGTACCGTCGCCTGGATTAGATCGTCGTCTAGCGTTCGGCCGTCGTATGTCTGCGAGAAGATCGACGGCATCTCACTGAGCGGCCAGATACGCCGAAGGAAGTCCATGTGGTCATGCTCGGTCGTCAGCATCCTCGTGTCGAAGATCGCGAGCACACGCTTCCGTGTTAGCTCTGAGATCGACGGCTTCCCATGCTCCTCGAGCTTCGATTTTGCTTCCGACAAACTGTAGCTATCGACCTCTTCCAGAAGCCGTGCGGCAATTGGGATCAGGTCGGACGCCGACTTTTCAAGCAACCGCCGCTCAGCATAGACGAACTTGGACTTAAAAGACTCGTCTCGGTCACCTTCCCGTAGACCCAGCCGCGTGCAGAGATCTGGAACCTTGTTCGCCGAGAAATCGGATATCACCGACGCGATCTCTACCCGGAGCGCCCTGACCAGAGCCGCTGGGTATGCGCTTGAAGTTGTCTGCTGCACGCCGATTCGGTCTCCCTCCACCAATCGGTTAATTCATAATCCCGCGTACAGAATCCTCCAACCAGTGATTTCCTCTCCTCGTGTTATGTTGAAACATAAACACGAGGAGAGATTCCGTCTGCGCGATATGACCTTAGAGGCAGCCGGCTTTATCGAGAGATTATAGCCACTGATGGCTTTCGACAGGTTGGATAGTCCAACTGTTTGGGGAGATTTCGCGCGTCCAAGCAGCGGAAACGAAAAACCCCGCCGAAGCGGGGTTTCTAGCTGGTCGGAGTGGAGTGATTCGAACACTCGACCCCCACGTCCCGAACGTGGTGCGCTACCAGACTGCGCTACACTCCGTGACCAGCGGCGCTTCTATAGAACAGCCTATCTGGTTGCACAAGCGCCAAAATTCAAAAACCCGAGGGAATTTTTGACGGGTTGATGACAGGGGCCGGAATGGGCCGTTGCTGCAAAAAGACACACCCCGGGCAAATCGAACGGAAGTGCAAAAGGGGCAATTTTCTTTTGCCGGGTTCCGCGCTAAAGGCACGCGGGACAGGCGAAACCGCCGCGACGGCGGCTTCGCAGCCACTGCGCCAGAGATCAGGGACGACACGATGAAACTCCGCACCATCACCGCGGCCGGGCTTGCAATTGCGCTTGCCGGATGCACGACCATTCCTTCCGCCGGCAATCCGATCGAGGCCCGCTGGGTCGGCAAATCGGCCGGCATCTTTTTTGCCGCCTACGGGCCGCCGATCAGCGATCGCGAGGAAGGTGCGAGCACCATCTATACCTGGCGCGGCGGCTACAAGACCGTACGCATTCCGGCCAAATATGCCGAGGGCGCCGATGGCAAGCGCGGCAAGCAGATCGCCGCCGCCCGCACCGCCTATCTGCGCTGCCACGCGGAAATCACCACCAACTCCGACTACACGATCCGCGACATCCGCACCGTCGCCGACATTCCTGGTGTCAACGGCCCGTCCTATTGCGCAGAGTTCCTGGCGCCCGAACAGAAGTAACGGGCGGTTCGTCCGGCATGAGCTGCAGGCGGCCCGAGTGCCGCCTCAGACCGCAATAAGGTCAGCCATCCACCTTTCCTCATTTTCGGGCTGCCCGGTGGGCCCGAGATTTGCGAGATTCTGTGGCAGATGCCACCGGCCGAAGCGAGGCCGTGGCCGCTTTGCGCCGCAAGCAGACATGCCGTTTTGGCGTCGTGCTGGTTGCGGCGCTTCCGTGGGTGTAGACTGCCGACCCTGTTGCATGTTCATGCAAGGCAACGATGATGAGCACCCTCGCACTCGACCGGAAGCTGCTAGCGATCCTGGCGGCGGATATGGTCGGCTACTCGAAGGCGATGGAGGCGGATGAGGCCGGCACCATCAGGCGACTGAAGGCCATCCGCGCCGAGCTGATCAATCCCGCCATCTCCGAGCGCCATGGCACCGTTATCAAGCTGATGGGCGACGGCACGCTCGTCGCCTTCGACAGCGTGGTTGATGCAGTTGCCTGCGCCGCGGAGTTTCAAAATAGCGTGGCGGCGCGCAACGCCGACCTGCCGGAGCCTGAGCGTATTGTATTCCGCGTCGGGATCAATCTCGGCGATGTGGCCCTGGTGGACGGCGATCTCTATGGCGATGGGGTGAATGTCGCCGCGCGGCTGGAGCATTTGGCTGAGCCGGGCGGCGTGATGGTGTCGGGCACGGCATATGATCATCTCCAGGGCAAACTCGACTGGCCGCTCGATTTCGCCGGTGAGCAGCAGGTCAGGAATATCAACCGCCCGGTGCGGATGTATCGGCTGAGGCTCGACGGCAAACGGGCGCGTCGCCCGCTTCTCGCAACGATGCGGCGATGGGCCAGGACGGTGGCGGCGGCGATCGTCGCGTTGGCTCTGGCAGGCGGCGGGGCTGCCTGGTGGTTCCTCCAGCCGGAACCTCTGAGCGGCAAGCCGTCGGTGGCGGTGCTGCCCTTTAACAATTATGGCGGCGACGAAGCGAGCGGGCGTCTGGCCGATGGCCTGACCGAGGACGTCATCACCGACCTCGCGCGGTTTCCCGAATTCGAGGTGGTGGCGCGCAATTCGACGGAAGCCTACAGAGGCAAGCCGGTGGATGCCCGCCAGGTCGCAGCTGCGCTTCATGTCGGCTTTGTCATGGAAGGCTCGATCCAACGGCAGAGTGGCCGGGTGCGGATCACGGCACAGTTGATCGATGCCAAAACCGGCCGCCATCTGTGGTCGGAGAATTGGGACCGGCCCGTTGAGGACGTGTTCGCCGTTCAGACCGAAATCGCAGAGCAGGTCGCCAACCGCCTCGGCGGCGGGATGGGACTGATTCAGGAGGCCGGGCGGGCTGCAGCCAAGCGCAAACGGCCTGAAAACCTGAATGCCTATGATTATTATCTGCTCGGGACCGAGAAGATTGAAAATATCACCAAAGCCGATGCGGAGGAGGCCGTCACCTTTCTCAACCGCGCCGTCGAGCTGGACCCGGGGCTGGCGCGGGGCTGGGTCGAACTTTACCACGCTCACGATGTATTGGGTGTGTTTGGCGTCGATCCCGAGGGCAACCGCAAGGCGGCTGCCGAAGCGGCTGAACGCGCGGTGCGCCTTGATCCACGCGACGCCGAAGCCCACGCGGTGTTTGCGATGAGCCTTGCCAACAAGGGCGACATGGGCCGCGCCAAGTCAGAGTTCGACAGCGCCCTTCGCCTGGCTCCGGGCTCGTCCGAAATCCTGACTTTTTACAGCGGCTTTGCCGCACGCTTCAGCGAACCCGAACGCGGCGCTCAAATGGTCGACAAGGTCATGCGGCTCGACCCGCACTATCCGATGTGGGCGTCCAACTTCTTCGCACCGGCCTATTTCATGGCGGGGCGGTATGACGAGGCGGTGACGATGCTGGAGCGCATGACGCCCAACAACTACCAAAAGTGGACCTGGGTGGTTCGCAGCAGCGCGCTTGCGGCACTGGGGCGAACGGATGAGGCGAAAGCTTCAGCTATGGAGGCTCTCAAGCACCACCCCGAGGTGACCGTCGAGAGCATGATCAATGAACCCGGCCTCAGCACAATCGAGCGCAACCGCTTCAAAGAGACGATGCCGCTCGCCGGCTTCCCGGCATGCGCCAGGCCCGAGGCGCTGGCGAAACTCGCCAAACCTGTGCGACTGCCGGAATGCGAGGCGGAGAAGGCGAACCCTCCCGGCCAGCCATAGAACAGCCCTGTGCAACACGCTTGCGAGCCGCTGATGGCTGTTGCTGCATAAGACCGGAGATTTGCTTCTCACCCTAACCCGTCCTTCGGACCCCGCAAACGGCGAGATGGAACTTGCCTGACGAGAGGTAAGCGAGGAATGGAGATATCGCGGCATATCCCCTTCTCCCCGTCAGAACGGGGAGAAGGTGGCGGCAGCCGGATGAGGGGCTGGCGGGGCACAAGATCAACGAAATAGCCATCGCCACTCGCCGAGCGGCCGACGAGTCTCACCCCTCCGCCGGCCCGTAGAGGCCGAGCTGATCGAGAAGTGCCCGCTGCCGGTCGGCGCTTTCGACGAGCAGGCCGGTGTAACGCTCGACGATCCGCGCCTGGTGCCCCCGGTCGGAAACGGCGGAAAGCGCGCCGGTGATGGCGGCGATCTTTTCCGAGACCTGGCGCAGCTCCTCCAGCAGCTCCGCCTTGCCGCCGGCCTCGGCGATGACCTGTTTGGTCACCTTGCCGATGCCGGCCGGGGTGCGGCTGCCGCCGGAGACGTAGCCTTCCGGTAGGTCGCCCTTCAGATTGACGACCGATTTGAAGCGGATGACGTCGAAGATCTGGTCGACCGCCTGCTTGGCGCCGGTGACCCGCGACGGGTGGTCGGTGTCGGCGGCGGCATGCGGCAGGAGCTCCAGCCGGCCCTTGTGACGCTCCTCGAGCGGCAGGTAGGGCAGCATCGGGCCGCTGAGCGTGCCGGTCGCGGCATCCCTGAAGAGGTCGGCGTCGATTGCCGCATGGGCGATCTTGCCGGAGGCAAGTGCGGCATCCAGCGCGCCCGCATCGACAACTTCGCCGCGGTCGTAATTGACGAGCACCGCGCCGTCCTTCATGGCGCCGAGCACCTTGGCATCAACGGTGCCGGCATTGGAATAGATGCCGGTTGCGGCATCGATGCGGCCGAGGCCGATATGGACGGAGAGCACGTCGGCGCCGCTTGCCGCTTCGACCGGGCTTGCGGCATAATCGAAGCCTTCGGCCTCGATCCAGCGCTTGTGATGCTCGCGGGCATAGATCGCCACCTTCATGCCGAAGGCCTTGGCGAGCTTGGCGACTTCGCGGCCGATATTGCCGTAGCCGAGGACGGCGAGCTTGCGGCCCTCGAGCTTGGCGGTCGGGAAATCCTTGAGCTGCCGGCCCGTATCGAAATCGCCGCCGGCGACCATCCGGTGCAGCCGGTCGACCGGCAGGTCGGGAACGACCTTCAGGATCGCCTTGAAAGCCATCTGGGCGGTCGCGCGGCTGTTGATGCCCGGCGTGTTCATCAGGGCCGCATCGCCGCCCTCGCCGTTGCCGCCGCCCCAGGAAGCCGAGCCCATATTGCCGGTGCCCGCACCGATGCGCACGCCGCCGAGCGGGAAGACGGAGCTCTTCGGGATGAAGGTCGCCGCCGCGATCAGCGCGTCGTACTGGCCCTTGTCGGTCTGCGGCAGGATCTCCGCCTCGGTGCTGAGGTTTGGCTGATAAAAGAAATGGATGCGGCCCTTTTCCAGCGCCGAACGATCACTGAGCGGACCGAGATGGAAGCTGCCGCCCTTCTCCTCGATATAGGCCTTGACCTCGCTGTAGTCGGGCTGGCCGTCGGCGCCGAAGCGCAGGCCCACGAGATCGGCGATCAGCACCGTATAGGCGCGGTTCGGATCGTCCTTGCGCACGGCGCCGTCGGCCTTGCCGGGCGCCTCGAAGGTGACGCCGTGTTTGGCCAGCTCCTCCTCGAGCACGACGATCTTGGCTCTGAGATAGGCATATTGCAGGTTTTCCAGTAGCGCCACGACATCTTCGGGCTCGCGGATGCCGCCGACCCAGGCGCGGTAATCGCCGGGCGTGCCCGGGAAGGCGTTGACGTAGCGGGCCGCATCGAGGCCGGGCTCGTATTCGCCGTTCGGATGGGTGATGCCCTCATAGCCGAGCAGCTGCTTGGAGCGGGCGATGATGCGGGCGTGGATGCCGGCATCGGTGATGCCGTCGTCCTCGACCTTCAGCAGCGTCACGGCCGCGCCACGGCGCTCGGCATCGGTAACGGTCAGCGACAGCAGCGGATGCGACTTGACCCATTCGTCGATCACGGCGCGGTTGGCGGCGGAGCGGCGGTTGAGCTCGACGACAGAGCCGACCCGGGCTTCCGACTGCAGCAGGCCGAAGGTGGTCTCGGCAAAGGCGAGCGCGCTGTAGGTGTTGATGACGCCGCCGAGCATGCGGTCTTCGGCCGGATCGTAGAACGGGCCGGCATCGACCGAGCGCTTGGCCGAAAACGGCTGCCGGGGATCGACCGGCGGGGCGATCTTCAGCTGGCGCGGGATCGCCCAGGCCGGATCCTGCTGGTTCTTTTCGATCAGCGCCAGCGCATGCGGGGTGAAGGAGGCGACAAAATAGCCGGAGATGCCGCCGATCGCCTTCTGGAACGGCATGAACAGGCAGCACTTGGCCATGACGGCGCTGACGAGCTCAGGCTCCCACGGCATGGCGCCGAGCATCGAGGTGGCGTCGAACACCGCATGGCGGTTGGCCGGGTCGCCGTCGAGCCAGCTCAGGAGTTCATGGATCTCGCCGCTGGTATAGGCATTGGCGCCTGTCGTCTCGTGGCCGACGCCGACGAAGATCGAGACGCCGAGCGCCGAAAGCTCGGCCGCCGTCGGGATCACGCCCTCGGAGGCGGCGAAATGGATGCGGCTCTCGCAGCCCTTTTCGGCGAAGCGCTGCATCTCGATCAGCTGTGTCGCCCAGGACTGGCGGAAGAAGCCGGCGGCCTTCGACGGATCGCTCTCCGGCCGCGGCGTATCGACATAGACGCGCTGGCCGGCGTCGTTGGCATTCATCAGGTGCTGGATGCAGACGGTGAAACCGCTATGGCCGCCGCCGAGCCCGACCGCCATGCGGTTCTCCTTGGGGAAGCCGAAATAACGATGGATCGCCCGCATCATGTCGGTCAGGATCTTATCGGCCGGATAGCCGCGATGCATGCTGCGGGAGATCTCGGCGGTGGTGAAGCCCCCGATATCGTTGCCCCTGTCGTCGAACTTGCGATAGGTCTTCTCGATCCAGGCGTCGAAGGCGATGCGCCTGAGGCGGCTATCCACTTCGTCGGTCGTCGCATCGGTGATCGGCCCGACGCCGAAGAACGGGTTGGACGGCAGCTTCGGCGCACCCGACGCGGTCTGTCGAAGGGCGTTCAATAGCTGTTCCTGCATCTGCGCGATATCTGTCATTGCCTGCCTGTCTCTGTCCGGAGCTGAAGTTGCCTTTATGGTGAAGCGACTGTTCGGGCGAGACAACCTCATATGCGCCGCAGGAGAGGCGAAACGCGTCATTGGGGGTGCTGGGTTCATGATAGATATCCCCGCGAAGCCCTTCCCCCACCCCCATCTCGACCCTGGGGGCCGCTGCCGCCGGTCTTCCGATCCCCAGCCACACGCACAACGATGAGCCCCATCCTGAGGCGGCAGGCACAACGATCAGCCCTCATCCTGAGGCGCCCCGCGAGGGGCCTCGAAGGACGAGGCGGGTGGCTGCGGTGGCCAGCCCCGTCCTTCGAGGCTTCGCCCTCTGGGCTACGCGCCTCAGGATGAGGCTGGAGAGAGGGCATGCCGTGTCGCGCGCCCCTCATCCGCCTGCCGGCACCTTCCCCCGTAAACGGGGCAAAGGGGATATGCCGCGACATCTCCGTTCTTCGCCAGGGTCTTGCGGGGCACGTCCCCTCTGCCCGTCAGAACGGGGAGAGGGTTAGGGTGAGGGGCAGCTATCCGCATTGAAGCAATGGCCGGGCGCCATCTGGCTGTCGGTCGTTGCCGTCTACGCGCTTGCCGTGCCGCTGGTGCTCGGTCTCGGGCTGAAGACGGCGGAGCGGGCGGCGGTGAGTTAGGAGCTTCCAGCGCGAAGCGGGGCTTCCCGACACTCCGTTCCAGGCACGCGGGGAATGAGTCCAAGACCCCGCCCCAACCCCTCCCCACAAGGGGGAGGGGCTTAGTCGCGGCTACCGGCGGTGACCAAAGGAGAGGTGTTGCCGGCTGTTAGCCCTAGAATGATTAGTATGATGGAGGCTTACGTGAAGCGGTGCGGCACGTTAGCCCCTCCCCCTTGTGGGGAGGGGTTGGGGCGGGGTCTTGTCAAACCCGCCTACGCCGCCTCCCCCTTCTCGGCCACGCTCTCCGCCAGCTTGCGCGCCGCGACGAAATCGACCTTGCCGGAGCCGAGCACCGGCACCTTGCCGATGGTGACTTCGGCCGGCACCATCATGTCCATCGCGCCCTTCGATTTGGCGAAGGCGAGGAATTCGGCGCGGGTGGCGGTTTCGGCTTCGGTGAGCAGCACCAGGCGTTCGCCCTTCTTGGGGTCGGGCAGCGAGGAGACGACCGAGAGCGCGCCCGGCCAGAGTTCGGCGGCCAGCGTTTCGACGGCGGCGAGCGAGATCATTTCGCCGCCGATCTTGGCGAAGCGCTTGGCGCGGCCGCGGATCTTGACGAAGCCGTCCTCGTCGATGGTGACGATGTCGCCGGTATCGTGCCAGCCATCGACGAGCGGTTCGAGCACGCCGGGCTTTTCGGCGCGGAGATAACCGGCCATGACATTGGCGCCGCGCACATGCAGCCTTCCGCCCTTGTCGATGCCGGGCACCGGTTCGAGCTTCCATTCCATGCCCGGCAGGATTTTGCCGACCGTGCCGGAGCGGTTGTACATCGGCGTGTTGATGGAGATCACAGGCGCGGTCTCGGTGACGCCGTAACCTTCCAGGATACGCAGGCCGAATTTTTCCATATAGGTGTTGCGGGTCGAGGCCTTCACCGGCTCGGCGCCGGAGAAGATATAGCGGATCGAGCGGAAATCGTAAGGATGCGCGGTCCTGGCATAACCGTTGAGGAAGGTATCGGTGCCGAAGATGATCGTGGCGTTGGAGGCATAGATCAACTCCGGCACGATGCGGTAATGCAGCGGCGACGGATAGAAATAGACCGGCACGCCCGAGATCAGCGGAAGCACCGTGCCGGCCGTCAGCCCGAAGGAATGGAAGACCGGCAGGATGTTGAACACCTTGTCGCCGCTGTGGAAATCGATGCGGGCGGCGGCCTGGGCGGCGTTCGACAGGATGTTGCGGTGGGTCAGCACCACGCCCTTCGGCGTGCCTTCCGAGCCTGAGGTGAAGAGGATGACGGCGGGATCATCCGGCCGGCGTTTCACCAGCGGCCGGCTTTTGCGCAGGAGCCCGCGGATCTTGTCGAGCGCGCCGATCTCGGCTCTGAGATCATCGAGCCAGACGATCGTCACCTGCTTTTGCAGCTCCTCGACGACCGCGCCGAGCTTGGCCTGGGCGACGAAGGCGCGCGAGGTCAGCACATGTTTCACCTCGGCGGCCTTGCAGGCGGAGAGGATATTGGCGGCACCAGCGGTGAAGTTCAGCATGGCCGGCACCTTGCCGGCGCTCATGACGCCGAGAATGGTGGCGGCGGCGCCATTGGCATTCGGCAGCATGACGCCGATGTTTGCCTCCGGGAAGCGGGCGCGGAACTTGGCGCCGAGCACGGCGGCGCCGGTCAGGAGCTTGCCATAGGTGAGGCTGCCGGTGACCGGATCCTCGACGGCGAGCTTTTTCATGCCGAATTCCTGGGCCGCCTGAATGACGCGGCCGAGCACGGTCGACGAGGTATCGGCGGTCTCGAACAGCAGGTTCGACATCACCTGATAGAGGGCAGCGCCCGCCGCCGTGCGGCGCTTGCGGCCTTTCAACTCGGCCGGCACTTCCAGCTTCACCGGCTCGAGAATGGTGACCTTGACCTTGGGGAACAGCCGGCGGCGGATCTTGCCGTTATCGAGATAGGAGAGATAGCTCTTCTCCAGCCCGTCGATCTTGACCGGCACCACCATCGAGCCTGTCTTGTCGGCGACCATGGCGGCGCCGTCATAGACCTTCATCAGCGTTCCCGTCACCGTCAGACGACCCTCGGGGAAGATGCCGATCGGGCTGCCGTCCTGCACCACCTTGATCAGCGAGCGCGTCGCCATCGGCTTGGTCGGGTCGAGCGGCAGGAACTTGCACATTTTCAGGAAGGGCCGCACCCACCAGGCCTGGGCGATCTTGTAGTCGACGGCGAAGGTCGGCTCTTCCTCGGTGATGGCAAGTGCCAAGGCACCGTCGAGCAGGCTGACATGGTTGAGCGCAATGATCGGCGCGCGGCCGGCCTTCTTGATATTCTCCAGCCCCTCGACCTCGAGGCGCATGAAGGCGCGGAACAGGATCGAGATGAAATCGCGGAAGGGATTGGTCGGCAGCGTTTTCAGCATCAGCCAGGCGACGGCGAAATTGAGAATGCCGAGGCCGATCAGAATCTGAGGTATGGACGCGCCGAGCGCCTGGATGACGGCGACGAGGCCGAGGCCGACGGTGATGAACAGCGCCGAGAGCACGTTGGCCGCACCGATGACGCGGGCGCGGCGGTCCTCATGCGCCCAGGTCTGCAGCGCGGCGAAGGTCGGAACGGCGATGAAGGCGCCGGCGATCGCCATGCCGGCGAGATCGATGGCGACGCGGATGGTGTTTTGACCGGCGAAGAAATCGATGATCGTCGTCGCATGCGCGGCCGAGGCCAGGCCCCAGAGGTTCCAGGCGAGATCGAGGCTGAAGAGGCCGAGCAGCGCCGTGCCGACCGGGGCCGGCAAGAGCACGATGCGGCCGGACGACATCCAGGCGGCGATGGCCGAGCCGACGGCGACGGCGATGGCGAAGACCGTGAGATAGGCCGGCACGACGAGCTCGGAGCCGCCGAGCAGCTCGGTCACCATGGTCGGCAGGATCGACAGCACGAAGGCGCCGACCAGCCAGAACCAGCAGTTCATCAGCGCCGAGCGCCACAGCCGCTTGTCTTCGCGGATTTCCATGACGAGCGTGTAGCTGGAGCGGATGACATTGCGGTCGATCTCAAGATCCGGCGCCTTGGAGCCGGTCGGCGGGATCATCCGGCTGGCGAGCCAGCAGAGCAGCGACAGCCCCATCATCATCGAGCCGAACAGCAGCACATTGTCGCCGCTGGAAAACGCCAGGGCGGCGATGATCGTGCCGGCGAGGATGGCGATGAAGGTGCCGCCCTCGATCCAGGCATTGGCCTTCGGCAGGTCGCGGCGCTCGAGGTGATCGGGCAGGATGCCGTATTTGATCGGCCCGAACAGCGCCGAGACGACGCCGAAGCCGAAGAGCGCGACCATCAACACGAAGATGGAGGAGAAGCCGAGGCCGACGACGGCGAGTGCCGCAATGGCGATCTCGCAGCGTTTCAAGAGTTCGGCGATTTTCGCCTTGTCGTGTTTGTCGGCAAGCTCGCCGCCGAGCGCCGAAAGCAGCAGGAAGGGCACGATGAGGATGACTCCGGCGAGCGTCACCAGGGCGGCCCCTTCGCTCGCCGACATCTTGAAGAGAATGAGGAACACCAGCGTGTTCTTCAGAAAATTGTCGTTGAAGGCCGTGAGGAACTGGGTCCAGAACAACGGCGCGAATTTCCTTGACGTCATCAGATTGTGTTGCACGGGCTTGGTTCCTCTTTCGGCCTGATGAAAAGGCCACAGAGTTGTTACCCATTGGTTGAATGCGGCAACAACTCTGCGCTGTGGTTAAGGAAGATCAATCTTCATCGTTACGATTGAATTTGACGAGCAGTTTTTCCGTGCGGGCGTCCTCGACCTTGCGGATCAGCTTCTCGGATTCGGCATTGTCGCGCAGCGTCTTGGTGATGTTCACCGTGGTCTGCACCAGCATCAGGATGCCCATGGCGAGATAGCCTTTGCCCCAGAGATCGAGCGGCATCATGTAGAGGCCGAGCGCCAGCATGAAGGCGGCCGCGCCGAAGGAGATGTAGGAGAAGCTGACCCAGCTGGCGGAATGTTTCTGGAAACTGTCGTTCATTTTGGTGACCCTTCAATTTTTAGGGGTGAATGGTTGAATGGATGAATTCAGGCGGCCGGCGTGATGCGGCTCTTCAGCCGGGCGAGCACATCATCGGCCGACGAGGTGAGCGGCGCGCCGCAGCCGGCATTGGCGAGCTTTTCGATGATGCCGGCCGGCCGGGTGGCGCTTTCCATGTCCTTCAGCGCCGCCGCCGTCAGCTCGTTCTGGCTCTGGCGCAGGCGCAGCCGCGCTAGGGTCTCCTCGGCCTCGTCGAGGGTGGCGAAGCCAGGGCCGGCGACGACGACATCGAGCTTCTGCGCCTCTTGCGTTGCGCGGGCCAGCCGCTCGCCGCGCTGCAGCTCCTGCAGCCGCGCCTCGGCCGAGCGCACAATGCCCTTCAGCTTGCCGATCGATGTGGTGAACTGGGCCTGCGCCGCCACCGAAGCATCGCGCTCGGCTTCGAGAAAGGCGATCGCCTCGGCCGCCTCGCGGGCCAGGCCCTCATTGCCCTTATCCAGCGCCGCGCAGGCGCGGGTCTCGAGATCGGCGATGCGGCTGACGATCGTCTGATGCTGCGCCTTTTCCTGCTCGTTCTGGGCGATGGCGACGGCCACACTGCGGCGCGCCGACTGGATCGCCTGGGCGGCATCGCGGATCTGCTGGGCCAGCAGCGGCACGGCGTGGCGATCGGCAAAGGCCTGCTCGGCATCATGCGCCCTGCCCCGCAAGAGAATAGAAATCAGTTTGAACATTTCTTGCCTCCGGTTTATGAACGTTGTTCACGAGTGCTGTTATGGCAGAATCATGAACGTCGTTCAAGATAATTTTTGAACGACGTTCAAAAAATCGAAGTGGAATGGTTAATGGCCGGCAGGCGAGAAGAAAAACGCGAGGATCTGAAGGCGCGGCTGATCGAGGCGGCGCGCGAGCGCATCGCCCGCGACGGGCTGACCAACCTGCGCGCCCGCGACATCACCCAGGACGCCGGCTGCGCGCTCGGCGGCCTCTACACCGTCTTCACCGACCTCGCCGAGCTCGTCATCCACGTCAACTCCTCGACGCTGAAGGCCTTGGAGGCGAAGCTGACGCTGCCCGAGGCCCGCGACAAAAGCCCGACCGACCGCCTGCGCAATCTCGCCCAGGGCTACCTCGCCTTCGCCGTCGAGCACCGCAACCTCTGGAAGGCGCTGTTCGACCACTTCCCCCCGACACCAGCCCGACGCCGCAATGGCATCTCGACGAACACCTCTTCCTGATGGACGTGATCGCCGAACCGCTGGCCGAACTGCAGCCCGACATGCCCCCGCAAGACCGCGCCATCCGCGCCCGCACCCTCTTCGGCGCCGTCCACGGGGTGGTCAGCATCAGCCTGGAGGGCCGCTTCGTGGGATTGCCGCTGGAACGGCTGGCGCGCGAGGTGGACGAGCTGGTGCAGACGATCGCGGCCGGAGCGGAGCGGCGGCGGGAAGCGGACGCGTGAGTGGGACCCAGCGGTGGGTTTGGCTGAAACGCTCCCCCCACCCTCCGTCGTCCTCGGGCTTGACCCGAGGACCCATGCCGCCCGTTGCGTGGGGCCTGCCCATCATCCGCCTGCCGGCACCGACCGGGGTCGAGACCAGCGGCTCGACCCCGGCAAGGGTTAGGGTGAGGGGCAAAGCCACGGAATTCGCCAGCAAATGCCACCATGACCGCCTCCAGGCGCGAAGCTGTCCTCAGTGACTGGGCTGTCAACGTCCGCTATGGGCCTGAAGCGGACGCCTTCCATTCGTCTGCTGTGAGAATTATCATTTCATGTCGTTGAGGTGATTTGATGTTCGCAGGGCGGTTCCAGAAGCTTTTCACAATTGAGGACGTAGTCACGAGGTCAGGCCTCGATGCCACCCTTGCTGACGCAGTTGGGCCTCTGTTGGACGTCGCCCTACCGGTCGACCATCTCGACTTCCTGAAGTGCACGAACGGAGTTGAAGCTTATGGCGGATATGTTCGCCTGTTTGGTTTCGGCCCGCAGTCCGCGGTAGATTTCGCACAATGGAATTCGGAAAACTTCTGGAAATTCGCTTGGGCTGGGCGTGTAACGCCTTATTTCTGCTTCGGCGAAACTGGTTGGGGCGACCAATTTGCCTATGATATTGGCCAACTTAATGCTGGCGATCCCAGCGTCTATTTCATCGAAGGGTTGGCAATGCAACCCAAGAAGATAGCCGCTGACTTCAGCGAGTTCTTCGCCAGCGAATTCTTGCCGATCTGCCGTTTGCCCTATGATGAGATGACGGTCGCCGTTCGACGGACGATAGGTGATTTGTTACCTGGGGAGCACGTTGCCTACAGTCCCTCTCCGATTGTCGGCGGGACAGAGCTTATCGAAAACGTTGTCAAATTAGCTTCCAGGAGTGCGATGATAATCGCGGGTGACCTGGCTCTCGGTGTTGACGCTTTACACGCCGATGCCTCCATCTCTCACCTTGAGCAATACAACGACGCCGACGGGTGCATGCGGATCAAAATCGTTGCTCGTTGAAGCACTAAGATGCCGGCTTAGGGCGGAACGTCTTTGCTGTCGGGCCGGCGGCGCGATTGACGCTGACCGACGAAACCGGAAGTCGACGCCGGTGGCGCAAAGCTGCCACGCACTCCCTTCGGCTGGTGGCATCTGCTAGCGAATTCCGCGGAAGTGGGCGTGTGCGCGTGGCCGGCGGGTCGGTTTTGCAGCAAGGCTTCCCCCACCCTCCGTCGTCCTCGGGCTTGACCCGAGGACCCACAGCCAAGCACTCTGCCCCACCCCGCCACCGCGAAAGGAAACCCCCATGAGCCGCATCTTCATCACCGGTTCCACCGATGGCCTCGGGCTTGCCGCCGCCCGCACCCTCATCAGCCAAGGCCACGACGTCGTCCTCCACGCCCGCTCCCGCGAGCGCGCCACCGCCATATCGGAGACATCAGCCACCGCCCTCGGCCTCGTCATCGGCGATCTCGCCAGCGCCGCCGAGACGCACTCCATCGCCGAACAGGTCAACGCTATCGGCCGCATGGACGCCGTCATCCACAATGCCGGCATCTACCTCGAAAGAAGCCGCGGCGACACGCCTGAAGGCCACGCCAAGACGCTGGCAGTCAACGTGCTCGCCCCCTATCTCCTCACCGCCTGGATCACCCGCCCCGACCGCCTGATCTATCTCACAAGCGGCATGCACCGAAGCGGCGGCAGCGCGCTCGACGATATCGACTGGAAGCGGCGGCCATGGAACGCCAGCCAAGCCTATTCGGAAAGCAAGCTCTACATCGCCACCCTCGCCGCCGCCCTGGCCCGCCACTGGCCGGATGTCTTCAGCAACGCCGTCGACCCCGGCTGGGTGCCGACCAAAATGGGCGGCGCTGGCGCGCCGGATGATCTTGAGATGGGGCATCTCACGCAGACGTGGCTGGCGACGAGCGAGGACGAAGCTGCGAAGGTGAGCGGCGGGTATTGGTATCATCGGCAGCAGCGGGAGGCGGCGGCAGAGGTTGGTGATGCAGGGTTTCAGGAGGCGCTGGTGGAGAGGCTTGGGGGATTAACTGGGATTCGGCTGTTTGCAAAGATTGGGTAGGTACAAGACCGTGGAAGGACCAACCCACTGCGCAGCCTGGCGCACAACTGCGGGAGCTTCGCCATCGAGCCGCAATCTCAGCAGGGCTCGGTTCGACCAATACCCTGGGGCATCAGCTCGACGCAGCTATCAGCGGAAATCGATGGACCTTTCGCCAGGATGAATAAAGTAATCATCTCCGTCATCCAATCCTTGAATTTGAACAGTCTGCTCAAGCCTTGATAATTGGTTCTGCTTTCCCTTGGTATTAAGTTCAGGTTGAAAGTGGTAGATCAACTGCATTTCTAGATCTGCTAAAAGCATTTGAGCCGTGTGCAACGGCTGCATCATCTCGAGAGGAGCATGTTTGCCTTTCCTGTCCACAAAGGTTACGCAGCCGAGATATAGGCGTTTATCTGCAGATTGAAACTTAGGGGCGTGGAGCTTTGAAATGGCGGCGTGTCCCCCTGAAAACCTTTTGGACCTAGAAGATGTCTTGCCGATATACACGATCACGTCCTCGCCTTTCGTTTCTCTCGTCGTGATGAAATAGAGCGGATAGGCTTGTCTCGGGGGCTCACCGCAGCTCTCCAGGATCATCTCTCGGTCTTCGTTGTCCAGTGAAACCGGCTCGTCCGTACCTATCAAATCACATGCTTTTGAAACGTAGGACCTCACTGCATGCCACGAATCCGTCAGACTCTGGGCCTTCAACGCGTGCGCCTCATAGACGGGCATCCAAGCGTCGAGCCCCACATGACAACCGCGATTGTCATCAAGATCGACGTCGAGAATATCTTCAAAAGGTGGCGTGAACTCTCTTCGATCGAGCCAAGGTGACAGCGGAGAAAATAAGCTCATGAGTCGACCTTCGACGGGCAGATCGTGCTAGAAAGAAAGGCAGCCAGCTTAACAGAAAAGACAGCCACCAATTCCCTTTTTCATCCAAGTTTGGCGATCGTGACTTTAAAGCAGGCCACGTGAAGTCGCTCGGCGAGTTCAAATATACGACCGTACTAAAAATGGCTGGGGCGCCTGGATTCGAACCAGGGGATGGCGGTACCAAAAACCGCTGCCTTACCGCTTGGCTACGCCCCACCAGAGCTTTCGGCGCTAAGCGCCGGCTCAAATCGACGCCTGATTAGCAAAGCTCTCCGTCTGTCACAATGACTAAGTTGCGCCTGCGGCAGATTTATGCGCTGCAGAGCACCAAGGGCCGTGCTAGGAATGGGCGACGTCATCGGCCGCGAGATCATCGCCTTCATGGAAAGCCCCGCATTCGACCTTGCTTTCGAGCCGGCCTATGGGCGCGCCGTGCCGGTTGCGCCTCAGGTCGTGCGGATCACGGCTGAGAATCCCGGGCCTTTCACCTTTTACGGCACCAACAGCTATATCGTCGGCGCTTCCTCGGTCGCGGTCATCGATCCCGGGCCGGAGGACGAGGCGCATTATCAGGCGCTGATGGCAGCGCTCGCCGGCCGTGAGGTGACGCATATCTTCGTCAGCCACACGCATCGCGACCACTCGCCGCTGGCCCGCCGGCTGCAGGCGGAAACGGGGGCGGTGACGGTGGGCCAGGGGCCGCACCGGCCGGCACGGCCGCTCAGGGCTGGCGAGATCAATCCCTTTTCCGAAAGCTCGGATCTCGCCTTCGTGCCCGATATCGCGCTCGGTGACGGTCAGACCCTATCCGGCGATGGCTGGTCGCTGACATCGGTGGCCACACCGGGGCACACGGCCAATCATGCCGCCTTCGCGCTCCAAGGCCGCGATACCCTGTTCTCCGGCGATCATGTGATGGCCTGGTCGACCTCGATCGTCGCGCCGCCGGATGGGTCGATGGCCGATTACATGGCCTCGCTCGAGCGGCTGATGGCGCGCGCCGACCGCCTGCTGCTGCCCGGCCATGGCGGCCCGGTCACGCAGCCCGCCGCCTTCCTGCAGGGCCTGAAGGCGCATCGCCTCAGGCGCGAGCGGGCGATCCTCGAGCGCATCCGGGCGGGCGACCGCGCGATTTCCGACATGGTGAAGGCGATCTATCGCGATACCGATCCGAAGCTGCATGGGGGGCAGCACTTTCCGTGCTCGCCCATATCGAGGATCTCGTGGAGCGCGGCGAGATCGCGGCGGATGGGCCGCCTTCGCTTGCCGCCACCTACCGGCTGTTGTAAGCCGGAGATGGGGAGATTACCATGACGCGCGCCGCTTACAGCTACCGCAACGATGCCGATGTGCCGGATTTTGCCGATGACCAGCCGCTGATCGTCTTCGATGGCGAATGCGTCTTCTGCTCCGGCTGGGTGAAATTCGCGCTGAAGCACGACAGGCAGCGGCGCTACCGCTTCCTCGCGGCCCAGACGCCGCTCGGCGCCGCACTCTACCGGCATTATGGGCTGAATGAGCGCGATTATGAAACCAATATCCTCATCGAGAATGGCCGCGCCTTCTTCAAGTCGGACGGCACGATCCGCATGGTGGCCGGCCTCGGCTTTCCCTATTCGCTGGTCAAGGTCTTCCGGCTGCTGCCGCGCCGCCTTGCCGATGCGCTTTATGAATTCATCGCCCGCAACCGGCTGAAGATTGCCGGCCGGCAGAGCTGCATGGTGCCGACAGCGGAGCAGCGGAGCCGCTTCATCACATGAGCGGCGAGAGGCTCTCGCTGCTGATCATCGGCGGTTACGGCACTTTCGGCGGGCGGCTGGCGCGGCTGCTTGGCGATGAACCCAGGCTCAGGCTGTTGATCGCCGGGCGGTCGCTCGAAAAGGCGGATGATTTCGTGGCGGAGCTGCGCTCGCCGAGAGGTTGGGCCGGGCGCCTCGGCGGCAACGATCTCGGCGCGTGGCTGCAGGCGGTCGCCTTCGATCGTGACGGCGATCTCATCGAGCAGCTGACGCGGCTGCGGCCGGATCTCGTCGTCGATGCCTCCGGGCCGTTCCAGAGTTTCGGGGAAGACCCCTATAAGGTCGTGCGCGCCTGCATCGGGCTCGACATCGATTATGCCGATCTTGCCGACAGCACCGGCTTCGTCGCCGGCATCAGCGGGCTCGATGCCGAGGCGAGGGCTAAGGGCGTTTTTGCGCTCTCCGGCCTCAGCAGCCTTCCGGCGCTCTCCTTCGCGGCGCTCGCGGCGATGGCGCCGCAGTTCTCCCGTATCGAAAGCGTGGCGGCGGGCATTGCACCGTCGGCGCATGTGAAGATCGGCCTCAATGTCGTCAGGGCGATATCGAGCTATGCCGGCAAGCCGGTGGCGGTGCTGCGCGAGGGGCGGCCGGCCGCAGGGTCGGGGCTGATCGATGACATGCGGGTGACGATCGCGCCGCCCGGCGTCGCGCCGCTCGCCAGCCGGAAATTCCTGCTGGTCGATGCGCCCGATCTTGCGCTGCTGCCGCAGCACGTTCCCGGCCTGCAATCGACCTTCACCGGCGTCGGCACCGAGCCGCAGGCGCTGCAGCGGCTGCTTGGGCTTGCCGCCCGGCTGGTGCGCCTCCGGCTGTTGCCGTCGCTCAAGCCGTTTTCCAGGGTGCTGCAGGAAGCCAGCCACCGCTTCGCCCTCGGCGCTCATCGCGGCGGCATGTTCGTGCGCGCCGCCGGGCTCGATCGCGATGGGCGGCGGATCACATCCAGCTGGGACCTGATTGCCGAAGGCGATGACGGGCCGTTCGTTCCGGTCATCGGCGTGGAGGCGCTGGTGCGCCGGCTGCTTGAAGGCATCCGGCCCCAGAGTGGCGCGCGGCCGGCGGCGGGGGAATTGTCGCTTGCGGATTTCGAAGCGGCCTTCCGGCGGTTCAAGATCACCTCAGGCATCCGGCTGGACTACGAGGAGGAGCCGCTGCCGCTCTACCGGCGCATTCTCGGCAGCGCCTGGCAGCAGCTGCCGCCCGCCCTTGCCGCGATCCATGCCGGCGGCACGCGCCTCGCCTCCGGCCGGGCACGGATCGAGCGCGGCGGCGGGCTGCTCGCCCGGCTCGTCGCCGGCGTGATCGGCTTTCCCCGGCGGGCGACGATGTGCCGGTCGCGGTGCGCTTTGCCGCCGATGGCGACAGTGAGATCTGGACGCGCACATTCGGGGGCAAGGCGTTCCGCAGCTCGCAGGCCGAGGGCAAGGGCAGCGACCGGCACCTGCTCGCCGAGGCCTTCGGTCCGTTCCGGGTGCTCTTGGCGCTGGTGCCGGAGGGCGACAGGCTGCGGCTTGTCGTGCGCGGCTGGCGGTTTCTCGGGGTCCCGCTGCCGCTGTTTCTGGCGCCGGGCGGCGACACTTACGAGGAGGAGCGCGATGGCCGGTTTCATTTTCACGTCGAGATCGGCGGGCGGCTGACCGGGCTGGTGGTGCGGTATTCGGGGTGGTTGGTGCTGGAGTGAGCCCTCTCCAGCGTCATGGCGTGACCTCGCTCCAGCCTCATCCTGAGGTGCGTAGCCCGCAGGGCGAAGCCTCGAAGGACGGGGCTGGCCACTGGAACCACCCGCCCTCGTCCTTCGAGGCCCCTGCGGGGCACCTCAGGATGAGGGCTGATCGTTGTGCGTGGCGCCTGCCGACCTCTCTGCGGTGTGCCGTGGCCGCCCCCGGGCGCCGGGGCAGAGGGGGCTGGCACGGCACACCCTCTCCCCAGCCTGATGGCGCGCCCTCTCTCCAGCCTCATCCTGAGGTGCGTAGCCCATAGGGCGAAGCCTCGAAGGACGGGGCTGGCCACTGGTGCCACCCGTCCTCGTCCTTCGAGGCCCCTGCGGGGCACCTCAGGATGAGGGCTGGTCGTTGTGCGTGGCGCCTGCCAACCTCTCTGCGGTGTGCCGTGGCAGGCGCGGCATGCCCTCTCCGGCCTGATGGCGCGCCCTCTCTCCAGCCTCATCCTGAGGTGCGTAGCCCATAGGGCGAAGCCTCGAAGGACGGGGCTGGCCACTGGAACCACCCGCCCTCGTCCTTCGAGGCCCCTGCGGGGCACCTCAGGATGAGGGCTGGTCGTTGTGCGTGGCGCCTGCCAACCTCTCTGCGGTGTGCCGTGGCAGGCGCGGCATGCCCTCTCCGGCCTGATGGCGCGCCCTCTCTCCAGCCTCATCCTGAGGTGCGTAGCCCATAGGGCGAAGCCTCGAAGGACGGGGCTGGGCACTGGTGCCACCCGTGGGTGATATGGCAGGAGCGTCGAGTTTGCGGCGGTGGAAGTGGGTCGAGTTTGCCGCACCCTATCCCGGCCCTTCGCTTGGGCTCAGGGCGTTCGCAACTGCAATCGATTCACTGGATCGATTGCTGGCGCTTTGCGCCACCGTTGCTCACCCACCCGCAAGCCCCAGGAGTTCGGCATCCAGCGCCTTCAAATAGTCCCCGGCGATCGCGGCGCTGAAGCCGAGGTCGTGTTGGCCGTAGCGGGAGGCGACGCGGATGTCGACGAAGGTGGTTTCGGCCTCTTCGCGCAGACGGATGAGGATATCGAAGCGCAGGCCGAGGATCAGCGTGCGGTTGGTCGCCTGCAGCGTCACGCCATTGGCGCCGCGGATCAGCTTGGCGACGTCGTCGTCATAGGGGCGCGGCGTCGGCACGGGGATGATGCCGGGCGCATCGGCGACGGCCTCGTCGCCGCGTGCGGGCTTTGCCGGTCTGTCCTCCGGGTCGCGGTCCGGCTCTGTCGTACCGGTGCTCCTGACGATGACAAAGCCGCTCTGCTTAGCGACCTTGCGCACCGCCTCCAGCACGCGGTCGAGCGCGCCCTCATAACGCCGGCCGGTCAGCTCGGGATAGGCGGCGATCTGCTTTTCGCGATCCTCCGGCGTCACGAGATTGCGCTTCAGCCAGATCTGATCGGCTTTCGGGGTCGAGAGCCAGTCGGGTGCTGTGACCGGATCGGTGGAGACGTCGTAGATGTCGGGCAGCGTCATGTAGCGCTCGGCGGCCAAGGCGCCGATGGAGAGCGGAAAGGCGGTATAGATCAGCGCGGCGAGTGCGGCCAGCCCGCCTTCGGCCCCTGATACCCAGAGGCTGCGCAGGCCGATTGCGGCCAGCAGGGCGGCCAGCAGCGCGAAACCGGCGGTGGTGATCAAGAGCAGCACGAGATAGGGGGTGGCAAGCCCGCCGAAGCGATGGGCGATCAGCACCGCCAGCGCCAGAACCAGGGAAAACGCCCCGAGCAGCCGCGAAAAGCGGGCGGCGCTGGAAACGGGACGGTCGTAACGGATGGCCATCAAACTTACCGGTTGCTCGTCAGCGCCGCGCCCTCAACCACGCAAATCGCCATATCCCTGTTTAGAGCATGATGCCGAAAAGTGTGAAGCGGTTTTCGGACGACATCATGCTCTATTTCTTTGATTTAGATCCGGATTCAGATTTTAGGCCAGCCCGGCCTAAAATCATCCGGATCTCGGCAAGATTCGGCTGAATTGAAACTGTTGTCTCGGAATATCCGATGGAATTCTCCCGACATCGCCGGGCCGATTCGTGAGCCCTTGCTGATATGTTAAAAACAGGTCATTCTGCCGCGGTTTCATCTCCGGTTAAAGGCAAGGAGAGGCGGGATGATTTCACCCGAGATAGCAGCAAGACCGCAGGCGTCTGCGCTTGGCGGAATCGATCACAGCGAGCCGATGCTGCCGATGGAGCTCGTCGAGCTCGAACTTTCACTCGAAGGCTATGCCGACGGCGATGCCGGTTTCTGCGAGGCGGTGCGCCAGGCGGCGAACCGGGCGGGCGGCGAATTGCTGTTCGACCTGCCGGCCGGCGGCCTGATCGCCGATTGCCGGCGCATCGCGGTGCTGCGCATTCCCGATGGCGAAAGCGACAGGCGCGTCGTGCTGGCGCTGCTCGATTATGCCGGCACCGAAATCCGCATGCAGGCGCCCGACGAGGACACCGCCCATCTGGTGCGCTTCGCCGATGCCTTCATCGAAGTGCTGGAACGGATATAAACTCCTGAATCAGCGCCGCTCGGCCGCGGCCTCCGCCAGGCTGCGGAAGGGAAACTTGCGGCCGCATTCGCATTTGAGCATGAAGCTTTCCTGGTGGTTGGAAGGGCGCTGCACGCCAAAGCCGCGCGGCAGCTGATCGACCTTGAAATCCGGATGCTTGCGCTTGGGATCGTCGATCTCCGAGGCCTCGGCAAAGCCGCTATTGCCGCATTGCGGGCAGTTCAGTTTCTTCGAAAATCGATCGCGGATGGCCATGCTGGTTTCCATGCTTGAGAGGCTTCCTCATACAGAGGAATGCCGGCTCGTGAAAGTGGAACCATCTCCCGGCGGTGCCGTTCCCTTGTCGAAAAGGAGGCGATCATGCCGAACAAAGATCCGACACCCAATGCCGATCCGCCGCGCGAGCCCACCCCGAAGCCCGGCATTCCCGACCCCACTCAGGAAAAACCGCCGCTGACGCCGGCCGAAGATCCGGACGACACGAAGAACCCGCAAGACCGCCCGCTCGACCCGGCCCTGCTGCCGATCGGCGATCCGGCCGGGGCGGCGTAGCCTCCCCCTTCTCCCTCTGGCGGCGCGTTTGGCGAAAACGCAAACCACACTCTCCGTCATCCCAGGCCTTGAGCCTGGGATCCATGCAACTGCTGCTGTTGGATGCGGCGTGGATGCTCGGCTCAAGGCCGAGCATGACGGAGGGTGGGGTGGGCACTCGCTCGTTCCTGTGCGGAGTCTCCCTACTCTGGCGGCTTTGACGAAAACGCCAACCACTCTCCGTCATCCCAGGCCTTGAGCCTGGGATCCATGCGACTGCTGCTGATGGAGACGGTATGGATCCTCGGTTCAAGGCCGAGGATTACGGAGGGTGGGGCGGGCACTCGCTCGTTCTTGGGCGGAGCCTCCCTACTCTGGCGGCGCGTTTGGCGAAAACGCCAACCACACTCTCCGTCATCCCAGGCCTTGAGCCTGGGATCCATGCGACTGCTGCCTATGGATGCGGCGTGGATGCTCGGCTCAAGGCCGATCCTCGGTTCAAGGCCGAGGATTACGGAGCGTGGGGTGGACACTCGCTCCTTCTTGTGCGGAGTCTCCCTACTCTGGCGGCGCGTTTGGCGAAAACCGCCCACCACATTCTCCGTCATCCCAGGCCTTGAGCCTGGGAGCCATGCCACTGCTGCCGGTGAATGCGGCGTGGATGCTCGGCTCAAGGCCGATCCTCGGTTCAGGGCCGAGGATGACGGAGCGTGGGGTGGGCACTCGTTCTTGTGCGGAGCCTCTCTACTTTGGCGGCTTTGGCGAAAACGCCAACCACACTCTCCGTCATCCCAGGCCTTGAGCCTGGGATCCATGCAACTGCTGCCGGTGGATGCGGCGTGGATGCTCGGCTCAAGGCCGAGCATGACGGAGGGTGGGTGGGGGCACGCCCTACGGCCTCCCCGCTTGACGCCCGCGCCGGAATGGCATTTCCTCAGGGAAAACCAAGGAATACCCCGATGCGCATCGCTCTCCTCATCAGCATGGCCACCCTCGCCGCCGGCCTTTCCGCCTGCCAGACGATGACGCCGGAGGAGCGGCGGGCGCTGGATGAGCGGCAGTGCCTGAGCTACGGCTTCCGCCGCGGCTCGGATGGTTTTGCCACCTGCCTGCAGCGCATCGATCTCGACCGGCGGGCGGAATCGCGGGCGCAGAGTGCGGAGATGATGAACCGCATGGCCTGGGATCTGAACGGGCCTTACGTCTACCGCGATCGTTGGCGGTATCGTTATTAAAACAGGGCGCCCCGCAGAGCTGCCCCGGGTGCCCGCAGGGCTGCCCAGCGTCTCATTTATTTCCCCCGGAGGTCTTTCAGACCTCCTGACCGGAGGTCTTTCAGACCTCCTGATATGACCGCCTGCGCCGCCGCCAGTCTGGCGATCGGCACGCGGAACGGCGAGCAGGAGACATAGTCGAGGCCGATCGTCTCGCAGAAGCGGATCGAGGCCGGGTCGCCGCCATGTTCGCCGCAGATGCCGAGCTTCATATCGTTGCGGGTGCGCCGGCCGCGTTCGGCGGCGATGCTGATCAATTCGCCGACGCCGTCGAAATCGAGCGAGATGAAGGGGTCGTGCTCGATGATGCCCTTGCGCTGATAGGTGGGAATGAAGGCGGAGGCATCGTCGCGCGAGATGCCGAAAGTCGTCTGCGTCAGGTCGTTGGTGCCGAAGGAGAAGAATTCGGCGGCTTCGGCGATCACGTGTGCACGCAGGGCTGCGCGCGGCAGCTCGATCATCGTGCCGACGAGATAATCGATCTTCATGCCGGCCTCGGCCATGACATCGCCGGCGACCTCGTCGATGCGGGCCTTGACGTAATCGAGCTCGGAGCGCAGGCCGACCAGGGGCACCATGATTTCAGGTACGACGGCCGCCCCGGTCTCCTGGGCTGCGGCCACCGCCGCCTCGAAGATGGCGCGCGCCTGCATCTCGACGATTTCGGGATAGGAGATCGCCAGCCGGCAGCCGCGATGGCCGAGCATCGGGTTGAACTCGTGCAGCGCATCGACGCGCTGGCGCAATGCGAGTGGCTCCATGCCCATGGCGAAGGCGACTTCGGCCACCTCGTCATCGGTCTTCGGCAGGAATTCGTGCAGCGGCGGATCGAGCAGGCGGATCGTCACCGGCAGGCCGTGCATGACGGTGAACAGGCCGGTGAAATCCGAGCGCTGCATCGGCAAGAGCTTGTCGAGCGCCAGCCGCCTACCCTTTTCGTTATCGGCGAGGATCATTTCGCGCATGACATGGATGCGCTCGCCCTCGAAGAACATGTGCTCGGTGCGGCAGAGGCCGATGCCCTCGGCGCCGAAGGAGCGGGCGGCCATCGCATCGGCCGGCGTATCGGCATTGGTGCGCACCGTCATGCGCCGGGCGCGGTCGGCCCAGCCCATGATGCGGCCGAAATCGCCGGATAGTTCCGGCTGGATCATCGGCACCTCGCCCTTTAGCACCTGGCCGGCCGAGCCGTCGATGGTGATGATATCGCCCTTCTTCAGGGTGACGCCGATGCCGAGCAGCCGCTCGTTGCGTTGATCGATGCGCATGGTGCCGGCGCCGACGACGCAAGGCGTGCCCATGCCGCGGGCAACGACCGCCGCGTGGCTGGTCATGCCGCCGCGCGTCGTCAGGATGCCTTCGGCGGCATGCATGCCGTGAATATCCTCCGGGCTGGTCTCGACGCGCAGCAGGATCACCTTGCGGCCTTCCGATTCCGCCTCGACCGCCTCTTCGGCGGTGAAGACGATGGCGCCGGTGGCAGCGCCGGGCGAGGCCGGCAGGCCGGTGCCGATCACCTGGCGGGTGACGCGCGGATCGATCGTCGGATGCAAGAGCTGGTCGAGGCTCGAGGGTTCGATGCGCAGCACCGCCTCCTCCTCGGTAATCACGCCCTCATCGACCATGTCGACGGCGATCTTCATCGCCGCCCGCGTCGAGCGCTTGCCGGCGCGGGTCTGCAGCATCCACAGCCTTCCTCGCTCGATGGTGAATTCGATATCCTGCATGTCGCGATAATGGATCTCGAGCTCGGTGCAGATGCGGCTGAGTTCGTGGAAGGCCTCCGGCATCAGCTTTTCCATCGAGGGTTTTTCCGAGCCGGAGGAAATCCGCCCCTCCTCGGTGATGCTCTGCGGCGTGCGGATGCCGGCAACGACATCCTCGCCCTGCGCATTGACGAGGAATTCGCCGTAAAGCGCCTTCTCGCCGGTCGAGGGATTGCGAGTGAAGGCGACGCCGGTCGCCGAGGAATTGCCGAGATTGCCGAAGACCATCGCCTGGATATTGACGGCCGTGCCCCAGCCTTCGGGAATATTGTGGAGTTGGCGGTAGGTGACGGCGCGCGCGCTCTTCCAGCTGGAAAAGACCGCGCCGACCGCGCCCCAGAGCTGGACTTCCGGATCCTGTGGGAAGTGCTGCTCCAGCTCCTCCTCGATCAGCGTCTTGTAGAGCGAGACGATATGCTGCCATTCCGAGGCGCTGATCTCGGTATCGAATTCGTGGCCGAGCTTGGCCTTCTCGTCTTCGAGGATCTCCTCGAAGGCATCGTTGCCGAGACCCATGACGACATCGGCATACATCTGGATGAAGCGGCGATAGCTGTCCCAGGCAAAACGCGCGTCGCCGGCATCGTGGCCGAGCGCCTGCACGGTCTCGTCGTTGAGGCCGAGATTGAGCACGGTGTCCATCATCCCGGGCATCGAGACGCGGGCGCCGGAGCGCACCGAGAGCAGCAGCGGCTGGCTGGTGGAGCCGAAATGGCGGCCGGTGATCGCCTCGATCGCCGCTATGCCAGCGCGAATCTCGGCCTTCAGCCCGTCCTCGATATGGCCGCCATTGTTGTAATAGGTGTTGCAGGCGTGACTGACGATCGTCAGTCCCGGCGGAACGGGAAGGCCGAGCGCGCACATTTCTGCGAGATTGGCGCCCTTGCCGCCGAGAATTTCATGGTCGCGCGCGCCGCCCTCAGCCTGTCCGTCGCCGAACCTATAGACCCACTTGGTCATCTTCCCCCCAACACCACGGAAGGATCAGCGTGATCCTTCAGCTGTCGACTGCCTCGCCCTCCTTCCGGCGTCATCCCAGGCCTTGTCCGGGGGATAACGAAGAGAAACTTGGCCGGCATTGTCAGCAGCCTCCATGATTAGCTTAATGCCTTGGAGTTGAAATGAAAATCGACAAACGCGGCAAAAATGCTGCGCCGCACAATATTTTCGCGGGCAATGGCGGTCAAACTATGAACCGCGCCTGATGGGAACAAGGCATAAAAAAAGCTTTGCGGGGCTGCAACATTGCCCCGCAAAGCCTTGTTTCCGTCCGGCCAGGAAAACCGGACGGGGGTCCCGCAACCCGGAACGGTTCATGGAACCATTCCGATCGTTGTTTTCCGCAATGCCTGGAAAGCCGCCTTACGCCCCCGTCATTGCTCCAAACAGCTCCCCGGATTCTTGCCCTCTACCCGGAAAGCGCATCGCAAATTCGACATCCGCCACGCTGAGCGCCCGCTTTTTTCAGCAAAGTAATCAGGTTGCGTTGAAACAACTTCTAATGCAAGTCAGCGAAAAGAGCATCACCCAAATGGGGTACGGGGCGCAAGACAGCCGACCTTTTTTGGTGTTTATCGCCGAATGCGCGAAAAATGCACGCCGATTGATCGGAACTTGAAGCTCCCAAGGCCGGGACGCCCCTCGGCGCCCGCCATCGGAGGCGGCTCGGCGAGATGCAAGAAGCATTCCGAGCGACCATGACGGAAACGCCCCGCTCCTCCGTCATCCCAGGCCTTCGAGCCTGGGATCCATTCCACCTGGCGACACCATCCCAGGCGTTTCGCAGCGGCGGCAACCATGGTAAGCCAATCGCGCCGTTGAAAGAGGACGGCTGTTTCAGAGATCAGCGACATGGGCGTCAGAAACTATCTGATTGAAGGCGTTTCCGGCGCCGTCAAGACCGCGGTGGCCGAAGAGCTGCAGCGGCGTGGCTACCATGTCGTCCATGGCGACCGGGAGCTTGCCTATCGTGGCGATCCCACGACCGGAAAACCGGTGGACGGGCCTGCCGACGAGAGCGTGGCGGACCGCACCGCATGGGTGCACGCGCATCACCTCTGGGATGTCGGGAAGGTCAGAGCCATGATCGTCGATCGACGCAGCCTCATCTCGTTCTTCTGCGGTGGCTCTCGCAATCTTCCCCGCTTCGTCGATTGGTTCGACGCGGTTTTCGAGCTCGATGTCGATCTCGACACGCTGAAGCGCCGGCTTGCCGCCAAGCCCGAAGACGAGTTCGGCGGACGACAGGCCGAACAGGCGCTGATCATGCGATTGCATGCGACGAAAGAGGATATTCCCCAGCATGCGCTGCGCATCGACGCCACGGCGCCGCTCGCCGTCGTCGTCGACGAGATTCTGTCGAAATGCGGCGAGGCAGAAGGCTGACGTGCGGCGCCGGCAGGGCGTTCGCCCTCTGCGAAGCGGCGGCGAGGACTATCTCGAATATCGATGTCGGAACCCCGTCCGGCCGGACGTCTTCAAGACAGACAGCGATGGAGGAAGCGATGACGATCACCATTACCGCCTTTGAGCGTTCGCCCGATCGCGGCCGCGGCCTGGCGCGCGACATGCGGATTCGCTGGGCGCTCGAGGAAGTGGGGCAGCCTTACGAGGTTCGCCTCGTCTCCTTCAAGGCGATGAAGGAGCCGGCGCATCTGGCGCTCCAGCCTTTCGGGCAGATCCCGACCTATGAAGAAGGCGATCTCACCCTGTTCGAGTCCGGCGCGATCGTGCTGCACATCGCCGAGCGTCACGGCGGCCTGCTGCCGGACGAAACCAATGCTCGGGCGCGGGCGATTTCATGGATGTTTGCCGCGCTCAACACCGTGGAGCCGCCGGTCTTCGATCACAGCCTCACAAGGATCCTCGAACGTGACCAGCCCTGGTACGAGCAGCGCCTGCGCGCGCTCGAGGAGAGCATCCGCAAACGGCTGGACAGCCTTTCCGCCCGCCTCGGCGATGCCGACTGGCTCGATGGCGCCTTCAGCGCCGGCGACCTGCTGATGGTCTCGGTGCTGCTGCGGCTGAAATCATCGAACATCCTGGACGAATACCCGAACCTCGCCGGCTATGTCGCCCGCGCCGAGGCGCGCCCGGCCTACCAGCGCGCCTTCGCCGCACAGCTGGCGGTGTTCCAGGCCGCGTCGGGTGGGTGAGTGGATCAGGCCGGGTCGGTGAACAGTCCCACTGTAGAGAAATAGAAGCCGAGTGGCTTGGTTGTGGATCCCAGGGTCAAGCCCTGGGATGACGGAGAGTGTGGTTGGCTTTGCCGCCAGACGCACTGCCGATGCAGCTTTCTCCGCCGCGCACGGTTGATCGCGCCCGGCGCGGCTCGTGTCTCCTGGCACCACCTCTGCGCCGTCCACTCGGATCTTCTCTTCTCCGTCGAGCGAGCACCACATCCGCCGTCAACCTGGCACCACCTCTCCTCCGTCATCCCAGGGCTTGACCCTGGGATCCATGCGGCTGGCACTGGGTGAACAGCGAAGGCGTCCCACCGCAGAGAAATGGAAGTCCTCCTGCTTGGTCGTGGATCCCAGGGTCAAGCCCTGGGATGACGGAGAGTGTGGTTGGCGTTCTCGCCAGACGCACCGGCGATGCAGCGTGCTCCTCAGCGCCGGCTGTAGCTTCATCGCGCAGGGAGCGGCCAGACCTCTCCTCGGTAATCCCAGGGCTTGGCTGCACAGCCGCCACGCAAAACCTCACGCAATCTCGCGCAAGCGCTCGGCCGTCTGCAGGTCGACGGAGACCAGGGTGGAGACGCCCTGTTCGGCCATGGTGACGCCGAAGAGGCGGTTCATGCGGGCCATGGTGATCGGATTGTGGGTGATGATGACGAAGCGGGTTTCGGTGGAGGCCGCCATTTCGTCCATCAGGTTGCAATAGCGCTCGACATTGTGGTCGTCGAGCGGCGCGTCCACCTCGTCGAGCACGCAGATCGGCGCCGGATTGGTGAGGAAGACGGCGAAGATCAGCGCCATCGCCGTCAGCGCCTGCTCGCCGCCGGAGAGCAGCGTCATGGTCTGCGGCTTCTTGCCGGGCGGCCGGGCCAGGATTTCGAGGCCGGCTTCCAGCGGGTCGTCGGATTCGATCAGCTGCAGCTCGGCGGTGCCGCCGCCGAAGAGATGGGTGAACAGCCGCTGGAACTGGCCGTTGACGACGTCGAAGGCGGCGATCAGCCGTTCACGCCCTTCGCGGTTCAAACTCTGGATGGCGCCGCGCAGCTTGCGGATCGCATCGATGACGTCGTCGCGCTCCTTGATCAGCGCCTCGAGCTTTTCGCTCAGTTCCTTCTGTTCCTCGTCGGCGCGCAGATTGACGGCGCCGAGCCGCTCGCGCTCGATCTTCAGCCGCTCCAGCTCGCGCTCGACCTCGCGCGGATCGGGCAGCGCCTGCATCGGCTGCAGGCCTGCGAGCCGCAGCGCCTCGTGCGGCGGCACGTTCAGCACCTCGCGGATGCGGCTTTCGCTTTCCTGCCGCTTCTCGCGGGCCGAGACCAGGCGCTCCTCGGCGCGGCCGCGGCGTTCGCGGCATTCGGCAAGCTCGGAAAGCGCCGTCGTCGCCTTGTGGTCGGCCTCGCGCTGGATGCGTTCGGCTTCGGCCAGCAGATCGCCGGCATTGCGGCGCGCCTCCTCGGCCTTCTGCAATTCGCTGAGCAGGGCACGGCGCTTGTCATCGAATTCATCCGGCGCCATTTCCAGTTCGGCCGCCTCTTCGCGTGCCTCTTCCTCGCGCTCGCGCAGCGTGGCGACATGATCTTCGCCGCTTGCCGCCCGCTGGCGCCAGGTCTCGCGCTCCTGGCCGATCGCCATGATGCGGCGCTGTCGGGCCTCGTTTTCCCTCGCCAGGCTTTCATGGCGGGCGCGGGCCTCGGCCAGCGCGCCGCGATCGGTCGCCACCTCCGCCTGCTGGAAGCGCAGCCGCTCATCGATCTCGGTCAGATCGGGCGCATCCTCCAGCTCGATGCGGGCATTTTCCTCCTGGACGCCGATCTCCTCCAGCTGCGCGCCCAACTGGCTGGCCGCTTCGCTGACGACATCGCGGCGGCGGATCAGATCACCGGAGGCACGCTCGGCCGCGGCCAGCGCATCGCGCGCCTCGGCCACATGACGCGCCGACAGCCGGCTCATGTCGCGGGCTTCGGCAAGCTTGCGTTCTTCCACTCGGATCGCCTCGGCGGCCGCCGCCTGCCGTTCCTCGGCTTCGGCGAGCATGTCGCGGGCGATCGCCGCTTCGCCCTCGAGCTCGGCCAAGCGGTTTTTCTGGGCAAGGCGCAGGGCGGCAGCGCTCGGGGCGTCGGCGCCGGCGACATGGCCATCCCAGCGATAGACTGCGCCTTCTCTCGTCACCAGCCGCTGGCCGGGCTTCAGCGCCGCCATCAGCGCTTGCGCTTCGGCCTCGTCGACGAGGCCGATCTGGCGCAAGCGGCGGGTGAGCGCGGCCGGCGCCCGGACATGCGTCAACAGCGGTGTGGCGCCGGCGGGAAGCGCGGGATCGCCGGCGCCATCGCCATTCTCCGACCAATGGGCCGGCGCTTCGGCATCGAGCGGCGATTCCAGATCGTCGCCGAGCGCAGCCCCCAGCGCGGTTTCAAAGCCGCGATCGACCTTCAGCTCGTCGGCGACCGGCGGAAACTTGCCGGCGGCCGCACCGGCGGCGAGCATGCGGGAAATGGTGCGGGCCTCGGTTTCGATAGCATTGAGGCCAGAGCGAGCCTGCTCGACCGGGGCGCGGGACAGCGCTTCGGCCTGGCGGGCGGCGGCCAGCGCCTGCTCGATCCCCTGGACGGCGGCTTCGGCGTCGGCAAGCGCGATTTCGCCGGCCTCGACGACGGCGCGCTTCTCGTCGGGATCGGGCAGGCCGGCGATCTTTTCACCGATGGCCGCAAGTTCCTGGTTCGCCTCGTTCATCTGCCGTTCGAGGCGCATGCGCCGGTCGGCGAGATCGCGGATGGCGCGCTCCAGCTGGTTGCGGCCGGCAGCGGCCTCGGCACGCTCGGCGGTCAGCTGGGTGAAGACGCGCTCGCTGTCGGCAAGTTTTGCCGCCGCCCCCTCGAAGGCCTCGCGGGTTTCCTCTGCATAACGGCCGGAATCGGCGAGGATTTCCGCTATCTCGGCCTCTTCGGCGTCGAGCTTGGCGAGAATGACGGCATTGTCGGCGACCAGCCGCTCCTCGCGGCGGATGTCTTCCGCCAGCTGGGCGAGACGGCGGGTCAGCTCGTCGCGGCGGCGCAGGATGCGGCCGGCATCCTCTTCGAGCTGGCTGCGGGCGATCTGCAGGCGCTGCAGGGCGGCAGCGGCGCGCGCCTCGCCCTCGCGCAGTTCCGGCATCTTCAGGCTGGCGATGCCCTGGCTTTTTGCCGCCTCCATCTGCATCTGCGCCTTTTCGGCGACGATGACGGTTGCCTGGTTGAGCGCGCTGTCGGCCTCGGCCTCGGCCTCCTTGGCCTGCACCCAGCGGATATGCAGCAGCATCGCCTCGCGGGAGCGGATATCGGCCGACAGCGTCTTGAAGCGGTTCGCCTGGCGGGCCTGGCGCTTCAGGCTCTCGATCTGGCTTTCGAGCTGCGAGGTGACGTCATCGAGACGCTCGAGATTGGTTTCGGCGGCGCGCAGGCGAAGTTCGGCCTCGTGGCGGCGCGAATGCAGGCCCGAAATGCCGGCCGCCTCTTCCAAGAGCTGGCGGCGGGCCTGCGGCTTTGCCTGGATCAGCTCGCCGATGCGCCCCTGCCCGACCATCGAGGGCGAGCGCGCGCCGGTGGAAGCGTCGGCAAACAGCAGCTGCACGTCCTTGGCGCGGCTTTCCTTGCCGTTGATGCGGTAGAGCGAGCCCTGCTCGCGCTCGATGCGGCGGGTGACCTGGATCTCGTCGCTGTCATTGAAGGCGGCAGGTGCGGTGCGCTCGCCATTGTCGAGATACAGCGCCACTTCGGCGGTGTTGCGGGCCGGGCGGTTGCCGGAACCGGAGAAAATCACGTCGTCCATGCCGGAGGCGCGCATGTTCTTGTAGGAATTCTCGCCCATCACCCAGCGCAGCGCCTCGACGAGGTTCGACTTGCCGCAGCCGTTCGGGCCGACGACGCCGGTCAGCCCCCGCTCGATGATGAATTCCGTCGGCTCGACGAAGGATTTGAAGCCGACCACGCGCAGCTTGTTGAACTTCATGCGGAAATACCCACGGCAGGAAGCCCCCTCATCCGCCCTACGGGCACCGACCGGGGTTGAGCCACGGGTCTCAACCCGTCCTTCGGAACCCCGCTGGGGAGAAGAGGGAATCGAGACGCTGCGGCAAATCCCCTTCGCCCCAGCGGGGAGAAGGTGCCGGCAGGCGGATGAGGGGGCCACACCAGCAAACTGCGCTGAAAACGAAAAAGGGGCGCACGGCTTTCGCCGTCGCCCGTCGTTTCGAAACGGTCCGGTTCAGATGAGGCTGTCGATGAGCTTCGACATGGTGTCAACCGGCATGTCTCCAGAATAGCGCTTGCCATTGATGAGGAAGGTTGGCGTGGCATCGACGCCGAAATCCTTGGATCCCCTTTCCCGCGTGGCGTTCACTTCATCCAGAAGCTTCTGGTTCGTCAAGCATTTCGTGAAGCTATCCTCAGTAAATCCGGCAAGCTTCGACATCTGCAGCAGCGCGGCGCGGCCGTCATCGGCGGCGGCCCAGACCTGCTGCTGCTTGAAGAGCATCGAAACCATCGGGAAATACTGCTCCGGCGTGCTCATCTGCCCCGGATTGGCGGCGCTGCAGCGGGCGAGCATGAAGGCGGCGGCAGCGCGCGGATCGAAGGGGAATTCGCGGATGATGAACTGCACCTTGCCGGTATCGACGTATTTCTGCTTGATCGTGTCGAAGGTGGTGTTGTGGAAATGGGCGCAGTGCGGGCAGGTCATCGACATGTATTCGACGATCTTGACCGGAGCATCGGCCTTGCCCAGCGCCATTTCAGGCAGCGCGCCGGGTTTCAGCACCTCGGCCATGTCGACATCGCCGTCTGACTCCGGCATGCCGGTCGCCGACGTCGCCGCCGTCTGCATGGTATCGACGTTGGTGCCATCGGCCATGGTCTTGCTGGAGGACGAAGCATCAGCAGCGTCCTTGCTGTCGTTGCAGGCGGCAAGCGCTGCGGCAGCTGCGGCGATGGCGATCCCACCCAGGAGGCGGCGTTTCGTCAGTTGCATTTCGGACATCTGCATGGGTTCCCCATAGGTATGAGAGTGACGGCGTGATTGTGCGATATAACGGCTGACGGCCGCTCACAAGCCACGGTTCACCAACTTCCTTCAAAGAATTGTGACCGCGATGGGACGGCCAGACAAAATTGCGAGCGGTCGGCGCGTGTTTCATCGGTAGACATCGCGGCGGTTGCCAATCCGCACGATGAGGATTCGCACCGCCCCATCGTCGATGCTTGCGATCACACGATAGTCCCCCACGCGATACTTCCAGAAATCTCCGAGTTCTGACCCTTTAAGCGCCTCTCCAATGGATCGTGGATCGTCAAGCCTTGCAACGCGGTCATTGAGAAATCGGAGTATTCGGCGAGCTGCCTCGTGTCCGAGCTTCGCAAGCTCACGTTCGGCCGCCCTGTGAAACTCAATTCTCCACGCCATGGCGCGTCATTAGCTCGGCCAGCGAAACTGTATCACTCTCACCTCGCCGAAGCTCCTCGAGGCGCTTTTCGGCGAGATAGATATCTTCAAGATCATCGAGATGTTCGAGGATGGCCTGACGGGCGTAGAAGCTCTTGCTTCGGCCCGTCCGCCTAGATAGCTCATCGAGTTCGTGCTTCGATTTCAGGTGGCAACCGCAAGGCCAGCATGATTTTTCTCCTGTCTGCTATACAAATATAGCATCCGACTAAGACAGATTCTACATCCGCCTTTACGGTTGTCCGGAGAAACGCGATCTAATTCTACCGTCCTTGGCCAACTCGCTTGGCATGTAGATCTTCGAGCCGCGCGAAGACCACATCGACATCGATATCGGCATTCGGATCATCTACCGCCTCGCGGATTTGTCGACGCCTGATTTCATCGCTCACATCCTTATGCCGGCCACGGCCAGTCTCGGCGTTTCGGACGAATTCAGGCATCTTGCTCATCAGCGCCCACTTCCCCGCTTGCCCATCACAGCAGTTCCCAGGCGCTGGATCGCCTGGCGCAGCTTGTCGCCCTCTATCCCTTCCATCATGCCCTCGAGCTTGCGGGCGGCTTCGCCCTTCAGCGGCGGCGGGGTGCGGGAGCGGCGCGCGGCCTGGGAGACCGGCTTCTGGACGATGCGGATCTGGTGCACGGCGGCAAAGCCGAAGAAGCTGTTGATGCGCTGGATGAGTTCGCCCTGGGCGTGGGTGAGGAAAAGCGCGCGCGCGCCCTCGCAGGCGATGGTCAGCACGCCGGGTCGAAAGCTGCCGTCATCGCCGCCGCCGCGGGCCCAGGCGATCTTTTCCGGGCGGGTGCAATCGGCGAAATCCTCGCCGGCGATTTCGCTCCACGAGCCGAGCAGCGCCGTGTTGATGCCGGCGCGGCGCGCCAGGACGGGATCGATCAGCCCGTTCGCCAGCTCGGAAATCTGCTTTACATCTTTGCGTGGATAACTCATCGAAACCCTTGGGCACGGCTGCCAATTGGCGCGGCCGCCTTGATCGCGCGCCATTGCTTCGCCAAGTATAGGGCCTTCCCCTGATCCCGGCAAATCATGACGATCACGACACCCGACACGCCCACCGCAAAGCCCCTGCTCGACTGGTACGACCGGCACCACCGCGATCTGCCCTGGCGGGTTTCACCCGGCATGGCGGCACGCGGCATCAAGCCCGATCCCTATCACGTCTGGCTTTCCGAGGTGATGCTGCAGCAGACGACGGTGCAGGCGGTGAAACCCTATTTCGCCAAGTTTGTCGAGCGCTGGCCCGAAGTGACCGACCTTGCCGCGGCCGAAAGCGACGCGGTCATGGCGGCCTGGGCCGGGCTCGGCTATTACGCCCGGGCCCGCAACCTGAAGAAATGCGCCGAAGCGGTGGCGAAGGAGCATGGCGGCGTCTTTCCCGATACCGAAGCCGGCCTCAAATCGCTGCCCGGCATCGGCGATTATACGGCAGCCGCCGTCGCCGCCATCGCCTTCAACCGGCAGGCGGCCGTGATGGACGGCAATGTCGAGCGGGTGATCTCCAGGCTTTATGCGATCCAAACGCCGCTTCCGGCCGCCAAGCCTCTGATGAAGGACAAGGTGGCGCTGATGACGCCGGCCGCGCGCCCCGGCGACTTCGCCCAGGCGATGATGGATCTCGGTGCGACGATCTGCACGCCGAAGCGGCCGGCCTGTTCGCTCTGTCCGTTCCGAGGATCGTGTCAGGCGCTGAAGCTTTCCGATCCCGAGCTCTTTCCCGTCAAGGCGGCGAAGAAGGAAAAGCCGGTTCGCCAGGGCGCTGCCTTCGTCGCGGTGACCGGCGAAGGCGAGATCCTGCTCAGGCGGCGCGCTGAAAGCGGCCTGCTCGGCGGCATGACCGAGGTGCCGACGACGGCCTGGACGGCGCGCATCGACGGCGAGACCTCAGTTGCGGCCGCACCCTTCGATGCGGCCTGGCAGGCCTGCGGCACCGTCATTCATGTCTTCACCCATTTCGAGCTCCGGCTGTCGATCTGGCGCACCGCGATAGCCGCCAAACCACGGGTCGGATACGCGACGAATGACGAATGGTGGGAGCCGGTTACAAATCTTGAGGCGCAGGCCTTGCCGACTGTCATGAAAAAAGCGATCGCAGCAGCTATTCCTCTCGCGTTCAAAACATCCAAGGCATAACCATGACCCCTGAGATAAGACATATCGTTTTCGATATCGGCAAAGTCCTTATTCATTACGATCCGCATCTTCCTTTCAGCCGCCTCATCCCCGATGAGAGCGAGCGCAACTGGTTTTTCGCCAATATCTGCACCCATGACTGGAACGTCGAGCAGGATCGCGGCCGCACATGGGAAGAGGCAGAAGCGCTGCTGATTGCCGCGCATCCGGCCCGCGAAGAGCATATTCGCGCCTTCCGCAAGTACTGGCACGAGATGGTGCCGCACGCCTATGAAGACAGCGTCGCCATCATGGAAGGGCTGATCGCCGAAGGAAGCGACGTGACGATGCTCACCAATTTTGCCTCCGACACTTTTCGCGAGGCGCAGGCGCGCTTCCCCTTCCTCACCCTGCCGCGCGGCGTTACCGTTTCCGGCGACGTGGGCCTGATCAAGCCGGATATCGCCATCTACGAGACGCATACGAAACGCTTCGGCCTCGATCCCAAGGCGACGATCTTCATCGACGATGCGCCGGCCAATGTCGAGGGCGCCAAGGAATTCGGCTGGAACGCGGTGCTGTTTTCGGGCGCTGAAAAACTGCGCAGCGATCTTGCCGCTTTCGGCGTGAAGGTCTGAGACCATGACTTTCGATCCGGCAAAGGAAATCGAGCGCTTCCACGCCGCCATCAACGCTCTCGATTTTCCCGCGATAGAGGCCTATTTCGCCGATGACGCGACCTATGTCTC
This sequence comes from Rhizobium sp. K102, assembly GCF_022385315.1. Classification (NCBI taxonomy): domain Bacteria; kingdom Pseudomonadati; phylum Pseudomonadota; class Alphaproteobacteria; order Hyphomicrobiales; family Rhizobiaceae; genus Rhizobium; species Rhizobium sp. K102. Next base: position 2,553,967 of record NZ_CP092436.1, read on the forward strand.
GAACGGCGTCGGCAGTCTTGCCGGGCGGAGCGAGATCATGGCCGCCTTCCGGCGTTATTTCGACGACTATCCCGATCAGACGGCGGAGAATTCGCTTGTCGAAACGCTGACGCCGCTTTCCGGCCGTGCCGTCTGGTCGCTCCGTGCCACCCACAGCAAAACGGGCAAGCCGCTGATCCGCGAGGGCGAGGAGACGATCACCGTCAATGAAGAGGGCCGGATCACCCGCGTCGACGTCACCGATTACAAAGCCTTCTGACGAGTGGATCTCCAAAATAGAAGACGCCCGGGGTTCGAGCCCCGGGCGCCTTGGCCTTCTTCCGCAACTGGAGGAAACCGGAAGAAGGTATTTCGATCCTGCGAAGGTGCTGCTCACTCCACCTTTGCCAGATCACTGCGGATGACGGACCTGAGATCGTCGATCGGGCGCAGGGACTGCCCGTCTTCGAAATGCCAGAAGGTCCATCCGTTGCATGCATCGAGACCCTGCACCTTGGCGCCGAGACGATGAATGGAGCCGGCCTCGCCGCCTGATGCGACGGTGCCGTCGGCGCGCACGATCGCGCTATAGCGGCGCTTGGCGTCGGTCAGCACCTGGCCGGGTTTGATCAGGCCGCTTTCGACGAGCACGTTGAAGGCGACGCGAACCTCGGCCTTCTTGCCGGTCATGACGGTCAGTTCCGCCTTGCCGAGCGGCTCGACGGCGGCGATGCGGGCGGATGCCGCATCGATATAATCCTGCTCGCGCTCGATGCCGACGAAGTGACGGCCGAGACGCTTGGCGACGGCGCCTGTCGTGCCCGAGCCGAAGAAGGGATCGAGCACGATATCGCCGGGTTTGGTCGAGGCCATGATGACGCGGGCGAGCAGCGCTTCCGGCTTCTGGGTCGGATGCACCTTCTTGCCGTCCTCGCCCTTCAGCCGCTCATTGCCGTTGCAGATCGGGAACAGCCAGTCGGAGCGCATCTGCACGTCGTCATTGGCGGCCTTCATCGCATCGTAATTGAAGGTATAGCCCTTGGCCTTGGCGTTGGGGCTTGCCCAGATCATCGTCTCATGGGCGTTCTGGAAACGGCGGCCCTTGAAATTCGGCATCGGATTGGTCTTGCGCCAGATGATGTCGTTCAAGATCCAGAAGTTCAGATCCTGCAGCGTCGCGCCGACGCGGAAGATATTGTGGTAGGAGCCGATCACCCAGATCGAGCCCGTCGGCTTCAAGACGCGGCGGCAGGCGAGCAGCCAGGCGCGGGTGAAGGCGTCGTAGGCCTCGAAGGAGGCGAACTGGTCCCATTCGTCATCGACGGCATCGACCAGCGACTGATCGGGACGGTGCAGCGTTCCGCCGAGCTGGAGGTTATAGGGCGGGTCGGCGAAGATCACGTCGACGGAGTGGGTGGGCAAGGCTTCAAGGGCGCTGACGCAATCGCCCTTGATGATCGTGTCAACCCAAGAATCCGGCCGGGAATCCGACTTGACGGAGGCCTTGAGGTCGGCAAGCGGAAAAACTGATGCCATTCTGATACTCACTCATACGCTTTACGCTTAACTCTCCGTTATGGTTACGCAACTTAGTTACCAAAGCCTGAAGGGGTGGCCGATTTCGGGAATTTATTGCAGGGCTATCCCTCCCCTCGTCACGCCGCGTCATGCACCTCGCGGCTGTCGGCCGGCGCCTCGTCGCGTTCGAACATGCCGTAATCGCGCAGGACGCTGGCAATCCGCAGGCGGTAATCGGCGAAGATGCCGCCGCGGCCGGCCTGCTGGGCGGCGCGGTGGGCTTCGAGGTTGCGCCATTTTTTGACGGCCTCCTCGTCTCGGAAGAAGGAGAGCGACAGCAGCTTGCCGCGGTTGGTCAGGCTTTCGAAACGTTCGATCGAGATGAAGCCGTCGATCTTTTCGAGGTCGGATCGCAATTCGCCGGCGAGATCGAGATATTTGTGGCGTTCGCCCATATAGGGCACGACTTCGAAGATGACGGCGATCATGGCAGCACCAGCTTGGCGTGAGGGGCGGAGACGTTTTTGAGGAAGATGCGGTCCTCCTTGAGGATGAAGCCTTCGCGTCTGGCGAATTCGTAATTGTCGCGGCCGAGCGGATCGGCGGCCAGCCTGGCGCGATAGGCTTCGTAGGCGGCGAGGCTTTCGATGTTGTAGACGCCGTAAGCCGTCGTCGCCGATCCCTCGTGCGGGCCGAAATAGCCGATCAGGTCGGCGCCGTTTTTCGGGATGGCCTGGCCCCAGTTACGGGCATATTCGGCAAAGGCCTCCTTCTTGAAGGGGTCGATCTGATAGCGGATGAAGCAGGTGATCATCGGTTTCTCCTTTTTGCTTCCCCGTTTTCGCACATTGCCTGACGACAATGCTTCGGTTACGATCGAACTATGAAGGAAGGTCCTGACATTGCACAGATTGGCGCGCTGATCGGCGATCCCGCCCGCGCCAACATGCTGGCGGCGCTGACCGGCGGGCGGGCGCTGACGGCGACCGAGCTTGCCGGGATCGGCGGCATCACCGTGCAGACGGCGAGCTCCCATCTGGCCAAGCTCGAAGCCGGCGGCCTGCTTGCCCAGCGCAAGCAGGGGCGCCACCGCTATTTCACGCTGGCCGACGAGGCCGTCGCCCGGCTGATCGAAAGCATGATGGGTTTTGCCGCCGGGCGCGGGCATCTGCGCCACCGGCCGGGCCCGAAGGAGCCGGCGCTGCGCAAGGCGCGCATCTGCTACGATCATCTCGCCGGCGATTACGGCGTGCGCATGCTCGACAGCCTGATTGCCTCAGGCGCGATCGAAGCGGTCGGCGACGGCCTGACGCTGACGGAAAAAGGCGAAAGCGATCTCAAGCGCATCGGCATCGATGTCGGCGACCTCCGATCATCGCGCCGCCCGCTCTGCCGCTCCTGCCTCGACTGGAGCGAAAGACGGGCGCATCTTGCCGGCAGCCTCGGCAAAGCGCTGCTGTCAAATTTTCTCGACAAGGGCTGGGCACGGCGCACGGCGGAAAGCCGCTCGATCCTCTTCTCGCCGGAAGGCGACCGGCAGTTCCTGAGGCTGTTTCCGGGCGAAACCTAGGTCGTTGTAGACCTGCAATCGCGCTAATTCGGCCAGGGCTCGCTTGATGCCACTTGACTAGATGATGTCGCCTCGAATAGCCGGGCCTCTGCCCGCTCAGACCAAGGTCCTGAGCCTCTCCGACTGAGTACCTAGTATAGGAACAGTGGCGTGTAACCGAAGTTTGCCAAACAGCTATCCGTCCGCCTGGGACGCGATAGCAGGTGAAAAACAAACGGAGGAATACACTATGATGAAGGTAACTCATCTCGCCCTGGCAGCGGCCCTTCTGGCCGGCACGGCTGCGTCCGGTTTTGCTCAATCATCAAGCACCGTCGGCACCGGCGGCTCGTCGGCCGGCGGCGGAACTTCGAGCAGCACGGTCGGTACTGGTGGCAGCTCTGCCGGGGGCACCTGCCCGGATGGCACGACGACCTGCAAATCCGGCACGTCTTCGACGACCGCCACCGGCGGCTCGTCGGCCGGCGGCGGCACGTCCAGCAGCACGGTCGGCACCGGCGGCTCGGCCGCGGGCTCGGGCGATGCGAATTCGGCCTCGAGCGTCGGAACCGGAGCCTCGTCTGCGGACGGCGACAAGACCGGCAGCACCGTCGGTACCGGCAGCAGCGCGGCAGGCACCTCGCATGACAACCAGGGCAAGAAGGGTTGCGCACCCGGCCAGGTCAAGAAGGATGCAGCCGGCACCGAGGACTGCAAATGACCTCGGCCGGCGCCTTTGGAGCATGCGGCCGGGAAACGTGTTCGGTTCCGGATGACATGCTGCTCCGGGGCGACGGCCAAACCCTCTTGGAGATAAACCAATGACCCGGTTTTCCACAATCGCACTGACCGCTTCGTTCGTTCTGATCGCCGGCCGGACAATGTCGGAGGAGATCAAACTCGATGACGGAACGACGTGCACCATCGTTCAATCACAGTCAGGCGAGACATCCACCACCGTGACGGCGGGCGATGGACATGTGTCGTCATCAACCACGACCGCAGGCGGCTCGAGCAGCTCTTCTTCGTCATCGGCCTCGGCCGGCTCCTCGGCAGGATCGGGAAGCGTCGACAGCTTTTCGACGGCAAGCGTGACCCGGCCGGACGGCACCGTCATCACGAAGCGTTCCGATGGCACCTGCTCCATCACCAAACCGAACAAATAGGAGATGGCAATGAGACCTATCAATCTTATCGCAGCCGCCTCGATCGCTTTGCTCGCGTCGAGCTCGGCCGTCCTTGCAGAAGAATGCAATGCTGCCGGAACCGTCGGAACGGCCGGAAGCGCTTCGGCCGGAGGCACATCCGCCAGCTCGGTCGGAACGGCAGGCGCCTGCCAGACCGACGGCGGCACGACATCCTCGATCGGATCGGGGGAAGTGCGGCCACCACCGACGGCAAAGCGCAGAGCAAGACGCATATCAACGACAATGGCGACAAGCTCAAGGCGCAGACCAAAGCCCAGGCCGTTGATCAGGGAACGTTCAGCAAGTCCCGCACCAAGACCAGCACCGATGGCGACACGCTGCAGAGCACGACCCGCACCATGTCGCATGTGCCCGGCGAGAAGCCGGTCAAGAGTACGACTACCAAGAAAATCATCCTGCCGGAGCAGTAGGTTAGATGGGCTCGCTTCACTCGAACCGAGGCGAGCCCCATGGCCTCGGCGCAATCAGCCTTCGGGGATCAGGTTGGCCGGCCTCGAAGCGCTTGCTGACATCTGCGGTTCTGTGAAGAGCTGGACCATCCTGAACGACCCGGTGTTCAGTTCATCGAGTGGAACGTCTCGAAAATAAGCGCCCTCAGCCAGCGATGAGCGGGATCTGCGTCCATGCGCGGGTGCCAGGCCTGGACGATGTTGAAACCCGGCACGGAGACCGGCAGGTCGAAGATTCTGATCTCTCTCATCGCGGCGGATTTGCAATAAGACTTCGGAACCGAACCGATCAGATCGGATGAGGCCGCAACGGCGATCACCGCGGGGAAACTTGGCACGATCAGTCTGGCATCCCGATCCAAGCCCAGTTCGGCGAGCGCTCTGTCGACCGGACCGGCGTAGTCCGCCTGGGTCGAGAAGAGCACGTGGCCGCAGGAGGCATAGCGCTCCGCCGTTATCCGATCTGCGTCAAAGATCGGATGCCCCACCCTTGCGACGCCGACAAACCGGTCCTCGAAGAGGCTCTGGCAACGCAGCTCGCCGCTGTCACGCGGGAGTACACCGATGTCCAGATCGATCGCCGCCTCCCGCAATGCCTGAACGTCCTTGTCGGATCTCGGCGCAAAACGAAGCCTTATTCCCGGCGCAGCGTTCGTCACTGCGGCGCTCAGATCCGCGGCGTAGAGAAGCACGAAGGCTTCATTGGCGCGGATCGTGAAGTGGCGCCGCACCTCCCGAATGTCGACGGTCGATGGCGGGCTCAGCACCGCTTTCACCGCGTCTTTCAACAGATGCACGTCTTCGGCAATGGCCAGGGCGTGGGGTGTCGCAACCATGCCGCGGCCGGCCGGCACCAGGACCGGATCGCCGAGCGCAGTCCTCAAGCGTGACAGTGTCCGGCTCATGGCGGATGTGCTGAGGCCAAGGCGGCGTGCGGCGGCCGATACGCTCCGTTCAGCCAGCAAAGCATCCAGGGCGACGAGAAGGTTCAAATCGAGATCAGACATGGCGGAATTCTATCAGACATGGCGTTGGACGCAACTGACCATTGCTTTTGTTGCGTCTGGCGCAATGGGTCAGCAAGGACTACCTAGTCCCTATCCCACGCACACCGAGGATTTCCCATGTCTCTCAGCTACACCGCACCAGCTTCTCAAGAAGGTCTGGCATCGCCCCGACGCTATCTGGCGGTCGCCCTACTGCTTCTGGCCGTTGTTCTCGTCGTATTGGATGGAGCAATCGCCAATGTCGCCTTGCCCTCGATTGCGCTCTCGCTGCAGGCGGAAGCGGATAACACCGTATGGGTCGTCTCGGCCTATCAGCTGGCCGTGCTCGTCGCCATTCTTCCATGTGGGGCGCTTGGGGAGATCTACGGCGCCCGGCGGGTCTTCCTGATCGGCGTTGCGCTGTTCACCGCAGCTTCCGCAGCCTGCGCCTTGGCGGGTGACCTGCCCTTGCTGATCCTTGCTCGTTTCGCGCAGGGTCTCGGCGCGGGCGCGATCATGGCGCTGGCGATGATGAATCTGCGGCAGGCCTTGCCGCAACGCATGCTGGGTCCAATCATCGGCATCAATGCCATGGTCATCGCAATTTCTTCCGCTGCCGGCCCCGGCATTGCCGGCGCCATTCTTTCCGTCACGACCTGGCCTTGGCTGTTTGCGGTCAATATACCGCTCGGCGTCATCGTTATCCTCGGCGGCGGCCTGCTCGGCCACGTTGAGGGCGCAAAACGGAAGCTGAAGGCGAAGGCGTTGCTGGCCAATACGCTGATGTTCATCCTGTTCTTCTCAGGCGCCGACCGGATAGCGACCGCGCCGGTCAGCGGTGCCGCCCTCATCGCCGCCTCGCTCGCCTGCCTTTTCGGCCTCCTGCGTCTGGAACGAAACAGTGACGTGCCTCTGTTTCCCAAGGACCTGTTGGCGGCACCGGCATTCCGCATGGCGGTGATCGCCTCGATATCCTGCTTCTGCGGACAGATGCTGAGCTACATCGCCCTGCCCTTTTACCTCCAACACAGGCTGCACATGACGCCGGTTCTGGCTGGTCTCTACATGATGCCCTGGCCTGCCGCGACGGCAATCATCGCGCCGATCTCGGGACGTCTGGCAAACCGGGTCAAGACCTCATGGCTTTGTGCAATCGGCGGGGCGCTCATGGCGCTTGGCCTTCTCGTGGCCGGTCTCACGCCGCCCGACCCGAGAGGTATCGGATTTCTCGTCGGCACGGTGATCGCCGGCCTCGGTTTCGGACTGTTCCAGAACTCCCAACAACCGAATTCTGCTGCTTTCGGCACCGAAAGCCAGAAGCGGTGCGGCAGGCGCCATGCAGGGGACCGCGCGGCTTCTCGGCCAAACCCTGGGCGGGGTCTCGATGTCGATCATTTTCGCAACGCTGCCGTTGTCGGTCGCGCTCAATTTTGCAATCGCCATTGCAGCCTGCTGCACTGCCATCGCCGGTCTGGTCAGCCTGAGCCGGGCTCGTTACGAAGTGGCGGGGCAGCCTGGAGCGGCCTGAACTGCCCGCTTTATCGGCGTCTGATGACAGTCGGTTCATCGAGCCGGTCGCCTGCCGCATCGCAGCCATGCTGGAGATCAGGTTGAGCTTTGGCCGACCATCGTGTAAAGCCCACAGCATTCCCGGACAGAACCAGGCCTCAGGCCAGATTTCCAGCAAGGCGTGAACATATGGACGGCTTCGACCTTATCATCTTCGACTGCGACGGCGTTCTCGTCGATTCCGAAATCATCGCCGCGGAAGTCGAATCCGCGCTCTTGACGGAAGCCGGTTATCCGATCGGCGCCGAGGAAATGGGCGAGCGCTTCGCCGGCATGACCTGGCACAACATCCTGCTGCAGATCGAGCGCGAGGCAAGTATCCCGCTTTCGGCCACGCTGCTGGATAAATCCGAGCAGCTGCTCGACACCAGGCTGGCGCAGGACGTCAAGGCGATACCGGGCGTCGAATTCGCCGTCTCGAGGCTGGCGATGAAGCGCTGCATCTGCTCGAATTCGAGCACCAAGAGGCTCGACATGATGCTGGGCAAGGTGGGTTTGAAGCCGCTGTTTGCGCCCAACATCTTCTCCGCCAAGGATCTCGGCCCCGACCGCGTCAAGCCGAAGCCCGACATCTTCCTGCACGGCGCGAGCCGGATGGGTGTCTCGCCCGACAGGACTGTCGTCGTCGAGGATTCCGTGCACGGCGTGCATGCGGCGCGCGCCGCCGGCATGCGCGTCATCGGCTTTACCGGCGCCTCGCACAGCTACCCCGCCCATGCCGACAAACTGACCGATGCCGGCGCCGAGACGGTGATCTCCCGCATGAACGACCTGCCGGGCGTCGTCGCCGCCCTGGCTGCCTGGGAAGGCGTGCTTTAGGGTTTAGGTGCTGAAGCCGGCCTCGTGGGGCAATGCAGGCGAGCACTTCCTTTCTATTGACCTGCCTAAGGTGAAGGCCGCCGAGCAAATTCAGCGGAGTGCTTGCGGCGTGGATACTCGGGTCAAGCCCGAGTATGACGGAGAGTAGGGAGAGCGACCGGCAAGAGGCGAGACGTCTGGATGAATTCCAGCAGAATGCGCCGGCGGTTTTGCGTGCGGATGGGTAAAATAACGGTCGCCAATTCCGCTAAACCGCTGCGCCTGCGACACTTGCCGCACACGCTCCCCCACGCTCCGTCGTCCTCGGGCTTGACCCGAGGACCCATGCGGGCGGGCACTTCTTTCCTCAGCTGCTCTTCTTGCTCTTGGCCGGCTGGGTGTCGAAGCCGATATTGACGCGCACCAGCGCGCCGGCGCCGACCGGCATCTGGATGCCTTCCTTGCGGAAGATGACCTGCGTGCCCGGTGCGCCCGCCGGGATTTCGGTCGGGAACTTGGTGACCTCGGAATAGAGCACGGTCTCGCCATCGAGGATGGTGACGCGGACCGGCAGCGTCACCGGGCCGGGATTGCCGGCCGGGCCGGTGATGAGGCGCAGCTGGGCGACAACGGTCATCGTCAGGGCCGTGTCGTTCAGCGTGCATTGGCGGGTGTAGTCGCCGAAGGAGGCCTGGAAGACGATCTGTTGCGGGTCGTCCTTCTTGCCCTTGGCATAGGTGCGGAAGATCGCATCCTGGTCACGCAGGAAAATCTGCGGGCAGGCGCCCTGGACGACGGGGGCGACGGCGCCCTGGGCCGTCGTGGCGGTGCCGATCGAGGGGTTGTTCGAGGAGGGGTTGGCCGGCGCCAGCGGCATGATCTGAGCATTGCCGTTCGGCTGGGTCGGCGCCGCCTCCGGCTTGCTGTCGCCGCCGATGCCGAGCGAGTTGCAGCCGGCAAGCAGGGCAACGAAAGACGTGGAGATGATGAGACGCGAGACCTTGCCGAGCACTATGTTCCACCCTTTGCACAAGCGTTTCTTGGAGGCCCAGTGTTTTTCGCGAGGCCTTTCACGACGGTTTGCGATGGTCTATATCAGCGGCGCAAACAAAAATCGATTGGGTACGCGCCGTTTTGATGCACTTTTCGCCGCCGGATGCGGGCAACTTCAACAAGATAACGGCAATGGTATGGCCTGAGGGCAGCCCCTTGCCGGTTTCCGGCGGAGCGGGTCACGGCTCGGCCCAGCCAAATTTCTTCCAGCGATAGATCAAGGATGACCAACGTGGACTATATCTCGACCCGCGGCGAGGCCCCTGCCCTCGGTTTTTGCGACGCCCTGCTGACGGGACTGGCGCGCGATGGCGGGCTCTATGTTCCCCGGGAGTGGCCGCAGTTTTCGAAGAAAGAGATCCGCGCGCTGAGAGGCAAAACCTATCAGGAGATCGCCTTCACCATCCTGTCGCCCTTCACCAATGGCGAGATCCCCGAAGCGACCTTCCGGGCGATGATCGACGAGGCTTACGCCACCTTCCGCCATCCGGCAATCGCGCCGCTCGTCCAGACCGGGCCGAACAGCTTCGTCATGGAGCTCTTCCACGGCACGACGCTCGCCTTCAAGGATGTGGCGATGCAGCTGCTCGCCCGGCTGATGGATTATGCGCTGGAAAAGCGCGGCGAGCGGGCGACGATCGTCGGCGCTACCTCGGGCGATACCGGCGGCGCGGCGATCGACGCTTTTGCCGGGCGCGAGCGCACCGATATCTTCATCCTCTTCCCGCATGGCAAGGTCTCGCCGGTGCAGCAGCGGCAGATGACGACCTCGACGGCCGCCAATGTGCATGCGCTCGCCGTCGAAGGCAATTTCGACGACTGCCAGAATCTGGTCAAGGCGATGTTCAACGACGCGGCGTTCCGCGACAAGGTCAGCCTGTCGGGCGTCAACTCGATCAACTGGGCGCGCATCATGGCCCAGATCGTCTATTACTTCACCACGGCCGTGGCGCTCGGCGGGCCGGACCGGAAGATCTCGTTCACGGTGCCCACCGGCAATTTCGGCGACATCTTCGCCGGCTTCTGCGCCAAGCGCATGGGCCTCCCGATCGACCGGCTGGTGATCGCCACCAACGAAAACGACATTCTGACCCGCACGCTGAAGACCGGCCGCTACGACATGAAGGCGGTCAAGGCGACGAGTTCGCCGTCGATGGACATCCAGATCTCCTCGAATTTCGAGCGGCTGCTGTTCGAAGCCTATGGGCGCGACGCCTCGAAGGTGCGCGCGGCGATGGAAAGCCTCAGGCAATCAGGCGGCTTCGAGATCGGCGGGCAAGCGCTGAAGGCGATCCGCCGCGACTTCCGCGCCGGGCGCGCCAGCGGGAGCCAGGTGGCCGAGACGATCCGCAAGACCCATGCGGAAACCGGCTATCTCCTCGATCCGCATTCGGCGATCGGCGTCTTCGTCGCCGCCAAGAAGGAGAAGCCGAATACGCCGATGGTGACGCTTTCGACCGCACATCCGGCGAAATTCCCGGCCGCCGTAAAATCGGCCTGCGGTATTGACCCGGCGCTTCCGACGTGGCTTGCTGATCTGATGCACAGGGAGGAGCGTTTCCAGATCATCGAACCGGAGCTGAAAGCCGTTCAAACCTTTATCGGCAAACACGCCCGTGGCAAGACGACGGCAGGCGCAGAAAGATAGCCAATGACAGTTGAGTGCACCCGGCTCAAATCCGGGCTGACAGTAGTCACAGAAACGATGCCACACCTTGAGAGCGTTGCGCTCGGTGTCTGGATCAAATCGGGATCGCGCAACGAGACGGCAGACGAGCACGGCATCGCCCACCTGCTCGAACACATGGCCTTCAAGGGCACGGCGCGCCGCTCGGCCCGTGAAATCGCCGAGGAAATCGAGGATGTCGGCGGCGAAGTCAACGCCGCCACGTCGACCGAGACGACCTCCTATTACGCCCGCGTTCTGAAGGATCATGTGCCGCTCGCCGTCGACATCCTCGCCGACATCCTGACGGAATCGGCCTTCGAGGAGGAGGAGCTGGAGCGCGAGAAGCAGGTGATCCTGCAGGAGATCAACGCTGCCAACGACACGCCCGACGACGTGGTGTTCGACCGCTTCTCGGAGGCCGCCTATCGCGACCAGACGCTCGGCAGGGCCATCCTCGGCACGCCGCAGACCGTCGTTTCCTTCACGCCGCAGCAGATCCGCGCCTATCTCGGCCGCAACTATACGACCGACCGCATGTTCGTCGTGGCGACCGGCGCCGTCGATCATCAGGAATTTCTGCGCATGGTCGAGGACCGCTTCGCCAGCCTGCCGACCGCGCCATCCGCCCCGCCGGTCATGGAAGCGGCGCGTTATGTCGGCGGCAGCGTGCGCGAACCGCGCGACCTGATGGATGCGCAGATCCTGCTCGGCTTCGAAGGCAAGCCCTATCATGCCCGCGATTTCTACTGCTCGCAGATTCTGGCCAATATCCTCGGCGGCGGCATGTCCTCGCGGCTGTTCCAGGAAGTGCGCGAATTCCGCGGCCTCTGTTATTCCGTCTATGCCTTCCACTGGGGTTTTTCCGACACCGGCATCTTCGGCATTCATGCCGCGACCGGCGGCGAAAACCTGCCGGAGCTGGTGCCTGTGATCATCGACGAACTGCACAAGTCCGCCAATGAGATCCACCAGAAGGAAATCGAGCGCGCCCGCGCCCAGATCCGCGCCCAGCTGCTGATGGGCCAGGAAAGCCCGGCCGCCCGCGCCGGCCAGATCGCAAGGCAGATGATGCTTTACGGCCGGCCGATCTCCAATCCGGAGATGATGGAACGGCTGGAAGGCATCACCATCGAGCGGCTGACCGATCTCGCCGGCCGGCTGTTCTACGACACGGTGCCGACGCTTTCGGCGATCGGGCCGCTCGAACAGCTCGCACCGATGGAAGACATCACCGCCTCGCTTTCGGTCTCCGCGCCGAAGACGATGCAGGCGGGCCGCTGAGCCGACATCCGTCTGCCGGGAGTGATCGATGCCAAAATCGGTGTTTCGGTTCCTGTCGCGGCAGCCGGATGCGGTCGAGCTGGAAAACGACAAGTACCTCTTACGCCTGCCGCGCTACCAGGATTTCAACCAGTGGCACCGGCTGCGGTCCGAAAGCCGCAAGTTCCTCGAACCCTGGGAGCCGACCTGGCGGCGCGACGAGCTGACGGAGGGCGCCTACCGCGCCCGCGTCATCCGCGGCAAGCAGGAATATGCCTCCGGCCAGGCGATCCCGCTGTTCATTTTCCTCAAGCAAAACCGCACCCTCGTCGGCGGCATCACCATCGGCTATATCAGGCGCGGTGCGGCACAAAGCTGCATGATCGGCTACTGGATGGGCGAACGCCATGCCGGCCAGGGACATATGTACGCCGCGCTTCAGCTGGTTATTCCTTACATCTTCTCCGGGCTTGAGTTGCACCGTATTGAAGCAGCCTGTATTCCAGATAACGCGCGCAGCATACGTCTGCTTGAAAAGGCCGGGTTTCAGCGGGAAGGCTATCTGCGCGGATATTTGAAGATCAACGGTCAGTGGCACGACCATGTGATGTTTTCACGGCTCGCCACCGATACGGATAAAGGCAGGATAACCGACAGCCGATGACCAGAGACCGCATGCTGCCCAAGTCACCGTCCGGACGAGTGATCGCGGTGATCGCAGCCCTTTTCCTGGCGGCCTTCGCCCTCATGGCGGGCGTGGCCCACGCGGCCGAACCGGTGAAGATATCCCGTGACGATACCGCGCTCGATCTCACCGCGACGACCGAGATCTACGCCAACCAGGGCGAGGCCTTCCAGGTGTCGACCGCCGCCGGTGCCGACGGCATCCGTCGGCGCATCGAGGTCCGGGCGAGCTCGGAGAATCACCAGGGCGACTGGGCGGTATTCGCGCTTGCCAACGTCTCGGAGGAACAGCTGGAGCGCGTCATCGTCGCGCCGCATTTCCGCCTGGTCAATTCCAAGCTCTTCTGGCCGGATCTCGGCTCGCAGCGCATCATGGCGATCACGCCGAGCGAAGGCTTTGCGCTCGACCGGCAGCCGAGCGACGAGGCCGACGTCTTCCGCATCACGCTGAACCCCGGCGCCGTCATCACCTTCGTCGCCGAGCTGTCGACGCCGGAACTGCCGCAAATCTATCTCTGGGAGCCGAACGCCTACAAGGATACGATCAACGCCTTCACGCTCTATCGCGGCATCGTGCTCGGCATTGCCGGCCTGCTCGCCGTGTTTCTCACCATCCTCTTCGTCGTCAAGGGCACGTCGATGCTGCCGGCGACGGCCGCCCTCGCCTGGGCGGTGCTCGGCTATATCTGCGTCGATTTCGGCTTCCTCGGCAAGCTGATCAGCGTCGCCTCGGCCGACCAGCGAATATGGCGGGCTTGCGCGGAAGTGGCGCTGGCCTCGAGTTTCGTCATCTTCCTCTTCACCTATCTCAACCTCAATCGTTGGCATGCGCATCTCGGTTACGCCACCCTTGCCTGGGTGCTCGGTCTTGCCCTGCTCTTCGGCGTGGCGATCTACGATCCGTCGATTGCCGCCGGTATCGCCAGGCTGTCCTTCGCGCTGACGGCGGCGACCGGCCTGCTTTTGATCATCTATCTCGGCTTCAACCGCTACGACCGCGCCATCCTTCTGGTGCCGGCCTGGGCACTGACGCTCGTCTGGCTGTTCGGGGCGTGGCTGACCGTCACCGGCCGGCTCGACAACGACATCATCCAGCCGGCACTCGGCGGCGGCCTGGTGCTGATCGTGCTCCTGATCGGCTTCACCGTCATGCAGCACGCCTTTGCCGGCGGCGCCTTCCAGCAAGGGCTGTTTTCCGATCTCGAGCGGCAATCGCTGGCGCTGACCGGCTCCGGCGACATGGTGTGGGACTGGGACGTGGCGCGCGACCGCGTCGTCACCATTCCCGACGTCTCGGTCAAGCTCGGCCTTTCCCCCGGCGCCATGCACGGGGCGGCGCGCAACTGGCTGCCGCGACTGCATCCCGATGACCGCGACCGCTTCCGCGCCACGCTCGACGTGCTGCTCGAACACCGGCGCGGCCGGCTCAATCACGAGTTCCGCATCCGCGCCGAGGACGGGCATTTCCACTGGCTGCTGATCCGCGCCCGGCCGGTGCTCGGCTCCAATGGCGAGATCATCCGCTGCGTCGGCACGATCGTCGACGTCACCGAGCAGAAGAATTCCGTCGAGCGGCTGCTGCACGATGCGCTGCACGACAATCTCACCGGCCTGCCGAACCGGCAGGTCTTCCTCGACCGGCTGCAATCGGTGCTGGCGCTGGCGCCGGGCGGCGACACGCTACGGCCGACGGTGATGGTGATCGACATCGACCGCTACAAGCTGGTCAACGATGCGCTCGGCGTTGCGGCCGGCGACAACATCCTCATCGCGCTGACCCGGCGCCTGCGTCGGCTGATGAAGCCGCAGGACACGCTGGCGCGGCTGGCCGGCGATCAGTTCGGCCTCATTCTGGTGTCCGAGCACAATCCGGCCAAGGTCGCCGATTTCGCCGATGCGATCAGCAAGGCGATCATGGTGCCGATCAACTTCTCCAGTCGCGAGATCATCCTGACGGCCTCGATCGGGCTGGCCTCCTGGGTGGACCGGCAGGAGAGCGCCAGCGGCCTGCTCAGCGACGCCGAGCTTGCCATGTACCGGGCAAAACGGGCCGGCGGCAACCGCGTCGAACCGTTCCAGCCGGCCTTCCGCGACTTCGGCACCGACCGCCTGCAGCTCGAAACCGATCTGCGCCGCGCCATCGAACGCAAGGAATTGTCGATGGTCTACCAGCCGATCGCCCGGCTGGAGGATGTCGAGATCGCCGGCTTCGAGGCGCTGATGCGCTGGGAACATCCCAAGCGCGGCAATATCCCGCCCTCGGAATTCATCCCGATCGCCGAGGCCTCCGATCTCATCGGCCCGCTTGGCATGTTCGCGCTGGAACAGGCGACCAACGATCTGATGAGCTGGCAGACCCAGACCGGCGAATTGCCGATCTTCGTGTCGATCAATCTGTCGAGCGTGCAGCTGCTCAACAACGAGCTCTATGACGACGTGCGTTCGGTTCTCGCCAAGACCCATTGTGCACCCTCGCGGCTCAAGCTGGAACTGACGGAATCCATGGTGATGGAAAATCCGGAACAGGCCCGCCTGGTGCTGCAGAAGCTGAAAGAAGCCGGCATTGGCCTGGCGCTCGACGATTTCGGCACCGGCTATTCGTCGCTTGCCTATCTCACCCGCTTCCCCTTCGACACGATCAAGCTCGACAAGGCGCTGGTGCGCGACGACAGCGACAAGAAGGCGACCGTGCTCCGCTCGGTCATCGCAATGGCGCGCGAGCTGGAGATGAAGGTGGTGGCCGAAGGCATCGAATCCAACGAGGATGCGATCGAACTCGCCAAGATGGGCTGCAGCTACGGACAGAGCTATCTGTTCGGGCCGCCGATCCCGTCGGAATCGGTGCTGCGGCTGCTGCGCGACCGGTTTCCGCTGACAAAGAGGGCCTGAGCGCAGGCGAACCGGGCTTAACCGGTTTTCCCGCCTGCGCGGCGCGCCTCTCACCCACGATTGGTGATTGACCAACGACCGGCGATGTGCGCCTCTTGCCTATCGCATAAGGACAATTCGATGCTCAAATTTCTGCTCGCCCTATCAGTCGGCGCCCTGTTGGTCTCGCCGGCGCAGGCGACCGACCTCTATCCCGCCACCAAGGCCTGCGTGCCGGGCAAGCCCCATTGCGAGCGATGGACGGCGGAGTTCAAGAGATCGCTGGCGCTGGCGCAAAAGGGCGATCACGTCGCCCAGCAGACCGTGGCCTTCTGCCTGTCCTCCGGCTGCCACGGCGCTGTCGCCATTGACAGGGTCGCCGCCTGCAGCTGGCACCTCATCATCGTCAATTCGGCTGCAGCGACGGTTCTCGACCGCTCCAACCTCAGAAACACCTGCCGGCCGATGACACCGGCGCAGAAGGATGAAGCCCGCGCTTTGTCCGGCGATCTCATCCGCAAGCTCTACAATCGCGCACCTGTTGAAAGCGACCAGATGTAATCTCACCCGCCGGCAGCGTCCGGGTGACGATAAATCTGATTGCCCTCCCGGCTTTCGTCGCTATTCTGCCGGCGAAGACAATCGGGAGGACCACTGATGATCCTGCACTGCGTGTTCCTGCGGCTGAAGACCGCGATGACGATCGACGACAAGCAGGCGCTGTTTGCCGCGATCGTCGCCCTCAAACAGGTCATTCCCGGGATCGTGGAGATCAAATACGGGCCGAATGTTTCGCCCGAGGGGCTGCATGGCGGCTTCGTCGACGGCTTTGCCGTCACCTTCGACAGCCCCGAAGCGCGGGATGCCTATCTCATCCATCCCGAACATGTGGCAGTCGGCGAACGCATCGTCTCCTCGACGGACGGAGGCCTCGCCGGCATCCTGGTTTTCGATCTCAATATTTGAGGCGCATTTGGGGCGGCTGGGCCATGAAACAGGAAATCCGGCTTTTTGGCGCGATCGCGGTCCGGCCGGCCGTCCTTGCTCTCCTCCCCCGGTTCGAGATGGCCACTGGTCTGACTGTTGCGGCCAAATGGGAGGTCAATCCCACGGTCAAGAAGGATCGAGGCCGGCGAGCCTTGCGACCTCGTCATCATCAACCCTGATATGGTTGAGGCGCTGACCGCCTCGGGAAAGGTCGAGGCGGGGAGCCAGGTGGCGTTCGGCAGAATCGGGATGGGGGTGGCGGCCAAGGCAGGTAGCCGACCGCTCGACATCGGATCGACAGAAGCATTCAAGCAGGCATTGAAGAGCGCGAGATCGATCGCCTATGCCAGTGACGGAACCAGCGGCGGCTATTTTTCCAGCCTGCTGGATCGGCTGGGAATAGCGGATGAGGTAAAGCCCAGGCTCGTCGCCGCGCCAGGAGGGCAGACGGCATCGGCCGTCGGCCGTGGGGAGGCCGAGTTGGCCGTCGTCCCCGTGACCTCAATTCTCGCTGCCGCGCCCGACGTCATGCTTCTCGGCCGGTTTCCGGCAGAGCTTCAAAGTTACATCGACTTTGACGTGGGCATCGGCGCCGATTCCAGCGACGCGGAAGCCACCAGGCAGCTTTCGGAATTTCTGGTATCGGCAGCCGCGGATGAGGTCCTGGCGGCCAAGGGCGTCGAGCGACGCCACAAGCCTGTTTGACAGGGGAGCATGACGCCGAAGCGGATCTCGGCATCATGCTTTCACTATCCGATCGACTGTCAGCTCGATTTCGCCATGGCGGCGGCGAGTTGGTCGACATTGTAGCGGAACATTTTCTCATAGGTCGGCGCCGGTCCCTTGGCGTCGGAGAGCGAATTCGACATAGAGCTCGCCGCCGGGTTCCGCACCCGTTGCCTTGGCGACCTGCTTGACTAGGCGCGGATCGTTGGAATTTTCGAAGAAATAGGCCTTCACGTGCTCGCTCCTGATCTGTTCGACCAGCTTGGCGACATCGGCGGCCGAGGCTTCGCTCTCGGTGGAGAGGCCAAGCGGTGCCAGGAAGCTCACCTTGTATTCGCGGCCGAAATAGCCGAAGGCGTCGTGGCTCGTCAGCACCGTGCGGCGGTCCTCGGCGATCGCGTCGAATTTCGAATGGGCGTAGGCGTTCAGCTCATCCAGCTTCTGCGTATATTTTTCGGCATTGGCCTTGAAGACGGCGGCGTCGGCGGGATCGGCCGATGACAGCGCCTTTTCGATGTTGGCGACCCAGACCTTGACGTTGACGGGGCTGTTCCAGACATGCGGATCGGTGATGGTCTTGCCGTCCTCTTCCATGGTGCGGGTGGCGATGCCTTCGGAAACCGTCACCGGCTTGCCCTTGTAGCCCGAGGCGGTGATCAGCCGGTCCATCCAGCCTTCCAGCCCTTCGCCGCTGACGAAGGTGACTTCGGCCGCCTTCAAATTCTTCGCGTCGGCCGGCGACGGCTCGAATTCATGGGGGTCGCCGTTCGGCCCGACGAGGCTCGTGACATGAACATGGTCGCCGCCGACCTGTTTCACGACATCGGCAAGCACGGTGAAGGACGCCACAACCTTCAGCGTTTCGGCCGAAGCGGGTGCGGCCGACAGCGCCATCAGCGCGGAAAGTGCGGCGACGGAGAGAAGCAGTCTGCGCGATATCATCGAAGTCTCCTTGAAATCAGCCCTTCAGATGCGGGCGGGGAAAGAAGCGCCGGGCGATGCCGGAGGGCGCGAAGAGGATTGAAAAAGCGTAGATCAGCGCCGCCGTCATGATGATCGTCGGGCCGGAAGCGAGTTCCAGATGGTAGGAAGCGATCAGACCGAGATAGCCGGAGGCGGCCGCACTGGCGGTGGCGATCAGCATCATCACGGCCAAGCTGCGCGACCAGAGCTGGGCGATGGCCGCCGGCAGCATCATCAGGCCGACCGCCATCAGCGTACCGAGTGCCTGGAAGCTGGCGACGAGGTTCAGCACCACGAGCAGCAGGAAGAGCACGTGATAGACCGGCCCGCGCCCGCCGACGGCTCTCAAGAAACCGGGGTCGAAGCATTCGGCCACCAGCGGCCGGTAGATGGCAGCGAGGATGAGAAGCGTCAGCGAGGTGATCGCGCCGATCTGATAAAGTGCCGGCGCATCGATCGCCAGGATGGTGCCGAAGAGCACGTGCAGCAGATCGATATTCGAGCCGCGCAGCGAGACGATCAGCACGCCGAGCGCCAGCGAGGCGAGATAGAAGCTCGCAAAGCTCGCATCCTCGCGCAGCACCGTCATGCGGCTGACGGCGCCGGACAGCAGCGCCACCGACAGGCCGGCGACAAGGCCGCCGAGGCCCATCGCCGTCAGAGACAGCGATCCGGCGACGAGATAACCGATCGCCGCCCCCGGCAGCACCGCATGGCTCATGGCATCGCCCATCAGGCTCATGCGCCTCAGCATCAGGAAGACGCCGATCGGCCCCGAGCCGAGCCCGAGGCAGAGGCAGGCGACAAGGGCGCGGCGCATGAAACCGAAATCGGCAAAGGGCGCGAGGAAGAGATCATAAGCCATCATGCCGCCGGCGCCTCTTGCGGGGCGCAGGCCGCCGCATCCTCATCCCAGCGCTCGGCCATGGCGCGGGCCTTCATGAGATTGGCGGACGACATGACGTCGGCGGTCGGGCCCCATCCCACCAGCTCGCGGGCGAGCAGCAGGGTCTCGGGGAAATGCGTCCGAACGAGCTCGAAATCATGCAGCACGGCGATGACGGTGCGGCCCTCGCCATGCCAGCGGGAAACGATATCGAGGAGATCCCTGGTCGTGCGGGCATCGATTGCGGTGAACGGCTCGTCGAGCAGGAT
Source organism: Rhizobium sp. K102 (assembly GCF_022385315.1). Classification (NCBI taxonomy): domain Bacteria; kingdom Pseudomonadati; phylum Pseudomonadota; class Alphaproteobacteria; order Hyphomicrobiales; family Rhizobiaceae; genus Rhizobium; species Rhizobium sp. K102. The sequence continues at coordinate 2,573,388 of NZ_CP092436.1, forward strand.
GACGCCGGCATCCTGCAAGAGCAGGCGGGCAAAGAGCACGCGCTGGAACTGGCCGGCCGAGAGCGAGCCGACATGGCGCCTTGCGAAGCCTTCGAGACCGACGGCGGAGAGCGCCTCGCCCGCCTTTTTGACATCGGCGGGTGCCACGCGGCCGAAGGCTCCCTTGCTCTTCCAGACGCCGAGCATGACGGTGTCGATGACCGAGATCGGGAAACGCCGATCAATCTCGGCCGCCTGCGGGAGATAGCCGAATTCCGCCCGCCCCAGCCGGTGCTCGACCCTGCCCTCGGCGGGACGAAGCTCGCCCATGATCGCCTTCAGCAGCGTCGATTTGCCCGCCCCATTCGGCCCGGCAATCGCCGTCAGGCTGCCCGGCGCAAAGGCGCCGGAGACATGATGGACGGCGGGGTGGCGATCATAGGCGACCGTGAGATCATCGAGACTGATCAACGGCGTCATGGCAGCAGAACCGCCCAGTGAATGATAAGCCAGAGCGCGGCAATGACCAGCGAGATGCCGATCACCCTTGAGAAGGCCGATTGCCCCATAAGGCTGATGGAGGGGCGGTCGGGGTTCGGGTGCATGGCTCATCCTGACAATGTAATAACATTACCGTTATGTTATAACGATTGCGGCGAGATTGAGGCGGGAGGGCCGGCCTTCTTGTCACAGGGTGGTCGGTGGATTCCAGGCTCAAGGCCTGGAATGACGGAGTTTTAGGAGGGCCATTGGCAGGAGCGCAACGCCGCTGCTATTGCCTCACCATCGCTGGATTTGCCACGGAGCTCACCCACCCTCCGTCGTCCTCGGGCTTGACCCGAGGACCTAGGCTGGCTCGTCGGCGGTGACGATGGATTCCAGGCTCAAGACCTGGGATGACGGACGTTGGGGAGGGCCAGCGGCAAGAGGCGCAACGCCGCTGCCATTGCCTCACCATCGCTGGATTTGCCACGGAGCTCACCCACCCTCCGTCGTCCTCGGGCTTGACCCGAGGACCCATGCCATGCCGGCCTCTGTCACCACCGACCATGGATCCCAGGCTCAGGGCCTGGGATGACGGAGTTTGGGGACACGGTGTCCGCCAAACTCAGCGTCGGCGCAATGGATCAGGGCGAGTGTCGATCAAGCAGCCCGCATCATTCAGTCATGAAAACTCAGAGCAGTTCCAGCATCGCGGCAGCACCCGAGACCGTTGCCTGGCCGGGGCTTTCTTCGACGTTGAGCGCTTTCACGACGCCGTCTTCCACCAGCATCGAATAGCGCTTGGAGCGCAGGCCGAGGCCGCCGGCGGAGAGGTCGGCGTCGAGGCCGACGGCCTTGGTGAAGCCGGCGTCCCAATCGGCGAGGAAGTGGATCTTGCCGAGGCCGCCGGAGGATTGCGCCCAGGCGCCCATGACATGCCAGTCATTGACGGCGAGGACCGCGATGTCGTCGACGCCCTTGCCGAGGATGGTGTCGCGGTTTTCGAGATAACCCGGCAGATGGTTCAGCGAGCAGGTGGGCGTAAAGGCGCCCGGCACGGCAAAGAGCACGACGCGCTTGCCGGCGAAGAGCTGATCGGTGGTGATTTCGACCGGGCCGTCGGCAGTCTTTTCTTTGAAGGTGGCGGCAGGAAGCTTGTCGCCGATCGCGATGGTCATGGGTTTTCTCCTTTGTTCTGTTTTTGCGGCGGATCCGGCCTGGCGGGCGCCGCGAGAAGATCGCAGGCGACTATAGGTGCCGCTCAGTCGAAGGCAAGCGTGGTCTCCATCGCCTTGCCGCCATCGATGACCAGCACGCTCCAGCGCTTGCCCGATAGATCATAATCCTTCGGCAGCTTGCCGATTGCAATGTCGGTCTTGAAGATGGTGCCGTCGCGTTTGCCGCCGATCTGCTTGGTGAAAGCATAGCCGCTCGGGCCGGTGGCGATGATATCGGGCACGCTCGTTCCTTCGCCCGGGAGGGTGAGCGTCAGCGACAACGTCTTCCTATCGGGCGAGATCGCATGCGCCGCGACGCGGAAATCGGCCGAAGGCGGCTTCGGCAGCGCCGCCTCGGCGGCCGCAAGGATCGCCTCTTCCTCCGGATGCGAACGGATGGCGGGGCCGAGCGTCACCGCCAGATTTGCCTGGAAGGGAATGCAGATATCCCTGCAGATGCCGATGAAAACAGTCGCGTCGATCGCGACCGGGCCTTTGCCGGCCGCCGTCAGCGACAGCGGCAGCGTCACCGGCGCGTCATAGGCAATATCCTCGATCGCGCCTTTGAAGAAATGCTTCGGAACCGGATAGGCGATGGTTTCAAGCGTGACGCCGCTTGCCGGCGCGATGGTGACGTGAGGCGGAATGCCGCTGTTGCCGGGCTCGCGCCAATAGGTGATCCAGCCGGGTTTCGGCTCGATCTGCAGGCCGGCGCGGATTTTGCCGCCGGCATCGGGCGCCAGCGCCACGAGGCGCATGCGGCCTCCCTCGGCCTCGGCCCAGGCGCTCATTTCCGCCTGCGCGGAACAAAACGGGGCGAAGGCTGCGACCAGCGAAATGGCCGCCATGAAAAGCCGGCGCGGTGCCAAAGAAATAATCATCATGGAACAAAGGTTTACCGAAAGTGCCGTTTGGCCGCCAGAAGCGCCGGCCACATAATCTTCATTTTCAGTTGATTGATTGGTGACATTGGCCCATCCTTCTCTTGTCGGGGCCTTGGTGCGGTCTGGCAGCAGGAGGAACAATGTCCTTATCGACGCTGAAGAACAGACGGGAACGTGGCTTCTTCGATGGCCAGTTCCTCATCGCCATGCCGGGCATGGAAGACCGCAATTTTGCGCGCACCGTGATTTACATCTGCGCGCATTCGGATGCCGGCGCCATGGGCTTCGTCATCAACCGGCCGCAGAGCCTCACCTTCACCGATGTGCTGCTGCATCTCGACATGATCAAGCAGGAAGAGCCGATCGTGCTGCCGCAGCGCGCCCGTGACTTCCCGATCCAGACCGGCGGCCCGGTGGAAAGCGGCCGCGGCTTCGTGCTGCATTCGGACGATTATGCCAGCGACTCCTCGATCCCCGTCAGCGACGACATCTGCCTGACGGCGACGCTCGACATCGTGCGCGCCATCTCCAAGGGCGCCGGGCCGAAGCGGGCGACGATGCTGCTCGGCTATTCCTCCTGGGGCGCCGGCCAGCTCGAAAACGAGGTCGCCAACAATGGCTGGCTCACCTGCCCGGCCAATGAGGAGCTGATCTTCGACCGCAGCCTTGAGGACAAATACGAGCGGGCGCTCGCCGGCATGGGCGTGACCGCCGCCATGCTTTCGGCCGAGGCCGGACACGCCTGACATCTCGCGGCGGCGGCCTTGACCGCGCGCTGGAACGAATAGCCGCAAGTGACGTTTTCTTCCGGCGCGGACGAGAGGTCCGACGCCGACCAAGGAGACATCATCTATGGGTAGCACCAGCGACAAGATTTCCGGCAAGACCAACGAAATTGCCGGCAAGACGAAGCAGGCCGTCGGCAAGGCCACCGGCAATCGCGACATGCAGGCCAAGGGCGCCGTCCAGGAAGCCAAAGGCAAGGGACAGGTCGCAACCGGCAAGGTCAAGGACAAGCTCAAGGGCGCCGTCGACCGGCTCTGAACCACAAGCGCATCCTTGATGAACCATGCCTGCTGCGCTTCGCGCGGCGGGCATTTTTAATCCGTCCCCGCTTTGCTGAGATCAATACGATGAAGCTTTTTGCCTGCGACAATTGCGATCAGGTCGTCCATTTCGACAACCGCCACTGCGTGCGCTGCAATCATCGCCTCGGTTTCCGGTCCGGCGATCTCGCCATGCATGCGCTGGAGCCGCGCGACGAGACGGGCTGGCAGCTCGTTGCCGATCCCGAGCGGCAGGTGCGCTTCTGCGCCAATGCCGGCCTCGACATCTGCAACTGGCTGGTGGAGGGCGACAGCGACAGCGAGTTCTGCGCCGCCTGCCGCCATAACCGGCTGGTGCCCAACACCGATACCGAGGACGGCATCGGCCGCTGGCGGCGCATCGGCCAGGCGCAGCGCCATCTCTTCTATTCGCTGTTGCGCTGGAAGCTGCCGCATCCCGACCGGGCGCAAGATCCGCAAGGCGGGCTGGTCTTCGATTTCCTCGAGGATTCGCTGCAGGATAACGGCTATGTCGTGCCGGCCATGACCGGCCACGAGGAAGGCCTAATCACCATCCGCGCGGCCGAAGCCGACGATGCGACGCGCGAACAGGCGCGCAGCTCGATGAACGAGCCCTATCGCACGCTGCTTGGCCATTTCCGCCACGAGGCCGGCCATTTCATCTGGAACAAGCTGGTGCGCGACCGCGACGGGCTTTCGGACTTCCGCGCCGTCTTCGGCGACGAACGGCAGGATTATGCGGCCGCACTGCAACAGCACTATGCCGGCGGCGCGCCTCTGGGATGGGAAAACAATTTCATCAGCGCCTATGCGGCCTCCCACCCCTGGGAAGATTTCGCCGAATGCTTCGCCCATTACCTCCATATCGTCGACACGCTGGAGACCGCACGCGCCTTCGGCATCGCCATCGATCCACGCGGCCATGAGGAAATCGCCGGCGAGGTGGATTTCATCCCCTACAGGGCAAGGAGCGCCGAACAGCTGGTCAGCGCCTGGGTACCGCTCAGCATCGCGATCAACGCCATCCAGCGCAGCATGGGCCAGCCCGACGCCTACCCCTTCGTGCTGTCTTCGCCCGTTGTGGCAAAGCTCGAATATCTGCATCGGCTGATCCAAGGGGCCGCGGTGGCGCGGCAATAGGTGGGTGAGAATACCGAAGGTCGTTGCTGGCTCCTCTTCTCCCAGCGGGGGTCCGAAGGACGGGTTGAGACCCGTGGCTCAACCCCGGGCGGTGGCCCGAAGGGTCGGATGAGGGGGCGGCACGGCACGCCATTCATTGCCCTTCGCTTGCGCTCAGTGCCTCCGCACGTACCCTCCTTCAACCGCGCACAGAATCTGACCCGTTCTCTTCGAGCCAATATTTGATCATCATCAGCGCTGCCCCTTTGCTGAGCAACACATCGCGCTCGCCCGCCAAATCCTGTTCGAAACGCTGACTGAGCCTTTCATAGGCATCGAAAAGAGCGCTGGCCTCTTCGCGACGACGATACACGCCCTCCAAACGATCGATCGTTGAGCACAATTCGACTGTCGTTGGAATGGATGACACTCTTGCCTCCCGAACGAAAAACGGTCTCGGCCTGCAATATACGGTAGTTGGTGAGGGGCAGCCGTCACACCCCTAAAACGAAACCGCCTTACCCTTCTTGAACGGCTCCATACCCCGGCGGGCAAGTTCATCGGCGCGTTCGTTTTCCGGGTGGCCGGCGTGGCCCTTGACCCAGTGCAGCGTCACCTTGTGGCGGTTGCGGGCTTCTTCCAGCGCCTGCCAAAGCTCGGCATTCTTCACCGGCTTCTTGTCCGATGTCTTCCAGCCGTTTTTCTTCCAGCCAAAAATCCATTTGGAGATGCCGTCCTTGACGTAGGCGCTGTCGGTATAGAGATCGACCTCGCAAGGGGTCTTCAGCGCCTGCAGGGCGGAGATCGCCGCCAGCAGTTCCATGCGGTTGTTGGTGGTGTCCGCCTCGCCGCCGCAAAGCTCCTTTTCGACGTCGCCGTAACGCAGCACGGCGCCCCAGCCGCCGGGGCCGGGATTGCCGGAGCATGCCCCGTCGGTGAAGATATCGACGTGTTTCATAGGCTCAATCCGTATTCGGCGGCCGAGCCGATCTGGCGGTGGAAGCGCAGCTTGCGCAGATATTCGAGCGGGTCCTTCTTGGTGACCATGGCGCCCTCGGGCGTCGTCAGCCAATCATAGAGCCGCGTCAGGAAGAAACGCAGCGCGGACCCACGCGACAGCACCGGCAAAGCGGCGATCTCTTCGCCGCTCAAGGGGCGCACGCTCTGATAACCCTCGAGCATCGCCGTGCCCTTGGTGATGTTGTAGGCGCCATCCTTTTCGAAGCACCAGGCGTTCAGGCAGATCGAAACGTCATAGGCGAGCAGATCGTTGCAGGCGAAATAGAAATCGATCAGGCCGGAGAGCTGATCGCCGAGGAAGAAGACGTTGTCGGGAAAGAGGTCGGCATGGATGACGCCGGCCGGCAGACCCTTCGGCCAGGCGACGGCGAGGAAATCGAGTTCGCCGCGGATCTCATTCTGCAGGCCGGGCTCGACCTCATCGGCGCGCGCCTCGGACTTTTCCCACAGCGTCCGCCAGCCATCGAGCGACAGCGCGTTCGGGCGCTTCAGCTCGAAACCGGCACCCGCCACATGCATTTGGGCGAGCGCCCGGCCGACCTCGCGGCAATGTTTCGCCTCCGGCTTTCGCAGCCACATGCCTTCGAGGAAGGAAATCAGCGCCGCCGGGCGGCCGGAGAGCGAGCCGAGCAGCGCGCCGTCGCGGCGCGGCAGCGGCAGCGGGCAGGAAAGGCCGCGGGCGGCAAGATGCTGCATCAGGCCGAGGAAGAACGGCAGGTCGCTCTTTTCCACGCGCTTCTCATAGAGCGTCAGGATCAGCGGTTCCTTGGAGGTGTGCAGCAGGAAATTGGAATTTTCCACACCTTCGGCGATGCCCTTGTAGGAGAGCAGGCTTCCCACGTCATATTCGGTCAGGAACCACTTCAGATCGGCTTCGGCGATATCGGTATAGACTGCCAAGTGAGGTCTCGTCTTGTTTATGGATGATGGATGGCCGGGGCCGCGATGACGGCCTAGAGCATGATGCCGAAAAGTGTCAGCGGTTTTCGGACGACATCATGCTCTAACTCTTTAATTTAGAACAGGATTCAGATTTTAGGCCGACCGGGCCTAAAATCATCCTGTTCTAGCCGTTGACGAAGGCCATGTCGGCCGCCGTCAGCTCGATGCTGCGCAATTCGCGGTTGACCAGGAAATTCTCGGTCTCCTGCACCGTTTCGGCGAGTTCAACGCGGGCGTCGAAGCGGGCGCGGAACGCCTCGATGATCTCGTTGACGATGACCTCGGGCGCGGAGGCGCCGGCGGAAAGGCCGAGCGTCGAGATCGCGCCGATCTCGTCCCAGTCGAGTTCGGCGGCGCGCTGCACGAGAATCGATTTCTTCGCCCCTGCCCGCAGCGCCACTTCGACCAGGCGCTTGGAATTGGAGGAATTCGGCGCCCCGACGATGATGAAGAGATCGCAGCCGGGGGCCGCCTGCTTCACCACTTCCTGGCGGTTGGTCGTCGCATAACAGATCGAATCGGCGGCCGGCGCGGTCAGGTTGGGAAAACGCTCGTGCAGGCGGGCGATGACGCCGGCGGTGTCGTCGACCGAGAGCGTCGTCTGGGTGACATAGCCGAGATTGTCCGGGTCGGCGGGCGCATAGGCGTCGGCATCCTCGATCGTCTCGATCAGCGAGACCGAGCCCTCCGGCAGCTGGCCCATGGTGCCGATCACCTCGGGGTGGCCGGCATGGCCGATCAGGACGACGTGGCGGCCGAGGCGGTTGTGGCGCATCGCCTGCTTGTGGACCTTGGAAACCAGCGGACAGGTGGCGTCGAGATAGAATAGATTGCGGCTTACCGCATCCTCCGGCACGGATTTCGGCACGCCATGGGCGGAGAAGACGACCGGCTGGGCGCGATGCTCGGCCGGGATCTCGTCCAGCTCCTCGACGAAGACGGCACCCTTGGCCTCCAGCCCCTCGACGACATAACGATTGTGGACGATCTCGTGGCGCACATAGACCGGCGCGCCATAGGATTTCAGCGCCAGCACGACGATCTGGATGGCGCGGTCGACGCCGGCGCAGAAGCCGCGCGGGCCGCAGAGCCTGATCGTCAAGGGAGGTTTCGCCGCAATATTCATGTCTGTTCCGGATTGAGAGGATTAGGGACCTCTAGCCCAATATGGCCAAGAATTGAAGCGATACTATTGCCGAGGCGCCTTCCCTGACTTGCAGAACCAGGAGATCGCCACCACGACGACGAGCACGGCGGCCAGGCCGTACCAGGTCAGGGCATATTGCAGATGGTCGTTCGGCAGATCGACCTGGGTGACGCCGCCGATCGGCAGGCCGGCCGGATTGGGGGCCGAATCGGCATCGACGAAGAAGGGTAGGACGCGCGCCTTGTCCAGCCCGACGCTCTCGGCCATGACGTCGAGGTCCTTCCAGTAGAAGATGTTCTTGGCGACGTCATTGTCGGGCACCAGCGACGAGGGCTTGCCCGGAAGTTTTGCCCGCGCCAGGCCGGTGACGGTCTGATGATCCGTCAGCTGGCCCTGCATGCGCATTTCCGGCTCCTTGTTCTCATAGGGAACGAAGCCGCGATTGACGAAGAGGATACGCCCGTCGGCAAGCTCCAGCGGGGTATAGACGTAAAAGCCGGTCTGGCCGCGCCAGGTGGCGAAGAAGTGACGCTCCTTGTTGTTGATGTAGCGGCCGGTGGCGGTGACCTTGCGGTATTCGATATCGCCGCCGGATGCCGCCATCGCCTCGATATCGGCCAGCGGCACCGGGGCGGCAGCCTGGCGCGTGGCAATATCGGCGAGCAGGCCCTCTTTCCAGTGGAGGCGCTCGACCTGCCAGGTGCCGAGCGAAATCAGGATGGCAAGCGCAATCAGCACCAGCATGCCTGTTATCACGGGCAGCCGGCGGCGCGGCATTACATGCTCTGCTTCAGTCACTCAGGCGTCCCTCGCGGGCATTGTGGCGGTATTGCATGGCGATCAGGATGCCCTTGAACCAGCGCAACGTCAGCAGTGACAGGATGATCGTCAGCGGCGCGAACAGCAGGATATGCACCCAGATCGGCGGGCCGTAATTCACCTGCAGCCAGAGCACCATGCCGATGATGATGAAGCCGACGATAAGGATGACGAAGACGGCCGGACCGTCGCCGGAATCGGCGAAGGCATAATCGAGACCGCAGGATGCGCAACGCGGCTTCAGGCCGAGCAGGCCATCGAACAGCTTGCCCTGGCCGCAACGCGGGCAGCAGCCCTTGATACCTGTTTTAACAGGATCGACAGGGGAAAATGAGCGCTGTCCTCGTTCATGCCATTCCTTCTGACAATTCGATGCTGCCTTAACTCTCCCATAAAGTATTCGCATCCCGAATGGAAATGCCTGCGCGGCCTCCCTCAGCGATTCGCGCCAAACAGAAGAAGAAAACTGATGACCAATGACAGCCATGCCGGACAAATCATTATCCTGAACGGCGCTCCGCGCAGCGGCAAATCCAGCATTGCCCGGGCAATCCAGGAGGAATTCGAGGGGCCGTGGATCAACCTCGGCGTCGATGCCTATAATGCCATGACGCCGAAGCGCTACCTGCCCGGCATCGGGCTGAGGCCCGGCGGCGAACGGCCGGAGCTGGAAGAGCTGATCCCGTTCCTCTATGCCGCCCTTTACGAATCGATTGCCATCCATGCCGGCCTGGGCCTCAATGTGGTCGCCGATCTCGGCCATCACGACAGCTATTCGCGCCCGCTCGGCATACTTGCCGACTGCGCCCGGCGACTCGATGGATTTTCCGTGCTGTTCGTCGGCGTGCGCTGTCCGATCGAGACGATCATGCAGCGGCGCGAGCTTGAACAAGAAGGGCGCGAGACGCTTTATCTCCGCGCCAGCGAGGAGGTGCCGATCCCCGAACCGGTGCAGCGCTGGCAGGACGAGGTGCATCGGCCGGGCATCTACGACATGGAGGTCGATACTTCGATTCTGACAGCACGCGAATGCGCCGAGGCAATCCGCCAGTGCCTCGACCTCGGCGTCCCCGAACCTTCGGCTTTCGAACGGATCGCCGGCGGGCGTTGATGCGTTAGAACGTCAGCAGGTGAAAGCGGCGTCTGGCGATCAAGCTCGCATTGCCTCCCGCAGCAATTCAATGGTCTCAGTGACGGATCGCCCTTCAACCTGGGGCGGGTCCGCGCGCTCGCGATGCGCCCCGCCCATCCGGGTAATATCAATGTGATCAATCGCAGCGTAGTGTTCTGTCTGGCTTTGAGAGGAGGATGCTATGCCTACCATATTGGCCTATCACGACGTCAAAGACGTCAAACATTGGCTCACTTCACCGCGCCGCAAAGAGGTTTTCGAACCCCTCGGCTGCACAAACATTCGTACGTTCGTCGATCCACAGGCGTCCAATCGAGTTGGCCTGGTCATGGACGTTCCCGACATGGGCCGCCTGGAGGAATTTATGAAGTCCAAGCAAGCGGCGGATGCGATGGAGTATGACGGAGTATTGCCGGAGACCTTGGTGATTCTCACGCAATCGTAGCGGGAAATCAAGAATCCGCGCCGTGGGTCAAGCCCGACAATGACGGAGCGTGGGGTCAAAGACAGAAAGGGCGGACCCGAGGCCCGCCCTTTTGTTTGAAGCTCGCTTGCCGATCAGCCGGCTGCGACGGGCGCGCCCCAGCCGCCCCAGACGTAGATGCAGAAGAACAGGAACAGCCAGACGACGTCGACGAAGTGCCAGTACCAGGCGGCGGCCTCGAAGCCGAAATGCTGCTTCGGGGTGAAGTCGCCACGCAGCGCGCGCAACAGGCAGACAGCCAAGAAGATCGTGCCGACCAGGACGTGGAAACCGTGGAAGCCGGTCGCCATGAAGAAGGTCGCGCCGTAGATCGAATTCTTGAAGGCAAAAGGCGCGTGGGCATATTCGTAGGCCTGGACGGCGGAGAAGAAGATGCCGAGCAGCACCGTCAGGGTCAGGCCCTGGACCAGGCCCTTGCGGTCGTTGTGCAGCAGCGCATGGTGCGCCCAGGTGACCGTCGTGCCGGAGAGCAGCAGGATGACGGTGTTGTAGATCGGCAGATGCCAGGGATCGAGGACCTCGATACCCTTCGGCGGCCAGACGCCGCCGGTGTAGGCAAGCCGCGAGGCCTGGATCGCCTCGTTCGGATAGAGGCTGGCGTCGAAATAGGCCCAGAACCAGGCGACGAAGAACATCACTTCGGAAGCGATGAACATGATCATGCCGTAGCGCAGATGCAGCGAGACGACGCGGGTATGGGCGCCCTCATGAGCTTCCTTCACCGTATCGGCCCACCAGCCGTACATGACGTAAAGAACGAGCACGAGGCCGATGTAGAAGAGCCAGGGATTGGCGAGCTCGGCGCCAGCGAACTTGAACGAGCCGCCGTTCAGGTAACGCATGTAGCAGACGCCGCCGAGCGCCATGATGAAGGCGCCGAACGAGGCGAGAATCGGCCACGGGCTCGGATCGATGATGTGGTAGTCGTGATTCTTCTGGTGCGCATCGGCCATGTAGCTATCCCCGGATGTCTTCCTCACTTCGCTCCCGGCATAGCCGGAAACGAGCCTTGATCAAAGTTTCTTTTCAATCTTCACCGCTCCACCCTCATTCGAAGCAACAGGCTTCGGACCCTCTTTCGGGTAGAACGTATATGACAGCGTGACCGTATGGATGTTCTTCGATTCCACGGCCTTGACGATTTCCGGATCGATGTAGAATACCACCGGCATGTCGAGCTTCTCGCCCGGCTTCAGGTCCGTTTCCGTAAAACAGAAACATTGCACCTTGTTGAAATAGACGCCCGCCTCGCCCGGCGTGACGTTGAAAACCGCCTGGCCGCGCTGGGTCTCGTTCGAGCGATTCACGGCGGTGAAATTAACCTGGATGGTTTCGCCGATCTTCGGATTGACCTCGCGCTCGACCGGCTTGAAATCCCACTGCAGGCCCGGCGCGACATTGGCGTCGAAGGTCACGCGCATGTTGCGGTCGAGCACGACGCTCGACATCTGATCGACGCGCTGCGTCGTGCCGTTATAACCGGTCACCTGGCAGAAGATGCGATAGAGCGGCACGGCGGCATAGCTCATCGCCCCCATGCCGAAGACGAAGCTCAGGCACATCATGACGACGGTGCCGTTGTTGCGGCCCTGCTTCTTGCGTGGGGCGGCGGCTTCGCTCATCCGGCCGTTCCCCCGCCGATTTTCACGATCGTAATCGCATAGAAAAGCACGACGAGGCCGGCGAGCACCAGCCCGAGGGCGATGTTGCGGTTGCGGCGCGACTTCATCTGCTTTTGGGTGAGCTTGACCAGATCCATCAGACCGAACCTCCCGCATACGAGACCAGCATGGCGGCCAGCCGGTCGATCATCAGGGCGGAAAAGACCGCGAAGAGATAGAAGATCGAGAAGGCGAAGAGCTTCTTTGCCGGGATCATCTTCAGATCGCCGTCCGGCATGCGCCAGACGGCGATGGAACAGTAGACGAAGATCGCCCCGAGGGCGGCGGCGACGAGGCCGTAGCCGTAGCTGGCAAAACCCAGGAAGGACGGCAGGACCGCGCAGATCGCGGTCAGCACCGCATAGGCGACGATCTGATGTTTGGTCACCCGCTCGCCGGAAACATTCGGCAGCATCGGCACGCCGACGGCCTCGTAGTCGCGCATCTTGAAGAGCGCGAGCGCCCAGAAATGCGCCGGTGTCCACAGGAAGATGATCAGGAAGAGAACGGTGCTCTCGATCGTCACCGAATTCGTCACGCAGGCCCAGCCGATCATCGGCGGGAAGGCGCCGGCGGCACCGCCGATGACGATGTTCTGCGGCGTCGAGCGCTTCAGCCACATGGTGTAGATGACGGCGTAGAAGAAGATGGTGAAGGCGAGGATGCCGGCCGACAGCCAGTTGACGGCAAGGCCGAGAATGACGACCGAAAAGCCCGACAGCACCAGGCCGAAGGCCAGCGCCTCGGAGGGCGCGATGCGGCCGGCCGGAATCGGACGCTTGGCGGTGCGGCTCATGATGGCGTCGATATCGGCGTCGTACCACATGTTGAGCGCACCGGAGGCGCCGGCACCGACGGCGATGCAGAGGATGGCGATCAGGCCGAGGACCGGATTGATGTGGCCCGGCGCCAGCACCAGGCCGGCAAAAGCGGTGAAGACCACGAGCGACATCACCCGTGGCTTCAAGAGTTCGAAGTAATCGCGTGCGCTGGCTTCCGACAATTCGCCGTCCTCTGCAAGCGCCTCGTGATTGTCGATGACCGTCATCATTCCGTCCTGAATGTCTCAATGCCAGGACGCCGTATCAAGATGCGGCGTCCTGTTATCCGCGCAAATTACTTGATGCGCGGCAACTGTTCCCACTGGTGGTAGGGCGGCGGCGAAGGCAGCTGCCATTCGAGCGTCGTTGCGCCCTCGCCCCAGGGATTGTCGCCGGCCACGCGCTTCTTGGCGAGGGCCTCGAAGACGCAGACGAGGAAGACCACCACGCCGAAGGCCGAGATGTAGGAGCCGATGGAGGAGACGTAGTTCCAGCCGGCAAAGGCATCCGGATAATCGATGTAGCGGCGTGGCATGCCGGCGAGGCCGAGGAAGTGCTGCGGGAAGAACACCAGGTTGACGCCGATGAACATGATCCAGAAGTGCAGCTTGCCCAGGAGTTCGCTGTAGAGGTAGCCGGTCATCTTCGGGAACCAGTAGTACCAGCCGGCGAAGATCGCGAAGACGGCGCCGAGCGACAGAACGTAGTGGAAGTGGGCCACGACGTAATAGGTGTCATGCAGCGACCGGTCGAGACCGGCATTGGCGAGCTGGACGCCGGTGACGCCGCCGACCGTGAACAGGAAGATGAAGCCGATCGCCCAGAGCATCGGCGTGGTGAACGAGATCGAGCCGCCCCACATCGTCGCGATCCAGGAGAAGATCTTCACGCCCGTCGGCACGGCGATGACCATGGTTGCGAAGACGAAGTAACGCTGGGCATCGAGCGACAGGCCGACCGTGTACATGTGGTGGGCCCAGACGACGAAGCCGACGGCGCCGATCGCGACCATGGCGTAGGCCATGCCGAGGTAACCGAAGATCGGCTTCTTCGAGAAGGTCGAGATGATGTGGCTGACCATGCCGAAGCCCGGCAGGATGAGGATGTAGACCTCGGGGTGACCGAAGAACCAGAACAGGTGCTGGTAGAGGATCGGATCACCGCCGCCTTCCGGCGAGAAGAACGACGTGCCGAAGTTGCGGTCGGTGAGCAGCATGGTGATGCCGCCTGCCAGAACCGGCAGCGACAAGAGCAGCAGGAAGGCGGTGATCAGCACGGACCAAGCAAACAGCGGCATCTTGTGCAGCGTCATGCCGGGAGCACGCATGTTGAGGATCGTGGTGATGAAGTTGATCGCACCGAGGATCGACGAGGCGCCGGCAATGTGCAGCGCGAAGATCGCCAGATCGACCGCCGGTCCCGGCGTGCCGCTTGTGGCCAGCGGCGGATACATCGTCCAGCCGCCGCCGGTGCCATAGGCGCCGGCCGGGCCTTCGACGAACATCGACAGCAGCAGCAGGATAAAGGCAGGGACGATCAGCCAGAAGGAGATGTTGTTGAGGCGCGGGAAGGCCATGTCGGGGGCGCCGATCATGATCGGCACCATCCAGTTGGCAAAACCGCCGATCATCGCCGGCATGACCATGAAGAAGATCATGATCAGCGCGTGCGCGGTCGTGAACATGTTGAACATCTGCTTGGCGCCGTCGATGGCGGCATCGCCCTCGTAGCCGTAGACCATCGAGGCCAGGCCGTGGAAGATCTGGATGCCCGGCTCCTGCAGCTCCATGCGCATGGCCACCGACAGCGCGCCGCCGATGATGCCGGCAATGATCGCGAAGATCAGGTAGAGCGTGCCGATGTCCTTGTGGTTGGTCGAGAACAGCCAGCGGTCGAAAAAGCTCGGCTTGTGCGCGTGATCATGACCATGGTCGTGATCATCATGCGCGTGGTCGTGGTGAGCGTGAGAATGATCGTCGTGAGCGGAAGGTCCAGCCATTGTCCCGGTCCCCTTTAATTACTGTGCTTCGGCAACGTCGACGGCCTTTGCGGGACCATCGGTTGCGGCCATGAGTGTCTTGTAGGCGCCGGGCAGGTCGCTGGCGGCTGCGCTCAGCCACTGCTTGTACTTGTCCTCGGAGACGACGCGGATGGCGATCGGCATGTACGCATGGTCCTTGCCGCAGAGCTCGGAACACTGGCCGTAGAACAGGCCTTCGCGCTCGGCCTTGAACCAGGTTTCGTTCAGGCGGCCCGGCACGGCGTCGATCTTGATGCCGAAGGACGGCATGGCGAAAGCGTGGATGACGTCGGTCGGCGCTGCCGTCACGAGGACGCGCACCGTCTTGTTGACAGGCAGAACCAGCTCGTTGTCGACGGCCAGAAGCCGGGGATAGATCGACTTGTCTTCCTTGCCGGCAGCCGCGCGGTCCTGATCCTTCAAGAGGTAGGAATCGAAGGCCAGCGGGCTGTCGCCCGAACCCTCGTATTCATAGTTCCACTGCCACTGCGTGGCGGTCGCCTTGATCGTCACATCGGGGTTCTCGGGCAGCGTCAGCTGCGCCGTCAGCAGGTTGAAGGAGGGAATGGCGAGCAGGAGCAGCACCAGGACCGGCCCCACGGTCCAGATGACCTCGATCACCGTGTTGTGGCTCGTCCTCGAAGGCACCGGATTGGCGCTGGCGCGGAACTTGAAGCAGACGACGATGAGCAGGATCAGAACGAAGAGCGTGATCGGAACGATAAACCACAGGGTATATTGTTCGAACCAGTGGATTTCCCGCATGATCGGCGTCGCCGCCGGCTGCAGCGTCGCCTGCCACGGCTTCGGCTGGTCGGCATATGTGCCGGAAGCAAAAAGCAGACAGACCAGCGCGGTCAGAGCTGCATAAGCCTTCTTCATCACCTTATTATCTCCCTCGAGCGCTTGACCTGCAAAACCAACGCAGAATCCTTGCCATCTTCAGCGCTTCAAACCACAGTTTGGCATTTGCCGCAACAGGCCAGAGCAATTGTCTATGCGGCATTTTTGCTTAAAGCATAGGCAGGCCGGAAGGGCAAAACATCCCAAGTTTTTCATCAGCATATGAAAAAACGCCTTTCGGGCCAATCCGGCCGCCGCACATTCTTGCCGAAAGGTCCAATTTCTGCCGCAGTCCCCCGGTTTTCACGGGGTGGGGCTTTTCATTTTCGGTGGGCAGCTTCAACAATAGCGGCAATGATTCGATATCCAGAGGTTTTCATGGGTTTCCGTTCCCTCGCGCAGTCGCTCGTCGTGACTGCCAGCATCGCGGCTGCCGCGGCGACGCCCGTTTTCGCACAGCAACCCGCCCCGTCCCCGGCCGCGCCCACCGCGCCAGCCCCGGCTGCCCCTGCCCCCACCCCGCAGCAGCCGAACGCCGCCAGCCCGAAAGTCGAACCGGCGACGCCCGGCCAGACGCAGCCGCAGGCGCCGGGCACGGTGAAATCCAATCATGGCGCCTGGTCCGTTGTCTGCGACAAGCCGGCCGGCGCTTCGGCCGAACAATGCGCGCTGATGCAGAACGTCATCGCCGAGGACCGGCCGGAAGTCGGGCTTTCCGTCGTCGTCCTGAAGACGGCCGACCGCAAGTCGAAGATCCTGCGCGTGCTCGCACCGCTCGGCGTGCTCTTGCCGAACGGCCTCGGCCTCAATGTCGACGGCAAGGATATCGGCCGCGCCTATTTCGTGCGCTGCTTCGCCGATGGCTGCTATGCCGAGGTCGTGCTCGAGGACGAGCTGCTGAAGACCTTCCGCAGCGGCGCCCAGGCAACCTTCATCGTCTTCCAGACCCCCGAAGAAGGCATCGGCATCCCCGTCGACCTCAAGGGTTTTGCCGAGGGTTTCGACGCGCTGCCTTGAGATCAGGTGATGTGTGCCGCGACCTCTCGGGTCCCTCTTCTCCCCTCGGGGAGAAGGTGCCCGTAGGGCGGATGAGGGGGCCGCAAAGCCGAAGCTTCCAACAAGAAGAACGTCCATCCGGGCTCGGCCGCACTGGCATGGTCTCGGCTGTCTTCAAGTCGCTTGCCGTGAGCGTCGCAGGACAGGGATTACGAGAGGGTGTGCCGCGTGGCCCCCTCATCCGCCTGCCGGCACCTTCTCCCCGGAGGGGGAAAAGATATGCCGCGCGCTTCCCGTTCTTTGAAGCATTCCCTCTTCTAGATATCTTGCCCAACAAAGAATAATTCGGCCGCAGGGCTTCACTCCCTATAAGGTAGAGCCCTATCTAGGGAGTAAGCGCATTCCCGAACGCATGCCCATTGGAGCCAGACCATGACCACCGATCTCCTGACGCTTTTCGATGCCGACGAAGCCACGATGCGCGGCCTTGTCGCCGAGGCGCTCGCCGGCGCCGATGACGGCGAGCTGTTTATCGAGCATGCGCAGGCCGAAGCGCTGACCTTCGACAATGGCCGGCTGAAGGGCGGCAGTTTCAATACCGAGCAGGGCTTCGGGCTTCGCGCCGTTGCCGGCGAGGCGGTGGGTTATGCCCATGCCGGCGATCTCTCTGTGGCGGCGCTGAAGCGGGCGGCGGATGCGGTCGGCGCGGTGACGCGCGGCTATTCCGGCTCCTACGCCGCCGCCCCCCAGGGCACCAACAAGAAATTCTACGGCGACCAGAACCCGATCGGCCAGCCGAGTTTTGAGGAAAAGGTCAAGGTCCTGCAGGATATCGACGCCTATCTCAGGGGCAAGGACGACAAGGTGCGGCAGGTGACGGCCTCGGTGGCGGCGAGCTGGCAGGTCGTCGACATCCTGCGCGCCGACGGACATCGGGTGCGCGACATCCGCCCGATGACGCGCATCAACATCTCCGTCGTGGTCGGACAAGGCGAGCGCCAGGAGAGCGGCTCCTACGGCAGCGGCGGGCGCATCGGCTTCGGCGATTTCATCACCGAGGGCAGCTGGCAATACGGCGCCGACGAGGCGCTGCGCCAGGCGCTCATCAATCTCGAGGCGATCGATGCGCCGGCGGGCACGATGGACGTCGTTCTCGGCTCCGGCTGGCCGGGCGTGATGCTGCACGAAGCGGTCGGTCACGGGCTGGAAGGCGATTTCAACCGCAAGAAGACGTCGGCCTTTGCCGGCCTTCTCGGCCAGATGGTGGCAGCGCCCGGTGTCACCGTCGTCGACGACGGCACGATCGACAACCGCCGCGGCTCGATCACCATCGACGACGAGGGCACGCCCTCCGGCTACAACGTGCTGATCGAGAACGGCAAGCTCGTCGGTTATATGCAGGATCGGCAGAATGCCCGGCTGATGGGCATGGCGCCCACCGGCAACGGCCGCCGCCAGGGTTATGCGCATGTGCCGATGCCGCGCATGACCAACACCTATATGCTCGGCGGCGACAAGACGCCGGATGAAATCATCGCCTCAGTGAAGAAGGGCATTTATGCCGTCTCCTTCGGCGGCGGCCAGGTCGACATCACCTCCGGCAAGTTCGTCTTCGGCTGCACCGAGGCCTATCTGATCGAGAACGGCAAGGTCGGCGCGCCGATCAAGGGCGCGATGCTGATCGGCAACGGCCCGGATGCGATGAAGCGGGTGTCGATGATCGGCAACGACATGAAGCTCGACACCGGCATCGGCAATTGCGGCAAGGCCGGCCAATGGGTTCCGGTCGGCGTCGGCCAGCCGCATCTGCGCATGGATCAGATCACGGTCGGCGGCACGCAGACCTGAGGCGGGAGGAGCCGATGGCGGAGATCGAAATCAGACCTTTTGCCGAAGGCGACGCCGATGACGTGCTGTCGGTGATCCTGCCGATCCAGCGCGAAGAATTCGGCATCGACATCACCGCCGATGCGCAGCCGGATCTGAGGGTCATCCCGGATTTCTACCAGTCCGGCAAGGGGCAGTTCTGGGTCGCCGTCAAGGATGGCGCGATCGTCGGCACGCTGGGCTTGAAGGATATCGGCCACAATCAGGCGGCGCTGCGCAAGATGTTCGTCGCTGCCGAGGTGCGCGGCCGCGAACATGGCTTGGCGGCGCTGCTCCTCGAGCGCATGTTCGCCCATGCGATGGATGCCGGCCTCACCGATATCTTCCTCGGCACGACGGACAAGTTCGTCGCTGCCCATCGCTTCTACGAGAAGAACGGTTTCACCGAGATTGCCAAGAGCGCCCTGCCCCGCGCCTTCCCGCTGATGGCGGTGGACAACAAGTTCTATCGCTACAAGCTCGGCTGATTCAACCAGCCGGCATGCCTTAGCTCTTCGGCAGCTCCGCCGGCTGAAACCGCCACTTCCGCTCGATTGCGGCGGCAAGGTCGATGTCGTTGCGGCGGGCAAAGAGCAGGATATGGCCGAGCAGGTCCGCGGTTTCGTCGGCAAGATCGCGGTCCAGCTCTTCCTGCGTCCGCCCCCTGCGGCGGCCGCGGCCGGTCAGCCGATTCCAGGCCTGGGTGAGTTCGCCCACCTCCTCCTGCAGCTTCAACAGAAACCAGTCAGCGTCACGCTCGATTCCGTTGGCGGCGGCATAGGCGGCGGATGAGGTTTCGAACTGGTCGGCGAGACGGCGCAGCATGGGCGTTCTCCTTTTGTTTATGGAAGGAGACTGCGATTCCCGATGAATGTCCAGAGTGGCCGGCCCGGACCGTCGCGCGGTCAGCCGTGATCGGGCAGCAGCATGCAGTCGTAGGAGCGCTGCTTCAGCGCATCGCAGGCGGAAACGGCGGCATCCCTGCTGGCGAAGCCGACGAAGCGGGCGCGGTAGATCCTGTTGGCGCCCTCCCCAACCGCCTCGGTATAGGGCGAAGCGGAAACGAGCGGCGCGCCGCCTTCCGATTGCGCCTGGGCGAGAAGCGCACGCGCCGCATCGGCGCTCGGGGCGGCCGAGATCTGGATCTGCCAGTCGCCATCGGCCTTTTTCGCCGAGGTCTTCGATGCCTTGCCGGCGTTCAGGATCTCGTCCATCGCCACCGGACGATCCAACGGCACGACGGCGTCGTCGGCATAGGCCAGGCTCTTTGACGCGAGGTCGTCGGCCGGGCGCGGCGCGTTGAGCGGTACCGGAACATCGGAAGCATCAGCGGCGGAAGCGACTTCGACCGTCTCCTTGGCGCCGACGCTCGCCACCAGCCTGGCGCCGCCGGAAGACGAGGCGCGGCCGAGATAGCGGTCGAGCAGCGCCGCCATCTTGGCGTCGCGGCTGCGGGCGGTGCGGCCGCCGAGCACGACGCCGACGACGCGGCGGTTGCCGTCCCTGACGGCGCTGACCAGGTTGAAGCCGGAGGCGTTGGTATAGCCTGTCTTGATGCCGTCCATGCCCTGGTAGCGGTACATGAGATTGTTGTGACCGCGCACGGTCTTGCCGCGGAAATTGAAGCTTGCCACCGAAAACAGGCGGTATTCATTGGGGTAATTCTTCATCAGCGCCACGGCGAGCGTCGACATGTCGCGCGCCGTCGTCACCTGGCTGCTGTTCGGCAGGCCGGATGCGTTGAGGAAGACGGTGCGGCTCATGCCGAGCTGGCGGGCTTTTGCCGTCATCATCCGGGCAAAACCGCTCTCCGAGCCGCCGAGCGTCTCGGCCATGGCGGCGGCGGCATCATTGGCGGATTTGACGATCATCCCATAGACCGCCTCGCGTACCGTGATGGTGCCGCCGGCCTTGACGCCGAGCTTGGTCGGCGGCCGGGCGGCGGCATATTTCGACATTTTGATCGGCGTATCCCAGGCGATCTTGCCACGCTTCAAGGCCTCGAAGGTGAGATAAAGCGTCATCATCTTCGTCAGCGAGGCCGGGTGGTTCAGCGTGTCGGCGTTTTCGGCGGCAAGGACCTTGCCGGTGCGGGCATCGAGGATCAGCGAGGCGTTGCCGGCAAGAGCCGCAAGCGGCGCCGAAACGGCCAGCGTTACGGTCAAAACAGCCGCCAATAGCTTTCTCATGGAATCCCCCTGATGCGCCGGCTCTCGATGGGCCGGCCCTGTGTCGTAATGTAACAGAAGCCGTAAGTTTGGCGCGACTTTGCGGCAACGCCTATCATTTTTCTAGTCTTTTCATCGTCTTGGTTAACAAAAAACCAAAGAAGCTGTGCGAAATCGGGATTCAGCAAGGCTTAAGCCGCTATTGCTAGATTGCCGCAAAAGGCAATGGGCGGCGCATGACGGGACAATTGAAGCGACTGGCAAAACGCGCGGCGATCGGCGCCGGGCTCGAGGTATCCTGGCTGATCGCCGCGGCCGGGCTGATGCGGCAGGCGCGCGGGCGCGGCGTCATCTTCACCCTGCATCACGTCCGCCCGCATGTCGCCCAATCCTTCGCGCCGAATGCACATCTCGAAATCACGCCTGACTTTCTCGACGCGGCACTCAGGCGGCTCAAGCGGGAGGGCTATCGCTTCGTGCCGCTCGACGAGCTGCCGGCGCTGTTGGCCGAGCCCGCGGGCGGCAGGCCGTTTGCGGCCTTTACGCTCGACGACGGCTACGTCAACAATCTGGAGCATGCGCTGCCGGTGTTCGAGCGGCATCGGGCGCCGTTCACGGTCTTCGTCGCCAAGGGCTTTGCCGAGGGCTCCCACAGCATCTGGTGGGAGACGCTCGCCGTTCTCCTGCGTCAGGCAACCGAAATCCGCTTCGATTTCGGCCGCGGCAGCGAGCGGCTGGCGCTCGAAAGCCCGCAGCAGCAATGGGACGCCTTCGACCGCTTCGCGGCCTATATCCACCGCTCCGACGAGGCGCGCGCCATTGCCGCCCTCGATATGCTGGCACGTGACAACGGCATCGAGCCGACCGATATCGCGCGCGACCTGGTGATGGGGCCGGCGCAGTTGCAGTGGCTTGCCCGGCGCCCGCTCGCCGCACTCGGCGCTCATACGATCAGCCATCGGGCGCTGGGCCGCCTGCCGGAAGCCGAAGCGCGAATCGAGATGGAAGTGTCCGCCGATTACCTCGAGGCGGTGACCGGCATCCGTCCCGTCACGATCGCCTATCCCTACGGCACGCCGGAGGCAGCGACCGGCCGCGAGGCGGCGATTGCCGGCCGGCTCGGCTTTTCGGTCGCCGTCACCACCCAGCCGGGGCTGCCGGCGGCGGCAAAAACCGGCTATCTCCCGCGCATGTCGCTGAACGGCTTCTACCAGAAGCGACGCTACGTCTCGGCGCTTGCCTCCGGCATTCCGCTGCGGCTGATGGGCAGGTAAGCCGATCACGGATACATCCGCACCTTTTCCCACGCTCCGACCGGCGTGGGCCGGCGGAATTCGATGCGGTCATGCAGGCGGAATGCCTGATCCTTCCAGAATTCGATCGTGGTCGGCCGGATGCGGAAGCCAGACCAGTGGGCCGGGCGGGGAATGTCGCCGAGGGCATAACGGGCGGTATATTCGGCCACCGCCTTCTCCAGCGCGAAACGGCTTTCGAGCGGGCGGGACTGCCTCGAGGCCCAGGCGCCGATGCGGCTGCCGCGCGCCCGCGTCTTGAAATAGGCGTCGGCTTCGGCGTCGCTCACGATTTCGACAGGACCGCGCAGCCGCACCTGGCGGCGCAGGCTTTTCCAGTGGAAACACATGGCGGCTTTCCTCTGCCCCAAGATTTCCTGACCTTTCCGGCTCTCGAAATTCGTGTAGAAGACGAAACCGTCATCATCGAATCCCTTCAGGAGAACCATGCGGACATTGGGAAGGCCATCTTCATCGACCGTTGCCAGCGCCACGGCATTCGGGTCGTTCGGCTCCGAGGCCTCCGCCTCCTTCAGCCACTCGGCAAAGAGCTTGAAGGGCTCGCCACTTTCGGTAAAGTCACCGCTTGTTAACTCGTTTGCCGACATATTGGTTCAAATGCCCCGGATTGTTCAAAACTCGCCCAGCTTTTCATAACTGGACAGGATGCAGGGTGGAAGTCATAGCAAAGTCATATCGCCATACAAAGGGTCTGCGGCAACGCAGCAGCGCCTTCCTGATCATCGGCGCCGCAATGCTGTCGCTTTCCGGTTGCGTTGGCGGCGGCATGGATTTCTTGAGCGAAGCCAAGGTCGACCGGTCGGTGGCAACAGGCACGGTGCCGCAGACGCCGCCGAGCACCGACACGCTGTCTGACGAGATGACGGTGCGCAATGCCGTGACGTCGGCCGATGTGAACAGGCTCGAAGGCCAGCCGCTTCCCTGGGCGAATGCATCGACCGGCAGCGCCGGCGTCATCGATACGATCGTCGAAAACAATGAGGCGGGCCAGGTCTGCCGGCAGTTCCGCACGACCCGGCACTCCTATGTCGGCATCGCCAAATTCTACGGCAAGACCTGCCTCGTCGGCGGCGGCAACTGGCAGCTCCTGAGCTTCCAGCCGGAGAGCTGATCCGGCGGGAATTGACCTTCGCGGGAAATTGATCGCCGGGGATTGCCCCCGCGGGAGAACCGATTCGGCGCGCACAGGTTAACGGCCGCCGGCTTTGCGGCGAATGCTTAGCAAAGAGCTAACCATTTGCGGCGAAACACTCCGCATCCCTCCACAGAAATAACAAGTGATTAGCAACTCGGCCGCACGATCGGCGTTGAGAGTGGCTCCCCCTGCGTTTGCGGCCGGTGGCGCCTCACGGCGTTGATATTGGACTTTGATATTGGGCGGGGATGCCGGGCAAGGACAGGCGCCCGCATCGCAACACCGGCGGTTTTGACATGCGCGATCCTTACAAAATTCTGGGCGTCAAGCGCGACGCGGCGGCGGATGAGATCAAGGCGGCCTGGCGCAACATGGCCAAGGCCGCGCATCCCGACCACAATCAGGACGATCCGACGGCGACGGCCCGGTTCGCCGAGATCGGCCGCGCCTATGAAACGCTGCGCGACCCGCGCAAACGCAGCCTGTTCGACAATGCCGTGCGGATGGCGGAAGCCAAGAAGCACGAACAGACGATCATGCAGCAGCGCCAGGCCGCGCGCGAGGCTGCTGCCCGCGCCAAGGCGGCCCAGGCCAATGCCGAGCGGGTGATGGAAGAGCTTGCCCGGGCTGCCCAGAAAGCCGCGGCCGAAGGCTCCAGGCAGCAGGTCGGCGCCGGCGAAGGCGCCGAGGAGATGGTGGAGCGCATTTTCGGCGCGCAGGCCCGCGCCGCGGCGGGCGGCCAGGCGCAGGGTCGCGCCCAGCAGGGCCAGAATCAGCAAACTCAGTATCAGCAGACGCACAATCAGCAGACCCACAATCAGCAGACCCACAATCAGCAGACCCAGGGCCAGACACAGGCCGAAGCGGGCAAGCGCGCCGATGGCGACGCCGCCGAAGCCGAGGAGGAAGCCGGCGAGGCATCGAACAATGCCGGCGCCAACCTGTCGCTGCCGCTCAGCATTCTGACATCGCTGGTGCGCCGTTTCACCGGCGCCAAGGATACCGGCCTCGAAAAAGCGCCTGACGAGGTGACGACGGCGACGGTGACGATCGACGACGTGCTGAAGAGCGGCTGGATCACCGCAGCGCTGCCGGAGGGCCGCGAAATCGGCTTCGCCTTGCCGGCGGGCACGACGGATGGTCACGAGATCCGGCTCAAGGGACAGGGCTTCAAGCTGCCGGGCATGCAGCGCGGCGACGCCGTCGTCAATATCCGCATCGCCCCCGATCCGCGCTTCACCGTCGACGGTTTCGACCTGCACGCCGTGCTGCCGCTCAGCATCGAAAACGCCGTGCTCGGCACCGAGGCGCGCATCGATGGACCGGCCGGGCCGCTTGATATCACCGTTCCCGCCTGGTCGGGCTCGGACAAAACGATCCGGATTTCCGGCCAGGGATTGCCGCGGGAAGACGGCAGCAGAGGCGATCTCGTCGTCGAATTGCGCATCATTCTGTGGGAAAAACCCGACGACAAGATCACCGATCTCATGCGCAGCATGCGTGAAGGCCTGTTTCTGTGAAATTTTTACGACATTCGCACCCTTTGTTACGATCCCTAACAGTTGATGATCCAGGCCAAGCTTGAACCGATTAACGGCCTATGCCATAGGCAGGATCGATTAGAATCCTCAGGGAGCGAAATATGGCTCAAGCATCCGGCCTCATGGCAGGCAAACGCGGCGTCATCATGGGTGTCGCCAACAATCGTTCGATTGCGTGGGGTATTGCCAAGGCCATTCATGCGCAGGGCGGAGAAGTTGCGCTCACCTATCAGGGCGATGCGCTGAAGAAGCGTGTCGAGCCGCTCGCCGCCGAAATCGAAGCGACGCTCGTCGGCCACTGCGACGTCGCCGACGAAGCCACCATCGACGCGGTCTTCGAAAATGTCGAAAAGCTGTGGGGCAAGATCGATTTCCTCGTGCATGCGATCGGCTTTTCCGACAAGGACGAGCTGACCGGCCGCTACATCGACACCTCGCCCGACAATTTCACCAAGACGATGCAGATCTCCGTCTATTCCTTCACCTCGGTCGCACGCCGTGCCGAGAAGCTGATGACGGAAGGCGGCTCGATGCTGACGCTGACCTATTACGGCGCCGAAAAGGTGATGCCGAATTATAACGTCATGGGTGTGGCTAAGGCCGCGCTCGAAGCCAGCGTCAAATATCTCGCCGTCGACCTCGGGCCGCAGAACATCCGCGTCAACGCCGTTTCGGCCGGACCGATCAAGACGCTCGCCGCTTCGGGCATCGGCGATTTCCGCTACATTCTGAAGTGGAACGAATATAACGCCCCGCTGCGGCGCACCGTCACCATCGAAGAAGTCGGCGATGTCGGCCTCTATCTGCTGTCCGACCTGTCGCGCTCCGTCACCGGCGAAGTGCACCACGCCGACAGCGGCTATCATGTCATCGGCATGAAGGCGGTCGACGCGCCCGATATTTCGGTCGTCAAGGACTAAATGCCTCCGGAGTCTGGACCGTGCTTATCTATGTGATCAGACACGGTCAGACGGACTGGAATGCCGAGCGCCGCCTGCAGGGTCAGAAGGACATCGCGATGAACGCCACGGGCCTGGAACAGGCCCGGCGGAACGGTGTGGCGCTGGCTGAGATTCTCGGCGAGACGGTCGGCGCGTTCGATTTCGTCGCCAGCCCGCTCGGGCGGACGCGCGCGACCATGGAAATCATGCGCACCGCCATGGGCCTGCCGCCGCTTGCCTATCGCACCGATCCCCGGCTGGTAGAAATTTCCTTCGGCGATTGGGAGGGTTCGACGCTCAAGGAGCTGAAGGCGACGCAGCGCGAACGGGTGGCCGAACGCAATGCCTCGAAATGGGATTTCATCCCGCCCGGCGACGATGCGGAAAGCTATGAGATCCTCTCCTGGCGCACCGGCGCATGGCTGCGCTCCGTCGATCGCCCGACCGTCTGCGTCACCCATGGCGGCGTCATCCGCACGCTCTTCCAGATGATCGCCGACCTGCCGAAGAGCAGCGCGGCCGAAGGCGGCATTCCGCAGGACCAGATCGTCAGGATCGACACCAATGACCGGACGATCGTCTGGCTGTAGGTGTCGTCACCAGCCAGCTTTCGCTCCAGGGTGAGGGGCAGCCACAGGCGCAAACCTCATCCAGCCATTCTTCTGAATCCCGCCTATTTGACGATGTCGAGATCGTTGATGACGCGCTTGCCGTCGACTTCGGTGTAGAAGACGATCACTTTGACGCCGGCTTCGAGGCCGTCGAAGTTGAATTCCTCAGGCGCCTGATAGGTCTTGCCGTCGTCGAGCGTCAGCACGAGATTGGCCGTGTCGACCTTCTTGATCGTCGCCTCGACATCGGCGCTCTCGGCAAAGCCGCTCATCGGCGACAGGAAACTTGCTGTGGCCAAAAGCGTGGCGACGACGAAACGCATGGCAACAATCCTTTTGAAACGCTGCACGAGAACACTGGCCACAGATAAGCTCCTGAATATGGCGAAAATTGCCCGTAAGGATGGCTTTCCCCGCCCAATTGATGAATAGGATTTTAAATATAATCAAGATGCGGCGTTAATCATGGCGGTCGGCGTCGTGGCGACCATCCCTGGTGCAGCACGGAAACAGGATTTCGGCAGCGGCCGGTTTGACGCAAAGAAAGGCTTTTGCCCCGGCGGCTTTTTGGCCTATGAGTGTCGCGCCTTTTTCAAGCAATGGCGCGGCCGGCGGCGACCGGCCCTGGCGCCACCGTGGGAACACATGTCGCACAATACATTCGGTCACCTCTTCCGCGTAACCACCTGGGGCGAAAGCCATGGTCCGGCGCTCGGCTGCGTCGTCGACGGCTGCCCTCCGGGGCTGCGCTTCAAGCTCGCCGATCTCCAGGTCTGGCTCGACAAGCGCAAGCCGGGCCAATCCCGCTTCGTCACGCAGCGGCGTGAGGACGACCTGGTGAAGGTGCTGTCAGGCGTCATGCTGGATGCCGACGGCGAGACGATGACGACGACAGGCACGCCGATCTCGATGCTGATCGAAAACACCGACCAGCGTTCCAAGGATTATGGCGAGATCGCCCGGCAATACCGCCCCGGCCATGCCGACTATACCTATGACCTGAAATACGGCATCCGCGACTATCGCGGCGGCGGCCGCTCCTCGGCGCGCGAGACCGCCGCGCGCGTTGCAGCCGGCGGCATCGCCCGCCTCGTCGTGCCCGGTGTGACCGTGCGCGGCGCGCTGGTGCAGATCGGCAAACACAAGATCGACCGCAGCAACTGGGACTGGGACCAGGTCGGGCAGAACCCGTTCTTCTCGCCGGATGCGGCGATCGTCCCGGTCTGGGAGGAGTATCTCGACGGCATCCGCAAGGCCGGCTCCTCGATCGGCGCGGTCATCGAAGTGATCGCCGAGGGCGTGCCGGCCGGCCTCGGCGCGCCGATCTATGCCAAGCTCGACCAGGATATCGCCTCGCTGCTGATGTCGATCAACGCCGTCAAAGGGGTGGAGATCGGCAATGGTTTTGCCGCCGCCGAAACGTCAGGCGAAGACAATGCCGACGAGATGCGCATGGGCAATGACGGCACGCCGATCTTTCTTTCCAACAATGCCGGCGGTATTCTTGGCGGGATCTCGACCGGGCAGCCTGTTGTGGCGCGTTTCGCCGTCAAGCCGACCTCCTCGATCCTGACCGAACGCCAGTCGATCGACGCCGACGGCAAGAATGTCGATGTCCGCACCAAGGGCCGGCACGACCCCTGCGTCGGCATTCGCGCCGTGCCGATCGGCGAGGCGATGGTCGCCTGCGCCATCGCCGATCATTATCTTCGCGACCGCGGCCAGACCGGCCGTCTGAAATAGGAGCGTCCATGTCTTACGATCAGAAACGCGTCGTCGACGCCATCAGGGCCTTCGAGGCCGGCGAAATCGTCGTCGTCATGGACGACGATGACCGCGAGAACGAGGGCGATCTGATCGTCGCCGCCGTGCACACCACGCCGGAAAAGATGGCCTTCATCGTGCGCCACACATCCGGAATCGTCTGCGCGCCGATGCCGAAGGAAGAGGCCAAACGCCTCAACCTCAACGCCATGGTGGCGGAAAACGATTCGGCCCACACGACCGCCTTCACCGTCTCGGTCGATTTCAAGCACGGCACGACGACCGGCATTTCCGCCGACGACCGGACGCTGACGGTGCGCAACCTCGCCAATCCGAATGTCGGGGCCGCCGATTTCGTCCGTCCCGGCCACATCTTCCCGCTGGTTTCGCGCGAGGGCGGCGTGCTGATGCGCTCCGGCCATACGGAGGCCGCGGTCGACCTCTGCCGGCTCGCCGGCCTGCCGCCGATCGGCGTCATCTCCGAACTCGTCAACGATGACGGCACCGTCACGCGCGGGCCGCAGGTGGTCGATTTTGCCGAAAAGCACGGGCTGAAGCTCGTCTCCGTCGCCGATCTCATCGCCTATCGCCAGCGCAAGGAAACGCTGGTCGAGCACGGCGCGAGCTTCGACATCGACACGGCCTTCGGCAAGGCCAAGGCCCATACCTATGCCCTGCCCTGGGACCCGATGCAGCATCTCGCCGTCGTCTTCGGCGACATCCGCGACGGCATCGATATCCCGGTGCGCCTGCATCCGGAAAATGTCGCGGAAGACCTGTTCGGCAAGAAGAGCCCGGTCGATTTCTACATGGAGAAGATCGCCGCCGAAGGGCGCGGCGTCATTGTCTATCTGCGCGAGGGCTCCGTCGGCGTCGGCCATTACGACAACGGCCGCAAGGCCCGCAGCCAGGGCCGCGAGGCCCATGCCGAAGCGCAGAGCCGCGAAAGCGAATGGCTGGAAATCGGCCTCGGCGCCCAGATCCTCAAGGACCTCGGCGTCAGCTCGATCAAGCTGCTGACCAGCCGCGAGCGCCACTATGTCGGCCTGGAAGGGTTCGGCATCAAGATCAGCAAGACGGAGATTTGCTGAGGAGCCGGCAAGCACGGAAAAGGACCCCTCCCCAACCCCTCCCCACAAGGGGGAGGGGCTGCCGTGTGGCGCCCGTCGAGCTTCATTCCTCGCCGTGCAGCATGTGATGGCGTATTTTGGTGGCAGTACCGTGCCGCGTGTTAGTCCCTCCCCCTTGTGGGGAGGGGTTGGGGAGGGGTTTTCGCACAGGATGCTGCTGCTCCGGCGAAGGCTTTAACCTCTCCACCCCTCCAAAAGCACGACCTTCTCCACACCCGCAAACCGCGCCAGCCGGTCGAGCTCAGCTTCCAGCTTCTCCAGCCTTCCTGCCGACGGCTTCACGCCCGGTTCCAGCCAGAGCCGCCTGACATCGAGCGTCGATTTCTTCCGGTCCGCCTTCATGTCGATGCGGCCGATCAGCCGGTCGCCTTCGAGCAGCGGGAAGACGTAATAGCCGTATTCGCGCTTCGGCTCGGGCACGAAGACCTCGATGCGGTAGAAGAAGCCGAAGAGGCGTTCCGTGCGGTTGCGGTCGCGGATCATCGGATCGAAGGGGCTGAGCACGCGGATGCGTGGCGGCGCGCCAGGATAGTCATCGAGTGTCGAGAGGAAATCGGCAAAAGCCCAGGACGGGCGCGGTTTGCCGCCGGGCGCCGGTTCGATCAGCACTTCGATGAGTTCGTCTCGATGGGCTGACACCCAGGCCTTGGCTTCATCGGGCGCGACAAGGTTCCAGAAGGCCGATATTTCGCCATGGGTGGCAAAGCCGAGACGGGCGAGCGCGCTGCGGCAAGCCCAGTCGATAAATTCCTCGCGGCTCACCTCCGGCTCGCGGAATTCCGCCGGGACGACGCGCTCGGTGAGATCGTAGATCTTCTGGAAGTTGGAGCGGCCGGCAATGGCCAGCTTGCCGGTGTGCCAGAAATATTCGAGCGCCGTCTTGTTCGGATGCCAGTTCCACCAGCCGCCGGACACGTGGCCATCGGCCTTGACGTCGCGCGCCAGCATCGCGCCATCGCGCTGCACGCGCTCATAGGTCTCCTCGAAGGCCGCCTCGAAGCCCTCCCCGCGCCACTTGCGCCAGCGCTCGATCAAGACCTTCTCCTGGTGGCGGAACTTGTGCTTCCAATAGACGAAGAAGGCGCTCGGCAGGATTGAGGCATCATGCGTCCAGTGCTCGAACAGCGCGCGTTCCTTTTCGAGCAGTGCTTTCAGATGCTCTCGCCTGTAGGTCTGGTTGCGGGAAAACAGGATCTGGTGATGCGCCCGCTCCACCGTCTGGATGCTGTCCACCTGGACGAATCCCAGATCATAGATGAGCTGCAACAGCCCTTGCTTGGTCAAGGCGCGGTTCGGCGGGGCGCTGAGGCCCTGCTTGGCCAGAAAGACCCGGCGGGCGTCGGAATTGGAAAGCAGATTCGTCATGGGCGCATCATATCGCGGAAAATCTTCCTAGCCACCCGATATCGAGATTTACTCTTCATCACCCCGGATTCCCCATGTAGAAGCACATCAGGTTGGCGCCATGGCTGCCCTCACCCTAACCCTCTCCCCGCCCCGCGGGGAGAGGAACGTGCCATGCGAGAGCAGACGGGGAGCGGAGAGGTCGCGGCATATCCCTTCGCCCCGTTTACGGGGAGAAGGTGGCGGCAGCCGGATGAGGGGCAGGTATCGGCAATCTCCTCCGGTGAAAGACGCGTTCCGATGCCGCGGGACACTGATCTCCTGCTCGTTTCGCAAACGCCGCAGGATGCGAGGGACTGGATTGGACATAGAATTCGAAGGCGCCGGGGTCAGTTTCGGAACGCGGGTGGCGCTGGAGCCGCTGACGCTCGGCATCAGCGGCAAACGCATCGGCGTCATCGGGCTCAACGGCTCGGGCAAGACGACGTTCGCAAGGCTGATCAACGGGCTGACCAAGCCGACGGTCGGCCGCGTCACCGTCAACGGCCGCGATACGGCCGATGAGAAGGCGGCCGCAGTCGATGTCGGCTTCATCTTCCAGTCGCCGCAGAACCAGATCATCCTGCCGATCGTCCGCGACGACATCGCCTTCGGGCTGAAGCGGCGCGGGCTCAGCAAGGCGGAGATCGAGGCGAAGGTCGCGGGCATTCTCGCCCGTTTCGGCGCCGAAGCGCTCGCCGACCGCCGAGCGCACGAGCTGTCCGGCGGCGAGCTGCAGGTGGCCGCACTCTGCTCGGTGCTGGTGACCGGGCCCGGCATTCTCATCCTCGACGAGCCGACCAACCAGCTCGACCTGAAGAACCGGGCGCTGGTCGAGCGGATTATCGCCGGACTGCCCGAAAGCGCCATCGTCATCACCCATGATCTGGAGCTGATCGCCGGTTTCGAACGGGTGCTGCTGTTTCACGAAGGGCGGCTGGCCGCCGATGCGCCGGCGACTGAGGCGATCGCCCGCTACAGGGAGATCGCCGCCTGATGCAGTCGCTCTATGTCGAAGGCAACAGCCCGATGCACCGGCTTTCGCCGCGGGTCAAGGTGGTATCGCTTGCGGTTTTCGGCGTCGTCCTGTTCGTCAGCCAGAATATTGCGCTGCTTTGCGGCTTCGTGCTGCTGACGGCGGTTGTCTATCGCACCACCGGCCTGCCGCTCGGCGAGGGCCTGCGGCGGCTGCGGCCGGTCTTCCTGACGATCGCGGTGGTGGCGCTCTTCAACCTGCTCTTCAATCCCTGGCAGGCAGCGCTGGTGCCGGTGCTGCGGCTGACGGCGCTGATGCTGCTTGCCGCCGCCGTGACGGCGACGACGTCGATCACCGCGTTCATCGACGAGGTGACGGCGCTTGCCCGCCCGCTCGAACGCACCGGCTTCGTGCAGGCCGACGATATCGGCCTGGCGCTGGGGCTGGTGCTGCGCTTCGTGCCCGAGATTGTCGGCCGTTACCAGGCGATCCGCGAGGCGCACAAGGCGCGCGGGCTGAAGGCACGGCCGACGAGCCTGCTGGCGCCGCTGATCATCCTGACGCTCAGGGATGCGGATAATGTCGCCGCCGCGATTGACGCGCGCCGCATTCGACGGCATGGAAGTTAACCAATTTTAACCACGGAGTTCATGATGAGCACCCGCGACCTCGTCCTTACCGCCCTCTTTGCCGCGATCATCGTGGCGCTCGGCCTGCTGCCGCCGATCTCGCTCGGCTTCATCCCGGTGCCGATCACCGCCCAATCGCTCGGCGTCATGATGGCCGGTGTCGTGCTCGGCGCCCGGCGCGGCGCGATTGCCGTGCTGATCGTGCTGCTCCTCGTCGCCATCGGCCTGCCGGTGCTTTCCGGCGGCCGCGGCGGCCTTGCCATCTTCGCCTCGCCGACGGCCGGCTTCCTCGTCGGCTGGATCTTCGGTGCCTTCGTCACCGGTTATCTCAGTGAGCGCCTGGTCAATCACGGCCAATCCGGCCTGGTGCAGACGGTCAGCTTCTTCCTCACTGCCATGATCGGCGGCATCGTCGTGCTCTACGCCTTCGGCATCACCTATCTCGCGACCGTCGCCGGGCTCGGCTTCACCAAAGCCTTCGTCGGCTCGATGGCCTTCATTCCGGGCGACGTCATCAAGGCTGTCGTCGCCGCCCTGCTCGGCCGCGCCGTCATGGTCGGCTATCCCCTGCTGCCGGCGCGCGCATAAGGCGCCTCGATCGCAAATACATGCAGTGGCCGTCTTTACCCGAAGGCGGCCATTTGCGTTTGCGGCACGCCAAGACCGCTTGCTGCGGCGCAGGCTCTGCGTCTCGATGCTGATTGATTGAGGAGGGAAGGCTTGCTGCGAGCAAGGCACGGCCTGGAACACAGGCAACAAAAAACCGCCTTGAGGCGGTCGGGCATTCTACGATTTCAGTTTGATCTAGTCTCCTCCACCTCCGTCGCCGCCGCCGTCACAGCCGCCATCGTCCGAGGCGTGGAACCAGCCTCCCCCGCCATCGCCGGAGCTTTTTGATCTGCGCCTGCCACTCGCAAATATCAAAGCAAAAACCAGGGCGAAACATGCGAGGAGCATGGCATCCGGAAAAAATGAATTCAATCAGTCTCCTTTCATTTGCTTCAGGAAATCTTGTTTCCTGATAGAAACTGTAGATTATTTTTCGATTTCCGCAATAGCTTCAATATGAAACTTTCATGACAATTGTTTGGTCGGAGCAGACGGTTCGCCACGTGGTGGTTCGCTGGAGTTGCATTCCTTCATGAACCATTCCGCAAAACGACGCACTGGCTTCTTCGCCCAGGAGCTGGTGATCAGGTAATACCCTTGAGTCTCGGCCGTCGAAATGTCCGAAAGCACGACAAGGTCGCCGCGTTCGATCTCACGGCGAAACACCTCGACAGGGCATAAAGCGACCCCATGGCCGGCGATTGCCGCCGTGGCCAGAATGTTGAAGTCCTGAAATATCGGTCCGCGGATCGGCTCGGGTGGCTTTATCTCGGCCTTGCGAAACCATTCTTTCCAGTCCTCCACGGATTCGTCGTGCAGCAGGTCGGCCGCGGCAAAGGGAACGTTCTCGATCGTCCAGTTCCGCTTTGCCAGATAATGGACGCTCGCCACCGGCTGGTTGCGCCGGGAGAAAAGCAGACGGCTCTCCCGGCCTCCTGACAGGTCTTCCCCCATGGTGATGAGAACATCGAGACTTTCGTCATCGAAGCGTTCTTCCGCTCTGGCGTAAACGATCCTGACATCGAGATCGGGATCGCTCTCCCGGAACGACGGCAGCGCGGGAACCAGCCAGCGCGACGCGATCGAAGGAATGCAGCCGACGGTGATCGAGCGCATATTGTGGTCTCGGCGCATGTTGCCGGTTGCGTGGGCGATGGCTGCCAATGAGCCGGAGACGGCAAGATAATATTCGGCGCCCGCTGGCGTCAGCGAAACGCCGCGCCCGGATTTCTGCAGCAGCTTGCGTCCCAGCCACGTCTCCAGATGCTTAATCTGGTGACTGATCGCGGCGTGGGTCACATGCAGCTCGTCTCCGGCTTTTGACAGGCTCATCAGCCGGGCGGTCGCTTCGAAGGCCCTCAATGCGTTCAGCGGCGGCAGCTGCATATGTTTGAATTCCTCACATGAGAGCCAGGATCGGCTCCTTCACCCACATCAAATTCGGGAGAAACATGTAAATTATTCTAACAGTTTTCTCAATTTAGATCATTTGAAGCAAGCGTGGATTTCAGGGCCTAATGGATCATGGAGATCGAGCCATCTCCGCATTTTCGAGGAGAAAAACATGTTTGTGAGAAGCCTGAAAGACGTGGAGCAGACCGAGCGTTTCGTCGATTGGGGCAATGGCACGAGCCATCGTCTGCTGACGAGGGATGACGGCATGGGGTTCACGGTCTGCCACACTGTCGTTCGCGCCAACACGCAAGCCCTGCTGCAGTACCGCAACCATCTGGAGGCCTGCTACTGCATTCAGGGAGAAGGCGAGGTCGAGGATATGGACGGCAACGTCTTTCCCATCCGCGTCGGCGACATCTACGTTCTCGACCAGCATGATCGCCACTATTTGCGGGGCGGCAAGGACGAGGACCTCATTCTCGTCAGCGTCTTTAATCCGCCATTGAAGGGGACGGAACGTCACGACCTGAACAATGGAAGCGGTTCGGAATATTAAGCCAGGCGACCTCGTACGCGCATGAAGACCGGGCTTGCGCCTCCCGAACTCACCGCATCAGCAGCGACACCAGGCCGACCCGGGAATTGACCCCGAGTTTGGCATAGATGTTTCTCAGGTGGGTTCTGACGGTCTCGTAGCTGATATCGTCGGCCATCGCCACTTCTCTCGGCGAATGACCCGATGCGATGCTCGAGGCGATGCGGATTTCCGTCGCGGTCAGCTTATAAAGCTGCATCAGCAAATCGCGCCGCTCATTGAGCGGCGTCGCCACGATCGGCTCGACGATCACCGCCACGGTCGGCCCCTCCAAAAACTCTGTGAACGTATCGGAGTGCAGCCGGACGAGGGTGATGCGGTAATTGTCCTGGTTCCCGCCCTTGACGATCGCCGTGTGCGGTTTGGTCTGCACGCCGTTTCTGGAGGTCAGGAATTCGAGAACCGCAGTCGTCTTCTCGCATTGAAGTGCGAGCGTGCCGTCGGCGCCGATCCGCACAGGCAAGCCGGCGGCCAGCAAGGCCTCCGCGCTTTTATTCCAGCGACGGGCTTTGCGTTGTTCCGAGACATAGATCAATCCGACGCCGATGCTGTCGAACAGGGTCTGGGTCGACTGTTCGTGCGGTGCAAAAAGATCGCGCTTGCGAATGAAGTCGAAAGCCCTCCTCAGATGCGGGGCGAGCTGCGTGTAAAGCTTGGCCGCTTCGCTGTTGAGATCGGGGTCCGCTGACGTCGTGCAGGCCGACAGGATGAAGGTACGGTTTTCCTCGCGAATGATCGAGACGCCGACGCTCGTCTCGCATCCGGTCTGCCGCTTCAGCCAGTCATTGTAAAACTCCGATTTGACCAGCTCCTCGCGCGGAACGATCTCGTCGCCGCACAGGCCCTGACCGACGGGCACGCGATCCAATCTCGGAATCCAGGGATTGACCGAGGCGAAGTGGCTCATGAACTGATCGATCTCGGACTGCGAAAATCCCGACATGAAGGGAACATGGGCGACGGACGAGGTCAGGTCGTGATAGTGAAGCGCCGCCTTGCCGCCCGGCGATGTCTGCGCAAGGCGGTCCAGGAAATCCTGCCAGCTGCACTCTCCGAACAGACTTCCATAAATCATATCCGTCAGAAGAGATGAGACGTCAGTCGATTGAATCATGAGTGATTTTCAACATCACAGAATGAAAGTATCTTCGAATATTGAATAGTGTTGTCTTCGCAATTGCAACGGAATTCGCATGTGCAATATCGGACACTCCAGAATGACCTCGAAATACTACAACCACAGAATGTTATAGCTTCTCCGGCACTATATTTCCGGTCGACGCCTTCAATCCGGGGAAGCGTGCAACTCGGAATACCATCCCTCAGCGTGCATGCCTTGGCCGCCGCGAGCGAAGGCCCGCGGCGGCCCGTCGTCAAACCAGCCCCGGCACGACGAACACCAGCCAGGCGACGATCGGGCCGATGATGGCGATCAGCGCGCTATAGACCAGCAACTGCTTGAGAACCTGCTCGCGCCGGTCATCCGGCGCATTGGCGACGACAAGCGCACCATTTGTGGAGAATGGGCTGGTATCGACGATCGTCGTTGAGATCGCGATGGCGGCGACCACGCCGATGGCGCTGACATGTCCCTGCATGAGGAACGGGACGGCCAGCGGGATGATGGCGCCGAGCAGCGCGGTCGAGGATGCGAAGGCCGAAACGATGGCGCCGGTAAAGCAAAGCAGGAGCGCCACCAGCAGCGGCATGCCGAGGCTGGATATGCCGTTCGCCACGTAATCGACCGTACCAGCCTTCTCCATGACGCCGACATAGGTGATGATGCCCGATATCAGCAGCACGGTCGACCAGCTGACCTTGTCGATTGCCGCCTTCTGGGTTTTCGGCGACAGCAGCGCCAGGGCGACGGCGACGGTCATGGCGACGAGGCCGACGTTGAACTTGAAAACCAGCGCGCCGATGCCGAGCGCGACCAGGCCGACCAGCGTGGTTATTCGCTCATTGTTCAGACGCAGCGTCGCAGCAGTATCGGCCGCCGTGCCGTAGGCATGCTCCCGGATCGGTTTTGCCGGCGTGCCGCCGTGACCTCTGATCGACGCCGACACGCCCTCGGGGTGCAATTCAGGCAAGGGGCCAAGCGATGCTGCGGGCACTTGCTTCATGACCTTTGCGCCGCCGAAAACGAAGAAGACCAGCACCGCAATCGCAAGATTGAAGAAAAAGCTGGAGAGAAACAGCGACGTCGGCGCGAAAGGCAGGCCCGCCTTGGCCACGATCTGATTGGTAATGCCGCCATAGATGCTGATCGGCGAAAAGCCGCCCGCCTGCGCGCCGTGGATCACCATCAGCCCCATCATCACAGGGTGGATGCGGTACTGGATGGCAAAGCTCAGCGCGACCGGCGCGAGGATGGCGACCGCAGCCGGTCCAAGGGCGCCGAAACCGGTAATCACGGCGGCGACGAGAAACATCACCCAGGGGATCAGGCCTATGCGTCCACGCACCAAGCGAACGGCGCATTCGACCAGCCAGTCGATGGTGCCGTTGATCTGCGCGATGGCGAAGAGGTAGGTGACGGCGACGAGCGTCAGGAACAGGTCACTCGGAAAGCCGGCAAAAATATCGGTGGTTTTCATGCCGATGGTCATCGAGCCGAGCACGAAGGCGCCGGCGAAAGCGAGCGCGCCCATGTTGATCGGCTGGATCGTCGCAACGACGAACATGGCGACGAGCATGCCTATGGCCAGTATTTCAATACCCATGATTCCCCTCCCTCCGACGCCTCCAGCGCCGTGGTTGCTGTTTGCAAGATTGATGCGGATGCCGCCGGCCCTCCTCCCAGAGGGCGGCCGCCTTACGTCCTGGTGTAAAGATCGGCGTATTGCTGCCGCAGGATGTTCTTCTGAACCTTGCCCATCGTATTGCGCGGCAAGTCGTCGGCGAAGATGATGCGTTTGGGTTGTTTGTAGCGCGCAAGACGATCCTGCAGGGCGCTGACAATGCTCTTTTCATCCAGCACGGCGCCAGGCTTGCGCACGACGACGGCCGTGACGCCCTCTCCGAAGTCCGGGTGCGGCACGCCGATCACGGCGCTCTCGACCACACCCTCGATCCGGTCGATCTCGCTCTCGACCTCTTTCGGATAGATGTTGTATCCACCCGAGATCACCAGGTCCTTGCCGCGGCCGACGATATGGACATAGCCGTCGTGGTCGATCTTGCCGAGATCGCCGCTGATGAAGAACCCGTCGGCGGTGAATTCGGCCGCGGTTTTCTCCGGCATGCGCCAATAGCCCTTGAAGACGTTCGGCCCCTTGATCTCGATCATGCCGGTCTCCTCCGGCGGCAGCACTTGTCCCGTGGCGGGATCGGTGACGCGCACCGTCACACCAGGCAGCGGCAAGCCGACCGTGCCGGCGATGCGCTTGCCGTCATAAGGGTTGGAGGTATTCATATTGGTTTCCGTCATGCCGTAGCGCTCGAGAATCGCGTGACCGGTCCGGGCCTGGAACTCGGTATGGGTTTCTGCAAGCAGCGGCGCCGAGCCTGATATAAAGAGGCGGATGTTGGCTGCCGCCTCTTTGCCGAAGCGCGGGCTTTGCAGGAGGCGCACATAGAAGGTCGGCACGCCCATCAGCATCGTTGCCTGCGGCATCAGTGAAACGACCTCGTCGGCGTCGAATTTCGTCAGCAGGAACATCGAGGCGCCGGCGAGCAGCGTGACGTTGGTGGCGACGAACAGCCCATGCGTATGGAAGATCGGCAAGGCATGGATCAGCCGGTCGTCGGCGGTGACGCGCCAGTAGTCCCGCAAGGTCAGGGCGTTCGAGAGCAGGTTGCCATGCGTGAGCATTGCCCCCTTTGAGCGTCCCGTCGTTCCCGAGGTGTAGAGGATCGCGGCCAGATCGTCGGCGGCGCGCGAGGCGTCGACGAAGTCGGCCGGCTCGTCGCGTGCGAGATCCAGCAACGAGCCGCTGCCATCGGCGTCGAGCGTTTCGACGATCGCGCCGTGACGCTTGGCGATCGTCTCGACGCCTTCGCGAGCGCCCGAGGCAACCACCACCAGACGCGGCTCGGCGTCGCCGATGAAGTAATCGAGCTCGGCCAGCGTATAGGCGGTGTTGAGCGGCAGGTAGACCGCGCCGCTGCGAACACAGGCGAGATAGAGGATCAATGCCTCGGCGCTTTTCTCCACCTGCACCGCAACCCGGTCGGCGGGGCGGATGCCGAGCGTGTCCATCGCGCCGGCAATGCGGCCGGAAAGGGCGAAGGCCTCCTCATAGGTCCATTTGCGGGTGCTATCGATCCGGATGAACGGTGCGTTATCGGGTGCGGCGGCCCGCATGGCGTCGAAAAGATGGTTGCTCACTTTCGCCCTCCTCCAAGCGTGGAATTCATCAGTTGCGCGAATGCTCGAGAACCTTGCTGGCCATTGCCGCCACGGCGGCCTTCGTCGCTCTGGCTGAGCAGGCTTTTGACGGCGGGCGAGGCGTTCACTTCGCCGCGTTGCGCTAAGGCCTCGTGGTTGGCCACGATGTCATCGAGCTTGTAGAGGTAGTTGACCATCAGACCGTGCGCCTGCTGGAGCGCCTTCTGCGATCGGTCGCCGAGAAAATTCACCCTTTCGAGCCGGGCGCCATTGCCGAGATGAAAGCGGGCGACGGGATCGACCGGGCGGCCCTCCGGCGTCCGTTCGGTCAGGAAATAGCGGGCCGCAAGCGGCAGCAACACACGCTCCACTTCGGCCGCGCTGCTTTCGCCGCCCAGCCAGTTCGGATCGTCGAGCAAGGTCAGCGTTCCCAGGGCCGCTTCGGATAAGGGCCGATCGCCGGTCGCGATGCGCATCTTGGCAAGCCAACGGGCAAAACCCGGCACGGGCGACAGCGTGACGAAATTCTTGAGGCCCGGCAGGTCCTTGCGCAGATCTTCCACGACCTGCTTGATCAGGAAATTGCCGAAGGAGATGCCGCGCAAGCCATCCTGGCAGTTGGAGATCGAATAGAAGACGGCCGTCGTCGCCTCGTCGGCATTGATCTGCTCCCTCCCCTCGTCGAGCACATCCGCGATCGCCTTCGGCACCGATCGGGTGAGCGCCACCTCGACGAAGACCAGCGGCTCATCCGCCAGTCGCGGGTGAAAAAAGGCAAAGCATCGACGGTCGGCCGGCGCCAGACGACGGCGCAGTTCCTCCCAGCCGGCAATCTCGTGCACGGCCTCGTATTGGATGATCTTTTCGAGGATATAGGCCGGCGTCGTCCAGTCGATCGGCCGCAGCGTCAGAAAGCCGCGATTGAACCAGGAACCGAACAGATGCGTGAAGTCGGCATCGAGCGCATGATAGGCCTCGGACCGATCCTTGGAAGCAAGCAGCTGCTGACGCATGCGGACGAGCCTGGCGGTGCCGTTCGGCGCGTGATTCAATCGGCGCAGGAGTTCTTGCCGCCGCGGCTCCGCGGCCTGATGGAGCGCAATGGCCGCGGCGGAGCTTTTGTCGGTGCGGTAATTTTCCATTGCCTGGTCGAGCCTCAACGTGTCGGGCCCGAACTTTTCGTGCAGCATATGGAAGAATGTCTGCGCGCCCTCGTCCTCGAGCGCCCCCCAGCGATCGAGAATCTCGGCGGCAAGGGCCATGCCGGATGCTTCACCGCGGCTCGACAATAGCATCTCACAGAGGGTCTCAAGATCGGCTTTCGCGGCGGCCTGCGTATTGCGCGAACCGGAAAACAGGAGCTGGCGTCCGTGATCCGTGATGCCTTGCAGCATGTCGGTGAAGAAAGACGCCTCAGGCATGCCATTCTCCTTCTGAAGTCGGGCGCTGTTCACGCCGTGGACACCGCTTCCCCTCGCGGGGCTTCGTCTGTAGTATGTACATTGGCACTCTTCGTACACGACGTCAACGTTTGTGTATACAAGAGTGGAATTTATGTATGAAGGAAGCGAGAGAAATGTCCGAGAATGTCGGCCGATGGCTCCGGGATGAGATTGAAAATGCGATACTTTCCTACGAGTTCGCCCCCGGCGAACGGCTGGACGAAACCGTGCTTGCCAATCGCTTCGGTGTGTCGCGAACGCCGGTGCGCGAGGCGCTGATGCAGCTCGACGCGATCGGCCTCATCGAAATCCGTCCGCGCCGCGGCGCCATCGTGATCGATCCGGGCCCGCACCGCATTTACGAAATGTTCGAGGTGATGGCCGAGCTCGAGGGCCTGGCCGGATCGCTCGCTGCCCGCCGGCTGGACAAGGCCTCACGCGAGGCGATCACCGCCACCCACAGCCGCTGCGAACAATCCGCCGCGGCCGGGGATAGCGATGCCTATTATTACGACAATGAGGAATTCCATAAGGCCATCTACGCCGCGAGCCGCAGCGATTTCCTGCAGGAGCAATGCGCGCAGCTGCATCGACGCCTGCGCCCATATCGCCGTCTGCAGTTGCGCGTGCGCAATCGCCTGTCGACGTCCTTCTCGGAACATTGCGCCATCGTCGATGCGATCTTTGCTGGAGACGGAGACGAAGCCCGCCGCCTGCTGCGAACCCATGTCGGCATTCAGGGAGAAAGGTTCAGCGATCTGGTCGCAAGCATGGCGACGAGATGAGTGGCAGGCGTGACTAATTGCTGCACGATCCTTTATTTGGCTCTGCCCGGATATCTAGCTCATCGCTTTGAGAGATCGGAGCTGGAGCAACTCCGGAGTCGGCTCACTTGCCGTCGACTTCTTCGATGACGGCTGGGAACGTCCGGGAAACCTCGTTTCCATCAGGAAAACGTTCGGTCACAACCGTAAATCTGATCCAGCCCTTCCATCCTATAAAACCGGTGCGCTTCGGCGCGATCACCGCTACCACGATGTCCTCATTCGGAAAGACGTGAACGGCACGAACTCCGGGACCTGGCTCTGAGTGCAGCACTGCGAGTACCTTTCCGCCCCCCGGCTTGGCGCCCGCATAGATCGGAGAACCGTCACCTAGCGGTGCGACTGCGCTTATGAAGCGCGTACTGACATAACCCTCGCCGTTGAAGAAAAGAGGACCTTGATAGGGCCGAAGAGGCTCATCATCGCTCCAAGCAGCGCTGACCGACACAAGCAACAGGGCAGTAGCGAGCATTGAACGTCGCGTCACCGGACGGCTCCTCTAATCCCGGAAAGTTCAACGGCTACGCCTGACGTGCCGAAGCCCCTACCCTCCAACGACTTCGCTGATCTGCACGATGGGCGTAATGTCCGTATAGTTGGCGACGTCCGCGGCGATATCCGCGCGGTGAGGACCGAGCGCCTCCTGGAATATCTCCAGGGTCGGCGAGTAGACGTGACACGCCGCGACGAACGCCGGCGCGCTTCCAGGTTCGCGACCCGCAAGGCCCTTCTCGATCTCGTAGCGCAAGCAGGCATCGCCGAGCCGTTCCTGGATCAGTGGCATGTGTCTGGTGCGGTAGTAATCGTGATCGAACTTCGAGCCGCCATTGGCCGGATAGTAGACGCTCATCTTGATCATAGTCGGGCTCCTGCCTGAACGCCTCTCCGAGCGTCCGAGAGGCTTCATAGCTCACCCACTCGCAAAGCGCATCCAGATTATGGCTGAAGCGAGTTTGACGAGAGCAAGTTAGTTTTCGTTACGCTTCTCGAAGCAGGTAGCGACGGCACGGAAGTGCTTGCCCTAATCCAAAAACCGATAGAGCCAGTCGCGCGTTTCCTCCGGCAGCGAGACCGGCTGCTGATCTTCGCCGCTGCGGGCTTGCCAGATGATCTCGACCTCTGCGGCGCGCTCCTCGCCGGTGTCGATCGAAACGAGGAAGCCGATCGAGCGCACGCCGATCTTGTCGACAGCGGCTGTGAAAATCGCCGGCTCGTCGTAATGCAGCGGGCGGTGGAGAATGCAGGTAAACTTGCTGGCGCTATAGACCGGCTCGTCCTCGACTTCGGGCCGCGCCAACCAGAAGCTCGCAATGACGGACTCGGCATAGGAAATATAGGAGGCCAGGAACATCCGGCCATTCATATCGACATCGCGAAACGGCACATGTATTTCCGTCACACCCGGGCGTTTCGACTGAACTCATCAACAACTCTGCCTGCAAAATTCCCCATTAACGACAGTAGCACGAGGTTTTTCGAAGTAAACGGCTGAGATGACAGGAATTTATAATGCCGCCGCCGGCGAGATGGTGCGGCGGGAGCGCTTGTTGAAATCGTCGGTCGATGCCCCATCTGCTGTGGAACATGACACAAGCGGCCGATAGAGTGTCTCCATGAGCACCCTTCTTTATGAACACCCGATCTTTCTGGAACATGTGACGCCTTCCGGCCATCCGGAGCGATCGGACCGGATCCGCGCCATCAATGTGGCGCTGGAACATCCGAATTTCGCGCGGCTGGAGCGCCGGCAGGCGCCGCAGGCGAGCGAGGATGCGGTGCTGCTGGCGCATCCGGAAGAACATCTTGCCGCCGTCATGCGGCAGATCCCCGAGGAGGAGGATCGGATCAACCAGCTGGAAGCCGATACCTATGCCAGCGTCAAAAGCCTGCAGGCGGCGCTGACCGGGATCGGCGGCGCGATGGCGGCGGTGGACGACGTCTTTTCCGGCGCCGCCGACAATGTCTTCGTCGCCGCCCGCCCGCCCGGGCACCATGCGGAGAAGACGACGGCAATGGGCTTCTGCTTCTTCAACAATGCGGCGATCGCAGCCCGCCACGCGCAGAAAAGGCATGGCGCCGAACGTGTCGCCATCGTCGACTGGGACGTGCACCATGGCAACGGCACCCAGGACATCTTCTGGGACGATGCGTCCGTGCTGTTCTGCTCGACGCATCAGATGCCGCTCTATCCCGGCAGCGGCGCCAAGGAGGAGAAGGGCAAGCACAATACCATCGTCAACGCGCCGCTTTCGCCGAATGTCGGCAGCGACCATTTCCGCGAGGCGTTCAAATCGCGCGTGCTGCCGGCGCTCGACGATTTCCGGCCGGATCTCATCATCATCTCCGCCGGCTTCGACGCGCATCACCGCGATCCGCTGGCGCAGATCAACCTGACGGGCGAAGATTTCGACTGGGCAACCGGCCGCGTCCTGGAACTGGCCGACCGGCACGCCAAGAACCGGGTCGTCAGCTTGCTCGAAGGCGGTTATGATCTCGAGGGACTCGCCGAATCGGCGGGCATGCATATTCTGAGAATGATGAAGGGTTGAGAATGACTGACAGCGCCAAGCCGGAGGTGTCCGGCCTTTCCTTCGAAAAGGCGGTCGC
Organism: Rhizobium sp. K102; assembly: GCF_022385315.1. Lineage (NCBI taxonomy): Bacteria > Pseudomonadati > Pseudomonadota > Alphaproteobacteria > Hyphomicrobiales > Rhizobiaceae > Rhizobium > Rhizobium sp. K102. Next base: position 2,617,281 of record NZ_CP092436.1, read on the forward strand.
CGAACTCGAAAGCATCGTCGCCCGGCTGGAACGCGGCGACGTGGCGCTGGATGAATCCATCGAGATCTACGAGCGCGGCGAAGCGCTGAAGAAACATTGCGAGACGCTGCTTTCGGCCGCCGAAAACCGCATCGAGAAGATCCGGCTCGACCGCGCCGGCAAGCCGCAGGGCGTCGAGCCGCTGGACGGGGCCTGAGCGGATCGAAGGCGCTTGGCGATCGGCTGGCGGCCGATCTATGATCCCCTCCAGAACCATGAGGGGACAGACAAATGACGGATAGATTGAAGGGCAAGGTCGCCATCGTCTCGGGCGGCGCGACCGGCATGGGCGGTGCTGCCTCGAAGCTGTTTGCAGCCGAAGGCGCGCGCGTCGCGATCATCGACCGCAACGGCGAAGCGGCTGATGAGACCGTGAAGCAGATCCGAGATGCCGGCGGCGAGGCCGATTGCTGGACTGCCGATGTTTCCGACGAAGCGGCCGTCAATGCCGCCGTCGCCGGCGTCGAGGAGCGCTACGGCGCGGTGACCGTGCTGTTCAATCATGCCGGCACCATCGTCATCAAACCCTTCCTCGAAACGACGCTTCAGGAATGGGACTGGCTGCATGCGGTCAATGTGCGCTCGATGTTCCTGATGACCAAGGCCGTGCTGCCGAAGATGATTGCCGCAGGCGGCGGATCGATCGTCTGCACCTCGTCGATCTCGGCGGTCGCCGCCACGCCGATGGAAGTGCTTTACGACACGACCAAGGGCGCCGTGCACATGTTTGCCCGGGCGATTGCGGTGGAATTCCGCGACCGCAACATCCGCTGCAATGCCGTCTGCCCCGGCTTCATCCGCACGCCGCATGGGTTGCGCGAGGTGGCCGACCTGCAGGCGCTCGGCGTCGATGTCTCGGACGCCGCCATCGCCGCGCAGCAGGGCCGAATCGGCGAGCCGGAGGATGTAGCGCGCGCCGCCCTTTATCTCGCCAGCGACGAGTCGAACTTCGTCAACGGCGCCCACCTCTTCGTCGACAACGGCTTCACCGCCATCTGAGCGGGTGCCTGCGAGACGCGTTCCATTGGCGCGCGGACTTCCAGGCACTATCTCTCGGGGATATTTTGAGATCGGAGATGCCCATGTCCTTCTTTCCCGGCAAAGATCCCCTGCCCGGCGATGCTTTCGCCTGCAATGCGATTGAGAATCTGATCATTCCGCGCACCAGCGATATCGGCGGCTTCCAGGTGCGGCGCGCCCTGCCGACGCGGCAGCGGCGGCTGGTCGGGCCGTTCATCTTCTTCGACCGCATGGGGCCGGCGATCCTGAAGCCGAACGAGGCGCTCGACGTGAAGCCGCATCCGCATATCGGCCTGTCGACCGTTACCTATCTCTTCGATGGCGAGATCCGCCACCGCGACAGCCTCGGCACCGAAAAGGTCATTCGCCCCGGCGATATCAACCTGATGACGGCCGGCCGCGGCATCGTGCATTCCGAGCGCACGCCCGACAATCTGCGCGGCCACCCGCTGCTGATGTCGGGGCTGCAGACCTGGCTGGCGCTGCCCGACGACAAGGAGGAGATCGATCCGTCCTTCGCCCATACGGAAAAGACCGGCATGCCGCTGATCGAAACACCAGGCGTGCGCGGGCGGGTCGTCATCGGCTCGTTCGAAGGCATGACATCGCCGGTCGGCACCTTCTCCGACACGCTCTATGTCGATCTCAACCTGCAGCCCGGTGTGCGCTTCCCCTTCGGCGCCGGCCATGAGGAGCGCGCCGTCTACGTGCTTTCCGGCGAGGTCGTGATCTCGGGCGACCGATTCGCCGCCGATCAGCTGCTGGTCTTCCGGCCGGGCGATCCGATCACGCTGGAAGCCGGCAGCGACGGCTGCCATCTGATGCTGTTCGGCGGCGCGGCGCTGAACTCGAAACGCTATATCTGGTGGAATTTCGTCTCCTCGTCGAAGGAACGGATCGAAAAGGCCAAGGAGGAATGGCGCACAGGCCGCTTCGACATCGTCCCCGGCGACGAAGAGGAATTCGTGCCGTTGCCGGAAGGCTGAGGGCAAAGGTAATGCGCGCCGCGGAGCGATTTCCCCTTCGCGACGCCCGATCCGCGGCTGAATTCAGCCCGCCGCGAAATAGCGCATCAGCGCACCCTTGGTACGGTTGACGTAGCGGTCCTGCCAGCTGTCATCGACGTTGAGAAAGCCCGACCAGCCCTTCTTGCCCTGGCGCTTCAATTCCGCCTCGACGGCGCGGAAACGATAGTGATCATAGACATCGAGGATATGGACGGCATAGGCCTCGGCCAGCGCCCGGTCGCCCTTGACGATCAGCATATTCTCGTCATTGGCGTAGGAGGCCTTGAAGCCGAGATTGTGGCTGCCGAGCACGACGACGCAGTCGTCCGACAAGGGATCGATCACCAGCACCTTGTCATGGATGATGGCGCCGACCTTCTTGGCCGTCAGTTCCTCCGCGCCGAAATCGGCCAGCAGCTGGCGGTCATCGATGCGCGAGGCCCGGACGATCGAGACATTGACCTCGTCGAACGTATGGGGTGAGACGGCCTCGGTATCGTCGTCTTCGTCGTCGGGATCGTTCTTCTTGCCGGCGACATAATTGGGCATGGCCTGCGGGCTTGAAACGGCGCCGGTGACGATCAGCTTCTGATCCTTGAGGCCGATGTCAATCGCCTCGCCGACGATGCAATCCCTGCCCGACTGACCAGGATAGAAGGCCAGAAACAGCACCGCGTGCTCGGCACGGCGCATCAGGCGGTAGACCTCGCGAAGATCGGGCGGCGTCTCCTTGCCCTTTCTCCGGTTCTGCATGTTCGGCGAGAACCACGTTTCGACCGAAGCGCCGTTGCCGGTCGGGACGAGAGACGGCGTCTCGTTGGAAAGCCGGAACGCCTTACTCTGCTGGTTGTCCGGCATGCCGTCATCGAATTCGACCGGCGCTTCCAGCGTCGCATTGTCATCCAGCATCCGCTCCCAGTAAGCGACATAGGCCGCGGCAACCGCATCGTTGCGGACGATCAAGGCGTTGTTGGATTGGCCGGCAAGGCCCGTGGCCGTCCAGTTGGTGCTGCCGGTGAAGACGCTGCGCTCAGTCCCGTCCGAGGGGATGTGCACGACGAATTTGTTGTGACCGATCTGGCTCGAATTGTTGAACATACGATGGTGAATCTCGACGCCGGCGTCGATCAGCGCCTTGCGTGCGTGGGCATTGCGCACATCCCACTCGTCTCCGACCTTGCCCGTATTGGCGAGGATGATGCGCAGCTTGTCCTTGTTGGCCAGCAGCAACTCGAGCAGCTCCTTATCCTCGAGCTCGTAGAGCGCGACCAGGAAGCGTCCGGGCGCATTCATGAAATCCCTGAGCATCGGAATGACATCGCCGGCCAGATATTTGCGGATGCCGTTCGCCGGATTGGAAATCATGTCGATCAGCTCGTTCGGCTGCTTCACACCGTCTTCCAGCAGGACGTTTCGCAGCCACTGGGCCGCGAGGATGCCGTTGGTGAAGGTCGATTCGAACTGGCCGCGCTTGCGCGTCACATGGACCGGGTTGGAGGCGACAGCCGGCCCGAGATAACCGAGCGGTCGCGGCGGACCCTCATAGGCCTTGACCGCGATTTTCTCGAAGGTGCCGTCAACCTTCTTGATCGGCCTGCCGTTGTCGTCGCGCTTGTTGATCTCGACAAGATCAGGCGTCGGATCCGGGGCGGCCTGCATACCCGGCTTCAGATCGCCGAGCGGGCGGATCTCGTAACGCACCCGCACCTCGTCCGGTCGCCGCCGCATTTCGTTGCGCCGCTTGCGCAGCGTCAGATCGCGCCAGGATAGCTTCTGGACCGGCCAGAGCGACGTCGTCTGCGGCAGCCAATGCGGATTGCGCTGCCCCTTGAAGGCGACCCAGGCGGCGCAGGTCACGCGATCCTCGCTACCATCGGACTTTTTCGCCACGTTTCCCTGCTCGTCGAGATAGACGCGCACGACCTCAAAGCCGAGGCATCCGTCGATCTTGGCGTCGATATCCCAGGCCACATAGGCGACCTCGTTGTTCACATAGGCATGCGCTGCAACAATCGTTCCCATGACCTGATCCCCCAGTCGGTGCGGCAACATTGCTACCATTCCGTGTCATATTCAAGCGGCTCGCCGCCCCTTTGCGCGTTCGACCGGCGGGGCGGAAAACCGGGGCGGCACCAGGCCAAGATCAGGCGAATGCAACTTACGGAAATAGAATGTGATAACTCCGGAAACCCCTCACACATTTTTCCGCCATGCTCTAAGGTGAAAACCTTCGGTTCCTGAAATCACTTGTTTTGCCTCGTTCTAATCGAATAAAGCGGTACAAGGAAAAGTAAGAAAGAGCGCCGCCCGTGACACATCCGCCGAAGACCCCTCTGCTCGACCAGGTCACTTACCCTGCCGACCTGCGCAAGCTCGAGGATCGCGACCTGCCGCAGCTCGCCCGCGAGGTCCGCGACGAAATGATCGATGCGGTGTCGCGCACCGGCGGTCATCTCGGCGCCGGTCTTGGCGTGGTCGAGCTGACGATCGCCATTCACAGCGTCTTCGACACGCCTGACGACCGGCTGATCTTCGATGTCGGCCATCAATGCTATCCGCACAAGATCCTCACCGGCCGGCGCGACCGCATCCGCACGCTGCGCCAGGAAAACGGGCTGTCCGGCTTCACCCGCCGGGCCGAAAGCGAATATGATCCGTTCGGGGCGGCGCATTCCTCGACCTCGATTTCGGCCGGCCTCGGCATGGCGATCGCCGCCGATCTCGACAAGACCGACCGCCGCGTCATCGCCGTCATCGGCGACGGGGCGATGTCGGCCGGCATGGCCTATGAGGCGCTGAACAATGCCGGCGCGCTCGATGCGCGCCTCATCGTCATCCTCAACGACAACGACATGTCGATCGCGCCGCCGACAGGGGCAATGAGCGCCTATCTCGCCCGCCTCGCCTCGGGGCGCACCTATATGGGCTTCCGCGATTTCGGCAAGAAGCTGACGGCCTATCTCGGCAAGAATATCGATCGCGCCATCACCCGCGCCGTCGAGCATGCTCGCGGCTACGTCACCGGCGGCACCATGTTCGAGGAGATGGGCTTCTACCATATCGGGCCGATCGACGGGCATTCCTTCGACCATCTGCTGCCGGTGCTGCGCAATGTGCGCGACAATGCCCGCGGCCCGGTGCTGATCCATGTGGTCACCCAGAAGGGCAAGGGCTATCCGCCGGCCGAAGCCGCGGCCGACAAATATCACGGCGTCAACAAGTTCGACGTCATCACCGGCGCCCAGGCGCGGGTCAAACCGAACGCGCCGAGCTATACCAGCGTCTTTGCCGAAGCGCTGGTGCAGGAAGCGGCCCTCGACGACAAGATCGTCGGCATCACCGCCGCCATGCCGAATGGTACCGGCCTCGACAAGCTCGCCGAGGCCTTCCCGTCGCGCTGCTTCGATGTCGGCATTGCCGAACAGCATGCGGTGACCTTCGCCGCCGGCCTTGCGGCCGAGGGCTACAAGCCGTTCGCGGCGCTCTATTCCACCTTCCTGCAGCGCGCTTACGACCAGGTCGTGCACGACGTGGCGATCCAGGGACTGCCCGTGCGTTTTCCGATCGATCGCGCCGGCTTCGTCGGTGCCGACGGCCCGACCCATGCCGGCTCCTTCGACACCGCCTTCCTCGCCACCCTGCCCGGCTTCGTGGTGATGGCGGCGGCCGACGAGGCCGAACTCAAACACATGGTACGCACGGCCGCCGCCTATGACGCCGGGCCGATCTCCTTCCGTTATCCGCGTGGCGAAGGCGTCGGCGTCGACATGCCGGCGCGCGGCGAAATCCTGCAGATCGGCAAGGGCCGCATCGTCAAGGAAGGCACCAAGGTAGCCCTGCTTTCCTTCGGCACCCGGCTTGCCGACTGTCTGCTTGCCGCCGAGGATCTCGAGGCCGCCGGCCTGTCGACGACGGTCGCCGATGCGCGATTCGCCAAGCCGCTCGACCACGATCTGATCCGCCAGCTTGCCCGCCACCACGAGATGGTGATCACCGTCGAAGAAGGCTCCGTCGGCGGCTTCGGCAGCCAGGTGATGCAATATCTCTCAAGTGAAGGCCTGCTCGACAACGGCCTGAAGATCCGCTCGCTCGTCATGCCCGACATCTGGATGGAGCAGGCCAAGCCGGAAGCGATGAACGCCCATGCCGGTTTGGATCGGGCCGGGATCGTCTCGACCGTATTCCGGGCGCTGGGCCGCGGCGTGGCGGTTGGGGTTGCGGGATAATGATTGGTGAGGGTGTGCCGTGTAAGGGCCCCTCATCCGCCTGCCGGCACCGCCCGGGGTCGAGCCACGGGTCTCGACCCGTCCTTCGGACCCCGCAACCGGGGCGAAGGAAGATATCCGCAGCGTCTCCCTCCCCGCCAACCTCTCGCAGGGCACGTCCCCTCGTCTCGTTTACGGGGGTCCGGCGGACGGGTCGAGACTAGTGGCTCGACCCTGGCAAAGGTTAGGGTGAGGGGCAGCCGCTTGCTCCCTCTATGCAGTTCCAGCCTATAAAAACGGCGCATCTCCTGCGCCCGTCCATCGCTGTACTTGCTCCAGCAGCGACCCCACCCTCAGTCATGCTCGGCCTTGAGCCGAGCATCCAAACCGCATCCACCAGCGCGGGTGGCATGGATCCTCGGCTCAAGGCCGAGGATGACGGAGAGTGAGGAGATGTCCCAGCCAAACGCGTCGTCGGCGCAGTGGATCGCTGTATGGTTCTCGTGTTTTCTGCGGTCCCTCCAACGAAAAAAGGGCGGCGCATTCCTGCACCGCCCTCTTCACTTAACATTCCATCCCGGGTCCTCTCAGAACTCCGTCCAGTCTTCCTGCACCGCAACCGCGGCCGTTGCCTGGCGGCCGCCGAAGGCTTTGGTGACCTTGCCGGCGAGTGCGCGGGCCGGAGAGGCGACCGGGCGGGAGGCCGGCGTTGCGGCGGCGGTCTTCGGGGCCGGACCGGCAAGCTGGGTGCCGAGCTTGAACTGGCGCAACAGTTCATCCAGGGCGCTTGCCTCGCCGGCGAGCGCATGGCTCGCCGCAGTCTGTTCCTCGACCATGGCCGCATTCTGCTGCGTGCCCTGATCCATGTTGTTGACGGCGGTGTTGATCTCCTGCAGCCCGATCGACTGCTCGCGCGTGGCGGTGACGATCGCATTGACGTTGCGGTTGATCTCCTGCACCTCGGCGACGATCGCTTCGAGCGCCTTGCCGGTCTCGCCGACCAGCGACACGCCGGTCTGCACATGCGTGCCTGATGTGGTGATCAGGTCCTTGATCTCCTTGGCGGCCTTGGCGGAACGCTGGGCGAGTTCGCGCACCTCCTGGGCGACGACGGCAAAACCCTTGCCGGCCTCACCGGCACGCGCCGCCTCGACACCGGCGTTCAGCGCCAAGAGGTTGGTCTGGAAGGCGATGTCGTCGATCACGCCGATGATGTTCGAGATTTCGCCCGAGGATTTTTCGATCTGCTGCATGGCCGAGACGGCCCTGCGGACGACGTCGCCGGATTTTTCGGCGCCGAGGCGGGTGCGCTCGACGAGATTGCCGACATCCTCGGCGCGTTTGGCGCTGTCGCGCACCGTCGTCGTCACCTCTTCGAGCGCTGCTGCAGTCTGTTCGACGGCGGCGGCCTGCTGCTCGGTGCGGTGGGCAAGATCGTCGGCGGCCGAGCGGATCTCGCCGGCGCCGGCATTGATCGCCGAAGCGTTGCGGCCGACCGACTCGAGTGCGGCCTGCAGCTTTTCGACGGCATTGTTGAAGTCGTTGCGCAGGCTGTCATATTGCGGCGCGAACGGCGTCTGGATGCGGGCGGCGACATCGCCGACGGCAAGGCCGGCTAGACCGCCGGCCAAGGCGTCGACGGCATAGCGCAGCTCGCCTTCCTCGCGCGCCTTCTGCTCGTCGCTTGCCTGGCGCTGGCGCTCGGCGTCACCGCGCATGCGGTCGGTCTCGCCGGCAAGACGCAGCTTCTCGATCGCCGCCTGCTTGAACACCAGGACGGACTGGGCCATGCGGCCGATTTCGTCGCCGCGCTCGACAGCCGGCACCTCGAGATCGTTCTGACCACCGGCAAGGCGATCCATGGCCGCGGTCATGCCGACGACCGGGCGGACAATGGTGCGCGACATCAGCCAGGCGAGTACGGCGGCGGCAAGCGAGGCGACGATGCCGCCGGCGATCAGCGTCATCTTCAGATCGCTGTTGGCATCGGCGCGGATGGCGGCGAGCGCATTCGACTTTTCGCGGGCGGTGGCCTTGATCTTGGCGGACGCCTGGCGGAAACCGTCGAGCTGACCCTTGGTGGCGTTGACGCCGATCTTGACGACCTCTTCGATCGGCATGTCGGTTTCCTTGCGCGCCTTGGTCTGCGGCTCGGCAAGCTCATGGAAATAGAGGTCGGCGGCCTTCTGCATGCCGTCGATCATCTCGACCAGCTGCGGCTCGGCCGCGGCCGTCTGCTTGGCGGCGGCGATCGCCTTCAGCATGCGCTCGCGGTTGGCGAAGACATCGCCGTAAGTGCTGTCGCTGCGGAAGAGGATGAAGCCGCGCAGGTTGACCGCCTGCTCGAGCATCGCCTGCAGCGCATCGTCGATCTGGTTGACGAGCAGCTCCGATTTTCCCTGCTCGGCGGACGCGGCCGCCGACGCCGTTGCCTTGGAATAGACGAAGGCGGAGACGGACATGAAGATCAGAATGAGGGCTGCGAACGTCGCCGCAAGCTTCCCATTCAAGGATATGTTTTTAGCGGACATCGGTGAATTTCTCCTGACGACAGTCGACGCGGCGAGAGACAGGTCGCGCCAATGCGCAACCGCCAAGATTTTTCAATAGGAAACATGATCGGCGTAATGACGCCCTGCGCCTTCATGGCGCCAGAGAGGTTCGAGCGAACCGCTGCAATCGAGCCGACCCTATGCGGGCAGGCTTTAAATTTGCTTAAATGCGCGCTGCAGCCACGGCGAGCCCGACGATTATCTGCTTCCGGCGTCCGAAAGCTCCGACGGTCATGGCGATCCTGGAACAAAATGCTTGCAACCGGCGGCTTTGCCGGTCATTCACAGCCGATGTCCGATCAAAACAGCCAACGCCTCGACCAGCTGCTCGTCTCCCGCGGCCTCTTTGCCAGCCGCTCGCGGGCGCGTGACGCCGTGCAGCGCGGCACCGTCCGGATCGCCGGCCAGGTGGTGACGAAGGCCGGCGCGCTCTTTGGCGCCGACGCCGATATTGCCATTGACGATCCGGCGCAGGATTACGTCTCGCGCGCCGCATTGAAGCTTGCTAGCGCCCTCGACCATTTCCGGCTCGACCCGGCCGGCCATCACTGTCTCGATATCGGCGCGTCCACAGGCGGCTTCACCGAGGTGCTACTGCAGCGGGGTGCGGCGCATGTCACGGCGATCGATGTCGGCCACGGGCAGATGCATCCGCGCATCTCAGGCGACCCGCGGGTGACAAACCGGGAAGGCCTCAACGCCCGCAACCTGACGGCCGAGGATATCGGCCACCCCGCCAGCTTCATCGTCTCCGATGTCTCATTCATCTCACTGAAGCTCGCGCTGGCGCCGGCTCTTGATATCGCCTCGCCGGGCGCCATCGCCGTGCTGCTGGTCAAGCCGCAGTTCGAGGCCGGGCGCGAAGCGATCGGCAAGGGCGGACTGTTGAAGGACCCCGCCTCTGCGCCCGCCGTCGCTGCCGAACTGGAGCGCTGGTTCGCCGAGGACATGGGCTGGAAAAGCCTCGGCCTCATCCCCTCCCCGATTGCCGGCGGCGACGGCAATCAGGAATTCCTTCTGGCAGGATTGAAACCGTGAGCACCGAAACCGTCACCATCGAGAAGCTCGGCGCCCAGGGCGACGGCATTGCCGGCAGCGCCGCCGGACCGGTCTATGTGCCCTTTTCCCTTCCCGGGGAAACGGTGGCGATCGCCCGCGTCAAAAGTCAGGGCACGATCATGTCGATCACGACGCCCTCGCCCGACCGGCAGGAGCCGCCTTGCCGGCATTTCGGTCCCGACGGCGTTAACGGCACCTGCGGCGGCTGCACGCTGCAGCATCTGGCGGATGCCCCCTACCGCGCCTTCAAGCGGCAGCTGGTGGTCGATGCACTCAAATCCAAGGGGCTGACGCCGGAGGTCAATGAGATCGTTCCGGCCCGGCCGGGCGAGCGCCGGCGCGTGGTGTTTGCGGCGCGCAAGACCGAGAAGGATATGTTGATCGGCTTCAACCAGGCCGAAAGCCATCATATCGTCGCCATCGAGGAATGTCCGATCTCGTCGGCAGGGATCGTCGCCCGGCTGCCGGCGATCAAGGCGATTGCCGCAGCGCTGGCGACCAGCGCCGAACCCTTCCGGGTCGCGGTGCTCGAGACGCTATCCGGCCTCGATATAGCAGCCGACGACATCAAGAAACTCCCCGACCCGCAGCGGCGCAAGGCGATCGAGACCGTGCTCGGCCTGCGCGGCATCGCCCGTGTGACTGTGAACGGCGAAATCCTCGTCGAGCCGGCCAAGCCGCTTATCGATTTCGGCGGCGTCGAGGTTTCGCCGCCGCCCGGCGGCTTCGCCCAGGCGACCAAGCCGGCGGAAGAGGCAATGGCGGAGCTGGTGCTTGCCCATGCCGGCAAGGCCAAGCGGATCGCCGATCTCTTCGCCGGCACCGGCACGTTTTCGCTGCGGCTGGCCCGCATCGGCCGCGTGCATGCGGTCGAGGCCGAGGCAGCGGCGCTCGCCGCACTCGACCAGGCCGCCCGCAAGACCCAGGGGCTGAAGCCGGTGAGCGTCGAAAAACGCGACCTCTTCCGCCGCCCTTTGATGACGCAGGAGTTCAAGCCCTTTGACATGGTCGTCTTCGACCCGCCACGCGCCGGCGCGGAGTTTCAGTGCAAGGAACTTGCCCGCTCAGGCGTGAAGAAGATCGCAGCCGTCAGCTGCAATCCGCTGACGCTGGCGCGCGACCTTCAGATCCTCGTCGAGGGCGGCTACCGCATTACCGGGGTGACGCCAATCGACCAGTTCCTCTGGACCTCGCATGTCGAGGTGGTAGCGACGCTGGAGAAATAGGCCGCTGCCTCACGCTTGGCGGCCGAAGCGATCGCGACATCCAGAGCGTCAAACACATCTCATCGATCGCCCGGTTCGCTTCCCCGCTGCAAACTCATGCGCATTGGCCGCGTTCCGAGCTTTGCACCCGTGACGGCATCGATTGCGATCGGCTCGATCTCCGATCCTGACTCGACATCGACATAGCGGGCGAGTTCGCCATCGCAATGGCGGTGCGCCCAAGCCCCGATCATCATCAGCACAGGCAGAAAATCGCGACCTGCTTCCGTGAGGACATATTCTTCGCGGGGCGGCCGTTCGGAATAGAGGCGCTTCTCCAGCAGACCGTCCTCCGTCAGCGCCTTGAGACGCTTCGTCAGCATGGTCGGCACGATGCCGAGGCTCTTCCTGAACTGGTCGAAGCGGGTGAGGCCCGTATGGGCGTCGCGCAAAACGAGAATGCTCCACGCATCGCCGACGGATTGAAGGCCGCGGGCGACCGGGCATCGGGGAATCGGATTATTTTTCATTTAGTATCTTTTCGATAGTGACACGATATCGAAAAGATAGTAACAGATCGGCCAACGATGATCCACTCTTTTGGAAGCTGACAATATGACCGACAGAAACAGAAGCGTTGCACTGGTCACCGGTGCATCCTCAGGCATCGGCCTTGCAACCGCGGAATCTCTGGTGAAGGCCGGCTACCGCGTGTTCGGGACCAGCCGCAAACCGGCCGCCAACAGGCCCGGGATAACGATGTTGATCTGTGATGTGGCCGAGGAAGCCTCGGTGCAGGCGGCTGTTGCGGAGGTCGTGCGGCAAACCGGCCGGCTCGATCTCGTCGTCAATAATGCCGGCATCGGCCTCATCGGCGGCGCGGAAGAATCCTCCATCGCCCAGGCCCAGCGGCTTTTCGACGTCAACGTCTTCGGCGTGGCGCGCGTCGCCAATGCGGTACTTCCGGTCATGAGGAAGCAAAAGAGCGGCCGGATCATCAACATGAGCTCGATCCTCGGCCTCATCCCGGCTCCGTACAACGCCTTCTATGCCTCGACCAAACATGCGCTCGAGGGCTACTCGGAATCGCTCGATCATGAAGTGCGCAACTTCGGCATTCGTGTTGTTCTCGTCCAACCCGGCGTCACCAGAACATCCTTCGAGGAAAATCTGACGCGAGCAGACCAACCTCTTCCGGTCTATGCTTCGGAACGCGCCCGCAGCGAAGCGCTGATGCGCAAGTGGGTGGAGACGGGCGACGCGCCTGAGGTCGTCGCCGACATGGTCGTGAAAGCCGCAACCGCGAAGAAGCCGAAGCTGCGCTATTCCGCCGGCAAGCAGTCGCGTCAGGTCCGCTCGCTTCGCCGCTACCTGCCGGAGCGGCTGGTCGACAGCCTCCTGCGTAAGGTCAACGAGTTTCCGGCCTCGGTCTGACGCGTTAATCGAGGATAGGATTCAGATTTCAAGCCGACAGGCTTAAACTCATCCTATCCTCGGCCAAGGAAACCGATTCCGAATGCGCAAGACCAAAAGACGCAATCCTTACTATGCGGGCCCGGTGTCCGATCACTTCGACGGAACGTACTTCTTCAATCCCGAAGGTATCGAGCCGCTTGGTTTCCGCGAACTCTTGCGATGGCAATTCGGCGGCGGCCGCGAGCGGTGGCCGCGGTCGGTCCCAAGTCCATTTGCGGCGGCAAAACCGGGTCCAAGCGTAGACGGCGAAGGCCTGCGGGTGACCATGGTTGGGCATGCAACAATGCTGGTGCAGGTCGCCGGGCTCAATATTCTCACCGATCCGGTGTGGTCGGAGCGCGTCAGCCCCTTCACCTTTGCCGGACCCAGACGCGTCGTCGAACCGGGCATCGCGTTCGATGATTTGCCGCCGATCGATCTCGTGCTGGTATCGCACAATCATTATGACCATCTCGATATCGCAACGCTCAAACGCTTGCATGCGAAGCATCGGCCGCGTGTCGTGACGCCGCTCGGCAACGACACGATCATCCGCCGCGCCGTGCCCGATCTGCAGACGACATCGATGGACTGGGGCGAGCGCATCTCGCACGCCGGAATAAGCATCGATGCGGAGCCTGCCCACCATTGGTCCGCCCGCGGAACCGCCGATCGCCGGATGGCGCTCTGGGCCTCGTTCGTCTTGTCGACGCCAGCCGGCAAGATCTATCACGTCGGCGATACGGGCTTTCACCACGGCATCAATTACAAAGCGGTACAGCGGAAACACGGCGGCTTTCGCCTGGCCATCTTACCGTTCGGCGCCTATGAGCCGCGATGGTTCATGAAAGGGCAGCACCAGAATCCTGAGGAGGCGGTGATCGGGATGAAGTTGGCAAATGCGGCCTATGTGGCCGGGCATCACTTCGCCACGTTCCAACTGACGAATGAAGCGGTCGATGCGCCGGTACGAGCGTTGCAAGACGCGATGCGCGAGCATGATATTGCCTCGGACCGGTTCCGGCCGCTCAGGGCCGGAGAGGTCTTCAATGTGCCGATGGTATAATCGGTATCGGTTTGCCCCCAGGCCGCCGTTCATCGGCCCATGAAGGCTTCGAAGGCCGCCCGGGCTTCGGCGCTTTTCAGGCGCGCGGCGAAATGACGGGCCTCGACATCGATGCGGGCGATGATCTCTTCGCGGGAGCCGCAAATGAGATCGCGGGCGATCTTCAAGGCTTCCGGTGGCTTGGCTGCGAGTTTCGCAGCCGCGGCAAGTGCGGCATTCTCCACCTCGTCCGGCGTCGTTACCTTCCAGATGAGGCCGGCCTCGCGGGCTTCCTCGGCGCTGAAGGCCTCGCCGGCGGCCAGCATGGCAAAGGCGCGCTGGTGGCCCATCACACGCGGCGCGATCAGGCTGGAAGCCGCTTCCGGCACCAAAGCCAGATCGACGAAAGGCGTGCGGAACTGGCTGCGGTCGGAGGCGATCGTCAGGTCGCAATGCAGGTTGAGGGTGGTGCCGATGCCGATCGCCAGGCCGTCGACCCCTGACACCAGCGGCTTTTCGGATCTGGCGAGCGCATAGAGGAAATCGATCAGCTCGTCTCCCATGCTGCCGCCCATGGCAGTGGCAAGAAAATCGCCGATATCGTTGCCGGCCGAGAAGCTGCCTTCGGTGCCGAGAAAGACCGTCACTCTGATATTCGCGTCCCCATTGGCGGCGGTGAGCGCATCGGTCATGGTGCGATACATCGCCCGTGTGAAGGCGTTCTTCTTTTCCGGCCGGTTGAAGCGAATGAGCTGAACGCCGGGATGGGCGGAAGGCTGCTCGACGATGATGTGGTCGGTCATAGGATCTCCTCAGAACTCATGGGGCCTGTCAGGCAAGCAGGATGCGGGCGGCGGCGAGGCTCGCCGCGCCGTTGACGACCCGGTCGCGAAGGGCCGTGGTCTCGGCAAGCAGGTTTTCGGCGGCGAAGCGGCAGAGCGCGATGCGGCCCTCGCCTTTGCCGTCGCCGCTTTCGGCCAGAGCACCCTTAGCGAGATAACAGCCGGTGAGCACGAGGCCGAACAGGCGCTGATAGGGAGTGGCCCCGGCTAGCGCCTCGGCGGCCCTCCCATCGGTAAGTGCTGCCAGAAGCCAGGCGGTCGTCTCTTCGAGATCTGAAATCGCGGCGCCGAGTCTGGCGGCAGTCTCGCCGAAACCATCGAGATTGGAGCGGCCGACAGCCTCGGCGATCACCTTCAATTCGGCGATGAAGCCCATGACCTGATCGCCGCCGGAAAGCGGCAGCTTGCGGGTGACGAGGTCGATCGCCTGGATGCCGTTGGTGCCCTCATAGATCGGCGCGATGCGGGCATCACGCAGATAACGCGCGGCACCCGTCTCCTCGATGAAGCCCATGCCGCCATGCACCTGAATGCCGAGCGAGGCGACCTCGACGCCGGCATCGGTTGAAAACGACTTCGCGATCGGAGTCAAAAGCGCGGCGCGCTCCTGCCAATGGCGGCTATCGCCTGCCCGGCGCGACATGTCGAGCGCATGGGCGCACGTATAGGAGATGGCGCGCGAACCTTGGGTCAGCGCCTTCATGGTGAGCAGCATACGGGCGACGTCGGGATGGTCGACGATCGGGCTCATGCCGGCGCCGGTCGAACCCGGCGCCCTGCCCTGCGTGCGTTCCCTGGCATAGGCCAGCGCCTTCTGGGTGGCCGCCTCCGAGATCGCCACGCCCTGCATGCCGACGGCGAGACGCGCATTGTTCATCATCGTGAACATGCAGGCGAGCCCCTTGTTCTCCTCGCCGACCAGCCAGCCGATCGCACCCTTTTCGCCGCCGAACCGGCCGTCGCCATAGATCATCGTGCAGGTCGGCGAACCGTGGATGCCGAGCTTGTGTTCCAGGGAATGGCAGAAGAGATCGTTGCGGGCACCAAGCGAACCGTCGTCGTTCACCAGGAATTTCGGCACGAGGAAGAGCGAGATGCCGCGTGTGCCGGCCGGCGCATCCGGCAGCCGGGCCAGCACCAAGTGGATGATATTGTCGGCCGCGTCATGCTCGCCCCAGGTGATGAAGATCTTCTGGCCAAAGATGCGGTAGCTGCCGTCGGCGCGCCGCTCGGCGCGGGCTTTCAGCACGCCGAGATCGGAGCCGGCATGCGGCTCCGTCAGGTTCATCGTGCCGGTCCATTCGCCGGACACCATCTTTGCCAGATATTTGTCTTTCAGCGCGGCACTGCCATGCGTGCTGACCGCCTCGATGGCGCCCATCGTCAGCGTCGGGGCGAGCGCAAAGGCCATGGACCCGGAATTCCACATTTCCAACGCCGCGACATTCAGCATGTCGGGAAGGGCCTGGCCGCCGAAGGCTTCGGGCGCCGTCAGCCCGTTCCAGCCGCCGGCGATCCAGTTGCGGTAAAGATCGCGCCAGCCATCCGGCAGACTGACTTTGCCGTCGATGAGGCGGGCGCCCTGGCGGTCGCCGATGTCGGCGAGCGGCGCCACCTCCTCTGTGGCAAAACGTCCCGCCTCCGAGAGGATGGCGTCGACCAGATCTTCGCCGAGATCGCCGAAAAGACCGTTCGACAGCGCCTCCCCCATATCCGCTACATGCTTCAACGTGAACGCGATTTCCTCGACGGGCGCCTTATACATGCTTTCTCCTCCATGGGACCGGCCTGCACTTCGTGCAAAGCCCCTCCGAGGCAAGGGCTAATTGATTTTTACGTAAACGTCAATTTCGATTTCCCGGCCTGGCGTGCGATAGTTTACCCGACATGGCGGTTTGCTCTTGCGCAGTTGCACAAATGGACGTCATGGAGAATTTCTAGAATGACATCGCCTTCGCAAAGGACCGGCGAACAATGGATACATTGCCCGTCACCATCCCCGGTTTCGTCTGGGCCTATCGTTTCTCGCCGGATGACAAGACCGCGGTGCGGCTGAACAACAGCGCGACGGTGGCGGAGCTGACCGCCGACAACTGTTTCTACTGGCTGCATCTCAACCTGGTCGACGCCCGCGTGCCGGCTTTGCTCGAGACGCTCGACGGGTTGACCGAGGACGCCAAATCGGCGCTGACGACGCATGACACGCATGCGGCGATCACCGTCGACGAGCAGATGCTCTACGGCACGCTCGTCGACTGCCAGCGCGATTTCGCCCAGGACACCAACAATCTCGGCTGGCTGCATTTCGCCATGTCCGACCGCTTCATCATCACCACGCGGCTGCAGCCGCTGCGCAGCGTCGAGCGGGCGCGCGGGCTGATCGAGAAGAACCCGGGCAAATTTGCGCGGCCGGTCGATCTCTTCGAACTGCTGGTGATCGAGTTTCAGCGCACGCTGATCGCCATCGTCATCGAACTCACCGAAGAGCTGAACCAGATCGAGGATATCGTCTACGACAACGCCCCGCGCGACGAGCGCCGCCGGCTGGCGCCGGTGCGGCGAACCGTGGTGCGGCTGCATCGCCATCTGCGCACGGTGTTGGCGCTGATGCGCCGGGCGGCGGCGACCGATGAAGACGAGATGCCCTTCGGCTTCGACGACGTGGCGCGGCGGCTGACGAGCCGGCTGGAAACGGTCGACCACGATATCTATGCGCTGCAGGATCGGGCGCGCCTGCTGCACGAAGAAATCGATTCGAAACAATCCTCCGAAACCAACCGCCACCTCTATCTGCTGTCGATCATGACCGCCTTCCTGCTGCCGCCGACGCTGGTGACCGGCTTTTTCGGCATGAACACCGCCAACCTGCCCTTCGCCATCGGCGACTACGGCACGGAATACGCCGTCATCCTCATCGTCGGCTCCGTCGCGCTTGCCTGGTGGCTGCTGCGGCGGGTGAACATTCTTTGAATGTGAGAGGTGCTCTGACTGCTGGGGCTTTTCCGTGGCTATTCCAGCAAAGCTCAAGGTGCTTGCCGCGGAGCTTCCCCGCCCTCCGTCATCCTCGGCCTTGAGCCGAGGATCCACCCCGATCTCCATCAGCAGCAGGCATGGATCCTCGGCTCAAGGCCGAGGATGACGGAGGGTGGGGTGATGCTCCGGCCAACTCTTCCGTCGAAGCAGCACGGGGCGCCGCCACTTTCAGTATTGCGACCGCTTCCTCCATCTGATGTTTGGCCTCGGCGATGGCGGGCAATTCCATCGATCGACGCTCGGATGATCGGCTGGTTCATGCCGCCACCTCGCCCGGAACGGTTCTTGCACGGTTACTAATATATTTACCGTGGGGAGACCTAATGTCATGAAATGGTGCACATCCGGAGAGTTTGCCCCTCTGATGCTCGTTGTGAGTGGGCCGGAAAAATACAAGCTCGTCGCAACTCTCGTGCAGGCCGCCGAGATGCTGACCGTTGGCTGGCCAATCGACGATGGAGAAGAATATCTCATGGCGATTATGGCTTGCCGGGACGCAATACACGGGGAGATTCCGGCTCAGGCTGCGCGAGCAGCGCTTATCCGTGCCGCCGACGAAGCTGGCATTTCGGTAATCACTGTCGTTCACTGAGCTTCGCAGCCGACGATGAAATGGGCTCACGGGCTCTTGCATGCCGGCCTCTCTTTCCCCTGCATGCGCAGGTCCATGAGCGGCTGCTGGTACCGTCCGGCGTGGTGACTCGGGCTTGGTCAGCTGAGCCGATAGTCATGTTTCAAAACGAAAGCCGACGGACGGGAGCCGTCCAACACAGTCGCTGCGCAATCGTGTCTCCCGCTGCGGGCGCTTCTGACCCGGATATCTCAGGGAATTAGGCGCAGAGCTTACCCCACCCTCCGTCATCCTCGGGCTTGACCCGAGGATCCACCTTGGCCTCCATCAGCAGCGGGCATGGATCCTCGGCTCGAGGCCGAGGATGGCGGAGTAACCAACTCGCGTCGCGCTTCCCTTACCTCACCTCAATAAGGCGAATAGCACTGCTGGCGGGGGCCGTTGTAGGGCTGGAAGGTGTTGTCGTAGGCGCGATAGGAGCGGTAGCGGTTGGCGCACCAGGCCACGTGGCTTGAACCCATCCGGGGTCCCGGCGCGACGTAACGCGGCTGCGCGGCAATGGCACCACCGATGACCGCGCCGGCGCCGAAGGCGGCGAGCGGGTACCAGTAGCCGTTATAGCGGCGATAGCCCGGGCGGTAATAGCTGTAGCCGCGATAGCCGCCGTACCAGCCGGGGCGGTAATAGGCGCCGGGGCGATAGCCGGGCCGGTAATAGTCGCGGCGATAATAGCGGCGGTATTGGACCTCCTCGACGGCGGAGGATTTCTCCACCTGCGGGGCGGTGGGCATCTGGATTGCCTGCGACGGGGCAAAGCCCGTCAGCACGACGGCGGCAGTGAGAATTGCAGTCGCGATTTTGTTTTTCAGCCCGATCATTCTTCTCTCCCATTCAACGGCGATCACCGCCTGCCACGCAACGCGTTCGTGGCTGAATGGTTCCGAGAGCAGCCGGGGACCGGCTGCGTTTCTGTTTTAGATCGGCGGATCTGAACCGGCCTTAATTGCAGGCGACATGCATCAGGCGACGGCGGAGATCTTCGCCTGGTCGCCCTGCAGCCGGTTCACCATGAAGTTCGAATACCATTCGAGGAACTGCATAACGCCGCCCTCGTGCAGGGAAGAATAGGGGCCGGGCTCGTAGGCGGGCGAGTGGATGCCGAAGGCATTCTCTTCGACGATGCGGCGATCCTGATCGTTGGTCTCGGTCCAGACATGCGTCAGTTCCTCGAGATTGTAATCCACGCCCTCGACCGCGTCCTTATGGACGAGCCACTTGGTCGTCACCGCCGTCTCATTGGCGCTGAGCGGCAGCACGCGGAAGGAGATGGCATGGTCGCCGAGCAGATGGTTCCAGGTCGTCGGATAGTGGAAGAGCAGCATGGTGCCGATATGGCTGATCGAGATATCGTCGGCGATCCGGCGCTTGACGGCCGGCTTGCCGGACATGGTGTAGCTCTCGGCATCTTCGATCAACGGCATGCGGGCGGTACGGAACTGACCGTCCGGGGAAATCTGGAACTTGCTCGGCAGGCCGGCGGCCTCGCAGCGCGCCCAATGGCCGGCGATTTCGGGATCGTCGGCGCCGCCGTCGGTGCCGGTGACGCTCGGCGCTTCGGGATAGGTGCGGCAGAGTTCGGGGTGATTGGCGGCGCAGTGATAGCACTCGCGGTTGTTTTCCCAGACGAGTTTCCAGTTGCCCTTCTCGATGATCGTGCTCTGGAAGGCGACCTTGGTCTCGCCGATCCGATGCGGCGCCATGTAGGGCTCGACCTTGTCGCGCACCGTCTGGAAATCCGGGGCGGTGTCGGCGAGGCAGATGAAGATATAGCCGGCCACGCTTTCGCAATGGACGGGCTTCAGGTTGAAGCCGGTCTTGTCGAAATCATCGCCCATATGGCGGGCGAAGGCGAGCTTGCCGTCGAGATCATAGGTCCACTGATGATAGGGGCAGACGAGACGCACGGAGGAGCCGTGCTCCTTGGTGCAGACGCGCGAGCCGCGATGGCGACAGCTATTGTGGAAGGCGCGGATGACATTGTCGCGGCCGCGCACGATGACGACGGGATAGCGGCCGATCTGGACGGTGAAATAGGCTCCCGGCTTCGGCAGCTCGCAATCATGGCCCATGAACAGCCAGTCGCGATAATAGATCATCTCCATGTCGAGCTGGAAATAATCCTCGTCGATGTAGAACGGCTGCTCGAGGCTGAAGCCCTCACGGCGGTTCTTGAGCTGACGCAAAACGTTGCTGCGAATATCCATCTTCATATCCTCGTGCATCCGGCTGCCGCCGTTAAGCGGGAAGAACCGCGGAAGCGCGCCCGCTTCCTTCTCCTTTTGGAGAATTGTTCATGGCGTCATTTAATCACCGAGCCCGCCTGCTGCTTGGTTGCAATGCGACATCGGCTTCGAAATTGACGACAGGATGCGGCAAGGCTGTGACGGCCCGCCCCAATTGATCGCATCGCCGACTCTCCGGGCAATTATCGTCAATTGCGACATGGCGTAAAGCCCCGTTTCACAAAGAGGTCGGCTGCCGGATGCCGATCGCCGTCGCATTTGCGACATCCCTTCACACCTGCCGGCAGCCGGTGGCCGGCCGAAACCATGTTAACACCGCCTTAAGCATAGGACCCTATCCTTGCGATGAATCAGACCGACCGAAGAACGCGAACCATGGCCAGACTCCGCTATTTCGATGCGAAGGACACCAGCAGATTGCGGGAGCCGCAGCCGATTGCCGCCCATTCCGAATTCCTGCGCACCGGCCGCATCCCGCGCGAACGGCGGCACTGGCTGGCAGAGGAAAAGCGCTACCTCACCCATGACGAGGTCGCGGCAAAGACCGGCCGCAAGCTGCAGGTGGCCGGCGAAAAAACGCATCAGCACATCAACGGCTTTCACCACTCGATCCAGTTTCCGAAGATGGTCTTCCACCGGACGCTGGAGGACAGCCCGCATCTCGGCTATTGCCATGTTACCGCCGCGCGCACGAAGTTCGCCCATTATGACGAGGTGAGCTGGGCCTTTTATATTGCGAATTTCTATTCCGACATCGGCGACAACGACAATTTCTTCCAACGCATCGACGTCGGCTATTCCCGCATGTATTTCGCCGTCGCGATAAAACCGGGCGAGGATTCCTCCGAAAGGATGACCATCGACCGGTCGGTGCGCGGCAATGGGTTGCTCTTCCGCACCCACGACCCACAGGCGGCGATCCGCAACGTCCTGCTGCTCGGTGCCCGCAACGAACAGCTGCGCGAAATCATCCGGCAGCTATAACAGCGATTGATCGGCGGCGATGGAAAGCCTAATGACTGCCGGGATCAATCCGGGCAGCACATGGCACGCATCATCGACATAGAGGCAGACAGGCAGGCGGCGCTCGAAGCGGCCTCAGCCGCTCTTGCCGACGGCTTCGCCATCGCCATGCCGACCGAGACCGTCTACGGCCTTGCGGCCGACGCCACCAACCCCGCCGCCATCACCCGCATCTACGAGACGAAGGGCCGGCCGCGCTTCAATCCGCTGATCTGTCACATGGCCGACCTTGCCATGGCCGAACACCATGCCGAGTTCGATCCGGTGTCGCGAGCGCTCGCCGAAGCCTTTTGGCCCGGTCCGCTGACGCTTGTGTTGCCGCTCAAGGCCGAAAGCCCGATCCATTCGCTGGCGACCGCCGGTCTCGACAGCGTCGGCGTGCGCGTGCCGAAGGGTTTCGCCGGCGCCCTGATCGGCGCCTTCGGCCGGCCGCTCGCAGCCCCGAGCGCCAATACCTCGGGCGCCATCAGCGCGACGAGTGCTGCCCATGTCGAGGCCGATCTCGGCGCGAAGATTCCGTTGATCCTCGATGCGGGCCCGAGCACGGTCGGCGTCGAATCGACGATCGTCAAGGTGGAGGGCGACCGGGTGAGGCTGCTTCGGCCCGGCGGCCTCGCGGCGCGGGAAATCGAGCGTGTCGCCGGCAGGCCGCTGCTGCGGGCCAAAAAGGCATCGGCGGCCATCGAGGCGCCTGGCATGCTCGCCTCGCATTATGCGCCGGGCGCCAGCGTGCGTCTCAATGCGAGCGCGGTGGAACCCGGCGAGGCGCTGATCGCCTTCGGCGGCGCGGCGATCGAAGGCGCGCGCGACGCACGCATCGTTCTCGACCTCAGCCCGCGCGGCGATCTTGCGGAAGCGGCGGCCAATCTTTTCGACTACATGAAACGGGCCGATGCCAGCGGCGTTTCGAGCATCGCCTTTTCGCCCATTCCAGACGACGGCCTGGGCGAGGCGATCAACGACCGCCTGCAAAGGGCTGCCGCCCCGCGCCACTGACAGAGCCGATAGAAGCGACAGAGGATCGACCCGATGAGCAGCCCCGGCATTTCCACCGATCTTCTCGACCGCTTCGCCGCCATCGTCGGCGACAAATACGCGCTGCGTGGCGAGGCCGACCTGGCGCCGCATCTGATCGAAAACCGCGGGCTCTACCACGGCTCCTCCCTCTCCTCTTAAAGCCCGGCTCGGTCGAGGAGGTTTCTGATATCATGAAGCTCGCCACCGAGACCGGAACCGCAATCGTGCCGCAGACCGGCAATACCGGCCTCGTCGGCGGCCAGACGCCGCGCGCGGGCCAGTCCGATATCATCCTGTCGCTGGAGCGCATGAATAGGATTCGCGATGTCGATCCGGTGGCCAACGTGCTGGTCGCCGACGGCGGCGCCATTCTTGCCGATGTGCAGAAGGCAGCCGAGGCGCATGGGCGGCTGTTTCCACTGTCGCTCGGCTCGGAGGGCTCCTGCCGCATCGGCGGCAATCTCTCCACCAATGCCGGCGGCACGGCAGTGCTGGCCTACGGCAATATGCGCCAGCTCTGCCTCGGCCTCGAAGTGGTGCTGCCGACCGGCGAGGTCTGGGATGGCCTGCGCCGGCTGAAGAAGGACAATACCGGCTACGACCTGCGCGATCTCTTCATTGGCGCCGAAGGCACGCTCGGCATCATCACCGGCGCGGTGCTGAAGCTGTTTCCCCAGCCGCTCGGCCATCAGGTGGCATTCGCCGGCCTCAATTCGGTCGAGGACGCGCTGGGTCTCTTCAACCTTGCCGCCAGCCTCTGCGGCACCTCGCTCACCGGATTCGAGCTGATGCCGCGTTTCGGCGTCGAGATCACCACGCGCCATATCGACGGGGTGCGCGATCCGCTGGAAGCGGCCTATCCCTGGTACGTGCTGATCGATATTTCGACGTCGGATTCGGCCGAGACGGCGGAGCGGATGATGAACGGCGTGCTCGAACAGGGTTTTGAGGCCGGTCTGGTGCTCGATGCGGCGATCGCCTCATCCGTCGCCCAGCAGAAGGCCATCTGGCACATGCGCGAGAGCATGTCGGATGCCCAGAAGCCGGAAGGCGGATCGATCAAGCACGACGTCTCCGTGCCGGTGTCGAGGATCCCGCATTTCATCGCCGAGGCCGAAGAGGCCGTCATGGCGGCGATGCCCGGAGCCCGCATCTGTGCCTTCGGCCATATGGGCGACGGCAATATCCATTACAATATTTCCCAGCCGGTCGGCGCCGACAAGGCGGCCTTCATCGCCCGCTGGCGCGAAATGAACCACATCGTGCACGGGCTGGTGCTCGCCCATGGCGGTTCGATCTCGGCCGAACACGGCATCGGCCAACTGAAACGCGACGAACTGGCGGCGATCCGGCCGGCGATCGAAATCGAGCTGATGCGCCGGATTAAGCGGGCCTTCGATCCGGCTGGTGTCATGAACCCTGGAAAAGTCGTCAGCCTCGACGTTTAAAGATGGCGGTCGGGGAGAGGACAGCCCCTCATCCGCCTGCCGGCACCGACCGGGGTCGAGCCGTGACCTCTCCGTCCCGCGCCAACGTCTCGCAGGGCACGTCCTCTCTCCCGTCAGAACGGGGAGAGGGTTAGGGTGAGGGGCAAATCATTGAAACTGAAGAGCAATAGGACTGCTATCAGCCGCCGCCAGTCAGGATCTGCAGCGCCGGCGATTGCTGGGTGCTGTTCTGGACGTCGTACATCGCGGTGAAGCGGCGCAGCAGCTTGTCGACCTTCTTCGGATCCTGGAGATCCTCGAGCTTGACGAAGCGGTTAATGAGGTCGGCCTGCTTGGCGACGTCCATGCCGGAGATCTGCGACGGCAGGCTGTAGGCTGTCGTGATCACCTGATACAGAGCCTTGTCGCCGAGGATCGAAAAGATCGAGGTGATGCTGGAGGCCTTGCGGCTGAAATAGAGCGCCAGGCGGACGCCATCATTACTTTCGCCCTGCTGGGTTTCCAGCGTCTGCTGGAGGTAAAGCTCCTGGGTGTTCTCCTCGGCCGCCTTGTTCTGGATCGTGCCGATCTTGGCACGGGTCAGATTGCCGTCCTTGTCGAAGTTGAAGGCGGCTACGATATCCTTGAAGCGAGCATCGGCCTTGGTGTTGAGGTAGCTTTTCTTGTCGTCGGGATCTGAGGTGAAGATCTTCTTCAGCGTCGCCTTGTCGTAATCCTTGGGATCGAGGTTGTTCGCCTTCAGCACCAGATCGGTGAGGCGACTGTCGTCCAGGAAATCGTCGAGCGACTTCACCTTGGCCATGGTCTTGGCGAAATAATCCACCTCGGCGGTCGCGTCCTTCGCCGCCTTGTCCTTTACCGGGCCGGCCTTCAGCAGCATGGTCATATGCGCCTTGTAGTCGGTGGCGTATTTGGCCATGGTCGCGTCGGGAAGCGCCTGGAAGGGTGAAGCCGCCTTGCCGTCCGGGCCGAAGTTGAAGGCGCGGGCGAGATTGGTGATGCGTTCGTCCTTCAGCGAGGCGACATAGCCGTTCGGGTCGTAGGCATCGCTCGTCAGGATCTTGCGCATCATCGAGCGCGACACCTCCTGGTCCGTCAGGCCGAAGGCTTGCAGCGCCACATGAAAGGGATCCGGCAGATTGTCGTTGCTCTTGGTGAAGTCGGCAGAGGCATTGGTGCGCAGAAAATCATTGACGCTGTCGATTTCGGAGAAATCGAGCAGACTGGTGCTGTCGGCCATCATGCTCTTGTAGTTGGAAGCGACCTCGGCGATGGCCTCGTCGCGCTCGTCGTCATAGCGCGCCATATAGTTGTCATTGGTGGTCTGCGCCTGAGCGGCGGTCTGGACCGAGCTGACGGCTGGAAGCGAGCCATCGGCAGCAAAGTTGAAATCGGCATTGAGATCGGCGTAGCCGGCTGCGGCGGCCGCCGTCGAATCGGTGAGGATACCCTTCAGTTCGGCGTCCGAGATGTCGAACGGCAGATTGTAGGTGCTTTTCAGGAAATTGGTGATGGCCGGATCGGCGATGAGATCATCGACATTGGCGATCGTCCCCATCCTGGCGGAATAGTCGTTCGTACGCGCTGTGGCGGCAATTTTGATGTTGGTGACCTGGCTGTCCGTTTGCGCCGGCATGCCGTCCTCGAGCGTGCCGTCCGCCTTGAAATTGAAGGCGGCAGCAACGTCGGCATAGGTGCCGGTGCCGCTCTGATCGGTCAGGATATCGCGAAGAGCGAGGTCGGTGACGGTCGAAGGAATGCCGAAGGCGTTGCGGACGAAATTGTTCAGCTTCTGGTCAGCCAGCAATTGATCGACATTGGAAATACCGGCGATGGTCGCCTGGTAATAGACAGCCGCGTCATCGGCCTTGCTGGCAGTGCTCGCGCTTTGCGCGGCCGTCTGCGCGGAATAGAGGGTCGCGACCGAGCCGTCCGTCTTGAAATTGAAGAGATCGTGGACATCGCTGTAGCCCTGGGCGCTGGCCGCCGCAGGATCGACGAGGAAGGTTCTCAACGTCGCATCGGAGACGCTGTCCGCGATCTGCATGCTGTTTCTGATATAGCTGACGGCAATCGGATCGGACATGATGTCGTCGACATTGGTGACACTGGCGATCATGCTGTTGAAGTGCGTCGCATTCGCCGCCGACTTGTCGGTGGTCGACTGACGCTGCGTGTCGGTCTGGATCACGGAACCGTTGATCGAGCCATCCGCATTGAAGTTGAAATCGGCATTGAGGCCGGCCTTCCCCTGGGCGGCGGCATAGGCCGAGTCGGTCAGGATGTTCTTAAGCTCGGCATTGCTGAAATTCACGCCGAGGCCATAGGCGTCCTTGATGTAGCGCGCCAGCACGCTGTCGGCGAGCAGGTCGTCGACATTGGTGATGCTGCTCGATTGCGAGGTCACGCTATAATAGTTGGTGGTGCTTGACGCGGCCGACTTCAACTGGTTCGCCTGCTCAACCGACTGGACGCGCGCCGTGTTCGAGGTCGAACCGTCAGACTTGAAATTGAAAGCATTGTAGACGTTGGTAAAGCCCATCAGCTGGGCATAGCCGGGATCGGTCAGCACTGTGCGCAGCGCTGCCGCGGTGAAATCAGCCCCCATGCTGTAGGCTGTCTTGATGTAGGAGGTCAGCCGGCTGTCGGCGACCAGATCGTCGACATTGGTGATCGTACCGATCTTGGCGGTGTAGTAGGCCTGGTTGTATTCGGCCGCCGTCTTGCCGACATAGTAGACATCGGAGCCGACCGAATTGTCGATGATGACCGACTGGGAATTCAGCGTGTAGGTCTCGATGACAGACGCCTTCTGCGCCGCCGTCTGCGCCGTACCGGTGACGGTACCGTCGGCATTGAAGCTGAACTGGGCGGCAAGCGCCTTGTACTTGTCGCCGCCTTGCGTGTTGACGATGCTCGTGGGGTCGCTCAGATCGCTCGTCAGCACCTGCCGCAGAAAATCCTTCGACGCATAGGTGGGATCGATTTTGAACGTTTTCAGCACGTAGGTGCGTAGCCGCGTGTTGTTGACCAGGTCGTCGACCGTCTGCACGCTGTCGATATTGTTGCTGTAATAGGTGCTCTCGGTAGCCGCAGCCTTGTCGGCATCGACAAAGGACTGCTTGTAGAGGCCGATGAGCTCGTCCTCCTGGGCGTCCGTCTGCACGTCCTTCTCGGGCGCGTTGAAATTGAAGGCGGCAGCAAATTCGCGGTAGCGCGTATCGGAGAGCTTGTTGGCGTAGCTGTCGGGGTCGGTCAGATCGCTCTCCAGCACCTTCTTCATGAAGGCCTTGGCATAGGTCATGTCCTCAAGACCATAGGCCTTCATGGCATAGCTGTAGAGCTTGTAGTCGCCGAGGAAATCGTCGACATTCGTGACCTTGTTGATATGGTCGGCGTAGTACTGTGCATCCTTCTTGACCGTCGCCTGCGACGCAACCTTGTTGAGGCTCGACGTCATATCCTTCGACAGGATCGAATAAGCGAGGGAAGCCGTAATCATCAAAAGCGCCCTTTTGGCAAAATCTCTAAAAGAACGACAAACTGCCGGTAAGCCCATTTTGCCACGCAAAACTTACCCGAGACTTACCTCCGGGTTGCGTCATTTCGGGACGGCACAGCGTTCACCTTCCGGAAACCCTGCCGGATTCGGTTTTGATAACCATCAGGGGAGGCAAAGTTTTCTTAACCGCAATTTTTAAGCTGTACGGAAGGGCGCCCGCCTATTGTCGGCCATAGAGGACGAAAAGTCCCGAGGAGAAGACCGCAAACCGGCTCTCAGGTAAGACAAGGGTAGAATGAAATGAACAATCCCGTTTTGAAGCCCGCTTGGGCTGGCACGACGCTGCGTCTCGATCCGTCCCGCTTCCCGCAGCAGGTCAGCTACGCCATCCATGATTGTTCGGATGACGTCAGCATCACCATAGACGAACGCGGCGCGGTCCTGCGCAAAGTCCTTCCCTCCAGCGGCCTGCCGCTCTCCATTGCCCTGCCGAAGCGAGTTCTTCAAGGGTGTCGCCGCCCGCGCCATCGACCATGGCGACGGCGAAGTGACCGTCACGCTCGAACTCCATCATGCCGACCCGGAGCTCTGCATTCCGCTGCTGGTCGCCCATGATCTCAGCGATATCGCCGCCGATTGGCGCAGCTGGTCCGAGGCCTTCCGCATTCCGATGCTGATGGTCGAGGCCGACGGCGTCGCGCGGCCGCTCGAAGATCATATCGGCGCCCTGCGCACCGGCGATCTGAAGCCGCGCCGCCGCCATTCCTACTTCGCCAATCGCCGTCCGCGCTTCCTGGTCCGCCGCACCACCGGCCAGCTCGGCGTCGCCATGCGGATCGAAGGCAAGGAAATTATCGCCCGCAACTGAGCGATATGGCGACACTACGTTTTCGCAAGCCTTTGAAACCCGGCGCCCGCGCCGGGTTTTGTCGTTTTTCGCGTCGCTCCATTCAGGGAATGGCGAAGAGCAGCGAGACGAAGAGGCCGAAGAAGATGATCAGGCCGACGCGGTTGTTCGACTTGAAGAGCGCCAGGCATTGGGCGGCATCCTCGATATCGAGCCGGACGATCTGCCAGGCGAACATGCCGGCCGCGCCGAGCAGCGCCAGAAACGCGATGAGATTGGCGCCGGCAAGCGCGAAGGCCGCAAACATCAGCACCAGCGTCAGCCCGTAAAGGCCGATCAGCCACGCCCTTGTCCTGTCGCCGAACAGGCGGGCGGTGGAGCGGACGCCGATCAGCTCGTCATCCTCCTTGTCCTGATGGGCGTAGATCGTGTCGTAACCGATCGTCCAGGCGACGGAGGCGGCATAAAGCAGGACGGAGGCGACTGAAATTCCACCGAGAATGCCGGCCCAGCCCATCAGCGCGCCCCAGGAAAAGGCAAGCCCGAGGTAGAATTGCGGCCAATCGGTGAAGCGTTTGGCATAGGGATACAGTGCGACGATGCCGAGCGAGAGCAGGCCGAGGAAGACGGTGAACCAGTTGAACTGCAAGAGCACGAAAAGCCCGACCAGCGCCTGCAGGCCGATGAAGATTTTCGCGTGGGCGCGCGTGACGCGGCCGGAGGGAAGCGGGCGCGAACGGGTGCGCGCCACCTGCATGTCGATCTCGTGATCGACGAGATCGTTGTAGGTGCAGCCGGCGCCGCGCATGGCGACGGCGCCGATGAAATAGAGGAAAAGGTGGGAGACCAGCAGGCTGCCGGAATAGACCCCTTCGTCGATCGCCGCATTGGCGGCAAGGGTCGCCGACCAGAAACACGGCCACATCAGCAGCTGCCAGCCGATGGGGCGGTCCCAGCGGGCGAGTTGCGCATAGGGCCATAGCCATGGCGGCAGGATCCGGTAGACCCAGTTGTCGGAAGGCGCGTCCGAGACGCGGTCGTTGAAATCGCCAGTATCTTGCATGCCGCCATCTAGCGACCGGCCGGCGATCCGGTCAAGAAGCATCGCCGCCTGTCACGTGCATGCCTTTTGGATCGGACTCGATTCAAAGATTAATTATGCGGCGATTCAAATCCTGCAGCGCCCGCGCAACTGAAGAGACGCGCGGGCGCCGGTAATCACTGCAGCGAAAAATTGAACTTGTAGGTCGCCGAAACGCCGATCAGGAGCTGGTTCTTCGAGCCGCGCTCGCGCACCAGGCTGCTGTCGGCGGCGGGACCCGCCAGCCGCTTGTACTCAAGGAAGGAGCTTGCCGACAGGTTTTCGGTCGCCTTCCATGTCAGCGCCGCGCCGGCGCCATAGGATTGAATGCCCGAGGAGGGTTTGTAGGGATCGAGGCCGCTTGCTGCGGCGTGCTTGGCGCTGACGCCGTAATAGGCGTCGTAATAGCCGCTTGTCGCAAATGTCGCGCGCGGACCGCCCGACAGCTGCAAGTCGGGTGCAATATCGGTGAAGGCATCGACGGCAAGATCAGCGACGACGCCGTCATGGGAGCGGATGCCCTGGCGAACTTCGGCACGGGCGCGCAGGAAATCGGTCGGATAGACCTCGACAAAACCGCCGGCCTCAGCACCCCATTTGACCTTCCTCAAGCCCTTGAGCTCATGGCCATCGCCATCATCGCGCGACGGCACGAACCTGCCGACGATGCCGGCGCGGAAGGCGCCCTTGTCGATCAGGGCGAAGGAGGGATTGTCGTTGCGCGAGGAAAAGCGCGGGCCGGCGCCCTGCCGGCCGACCGAGATCAACGGGCTGAACTTGAACTCGTTGCGCGAGGCGCCCTCGAATTTCGGAGCGGAAAAGCCGGCGACGCCGACATTCAGATACCAGTCGCCCGACCAGAAATGCTGGCCGCTGTCCTGTGCTGCCGCGGGAGCGAAGGATGAAAAGGCAATAATGAAAGAGATCGATACTACTGATCGATGAAACACGTCGGCACTCCAGAAAACGCAAAAACAAAGCCGCGGAGGGCGGCGGTGGCTGAGACTTATCCCGATGTTGTTACCTCAATGTTAACCACGGGGGCGAGATTGCGCGGCATCCATATTTAGGAGATCCGCGAGGGCTGCCCCTCATCCGGCTGCCGCCACCCGTAAACGGGGCGAAGGGGACACGCGGCGAGCTCTCCGTTCCACCCATCTCGCGAGGCACGTCCCCTCTCCCCGTTTCAACGGGGGTCCGAAGGACGGGTCGAGACCAGTGGCTCGACCCCGGCAAGGTTAGGGTGAGGGGCAGCCTACGGATCCCAACAAGAAGCTCACCCGCATCCCTACCGCTGGTTCCACCAGCGAATGACCGGCTCCGTCAGATCGTGTTCGTAGCCGAGCACGCTGATAGAAGCCGTATCCAGCACGAAATGCGCGCCGCCCTCCGGCGGCAGCCCGAGCCAGCGGGCGGCGAGCACGCGCAGGAAATGCGAGCTTGAGAAGATCAGGATGGTCGCGCCCGCCTGGCGAAGCGCCTGGACGACGGCGTCGGCGCGGGCGCCGACGTCGGCAGCCGTTTCGCCGTTCGGGCAGCCGTCGCGAAAGAGCTGCCAGCCGGGGCGCTTCGCCAGAATCTCCTTGGTCGTGATGCCTTCATAGGCACCGTAATCCCATTCGGCGAGATCGTCGCGGATCACCGCGCCCGATCCGAAGCCGGCGAGCATGCAGGTCGTGCGGGCGCGCGCAGAGGGGCTAGACCAGACGGCGGAGAAGGAGGGGCCCGAGAGCCGCTCGGCGAGCTTGCGGGCGGCGGCCTCGCCCACATCAGTCAGCAGAATGTCGCTGCGTCCGGTATGGCGTCCGGACCGGCTCCAGTCGGTCTCGCCGTGCCGGACGAGATAGATCTCGGGAAAAGCACTGCTCATCAGCATGTCCTTTCATCAGGTCCGGCCACTGCTGTTCAGAAGGTCACTTTTTCCAGCGGCGCGCGCCTCGCCTCGAATTCCTTCAGCCTGGCTTCGTTCTCGGCGATGTAATGGCGGTTGTCGGGAACGACAAACTGGTTCTTGGCGATCTGGATCTGCAGGATGAAGAGCTCATCCCAGCGGAAACCCATTTCCGAGCCGGCGAGATAAAATTCCCACATGCGGAAGAACTGCTCGTCGTAGAGCGCCACCGCTTCGGCCTTGCGCGCCACGAAACGCTCGCGCCAATGGCGCAGCGTATAGGCGTAATGCATGGGCAGGATTTCGATATCCTTGACCAGCAGCCCGGCCTTTTCGAGCGGCGGCACGACTTCGCCGACCGACGGGATATAGCCGCCAGGGAAAATATACTTCTCGATGAAGGCATTGGTGCCGAAACTCGGCTTCGGACGGCCGATCGAATGCAGCACCATGACGCCATTGTAATCGAGGAGATCAGAGACCTTGCGGAAGAAATTGGCGTAATTGCCGATGCCGACATGTTCGAACATGCCGACGGAGACGATGCGGTCGAACTTTTGGCCGGTCATGCTGCGATAGTCCTGCAGCTCGAAACGCACGCGGTCGGCAAGGCCGCGTTTTTCGGCGCGGGCTCGAGAGACCTTCAGCTGTTCTTCGCTGAGCGTAATGC
The DNA here is from genome assembly GCF_022385315.1 of Rhizobium sp. K102. Lineage (NCBI taxonomy): Bacteria > Pseudomonadati > Pseudomonadota > Alphaproteobacteria > Hyphomicrobiales > Rhizobiaceae > Rhizobium > Rhizobium sp. K102. Next base: position 2,649,096 of record NZ_CP092436.1, read on the forward strand.
CGGTGAACTCGGCGCCCTCCGTCGCCTCCGTCAGGTACATGCCCATGCCGCCCCAGCCGGAGCCGATCTCCAGGATGCGTTGGTTCGGCGCAAGCAGAAGCTTGGCGGCGATATGGCGCTTCTTGGCAAGCTGCGCCTCGTCGAGGCCGATGCCCGGCGGTTCGAAATAGGCGCAGGAATATTGCCAGTCCTCGTCGAGGAACAGATCGAAGAGCTTGGCCGACAGGTCGTAGTGATGGGCGACGTTGTGCTTGTTGCGATTGACCGGCAGGCGGCTCTTCAACTGCTGCCAGGCAATGCGGCCGACGAGCAGTGCTGCCATCTTGAAATCGAAGATCTCGTTGGTGGTGTTCCGTTTCACCAGCGACAAGAAATCATAGATGTTGCCCTGTTCGAGAATGAACCGGCCCTGCATGTACATTTCGCCGAGCTTCATCGTCGGGTCGCGTCGGATGGCGTCCTCCGCCTCCTGATCGGCAAGGCGGGCGACAACGGTCTCACCCGTGCCGTCGCCGATATCATGGGTCTCGCCATTGGCAAGGGTAAGCTTCAACGAACCCTTGCGGATGATTTGCTGGACGATCGATAAGAAAGCCGACGCCATGGACGCCTCGCAAATGTGACAGGATGGTCACATCAACTTAAGCGATCTCTTTCGCCTTACAAGCGCCGGATTTAGCACTCCGTTCAGAACGCTGCCAAATTGTTGCATTTTTGCCGAAATTCCGGCTAAACCCTTATTTTCGCTTCATCGCTTCGGCCAATGCGGCGCCGAATGCGCCCTGGCTCTCCTGTTTCGGCGCAGCCGGCCGTCTTTCGTTCTGCGGTCGCGAGCCCTGGTTGCCGCGAGAATCACCGCGCGGCGGCGGTGCTGCAGAACCGTCATCGCGTTTCATCGACAGAGCGATGCGCTTGCGCTTGGTGTCGACTTCGACGACCCGCACCTTAACGACGTCGCCAGCCTTGACGACCTCATGCGGATCCTTGACGAAGCGATCAGCGAGCTGGGACACATGCACCAGGCCATCCTGGTGCACACCGATATCGACGAAGGCGCCGAAGGCGGCGACATTGGTCACCGTCCCCTCGAGCACCATGCCCGGCTTCAGGTCGGAAATTTCGTTGACGCCCTCGGCGAAGGTCGCAGTCTTGAAGCTCGGTCGCGGGTCGCGGCCCGGCTTCTCCAGCTCGGCGATGATGTCGCGAACCGTCGGCAGGCCGAATTTCTCGTCGATGAACTGGCGCGGGTCGACCGCTTTCAGGACGACGCTGTCGCCCATCAGCGCGCGCAGATCCCGGCCGCAGGCGGCAACGATCTTCTTGGCGACACCATAGGCCTCCGGGTGGACCGAGGAGGCATCGAGCGGCTCCTTGCCATTCGGGATGCGCAGGAAGCCGGCGCATTGCTCGAAGGTGCGCCCGCCGAGCCGGGCGACCTTCAGCAGGTCGCGGCGCGTCTCGAAACGGCCCTCGCTGTCGCGGTGGCGGACGATGGCGTCGGCGATCGACGGGCCGAGACCGGAGACGCGGGCGAGCAGCGGCGCAGACGCGGTGTTAAGATCGACACCGACGGCATTCACCGCGTCTTCGACCACGGCATCGAGCGAACGCGACAGCTTCTGCTGGTCGACATCGTGCTGATACTGGCCGACGCCGATCGACTTCGGCTCGATCTTGACGAGTTCGGCCAAGGGATCCTGCAGGCGCCGGGCAATGGAGACGGCGCCGCGCAGCGACACGTCGAGATCGGGAAATTCTGCCGCTGCGGTCGCCGAGGCGGAATAGACCGAGGCGCCGGCTTCCGAGACGATGACCTTGGTCGGCTTCGGCGCCGGCAACTCGGCCAGCATGTCAGCCACCAGCTTTTCGGTTTCGCGGCTGCCGGTGCCGTTGCCGATCGAGATCAGCTCGACATTGTGCTTGCGGACCAGCGATGCGAGCTCGACCTGGGCGCCGCGCACATCGTTCCTCGGCTGGAAGGGATAGACGGTCGATGTCGCCACCACCTTGCCGGTGCCATCGACGACGGCGACCTTGACGCCGGTGCGAATGCCGGGATCGAGACCCATCGTTGCGCGCGAGCCGGCAGGTGCTGCCAAAAGCAGGTCCTTGAGATTGCGGGCGAAGACGTGGATCGCCTCTTCTTCGGCCCTTTCGCGCAGTTCCCGCATCAGGTCGAGCGACAGCGACATGGAAAGCTTGACGCGCCAGGTCCAGCTTGCGACCTCCATCAGCCAGCGGTCGCCGGGACGGCTTGTACCGATCTCGTAGGCGGCCACGATCATGCGTTCGACCGGCTTGTTCGGAGAGGCGGTCTCGGCGTCGGCCTCGATCGTCAGCGTCAGCACTTCCTCGTTCCAGCCGCGCAGCATGGCGAGCGCCCGATGGCCGGGCGCCGTCGCCCAGCGTTCGGAATGGTCGAAATAATCGGAAAACTTCTCGCCGGTCGCCTGCTTGCCGTCGACGACTTTCGCCTTCAGCAGCGAGGCCTGGCGCATATGGGCGCGCAATCTGCCGAGCAGGTCGGCATTTTCGGCAATGCCTTCGGCGATGATGTCGCGCGCGCCTTCGAGCGCCGTCTTCACATCGGGCACGTCAGCCGTGACGAAGGCTTCGGCGAGCACCGCCGGTTCCCGGCCGCGGTCGGCAAGAATCGTCTCGGCCAACGGGCCGAGACCGCGTTCGCGGGCGATTTCGGCGCGGGTGCGGCGCTTCGGCTTGTAGGGCAGATAGAGATCCTCGAGCTCGGCCTTGGTTTCGGCGCCGGCGACCTTGGTCATCAGCTCGTCGGTCATCTTGCCCTGACCGGTGATCGATTCGACGATCGCAGCGCGCCGGGCTTCGAGTTCGCGCAGATAGACCAGCCGCTCGGCGAGATTGCGCAGCTGCGTGTCATCGAGCCCGCCGGTCACTTCCTTGCGGTAGCGGGCGATGAAGGGCACGGTGGCGCCCTCGTCGAGCAGCTCGATGGCGGCCTTGGCCTGATCCGGCCGGGCATTGATTTCGGCCGCGATGCGGGCTGCGAGAAAGCGGAGGTCAGCGGCCATGAGATTTCCTGTGTCGACGAAAGTTGCGGGACCATAGCGGCGAAAAGCGGCAAGGCAATGCCCGACTGTGGTTTCCACAGCGGAAGTTGAGTGATTGGGCGATCGGCGGGCGTGTCGCCGTGTGGCGCGGCAACACCTTTGCCAGGTCGCTCAGGCCCATCGCTCTCTTCCGTTTTTGCGGTTGTGCAGATGCGGCATTCTTTGATAGCAGAAGCAACGTTTTGGATCGCCCTGCCCGCGGGCGCAAGGAAAAGTGTGACATGCCAAACCTTCTTCTCGAACTCCGCTCCGAAGAGATTCCGGCCCGCATGCAGCGCAAGGCTGCCGGCGACCTGAAGAAGCTCGTCACCGATGCGCTCGTCGAAGCGGGTCTGTCCTATGAGGGCGCGCGTGAATATTGGACGCCGCGGCGGCTGGCGCTCGACATTCACGGCCTGACGGCGCGCTCGGCCGATGTGCGCGAGGAGCGCAAGGGGCCACGCACCGACGCCAATGAAAAGGCGATCGAAGGTTTCTTGCGGGGCGCCGGCCTTTCGTCGATCTCCGAGGCGCAGGTGGTCAGCGATCCGAAGAAGGGGGATTTCTACGTCGCGGTCATCTCCAAGCCCGGCCGCGCGGCGGAAGAGATCGTCGCCGAGGTGATGCCCGCCATCATCCGCGATTTCCCCTGGCCGAAGTCGATGCGCTGGGGCAAGGCCTCCTCCAAGTCCGGCGCGCTGCGCTGGGTGCGGCCGCTGCAATCGATCGTCTGCACCTTCGGGCCCGAGCATGAGGAGACAGTCGTCATCCCCTTTGAGATCGACGGCATCACCGCCTCCAACATCACCTACGGCCATCGTTTCCATGCGCCCGAGGCGATCACCGCCCGGCGCTTCGACGATTATGCAGCGAGCCTGGAAAAGGCGAAGGTCATCCTCGATGCCGAGCGGCGCAAGGACATCATCCTGCACGACGCGCGCGACATCGCCTTTGCCAACGGGCTCGAACTGGTCGAAGACGAAGGCTTGCTGGAGGAAGTCTCCGGCCTCGTCGAATGGCCGCAGGTGCTGATGGGTTCCTTCGAAGAGGATTACCTCTCCATCCCCTCGGAAATCATCCGGCTGACGATCAAGACCAACCAGAAGTGCTTCGTCACCCGCAATCAAGGCGAGGAAACGCTGTCCAACCGGTTCATCCTCGTCTCCAACATCCAGGCGCATGACGGCGGCAAGGAAATCGTCCACGGCAACGGCAAGGTGGTGCGGGCCCGGCTTTCGGACGCGCTGCATTTCTGGAAGCGCGACCAGGGCAACCTGCCGGATCTCGAGACGCTTGCAGTTTCGGCGGCAAAGTTCGGCCTCGATCTCAAGAAGCCGCTCGATCAGCGCATGGCCAAGCTCGACGCGCTCGACGTGACCTTCCATGCCAAGCTCGGCACGCAGGGCGCGCGCGTCGCCCGCATCCGGGCGCTGGCCAAGGAATTGGCTGCTGTCACCGGCGCCGATACGGCGCTCACCGATCGCGCCGCCGTGCTCGCCAAGGCCGATCTGCGCACCGAAGCCGTCGGCGAATTTCCGGAGCTGCAAGGGTTGATGGGCCGCAAATATGCGGTGTTGCAGGGCGAAAATGCCTCGGTTGCCGCGGCCGTCGAAGATCACTACAAGCCGCAGGGCCCGTCCGACCGGGTGCCGGAAGACAAGGTGGCGATCACGCTGGCGCTTGCCGACAAGCTCGACACGCTGACCGGCTTCTGGGCGATCGACGAAAAGCCGACCGGTTCCAAGGACCCGTTTGCGCTGCGGCGGGCAGCCCTCGGTGTCGTCCGCATCCTGCTGGAGCGAAGGGTCCGCCTGCCGCTGCTGGCGACAACCAGGGATGGCGATCTGCTCTCCTTCTTCCACGACCGGCTGAAGGTCTATCTGCGCGATCAGGGTGCCCGCCACGATCTCATCGACGCCGTGCTGACGCCCGATGCCGACGACCTCTTGATGGTGGCGCGCCGCGTCGAAGCGCTGACGGCCTTCATCACCTCGGAAGACGGCAAGAACCTGCTTGCCGGCACCAAGCGTGCGACGCAGCTGCTCGCCGCCGAGGAAAAGAAGGGCACGGTCATTGCCGACGGCGTATCGCCGGCACTCCTGAAGCTCGACGCCGAGAAGGAGCTGTTCGCCGCCATATCAGCTGCCTCGAAGGATGCGGCGGATGCCGTGGCCGGGGAGGATTTCCGCTCAGCGATGGAAGCCCTGTCCAAGCTGCGCGGCCCGGTCGACCGCTTCTTCGAAGAGGTGCTGGTCAACGACGAGGACGCCGCCATCCGCGCCAACCGCCTCGCCCTCTTGCGGTTGATCCGCGAAGCGACGGGAACGGTTGCGGATTTCTCGAAGATTTCGGGGTGAAATTCGGCTTCTTGCAGTGTCGATGCAGCCCGGTCTCGCAAAACATCTGCCCCTCACCCTAACCCTCTCCCCGTAAACGGGGCGAGGGGCCTTGCCCTACGAGAGCGAGGAGCGGAGAGCTTGCAACGATCCCCCTTCGCCCCGCGAGTGGGGAGAAGGTGCCGGCAGGCGGATGAGGGGCGGGTGTGGTTCGTTACCCCTTGAAGAGCGGTCATCATCAAACGCTGGTATTGCCGCCGCCGCGGCGCTATTCCAGCAGACATGCAGAACAGGATCCTCGTCAGCGCCTGCCTGATGGGCCAGGCCGTTCGGTATGACGGGCGGGCGAAGCCGTTGCTTCATCCGGCGATCGAGGCATGGCGGGCCGAGGGGCGCCTGGTGACGATCTGTCCGGAAATGTCGGCAGGCATGAAGGTGCCGCGGCCGCCGGCCGAGATTGGAAATGGTGCGACCGGCGAAGAGGTGCTGGCCGGCACGGCGCGGGTCGTAGAGCTGACGGGCGGCGATGTGACGGCAGAGTTTCTGCAGGCGGCGGAAAATGCCGTGGCGCTCGCACGGCAAACCGGCTGCCGCTATGCGCTGCTTATCGACGGCAGCCCGTCCTGCGGCTCGGATTTCATCTATGATGGCAGCTTTTCCGGCGGCAGGCAGGCCGGCAACGGCGTGACGGCGGCAGCGCTGAAAGCGGTCGGTATCGAAGTGTTTTCCGATCGCGACATCGAGCGGCTGATCGCACGCGTGGCACACGACACCTGATAGCAGCGCGGCCGCCGGAAACCGGCGGCCGCTAAGCTCCGGTAACGCAATTCCCAAAGCGGATTACGCGGCGCGGCGACCTCGATGCATGGCAGGGGCAACGCTTTCGCTACTGACGCGGAAGCCGCGGATGAGATCGATCAGTTCGTCGGTATCGCTGGCCAGCGTCTCGGCCGATGCGGTGGTCTCTTCGGCCATGGCGGCGTTCTGCTGGGTGGCGGCGTCGAGCTGGTTCATCGACGAGGAGATCGAGCGCAGCGTTGTGTCCTGTTCAGAGGCGCTGTGGGCGATCTTGGCGACGATCTCGTTGGCGGCCTTGATCTGATCGGAGATGCGCTTCAGCGCCTCGCCTGCCTCGCCGACCAGACGGACGCCATGGTCGACCTGGCTGGAGGAGCGGGCGATCTGGTCCTTGATCTCCTTGGCCGCAGCAGCCGAGCGCTGGGCGAGCTCGCGGACTTCCTGGGCGACGACCGCAAAACCCTTGCCGGATTCGCCCGCGCGGGCGGCCTCGACGCCGGCATTCAGCGCCAGCAGGTTGGTCTGGAAGGCGATCTCGTCGATGACGCCGATGATCTTGGTGATCTCCGATGATGACTTCTCGATGCCGCTCATCGCCTCGATCGCCTGGCCGACGATCGCATCGCTATGGGTGGCCTCGGTGCTGACCGAGTGAACGCGCTTGCTCGCCTCATGGGCGCCATCGGCGGTCTGGCGAACGGCAACGGTGAGTTCGTCGAGGGCGGCCGAGGTTTCCTCCAGGCTGGCGGCCTGGCGTTCGGTGCGCTGCGACAGCTCGTTGGAGGCGCGGCGGATCTCCTCCTTGCTGGTGCCGATATCGGTGCCTTTGGCGCTGACCTTGGCCATGGCGGCTTCGAGATGCGACAGCGCATCGTTGAAGTTGTCGCGCAGGGCGGCGTATTTCTGACCGAGATCGGCGCAGCGGACGGTGAGATCGCCGCGGGCGATCATCTCCAGCGCCTGGCCGATCGTCGTCACCACGCGGGCCTGGAGCGCCGCCTCGTCCTGCTGCTGACGCAGATTGTTTTCACGCTCGTTTTCCAGCGCCAACTGCTGGGCCGCCTCGCGATCCGACATCTGATGGCGCTCCCTGATTTTTTCCTGCAGCGACAACGTCGCCTTGGCCATCATGCCGACCTCATTGTTCATGGCCGTGTGCGGGATGGCAATGGAAACGTCCTCTTCGGCCACTGCCTTCAGAGCGGCATGGACGTTGTTGAGAGGTCCCGAAATGCCGCGGATGACGACGTAGGCGGCCGCCATGGCGAGGAAGAACAGGACGATGCTGCCGGAGAGCGCGGTCAGGATCGTGCGGTTTATCTGAGCATCGAGATCGTCCATGTAGACGCCGGTAACGACGACGACCTTCCAGGGATCGAAGGCCTGTCCATAGGCCGTCTTGCGGAAATCGCCGGCAGGCTCTCCCGGTTTGCTGGTGGAATAAAATTCGACAAGACCGCCGCCCTGCTGCCCGAGCTTCACCAGCTCTTCGCGATAGAGCTTGCCCTTGCTGTCCGGCTGGCCCCTCAGGTTCTGCCCGACTTTCGCGGCGTCGTAGTGGAACATCATCTGGACGTCGTAGCTATAACCGAAGAAATAGCCGTCCGGGTCGTATTTCATCCCGTTGACGGTGGTGTAGGCCTGCTTCTGGGCATCCTCGAGCGTCATTTCGCCCGCTGTCACCTTGGCCTGGTAAAGCTTGAGAACCGAGACCGCCGACTGGACCTCGGCGCGCAGCAGGTCATAACGCTCCTTGTAGATCGCATCGACCGAGGAGCGGATCTGCAGGGAGGTGGCGATCGCAAAGGCCGCCATCAGCCCGACGACCAGCAATATGAGCTGCTTCGATATTTTCAGATTTTTCACGACGCCTCGCAACGGGAATGGTGGGTGCCTTCCGGTGCGGTCTTCTACCGCCTGTGCGAGCGCGCCAAACAAGACGACGTCTACCGCTGCTAAAAACAACATGCTGCGACCGGGTAAGTAACCATTGATGCTCACCCTATAAGAAAGCTTTAATTTTTACTGTTCGCGACGCAAATTCCCTAAAAATCCGGGGGTAGCTTGCAAAGCAAAACCCCCGGACACTGCGTTATTTCCAGCATATGCTCCAAAACGTGAATGCACCCTCGCTGCTCATCGAGGGTGCATTCGGTCCACCGGTGGTGGAACCCCAAGCGATCGAAACCTTGATCAGGCAGGGGCAGGGAACTTTGTCTTCAAGCAATTCCGGGCGCAAATGGGAATTGCTTCAGAATCGCAGCTTGAAATCGGAGGCGTCGAGGGGCGCCGGCTGTTGCGCCATGCCGGCGGCAACCGGCCGGGCATCGCTGCCGATGACGGCGGCGGTGGTGGCGTTCATATCGATCCCGTCGGCAGGCGGGGCCGAAGGCGCGGCGGCAATCATCGCTTCCGGGGTCGCTTTGCTGACGAAGACCACGGGCGAACCGCCCATCCAGGCTTCGGTGCGATAGATCTTCTTTTCGCCGCCGACATCACGGACCTCGGTCGCCTGCACGGCGCCGGGCTTCAGTTCCGGCACCGTATAATCCTTCTTGGTGATCTCGGCCTGCAGCGGCGGGCAATCGGCGCAGCTTTCGGTGACGATGCTGCCCTCGGCAGCGCGCGGCGCGGCCTTGCCGATCACCTCGATCGAGGAGGCCATTGCCGAACCCGCCATCAGCAGGATTGCCGCACCGAGGAAAATCTGACGCATGAAGCCGCTCCGTCTCACTATGAGAGTGTTTTAACGCAGCTTTGTTTCCATCCCGTCAGGGGAAAGGGTAAAAATTTAACGAAGGCGCCGGTTTACACCTGATATCAGGCCTTTTCGCGCTCGATCGCCCGCCAGCCGATGTCGCGGCGGCAGAAGCCGTTATCCCAGCGGACCTTGTCGAGCAGGGCGTAGGCGCGGTCGCGCGCCTCGGCGACCGTGCCGCCTGATGCGGTGACGTTCAGCACGCGGCCGCCGGTTGCAACCAGCGCGCCGTCCTTGAGGCCCGTGCCGGCATGAAACACTTTCTCGCCGTCGCCCACCTGCGGCAGGGAGAGGATCGGCGTGTTCTTTTCATAGGCGCCGGGATAGCCCTTCGAGGCCATGACGACAGTCAGTGCCGGATCGTCACTCCATTCGGCGCTGACCTGGTCGAGCGTGCCGTTGGCGGCAGCCATCAGCAGCGGCAGCAGATCGCTCTTCAGCCGCATCATCAGCACCTGGCATTCGGGATCACCGAAACGGACATTGTATTCGATGAGCTCCGGCCCTTTCTTCGTGATCATCAGCCCGGCAAAAAATACGCCGGAGAAGGGATGGCCGCTCTCGGCCATGCCGCGGATCGTCGGCTCGATGATCTCCTTCATCGTGCGCTCGACCATTTCGGACGTCATCACGGGCGCCGGCGAATAGGCGCCCATGCCGCCGGTATTGACGCCGGTATCGCCCTCGCCCACCCGCTTGTGATCCTGGGCGGTTGCGAGCGGCAGCGCATGTCTGCCGTCGCAGAGGCAGAAGAAGCTCGCCTCCTCGCCATCGAGATAGGCTTCGACCACGACTTCGGCGCCGGCCGCGCCAAAGGCGCCTTCGAAGCAGTCGTCGACGGCGGCCAAGGCTTCATCCAGCGTCATCGCCACCGTCACGCCCTTGCCCGCGGCAAGGCCGTCAGCCTTGACGACGATCGGCGCGCCCTGAGCGCGAATATAGGCCTTGGCCTTCGGCGCGTTGTTGAAGCGCTGATAGGCGCCGGTGGGAATGCCGTAGCGGGCGCAGATATCCTTGGTGAAGCCCTTGGAGCCCTCGAGCTGGGCGGCGGCGGCCGACGGTCCGAAGACGGCCAGGCCATCGGCGCGCAAGCGGTCGGCAAGGCCGGCAACGAGCGGCGCTTCCGGGCCGACGACGACGAAATCGATTGCCTTCTCCCGGCAGAAAGCGGCGACCGCTTCATGATCGACGATATTCACGGGTACGAGGATGGCGTGTTCGGCAATGCCGGGATTGCCGGGTGCGGCATAGAACTCGCTCAGCAACGGCGATTGCGCCAGCTTCCAGGCGAGTGCGTGCTCGCGTCCGCCCGATCCGATCAACAGAACCTTCATGCGCCACCCTTTCCTTTTGTCCCTGGCGGTTAAGGGCCAAGCGCCGAAAGGTCAAGCGGGAAAGCTTACCAGCCCCCGCCTCCGCCTCCGCCGCCGCCCCCGCCGGAGGAGCCGCCGCCGGAAAAACCGGAGGACGAGCTCGACGGCGGTGGCGACGGGATCGTCGAGGCGATGGTCGAGGCCATCGACGAGGAGAACCCGCCGACGCGGTCGGAAAAGCGGCCGCTGTCGAAATCGCCGGAATACCAGGAGGGGTCGTAGGCCGCGGCCGTGCCGGCGGCGGCAGCCGCAAGCCAGGTCTCAAAGGTGCGCGACCAGGGTTTTTCGACACCGAGCGCCACCGCATAGGGCAGCAGCGTCTCGAAATGCTGCGGCGACATTTCGGGCGCGCCGGCCATGTTCATGCGGTCCTTCTCGGCCAGCGTCAGATATTGCCGCAGGCCATCAACGCCGTCCATCATCCTGGCACCGAGCGGGGTCGGCGCGCCCATGATGAAGAAATAGAGGATGTTGAGCAGCACGATGCCGCCGATCGCAAAGAGCATCGGCGTCTCGTGCAGTTCCACGAGCGAGGAGGCGAAGGCCAGAACGCTGAGCAGAAGGATGCTCACCCCGACGAAAACAATAATTGATGTGACCACGAGTGCGACGATCCTGCCGAACAGCGACCTGCCGCGATAAAGCGGCCTGGTGAACCTGGCGACCAAGACGGCAATGAAGGCCGCGATGGCGACCGGCATCAGCATCAGCACAACGGTATCGGGCTCCAGCGACCCGATAATGAACGGCGCCGCCAGGAAGACGGCACTGAGCGCGATGCCGCCGATGGTGTAGCCGATGTTGGAATTGTAATATTTGCCGCGGTGCTCCTTCTCGATCGCCGAGCGGAAGGCTTGACCCACCGATTTCACATGCTCGCCATTGGCTTTGTCGATCGTCAGCGTCCTGCCGGCGCCGCCGGCGGCTTTCAGGAGCTCGGTCTCGCCGGCCTGCAGTTTTTGCCTGTCGAGCGGCCTGCCGGTGCCGCGTATGGTGATCGAATTCTTGAGATCTTCGAGCTTGACGTAACCGCGGACGGCCAGATCGAGGGCGGTTGCGGCAAGCGCGGTCCAGCCTCCGCCGGAGAAGCCCTTATTGTCGATATAGTTGACCAGGGCCGGCGAGATGCCCTCCGGCGCATCCCAGCGCGGCACGACGACACCGCGGGCGGGGTCGCGGCCGACCTTCCACCAAGATCTCCCATAATAGGCGAAAACCAGGATCAGGCCGCCGAAGCCGATGAAATAATCGCGGTTATCCTTCAGCCACCATGTGCTCTCCATATCCTTGCTCGGCGGATCGATCGACCCTTTCGGCATGCGGATCGCGAAGGTCAGCCCATCCATCGGATTGAGCGGCGCGGTGGTGGAAAAGACGAGGCCGGCTGCGGTTTGGCTGACGCGGGCATTCTTTTCCGTCGCGCCTTTCGGGCCGGTGAAAAAGGTCGTCTGCGTCGCAGCGACACCGGGCGGCAGCTTCACCGTCGCGGTGGCCGAGCGGATCGGGAAGAGCCAGCCATTGCCGGTGACATTCCAGTAGAGTTCGTCATGATCGTCGAAATAGCGGACCTGACGGTTGGTCCTGTAGGTGAAGACGTAGCGGTGGCGGCCCGGCGTCACCGTCACCTCGGCCGAACCGGCATAGATGCGGATGCCGCCTGATATCTGTTCCGTGTGCCAGGGCTCATCCTCGCCATCGCGCTTCACCGAGACGATGTCGAAGTCGACACTGCGGCGACGGCCGCCGGCATCGGTGAAATAGAGCGGGAAGTCCCGGAAGATGCCGTGCTTGATCCGATCGCGCTCGGCATTGACGGTGACGGTTTCCGTCACCGTCATCGCACCGCTCTTTTCGAGCGCAATGTCGGAGACGAAACTGTCGATCAGTTCCGTGGCAAAGGCGGCCGGGGCGGCCACCAACAAGAGCAGCGCCAAGCAAAAACCGTAAAACCGACGCCCCATCCCTGTCTCCCCGCCGGCAGCCTCGGCTGCGCTTTCCGTCAATCCTTGTCCCGATATGTCACGCCGAGTGCGGCGAGCGTGCGCCAGTAAGCCGGGAAGGTCTTGCCGACGCAATCGGGATCGAGAATGGTGATGCCGTCGATCTTCAGTCCGGCGAGCGCAAAGCTCATGGCGATACGGTGATCGGCGAAGGTGTCGATCGCGGCCGGCAGCGTCTGACCGGCGAGAGCAGGATCGGAATGGACGATCAGATCGTCACCCTCCTCGACGGCCAGGCCTTGGCGGATATTGTTGAGCCCGGTGGACAGGGCGCGGATACGGTCGCATTCCTTGACGCGCAGGTTGGCGATGCCGACGAAGCGCACCGGCGTCTCGTTGAAGGCGGCAAGCACGGCGATCGTCGGAACGGCATCCTGCATCTGCGAGCCATCGATTTCAGCCGGCAGATGCGGGAACCTGGCGATCGTCTCGTAGGCCTTGGCATCCGGCTGGGTGAAGGCATCGTTCGGCACGCCGAGATCGATCTTGCCGTCGCTCAGCACTTCGGCCGCCCAGAGATAGGTCGCAGCGGACGCATCCGGCTCGATGACGAAATCGGCGGCGCGGTAGCCGGTCGGCTCGACGCGCCAGGTGACGGGACTGGTCTTTTCGACCTTGGCGCCGAAGGCCTTCATCGCCGCCGTGGTGAGATCGATATAGCCAAGCGCGCCGATATCCTCGCCGACGAGTTCGATGTCAACAGGACGGTCGCCGCCGGCGGCCATCATCAGCAGCGCCGAAACATATTGGCTGGACAACCCACCATCGATCAGGATGCGGTCGGCCTCGAAGCGGCCGGTCCCCCTGACGGTGACCGGCGGGCAGCCGGTCTCGGCGCTCACATCGATGCCGAGCGTGCGCATCGCCTCGACCAGCGGGCCGATCGGGCGCTTGCGCATGTGCTCGTCGCCGTCGACGATGACGGTGCCGTCGACGAGCGCGGCCGCCGCTGTCAGGAAACGCGTGGCCGTACCGGCATTGCCGAGGAAGAGCGGCGCCTTCGGCGGCAGGAGCCTGCCGCTGCCTGTTACAACGAAGGTGGTCTCGTCGGGCTCGTCGATCGCAACGCCCATGGCGCGCAGCGCATCGGCCATATAACGCGTATCGTCGCTCTTCAGCGCGCCGGTCAGCCGGCTCGTGCCCTTTGCAAGGCCGGCGAGCAGCAGTGCCCGATTGGTGATCGACTTCGAACCCGGCGGCATGGCGCGGCCCGAAAGCGGCCCGGCAGGCGGGATGATCGTGAGTTTGGCTGTGCGTGTCATGATGTTTCTTCCATGGAGCGACCATTGCCGGCCGCATTCTGCCCTTGCTCTTAATCGCTTTCTGGCAAAGGCAAAATGCCGGACCGTCAGAATTTCACGCTGGGGACGGCACGATCGGCCTCATTGGTGATTTCGAAATATTCCCGCTTGGCAAAACCGAACTGGCCGGCGACGAGATTGGAGGGGAAGCTTTCGACCTTGACGTTCAGGTCGCGGGCCGCACCATTGTAATAGCGCCGCGACATCTGCAGCTCGCCCTCCATGGTTTCCAGCGAATCCTGCAGCTCGGCGAAATTCTGGTTGGCCTTGAGATCCGGATAGGCCTCGGCGAGCGCGATGACGCGGCCGAGCGCCTGGCCGAGCAGCCCTTCCACCTGCGCCCTGCCGGCGACATCGCCTGATGGCACGGCCTGCGCCTTGTTCCGGAGCGAAACCACCTCCTCGAGCGTCGACTTTTCATGGGCGGCATAGCCCTTGACGGTCTCGATCAGGTTCGGGATCAGATCGGCGCGGCGCTTCAACTGCACATCGATGCCCGACCAGGCCTCTTGCGCCATCTGTCGGGAGCGAACAAGGCCGTTGTAGATGAAGACGATGTAAAGCGCGATAACGGCTACAACAGCGAGTATGACAAACATGCAGATGGGCTCCCCGATTTGATGATCGCACGTTAGTGATTCGGCCATGGAAAGTCATCGTGGCGATACAATTCTTCAGCCGGTTTCGATGAGACTTTGATGGATACTCTGCTGACTAAGAGGTTATCAGCCAATCCGGAGCATAGGCATTCATCTTCTGGCTCTCTCGCCAGAGATTGAAGCGTTCGGTCCAGCGTTGCTCGACGTTGAGCGCGACTGCGAACGGCAGATAGTGCTCGTAGCATTCGACCGACATTGCCGGGCCGTTGATCTCGCCGCTGATATAACGATTCAAATCGAGGATGTTGTTGCGGATCTGCCGCTGCTTCGGCGTTGGCATGCGCAGCATCGCCAAAATGGCGATAATGCCGACAATGTGCAGCAAGATCGCAATCAGATATGGCCGCTGTTCGCCGATCACCTCGGTCGTGCCGATATAGGAAAGTGCAGCAATAACAATCGCCGGAAGCCCTACAAACAAAAAAGTCGCCTGTGCGAACTGCTCGGAGGTGCCGGTGGCTACGGGAAACCGCTCCGGATGGCGAAACATCGTTGCAACGATCAAAAGAACCAACAATATCCCGCAGATGGCCGCGGAAAAGATCAAAAGGCCCGAAAAAGAGGCGACGGCAATGCCGAGAGCCAAAATCGATGCAGCAGCCGCCAAGCTCCAGCGATCTTTGCCTCTGATCCTCTGATATTCCTCAGTGACTGTTCTGTGCAATTCATCTCTCACATCAGGCCGGGCATTTTTAACTCTGCGCCGATCGCCGGCAGGCCGCTCTCCTTCAATTTGGCCGAATACCAAGCGCGTCGCGGCCGGAAGAGCATACCACCTGGAGCGACCCGGCTTGCCCTTCTTGCGCTCTTGCTTTGTGATTAAGTTCGAAGCCTCCGCATCCTCATCCAGGCTGGAAATGCGAAGCATTCGCTTTACTGCGAGTTGGCAGACGGACGCCAGGAAGGCCGCTTTTGCCGCATCTGCCTTCCAATTCCGGAACAAATAGGCCGCAAGAGCGGGGGATATGTTTTGCGTTATTTTGGTGTCGACAGTTATCAATGGTGCAGGCACAAGCCAGGACGGTCGAAATTTGAGGATAGCGACCAGAGCGACGATCAGCGGCCCTAAAATGCTTATGAAGGGGAGAAAATGATCGGAAAGCCACCACTGTATCCGCTTCCCGCTTGTTACAATCACAAAGGTCCCTGCGGGATATTCGATCTCGATATCAGGCAGGACTTTATCCCCCTTGCCTGCTGGAATCGACACCAAGAGCTCATTCGGCGCGCTGCGCGTGACGTCATAGGCCGCCCGATCCTGTTGCGAAGGGCGTAACGTTCCGCCCGGCGGCAGCTTCAGGGTCAGCGTTTTTTTGGCTGCCTGGCCGTGCACGCGGCCCATATAGGCCGGCAGGAAGAGAATCTCGCGGTCGCCTTCCCGGCGAACCAGGCGTCCGAGCCAGTAAGCGATCTGGATCTTTGTAAGACCGGTGGGCAGATCTGCAGAGCAGTGTTTGCAGTGCTCCGCTCCTATGTAAATCGAGTAGCCCGGCACATTATTTTCCACGGAATAGTATTCGTCGAGCCCGCCGCGCCGGGCTGCAGCCAGTTCGAAGTCTCGCCAGTGAACACCACCTGACGTATCCGTGAAACGTTGAGGGATATCAACGTAAACGCCGCCGTAATTTTCCGCCCTTTTGACCGCGATATCGAAGAACTCCGACACAAAGGCGGTGCCGTCGGTGTAGACCTCAACCGTGCTGTTTGCCGATTGGACGGTGAACTCTTGGTCGAAATTGCTGCACGACGTCAGTGCGAGCAGCATGGCGCATAAGATGGGCCATGATAAAAGGCGCAACATCCCGCCTGCGCAGTTTTCAAATGCGATTTTGAAATAAAAAATACCGCTCTTCAAAAGACAGACCGAATCTATACCTGATCGAAACAGCGATAAGATAGTGGTCGAACGCTTCGCGCGAAAGAAGCGCAGTCTCGAGAGCGGCGAATTTTTAGAGACGGCTTTTACGCCGCCTCGCTGGTCAGATTGACGCCGCCCGCATCGGTCAGCAGGAAGGCTTCGCCGCAAGCCTTGGCGAGCGTGCGCACCCGCAGGATATAACTCTGGCGTTCGGTCACCGAGATGACGCCGCGGGCATCGAGAAGGTTGAAGACGTGGCTGGCCTTGATGCACTGGTCATAGGCCGGGAAGACGCATTTGTGCAGGCGCTGGTTGGCGCTGTCGTCAGGCGCGCCCGCATCGAGCAGCGCCCGGCATTCCTTCTCGGCATCGACAAAGTGACGATGCAGCATCTCGATATTGGCGAATTCGAAATTGTGACGCGAATATTCCTGCTCGGCCTGCAGGAAGACGTCGCCGTAGCTGATCTTTTCGTCGCCCTCGCGGCCGTTGAAATTCAGGTCGTAGACATTGTCGACACCCTGGACATACATGGCGAGGCGCTCAAGACCATAGGTCAGTTCACCGGCGACCGGCGCGCATTCGATGCCGCAGACCTGCTGGAAATAGGTGAACTGCGAGACTTCCATGCCGTCGCACCAGCATTCCCAGCCGAGACCCCAGGCGCCGAGCGTCGGGCTTTCCCAATCATCCTCGACGAAGCGGATGTCGTGCAGCAGCGGGTCGAGGCCGATCGCGGCGAGCGAGCCGAGGTAGAGTTCCTGCAGGTTGGGCGGGTTCGGCTTCAGGATGACCTGATACTGGTAATAATGCTGCAGGCGGTTCGGGTTTTCGCCATAGCGGCCATCGGAGGGACGCCGCGACGGCTGAACATAGGCCGCCTTCCACGGTTTCGGGCCGAGGGCGCGCAGCGTGGTGGCCGGGTGGAAGGTGCCGGCGCCGACTTCCATGTCGTAAGGCTGCAGCACCGCGCAACCCTTGTCCGCCCAGTAGCTATGCAGGGTCAGGATCAGCGCCTGGAAGGAGCGCTTCGGGTTCATATGGTCTGGAATAGCTGACATGAAACGGCACCGATTGCTTGGGGATTATCGGCGCGACAGGTGCCATGGAGGGCGGCAGGGGTCAAGGGTTTTGCGGGGGGCGGCGACGCTGTGTGGCGACGCAAGAGGAATTTCGCCGCCCTACCCATCCTGTATTTCGTTGGGCGGTGCCGCATATCCCTTCTCCCCAGCGGGGAGAAGATGCCGGCAGGCAGATGAGGGGGTGAGCGACGATAGGAGCGAATGCACTGCGCGCAAGCGAAGGGCAATCAATGGCGTGCCGTGTGGCCCTCTCATTCGCCCTACGGGCATCGACCTGGGTCGAGCCACGTGTCTCGACCCGTCCTTCGGACCTCGGAGGGGAGAAGGGAGAACCGAGACCTATTCCTCATCCCGCTTCAGCCGGTATTCCCCGGTCACGGGATCCTTGACCAGCGTGCCGATCGCGCCGGTCTGGCGCTCCTTTTCGGCGCGGCGTGATTTTTCAGCGAGCTTGCGGGCATCGGAGACGAAGCGGCGGTAGAGCCACCAGGCCGAAAAGACCAGGACCAGGATGGTGATAAGCTGTGCCATGCCCCTCTCTTGCTCCTCTCAAAGCCCGAAGCGGCTCCACAATGCTCTCTCTTCCGCTGCTTCGACAAGCCCCGTCGCGAGTCCCGATGCGGCGCCCTCGAGCGAGACCGGCGACACGCCGGGGATGCGGCGACCGAGCAGGCCGCGGCCGGCGGTGACGAGCTCAAGCTTCGCCTTCTGGCCGTAGCGTCGCTTCAGCTCCTGGCGCATGTCGCCGAGGCCGTCGACGAGGCCGAGTTCGAGGCCGCGGGTGCCGCTCCAGAACAGGCCGGAAAAAACGGTGGCGTCATCCTTCAGCTTGCCGGCGCGTCGCTCGCGCACCATCGAGATGAAGACCTGATGGATCTCGAGCTGCAGGCTCTTCAGATATTCGATGTCCTTTTCCTTTTCCGGCTGGAACGGATCGAGGATCACCTTGTTTTCGCCCGCCGTATAGACGCGGCGCTCGACGCCGATCTTCTTCAGGAGTTCGGGAAAGCCGAAGCCGCCGGAGACGACGCCGATCGAACCGACGATCGAGGTGGCGTCGGCGATGATCTCATCGCCGGCAAGCGCGATCATATAGCCGCCGGAGGCGGCGACGTCCTCGACGAAGACCAGAACCTTTTTCTGCTTCTCGCGGGCAAGCTCGCGGATGCGGGTGAAGATCAGCCGGGACTGGACGGGCGAGCCGCCCGGCGAGTTGATCGCGATGGCAACCGCCGGCGAGCCCTTCATGGCGAAGGCCTTTTCCAGGACCGGAGCGACATTGGCGAGATTGAGGGTCGGCCGGAATTGGCCGCCGCCGCTGATGATCGCGCCCTGCAATCTGACGACCGGGATGGTGACGCCCTCCTTGCGGAACCGTTTCGGCAGCAATTTTTTCCAGAATCCGGCCATTTCCCATCCTTCGCTTCGGGTCGCCCGATCGTCAATCTACGATCGGCATCCATGTATGCGTTGGAACGACAAACGCAATGCCCGCGTTTGCAAAACATCGAGAATGGTCTTTCTTGTTGCGAATGACTTGCATTGTCATTCTGATTCGTCATAGTGCGCTCACGATAAACAGGTGGAAATGGCATGGACGCCCTCAACCCCAAGGTAACAAGCGGCTGGCGGCACGAACGCGGCGAGGCGTCGCTGTCGGATGTCTACCGCACCGTCGGAACCGGGCGTCACAGCTCGAGGTGGCGCAGGGCGGCGGCCTTTGCCGGGCCGGGCTATATGGTCGCCGTCGGCTATATGGACCCCGGCAATTGGGCGACCTCGCTCGCCGGCGGCTCGAAATTCGGCTATGCGCTGCTCACCGTCGCACTGCTTTCCAACCTGATGGCGATCGTCCTGCAATCGCTCTGCGCCCGTCTCGCTATCGCCTCGGGCCGCGACCTCGCGCAGGCCTGCCGCGACGCCTATCCGAAATGGGTTTCGGTGCCGCTCTGGGCCTTTGCCGAAATTGCCATCATTGCCACCGACATCGCCGAGGTGATCGGCACGGCGATCGGCCTCAACCTTTTGATGGGCATTCCGCTCGAACTCGGCGTGCTGATCACCGCGCTCGACGTCTTCGTGATCCTCTTCCTGCAGAAACTCGGGTTCCGCTGGGTGGAAGCCTTCATCATCGCGCTGCTCGGCGTCATCGCCATCTGCTTCGGTGTGCAGATCCTGCTTGCCGACCCGCAATGGGGCTCCGTCATCACCGGCTTCTTCCCGACCACCCAGATCGTCACCAATCCTGAGATGCTTTATCTCGCGCTCGGCATTCTCGGCGCGACCGTCATGCCGCACAATCTCTACCTCCACTCCGGCATCGTGCAGACGCGGGCGTACGGCCACACGGTTCCCGAAAGAAGGAGGCGCTGACCTATGCGACGATCGACTCGACGGTCGCCCTCTGTTTCGCGCTGCTGATCAACGCCTCGATCCTGATCCTGGCCGCTGCTGCCTTCAATGCGCATGGCAGGACCGACATCGTCGAGCTCGGCGAGGCGCATTCGCTGCTGTCGCCGCTGCTCGGTCTGGCGATCGCGCCGACGCTGTTCGGCATTGCGCTGCTCTGCTGCGGCCTCAATTCGACGGTGACGGCGACGCTTGCCGGCCAGATCGTCATGGAAGGCTTTCTCAAGATAAGGCTGAAACCCTGGGTGCGCCGGCTAATCACCCGGGCGATCGCCATCGTGCCGGCGGCGGTCGTCACCATCTGGTACGGCGACCAGGGCACGGCGGAGCTTTTGATCCTCACGCAGGTCGTGCTCAGCCTGCAGCTTTCGTTCGCCGTCTTCCCGCTCGTCATGTTCACCGCCAGCAAGGCTAAGATGGGCGAACTGGTGGCTCCCCGCTGGCTGAGCGGCATCGCCTATGTGATCGCCGTCGTGATTGCCGGGCTGAACGTCAAGCTGCTGCTCGACTTCGTCACCGGCTAGCTGCCGAGGATCGAAGCCTGGCATAGGCCGCCCGGCCATTGTTGAAATCATCGATGAGGGGGAGAATTTGTGGCTCCCCTCCTCGTGCATGATGAGCGGTGCGCGCAGTGACAGCCGCGCCCGCGACCCCTTGATTGCAGTCACCAGGATACGCACGGCGTTTTCACGTTCGCGCGGATGGATGGCTGTCATTTCGATGCCGCCGAAACGCCGGCCGCAGGCGTCGACGATCTCAGCGATCGATTCGGGCCTTGCGATCAGCGACAATTGTCCGCCGGGGATCATGATGGCGCCGGCCGTGCGGATCCAGCTTTCGAACAGGCCGTCGGTCATCGCATGGGCTTCGGCCTTCAGCGCATCCGGCGTACGCCGGTCGCCGGCATCGTTGAAGGGCGGGTTCATGATGACGTGGTGGAAGCTCTCATCGATGAGGCCGGCATCGTTGCGCGCCTTGGCGGTCAGCGCCACATCCGCCTCGACGACGCTGACGCGGGCGGCAAGATGGGCATTTTCGGGCAGGAGGATGCTGCGACGGGCATAATCGGCCATCTCGGCCGACCGCTCGAACAGCACCACGTCCGCACTCGCAAGGCGCGAGGCAACGGCGAGGCCGGCCGCACCGGCGCCGGCGCCGAGATCGGCCACCCTGACCGGACGATCGTCGGCGACGAGGGCGGCAAGCAGCATCGCATCCATGCCGGCGCGATGGCCCCTGCCCTTCGGCTGCACCAGATGAAAGGCGCCGCGATGAAAGGCATCGATGGTTTGGGCAGGCTCCCCGGTCATCCCACCCTCACCTCCTGTCGCGCAATTCGCCGCCGAGACCGGCGTCGATCAGGATGCGGCGGGCCTGGTCGGCCATCTCCTCGTCCACCAGCAGCCGGCGCGGCAGCATACCGAGCGAGCCTTCGAGCACGCTCATGCCCTGATCGGCGATGAAGCAATGAATGCCCGCATCCTTCATGAGGCTCTCGGCATAGGAGAGCAGAACGGGGTCATTGGCGCGGATAAGTTCATGCATTTGCCGTCATTTTCCTTCCAATTTCGCCGTGCGCGACAATTCACCTCTTGCCGCGTCCATCGCCCCTTTCTATTGTCTGCTGCAATGAATGAACAGGAGTCCGGGTCGTTGGGCGTGGTCATACCGCTTGAAGAAAGCAAAAACAAACTGGCATCCATAAAGCCGTTGGTCGATCTCACCAGGGCGGATATGGAGCGGGTGAACCAGCTCATTCTGTCCAAGGCCGGCTCCGACGTGCAGATGATCCCCGAAGTGGCGAACCATCTGATCTCGTCCGGCGGCAAGCGGCTGCGGCCGATGCTGACGCTGGCAGCCTCCTCGCTGTTCGACTACCGCGGCGAAAATCACGTCAAGCTCGCCACATCGGTCGAATTCATGCACACGGCAACACTGCTGCATGACGACGTCGTCGACGAAAGCGACCTGCGCCGCGGCAAATCGACGGCGCGGATGATCTGGGGCAACCAGGCAAGCGTGCTGGTCGGCGACTTCCTGCTCGGCCAGGCCTTCCGCATGATGGTCGATGTCGGCTCGCTCGATGCGCTCGATGTGCTCTCTTCCGCCGCCTGCGTGATCGCCGAGGGCGAGGTGCTGCAGCTTTCCGTCGCCAAGAACATGGAGACGACCGAGGACGATTACCTCGCCGTCATCCGCGCCAAGACGGCGGCGCTTTTTGCGGCGGCCGCCGAAGTCGGGCCGATCGTCGCCGATGCCGGCCGCTCCGGCCGCAACGCGCTGAAATCCTACGGCATGAATCTGGGGCTCGCCTTCCAGCTCGTCGACGACGCGCTGGATTACGGCGGCAAGGCCGCCGATCTCGGCAAGAATGTCGGTGACGATTTCCGCGAAGGCAAGATCACGCTTCCCGTCATCCTCGCCTATCGCCGCGGCACGCAGGACGAACGCGCCTTCTGGCGCGATGCGATCGAGGCCGGCAACAGCAGCGACGCCAATCTGGAAAAAGCCCTCGGGCTGATCACCAAATACGGCACGCTCAGCGACACGATCGGCCGGGCGGTCCATTATGGCACGATCGCCCGCGATGCGCTGGCGCCGCTTCCCGATACGGTGTGGAAATCCGCCCTGATGGAAGTGATCGACTTCTGCATCGAGCGCGTCAACTGACCAAACGTTCTCGATTGCAGCCTGATTTTCTTGCGGCGCCGCTTCAAAAAAGCCATCCTGTTATGAATCAGTGATCACAACTGATTTGCGACCGGCATCATCATGGCCGGGCGCTCTCGAAGAAAGGTTTCCTCATGCGGCAGAGAATTGCCATCCGTCTTCTTACGAGCGCAGCATTGGCGGCTGTTCTTTCGCTCGGCGTCTTCGCCGGCGTGAACGCCGAGGATGCGGCCAAGACGGCGGGCGATGCCGGCAAAACCGATACCTTCGATGCCGATAGCGTTACCACCTTCTCCGGCGCCTTCCTCGCCGCACGCACGGCCGATGTCGATCATGACTATGAAACGGCGATCGCGCTCTACAAGAAGGCGCTGCTGATCGAGCCCGGCAATCCGGAGATCCGCCAGCGGCTGATGATTTCGCTGCTGCTCAACGGCGACATCAAAGAAGGCGTCAAATATGCCAACGACTTGAAGGGCGACCCCTCCGTCGAGCGCATCACCACGATCGTGCGCGGCATGGATGCCGTGCGCCGCGACGACTACAAGACCGCCGAAGCCATCCTGAAATACAAGGGCCCGAACGATCTCGACCGGATGATGAACGACCTGCTGCTTGCCTGGGCCCGCGTCGGCGCCGGCCGCGGCAAGGAAGCACTCACCATGGTCGAGAAGATGAAGGGCCCGGACTGGTTCCGCATCTTCCAGAATTACAATGCCGGCGCGATCGCCATCGCCATCGGCGACGTGAAATCCGCCCGAAAGCATCTGAACGACGCCGTGCTCGACAAGGAAGGGGTGCGACGGCGCCCGACACCTTCATGCGCGCGGTCATGGCGCTTGCCCGCCTCGAAGCGACACAGGGCAACAAGCAGAAGGCGCTCGACGCCGTATCGGTCGGCGACAACCTGCTGCCGAACTATGCGCCGCTGAACGCGCTACGCGACAGCATCGAAAAGGGCGAGAAGCAGGAGCAGCAGGTCAAGACCGCTGAAGAAGGGGCTGCCGGCGTGCTGTTTTCGGTCGGCGGCGCGCTGAACCGCGACGGCGCCGAGGACATCGTCTCGCTCTACCTGCAGACGGCCAAAGCACTCGACCCGAACAGCGCCGATACGCTGGTGCTGCTCGGCGGCATCGCCGAGAAGCAGAACCAGATGGACCGCGCCATCGCGCTCTACAAGAAGGTGCCGGAAAATTCGCCGATGCGCCGCATCTCCGAGCTGCAGCTCGGCCTTGCCCTTGCCCAGGGGGGCAAGGTGGAAGAGGCGCGCAAGCACCTGCAGGCGCTGATTGCCTCCGACCCGAAGGACATCCGCAGCTACCTCGCCTATGGCAGCGTGCTCTCCGACGCCAAGGACTATGAGGCGATGGCCGCCAATTACGACAAGGCGGTCGAAGCGATCGGCCCCATTGCCGGCCGCGCCAACTGGAGCGTCTTCTTCCAGCGCGGCATTGCCTATGAGCGGCTGAAGAAGTGGGACCAGGCCGAACCGAACTTCCGCAAGGCCCTGGAGCTTAATCCCGACCAGCCGCAGGTGCTGAACTATCTCGGCTATTCCTGGATCGACATGAACCGGAACCTCGACGAAGGCCTCGGCATGATCAAGAAGGCCGTCGAGCTTCGCCCTGACGACGGCTACATCATCGATTCGCTCGGCTGGGCCTATTTCCGCCTTAACCGCTTCGACGACGCCGTCGACGAGCTGGAGCGGGCCGCACAGATCAAGGCCGGCGACGCGACGATCAACGACCATCTGGGCGACGCCTACTGGCGCGTCGGCCGCAAGCTCGAGGCCGTCTATCAGTGGAACCGGGCGCTCGCCTCCGAGCCGGAAGCCGCCGAAATTCCGAAGATCAAGGACAAGGTCGCCAACGGCCTGCCTCCTGCCAGCGACGATGCCAAGGCGGCCGACAAGAAGCAGCCGGATCCGGCGCCCGTCACCCCGCCGCCGGTCGACAAGAAATCCTGACGGGCGGCAAGCATGCCTGAAGAAGGCCTGGCCGAGGCTTTCGGCGTCACCGAAAAGGCGCGCGCGAAGATCAATCTCGCTTTGCATGTGACCGGCCAGCGGGCGGATGGCTACCATCTGCTCGACATGCTGGTGACCTTCGCCGATTGCGGCGACCGGCTGGGCTTTCTGCCTGCACAGGCCGACGCTTTCACGCTGTCGGGCCCTTTCGGCGAGACACTTGCCGGCGACGGCGGCACCAACCTGGTGCTGCGGGCTCGCGATCTCCTGCGCGAGACGCTCGGTGCCCTCACCTTCCCTGTGCATATCCACCTGCAAAAGAACCTGCCGATCGCCTCCGGCATCGGCGGCGGCTCAGCCGATGCGGCCGCGACGCTGCGCGGACTGATGCGGCTCTGGGGCATGGACTTGCCGGTGGAGACGCTTGCCAGCCTCGCGCTGAAGCTCGGCGCCGATGTGCCGATGTGCCTTGAAAGCCGGCCGCTGATTGCCCGCGGCATCGGCGAAAGGATCGAAGCCGTGCCTGAGCTGCCGGCGTTCGCCATGGTGCTCGCCAATCCGCTGAAGGGCGTGTCGACGCCCGAAGTCTTCCGCCGGCTGCCGGCAAAGAACAATCCGGCCCTCAACCTTGCTCCCGGTCTGTCCGGGACTTCCGGCTGGCTGACGGCGATCGGCTCGGCCCGCAACGATCTGGAGGCGCCGGCGCGCGAACTGGTGCCGGAGATTGCAATGATCTCGCAGATGCTGCAGGCCCAAGGCGCGCTCATCACCCGCATGTCCGGCTCCGGCGCCACCTGCTTCGGCATTTTTACGAGCATGGCGGCGGCGCACGAGGCGGCGTCAGCTCTTCACGGCGAGCGGCCCGACTGGTATGTCCGGGCGACGGAAACGGTTTCGGGAGGCATGTAATGGCAGGTCTGGACGAAAAGCGGCCGTTTATCGCCGTCGGCATCTCTGTCCTCACCGTCTCGGATACCCGCACGCCGGAAACCGACAAATCCGGCGATACGCTGGCGGCGCGGATCACCGAAGCGGGTCACCGGCTGGTCGAGCGGGCGATCGTGCCTGACGATCGCGACAAAATCGCCGCGCAGGTCAAGGCCTGGACCGAGCGGGACGACATCGATGTCGTCATCACGTCTGGCGGCACCGGCTTTACCGGCCGTGATGTGACGCCGGAAGCGCTGGAGCCCTTGTTCGAAAAGCGCATGGACGGCTTTTCCGCCGTCTTTCACCGCATCTCCTACGAGAAGATCGGCACGGCGACGATCCAGTCGCGCGCCACGGCAGGTGTCGCCAATGCCACCTTCATCTTCGCCCTGCCGGGCTCGCCCGGCGCCTGCCGGGATGCCTGGGACGGCATTCTGAAGGGGCAGCTCGACTACCGCAGCACGCCGTGCAACTTCGTCGAGATCATGCCGCGTCTCGACGAGCATCTGAAACGCGGCGCACAGAAATAGAATTTCGCGAGAAGCCAATCCGAACGATCGCGGCGCGCTTTAGCCCGTTATTTTTAGGCATAATCGTTGTCGCTGAACCGCTGTACAGTTCCGGGCGACATGCATTAGGTGGCAAGGCCCGGCAGAGACGGCATCGTTTCCCAGCTGTCACCCGATAGCAGGATGCAGCTGATGCCGTGAACATCCGTGACGACGAGCGTCCAGGTGCCGCTTTCGGCGGTGTAGACCTCCAGCACGGCGTTCTGATTGACCAGCCCGACCGCCGTCAGCTTCTCAGCAAAATTCTTGTCCAGGAATTTGACGACGTCGGATCGGCCTGCGCAACTGAGCATCGCCTGCGATGCTGCCGAATGCGGATGCGCGATCATCAACGTCGCCAATATGACTGCCACAAGGCCGTAAAGCGTATGGCGGATCATGACGCACCTCCTTTCGCCGGAACCCGGCAGAAGAGGAGATTTTCGCCGACCTGTTCTGCCGTCCACCGGCATTCATGGCCACCCGTTGCGAAGCGCGGCTTCGGCGGCGCCATGGGCGAATTATAGCGCGAAATCTGATTGGGCGCCATTTTTTGCGCGATGTGGGAAGGGTTGTGATGCTGCTTCGGTGCGGGGGAGTGAAAATGCTTACCGCGCCGCGCGCGCCACCCAGGAAGGAATCAATTCACTTGTTAGTTTACGCGGCTTCTGGCCCTTGGCGAATTCGGCAAGCCGCATGCCGCTCCTGGCGGCGGCCAGCGCCTGGCTCTTCGGCATCAGCAGACCAAGCTCCAGCGGCGGCGCGGCGCGGCCGATGCGCTCGAAAAATGGGCGCCGGTAGCCGCGCGAAGCGGTGAAGCGCGCCGGCGCCTTGTTGAGCGCGATATATTCGGCAATCTCGTCGATCCAGCCCACCTGCGGGCGTGCACCCGGCTCGACGAAAAGCAGCCAGTCGCCGCGGGCGGAAGCGACGATGTCCTTGATATCCCACTGCGAATGAAACCGGCAGCCGGCCGCGTCGGCGACCCGCGAGCTGCCGTCGCGCGAGCCGTGATCGAGCACGACCACATCGCCGACGAGCCCCTCCACCGCGCCTGCCACCAAGACCGATAAGGTCTGGGCCAGCTCAGATTCCTGATCCTGACATTCGAGAACAACCGTCAACATTGCCTAGTCATAATGCGCCGCACAAATTTTTGCCAGCGGCGTTTTCCGCATTTTGTTCTTGCATTGTTCTCTATTTGCCGATAGGAATTTAATCATCAAAACGAGCGGAGCGATGGCTTCCCGCTGCGGGAGAATCCGATGAGAGAGCAGTCCCTGGCAGGGCAGGCCGCATTCGCGCCTGCCAATACGGCAGATATTGCCGATGCGATGATCGTCTCCTCCGGGCTGAGGGTCGAGGTCGACCGTCGGCGCGGGCGCGGGGCCGGACTGAACCCGACCGGCAGGTTCGAGGCGCTGCAGCGGGAGACCTTCGACGACGGCTGGCAGACGCTGGAAGAGCTGCCGCCGTTCAAGACCGAGGTGCAGATCGAAAAGCCGCGCACGGCCATCACCCGCAACGAATCGCCCGACGTCGCCTTCGACCGCTCGATCAATCCCTATCGCGGCTGCGAGCATGGCTGCATTTATTGTTTCGCCCGGCCGACACACGCCTATATGGGGCTTTCGGCGGGGCTCGATTTCGAGACGAAACTGTTCGCCAAGCCGGATGCGGCTAAGCTGCTGGAGCGGGAGCTCGCCAAGCCGGGTTACAAGGTGCGGGCGATCGCAATCGGCACCAATACCGACCCCTATCAGCCGGTCGAGAAGGAATGGCGCATCATGCGCGGCATTCTCGAGGTTTTGAACAAGGCGAACCATCCGGTCTCGATCGTCACCAAGTCGGCGATGATCTTGCGGGATCTCGACATTCTGCAGGAGATGGCGGCGAAGAACCTGGTGCGCGTCGGCATCTCCGTGACCACGCTCGACCGCAAGCTTGCCCGGACGATGGAGCCGCGCGCCGCCACGCCGCCGCGTCGGCTGGAGACCATTCACACACTGTCGGAAGCAGGAATCCAAACGGCAGTGATGGCCGCGCCGCTGATCCCGGCGCTGAACGATCACGAGCTGGAGCGCATCCTCGAATCGGCCAAGGCAGCCGGCGCCGTCGAGGCGAGCTATGTCATCCTGCGGCTGCCGCTCGAGGTCAGCCCGCTCTTCCGCGACTGGCTGTTGCAGCATTATCCCGATCGCTACCGGCATGTGATGTCGCTGGTGCGCTCGATGCGCGGCGGCAAGGATTACGATGCTGAATTCGGCAAGCGCATGAAGGGCGCCGGTCCCTATGCGTGGCAGATCGCCCGGCGCTTCGAAATGGCGGCGAGGCGTTTCGGCCTGACGCGGCGGGGTCTGCCGCTGCGCGACGATCTGTTCGTGCCGCCTGATGGCAGCGGCGTCCAGCTGTCGCTGCTCTGATTTATAGAATTTGCGCATCGGCCCATCGAGAAACCGCCCTGTTTTCGAGCCCGAGCGCAATTCCCGCGGATGGCCTTCACCGCCACCATCCGCCGGACCGTCCCCGGCCGCCGCCCTGATCCGGGGACTTGCGGGAAATCGGGTTGGCGTGCGAGGTTCAGCCGCATGAAACCTCGCACGCCACCCGATTCTCCCCTGCTTTTCGACACGGCTCCGCTCGTGCCGGATTTCCGCCTGGAACTCAAAGCCCGCAAGGCCGGCCACTGGCCGGTCGCCGGCGCCGACGAGGCCGGCCGCGGGCCGCTCGCCGGGCCGGTCGTCGCCGCCGCCGTTATCCTCGACCCGAAGCGCATCCCCGAGGGCCTCAACGATTCCAAGCAACTTTCGGCGCAGCGGCGCGAGGAACTGTTCGTGCAGATTCTCGCGACCGCGACCGTCTCGATCGCCTCATCCAGCTCGACGCGCATCGACGAGACGGATATCCGCAAGGCAAGCCTCGACGCCATGCGCCGCGCCATCTGCAGCCTTGCCGTTCCGGCAAGCTACGTTCTGACGGACGGGCTCGACGTGCCGCCCGGCCTCGAATGCCCCGGCCAGGCCGTGGTCAAGGGCGACGCCCGCTCGGTCTCGATCGCCGCCGCCTCGATCGTCGCCAAGGTGACGCGCGACCGGATGATGGCGCGCGCCCACAATGTCTTTCCAGATTACGGCTTTGCCGCGCATGCCGGCTACGGCACGGCACAGCACCGCGCCGGCATCGAGAAGCATGGCCCCTGCTCCCTGCACCGGATGAGTTTTCGGCCGTTGCGCAAGGGCGAGGACGGGCCTGAGACGGACGAGTTGATACCGGAATAGGTCACGCAAAGAAAACTGGGCAATGAGAAGCCGGACGAGCACTGTAAGAGGCGCGCGAGGAAAAGAGAGGCCGCGGCATATCCTCTTCTCCCCGGTGGGGAGAAGAGGGAATTGAGAGGGAGCGGCATGCCCTCGACCCGAGATTGAGTATTCATCAACAAGAAAAGGCCGGGACATGCCCGGCCTTTCTTCATTCCATTCGATACCGCTCAGTTGAGCCGTGTCTTGACCTGGCCGACGGCATTGCCGAAGAGTTCGGACTGGACCTTGCCATCCGCCTTCTTGGCGAGCACCGTTTCGGCGGCCGCGATCGCCAGATCGACGGCGGCGGAACGAACCGCCTTCATCGCTTCGGCCTCGGCCTGCAGGATCTTCTGCTCGGAGAGCGCCGTGCGATTGGCGACGAATTCTTCCGTCTTCTTCTTCGCTTCGGCAGTCAGCATCTCGGCTTCGCGCTCGGCGGCGGCAACGATGTGCGCCGCTTCGGCTTCCGCTTCCTTGCGCTTGCGCTGGTATTCGGCGAGCAGGTGCTGGGCCTCCTCGCGAAGGCGCTTGGCTTCGGCCAGCTCGTTGCGGATCTGGTCGGCGCGGTCGTCAAGCGACCGTGCCATCATGCCGGGAACCTTCAAGTAGACAACCAGCGCCAGGAAGAGAATGAGGCCGACAAAGGCGAAGAAAGTCGCGTCAAAAGCAAATTCCATCGATCAAGCCTCCTTCTTGGCGGCCGCGACGGCGGCGGCGACATCAGCCTGGGCGGCATTGCCGCCAATCAGCTGTTCGACGACGGCAGCCGCCGTTTCTTCGGCAATGGTGCCGACATCGGCGAAAGCCTTCGCCTTGATGTCGGCGATGCGGGCTTCGGCAGCCTTGATCTTTTCCGACAGGCTCGTCTCGACCGCGCGGCGTTCCTCTTCGGCCTTGGCCTTGGCAGCGTCGCGAGCGGCGGAGCCGATCGCATTCGACTTGGCGCGGGCAGCGGCCAGTTCGCCTTCATAGGTCTGGACGGCAGCGTCAGCTTCCGCCTTCAGGCGGCCTGCTTCTTCCAGGTCCTGGGAGATGCGCGTGTGGCGCTGATCGAGAATGGCCCCGATGCGCGGCGCGATGACCTTTTGCATAAGGAGGTAGAAGACGCCGAACGTAATCACCAGCCAGAGCAGCTGGGACGCGAAGGTCGTCGAATCGAAGGGCGGGAACGGGCCACGGGCGTGTTCGCCTTCGGCTACGCCGGTCTCGGTATGGACCTCGCCTGCGGCCGGAGCGCCATGCGCATCCGTGCCGGTCGCTGCCGCCGGTGCTTCCTCAGCGTAAGCCGGGGTCACAAAAAACATGCTCACCTCCAGGTGGACTGCAAATGCAAAGGATCACGGCTTGCGGTCGCAGGCCGTGATCCATCTATCCGCCGATATCAGACGGCGAAGAGGAGGAGGAGAGCGACGAGCAGCGAGAAGATGCCCAGAGCTTCCGTAACGGCGAAGCCGAATACCAGACGGCCGAACTGGCTGTCAGCGGCAGACGGATTGCGCAGAGCGCCGGAGAGGTAGTTGCCGAAGATGTTGCCGAGGCCGAGAGCCGTACCGGCCATACCAAAGCAAGCCAGACCTGCACCGATGAACTTTGCTGCTTCCGCTTCCATGTTGAACTCCTTTGAAATGGTTGTTGCGGCGAATGACTGACGCCCTTTGACGTCGATGTCGTTATCCTTAGTGCCCGCCCGGATGGATCGCGTCGTTGAGGTACATGCAAGTCAGCACCGCAAAGACGTAAGCCTGGAGGAAGGCAACGAGGAACTCGAGACCGGTCAGGGCGACGGTCATGATGAGGGGAAGAACGGCTCCGCCGATACCGACTGCACCGAGGGCTCCAAGCGAGGCAACGAAGCCTGCGAACACCTTCAGCGTGATGTGACCGGCGAGCATGTTTGCGAAAAGACGAACGGAGAGCGAAATCGGACGGGACAGGAAGGAAATGATTTCGATCAGGACGACCAGCGGCAGCAGAAGGCCCGGCACGCCCGAGGGCACGAAGACGTTCAGGAAGTGAAAGCCGTGCTTATAGAAGCCGTAGACCAGGACCGTGCCGATGACGAGGATCGCCAGCGCGAAGGTGACGATGATCTGGCTCGTCACCGTGAAGAAATAGGGGAACATGCCGAGCAGGTTCGCCGTCAGGACGAACATGAAAAGCGAGAAGACCAGCGGGAAGAACTTCATTCCCTGCTTGCCCGCGCCTTCCTTCAGCATATTGGCGATGAATTCATAGGACATTTCCGCGACCGACTGCGAACGGCCCGGCACGATGGCGCGGTTCGAGGTCGCGAAATAGAGGAAGCCTGCGGCAACGGCAGCCGAAGCGGCCATGAAGAGCGATGCGTTGGTGAACGAAAAATCAATTCCGCCGATTTCGATCGGGACAATCTTCTGGATCAGGAACTGATGAGTCGGATCGTTAGACACCGCTTGTTCTCTCTCTTTGGCCCGCAGGACGCGGGGTCATTGCACTGGACCGGGACCGGTCCTTATTTCTTGTCGTCCTTGTCGTCCAGGGGATGGGCCACCACCCCCGCAGAACGCAACACGTTCAGAACGCCGGCACAGAATCCGAGAAGCAGAAGAACAATCAACCCCCAAGGCGCCGTGCCAACAAAACGGTCGAGGAGATAGCCAAGGACGGCACCGACGACGATGGCGGCAATGAACTCGCTGGAAAGCTTCATCGCCTGGGCATAACCTTTGCGGCTTACCTCGGCGCGAGCTTCGTTTGCCTCGTCCACTTTTGCCTCGACGCGCTTGGTCGCGAGTTCCGCTCCCAGCTGCGCACGGCGCTTCTCAAGACTTTCCTCGCGGTCGTCCGTCATTGCTCTCTCCTCGCCTGCCCGTCGCCCGCACTCCCGCTACCCCGGTCATTCGGACCCCGGACGCGAAGGTTGAGATCCTTCCGGCCCGTTCTGAAGTCGCGCGCAACATAGTTTTAGGGATTGGTATAGTCAAGGCGTAGACAGCTTCTGTCCAGCGAGAAAATAATCACGTCGAATCAAAGGGATAAAGCGATCATGGGTCGATCGGGCAAATTCGACGGAAAGAATCCGCTTTTCGGGGCCGGAAATCGGCCGGCCCGGACGATTTATCTCAGCTCCAGCCGCCGCCATAGGTGCGGTAGAAGACGTGGAGGCCGATGCGGCCGACCTTTTCCATGGTCTTTGCCCATTTCGGGCGGACGTAGACGGCGTGGTAGTGCGTCGCCGAGCCCACCTGCGGCAGCCAGATCTTGCCTGATGTCACCGCCATCGCCACGTCGCGGGCGACCCGCCAGTGATATTCCGAATTCACCCTGTCCTTGATGGCGTCGCAGGCGAAGGAAAACTGGCAGCGATTGCGCCAATCCTCGTTCTGATAGACGACGCCGCAGATGCTCTTCGGATAGGCGGGATTGCGGACGCGGTTGAGGATGACCTGGGCGACGGCCGCCTGCCCCTTCACCGATTCTCCGCGCGCCTCGAAATAGATGCCGGAGGCAAGACATTGCTGCTCGCGGGCGGAAAAGACGCTCGGCGGCAGCACGCTTGCGGCCCAGGCGTGATCACGCGGGCCGATCTCGGGGATGAAGCGGCCGCTGTCCGGCTCGGTCAGGATCGAATCGAACGGGGACTGGCGGGCATAGTCGGGTGCGGCCGGCGCGTAAGCCGTGGCCAGCACATCGGCCTTGTTGCTGGTGATCAGGCTTGCGAGCATCGCCGGCACGCCGCTCTCCTCGATCACCGGCTGCTTCTTATAGAAAGATGTGGCGATCTCGATTTCCTTGCCCTGGATCTTCGGCTTGACGAAGGCCGATCGGTCCTTGAGGTCGAAGCTCGGGGTGAAGAGCATCTTCGTGCGCTCGAGAATGGAGCCGGCGGAAAAATCCTTCGGCGGCTGCATCTTTTCCACCGCGACGATTCGGCCCTTCTTCATGCCGCGGTTGACGCGATCCTCGTCCGGCGTGTCCTCGTGGCCCTTCTCCTTGGCGGCGCCCTTGTCCTTGGCGGTGCCCTTGTCCTTGGCGGTGAAAGCGACCTTGCGACCGTCGGGCAGCACCATGCCGGCGCCCGATGAGATCGAGCCCGTCACGTTCGGATCGGCAAAGGCGAGTTCGGCCTGATGAATGGAGCCGGCCGGAGAATTGGTCAGGACCATGCGCCAGCTCTCGCCCTCACGATCGAGACCGGCGAGCATGGTGGCGAGATCGGCGTGGGAGGCAACGCTCGGGAAGATCAGCCAGCCGGCGAGCCCGAAGATGACAGGTGACACCCAGTTCTCGGGAAGAAGACGCAGCTTGCTACGGGAAGGACTCTTTCGACGCAACACGAACTCCGGGCATGGAACGCGGGAACATTCCATCGAAAATCCCTTATTAACCTTGACGTCCGGTTAACAAGCCGTGCCGGAATGTGACCATCCGTTTGGCGGGAACGCATCCGGGCTCCGTCATCCTCGGCCTCAAGGCCGAGCATGACGGAGGATGAGATGGCGGAAGAAGTCAAAGCGCGGACACCCGCGTGAGGATTGTCGTCCCCACCCATCAAATAATAACGTGCGACCCCAGCTCCACCACGCGGTTTGCCGGCAGGCGGAAATAGTCCGAGGGGTTGGTGGCGGCGTTGGCGAGCGCGATGTAGAGCCGGTCCTGCCAATATGGCATGCCGGACTTGGCGTCCGGCACCAGCTTACGGCGGCCGAGATAGAAGGACGTCGACATGATGTCGAACTTCAGCCCGGTCTTGCGCAGCGTCGCCAGGGCCTGCGAAACGTTCTGCGATTCCATGAAGCCGAACAGCAGCTCGACACGCGAGAAACGCTCGGAGATCGGTTCGACCTTATAACGGTCGTGGCTCGGCACACGCGGCTTGTTGACCGTGCGGATCGTCAGAATGACGTTGCGGTCGTGCAGCACGTGATTGTGCTTGAGATTGTGCAAGAGGGCGGCGGGAGCCGATTCCGGATCGCTGGTCAGGAAGATCGCCGTGCCGGGAACCTGGGCCGGCGAATGCTCGCTCTTGCGCTCGATGGAACTGACGAAGGAGGCAAGCGGAATATCGGTGTGGCGGGTCTTTTCCAGCAGGATCGCGGTGCCGCGGCGCCAGGTCCACATGACGACGGTAAAGGCGGTGGCGATCAGGATCGGGATATAACCGCCGTCGTGAATTTTCAACAGGTTGGCGCCAAGGAAGATCAATTCGAGCACGACCAGCGGCGCAAGCGCGATCACCGCGAGGGGAAACGACCAGTTCCAGCGGGCGCGGACGAATTCGAAGGCCATGATCGAGGTGACGACCATGGCGCCGGTGACCGAGATGCCGTAGGCGGTCGCCAGCGCGTCCGAGGTCTTGAAGCCCAATACCAGGAAGATGACACCGAAGAACAACACGGCATTGACCGACGGCACGAAGATCTGCCCGGTATTGGTTTCCGAGGTGAAGAGAATTTCCATGCGCGGCAGGAAACCGAGATTGATGCCCTGACGCACCATCGAAAAAGCGCCGGTGATGACCGCCTGACTGGCGATGATCGTCGCGGCGGTCGCCAGGATGACGACCGGCAGCAGCGCCCATTTCGGATACATCAGATAGAAGGGATCCGACATCGTCATCGGATTGCCGAGAACGAGGGCGCCCTGGCCGAGATAGTTCAGCGTCAACGCCGGGAATACCAGCAGGAACCAGGCCCACTGGATCGGGCGGCGGCCGAAATGGCCGAGATCGGCATAAAGCGCCTCGGCGCCCGTCACCGTCAGGAAGACGGCGCCGAGCACGACGACGCCGTAAAAACCCTCATGCAGCAGGAAGCTGACAGCATAATAGGGATTGAAGGCGGCGAGGATGCCGTAGTCATCGGAGATATGGGAAATGCCGGCGGCGGCCATGACCAGGAACCAGACGGCGGTGATCGGGCCGAAGAACTTGGCGACGGCGCCGGTGCCGCGCGATTGCACGACGAAGAGCAGCGCCAGGATCACCACCGAAATCGGCACGATATATTCCGACAGCCTTGGTGTGACGAGCTTCAGGCCCTCAACCGCCGATAGCACCGACAGCGCCGGCGTGATCATCGCATCGCCGAGGAAGAGGGCAGCCCCCATCAGGCCGAGCAGCATCAGTATGGCGGTATGGCCGTTGGCGGTCTTCATCAGAAGGGCAAGCAGCGACAGCGTGCCGCCCTCCCCTTCGTTATCGGCGCGCAGCAGGAAGAGCACATATTTGATGGTGACGATGATCGTCAGCGCCCAGATCATCAGCGAAATCAGGCTGATGATCTCAAAACGGGTGACGCCGTCATGGGCGACGGGCTTTAGCGCCTCGCGAAAAGCATAGAGCGGGCTGGTGCCGATATCGCCGTAGACGACGCCGACGGAACCGAGCGCGAGATAAAAAAGCTTGCGCGGCGTCATTTGGCGTTCGTGCGGATGGCTCTCTTCGGACATGAAATTTCAACAGGCTTCTCAGAGCCAGCCTTTCCAGCGAAAAAAGAAAAAGGGGATCACGGCTGATATCACCATCAAAGCCAGCGAGAAGGGGTAACCCGCCGTCCAGGCCAGCTCCGGCATGACCTGAAAGTTCATGCCATAGACGGAGGCGACCAATGTCGGCGGCAGGAACACGACCGAGGCGATCGAGAAGATCTTGATGATCGAGTTCTGCTCGATGTTGATCAGGCCGAGCGAGGCGTCGAGCAGGAAGGTGATGTTGGCGGCGACAAAGGAGGCATGCTCCGACAGCGACTGGATATCGCGCGAGATGGTGCGGCAGAGCTCCTTCGCCTCGTGGTCCTGCTGAATCGCCGGGATCGTGTGAAAGAACGTCAGAAGCCGGGAAAGCGAGCCGAGACTATCGCGCAGCTTGCTGATCATGCGGTGATGACCGGCGATATCGCGTAATTTTTGTTCGAGGTAGTTCGACGGCTTGCGCACCTTTTTCGCCCGGCCGAAGACATGCGTCGACAAAATGTCGATGCGCGAGACGGATGTTTCGAGGATTTCGGCGGTGCGGTCGACGATCGTCTCCAAGAGCTTGGCGAGAAGGGCCGCGCCGCTGCGCCAGTTTTCCGGCAGCCGGTGAAGGGCGGCGATGAACAGCGCAAAGGATTTTGGATGGGCGTAACGGATGGTGACCAGACGGTTTCCGGCCAGAATGAAGGCGACATCGGTGAGCGTCGGCGCGTCGGTCTCCGCCTTCCAGACGAGCGAAGCGGTCATGAAGACGGCGTCGTTTTCGATGTAAAGGCGAGCCGAAGGTTCGATGTCCTTGAGATCCTCGCGGGTCGGAACCTCAATGCCGAGAACCTTCTCGACATAAAGCTCCTCCTCGCGGCTCGGCTCGACCATGTCGATCCAGACGACATCCTCGGGAAAGGATGCCGGCTGTGAAAGATCGCGAATCTCGACCGATTTGCAATTGGAGCAGTAAGCGGTGATCACCGGCAGTGTCTCCGATGCTCACGACGCTTGGTGGCCATCGCCATTTTCATCGAAAGCCTTTCCATGCGGCCGCCATCGCGGCGCCGCGAAGGTCGCTCGTCCCAGGTCCAAACGGAAGCGGATCAAGAAAGTTCATAAAACTCCGGCTGCATCCGGCCTTCAAGGCCAGCATGCGCATTGTGCTCCACCGCATCGCAGTTACCAATCCTTCGATCTTGCAGGCGGGCCAGAACCTTCGAAACGAAGGCGGCCGTCATTGAGCATCTGCAGCAACGCCATCATGGCGCCGCGGCATATGCAGCAAAGCCGTGAAATAATCAAGACATCTTCCGTGAAGCGCGGCTTTTCACCACGTTTCCCCCACAATTGGGGTGATCGCGGCGGTGATTCGGCGCTTGGCCTTCCGCTATATCCTTACGCCGGCGCCGCCGTGCGGTTCCGGCAGGCCAGCGCTATTCGAAGACGATCGCCGGCGCCGGACGCCGGGACTGGCCGGCGAGCTGCTCCCAGACCTTGGCGGCGATGCCGCGATAGATGCCGGCGACGACGCCGTTCGGGTCGGAGGCGACGAGCGGGGTGCCGGCATCGGAGGTTTCACGGATATTCATCGTCAGCGGCACTTCGCCGAGGAAGGGCACGCCGATGCGCTCGGCCTCCCTGCGGGCGCCGCCGTGACCGAAAATATCGTAACGGGTGCCGGTGTCGGGCGCGATGAAATAACTCATGTTCTCGACGATGCCGAGCACCGGCACCTCGACCTTGCGGAACATGTTGAGGCCCTTGCGGGCATCGATCAAGGCGAGATCCTGCGGTGTGGAGACAATGACGGCGCCGGCAAGCGGCACCTGTTGGGCCATGGTCAATTGCGCATCGCCGGTGCCGGGCGGCATGTCGACGACAAGGACGTCGAGCTCGCCCCAGGCGACTTCGCGCAGCATCTGCAGCAGCGCCGACTGAACCATCGGCCCGCGCCAGATCATCGCCGTCTCCTCGTCGACGAGGAAGCCCATCGACATGACCTTGAGGCCGTAATTCTCCATCGGATTGATGATACGGCCGTCGATCTGCGTCGGGCGGCCGGATATCTTCAGAAGCCGCGGCATGGACGGCCCGTAGATATCGGCATCGAGAATGCCGACGCGAAGGCCGTTGGCGAGCAGACCGAGCGCCAGATTGACGGCGGTGGTGGACTTGCCGACCCCGCCCTTGCCGGAGGCGACGGCGATGATGGCGCCGATGCCGGGAACGCCGATCTTGCCGGCCCGCGGCGGCTGTTGCTGGGGCGCATGGGCGTGATGCTGGTGATCGTGGCCGCCATGATCATGACCGGCATGGCCGTGCGGCGGGTTCGGCGCGGGGCGGGCAGCAGGTGCTGCGGCCGCCGCCTTCCTGTCCGCCGTCAGCGTGACGAGCGCACCCTTGACGCCCGGCATTTCCTTGATGACGCGCTCGGCGGCGAGCCGCATCGGCTCCAGCTCCCTGGCGCGCTCGGCCGGGACGGTGATGGAGAAATAGACCTTGCCGTCGGAGATGAAGACATCCGAGACCATGCCGAGCGCGACGATGTCGTGCTCGAGATCCGGTCCGCGCACGGTCGTCAGCGTTTCGAGAACCTTTTCCTTGGTGACGTCGGTCATTCCACCCTCACTGCTTCTTCTTGGATCACAGATAGTGGAGGCGCACGTCTTCGCCAAACAAAATCATCGGGAGGAAAATCGATTTGCCGGCTTTGAAAAACGCCGGCCGGGATTCGAAATCCGTTGCGGCCATCAAGTCCGCCGGGCTTTCGCCCTGATGGCCGCAACGGTCTCTTTCCCCGAGAACCGGCGCAATGCGGGGCGAACTAGCGCAAGCCGAAAAAAAGGCCAGAAAAAAAGTGATCGGCAGCAGGAAATCGTGAACAGCTGCGCAAGAAGCGGTGCCGAAAGGCAACAACCGCCGCCGACGCCGAGAGCCGGGAGAGAAGCGGCATCGGCGTCGCGCGGTGGTGTGTCGGCCGCGCCATTTGCTGGCGCTGGTCATTAAAGTCCCCTCCGGACCTCTGGCAGAAGAGATGCAGAAAGCGTGCCAGATGGAAAAAGCGGGAAACGCGGTCGAATGCGCCGGGACGACGCTCCGATCTGCCTACATGCTGGGCGGCCGGCTAGAGCGGATCGGCGTCTTTGCAACTTATTTGATCAGGCCGATCCGCAGCGCCTTGGCGACAGCCTGGGTGCGGTTGACGGTGTCGAGCTTCTTGGTGGCGCGGTTGAGGTAATGATTGACCGTATGCTCGGACAGCGCCAGGATTTCGGCGATCTCGGCGCTGGTCTTTCCGGCCGCAGTCCAGTTCAGGCAATCGATCTCGCGGTCGGTGAGCGCATCGGTTATGCGGGTATCGAGATTGCGGATCTCGGCTAGCCTGTCGAAGACATGGATGGCGATATAACAAAGCTCGCGCATCTCGGCCGGGCTGAAGGGTTCGCGATCGCCGGCGAAGGAGACGGCGCCGCGCAGGCCGGAGGGCTCATGCGTCGGGAAATAGGCGCAACGCGTCATCCTGAAACGTTCGAACAGCCCGACGACGAGGGCGGACTTGCCGTCGTCGCGCGGCCAGTTCTGTCGCGACATGTCGTAAAAGAAGGGCCGCGCCGATGTTCGCAGCCGCCGCAGAACCGGGCTGTTCACCATCAACCCCTCTTGGTCGTAGAGCGCCAGAAGCTCAGCCGGCCAGCTGGTGATGACGGTGTTGCCCTGAAGATCGAGGGATGTGATCGGCGGCAGATTGAGAACCATGAAGGCGCGGCAGCGATAGGCTTCGGTCACGCGTTTCATGAACCGGAAAATGTCGAACTGGGTCTTCAGGCCCGCAATTTCCTTGATGTAATCGTCTTCTTCTTCCGTGGATGTTTGCGACAAGGGTTCCATCACATTTCTTCATCTTCGGCGCGCCGCGGCCGTTCGCTTGCATCGGGGAATGACGATTGCCATGGGTCAATACAACCGGCCGCGGCGTTTACGCATTCGGCCGGTGGTGTTGTCAATTTCGCGGACTATTTCCAGTTGTCGTGATTCGCCGGCAAATCTCAATTTTTTCCGTTTCAGTCTTTTGTCTTATACATGCGTCCCCGGACCGCTGCTCATCGCCTCATCTAGCGACGCGGGCCGAGGCGGATGCGCATGCCTTCCATGATCCTTCCGGCTGCGCGCTGAACCGGAACGACCCATTGGGCGAGAAGTTCCATCGACAGGCGGTAGGCCGGGCCGGTGATCGAGACGCCGCCGAGAAAAGTCCGATCCTCCGACCAGAGGGGTGCGGCGACGCAGCGGATGCCGGCCTCATGCTCCTCACGATCGAAAGCATAGCCCTGCTCGGTGATCTCACGGATTTCGGCGAGCAGACTTGCTGGCGAAGCGTGGGTGGCGGCGGTAAAGCGGGTGAAATTCACGCCGGCGAGAAGATCGACCAGGCTTTCGGCCGGAAGCAGCGAAAGGGCGGCCTTGCCGACGCCGGTGCAGTAACAGGGCGAGGCATTGCCGATCTGCGAATACATGCGCACCGGCTGGCGGCCCTCGACCTTGTCGAGGTAGATGATCGACTGCCCCCTGAGAACGCCGAGATGCACGGTTTCGCCGGTCGCCTGCTGCAGCTCGATAAGATGCGGTTCGGCGATCAGGCGGAATTCGTTGCGCGCCCAGCTGCGGGCGGCGAAATCGAGCAGGCGCAGGCCCGGCGCATAGCGGCCATCGCCGTCGAGTTCGAGCAGCCCCTCCTCGACCAGGTGGCTGAGCTGGCGATGCAGCGTGCCGCGCGGCTGGCCGGCAAGCGACAGGATATCGGTAAAACGCAGCGGCGCATCAGCATGGGTGACGAGATCGAGCAGCACCATCAGCTTGCCGAGTGTGCCGGTCTCGCGGGCCTGCGCCATGCCGTCGCCGTTTGCATTCATCGTCTCATCCGCCCTTGACAGAAAGGGCAGCATAATTCGATAATTCCATATAGTCAAATTCAGTTCCAAATAATGGAACATCACCTCTTCGGGAGAAGACGATGACCGCGACGTCAGCCCAGTTTCCGGAGTTCAAAGACCGAACCGTGCTCGTAACCGGCGGCGGATCGGGCATCGGTGCGGCGATCGTTGAAGGTTTTGCGCGCCAGGGCGCCAAGGTGTCCTTCATCGACATCGCCGAGACCGCCGGCCGCGAACTTGCCGAGAGGCTGTCGCGGGAGACGGCGCATCCGGTTTTCTTTTATCATGCCGACCTGCGCGACATCGAGGCGATCCGGCGCACCGTCGATACCGTCGTTGCCGCTTCAGGGCCGATCCGCGTGCTCGTCAACAATGCCGCCTGGGACGACCGCCACGAATTCGACGCGGTCACCGAGGCCTATTGGGACAACAACCAGGCGGTCAATCTGCGGCATGTGTTTTTCACCTCGCAGGCTGTGGCGCCATCGATGCGGGCCGGCGGCGGCGGCGCGATCATCAATATGTCGTCGATCGCCTTCAAGCTCAACATGGGCGGTTTTCCCTCCTATGCGGCGGCGAAGGCCGCGGTCGTCGGATTGACGAAGAGCATGGCCGGCAGGCTCGGCCCGGAAAATATCCGGGTCAACTGCGTCCTGCCCGGCATGGTCGTCACCGAACGGCAGATGCAGCTCTGGCTGACCGAGGAGAGCATCGCCCACTCGGTCGAGCAGCAATGCCTGAAGGTCGCGCTCAAAGCCGATGCGATCGTCGGTCCCTGCCTGTTTCTTGCATCCGACTGCGCGGCCGGAATGACCGCCCAGTCCCTGATTGTCGATGGAGGCATTCTGTAATGACGAATCCCGCTTATATCGCGGTGGACTGGGGCACCAGCAGCTTCCGGCTGTGGCTGATCGGCCGGGACGGCAGCGTCCTTGCCGAGCGCCGCAGCGGCGAAGGCATGACGAACGCCGCAAAAACCGGCTTCTCCGCCGTGCTTGCCAGCCATCTCGCCGCTGTCGAGGCACCGGAAAACCTGCCGGTGATCGTCTGCGGCATGGCCGGCGCCAGGCAGGGCTGGATCGAGGCCGGTTATATCGACGTGCCCACGCCACTTGCCGCCATCCTCACCGGCGCGGTTTCCGTGCCCGGCGAAAGCCGCGATATCCGCATTCTGCCGGGCCTTGCCCAGCGGCAGGCGGCGACACCCGACGTCATGCGCGGCGAGGAAACCCAGCTTCTCGGCGCGCTCGGCAGCACAAGTGCCGGCGCCCACGCGGTCTGCATGCCCGGTACGCATTCGAAATGGGTGCATGTCAGCGACGGCAAGGTCACCGGCTTTTCCACCTTCATGACCGGCGAGCTCTTCGACGCCATCAGCAAACATACGATCCTTGCGCATGCCGTTGCCGGAGCCGAGGCGCAGCCGGCCGATGCGGCGGCCTTCGAGGCGGCGGTCTCGGCCGCCTTCGCCCGGCCGGCCCTTGCCTCCAACCTGCTGTTTACCGCCCGCTCCGGCCAGCTGCTGCACGGGATCTCCGCCGCTGCCGCCCAAGCCCGGCTCTCCGGCACGCTGATCGGCCTCGAAATCGCCGGCGCGCTGCAGGATGCCGCCAACTCAGGCATCACCCTCGTCGCCTCCGGACGCCTGCAGGCGCTCTACGAACGGGCCTTCAAAACCCTTTCCCTTGCCTTCACCGCCATCGATGCGGATGCCGCCGTGCGCCGCGGGCTGTCGGCCGCCGCCGAAGCCATCTGGCCGAATTGAGAAAGCTGACATGATGAACCGTATCCCCTTCCCCGACATGAAGCGCCCGCTGATCGCCATCCTGCGCGGCATCCGGCCGGACGAGACCGAAAGCGTCGTCGGCGCGCTGATCGACAACGGCCTGACGGCGATCGAGATTCCGCTCAACTCGCCGGAGCCGTTCAAATCGATCGAGATCGCCGCCAAAATGGCGCCGCCCGAGGTGCTGATCGGCGCCGGCACGGTGCTGACGGTCGAGGCGGTCGACAGCCTGAATGCGGCCGGCGGCAAGCTGCTGGTGACGCCGAATGTCGAGCCCGAGGTAATCATCCGGGCGCGCCAATATGACATGGTGACGATGCCCGGCGTCTTCACGCCGACCGAGGCGCTGGCCGCAGCCCGGGCCGGCGCCACCGGGCTCAAATTCTTTCCGGCCAGCGTGCTCGGTCCTTCCGGGATCACGGCGATCCGCGCGATCCTGCCGCCGGAACTGACGATTGCCGCCGTCGGCGGCGTATCGGACAAGAATTTCGCCGATTACACCAGGGCCGGCATCCTCGCCTTCGGCCTCGGCACCAGCCTCTACAAGCCGGGAATGACCGCGGCAGAGGTTGCCGAGCGTGCCAAGACGACCATTTACGCCTATGATGCAGCCATGGGAGCGTGAGCGTATGACCGACATTTACGAGTTCGAAGGCAAGACCCTTTGCAACACCAATTCCGTCCTCGGCGAAGGGCCGACCTATGATCCGGACAGCAATACGGTCTGGTGGTTCAACATCCTCGGCAAGGAGCTGCACGAACTCAGACTGGGGACGGGGAGAAAAAGGTGCACCCGCTGCCGGTGATGGCAAGCGTGCTGGCCCGCATCGACGCCGGCCGGCAGCTGATCGCGACGGAAGAAGGGCTTTTCGTGCGCGATCTCGCAAGCGGCAACCTCACCTTCTACGCGGCGCTCGAAAACGACAGGCCGGAAAACCGCTCGAACGATGGCCGCACCCACCCTTGCGGTGCGCTCTGGATCGGCACGATGAGCAAACGGGCGGAAAACCAGGCCGGCGCCATCTATCATGTCGCTGGCGGCAAGGTGACGAAGATCTTCAACGGTATCAGCATTCCGAATTCGATCTGCTTCTCGCCCGACGGCACGATCGGCTATTATACGGACTCCCGCATCAACCGGCTGATGCGCGTCATGGTCGACCCGCATACCGGCCTGCCGGCGGGCGAGCCGATCGTGCTCGTCGACAGCATGAACGAGCCCGGCGACATCGACGGCTCGGTAGTCGATGCCGACGGTTATA
This sequence comes from Rhizobium sp. K102, assembly GCF_022385315.1. NCBI lineage: Bacteria > Pseudomonadati > Pseudomonadota > Alphaproteobacteria > Hyphomicrobiales > Rhizobiaceae > Rhizobium > Rhizobium sp. K102. Next base: position 2,692,574 of record NZ_CP092436.1, read on the forward strand.
TCTGGAACGCCCGCTGGGGCGCCGGCGTCGTCGATCGTTACAATCCCGACGGTCTGCGCATCTCACGCTACAAGGTTCCCGCCGTCCAGCCATCCTGCCCCGCCTTCATCGGCGTCAATGCCGACCGGCTGGCGGTGACGACAGCCTGGGAAGGGCTCGACGAGGACGCCCGTTCGGCCCAGCCCTCAGCCGGCGCGCTGCTCGAACTCGGCATCGGGGTCAAGGGTGTGTTCGATCCCGTCTATGTCATCTGAAGACGGCGTCTGACGACCGCCATGCGAGGCGCTCCCGAGTGGGGGCGCTTTTTCGTTTCGGCGGCCATGCCGCGATAAAAGTTCCGTGAGAATCGAGAAATTTTACGTGTTTTCAATCGGAACCAATCGGCGCACCGCTCATTTTCCCTACGAACCGGCGCGGCAAGGAATACGCATTGCCGGGTCAGCGCTCACTCTAGGGAAATGAAAGTAGGTTCGAAATGACACGCAAACTTTTGACGACCGTTGCCGCTGGCGCGTTGTTTGCCACGGCTTTCGCACCGGCGGCATTCTCGCAGACCGCGCCGCAGCCTGCGGATCCCGCCGCTCCGACCCAGACAGCGCCGGCTGATCCGGCTGCCCCCAAGCCGGTAACCCCTGACGTCACGAAACCCGCAGGCGATGCCGCACAGGCTCCGGCCGCAGCACCGAGCACGGATGTGGCTGAGGGCAGCTACCTGACGGAGCAGGCTGCGGATCAGATCAGCGCCAACACCTATATCGGCCAGTCGGTCTATAACCCCAACAATGAAAGCATCGGCAGCATCAACGACCTCATCCTCAAGAAGGACGGCGGCATCGTTGCTGCGATCGTCGGCGTCGGCGGCTTCCTGGGCATCGGCGAAAAGAACGTCGCGGTGCCGATGGATAAGATTGCCATCGCTCAGAACACCCAGGACGGCAGCCTCAAGCTGACGACCACCGAGACGGCTGAATCGCTGAAGGCTGCGCCTGAGTTCAAGACGCTGGCAATGCAGTCTGCAGAAAAGGCCCCGGCCGCACCCGGTACCGATACAACGGCAACCGGCTCGACCACGCCTAAGTAAACCGCGCGCGGTAGTATAGCGTAGGCGATGGCGCTCCTAGGGGCGCCATCGCTTTGTTAGCGGTTTTATTGAACGCAATTGCAAGCGGAATTGCTTATGCGCTGACGCGCTCGGTCATCGTCGTGTCGTAGTAGTTCTCGTGCAGGAAACGCAGCGTGGCGATGCCATCGGCCGGGCGGCCGAAATGATAGCCCTGGCCCATGCCGCAGCCGAGCGTGCGCAGTTTCACCGCCTCGGCGTAATCCTCGATCCCCTCGGCCACGACTTCCAGTTCCAGGCCGTCGCACATGGCAAGGATCGCCTTGATGATGTGTTCGGAGGCGCGGTCGGAATTGATGCGCGAGACGAAGGCACGGTCGATCTTGATCTTGTCGAAGATAAAGTCACGCAGGCGCCCGAGGCTCGACTGGCCGGTGCCGAAATCGTCGAGCGAGATGCGCACACCGGCGGCGCGCAGATCGGCGATGATACGGTGGGCGGTGTCGGCCGACCCCATCACCGCCGTCTCGGTGATCTCCAGTTCCAGACGATGCGGATCGAAGCCGACCCGGCCGAGGATCGACAGAATGCTGCCGCTCGTGCCGGGATCCATCAGCTGCGCCGAAGAAAGATTGAACGACAGGAAGAGTTCGCGCGGCCAGGAAAGCGCTGCTTCCGCGGCCTTGCGCAGCAGCGTTTCCGACAGGGCGTCAATGAAACCGCGCTCTTCGGCGAGCGGCACGAAGACGCCGGGCGAAACGAAGCCGAGATCGGGATCGTTCCAGCGCGCCAGCGCCTCGAAGCCGACGACCTGATTGTTTGATAACGAGACGATCGGCTGGAAATGCACGTCGATCGCGTCCGATATGATGGCGTTTCTCAGCGCCTGCTCCAGCTGCGTGGCGCGCTTCATCTCCTGGGCGATCTCACGCGAATAGACGGTGATCTGGCCGCGGCCGCGGCGCTTGGACCGATAGAGCGCCGTTTCGGCGCTCTTCAGCAGCTCCTCGCAGTCCTCTCCGGCAAAGGGGTAGATGGCAAAGCCGAAGGAGGCGGAGAGACGGACGTTGCGGTCGCCGAGATCATATGGCGCCGACAGCACCTCGCGGATCATCTGGCCGAATTTCTCCGCGCTCGCCCGCTCGAAAATCAGCGGCAGCACGAAGGCGAATTCGTCGCCGTCGTGACGGGTGACCAGCGCGCCGTCCGGAATGCAGGCCTTGAGGCGATGGGCGACCTGGCAGAGGATTTCATCACCGGCCGAGGAGCCGAAAAGATCGTTGATTGGCTTGAAGCTGTCGAGATTGGCAATGCCGATGGTGAAGGGAGCCGGATCGCTGGCGCGCTCGGCGGAAATCTGCAGGACCTTCTCGCGCATGCGATTGCGGTTTCCCAATCCGGTCAGCGGATCGGTATAGGCCATCGCCTGAAGCTCATTGTGACTCACGGTCAAGGAAGCCATGTCCGCCGATTTCATCATCTAAACCCGAGCTTTCCTCCGCAGCCGAGCAAAGAATGACCGGCATTTCTTAACAATTCGCTAGTAAATCAGCCGCCCTGACAGCCCAATCCGTCCCAAATTTAAGGGGTTGACGCTATCGGCGAGAGCCGGATGCCGTCACGAGAAGACGGCCATATTTTTCAGTATCACGCGCTCGTTCGAACCCGAACGCCCTCTTCCACCAGATATTTCTGAAATACCGCCTCGAGCATGTCGGGGCTGACGGGTTTCATGATGACGTCGTCCATGCCCGATTTGACGCATTCGGCTCGATCGCGCTCGAAGGCCTGGGTGAGCACGCCGATGATCGGGGTGCGGGCTGCGACCCCGGCTTCCTCCATCTGCCGGATCAGGCGCGCGGCTTCGAAGCCGTTGAAGCCCGGCAGGGAAATATCCATCAGCACCACCTGCGGCCTGTGTTCGGCCCAGAGGCGCACGACCTCGTCGCCGGTCGCAGCGATCATATGGCGATAACCGAGGCCCTCGAGGATCTGTGTGAAGACGATCTGGTTGATATCATTGTCTTCGGCGACGAGAACCTGCAGGCCGACCGTGTCGTCGGAGATACTGATTTCCCAATCGGCATCGGTGCCGGCGCCGTTGTTGCGGCTGTTGCGATTGAAATGGCGGGCGATCTGGAAGGTGAGTTCGTTGGCGATCTGGAAGCCGTCCATGACGAGCGCCGGGATGCCGTATTGCTCGGAGAGCTCGAGGCAGCGCATGCCCATCTGATTGTCGATGATCAAGAGATCGAGCGAGATGCCGGAGGAGGTGGCGATTTCCAGAAAGCGCTCCTCCTCGTCCTCGCCGCGCACCGAACAGGATTCGAAACCGTATTTCGACAGCGTGCGCAAGGCCGCGGCCTCGGCGGCGAGGTCAGCGGTGACGACGAGGATCTTGCGGCCGGAAAAATTCTCCGGAACGATCGCTTCCATCGCCGCCGGCTCGCGGCGCTCCACCGCGCTCGGCACCGGCACATAGGCGCGGCGATAGCTCTGGTTGGCGGAGGTAGTGATCGCCGAGGCGCGGTCGAACTCCTCGAGATCGGCGCCGTCGCGCGGCAGGTCCTGCGTCGTCGACACCAGGAAATAGCGACCGGGCTTGCCGATACGGTGCTTGCGGCTGACGATGTCGCGCTCGATGCCGTCTCGGGAGATCTGTCGCTGGCGGGAGATCGACATTTCGCCGGTCTCCAGCACGTGGCGGTCGCTCTCTTCGAAGCGTTTGGCGATCTCGAGGGAAAAAGGTCGCCGCTCTTGCGCCCGAGCACCTCGTCGGCGGTGGTCTGGTACTTCTCGCAGAAGGCGAGATTGACCGCGACATAGATAAGGTTGCGGTCCTTGACGAAAAGCGGGAACGGCAGATTGTCGAGAATGTCCTCGGTGAGCTGCACCCGTTCCAGATCCGAGCGCCACTGCTCCTCGCGCTTCTTGTCCTCGGAAATGTCGGAGACGATGGTAACGCCGTAACCGCCCGGCAGCCTGCGCTTGACGAAGCGGACCCAGCTGTCGGCGCCATGGCGCTCGACCGCGTCGAAGCGCTCGCGCCAATGCGAGGCGATCTTCTGCGACAGCCAGTCTTCGCGGCTGAGCGAGCCGCCCTGCCTGACGTCATATTGCTGGCGAACGCCGGTATCGTAGATCGCGCCCAGGAAATCGCGCAGCCGCGTGCCCGGCTTCAGCATCTCGGCCGGCAGCGGGAAGAACTCGAGGATCTGGCGGCTTGCGAAGATCAGGTGATCGTTCTTGTCGTAGATGATGAAGGCTGCCGAAAGACCGTCGCACACGACATCGAAAAGCGCCGTCTGCAGATCGGCCTCGGCGGGAGTCCCGTCGATTTCCGATGACGTGTCCGCCTTTTCGAAGCCGGCACTCATTCTATTGCGTCCCACATCTGTTCGATTTTCGCAGCTTCCGGAGGTATATGAATAAAAATGCCATTTTTCTGTTAAAACCGGCTTAACACTGCCGACCGTCGAAACTGGGGAGTGGCAGATCACGCTTCTGTAAAGCCTATGAAATCCCCTTCCCTCCAGCCCGCGAATCCCCGAAAATAGCCTATGGCCATCAGACAGCTTTCCGAAACGCTCATCAACCAGATTGCCGCCGGCGAGGTCATCGAACGGCCGGCGAGCGCTGCCAAGGAACTGATCGAAAATGCGCTCGACGCCGGGGCGACGCGCATCGAGATCGCCACGGCAGGCGGCGGCAAGGCGCTGCTGCGGGTCAGCGACAACGGCTCCGGCATGGAGGCGGCCGATCTGGAACTGGCGGTCCGGCGCCACTGCACCTCGAAGATTTCCGAGACGCTTGAGGATATCCGCACGCTCGGCTTCCGCGGCGAGGCGCTGCCGTCGATCGGTTCCGTCGCCAGGCTCAGCATCGCCAGCCGCAGGCGCGACAGCGCCGGCGGCCACGAGATCACTGTTGCCGGCGGCAAGATCGTGCATCTCAGGCCGGCCGCCGCCAATCCCGGCACCATTGTCGAAGTGCGCGACCTGTTCTTCGCCACGCCGGCGCGGCTGAAATTTCTGAAGAGCGAAAAGGCCGAGGCCGGCGCTATTACCGAGATCGTCAAGCGCATGGCGATCGCTTTTCCCGCCGTGCGCTTCGTGCTGTCGGGGTCGGACCGCACGACGCTGGAATTTCCGGCGACCGGCGACGATCATCTGGCGCGCATGGCGCAGGTGCTCGGCAAGGAATTCCGCGACAACGCCATTCTCCTCGACGCCATGCGCGAGGATATCGCGCTGACCGGCTTTGCCGGCGTGCCGACCTTCAACCGCGGCAACTCCGCTCATCAATATGCCTTCGTCAACGGCCGGCCGGTGCAGGACAAGCTGATCCTCTCGGCGATCCGCGGCGCCTATGCCGAGACGATTCCTTCAGGGCGCTATCCGGTGGCGGTGCTGTCGATCACCCTCGATCAGGCTCTCGTCGACGTCAACGTGCATCCGGCAAAATCCGACGTGCGCTTCCGCGACCCCGGCCTGGTGCGCGGCCTGATCGTCGGCGCCATCCGCGAGGCCCTGGCGCGCGACGGCAGCCGGGCGGCGACGACAGGAGCGAGCGACATGCTGCGCGCCTTCCGCCCCGGCTTCCAATCCTATGCGCAGCGGCCGCAAGCGCCATGGTCGGCCGAAACCTCGCCGTTTCGGCCCTACCAGCCGGCAAGCGGTCTCAGTGAACGGCCTCAGGCGTCCTTCGACGGGCTATCAATGCCGACGGCGCGGGCCGAGCCGCCGCCTTCGGCCCAGCCGGCCGCTTCCGAACCGGCCTCTCCCGAAGCAACCGGACGCTTTCCGCTCGGCGCCGCGCGGGCCCAGATCCACGCCAACTACATCGTCGCCCAGACCGAGGACGGGCTCATCATCGTCGACCAGCATGCCGCGCATGAGCGTCTGGTCTTCGAGGCGATGCGTAAGGCGCTGCATTCGAAGCGGCTGGCCTCGCAGGTGCTGCTCATCCCTGAGATCATCGATATTCCCGAGGAGGATTGCGACCGGCTGATGCAGCATGCGGCCGAGCTTTCGGAACTGGGACTGGCGATCGAACGCTTCGGTCCCGGGGCGATTGCCGTGCGCGAAACGCCGGCCATGCTCGGCGAGGTCGACGCGCATGGCCTCATCCGTCAGCTTGCCGACGAGATCGCCGAATGGGACACGGCGTCCGGCCTGTCGGCCAAGCTCGAATATGTGGCGGCGACCATGGCCTGCCATGGATCGGTGCGCTCCGGACGGCGGCTGCGGCCGGAGGAAATGAACGCGCTGCTGAGAGAAATGGAAGTGACGCCCGGCTCCGGCCAGTGCAATCACGGCCGGCCGACCTATATCGAATTGAAGCTCAGCGATATCGAGCGGCTTTTCGGCAGAAGCTAAAAAAGCTGGCAAAGCCGCTGTTGCGGGAGTATGGCAGACGCATGACAGGCAGTAGGGAACGGAGCGCATGAATTTGTTCGAAGGGCACGGAAACCGCGAGGCGAAGATCCGCTATCTCGACGGCGATTTCCAGATTCTCTCGCCCGGCTCCTATGTCATCTGCGCGATGACCGGAAAGCAAATCCCGCTCGACGAGCTGCGCTATTGGAGCGTCGCCCGCCAGGAGCCCTATGCCGACGTGATCTCGGCGATCGAAGCCGACAAACGCGCCGGCGTGCTGCCGAACCAGCGGCGTTAGAGCAATTCTCGCCGTTCCTCCTGTAATTGGCGTGACCCCAAACGGCCTTTGGCTGTTCTGCGACCCGTGACAAAACCGCAAGATCGGTCGAGCGCGTCATGTCCGCCAAGGTTTAGCTGGTGCCGCCACGGAGGACGGGATGATGAAGGCGGCGCTTCAAAACTACCATGCCCGCATGCAGCGGGTGCTGAATCACATAGACCGGCATCTGGACGATGATCTGGACCTGGATGCGCTGAGCAATGTCGCAGCCTACTCGAAATATCATTTCCATCGGCAGTTCACGGCGACCTTCGGTCTGTCCGTGCATCGCTATATCCAGCTCGCCAGGATGAAGCGCGCTTCATACCAGCTAGCCTACAGGGATGGCCAAAGCGTCACCGATATTGCGATGGAAGCCGGCTACGACGGACCTGATGGCTTCGCCCGCGCCTTTCGGCAACGGTTCGGCCAATCGCCTTCGTCTTTCCGGAAGTCTCCCGACTGGGAGCCGTGGCTTGTGGCCTTCGGGCCTCTCGACAACGCCAGGAGCAAGCTCATGCAGAAGACTTTTACCATTGACGACGTGACGATCCGCGATGTGCCTCCCACGCCAGTGGCGATCATGGACCATCGGGGTGATCCCGCAACGCTCGGCGCCACCATCCAGCGCTTCATCGCCTGGCGCCAGGGGGCCGGCCTGCACCCCAAGACAAATCCAACCTTCAATATCTGGCGCTCCGAGCGGCGTCCCGCGTCGCCCGCCGATTATAGCTTGGACCTTTGTGTCGGGTGGACAAACCAATCGAGGCGGACGGCGGTGAGATCAAAGCCGGCGAGATTCCCGGCGGACGATGCGCGGTGCTGCGCGTCGTCGGCAACACCGACAACCTGGAGCCCGCCGCGCTCTACCTTTATCGCGACTGGCTGCCGGCCAGCGGCGAGGAAGCGCGCGACTTCCCGATCTATTGCCAGCGGCTGCGCTTTTTCCCTGAAGTGGCGGAGCATGAGGCGGTCGCGGAACTGTTTTTGCCGCTGAAATAGCGCCGTTCGACGGCCGCCTGCCGCATCCGCGCGCAGGAGACGGACAGGCCGCTATCCGTCCAATCCCGGTTTAATGCATGTCGCCCGGAAGTGTGCCGCGGTTCCGGGATAACGACATGCATCAAAACAAAGGGCTAAAGCGCGTCGCATGAATCATATTTGACGCGACGCGCTTTACGGGTTTCCGGCCTTCATCTCCCGCAGGCGCCGCTCGCGGCAGGCGACAATTGCCCGGTCGATGATCAGGCTTGGGGCCAGGTGATCGTCGAAGACCATATCGACGTCGATCACCCGGCACTTTTCAGCGAGCTCTTCCGCCTTGCCGTGATGGCCGGCGAGGCGGACGAAATCCTTCGAGGTGGTGACGATCAGAAGATCCTGGCGCTCGGCGGTCGTCAGGATGTCGCCGATCTCCTCCTCGGTCAGGTGCTCGTGATCGCCGAAGGTCTTGGCGACTGTGATTTCGGCGCCGCGCGATTCGACGGTACGGAAGAATTTGCCGGGATCGGCGATGCCGGCAAAGGCCAGCACCCTGATGCCGGCGAGCCTGTCGTCGCCGCGCACCTTGAGCGATGCGGTGAAATAGGGCTTTGCGGCGCGCGCCGCCATGCGGACGATCCTGTCGGCGGCATGGCCGCCCCCGACCTTCAGCAGGGCCGTCGCCGAGCGCAGCTGCTGGCGGATCGGCGCGCGGACCGGGCCGGCCGGCACGATATGGCCGTTGCCGAGGCCGCGCGTCGCGTCGATGACGAGCAGGGCATAGTCGATCGCCAGCCGGGCACTCTGGAAACCGTCATCCATGATGATGAGGTCGGCGCCTTCCGCGACCAGACGCCGAGCCCCCTCGATGCGCCGCCGGGAAATCACCGTCAACGCCTCCTGGGCAAGCAGCAGCGGCTCATCGCCAACAGCGACGGCCCGGTGATGATGAGGATCGACCACTGTCGTCACGTCGAGGGAACCGCCGTAACCCCGGCTGAGAAAGCCGGGCTTCAGGCCTTTCGCCGTGGCGGCGCGGGCGATCGTCAGCGCCGTCGGCGTCTTGCCGGCGCCGCCGACGGTGAAATTGCCGACGCAGATGACGGGAACGGAAACGGAGGCACGGCGCGCATGGGCCATGCGGTAGCCGGCGACACGGCCGTAGAGAAAGGAAAGCGGCGCCAGCATCCAGGCCCGCCAATCGGCTTTCCTCCACCAGAACGGCGGCGCTTCGGATATCATCTTGCCGTCCCGCTCCCCTGCCCGGCTTCAGAACCGGCCCCTTGCTTTTCGACCGGCCGGATTGAGAAGCCAAAACCGGTGAAAATGCAAGTCCTTGCAAAGATCGCGACGCGGTTTAGGCCGGCTGCAGGTCCGGTAGCAATGTCTCGATGGCGGTGATATCGTCGAGCACATGATCGGCAGCGGCGGCAAGCGAAGCCCGCGAGCCGGTGCCGGTCAGCACGGCGATCCTGAGCCCCGTCCCGGCATTCAGGCCCATGTGCAGATCATGATTGTTGTCGCCGACGATCGCGACCTCTTCCGGCAAAAGACCGGTCGCGGCGCAGAAGCCGAGCACCATGCCGGGCTCCGGCTTGACGCCGAAGCCGCTGTCGTAGCCGGCGATATAATCGACGTAACGGGCAAAACCGAAGCGTTCGGCCGTCTGGCGGATCGAGCGTTCATTGTCGCTGGAGGCGACGCCGAGCTTGAAGCCGCGCTGGTGCAGCCTTGCGAAGAAGCCGGCGAGGTCGGTCACCGGCACGGAAAATTCGGCAGCGCCGGAAAAGAGATCGTCGAGGCGGGTCGTGAGTTCGCCGACATCGACCATCGAGCCGGCGGCGACAAGCCCCTCGGCAATCTGTCGGGTATTGCCGGCAGCGAGCAGGCTGTCGGGAACGATATGGCCGGTCTGAGGATCCATGCCGCAAGCCAGAAGCAACCGGTCTGCGAGAAGCGGATCGCCCTCGGCGGCGATGCGGGCAAGCTCGCGATTGACCGGCAACCAGCTCTCGTCATAGTCGAGCAGCGTGCCGTCCTTGTCGAAGAGGATGCCTTTGATAAGCGCCGAGCCCGACATCGCGCTTCCTCAGAGCTGCGCGACGGCTTTGGGCAGCAGGCGCGCCTTGACCGTCAGCGGATTGATATAGGGTTCCAGCCCCTTCACCGTCGCCGTGAGCGCGCCGCGCATCTCGTGCACGGTGGCGATGCCGGCTTCGATCATCTTGCGGCGGGCTTCGTCGTTGATCAAAAGGTAATGCACGCCCTTGGCCAGCATTTCGGTATCGCGCACCATGCGGGCGCTGCCGCTGCGGGCGAGCTTCTGATAGGCCTCGCGGAAATTCTGCACATTGCCGCCGGAGAGGATGGCGCAGCCAAGCATGGCCGGCTCCAGCGGGTTCTGGCCGCCTTCGGCAAACAGCGAACGGCCGACGAAGGCGATCTCCGTCAGGCGAAGATAAAGGCCCATTTCACCGATCGTATCGCCGAGGAAAATATCGACATCCGCCGACAGGACGTCGTCGCGGGTGCGGCGGGCGACCTTGAGGCCCTGCTTGACCAGAGCCGCCTCGATCTCGTCGCTGCGTTCGGGATGGCGCGGCACGATGATCGTCAACTGGCGATCACGTTCCTTCAGGGCGCGATGGACGATGCCGGCGGCATTCTCCTCGCCGTCGAAGGTCGAAATCGCCGCCCAGGTCTTGCGATCGCCGATCTGCTTCTTGTAGCGGGCGAGGACGGCGCTGTCATAGGGCGGAGCGTCGGTATCGACCTTGAGATTGCCCGAGGTGATGACGGGAACGGCGCCGAGATCGCGGAAACGTTCGGCATCGATATCCGACTGGGCGATCACGAGGGCGAGATTTTCGAACAGGGCTTCGGCAATCGATGGGCGGCGGCGCCAGCGGGCAAAGGAGCGGTCCGACATGCGGGCATTGATCAGGATCTGCGGAATGCGGCGGCGGCCGAGTTCCAGCACGGTTGCCGGCCAGATCTCGGATTCGGCGATGATGGCGCAGTCGGGCTGCCAATAATCGAGAAAGCGGCTGACCGACGGTTTCAGATCGAGCGGCACATATTGATGGATCGCTTCATCGCCGAGGCGCTCGGCGGCGAGCCTGGCCGAGGTGATGGTGCCGGTCGTCAGGATGACGTGGATATCGCGGCGGCGGATTTCGCGGATCAGCGGAATGACGGCATTGGTTTCGCCCACACTTGCGGCATGAAACCAGACGAGCGGGCCCTGCGGTCGGTTGGCGCTCGGATAGCCGAAGCGTTCCAGGCGGCGCGCGCGGTCTTCCTTGCCCTTGGCCGTGCGATAGGTGATATAGAGGCCGACGACAGGAGAGGCTACGGTTCCCGCCAGACGATATGCGCTCAGACCGAACCGCGCCATCCGGGAGCTCATTGCGCCAGCCTCCGATCCAAGACGATCGACATCAAACCCATTCCCTGATTATCGTTGCGGCCGAAATGGCCGATTAATTTGTTCAGAATGCGTCAAACGATCCGGATCGACGGACGGCCGATGCACGAAGCCTGGCGCGACCGATGGCCGCCGCCGCCACTTGGCGCAGAATCGATGTCCGAAGTCAGTGGCCGCCGGCCTTTTCCTGCGGATCGAGCAAACGATGCATGTGGACAATGAAATAGCGCATATGCGCATTGTCGACCGTCTGCTGCGCCTTCGCCTTCCAGGCCGTCAGCGCCGTGGCATAATCGGGAAAGATGCCGACGATATCGAGACCCTTTAGGTCACGGAACTGGACGTCATCGAGACTTTCCAGTTCGCCGCCAAAAACGAGATGCAAAAGCTGCTTCTTGTCACCGGACTCAGTCATTTTCTTGTTCTCTTTCTGCCCATTCTCCTCCGCCACCCCATCTGCGGGATTTTGACGGAAACGTCAACTGTCTCATCGCCCGGCAAAGGCCGCGAGGAACTCATCGATGCGCGGCGCCGGCGCCGCACACAGCACCTTGTGGGTGACTTCGGCGCGATTGTAGACGATCGGATTTCCGTCGAGGTCGACGAGGCGGCCGCCGGCGCAGGCCAGGATCAGATCGGCGGCGGCAAGGTCCCAATCATGCGAGTTGCCCTTGACGAACGTGCCGTCGAGCCGTCCGTCCGCCACCATGGCAATGCGATAGGCAAGCGAGGGAATGTATTTCTCGCGCCTCACTCGATCGCGAAACGCCGGTGGAAAGGTCTTCAGCAGATCTTCGCCGATCGCCAGCCGGCGCATCTCCTCCGGCAGGGCGGCCGAAACGGTCATGGGTACGCCGTTCTTCAGCGCCGGGCCGCCCTCGACGGCTTCGTAAAGCTCTTCGAGCGCCGGGGCGTAGAGCACGCCGGCGACCGGACGGCCGCGATGGACGACCGCGACGCTGACGCACCAGACCTTCTGCCCGCCGAGGAAGGCGCGCGTGCCGTCGATCGGATCGATGATGAACAGCGTCTCGCGCCCCAGGCGGTCGGCATCGTCGTCGGTTTCTTCAGACAGCCAGCCATAATCCGGCCGCGCCTTGCGCAGGATCGAATCCAGCGTCTTGTTGGCGGCGAAATCGGCGGCGCTGACGGGAGAGCGATCGTCATTCTTCCACCAGACCTCGGGAGACTGGTTGAAGAAGCCGAAGGCGACCGCGCCGGCCTCCCTCGCAGCCTCGGCGATCAAGGCGAGATCGCCCTGCCAGCGGAGCTTTTCGCTATCGCTCATCGCGTCAATCGTTTCCTTCTGCCCTTTTTCACTGTCCTGCGAGCGTCATGCCTTCGATGGCGAAGGTGGGTGCGGCGACGCCGAACTTGCGGTCGATGTCGTTTGCCGGCGTCAGACGCATGAACATGTCCTTGAGGTTCGAGGCGATCGTCACCTCGGACACCGGGAAGGTGAGTTCGCCGTTCTCGATCCAGAAGCCGGTGGCGCCGCGGCTGTATTCACCGGTGATCATGTTGACGCCGTGGCCGATCAATTCGGTGACGTAAAAGCCATTGCCGACGCTGCGGATCAATTCCTCCGGCGAGATGTCGCCGGGTTCGAGGGCGAGGTTGGTGGAGGACGGCGAAACGGCGGTGCCGCCGCGCACGCCGCGGCCATTGGTTTGAAGTCCGAGCTCGCGGCCGGTCGAGGTCGAAAGGAACCAGTGCTTCAGAATACCGTCCTCGATCATCACCAGCCGCTCGCCGGACACACCCTCGCCGTCGAAGGGTCGCGAGGCGGGGCCGCGCACGATCAGCGGATCGTCGGTGATGGATAGGCCCGACTTCAGCACCTGCTGACCCATCCTGTCGCGCAGGAAGCTGGTCTTGCGGGCGACGGCGGCGCCATTGATCGCGCCGGCGATATGGCCGACGAAGCCGCGGGCGATACGTGGGTCGAAGATGACGGTGACGTTCTTGCCGGTCGGCACCTGGCGCGGATTGATACGCTTCACCACCCGTTCGCCGGCACGGCGGCCGATGTCGGCGGGGTCGTCGAGCTCGGCATAATAGAGGCGGGTGTCGAAATCATAGTCGCGTTCCATGCCGGTGCCTTCGCCAGCGATGACGCTGACGGAATGGCCGAAACGGGAGCCCATATAGCTGCCCGCAAAACCGTGCGAGGTGGCGAGGACAAGCCCGCCCATGCCGGCGGATGCGCCAGCGCCGGAGGAATTGGTCACACCCTTGACCGCAAGGGCCGCCGCCTCGGCGGCAAGGGCTGCCTCGCGCAGCATCTCGGAGGACACCTCGGTGGCATCGAACAATTGTAGGTCGGGATAGGATTTCGCAAGGCTCGCCTCATCGGCGAGGCAGGCGAAGGGATCCTCCGGGGAAACCCTGGCCATGGCGACGGCGCGTTCGGCAAGCGCCTGCAGATCGAAGCCCGGATTGGCCGAAACGCTGGCGACGCGTTTGCCGATGAAGACGCGCAGGGAAAAATCGTCGCTTTCGGAGGATTCCGTTCCTTCGACCTTGCCAAGACGAACGCTGACCGATTGCGACCGCGAGCGAACGACGACGGCGTCGGCGGCGTCGGCCCCTGCCTTCCTTGCCAGATCGATCAATTGACTTGCGCGGGAAAGAAGTGTCGAGGAATCGATTTCAGAGGACATGATTTGGCCTTTCCTTCGGCTTCCATTTATTGTGCTCTCTCCCAAGCATCAAGGCCGCCGCCGCCGATTCTTTATCAGGGCTGCCGGATGTTTCCCGCCACCTGAAAGAAATCGCCAGCATGTCAGCACCCAATGACCTTTTTTCCGAAACGATCCTGCTGCTCGGCGGCGCGGTGGTCGCCGCTCCGATCTTCAAGAAGCTCGGGCTCGGCACCGTCCTCGGCTATCTCGCTGCCGGTATCGTCATCGGTCCTGTTTTCCACGGCATCACCGACGGCGAACAGATCCTCGGCGTCGCCGAGCTCGGCGTCGTCTTCCTGCTGTTCATCATCGGGCTGGAATTGAAGCCCAGCCGCCTCTGGCAGATGCGGCGCGACATTTTCGGTCTCGGCACGGCGCAGGTGGTGGTGACGGGGCTGGCGCTGACCGCGCTTGCCTGGTTTTCTGAAGTGCTCGACTGGCGCGGCAGCATCGTCGCCGGCTTCGGCCTGGCGCTGTCTTCGACCGCCTTCGCCATGCAGATCCTCGAGGGCGACGGCGACGTCAATACGAGATACGGGCAGCGTTCGTTCTCGATGCTCTTGTTCCAGGACCTGGCGATCGTGCCGCTGTTGGCGCTGATCACCGTTCTCGACGGTAGCGACAAAGGCAGCAACGCACCGCTGACCGATTTCGCGGTGGCCGTCGGCGCGGTGGCGGCGATGGTCGTCGCCGGGCGCTACCTGTTGACGCCGCTCTTCCAGGTCATCGCCCGCACCGGCGCGCGCGAGGCAATGATCGCGGCCGCCCTCTTCGTCGTCATGGGATCGGCAAGCCTGATGCAGCTTGCCGGACTTTCAATGGCGATGGGCGCCTTTCTCTCCGGCGTGATGCTGGCCGAATCCTCCTATCGGCACGAGCTGGAAGCCGATATCGAGCCGTTCCGCGGCGTATTGCTCGCCATCTTCTTCATCGCCGTCGGCCTGTCGCTGGAGCTTGACGTTCTCTTCGACAACGCGCTCTTCGTCATCGTCGCCGTGCCGATCGTCATGGCCGTCAAGGCGATCATCATCTATGGGCTTTGCCGGATCTCCGGCTCGCCGCACGATGACGCGATCCGCATTGCCTTCCTGCTGCCGCAGGGCGGCGAATTCGGCTTCGTGCTGTTCACAACGGCGGGTGCGGCCGGGCTGATGTCGACGAGCACGGCATCGCTGCTGGTGGCGATCGTCACGCTCTCGATGGCGCTGACACCGATCGGAGCGGCACTTTCGAAGCGGCTGCTCAGTGGCGACGCCCAGGAGGAGCTGGACGAGGATTTCGAAGGTGCGGGCGCCGACGTGCTGATGGTCGGCTTCTCGCGTTTCGGCCAGATCGCCGCCCAGATCCTGCTTGCCGGCGGGCGCAGCGTCACCGTCATCGATTTTTCCGCCGACCGCATCCGCCAGGCCTCCTCCTTCGGCTTCCGCATCTATTTCGGCGACGGCATGCGCAAGGACGTGCTGCGCTCGGCCGGCATCGACCGGGCAAAGATCGTGCTCGTCTGCACGCAGAAGAAGGAGATCACCGACAAGGTGGTGGAACTGGTGCAGGCCGACTATCCGCACACCAGGCTCTATGTGCGCTCCTACGACCGCATCCATTCGATCGAGCTGCGCAATAAGGGCGTCGATTACGAGCTGCGCGAAACGCTGGAATCGGGCCTGCTCTTCGGACGGCGGACGCTGGAGGCGCTTGGCGTCGCCGAGGTCGACGCCTACGAGATCGGCGAGGATATCCGCAAGCGCGACGAGGCGCGGCTTGCCCTGCAGGTCTCCGAAGGCCTGCAGGCCGGGCGCGACATGCTGTTTTCCCACCCGGTACGCCCCGAACCGCTGGTCAAGCCGAAACGCGCCGCCGATCCCTTCGAGGACGATCCGCTGGCGGACACCGCGGACGCTACGGCCGAGGCCTGAACGCCCCCTGTCTGGCTTGTTAAATTGACGCATTGAATATGCACTCGTCGGCGTCTATCAACCGGGCGATCGGCGCGATCCAAGAGGCAAACTTGATCAGACGGGCGAAACACATCGAACAATGGGCACTGCGCATCCTGTGCGCCGTCGCACTGGTGTTTGTCGGGCTCGCCCATCAGGCTCCCATCGCAGCCGCCGGCGACGCCGGTCCCGCTGAACTCGCCCAATATGTGCTGCCCGATGGAACGCTGCCGACGCTTTGCGTTACCGTCACCGACGAGCCCGACCAGGGCCAGCACGACAAAACCCATTCGCACGGTTGCGAGGCCTGCCGGATCGGCGCGTCGATCCTGCTGCCGGCGCCGGCCGATGTCGCCGGCGCGCCGATCGGCTTTGCGGTTGCGGTCGAACTGCCGATCCGGGCAGAAAGCGTCCCCCGCCGGCTTTTCCCGCCCAATAGCGGTCCGCGCGCGCCCCCTTCCGATCCGATCCTCGCATGAACCTCGTGTTGCGGCAGGCGCCGTGACGCCTTTCAACGCCGGCCGAGCTGCGCTCCTGCAGTCGCCCGTGGATACGGATCCATTCTCATGTCGACCATTACTGCCGCCGAACCGGCGGAGGCCGCCGCCAGCGGCGTTTCGCTCTACCGCGCCATCTGGCGCTGGCATTTCTTTGCCGGGCTTCTCGTCATTCCCTTCATGCTCAATCTGGCTGTGACCGGATCGCTCTATCTCTTCAAGGACGAGATCAACAGCACCGTCTTCGGCCACCGCTACATTGTCCAGCCGGCCGGCCAGGCGCTGTCGGCGGAGCGGGTTGCTGAGATCGCCGCCGCCGCCGTGCCGGGCTCGACGGCGATCTCCTACAAGGACCCGGCCGGACCCGAACGATCGCCCGTCGTCACCCTCTCCGGCGATGCCGGCGCGATGCTGGTCTTCGTCAACCCCTATGATGGCAAGGTGCTCGATGTGGTCGGATCGACCGACGAGTTCAATTATGTCGTTAAGCGTATCCATAGCCTCGCCTATTTTGGCAAGGCGGCGAACCGGCTGATCGAGATTGCCGGCGGCTTTGCCATGGTGCTGGTCGCGACCGGCATCTATCTCTGGTGGCCGCGCCGCCAGACGGGCGGTGTCGTCAGCGTCCGGGGAACGCCGGGCCGCCGGGTTTTCTGGCGTGACCTGCATGGGGTGACAGGGGCTTTTGCCGGCTTTCTGATCTTCTTCCTGGCGATCACAGGCATGCCGTGGTCGGGCTATTGGGGCGCGAATGCCAATGCCTGGCTGACCGAACAGGGCCTCGGCTATCCCGTCCAGCTCTGGGACGACGTGCCGAAGTCGCAGAAAGTCACCGAGGACATCCTGCCGAAGAGCGGCTGGATCGTCGAGAACGCGCCGGTTCCGCTTTCCGATATTGCTAGAGCGCAATCGGCCAAGCCGATCGGCCTCGACAGGGCCGTGGAGATCGCCAAGCGGCTGGGCATGGCGCCGGGTTTCGACATGGCGATCCCCTCCGACGAGACCGGCGTCTATACCGCCTCGCTCTATCCCGACGATCTCGCCGATGAACGCACCATCCATATCGACCAGTATTCCGGCAAACCGCTGATCGATATCGGCTTCAACCAATATCCATTCCTCGGCAAGGCGATCGAATGGGGTATCAATGTCCACCAGGGACAGGAATGGGGGCGTTTCAACCAGTTGCTGATGCTCGCAACCTGCCTCGCCATTGTGCTCAGCTGCGTGACAGCAGTCGTCATGTGGTGGAAACGGCGCCCGGCGGGCCGGCTCGGCGTGCCACCCATGCCGCCAAGGCGCTCGGTCTACTACGGCCTGTGGGTGATTACCGCAATCTTCGCCGTCGCCTTCCCGATGAGCGGGCTTGCCATTGTCGTCATGATCGCCTTCGACCAGATCGTCGTGCGCTTCGTGCCCGTGTTGAAACGCGTTCTCGCCTGAAGGAGACCAAGAGATGAAGACGATCATTGCTCTTCTTGCCTGCGTGCTCTTCGCATCCATGGCATCCGCAGACGACGATCCGCAGCAGGTCATCCCGGCAAGGCTGAAGCTGATGTTCGAAACGGCGGACAAGCCCCTGGAGCTCACGCCGGTCGTCGCCGTTCAGGCCGATTGGGCGATCGTCGGCTGGCGGCAGGACGGACGTGGCGGCCGCGCCCTGTTGAAAAAGACGCATCACGGCTGGAGCATCTATCTCTGCAGCGGCGACAGCCTGAAGGATGCCGGTACGCTGCAGAAGATCGGGCTTTCGGCGAATGACGCGGCCGCGCTGGCTGCGAAACTGCGCGATGCCGAGGCGAACATCGATTCCCCCACGCTTGCACTGCTCTCAAGCTTCGAGGGCACGGTCATGATGATGAACGAAGCATCGGATGGCGCGGGCGGCGGCCATGAAGGCCACGCCCAATAATGCCTCAGCGCTTCAGCCGCGCTTCGATTTCCCGGTCGAGGGCGAATTTCAGCTCGTCCTTGACGCCGACCGACATGGCCAGCACGTCGCGGGCCTTGAGGAAATCCATCACGCCGGTGCGGCCGACCGCCGGACGCAGGAAGATGTGCGGCTGGCAGAGCTTCAGCTTCAGCGAGATCGCCGTCTGCATCATCAGCTGGCCGGAACCGAAGATGCTCTCCATGCGGTTCGGAATATGGGTGCCGTCGCCTTCCGGCGCGCCGACGACATCGATGCCGACGACGATATCGGCAAGATCCATCAGGGGTTCATAGGGCACCGGATTGCTGATGCCGCCGTCGATCATCACCCGGCCGCGTAGGCGCACCGGCATGAAGACGGCGGGAATGGCGGATGAGGCGGCGAGCGCCGGAAACAGCTCGCCGTCTTCGATGATGACCTCGTTCTGCCCGTAATAATCCGTGGTGATGACCTTCATCGGCACCAGCAGATCCTCGAAGCGGGCCGGTAGCTCGGCCGGCAGGAAAGCCTTGAGGATCCGCTCCAGATTGAACTGGCCGATGCGGATGCCCTTGGCCACCGCATCGCGCACCGTCGCCGGCCTCAGGCCCCAGATGCGGGCGACGACCGCCGTCTTGTTGCCGACGGTCGTCAGCGCATGTTCGCGGATTTCGGCCCCCGACATGCCGGCGGCCATGCCGGCCCCCATGATCGCCCCCATCGACGAGCCCGATATCGCCACCGGGCGGATGCCGAGTTCGTCGAGCGTCTCGATGATATGGATGTGGGCAAGTCCGCGCGCACCGCCGCCGCCGAAAGCGACCGCGACCGTCGGAAGGTCGCTGATCGCAGGCAGTTTCGGGCTGATGAATTCTGCCTGCTGCACGCCCCGCCCCCGCTTATTGCGGCTGATACCGGAAGAAATGCACCCTCGTGTCGCCAAAGATGCGGTCTTCGAGGAAAACATAGGAAGGATGCACGGAAACGACAATATCGGCGCGCTCTTCGAGCACCGCAATCGCGCCCGGTCTCAGCCAGCCGCCCTGGGCCGCCGCCGCCATCGCCTTTTCACCGAGCCCCTTGCCATAGGGCGGATCGGCAAACAGCACGTCGAAGGCTTCGAGATTGCCGACGCTGCCGAGATCGGTGGCATCGCGGCGCAGGATGCGCGTGCGGCCGTGCAGGCCGAGTGCGTCGATGTTTTCCCAGAGCAGCGCCCTGCCCTCGACGCTGTTTTCGACGAAGAGCGCATGGCGACAGCCGCGCGACACGGCTTCGAGGCCGACGGCGCCGGTTCCCGCAAAAAGGTCGAGGATCCGGGTGCCGTCGACGCATTCCGGATAGGCATGGCTCAATATATTGAACAGGCTCTCGCGCGTCCGGTCGGCAGTCGGCCGGATATCGTTGGATTTTGGCACGGCGAGAGGCCGTCCGCGAAACTCACCGCCGACGATCCGCACCGCGCGTCATTCCCTTTCCTCTAGCACCACCTCTGGACGGGCCGCCAGCAGGTCTGTCACCGCCCGGCCTGTCACCTCCGGGTTTAGCGCCTTTCGGCTTGCCGGAAAACTTCTTCGACCCGCCGGGCTTGGCACCGAAACCCTTGCCGCGCGGTTTGTCACCCGAAGGCTTATCGCCGAACGATCTTTCACCGCGCGAACGCTCGGAGCGGCCCTCACCAGCAAAACTTCTGGCTGCGCGTGGGCGCTCGTCACCATCCTCGCGCGGCCTGCGGTCACCGCGCGGCTTGTCGCCGAAGGGACGATCGCCACGCGGGGGACGGTCACCGAAAGGCCGGTCGCCGCGCGGACGTTCCGAACGGCCTTCGCTGGCGGAACTTCTGGCACGCGGGCGTTCGTCACCCCCTTCACGCGGGCGGTGTTCGCCGCGCGCCGGGCGATCCCCGAACGAGCGCTTGCGGCCAGAGCGTTCGCCCTCATCCTTGCGATGGGGCTGTTCGCTCGAGCGGATCCATTCGCCGTCCTCCTCGCGCACGCGATTTATCGGGGTGCGCGGACGATCCTCGATGCGATCGAAACCAGTGCCCTTAGCCGGCCGCTCTTCGCCGCGCCGGCGCGCGGTCTGCGCGTTCTTGGCGGCTTTCGCCGCCGCCTTTTCGCCGAGCGGCCGAGCGCCCGGCGCCATCCAGACATTGGCGCTGCGGCGCTGGCCGAGCGGCTGCGGCCGCTTCGGCTTGTCGTCGTCCCTGCTGCGGCCGCCGTCGCGGCGATCGTCATCTCTGCGTCCGCCGCCGTGGCGGTCGTCGCGCTTGGTGTCGAGGCGGCTCAGCGCCCGTTCGCGCTTGTCCTCGTCGCGGCGCGGGCGCTCGCGCCTTTCCGGTACTGGGGCTTCCACCTCTTCCTCAGCGGCGACGGCCGGCGCATTGTAGATCGGCGCGTCGAAATTCGCCTTGGCTTCCTCGATGAGGCGCGGGCCGAGCTGGTCGCGCAGCGTGCGGCCGCGCACTTCGATGACATGGCCTTCCGGCAAATCGCCGAGCTGGAACGGGCCGTAGGAAATGCGGATCAGGCGATTGACGTCGAGGCCGAGGGCGCCGAGCACGTTCTTGATTTCGCGATTCTTGCCTTCGCGAAGGCCCATGGTGATCCAGACATTCGAGCCTTGCGTGCGGTCGAGTGTCGCCTCGATCGAACCGTAAAGCACGCCGTCGACGGCAATACCGTCCTTCAGCTTGTCGAGCGCCTCCTGATCGATCTCGCCATGGGCGCGCACGCGGTAACGCCTCAGCCATCCGGTCGCCGGCAATTCCAGCGCCCGGGCAAGACCGCCGTCATTGGTCAGCAGCAGCAGGCCTTCGGTGTTGATGTCGAGGCGGCCGATCGACATGACGCGCGGCAGTTCTTCCGGCAGGTTGTCGAAGACGGTCGGGCGACCTTCCGGATCGGCATTGGTGGTCACGAGACCGGCCGGCTTGTGATAGAGCCACAGCCTGGTGCGCTCGATGCCGCGGATCGGCACGCCATCGACCTCGATCCGGTCGGCAAGCGTGACGTTGACGACGGGGGTTTCGAGAACCTTGCCGTTCAGCGTCACGCGGCCTTCCATGATCATGCGTTCGATGTCGCGGCGGGAGGCGACGCCGGCGCGCGCCATCACCTTGGAGATGCGTTCGGCCTTGGCCTCGCCGTCGGTTTCGGCCGCGGCCGGGCGCGCGGCTGTAGCCTTTGCCGGCTTCGCGCCGCCCGCTTTCGGGCCGGCCTTGGCCCCGGCGTCGCGTGAAAAGGGCTTTGCGCCCGGGCGTTTTGGCTTGTCTTTGGGTGTCATTTGCTGTTTGCCTGCCTTTTGGGCCTGTCTATCAGGTCACGCATCTGCGGTTAAGTGGAAATTCTTGCGATCGTGAAGACAAATCGTTTCATGGAGATGGCGCTCGAAGAGGCTCGCGCCGCCGGCGAACGCGGCGAGGTGCCGATCGGCGCGGTGGTCGTCGTCGACGATATTGCGATTTCAAGCTCGGGAAACCGGACGCGCGAGCTCAATGACGTCACCGCCCATGCCGAAATCGCCGCGATCCGGCTCGCCTGCGAAGCGCTCGGACAGGAGCGCCTTGCCGGCGCCGATCTCTACGTAACGCTGGAGCCTTGCACCATGTGCGCGGCAGCCATCTCCTTTGCGCGCATCCGCAGGCTCTATTACGGCGCCGAGGACCCGAAGGGCGGCGCCGTCGACAACGGGGTGCGATTCTACGCGCAGCCGACCTGCCACCACGCCCCGGAGGTTTATTCCGGCTTCAACGAGGTTCAGTCGGCCGAGATCTTGCGGACGTTCTTTTCGCAAAAGAGAGAGGCGCCGTAGGCAGTCCTACGCCCTGGGACAAGCCGCTATTGCAGGAAGTTCCACCACTGCTTGCCGCTGTTGGCGACCGCCGCGTCCTTCTTGCGCTTCTTCTGCTTCTTGAGCTCGGGCTCGCCGACATCCTCGAGCTTTGCCGGGTCGTCGACGGTGCGGTAACCGGGCGGCGGGTCGGAAATATAGCGGCGCTGATCGACGTAGGAGCCCTTCTGCAGGGCGCGGGCCTCGCGATAGGCCTGCGTCTGGGCTTCCGTCGTGCGCCGGCCGCCTTCGATGGCGGAGCTGGCGAGCGGCGAGCGGTAGTTCGGATTGTCGGAGTTCGCGTCGGCCTCCGAAACCAGGCGGGCGCGGGTTTCCTCCGGCGATTCAAGCCATTGCGGATTGTCCTTGTTGGCAACCGTCTGCTGCGGTTGAACGAGGGTCTCCCTCTGCGCCTGGGCCGGCAGCACCAGCGTCGGGCGCGGCGTGTATTTGACGCCCTTGTTCTTCGGATCCGGCCCGGTCAGCGACACGGACTGGCCGAGGTCGTCGGTCAACTGCTCCATGGCGGTCTTGTCGGTGCCGTAGGTCGGGCTGCTGGCGCAACTGGAGACCAGGGAGCATCCCGCCACCACAACAGACAGGCAGGCGCCCATACGGAACCAATGCGTTGCGAACATGAAAACCCTTCCAGCCACCGGTGCAATCGTTGCCCAACCGGACAACCGTCCCCCTGACGCAAAAATCCGGCCATTTTCAGGCAGCTTTTACCGGATGAACGCCATAAAGGCAATTCACCCGGCAAATATCTTCAGGCGCGGATGCCGAGTTCGCGCAATGCCGCAGCGTCACGCGCCGAGACGTCGGGATAATCAGGATCGGAGCCGACATCGGTGGTGATGCGCCAGGAACGCGCGCATTTGACACCGTCGGCGAGCTTCGGCACGACGGCGACATCAGGCACTTCGGCCAGGCGGAAGGCTTCCGCCGGACCGGCGTCCGCCCTGATGGTGATGCCCGAGGTGATGCAGACTTCGCTGAAGTCCTGACCCTCGAGCGCCTTACGAAGCTCGGCATCGGCGATGTGGACGACGGGCGCCGCTTCCAGCGAGGAGCCGATGCGCTTGTCCTTGCGCTCGATTTCCAGCGCGCCGGTCACCACCGAGCGCACGGCGCGGATCTTCTTCCACTTCTCGGCCAGGGCATCGTTGCGCCATTCCTTTGCAACAGGGGCAAACTGCTCCAGATGCACGGAAACGGCGGACGGATTGCGCGACAGCCAGGCCTCCTCGGTGGTGAAGGGCAGCATCGGGGCAAGCCAGGTCACCATGCAATCGAAGATCTGGCGGATGACGTGCAGGCTGGCGCGCCGGCGCAGGCTCGACGGCGCGTCGCAATAGAGCGCATCCTTGCGGACATCGAAATAGAAGGCCGAAAGCTCGACATTGGCGAAATCGATCAACGCGCGGGCGATCTTCTTGAAATCGAACGCGTCGTAGTTTTCGCGTACCAGCTGATCGAGCTCGGCAAGCCGATGCAGCATGAGCTGCTCCAACTCCGGCAGATCGGCAAGCGCGATCTCCTCGCCGTTGTCGTGCGCCAGCGTGCCGAGCATCCAGCGGATGGTGTTGCGCAGTTTGCGATAGGCGTCGACATTGGTCTGGATGATCGTCTTGCCGACGCGCAGGTCGTCGGCATAGTCGGAGGTCATCACCCAGAGGCGCAGGATATCGGCACCGGCGTCCTTCATCACCTCCTGCGGAGCGGTGACGTTGCCCTTCGACTTCGACATCTTCTCGCCCTTCTCGTCCATGGTGAAGCCATGGGTGAGGACGGTGTCGTAAGGCGCGCGGCCGCGGGTGGCAGCCGATTCCAGGAGCGAGGAATGGAACCAGCCGCGATGCTGGTCGGAGCCTTCCAGATAGAGGTCGGCCGGCCACTTCAGGTCCGGGCGGTCCTCCAGCGTGAAGGTGTGCGTCGAACCCGAATCGAACCAGACGTCGAGGATATCCATGACCTGCGACCACTTGGCCGGGTCATGCTCGTTGCCGAGGAAGCGCTCCTTGGCGCCTTCGGCAAACCAGGCGTCGGCGCCTTCGGCGTCGAAGGCTTCGAGGATGCGCCGGTTGACGGCCTCGTCCTGCAGCACGGCGCCGTGCTCGTCGACGAAGACGCAGATCGGCACGCCCCAGGCGCGCTGCCGGGAAAGCACCCAGTCCGGGCGCTGCTCGATCATGGCGCGCAGGCGGTTCTGGCCGGCAGCCGGCACGAAGCGGGTATCGTCGATCGCCGTGAGCGCACGGCTGCGCAGCGTCGTTCCATCCGGCAGCGTCTTGTCCATATAGACGAACCACTGCGGCGTGTTGCGGAAGATGACCGGCTTCTTGGAACGCCAGGAATGCGGATACTGGTGCTTCAGGCGGCCGCGGGCAAAGAGCGCGCTGCGCTCGATCAGCGACTTGATGACGCGGTCGTTGGCATCGCCCTTCTTGCCGTTGTCGTCGATGACACGTCCGCCTTCAAGGCCCGGGGCATCCGATGTGTAGAAGCCGCCGTCATCGACCGGGAACGGGATCTTGGTCTCGATGCCGCGCGCCTCGATCTCGCGGGCATGCGCCGTCCAGACGTCGAAGTCTTCGCGGCCGTGGCTGGGTGCGGTATGAACGAAGCCGGTACCGGCATCGTCGGTGACATGGTCGCCTTCGAGCAGCGGGACGGCAAATTCATAACCGCCGCCGAGACCGTTGAGCGGGTGGGCGCAGGTAACGGCAGCAAGATCGGTAGCCGTGACGTCGGCAAGGCGCTTGTACTGCAGCTTCGCCTTGGCGAAGGATTCCTCGGCCAGCTTGTCAGCGAAGATCAGCTTCTCGCCCGGGCGCGGGCCAAAATCATTCTCGGCAGCCGTGACTTGATAGAGGCCGTAGGCAACCCGCGAGGAATAGGCGATCGCCCGGTTGCCGGGGATCGTCCAGGGCGTGGTCGTCCAGATGACGACGAAGGCATCCTTCACGCCATCGGGACCTTTCCCGACAGGGAATTTCACCCAGATCGTATCGCTTTCGTAGTCGTGGTACTCGACTTCGGCTTCAGCGAGCGCGGTGCGCTCGACGACAGACCACATGATTGGTTTCGAGCCGCGATAGAGCTGGCCGCTTGCGGCGATCTTCAACAACTCGCCGGCGATGCGGCTTTCCGCGTGAAAATTCATCGTCAGATACGGGTTGTCGAAATCGCCGACGATGCCGAGGCGCTGGAATTCGTCGCCCTGGACCTTGATCCATTTTTCGGCATAGGCGCGGCACTCGCGGCGGAACTCTATCATCGCCGCCGGTTCCTTGAGATCCGGCTTGGCCTTGCCCTTGGCGCGGTAGTTCTCCTCCTCGATCTTCCATTCGATCGGCAGGCCGTGGCAATCCCAGCCGGGCACGTAGTTGGCGTCGTAGCCGCGCATCTGGAACGAACGATTGATGACGTCCTTGAGGATCTTGTTCAGCGCGTGGCCGATATGGATATTGCCGTTGGCATAGGGCGGGCCGTCATGCAGGACGAATTTTTCGCGGCCGGCGGCAGAGGCGCGCAGTTTCTTGTAGAGATCCATCTCCTGCCAGCGCTTGACGAGCTCCGGCTCCTTCTGCGGCAGGCCGGCGCGCATCGGGAAATCGGTTTCGGGCAGATAGAGGGTCTTCGAGTAATCGATCTTTTCGGCTGTGTCGGTCATATCGGGACAATCGTTTCTGGCGGCCCAGAAAGGGGCGCAACGGGTATGAAAAAGCTGGTGACGGAAGCGCTCGTATCCAAGCGCCGAAAACCCGGACCTCCCGGCCGCTTAGCGCGCGCGGAAGGCCGGGCCGATAATTCGCATCGTGATCGCCAGCCGAAATTTTCTCATCGGGCCGGTTCATAGGCGTTTTTCGGCGGAAAAGGAAGAGAAGAATTCTGCGATGCGATCGCCGGGGCGCCGAGGTTTTTGCGCCCGAAAGACGCCGCGCTTACCACGGCATCAGGAAAAGCACAGTTTCGCATCGAGCGGGCTGAGCGGGCGAACGCCTGCAAGCAGCGCCCTCGCCTCTTCCTCGTCGCGTCTGATCTGGGCGACGAGCGGATCGAGACCATCGAATTTCAGTTCGGGTCGGAGAAAACCGAAGAAGGAGACGGCGCAGAGCTGGCCATAGAGATCGCCACTGAAATCGAAGAGATAGGTTTCGAGCAGCGGCGCGCCGTTTTCCGTCACCGTCGGACGGCGGCCGTAGCTTGCGACCGCATCATGAAGCGTTCCGTCCTGGCGGCGGAAGTGGACGGCATAGATGCCGGCGGCAAGCTCGGCCTCCGGCGGCAGGCGCATGTTGGCGGTGGGGAAGCCAAGCTGGCGGCCTAGTTTTTCGCCGTCGATCACCTCTGCTTCGACGGTATAGCGATAGCCGAGCATGCCGGCGACTTCGCTGACATTGCCATTCTTCAGCAGCGTGCGGATATGGCTCGACGAGACGACGTCGGCGTTTTCGTCACGGAAGGCATCGATCAGGGTGACACCGAAGCCGTAGGTCTGGCCAGCATTCATCAGGAAGGCGGGGCCGCCTTCTCGGTTGCGGCCGAAGTGGAAATCGAAGCCGGTGACGACTTCGGAGGCGCCGAGCCAATCCTTCAGGATCGAATGGATGAAGTCATCGGCCGAGCGCTGCGAGAATTCGTAGTCGAAGGGATATTCGATGACGGCGTTGAACCCCAGCGTTTCCAGGATGCGGGCCTTGAGCGGCGCAGGTGTCAGGCGAAACACCGGCGTCCGCGGCCGGAAGACCGTGCGCGGATGCGGCTCGAAGGTCAGCACTAAGGCGGGAATGCCGCGCGCTCTTGCGATCTCAAGCGCGCGGTTCAGCACCGATTGATGACCACGATGCACACCGTCGAAATTGCCGATGGCAATCACCCCGCCCTTGAGATGGGCGGGCAAGGGATCGCGGGTTTCATTGCGGTGGAAGACGGTCATCGGCTGGCTTCTCTTTATGCAAGGCGCGGCATCCACCACTTCGGCGCGGCGTTTTCCCGTTCGAGATAGGCGTTGAGGATTGCCTCGTCGGTTTCGCCGTTCAAGGTGTATTCGTTGGCGTGGATCCCGCCGCTGATGTAGAGAAGGTCGAGGCCAAAATTCAAGGCGCCGCGGACATCGGTCGGCATGCCGTCACCGATCGCCAGCACGCGCCCGGCGGGGACGTCCCCGCGAAGCTCGCGGGCTGCGGCCAGCGTCGCCTCGTAGATCGGCCGGTGCGGTTTGCCGGCGATGCGGGTTTTGCCGCCGAGCTGCTCGTAATAGGCGGCCATGGCGCCGGCGCAGGGAATGATGCGGTGGCCGCGCTCGACGACGAGGTCGGGATTGGCGCAGATCATCGGCACTTCGCGCGTCTGAAAATCCAGAAGCATGTCGGTGTAATCCTCGGGCTTCTCGGTCTCATCGTCGAAAAAGCCGGTGCAGACGAGCGATTGCGCTTCGCCGGCCGGCACCCGCTCGACGCCGATGCCTTCGAGAAGCGCCTTGTCGCGCTCGGGGCCGAGCAGAAAGACCGTCTTCGGCCCTTCGGAAATCAGACCGCGTGTGACGTCGCCCGAGGTGACGATCCTGTCATAGGTGCTGTCGGGCACGCCGATATGACGCAGCTGCTCGACGACCTGCCAGGAAAGGCGCGGCGAGTTGGTGATGAGGACGACGGCGAGGCCGCTCTCGCGGGCGGCCTGAAGGGCCGCGGCAGCCTTGGGGAACGGATCGACGCCGTTGTGAACGACGCCCCAGACATCACAGAGCACCACATCATAGCGATCCGTGATCTCAGAGAAGGTTTCTATCCGCTTGGCCATTCCAATATCCCGAGTTGCTGCAGTCACCGGTGACATTGCAAAGGCGCAGGAGGATGGCAAGGCATTTTCTTCGCCATCAGCCACCGCAAAGCTCAGTCGCGACAATCGGGCGCGTGATCGGCAAGGCTCGGCCGCGATAGAGGGTTCGGCCGAAATCTCCGGCATTTCTCCGGTCTCTTCACAATTCCGGCACAAAAATTCGTGATTGCTCTCATTGACTCCTTTCGGAGCCATCCCTAAATGCACGTCGCTAGCACTCACCGCAAGGGAGTGCTAACACCTATCCATGTGGGCCGCTCCGGTCCGCGAATGTCATTCGATCGAGGGATTAGACAATGGCAAGCACCAATTTCCGTCCGCTTCACGACCGCGTCGTCGTTCGTCGCGTCGAGTTCCGAAGAGAAGACCAAGGGCGGGATCATCATTCCCGACACCGCCAAGGAAAAGCCGCAGGAAGGCGAAATCGTCGCCGTCGGTTCCGGCGCTCGTGACGAGTTCCGGCAAGGTCGTCGCACTCGACGTCAAGGCTGGCGACCGCGTGCTGTTCGGCAAGTGGTCCGGCACCGAAGTCAAGATCAACGGCGAAGACCTTCTGATCATGAAGGAAGCCGACATCATGGGCATCATCGGCTGATTGGCCGATCCGCTTTCCCGAAATGACTGACGGGCTTTTGCCCGAACAATTCGAATTCAGGAGTTACAAACATGGCAGCTAAAGAAATCAAGTTTGGCCGCACCGCGCGCGAAAAGATGCTGCGCGGCGTCGACATTCTCGCCGATGCAGTCAAGGTCACGCTCGGCCCGAAGGGCCGTAACGTCATCATCGACAAGTCCTTCGGCGCGCCGCGCATCACCAAGGATGGCGTTTCGGTCGCCAAGGAAATCGAACTCGAAGACAAGTTCGAAAACATGGGCGCCCAGATGGTCCGCGAAGTTGCTTCGAAGACCAACGACATCGCCGGCGACGGCACGACGACTGCAACCGTTCTTGCCCAGGCGATCGTTCGCGAAGGCGCCAAGGCCGTTGCTGCCGGCATGAACCCGATGGACCTGAAGCGCGGCATCGATCTCGCCGTTGCCGAAGTCGTCAAGGATCTCCAGGCCAAGGCCAAGAAGATCAACACCTCGGAAGAAGTTGCCCAGGTCGGCACGATCTCCGCAAACGGCGAACGTCAGGTCGGTCTCGACATTGCCGAAGCCATGCAGAAGGTCGGCAACGAAGGCGTCATCACGGTTGAAGAAGCCAAGACCGCCGAAACCGAACTCGAAGTCGTCGAAGGCATGCAGTTCGACCGCGGCTACCTCAGCCCCTACTTCGTGACCAACCCGGAAAAGATGATCGCCGACCTCGAAGACGTCTTCATTCTCCTCCACGAGAAGAAGCTCTCGAACCTGCAGTCGATGCTGCCGGTTCTCGAAGCCGTCGTCCAGACCGGCAAGCCGCTCCTCATCATCGCTGAAGACGTCGAAGGCGAAGCTCTTGCAACGCTCGTCGTCAACAAGCTGCGCGGTGGCCTCAAAATCGCTGCCGTCAAGGCTCCCGGCTTCGGCGACCGCCGCAAGGCCATGCTCGAAGACATCGCGATCCTGACCGGCGGTACGGTTATCTCCGAAGACCTCGGCATCAAGCTCGAGAGCGTCACGCTCGACATGCTCGGCCGTGCGAAGAAGGTTTCGATCTCCAAGGAAAACACCACGATCGTCGACGGTTCGGGCGCCAAGTCCGACATCGAAGGCCGTGTTGCCCAGATCAAGGCCCAGATCGAAGAAACCACCTCCGACTACGACCGCGAGAAGCTGCAGGAACGCCTTGCCAAGCTCGCCGGCGGCGTTGCCGTCATCCGCGTCGGCGGCTCGACGGAAGTCGAAGTGAAGGAAAAGAAGGACCGCATCGACGACGCCCTCAACGCGACGCGCGCTGCCGTTCAGGAAGGCATCGTACCGGGCGGCGGCGTTGCCCTGCTGCGCTCCTCCGTCAAGATCACCTCCAAGGGTGTCAACGACGACCAGGAAGCCGGCGTCAACATCGTTCGCCGCGCGCTGCAGGCTCCGGCCCGCCAGATCGCTGAGAACGCAGGCGACGAAGCCTCGATCGTTGTCGGCAAGATCCTCGACAAGGATCAGGACAACTGGGGCTACAACGCCCAGACCGGCGAATATGGCGACATGATCGGCATGGGCATTATCGACCCGGTCAAGGTCGTTCGCACCGCCCTGCAGGATGCCGCTTCCGTCGCATCACTGCTGATCACCACCGAAGCCATGATCGCCGAGCTGCCGAAGAAGGACGCTCCGGCTATGCCGGGCGGCATGGGCGGAATGGGCGGAATGGACATGATGTGATAGGCGAAAGCCTGCACTCATTCCGGCATCCGGAACAGGAAGGGCGGCCCTCGGGTCGCCCTTTTTCTTTGCCGCGAGCTTGCTCGAAACGATTCGATCCGTTGCGCGCGATTTTGTGCCGTGCATCGCATTTGCCGGCGGGCCAAGCTTTCCCGAGGCTTGCGCCCCTGCTTGTTTTTCTCTCCACGCAACCTGCGGAAGATCGTCGTCTTGCGGCGATATATCTCCCGCCAAGTGGGGTGAAACGGGGAAAAGCGCTGAAAATTGGGCTCCATTCTCGCCAACGGCGCGGAGATCCGACATCTCCGACCAAGGATCTCGATGCGAACGCCCCTTAAAAAGCCGTTGCCGTTTGTGCAAAAGCTCCTATAAATCCGCGCTGCAATTGAGGCGCGCCCGGCGAGCATTTTCGCTGTCAGACGAGCGCGGGAAGGCAATGCCAGAATAGCCGGTTTCGAAGGGCTCCGGTTCGGAGGCTCGGATGCCGCGGCATTGTCGCCGGTATGGGCGCGGGCATTATGCCCGCTGCTGCATAAGCCTGTGTCTAGTGTTTGCCGAGCGTGCGGCGGAGGAGCCGCATGCGAACGAGGGAACGCCCGTGTTCAAGATTGCCAAAGCCAATGCAGCCGTGCCGTTGCTGCCCGGCTCGATGAACGACAACAACCAACTGCACGAGATGCTGGCGCAGTTTTCCGTTTCCGAAAGCTGGACCGGGGATCTGTCGAGCGGCGTGCTCCGTCTCGGCAAGTGGAGCGCCATGCTGCACGGCCTCTCCGCAGAGGAATGCGGACTGCTGAACCTGATACGATGCTACGATTCCGGAGATCGCAGTCACGTGCTGGAACTGTTCGAACAGGCGGCAACACATTGCTCCTCCTTCTGCTTTTCGACGACGATCATCATGCCGAACGGCTTGCGCCAGCCGCTGTTCTGCATGGGCGAATTGAACGGGCTCGAAGAGAAATACAGCGGCAGCATGGCCGGCGTTTTCGTCTTTCCGCGCTTCAAGCTCGAAGGTGCAAGGCAGACTGCAAGCCGGCTATAGAGGCGGGCGGGCGAAATAACGGTCTCCGCTGAAAGTGGTCAGACTGCTGAAAAAGCCGGCCAACTTCTCTTTCGTCATACTCGGGCTTGTCCCGAGTATCTGCCTCGGGCCGATAGGGCAGCAGATCCTCGGCACAAGGCCGAGGATGACGTTGGCGGGGGGAAGCCGAGGGATGTCATATATTGAGGCCGCTCCTGAGAGCGGCCTTTGCGCTTTCCGGAACCATCAACTCCTCCGGCTTGACCGGAATATTGAGCCCCCTGGCGCTGGCCGGGCGGGCGATGCAGCGTTCCAGCCAATCGGAAACGGCTGGGAAACTTGCATAGTCGAGGACCTCGCGGCCGCCATAGAAGATATCTGCGCCGCGGACCCAGGAGAAGGTGGTGATGTCGGCGATCGTATACTGATCGCCCATGATCCACTGCCGACCCTTCAGCCGGCCTTCGAGCACGCCGAGCAACCGTTTGGATTCGTCGCGATAGCGTTCCACCGGATAGGAATTATTGGCGACCTTGTCGGCCGCGAATTTGTAGAAATGGCCGAACTGGCCGAACATCGGGCCGATGCCGGCCATCTGGAAAAACACCCACTGAATGCATTCGTAGCGGCCGGCGGCATCCGCGGGGATGAGCTTGCCGGTCTTCTCCGCGAGATAGAGCAGGATGGCGCCGGATTCGAAAAGGCCGATCGGCTTGCCGCCCGGCCCGTTCGGATCGATGATCGCCGGAATGCGGCCGTTCGGATTGAGAGATTCAAATTCCGGTGACTTCTGTTCGTTGGCGGCGAAGGAAACATAATGCGGCTCATAGTCGAGACCGAGCTCTTCGAGGGCGACGGAGACCTTCACCCCGTTCGGCGTCTGCAGCGAATAGAGCTGGATGATGTCGGGATTTTTCGCCGGCCATCGCCTCGTGATCGGAAAAGCGGAAAGATCTGCCATCGGATTCTCCATGTTGGGCGCCGACCATAGGAGACGAGGCTGCGGAAACGCAAGCGAGGCATCGTTTCATATTATTGAACGAAGCGTCCCCTTTCGTCACCCTTTGCATAACGAAGGAAATAGGCGAGATAGGGATATCAGAGATCCACAGCGTGCCCGGGGGCACCAAGATCTCCAGAGCCATTCAACGGAGCAACATCCATGTCGAACGCCTTTATCCTGATTGCCCGCATTCTCCTGTCTTTCATGTTCGTCCTTTCCGGCTTCATGAAGCTAACCGATCCTGCCGGTACTGCGGGCATGATCGCCGGTGCCGGCCTGCCGGCAGCATCCCTGTTGGCCTATGCCGCAGGCCTTTTCGAACTGCTCGCCGGCCTTGCGGTTCTCACAGGCTTCCAGGTCCGTATTGCTGGCTGGCTGCTCGCGGGCTTCTGTGTCTTCACGGCCGTTGCCTTCCATCTGCCCTATGCAAGTGGCGCGGAACTCGTGAATATTCTCAACCAGATCATGGTCATGAAGAACATCACGCTTGCGGGCGCGTACATCTTGCTCGCAACCGTCGGTGCCGGTGCCTATTCGATTGACGCCCGCCGCGGCGCCTATGCGGCTGCCTGATCCAGCAGACATCCTCCCAGACATGCAGAACCCGCCGTCATTGAATTGACGGCGGGTTTTCGTGTGCATTGCTGGCGGAGATCAGAGGGCGGCGCGCACCGCTTCGATAATCGCCTGCACGACTGGTTCGTCGGCATGGCTTTCCTTGCGGGCGCGCACAAGGCAGGCCTGCGAATGCAGGATGACGCCGTCCTGAAGCACCTTCAGATGGTTGGCGCGCAGCGTCGAGCCGGTGGAGGTGATATCGACGATGATATCGGCCGAGCCGGCGGCCGGCGCGCCCTCGGTGGCGCCGAGGCTCTCGACGATGCGGTAAAGCTGGATGCCGTGCTGGCTCGAAAAGAACTGCTGGGTCAGGCGCCAGTATTTGGTAGCGATGGCAAGGCGGCGGCCGTGGCGGGCGCGGAAATCGGCGGCGACGTCGCCGAGATCGGCCATGGTCTCGACATCCAGCCAGATCTCCGGCACCGCGACGACGACATCGGCATGGCCGAAGCCGAGGCGGGCGCAGAATTCGACGCGTTTGTCGACCTCGGCAAAACCTTCCCGCATCAGATCCTCGCCGGTGACGCCGAAATCAACGGTGCCGTTGCCAAGTTCGCGGGAGATTTCGGAGGCCGAAAGGAAGGCCACTTCGACATCATCCCAGCCTTCCACGCGGCCCCGGTAGGAGCGGCCGTTGCCGACGGCCGTAATTGTCATGCCGGCCCGCTCGAAGATCGCCGAAGCATCGTCCTTCATCCGGCCCTTGGAGGGAAGCGCGATGGTGATGGTCATGCGGCTGCCCTTTCGGTTTCGATGCGGTCGAGCCAGAAGGAGAAGCCGACGGCCGGAATGCGGTCCGTGGCGCCGAGGAAGGTCAGCAGTTTATCGAAGCGGCCGCCGCCGGCCAGAACCGCGCTCGATCCCTCTACCGTCACCTCGAAGACGAGACCGGTGTAATAATCGAGCGGCCGTCCGAAGGCGGCGCGGTAATCCAGGCAGGACAGATCGACGCCGGCATCGGCAAGGGCGCCGACGCGGCCATTGAAGCGGGAGAGCGCATTGCCGAGTTTCAGGCCGGCGGCATCGGCAAAACCGGCCAGCGCCGCGGACGCATTGACGAGCGGGACGTCGAGCGACAGGAACTCTTCCAGCACATGGAAGGCCGCATCGTCGAGGCGCGTCTCGGACAGAATGAGCTTTTCCTTGAGCCGCCGGGCAATCTCCAGCGGCGAGCGGCTGGCATTGGTCGAATAGCCGGTCGCCTGCATTTCCTGCTCGATATGGGCGATCAGCGCCTGTTCGTCGCCTGATGCGATAAGCCTGGCGATATCGTCGTCCAGCCCGGTGACGAATTGCGGGCTGACGAGACCGGCCAGCAGCGCTTCCAGCTGCGTCATGTTGCCGAAGGCATGGATCAGCCGCTTCTGCCAGCCGAGCGGCAGGCCGAGCGCCTGAACGACCGCCTCGAACACCGCCTGGTCGCCCAGCGTCACCGACAGGCGCCGGCCCGGCAGCAGGCGGGCGAGAATGCCGGTGGCATCGCCGATGGCCCGGGCGTCAGCGCTCGGTATGTTGATATCGCCGAGATCCTCGATGCCGGCCTGGTAGAATTCATTGGCGCCGTCGCGGCGCTGGCGGAAGACCTCGCCGAGATAGGCGTAACGCTTCGGCGTGCCGGTCGCCGTTTCGATGTGGCGCAGACAGACCGGAATGGTGAATTCGGGACGCAGGCAGAGGCTGGCGCCGGTTTCGCTCTCGGTCATGAAGATGCGGCGACGCAGATCCTCGCCGGCGATATCGAGGAACGGCTCGGCCGGCTGGATGACCGGCGTATCGATGCGCTCGGCCTTGCGGGCGTCGAATTCGGCAAGCAGCTCGGCGGAGAATTCGGGGAGGTTGATCAGGGGCATGGTGTAGCTCCTGGGAAAAGTCCCCTCCCCAACCCCTCCCCACAAGGGGGAGGGACTAACCGGCGGCCAGCGTCGATATAAATCGAGAGCGGCGTCGGCGAAACGAACCTCGAGCTGGGCACAGCGGCGCCACTTGAAGCGCCTCCCCCTTGTGGGGAGGGGTTGGGGAGGGGTTTATTGCGCATCGCCCGCCCTCTTCCGATCTTCCGCCTGCGCGGCAAGGATCTCCCTCACCTTGACGACGAGGTCGGCTTCCGGGACCGTCTCCTGCGCCACGCGGGCTTCGCGCCAGCTGGCATTGTCCTCGATCTCGCCGGAAAGCCGTTTGCCCTCGATCAGATCCTTGATCTGCACGACGCCGGTTGCGCGTTCGTCGCCGCCCTGGATGATGGCGACGGGGCAGCCGCGGCGATCGGCGTATTTCAGCTGGTTGCCGAATTTCTTCCAGTTGCCCTGGAACATCTCGGCGCGGATGCCGGCGGCGCGCAGTTCCTGGGTCATCTTCTGATAGCGGCCCATCGCCTCGACATCGCCGTCCATGACGGTCACCAGCACCGGCTCGATCACTTCGCTGGCGCCGAGCTTGCCGAGGTTCTTCAGCGCCGTCATCAACCTGGAGACTCCGATCGAAAAGCCCGTCGCCGGAACCGGCTGGCCCATGAAACGCGAGACCAGGCCATCATAACGGCCGCCGCCGCCGACCGAGCCGAAGACGACCTTCTCGCCCTTCTCGTTGGTGACGTCGAAGCTCAGCTCGGCCTCATAGACCGGGCCGGTATAATATTCGAGGCCGCGCACGACGGAGGGATCGATCTTGATGCGGTCGGACTGGTAGTCGGCGCTCTTAACCAGCGCGCCGATGAAATTCAGTTCTTCGACGCCTTCGCCACCCTTCGACGTTCCTGCAACGAGGTCGGCGAGCTGGGCAGCACTTTCGGCATAGTCCTCGATGCCGACGAAGAACAGGACCTTGTCGATCTGCGCCTGGTCAAGGCCGGCGCCCTTGGTGAAGTCGCCGGATTCATCCTTGCGGCCGGGGCCGAGCAGCAGGGCGACACCTTCGGGGCCGAACTTGTCGAGCTTGTCGATGGCGCGCAGCACGTTGAGCCGCTGGCCGGCCTTGTCGTCGCCGCCGAGGCCGATCGCCTCGAGCACGCCGTCGAGGACCTTGCGGTTGTTGACGCGGATGACGTAGTCGCCCCGCCTGATGCCGAGGGCCTCAAGCGTATCGGCCATCATCATGCACATTTCCGCATCGGCCTGGACGCCCGGCGCGCCGACGGTGTCGGCATCGAACTGCATGAACTGGCGGAAGCGGCCGGGGCCTGGCTTCTCGTTGCGGAAGACGTAACCGGCGCGATAGGTGCGATAGGGAAGCTGGATCTCGTTGAAATTCTCGGCGACATGGCGGGCAAGCGGCGCCGTCAGGTCGTAACGCAGCGACATCCACTGCTCGTCGTCATCCTGCAGCGAGAAGACGCCCTCGTTCGGCCGGTCACTGTCGGGCAGGAACTTGCCGAGCGCATCGGTATATTCGAACAGCGGCGTTTCCACGGGGTCGAAACCATAATGCTCATAGACTTCCCGGATCTTTGCCGTCATCTCGTTGACGGCGCGGATATCGCCGGCCGTGCGGTCGACGAAGCCGCGCGGCAGGCGGGCCTTGAGCTTTTGCGGTTTCTTCTGCTTGTCGTTCATTTCCGGGAATTCCGCTGACTGTGACAGTGGCGGTGTCCTAGCGGATTGGGCGGGGAGCGGCAAGGGCGCAGGGGTCTTGATGTCGCTGCAAGAATCGATGGAACGAGGGTATCCATCCGAAACGCGGGATATGCATCATGATCGCTGAAGCGCTTCTCTATGCCGCAACATGGCCGCTGACCGGCAAGGCGCATCGAAAGTTCGTCCGCTATTCCGTCAATCTCTGGTCGCGCGCCGGTCGTTGCGCCGCCGAATGGGCCGAACATGAAGAGATGAGCCGCAATGCGATCCGTGCGGCGACGGCCGATCTCAGGCAGAAGCGGACCGCCGTCGTGCTCGGCTCCGGCCTGCTGCGCGACGTGCCGATCGCGGAACTGGCGCGAGCGTTCGACACCGTCGTACTGGTCGATCTCGTCCATCTCGCCTCGGTGCGGCTATCGGCCAAGGCCTATCGCAATATCCGGCTGATCGAGCGCGATCTTTCCGGCTATGACGAGCTCGCCGCCGGCAGAGAGCCGGAGCCGCTCGGCTTCCTGCGCTCGGTGCCCTATCTCGATTTCGTGGTTTCGGCCAATCTCCTGTCGCAGATCGGCCGGGGCGTGAAACGGCGCTACGAGGCCGGAATGCCTGCCGACACGGTGGAAAGGCTGATCGGAGCGCATCTGGCGGGCTTTCGGAACTTCCCTGCCGCAGCTGCCTGGTGACCGACATCACCTATGCCGTCATCGACCGCAACGGCAGGACGCATGAGGAGGCCGACCTGCTGCACGGCGTCTTGCCGCCGCCGGCGAAAGCCACCTGGACATGGCCGGTCGCGCCGCTCGGCGAGGAAAGCCGGGATTACCGGATCGAGCATAAGGTCATTGCCGCATGGTGAGACACCAGACCGCAGGAGCAAGGTTTCCAAACAAACTGAGAACGCCGGGGATACCCGGCGTTCTGCAACAATTTTGCTCAGCCCTTCGGCTCGAAATCGGCGGGCCGGCGGCCGGCGGCCTGTCGCGACAGCATCCAGCCCGGATATTCGGGGGCAAGGGCGCTCGCCTCGTCGAGCCGCTTCATATCCTCGTCGTCGAGCTTCAGCCTGACGGCGGCGAGGTTCTGGTCGAGCTGATCGACACGCTTGGCGCCGATGATGACAGTAGTGACGAAAGGCTTGGCGAGAATATAGGCGAGCGCGACGGTGGCGACGCCGGCGCCATGCTTTTCGGCGATCTCGCGCATGACGGCGACGCAGGCCCAGGCCCTGTCCCGGTCGACCGGCGGGAAATCGAAACTGGCGCGGCGACCCTCGCCATTACCGGGCGCGCCGGGACCATATTTGCCGGACAAGAGACCGCCGGCGAGCGGCGACCAGACCATCAGGCCGAGCTTTTCCTCCTGCATCATCGGCACGATGTCGCGTTCGAGATCGCGGCCGGCGATGGAATAATAGGCCTGCACCGTCTCGAAGCGGGCGAAGCCGCGCCGTTGGGAGAGACCGAGCGCCTTGGAAATACGCCAGGCCTGCCAGTTGGAGACGCCGATATAGCGGACAAGGCCACGCGAAACGAGATCGTCGAGGGCACGCAGCGTCTCCTCGATCGGCGTCACCGTATCGGTCGCATGAATCTGGTAGAGGTCGATATGGTCCGTCTGCAGCCGCTTGAGGCTCGCCTCGACGGAATCCATGATGTGGCCGCGCGAGGCGCCGCGGTCGTTCGGCTTGTCGCCCATGACGCCATAGACCTTGGTGGCGATGACGACGTCCTTGCGCGGCACGTCGAGATTCTTCAGCGCCTGGCCGAGCAGCCTTTCGGATTCGCCGGATGAATAGACGTCCGCCGTGTCGATGAAGTTGACGCCTGACGCCAGCGAGCGCTCGACGATCCGGTCGGCGGCGTTCTGGTCGACATCGGCGATGGCGCCCCACATGCTGCCCGGTTGGGCCTCGCCGAAGGTCATCGTGCCCAGGCAGATTTCCGAGACGAAAAGTCCCGTATTTCCGAGTTGATTGTAACGCATGGTCGAAAAAATCCTTTGTGTCTGCCGCAAGAGGGGCTTGCGAACTTCAGAACTTCATTTTTTGATTATTGGCCTGCGCGCGACAGGCACAGCCGTGGCTGGCTGCAGGGTAAGGCCGATTCGATGTAGTGCGACGGCGGCGCTTTTCAACGCCACAGCTTGCCGCGCCAGCAGCGAACGCCCTCGCCCGACGCAGCCCTTGTCATGACACAGCCCTTGTCTCGACACAGGCGGCCGATAGATTGCCGGCAAAGATTCAAGAGGTGCGCATGTGACGACGCGAGCACTGACAACGATCGGCTTCGATGCCGACGATACGCTTTGGCAGAACGAACAATATTACCGACTGACGGAAGCGCATTTTACCAAGCTTCTTGCCGATTTCGCCGAAGGACCGAAGATTTCCGACCGGCTGCTGGAAGCCGAGAAACGCAACCTTCGCCACTACGGATTCGGCATCAAGGGCTTCACGCTGTCGATGATCGAGACGGCGATCGAGATTACCGAAGGCAAGGTGCCGGCCAGCGTCATCGCCAAGATCCTCGATACCGGCCGAGACCTGCTGTCCCACCCGGTCGAGACCATGCCGCATGCGCGCGACACGCTCGAGGCGCTTGCCGGCAAATATCTGCTCGTCATGATCACCAAGGGCGATCTTTTCGACCAGGAGCGCAAGCTTGCCCAATCCGGCCTCGGCGACTTCTTCGATGCGGTCGAGATCGTTTCCGACAAGACCGCCGTCACCTATCGCCGCATCTTCGCCAAGGTCGGTGACGGACCGGAGCGGGCGATGATGGTCGGCAATTCACTGAAATCGGATATCGTGCCGGCGATTGCGGCCGGCAGCTTCGGCGTCTTCGTGCCGCACGAACTCACCTGGGTGCTGGAACATGTGGACGAACCGACGGAAGCGCCGCGTTTCCGCAAGATCGGCCATCTCGGCGAATTGCGCGAGCTGATCGACCGGCTGGCATAAGCGGCCGGCCGTTCGGCCCTGCCCTAAAGCGTGTCGCGATCTTTCAGATTCGCTTGGCACGCTTTAGGTCTTTGTTTTTACGCATGTCTTTATCGCAAAACCGCTGCACACTTTTGCGAGACATGCTCTATTGCGGCTTGGGCGGCGCCTTCGGAAACAGCGACGGCTGCTCCGGCTCGGCCGGCGGTTTCGGCTGCGGCGGAGCGGCGGCCAAAGGCTCGATCAGGATGCTGAAAGGCGCGCCGAGGCCGCGGCGCGGCGAGACCTTGGAATAATAGGGGCGCAGCAGCCAGGTGGTGTTTTCCTTCGCCGTCGTCTGAAAATTCATGCCGTCTTCGTCGGTGCCGAAGAAAGCCTCGTCATCGGGCTTCGACAGGTCGAAAATCGCCAGGAAGGCGAACTTGCTCTTGGTGGCAAAGCTGATCTTGATGTGCTGGCCGGCGCGCACCGGCAGCGTGTAGACATGGCTGTTGCCGAATTTCGTCCAGCCCTTGAGCTGCATGGTGACAGCGGGGAATTGCAGCTTCTCCAGCTTCTCGCCGGGATCGAGCTGCGGCGTCTGCGCCACGGCTGGGGTCGGCAGGAAGAACAGGGCAAGGGCAGCAATCGATGTTTTCACGGACAGATCTTTCATGGTCGAACCAGGACAGCGCGCATCGCCTCCACCTCGGACCGGCAGAAGCAGCCCTCCAGATGATCGTTGACGAGGCCCATCGCCTGCATGAAAGCATAAACTGTGGTCGGGCCGACAAAGGTCCAGCCACGCTTCTTCAGATCCTTCGAAATGATGACCGAGGTCGGCGTCGTCGGATTGGCGAGGATATGGTCGCGGTCGACCACGGCCGGCCGCTCGTTGTGGCCGGGTTCGTAACCCCAGAAATAATGGGCGAGCGAGCCGAATTCGTCCCGCAGCGCGATGGCGCGCCTGGCATTGTTGATGGTCGAGACGATCTTGCCACGATGGCGGATGATGCCGGCATCGGCAAGGCAGCGATCGACATCCGCTTCGCCGAAATGCGCCACCTTGTCGAAATCGAAGCCGGCAAAGGCGGCGCGGAAATTCTCCCGCTTGCGCAGGATGGTCAGCCAGGACAGGCCGGATTGGAAGCCTTCGAGACAGATCTTTTCGAAGAGGCGGATGTCGTTGGTAACAGGGCGGCCCCATTCCTCGTCATGATATTTGAGATAATCGGGCAGATTGGCGTGCCAGTGGCAACGGCTCCTGCCGTCCTCGCCGATGATGATGCCTGTCTCGCTCATGATCCTTCATTCTGCCGGGGTCCGTTTCGTTTTCCGGTCATGATTCCGGCTTTACCATTTGCAAACCGTCTTTCCAAACCGAACGGTAACCCTGACGAAAAGTTTATCCGATCGGTCGGCTTTTCAGAAATCGATCTTTACCATTCGCTGGCGGATCAGGTGGCAGCGTCCTTGCGAGCGGGCCTGTCGCGCCCGCGCATTTCGGCCATTTGTAGAGAGTTCGTCCGATGATGAAACAGCTTGTACTTGCCGCAGCCCTCGTCGGCGCCTTCTCCACGGCCGCCCTTGCCGACGACCGCTACGCCACCCGCCCGCCTGTCGTGCTCAGCCCTGATCTGACGGCGCCATGGATCAACCAGCTCGGCGGCAAGGTTCGCCCCGTGGTCTACCAGCGGCCGGTCGTCCAGCCGCAGCAGCGCGGCCTTTTCCAGCGCCGCGTCATCCGCCAGGCGCCGCGGCCGGCACCGCAGACCGTCTCGGTGATCAACCCCGGCATCCCGGCGATCCGCCATCCGATCGAGCCGCAATTCCTGCCGCAGATGGTCGATTACGACACCCAGGAAAAGCCCGGCACCATCGTCATCGATACCAACAATCGCTTTCTCTATCTGGTGATGGAGGGCGGCAAGGCGCGGCGCTACGGCGTCGGCGTCGGCAAGCCCGGCTTCGAATGGGCCGGCGCCCACAAAATTACCCGCAAGCAGGAATGGCCGGACTGGACGCCGCCTTCCCAGATGATCAGCCGCGAAGCCGCCAAGGGCCATTACCTGCCGGCGCGCATGGATGGCGGCCCCGAAAATCCGCTCGGCGCCCGCGCCATGTATCTCGGCTCGACGCTTTACCGCATCCACGGCACCAATGCGCCCTGGTCGATCGGCAGCGCCGTCTCCTCCGGTTGCATCCGGCTGCGCAACGAAGACGTCGTCGATCTCTATGACCGCGTCAGCGTCGGAACCCGCGTCATCGTCATGTAACGGCACATACATTATCTTGGAAGCCGCAAGAACAGGCGGTTTCCTTTGCCGAAATTGCTTTATCCGGCCGGGCCGATCTTGAATCAGGC
This sequence comes from Rhizobium sp. K102, assembly GCF_022385315.1. Classification (NCBI taxonomy): domain Bacteria; kingdom Pseudomonadati; phylum Pseudomonadota; class Alphaproteobacteria; order Hyphomicrobiales; family Rhizobiaceae; genus Rhizobium; species Rhizobium sp. K102. The sequence continues at coordinate 2,734,241 of NZ_CP092436.1, forward strand.
AGAAGTTCATGTAGTTTCGGGCGAATTTGCTTGAGGGGAATCAATCATGATCAAATTGATGCCAGGTCTGGCCGCGGCCGGACTTGTTCTGTCCTTGATGTCCACGTCCGCCTTTGCAGCGCCGGCCGGCTCCGACAACACACAGCGCCCGGCTCAGGTCGTGCGCGCTGCGCAGATGCCGAAATATGTGAAGCCGCAGTTCAAGCGCAAGAAAGTGCGCCTGGTGACGACGGAAGCGGCCGGCACCGTCATCATCGATACCAACAACAAATATCTCTATCTCGTCGAAGGCAACAACCGCGCCACCCGCTACGGTATCGGCGTCGGCCGTGACGGCTTCGGCTGGTCGGGTATCGTCAAGATCGGCCGCAAGGCCGAATGGCCAAGCTGGACGCCGCCGGCCGAAATGCGCCGCCGCGAAGCCGCCAAAGGCCACATCATTCCCGCTTTCCAGGAAGGCGGCGAGGACAATCCGCTCGGCGCCCGCGCCATGTATCTCTACCAGGGCGGCCGCGACACCATCTTCCGCATCCACGGCACCAATCAGCCCTGGACGATCGGCCTCAACATGTCTTCCGGCTGCATCCGCATGATGAACCAGGACGTGATGCATCTTTACGATCGCGCGGCCGTCGGCACCAAGGTGATCGTCATCGGTCCCGGCAACAAGCAGGGCAAGGTGGCGTTCGAGGACAGGGGCATCGACGTGCTGCGCACCATGTTCGGCGGCTGAGCAACACCTGCTAAAAAACGAGGGCGCTTTTTAGAAGCGCCTTTTATTTCTCTTGGACTTTGCGGCGGAAAGCTGGCAGAGGTGCCTAAGAGTCGACATATTTGCAATATCGGGGCTATTCAATGACATATGCGCTGCGTTCTTCCGCCTCCCTGCTTGCGGGCATCGCGTTTTTCACATTCTGTTCGGCAGCTTCCGCCTCGGCGGAAGACCTGGAATTTTCCATTTACGGCGGTTATCAGACCGCGCCGCATAGCGGCGTCGACGTCTCCGACGGCACGAGTTTTACCGCCGGCTGGGAAGGCAAATCCTTCGGCGCGCCGCCCTATTACGGCGCTCGCGTCACCTGGTGGCTCGAGGATTTCAACAAGCCGAACTGGGGTATCTCGCTCGATTTTACCCATGACAAGGTTTATGCCGACGACGACACGCTCGCCAAGGCCGGCTGGTCGCATTTCGAATTCACCGACGGCCTGAACCTTCTCACTGTGAACGGTCTCTATCGCTTCCAGGATCCGGCTCGCCGCTGGACGCCCTACCTCGGCGCCGGTATCGGCGTGAACATTCCCCATGTCGAAGTGATTCGCCCCGAAGGCAAGACCTGGGCTTATGAATTCGGCGGCGTGACGCTGCAGGCGCAGGCTGGCGTCGACTTCAAGGTGACCGAGCGCTGGTCGACCTTCGTCGAATACAAGGGCACCTATTCGCGCGTCGACGTTCCGATCGACAGCGGCGACCGGCTGAAGACCAACATCTTCACGAATGCCGTCAATGTCGGCGTCTCGTTCCACTGGTAATGAATTGAACTTCGGCTGCGGCGCTATTTCGTGCCGCAGCTGACCTTGCCCTCGGCGGCGTAAGGTTTGCTGCCGCCCTCGATCGTCAGGGAATAGGTGCCGCCGAAATTTGCCGAAGGCTTGCCGCGCACGCCAGCGACCACCACCAGATCGAGCGTTGCCCCTTCGGCATCGTCACCGCCGCCATCAAAGACTTCCAGGAGCAGCTCGCCATCGCGCGCCCAGTGGTTGCTCAGATGCTGCGATTCGAACACGCGTTTTGCGAAGGCCGGCGCTTGCGCGGAATCCTTGACAATAAGCGCGCCGCGGAAATGGTTGAGCCTGTGGCCGGCATCGCTTGCGAAACCGCTTTCGAGGGTAAAACGCGCTTGCGCGTCATCGGCGGAACAGAATAAGCGGCTGTCGGCATGGGCCGCGCCTGCCGCCGCGAGCAGTCCCGCAAGTATAATCATTCCCCGCCACATCGCCCGACCTCCCGAGAGCGGCCCGAATGGGCCGGCTGCATTCCCTTCAGCCTAATGGCAAACCTGTTAATTTTTCCGGCATAGCGCCGCCATAGGCCCAATCGAGCAGCTCGACCGTATGCAGGATCGGGATAGCAGTGCCGGTGGCGATCTGGGTGATGCAGCCGATATTGCCGGTGGCAATGATGTCTGCCTTGGTCGCTTCGATATTCCTGACCTTGCGTGCCTTCAGCGCCGCCGATATCTCCGGCTGCATGATGTTGTAGGTGCCGGCCGAACCGCAGCAGAGATGGCCTTCGGCCGGATCGCGCACCGTAAAGCCCGCCGCTTTCAGCAAGGATTTCGGCGCAAGGGTGATGCGCTGGCCGTGCTGCATCGAACAGGCGGAATGATAGGCGACCGTAATGCCCCTCGGCATATGGGCCGGCAGCTCGATCGTTGCCAGATACTCGGTGATATCCTTTGCCAGCGCCGAGACCCTGGCCGCCTTTGCCGCATAGGCGGGGTCGAGGCGCAGCATGTGGCCGTAATCCTTGATCGTCGTGCCGCAGCCCGAAGCGGTGATGATGATCGCATCGAGCCCCTGCGTCTCGATTTCGCGCGTCCATATGTCGACGTTGATCCGCGCACTTTCGAGCGCCTGTTCGGCGCGACCCATGTGGTGGACCAGCGAGCCGCAGCAGACCTCGCCTTCCGGCGCCACGACCTCGATACCGAGCCGCGTCAGGAGCCGGATCGCCGCCGCGTTGATGGCGGGATCAAGCACCGGCTGGGCGCAGCCGGTCAGGATCGCCACTCGGCCGCGCCGCTCCGCCTCGGGCCGGTAGCTGCCGGGTTTTGCGAAGTCCGAGGCGGCGGGCAGGCGCCGCGGCGCGAGCGCCAGCATGGCGGCAAAGGGTTTGAGTGCCGCCCCGCGCATCAGGCCGGCGAAGGGTCGGCCAAGACGGGCGAGACGGAGCGCCAGGCGGAAACGGCCGGGATAGGGCAGCACGGCCGCCAGGAGAGCGCGCGTCAGCCGGTCCATCAGCGGGCGCCTGTAGGTCTTTTCGATATGGGCGCGGGCGTGATCGACCAGATGCATATAGTCGACACCCGAGGGACAGGTGGTGACGCAGGCAAGGCAGGAAAGACAGCGGTCGATATGGGTGACGACCTCGGCATCGGCGGGCCGGCCGTTTTCCAGCATATCCTTGATCAGATAGATGCGGCCGCGCGGACTGTCGAGCTCGTTGCCGAGCGTCACATAGGTGGGACAGGTGGCGGTGCAGAAGCCGCAATGGACACATTTGCGCAGGATCTGCTCGGATTCGGCGACATGGGGGTCGAGGAGCTGGGCGGGGGTGAAGTTGGTTTGCATCTAGCGGGGCCTTCGCTTCGGGGCCGCTGTGCCTGAAATACCCCCCTCTGTCCTGCCGGACCCGGGGTCGAGCCACAGGTCTCGACCCGTCCTTCGGACCCCCACAAGGGGGGAGATCGGATGGGATTGACTGCTTCCCCAAACAACAAACGTGCTGTGACGACGACGAGCCAGATAGGGGGCGATGGCCCAACCCCTTGTCGATCTCCCCCCTTGTGGGGGAGATGTCCGGCAGGACAGAGGGGGGTGACCCGCGCACAAAGCCATATTACCTCTCACCCCATCTTCCCGGGATTCAATATCCCAGCCGGATCGAACTTCTCCTTCACCCGCCGTGACAGCATTGCCACCGCCTCGGGTTCGGGATGGAAAGCGGCCGTTGTCGCCCTCGCCGCAGCGGATGCACGAATGAGCGTCGCATGACCACCGCCGAGCCCTTTGACGAAGCGGCGGATCAGTTCGGCCTCCGGCTCCGCTTCCATGCGCATCCAGACGAGGCCGCCTTGCCAATCATAAAAGGCATCGACACCGGCTTCGAGACGGAGCGCTGCGACGAGCTGATGACCGGTGCCGGGGGCGACCGAGACGCGCCAGACCGGCCGCCCCGTGCCGTCGGCATAAGGCAGCACATCGCGGATTTCTCGCCAAAGCCTCTGACTTTCCCTCTCATCCAGCTGCGTGACCGTGGCGAAGGCGGACATTGCCGTCGCAAGCTTTTCGACGCGCACGTCGACAGAGCCAGCCAAGCCTTCGATGCGCAGAACTGTCGCCTCGCCCTCGGGCAATTTGCCGGCGAGGAATTTCCACGTCACCGTCAAAGGCAGATGGGCCGCACCGGAGACTTCGACCGGCAGCGCCATCGCCGTCGCCATGGCGCTGGCCGCTTCGGCATCGTTGAGGCCCGAGAGAACCACCGTCCGTTCCGTCTTCGGGCGCGGCGGCACGCGGAAGGTGACTTCGGTCAGAAAACCCAGCGTGCCGTGCGAACCGGCGATCAGCTTGACGAGATCGAGGCCGGTGACATTCTTCATCACCCGGCCGCCGGCCTTGATGATCTCGCCGCTGCCGTTGACGAAGCGCACGCCGAGCAAACTGTCGCGGGCAGCGCCCGCAATGAGGCGGCGCGGGCCAGAGACATTGGCGGCAAAGACGCCGCCGATGGTCGGCTCGCCCGACCTGGCCATGATGGGGCGATGATCCATCGGCTCGAAGGCGAGCATCTGGCTATTTTCGGACAGCGCTGCCTCGACCTCGGCAAGAGGCGTACCCGAACGGGCTGTCATGACCATCTCGCCGGGATTGTAGGCGACGATGCCGGAAAGCCTGGTCGATCGCAGCCGGTCTTCGGCTGCAACGGCATTGCCGAAACCCGAGCGCGTATCGCCGCCGCAGATCGCGAGTGACCGGTTCATCTCCTGATGTGCGCGGACGATCGCCGCCGCGTGTTCCTCGCTCGTCGGCATCAGGTCAATCATGCGGCGGGGCGTCCTTCCAGCGGAAAGACCTTCGACGGGTTGAGCAGCCAGCCGGGATCGAAGGCGGCGCGCACCGCCATCTGCTGGGCGAGATCGGCCTCCGAATACTGGTGCCGCATCAGGTCACGCTTTTCGATGCCGACACCATGCTCGCCGGTCAGGCAGCCGCCGGCATCGACGCAGAGCCTGAGGATATCGTTGCCGGCGGCTTCGGCACGGGCGGCATCCTGCGGATCGTTGGCGTTGAAGAGGATCAGCGGATGCATGTTGCCGTCACCGGCATGGAAGACATTGGCGACCCGCAGGCCGTAGTGATCGACGATTTCCGCGGTTTTCTTCAGCACGTGCGACAGCTGGCTGAGCGGCACGGTGCCGTCCATGCAGATATAATCGGCGATGCGGCCGGTGGCCCCGAAGGCGGATTTGCGGCCCTTCCAGATCAGCGCCGCTTCGGTGGCCGACTGGCATTCGCGCACGGTCTTGACGCCGTGGTTGCGGGCGATGTCGACTACGTCCTTCAGCATGGCGTCCATCTCAGCCTCCGATCCCTCGACCTCGACAATCAGCAGCGCGCCGACATCGAGGGGATAGCCGGCATGGGCGAAGGCCTCGCAGATCTCGATCGCCGGCTTGTCCATGAATTCGATCGCAACGGGAATGATGCCGGCGGCAATGACATCGGCGACACAGGCGCCGGCCTCTTCTGAAGCTTCGAATCCGAAGAGCACCGGGCGCGCGCCTTCCGGCTTGGCGATCAGTCGCACCGTCGCCTCGGTGACGATGCCGAGCTGGCCTTCGTGGCCGCAGACGAGACCGAGCAGGTCATAGCCGCCCGCATCCAGCGCCTTGCCGCCGAGCTCGATCACCGTGCCGTCGACCAGCACCATCCTAACACCGAGCAAATTGTTGGTGGTGACCCCGTATTTCAGACAGTGGGCACCGCCGGAATTCATGCCGATATTGCCGCCGATAGTGCAGGCAAGCTGCGAACTCGGATCGGGCGCATAGAAAAACCCGTCGGCTGCGACGGCGTCGGAAATATTGAGATTGGTGACGCCCGCCTGAACCACGGCAACGCGGTTCGGCAGATCGATCTCGAGGATGCGGTTCATCTTCGACAGGCCGAGCACGACGGCATCCTCCTGCGGAATGGCGCCGCCGGAAAGCGAAGTGCCGGCGCCGCGCGGCACGACGGGAACGCCATAGCGGTGGCAATAACGCATGACGGCCGAAACCTCGGCGGTGGTGCGCGGCAGGGCGACTGCGAGCGGCAGGCGGCGATAGGAAACGAAGGCATCGGTCTCGAAGGGTACCAGCTCGCGCGCCTCATGAACCAGGCATTCCGGCGGCAGCAGATCGGTGAGATCGGCGACGATCTGAGAGCGCCGGGCCAGGACATCGGCGCGGGGCGCAAGAAACGGAATGGCGTCGGACATGGCCTTCTCCCTGGCCTCCCGGAAAGATGACGACGGGAAGACGACGGCGGGAACGGGTGTCGTATCTTGCCTGCCGCCGTGAGATCGGCTTAGCACTTTCCCAATAGGGGCGCAAATGCTAAGCACTTATGCCAAAAGGGGAAAAAGTCACAAAAGCTTATGACCAATCTGGGTGATCTCGAAATCTTTGCCAAGGTCGTTTCGACGGGAAGCATGTCGCTTGCCGGGCGCATGCTCGGCTTTTCCCCGGCCGTCGTCTCCAAGCGCATCAAGCGGCTGGAGGACCGGCTCGGCACCCGGCTTTTGCAGCGCACGACGCGGCAGATTTCGCTGACGGAGGCCGGCCAGGGTTTCTACGACCGCGTTCTCGGCATCCTTGCCGGGCTGGAAGAGGCGGAATTTTATATTTCCGGCCGCGCGGCGCAGATGCACGGGACGCTGAAGATCTCGGCGCCGACCTCCTTCGGCCGCATGCATATCGCGCCGCACCTGAAGGCGTTCATGCAGGCGCATCCGGAGCTGGCGATCAACCTGGTGCTGACCGACGAATTCAGCGACATCGTCGGCGACGGCTTCGATCTGGCGATCCGTATCGCGGAACTCACCGATTCCAGCCTCGTCGCCCGGCGACTGGCACCGGTGCGCCGGCTGCTCTGCGCCTCGCCGGATTATCTCTCGGCGCATGGCGAGCCGCGTGATATCGACGATTTGAAACACCATCGCTGCCTGCCGGCACACAATGGCGACACCTGGCGGCTGAACGGGCCGAGCGGGGCGCTCAGCCTGCGGCCGGAAGGCATGCTGGTCACCAATTCCAGCGAAGTGATACGCGAGGCCGTCATCGCCGGCCTCGGGATCGCGCTGCGCTCCACCTGGGATATCGGCGAAGAACTCAAAGCCGGCCGTCTGGTGCAGGTGCTGCCGGCCTATGAAGGCTCGCACAATGTCACGCTGTCGGCCGTCTATCCCAGCCGGCAGTTCCTGCCGGCCAAAGTGCGGCTGTTCATCGACTATCTCACCGAACTTTACGGGCCGGTTCCCTATTGGGAGCGCTGACACTTCAGCACGGCATTCGCCACCATGCCGACGCACGAAACCACGTTCAGCTCTTCGGCGGCTTTGCTGCCATGACGGCCTGGAAGGCACGGACGGCATTGAGAGGCAAAGTTACCACATTTACAAAAATCCTAGTGGAACAATTGATGCCGCCATTGATTAGGAGTCCGGACGAAGCCATATTGTACACCTGTGCAATGTGACGCATTCGAGACAGGACGTGACGGATTTCTGAGCCTGCCCCAGCTCGATTTCCCTTAATGAAACAGCGATCAAATCGCGTTTCGGATCGTCTGAGGCTTTGGATTGCGTAAGCTTTTCGTGATACACGTATATGAGTGATTCCTAACAACCACTGCGAAGGTGACCCGACAATTGACTCTTCTCGCCCGATTGGCATCCGATGTGCAACTGATGTTTCGGCGGCCGCCGCGACAGCAATATGGTGCGATCTGTTACCGGGTGAAGAAGAAGAGCGGTGAGGTCGAAGTGTTGTTGCTGACGAGCCGCGACACCGGCCGCTGGGTCATCCCCAAGGGCTGGCCGATGAACGGGAGATGCGCTCATGAGGTCGCCGCGCAGGAAGCCTTCGAGGAAGCCGGTGTCCGCGGCGTCGCCGAAACGGAGACGCTCGGTGCCTACACCTATCCGAAGGTGTTGCGCGACGGGGTGCAGGTGGTCTGCAAGGTGCAGGTCTATGCGCTCGAAGTCACCGACATGGCAAAGAATTTCAAAGAAAAAGGCGAGCGCCGCATCGAATGGGTCTCGCTCGACGAAGCGACCGGGCGGGTGCGCGAACCGGAGCTACGCGGCCTTTTCCTCGCCTTCAAGCGCAAGATGACCGAGCGGCTTTCGGCCAAAGCGGCAAAGCAAATTCCGGCGGAATGAATCCTGCCATCTTGCGCTGCTAAAAAGGCAGCGTAAAAGCAGATTCATAGTTGGAAAAAAGAATGCCGCCCCGTCCCGCCGTTCTCACGAAACGCACGCTCGACAAGGACCTCGACAAGATCACCCATGCCGAGGATGCGGCAAAGCACGTCTTGCGGCGGCTGGTGGCGCCTGGTCTCGGGCTGATCTTCGTCGGCCTGACGATGATCTTTGCCGGTGTCTATGTGTTCGACCGCCCGGGAGCGATGCTCGTCGTGGCGGCGGCGGCCCTTGCCGGCTACATGGCGATGAATATCGGCGCCAACGACGTGACCAACAATGTCGGTGCGGCCGTCGGTGCGCGCGCCATGACGATGGGCCAGGCACTCATCATCGCCGCGATTTTCGAGGTCCTCGGCGCCACGATCGCCGGCGGCGAGGTCGTCAAGACGATTTCCTCCAACATCGTCGACGCCGTGCAGGTGCCGCAGGCGATACTTGGCTGGATCATGATGGCGGCGCTGATGGCGGCGGCCCTCTGGATCAACCTCGCCACCTGGATGAACGCGCCGGTTTCCACCACCCATGCGATCGTCGGCGCCGTGATCGGTGCCGGCATCTCGGCCGTCGGGACGGAGCCGGTGAACTGGCGGGTCATGCTGGAGATCACCTCGAGCTGGATCACCTCGCCGCTGATCGGCGGGCTGATCGCGGCCGGCCTGCTCTACCTCGTCAAGAGCCTGATCATCTATCGCGACGACAAGATCGCGGCGGCTCAGCGCTGGGTGCCGGTTCTGGTCGCGGTGATGGCCGGCGGCTTCATGGCCTATATGGTGCTGCAGCTGTCGCCGCCCGGCCGGTTTCCGTCTTTCACCGTCATCCTGATCGGCATCGGCATCGGGCTGGTCAGCTGGCTCGCCGCCCGGCCGCTCGTCCTCGCCCAGGCGCGGGACCTCGAAAACCGCAACAGCTCGCTGCGGGTGCTATTCCGGCTGCCGCTGATCGGCTCGGCGGCGCTGCTTTCCTTCGCGCATGGCGCAAACGACGTTTCGAACGCCGTCGGGCCGCTTTCGGCAATCGTCCACTCGGTCGGCATCGGCGGCGTCGACGGCGTCGGGCATCCGCCGCTCTGGGTGATGCTGATCGGCGCCTTCGGCATCTCCGTCGGCCTGCTGCTGTTCGGACCGCGCCTCATTCGCCTGGTCGGCGAGGAGATCACCAAGCTCAATCCGATGCGGGCCTATTGCGTCGCATTGTCGACCGCGTTCACCGTCATCGTCGCCTCCTGGCTCGGCCTGCCGGTCAGCACCACGCATATCGCTGTCGGCGCCGTCTTCGGCGTCGGCTTCTTCCGCGAATGGTATACGCGCCATTCGAAGCGCCGCATCGCCTATATCAGGCGCAAGGCCGAGAGCTTCGATATCGACGAGCCGGAGGAGCCGAACATCCATGAGCAGCGCCGGCGCTATCTCGTGCGCCGCTCGCATTTCATGACGATCGTCGCCGCCTGGATCGTCACCGTGCCGGTCTCGGGAGCGCTTGCCGCCGTGATTTATTGGGCTATGTTCGCGCTCTTCGTCTAGAACAGGATGGTTTTGGGCCCGCTAGGCCCAAAGTCCGAATCCTGGCCTAAAATTAAAGAGTTAGAGATGATGCCGTCCGAAGACCGCTCCCACATTTCGGCATCATGCTCTGAACCCCCGCGAGTTTTTTCAATGCGCGCCAATTTTCGCATGCAACGTCTTTTCGTCGATGCGCCGCTTTCTGCCGGCGCCGTCGTAGAGGCGAGCGCCGAGCAGTTCAACTATCTCGCCAATGTGCTGAGGATGGAGGCCGATGCCGAGATTCTGCTTTTCAACGGCCGTGACGGCGAGTGGAAAGCCAGCCTCACCTTTCCCACGCGCAAACGCATCCTGCTGACGGCAATCGAAGAGACGAGGCCGCAGCCCTCCACCTGCGACCTGCACTACCTCTTTGCGCCGCTCAAGGTCGGCCGCATGGATTATCTCGTGCAGAAGGCGGTGGAAATGGGCGCCGGCCTACTGCAGCCGGTCATGACCCAGCATGTTCAGGGCAAGATCACCAATCTCGACAAGCTGCGCGCCAATGTCGTCGAGGCGGCCGAGCAATGCGGCGTTCTCGGGATTCCCGAGGTGGCAGAACCGGTGAAGCTCTCCGACCTGCTCGACCGCTGGCCGAAGGAGCGTCGCATCATCTATTGCGACGAGGGCGAGGCCGGGCAGAACCCGCTGCCGGTGCTGTCGGGGATCCGGGAAAAGCATCTTGCACTGCTCGTCGGGCCGGAAGGCGGCTTTTCGGAAGAGGAGCGCGCACGGCTTCGCAGCCTTGATTTCGTTACCGCCATCCCGCTTGGACCGCGCATCCTGCGGGCCGACACGGCAGCGGTTGCGGCGCTCGCCGTAGTGCAGGCGGCAATCGGCGACTGGAACTAACGCTGAAAACGGGTTGACATGGAAATCGCTGCTATTTTTTTGATGCGTCGTTGAAAGAATTTCACTTGCAACATGGGTGGCTTGGGTCCTAATCAGCCTTCCAGTTGCCCGGCCCCCTGGGCGCATTTTTGAATACAGGTATCCCGCATGGCCCGCGACACTACCGACCAGACGCCGCTCTCTTCGGTCCAGGATCTGACCGATTACATCGCCGCGGGCAACAAGCCGCGGGAGCGCTTCCGGATCGGCACCGAGCATGAAAAGTTCGCCTTCTTCCGCGCCGACAACAGCCCGGTTCCCTATTTCGGCGAGGCCAGTATTTCGGCCTTGCTCACCGGCCTGCAGAAAAAGAGCGGCTGGGAGCCGATCATCGACGGCGGCAACATCATCGGCCTTGCCGAGCAGAGCGGCATGGGGGCGATCTCGATCGAGCCAGGCGGCCAGTTCGAACTGTCCGGTGCGCCGCTGGAGACGCTCCATGAAACCTGCCGGGAATCGAACCAGCATCTGGCGACACTGCGCGAAATCGCCGAACCGATGGGCATCCGCTTCCTCGGCATCGGCGGCAGTCCGAAATGGACCTATGCGCAGACGCCGCACATGCCGAAATCACGCTACGAGATCATGACCCGCTACATGCCGAAGGTCGGCAGCAAGGGTCTCGACATGATGTACCGCACCTGCACGATCCAGGTGAATCTCGATTTTTCCTCGGAAGCCGACATGCGCCAGAAGATGCGCGTCTCGATGAAGCTGCAATCGCTGGCGACCGCGCTGTTTGCATCCTCGCCTTTCACCGAGGGCAAGCCGAACGGGCTGCTCTCCTGGCGCGGCGATATCTGGCGCGACACCGACAACCGCCGCTCGGGCCTGCTCGATTTCACCTTCCGCGACGATTTCGGTTTCCGCGACTATGCCGAATGGGCGCTCGACGTGCCGATGTATTTCATCGTCCGCGACGGCCGCTATCACGATTGCACCCATGTCACCTTCCGCCAGTTCATGAACGGCGCGCTGAAGGGCGAGGTCGCCGATCCGGCGCCGACGATGGGCGACTGGACGAACCATCTTTCGACGCTCTTTCCCGACGTGCGGCTGAAGCGTTTCCTCGAAATGCGCGGCGCCGACGGCGGCCCGTGGCGGCGCATCTGTGCGTTGCCGGCCTTCTGGGTCGGCCTGCTCTATGATGATGCGGCCCTTCAGGCTGCCGACGAGATGACCAAGGATTGGAGCTTTGCCGAGATCGCTGCCCTGCGCGACGCCGTCCCCGCCGAAGGGCTGAAGGCTCAGTTTCGCGGGCATGCGCTGCTCGACGTGGCACGCGAGGTGGTCGGCATATCGAGGACCGGCCTCAAGACGCGCGGCAAGCTCAACCGCGAAGGCCAGGACGAAAGCATTTTCCTGGCGCCGCTCGACGAGGTGCTCGCCAAGAAGGCGACGCTCGCCGAGGATCTGCTGTCGCTCTATCACGGCCGCTGGAACGGCTCCGTCGAACCGGTCTTCGAGGACTATCAGTACTGAGCCTGCCGAGGTTTTTATCGGGTTCGGAAAAACGCCGCGCACGTTTGCCGGAACGGCTTTAAGTTCTTATGGCAAAAAGCGGTTTGCACATTACCTTTTCCGGATATAGTGGCGTTACACGCGTCACGACTCGGGGAAAGGGACCTCCATGCTGCCACTCTTCGACATGATGATGCAGGCACAGAACGGTGCGGCGATGGAAGCGGTCGCCCGGCAGTTCAACCTGGCGCAGGAACAGGCGACCAAGGCGATGGCGGCGCTGATGCCGGCCTTTTCCGCCGGCCTGAAGCGCAGCACCAGCAATCCTTACGATTTTGTCGGGCTGATGCAGGCCGTCGCTTCCGGCAATTATGCGCGATATTTCGAGGATATGAGCCGGGCTTTCACGCCAGAGGGCATTTCCGACGGCAACAACATCCTCGCCCAGCTCTTCGGCTCCAAAGAGGTTTCGCGGGCGGTCGCCGCCCAGGCGGCGCAGATGACCGGGATCGGCCAGGATATCTACAAGCAGATGCTGCCCGTATTGGCCGATACGCTGATGGGCGGGCTCTTCAAGCAGACGACCGGCCAGATGGCCTCGCCGGTCAACCCCTTCGTCAACACGGCGATGGGCGAGACCATTCAGAAATGGCTCGAGAGCACCGGCTTTGCGCCGAAACCGAAGGCCCCGGAACCCAACATCTTCGACAATCCCTTCACCCAGGCGATGCAGCTGATGTTCTCGATGCCGAAACAGGAACCGGCGCCTCAGCTGAACCCCTTCCTCGACAATCCCTTCGCCAAGGCCTTTCAGGAAATGATGACCGGGCTCGGCCAGCAACCGCCGGCCAAACAACCGGGCAAACAACCGGCGGCCAAGACGCCGGAGGCGCCGAAGGAAGAGGCAAAAGCCAATGCCGAGAGCTATACCGACATACTGAACGCCATGTTCGATAGCGGGCTTGAGGTGCAGAAAAGCTACCAGAGGAACCTGGAAGCGATTTTCGAAACCTACCGGCCGAAGCCCCCCGAAACCAAGGCATAAAAAAACCCGGCGATGGCTTGGGAAAAGCCGATCGCCGGGTCAAGCGGCAGGGCTATTGGCTATCACCCTGCGGGGAAACTCGACACTCCTACTCCTCGTGGGAGCGGAAGAGCTGCAGGCGCCAGCGATTGCGCGCCGAGCGCGTCAGATGTTCCGACGGGTCCTCGAAAAAGGTCGAGGCCAAGAAGGCGGAGGTCAGGTCGGCCCTTGTGAGGCCGATATCCCTCAGCTGACTGTCGTTCAGATCATGCAGCCCGTTGACCTCCATTCGATTGCGAAACCCGCGAAAGAGGGAGACCAGCGGAGCGAGGCCTGCCACCAGGCGCTGGGAAAGCGTCGGGGTCAGCTTACTGCAGTCGAGTTCTAGTGTTCGGTCCGTCGTGTGCATCGAACTCTCCTTTCTCGGGCACGCAACAACCCACCCCTCCCGCGAGGTCGTGCAGGAGGGATAAGGCTGAATTCTGCTTGGGCAGGCAGGGTGTCTGCCCTTCACTTTGCTTGATTTGCACCCCGAAGATGCCAAAGACCTATTGATCAGTCCAACGAATGTTTCTAATGATTATCATCAGCTATCTTTATGGGTGACACCATGTCCGCGCCTCTTGATCTCGACCAGTTGCAGACTTTCATCGCCATCGTCGATTCCGGCAGCTTCACCAAGGCGGCCGACAAGGTCTACAAGACTCAATCGGCTGTCTCCATGCAGATGCGCCGCCTCGAAGAGCGCATCGGCAAGCAGCTCTTCATCAAGGATGGCCGCGGCAACCGGCTGACGGTCGAGGGCGAGAAGCTGCTCAATTATGCCCGGCGCATCATCCGCCTCAACAATGAAGCGATCGCCGCTTTTGACGACAACAGGCTGGAGGGTATGCTGCGCATCGGCACCCCCGACGACTATGCCGACCGCTACATGCCCGAGATCATCGGCCGCTTTGCCAAGACGCATCCGAACGTCGAGCTCTACATCGTCTGCGAGCCGTCGATGGACCTTGCCGAGCGCATGCACAAGGGCGAGCTCGATATCGCGCTTGTCACCCACAATCCGCGCGAGCGCATGTCCGACGTGGTGCGAACCGAACCGCTCTGCTGGGTCGGCTCGGCCAATCATCCGATCCGCGACGACGCGCCGGTGCCGCTTGCCGTCGGCCGCCGCGACTGCCAGTGGCGTCAGCTCGCCTGCTCGGCGCTCGATGCCGTGGGCCGCGAACACCAGATCCTGTTCACCAGCTGGTCCTGCACCGTCGTCGCCGCGGCCGTGCTTGCCGGCATGGCGGTCTCGGTGATGCCGGAATCGGCGTTGCGCACAGGCATGAAGGTGCTGAGCCAGGCTGACGGCTTTCCGGCGCTGCCGCCGGTGCAGATCGGCATCATGAAGCGGCCGGGCGTTTCGATCTCGCTGATGAACGCGATCACCGCGCATATCACCGCCTGTCTCGACAACATCACGCCTGCTGTCATCGACGACGGTCTGGATGCGGACGTCAAATCAGCGCAGGCGCGCCTTTATCCGCGGCTGAAGGCCGCCAATATGGTGCCGAGCTGGTAGAGGCTCTCAGGCGGCCCGCGGCGCGGCCTCGGTAAAAAGGGAAGCGCGGATGACGCGTTTCCACTCGCCGAGCATGCGCCGCGCTATGGTCTCTTCGCTGATGGCGGCAAGCCGGATCACGGCGCCGATCAGATGGCTGAAAAGGTAAGTGCGGGCGAACATTTCCTCGTCGCAAAGATCGGGAGCCACCCTGCGCACGGCGTCATGAAAGATGCCGGCGACACGGCCGCTATGCTCTATATTCAGCCGCAGCAGATCCTGATCGGTCTCCGTCCCCATCCAGACGCCGAGATAGACGGGATCGTCATGGTAGGAATCATAGTACCAATCGATGATATCGCAGACGAGATCGAGCGCCTGGTCGAGCGACTGCACGTCGGAGAACATCGCCGCCGTCTTCGTCTGGATCGCCGAAGCGTGCTGATCGAACAGGGCTTTGACGATCGCCGCTTTCTCCGGGAAATACTGGTAGACCGAGCCGATCGGCACTTTGGCGGCGATCGCGAGTTCGGTCATCCGCATGGCGCTGACGCCCTTCTCGGCGATGATCCTGGCAGCGGCGGCGAGAATAAGATCCAGCCGCTGAATGCTGCGCTCCTGCTTCGGCTTCCTTCGCAAGCCA
Organism: Rhizobium sp. K102; assembly: GCF_022385315.1. Lineage (NCBI taxonomy): Bacteria > Pseudomonadati > Pseudomonadota > Alphaproteobacteria > Hyphomicrobiales > Rhizobiaceae > Rhizobium > Rhizobium sp. K102. Next base: position 2,749,592 of record NZ_CP092436.1, read on the forward strand.
ATGCGATCCATGCTTTCCGCGCCCATGTCGTTCCCATTCTTATTGTTGCGCGCAGAGGCTTTTGCCACCAGCGCGTCGAGCGGATATGACATGCAGGTCTTCATCAGGCGTAAACGGAAAGGCTCGCATTTTAACGACCGGCAAACGCGTATGAAAATCGGGAGTCCAGCTGTTCCCACCGGTTGCGCCAGGCTAGAGAATCCTTGAAATAGTTGCGAAATTCTCTTCGACGGGAAAAGGCTGATGTCGCGACTCTTCGTTGCGGGGGATGACCGTCCGGAGATTTTAGAACTTCGCAGACAGCGTCGCTTTAATCCCATGCTGCTGTGCGTCTTCCGCGATCTGGCCGGAATAGGCGATCCCGAGCGCAGCACCTTCGTTCAGGGCGACGTCAAGGCCGGCGTCGAGAATGAAGGCGTTCTGCGCCAGCGGCACGCCGGCGACGGTGAAGGCGTCGCCTGCTGCGAAAGCCTGCGTCGAGAAGGGGACGATATCGCCCGCGGCATGGCGCCAGCCTGACATGCCGTGCAGGGTGGCGTTCATCCCGCCGAGGTGAACCTCCATTTCGGCACGCAGGCCGAGCGTGGTGATGGTGGTGTTGGTCGTGCGGCCGGAGACCTCGAGTGCGGCCGCCCCGCCCTCTTCGGAGAAGCCCGCCGTTCGAATGCCAACATGGGCGAGATTGACGAAGGGCTCGAAGGAGGCCGCCGCCCTCTCGAACCGGTAGCCGAGCTCCGCAAAGCCCTGCAGCGTGCCGCCCCCATAGTTCGCGTCCAGCCTGTCCTCGAAGCTGCCGATCGCGACACGGCGGCTGGTTTCGATGTCATGCCACGTATAGGCAAGGCCGGAGCGGAAGGCGAGACCGCCCCAGTGCGTGCCGGCATAGAGGCCGAGATGATAATCGTCGCTCGAACCCGACGAAGCACGGTGACGGGGATCGAACCGGGAATTGCTGTAGCCGGCCATCAGGCCGAACCTGACCTCGTCGAAACTGCGGTCGACACCGGCGAGAAACCCGCCGGTCTGATGACGGAACGTGGCGGCATTGCCATCTGTGAATGCCTCGCTCAGACCGCCAAAGGCCGTGCTCCAGAAAACCGGTCCGTCCGCAGTCTCGGCGGCGGTCACTGCCGGAGCGCCGGGCCAGAAGCCTTGTATCGGAACCATGGCGGCGACGGGATCGCCGAAAGCCGAGCGCAGACGTTCATTGGCGGCCTCGCGAACAAACAGGCTCTGGGTGATCAGCGCCGTCTTGATCGACGCATGGATTTCGCCGGAAAGCGCGTCGAAGCTCGCCTGAACTTGCGACTCGTCGTCAGGCAGGGTGACGATCGCATCGTAGATGTCGTTGCCGGAGCCGAGGTTCTCGGCAGCCGCCGCCGTGGCAATCTGGTTGCTCGTCGAAGCCATGTCGGCAAAGCTCACATCATTGCGGGCAATTTCCAGGTAGACACTGTTCAAATCATAGGAGAGGTCGGCGGCCAGAAAGGCATAATTGGAGGTAACGGCGCCAAAGGTTCCGCTCACCCCGCCGCTCGCGGTCAGGATCGTATAGGTGGAGAACGGCCTGTACTCGCCATTCATTCCGATATGGGAAACGGTCGCGCCGCTGAGAAAGGCGGTGCCGGTAACCGACATCAAATCGCTCGCGGTGCCGGCGGGATCGACCTCGACCTCATAAGTAGCGCCCGGATCGAAAGTGAGATTGCCGCCAACGGTCAAGGTTCCGATCGAATTGCCCGGCGCAATGGTGACGCCCGCCCCGGCGGTCAGCGCGCCGATATCACCCGAGCCGCCCAGTCTGCCGCCCGTCATCGTCAGGATGCCGCCAAGGCTGCCATTGACGATCAGGCGGCCGTCCGAAACCGTTGTCGTCCCGGTAAAGGCCGAACTGTCGCCGGTCAGGCGCAGGGTGCCGCTGCCGGCCATCGTGAAGTCGCCGCTGCCGGAGAGTACGCCGCCATAGGTGCTCTCAATTGCCTGATCGAGCGTGAGGTCGGTGCTGCCGAGCGCGATCTCCCCGCCGCTTCCCGAAAGCTCACCCATGGTCAGGTCGAAGCCGCCGAGATCGAGTATGCCGCCATTGATGGCGTAAGCGCGGTTCTGCACGAAGGCACCGGCGCTGCCCGCCAGAAGCGTGCCGGCCTCGACCGTCGTCACGCCGGTATAGCTGTTGGTGCCGGACAGCGTCAGCGTGCCCGTACCCTGCTTGGTCAGGCCACCAACGCCTTGCAGATCCGTGGTTATGCCGACAGCAAAGCCGTTGGTGTCGATAAAGGCGCCGCCCGAACTGGCCGTCACTTCGCCGGCGCTGAAGCCACGCAGGAAATTCGCCTCATTGCCCGTTGCCCGCAGAATGCCGCCGTCGAAAACGAGGCTCGCACTGCCGCCGCCTCTCTCGACATAGCCGGTCTCCAGGACGCCGCGCCCGCTCCCGGCGCTTCCGGCAAGTTCGACGGTACCGGTTGCGCCGGAATCATCCGCGATAACGACCTCGGACGCCGATACCATGCCGGCTTCGTCGATGGTCACGCTGCCCGAACCGAATTGGCCGACGAACAGCGTTCCGGAACTGATCCAGCTCGAGCCTGCGCCGGTCACGCTGACCACACCGCTGCCGTTCGAACTGAAGCCGACATAACCGAAGCTGCCGGTGACAGAGCCACCATTCGAAATGGTCAGCGTTCCCGCGCCGGCCGCGCCGACCGAGACCTCGATGGAATTGCCCCAGAGCGAGTTGGCGCCCGTAACGATGACCTCGCCAATGGCGCTGGAATCATTGCTGATATAGCTGGATGCACTGTTGACCGTTCCGCCATTCGAAATGATCAGAGTGCCGGTGCCGCTGTCGCCGATGGTGAGATCCTGGACGTTTGTCCAGGTCGAACCTGTGCCGGTGACCGTTACCGTTCCGCTGGCGCCGGAAAAATAGCCGATATAGCCGAACTGGCTGTCGACCACGGCGCCGTCTTCGATGGTCAGCGCTCCGGTGCCCTGATGGCCGACATAAAGGTCGTCGGAATTGCTCCAGCTCGAGCCTGAGCCGGTGACCGTCACCGTACCGCTGGCGCCGGGATCGACGCCGAGCACGCCGATATCATTGCTGACCGCGCCGCCGTTGCGGATGATGAGGGTCGCATCGTCGCCATTCTGATCGCCAATGACGAGATCGGTATTGATGGTCCAGGGACTCGGCTGCGTGCCCGGGCCGGTGCCGCCCGGGTCGTTGCCGTCGACGATCTCCGTGTCGTTGCCGGCAATGACCTGCTGCGCCCGTCCCGGCTCCGCTGCCAGCATCAGCGCCAGCGCCGCAGTGCTCGCCGAACCCGCAAGTCGCAGCATAGCCATGCGATGGATCGCCGCCCCGCCTGTCCTCTCGTCCATCTTCGCTCGCAAACCGTCCCCGCCATCACTCGCTCGCGCAGAAATAGACGAATCAATTTAAATATTAGTAACCATGTTCTCGAAGTTATTCTTCGACGAGCGCCCGTGTCTTTCCGCACGCGCGATGGATGCTGCAACATTTTGAATTTATGCATAATTTGTTCTTGAATCGATTCCGATTCAGGGAGTCATGCCGTTGGTCACAGCGCGTTATCCGATTGCCATCCACCCGGCCAGCCACACCCACATGGCGGCGAGCACGAGGTAACCGGCGGCGAAGATCGGGCTGCGGTAGCGCAGATCATTGCTGGTGACATGGATCGCCGCATGCGCATAACGCAGGGCGACGAAGACCCAGGCGAGCGTGACGGCGACAAGATTGTCGGCCTCGGTGACATAGAGAAGAATGCAGCAGGCATAGAAGAGCACAGGCAGTTCGAACTGGTTGGCGAGACAGTTCTTGACGGCGAGACTTTCGGCCGGCTCGTCACGATTTTCGCGATAATCCGATTTCGCGATCCTGCCGGCGCGGACCATTTTTGCGCGCCGCTGCCCAAGAAGCGCATAAAGACCATAGACCAGGGCCACATGGGCAAGCAGTGGCCAGAAGATTTGATAGCCGGTCATATGCTCCCTCAAGTCCTTTCCGTTTCCGCATTCGTTGCGAGGAGTAGCCGAAAGGGGAGCAGGATGCCAGCGGCTGAGGCCGCGTCTCAGTCCTGGCGCGGCGACAGCCAGCGGACGATGGCAAGCCGGGCGAGGAGGATGAAGCAGATGGCGAGGCTTGCGAATTTCAGCCGCGTCATCCACGGCAGCAGATGCGCGGCAAGACCTGCGGTTCCACCGTCGCCGAAGGCGATCAGACTTGAGATATTCTCGCTGTAGTCAGCGATGCCATAAAGGAACGGCAGCAGGTAGACCGCCTTGGCGATGAGCGGGTGTGCCGATCGGCCGAACCACGCGCCACCAGGGCCGAGCTTGAGGAATGAGAGGAACAGCAGTGCCGTCAGCAATGCCGGAAAGATCAGTTCCGGCCCGAAATACATAGCTCTGAGCAGCCTGGTCGCCGTCTCGTTGTCATCGAGCAGCGTCTGCATGTGAAAGACGGCGGATTCGTCGTAACCGGCGAAATAGGTGTCGAGCACCGCCTGGCCGGTTTCATGCTTGAAGGGAACGACGAAGCCGAAGGTCGTCCAGGCGAGCACGGCAAGGCAGAGAGCGGCGAGCAGCGCGATGATCAAGAGCGGAATCCCGCTGCCCGCCTTCATGGTCAGAGACCGGCGCCCGGATAGTTCGGGCTTTCCCGGGTGATCGTCACGTCATGCGCATGGCTTTCGCGAAGACCGGCGCCGGAGATGCGCACGAAGGTGGCCCGCTCCTGGAAGTCCTTCAGATCCTTGCCGCCGACATAGCCCATAGCCGCCTTGAGGCCGCCGGCGAGCTGGTGGACGACGGCCGAGACGGGGCCCTTGTACGGCACCTGGCCCTCGATGCCCTCAGGCACGAGCTTCAGCGTGTCGCGCACCTCCGCCTGGAAATAGCGGTCGGCAGAGCCGCGGGCCATGGCCCCGACGGAGCCCATGCCGCGATAGGCCTTGAAGGAACGGCCCTGGTAGAGATAGACCTCGCCTGGGCTCTCATCGGTGCCGGCAAGCAGCGAGCCGATCATGACGGCGGAAGCGCCGGCAGCGATCGCCTTGGCCAGGTCGCCGGAAAATTTGATGCCACCATCGGCGATAACGGGCACATTCTGATCCTGGGCGGCCTGAACGGCCGACATGATGGCGGCGAGCTGCGGAACGCCGACGCCGGCGACGATACGCGTGGTGCAGATCGAGCCCGGGCCGATACCGACCTTGACGGCATCCGCACCCGCATCGATCAGCGCTCTGGTGCCGTCATAGGTGGCGACGTTGCCGGCCATGATGCGTATCGAGTTGGACAGCTTCTTGACCCGGGTGACGGCATCCAGCACGCGCTGCGAGTGGCCGTGAGCGGTATCGACGACCAAGAGGTCGACGCCGGCCTCGATCAGCCGCTCGGCGCGCTCGAAGCCGTCATCGCCGACGCTGATGGCGGCGGCGGCGCGAAGCCTGCCTTGGGCATCCTTGGAGGCATTCGGGTTCAGCTGCGACTTCTCGATATCCTTGACGGTGATGAGGCCGACGCAGCGGCCTTCGGTATCGACGACCAGCAGCTTTTCGATGCGATGCGAGTGAAGCAGGCGCTTGGCCTCCTGCTGATCGACGTTTTCCTTGACGGTGACCAGATTGTCCTTGGTCATCAGCTCGTGGATCTTCTGCTCCGGATCGGAGGCGAAGCGAACGTCGCGATTGGTCAGGATGCCGACGAGGCGGCCGGACTTCTCGACGACCGGGATGCCGGAGATGCCGTGCGACTTCATCAGGCCGAGCGCCTCGGCAAGCTTTGCATCCGGCCCGATGGTGACCGGATTGACGACCATGCCGCTTTCGAACTTCTTCACCTGGCGGACTTCTTCGGCCTGCTCGACCGGCGTCAGGTTGCGGTGGATGACGCCGAGGCCGCCGGCCTGGGCCATGGCGATCGCCAACCGGCTTTCGGTGACCGTGTCCATGGCCGACGAGAGGATCGGGATGTTGAGGTCGAAGTCGCGGGCGATGCGGGTCGCGATGTTCGTCTGCCCCGGCATGACCTCGGAATGGCCGGGCTGCAGCAGCACGTCGTCGAAGGTGAGCGCGTCCGCGCCGGTTGCCGTTTCAATGATGCGGGCCATGGCCAAATTCCTTCATTTAATAAGAATGCAATCCTGCCCGGAAACGAATCGTCCGCCCCGGCGGTGTGCATGAGTTGCTTGGAAGTTGGCGAGGGCTGGTAACACGTCTATGACAGGAAGGAAATAGCAAAAAGCCCGGCGTGCCCGCCGGGCTCGTCATGGGTGCCACGCACGAAGAGCAATTCCCGCGAAAAACGGAACAGCTTGCGATCAGATATCGAACTGATAGGTCTTTGGCACGAAGCGATAGCCGCCGTCCTGCCGCTCGGCGAAACCGACCGCCGGGAACGGCATGTGATAGCCGAGGAAGGCGATCTTGTCGGCCGCGATCATGTCGAAAACCTTGCGGCGGGCGGCGGCCGCCTGCGCCTTGTCCATATCGAAGCGCACCTCCCAATCCGGCCGCAGCAGCGACAGGATATAGTGGTTGGCCGTATCGCCGGTCAGTACCAGGCGCCTTCCTTCCGATTCGACGTGGAACACCATGTGCCCAGGGCTGTGGCCGGCTGCCAGCATCGCGGTCATGCCCGGCGCGACGCTGGCGCCGTCCTTGATGAAGGTGGCTTTTTCGACGAGCGGCTTCACATTGGCGAGCACTGCCTTGTGGCCGCCCTCGGCTGGTGTGCCCTCGCGCGCGGTGTTCGACCAGAAATCATATTCGGCCTCACCGATGACATAACGGGCATTCTTGAAGGCGGGCGCGCCGTCTTCCATCAGCCCGCCGATGTGATCGCCGTGCAGATGGGTCAGAGCCACCAGGGTCACGTCCTCGGGTGAATATCCCGCCACTTTCAGGCCCTCGGCGAGCTTTCCGAGCCCGCGGGCGCGGCCGCCGGCGCCAAAGCCGGTGTCGACGAGAATGAGATCGGAACCGGTGTCGATGAGAACAGGCGCATAGCCGTTCAGGAGCTTGTCGGCCGGCAGGAAGTTGGCGGTCAGCAACGCCTGGACGGTTTCGGGATCCTGATTGGTGCCGTAGGTCTCATAGGGTTTTTCGGAGATATTGATCCCGTCCCTGACGACGGTGAACTTATAGGAACCGAGCTTGAACTGATTGATTTCGGGTAAAGGCGCTATATCCATACGTCTGCTTGCTCCAGTGGCGGCCGCTTCGGCCTTCTCTCTCAAAATTGCCGGCGCCGCCAGCAGGCCGAGGCTTGCTGCAAAAAGCGTGCGCCGTGTCATTCGCGTTGAAATTGCCATATATCCATCCCCCATGACGCGTGCTTTGTCGCTGCGCGGCCGATGATACCCGCCGGATTTCTTGCCCCGGCCAGTAAAACATATGTCAATCTTGGTAGCGGACCTTGTCGGACAAGCCGTCTCACGCAGACGTGAAGCAAACATCGCATCGAACCGGATTTGAGCATTGGCAGCTCCCGGAACTCGGACTAAACAGCACGGGCCTTCCAGCTTCCATCCGCGCCCATCAAGGCTCCCGCCTATGAACCGCATCGTCCCGCTGATCCTCGCCGTCGCTCTCTTCATGGAACAGATGGACTCCACCGTGATCTCGACGGCGCTGCCGGCGATCGCCGCAGACCTCCATGTCGGGCCGATCACGCTGAAGCTGGCGCTGACCTCCTACATGGTGGCGCTTGCGGTGTTCATTCCGGTCAGCGGCTGGATGGCCGACAGGTTCGGCGCCAAGAAGATCTTTCGCCTCGCCATCTCCGTCTTCGTCATCGGCTCGATCTTCTGCGCCATCTCCTCCAACCTCGTCGAATTCGTCTTTGCCCGCTTCCTGCAGGGCATGGGCGGCGCGATGATGACGCCGGTCGGCCGTCTCGTGCTGGTGCGCACGACGCAGCGAAGCGATCTGGTCTCGGCCATGGCGCTGCTCACCATCCCGGCTCTTGTCGGCCCGCTCACCGGCCCGCCGCTCGGCGGCTTCATCACCACCTATTTCAGCTGGCACTGGATCTTCCTGATCAACGTGCCGGTCGGCATCATCGGCATCTGGCTGGCGACGATCTTCCTGCCGGAGGTGGAGGCGACAGCCCCGCCCAAGCTCGATTTCACCGGTTTCGTGCTCACCTCGCTTTCGGCCGCGGGCGTCGTCTTCGGCCTGTCGGTGGTCAGCCTGCCGGCCCTGCCGCCGATCATCGGCGTTGCCGCCACCGGCATCGGCCTCCTCTGCGGCTTCCTCTATATCAGCCATGCGAAGCGCCACCCGGCGCCGATCCTCAACCTCGGCCTGTTCAAGAACCCGACATTCCGGGTTTCGACCACGGGGGCAACCTCTTTCGCATCTGCGTCGGCGCCATGCCGTTCCTGACGCCGCTGATGCTGCAGCTCGGTTTCGGTCTGACGCCGTTCCAATCCGGCCTTATCACCTTTGCCGGCGCGATCGGCGCGATCACCACCAAGTTCATGGCAAAGCGCGTCTTCGCAGCCATAGGCTTCCGCACGACGCTGCTCGGCGCCGCCATGGTGACGACTGTCGTCACCGTCATTACCGGCCTGTTCACACCAGCAACGCCGCATCTCGTCATCATCGGCGTGCTGCTCATCGGCGGCTTCTCCCGCTCCTTCATGTTCACCGGCGTCAATGCGCTGGCCTTTGCCGATATCGACGATGCGCAAGCGAGCCAAGCGACCTCGATGAGCTCGGTGATGCAGCAGATCAGCCTGGCGCTCGGCGTCGCGGTCGCGGCCGCGATCCTGGAAAGCTCGATCTATATCAGGGGCGAGGCGCTGCAGGTGGCCGATTTCCACCTTGCCTTCTACATCATCGCCGGACTGACGGTGATTGCGACCATCCCCTTCATCAGGATGGACCGCAACGCCGGCGCGCTGGTTTCTGGTCACCGCTCAAGGCGCCTGACGGGACCGATCGAGGCCGAGCAGCAGGCGGTGAAATAAGCCTTCTATTCGGGGCTCTCGCAGACGGCAGAGAGCTTGTTGCCGTCGAGATCGCGGACATAGGCGGCATAAAAATGGGCATGGTAGGGGCGCAGACCCGGCCCGCCTTCATCGGCGGCGCCTGCCGCGATCGCCGCCGCGTGAAAGGCATCGACCGCCGCCCGCGTTTCGGCCGTGAACGCGACCATGGCGCCGTTGCCCGCAGTCGCCCGGCGGCGATTGAAGGGCGTTACCACCCAGAAGCGGCAGCGCGTATCGCCCACGGCGGAATAGCCGATCTCCTCCTGCGAATAATGCTGGCGGCGATAGCCGAGCACGGGCAGAACGGCATCGTAAAAATGCCCTGCGCGGTCTAGGTCGTTGGTTCCGAGCGTGACGTAAAGAAGCATGGGATCAACAGTTAAAATCCTGGCAGCGCGGGGCGTCCTTCCAGACGCGCAAAGGACGCGGTAACGCTTTAACGCATCATCTGTCAGGACCGGTCTGAAGATCAAGCTTTCTCTACTTCGCCTTCGGCCTTACGTTCCCTGAAGCCCCTGGCCAACCGCCCATGTGCAAGACCGTCAGCTAGAAACAACGGGCGCAAAGCGTATGTTGCCCCGATCCGTGCAGATCAGGGCGACCATATAGGCGAAGATTGGATCCAGAGCCTTCTGGTTAAACATGATGCCAAAGCTGCCGGTTATGACGTAGCTGCTGAAGAGCAGAAGAGCGAGCGCAATCGCCAGATCGCGGCCCGGCCCGGCTTCCTTTCTCCATGCGCCGATCACCGGTGTGAGCAGCATCAGCGAAAGTGCCGCGATACCGAAAACGCCGGCATCGATCCCCGCGGTCAGAAAACCGTTGTGGACATGCGTGAAGGACAGTTGCGGCCTTATGTTATCGGGCAACTCCGCCAGAACTGAAGCCATCCGGTTTTGCGGGCCGTAACCAGTCAACGGGTCCTTACTGATTGCCGATAGTGCACCATTGTACAAGGCTAAGCGCGCACTGAGCGAGGTGATCTCACGGTCGGTGCGTTCCAGCGATGTCAGATCCCCTTGCAGCGCCTGAATGCGATGAAGTACCGGGCCGCTACCTAAGGCAACAAGGCCCACAAACAGCAAGGAGCCGGTAATGGCGAGGCTGCGCAGGCTCAGATGGAAGCCGCGTTTGCGAAAAAACCAGAGGAAGATGACGATATGAACGGGAATGACCAGCCAAGCCGAGCGCGTTCCCGACAGCAGAACGCAACCGAGACCCGCGGCATATCCCAGAATCGCGATCCTTTGCTCCACGCTTTTGGGAGATTGAAGGTTGAGGAGCGCAACGCCGCCGAAGAGAATGCCTATGATCCCCAGCAGTGCAGCGTTCGTAGTCCCGCCCTCCGCCCGGTCCATAAGAAACGCGATCTGCAGGAGACTGAGCAGAAAAGTTGCGATCATGCCAATCCCTGCGCCGAGGATGAAGAGCGGCACGAGACGGCCATCGGGCGATTGGCGCATCCGCGGCAATACCAGCCAGATCGAAAAGAAGGGCAGAAGCCGGAGTATCCATTGCGATTCTTCGGAGTAAGGTGGATTTATGAATATGCTCGCGATCATCACCACCGGGTAAATCGACATACCGATGGCAACCAGCTGGTCGGATCTCGACAGCTTCAAGGCAAGGCGGCCTGTCGCCAGAGAATAGGCGCCCCACAGCATCGAAGTGAGGAGGATGAAGGAGTTAAAGTTCGGCGAAAGGCCTGGAAGGATTGCAAAGAGAAAGACAGCAATGCCGTTGTTTCGGTCGTGTGCGCTTATAGCCCCATTCCCAGGATAAAGCACTTCTATCATGAGTTGTTTGAAATATTTCATTTTACCGGCCTGACCCTATCGGTGCTGTCTCGCTAGGGATCGTGAAGTCGGCTGTCAAGCCGGGATGAGGGCGCAATCCATAACCTTATTCAATGCGGTATTCAGACAACAGCATTCCGAATCGCCATAATCCAATTTCAACAATGATCAACGACGCGGCCGAAGGATCAAGTTGATCAGCAGAAAACACGGCTGAGGTGCAGGCTGATTTGATCTCCGATCGGTATTGTTTGCATGCGAGACACCGTTGTTCGAGCGCGGTTAGCAGCTATCCTCGCCTCGAACTATGGACACGATCGAATGCGACGCTAGGGCAGGCCTATGTCCCCACGTAGACCGACTTGAGATCATCCGGAGCTAGTTAGAATCCCCGTCATCGAACAAGAGTTGCCCGAAGATCAAGTTTGCTGTTCAGCTTCGGCCTTGCGCCCTTTGAAGCCCTTGGCCAGCAGGAACATTTCGACCGATTCGGCGCGCGACGAGTTGGGCTTGACATGGACGACCTGGCGGAAATTCTGCTTCAGCATGGCGAGCAGATCACGCTCGGTGCCGCCCTGGAAGGTCTTGGTGAGGAAATGCCCGCCCTCCCCCAGCACCTCGATGGCGAAATGGGCTGCCACTTCGCACAGATGCATGGTGCGCAGATGATCGGTGCGGTGGTGGCCGGTAGTCGGCGCTGCCATGTCTGATATAACGAGATCAGGCGTGCCGCCTACCGCGTCCAGCAGCTTTTCCGGCGCACTGGGATCGAGGAAATCAAGCTGCAGGATTTTCACGCCGGGAAGCTGGGCCATTTCGAGGAAATCGATCGCCGCCACCCGGACATCCTCATCCGTCGAGCCGGTGACCTTGGAGGCGATTTGCGACCAGCTGCCGGGCGCAGCCCCCAGGTCGATGATCCGCCGGGCGCCGCGCAGGATGTGATATTTTTCGTCGATCTCCAACAGCTTGAAGGCGGCGCGGGCGCGATAGCCTTCGAGCTGGGCGCGCTGCACGTAGGGATCGTTGATGTGGCGCTGCAGCCATTGGCGGGAGGACGCCTTCATCTTCTTGTTCTTGACGCGCTGGCCGAGCTTGCGGCCGGTGCGATTTCCCGCGATCGGTGCCTTGGTCATGCCCTTCCCCTCATTTCGCGCGCTGGCCGCGGCGATTACGATTGCGCCGCCACACGCCGTCATCGGCCATCATGTCGGTGAGCAGGCCCTCCCTCAAGCCGCGATCGGCAACGCGCATACGCGGGCTCGGCCAGCGGCGGCGGATCGCCTCGAGAATGGCGCAGCCGGCGAGCACCAGATCGGCCCGATCCGGTCCGATGCAGGGATTGGCCGCACGGCTGTCGAAATCCCAGGAGAGAAGTTTTGCCTGCATGGCGGAGACCTCGTCATCCGACAGCCAGATGCCATCGACCTTGCGCCGGTCATAACGCGGCAGGTCGAGATGGACGCCGGCAAGCGTCGTCACCGTGCCCGACGTGCCGATAAGGTGGAAATCGCCGGTCTGGACAATTTCGATCTCGGGGCAATCGAAGCTCCCGAGCATGCCTTCGACCTCGCGCACCATGCCTTCGAAAAGCTCCGGCGTGACATCGCGCCCGCCGTGACGCTCCGACAGCGTCACGACGCCGACCGGCAGCGACGTCCAATGGGTGATGTGATTGGCGAGCCGGCTGAAGCGATTGTCGCCGATCCGGATGACGGCGATCTCCGACGAGCCGCCGCCGATATCGAAGAGCACGACGGAGCGTGTCTCGCGGCTGACCAGCGAAGAGCAGCCGGAGACGGCAAGCCGCGCCTCGGTCTCCCGATCGATGATTTCAAGCTCGAGGCCGGTTTCGGCAACTACTCGCCCAAGGAATTCCTCGCCATTGACCGCCTGGCGGCAGGCTTCGGTCGCGATCAGCCGCATGCGGCGGATCTCCCGATTCCGGAGCTTGGAGGCGCAGACCCTCAGCGCCTCGATCGCCCTTTCCATCGCCTCGTCGGACAGACGGCCGCTCGCCGCAAGACCTTCGCCGAGGCGGACGATGCGGGAAAAGGCATCGACGACGCGGAACTGGCCCGGACGGGTCGGCTGGGCAATGAGCAGACGGCAATTGTTGGTGCCGAGATCGAGGGCGGCATAAAGCTCTTCCGGCCAGGCATGCTCGGGCGCCTGGCGATCCCCCTGGTACGCGTGGCTCTCCGGGCGGCCCTTGCGGCCGGCGCCGTTCTGCATCTCGCGCGGCACGGCGGCACGCGCCGTCTCTTCCGCCCGGTTTTCCTGCGGCTGGATATGGGAAGGCTTTGCCGATGTCAGCGGCCGCCCCTGCAGGCCACGCTTGCCGCGATGCTTGCGGCGGTTGCGCCGGCTCGACGGCGAATCGCCGCCGTCCCGGGCGGCATTGGCTGCGACGCCCGTCTGTTCCATCGGCTGGGGTTGAGGTGCGCCCTCCTGCGAAGCGCCATGGCCGCCGCGACGGCGCCTCTTTCGCTTGCGGGCCGGATGTCCAGCGGCATCTTCCATTGGGCGCGCTGGCTGCCCGGCATTGCCGGAGAGCTCATGCGAAGCGGGATGAGCGGCGCTGCGGGTTTGCCCGCCGCGCTTGCCCTTGCGACGCCTGGACTTCTTGCCGTCCTTGCGCCCTGCCGCCGACGCCCCGTCAAATTGCGGCTTCACGCCGCCTTCGGGGTCTTCCACGTTGTTTTTCCACCGCGCCGCGCAACTCCCTGAGGTATGCAGCAGGCGCTCATTCGATTTTTGCGTTGCCGCAAGAATATCAGCGCCCGCCAAAATCACCAAATTCTTTTTTGGCAGAGGGATTTGCGGAATAGTTTCAGCCCCGGCGAAGACGGCCGATTTTTTTCAAAACAGGTATTTGCAATCCGCGGGCTTTTGTTTATAAGCGCCGCACACCAGCCGAACCGCCTGCCGGTTCGCCTGCTGGGGAATAGTTCAATGGTAGAACAGCGGACTCTGACTCCGTCGATCTTGGTTCGAATCCAGGTTCCCCAGCCAAAGCTTCATCATCATTGAATTTCAACGCCTTATGAAGACTGCGCCTGAGGCAACCGGAACAGTTTCCCGCATCATCTTTTCGGATCACGTCCGAGATAGTCTCGACGAAGTTCATCCATTGCGGCGCTCTGTTAGCGTGAAGCCCTAGCTGATGCCTATGTCGCTGGTGAATGGGATTAGCGCGGACCTGTCCAGCCCACTAAAACTGACGGATCTTCTGCCACGATGTCGGCGTTGCGCGTCTTGTGGCGGGCGTCCAATGTATGAAGGCGCTGTGCCCCCGCCCACTCGATCAGGGCGTCCGGAGCATTCAGCGCCCGCAATCTGGTGGCTACGTAGTCCCAAGTCTTGAATAGCCGCGGCGGCTCCCGCTCGAGAACGAGCCGCAGAGCGTCAAAGAATGTGGCGACCATTTCTTCCGATGAGGGTCCCTCGTCGAGCTCGTCGTCGCCGTTCTCGGCGACATCTTCGACGAGATCGACATCGATGCTCGTGAGCACCTTGATTATCTCGGAAATGTTCGCGACAGTTTCGTAGGCTTTCAGGTCGCCGGTCAAGCTCTTCAGCAGTCGCGTCCCATGCGGACCCTTTCCAAGCCACAGCCGAACATCGCCAAGATGGTCCAGAAACATGGGCGCAGCCGCGGAGATCTTGGTGACCCACTCATCGATGAGACCAGCCGGTACGCCCCGATCAAGCAGGCGATTCCCCAAGCAGCCGCATAAGCTGCCCATTGCAACGCACCGTATCTCCATCAACTGCTGTCAACGAGGCGCAGTCGATCACTCCAGCAATCATTTCGTGTTGCTCCAGCTCTTGATTTCGTCCCAGAGGCACAACGCTGGGTGGACCACCGGCGCGTCGGACGGTCTCCTGCGTGTTTGCGACGTTGCACACTTTTCCATATCCTACTTGTTATTCATCAAGTATCTATCCATCGTCCCGTCCTGCGTTCCATTTTTATGGTGCTCCGTATGGTCTTCCTCTCAGCAGATAATCTCTGCCGCCATATAAAACATGTGAGATTGGGAATTGAATAAACTAAATATACTTAGAATATCAATAACAACAATTTCCATAATATATTTCATGTCTTTCTACTTATTGCTTAGGCCGATATTATACTTCAAAAGTGCATATGAAGAAATTTATACAGCTCTTCTATTTCGTGGGCCACTTCTTGCAATGCTAATGGCGTGTCCGCACGTTTATTTGATGATGATATTGACGGCATGCTTGCATTTCTCGAAAGCGGGTCCTGACGCAGTGACGCCGCTAATGCGGATATGGGTAGCAATATTTCTGCTCGGTTCTGCATGGACTACGCTTTTCATCTATATGATCAACAACGGCTAATCCTGCGTCCCCATCTAATCGGCCTCGATCTTTCGTCTCAGCGCCTGTTTCTGCTCATAGCTTTTGTACGGGAAATGCTCCCAGCACCACCAGCGGACGGGATTAGCCTTGGACGGGCTATGACCGAAGCCTCCCCACTCTCGGCAGCCTTCCTCCTCGCAATTGTGCTCAAAGTGCACAGTCGAGCCGGGCGCGGTTGAATGGTTTGTGATGCTCATTGGATCAAATCAAAGCGAGTTGCGGGTCAGCTACGGTCATGGCTCTGCGGCCGCAGCAGGACGATCCTGTCATCTGCCAATGGCCGTTGCAGCCGGCTTGCCTCTTCCCAGGGCGCAGTGAGCCACGTTTCGATCTCTTCCTGGCCGCCGAGGATGACAGGCATCGCCTTTTGATGGATCGGAGCCACGATGGCGTTGGGCTCTGTGGTGAGGAAGCCGAACAGGTCGGTCGTGATCAGTCCTTCCTTGATCTTCCGCACGCTCGTCCACTGCGGGACCCACAACCCCGCGAAACACATTAGCGACTCGTCCGGCGCGCCAAACCATGCGTTCGGCGTCCTGCCGCCGTCTGGTTTGTTCGCGGGGTCAGGTTCGGCAAACCGGGTGAACGGCACGACGCAACGGTTCTCGACGCCAAGCCAGCGTTTCCAATGTTTCCTGCTGACATTGCGGAGGTTCGTCGTGCCACCATCCGGCTCCATCTTCAGGAGCTCGTCGAAGTTGACCGGCTTTCCCTTCTTGCGCAGCCCGCCAGCGCGTTTGGTCGCTGCATCGAAAAGAGCCTTCGAAGAGCTTGGCAATCCCCAGCGGACGTTGGCGAGTTCTCGCCCGGCGGGAGTGTTGCGGACAATCGGCGCCATTCGGTCGGGCCAGATCTCTTACTGCGGCTCCATGTTGCCGGTGCTGTCGATCATCGCCCGCGTGATCGCTCGGATGGCCTGCTGGTTGCTCATCATCCTGTATAAATTGCACACATCACCCTCCCTTGGCGTCCGCACGCCTTTCCTGCTCACTTCGTCCGTATCGATGAATTGACCGTTCCAGCGGTCCCTGAATTGCGTCGCAGCTTCGCGACTTCCGAAACAGAAAACAAGATACTGATCCCATTCGACCGAAGCGGAATAGGACTTGGAAGACTGGTCTATGGCAAGCGCGGAGCTGATTATCTCGCCTCGTTGGCGGAAGTGGTGAGCAGGCTCGCCGGAATTATAGTTGCCCCAAAAGATAATCACGTGATGGGGCAGGAGGGCGTTCAAGCGCCAGCGGGCGAGGGGATTATCTCTTCGGTCGGCCATCTTACAGCACCCCATCTTCCCATATCGGCTTTTTCACTGTGTTGATCTTGACCAGGCGGCGCACCTCGAGCTTGCCGTATTCCGAGCCCCAAAGCTGAACCACCTTGAGCACCACATAGTCTGCCCGATCGCAGCGCTGGCAATGGAACCGGCTTGGCAGCCGATCGAGGCTGACATTCGTCGTCAGTTTCAGAAGATCCCGCGGGAAATAGCGGTAGGTGGTTCTGCAGAATTGGCAGGTGACTTCCAGCAACTGCCCGGCCTCGTCCGCATCACTCAGTCTCCAGCCGCGCAACTTCTTGGAATAGTTCATTTCTGGCATTGTCAGTCTCGGTCGTAGGTCGGCCGCCAACCGCGCGCCATGCCCCTGCTCATGGCGCCTTCCGCCAATGCTAGCTGTTGGCGCAGATGGCGGAGGTCGGCAAGCAGGGTGCATATAGCCGCCTGCATGTCGCCCCTGTGATAGGCGATGACCTCTGCCAACTCGTCGTCTGTCGCGGTTGGGTTTCTCTCTGGCGTGACAGCAGCGCTCACGGGATGATGCCGCCATTCTGAGGTGTTTGCAGAAGCTGGATATCGCGTCCTCGACGCCGCGAGCATGGGGGAATTTGAATGGCCGGGTAGTTTCGTCTGCAAAAATCGGCTCACCCGTTTCGGCATCGACCTTAGCTATATGCGTGGTCACAAAGATACCGCAGGCGTCGCCGGCGATCTCGTCGATTGCCATCTGAACATTTCCCAAAGTGGCGTCGCTTGGCACGTCAATAAGACGGGTCGTGAAAAACTTGACGTTCCGGCTTGCGCGAAAGCCTCGTCAAGGCTGTGGCAGGCAAGGCGAGGCGCCTTTCCGTCTCGACGGCCATCCTGGATGGCGAGGCCGTCGTGCTTGACGCGCAGGGCCGGTCTGACTTTGGCGGGCTTCAGCAATCACTCGGCGGCCGCGGCGGCAAGAGGATGTCGCGGGAAGCAGTGTTGATGACATTCGACCTTCTGTATTTCGACGGCCGCGATCTTACAGGAACGGAACTCACTGCACGGCGTCATCTGCTCGAGAGACTGGTGCCCGCCGGCGGCGAGGATGCCATTCGATTATCGGAGGAGATTGAGGCGGATGGCGATATGCTCCTGCGAATCGCGTGCGAGCATGGGCTGGAAGGCATCGTTGCCAAAGACCGGAACAGCACCTATCGCAGCGGCCGGCCCGGCGACTGGGTAAAGATCAAATGCATCCAGAGCGATGGGTTCATCATCGTCGGGTATGAGAAATCGACGACATCATTTGGGGGAATCGGACGTCTGCTCCTCGCGGCGCGCAAGGCCAACGAGCTCGTCTATGTCGGGGGAGTGGGAATCGGCTTCAATGAACGTTCCGCGGGTGAGATCCGGGAGCAGATGGACCAGCTCCTCATCGGCAAGCCGGCTGTCGACACAGGACGGAAGCGAAATGCGGTCTTTGTCCGTCCGGAGCTGGTTGCTGAAATCGAATATCGAACCTGGACACATGACAGAAAGCTGCGACATGCGTCATATAAGGGGCTGCGCGATCGGGCGGACAGTGCGGCGGTTTATGAGATGATATAGCGAAGTAAAATCAATTTTTTGACCGCTTGGCGGCCTTCACGCCGCCAAGGTAGTTCGATATGTCTGCACCCGGCTAGGAAACGCGGACAACTTCGTTTGAAAGAAGGAGCAGAAAACTCTGATCATCTAGGCGCTCAGCCACGTCGCCGTCCTCCGTAACATAGTCCACTCGTGGACTTGCTGAGAACCGGGGTGCCCGCATTTGTTCAATCACAGTATAATTGCGGCCTGCCGCGCTAGAACAGTGGAACCGCTGAGTCTCAACGTAATTTGCCATGTTCATCACTCGGAACGATTTTACCTTCCGGATATTTTGGCAATTGTACCGCAGAGTTAAGAAGAGTGGCGTCCTGTCCGGCACGAATTGGTCATGAGCAGCGGGGCGCAGATTTGACTCGTTTTCAGAAATCGAAACTCTTGTCATCCTTGTAGGATCGACGGAACTCTTCTTCCCATGGATCGTAGAACTTGATCGCTTTGGGAGGCGGGGGCCGCTTTTCCGGTTCGTCGTTCTTGTCTTTTGATTTCACTCATGGCGTCACCTCTTATTGGCGCCCTTTTACTCACCCGACGCACATGCGTCGACCTCCGCTTGAACACGTTTTGTGGACATCGTCAGGATGGCGTGATTGGAGTGGAAGGGTAACCTACCTGTTGCTTTTTACGAAGGTCCCAACGGCAGCGCCAAAAGCGGCACCAAAAGCAACTGAAATTGGTGTATCATCAAATATCATTTGACCAGCGACCGCGCCCAATCCAAATCCGATCGCGGCACCCAGAGCCACCGACCAAACCTTTGTCAGCCGCCTCATCCCTCCGCGAATTCCTTGTCGGCGCTATCCTCTGCCAAGGCTATGGCGTGCTCCGAAAGAATGGCAGCCACGTTGTCGAGAAGCATCGTCGTTTCGGGGTCGCTTTCGAAAAGCTGTTCCTGTTTATCCTTCAGCTTGCCGATATAGAAGTTGTGGATATGCAGTGAACCAGTCATCTGCGCGAGGCTTGGCATGCTGATGCTTCGTTCAGAAGGTGGGGAGGTTCGCCAGCATAACGCCGCGGCTCAGGCATTCCCGTCGATATCTCCATCTTCGTCCAGGCTATGCACCGGCAGATAGGTGTTCTTCTCCAACCACTCGCGGACGATATATCTGATCGTGTCGTTGCGCGTCATGCCGAACTCGCCGGCAAGGTCGCGCAAAACTTCCTCAACATCGTCGTCCATTGAAAGGGCGCCGGCATTGCGCAACCGCAGGGCTGCGCGCCGCAGCATGATTTGCAGATCCGCTCGTGAGATATCCGCGATCCGATCGGCGGCGTCTTCGAGGAGGGTAGCGGTGTCTGGTGTGCTCATGGTGCCTTGTCCGGCCGTGATGCCTTATTGCAGTCGCCGCAGTCTGAAGGATGTTCGGGCACATGTTTATCGGAGGAGCGGGATAGAACCTATTGATGCAGCCACTGAGGCCGGGCAGCAAAAGACACATACAAATGAAGCGAGTCATCATCAGCCAGATTTGGTCTTCGACCTGTTTGATTCCCTGGCACCTTTGCTCTCCTCGCAAAGGCCAAAAGTGTAACCCATGTCTCCAGTATGAACTATCACCCTTCTCTCGGGAAGGACATGAAGGCCCTAATTACCTGATTTTCCTGTGCCGGATATCGGTATCATTGGCGACCTGATGCCCAGAACTACAGCCAAAGGCGATGCCCACGCCGATCGAGTGCGATGGACAAGTCCTCAGGGAAAGACAGAGCACTCATCATGGCCGTGCCACGAGGTCGAGAATCTCATTCGCCGCCGAAATGGCCATCAACGCCCTTCCGGATTTCACAGACTTTGCAAAATACCTCCGCTCATTTGGCGGATCACCTCACGCCTCTATAAATGGGAACCACAATCTCCGATCGCTGCATGATGCCGCCGGAGATGAAGAAGCTTAAGCGCTAGAGGATAGGAATGCGCGTCCAAAGAAGACCGTCGCTGATCTGACGCTGGACCGCGATGTTGCAGGATGTCATTCGGCGAAAGCTCTAAGGCCTGCTCGCAAGCGGGAGATGGTGAAGGGCATGTGCCGAGACTGGGCGATCTCGATACGCCGTGCCTGCGGGGCGCTGAACTTCGACCGTTCAACCTACCACTACGCCTCCCGCCGAGCCGATCGGGCCGGCCTCGAACGTCGCATACGCGAGATTTGCGAAACCCTTGTCCGCCACGGCTATCGTCGATTGCACGTCCTGCTTGAACGCGAGGGTTGGGGCACCAAAATCAAGGCAGTTTATTTACAGGGACTTGGGCCTGGAATTGCGCAACAAGACGCCAAAGCGCCGCGTTAAAGCGAACCTGCGGGAGGGTGTCCTCAAATAGAATGGGACCCGATGATGTTTACGCGATGGACTTCGTCCATGACCAACTCGTCATTGGCAAGAAACTGCGGTGAGTCGTGGCGTTGGGTTCTCTGGAGCTTGAACTGAACCGGGTCATCTCGATCGACAAGCCGGGGAAGATCGTTGTTGTAAAGTGTCGGTCGCTTATTGCGCCGCCTTTGTCTTCGGTCTTTCGTCACCCTGCCAGAGCGGCAGGCCGACTTCTTCCGAGACCTGCGGATCGGCTGTGTAGATGGGATAGCCTTGCCTGAGCAGCCTTATCAGGATTTCCCGGTCGAAACGGGTATGTTTACGGGTCAGATTGGCGCTGTTGTATATGTGGCCGTTCGAATGAGGATTTATGCCGGTTATGATGACCGCGTCGGCGCCGTTGTATAATGCAAACAACACTGCGATCATTCCGTTCGAACACTTCGTTTCGGCGTCGAGTTCAAGGTTCACTAGTCCGCTGGCTTTGTGCATCAACGCTATGCGCTGATAGCGGCCCACGATATGGAGATCCCGGTAGGAATAGTTGAACGAGTTCAGATTGTTTTTCACGCGCGCCTGGCGTTTCTGACCCCGCCGCCAGGTGAGAACATAGAGAGCGCCGGTGCGGTGCCCGGTTAGAACGCGCCTTGTTTCCACGGCTGCCGTATTGCCGCCTTGGAGTTCGTTGAAGCCCATCAGAGTGATGTCCGGCGCATCGATGCCCCAGGCGTGGACGGCTATTTGCGAGGCGTTCACCGAAATGATGCGATATGTCTCATCGAAGCCGACGGGCTTGTGGGAAACGGGTGCCGATCCGACGACCACGACAGGGCCGGCAAGTGGTACACTGGTTTTCGGCGGCTTTGGCCTGGTCACGGTATATCTGATGCGCCGGTAGATGATTTTATGCATCTGAGCGAGCAAATTTGGCATTCGAAGTATCACTCCAGCTGATGCTTAGCCTGAAATCTCAAAACAAGGGGTGAAACGGGGCGAGAATCTGAGATGCGTTTGTAACAAAGGGTTATCAGATTGCAAGGCTGGGTCTGATGCACCATATTGCATGTCTACGCAGCTCGAATTTGAAGGATTCGACGACCACAAAGTTGTGCCTGGTTTAGGTGCGCACCTGCAGCCTGGACGGCACGATAGGCTTGGTCCTTATGGCTGCCGAGATTGTCGAGGATGACAATGTCGCCCTCGGCGAGCGTAGGGACGAGGATCCTCTCGATATAGAGGGTTAAGAGCTCACCGTTGATCGGCGCATCGATGAACCAAGGGGCATCGATGCGGTCGCAGCGCAAGGCGGCAATGAAGGTCAGGGGTTTCAATGCCATGCGGGACCGCCGCACATAGACGTCGGCCCAGTCCCCACCCGGGCGCCATGTTCGTCTTGATCCAGGCCTCATCGAGAAAGACCAGCCGCCGCGCCTCGGGCGAGCCCCCATACCGCAGACATCGATGTGGAATAGCAAAAAGCAGATTTTCACGGACCTGACTTCAGACCGCCGGATCGGCTCCATTTTCGGATTGCAGGAACCAGGCATAAGTGGCTCTGATGCCGTCCTCGAGCGAAATGTGCGGTTCCCAGCCCATGTCCTGCAGCTTCTTGTTGCTCATCAGTTTTCGCGGCGTGCCGTCCGGCTTGGAAAGATCATGGATGATCTCACCCTCATAACCGACAACGCGGCAGACCAGACGCGTCAACTCGATTATTTCGAGATCCGTGCCCGAGCCGACATTGACGTGCTGCGAGCCCGAATAGGTTTTGAGCAGAAACACCAGGGCGTCGGCGCAGTCGTCGACGTGAAGAAACTCGCGGCGCGGGGTTCCTGTG
The DNA here is from genome assembly GCF_022385315.1 of Rhizobium sp. K102. Classification (NCBI taxonomy): domain Bacteria; kingdom Pseudomonadati; phylum Pseudomonadota; class Alphaproteobacteria; order Hyphomicrobiales; family Rhizobiaceae; genus Rhizobium; species Rhizobium sp. K102. The sequence continues at coordinate 2,771,845 of NZ_CP092436.1, forward strand.
CCCCAGACTACCATTTGCGGGTCACTACGCTGTTTCGCAGCATGCGCCTTACGGATTAGCGCGGGCAGCACATGGCTGGAATTCAGGTCGAAATTATCGCCGGGCCCGTACAGGTTGGTCGGCATGGCCGAAATGTAGTCCCGGCCATATTGCTTGCGATAGGATTCCGCGAGCTTGATACCTGCGATCTTGGCAATCGCGTACCATTCGTTGGTCGGCTCAAGCGGACCGGTCAACAGAGCCTCTTCGGGAATCGGCTGTGGAGCGAGCTTCGGATAGATGCAGCTCGAGCCCAGGAAAAGAAGCCGGTCCACTCCCGCCCGGTGGGCGGCTTCGAAGATGTTGGCTTCGATAATCAGATTTTCGTAGATGAATTCTGCGGGATAGCTGTCATTCGCGAGGATGCCGCCAACTTTAGCAGCGGCGAGAATGATCGCGTCAGGCCGGGTTGCGTCAACAAATTTTTCGACCTCGTCCTGGCGCTTCAAGTCGACCTCGGCGCGCGTGGCCGTGACAACGCTGCAATCTTCGGATTGAAGCCTGCGCACAAGAGCACTGCCGACCATACCACGATGACCGGCAACCCAAATCTTCTTGTTGGATAAGTCGAACACTCAGCCCCCTTTTCGCCTGCCTTGAGCCTTCCAGTGCTTGATATCCTCGCGCACCATCTCAGCGGCGAGTTCGCGAACCGGCGTCTTGTGGTGCCAGCCCAGGTTCTGACGTGCTTTGGTCGGATCGCCAAGCAGAAGATCGACTTCCGTCGGGCGGAAATACCGAGGATCGATTTCCACTATGCACGCACCGGAGGCGGTGTCATAACCCTTTTCGTCGACGCCGGACCCCTTCCATTCCAAGGTGATGCCGACGTCGGCAAAGGCCCACTCGACAAACTGGCGAACACGCGTCGTCTCACCGGTTGCCAATACGTAATCATCGGGATTGTCCTGCTGCAGCATGAGCCACATGCCCTCGACATATTCGCGCGCATGGCCCCAGTCACGCTGGGCGTCAAGGTTGCCGAGGTAAAGCTTGTCTTGAAGGCCGAGGCTGATGGCAGCCACCGCCATGGTGATCTTGCGCGTGACGAAAGTCTCGCCGCGAAGCGGGCTTTCATGGTTGAACAGAATGCCGTTGGACGCGTGCATGTCGTAGGCCTCGCGATAATTCACCACGATCCAGTAAGCATAGAGCTTGGCCGCGGCATAGGGAGAACGCGGATAAAATGGCGTCTTCTCGTTCTGAGGCACTTCTTGCACGAGACCGTAGAGTTCCGATGTCGATGCCTGGTAAAACCGGGTTTTTCCCTCGAGCCCCAGGATACGGATCGCCTCGAGCAGCCTCAACGTCCCGACACCATCGGCATCCGCCGTGTATTCAGGCATTTCGAAGCTGACACCCACATGGCTTTGTGCGGCCAGGTTATAGATTTCATCGGGCTGAGTCTGCTGCACGATCCGCAGGAGGTTGGTCGAGTCGATCATATCGCCATAGTGAAGGATGAAGCGCGGATGGGCTTCATGCGGATCCTGATAGATGTGCTCGATCCGGCCGGTGTTGAAAGACGATGATCGCCGCTTGATACCGTGCACCGTATAGCCTTTGCTCAGAAGCAATTCGGCCAGATAGGCACCGTCCTGACCAGTCACCCCAGTAATAAGCGCAGTTTTCGTCATCTCACATCGTCTTTCGATGCAATCTCCAGGATATCTTATGGAGACGAGCGAACGAGCGCAACCCCACATAACCGAGCCCCACCGAGCGAACTTCGCAATGTCGATCTCTGCGGTTGACGCGGCAACCAGTTGTTACTGTTATTGCGCGTCCAAACGGGTCTCAGACATCCCCGGCAGGTCTGTTGTGGTGCTGTACAATGAGTTAGTCCGCGTGGATCGGCAGCAACCGGTCCGTCTTGGGAGCGGTTATCTGGGGCCAAACTGGCGGTCTATTTTCACCCTCCGCGCTGGCAATTACAATTGACAGAACACATGAGGCAACAATGAAAGCGGCGATAATCTTGTTAGCCATACCGGATTTCTCGCTGGTGGGGTTTCCTAATACAAGATAGGAGAATTTGCAGTTCTCAAATGCAGCCGTTGCGTTTCGGATTCCTGTCACTGAAGAAAGTCAATTCAGGTGAGGGATTAACTCCCTGGAAGTTCTTGGTGAGCCTTCGTATACCAGTCGACGAAGGCCTTGACGCCGACATCCAATGCCGTATCCGGCTTGTAGCCGGTTAGTGCGACGAGCAGGTCGGGGGCAGCGAAGGTGCGCGGCACGTCGCCCTTCTGCATCGCCAGCATCTTGCGAATGGCAGGACGGCCGAGGGCTTTTTCCACCGTGTCGACGAAGTCCATCAGGCTGACTGGCTGGCCGCCGCCTATATTGACGACGCGGAAGGGCGCTTGGCGCGAAAGCGTTTCGACCGCCGCGTTGTCGAGGCGGTTTTCCTCGCCGGGCGCAATTGCCGACAACCTGACGATCGCTTCGACGAGATCATCGATATAGGTAAAATCGCGGCTCATATTGCCTTCGCCGTAGATCTCGATCGGCTGGCCCTCGAGCATGTTCTTGGCGAATTTGAACAGCGCCATATCGGGGCGGCCCCATGGGCCATAGACGGTGAAGAAGCGGAAGGCCGTGGTCGGAATCTTGTGAAGATGGGCATAGCTGTGCGCCATCAGCTCCATCGATTTCTTCGTCGCGGCGTAAATGGTCAGCGGCTCGTCGGCGCGATCGGTCTCGTGGAAGGGGACGGTTGCGTTGGCGCCATAGATCGATGATGTCGAGGCCAACATCAGATGGCTGACTTCGACCCGCCGGGCGATTTCCATGATGTTCCACGAGCCTTCGACGTTCGAATGTATATAGGCTTCGGGATTTTCCAGGCTGTAGCGCACGCCAGCCTGTGCGGCGAGGTGGACCAGGATGTCGGGCTTGGCCGCGAGGACAGCCGCCTCCAGCGACGGCCGGTCCTCAAGCATCGCGATGACCGGTTTGAACGCCGGAAACTGGGAGAGGGCCGCATGGCGCATCTCCTTGAGCTTGACGTTGTAATAGGACGTGAGGCCGTCGAAGCCGGTTACCTCATGCCCCTCCTGCAGCAGGCGCCTGGCCAGATGAAAACCGATGAAACCGGCCGTCCCTGTAATGAAGTAGCGCATTCCCACCTTTTCTTGGCCCCCTGCCTATTGTTTCGTCTCGATACAGATACCGGTTCACACTTCGAACGAGGTGAGCGGTCCGTTTCTTTGATCGTTTGCTTGCTTTTGATCGCCATCTGACATGTGTTAAGGGACTAAGCCGTAAAGATCCAACACCCTCTCGATGACTCTAGGCAGGGAATACTTTGTCGACGCAAGCTTACGTCCTTCTTCTCCAAGCGCCTCGCACTTTGCGTGGTCGAGTAAGAGCGTCCTCAGCGCGGCGGCCAAGCTCTTAATATCACGAGGTTTGACCACCAGTCCGGTTTTGCTATCCGCGACCAATTCGCGGCATCCGGGCATATCAGTGGTGACGATCGGGCGGCCGCAAGCCATGGCCTCGATGAGAACCTTAGGCACGCCTTCCCCATAATAGCTCGGCAAACAAACGATCGAAGCCTGCGCAAGCGTCTGGGGCATATCCTGACGGTGACCCCACCATTCGACGACACCTTCCGAAACCCAACGCACCAATTCGCTTTCAGCTACCGATGCGGGATTCTCGCGATCTGGTTTCCCCACCAGCACAAAGCGTGCATTCACGCCCTCGGCCCGCAATAACTTCGCCGCTTCGACGAACTCGCCTATACCCTTATCTCGGATCATCCGGGATGCAAGCATCACCACAGGGTCGATCATGGCTAACGGCGTTGGGACATAAACGTCCAAATCGACGCCGGCGCCGTGGATAAGATGGACCCTAGCCTCATCGACGGCGAATGCGTGGGTCACGACGTCGAAGTCTTCCTTGTTCTGGACAATGACAGCCGTGCCGTTCCTCTTGAGCAGGTATCGAAAGACTGAAACTATAAATTTTCTTAGGATTCTTGCCTGGAGATTTTGAGAGGAGAACACAAAACCCAAGCCACCTAGCGCATTTATTCGTCTGGAGACTCCTGTCATCATGGCGACAATGCTGCCATACATGACTGGCTTCATTGCAACATTGTGAATTACATCAGGCTTTTCGCGCGCCACAACCGAATAGAGTTCCGCGATCGCACCAAGTTCCCGAAGCGGGTTCAGGCTTGACCGGACAAGCTGCCGCAGAGGCACAACGCGAATGCCCTCTTTTTCAATTTCATCCCGATGATCCGTCACTCTCGTTGCGACAACCACCTCGCAACCTTTTGCTTTCGCGGCCACGGCCAGGGGGAGGCGATGAGAATGGAAGTACCAATCCTCGGTTACAAAGAATAGCACCTTCAAACTTATTCACTCCGAGGGGCTAAAACGATTGCCAGTTTACACATGGTCACCATCTGCGGCCCCCAGCAATTTTCCAGATGAGACGGTGAACGATCGGAAACTGATGGCCTCCCATTTGTCGAGCACCTCTTCGAGAGTCGCGCCGGCATAGGCCGCGTTGGCAGGCTTCGACAGGCGAAGGCGGAGCTCGCCGTCCTGCATGAGCTGTCGCAAGCCGGCGGCCAGGGCGATCACTTTTGTTGGCCGAGAACCCACGAGGAGACCGTTTTCTCCACTTCTGATGAGCTCGTTCGTACCAGCGCAGTCACTGAAACCGATCGCTGGCAGTCCGTGGGCCAGCGCTTCCACAGTCGCCAGGCCAAAGCTTTCATAGGCAGATGAGATCACATAGAGCTGCGCTGCGCTATATTCGGAGGAGATATCCGGCGTACTGCCAGGTATGAGCACGCGATCCGATAAGTTCAGGCGCTTTACCTCTGCCTCTATCGTCGCTCTCTCGTCGCCATCTCCGACGATTTTCAATGTCCACTCTGGAAAATCGCTGGCGATCAAGGCGAAGGCTTGTACCAGTGTCATATGATCCTTCTGCGGATGAAGTCGCCCGACTGCGAGGAGGATACGCGTCGACTCCATGCCGATGACGTCAGCCTGCCGATCAGGAGACCACCCGGTCGGATTGGGCAGCACGTCCATCTTGACGCGGATCGCGGGCGGATACAGCTGTTTCATCTGGCTTGAAACAGCTGTGAATCGCTTAACAAATGGAGCGGACAATTTGAGCAGCGTCCACTTGAGCGGCGTCCCGTTGTAGCGAGCAGGCACATTGTGCTCGCTGGCTATGATGGGCAGGCCAGATCCCATTAACGCGAAAGCGATTGGCGTGTAACTCGATGGCATGAATGCCAGAACAACATCGGGAGCCAATTCCACGATACGTCGCCGCAGCCTGATAAGCGGGAGCGGCATCAAGCCGCGGATATCTAGCGCATGTCGCTTTATCTCCAAGCTTAATGGATAAAAAGAAGATGCCGATATACCATCCAATGTCAGAACCGAGACGTCGTGGCCGCGACGGTGAAGACCGTTCGCCACTTCCGCGAAAACACGCTCAGCGCCCCCACCAAACGTGGTCACCGATTTGATGCAAAACAAAAATTTCATCAGCTTGCCGCGTGCTTCAGGACATTCTCCCAGCGATCAAAGCAGGCTGACGGCAGATACTGACGCATTGAAAGGCGTGCATTGCCGCCCATTTCGGCCCGCCGGGCATGATCGGCCATCAAGTCGCCCAATGCGTTTGCAAGGCTGTCAGGCGAACCGTTCCCCTCAGCCAGCAAACCTGTTCCGCCGTGCAGTATCAAATCGCGGACTCCTGCGCAATCGCTATAGCCTACGGAAGGCAGGCCGTGCGCAAGAGCCTCGGCCAAAGCATTCGGGAAACCTTCCCACCTAGACGGCAGGCAGAACAGATTGCATGAGACATAAACGGACGACACGTCCGAGGTCGTGCCTGTCAGAAATACGCGTCCCCGCAGGTTGGAGCTGCTATCGATCATCTCTTGGAGAGACATCCGGTCCTCCCCCTCACCGACGATTTTCAGATCCCAGTCGACAAACCGATCTGCGACGATCGAGAAGGCCTGCAGCAGAGCGTGATAGTTCTTTTGGTAGCTCAGTCGGCCGACTGAGAGCAGCGTGAAGCGGCCCTGTCGGTTTGCGGCGCCAGCGACCGCAAATTCATGAGCCTCGGAGACCGGATTGGGCGTCTCGACGATTAGTTTATGAAGAGCCTTCGGGTAGTAATCCCGATATCGGTCGAATTGCACTGTGATGCGTTTTGCGAAACGAAAGCTGAAATGTTCTTTTCGTTTACTCCACGCACTGTTGGCATGTTCATAAAGCGTAGGCGCTGTACGTTCGGCCGCGATCAGAGGGATTCCCATTCCTGCTGTATAGGACAGCATAGCCCGAAACGGGCCGCCTTGAAAACAAATGATGACGTCCGGAGAGAATTGGGAAACGGATCTGCGGATTTTCGGCACGCGCTGCAAGCGCGTCAAAACATTCGCCTTCCGGGCGGCATCGCCCGTATGTAGCTTGTACCAGCCTATTTCCGAGGCCATCGGATAAAAAGCTTCCGCATCGTCTCGGTCCCAGCTCAGAAGGGCCACTTGGTGTCCGCGACGGGCCATCTCGTTCATGATGGTCACGATCATCCTCTCAAGGCCACCAGCCATCTTATGCATGGCGCGGGCGACAAACAAAAACCTCATTGTATATACCCCTTATTCATGCGCCTCTCGTGACGAAGGCGTTTTGGCCCGGTTGCCAAAAGATGCGAGGTGGCGAGGATAGGATTCCTGGCGGCGATAATGAGGAACTGGGCAATAAACCGAACGTACTGTCGCTTGAAATGGTGATATCGCAGATTCGGCCAATGGCTGGCATAATGATATTTGCCAATGGACCGCAAATATCCCTCATGTTTTTTTGCGACTGCGATCTCGGCAGAGCGATTTGCGTCTGGCGACTTGTCGGATCCCTCGGTTGAATGCTGCAGGAATAGCTTTTCGGACGTCCCGATAAAACAGCCGCCCGCGAGCGCAAGACGAATGGCGAAATCGATATCCTCAACGCGCTTTAACGACGCGTCAAAGCCGCCAAGCTTCCGGAACAGCTCTCGCCTTGCCATCAGCGCACATGTGGGGGTGCCCGAACCGTAAAAATAATCCCGCCTCCGCCTATAAAAGAGGAGATAATCCGCGACGTCCGTTCCGCATGGGGTCGTCCCCACGGACCCGATAGCGGGAAGCGGTTTGAGATGGCCGTTGGGGTAAATCCGCTCTCCTGTGGCATAGCACGCAACCGCGCGAGATCCGTTCGACGCCTCGAACGCCTTTATCGCGGCCACCTGCAGCATTACCCGCTTGGCGGCGCTCTCGTCATCATCATCGAAGAAAACGATGAAGTCTCCCGTCGCTGCTTCGATGATGGTGTTTCTTGCCTTGGCAGCGCCCCCATTTGCGCTGTGACTGATGAGACGAATCCTGGGATCATCAGCAATCAACGATGCGACATACTCGGGCGATCCGTCTGTTGACGCATCATCGACGATGAGGATTTCAAGATCGGGCCAATCCTGCGACTGAGCGCTCCTGATAGCATTGCCGATGGTGTCGCGCGCATTGAAACAGGTGATGCCAACGGTGACGCGCTCGCTCTGGTGCATGGATATCACTTGCGATGAAACACGGAAAAACTACGGTTACTATCGAGCTGCGGCAGTGCATACCGCAGGCGGGACCACGTCAAAAATGGATGGGTTATGGCGCTTATTATCAGTTTGCGAACAAAGGCAGCCCGGTCGCCGCGTAACCACAGATACTTTGTTTTCATCCATTCCCTCGAAAACCGATAGTGGTCCTTGTTTTTGAATGCGGTCTCGTGCTTGTCAATGACTTGGAGCTTGTAATGTAGCTCCTTCTCGAGCGACTTATCAAAGCTATATGTCAACGTCTGGGTCACGAGGGGTTCCGCGATCCCAATGAAGTGACCACCCGCTCTTGCCACGCGCACGCAAAATTCCATGTCTTCGGACCTACGGAAGGTAGGATCAAATCCGCCAAGCTCTATGTAAGTCGAAGTCCTTGCCATCTGAGAGCACGTAGCGACCGCGCCGTAGCCATCCTCGACCGGCTCTCCCCATAAGAGCCGCCCGGCAACGGCCAGACCATGAGGCGCCTCCTTTTCCTGGGAGCATCCCATCGTTCGCTCTATGCGTTCAGTGCCATCGCGGGCTATCTGCCTCCTGGCTGTGTGACAGACTACCGGCACCCTTTCAGGAAACTGGCCTTCATACTCGACAATCCGCCGGTATTGCGTGGCAACTCGGACTGGATCGCTCACATCATCGTCATCGAAGAACGTTAGAAAATCGCCTCTGGCTTCTGCTATTATTCGATTTCGAGCTGCCGCTACTCCTGAATTATGAGCCTGACGGAACAGCCGAAGCTGTGGATGTTCCTTGGCGATCTGCTCTACCAACTCGAAGGTCTGATCGCTCGATCTATCATCAACCACAACGATCTCCAGTGGCTCCCAACTCTGAGCGATCGCCGAAGATATGGCCCTGGCAATATGCCTTTCGGCATTGAAGGAAGTGATGCCAATGGTGATCAACGGCGCCATTCGGTTACTGCTTTCTGAATCCAACACGTACGAGCTAGGATAGCTGGCGGCCGGCGATAGTACTAACCTTTGCCACGACGACGGTCTGGGCCTGACTGCCAGACCGCCTGCCAGTCAAAAAAGGTCGCACCATTATGTTAGTTCCGCACAACGCCATGACGAAGAGAATCGGACCAGGCAACAGCCACGCCTGGGTCTGATTGAATATTGCGTTCACTATGAAGAATATCGCAAACGCGGAACCTGACTCACCGGGCTGCGCAATCAGGTTTAGGAATCCGACAACACAAATTAGGCCGATTATGCTCATGGCTGCGATCAGAAAGTAGGGACCATAACCAGCGCCAAACTGAAGATACGGAGACTGGATAGTGCCGACCATGAGCCAGTCTTGCCGTGTAATGCCAAGCCTGTCGTTTAGCCCCCAAGGGTTCGCTTCCGTCATGAGGTCGGCTAACTTTTCTGGTGTGTTGGGGAACCTCGATCCCGGATATCCGCCGTCGAGCGTCATCCACAGTCCCGCGATGGCACCATAGACTCGGATGCGCAAGGGCCTTTTGACTTTATATTCCAAGCAATTGTCGCCTAAGCAATCAGCTCCGTTCGTGGTCTTTTGAAACCAAGGCTCATTGCTGCCAAGTTGATACGCCACCTCGTTTCCGACCGAGATCATAGTCGGCGAAACGAGGACGGAAGAATAATACACAGAAACAGCTGTCGCTATTGTGAGCGCAACCGTTGTGAAGAGACCGCGATAATTCAAGTTCGGCCGGAAATACAATAAACCAATCTGAATGATGACCAATATTATGCCAATTCTCCCCCCGAGAGGAGGATTGCGGTCGCCAAGACGCATCCCAATTTGGGGCGACGAGAAAGGAGCGACCATATGTAAGCCGCTGCCAGACACGTGGTTACGTCATCACCGAAATACCAAAAGGCTCTCTTATAGAAGTCGGAGTAAGAATAGACCTCGCCGACATCAAATAGAAAGCTGAAATGGATCAGAATCGCCACGACCACGCCGGCGAAAGCAAGCAGCCAGGGACGAAAGGTGTAAATACCGTATGCGATGACCCCGGCAAACGAAACAAGCAGCATCTGGACGGCGTTAGACTCGACTATTTGTAACATCGCACCGCCTCTGCTCTGCCGCAAACTGTCGCCTTTTCGATCCGCATAAAAACCGCTTCCGTGACAATCATCCAGTCACTGCTTTTTTGCGCTGATGAGGTAGCCTAAAGCACATCTAACAGCCGGATGATCTTGGTTAAACTTCGTTTCTCCGCCTTTCCTAAATTTCCAACACGCCAGGAGGTAGTCGATTGTTAATGCTATGCGAGTCCGTGTGCGCTTAAAGGGGCCAGGTAGGCCGGTAACACTGCAGGCCGTTGAGTACGGCCCCCACAACAGGGCAGTGGTCGATGTGAGAGTGAACCCACACTCATGGAGCAACGTTTGCCAATAAGCTGGCGTTCCCCTGATGTAGTCGCTGGGATGACCGTGGACTCGAAAGATAAACGGAACGATAAAATGGAGATTCCCATTCTTCTTTAATACTCGTTGGAGTTTGCTCAGCGCTTCTTTTGCATGATAGACATGTTCAAGAGTATTGAAAGAAACAACGGAATCGTAGTGTTGTTCGGGGCAAGGTAGGAATCCATTGGGTTCGATTAGATAGGTCGGCTCGGTGTTAGGATCGATATTCGCCAATTCATAAACGAATGGGGCGCCGCTCTTCGTCCATTCTTTGACGTACTGGCTATAGTTGGTTCGACTACCGCCACCAAAATCCAACACTAATCCCTCAAGGCCGAGAAATTTTAAGCGCTCATACTCAAGGCATCGCAGCGTGCTGATGGTGCCGGCACCCCTGAGCATATGCAACAAGCGCTCGAAGGTGGGGATATGGAGCCCAACAAGTCCACCTGCGTCTCGAATTTCATGCATGATATCCCCCGAACTCTTTACTTCCTGCATAGCAAAAGCGGCTTGTCCGACCGACGGCCCGGCACCTCAGTCACCATTTTGAAATGACTCGAAATCGCCTTTCGAACGCGCTCAATATTGCAGATACCTGGATGGAGTTCGATAACCAAACACCGCACGGATGCAAGTGATTCGGGCTTTGCGCACAGGAAATCTTCTTCAGAGCCTTCAACGTCGATCTTTAGGATATCAATTTCCTTCCCGCTACCGATCGAGTTCATCAGCGTTTCAAGCGTTATCGTTTCAACTTCCATATCCCCTTCAGGCGAGATCCTATGGCTCATCGAGGGACCGGCGGTCGAAAAGCGTAGCCTCTCCCCGTCAGTACCGGAGGCTGCGAAATTAATCACGCGCCAATTTGCAGAACGAGAATGCGCATTCTTCATTGCCACGGCGAAAGTATGTATATCTGGTTCAACACTTACGATGGCAGCTTGAGGATTAACACTGAGGACCCAAGCGGCGAAGGTTCCGATATGGGCTCCCACGTCCAACACGCGTGGCGCATCAGCGGACCGCAGATCAGAAGTCAGAAACTCGTACTCGCGCTCGTGGAGCACCTCCACGAGCGCGTTGCTGTCGATGCCCCTGAAATACAGCGGCTTGCCGTCATACTTCACCTGTAGCAGGCCGAAAGGATTTCTTTTTCGGCGGATGATGATCCGCGCCGCCGCGACTGGATCACCTGCGAGCGGTGTGAGCCAACGAAGCGTCTGACAGAGTTTTCTAAATCGCGTTATCATGGCAACATTCGATTGTGTTCATTGTGATGGTATTCCTTCCGGTGACGCATGGACAAGGTCTCGGAAGAGTTCTTCATTCTCTAGCAAGCTTTCATATGAACCTTGCGCGACAAGCCGCCCGCGATCCAGAAGGACAATTTGATCGCAGTTGCGAACAGTCGCCAACCGATGGGCTATTATTATAATCGTCTTGTGCTGCCCGAGTTCAGTTATCGCTTTCATAACAGCCGCTTCTGTCTGGGTGTCCAGCGCGCTGGTTGCCTCATCGAAGACAACCACCTGAGGATCTCTGTACAAGGCACGTGCGATACCCAAGCGCTGCCGCTGTCCGCCCGAAAGGCGGGCGCCCGCTCCCCGATGATCGTGTCGTAGCCATTGGGGAGTTCGCTTATGATGAAGTCATGAATGTGCGCCTGGATAGCTGCTCGTTTCACCGCCTCATTATCAATTTCGGCAGGAGGCACGCCGAATGCTATATTGGCCGATACCGTACTGTCTGCCAGAAAGATCTGTTGAGGCACATATCCCAGATTCATCTGCCACGCCCGAGTATTACGCATGTCAAGCGGCACACCGTCGACGGTAATGCGGCCAGACGTCGCCATCATAAGACCTAGTAGAAGGTCAACAATGGTGCTCTTCCCCGCGCCGGTTTGCCCAACAAATGCGACAGTGCTATTCGCAGGAATATCAACACTCAAGTTTTTTATCGTTTTCGTATTGGAGGATTTGTACTGGAAATCCACATCTTCGAACCCAATCTTATCTCGAAATGGCAATGATTGGGCCGGCCGGTTGCCGATCGGAAGACTGTTCTGCTTTAGAGATAGATCTCGGATCAGTTCGTCCAGAGACGGCAGAGCGAATCGCACCTGCCCGACACTGCGAAATACATCCTGGAACGCCGGAAGCAGCCGATATCCGGCAAATGCGAAGAAGCTAATGAGAGGGAGGATCTCATCCACCCTGTCGCCACGTGCTATCCAATAAAGCAAAACGCCAAGCATAGATCCAAAGGCGACAGCTTGAATAAAGTAGAATGGAAGCTCGCGGGTAATCATCGTCATAGATTGATGGTGGGCATAGGCCTTCGACGGCGCGCCGAAACGGGACAAATATTCGTCTTCCCGACCAAGCAACCGGAGTTCCTTAATGCCCTGCAGCGCCTCCGCAGCAACCACAAACCGAGCATCGTTAGCTTTAAGACGCCGTTCGCCTGAGTACTTCACCCGCTGCCGCGTAAACGCGTCGATTGCAATGTAGCTCAATCCAAAAGATCCAGCCAAGACGCCGGAGGTCGCTGGCTCGACAACGATCAGCAATACTATGATTGCTGTGGAGACTACCGCGCCTGCAAGGGCGCGCATACCAGGCAACATAACGTTACCCGCAACTTCTTGGACTTCAGACAACAGGGATTTTGACAAGCTCGACGTATTTTTCTCTAGGAAGAACTCGTACGGCTGGGACATGTAGGTCTTAAGGAGACGCATCGATATTGCGTGAATACGCATGACCGAAAACCGCTGTATGGCAACGACCGTTAATGCCCGCAGAGCGAGGCTAAACAGCAAGAACACGAGCATCATCACCCCCAGTGCGATTAGGAATGCCCGCGTATCCTTGACATGCAGCGTCTGGTAGGCGGCGGAAATGATATGATTCGTGTGAATTACCTCTGGATTCGCTAGCACGCCAATAAATGGCAATATGCTAGCCACACCCGCGACTTCGAGGAAGGCAGAGATTACCATCAAGGAAAAAATCATGGCAGCCCGCAACCGCTCGCGAGCATCTAGTATTGAATAGAGCTTTCCAAGGACTGCCAACAAATCGCCTCGCGTGTTATCAGGGAAGGCTAACTAGCAACCACGGTCCAATGCCGCAACCAAATAAGTTGCCTTTAGAAATGTTGGCATGCTCATCTCTCAACCAAATGATGGCTAACGTCTGTTCCGACCTAGCCGCTTGCAGCAAGCAGAGCGCGAGATACTGCAACTGACCTCAATCCGATTGGGGAAGCGGCTGCATGATCCGACCAACATCTCCATAAGCAACTTCTGGTAGATTGGTAGTGCGGAAGACTTTGATTTCCGATTATTTCAGTTGCGCTCGTTGTAGAAAATGACAAGAAGGTGATTGTCTGATGATCTGCGAGACGCTGGGAAGCAATGCCTGAAAATACCCCCACTGGGACGCCACGCTCAGCATGGTTCTTAGTGCCGATGCAGGCGCTCGTCGCTCCTCTGCTGGCAATGCCGCGTGCTGCCAAACGCGCGCTCGCCTTGCTCGTGGATTCCAGTCTTTGTGTCCTGACGATCTGGTTGGCCTATTGTTTCCGCCTAAACGAATGGACGGTCTTGACCGGCGTGCAGTGGTTGCCGGTCTTCGTTTCCCTGTGTATGGCCCTTCCGATTTTCTTCGCGATGGGCATGTATCGGGCGATCTTTCGTTATGCCAACATGGCCGCTTTCATCGCGGTTCTAAAGGCTATCGCGATCTACGACGTCGCCTTCATGACGATATTTACGGCGCTGAGCGTCCCGGGCGTTCCGCGAACCGTCGGTATTCTCCAGCCCTTCCTGCTGCTGATTGCGATCGGACTGTCGCGGTTGGGTATCCGCTATTGGCTCGGCGATACCTATCAGCGGATCCTTCACCAGAATACGCTCGCTAAAGTGCTGATCTACGGAGCCGGGAATGCCGGCCGACAACTCGCCGGTGCTCTGACGAACAGCGCCGAACTCAATGTCGTCGGTTACCTGGATGATGATCCGCGTCTTAAGGGCGGCATCATGGGCGGCTTGCCGATCTACGACCCGTCAGATCTTCCGGTGCTCGCCGAAGCTCTTGGCGTGCACAATGTGCTTCTTGCTCTTCCATCCGCATCGCGGCAGCGGCGCAACGAAATCCTCGAGCGCATCCGCAAAGCCAGGGTGAATGTTCGGACATTGCCGGACCTGACTGCGCTTGCTCAGGGCCGTGTCGCCGTTTCCGACATTCGTGAGTTGGAGATCGAAGACCTGCTGGGACGGGAAGCGGTAGCGCCGCGGCAGGAATTGCTCGACAAGGCGATGCGCAAAAAGGTGGTTATGGTCACCGGCGCCGGCGGTTCCATCGGCGGTGAACTTTGTCGCCAGATTCTGCGCAACGCGCCTTCGACCCTCATCCTCATCGATCAGAACGAGTTTTCGCTTTATAATATTCACGCCGAATTGCTAAAGCTGGCTGAACTTTACCAGCAGGAAAGCCTACAGATCGTTCCGATCCTTTGTTCCGTCCGCGACCATGACCGCATGGAACATATTATGCAGAGCTGGCGGCCTCAGACGCTCTATCATGCCGCCGCTTACAAGCATGTGCCTCTCGTCGAACATAATGCCGTGGAGGGCATCAAGAACAACGTCATGGGGACGCTGATCACCGCACGCGCGGCGAACAAATGCGGCGTCTTGAATTTTGTGCTGATCAGCACGGACAAAGCCGTGCGTCCGACGAATGTGATGGGTGCCAGCAAGAGGCTGGCGGAGATGGTTCTGCAGGCGCTTGCCGCAGAACCGGCCGTTGACAGAGTGCGCACGAATTTCTCCATGGTCCGGTTCGGAAACGTGCTCGGTTCCTCCGGATCCGTCGTGCCGCTGTTTCGGCAGCAGATCAAGGACGGCGGGCCGGTTACCCTGACGCACCCGAAAATAACCCGCTACTTCATGACCATTTCGGAGGCCTCGCAACTGGTCATTCAGGCGGGCGCGATGGCCGAGGGCGGGGATGTTTTCCTGCTCGACATGGGCGAGCCCGTCCGCATCGCAGACCTCGCCCGCAAGATGGTCGAGCTTTCGGGATTGACCGTCCGCGACGAGGATAATCCCGAAGGGGACATCGAGCTTTCCGTTACCGGCCTGAGGCCCGGCGAGAAGCTTTATGAAGAGCTATTGATCGGGGATAACCCCGAGACAACCGAACATCCCCGGATTATGAAGGCGCGCGAGGATTTCCTGTTCTGGCCGGAGCTTTCGAAGAAGCTCAGCTTGCTCAATGCGGCATTGGATCGAAACGATATGGTCGCGGCACGCGCGACCTTGGCAGAACTCGTCTCCGGCTATTCCTCAACCGGTGAGGTTTCCGATCTTGCCTTCACCGGTGCCGAAACCGTTCCGGCAGCCTGAAGACATCGACGTACAGCCACCTTCAGACAAGTTTCCATCAAATCGACCTTGCGGTCGCCGCCCTCGTCCGGTGCCTATAGATCGTGTTGCCGGAATATCACCAACCCTAAAGCATAGATTGCATTCAATCTCACGGCTTTACAGCCGTGGTCTCGATCCGTAGCGAGGACGACATAAGTATCGTCAGGATCGGCAACCTCATACGACTTACGCTAGAGCTGATCTATCCCCAATCCAGGAACGCGCTTGATCGCACCAACGGCATTGCGATATTTTTCTCCGCAATTCTTCTGGGCCTCTCGCCGAACTTCAATTCATTTATTCTGCTCGGGTCGATGCTGTCGGGCATCTACCTACTGGCGACGGCCCGCTTTCCTCTGAATCTGTCGAAATCCGACCGGGCAGTCGCCATCTGCATGACGATCTACCCGCTGGTGATGATCGCCAGCATCTTCATCAACCCGCCTTACTCCGGGCTGATATAGCCGCGAATGCGCCAATCTCCGGATGGCCGCCTCGTGCCGCTTTTTATCCTCGGTGCCGGGATCGGAATGATCGTTACCTTTCTCGTTAGCCTGGTGCAGATCATGTTTCTGATGGAGAGAGCAGAGGCTGGGACGTCGAATGCCGCTCCTCGGAATCAAAGGCTTTCTTTTTGGCGGCGTTGCGCTTCTAAATGTTCAATCTCCGAAAAGCGTAAAGGATTGCGATCCTGGTATACGTGGCCGGTCTAGCCTGTGTGCTACTTTCCGGAACGCGCTCGGCCTGGCTGGTGATCCCCGTCCAACTCGTCATCCTTCTCTGGTATTTCCACAAACACAGCTTCCATCTAAGTTTTCGCAGCCTCACCATGACCGGCTGTTTGCTATTCGCCGGACTCATCGCGTTAGGCAGTGGCCAAATCGTTCATCGCTTCGAGGCGCTGCAGGAAAATATGGCCTCGCTCGAACGCAGCGATGGTGACTCACCTCGCTGAACGCTCGGGTTGCTCTCTACAAAGGCTGCCCTATCCGCAATCACCAAGGTTCCGTTGACCGGCTATGGGCCGCAATTGCCCTATTCCCATGTCCATAACGGCTTTGCCACAGCGGGAATCGATGCCGGCGTTTAGGCATCGCAGCGCTTTCCCTGCTGCTGCTGACGCCAATTACAGCCGCGTGGAAAAAAGAATCCCGGCCCGAGCCAAGATATCTCCATGGCAATCGCTCTTCTGCTGGTCAGTAGCTAGGTCATCACCGGCAGCTTCGGCGTCATGTTCAATCAAAAAGTATTGGATCCAATCTTCGCCTATATGGGCGCCCTATTTGCGCGGATCGGGGCAGCATATGCTTCGGGTCCTTGATCCGAAGCTAATCAGCGAGAAATGCTCTAGAGATCAACCTCCTCAGCGGTCCCTTAACTGGCTCTCTGGCGCGAATGGGTCAGAATTCCTTCATCTAGGCCGTGTACTCATAACCGGATGGCCGAGGTTGGCTGTGTACATCATTGAGGCTCTGGGTCGCGCTGGATAGCCTCCCGGAGATAGCGCTCTGGCTCACCTACAAATCGGGCTGCGTCGGATTGCGTGATCGCGCGAACGAGTACCTCGCTGTACGGGCGGATAATAGCGCCGCTCCTCAACGCGAAAACACAATCAAAGGCGCGCGCCAGGGCGCAAATTCTACCTACCAGTGGCAACGAAAGATCGCCGACATTTAAACGGAACTGGACATCTTCGATTATCGTTCCTCGAAAGCCGATCTGTACGTCGTCGGTTTTTTCATCCCCCAAATGCGCAGGTCTGGTGCCCAAGATTGCTTCTCAGGTAACATCATCCCGACACGTTCGACGATTGCTTCAATGGTCGCCTGAGAGAATTTCAGTTCAATAGCGTCAAGCTGATCACGGCTCATACGCGCGGCTACCACCCCATTCACGGTAGCGACTGACGAGGGAATAAGATCGAGAACGAACTGCCACCGAGCCATGAGAATAATCTAACGGCTCCTCGGGCGTAGGCAAGTCATGGCTGTGTACTTCCATATAATCACAATTTCTGATTCCAGTTTGACATGAGCCGATATGATCTGACCGACTTCGAGTGGCGCGTGATCGAGCCGCTTCTGCCCAACAAAGCCCCGAGGCGTTCCTCGCGTTGACGACCGCCGCGTGTTGAACGGTATCTTTTGGGTTCTGCGATCAGGAGCCCCTTGGCGGGATGTCCCTGAACGATATGCGCCTTACACGACTTGCTATAATCGCTTTAGGCGCTGGGCGGCAGTTGGAATTTGGGGCAAGTTGATGGATGCCGTAACGAACTCGTCGGATGATGGAATCACGATGATCGACGGCACTTCCGTTCGGGTGCATCATCTTGCGGCCACGCTAACCACCGAACATCCGGATCGTTGCCTTGGACGAAGCCGGGGTGGTCTTACGACCAAAATCCATGCGATCACTAATGGCAAGGGATTGCCTATCAAGATTGCCATCACGCCCGGTCAAGCTCACGATCTAACTGTGGCGAGCAAGCTGCTTAGTGAATTATCCTCGGCGGTATGGTCCTGACAGACAAAGCCTATGATGCTGATTGGCTACGCGCCCAAGTGAGAACGAAACAATCTTGGGCGAACATCCCGCCAAAATCCAACCGAAAGAAACCCATCGTATTAGCCCTTGGCTTTACAGAAAGAGAAATCTTATAGAGCGGTTCTTTGATAAACTCAAATGTTATCGACGGATCGCGACCCAGTATGACAAGTTAGGCGCGAACTTCCTCGCCATGACGAAACTAGCTTGTGTTCGCCTTGCTCTCCGCCATTACGAGTCCACGGCCTAATCCGCACTGGCCGCGCATCATATGCCATGATAAAGGTCTGCCGCGGAAACCTTCAAGGGCAACAATGCAGGCAAATAGATTCGTGGTGCTCGATAGCTGGCGCGGTATAGCAGCGCTATCCATTGTAGCCTTCCATTTCCGCACGACAGCAGGGCTGGGGAACATCGCCATTTTCAACGGGATGTATCTGTTCGTTGACTTTTTCTTCGTCCTCAGCGGGTTCGTGATCTACTCCTCCTATGGCTTCAAACTCGGCAGCGGATATAGCATTCGCCGATTCTTGTGGCTCCGCTTCGGTCGAGTGTACCCTCTGCACGTTGCGGCCCTGTTCGGAACTATTGCTCTGCAAGCCGTAATTGTTTATCCCCGGACTGGTCACTGGTTTCCAAGGCCAACTGAAAGCTGGGACACGATCCTCGCCAACGTCTTTTTAGTTCACAGCCTACATGTTTATGATTTCCTAACATGGAACGAGCCGAGCTGGAGTATTAGTGTCGAGTTTTTTACATATTTATTATTTGCTATTGCTATAAAGTTCAGCGGACGTGCATTTTTTATTCTCTGCGCATCAGCAATATTGGCATCCCCCATATTCTTATTCGTTTTCAACTCCGGAAAGAACTTGGACAGCACTGCGACATATGGGATTGTACGCTGCATATACGGCTTTGGCGTTGGTATCGTTGCATATGAGCTGTACGTCGGCGCCGCGAAGTTGAGGATACTTCTACAAGCCAAACCCTTCTGGAGCTCGGTCATGGAAGCCGTGACCGTAATCGCTATCGCTGCTTTCATCGCGCTGGTCGGCACAGGCCCGGTATCGCTCTTAGCTCCACTCCTTTTCGCAGTATCCGTTATTATCTTCGCAGCAGAAGCAGGTTTGCTCAGCCGACTACTGCATCTTCGGCCCCTTGTTCTTCTTGGGACCATCTCGTACTCTCTTTATATGGTTCATATGCTTGTGATTTCCTGGTGGCTAGAATTGTTCCGCTCGGCGGTGTTTAAGATTGGAGGGAAACCACTCTTCGATAGTATAGTTGATTTTTCGATAACATATGTTTTCTTACCGGGGAAAAACTATACTGGATTGGCTCTTATGCTGCTTCTGGTGATGACCGTAAGCACGATCACTTACTTGCTTATAGAGAAACCCGGTCGACAATGGTCACGGCGCCGTGCATATAAAGAGACAACTTCAGGCGACTAGCACATGGTTTAGGCGACTGCAGGGCAGTGATAGATTGCTAGAATTTGCCGTAGCAGAGCTCATACCGCCACCCTCCCCCGCACCCCTTCCGCAATCGCCGTCATCCGGTCCGCAGCCGCATGCCCAATCAGCATGAAGGCGTGTCTCCCGTTCGACCAGTAGACGACGTTCATGCCTTTGCGGCTTTCGAGGTCCGGCGCTTTGGGGCCGGCATCGGACCGGACGATGCACAGCGCCATCGGCCCGGTTTCAGGGTCGAGATAGGCGATCTGGGCGAGCGGTTTGCCGTCATATTGCAGCAGCAGGGCGCGTTTGAAATCGACGCCCGGAAGCGAGACCGCTTCTGGAGAGAGCGACAGGCCGAGTTTATCGTCGAGGGGGGCGAGCTGGGCGGCCTGAGACGCCCTGGCGGGCGTCGGACCTGCCAGCGTTTCCGCGGTATAGAGCGAGATATAATCGGCGACCACGGCGCGCCATTCGCTGCTTTCGTCCTTTGCCGAAAAGCCTCTGCCGAGGCCGAGGACGGCGCGATCGATGGCGATGCCGGCGACGAGCGAAGCGGCGAGCGCGGCGAGGAAGCGGCGGCGGCTGGCAGCGGGCGCCGAGACAGCTTTTGGATCCTCCCGCGCAGGGATGGCTTCGAGCATTCTCTCCAGCTTTTCGCGCGGCGCTTCCTGGAGCAGCGGCGCAAAGGCCTGCTCGAACGGCAGGCTGGCGCGCGCCAAGATCTCCAGCCGTTCGGCAACGCTCTCGTCTTCCTTCACAATGGCCTCGACCTGGGCTGTCTGTTCGGCCGTCAGTTCGCCGTCGATGAAGGCGGTCAGGTCCTCGTCGGAGGGAGTGGTGTATTTCCTATTCATTGCCGTCCCCCTTCCCGCTCGTCGTCGGAGAGGTTGGCGCGCGCTGCCGCCAGCCGGCTCATCACGGTGCCGATCGGGATATCCAGTATGCCTGCAACCTCGCGATAGGAAAGTCCTTCGACATAGGCGAGGAAAACCACCGTTCTCTGCGCCTCGGGCAGGGTACTCACCCGTTTCAGCACCTGCCCCGCCATCACATGGGTCTCGGTATCATGCGCGCCGTCGAAGATCAGCGCGTCCCCCGCATCGACGAAGCCCTGGCCCTGGCGCACCCTGCGCGAGCGGATCTCGTTCAGCCAGATCGAATGCAAGATCGAAAACAGCCAGCGGTCGAGCCGGGTGCCGGGGACGAATTGATCGGCCCGCTCCAGCGCGCGAAGGCAGGTCGCCTGCACCAGGTCGTCGGCGACATCGCGCTGATGCGAGAGAACAAGACCATAACGCCAGAGCCTTGCCAGATTTTCCGTCAGGCCGCTCCTGATATCCGCTGCGCTGGCGATGGCCGCCTCCGACGATCCTGCATTTTTCGGGACCGCCGGATGAACCGGCGATTCCGTTCTTGCGCGACTATAGGCAGGAAATGAGGCGCGCGCGACCGACATTCTCACATGCCTTTCTGGTTCTGTCTTCCCGCCCATGCCGGCAATCAGATCTTCGACGGATCGAGGATGGCCGCGTTCAGATCCTGATACTCCTCGCAGGCTGTGCCGCAGATCGCCTTGATGGCCCTCAACTGCTCCTTGGCGAGATCGAGCTGGCCCTTGATGACATAGGCTTCGCCGAGATATTCGCGCACCTTGGCATATTGCGGGTCCATCTTCACCGATTGGAGGTAATAGGAGATGCCTTCGTCGGTGCGGCCGAGCCTGCGGGTGGCATAACCGCGATAATTCAGCACTTCGGCGCTGTTCTGGTCCTTGACCGTGTCGAGCATCGCAAGCGCCTCCTCATAACGACCGGCCTTGGCCAGCGAATAGGCATAGTCGGTGCGGTTCTCGTCCGAGATGTTGGCGCTCTGCTGCTTGACGCATTTCCTGGTCTTCTGGTCGTAGATCTCGCCCTTCTTGCAGGTCGGCATTGTGCTGTTGTCATCGCCGACCGCAAAGACAGGACCGGAGACGAGGGAAGCGGCAAGGCAGCCGCCGAGAAGGATGGAAGCAAAACGGACCGTCATGATCGTCATGGAAAACTCCTCGAAAGTGACGTTGCGAGGAGAAAACACCGCTGCCCCGGACTTTATTCGCCGGCCTCTTATTTTCTCCATAACGGCTTCGTGAAGCCCGCGAAGCCGAATAAATCATCGGGACCGGGTGTTCTCAGCGTTGCGCCGGGAACGACAAGGAGAACTCCGTGACCGATACCGTAAAACTCGTCAGCCTCGCCGTCGCTGCACCCGAACATGTCATTTTCCAGAAACAAGCGCTCGAAACCTCTGCCCGGCTGTTTTCCGACCGTTTCGAGGATTTTCGGCATCTTGCCCGCGTCTTCGACAGCGCCGGTATCCAAAAGCGCCATGCCGCGCGCCCGCTTGCCTGGTTCGACGAAGCGCATGGCTGGCAGGACCGGATGCAGGCCTATGGGGAGGTGGCAGGCGGGCTCTTCGTCGAGACCGCGAGCTCAGCCCTTCAGCAGGCCGGGCTTGAGGCCGGCGATGTCGACTGTGTGGTGACGGTCTCCTCCACCGGTTTTACCACACCGAGCCTTGATGCGCAGATGGCCCGCCGGATGGGTTTCAGGGCCGATATCGAGCGGGTGCCGGTGTTCGGGCTCGGCTGTGCGGCCGGCGTGTCGGGTTTTGCGATCGCCGCGCGACTGGCGGGAAGCCGGCCGGGCGCCGTCGTGCTCTTCGTCTCGATCGAGCTTTGCACGCTGGCCTTCCGCCTCGACGAGCTGACGCGGCCGAACATCATCGCGACGGCGCTTTTCGGCGACGGCGCCGCCGCCTGCGTGTTGCGATCGGGCGACGACGGGCTGGCGGAAGTGGAATCGACCGGCGAGCATCTCTTTCCCGACACGCTCGATATCATGGGCTGGAAGATCGACGACGGCGGCTTCGGCATCGTGCTGGCGCAAGCCCTACCGCCCTTTGCCGAGCAGGAGCTCGGCCCGGCGGTGACGGCCATTCTCGCGCGGAACGGGCTGGCACCAGACGATATCGACCGCTTCATCTGCCATCCCGGCGGCACGAAAGTGCTGGCCGCGATGGAGAGCGCGCTGTCGCTGAAGCCGGGCGCTCTCGATCACGAGCGTGACGTGCTTGCCGACTACGGCAATATGTCGTCGCCGACCGTTCTCTTCGTGCTGGAGCGGGCGATCCGCGCCGGATTGCCGGAGCGCGCCGCGATGATCGCCATGGGACCGGGCTTTTCGGCGAGCTGCGTGACGCTCAAGAGGACGGCATGATGTGGCCGTCGATCGCGCTGCTTACCTTCGTGACGCTGCAGCGACTTGGCGAACTGGTACTCGCCCGGCGCAACACTGCTGCCCTTCTCGCCAGAGGCGGCAAGGAAGTTGCGCCGGAGCACTATCCCGTCATGGTGGCGCTGCATGCCGGCTGGATCATCGGCCTCTGGCTGCTGGCGCCGGGCAAGCCGGTCGATCTCTTCTGGTTTGCGGTGTTCATGGGGCTGCAGGCGCTGCGGCTCTGGGTGCTGGCGACCTTGAAAGACCGCTGGACGACGCGCATCATCATCCTGCCCGGCACGCCGCTCGTGACATCCGGTCCCTATCGCTTCCTGCGGCATCCAAACTACGCAATCGTCGTCGGCGAGATCTTCGCCCTTCCTCTCGTCTTCGGGCTGACGCTTTACGCGATCGGCTTTTCGCTTCTCAACGCTTGCGTCCTCCTTGTCCGCATGAAGGCCGAAAATGCCGCACTGAAAAGCGTAATGATTGTGAAATGAATGCGATTTTTCGTTTGCGCCGCAGTTTCGGCGGGGGCATTTTCACTGCGATAACACAGCGGAATGCAACGGAATGACGAAAAACGCAATCGTGCTCGGCGCCGGCATCGTCGGGGTGTCGGCGGCCATCCATCTCCAGCGGCGCGGCCGGCAGGTGACACTGATCGACCGTAGGGATCCGGGCAGCGAAACCTCCTTCGGCAATGCCGGCCTGATCCAGCGCGAAGGTGTCGAGCCTTACGGCTTTCCCCAGCAGCTCGGCCTGTTGCTGCGTTATGCGCTGAATAACCGCATCGACGCGCATTATCACTTACGCACGCTGCCGAGCCAGTTCGCCTTTCTCGCCCGCTACTGGTGGAATTCGAATGCTCGGCGGCATGCTCTGATCACCCGCGCCTATGCGCCGCTGATCGAACATTCGATTGCCGAACACAAGGATCTGATCGAGGCGTCAGAGGCGCAAGCGCTGATCCGTAGGGATGGCTGGATAAAGATTTTCCGAACGCAGGCCAGGCGCGACGAGGCCCTGGCGGAGGCCGCACTCTGGCAACGTGAATTCGGGGTGGACTATGACAGCCTGACTTCGGCTGACATCGCCCGCATGGAACCTGACATGACAGGCGATTTTGCCGGCGGCATCCGCTGGCGCGATCCCTGGTCGGTGCTCGATCCGCATGCGCTGACCTCAGCCTATCGCCGCTATTTCGAAAGACTCGGCGGCCGCTTCGTCACGGGCGACGCTGCCTCGCTCGGCCAGTTCGGCTCCGGCTGGAAGGTCATGACCGGGGAAGGCCCGCTCGAAGCCGAGGATGCGGTCATCGCGCTCGGCCCCTGGGCGGCAGTGGCAACACGCCGGCTCGGCTATTCCTTCCCGCTCGGCGTCAAGCGCGGCTATCACATGCATTATGCCGCAAAGGGCAATGCCGTGCTTAATAACTGGATGCTCGATGCCGAACGCGGCTATCTCCTGGCGCCGATGCGCCGCGGCATCCGGCTGACGACGGGAGCGGAATTCGCAACGCTCGACGCGCCGAAGACGCCGGTCCAGCTCGACCGGGCCGAAGCCGTGGCCCGCACGATCTTCCCGCTCGGCGACAGGCTCGATCCCGAACCGTGGATGGGCGCGCGGCCGTGCACGCCTGACATGATGCCTATTATCGGCAAGGCGCCGCGCCATCAGGGCCTGTGGTTCGCCTTCGGCCATGCCCATCACGGGCTGACGCTCGGGCCGGTGACCGGCCGCGTGCTGGCCGAGCTCATAACCGGCGAAAAACCGTTCATCGATTTTGCGGCCTATTCGCCGCAGCGTTTCAACCCGTGACACCGAGAGCGGCAAGCCCTTTCAGGGCCGTCGCCGCGATGCCTTCCACCGTGTCGTCAATATCGACGGTGACGACGCCCGCCTCGCCTGTCGGCACCTCCAGCGTCGCCAGTTGGCTTTCGAGCAGCGAGACCGGCATGAAATGGCCCTTGCGCTCACCCATCCGTTTGGTCAGCAAGGCCTTGGAGCCTTCGAGGTAGACGAAAAACAGGTTGCCGCCGGCCGCAGCCCGCAGCCTGTCGCGATAGATGCGCTTCAGCGCCGAGCAGGAGACGATGATGCCCTCGCCTTTTGCAAGCGAAGCCTTGATGTCTTCGCCGATGCGGTCGAGCCACGGCATCCTGTCCTCATCGGTCAGCGGAATGCCCTTCGACATCTTCTCGACGTTGGCGGTCGGATGCAGCGCATCGCCTTCGATGAAGGCGAGGTGCAAGGCCTCCGCCAGCTTTTCGCCGACCGAGGATTTGCCACAGCCGCTGACCCCCATGACAATGATCGCATAGGGTCTTTTCCTCAGCTCACCCGGCATGTTCCCTCCGAGACTCCGGCTTCCCGCTCAATCGAGCGGGAAGTGACAGGCATATTTTTGCGCACCTTCTCCACTTAGTTCGGGAGAAACCTGACGGCAATAATCCTGCGCCTTCCAGCAGCGCGGATTGAAGTGACAGCCGGACGGCGGCTTTAGCGGCGACGGCAACTCGCCTTGCAGCCGGATACGGTTCTTGGCGCGTTCCGGATCGGCGATCGGTGTCGCCGACAGCAAGGCTGCCGTATAGGGATGGCGCGGCCGGGCGAAGACCTCGGCGGCGGGACCGGTTTCGACCGGACGGCCGAGATACATCACCATCACCTCGTCGGCGATGTGGTGGACGACGGAGAGGCCGTGCGAGATGAAGAGATAGGCAAGGCCCATCTCCTTCTGCAGGTCCCTCAACAGGTTCAGCACCTGCGCCTGGATCGACAGGTCGAGAGCCGAAACCGGTTCGTCGAGCACCAGCACCTTCGGCCGCAGCATCAGGGCGCGGGCGATGGCGATGCGCTGGCGCTGGCCGCCGGAGAACATATGGGGATAGCGGCCATAGTGTTCCGGACGCAGGCCGACACGAGCCATCATCTCCTCCACCTTGCGGCGGCGGGCGGCGGCATTGAGATCGGTGTTGATCTTCAGCGGCTCTTCGAGGATCGAGCCGACCTTCTGGCGCGGGTTGAGCGAGCCGTAGGGGTTCTGGAAGACGATCTGCACCTGGCTGCGCAGGCTGCGGTCGCCGATGCGCGCAGGCTTGCCGTCGATCAGCAATTCGCCGGCCGTCGGATCCTCGATCATGGTGACGAGGCGGGCGAGTGTCGACTTGCCGCAACCGGATTCGCCGACGACGGCGAGCGTCTTGCCGGAATGGAGGCTGAAGCTGACGCCGTTCAGCGCCTTGACGGTGGCGTCGGCTTTGAAGAGACCGCGGTTGACGGTGTAGAAGCGGGCGAGATCCCTGCCCTCGAGAACAGCGCCGGTCATACCAGGTCTCCTGCAGTTTCATTGACCATGACGCCGGGATGCCCGAGCGGCTTGCCGTCTTTCAAAGGATAGTTGCAGAGCGCCAGCCCGAGCTCCGGCCCCTGGCGCACGACACCGCGATCGCATTCGACCGTGGCGTAGCCGCAGCGCGGCGCGAACAGACAGCCTGTCGGGCGGCCATGCTGGCCGGGCACGACGCCGGCGATCGAGGGAAGACGCTGACCGACCTTGGCCCGCTCCGGCAGGGCGGCTAGCAGGGCGGCCGTATAGGGGTGGTGCGGATCGCGGAACAGCGCCTTTACCGGCTGCTCCTCCACCTTCTGGCCGGCATATTGCACCTGCACGCGCTCGGCGGTTTCGGCAACGACACCCATGTCATGGGTGATCAGCACCAGCGCCATGCCGTGCTCTTTCTGCAGGCGCACCAGCAGATCGAGGATCTGCGCCTGGATCGTCACGTCGAGCGCGGTCGTCGGCTCGTCGGCGATCAACAGCTTCGGATTGCAGGCGAGCGCCATGGCGATCATCACGCGCTGGCTCATGCCGCCCGACATCTGGTGCGGGAAGTTCGACAGCCGATCCTCCGGCGCCGGAATTCCGACCAGGTTCAAGAGCTCGATCGAGCGTTGGCGACGCTCCTTCCTATTGAGGCCCATGTGGAAGCGCAGGGTCTCGCCCAGCTGGAAGCCGACCGTGAAGCACGGGTTAAGGCTCGACATCGGCTCCTGGAAGATCATCGCCATGTCCTTGCCGACGATCCTGCGACGCTGGCGGCCGGAAATGCCGCGCAGATCCTGGCCATCGAACTGCATACGGTCGGCGGTGATCTTCGCCGTCCAGGGCAAAAGCCCCATCAGGGCCAGCATGGCGACGGATTTGCCCGAGCCGGATTCACCGACGACCGACAGGATTTCACCCTTGTCGCAGGCGAGCGAGACGCGGTCGACGGCGCGGAAGAGACCGGAAGAGGTCTGAAATTCGACAGTCAGGTTTTCGATTTCGAGAAGTGGCATCACGACCTCTTCAGCTTGGGGTCAAGCGCATCGCGCAGGCCGTCACCCATCAGGTTGATGGCAAGAACGGTGATGAGGATTGCAAGACCCGGGAATGTTACGACCCACCAGGCGCGCGAGATGAACTCACGGGATTCGGCGAGCATGGTTCCCCATTCGGGTGTCGGCGGCTGCGCGCCCATGCCGAGAAAACCGAGGGCGGCGGCATCGAGGATCGCCGCCGAAAAGGCGAGCGTCGCCTGGACAATCAGCGGCCCAAGACAGTTCGGCAGGATTGTCTTGAACATCAGGCGCAGGGTGCCGGCACCGGCGACACGCGAGGCGATCACATATTCCTTCTCGCGCTCTGAAATAACAGAGGCGCGCGTCAACCGCACGAAATGCGGCTGGTTGACCAACGAAATCGCAATCATCGCGTTGGTCAGGCCCGGCCCCAGCACGGCCACCAGCACGAGAGCAAGCAGCAACGACGGGAAGGCCAGGATGATATCCATCAGGCGCATGATCGCCGTATCGATCTTGCCGCGGAAATAGCCGGCCACCAGGCCGATCAGAACGCCGCAGATGACCGAAAGCGTGACGACGACGACGCCGATGAAGAGCGAGAAGCGCGCGCCGTAGATCAGGCGCGACAGGATATCGCGGCCGACAGCGTCGGTTCCGAGCGGGAAGGAGATGCTGCCGGCTTCCATCCAGGCAGGCACGGCGAGCAGCGCCTGGCGGTTCTGCTCGTTCGGCGCATGCGGCGCAAAGATCGGCGCGAAGATTGCGACGACCAGGATAATGATGAAAATGACGAGGCCGATGACGGCGCCCTTGTTGCGGGAGAAATAGTGCCAGAACTCCGCAGCGGCGGATGGCTGGCCGGTTTTGACGGTGACCGTGCTCATGGACCGCTCCTAGTAACGAATGCGCGGATTGATGAAGCCGTAAAGGACATCAACAATCAGATTGACCAGCATGATGACGCCGGCGATCAGCAGAAGGCCGCCCTGGACCACGGCGTAATCGCGCTTAAACACCGAATCGACCATCCATTTGCCGATGCCCGGCCAGGAGAAGATCGTCTCGGTGAGGATGGCGCCGGCAAGAAGAACGCCGATCTGCAGGCCGATCGTGGTGATGACGGGGATCATCGCGTTGCGCAGCGCATGCACGCCGACGACGCGCAACGGCTTTAAACCTTTCGAGCGAGCCGTGCGGACGTAGTCCTCGCCCAGAACCTCGAGCATCGCCGAGCGCGTCTGGCGGGCGATGACGGCAAGCGGGATGGTGGCCAGCACGATTGTCGGAAGGATGAGATAGCTGACTGCCGAGGAAAACGCCCCCTTCTGGCCCGACAGCAGGCTGTCGATCAGCATGAAGCCAGTCACCGGCTTGAAGAAATACATGAGCGAGATGCGGCCGGAAACAGGCGTCCAGCCTAGGTAGCCGGAGAAGAAAATGATCAGCAGCAGGCCCCACCAGAAAATCGGCATGGAATAGCCGATCAGGGCAATACCCATCACGCTCTGATCGAACCAGGTGCCTCGCTTGACGGCGGCAAAGATGCCGGCGGGCACGCCAAGACAGACGGCGAGCATGATGGCACAGAAGGAAAGTTCGAGTGTCGCCGGAAACAGCGTCAGGAATTCGCCGAGAACGGGCCGCTTGGTGACGATCGAGGTTCCGAGATCGCCTTGCAACACCTTTCCGAGATAATCGAAATACTGCACATACATGGGCCGGTCGAAACCGAGATCGTGCATGATCTGGGCGTGCCGTTCCGGCGCCATGACACGTTCACCGGACAGAAGCATGACGGGATCGCCGGGGAGCATGCGGATGAACGAGAAGGCTATCAGGGAAACGCCGAGGAATGTCGGGATCAGCACCGCAAGGCGGCCGATGAAAAAACGCAACATGGCAGATGTCCAATAGTTTCCGGCGGTCAGGGAGGTCCTGACCGCCGGCTGCGCCCAGCTCTGCCGGGCATTCTTACATTATTCTTGTTATTCGGATACGTCGACGCCGTCGAAGCGGTGAATGCCGAGCGGGTCCATGTGGAAGCCGGAGACCTTCTTGCTCATCGGAACGAAGACGAGCGAGTGATCGAGGGTCGCCCAGGGTGCTTCCTTCTTAAAGATCAGCTGCGCCTGCTCGTAGGCCTTGGTGCGCTCGCCGACATCGGCGGTCAGCTTGGCCTTGGTCATCAGGTCGTCATATTCCTTGTTGCACCACTGGGCGCGATTGTTGCCGCCGACGGCATCGCAACCGAGCAGCGTATCCATGAAGTTGTCAGGGTCGCCGTTGTCGCCGGTCCAGCCGAGGATGACGGCGCCGTCGCGCTTCACGTCGGAAGAGAGCTTCAAATATTCGGCCCATTCATGAGTAACGATCTCGACCTTGACGCCGATCTTGGCGAAATCGGCCTGGATCAGTTCAGCGGCACGGCGCGCGTTCAGCATGTAGGGACGCGACACCGGCATCGCCCAGACCTTCATGCTGAGATCCTTGACCCCGGCATCGGCAAGCGCCTTCTTGGCGGCGTCCGGATCATACTTGTCGTCCTGAACGGCGTCGTTATAAGACCACATGGTCGGCGGGATCGGGTTCTTGGCAACGGTGGCCGCACCCTGGAAAACGGCGTCGACGATCGCCTGCTTGTTGATCGCCATGTTGAGCGCGCGGCGAACCTCCGGCTTATCGAAGGGAGCCATCTGCGTGTTGTAGGCGAGGTAGCTGACATTGAGGCCGGGCTGCTCTTGAACGACCAGATTTTCATCCTTCTTCAGTTCCGGGACGTCGGCGGCATTCGGATAAGGAATCAGGTGGCATTCGCCAGCCTTCAGCTTCTGAGCGCGGACAGCCGCATCAGAGGTGATGGCGAAAACCAGATCGTCGATCTTTTCCTTGCCCTTGAAATAGGTTTCGTTCGCCTTGTAGCGGATGACGGCATCCGGCTGGTAGGCAACGAAGGTGAAGGGGCCGGTGCCGAGCGGCTGCTGGTTGAGCTGCGCCATCTTGCCGTCGGCGGCAAGTTTGTCGGCATATTCCTTGGAAACGATCGAAGCGAAGTCCATGGCGAGGTCGGCCAGGAACGGCGCTTCCGGGTGGTTGAGCGTGAACTTGACGGTGAGGTCATCGACCTTCTCGACCGACTTGATCAGCTCCGGGAAGCCCATGCCGGCGGCGTATTCGTAGGAGCCGCCCTCGACATACTTGTTCCACGGATTATCGGATTTCAGCTGGCGCTCGAAGGAGAACACGACGTCGTCGGCGTTGAAATCGCGCGTCGGCGTGAAGAAGTCGGTGGTCTGGAACTTGACGCCGGGATGAAGCTTGAAGGTGTATTCCTTGCCATCGTCCGAAACGCTCCAGCTATCGGCCAGACCGGGTTCGATCTCGGTACCGCCATGCTTGAATTCGACGAGGCGGCTGTAGACGGTGCGCGACGACGCGTCGAAGGTCGTCCCTGCCGTGTAGAGGCTCGGGTCGAAGCCTTCCGGCGAGCCCTCGGAGCAATAGACAAGGGTCTTGGACCAGGCCGACGTCGCCATGACCGAAATCAGGGCCGTCGCTGCCAGCATGACAGAGATCTTTTTCATAGTATTGTTTCCCGGTTGTTCTTTTTTGATGTCTGGAGACCGCAGATAGGCATCCCGATCGACGGTCGATGGAACGACATTTATCTACTGAAAGCAACGGGCTACGGAGAAAATTTTTCCAGTTGGACAATTTTAGAAATTTTCGGTCAAAAATCAGCCTCAATTAGAAATATTCGGATAAAAACCCGCGGAATTTCGTCGCATTTTGGATATTGCACCTCCTGAGCTGCGCATAATGACCATTTCCGCATCCCCGAGCCCGGCGAAAACGCCGCAAACAAAAACCGCGGCTGCCGGGGCAACCGCGGTTTTACAAGTCTGTTCTGCTGCGAATTCAGGCGGCCGGCACGACGATCGCGGGCTTGCGGTATTCCTGTTCGCCGGTCAGTCCAAGAAGGAAATTGATTTGAGGACGCGCCTTGACGAGATCGTCGATGGTATATTCCGATAGCACGGCGAAGAAGGCATTGAGCGCCTTGCGCAGCGCCGAATTCAGGCCGCAGCTGTCGACCAGCGGGCATTCCACCACGCCGTCATCCTCGAAGCATTCGGCCATGGCGAAACTGTCTTCCGTCACCCTGACGACGTCGAAGAGGGTGATGTCGGCCGCCGGCTTGCCGAGCCGCACGCCGCCGTTGCGGCCGCGCACGGTTTCGACCAGACCTGCCTTGTTCAGCGGCTGAAGGATCTTGAAAAGAAAGAGTTCAGAAACGCCGTAAGCCTTGGCGATTTCCGGAATCCGGCTCAGCTGCCCTTCATTGGCAGCACAATACATCAACATGCGAACCGCATAGTTGGTCTGCTTCGTCAACCGCATGCCGATCTCCTGACTCGTGCTATTCAGACCTATATAGGCGGTTTGCTAGTTTTGAACAATTCCAAAATATGAAATTCGCAATCAGCTTATGAGGCCATTTGCCGCGACGTCAATCCCGCTCAAAGATCTCATTATAGTCGAGGATGGCCTGCTTGCGCTCAGGCGTGCCTGGATGGGTTGAGAGCATGCTGGTGCGGGAATGATCACCGAGCTTGGTTTCCAGGAGATCGAAAAAACGGGCGATCGCAACAGGATCCATGCCGGCCTTGCGCATCAGTTCCACCGAGCGCCGATCGGCCTCGGCCTCGGCACTGCGTGAATAGGACAATGCAAGCAGACCGCCGCCCTGTGTCAGGATATCCTCGACGCCAGAGCCGACATCGCCGGCAATCAGCATGACGAGGCCGGCCACACCTGCGGCGCGATAAAGCTGCCGGAGGCTGTGCTTGTATTCGACATGACCGACCTCGTGGGCGAGAACGCCGGTTATCATCTCATCGTCGCCGCCCGCCAGCTCCACCAGCTCGTCGGTGATGACGATATTGCCGTCGGGAAGCGCGAAAGCATTGGCCCCGATCACGCCGCCATCGCGGAAATTCAGCACATAACGGTTGGCACCGCCTTCGGCATTGGCGGCCACTTGGTTAAAGCGGCCGGCGATTTCGGCCTGCCTGGAGGGCGTCAGGTGGCTGGGCGACAGTGCCGTCGTATCCAGCGTATTGAGCGCGCCACGGGACATCGCTTCGGAGACCACAGGCGGCGTCACGAAGATGGCGACTTCGACGAGCGCCGGCAGCGCGTAACGATAGATTGCGACGGCGAGCAGAACGACCGCGGCCGCGAAGACGAAGATGCGAGGATGAAATTCCTCCAGCCGATGCACCCAGCCGCTTCTTCCGCCGCCGCCAAGGAAGGCGTCGATGGCATCATTCTCGCCACTCTCGAAGATCGAGCCGTCGGCAAAGACGGCGCGTCGGGGGATCGACCCGACGCGCTGTGTAAAGGAGACCTCTCCGGCCGCGCTATCCGAAAGAGCGACATCCTCTTCGGTTACGGCGAGCAGGCGCCCGCTGCGCGACAGCAGGCGGGCGGGAACGGAGCCGCTCGAGTGCGGCGGATACCAATCCCCTCTCGCGATGATGTCTGCGTCAGAAACCAAAATCGATCCCTTCCATGCTCATATATTCCGCACCGACGGCGGCGCCAGCCGTTTGAAACTGCGTAAAGACCTCGCCGATTTCGCCGTCGATGCGAATCGCCGTGTGCTCGGCGACATAACGCGCCAGGCGAACCGCCGCCCAGGGGCGCATCAGGCCGAGGGTGAGCATCGTCACCACAACGTTCGATATGGCGATCCAGGCATAACGCGCCCGGGAAAGATCGCTTCTCAGGAGATGCCGACCGTCGATCCGCGTCGACGACCAGACGACGTTGTGGACGGCCGCCCTATAGATCAGGCCTGCAAGGCCATAGACGATGAGGAGGCCGAAAACGACAAGATACATTCCCGACACTATCATTAACATAGCGGCGTCATGCTCGACTGCGCTGGGGTCATTCGCCTGCATCCCGGCGACCGCGATTGCAACCAACCCGGCGAGAACGACCAGGCCCAGCACGACCATCAGGGCCGGTATGAGAAGCGCGCGGTAGAGCGTGCCGATCTTGGGATCGGTCTCGAAAGGCCGATTGCCGTAGCGGAGATTGTTGAAGATATAGCGGTTGAGCCACCGGCTGGCGAAGGGCGCAAGCAGTCCCAGCGACAGGAAAGCGACGAGGCTTCCGAGCATCACGCAGACGAAGGCGCCGCCGGCGGTGCCGGTGAAATCAAATCGCACGTTGCGGTAGCTGGTCACGCGGGCATTGAAGCGAAGGCCTCTGACGATCAGCCAGGGGAGCGCGATGAGCACAAGGACCGTGGTCACGACCGAGAACAGCGGATGGATCGCTGCCAGAATGTTGGCCACCACGATGAAGGCGAACACGATCAGGCGGCCGATGAATATTTGCATGCCGCTCGCGTGATATTCGAAAGCGCGGCCGAGCACTACGGTGTTGCCGTAGAAATAACGGTTGCGCCGCACTTTCGCCCAGGCTGAATAGATGCCGAGCGTTACGATCGTCAGCAGGACGTTGACGATCCAGATGCCGAAATATTCCGAAGCCGTGCCGGTGAACCGGGCACGCTCAAACGCATTTGCCGCGGCGCCCGCGGACACTCTGTTGTCCATGATCTTTGTTCCCCCAGCACATTGCCCAACACATCATGATGAGAATCACGTGTCGGGCGCACCAACAGAAAAGCAAAGAGCGAAGAAATCAACAACCTGAAATCGAAAACGGGGACCGAAAGGCCCCCGAATTGCAGTTCGATTGTTCGCGTGGATCACTTCATCGTCGGCATGACGAATTCGGCGCCGCTCTTGATGCCGGAGGGCCAGCGGGCGGTGACGGTCTTGGTCTTGGTCCAGAACTTGATCGAGTCTGTGCCGTGCTGGTTGAGGTCGCCGAAGCTCGATGCCTTCCAGCCGCCGAAGGAGTGGTAGGCGAGCGGAACCGGGATCGGAACGTTGATGCCGATCATGCCGATATTAATGCGCGATGCGAAATCGCGGGCGGCATCGCCGTCACGGGTGTAGATGGCGACGCCGTTGCCATATTCGTGCTTCATCGGCAGCGACAGGGCTTCCTCGTAGTTCGCGGCGCGAACGACGGAAAGGACAGGTCCGAAGATCTCGGTCTTGTAGATGTCCATCTCGGGCGTGACGTGGTCGAACAGGCAGCCGCCGACGAAATAGCCGTCTTCATAACCCTGGAGCTTGAAATCGCGCCCGTCGACGACGAGCTTGGCACCTTCCTCGATGCCGCGGTCGATCAGGCCGCGAACTCGGGTATAGGCTTCCTTGGTGACGAGCGGGCCCATGTCGGCCTTGTCGTCGGTATAGGGGCCGATGCGCAGCGATTCGATTTTCGGCGTCAGCTTCTCGACGAGGCGGTTGGCGGTTTCCTCGCCGACCGGGACGGCCACCGAGATCGCCATGCAGCGCTCGCCGGCCGAACCGTAGCCTGCGCCCATCAGCGCGTTGACGGCCTGATCCATATCGGCGTCCGGCATGATGATCATGTGGTTCTTGGCACCGCCGAAGCACTGGGCGCGCTTGCCGTTCATCGCTGCCGTGCCGTAGACATAGCGGGCAATCGGCGTCGAACCGACGAAGGAGACGGCGCCGATATCGGGATCGGTGAGGATCGCGTCGACCGCACCCTTGTCGCCGTTGACGACATTGAGGATGCCGGCCGGCAGTCCGGCCTCGATCATCAGTTCGGCGAGACGGATCGGCAAGGTGGGATCACGCTCGGATGGCTTCAGGATGAAGGCGTTGCCGCAGGCGATCGCCGGCGCGAACATCCACATCGGGATCATGCCGGGGAAGTTGAAGGGGGTGATGCCGGCGCCGATGCCGACCGGCTGGCGGATCGAATACATGTCGATCGCCGGACCCGCACCCTCGGTGAACTCGCCCTTGGCGAGATGCGGAATGCCGCAGACGAATTCGCAGACTTCGAGGCCGCGGATGACGTCGCCCTTGGCGTCCTCGATCGTCTTGCCGTGCTCCTTGGAGAGCATTTCGGCCAGTTCATCCATGTGCTTGTTCAAGAGTTCGACGAACTTGAAGAAGACGCGGGCGCGGCGCTGGGGATTGGTGGCAGCCCATTTCGGCTGCGCAGCCTTGGCGTTTTCGACGGCGGCGCGCAATTCCTCGACGCTTGCGAGTGCGACGGTCGCCTGCACTTCGCCGGTTGCCGGATTGTAGACGTTGCTGACACGGCCGCTGGTGCCGGCAACCTGCTGGCCGCCGATGAAATGTCCGATCTCACGCATGGATGTTCCTCCTGTTTGGATGGCCTACAATCGCACTTCAATTTGCACAAATCAATGCGCTGATATAAGCAACCGTTGTGCGCATATTATAGCTCGATTGTTGCATCGGGTGCTGATATTTTCAAACTTGGCACCCCATTTGAACAAGTCAAACCCAAGGAGAGCTCAAGCCGATGAGCCGGGAACCTGTCGTCAGAATGGCGGAGCTGGAGATCCATCCGGCCAAGCTGGAAGCCTACCGCGCCTTGCTTACAGAAGAAATCGAAGCGTCGCTTGCTCGGGAAGACGGCGTTCTCTCGCTCAGCGCCGTTTCCCTCCGGAACAATCCAAACCAGATCCGTATCCTCGAGGTCTACGCCGACCAGGAAGCCTATGAGGCCCATCTGCGGACACCGCATTTCCTCAAATATAAGCGGGAGACGGCCGGCATGGTGACATCGCTGACGCTCATCGATGTCGATCCGATTGTCATGCGTGCCAAGCCATGAACTGGGACGATGTCCGCATTTTCCTTGCCGTCGCCCGCACCGGGCAGATCCTTGCCGCCTCGAAGCGATTGGGGCTCAATCATGCCACGCTTTCGCGGCGGCTGACGTCGCTCGAAGAGGCGTTGAAGACGCGGCTTTTCGTCCGCCGCACGAATGGCTGCGAGCTGACGGCCGAAGGCGGGGTCTTCCTGCATGCCGCTGAGCGCATGGAAACCGAAATGCTGGCAGTGCAAGCCAATCTCGGCCACACCGACACAGCAATCGCCGGCACGGTGCGCGTCGGCGCGCCCGACGGCTTCGGCGTATCGTTTCTGGCGCCGCGCATGGGCAGGCTG
Source organism: Rhizobium sp. K102 (assembly GCF_022385315.1). Lineage (NCBI taxonomy): Bacteria > Pseudomonadati > Pseudomonadota > Alphaproteobacteria > Hyphomicrobiales > Rhizobiaceae > Rhizobium > Rhizobium sp. K102. Next base: position 2,808,085 of record NZ_CP092436.1, read on the forward strand.
ATTGAGCGCCATCCGGCCTTAAAAATCCAGCTGGTGCCGGTGCCGCGCTCCTTCTCGCTGTCGCAGCGCGAGGCGGATATCGCGATCACGCTGGAGCGTCCCGAGCAGGGCCGTCTGGTTTCCTCCAAGCTCACGGACTATACGCTCGGCCTCTATGCCTCGCGCGACTATCTCGCCCGCCACGGCAGGCCTGGCGATGTCGAGGCCCTGAAGGCGCATCCGCGCATCGGCTATGTCGAGGACCTGCTCTTCACCGCCTCGCTGAACTTCTCCGGCGAGGTGATGCGCAGCTGGGACGCCGGTTTCGAAATCTCGACGGCGATCGGCCAGACGGAGGCGGTGCGATCCGGCGCCGGCATCGGCATCCTGCACGATTATATCGCCCGGCAATATCCGGAACTTCAGCGCATTCTGCCCGAAGTTTCGATCCGCCGAGCCTATTGGACGACCTATCACGAAACGGCGCGCGACCTCGTGCGCGTCCGCAGTGTCGTCGACTTCCTGCAGGAACTCGTCAGCGCCGAACGGCAGATTTTCCTTTAACGCCCGGAGGCGTGTTTGGCCGGCTCGTCATTCTCATCCGGATTGGGAACCGGCGCTTCATCCGGCAGCCTGTCCGGCTCCGGTTCGGTGATCGGCGGCACCGGCTTCCAGCCGGGGGCCGGCATCGGCGGCTGATCGGGAATGGGTTCGTTGGGCACGGACATGACCGCCTCCCTTCATGTTTTCAATGTTCGTCGGGCTATTTGTCCGGCTTCAGCGTCTCGGCAGCGCGCATCGGCATGCTGTCGATGATCGCGAAGAGCTCGCCATTGCTAATCGGCTCGCTGACCTTGAGTTTGACTGTTCCGTCCTTGCCGAGCAGGAAGGCGGCGAATTCACCGGCCTCCGACCCCTCGAGATCGTGGCGGATCGCTTCGCCGTCGAGACCATCGGCAGCGCCGAAAAGCGGCCGGACATTACCGGCCGACACCTTCAGTATCACCATATCGCGCTCTTCGAGTGCCGCGCGATCCGAAAGCAGCTGGTTTTCCTGGCGCGCCGCGCGAGCATTGTCCTTGTCGGCGAAAAGAATGAAGACACGGTTCTTCCACTGGAAGGCAGCCAAGCTCTCGACCGGCGCATAGGCGCTGTTGGTCTCATCGATTTTCGTCGCACCGTAGAGAAGGGTTTTCGACATGCATATTCTCCCGTTAACCTGGAGAACGGTGCGGATATGGCATGGGTTCCATCGAAATGACGGGACGGACGTTTCACCTGAGAGTTGGCGCGGTCGAGTACCGTCGAAACAGACCGCCCTCCTTGGCACCAGTTAGTGTTTGCCGACAGGATTGGCGGACCAATCGCATTTCCGGGATTCACCAGTGGCACTATCGACGCGCTCGTGGACGTGGGATCTCTTCAACTGTACTGCATTAACCAGAGGGTTGGGCTTGTCTCCTGCCCGGCTCTGAGGGGTGCAGAGAGTCATTGTCTCTGGCTGGGACGACGGGTTCGGGGTCTTTCCCTTTTTAATCTGCGGCGGACCCATCGTGCTCACATGGAAGATTTCTATGCTCGGTGACAAATCTGTCGGCGGCCGGACCCGATTCCCGTTCGCGAAGAGCTAGGTCCTGGTGCCGTACCAGGAGCGTTCAAGGGCTGGTCGCATTCACGCGTTTCTGCAGTGCGTATTTCCGCGAGAACCTCCTACAGCTTCACGCAGTCGAGGTTAGGTGAACGGCCGACGGCATCTCTCCTTTTTGTTTAAACGCCGTTCATATCGACTCCACGCGGGCGCGGTTGGCCGTCCGTTGGCGCCGTTCCGTTATGATCTGCTCGCTGCTCTGCAGCCGGACAGCCTGCTGCAGGACCTTCAACCTTTCCTGCATCGCCTCGAAGGCTCGGCGCTGCGCCGGCGGCACGCGGTTGACGAGATCCTTGTCACCTCGGACGAGGGCATTGCGACCGAAGCGTTCGTCGAGCGCCCGGCTGACTGCGGCAAACTCACGACCAATGCCTGGATCGAGGGAAGCGGCGGAGACGCCCAGCCTCCTGCCGTCCTTCTGTGCCGCGGCCGTCAGACGCGTCAATGCCTCTTCCGCAGCTTTCGACAAAGCAGGAATGGCAACCGCCATGCGCCGCCGCTCTTCTGTGATGACCTGACGCTCGGCATCGAGGATGTTGGCATAGGCGGCTCCGAGCGAGCGCAGACGCGCTGCGGCTTCCGGCATAGCCTGCAGTGCCTCTTTCCGCTCCCGGCCGGCAGCCAGCATCCGGTCCATGAGACGATCGGAACCGCGCAGCGCCCCGTAGGCGGCCGGGTCATTGGCCACCGCGGCGGTGATGCGATCGGCGGCAAAACCTTTCCCGAGCAGCTCCTCGATCTTGTCGACGGCGCTCGCCGGATCACGCCAGACCATTCGTGCGGCATCGGCCAGCGCGGCGCGCTGCTGGCGATAGAGAGGCGCAGCAAGAACGCGCGACCGCGCCTCGTCGTCGACCGGAATCTTGAACTCGGTGACGGCGGCAAGCATGGGCAGCAAGGCTACATTGTCTTTCTCCGCTGCGGCCTCTATCCCCGCAACGGCACTCGCGCCGGCGACGACCTTCGAGCGATCCCGACGCTCGGCAAGGTGCTGCTCCTCGGCAAAGCGCCGCACGGCTTCGAACAGCTGCGTTAGTTCTCCGCGTCGTTCATCCGTGAGGTCCCCCGGCATGCGCTCGACCATATTGCGGTCTGCGATCGCATCCGCCTTCGACGTGAAGGCGCTCCAGCCGAAGCGGGCAGATACCGCATCGCTGACGGCCTTGACTTCCTGCACGACCATTCGGTCCCCGGCGGCAAGTGCAAAGGCCGTCTTGTAGGCGTCGTCCCCGCCCTGCCTGCGCACCGCCTCGATCTCCATCAGGCGCGCCATAGCTTTGTCGGAGAGCGCCGGAACCGACAGTGACATATGCGCTCGACGTCGCTCCTCGCGCGCGTGGAACCGTTCGGCGTTCCGGCGGAACCCGGTCGCATGAGCGCGGGCCAACGGCAGCAATTCTTGCAAAGCGGCCATTGCGACTTTGCGCTCGTCACGCGCCGCCCGTCCTTCGACCATAAGATCGGAACCGCGCAGACGGCCAAGCCGATCCGGGGCTGCAGCGAGCTTGTTGGCGATCTCGCGCGGGGCGATGCTGGTATTCGATGCCAGGGCGTTCAGGGCGACAAGCGCGGCATCGGGGTCGCGATAGATCTTCTCGAGCATCGGCCACAGGATCGCCTCCCGCTCCTTCCAGGCCGGGGATGACAGCTGCGCCAGCCGCGCATCCTCGTCGACACTCCTGGCAAAGGCGGTGGCCGGCGGGATCAGATAGCGTGTATCGGGCGAGCGGACTTCCGCTGTCGTTCCGGCTCGTTGCTCGTCGTAGGAGATCCGCCGTTCGCGCTCGATCGCAAAGCCGAGCGCCACGCTTGCCCGCTCCCAGAGCTTTTCCACCTGCTCCCGCTTCGCGGCAACCCACGCCCAGCGCCGCGACAGGCTTTCCTCCATCTCGGCCGCAGCCAAAGAGAGATGCTCGATCCCCCGGCGCCTGGCGAAGTCGTCGGCCTGGGCGCGGTAGCCGGCCTCGCTCTCAAAATCGAGCGTCGTCGTCTTGGCGCCGGATCGCGACAATCGCTCGACCAGCTGCTTGAACACATCCGGCCGATGGCTTTCCCGCTCGATACGCTCCTGGCGATCCGTGGCGGTTTCGAGCTGCTTTGCCGTCCAGACGTTGCGGTCGACCTCTCTGTCCTCGTAGCGCTTCTGGCCTGTCTTCTCGTCAACAATGGGAATCTGGACCTTGACCCGCTCGATACCGTCCTTTCTGAGCATGACGGTGTCGCCTTCCAAGACGCGGGCATCCTCGAGCGCCTTCGGCAGGCTCACGCCCCAAAGCCGATGCACGACCCCGTCGTCGGTCCTGATGTCGGCATAGGGGCTGTCGTCGGCATCCTCGTCGTCGGGCCGGAATTTGGTTTCTCCGGTTTCGACAAGTTCGCCGGTGACACCCGCGGCATGATCGACACGTGCCTTGCGTCCCCATTCGGGCTTTGCCGCAAAATCCTCCTTCGCCGCATAGAGATCGGCGCGGTCGCGGTGCCTGGTCATCGACACATAGGTCAAGTGCCGATCCATCATGCCGCTGGCGAGAACGAAGGCCCGGTCGACAGTTGCGCCTTGAGACTTGTGAATGGTCGCGGCATAGCCGTGATCGACATTGCGATAACTGTCCTCGCCGAAGACGACCTTGCTGCCATTGTCGAGACGCACCGACAGCAGAACCTCGCCTTTCTCATCGCCGGTGGAAACGACCGTGCCGAGCATGCCGTTCTTGACATATTGCGGGCCAGAATGCCTGGCGCGCGGCTCGATGAAGCGGGCGTTTTCCAGGAAGATGATGCGGTCGCCGGCGGCAAACTCGCGTGCGCCCCGCTCGGTTCGGAAGCTGCGGCTTTCGCCGAGCGCCCCCTCACCTGTCATCACCGATCGCAGCGCCTCGTTCAGACGCTTGACGTCGGCGTTGGTGTGGGCGAGCACGAGCAGCTCGTCGCCGCGAAGACTGCCATCCCTGCCCTCGGAAACAGATCGACCGATTGCCTCTCTGCGCGCGTCCGTCCAATCGGCAACGATGCGATCGACGATTTCCTGGCGTGTCTGCGCCTCGACCAGGCGCCCGTGTTGGGCATAGGCGTCGAGGCCCTTGTCGACCTCGCCACGCGCAAACAGACGCGAGGCGTCGCGTGCCCATTCCTGGCGCTGGCGGCGCACGCCGGCAAGCTCAGCGAAACCGATGCGTTCGGTGATCGCCCGAAACGCCGCGCCCGCCTGGATCGGCTGCAGCTGCATCGCATCGCCGACCAGCACGACCTTCGCCTCCGCCTGCTCGACGATGTCAAGCACGCCGGCCATCTGCTGAGACGACACCATGCCGGCCTCGTCGATCACCACCACGTCGCCGCGGTGCAGCGTGTCGCGGCCACTGGCCCATGTCAGTTCCCAAGAGGCGAGTGTGCGCGACCGGATGCCGGAACTGTCTTCGAGACCTTCTGCAGCCTTGCCGGCAAGGGCGGCACCGATCACCCGGCGGCCTTGGCTTTCCCAGGCAACACGGGCAGCGGCAAGCAGCGTCGATTTGCCGGCGCCGGCAAGACCGACGATAGCAGCGATGCCGTCGTCGCCGGTGACATGGCGGATCGCATCGACCTGTTCCGGATCGAGCCGAAAGCGCTTTTGCGGATCCAACGTCTCGACGCTCTCGATCGCCATCTTCACATGCCGCTCGGAAACGCCGAAGCCGCGACGTTCCGACAAAACCCGCGCCGACTGCGCCATGTCATATTCGATGCGCAGCATAGCCCGCGTGGTGAACACCGCCGGTTCGGAGGCCTTGCCCGTCTCCGTGTCGATCTCCTGCGGCTTCAGCATGACGAGTTGGTTCGACGCCATCAGCCGCGCCCGGATGTTGGCGAAGTCGGAGGGATCGTCGACATAACGATGCAGCGCCTTGGCGATGTCGCGTTCGTCGAAGGTGGAGCGTTCGTTGACGAGCTGCGTCAACAGAAGCTCAGGCTCGGCAAGCAGCCGGTCAGCCATTTCCTGGCGGCGGGCAAGATCGGCCGGGGCGAAATAGAGCTCCCTGCCCTTTCTTGCCAGCGCCGCCTTCTCCGGTCCGAGATGCTTCTGCGCGATGCCGTCCAAACCCTGTTCGGCATAGGACCGCCCATCAAGCCGGATGTCGTGGCCGGCAAGCGCCAGGTGCCGGTTGGCGGTCTCGGCCCAGGCGATCTTCCAGGCTTTCAGGGTTTCCTTGTCGCCGCCCCAGACCTTATAGACGATCTTGCCGTTCGGCCAGTTCGGCTTGACCAGACGCAACGGTTCACCATTTTCTGCCAAAATCGGAGTGCCTTTCGGGCCGAACCCCTCCTCGGTCAGGGGCCGCAGCGTCGTCATCAGATGGATGTGCGGGTTGCCGTCCTTGTCATGATAGACCCAGTCGGCGACCATCCCCTTCGCCGTGAAATTGTCGCGGACGAATTCGCGCACCAAAGCGACGTTCTCGGCTCGCGTCAGCTCTTCCGGCAGCGCGATGATCAGTTCGCGCGCCAGCCGCGCGTCCGCCCGCGTCTCGAAAGTCTCAACGGCATTCCACAGAGCTTCGGAAGCATGAGCGACGGAACGTCCCTCGCTCGCCGACAGCAGCCAGGCCGGCGCCTGGTCCGGAAGAGCCAACTCTTCATGAACGAGTTCGGAAGCTCCGCCCCGATAGCTGAACGACGCGCCGGCCTGCTCGTCCATCATCCGCGTACGATGGCGATATGCGGCGGCCGCTACGATGTTTCGCCCGGCTCCCCGGCTTATGACCTGCGCTCTGACGAACATTATCGCCATGATTGTCCTCGTGCGGAATAGCTGCAGCAGCCGGCGGCGTCGCACTTAAAAAGTGTCGGATCGAACGACAGACGCCCTCTCGCGTTGCCCAATCGTTTTCGCGCCGAGTCTCATCAATTTCGACCAATAGACAATTATACTATTTTATGCAAGTCAGTATAATGGAATTTTGTACCACATTCCTCATTCGACGGAGTTCCAAGCCCCCCGGATCGGATGAGCCTGGTGCTCAAGCTTGAAGCTTTTCATCAATCTCTAGCGCGGGTGGCAGGGTCTTAAAATCAGGCGGTGTTAAAAATCCCGGTGGACGGTATAGGATCTTTCGCCTATCGGATTGCTCATGAAGTCGTCGCTCGATCATATGCCGCTTCGCAAACAGCGAGAACTCAGCCGGGTTCTGGAGATCCTGCACGAGGAGTTCGAAGACGTGCTGAAGGACGGCACGGCGGAATTCAAGAAGCGCGGACGCATCCTGAAGATCATCCTGTTCGGCTCCTACGCCAAGGGCGGCTGGGTGGATGAGCCGTTCACGATGAAGGGTTATCGCTCGGATTTCGATCTCCTGATCATTGTCAACAACCGCAAGCTCTGCGACTTCGCCGAGTACTGGCACAAGGCCGCCGACCGATTAATCCACGACAAGTCGATCGAAACGCCGGTGAGCTTCATCGTCCACTCCAGGCGTGAGGTGAACACCTATCTGAAGGAGGGGCAATACTTCTTCTCGGACGTCCGCAAAGAAGGCATCGTCGTATACGAACTCGATGATGAGCCACTAGCGGAACCCAAGTCTCTCTCTCCGGCAGATCTTTTTAAGGTTGCGGACGATCATTTCGAGCAGAGGTTTCGGGCAGCGACGCGCTTTCTGCAGATGGCAATGTTAGCAATTGATCGGCACTATATTGAAAACGCAGCCTTCGAGCTCCACCAATCGATAGAGCAGGCCTATTCTTGCGTCCTGCTAACGCTTACCAATTACGGCCCACCTTCCCACAACATCAAATTCCTTCGCTCTCTTGCAGAGGAACAGGACCGGCGTCTGGCAGAGGCCTTTCCTCGCGACCAACATCGAGAGCGCGCGTGGTTCAATACGCTAAACGAGGCCTATGTTAAGGCGCGGTATTCTAAGCATTTTGAGATCAGCGAGGAGGCTCTTCGATGGCTTGCAGAGCAAGCCGTCCTGCTGCTTAGCCTGGTGAAAACCGTATGCTTGGAGCAGCTAGAGAGGCTCGATGGGAACAACAGGTAACGATATCTGACGATAGAATCCCGTTGTCGTCTTACGGGACCGATCTGAGACACTGCAGCGGACTATTCAGGGAATTGTGATCAACCGTTTTCCGTCGGCTCTCCCGGGCGTGAGAAGTCAAAGGCCGCCCCTCTTGGCAGAGGGCCGAAGGTCAAGATCACCTCGGCTAAACTGATCTGTTTATGGAGAGTCAACGTAGAGAAGAATGGTACGGTTGGGGGGTCTCGAACCTCCGACCTCAGGTGCCACAAACCTGCGCTCTAACCAACTGAGCTACAACCGCATAAACCGCGCCGGGCGCGATGGGGGTCACATACGAGGACTTGGCGATGAATTCAAGCCCCATTCCTCGTCAATATACAAAAAGGCTGGACGCGGGGTCCAGCCTTTTTGTTTGCAATCGGCAAAGACCGATCAGGCAACCTTGAAGGAGGCCATGGCCTTTTCGGCGGCTTCCTTGGAGGGTTTTGCGAGCTTTTCGGCCACCTGCTTGGTGGTTTCCTGCATCGACTTCGCCTGCTCGACGGCGAGCTCGGCCTGCTTGCGCAGGAACGAGGTCTGCAGCTCGAAAAATTCGGCGGGGGACTTGACGCCGAGCAGGGCTTCCATGTGCGAGAGCGAGCTCTCGGCATTGACACGCAGAGCGTCGATCGCCTTCAGGCCGATCTCGACGGTGCCGGCCTGGGCCGTCTGGACGGTGGCTTCGAGCGTCTTGCCGGCTTCCTCGCCAGCGGTCTTCAGCTTGGCATAGGCGTCCTTCGACTGCTGAGCGCCCTTTTCAGCGAAATCACGGAAGGATTCCGCGAACTTGGAGGGGTCGAAAGAAGCGATTGAAAAAACGTCATCGGTCTTTATGGTAGCCATGTCGCATTCCTTTGGGTTGAGGCAGTCGCTGCCTGTGATCATCGAATGACGTCTATATAGGGCATTTCATTGTGCATTGCAACAATTATTGTGCAGCGCACAAGTCGTTAACCCTGTAGGCCGAAACTACCCCGCTGTTCTGGACCGGCATGCGACCTGCAGTTATTAATAAGCCGTTAATTTAGAAGGCCGACAGCGACAAGGTTCGATCATGCCTGCAGTCCAATATCCGTTCATCGATATCGCCGTGCATGCGCGGGTGCGGGAACGCTTTTCACGCGGCGAGGCGATGGTGCTGTTTTCGGCCGATCTTGCCCGGCTGCTCTGGGCGAACGGCGCGGGGGCCGAGCTTTTCGGCCATTCGGCGGTCTATGACCTGCTCGATCAAGGCGTCGACCGTACCGACATTACCTTCCGCCAGTTGGAGACGGCAGCGCGCCAGCTCGCCGATATCGGCGACAAGCGCAGCCTGATGATCCGCGTCGCCAAAGGCTTCCAGCGCGCGCAGGTGCAGGCGGCGGCCGAACTGATCCGGCTTTCCCAGGGCGAAAAGGCCATTTTATTTTCGGTGCCGGTCTCGGCAAGGCCGCTTGCATCGGACGCCTCGGCCGCCCAGATGCTGCAGGGGCTCGACGATCCCGACACGCATATGGCCGTCATCGGCGCAAATGGCGAGGTCATCGCCGCCTCGCCGGGCTTTGCCTCGCTTGCCATCTCCGGCGAGACTGCCAAGACCCTGATCAATCTTGCCGGCGCGCATCCCGACCGATTGGTGAAGCGCCCGGTTGCCACCGGCCGGGGTTATCTCCCGGCCGCGGTCGGCAAGCTTAGCGACGACCCGCCGCTCAATCTGCTGTTTGCCGTGGAGACCGCGATCGGTCATCTCGACGCGGTCGATGCGCCCGGGCTCGATTCAGTTGATGCACCTGTGCTCGACACAGTCGATGCACCCGTCCTCGACGCTGTTGATGCTCCGCCGCAGGCGGCTGACGCGCCCGCAGGGGAAGCAAGCGCACCGCCGGCCGAACTCCCCGGAAGAACCGGTCGCAGCAACCGGCTTGACCGAGATCGTCGACGCGGTGTCGGACATCGAAGAGGTCGAGGAGACCCTCGAAGAGATCGCCGTCGAAAGCGAACAGCCGGCAGAGGCGGCCGCCGCATCCGCCGACGAAACGACCGCGGAGATGCACCGGGGTGAAGACGAGGCGCCGGAAAACGATGACGGCGTAATCGACAGCGGTGCGGATGAGGCCGCCGAGCCTACCGCGCTCGTCGAAGACGGTTCGGCCCATTCGGCTGACGCGACCGCGGAAACGAACGGGACGGCAGAACCGGCCGAAGCCGGCCAGACGCCCGTAGAAGAGACGCCGGCCATGGCCAGTGAAGCGCCGGCCGCTGCGGCGCCCTTGATTTCCGACACGTCCCCTGCCCCGGCGCTTGCACCGGAGCCCGGCTTCGTCTTCCGGCCGAACAGCCGCGCCACGCGCTTCGTCTGGAAGATCGATGCGGAAGGCCGGTTCAGCGAGGTCAGCCACGAATTTGCCGAGGCCGTCGGTCCGCATGCATCCGCCATCATCGGCTCCGCCTTCAGCGATATCGCCGCCCTTTTCAACCTGGATCCGGACGGCAAGCTGTCCGAGGCGCTCGCGCGCCGCGACACATGGTCGGGCAAGACGATCCTGTGGCCGGTCGAAGGCACCAGCCTCGTCGTTCCGGTCGATCTCGCGGCACTGCCGACCTATACCCGCAACCGCGACTTCGACGGTTTCCGCGGCTTCGGCGTCGTCAGGCTCTCCGACGCGCAGGAGGATCCGCTGGCGCTTGGCCTGACGCTCGGCCCGGATGGCGTCGGCCATGATGCGGCAAGCCTCGGCCCGATCGCCGAGCCTGTCGCCGAACCGGCGCCTGACATGGAAGCCACGTCCGAGGAGGCCACGGCGGAACCGCCCGTGGCGGACGAGAACGGGCTTGAGACGCCGGCAGCAGCCGCGCCGCAGGCCGAAGAGACGGCCCCGGAAGCGGTGACCGGCGAAGGGACGAGCGTCGAGACACCCGACCGGGAAGATTCTGCAGACGAACCGCCGGCGCTTCGCATCGTCGAAACACCCAATCGCCGTTTCACCGACAAGGTCGTTCAGCTTCACAGCACGGGCGCCGCGCTGACGGCCGCCGAACAGGCGAATTTCCGCGAAATCGCCAAGCGCCTGGAAGCCTTCGGCGCCCGCAACGAAGATCCTGCCGCTCCGGCGCCGAGCGACGCCGGCGCCACGGAAACGGCGGCTTTCGAAGAGATCTCGAATCCGGAAACTTTCAAGGACGAAACGCCGCTCGCCGATACGGCCGACATCGCTTCGGCCGAGGAGCCGGCGCCGCAGGAAGCGATCTTCGAGAACGCGGCCGAGGCGCTGCAAGAGGAGGCTGAAGCGCCCGCCGCCATAGAAGAGGACGAGGCGACGGAAGGGCTCGAGGAGACGGTGAGTCAGATCGAGGTTCTCACAAGCTTCATCCCGCCGCGGGTCAAGATGACCGACGGGCTGTCGGCCGGAACGGTCGACCAACTGCCTGTCGCTGTGCTCATCCATGTCGGCGACGCGCTGATGCATGCCAATCCCGAATTCATGCGGCTGACGGGCTATTCGTCCCTCGATGCGCTGCGCGACGTGGGTGGCATCGAAGCTCTGCTGCAGCGCCGCGAACTCGAGGAGAATGCCACGGGCTCCGGCACCATGATGCTGGTCAAGGCCGACGACACGTTGACGCCGGTCACCGCTCGGCTGCAATCGGTGCGCTGGGAAGATGCCAACGCGCTGATGCTGGCGCTGATGCCGGTGGAAGGCAAGGAAGACGCCCGCGCTGACGCCGGCCGGTCCGAAGCCCGCCCCGAGCGGATGGTCGAGAAGGTGGCCAAGCTTCAGGTCGAAGTAGAGGAATTGCGCTCGATCCTGGAAACGGCGACCGACGGCGTCGTCGTCATCGGCACGGAGGGCGACATCCGCTCGATGAACCGCTCGGCCAGCGCGCTTTTCAATTATGACGAACAGGAGACGCGCGGCAAACCCTTCGTCATGCTGTTTGCCCATGAGAGCCAGAAAGCCGTTCTCGACTATCTGAACGGCCTCTCCGGCCATGGCGTCGCCAGCGTCTTGAACGACGGGCGCGAGGTGATCGGCCGCGAGGCCGCCGGCGGCTTCGTGCCGCTGTTCATGACGATGGGCCGGCTCACCTCCTCGAATGGCTATTGTGCCGTCATCCGCGATATCACCCAATGGAAGCGCACCGAGGACGAGCTGCGCAACGCCAAGGGGGCGGCCGAAACCGCCAATGCCCACAAGACCGATTTCCTCGCCCGCGTCAGCCACGAAATCCGCACGCCGCTCAACGCCATTATCGGCTTTTCCGACATGATGGCCGGCGAGCGCTTCGGTCCGATCGGCCATCCCCGCTATATCGAATATGCCAACGATATCGGCCGCTCCGGCCGACACGTCCTCGACATCGTCAACGACCTGCTCGACATTTCGAAGATCGAGGCTGGCGAGATGGATCTCGATTTTGCCGCCGTCGGCCTCAACGAGGCGGTCTCGGAGGCGGTGGCGCTGGTCCAGCCGCAGGCGAATGGCCAGCGCGTCATCATCCGCACGGCGCTGTCGCATGCGGTGCCCGATGTCGTGGCCGATCTGCGCTCGATCAAGCAGATCGCGCTCAACATCCTGTCGAACGCCATCCGCTTTACCCCGTCGGGCGGGCAGATCGTCGTCTCCACCTCCTACGAGGCGAATGGCAGCGTGGTGTTGCGGGTCCGCGATACCGGCATCGGCATGACGCGCGCCGAGCTCGACCATGCGATGAAGCCGTTCCGGCAGGTCTCCTCGACGCAGTCGCGCCATCGCGGCGACGGCACCGGGCTCGGCCTGCCGCTGACCAAGGCGATGGTCGATGCCAACCGGGCGACATTCTCGATCAATTCGGCGCCGAACGAAGGCACGCTCGTCGAAATCACCTTCCCGTCGCAGCGCGTGCTGGCCGGCTGATCCTTAATCTCGGGCGCAGCGAAAAAAAGGCAGCCAGAGGCTGCCTTTAAATTTGGTGCTGTTCAACAAGAGCTCAGTCGATCAACGTCATGTTTCGTAAGCCCGCCTGCATGATTCCTAAATCGGAATCGATTTCAGGAATCATGCAGCAACTTAAAGTGCTACAGCGTCCTTTGCGCGTCTGAAACGCGCGGCACTGTAGGGCTTCAGGCCGCCTCGTTCATGTGCGGCCCCCAAGTTACTCCAACCTTTGCCTAACCTTTCTTAACGAAAGGTTTCCATGACAGGGGATTGCTGAATGGTGAAAGCTTGTGGTTTACGATTCCTTATCAGTCCTTGAGTTCGCTCAAGCCCGCAAAGAGCCGCAGCGCCTCGGGATTGGCGAGCGCTTCCTGGTTTTTCACCGGCCGGCCATGCACAACCTCGCGCACCGCAAGCTCGACGATCTTGCCTGACTTGGTGCGGGGAATATCGGCAACGGCGATGACCTTGGCCGGCACATGGCGCGGCGAGGCGCCGGTGCGTATCCGTGTCTTGATCGCCTTGACCAGATCCTCGGTCAGCGTCACGCCCGCTGCCAGGCGAACGAAAAGGATGACGCGCACGTCATCATCCCATTCCTGGCCGATGCACAGCGCCTCGGCCACCTCCGCCATCTGCTCGACCTGATTATAGATCTCGGCCGTGCCGATGCGCACGCCGCCGGGATTGAGCGTCGCATCCGAGCGGCCGTGGATGATCAAGCCGCCATGTTCCGTCCATTCGGCAAAATCGCCGTGGCACCAGACATTGTCGAACCGGTCGAAATAGGCGGCGCGATATTTGGCGCCGTCGAGATCGTTCCAGAACATGATCGGCATCGAGGGGAAGGCCTTGGTGCAGACGAGTTCGCCCTTCTCGCCGCGCACCGGCTTGCCGTCATCGTTCCAGACGTCGACGGCAAGGCCGAGGCCTGGCCCCTGGATCTCGCCCCGCCAGACCGGCTGCAGTGGATTGCCGAGCACGAAACAGGAGACGATATCGGTGCCGCCGGAGATCGAGGCGAGTTGCACATCTGCCTTGATGCCCTCATAGACGAAGGTGAATCCTTCGGGCGACAACGGCGAGCCGGTCGAGGTCATCAGTCGCAGGCTGGAGAGATCGTGGCTTTGGCGCGGCGTCAGCCCGCTCTTGCGCACCGCATCGATATATTTCGCGGAGGTGCCGAAGATCGCGAATTTTTCGGCCTCGGCATAGTCGAACAGCACGTTGCCGTCGGGCGCAAACGGCGATCCGTCGAACAGGCAGAGCGTGGCGCCGCTGGCAAGACCGCTGACCAGCCAGTTCCACATCATCCAGCCGCAGGTGGTGAAGTAGAAGAGCCTCTCGCCGGCCTCGAGGCCGCAATGCAGCCGCTGCTCCTTGAGGTGCTGCAACAGCGTGCCGCCGGCCGAATGAACGATGCATTTCGGCACGCCCGTCGTGCCGGAGGAAAAGAGGATGTAGAGCGGATGGGCGAAGGCGAGCGGCGTGAACTCGACCTCTCTTGCAGCATAGGGGGCGACGAAGGCCTCCAGCGTCGAAGCGCCAGGCGTTGCGCGCGCCACCGCGTCCGCGTCGCCGGCATAGTGGACGACGATCGTCGGGACGCCCAGGCTTTTCGCCACCGCGGCGACTTTGGCCCCGACATCCTGCAGCTTACCCGAATACCAATAGGCATCGCAAGCGATGAAGAGCTTCGGGCCGATCTGGCCGAAACGGTCGAGCACGCCCTGTTCGCCGAAATCGGGGGAGCAGGACGACCAGATGGCGCCGATCGAGGCGGCCGCCAGCATGGCGGCGACGGTCTCCGGCATGTTCGGCATCATGGCGGCGATGCGGTCGCCTTCGCCGATACCCTGCGCCTTGAAGGCCTGCTGCAGCCTCGAGACCAGCGCGCGCAGCCGATCCCACGACCAGCGATCCTCGACCTTATCCTCGCCGCGAAAGAGGATGGCGTCGCCCTCGCCGCGGCCGGGCAGCAGGTTTTCGGCGAAGTTCAGCGTCGCCTCGGGAAAGAAGCGGGCGCCGAGCATGCTGTCGCCGTCGATCAGCACTTCCCCGCCACGTTTTCCCTTCACGCCGCAGAAATCCCAGACGGTCGACCAGAATTTCTCCCGCTCGGCGACAGACCATGCATGCAGGTCCTCAAAGCCCGAAAGCGATAGCCCGAAGTCTGCATTGCAGCGCGCCATAAAGGCATGGATCGGGCTTTTTGCGACGGCTACGTCCGATGGCACCCAAAGTGGTCTGTTGTCCTGCATTCAAATCCTCCTCCCCAATCTCGCCTTTATATCATGCTGCATTGCATTATAAAGGGCGGAACCCGAGCGCATCCAAAGTCCGGCGAACAGGGCGGAAAGCGCAACCGATCTCAGCGTCGATTCAAAATACCCGCGCACACGCGGCGCTGGAGGGATTTGCATCTGCCCGATATTTCCTATATCCGGCGAAATCAGCGCTTAACGGCTTAACCGGCTGAATGACCGGCGGAGATCATGGGTACGTCAAGACATCGCAGGTGGCGCAGGAAGATCGGACCCGTTTCGCGCTGGCTGCCGGCCTTCGCGCGTGTTTCGACCGTGCTGCTGCTGATCGCGCTTGGGCTTTTCGTGGCGCTGAGGGTGGCCGCGCCCTATCTCATCACGACCGGTTTCGTGCGCTCCGGCATCGAGGACGCGCTGTCGAAATGGACGGGCTATCAGGCCGAGATCGAAGGCAATCCGGTTCTCGAATTCTGGCCGACGCCACGCATCACGCTGAACGAGGTTACGATCCGCCAGCCGCGCGAAAGCGGCGATAAACTGCTCGGCAGCATCGAAAGCCTGTCGGCCGATTTCAGCCTCATCGATGCGCTGAGAGGCCGGACGAGTTTCCACGAATTCCATCTGCTGCGCCCCAACTTGGCGCTGACGCGTGACGAAAAAGGCCTGATCGACTGGAGTTATGCCGGCCTGCTCGCCCGTGCGATCAGCGGCGTGCGCTACGAAAACGGAGCCGAGGTGCTCGATCCGGCTCTCGATGCCGAGATTGGCGCGGTGACCGTCGAGGACGGCACGCTTGCGGTCACCGACATCGGGAGCGCCAAGACCTACAATTTCGACAGCGTCACGGCCGACATCGCCTGGCCGCGGCTCTCAGGCGCGATCTCGGCCGTCGTCATCGCCCGCATCGACGGCGAGGACCTGAAGGTCGATTTCGCCTCGCGCCAGCCGCTGCTCGTTTTTGCCGGCAAGAGCGCCGAGACGCGGGCATCGCTGACGTCAAACCTGCTGACGGCGCGTTTCCAGGGAATTGCCAGCATCGCCCGCCTTTCGGCCGTTTCCGGCAATATCGCCGCAAGCATTCCCGATGTGCCGGCGCTTCTCACATGGTCGGGCAAATCGATCCCCGGCATCGGAACGCTGAAGAGCGCATCGCTGGAATCCGACATCATGTCGTCGGGGAGCGGCCTGCGCTTCAACGATCTCAGCCTGTCGCTGAACGAGGCAAGCGCTACCGGCGTGATGGATCTTTCGACCGTGCCCGGCAGACGGCCGAAGATCGGCGGCACGCTTGCCTTCGACCAGATGAACCTCAAACCTTTCCTCGATGCCTTTGCGCTCAGGCTCGCCGCCGGCGAGGCAGAGGAAATCTCCAAAGGCATGCGCGAACCGCTGCAACTGCTTGACATCGACGTCAGACTTTCGGCGCGGCGCGCGCAGATGGGCCTCTTCGAGCTTTCCGATGTCGGCGCCAGCATGATCGTGACCGGCGGCGAGGCGAAATTAGATATCGGCGACAGCGCCTTCGAAGGCGGCGAGCTGACCGCACATCTGGAGGCGACGCAGCGTGATTTCGACGGCGGCGGCAAACTGCAGCTGTCGATCCGCGATGCCGACTTCGCCGCTCTTGCCGAGCGCCTGCAGCTCAAAGGGCCGCTGCCGCTTGCGACGGCATCGCTCGATCTCGACCTGCAGTCGCCAAAAGCGATCTGGACGACCGGCCTTGCCGACGTCACCGGCAGGCTGCACTTCTGGACGAAGGAGGGCGCGATCCCCGGCATCGACGCCGCAGCGCTGCGGAGCCAGGCCGCCGAAAAGCCGTTCTTTCCGCTGAGCGCGGCGGCGAACGGCGCCTTTGCCTTCAGCCGGCTCGATCTTCAGGCCGATTTCGCCAATGGCTCGGCCGAGATCCACGACGCCGATATCGCCGGGCCCACACAGACGCTGACACTTTCCGGCGTCATCACCTACCAGTCGAACGGGCTGGCGCTTTCCGGCTCACTGGAGGCCACCGATCCGGCCAAGGCGGCCGAGCTGCCGCTTCTGCCGTTCTTCATCGGCGGCTCATGGCCAAATCCGGTCATTTCGCCGGTGCCGCTGTTCGGCAATACGCCTCACGCGCAGTAAATCAGGCTCCGGCGGCGGCCGCGCGCTCGTCCCGATCACGCTGGATTTCGCGGCGCTTGGTGATGATCGAGGCGCAGACGACGCCGATCGCGACGATGCCGATCAGGATGGTGCAGACCGCATTGATCTCCGGCGTCACGCCGAGGCGCACTTGGCTGTAGATCTTCATTGGCAGCGTGGTTGCGCCCGGGCCCGAGGTGAAGCTTGCGATCACCAGGTCATCCAGCGACAGGGTGAATGCCAGGATCCACCCCGAAAACACGGCCGGCGAGATGATCGGCAGGGTAATTTCGAAGAAGGTGCGCACCGGCGGCGCCCCAGATCCTGCGCCGCTTCCTCGATCGACTGATCGAAGCTCAGGAGCCGTGACTGCACGACGACGGCGACGAAGCACATGGTCAGCGTCGTATGCGCCAGCGTGATCGTCCAGAAGCCGCGGTCGAAACCGATTGCCACGAAAAGCAGCAGCAGCGACAGGCCGGTGATGACCTCGGGCATGACGAGCGGCGCATAGACCATGCCTGAGAAAAGCATGCGGCCGCGAAAGCGGGTGTAACGCACCAGCGTCAGCGCCGCCATCGTGCCGAGGACGGTGGCGAAGGTGGCCGACAGCAGACCGACGCGGATCGTCACCCAGGCGGCGTCGAGCAGGGCCTGGTTCGACAGCAGCGAGACGTACCATTTGGTCGAGAAGCCGCCCCAGACGGTAACGAGCTTCGAACTCGTTGAAGGAAAAGATCACCAACAGCACGATCGGCAGATAGAGGAAGGCAAAGCCGAGCACGACGGAGATGACGTTGAAACGGGTCCACCGCAGCATGGTCTATCTCCCCGCTCTTCGGCCTTGGCCTGTGCATTCTGAAAGAAGACGATCGGGATCACCAGGATCATGAGCAGGATGGTTGCGACCGCCGAGGAGACCGGCCAGTCGCGATTGGCATTGAACTCGTTCCACAGCGTCTTGCCGATCATCAGTGTCTGCGACCCGCCGAGAAGATCAGGGATGACGAATTCGCCGACGGCGGGGATGAAGACCAGCATACAGCCTGCCACCACGCCTGGGATCGACAGCGGGAAAGTGACGCGCCAGAAGGCCCGGATCGGCGTGCAGCCGAGATCCTGGGCCGCCTCGATCAGCGTGCCGTCCATCTTTTCGAGCGACGAATAGAGCGGCAGCACCATGAAGGGCAGGTAGGAATAGACGATACCGATATAGACGGCCGTCGGGGTGTTGAGAATGATCAGCGGCGTGTCGATGATATGCAGCGACAGGAGGAGCTGGTTCAGCAATCCCTCGGGCTTCAGGATGGCAATCCACGCATAGACGCGGATCAGAAAGCTCGTCCAGAACGGCAGGATGACGAGCATCAGCAGCGTCGGGCGGATGGTGCGCGGCGCCTGCGCCATGCCATAGGCGATCGGATAGGCGATCAGCAACATCAGCAGGGTCGAGATACCGGCGATGGTGACGCTCGACAGATAAGCGTTGAAGTAGAGAGGATCGTCGGTGAGATAGCCGTAATTGTCGAAGGAGAAGGTCGCGACCTTGCTCCAGAAACCGCTCCAGCCATCGGCAAAAGAGAAGACCGGCTCATAGGGCGGTATCGCGATCGCCGTCGTCGACAGCGAGATGCGGAAGACGATGAAGAACGGCGCCAGAAAGAAGAGCAGCAGCCAAGCATAGGGAATGACGATGACGAGGCGGTTATAGAAGCGTGATGCCAGCGTTCCCATGATCTCAATCCTTCAGCAGCACGCCGCCGTCTTCATCGAAGGAGACCCAGACGTCCTGATCGTAGGTGAAAGGGTCTTCGACGGAGCGTTGCGCGTTGAGGGAAGAGGCTCTGACGAATTTGCCGCTCGGCAGCTTGATGTGGAAGATGGTCATGTCGCCGAGATAGCCGATATCCCAGATCTCGCCCTTGGCCGCGTTGACCGCGGCGTTCGCCGGCGCCGCGCGGCTGACGCGGATCTTCTCGGGGCGGATGGCAAAACCGGCCGTGCTGCCGATCGCCGGGGCACTTGCGGCGGCGATGCGGATGGTGAAACCGCTGTCGACGGCGATCTCGGTTGCGCCGCTCCCCGATGTCGTCACCTTGCCGTCGAAGATATTCACGTCGCCGATGAAATCCGCCACGAAGCGGGAATTCGGCGCCTCGTAGATTTCTGCCGGAGTCGCCACCTGCACGACCTTGCCGTGGCTCATGACGGCAATACGGTCGGCCATGGTCATCGCCTCTTCCTGGTCATGGGTGACGACGACGAAGGTGAGACCGAGGCTTTGCTGCAGGTCCATCAGTTCGAACTGGGTTTCCTCGCGCAGCTTCTTGTCGAGCGCGCCGAGCGGTTCGTCGAGCAGCAGCACTTTCGGGCGCTTGGCGAGCGAACGGGCGAGCGCCACGCGCTGACGCTGGCCGCCGGAGAGCTGGTTCGGCTTGCGGGAGGCAAATTGCTCGAGCTTGACGAGTTTCAGCATCTGCGCGACGCGCTCGGCCATTTCGTCCTTCGGCATGCCGTCTTGCTTCAGGCCGAAGGCGATGTTCTTCTCGACGGTCATGTGCGGGAAAAGCGCGTAGGACTGGAACATCATATTGACCGGCCGCCTGTAGGGCGGCGTGCCGGCGAGATCGGTGCCGTCGAGAACGATTTCGCCGGATGTCGGCTGCTCGAAGCCGGCGAGCATGCGCAGAAGCGTCGACTTGCCGCAGCCGGACGCGCCGAGCAGCGCGAAGAACTCGCGGTGATAGATGTTCAGCGACAGGTCGTTGACAGCGGTAAAATCGCCGAAGCGCTTGGTGACATTCTTGAAGGCAATGAACGGTTTTGCGGACGGATCGGTCCAAGGCGCGAAAGTGCGGCGGATATTGCCTAAGGATTTCATATTATTCCCCGAAAAATATGCGTATTCGGCTGGCCTCCACCCAGGGCCGCCAATTGAAAGGCCCGGACGTTGCCGTCCGGGCCTGGCATTGACTTACTGGCCGGTGACGACCTTCGTCCAGATCCGCGTCGCCGTGCGCTGGGTCTTCGGGTCCCACGGCTTGACGGTGAACAGGTTCTTCATCACCTCTTCGGTCGGATAGATAGCCGGATCGTTCAGCACGTCCTTGCTGACGAACTGCTGCGAGGCCTTGTTGCCGTTGGCATAGAAGGTGTGATCGCTCGCCTTGGCGATGACCTCGGGCTTCATCATGTAGTTCAGGAACTCATGCGCTTCGGCCACATGCTTGGCATCGGCGGGGATCGCCATCATGTCGAACCACATCTGGGCGCCCTGTACGGGGATCGAGTAGTTGACCTCGACGCCGTTCTTGGCTTCGGCCGCACGGTCGCGGGCCTGCAGCATGTCGCCGGAATAGCCGAAGGCGATGCAGATATCGCCGTTGGCAAGGGCGTTGATATATTCGGACGAATGGAACTTGCGGATATAGGGGCGGACCGCCGTCAGCAGTTCCTCGACTTTCTTGAAATCCTCGGCCTTGGTCGAGTTCGGATCGAGGCCGAGATAGCGCAGCGCCGTGGTCATGACGTCCTTCGGCGTGTCGAGCACGTAGATGCCGCAGTCCTTGAACTTTTCGGCGACCTTCGGATCGAAGATCACTTCGAGGCCGGGCTTGGCATCGGGACCCAGGATTTCAGCGACCTTTTTGACGTTGTAGCCGATGCCGTCGGTGCCCCACATGTAATCGACGGCATATTCATTGCCCGGATCGTATGCAGCGGTGCGCTGCTGGATCACGTCCCACATGTTGGAAAGGTTCGGCAGCTTCGACTTGTCGAGCTTCTGGAAGACGCCGGCCTGGATCTGGCGCTGCAGGAAGTCGGCGGTGGGAACGACGACGTCATAACCGGTGCCGCCGGCGAGCAGCTTAGTTTCGACGGTCTCGTTCGAATCGAAGGTGTCGTAGACGACCTTGATGCCGGTTTCCTTGGTGAAGTCGGTCAGGATGCTGTCGTCGATATAATCCGACCAGTTGTAGACATTGACCACGCGCTCCTGGGCAAAGGCCGGAGCGGCGGCAAAGAGCGCGGCGATGGCGGCGGCCGTCACACTTGCGATGGTTGACCTCATGACTTCTCCTGCTTGTTCAAAGCGTCCGCATCCCCGGACGTCTTTTCCCTCTGGTTTGCCCGCAGACTAAGAAGGAATTTGTAAGCCCACAAGCGCAAAAACTGCGCTGTCGACTATTTCACAATCACTGGAAGTCGAAGGCGCTGAGCCCCGCCACCATCTCGTCGAGCCCGAGTGGTCTCGTCACCGGCGGCTCGGCGCGGGAAAGGCAGCCGCGCCGCTCGCAGAGGCGACAGGCCGGGCCGATCGCGACCGGATCGACCGCCGTTATCTGCCCGTAGGCCAGGCCGTCTGCAAGGGCGGCGTCACAGCCGATCAGGATCGCCGTGCGCCTGACCCTTTCGCCGAATTCGACGCTCGGCCCCTCGAGCGTGCGGGCGACCGTCAGGAAGGATGCTCCATCTGGCATGACCACCGTCTCGGCAAGAATCTGGCCCGGCTGCAGGAAGCAGGCGTGGATATTGAGCTTCGGACAGCCGCCGCCGAAATGGGCCTGCGGAAAGCCCTGGGCGCCGCCTCGCCGCAGCCGGTGGCCGGCGGCATCGATCTCCATCATGAAGAAGGGGATGGCTGCCGCCCCCGGCCGCTGCAGCATGGTCAGACGCGTCGCGGCATGCCCGAAAGAGACGCCGAAGCGGGCGCGCAGAATGTCGATATCGCAGCGCGTCGCCTTCGCCGCCGCCAGGAAAGCCTCATAGGGCATGGCGAGCGCCAGGGCCGCGATGCGGGCCAGCTCGAAGCGGGCGATGCGGCGCGCCTCGGCGGAGGAGAGCGAGAGATCGTCGAGCTCGGCATCGATCGCCGACAGCAAAGCGAGGTTGGCGGCCTCGATAGCGATCTCATGCGCACGGTCGGCCGGCGACAGGCGCTCGGAAATGAAAAGCCGCATCGAATGCCGGTCGAAACGGCGGCGCAGATCCGGCATGACATGCACCGGCAGGACGCGCACCGCAATGCCGCGCTCGGCGCGCAGCCAGTCCTTCAGCCCGGCGGCAAGATCGGCGCCGCCGGGAAGCGTCGCGGCAAAGGCTTCCGCCGCCGTCTCGATCCGTCCGAAATAGGCCGATCTGCGCTCCAGCGTCTCGCGCAGCTCGTCGAGCGGCAACCGGCCGGCGGCGACCGGTGCATGCCCTTCGGCCGCCATCAGCGCCGTCAGGTCCGACAGCCGGGCGGCCTGTTCGCGATAGGCGCGATAGAGCTTGATCATGCCGGCCGCGGCATTGGGTGCGGCCTCGGCCACTTCCACCAGTTCCTGGTCGCCGGGCAATTCGCCTGCAAGCAGCGGATCGGCAAAGACCTCCTTCAGCTGGCCGAGGCTGCCGCCGGTCTGGCCGCGCAACTCCTCCAGATCGACCTTGTAGACGGCCGCGAGCTTCAACAGCAGCTGCACCGTCAACGGCCGCTGGTTGCGCTCGATCAGATTCAGGTAAGAGGGTGATATTTCGAGCGCCTCGGCCATGGCGGTCTGCGTCAGCGCCAGCGCATTGCGGATGCGCCGCAACTTCGGGCCTGCGAAAATCTTCCGTTCCGCCATTGTCACACCCTTTGACAGGCACGCGGCACCAACGTTTACAAAATTTTACAAATTCACAGCGCCGCTCTGTCAATCCTCGTCATCTTAACCTCTTTCCACCTGGGAAATCAAAGGTTTTTCTGGTCATTCCGCGCAATTTTGTCAATCTTGTCATCAACACCCTGTTTTCGGTTTTTAGTGAGGAGATCAGCATGACCGATTTTTACAAGCTTGTTCCCAATGCACCGGCGGGCCGCTTCGACGGCATCGAAAGGCCCTATTCGGCCGCCGACGTGCAGCGGCTCAGAGGCTCGGTGGCGCTGACCCACACGCTGGCCGAAATGGGGGCGGACCGGTTGTGGCGGCTGCTGCGCCAGGAGGATTTCGTCAATGCGCTCGGCGCCCTTTCCGGCAACCAGGCTATGCAGATGGTGCGCGCTGGGCTGAAGGCCATCTACCTTTCCGGCTGGCAGGTGGCGGCCGACGCCAATACGGCATCGGCGATGTATCCCGACCAGTCGCTCTATCCCGCCAATGCCGGGCCGGAGCTTGCCAAGCGCATCAACCGCACGCTGCAGCGCGCCGATCAGATCGAGACATCAGAAGGCAACGGGCTTTCCGTCGAGACCTGGTTCGCGCCGATCGTCGCCGATGCCGAAGCCGGCTTCGGCGGGCCGCTCAACGCCTTCGAGATCATGAAGGCCTATATCGAGGCAGGTGCTGCCGGCGTCCATTTCGAGGACCAGCTCGCCTCGGAGAAGAAATGCGGCCATCTCGGCGGCAAGGTGCTGATCCCGACGGCCGCCCATATCCGCAATCTCGACGCCGCACGGCTTGCCGCCGACGTCATGGGCGTGGCGACGCTGGTGATCGCCCGCACCGACGCGGAAGCGGCAAAGCTGCTGACCTCCGACATCGACGAGCGCGACCAGCCCTTCGTCGATTGCGATGCCGGGCGAACGGTCGAAGGCTTCTACCAGGTCAAGAACGGCATCGAGCCGTGCATCGCCCGGGCCGTCGCCTATGCGCCGCATTGCGATCTGATCTGGTGCGAGACTTCCAAGCCGGATCTCGAGCAGGCGCGCCGCTTTGCCGAGGGCGTGCACAAGGTCCATCCCGGCAAGCTGCTCGCCTATAATTGCTCGCCTTCCTTCAATTGGAAGAAGAACCTCGACGAGGCGACGATTGCCAAGTTCCAGCGCGAACTCGGGGCGATGGGCTACAAGTTCCAGTTCATCACGCTCGCCGGCTTCCACCAGCTGAACTACGGCATGTACGAACTGGCGCGCGGCTACCGGCAGCGGCAGATGTCGGCCTATTCCGAGTTGCAGGAGGCGGAATTCGCCGCAGAGGACTACGGCTATACCGCCACCAAACATCAGCGCGAGGTCGGCACCGGCTATTTCGACGCCGTGTCGCTCGCCATCACCGGCGGCCGGTCATCGACCACCGCCATGCACGATTCAACCGAACATGCGCAGTTCAAACCGGCTGCGGAATAACCCGAACAGGAGGACAGAACCATGGCATCCATTTCACGCGTCCGGGAACGGGCCGAAGAGCAGACGTCCAGCATGAGCGAGGATCAGCAGACGACGATCCGCATGCTCGCCAATGACCTGCACCGGCTGAACCAGTCGGTCATGAAAGCCGTCGAGGCCGGCGTCTCGGTCGAACTGGTGCGCTCGGCCCGTCATCACGGCGGCGACGGCAACTGGGGCGACCTGCTCATTCCGGTCGTCGTCACCAACCGGCATTGACCGGGAGGTCCGATGCGGCCCGGCGATACGGAGCGCGCCTATCAATCAGAGCGCCCGCGCATTCGGCAGATGCGCGGGCGCCTTGCTGTAAACTCTATAACGCCCTGACGATCAGCCGCGGCTCGGCCGTTTCCCGGCGAAGAGATCGGCATAGCTTCGGATGAGCTTGGTCATTCGGTCGGCGACCGTGCGGATTTCGGGGCGATGGCGGTCCTCGGCATTCATGACGATCCATTGGCGGTGACGCAGTTCCGGCAGTTCGCCGCCCTGGCGCTGCAACTCGGGATGAAGATCGCCGACGAAACAGGGAAGCACGGTCTTGCCGGCGCCGGCGCGCACCAGATCCGGCAGCGAACGCGGCCGGTTGACGGTGGCGACGATCCCGGATGCGGCATGGGCGTGCGGCCAGCGCAGATAGGCCGAGATCGCTTCCTCCTCGCCGACGGCGATCCAGCGCTCGTCGGTCTCGGCGGCGTTGCGTCTGGCATAGACGGCATAGGCCACCTCTCCGAGCAGCCGTGCTGCCAGATTGGCTTCCGCCGGCTCGAAGGCGCGAATGCCGATATCGCTCTCGCGATAGGTAAGGCTCGCCCGCGCCTCGCCGATGGAGAGAGCAATGGCGAAGGCATCGCCCAGCATGCGGATTGCGGTGAAATTCTCCGTCAGCAGCCAGGCGACCCAGGTGCCGGCGGTGATCCTGACGGTGGTGCCGCCCTCACCGGATTGCCGCCAGGCTTCCACCTTGCGGGCGGCGGCTTCCATTTCCTGAAGATGATCGAGCAGCGCCTGGCCATCCTGCGTCAGCCTATAACCGGTCTGGCTGCGCGAAAACAGGGCGCGGCCGACCTCTTGCTCGAGCTCGAGCATGCGCCGACCGACCGTGGCGGGGCTGAGCCCGCTGGCAGCGCTCGCTCCCGTCAGACCGCCGAGCCGGGCGACCTGCAGGAAAAGCTGATAGGAATCCCAATTCGCGTTTTTCATTGTTGAAAAACATAGCGGGATTTTCCCTGTTTATGAAGCGAATTTTGACGCCTAAATGAAGTGATGTCTAAACATGAGAAAGGACATCGCCATGATCGACATGATCACCATCGCCGGCGTCCACGGATACCGGCATTACTGCAAGCCAAGCGGTTCCAAAGCGGATGAAGACCGGTTTTATGCCGAGTATGGAGACAGCAGCATCATCCGCTTCGCCGCCTGGCTGACTTCGATCGACCTCATTTTAAAGCGGGTCGCAGCGAACGGAAAACGCCGCAGCATTGCGGCGCAATCCTGCGGCCGTCACGGCCGTGCTCCTCAGGCGACTTTCCTCGCGCCGAGGTGAGCGGCCGCCGGTTCTGCGCCGAGGCGGAAACGCTCGATGAGCGCCATCAGCGTATCGGCTTCGCCGGCAAGCAGACGGCTTGCCTGCGTCGTCTCGGCAACCATCGAGGCGTTCTTCTGGGTCATCTGGTCCATGGCGTTCACAGAACCGTTAACCTCCTGCAGCGCCGCTGACTGATCGCGGCTGGCGGTGGCGATGGTCTCGACATGGCCGCTGATCGCGATGATCTCGTGGCTGATCGAGGCAAGGACGCTGCCGGTCTTCTGCACCAGCTCGGAGCCGGCCGTCACTTCGCGGCTCGACGTCTCGATCAGCGACTTGATCTCGCGCGCCGCATCGGCCGAACGCTGCGCGAGCTCGCGCACCTCCTGGGCGACGACGGCAAAGCCCTTGCCCGCCTCGCCAGCCCGCGCCGCCTCGATGCCGGCATTGAGCGCCAGAAGATTGGTCTGGAAGGCGATATCGTCGATCACCTCGATGATCTGCTCGATCCGCTGCGAGGCCTCTTCGATGCGTTCCATGGCAGCGACGGCATCGCCGACGACGGCGCCGGAATTGTCGGCGGTCTTCTTGGTGGCGGCAACGACGCTGTTGGCTTCACGGGCGCGCTCGGCGGAAGAGCGAACCGTGACGGTGATCTCTTCGACCGCGGCGGCGGTCTCCTCGAGGTTTGCCGCCTGCGCTTCGGTGCGTTTCGAAAGTTCGGCGGCGGAAGCCGAGACGGCGCCGCTGTTGCGCTGGATCGTCGAGGCGCTGTCGCGGATGCCGGAGAGCGTATCCTGCAGCCGCAGAAGCGAGGCGTTGAAATCGACGCGCAGCTGCTCCAGCCGGCCGACGAAGGGCGTGCCGATCGTCTGTGAGACGTCGCCCTGGGACAGGCGGCCGAGGCCGGCCGCAAGCTGGTTGACGGCAAAATCGATCTGGCCGTCGAGCGAGCGCTTGTCGGCATCGTTCCTGGCACGTTCGGCATCGCTCAAGGCGCGCTGTTCGGACGCCTCGGTTTCCAGGTCGCGGCGGGCGCGGGCGCTGTCGCGGAAGAGCGAGAGGGCGCGGCCGATCTCGCCGAACTCGTTTTTCTTCTCAAGACAGGGGATTGCCTCTTCGAGATCGCCCGAGGAGATCGAGTGGACGCTGGCGGTCAGCGCCTGCAAAGGCTTCACCGACTGGCGGATCGCATAGAAGGCGAGAACACCGACGAGCAGCATGACGACGGCGCCGATGCCGAGAACCAGGATCAGCAGTTCGTTCATGCGCTGATAATAGAACTCCATCGGAATGCCGATGAAGAGAATGCCGACATTGGCGTTCGATGCGTTCTTGATCGGGAAGTAACCGGTCATGAACTTGCGGCCGAACAGTTCGGCAGGGCCGAAATAGGCCTCGCCGCGGGCAAGAACCGGCTGGGCCGGGTGCTCGGCCGCAAGCTTGGTGCCGACGGCGCGGTCGCCGTTTTCCTTCTTGACGTTGGTGGATATGCGGACGTAGTCGCCGCCCTGCTTCTGGAAGATCGTCGCAACGCCGGCGATGGACTGGGCGGTGCGGTCGACCAGCGAATGATCGGCAAGGGCCGGAATAGCCTCTTCGGTGACGGCAGAAAGCTTGTTGTCCTTGACCTCGACCTCGGCGGCCTGATCGGCCGCGCCGTAGAGGACGGCCATGGCGCGGGCGGCGTCCCTCGCGTCGGAAACGGCGCCATCCATCACATGGCGGCTCAGATTGTAATAGGTCACGCCGACAATGGCCGCCGTGCTGATCGCCAGCAGAAACAGCGTGATCGCAACGATCTGGCGGACGATGGATGTAGAGAAAAGGCGCGGCATCAAAACCCCCGGCGACACAACAAGGGCTAAATTAGAGGAAAAGCGTTAAGGAAAATTTTCCGTAAATCTGAATTGGCCAGGATAAATCACCGCCCTGTTTTCGGACATTCCGATCGCCTGCCAAGGCAGCCGATCGCGCCTTACCAATACACAAACGGCCCCGGAAAACCGGGGCCGTCGAAACAATGGAAATCAAGCGCTGATCAGGCGGCGCGGTAGACTGGCGCTTCGCCCACCCCGTCAATCTTGAACTGCTGGATGAGGCGGCGCAGCGCATCGGCCTCGTCGGCCAGTTCGCGGCTGGCGGCGGTCGTCTCCTCCACCATGGCGGCGTTCTTCTGCGTCATCTGGTCCATCTGGTTGACGGTCGAGTTGACACTCTGCAGCGCGTTGGACTGGTCGTGGCTGGCGCGGGCGATCATCTCGACATGCTGGCTGATCGTGACGATCTGGGCGCTGATCTTGGCGAGCACCGTGCCGGTCTCCTGCACGAATTGCGAGCCGGAGCTGACCTCGTTGGTCGACTTGTTGATCAATCCCTTGATCTCCTGCGCCGCGGCGGCGGAGCGCTGGGCGAGTTCGCGGACTTCCATGGCGACGACGGCGAAACCCTTGCCGGCCTCGCCGGCGCGCGCCGCCTCGATGCCGGCGTTGAGCGCCAGCAAGTTGGTCTGGAAGGCGATCTCGTCGATGACGCCGATGATCTGCTCGATCTGGCGCGCGGCATCCTCGATGCGACCCATGGCGTCGATCGCGTTGCTGACGACGACGGCGGAATCGTCGGCGCTGCGCTTGGCCTGACGGACGATCTGGTCGGCATCCTTGGCGCGTTCGGCGGACGAGCGCACCGTGACGGTGATCTGATCGACGGCAGCCGCCGTCTCTTCGAGCGAAGCCGCCTGCTGTTCGGTGCGCTTGGAGAGATCCTCGGCCGACTGGGCCATCTGGTTGCCGTTGCCCTGGATCAGTTCGACATTGTCGCGGATCTGGCTCATCGTTGCCTGCAGGCGCAGCATCGAACCGTTGAAATCCTGACGCAGCTGTTCGAGGCGGCCGATGAAGGGCGTTTCGATCGTCGTCGAGATATCGCCCTGCGACATGCGCTCGAGGCCGGCGGCAAGCGCGTTGACCGCAAATTCGATCTGCCGGTCCATCTCGCGCTTTTCGGCGTCGTTGCGCTGGCGCTCGTGTTCGGCGGCGGCGCGTTCCTCGTCGCTCTGCTCCTCGATGCGGATCTTCGAGATGGCATTCTCCTTGAAGATGCCGAGGGCGCGGGCCATGTCGCCGATTTCGTCGTGGCGCTGCTCGCCTGAAATGCTGGTTTCCAGCGACCCTTCGGCGATACGGCGCATGGCGGCCGTGATCTGGCTGATCGGGCGCTGCAGCGTCAGCACCAGGGCGATGCCGCCGAGGATCGACAGCAGGATACCGAGACCGGTGGTGAGCACCGAGATGCTGTTTGCCTGGGTGCGCTCCGTGCCGGCCGTCTTTTTCTGCAGCTCGGCGAAATCGGTCAGCTTCGTCCAGATCTGATCGAGTTCCTGGCGGGCGGCGGCATAGGCCGTGACGCGCTCACCGATCGTATCGACGATCTTCGAGCCACCGCCGGAAATGGCGTCGAGGGCCGGCTGGATTGCGCCGGAAATGCCTTCGGCAAAGCCCATGCCCTTGGCGCTGGTGGTCAGCACCTGCATGTCCTTGCCGAGCGTGCCGGCCTGCTGCTGCAGGCGCACGAGATTGTCCTTGCTCGAGTTGGAGAGGAAATCGGACAGGACGATCTGCAGCGCATAGACGGAATTTTCCAGGCGCCGCGTATCCTGCAGGACGGAGTTGGTCTGGGCGATGCGGCCTTCGAGCTCGGCAAACCGCTGGGTCGCCTCGCGCATTTTCTGCGTCGCGGTCAGCTGCGTATAGGTCGAGGTCTGGCGGAAGCGGGACACGAGGCGGCCGAGTTCGGCGACGTTCTCGTCGGTCGGCGCGGGCATCTGGGCGATCGCCTTGATGCTGTCGATGGTCGCCGCCAGGGCGTCGATGACGTTTTTCTGATTGGTCGGAACCGAAATGGCGATCAGGCGCTGGGCCTTGATGATCTCCGGCATCTGTTCGTTGATGAAGGCGATCTTGTCCTGCGGCGTCTGCGGCTTGCTGAAGCCGCTGGCGACGGTGCCGAGGAAATCGCCACCCTTCAGCAGGCGGTCGGCGGTGCGAAGGGTGACGGTGGCGGCACTCTCGTCGCGCTGCAGCGCTGTCTGCAATTCCTCGGCCTGGTAGGAGACCGTGAAGCGGGTGCTGATCAGGCTCTTCTGCGCCGCGTCGATCTGCTCGTGCAGCGCGACTTCCTGCTCATGCAAGGCCCAGAGCTTGTCGACGACGCCTGAAATGTCCTTGGTGCGGCTCGAGGCTTCCGCAAGGCTGTCACGGCCGGCAGCTTGTTCGCCCACCTGGTTCAGCGTCTGGTCGAGCACGCCCTGCTGGGTCTTCAGATCGGTGAGCAGCTTGTCGCGCGCCGGCTGACTGGTGATGCGCAGGAAGTCGTCCATCGAACCGTAGAGATCCTTGAACCCGCTCAGCGACTGCAGCACGCTGTTGGAGATTTCCATGCGGCCCTGCAGAAGTCCGGAAGCATAAAGGCCCGTCAGGCCCACCGCCGAGATGGTCACAACGAAGGGCAGAACGAAGATCAGGACTTTCGTCTTGATCCTGAAGCGGGAAAGAATCTTGTCAATCAACATGGCGTTCCGGGCCTTTCATACACTACTCCTCCCGCGGGCAGCCATCAGGCGCGCCAGCCGAGTGCACATCAACTATTCTCTTTACATCGGGGAACCCGGAAGCCAGGCGGCAGTCATTGCCGGTTCATGTCCAAGCAAGTTGGAGATGCCCAAATAATCGCGGGCAATTGTGTCAGATTAGATATTAATTTTCGGATAAGCGATGATGGCGGTTAAAAGCCAAGGCGGTGAAATAGTTGCAATTTATGCCCCACGGGACCGCGATGTCGCGATCGAAAGGCGGCAAGGTTACTTTCGGATGAAAGGATAGGTCAGAGCAGGTGCGCGAGCAACAGCGCCAGGCTGGCGGCTGTGGCGCCGGCCGCGAGCATCAAATATCGCAGGACGGCCATCCTGATGTCAGGCTTTGCCTGGGTGATTGCGATTGCGCGGGCGCGTCGTGCGTGTCTGGTCATGCTCGAAACCTCACTCTTCTGACACAACAATCCAATAAAACGGCTTGCCGGTAAAGCTTAATCTAGGAAGAGCTTTGCAAACCGCCAATTGAGACAGGATGGCGCACCTCTCTTAAGAAGTCTTGAATCGGCATTTCTAATATACGGGTTCCGCCGATATGCAGAAAGCGAAAGCTTCAGGCGCATTCGCCCGCGGCAAATCCCGAGGCCCAGGCCCATTGGAAATTATAGCCGCCGAGCCAGCCGGTGACGTCGACGCATTCGCCGATGAAATAGAGGCCGGGCACGGCCTTGGCCTCCATGCTGCGTGAATCGAGCGCGGCCGTGTCGATGCCGCCAAGCGTCACTTCGGCGGTGCGATAGCCTTCAGAGCCGGAAGGCTTGATTGCAAAGTTCTGGGCGCTCGCGGCAAGGCTGAGCAGCGTCTTGTCGGGTAGGTCGGCCATATTGCCGGAGATCTTTTCGCGCTCGACGAGAAACTGCGCCAGCCTCTTCGGCAGGATCTCGCCAAGCGCGGTCTGGGCCGACTGGCGGCCGTTCAGCTGCTTTGCCGCCTTCAGCTGCGCGGCGATGTCGATATCCGGTTCGATGGCAAGGACGATTTCGTCGCCTTCGCGCCAATAGGAGGAGATCTGCAGGATGGCAGGTCCGCTCAAGCCCCGATGGGTAAACAGCAGCGCTTCGCGGAAGGCGGTCTTGCCATGGCGGATTTCGGCCGGAGCGGAAATGCCGGCAAGCGGCGCAATGCTTGCGAGCAGGCCGGGATCGAGCGTCAACGGCACCAGGGCCGGGCGGGTTTCGAGCACGGCGAGGCCGAACTGCTCGGCGAGGCGATAGGCAAAGCCGGTGGCGCCCATCTTCGGGATCGATTTGCCGCCGGTCGCGACGATCAGCGATGAGGCTTCATAGCCGCCCTGCCCGGTCGAGACGCGGAAGCCCGCATCGGTCCTTTCGACACCTGTTATCTCGGTAGTAAGATCGAGTGCCGCGCCGGCGGCGCGCATCTCGTCCAGGAGCATGCGGATGATGTCCTTGGCGCTGTCGTCGCAGAACAGCTGGCCGAGCGTCTTTTCATGCCAGGCAATGCCGTGCCGCTCGACCATGGCGATGAAATCGGCAGGCGTGAAACGGGCAAGCGCCGACTTGCAGAAATGCGGATTGGCGGACAGAAAATTCTTCGGCCCGGCATGGAGATTGGTGAAATTGCAGCGGCCGCCGCCGGAGATGCGGATCTTCTCGCCGGGCGCTCGCGCATGGTCGAGAACGACGACCGAGCGACCGCGTTTTCCCGCGCGGATGGCCGCCATCATGCCCGCCGCCCCGGCGCCGATGACGATGACGTCGCTTTTGCGCTGCAAACCCGTTTCCCCAATCAAATCGGCGTCTTCTTTTTCCATCGAAGGGCGAAAGTCAACGTTCTCGACCCCTCGCCAATTGGTAAAGTCCGGCTATGATGGCGCCACGATCAACCAAACCGGTGTGTCATGTCCCCAAAAAAGACGACGCTGAAGCCTGCCAGAACCGTACCCGCCTCGACGAAAACTCCTCCGGACCCCGGATCCCTGCGCGGCGTTGCGAACTGGAAGGAAGCGGCGCAGTGGCTGAGAGCCAGGGGCATCGAAGACATCGAATGCATCACGCCCGACCTTGCCGGCGTGCCGCGCGGCAAAATGATGCCGAGCTCGAAATTCACCTCCAACACCTCACTGGCGCTGCCTTCGGCGATCTACCGGCACACGATTTCCGGCGAATATCCCGAGGAGACGGAGAGCTTCCGCTACGAGCCGCGCGACAGCGACCTGAAGCTGATGCCGGATCTTTCGACACTGTCGGTCGTGCCCTGGGAGAGCGATCCGACGGCGCAGGTGATCTGCGACATCGTCGATTCGGATGGCGGCGAAGTGCCCTATACGCCGCGCAACGTGCTAAAGCGGATCATGAGCCTCTATCATGAGCGCGGCTGGAAGCCGATCGTCGCGCCCGAGATCGAATTCTACCTGGTCGCCAAGAACGACGATCCCGACTATCCGCTGCACCCGCCGAAAGGCCGGTCCGGCCGCTCGATCCTCGGCGGCCAGGGCTATTCGATCGCCGGCATCAACGAGTTCGACGAGCTGATCGATGACGTCTATCATTTCTCGGAGAAGCAGGGGCTGGAGATCGATACGCTGATCCATGAAGAGGGACCGGCCCAGCTCGAAATCAACCTGCGCCACGGCAATCCGATCGAGCTTGCCGACCAGGTGTTCCTGTTCAAGCGGACGATCCGCGAGGCGGCGCTGAAACACGACATCTACGCAACCTTCATGGCCAAGCCGATGCAGGGCCAGCCGGGTTCGGCGATGCATATCCACCAGTCGGTAGTCAATATCGAGACCGGCAAGAACATCTTCTCCAACCCCGATGGCTCGGCTTCGAAGGAATTCTTCCATTTCATCGGCGGCATGCAGAAATTCGTGCCGAGCGCGATGGCGATGCTGGCGCCCTATGTGAATTCCTACCGCCGCCTGCAGCCCGATATGTCCTGCCCAGTCAACAATGCCTGGGGTTACGACAACCGGACGACCGCCTTCCGTGTCCCGGTCTCCGATCCGCAGGCGCGGCGAGTGGAAAACCGGCTGCCGAGTTCGGACGCCAATCCCTATCTGGCGCTTGCCGCCTCGCTCGCTTCCGGCCTGCTCGGCATCATGAAGGAGATCGAGCCGACGGCGCCGACGGAGGATTCGGCCAATGAGGGCTCAATCGACCTGCCGCGCGGCCTCTTGGAAGCCGTGGCGCTGATGGAGGACGAGCCCGCCTTCGAAGAGGTGTTCGGCACGCAGTTCATCGGGCTTTATGCCGGCGTCAAGCGCGGCGAGTTCGAGACCTTCATGCAGGTGATCAGTCCCTGGGAGCGGGAATTCCTTCTGCTCAACGTGTGAGGGGATCGTCATGGCACGAAATGAGATGTGGCAGAGCCCGATCTCCCCGGGCCTATCCTGGTATCAGGCAACCGTCGGCGAGCGGCCCACCTATGCCGCTCTCGACGGCTCGAGAGCATGCGACGTCGCCATCATCGGCGGTGGCTATACCGGCCTGCAGGCCGCCTATCACCTCGCCAGGTCAGGCGTTTCGGTCGTCCTGATCGAGGCCTGCCGCTTCGGCGACGGAGCGTCCGGGCGCAATGGCGGCCAGCTCGGCACCGGCCAGCGATGGTGGCCGGAAGAGCTCGAGGAAAAAATCGGCTATCAACGCTCGAAGGCGCTGTTCGACGTTGCCGAGGCGGCCAAGCGCCATCTCCTCGATTTTGCAAGCGAGCACCAGATCGAGATCGACTTCGTGCCCGGCCAGCTCAATGTCGCCCACAAGGCAAGCTACGAATGCGACTATCGCGAGAACGCCGAGATCGCCGCGCAGCGCTATGACTATCCGCACATCAGCTTCATGGACAAGAAAGAGACGCAGGAAAGGCTCGGCTCGAAGCGCTTCCACTGCGGCGTGCGCGATGTCGGCACAGGCCATATCCATCCGCTGAAGCTGCTCATCGGGCTCGCCCGTGTCGCCGCCAACGCAGGTGCTGATATCTTCGAGATGACCAAGGCGACGGCGATCCGCCAGGGCGGCGGCAAGGTGACGATCGAAACAGAACGGGGCACGATCACCGCCGACCGGGCGCTGATCGCCTGCGACGGGCATATCGACGGCCTCGAACCGGTGACGGCAAGCCATGTCATGCCGATCCGCTCCTTCATCGGCGCCACCGTTCCCCTCGATAGGCATCCCGAAGTGCTGCCGGGCGGCGAGGCCGTCGCCGATTCGCGCTTCGTCGTGCGTTATTTCCGCCGATTCGAGGGCCGTCTGCTGTTCGGCGGACGCGAGGCCTATACGGCCGACAATCCGCGAGACATTTCGCAGCATATCCGCCGGCAGATCGGCGAAATCTATCCTGGTCTGAAAGACATCGAAATCACCCATGCCTGGGGCGGCAGCGTCGGCATCACCATGCCGCGCCAGCTCTTCGTGCGCGAGGTGATGCCGGGCGTCACCTCGATCGGCGGTTATTCCGGCCATGGCGTCATGCTGTCAAACTACTGTGGCAAGCTCTATGCGGAAACGGTGCTTGGGAAATCCGGCGATCTGGATCTGTTCAAATCGCTCGATATCCCGGCCTTTCCCGGCGGGGCCTGGATGCGGGCGCCGTTGCTTTTCCTCGCCTTGTCGTGGTTTGCGCTTCGCGACAAGTTTTAGTCCGCTTGCGGATTTCCTCTCATGGAAATTCGCTCTAGAACCGGTGCCCGACAGATTCATTGCACTGCACACTGGCTTTTTTAAATCGATTAGATTAAAAGGGCCGTCAACCAAGCCTGATTGAGAGACAAGCTCATGAGCAGCCAGATCATTCCCGTTGAGCCTTTTGATTACGTCGTCTTCGGCGGCAGCGGCGACCTTGCCGAACGCAAGTTGCTGCCGGCCCTCTATCATCGCCAGATCGAAGGCCAGTTCGGCGAACCGACCCGGGTGATCGGCGCTTCGCGCAGCCCGCTGACGCACGAGGAATACCGCAAATTCGCCCGCGATGCGCTGAAGGAACACCTGAAGAAGGGCGAATATGACGAGAACGAAGTCGAGAAGTTCTGCGCCCGCCTCTATTACGTCTCGGTCGACGCCCGCTCCGACAGCGGCTGGGATCAGCTGAAGAGGCTGCTCGACGAGAGCAAGGATCGGGTGCGCGCCTTCTATCTGGCGGTCGCACCCGGCATCTTCGGCGACATTTCGCAGAAGATCCATGACCATAAGCTGATCACCAAATCGACCCGCATCGTCGTCGAGAAGCCGATCGGCCGCGACCTCGCCTCGGCGCTGCAGCTCAACGACATGATCGGCCGCGCCTTCAAGGAAGAGCAGATTTTCCGCATCGACCACTATCTCGGCAAGGAAACGGTGCAGAACCTGATGGCGCTGCGCTTTGCCAATGCGCTCTACGAGCCGCTGTGGAACGCCAACTACATCGATCACGTGCAGATCACCGTGGCCGAAGCGGTCGGCCTCGAAGGCCGCGCCGGCTATTACGATACGGCCGGCGCATTGCGCGACATGGTGCAGAACCACATCCTGCAGCTGCTCTGCCTGACGGCGATGGAAGTGCCTTCGTCGATGGATTCGGAAGCCGTTCGCGACGAGAAGCTGAAGGTGCTGCGGGCGCTCAAGCCGCTCGATGCCTCCAATGTCGAGCAGGCGACGGTGCGCGGCCAGTATCGCGCCGGCGCATCCGGCAGCGGTCCGGTCAAGGGCTATCTCGAAGAGCTCGAAGGCGGCGTCTCCAACACCGAGACCTTCGTCGCCATCAAGGCGGAGATCAACAACTGGCGCTGGGCTGGCGTTCCCTTCTATATCAGAACCGGCAAGCGCCTGACCGGGCGCATGTCCGAGATCGTCATCACCTTCAAGCCGATCCCGCATGCGATCTTCGACCAGGCGGCCGGCCGCATCGTCGCCAACCAGCTGATCATCCGCCTGCAGCCGGATGAGGGCGTCAAGCAGTCGCTGATGATCAAGGATCCGGGTCCGGGCGGCATGCGCCTGCGCAACGTCTCGCTCGACATGAGCTTTGCCCAGGCCTTCAACGTCCGCAATCCCGACGCCTACGAACGCCTGCTGATGGACGTGATCCGCTCCAACCAGACATTGTTCATGCGCCGCGATGAAGTCGAAGCCGCATGGAAATGGGTCGACCCGATCCTGAAAGGTTGGGAAACCACCGGCCAGCAGGTGCAGGGCTATACGGCCGGCACCTGGGGCCCGAGCCAGGCCATCGCGCTGATCGAGCGCGACGGCCGCACCTGGCATGACGATATCTAGGACGACATCGATGGCATCGACCCTGCATTCCTTCGCCAGCCCCGCAGATCTCGCCGGCAGCCTCGCCGACAAGGTCGCCGATACGCTTTCGGCGGCGATCGCCGCCCGTGGCGCCGCCTCCATCGCCGTTTCCGGCGGCTCGACGCCAAAGGCCTTCTTCCAGGCGCTGTCGACACGCGACATCGCCTGGGACAAGGTGACGATCACGCTGGTTGACGAACGCTTCGTGCCGGCCGACAATACCCGCTCGAACCATCTGCTGGTCGATGCCAATCTCTTGCAGCACAAGGCAAAGGCGGCGCGGTTCGTGCCGCTTTACCAGCCGGCAGCCTCGGTCGAGGAGGCGGCAAGGCTGGCGACGGAAAAAAGCGCCGAGATCGGCATCCCCTTCGATGTGGTCATCCTCGGCATGGGCGGCGACGGCCACACGGCCTCGTTCTTTCCCGGCGGCAGCAATCTTGCCGAGGCGCTCGATGCCTCGACGCCGCGCGGCGTCATCACCATGGAGGCAGAAGGAGCCGGCGAGCCGCGCCTGACTTTCACCTTCTCCAGTCTCCAGGATGCGGCACTGCTGGTTCTCCATATCGAGGGCGAAGGCAAAAAAGACGTTCTCGCCAAGGCGGAAGGCAGCGGTGACGAGGCAGACATGCCGATCCGCGCCGTTCTGCGCCGGGCCACTTCCCCGGTCGAGATCTACTGGGCTCCCTGATACGGCCAGACGGCCGCCGGAGCCGGCGAACACTTTGAGACGAACCAGAACAAGGCAGGGATCTTCCATGTCCGCTCACGCACGCATTGCTGCGATCACCAACCGCATCGTCGAACGCTCGAAGCCGACCCGCGAGCACTATCTGGAACGGCTGCGCGGCGCCGCCTCCAAGGGCGTGCACCGCTCGGCGCTCGGCTGCGCCAACCTCGCCCATGGCTTTGCGGTCTGTTCCCCCGCCGAGAAGGACGCGCTTGCCGGCGACCGCATTCCCAATCTCGGCATCATCACTGCCTATAACGACATGCTCTCGGCCCACCAGCCGTTCGAGACCTATCCCGCAATCATCCGTGAGGCGGCCGCCGAGGCAGGCGGCGTCGCCCAGGTGGCCGGCGGCGTGCCTGCCATGTGCGACGGCGTCACCCAGGGGCAGCCGGGCATGGAGCTGTCGCTCTTTTCGCGCGACCTGATCGCCATGGCCGCGGGCGTCGGCCTGTCGCACAATATGTTCGATGCCGCCCTCTTCCTCGGCGTCTGCGACAAGATCGTTCCCGGCCTCGTCATCGCCGCCCTCTCCTTCGGGCACCTGCCGTCGATCTTCGTTCCGGCCGGCCCGATGACGACGGGCCTCCCCAACGACGAGAAGTCGCGGGTGCGTCAGCTCTTCGCCGAGGGCAAGGTCGGGCGCGCCGAGCTCCTGGAGGCGGAATCGAAATCCTATCACGGCCCAGGCACCTGCACCTTCTACGGCACGGCCAACTCCAACCAGATGCTGATGGAGATCATGGGCTTCCATATGCCCGGCTCCTCCTTCATCAATCCCGGCACGCCGCTGCGCGAAGCGCTGACGCGCGAGGCCGCCAAGCGGGCGCTGGCGATCACCGCGCTCGGCAACGAATTCACGCCAGCCGGCGAGATGATCGACGAACGTTCGGTCGTCAACGGCGTCGTCGGCCTGCATGCGACCGGCGGCTCGACCAACCACACGCTGCACCTCGTCGCCATGGCGCGGGCAGCCGGCATCCAGCTCACCTGGCAGGACATCGCCGAGCTTTCGGAAATCGTGCCGCTGCTTGCCCGCGTCTATCCGAACGGACTTGCCGACGTGAACCATTTCCAGGCGGCCGGCGGCATGGGCTTCCTGATCAAGGAACTCCTGAAGTACGGCCTGGTGCATGACGACGTGCGCACGGTCTTCGGCCAGGGCCTCCAAGCCTATACGGTCGATGCCCGCCTCGGCGAAAACAGCACCGTCCTGCGCGAGCCGTCGCCGGAGAAGAGCCATGATCCGAAGGTGCTCTCCAGCATCGAGACGCCGTTCCAGGCGAATGGCGGGCTGAAGATGCTGCGCGGCAATCTCGGCAAGGCAGTCATCAAGATCTCCGCCGTCAAGCCGGAGCGCCACATCATCGAGGCGCCGGCGATCGTCTTCCACAGCCAGCAGGAACTGCAGGACGCCTTCAAGGAAGGCAAGCTCAACCGCGATTTCGTCGCCGTCGTGCGCTTCCAGGGACCGAAGGCGAACGGCATGCCGGAACTGCACAAGCTGACGCCGCCGCTCGGCGTGCTGCAGGATCGCGGCTTCCGCGTGGCGCTTCTGACCGACGGGCGCATGTCCGGCGCATCCGGCAAGGTGCCGGCGGCGATCCACGTCACGCCGGAAGCGGTCGACGGCGGCCCGATCGCCCGCATCAAGAACGGCGACATCATTCGCCTGGACGCGATCAAGGGCACGCTCGAAGTGCTCGTCGATGCGGCCGACTTGGCCGAGCGCGAACCGGTGACCGTCGATCTTTCCGACAATGAATTCGGCATGGGCCGCGAGCTCTTCGCGCCCTTCCGCCGCGCCGTCGGCGCTTCGGACCAGGGTGCGAGCGTTCTCTTCCACTGAACGTAACCAACGTAAATAAGCAAAAACCCGCGGGGCGCACGCAGCGTCCCGCGGGTTTTGCTATTGGCAGTCCCGATCTATCCGTCAGGCGCGGATATCGAGGACGTAATCCTTGTGCGCCGGGTGCGTGCTGTAGACGAAGATCTTGTTCAGCTCCTTTTGCGTCAGCAGGCGCAGGAAGCGGACTTCGATCGTATTGTTGGCGTTGACCTTCATCAGCAGGCAGCCGACCTTGGTGATGCGGGCATCCGGAATGTCCAGATAGAACTGCTTCGGCAGGCTGAACTGGGTCAGAATTGCGAGCGTCGCGCTGCTCATCGAGATCCGGACGATGTCGCAGCGGCGCGAAGCCGCGTGCATGACGCCCTTTTCCGTATATTCGATGCGCGCGGCATTCATCGTGTCCTCCATTTTGAACCGCGCCTCGCGGTCATACATGAAGGATTCTTCCTTGCTCAGGAAATGAGATCTTGGCTGTGACGGATTGGAAGCGGCCACTTGCTTATCCCCTCATAAATTGACGAAGGAAAAAGTAGCAGCCGATCTTTAACAGAAAGTGAGAATTCGGTCCGCCAAGTATAATTCTCGGGATGTTTACCCCAAAAATGGCGATCTCATTTCCGGTAGGTGTGGCCGCTCGCATCGAAGAGATGCAGCTTCTGCCGGTCGGCGGCAAAGCGCATCCTCTGGCCCTTATGGACATCATAAATGCCGGGCAGTTTGACGACGATCGGCTCGCCGGGGACCAGGCCTTCGATATAAAGCAGCGTCACTTCGCCGAGCGCTTCGACGATCGAGACCTCGCCCTCGAAAACATAGTCGGCACCGTCGGCGATCCTGAGATCTTCCGGGCGAACACCGAAGCTCGCCTCTTTGCCCTTCTCGGACGCGTCGGTCGCCACATCGAGCGTGACCGACATGCCGCCGGTCAGCGTCACGGTCGTCTGGCTGCCGGTGCCTGATATCGTCGCGGGGATGATGTTCATGGCCGGCGAGCCGATGAATTTCGCCACGAAGAGGTTGGCGGGGCGCTCGTAAAGCTCCAGCGGCGCGCCGACCTGCTCGATATTGCCGGCGGAAAGCACGACGATGCGGTCGGCAAGCGTCATCGCCTCGACCTGGTCGTGGGTGACGTAGATCATCGTCGTATCGGCCATCTGCTCGTTGAGGCGGGCGATCTCGATGCGGGTCGCGACGCGCAACGCAGCGTCGAGGTTGGACAGCGGCTCGTCGAACAGGAAGACCTTGGGGTCGCGGCAGATGGCGCGGCCGATCGCCACGCGCTGGCGCTGGCCGCCGGAAAGCGCCTTCGGCAGGCGGTCGAGATATTTGCCCAGTTGCAGGCTGTCGGCCGCCGCCCGCACGCGGCGGTCGATCTCCTGCTTGCTTTCGCCGGCGATCTTCATACCGAAGGCCATGTTGTCGTAGACGGTCATATGGGGATAGAGCGCGTAGGACTGAAAGACCATGGCAATGCCGCGCTTCGACGGCGGCACGTCGTTGACGAGCTGGCCGTCGATATACATCTCGCCGCCGGTAATCGCCTCGAGACCGGCGATCATGCGCAGAAGGGTGGATTTGCCGCAGCCGGACGGACCGACAAAGACGATGAATTCGCCCTGCTTGATATCGAGGTCGATGCCGTGGAGAACGTCCACGGAACCGTAGGATTTGCGGATATCCTTCAGCGTCAGTCCAGTCATGTCTCACTCCCCTCCTGATCCTTAAGCGAGACGGGCGAAATACGCCCCCCAGGCCGGAATATCGATCTTGTCGCCATAGTTGTTGCTGATAAAGCCGTGCCCCGTCAACGCCTGCCATTCTCCCGCAGGCAGGGTAACGCCTGTTTCGGCCGGGCTCATGTTGAAGATGCAGAGCAGCTTCTCGTCACTGTATTCGCGGGTGAAGACCAGGGTATCGCCCTCAGTCTCCTCAAATTCAATCTCGCCCTTGGCAAAGGCCGGGTGAAGCTTGCGGAAGGCGATGAAGCGTCGATAGTGCTCGAGCACGGAAGTCTCGTCGCCCTGCTGGACGTTGACGGCGCGCAGAATATGTTCGACCGGCACCGGCAGCCAGGGCTTGACTGTCGAAAAGCCGCCCTGGGTGACGTGGCTGTCCCAGACCATCGGCGTGCGGCAGCCGTCACGGCCTTTGAACTCCGGCCAGAACTGGATGCCATAGGGATCCTGCAGATCCTGATAGGCGAGATCGGCTTCGGTCAGCGCCAGTTCCTCGCCCTGATAGAGGCAGACGGAACCGCGCAGCGTCATCAGCAGCGAAGCATAGAGCTTGGCGAAGGCGTCGTGATCGGCGACCAGCCCGCCCCAGCGGCTGACATGGCGCATGACGTCGTGATTGGAGAAGGCCCAGCAGGCCCAACCATCGGGGGCTGCGGCTTCGAAATCCTCCATCACCTCCTCGACGCGCTCCGGCGTCAGCGGATCGGGCGCCAGGAACTCGAAGGCGTAGCACATATGCATCTTATCGTTGCCCGACGTGTATTCGCCGACGATTTCGAGGCCGCGCTGGCTGTCACCGACCTCGCCGACGGCGGCGATTGCCGGATATTCCTCGAGAACGGCGCGGAAGCGCTTCAGGAAGGCGAGGTTCTCCGGCCGGTTCTTGTCGTAGACATGCTCCTGGAAGTTATAGGGATTGACCGCCGGTGCCGTCGAGGCGTTGCGGCGCTCAGGCGCCAATGCCGGATTGTCGCGCAACAGCGGGTCGTGGAAATAGAAGTTGATGGTGTCGAGGCGGAAGCCGTCGACGCCGCGATTGAGCCAGAAGCGCACGACATCGAGCAGACGGTCCTGCACCTCCGGGTTATGCAGGTTCATGTCCGGCTGTGAGGTCAGGAAATTGTGCAGGTAATATTGCATGCGCGTCGGATCCCATGCCCATGCCGAGCCGCCGAAGATCGACAGCCAGTTGTTCGGCGGCGTGCCGTCCGGCTTGGCGTCGGCCCAGACATACCAATCGGCCTTGGCGTTGGTCTTGCTGGAGCGGCTCTGCACGAACCAGGGATGCTGGTCGGAGCTGTGCGAGATGACCAGGTCGATCATCACGCGGATGCCGAGGCGATGGGCCTCGGCGATCATCGTGTCGAAGTCCACCAGCGTGCCGAAGATCGAGTCGACATTTTCATAATCGGAAACGTCGTAACCAAAATCGCGCATCGGCGAGGTGAAGAAGGGCGAGATCCAGATGGCATCGACGCCGAGGCTTGCCACATGCGGCAGGCGGGCGGTGATGCCTTTCAGGTCGCCGATGCCGTCGCCGTTCGAATCCTGGTAAGAGCGCGGGTAGATCTGATAAATCACCGCGCCGCGCCACCAGTCCTTATCGGGAGTCGAGATCGATTGGGGAGCCACGTTCATGGAATATCCTGTCTGAAGTCACGTTCGAAAATGGTCAGCCGCCCTTGACCGAGCCGGCCAGCAGACCACGCACCAGATAGCGCTGCAGCCCGAAGAAAACGAGCAGTGGCACGATGATGGTGACGAAGGCCGACGCCGTCAAAATCTCCCAATTGCCGCCGCGCGAGCCGAGCAGCGCGTTGAGGCTGCCGGTCAGCACGATGTGGTCCTTGTCGGTGCCGAGGAAGACCATGGCGACGAGCAGGTCGTTCCAAACCCACAGGAACTGGAAGATGGCGAAGGAGGCGAGTGCCGGGAAGGACAGAGGCAAAACGATGCGGGTAAAGATCTCGAAGTCGCTCGCACCGTCGACACGGGCGGATTCGATGATCTCCTTCGGCAGGCCGGCAATATAGGCCCGCAGCAGAAAGATGGCGAGCGGCATGCCGAAGGCGGTGTGGGCAAGCCAGATGCCGGGATAGGTCTTCGACGGCTGGCCGAGCATGTTGCCCACTTCGTTATAAAGGCGCAGCAGCGGGATCAGCGACATCTGCAGCGGCACGACGATGAGACCGACGACGAGCGCAATCAGCAACGCGCGGCCGGGAAAGTCCATCCAGCTCAGGGCATAGGCGGCGAAAGCGGCAATCAGGATCGGGATGATCGTCGCCGGGATCGTCACGGTCAGCGAATTGATGAAGGACTGGCCGATGCCCTCGCCGGTGAGAACCGTATTGTAGTTCTGCAGCGTGAATTCCGGCGGCGCCGAGACGGAGACATAGATACGCCGCGGCCGCTCGTCGGGCGAGAAGGCGGCGTTCTTCATGTAGCGGTAGCTGCCGTCGCTGTTGATCAGCAGGCTTTCGCCGTCGCCGAGATCGGCCGTCTGGCCGGCCTCGAAGGCCGCCGGCTGCTGCACGCGGTTGCCGAAGGCCTTTACCGAGCGGCCGGTCTGTCCTTCCAGCACATTGCCCGAAATGACGTAGGTAGCGCCTTCCTGCTTTTGCTGGTCCGGCGTGCCAAGGCGCACGGCGACCGTCTGCGTCGAGCCGACGAAGGACGTCCACCAGCCGGACACAACGATCTGGTCCTTGTCGCGTAGGGCGCTGACGAAGATCCCAAGCGTCGGGATCAGCCAGATGATGACGATCAGGAGAACCGCAAGGTGGACGAAGAGGCGGGCGGGACCGATCTTGAAGTAGCTTCCGACAGCGGTCATCTCAATGGCCCTTCAGTTCGCGGTTGGCGCGGCGCACGTTCCAAACCATGATCGGCGTGACGGCGAGCATGATGATGATGGCGATGACGGCACTTCGGCCAGAATCGCCGCCCCGCGGAACATCCAGTCGAACATCAGGTTCGCCAGAACCATCGTCTGCCACTGGCCGTTGGTCATGGTCAGCACGATATCGAAGACCTTGAGGACGAGGATGGTAATCGTCGTCCAGACGACGGCGATGGTGCCCCAGACCTGCGGCACCATGATGCGCCAGAAGATCTGCCAGCCGTTGGCGCCATCGATGACGGCGGCCTCGATCGTCTCCTCGGGAATGCCGCGCAGTGCCGCCGACAGGATGACCATTGCAAAACCGGTCTGGATCCAGATCAGGATGACCATCAGGAAGAAATTGTTCCAGAAGGGAACCGAGATCCATACCT
The DNA here is from genome assembly GCF_022385315.1 of Rhizobium sp. K102. Taxonomy (NCBI): domain Bacteria; kingdom Pseudomonadati; phylum Pseudomonadota; class Alphaproteobacteria; order Hyphomicrobiales; family Rhizobiaceae; genus Rhizobium; species Rhizobium sp. K102. The sequence goes on from NZ_CP092436.1 coordinate 2,852,162, forward strand.
CCGGCGTGCCGCCGAAGAGCTGGACGATGGCGTTCAGGAGGCCGATCTGGACATCGTTGCCGCCGCGATATTCATAGATGAATTTCCAGATGACCGAGGCGCCGACGAAGGAGATCGCCATCGGCATGAAGACGATGCTCTTGGCGATATTGCCCCACCAGATGCGATCGGTCATGACGGCGATGACCAGACCGAAGAAGGTGCAGGCGGCCGGCACGACGGCGAGCCAGAGGATGTTGTTGAAGATCGACTGGCGGAATTCGCGGTCGCCGATCGCCCATTTGTAGTTGGCGAGGCCGACGAACTGCAGGCCGGTGCGGTCATAGAAGGAGAGAATGAAGGTCGCAACGACGGGATAGACGAGGTAGACGAAGAGCAGGAAGAGCGCCGGGCCGATGAACAGCCACGGACGGATGAGGGCGCGGCGGTTGAGGTTGCGCGAGGCGGCGCGGATGTCGCCATCCTTGACCGGCAGGGCGAGATCCAGGAGCTTGTTGGAAAAATAGAAATAGGCCGAGCACGCAAAAACGGCGACGACCACCACGCCCAAAGCGGACACTATCTGCGACACCATTTCGTCTCTCCCTGCTTCCTAATCTTTTTCCGGCCAGCTTCATCCTGAAGGATTCGAGCCGGTTACCCTCTCAATACATCTGCATGGTGCGATTACAGCATATCCTGCGATTGGCCGGGCTCTTGGCGAGCCCGGCCAGTTATGCAGGCCATACCGCCGGCAAGCCGGCGGCAGCATTTTGGAAGATTACTTGATGCCGTCCCAGGCGCTCTGGATTTCGCTGGCAGCTTCCTCGGCGGACTTGCCGCCGACGAAATCGACCATGCCTGTCCAGAAGGCGCCGGCGCCGATCTTGCCCGGCATCAGGTCGGAACCGTCGAAGCGGAAGGTGGTGGCGGAGGTCAGAATCTCGCCTTCCTTCTTCATCTGCGGATTGGCATAGGCGTCGACGCTGACGCCCTTGTACGGTGTCAGGAAGCTCGACTGCGCCATCCAGACTTCATGCGCGATCGGGGTCTTCAGGAAGTCGATGAAGGCGCGGGCAGTCTTCGAGTCCTTGGCGATCGAAACCAGCGTGCCGGCACCGAGAACCGGCTTGCCGAGTTCTGGATGCGAAGCATAGGTCGGCATGTAGAAGAAGTCGGCATCCTGGCCGAGCTTCGTGCCCTCAGGGAAGAAGGACGGAATGAACGAGGCCTGATGGTGCATGTAGCACTTCGGGGGAACGGAGAAGAGGCCCTTCGGGCTGTCGCGGAAGTCGGTTGAGGCCACGGCCGCGACGCCGCCATTGACGTATTTCTCGTTCTTGGCGAACTTGCCGAATTCGTCGATCGCTGCAACGACGGCCGGGTCGGTGAACTTCAGCTCGTTGGTCGTCCACTTGTCATAGGCTTCCGGCGGCTGCATGCGCAGCATGATGTCCTCGACCCAGTCGGTCGCCGGCCAGCCGGTGGCGCCGCCGGAACCGAGACCGATGCACCAGGGAACGCCGCCATCCTTGACGATCTGGTCGGTCAGGGCATGCAGCTCTTCCATGGTCGTCGGGATCTTGTAGCCGGCTTCCTCGAAATTCTCCGGAACGTACCAGACCAGCGATTTCACGTCGGCCTTGTAAGGAAAGGCGTAGAAGGCTTCCTTGCCGTCCTTGCCCTTGTAGGTGCCGTAACCGACCCAGCTGTCGCCGGCACCGTAATTGTCCTTGAGCCACTTGGAGTTGTCATCGCCGAGCGGCGTCAGAAATCCCTTGCCGGCGAGGTCGGCGAGGAGGCCAGGCTGCGGCAGAATGGCAATGTTCGGCGGCGAGCCCGCCTGCGTGTCGATGACGATCTGCTGCTCGTAGTTTTCGGAAGAGGAATATTTCGCCTCGATGCCGGTCGCTTCGGTGAAATAGGCAAGAACGCTCATGAAGAACGCCTCGTCTTCGCCGCGCCACGGCCCGAAGATCGTCAGCGGCTGCCCCTTCAGATCGGCATGCGCGGCCTTGAATTCGTCATAGCTTTTCCAGTTGAACTTGGAATCCTGTCCCGGGGCAAATTTCAGATCGGCCGCGGACGCAGCACCGGCAAAAAGCGCCGCAACGGCAACGCCCACCAAAAATGACTTTTTCATGTGATCAACCTCCCATCACAATCCCAACCCGCGCCGAATTCTCCGCAAAAAGAAATTTCAAAGCGCTTTGACACCCAACTCATTTCACTTCCAGTGGAATGAAGTCAAGTCAATTCGCGAAAACTCGCCATAAACACGCGGGATATCGCAGCGCAACGGCGCCTATCGGGGAATATGGAGCGATTTTTCTTGAGTTAAGCGCGCGAGATGCTACATATTTGAAAGCGCTTTGGATGCCATTGGGAGGCGGCAGGCCTTTTAGAGCGGCCGACGGGCGGGCCGGGAGGAAGCATAACAGGTGAATCTCAAACAGCTATCGGAATTGCTCGGGCTGTCGCAGACGACGGTGAGCCGGGCGCTCAACGGCTATCCCGAGGTCAATGAAGCGACCCGAGAGCGCGTGCTCCAGGCCGTCAAGGAAACCGGGTACCGGCCGAACAAGGCTGCCCAGCGGCTTGCGACCGGCAAAGCAGGCTCGATCGGCCTGGTCATGCCGACGGCGCCCGGCCACCAGTCCGACGTGCATTTCGGCGAATTCCTGGCCGGGCTCGGCGAGGAAGCCGTGCGTCACGATTTCCATTTCGTCATCATGCCGGCCGATCCTGACGACGAGGTGGCGGCACTCCGGCGGCTTGCGATCAGCGGCAATGTCGACGCACTGTTCGTCGCCTATATGCGCGGCCACGATCCGCGGCTTCCCATGCTGAAATCGCTCTCCATGCCCTATGTCGTGCATGGCCGCTCCTTCGGCGCGGAGCCGGATTATCCCTATCTCGACATCGACAATGAAGGCGCCTTCTACGACGCGACCCGGCTGCTGCTGCAGCTCGGCCATACGCGCTTTGCGCTGATGAACGGGCCGACGCATCTCGATTTCGCCATCCGCAGAAGGAACGGCGTCATCTCGGCCCTTGCCGAACGCGGCCTGACGCTCGAGGAGGATTGCGTGAGCCACGCGCTGATGACCGACGAACAGGGCCTTCTGGCGATGGAGCGCTTCCTGCAACTGCCGCAGCGGCCGACCGCGATCCTATGCTCCAGTACGGTCATGGCGCTGGGGGCGATCCGCGCGGTCAACCAGGCGGGTTTGCGGCTCGGCGAGGACATCTCGCTGATCGCCCACGACGACGTGCTGCCGCTCTTGAAGCCGGAAAGCTTCTCCGTGCCGCTGACGACCACACGCTCCTCGCTCAGGGCCGCCGGCGCCCGCATCGCCCAGCGGCTGATCGGCACCGTGAAACAGGCCGGCCCCTTCCCCGAGCAGGAACTCTGGAAGACCGAACTGATCGTCAGGGCCTCAACCGGCCCTGCCCCCAGTTAACACCAGGCCGTCTCAAAACTGCGGCGGCGTCTGCCCCGCGGCGCGGTGGGCGGCGATGACCGTATTGGCCATCAGCATGGCGATGGTCATCGGCCCGACCCCGCCGGGAACCGGGGTGATGGTGCTGGCGACAGCAGAGACCTCGGCGAAGGCGACGTCGCCGACGAGCCGGGTCTTGCCCTCGCCCCTGTCGGGAGCCGGCACACGATCGATGCCGACATCGATGACCGTCGCACCCGGCTTGACCCAATCGGCTTTGACCATCTCAGGCCGGCCGACGGCGGCCACCAGAATATCGGCATTGCGGCAGACCTCGGCGAGGTTCTTCGTTCTCGAATGGGCCATCGTCACCGTCGCATTGGCGTTGAGCAGCAATTGCGCCATCGGCTTGCCGAACAGGTTGGAGCGGCCGATGACGACGGCATTGAGGCCCGAGAGATCCTCGCCATGGGTGCGCCGGACGAAGACCATGGCGCCGGCCGGCGTGCAGGAGACCAGTCCGGTCTTCAGGTCGCCGGTGGCGAGCTTGCCGGCGTTGACGACGCTCAAGCCATCGACATCCTTTTCCGGCAGGATCGACTGGATGATCGGCTCGCTGTCGAGCGGCTTCGGCAGGGGCAGTTGCACCAGGATGCCGTGGATCGACGGATCGGCGTTGAGGGTGGCAACGAGCGCTGCCAGCTCCTCCTGCCTGGTCTCGGCCGGCAACGTGTGCTGGACGGACTTGAAGCCGCATTCCTTGGCCATGCGGCCCTTGGAGCCGACATAGGCGTGGCTTGCCGGATCGTCGCCGACGATGATGACGGCCAAGCCGGTGGTGACGCCGCTGCTCTTTTCCAGCGCCGCCGTCGCACTCTTGACCGTCTGAATGACTGATGCAGCTACGTTCTTGCCATCGATTACTGTCGCCACGCGTCTCTCCGCCCTGTTTCGCGCCAATCTATTGATAGTTGACGAGCGTCAAATGCCCGCTAACGCCCTATCCTGTCGGAAAGCGGCAAGGCAATATCAAACTTGCAAGGAAATGTCGGGTTCAGCGCAACGGCTGCCGTGCTTCCATCACGTGAAGTCGAAGCCGGTCGCGCAGGCCGGAGATCTCGGAGCGCAGAACCTCCATCTCGTCGGCCGCCGCAGGGGCCGGCGCGGGCGCCGGCGAAGAGGCGAGCGAAGGCGGCGCCGGCATTTCCTCGCTTGGAGAAGCCGCGGCGGATTTGCGCCAGAACAGCAGGAGGGTGAGGCCGAGACCGAACGCAAGGCCTGTCGCGGCCCCGGCCAGCACGCGGCCGATCAGACCATTCGTTCCCGGCACCGCCGCCGCAAGCGGCGGTTTCAGGACGATCAAATGGCCGTCATCGTCTCCCGATGTCGGCGCCGTCTCTTCCAGGCGCGAGCGCGCGGCATTCGCCTTTTCGCGCAACTCGGTCAGCCGGGGCAGATCGACGCCGGTATCCCGGCTCTGGGCGATCAGCGTGTTGCGGCGATCGTTCAGGCCCTTGCGCGCATCGACCGCAGCCTTGGCGGCGGCATTGGCGAGCTGGACCAGACGGGCAAGCTCCTTGCCCATGTTCTCCTCGAGTTCATCCGTTTCGGCCTGCTGCTGCAGCAGGCGCGGATGACGCGGGCCAAGCTCGGCCGAAAGCTGCGCCAGCGTCGTCCTGGCGACGGCATATTTGTCGCGCCAATCCTGCAGCGCCGGCGAGAGCATATCGGAGGGGAGCGATCCATCCAGCACGCCCGCGAGTTTTGCCGCCTTCAGCCCGTCGGCGCGCGCCTTGGCGGCGAAAATGTTCTGGTCGGCCTGTTTCAGATCGGCATCGACCCCGTCGATCTGACGGCGAAGATCGATCGCCACCTTGACGTTGCCCTCGCCGCTTTTGGCCGTGAAGGCGGCAAGCTCCGCCTTCGCCTCGTCATAGGCCTTGCGCAGCACAGTGTCGGTCTCGGCGCTCCGGCCGGGACCGCTGCCTGCGGACACCGCTTCGCCAAGCCGTGCGGCGATGCGCATGGATTTGCCGCTGTCGCCCGTCGTCACCCTGACGAGGATCGTACCGGCGGCGACATCGGGCATGATCTCGACCGCATGTTTCAGCGCCGCCTCGGCGCGCGAGGCCGGATCGGCGGCAGCACCGGTGGCCGAGAGGAGATCGAGCGCAACGCCGAGCGCATTGGCACTGGAGCCGGCAAATTCCGGATCGTGATCGAGTTTCAGCGCAGCGACCGTCGACGCCATCATGCGCGCCGACAACAGGCCTTTCGCCGCAGCCTGGGTGAAGGCGGCGCGGCTTGCCGCATCCGTTCTTACCGAAAGCGTCGTCTCGGCGCGGTAGAGGGCGGGCGAGACCGGCATCAGGGCCGGCAGGCCTGCGCCGAGAGCCGTGGCGGCGACGACCGTCATGACAAGGCCGAAGCGGCCGGCGCGGTGGCTGGGCGTTGCCAGCCGGGATCTGGCGGGTTCCTCACGGATGACGGCCAGCGGTTCGGGCGGGAGCGCGGGCCCTTCGACCGCAGCGTTCGGCGCCGCCTGACCGGCCGGCGCCGGCAGAAGAGCGCCGCCGGCATCGTTGGCAGCCCGAAGCCGGTTGCCGAGGATGGTTTCGATGCGGTCGACCAGCGGCGCCGGACGCGCCGCCATTGCGCGCTGCTCTTCCAGCGCGCGTCCGATCGCGCGCAGCAATTCGGCCTCGGGCGGCGCGATATCGGCCCCCTTCGACCGCCGGCGATAGGGGACGTCAAAGGCGCGCGGCCCCGCGGCTGCGCGATCCTGGAAGCTGTTTCTCGCCCTGATATCGTACATTTGCGCCACATCTCATGGACATGATGGCCGAGTTCAATCATCCGCACGCGATGCAGATGATTAAGATACCCTAGATATTTATGGCAAAGAAATGGTTAACCGCGACTGGCAAGAATTGCGGTCCGACGTCTCAAGTTTGAACCGGTGACGCCATTTGCAGGCCTGGAAACCGCGCGGGGCCTGTTCAGCTCGCTTTCCTGCGATCCGCAATCGGCTGCGAGACGCTGCGCTGCTCTTCCGGCTGGCTGAGAATTCTTTCGCGGCGGCGGAAGCGGTAGCGCAGGACGTGGAAGAGGAAGACCGGAATGCCGATGATATAGCGCCGCCAGAGGCGCGCAGGCTCCTGTATCAGCCGATAGGCCCATTCGAGACGCATCATCCGCACCGTCTTCGGCGCCCGCGGAACGGCGCCGGAGACGAAGTCGAAGAGTGCGCCCACCGTCAGCACCAGCCGCGCATGATCGGCGCGGATCTTGTCGTGGACCCATTTCTCCTGCAGCGGCGTCCCCATGCCGACGATCAGAATGTCGAGCTTCTGGCGCTCGATCTCGTCGGTGACATCAGTGGAATCGACCTTGTCGAAGAAGCCGTCGGAAATGACGACAAATTCATGCCAGGGCGTGTGCCTGCGGAAATTTTCTGCCGCCGCCTCGACGACCGAGCGCGTGCCGCCGATCAGGCCGATGCGGCGCGGAGCCTCCATGAAGGTAAGAAAGGCCGGCACGAAATCGGTGCCGTTCAGATTGGCGGGAAACGGCGAGCCGTGGGCGATCTGCGATGCAATGTTGAGGCCGATGCCATCAGGCAGCACCAGATTGTGCGACATGATCCGGTAATATTCGTCGTCGCGCAAAGCCGTCAGCATATTATGAGCGTTGACGAAGCAAACCACGGTCTGACCGACGGGAATGGAGGCCAGCTCGTTGATAAAAACGAGGGCATCGTCCCAGCCGAGATCGCAGACCGGCAGATCGAAGATCGTCCGCCGCGACGCAAGCACCGCGAAGTTTGCAATCAAATTCATTCCTACCTCCTGCCGAGGGTGCGTCATGCGCCCGACATCCCGGAAAACAAGCCCACATTTTTCCGCACCCCGGAGGTCTCGAAAGGACCGGTCGCGTCAGGCATGGACGGCGTCGTCCCGATCGTGGAAAACGGCGCACGCCAAGCTGTGACACCAGATATAACAGGAGGGCTTCAAACAACCCTTAGGAAAATTCCTTGGATTTTGATGCTCGTATAAGTGGTTTATTAACCACATCCAGCCGCAACGACAAACGGCGCCCGAAGGCGCCGTCTGTGTCTTAGTCGTTGGCTATTTCAGTGGGCTGCCGGCGCCGGCGTTTCCCCGGCCGAGGCGCCCTCGATGATCTTGACCGGAGCGCCGAGCTTCTTCGGCTCACCTGATGCGTTTTGCTTGACCTCTTCCTTGGAGAGATAGTCGAGCTGCTCCAGCATCACTTCGGCGACATATTCGCCGCCGAGGCGCTCGTTCATGCCCTTCTTGATCTCCTCGCGGAAGGCTTTCGGGTCGAAGGATTTGATGTGCGCGAGATCGACCATCTTGTTGCCGACGAGCAGGCTGAAAAGTTCGTCGGTCGTCATCTCGGTCAGCGGCAAGGTCACGCCCTTCAGCATGTCCTTGTTCATCATGAAGGAAATGCGGCCGAGGAAATAACCGGTGATCGCGCCGTTGCCGATGACCGGCACAGTGATCGTTTCACCCTTCACCAGTTCGAGCGCGTTCTGCTTGGAATCGGATATCGCGGGCGCCGGCGCCGTCGCCAGATACACCGAAAAATAGACCGAGGCCAAGGTGATGGCGCAAACCCAGATGCCGGTGAGGACGAGCTTGATCATCAGTTTCCACGCGCGGCGAATTGTTCCTGGGAATAGGTGCCGTCGGCGTCGGCGTCCTGAACGGCATTCTTCAGGAGGTCGGCGACGGCGCGAACCGCTTCGAGATGCGCCTCGACGCGCCGGGCGTTGAGAACCAGCTTCTTCTTCAGGCCGTGCAGCTGATCGAGATGGGCAGCGGCAAGCTCGGCCGGATCGGTATCGCGGAAGAGCATCGACAGCTCGTAGAGGCAGCGGCTCTTATGCGCGTTGGAGACCTTGAGATCGAACTGCGGATCGTTGCCGATCCGGGTGTTCTCATTGTCGATGATCATTTCGAGGCGTCCGAGAACGGATTTGATCCTGTATTCGTTCGAAATTATTTCCATTGTACCCTCGATTATTCGTCGCTTAGAGCATGATGCCGAAAAGTGTGCGCGGTTTTCGGACGTCATCATGCTCTAACTATTTAATTTAGAACAGGATTCAGATTTCAGGACAACGGGCCTAAAATCATCCTGTTCTATCGGCCTTGGCGTCCGCCGTCGGCGTGCCAAAGGTCTTGCGCTGGAAGTCGTCGATCATGCTGAGCGCGGTGTTACGGTCACGATCATCGGTCGAGGCATTGACGATCTTGCCTTCCTGCCGTCGCAGCTGCTCGCTGTACATCTGCTTGGCAATGCCGATGCCGTCGCCCTTGGCCATGGTGTTGCCGAGCTGCTCGGCCATCATGCCCTTCCAGATATCGCCGGTCGCGCCCTTGCCGTAAACGTCTTCACTTTCGCTCGGCAGCATCGACTTGACGAAGTTCTGCAGCACCATGGCCTCGAACTTCCGGTAGCTTTCCGGAACCTCCTCGGTCTTGGTGCGGTTCTGAATATTGGAGAGGCCGCTCTTCTGGCCGACATGATCGAGAACGTCGACCGTATTGGAGAAACCCTTGCCGTTCTCGGCGAGGCTCGTTGCGGCAAAGGCCGCACGATTTGCCTTCAACTTTTCCTGGGCTACCTGAACCTCCATGGGGTCGGCAGCTTTGACAACGTCCAGGACCAGATCACTGGGGGCGAAATAGCCACGTTACAATCCTCTAAATTAAGATCGTAACGATTATGGTTTTTGAAGCTTGCTGGAGGCTGGCGTTGCGAATTGCTGATCGATCACATCGTAGACGGCATTGTCGTCGGCCTCGCGACGTTCGGCGTCCAAGGCCTCCTTCATGCCCTCTTCCAGGCGATCGGCCTTGGCGCGTTCGCGCGTCAGCCGCATTTCGTGGATCTGCTGCATGCCGGTCAGCTGCTGATCCTTGATCGTCAGCCTGCCGAATCGGTCGGCATAATTCTGCGAGAAGGCGTGGTGGACCGGGTCCATCGAACCGAGAGCGAGAATGACGTCGTCCATCGCCGCATTGACCTCGATGCGCTGACGGCTGGTTTCGGCCAGGTCGTTCTCCGCCATCCTTTCGATATGCCGCTGCACCGACAGCAGACGCTTGAGTTTTTGGGAGCGGCTCTTCTCGATCATATCAGCCTCATCGCCCGATATAGATCGAACTGAAGGCCTGGCCGAACTGGCTGACCAGCGCCGCGACCGAGACATAAAACAAGAAGAGCCCGCCCATAAGCAGATAGGGCGTGGAAATGAAATAGACCGGGATCTGCGGCGCCAGCTTGTTGATGAAGCCGATCGAGACGTTGAAGATCATGCCGTAGATCAGAAAGGGGCTCGACAGCCGCAGCATGATGTAGGTGGTCTGCTCCAGCGTGTCGGTAAAGGAGATCAGCGTCGCGCGCATCTGCGTCAATCCGCCGAAGGGCATGGTCGTGTAGGAATCGACCAGCGCGCGGAAGACGATGTGATGGAAATCCATGATGAAGAGAATCATGATGCCGGCAAAGGTGATGAAGCCGGAAAGGCTGGTCTCCGGCGCGTCTTCGATGACGTCGGCGGAGCCCGGCTGAGTATAGCCGACCATCATGGCGATGATCGTCGCGGCGAACTGCATGCCGAGCGTATAGATTCTCGCCAGCATGCCATACATCACGCCGATCAGCGATTCGCTGAAAATCAGGCCGATATAGGTTGCAGATCCCGTGTGGACGGCCGGATAGACCGTGTCCCAGAGCAGCGGCAAGACGGCGATCGACAGCGCGCCGGCAATGAAGACGCGCAGCTGCTCGGGCACGCGCGCCGAGGAAAAACCCGGCAGAGCCAGCACACAGCCACCGATCCGGCAGAAAACCAGAAACAGCGCGAGAACGGTCCCTTGCGGGTCTGTTATCATGAAATCGAGCCCAAAATCTTTATCTCGATGCCCTTGGCCAGTTCGACATGCGACAGGACCGGCAGCGTGGCGAACAGCCGTTCAATGATCATGCGCACATAGGAGCGCGTTTCCGGCGACGTGACAAGGGCGAATGGCAGGCCGCGATCCATGAACTCACGGATAACTTTAGTGGCCTGCTCGCTGAACTCCTCCAGGCTTCTGGGATCGATGTCGAACTCGATCACCTCGCCCTTGGCGTCGCGCTTCAGCGCCTGGTGGAAGGCGAGATCCCACTTGCTGCCAAGTCTGAGCACACGCAGCACGCCGTTGTCGGCAAGGTCTCCGCAGAGCTGCTGGGCCATGCGGATGCGGACATGCTCGACGATCTGCTCGGTCTTTCTGACATGTGGGGCGAGCTCGGCCACCGCTTCGAGAATGAGGTGCAGGTTGCGTATCGAGACGCGCTCGGCAAGCAGGAGCTTGAGCACCGCCTGCAGGCCCGAATAGGACATGTGCGACGAGCAGATCTCGTCGGCGAGCTTCTTGTATTCCGGGTCGAGGCGATCGATCAGTACCTTGACGTCCTTGTAGGATAGAAGCTGCGGCAGGTTGTTGCGAATGACCTCGCTCATATGGGTTAGCACGACGGAGACGTTGTCGATCGGCTGGAAACCTTCGCGTTTCAGATCGTCGGCGAAGTTTTCGAGAATCGAGACGGCCGGCATGCCGAAAGCGGGCTCGCGGATTTCGTCGCCGGGAATGCTCGGGCGCCGGCCGGCGCCGGTGACGACCAGAACTTCGCCGACGCGCAAGAGGTTGGAGGCGACCGTCGTGCCGTGGATGCGGATCTGATAAGACTTCTCGGCGATGGCGATATCGTCGGTGACCTTGATTTCGGGCACGACGAAACCGTATTGCGTGGCGAACTTCTTGCGCATCTTGCCGACGCGGAAAGCCAGCTCCTGGTGGGCGCCGAGCAGGCGCGTCGAGACCATCTTGCCGAGCGCGAGCTCGATCTCGGAGGTGCGGAGCACCGACTTGACCGAATCCTTCTCCAACTCCTTGTTCTGGACGACCTTCTTTTCCTCCTGCTCGCGGCGCAGCTTGTTTTCAACCTCGACCTGACGCGGGATGAACCAGGCGCCGAAGGCGAGAAGACTGCCGAGGATCACGAAAGGGACAAACGGCAGGCCCGGCATCAGCGCCAGGACGAACATCAGCACCGCCGAGACGGAGAGCGCGCGGGGATAGCCGCTCAGCTGGTTGACGACCGCCTGGTCGGTGGAGCCGGTGGTGCCGCCGCGGGAGACCAGCAGGCCGGCGGCGAGCGAGACGATGAGGGCCGGCATCTGCGAGACGAGGCCGTCGCCGACGGAGAGCTTGACGAAGACGTCGGCCGCTTCGCCGATCGGCATGCCATGGCGGAAATAACCGATGATGATGCCGCCGAAGACGTTGATGGCGGTGATGATCAGGCCGGCGACGGCATCGCCGCGCACGAACTTCGAGGCACCGTCCATCGCACCGAAGAACGAGCTTTCCTCTTCGAGCTCTCTGCGCCGGCGCTGGGCTTCCCTTTCATCGATGATGCCGGCCGAAAGATCGGCGTCGATCGACATCTGCTTGCCCGGGATGGCATCGAGCGTGAAACGCGCGCCGACTTCGGCGATACGCGTCGCGCCCTTGGTGATGACGATGAAGTTGATGGTGATGAGGATCAGGAAGACGATCAGACCGATGACGAAGTCGCCGGACATGACGAGGCTTGCGAAACCAGCGATGACGCCGCCGGCCGCGTCGTGGCCTTCATTGCCGTGGGACAGGATGACGCGCGTCGTCGCGATGTTCAGCGCCAGCCGCGTCATCGTCGCGATCAGCAGAATGGTCGGGAAGGACGAGAAATCGAGCGGCTTTTGGATCCACAGCGCGACCATCAGGATCAGCACCGAGAAGGCGATCGAGAAGGCCAGTCCCATGTCGATCAGGAATGGCGGAATCGGCAGGAAAAGAATGCAGATGATGCCGATAATGCCGAGGGCAAAACCGACATCCCGCAGGCTCGGGGCGACTTTCGGAAGGGGGAGTGCAGGTGGTTGCGCCATGACAGTTCCGTCTCTTCATGAGAGGAGGCGGACCTGAAGTCCGCCCAATTCGGACCGACAGTTAAATGGCGAAGCTTGCGCGAAGGTGGCTCAGAAGCCGGATTGAATGCGGGAGAAGACCAGATTGGTGAAAATCGAGATCTGCGAGCCGACAAAGGGCGCGGTGACGCCGACCGTGATGAGCACTGCGACGATCTTCGGCACGAAGGTCAGTGTCGCCTCCTGCACCTGGGTCAAGGCCTGGATCAGGGCGATGACGAGACCCACCACCATCGCGGCGATGACGGCGGGACCGGCGGCAATCAGGACGGTCCAGATCGCGGCCTGGAACAGATCCAATGCATCAGCTTCATTCATCTGAAGGCAACCTCATATCGCCTCGAAGCAGCCCCGCCATGGCCGGGCCGCTGTTGATTTGTATCACCCAACGCGTCGGCGCCGCGGTATCAGGTATCGCTGCTGTCGCTAGTCGTGGTCGGCGCCTTGTCAGCAACGGTGATTCCCGCCTGCACGAGTATCTTACCGCCATCCGTGGTCGTCGCAATGATGCCGTCGGAATAAACCTTGACGGATTCGACGGTGCCTTTGACGGTGCCGTCGGCGCTTTCCATATATTTGCCGACGTAGCTGCTCGCCTGGGTGAGGCTCGAGCTTGACAGAAGCGTATCGAGCTTGGTGTTCGTCTGGATCGTCTGCTCAACCTGCGAGAAGCTTGCCAGCTGCGACATCTGCTCGCTGGCATCCATCGGATCGGTCGGATCCTGGTTCTTCATCTGCGCGATGAGGAGCTGAAGGAAATTGTCGTAATTCAGCGTCGCCTTTTTCTGGGCCGAATTCGTCGAACTCGTCGTCGAATTGCTCACGCTCGATGTTGCGTCTACCGCCATGGTGCGATCTCCCTGCGAATCTGTTCGACCATCGTCGGCGGCAGCTCGTGGTTGTTGAGAATATTGTCTTCGATCGCGTAGAGACCGCGGATCGCCTTCAACGCATCGAAAGCGCGGCCGGTCGAGACGAGCGCATCGATACGCTTCAGTTCGGCGAGGATCTCTTCGTTCTTGAAGCAGGTGAGCAGCATGGTGATCGACTTGCGGAACATCGCCGTCGAGTGGTCCTTGCCCTCGGGGTTGATGAGGATCATCTGCGCGATGAAGTAGAGCTGGCGCAGGGGCGTCGTCGCGCCTTCCGGCTGGAGGACGTGATTTTCGAGAAGGAACGTCACATCGTTCAGGAATTCCAGCGCGACCTTGCGGTCGACACGCAGGACGGCGCCGTTGATGAAGATTCTTCCCCGGCTTTCAGAGAAATGCGTAGTGTACTTTTCATTTAAGTCCATCCCTGATGATGGTGGTAACGTCGATGATGCCCTGGTAGTTATTCGACAGACGTTTTCTGATCCTGTCGCATTCCTTCAAAATCCAGATTGCGATCGAGATGAGATTGGCCCTGAGCTGAACATCCAGCTGGTTGTCCGGATGCTTCAGATCCTCGATGAAGCTGATCCACACCCGACGCGTATAAAACAGGGCTTCAATGGCTTCCCGACCGTATTTTTCCTTGTCGCGCGCCAACGACAGCAGTTCTATGGACCGGTCAAGAACCTGCCATTCCCGCTCTTTCGCGTCGGCCACCGAGTCCTGCATGACTTCGGCATATGAGAACTGATACATTCATGCATCCTTCTTTATAATGCGCGCCTTTGCTCATCAAAGGTAGTTTACGAGACTCAACTGCTGGATCTTCGAAACGATCGTGTAAGCGGTTTCAAGCTGTGTTTCCAAAGTCTTGACGAGGGTCGAGGCCTCGTACGGGTCGACGCCCTGGAGATCGACCAGCTTGTTCTTGATGATGTTCGACTGGGCGTCGAGTGCGTCGTTCGACTTCTTGACACGCTCCTGGGAGAGGCCAAGCTGGCTTGCCTGCGTCACCAGGCCGCTGGTCGCCTTGGCCGTGTAGCTGATTGCCTGCTTGGAGACAGTCGTCATTGCATCCGTGCTGAGGTTCTGGCCGAGCAGCGCGGAGGTCATGACCGAGGCGAGCGCGAAATAACGCATGCCTTCGGAATTGGCGTTGGTCGAGGATTCGATCACTTCCGAGTTGCTGATGCGGCTCGTCATGTTCTGGCTCGATGCCTGCGACCATCCGGTCGCCGCATTGGTCCAATTGGCTTCGCTGAACATCGGCTCGACCGTCGTCGTGATGAAGGTCTGCATTTCGGCGCCGGTAAGATCGCTGACGGCCTTCGGTGGGACAAGAGCCGCGGCGTAGCTGTTCAGCGCCGTAACGATGGCCGCACTCGTGGCGGTCGTCTTGTCGGTCAGCGGCTGCACGTCGGTATTGATGCCGGAGAACAGATATTCGCCGTTTACCATGGTATTGGCCGTATCCATCATGGTGGACAACGCGCTGGTCGCCGACTGAATGGCGACGGTGATGCTGCCGGGGTCCTTGCTGCCCTGGAGTGCCGTCAGCTTCGAAACGAGGCCATCGCCGACGTCCTTCATCTTGGACAAGCCGAGCTGCGAGGATTCCATGCGGGCGGTGACAAGCGAATTGCTTGATTTGATCGAAGCGATCCGGTCGGTCTCGCGGGTGAAATCGACACTTCGGGCAGCATTGCCACCGAGCGAGACACCGATATCCGCATAGACTCCCGTCGTTGCTTCCATCGTCGCCTTGGTCATCTGGTTCTGCGCCTGACGGATCGTCAACCGCATCGCATTCTGAATGGCCGAACTTGAAATAAATGAGCTCTTCATGGCTTAACTCGCGATATCCAGCAATGACTTCAACATTTCATCGACGGCGTTCAGGATCTTGGTCGCCGCCTTGTAGGACTGCTCGATATCGAGGAGCAGTGTCAGCTCCTCGTCGAGGTTGACGCCCGTCTCATTGGAATAGGCTTCGTCGGAGCGCGACAGCGCTGCCGAGGTATTTTCCGCCGCCGTCGTGGCGTTGCTGCGATACTGCTCGAGCCAGCCGAGGGAATTCGTGGCGTATTCCATGATGCTGACATTCGAATCGATGCCCGTCGTCGCGTCGAAACCGACCGGCGCTCCGGCTGCCGGATCGAAATCGATGTCGGCGCTCATCGCGGTATAGAGTCGGTCGAGTTCAGCCGTGTAACCGCTGACGCCTGACGTGTTCAGGACGACACCGGTGGCGTTGACGCCGCCATCGCGCAGGCGCATCGGGTCGCCGCCCTGCGAGGTGATTACGCGGGTGCTGACGCTGATGGTCGAGGCCATGCCGGCAACCGCGGTGGCACCGGTATCGACCGTGCCGCCGCTCCAGGTGAAGAGACCGGGCACATAGGCGGGGGGCGCAGCGCTATTCTGCTCCTTGAAGAGCGAGACAAGGCCGCGGGCGATTTCGTCGAGCTGCTTCTGGAAGTTGGGAGCGATTTCGTCGCGGATCTGGAGTAGCGACTGGAGGCTCCCCTGCCCCGTCGTGGTCGAGCCCTTGCCGAGCGGCAGCGCGACGCCGTCGATATAAACGGAATTGCCGACGGTGGAGGCGGTATAGACATCCTGGGATTTGAACGTCACCTTGCGCGGGATCGTCTCGAAGAGGATCGTCCCGTCGGGCGTGCTCAGCACCATGTCGTTGTTGTCGCGCGTCGTCGCGCTGACGCCGACGATCTGCGAAATCTGCTTCAGGACTTTCTCGCGCTCATCGAGGGCGCCGGATGCGTCCGTGCCGGAGGCCGTGGCAGTCTTGACCGCATTGTTGGCTTTTTCGAACTGGCTGAGCAGCGTGTTCAGCGTATCGACGGCGGTGGCGATTTCTTTATCGGCGTTGGCGCGAACATCCTGGACGGATTGCGAGGCATTGTTCAGGGAGTTCGCGACGTCCTGGGCGGCGGTAATAGCGCCCTGGGCGGCGACCGTGCTGCCGGGCGTCGTGCGAAAGGCCTGAAGCTTCTGCTGGAAAACGCCGAGATAGGTGGATGGCGACGTTTCGTAGTCATTGCCACCCATGATCGATTTGAGGTCCTCGAGACCGCCCAGCAAGGTCTGCTGGGCGCTGTCCTGAGAGGAGGTCTTGAGATACTGGCGCAGCAGGGCATCTTCCTGTGCCCGGTTGATCTGCACAACCTGGGCGCCGTTCAGGGACGTGGTAAGCATTGCCTGCCGGCGCACGTAATCTTTGTTGCCGGCATTGGAGATATTGTTCGATACGACACTGCTCTGCGTGCCGGTATTGTTGAATATGCTCTGCGCGGTATTAAGTGCGGACGTGAGCGACATGGCTTACCCGTTACCTTACTTATCTCTTGAGATTGACGAGCACGTCCATGATGTCGGAACCCGTCTGGAATACTTTCGAATTGGCGGTGTAGCTGCGCTGCGATTCGATCATCTCGGTCAGTTCGCCGGCGAGGTCGACGTTCGAACCTTCGAGCGCGCCTGACTTGATCGTGCCGAGGCCGTTGGTCTGCGGGAAGCCGGTGACGGTGACGCCCGACTGGCCGTTGGCGCTGTAGACGTTGCCACTCATCAGCGTCAGCTTGTCCGGGCTTGCGACATTGGCCAGCGGAATACGGTAGAGCGGCTTGGTGCTGCCGTCTTCATATTTGGCGTAGACGATGCCGTCGCCGTCGATGGTGACGTCCTTGACCGGGGTCGCCGCCTGGCCGTTCGGCGTGCCGGTGCCGGAGAAGTCGGCCCCGAGCTGCGTCAAGCCGGAGAAATCCATGGCGATCGTTTGGCCGGTCACGCCATCGGTGATGTTAACGGCGCCGCTCGAGGTCATCTTGCCGTTCGAGTCGAAGGTGAGCGTTCCGGTGCCGACTGCGCCACCGGCGCTGTAGGGGAAGGAGGTCGTGCCGCCGACCGCCGCGTTGGCGTTGCGGAACATCGCCACTTCCCAGGTGGCAGCGGTGGCGGGAGGTGCTGGCGGCGGTGCTGCAGCCACCGATTGCTTGGTGAAATAGAAGTCGTACATCACCTTGTTGCCGAGGCGGTCATAGGCAACCATCGAGACCTTCTTGGTGTCGGTCGTCGCGGTAGCAAGATTGGCGCTTGGGAGCGTCGCCGGGGCGACCGGGATCTTGGCGTTGGAATCGAGATTGCCCTTGAAGACACCCGATGTCGAGGCGATGGCGGTCAGGCCATCCTGGTTGACGTTGACGGGAACGAGGCCGTCGAAGCCGTTGACGACGACGGCGGGAGAACCGGAATCGTAGGAATAGCCCATCAGCTGGAAGCCGGCGGCGTTGACGAGGTTGCCTTCGTCGTCCTTCTGGAAGTCGCCGGCGCGGGTCAGAACCGGCGTGCCGTCGGCGCCCTGGACGATGAAGAAGCCGTCGCCCGATATTGCGAGGTCGGTGGTAGATGTGGTGTAGGAAATATCACCCTGGTCGGAGACGGCCTGGCGGACCGAGGTCTGAACGCCGCCGGAATTGTAGTTGCCGCCCGAGGAAGGCAGAACCAGCGACGAGAAGCTCGTCGACACGGCCTTGTAGCCGGACGTGTTAACATTGGCGATGTTGTCAGCGACGGTGCTGAGGCGGTTCGCCTGCGCGTTCATCCCCGATACTGCCGTCTTCATGCTGCCGAAAATGCTCATCTGAAAACCTCGTTTTACCTGTTAAAATCGAGAGTATTTGTCGGGCCTTGCGTGAAGCTGTCTGTCATGGCGAGGCGAGGCCAATATCGAGGTCCAGCCGGGCGCCGCCACCCGGCCGAGAAAATCAGGCCCAATCGATGCAATAGCCAAGGAAGCGCTTGGAATCGACCGGATCGACGCCGAGCTTCTTGCGCAGCTTCTTGCGCAGCTTCGAGATGTGGCTTTCGACGACGTTTTCCTCGACCTCTTCATCGAAGATGCCGTAGATGGCATTAAAGATCTGGGTCTTGGTGACCCGGCGACCGCGGTTGGCGATCAAATATTCGAGGATGCGGCGCTCGCGCCGGGGCAGTGCGAAGACTTCGCCGTTGATCTCGGGGTCGCGACCATCCGAGAAGACGCGAATGCCGCCGATGTCGGTGTAATTGGCGATCGCCTTCAGCCGGCGCCGGATTGCAGCCGCCCTGGCGAGGATTTCGCGGGGTGGACCGGCTTGCGCACCACGTCATCGACGCCGCAATCGAAAAGCGCAAGCGTGTTTTCCAGCGAGTGCTGGTCGCTGACCGCGATCACCGGCGCCATCGAGCGATCCCGGATTGCCCGGGGCAGTTCCAAGCTGCGCTGGCCCTGACCGATCAGGAAAGCCTCGACAGCCGCTATATCCGAATCGGCGGCGGTCTGCACCCAGTCGCCGAATTCCGATGGATCAAAACCGGTAGAGGGAATACCCTCCCGGCCAAACAGAGATGTATATCCGTCTTTTACGAGCTCACGCTCATCAACCACTACGATCATTCGTCCGCCTCCGAATCAGTGTGGCACTTCGATGATCTATGGGTACGAATTGCACGAATTGGCGACAACTCGTTAAAGTTAATGGCAGAAATTAATAATTGATTAAGATCTGCGTGGCGATTTGATCTACATATAGTGGGCACACAAAATCATGCACACAAAAATTTCGTGGAAAAGTTAACGGCCTCTTAATTACGGCTTGCGCATGCGATTCCCGCCGGAATCCTGCCATATTGTGACACATTTTCGTCACAATATGCCACTTCTATTTTTAGTTGAATTAATTTCGGCAGAAGTTACTCGCATTGGGAGTCCACTTGCCGTAGCCCGTGGCCACCAGATTGGCGATGACGCGGCAGACATATTGCTTCTGCGCGGGGTCGTTGTTCGGGCCGGCGTGGTATCTGGCTACCGCCATGGTCCAGGTCTCATGACGGTCATGCAGGTTGCGGAGAAACCTCGCCGCATATTCGACGTTGCGGTGCGGATCGAACATATCCTCGGCGGAGGCGAAATTCTCGCTGTGATAATAGTGATTGATCTGCATGCATCCGATGTCGATGAGCTTCGCCCCGCTTCTGCGAGCCACATCGAACTGCCTGATCGCGTCCTCTTCCGAGGGCGGGAAGATCGCCTTGCCTTCGACGTTCATGGCATAGGGATAAAGTGAGCCCTTGCGGCCGGTCTCCGTCAGACCGACCGAATAGAGGATGCCTTCCGGGATGCCGTATTTGGCGGCAGCCGACTGGATTTCGCGTTCGCAGGCACCGGTAGAGGCAGCCGCCTCAGAGGTAAACGCCGCCAGCGCCGCTGCTGCGAGCCCCGCCAGCAGAAACATCTTCAATACCGGTCTCGTCTGCGCCATTGAAGCCTCCATCCGTCCGCTGCGCCGTCTGATTGTGACGCTCGCGCGCCTCGCCGCCCTGCCCCTGCTGGGGAGTGACTGCTGCTGGGAGGCCTGCCCCTGGCTGGCTGCCTGATTGCCCGCGTCGGCACGTTCGACGGGAGCCATGCTGATGGTGACATTGTCGACCGCGTAGCCCTGGCTGCGCAGCGCTTCGAGAATCTTGCCGTGATCTTCCTTCAGCTGCCGATAGGCTGCACCGGTTTCGACCTTGAGGTCGACGTTCAAGGCGTCGCCAGACAGGCGCATGGTGGCCGTCACCAGGCCAAGATCGATCGGGTTCATCTGGATCTTCAGCGTATTGACCACCTTGCCGGTGCTCGTCCATTCCGCCGCGTTGGAGAGCGCCGAACTCGGCTCCATGGCGCGTGCCCATTCGGAATCGCCGGAGAGGGCTGCGGTGACGGCGGCGGAATTGGTATTCTGCACCAGGCCGATATAGCGGCGCGATTCGAGGACCGAGACGTTTTCGACATCGGCTTTCTTCGAGCCGTCCTTCGGCCCGGCCTGATCCGCACCGATGTGAACATCCATCGATACGCCGCGGCCGTCAGCGCGGCTGAGCCGGAAGGTTCTGCCGTCAGCGGCGTCGGCATTCTCCGTACCTGGAGCCCCGAGCTCATCCGTGTTGACCTCTTCGACATTGCCGCTGACGGCCGCCAGGGCGTCGGATACGTGCCCGCTCGTTTTGGCGTCAGCCGCGGTCTTCTTGTCGACAGGCCCGGCCTCCGCGGCCTTGGCGACGGCGAGATGTGCAGCGGCTTCGGCCGGCAAGGCGACCGCCGCGCCGGCGGGCTCCTGCTTCAGCAGGCCGAGTACATCGGAAATGCCGCCGTCATCGTCCTCGTTGTCCGCATCCGCATCTGATTTCGAGAGATCGGTCTTGGCGTGCTTGGCGCCCTTGGCCACCTGCCCTGCCTCGTCGGCGGGCGGATCCCTGGCATCGAGCCTGCCGAGATCGGCCGGCAATTTGCGCTGATCCTTTGCAGGCTTTGCGACGGCCTTTTCGCCATTGGCGATCGTTGCCGGCTGCATCTCGGCCTGCGCCTTCAGCGCGGTGTCGCTGAGATCGATCAACGGTTTGGCGCGGCTGCGGATCGTCCGCGCCACCTTCGCCACGCCGCCATCCGCAACCGCGCCATGATCCAGCTCCGCACCGTCGGGCGCGTCGTTGGCGGCGCTGCCGCTCGCCTTGGCAAGCACATCGGAGAAGTCGCCCTTCTGACCGGCGGCGTCACCCTTTCCAGCCGCTTTGGTGGATTTCGCGGCCGCAGCCGCCTCCGCACCAGAGGCTCCGCCCGAGAGGCTCAAATCCATCATTGTTCGTTGCCTTCCTGCGCCAGAAGACCATCGATCTCGTCGAGCTTGGATCGGCTGGTCGTCACAAATGCGTTGAATGAGGGGTCGGTATCCTGGCTCTGGCCAGTCGATGCCACACCTCCCGGAACAGGCTCGGGATGCGCGCCCGGCGCTCCCGCTTGCATGGCTATCGCCGCAGCCTTGTCAGAAGTGATTTCTTGGTGAGAAGTATTAGGATCGGATGCTTGCGTCAGGCTTGCCGGATCCGGCGCGCGTAGGATCTGCTCGGCGACGGATCGCGCCGCCGCCTGCAGTGCCTGATCCCGCGGCGACAGTGCATTGCCGTCGATGCCGCTGACATTCTTCGCCGCCTGATCGATATCCTGCGTGGGAAGGCCGGCCATGCCGCCGTAAAAATCGGCGAGCGGGCCGAAGGCGTTGTCGGTGTCTGCGCCAAGCGCCTGCACACGGTCGACCGCCATGCGCGCCAGCTCCGGCTTGCCTGATATCGCGGCAGCACGGGCGATGCGCAGGTAGACCTCACGCTGGCGCGGCGCATCCATGAAGGACAGGATGTCGACGACATCCTGCGGTTTCACGTCGCGATCATGGGCGACGACGAGCTTGACGAAAAGATCGGCAAACTGGCTGGCATAGGGCGAATGCAGGAAACGGCGAGCATAACGCTGCGAATAGGCCAGCCCCTTGTCGAGCATTCCCTTGTCGACGCAGATGGCGACGGAACGGCGCAAGGCCGCCTCCTCGACGATCGTGCCCGGCGCGGCAAGACGCGCCTGGTCGTAGAGATCCAGCGCATCTGTCGGTTTCGTGGCGATCAGCACGTTGCCGCCGATCAGCGCCAGGTAGGGACCGATCTTCTTGTCGCGATATTCCCTGGCGGTTTCCTCCAGCGTCTTGGCGACGAGGAGCCCTTTGCCGCCCAGATATTTGCGCAGCACGTCGGTGACGCGGTTGTCGAAATAGCCGTTGACGTCATGGGCGATCAGATATTCGAGCGTCTGGGGATTGCCGCCGCTCATCGCATAGATCAACGCCGCATCGACGTTGCGGTCGTCGTCGTAGATCGACGTATCGGCCGTGCGCAGCCGCTCGTCGATCGTGCCCAGCATGAAGCGCTGCATCTCGCCGGCCGAATGATCGCCGGCGACGACGGAATCCTGCACGAACTGCAGCGACCGCAGCATCTTGTACGGCGAGAGATCGTCCGGATCCTGCGCATTGCCTGCGGCAGGCGAAAGCATCGCCAGGCCGAGGGCCATAAATCCGACGTAACGATGCTGCCGACGCGCCATCCGACTATCCTTAATCCGCCTGCACCAGGATCTCGATCCGGCGGTTCGCCGCGTTGAATGGTTCGGCAGACAGCTTCAACCGACGGTCGGCGAAGCCGGAGACCTGCGAGATGCGCTTCTCATCAAGCCCGCCGCGCACGAGCATGTAGTAGGCACTCTGGGCGCGGTCCATCGAAAGCCGCCAGTTCTCGTTCTGCGCGCCTTTGTACTGACGCCCGTCCGTGTGGCCACGGATTGCAACGGCGCCGCCCCTCTCCTTCAGAATCGTACCGATCCTTTCCATGGCGAGCACCATCTCCTGGCGCGGGACCGCGGAACCGATATTGAACATCGAATCGTCGTTCTGGTCGGAGATGCTGACCAGCAGGCCGCCTTCGGCCGCCGTCACCGTTAGGCCTTCGGCAAGCTTGCCGGCAACCCCGCCGATCTGTTGGGCGATCTGTTGCTGAAGCGCATCCGCTTCCTTCTTCTGCTGTTCGGTCCCGGCCGCGCTCTTGTCGGCATCCTTCTGATGATCGCCGTCCTTCTGAGCTTCCGCCTTCTTCTCGTCAGGCACCTTGCCGTCCGCCTTGGCCTCTTTGGCAGCGGCGCCCTTGGTTTCCTTGCTCTCCTTGGCGTCCTTGGCCGGCTTCTGGTCGGTCGCCAAAGGCACCGGCTTTATATCCTCGGCCTTGGCGACCTCGGTCGCCTCGCTCTCGGCCGCCTGCTGCTCGCTCTTGCCGGGCGGCAGGGTTTTTCCGGCGGTTGTCACTTCGACCTGCTTCGTCCAGAAATCCGGATCGAAGGGATCGCGATAGGCTTCGCCGCCATCGGCGCCGGTCGCCGGGCCGGAATCGGCCGCCCCGCCATCGCCCTTGGCGCTGACATTGGCCTGCTGGCCGACTTCCTGTGCGATCTCGGCGAGAACCGAATAAGGATTTTCGAAGAAGTCGGCTTCGGAATAATTGGTCTGATCGCCTGAAGTCGACGTCTGGTCGTCACCATCCGCGGCGGACTTGCCCTCGGTCGGATTGTCTTCCTTCTGTTTCGACTTTTCCTTCTTCTCCTCGCCCTCGGCATGGTCGACAGGCTTCTTCAGGCCTTTCTCCGTCGGCTTTTCGTCGGCGAGCTTGATCGGATTGAAATAGGTCGCGACCGCGGCCTTGGTTTCTTCATTGGCGGCGTTGACCAGCCACATGACCAGAAAGAACGCCATCATCGCCGTCATGAAATCGGCATAGGCAATTTTCCACGCACCGCCATGGGCACCATCATGATCACCGCCGCCATGCCGCTTGACGATGATGATCTCGTTCCTGCCGTGGTGATGGTTTTCGCCTTCGCTCATTCGAGAACTTTCTTCAAGCTGGCCGCCCAGGCGGATATACGGGTGACGATGACGGATTCACCGATTTCGACGGCAAGATCGATATCGTCGGCCTCGAGGTGGCGAACGGCCGCGGCATGTTCACCGAGCTCGGCCTTCAATATGTCGAAGAGCCTGGTCGGCCCCCTAACGACGACCGACCCGGCAGCCCCCTCGAGAATCGCGTCACGCAGCAATGCGGCGAGATCTTCGGCAGCCTTGGCCGCAAGCGCTTCCGTCATGACGGGCGCAATGGCCGTGGCCGCGCCGGCGCTGACCAACTGCGCGACTTCTTCAGCGATATCGCGGACGCGGGATGCGATGACCGCGGCCGCCTCGACTTCATAGCGAAGCGTCAGTTCTTCGAGCTCGCGCGCATGGACCTCGGCCAGAGCGCGCGCCTCGCCTTCGTATTTCTCGGTCAAATCAGCGGTCGCCGCAGCATGGCCTTGCGCGTAGGCATCGCGACGCTCCGCCTCGACGTCGACCGGCGGTTCGCTCGGCGTCTCGGGAAAAGCATCGCCGGGGAAATCGTCGATGTCGATGATCGGCGCTGACGGTTTCGGTTCGCCGAAATCCTTCAAATACCGAGAAAGCGAAATGCTCATAGAAACCATCCAGCATCCGGGAGACACGCGGCATGCTGCCTCCCGTTCAAAATGACCTTGCGCGCGACATGTCCTTCGCAGCGAACAAGGGCTTGACCTTGCGCCGGCATGATTTCGGACGATGCCTTCATGCCGGAAACTAGGAAGTCAAACTTGCGCGAGGATGAATGGCGCCGCCGCCATCGACGATCGCGCCCAGCTCTATTCCAGCAGAATGAGGATCTTGCTTGCAGCCGTGTTCAGGATCGAAATCGCTTCGACGGCCATCTGCTTCTGGGTTTCGATCGCCTTCTGCCGGATCGAAGCCTCGTCCATATCGGTATCGACGAGCGCGCCGACACTCTTGTCGATCGAATCGGACAGATCGGCGGTGTAATCGATCTGATCGTCGATACGCGCCTTCATCACGCCGATCGAGGCGGCCGTCGTCGTCAGCGAGGAGAGTAGAGAGTCGGTCACATCAAGCATGTCGGCGAGCTGGGCGTCGGTGGTGCTTTTGCCGATCGCGACTTCCGTGCCCGTCGCCGGCGTCGTCGAATCGGCGTCTAGCAGGTAATAGTTCCGCGGCCCCGTGCCGCTATTGTTGATCGCCTGGGCATCGATCGCCTTGGTGAACAGGCCGCCGCTCGCATTGTTCTTGTCGATGAGGATGGTCTGCGACGACGGGAAGTCGATGCTCTGAGCCTGGTATTCGCCGCTCGAGGCGCGCACGAAGCCTGAAATGACCGACCATGTCGGCGGCGCCGCCTTGTCACTGTTCAGCAACCAGTTTTCCCCGGCAAAGGACGTCGATTCGACGACGGTCCTCAGCTGTTCCTTGTATTCGCTGATTTCGGCGTTGATCTTGTCCTTGTCGGTGCCGGGCTCTCTTGCCGCAACGAGCTTGGCGCGAATCTGGGTGACAAGATCGATCGCCGAAGTCATCGCCGTATAGGTCGCATCCACCTTGGCGGCGCCGAGACCGAGCGCGTCGCCGATCGTGCCGAGATTGGTGCTGTCCGAGCGCATGACAGTCGCGACCGACCAGTAAGAGGCATCATCGGCCGCCGTCTCGATCCGATATCCCGACGAGACTTGCTGCTGGGTCTGACTGGCTTCTTTGTTGATGCTGCGTAGCACCGCAAGTGCATTCACCGCGGCCGCGCTGGTAATCTTTACGGTCATCGACAGGGTCTCGGAATAAGATGAAAGGGCAGGCCGGGTTGCCGGCGGCGACTGAAGTGGCGTCATGCCTCCGGCGAAATTTCCACCGGATGTCGCAAAAGCAAATCAACTCAAGGTGAAGTTAACTCGATATCAACCTATTCGGCAAGAGCGCAGCGGCAAGCGCGACCAGCGAAGCACGCATCTGGACAAGTTGTTGATATAAAATAAAGAACCGCGCCGTTTCGGGCGCGGTCCAGAGGGTTTTCTGCGTGCCGCCGGATCGTGGCGCAAGATTCGGTCCAGCTTCAGCGGCCGATTTAGCTGCGGAACAAGGTGAGGATGTTCTGCGCGCTGGAGTTGGCGATGGACAGCGACTGGATCGCCAATTGCTGTTGGGTTTGCAACGCCGTGAGCTTGCTCGATTCCTCTTCCATGTCGGCGTCGACGAGGCGGCCGACGCCCGAGTCGATCGAATCGCTCAGCGCTCCAACGAAGTTTTCCTGGAGTTCGATACGCGTGGAGATCGAACCGAGCTGCGAGGCAGCCTTGGTCATGGCTTCGAGGCCGGCCTCGATCGAGGTCAATGCCATGGAAATCTCAGCCGAACCGAAGGTGCTGATGTCCATCGAGTAGATCGAGCCGATCGTACCGTAAGATGTGCCGATAATGCCGGCGCTCGTATCGATCGTGCCGGTCGAGGTCATGCCGAAGAGAACGTTGCCCGTGGAGCTCGTGTCCAGTACGTAGTCCGTCGTCTTGACCGAGACATTGCCGTTGCCGTCGCGCACGAAGGTCGACACGACGCTCTTGGTGCCGTTAGAGCCGGCAACCCAGTTTTCGCCGGAGAAGGAAGCCGACTGCGCGATGCTCAGGAGCTGCTGCTGCAACTGGCCGATTTCTTCCTGGACCTTGGTCTTGTCGACGCCCTTTTCTGTTGCTGCGACGATCTTCGCCTTGATTTCGCTGATTACGTCGATGGCGCTGTCCATGGCGGAGTAAGCGGTGTCGACCTTGGCGGCGCCGAGGCCGAGAGCGTCGGAAACGGCGGAAAGTGCCTTGTTGTCCGAACGCATGGTCGTTGCGATCGACCAGTAGGCGGCGTTGTCGGCGGCCTTTTCGACGCGGTAACCCGAGGATACGCGGTTCTGCGTGCTTTCGAGGCTGTCGTTGATGCCGCGGAGCGTCTGAAGAGCGGCCATCGCCGCGACGTTGGTCAAAATGCTGGTCATGAAATGATTGCCCCTTGTCGGCAGGTGGGAAAAAGGGACATTCCGGAAAGCCACCGGGAACGGGGATCAGCCTCATGCCTGTTAACCGGCTCTTAAGTTCGGTTAACTCGCCGTCTCGTTGGCCTGAGAAAACAGCATTATGGTTAATCAATCGTTAACGGAAATAAAAAAGCCGCGCTCCATCGTAGCGCGGCTCGAATCCTGGGGGTCCGCCGAGGCCGGCGGACCGATATTTTCTGCGGGGGTTATTAGCCGCGGAAGAGCGACAGGATGTTCTGCGAAGAGGAGTTCGCGATCGACAGCGACTGGATCGCCAGCTGCTGCTGGGTCTGCAGGGCGCTGAGCCTGGAGGACTCTTCTTCCATGTTGGCATCGACGAGGCGGCCGACACCGGAGTCGATCGAGTCGCTGAGGGCGTTGACGAAGTCTTCCTGCAGGCCGATGCGGGTGGAGACCGAGCCAAGAGCAGCGCCGGCGCTGGTCATGGCCTTCAGGGCAGATTCGACGTTGGTCAGAGCCGACTGGATCTGGCCGAGCGTGAAGTTGGTGATGCTCATCGAGTAGATGGAGCCGGTCGCACCCGTCGAGGTACCGAGGATACCCGTGGAGGTTTCAACCGCGCCGCCGCTCATGCCGAACAGCACGTTGCCCATGGAGGTGTTGGAGAGAACGTAGTCGGTCATCTTGACAGAAACGGCATTGGAGCCGTCGCGGACGAAGGTGGAGACGACGCTCTTGGTGCCGTTAGCGCCGGCAACCCAGTTTTCGCCGGAGAAGGAAGCCGACTGAGCGATGCTGAGCAGCTGTGCCTGGAGCTGGCTGATTTCTTCCTGGACCTTGGCCTTGTCGACGCCGTTTTCCGTTGCGGCAACCAGCTTGGCCTTGATGTTGCCGACGACGTCGATGGCACTATCCATGGCGGCGTAGGCGGTGTCGACCTTCGCGGCGCCGAGGCCGAGAGCGTCGGAAACGGCGGAAAGTGCCTTGTTGTCCGAACGCATGGTCGTAGCGATCGACCAGTAAGCGGCGTTGTCGGAAGCCTTGCCGACGCGGTAGCCGGACGAAACGTGAGCCTGGGTTTCCTGGAGACCCTGGTTGATGCCGCGGAGAGTCTGGAGGGCTGCCATTGCAGCGTTATTGGTATTGATGCTCGTCATAATTTGCTTGCCCCTTGTTGGCAGATTTTAAAAAGGGACATTCCGGATTTTGGCCGGCCCACAGCGATCAGCATCATGCCTGTTAACCGCGTTTGTTAAGGTTAACTCGCCGTTTCGATGGGCCTAGAAAACAGCAAGATGGTTAAGGAAGGCTAAACCGAAATCGAAAATAGCGTAAAAATATCTGACACTTAGAAGGATTATCATTAACCTTATTTTAAAACATTTCGCGGCCGGGGATGACCCGGCCGCGAACTTGAAAACCTTGTGCCAACCGACCTTAGCGGAAGAGCGACAGGATGTTCTGCGAAGAGGAGTTCGCGATCGACAGCGACTGGATCGCCAGCTGCTGCTGGGTCTGCAGGGCGCTGAGCCTGGAGGACTCTTCTTCCATGTTGGCATCGACGAGGCGGCCGACACCGGAGTCGATCGAGTCGCTGAGCGCGTTGACGAAGTTGTCCTGGCTGTCGATACGCTTCGAGAGCGAGCCGAGAGCAGCACCGGCGCTGGTCATGGCCTTCAGGGCAGATTCGACGTTGGTCAGAGCCGTCTGGATCTGGCCGGCGGTGAAGTTGGTGATGCTCATCGAGTAGATCGAGCCGGTCGCACCCGTCGAGGTACCGAGGATACCCGTGGAGGTTTCAACCGAGCCGCCGCTCATGCCGAACAGCACGTTGCCCATGGAGGTGCTGGAGAGTACGTAGTCGGTGGTCTTGATCGAAACGGCATTGGAGCCGTCGCGGACGAAGGAGGAAACGACGCTCTTGGTGCCGGCAGCGCCAGCAACCCAGTTTTCGCCGTTGAAGGAAGCCGACTGAGCGATGCTGAGCAGCTGCTGCTGCAGCTGGCCGATTTCTTCCTGGACCTTGGCTTTGTCAACGCCGCTTTCCGTTGCGGCAACCAGCTTGGCCTTGATTTCGCCGACGACGTCGATGGCGCTATCCATTGCCGTGTAAGCGGTGTCGACCTTGGCAGCGCCTACGCCGAGAGCGTCGGAAACGGCGGAAAGTGCCTTGTTGTCCGAACGCATGGTTGTTGCGATCGACCAGTAGGCGGCATTGTCGGACGCCTTTTCGACGCGGTAACCCGACGAAACGTGGTTCTGCGTGCTGTTGAGACCCTGGTTGACGTTGCGCAGCGTCTGGAGAGCGGCCTGCGCGGAAGAATTGGTGTTAATGCTTGTCATAAATCTGTCCCCTGGAAACTAGATACAAAAAGGAGGACATACCGGACTGTAGTACCGGCGATGACGGACCAGCTTCATGCTACTCGGCGCCCTGTATGTTTTGGCCCAAACCCGTCATGTCCAGGGCAATCTCGCAGCCAATGCTTGCCAACTTCTTAAAAATGCGGGGCCTCGCCCGGCCCTCACACCGCATAGTTAATACCCCCTCACAAGGCTTAGTTAATGGCTGCTGAAGATAATTTGGCATTCGAATTTTGAGCGGCGAAAGCGAACTTTGCCGGCGAAAAGGGGCCGTTTCCGAGACAGGTGAGGCTTTGCGGACGACGCAAGCGCCATATCGCGCCACCGGTTTCAAGCAAGCTTCGAATGCCAGTGTGGTAGGCGCCGGGATAGCATCATCGGACCGATCTCTCGTTTTCGGGGGAAGGCCCGCGTGCGCGTCGGCAAACGGCAGCGACGCCGGAACATTTCCTTCACGGAGTTGGGTTTTGAACAGCAAAGTTTCGTTCTCTGCGGCATCCAAAGATTACCAGGCAGGCCGCTACACACAGTCCTTGGCGACGCTCAACCAGCTCATGGATATCCAGCAGGACGCCAAGACCTATGCGCTGCTGGCCAAGAACCTCGTGCAGCTTGGCTTCAAGGCCGACGCCGCGAGAGCCTATGGCCTGGCCGGCAATTGCGACGGACCGAACGCCTACGAATATCAGAAGCAGGCTGCCAAGCTCTATTACGAGACCGGCAACGAGGACGAAGCGCTGCTGATTGCCATGCGCAACCTCAGCAGGGCGCAGGAAGATGCCGAACTCGCCTTCATCATCACCGCGATCTATCTGAAGCGCCAGCAGCGGGATATCATCCGCCCGTTCAAGACGGTGCTGTCGGAAAGCATGAATCCCGATCACATGCGCCTGGCGGCCCTGCTGCTCAGCGACGATCTCAACGACGCAACCAACCAGACGCTTGCCCGCAACCTCTTCAAGCGTTTTCCGGGCAATCACGCCTTCCGCTTTCT
Source organism: Rhizobium sp. K102 (assembly GCF_022385315.1). Classification (NCBI taxonomy): domain Bacteria; kingdom Pseudomonadati; phylum Pseudomonadota; class Alphaproteobacteria; order Hyphomicrobiales; family Rhizobiaceae; genus Rhizobium; species Rhizobium sp. K102. The sequence goes on from NZ_CP092436.1 coordinate 2,882,168, forward strand.
CCATCTTGTTTTCGCCCGCGAATTCAACGATTTCGAAGAGGCGGCCAAGCATCAGGCGGTGATCGACGGAGCCCTGGCAAAGGGCGATCTGGAGGTCCTGCGCAAGGACAACCCGTTCTATCATCTGCACTGGTGCGGCAACGAGGATTTCAATCGTTATGCAACGATCGGCACCACGCCGCTCAACCAGGAACGGATAGCTTTCCGCCGCAACCAGCCTCACACATGGTCAAACAAGATCCGGATCGGCTACATGTCGTCGGACTTCTGGGATCGCCACGCGACGATGAAGCTGTTGCAGCGCATCCTCGAGCTGCATGACAAGGACCGGTTCGAGGTGACGCTCTTCTGCCATACCGGCCCGGAATATCTGAAGCACAATGACACCGATCGCAGCCGCTGGGGCAGGATCGTCGACATTCACGGCTTCTCCGACCAGGCGGTGCTGGCAGTCGTGCGCGAGCATAATATCGACATCATGGTCGATCTGAAGGGCCATACGTCAGGCAGCCGCGCGGCGGCCTTCAACCTGCCGCTGGCACCCGTGCACGTCGGCTGGCTCGGCTTTCCCGGCAGCACGGTCAACATCGATCTCGACTATGTCATCGGCGATCACTACGTGCTCCCGGATGTCGCCAAGCCGTTCTACCACGAGAAATTCTGCCGGCTGCCGGAAAGTTATCAGCCGAACGACCCGATGCATCGTCCGAAGCCGCGTCCGGTCACCCGCGAGCAGCTCGGCCTGCCGGAAGAGGCCTTCATCTTCGCCTCTTTCAACGGCAACCGCAAAATCACGCAGGAAACGATCAACAGCTGGTGCCGGATTCTCAAGCGGGCGCCGAACAGCGTGCTCTGGCTGATGGCGAATACGCCGCGCAACCAGGCGAACCTGTTGAAGCAGTTCCAGGCCGCGGGCATTTCCCCCAAGCGGATCATCTTCTGCCCGCGCGCGCCCTATGAAGAGCACATCGACCGCCAGCAGGCGGCCGACCTCGGCATCGATACTTTCCCGGTCAACGGCCACACGACCACCTCTGAGCAGCTCTGGGGCGGCCTGCCGGTTGTGACGGTCAAGGGCACCAATTTCGCCTCACGCGTCAGCGAGAGCCTGTTGAGAGCAATCGATCTGCCCGAGCTCGTCGCCGGCGACTTGCAGGCCTACGAGGATCTTGCCGTCGAGCTGGCGCAGAATCCCGGACGGATCGACGAATACAAGGCGCGCCTGAAGGAGAAGCGTTATATGGCGCCGCTCTTTGACGCCGAACGTTTCTGCAATCATCTGGAGCAGGCCTACGAAATCATGGCAGACCGCGCCAAACAGCATCTCGCCCCCGAGCACATGGACATTCCGGCGCTGCCGCCGCGCACCGCCCCGTTCGCTTCCGAGTAAGGTTCGACTTGCATGAAAAACCCCGCCGGATCGCTCCGGCGGGGTTTTCTTGTGGCCAATGATGGGCGGCGGTATATCAGCTGAACGAGCGCACCAGACTGCCGACGAGCAGGTTCCAGCCGTCGATCAGCACGAAAAAGAGAATCTTGAAAGGCAGCGAGATCGAGGTCGGCGGCAGCATCATCATGCCCATCGCCATGGTGATGGTTGCGACGATGAGGTCGATGACGAGGAACGGCAGCACGACAAGAAAGCCGATCTCGAAACCGCGGCGGATCTCGGAAATCATGAAGGCGGGGATCAGCACCCGGTAATCGATCGGATCTGATGTTTGGATATTCTGGCCGCGATCACGCGCCAGATCGACGAACAGCGCCAGGTCTTTGTCACGGGTATTGGCCGCCATGAAGGTGCGGAAGGGTTCGCCGATACGCTGGACTGCCTCGGTCTCGTTGATCTGGTTGGCAAGCAGCGGCTGCACGCCGTTCTGCCAGGCCTGATCGAAGGTCGGCGACATGACGTAGAAGGTCATGAACAGCGACAGCGACAAGAGGATCATGTTGGAGGGCGTCGAGGAGAGGCCCATGCCGGAGCGCAGGATCGAGAACGCGATGATGAAGCGCGGAAAGCTCGTCACCATGATCAGGATGCCCGGCGCGACTGAAAGGATGGTCAGCAGGCCGAAAGTGCGGATGATCCAGGCGGCGACGGAGCCATCGACCGGCACATTCAACAAATCAGTCGGCAGCTGCTGTGCCACCGCCAGTTCCGGTACCGCCATCATGGCGGCAAGGAAAATTATAAATCGAATCATTCGATGACAAATGTCCTGAACATGACCTTCGATACCCGCCCTTGCGAGCGAAGGTCAACACGTTCCTGGATGTCATCCTTGAGATATTGAAAGCCCCGCGGCCCCTCGATCTGCTGCAGGGAAACGGTCCTGATATAAGCGAGGATATCCTGATGAATATCCTCCGAAACCTTGACGTCAGGCGGCCCGTTGAACAGCAGCGCGACTTCCAGCCGCACCCAGTTTTCCGAGGGGTAGGCGAGGTTCGAGGTGATCGGCTCGAGCTGGACGACGTTGTTGGCCTCGGTCGAGATGCGCGCCAGGCCTTCCTCGGCCTTCTTCTTGGCCTCGGCCTCCTGGGCCTGTTCGACCTCCTTGGCGACCTTGATCTCGGGTGCGACAATCGTGCCGACCGCCCAGCCGCCGCCGGCGCCGAGCAAGGTCAGGATGGCGACGCCGATGATCGTCATCAGCGGGCCGGATTTCTTCTTCGGTTGACCTGCGCCTAAGTCTGCGTCTGCCATCGTCGTTCGGCCTCAAAGCGGCGAGAAAAGGTCGACGGCCTGCTGGCCGCGCGGAGGCTGCTGCACTTCCATCAGCCGGCCGCGGCCGCCATAGGAGATGCGGGCTTCGGCGATCTTGTCATAGGAGATCTGGTTGTCGGCGTTGACGTCCTGCGGACGCACGATACCGGCGACGTTCAGGATGCGCAGCTCCTGGTTCAGGCGCACCTCCTGCGAGCCCGAAATGACGAGGTTGCCGTTTTCGAGAATGCCGGTGACGACGGCCGCGACCAGAAGGGTGAGCTTGTCGGTGCGCTCGATCTTGCCCTTGCCGTCGGTGCTGGTGTCGGAACCATAGGTCAGGTCGGTCTTGGATTCGGGCGTCCAGCCGAAGATCTGGGCGTTGATGTCCCAGTTCATGCCGCTCGAATTCGTGCGGCTGCGGTTGGTCTCGTTGTCGAAGGAGGCCTTGTCGTTGATCTGGATGTCGACGGTCAGGATGTCGCCGACGTTGAGCGCGCGCGCATCCTTGAAGAGCGCAGCCTGCGAGTCGCTCCACAGCGAATAACCCTGCGCGACGGCGCGCGGCTGCTTCGGATAGAGCGCCATCTGCGGCGTCTGACCATAGGCAAGGCCGCTGCCGATCGGGCTCATGGCGGGCGCGCGGCCGATCTCGCTGACCGCCGTCGGGGACTGGCAGCCAGCAAGGAGTGCGAGGGCGGCAATCGCGGCCGGGAAACGCATGTTCATGAAGGATCCTTCGACGTATTGGGATCGGCCGCACTGGCGATGACGCTGGCGATGACGGCGGCTTTCTGCGGGTCCATCTCGTTGAGGATGAGGCTCGACTGGCGCGGGCCGAGCCGCATGATCACGGCGGAGGCCACCTCGATCTTCATATCCTGCAGCTGGAGTGCGGCCGCATCCGGCTTCATCTTCCTGTAGATTTCGGTGAGACCGGCTTCCGCCTGCTTGAGGAAGTCGTCGCGCCGCTTCAGCCAGTCCTGATATTCGGCCTTGCGCTTGTCCATCTCCGCCATGCGGGCGTCGATGTCGGCGCGAAGCCTTTCCAGTTCCTGCTTCTGCAGGAGGTAACGCTGGTCGCGGGCGGGATCGGCGATGTTGGTGCAGAATTGCTTGATCTCGTCCTCGGAGGTGATGTCCCCCTCCGGGTGCTGCTGCGCGAAGGCGCCGGGGATCGACAGAAGGATGAGGCCTGCTGCCGGCAGCGCGAGCCGACGCAGCAGTTGCAGGACCGTCAGGTCGGGGTTCAGGATCGTCTTCATTGCAGCACAAGCTCCGCCTGCAGGGCGCCTGCCGATTTGATGCCCTGGAGAATGGCGATGATACCATCCGGTTTCACGCCGATATTGTTGAGGCCGGCGACAAGGGTCCTGAGGTCGGGACCGTCGATGATGGCGACGCGTCCGCCGGTCTGCTCAGCCGCGATATCGGTCTGCGGCTGGACCGCGGTCCGACCGCGCGAGAAGGGTTCCGGCTGGATGATCTGCGGCGTCTCGGTGACCTGGACCGTCAGAGTGCCGTAGCTGACGGCGACCGGCGAGACGCGGACATCGGAGCCGATGACGATCGTTCCGGTGCGCTCGTTGATGACAACCTTGGCCGGCGTATCGGTTTCGACGATGAGGTTTTCGACATCGGCCATCAGCCGAGTGAGATCGGCCTGGCGCGGCTTCTGGATCACCACTTCCTGCGAATCCTTGGCTTCGGCGACCGGGCCCCCGAAACGGGCCGAGGCATAACCGTTGACGATGTCGGCAATACGGATCGCCGTCGAGAAGTCGGGATTGCGCAGCTGCAGGACGAGATTGACCGCATCCTTGAAGCGGGAGGGCAGCTCGCGTTCGATGATGGCGCCGCCCGGCACGCGGCCGGCGGTGGTCACACCTTCGGTCACGGTCGCCGCCTGGCCCTGTGCCTGAAAGCCGGAGACGATGACGGCGCCCTGCGCGACGGCGTAGATCTGGCCGTCGGCGCCGGAAAGCGAGGTCATGACGAGCGTGCCGCCGCGCAGCGACGTCGCGTCGCCGAGCGAGCTCACCGTCACGTCGATACGGCTGCCGGGGCTTGCGAAAGGCGGCAGGTTGGCGGTGACCATCACGGCGGCGGTGTTCTTGGCGCTGGACTGGCCGCCCTGCGTCGAGATGCCGAGATTCTGCAGCATCGCCCGCATCGACTGCTCGGTGAAGGGCGACGACCGGAATCCATCGCCGGTGCCCTGCAGGCCGACGATGAGGCCATAACCGATCAGCTGATTGTCGCGGCCGGCCTGGAGGGAGGCAATATCCTTGATGCGCGAAGTCAGCGCCCAGGCGGGCGCGACGTCGGCCAGGCTCATGGCGAGAACCGCGGCAAGGGTCAGGAAACGGAACAACAATCTCATTTTGCCCTCACATGGACCGTGCCGTCGGCAAGCACCGTGCCGCTGACGATGACGCCGGAATCCATATTGCGCGCACGGATGAGCTGCCCGGTGGCGCCGTCTTCGAGCGGCGTGCCGGCGGCCGAGATCGTCATCGCACCCAGCGAGAAGACCAGGCGGACCGAAGAACCGCGCGTCACCGTATAGGGTTCGCGCAGACCCGAAACCGCAATCGTGCGGCCCGGCAGCAGCGTGCGCTTGGAGACCAGGCCTTCGACCTGGGAGATGGATTTGGCAAAATCGCCGGCAAGGTTGGGGTTGGTGACCTCGACCTCCTGAAGCTGGCTGGCCGACAATGTGTCGCCGGGGTAGATGATTGTCGTCGGGACGACGGCATAACCCATGCCGGCGTCGGCGCCTGCGGGCATGACGATGCCCGCGACTGCGATCATGGCTGCCGCCACCCATCCCGAGATGTGTCCTGCCCGGCAAAACATCATGTTTCGGCCCTTCCCTTTACTTCAGGTTCTTGCTGACGATGGAGGCCATTTCATCAGCGGTGGTGATCACCTTGGAGTTCATTTCGTAGGCGCGCTGGGCCGATATCAGCTCGGTGATTTCTTTCACCGGATCGACGTTCGAGGAACTCCAGATAGCCCTGCTTCATGTAGCCGAAGCCTTCCTCGTCGGGATTGCCGACGACGGCCTCGCCGGAGGCGGCCGTTTCCTGGAAGAGGTTGTCGCCAATCGGCTGCAGGCCCGCCTCGTTGACGAAGTCGGCAAGGGTCAGCTGGCCGAGCACGGTCGTATCGGTGGCGCCCGGCAGCTTGACCGAGACCTCGCCGGAGCGGCTGATGGTCAGCTCGGTCGAACCCTGCGGAATGGTGATGCCGGGAAGGACTTCATAGCCATCGATCGTGACGAGCTGGCCCTGGTCGTTCTTGTTGAAGGCGCCGGCGCGGGTATAGAGCGTAGTGCCGTCGGTCGACTGGATCTGGAAGAAGCCCTTGCCGATCAGCGCAATGTCGAGATCGTTGCCGGTCTGGGTGAGTTCGCCCTGGAGATGCAGATTGCGCACCGCAGACGTCTGAACGCCGAGACCGATATTGGCGCCTTCGGGAACGACGGCCTGGTTGGCGCGGTTGGCGACGCCCTTGGCGCGTTCGGTCTGATAGAGCAGATCCGTGAACTCGGCGCGGGCGCGCTTGAAGCCTGTCGTATTGATGTTGGCGATGTTGTTCGCGATGACTTCCAGATTGGTCTGCTGGGCATCCATGCCCGTTGCTGCAATGGCGAGCGCTCTCATGTGTTCGTCCTCAAATCAGTTACATCTGCATCTTGGTGACTTCGAGAAAGGCCGAGACGACCTTGTCGCGGATGGCAATCGCAGTCTGCAGCGTCTGCTCGGCCTGGAGCATGGAATCAACGACTTCCCGGGTCGTCGCCGTGCCTTTGATGCCGGCAAAGGACATGCTTTCGGCGCCCTTCAGGCTGTTGACGGCTTCGGTCGCCATGTTGCCCATGACGGAGGCGAAGCTCATGCCGTCGGCCGCACCCGCGGTGCCCGGCATGGTCGTTGCGGACGATGAGGCGGAATTTTCGGTGTCGACGGCGCCGAGCGCACGGGTCATCGAAAGGTTGCTGACATTCTGGACGCTGCTGATCATTTATTATTGGCTCTTCAGAAGATCGATCGTGGAGGAAATGAGGTCGCGGGTCTGCTTGATGGTCTGCAGGTTGGCGTCGTAAGAGCGGTTGGCTTCACGCATGTCGGCCATCTCGACCAGGATGTTGACGTTCGGCAGCTTGACGACGCCCTTCTGGTCCGCAGCCGGGTTGCTGGGGTCGAATTCGGTGCTGAAATCACCTTCGTCGACGCCGACCTTCTTGACGTTGACCGTCTCGACGCCGCTTGCGCGGTCCATCTGCTGGCCGAAGGTGATCGTCTTGCGGCGATAGGGATCGGCGCCGGGCGTGTCGCCGGTCGAACGGGCGTTGGCGATGTTTTCCGAGACGATGCGCAGACGCGTCGATTGCGCCTCGAGCCCCGAACCGGCAATTTTCATAGCGGCGGAAAGCGGATCCATGACAATTACCTCCTGACGGTCATCAGCATCATGCGGTTGAAGGAGCTGACCAGCGAGGTGTTCAGATCGTACTGGCGTTTGATGTCGCCCGACTTCGAAAGCTCCTCGGCCAGTCCGACGGTGTTGCCGGATTCCTGGATGCCGATCTCCTGGTCGAGCGCGGCGTCCTTGACGTCGATATCGCCGCTGTCGCTGAGATCGTTGCCACTGAAGTGCGCCGGATTGGTGCGCGCCATGGCGATGTCGGACTTGTCCAGGACGGCGTCAAACGGCGTGACGTCCTTGGCGCGGAATTTCGGGGTATTGGCATTCGCGATATTGCCGGCAACAACCTGCTGACGGATCGTCAGCCATTCCGCCTGCCGCGAAGCCAAGTCGAAAAGTTGGATCGGTTGCATGAGAACTCTCCGTTTTTACTAGCCCGAACCTAGTGTGGTAATCTTGCGTGGGACTTACCGGAAATCGGGCTTGGAGGCGCTTTCGGCCAGGCCGCATAAGCGAAAGGGCTCCTGCCGGTCTGCGGCGGAGCCCCCTGTTGCCTTCGGCCTTTGCGAAGCGGTTCAGTCGTTCTTGTAGATCTCACCTTTGGAGGTGATGATCACCCACTTGCCGTCCCGCTGCTCCAGCGTCGCAAGGCGGCTTTCGTCGGGCAGAACCGAGCCGATGCGCACCACATACATGCCCGAGGGATCCTCGATCAACGCCCGGCCGTTGGAGACATGCAGCAGGCGGAAGGAAGACTTGCCGGGGAAAGGTTGCTCCTCCTGCAAGTCGCCGCCATCACGCGCTTTGCCGAGATCGGAGACCGTTGCTGTCGTCAGCGGATCGACCGACGGAACCTTCTTGGCCGCCTCGTTCTTATTGACCATGGCCAGCGGCGAGACGCTGAATACGTTGCGGGCCGGCCAATCCGGCAGTTCGCGCGAATTGCTGCTGGCCGCGACGTTGATGCCGAACTTGTCGGAGTTGAAGAAGACGTACCAGGGGAAAAAGGCCGAAGCGCCGGCAAGCGCCAGCCCGGTGTAGGTGAGGAACCGATCCAGCGTGGCGCCCTTCCTGCGCTGCTTCAGCGAAGCGATGCGTTCGTCGTCGAATTCAGCCACGTTTATCTCCTCTGGATGGCTGCGCCCTGATTGCCGATGCCGGCTGCGGCCTTCAGCGCGCCGGCGAGATCGGCAAAGGCGTCGACCGAGTCACGATCGCCCGGCGCCTGTTTCAGGACGTCGTAAATGATGGGGACCTGCTTGACCGCCATGTCGAGATCGGGATCGGCGCCCTGGCGGTAACCGCCGATCAGGCGCAGGTCTCGCGTCTCCTCGAAGCGGTGGATCAACACTTTCAGCCGCGACACCAGCTTTTCCTGGTCCGGCGTCCAGGCCTTGCGGGCAAGACGCGAGATCGAGGCGAGCGGGTCGATCGGCGGATAGCGTCCTTCTTCGGCGAGGCTGCGCTGCAGGACGATATGGCCGTCGAGGATGCCGCGCGTCGAATCGGCGATCGGGTCGTTGTGGTTGTCGCCGTCGACGAGGATCGAGATGATCGCGGTGATCGTGCCGGCGCCCTCGGGGCCCGGACCGGCGCGCTCCAGCAGGCGCGGCAGTTCGGTGAAGACCGACGCGGGGTAGCCGCGCGCGATCGGCGGCTCGCCGGAGGCGGTCGCCACCTCGCGGATCGCGTGGGCGAAACGGGTGACGCTGTCGACGATGAAGAGGACGTTCTCGCCCTTGTCGCGGAAATGCTCGGCAATGGTGATCGCCGTCAGCGGCGCCATCTTGCGCAGCATCGGGCTCTCGTCGCTGGTCGCGACGACGGCGATCGCCTTCCTCATATTGCTGCCGAGCGTATCCTCGATGAATTCGCGCACCTCGCGGCCGCGTTCGCCGACGAGCGCGATGACAACCTTATCGAAGGCGTCGGCGCGGGCGAGCATGGACAGAAGCGTCGACTTGCCGACGCCCGATCCGGCGAAAATGCCGAGGCGCTGCCCGAGGCAGAGCGGCGAGAAAATATCGATCGCGCGCACGCCGGTGTTGAAGCCGGTCCCGACCCGCTGGCGGGTCATCGACGGCGGCGCAGTATTGGAGATCGAGCGGCGATCGAGGCCCTCGACGATCGGACCCAGCCCGTCGATCGGCTCGCAAAGCGAGTTGATAGTGCGCCCGCACCAGCTGTCGGACGGCGAAATGCGGAAGGCGCCCTTGCGGATGACGGTATCATGGATGCCGATCGGCTCGCCGGGTTCGATCGGGCAGACGTAGATCAGCTCCGGCTCGACACGAACGACTTCGCCGAGATGGACGCCGGAGGCGGATTTATGTGCCACGAACTCGCCGAGACGAACATGGCGGGAAAGACCGCGAACTGTGTAGTGGCCGGCGGCGATGGTCTGCACGCGCCCGCCATGGGCCACCGCGAACTCCGGCAATGCATATTGCTCGACGAGACCCGCCAGATGCGCCAGCTTCGGGGAAAGGCCGTCCTCGGACAGTAGCGTGCTCATGCTTCAATCCCACCGGAAAATGCGACGCACTTTCGGTCTCTGTTCTTATGCATGTCGCCCTCCCAAAACCGCTGCAGACTTTTGGGCGTCAAGCATTAGCGGCTGCCCCCAAGCGTCTGGACGGCTTCCTTGAACGAATCCTCGCTGTCGCGCATTAGCGACGAGATGCTTTCAAAGGCGCGGTTGACTTCGATCAGCTGGGTGATCTCGCGCATGGCGTTGACGTTGGAATTTTCCAGATATCCCTGCTCGACGCCGACATTGAAGCGGTCGACGACGGCGCGCGGCTGATCGGTGGTCATGATGCCGCTGTTTTCGTAGCGCAGGTAACCCTTGCTGATATCGGCCTCGAACAGCCCGAGCGATCCGACCTGACGGCCGGCCTGATAGATGATGCCGTCGGTGCCGACCGCCGGCTCGCCGGCTTTCGTATCGAGCTGGATCGGCGCGCCGCCAGCGTCGAGAACCGGATATCCCCGGATCGAGACGAGCTCGCCCGTATCCTTGATCGTGAAGCGGCCGTCGCGCGTCAGCACGCGGCCGGCCGGCGTATCGAGCGAGAACCAGGCATCGCCCTTGACGGCGAAATCGAGCATGTTGCCGGTATGTTGCAGTTCGCCACTCTGCTCGTTCAGATAATCATTGCCCTGGGAGACGAAGGCAACCTTGGTGTTCAGCTTGTTCTTGGTGGCCGCCACCATCTCGTCGAACTTCACCTCGGTGGCGCGAAAACCGGTCGTGTTCACGTTGGCCATGTTGTCTGCGATGGTGTTCAGGCGCTTTTCGAGCGCCATCTGCGACGACAGAGAAACGTAAAGACCGGATTGCATGTCGGAAAGCTCCAAGCATTGGCGATGAACGGAACGAAAAGCCGGGCGTCGTCTGATCTGGTTCGGCCGGAATTTCGCTGAGGCGGCATCTCAGAAACGGGCGCGAACGCCCATTCGTCTCCTTCAGATTGACGGCAGATGCTTGCGCGAAGCTGGCACGCTGAATTGCCCGCATGCGGCCTTTTCATCAGCCTCACGCAAGGCAGAAACCCTATCCCTCTCAAAGAAAAGCAACGTTCAGATTGGGCTGACGATGAACATCATTATCGGATTTATAGTGACTTGCGGCTGTGTCATCGGCAGCTTCATGGCGATGGGCGGCCACGTGGAAGCGCTGTTCCAGCCGTTCGAATTCGTCATCATCGGCGGCGCGGGTCTCGGCAGCTTCATCATGGCAAACCCGATGAAGGTGGTGAAGGATTCCGGCAAGGCGCTCGGGGAAGCCTTCAAACACGCCGTGCCGAAGGAGCGCAACTATCTCGACACGCTCGGCGTGCTCTATTCGCTGATGCGTGACCTGCGCACCAAGTCGCGGAACGAAATCGAAGCCCATATCGACAATCCGGCCGAATCGACGATCTTCCAGCAGGCACCCACGGTTCTGAAGAACAAGGAACTGACGGCGTTCATCTGCGATTACGTCCGCCTGATCATCATCGGCAATGCGCGCAGCCACGAAATCGAGGCGCTGATGGATGAAGAGCTCAACACCATCATGCACGACAAGATGAAGCCCTACCATGCGATCCAGATCATGGGCAACTCTTTCCCGGCGATCGGTATCGTCGCGGCCGTTCTCGGCGTCATCAAGGCGATGGCCCACATCAACGATTCGCCCGAAGTGCTCGGCCACCTGATCGGCTCGGCGCTCGTCGGCACCTTCCTCGGCATTCTGTTGTCCTACTGCCTCTGCTCGCCGCTGGTCTCCCAGATCAAGGTCGTTCGCAACAAGCAGCATCGCCTCTACGTCATCGTCAAGCAGACTCTGCTGGCCTATATGAACGGTTCCGTGCCGCAGGTGGCTCTCGAATACGGCCGCAAGACGATCTCGGCCTACGAGCGTCCGTCCATCGACGCAGTCGAACAGGAAATGATGAACCCAGGCGGCGAAAACAAGGCGGCTTAAATGACCATGAGCGATGCTTCGCATGACAAACCGGCAATGGATCCTGCCCTTCTCGCCAAGCTGACCGGCGGGCTTGGCGACAGGGGCAGAGTATCCAAGATCTGCAGCGCCTTCGGAGAGGTCTACAGCGAGTTCTTTCCCGATGTCATCAAAAGCGAGACCGGCCTCGATGTGACGGTCAATTATCTCGGCTGCGAGATCGGCTACAAGAACCACCTGATCGATGATCTGAGCGCCAACGTCACCCTCGTCGATGCGACCTTGCGCAACTGGTCGCAGAACGTCACGCTTGCCTGCGGCAATGGTTTCGTCATCACGCTGATGGAGCACCTGCTCGGCGCCACCGCCGATACGATCGAGGAACCGGCCGACCGGCTGCTCTCGATCATCGAACTCGATCTGGCGGTCATGGTCTTCGACAAGATCGCCAAGGTGCTGCGCTCGGCGGTCAACGCGCCTGGCGGTTTCGAACCAAGCCTTTCGGCCCCGTACGCCCATGACACGCGCGCCCGGCCGGCGGAAGACAAGCCGGACGAATTCGCCGCCGCCATCAACATGTCGATCACGCTGGCCGGAATCGTTTCGGAATTCTCGTTGATCGTTCCGCAAACGGCGCTGCTGAAGACCAAGGTGACGCCGCCGAAGCCGAAGCGCCAGGCCGGCGGCGCCTCTCCAGAATGGACCGAACAGCTCGGCGATCAGGTCCGACGCTCGCATGTCACGCTCGAGGCCAGGATCAGGCTGCAGGACCTGACGCTGCGTACGATATCGAAGCTCATGGTCGGCGACGTCATCCCCTTCCGCGACACCGGCGAGGTGCGCGTCGAGGTCAGCGCCAACAGCAAGGAATTGTATATCTGCGAGTTCGGGCGCTCAGGCGAAAACTACATGGTCCGCGTCAAGGATACGATGAACTCGGATGACGAACTCATCCGTCATTTAATGAATTAGTCGGTTCTCTGGCTTTTGGGCTGCAAAGGCAGTTTGAGGCAAGTTTCAACTGGAATAGTGATTTCATGGCTACGAAGAAAACACAGCAGAACAGTGACCTCTCCCTGGATGTGCCGGGCAGCGAAGCGGATCTCGACCAGGCGATCGACGATCTGCGCGGCGTGCTGAAGCAGGATGCCGATGGCGACTTGTCGCAGTTTGGCGGCGACCTGGAGAATGATGCCTTCGGAGCAGGAACGGATCTGGCGGCCTTTGGCGGCGAGATTTCGGATTCCCCTTTCGGCGGCGACGATTTCGGCGGCGATTTCGGCGCTGGCAATGCCAGCCCGGCTGCAGGCATGGATTTCGGCGGCAACTCTTCGTTCGAGGCGGCGCCGGCGCCGCTCGGCAGCGCGCTGACTTCGAACTTCGAACTGATCATGGACATTCCGATCGACGTCCAGATCATGCTCGGCACCAGCCGGATGCAGGTCTCCGGCCTGATGAATCTCAACGAAGGAGCGACGATCGCTCTCGACAAGAAAATCGGCGAACCTGTCGAGATCATGGTGAACGGCCGCAGGATTGCACGCGGCGAGATCACGGTGCTCGATAATGACGACACCCGATTCGGCGTGAAACTGATAGAAGTTTTGAGTACAAAAAAAGCCTGATCCCTGTGGGGACGGAGAGGTTAGACCATGATGGACTTTGACGATTTCGGCGGCGCGCTAGCCGGGAAACCGTTGACCCAGGCTGAAAAGGCGGCGGCGGTCCTTCTCGCCATGGGAAAGGGCGTCGCCGGCCGGCTGTTGAAATATTTCACCCAGGCCGAGCTGCAGACCATTATCGCATCTGCCCAGTCGCTGCGCGCCATTCCGCCGGACGAACTGCAGTCGCTCGTCTCCGAGTTCGAGGATCTCTTCACCGAGGGCGCCGGACTGATGGACAATGCCAAGGCGATCGAGGCCATTCTGGAAGAAGGCCTGACGCCGGACGAGGTTGACAGCCTGCTCGGCCGCCGCACGGCCTTCCAGGCCTACGAGACCTCGATCTGGGATCGCCTCAGCGAGGCGGAGCCGGCTTTCGTTGCACAGTTCCTGCTGCGCGAACATCCGCAGACCGTCGCCTATATCCTTTCGATGATGCCCTCCTCCTTTGGCGCCAAGGTGCTGCTGCAGCTTCCGGACAACCGTCGCGCCGACATCATGAACCGCACGGTCAACATGAAGACCGTCAGCCCGAAGGCTGCGCAGATCATCGAAAACCAGGTGATAACGCTGCTTGCCGAGGTCGAGGCGGAACGCAACGCAGCCGGCTCGACGAAGGTCGCCGATCTCATGAACGAGCTCGACAAGCCGCAGGTCGACACGCTGCTCACCTCGCTCGAATCGATCAGCCGCGAATCGGTCAACAAGGTTCGGCCGAAGATCTTCCTCTTCGAGGACCTTATGTATATGCCGCAGCGCAGCCGCGTCCTGCTGCTCAACGACATTTCGACCGACGTGCTCACCGTCGCGCTGCGCGGCTCGCCGGCCGAGATCCGCGAATCGGTTCTCTCCGCCATCAGCCCGCGTCAGCGCCGCATGATCGAATCGGATCTGCAGAGCGGCATGGGCGGCGTCAATCCGCGCGAGATCGCCATTGCCCGGCGCGCCGTGGCACAGGAAGCGATTCGCCTGGCCAACGCAGGCCAGATCGAGCTCAAGGTGAAGGAAGGCGACGCTTCGGCAGCGGCTTAATCTTCCGAGACTGTTGACAAATCCGGCCGCCCAAAAGGCGGCTGTTGATCACCGTGCAACAGGCGACTACCCTTCATCGATAGGCCGCGCTCTATAGCGTGTCGCAGAAAACCCGGTTTTCGCGACGCGCTACAGCTCTTTGTTTTGGTGCATGTCGTCATCCAAAACCGCTGCCCGGTTTGGGTGGCATGCATTCGCTGCGGCCTGTTACTTTGACGGAGGGCCGCGACTTGGCAGACGATGACAAGGACAGCAAAACAGAAGCCCCGACCGCGAAAAAGCAAAGCGATGCCGCGGAAAAGGGCAATGTGCCGTTTTCGCGCGAGCTGTCGATCTTCGCGACCATCCTTGCCACCTTCATCTATCTGGTGTTCTTCCTTCCGGAAAGCGTCGGGCGCATGAGCGAAATGCTGCGCGATATCTTCGAGCAGCCCGATCAATGGAAGATCGAAACGGGGCCGGATGTTCTGGCGCTCTTCGTGCGGCTCGGCTGGGCAATCGCTGCGCTGCTGGCGCCTGCCTTCATCCTGCTCATGGTGTTCGGCGTCGCCTCCTCGATCTTCCAGAATCTGCCGACGCCCGTGCTGGAACGCATCAGGCCGCAGGCCTCGCGCATCTCGCCGATCAAGGGCTGGTCACGGCTCTTCAGCCTGCCCGGCCTCGTCGAGTTCGGAAAGTCGCTGTTCAAGGTCGTCGTCGTCGGAGTGATCCTGTTCTTCGTGCTGAGGAGCGAATATTTCGGCTCGATCGACGCGATGTTCTCCGATCCGCAGACGATCCTCGTCAGGATGATGACGGCGATGCGCAAGATCATCATCGTTATGCTGATCGCCACCGCGATCGTGGCGATCGCCGATTTTTTCTGGACGCGCCATCACTGGTTCACCGAACTCAAGATGACGCGCCACGAAGTGAAGGAAGAAAACAAGCAGGCGCAGGGCGATCCCTTTGTCAAAAGCCGGCAGCGCTCGCTGATGCGCGACCGCGCGCGCCGGCGCATGATCGCCAACGTGCACCGCGCAACGCTCGTCATCGCCAACCCGACGCACTACGCCGTGGCGCTGCGTTACGCGCGGGAGGAGAACGACGCCCCGGTGGTGCTGGCGAAGGGCCAGGACCTCATTGCGCTGAAGATCAGGGAGATTGCCGAGCAGAACGGCATCCCGGTGTTCGAAGATCCGCCGCTTGCGCGCTCCATGTTTGCGCAAGTCTCGGTCGATAGTGTCATACCGTCAGTCTTCTATAAGGCCGTTGCGGAGCTCATACACAGGGTCTACGCCGCAGACGCCAAGAACAAACGGGTAAGATAAGCCGAATGAAAAAATGCCCCCACTCTGCCCAGCGTGAAAAGATCCTCGCAGACGCGATCAGCCCGGTCGCCACCGAACTGCGCCTTCTGGATGCCTCTGACCTTATTTCACTGCTGCGCTTCGAGTATTACGGCAATCTGGCCGATCTCGTCGCTTCGGCCGCGGAGCTTTTCTTTCATCCGGGCACGGTCAATTTCGGTCTGGGCGGAAACTATACGCTGGAATGGGGCGGCAAGCCGGAAGTCGTTCTCGACCTGGAAATCAAGCCGCGCGGCGTCACCGTCTATGCCCAGCTCACCCTTGCCGAGGATCATGCCGGCATCGAAATCAACCACATCGCCTTCCAGAATCCCTCTCCCGACCCCGACGAGAATACCGTCTTCCTGGAAAGGAGCCTTCGGCAAGCCCGCTACAGCGTGAAACCACCGCGCGCGTTCGCCAGCTGATCGCCTTCAATCAATCAAGCTTTCGCGCCGTCTTTGGTGAACGGCGGCAGGCGCTGCCTCAGCTGATGTAGCCGAGCCGGATCGCCTTGGCGATCGCCTGGATGCGGTTGACGGAATCGAGCTTGATCGTCGCCGAGCCGAGATAGGCGTTGACCGTGTGCACGGACAGGCCGAGCTTTTCGGCGATCTCTTCGCTGATGCGACCGTCGCCGGCAAGCTGAAGACAGGCGATTTCGCGCTCGCTCAGCGCCTCGGCGGCGCCCGTGCGGCGTTCGTCGAGCGAGAGCAGGTCCATCATGATGTGGCAGCAGCGGCCGTGCAGCTCGACGATCATGTCGCTCGAAAGATCAATATCATCGCCGGTAAACAGGATGAAGCCATTGCCGACGGCGCCGAGCCGCACCGGAAAGGCAAGGCCGGAAAAGGGCAGGATGCCGTCCTTCAGGCGCGTCATGAATGGCGCGAAGTCGGCCGGGCCGGGGGCCGCCCGATCGTGAGCACCGGCCCATGAAAGCGGCAGCAGCGACTTTTCGATATGATCGAGAAGGATATCGCCATAGGCATCCGTTAAGGCCTTGCCGAAACCGGCATTGGAAGATCCCCAGTTCTCGAGCTCGCAGACGAGGCGCTGCTTTGCCGGCAGGCCGGAGCCGCTGACGCGGTAGATCGCAAAGCCTTGAGCATCGGCGAGCTTCTGCATCGCGATCAGCCGCGGAAAAAGATCGGACCGGCTGGAAATCCTGTTCACCCGCACCATGCGTAGCGGATCGGCGCCGTTCATCAGCCTGCTTGATGGATGCCCCATGGATCCCCCTATACGAGATTGTTGCGGACAGCGAAAGCAATGGCCTCCGACCGGGTCTTGGTCGCCGTCTTGCGCATCACGCTGGTGATGTAGTTGTTGATCGTGTTGCGGGAGATTCCGAGGATCATCGCGATCTCGTCGCTGGTCTTGCCCTCGGCGATCCAGAACAGGCATTCCAGCTCGCGGTCGGTCAATTCGAAATCGCGGTCGACCCTGGCGCCGCCGCAGCGCAGGAAGCTCGCGACATAGCCGGCAAGCAGGCCGACATCCCGCAGCCGCTCCGGCGACAGGATGAACCCTTCACCGAGCAGGAACATCAAGGCCAGCCGTGAGCGGCCGACATTGAAGGTCAATGAACAATATTGGCGGCTGGCGCCCTCTGGCACGTCGGCGCTCTCGGGCAGCAGCGCAAAATTCGGCTGGAAGACCTGCATGCATTTTTCCAGCTCGGTGGAGCGGGCATAGCCGCTGACGAGATTGTTGGCGATGTCCTTGACCAGGTCGAAGGGCCAATCCGAGGAGACGACGAAATCGAGGCCGCTTTCCTGGATGAGATCACAACGCGCCAGGAGATAGTGCGAGGCGCCGACATATTCCGTCAGGGCACGCAAACCGGACTGCAACCTGCCAGTGCTGGCGACACTGTGCAGCCGCTGGATCAGCTCATCGCGCGGCAACAGAGCCGGCGCCACTGCGCTTGCGAAATTTATCATCTGCCTCTCGCCTTTGCTCGCCTGAAATATGTTCATATCCATTGGCAACGTCCTGCGGCTGAGAAACGATCACACTCGGTGCAACGGCAATTTTTCTGTAAAGGATTCAATTCATGTCCCGCGGGAATCCCATTTCGAATCACCCAAGGGTAAGCCAGCCGATGTAAAGTACCATCTCCGACTTCTAGGGATTTACTTTCGCCGCCGTCCATGCCCTGATTCGAATGCCGATCATGCCTCTCAAGACATGGTCGAGGCTACGGTGATTCTGGCTGTACCGCAACTTGATTCGCGTTTTACGCGAGTGAGCTCAGCAGCTTTATCCACCTCGCCGAACGCGCCTTACCGGCCTTTGCGGGGACCGGCAAGCCCCCTGACGGGAAAGCCCGGCACGAACGTGAAAAAGGCCGGTTTCCCGGCCCTTTCTTATGCTGCCTCGTCGATCGCCCATTTCCGGAGGATTTTCGCGGCGCGCTCCTCGTTGATCTCGACCATGCGAGCGAGCTTGCGTTCCGGGCCTTCCTTGACACGGCGGTTAAAGTTGCCGTCGTCGTCGCCGAGGCTGAGCAGATCCTCGGTGCTGTCGAAGCCGAAGTCGGATCCGAAGCCGTCCATGAGAGCGCCTCCGGGCGCACCTGCCGCCGGCGCGAAGTCCGGGAGCTCGAGGCCTGCCGCTTCCGGCGTGGCGTCGCCGAGAACCGCGCCTGCACCGTTGCCGCTGACGCTGCGGACCAGCGGACGCAGGCCCATCCAGACCACCACGAAGGCAACCGCGACGAAGGCGAGCGAGTTGATGATGCCGGCAAGATTGCGGCTCAGCATGTCCATGACCCGGACACCGCCGGTGGCGTCTTCGAGCAGCTGATTTTCGAGGAAGTCCATGGCCGTGACGGTGACGACGTCGCCGCGCTTGGCGTCGATGCCGGCGGCCGAAGCGACGATCTTCTGCATTTCGGCGAGATAGGCGTCGACCTTGACCTGATCGGCAGGCTCGCCGACCATCTTGGCGATGCGGCCCTTGTTGACCACCACCGCGATCGACAGCTTTTCGACCTTATAGCTGTTGCGGGTCGTCGCCGTCGTCTTGCTGTTGATTTCGTAGTTGGTCTGCTCTTCGCGCTTGTCGGACTTGTCCTGCGATTCCGGGCCACTGGCGCCGCCGGCGTCGGGGGCTGCCTGCGGAATGTTCTGTTCGACCGTCGTCGCGTTGTCGGACTGCTTCTGCTGCGACTGCTGGGCTTCCTTCGTCGAGCGCACCGAGCGTTCGACCCTGGATTCAGGGTCGTAGGTCGTTTCCTGGATCTGCTGGGCGTCGGTATTCAAGTCGGCGGTGACGCTGGAGCGGAAGTTGTCCATGCCGAGGAAGGGTGCGAGCGCCTTGTCGATGTTGGATTCGACTTCCTGCTGAACGTTCTGGACGATGTTGAGCGAGCGGTTCAGCGAGCTGTTGCTCGCCTCATCGCCGGATGCGAGCAGCTGGCCGGCGGAATCGAGGATCGTCACGTCATCGACGTCGAGCCCCGGCACGGCCGAGGCGACGAGGTGGCGGATCGAGCTCGCAGCGCCGCGCCCGGTGGCTGCGCTCGCGCGAATCATGACGGAGGCCGTCGGTTTCTGCTCCGCCTTCCGGAAGTTCCCGACCTCCGGCATGACGATATGGACGCGCGCGGCTGTTATGCCCGAGATCGACTGGATGGTGCGGGCGATTTCGCCTTCCAGCGCACGAACCCGCGTCACCTCCTGCATGAAGGAGGTCAGGCCGAGCGAGCCGACATTGTCGAAGAGTTCGTAACCCGCATTGGCACTGTTCGGCAGGCCGCGCTCGGCAAGCATCAGCCGGGCCTTGCCCGTCATGCCCGCCGGGACGGTGATGCTGGTGCCGTCCGTGCCGACCTGGAAATCGACGTTGGCTTCGGCAAGCGCCATGCTGATCTGGTTGAGATCGGGAGCGTCGAGACCGACGTAGAGCGTTTCCTGTGCCGGTTTGTTGACGAAAAGGGCAGCCGCAAGGACGATGGCAATGGAAACGGCGCCGACGCCACCCAGAATCATCAGGCGCGTCCGGCCCAGGGCGCCAAAGTTCTTAAAGATCTGAACTAATTGATTTAACAGATTCATTCTGTTCTCGCACGATCCGTCAAAGACAAAGCAGGCTTATTGCCTCATCTGACGAATAATCGGCGAAACTTGTGCGAGCGTTTCGTGAAGAGCGCGCGAGAACGAAAGGCTCAAGCCCGTCATGCAGCGATTTTGCGAGAACGACCTCGGTGAAACGAAGGCCCAAGGCGGTAGAAGCGAAGGATAGCGCGCGTTAGAAGAAATCGAAGTCGCCGGCCGCCTTGCTCAGCGGCTGGGAATGGCCGTGGCGGGTGGCGCCGCCCAGCGCCTTCTGCATCTCCGCCAGTTTGATGAGGCTGAGCGCGGTTGCGACGTCGACGGTCCAGCCGAGCGGGATTTCGCCGGTGATGGTATCGATGAATTCGGCGAGGCCGCGCGATTTCTGCACCGCCAGATCGATGCCCTGCATGACCTTCATGGCGTCAGGCGAATTCAGAACCTCGGCGCCGCCGAGGTCGAGAAGCTGCGGCTCGATGCGCTCGATCAGATAGGCGACATCGTGCAGTTCGGACACGATGCGCATCAGGATGTCGCTCAGCGCTTCCACAGGCGCGGGCGGCTCCATTACCGGGGTAAATGTCATATCAAAATCCTCGCCATCAAAAAAATTCGATGCTGGTTTCGGCGGGCTTCTGCGGAGCGGCGGGACGCTGCTCGAGAGCGACGGTTCTCTGGGTTTCGGCGCCGGTCAATGGATATTGCCGGGCACGACCGGAGACCGGCCAATATTCGAGCTTGCGCCCATGCTCTCCACCTGTGGAGGAGCCGACCACCGGAATGCCTTCATCCCTCAGGAACTGCATGGCGAAGGCCGCGTTCTGCTCACCGACGTTGGAGAAGGTCGAGATCGTCTTGGCGCCGCCGAAGATCTTTGCCTCCAGCCGGTCGCGCCGGGCGCCCTGCTTCAGGAGACCGTTGATCAGCAATTCCATCAGGTGCACGCCGTAGCGCGTGGCATCCCCGCCTGAGGTCGGCGACGTCGCCGAACCGGGCAGCAGAAAGTGGTTCATGCCGCCGATGCCGGCGACAGGGTCTCTGAGGCACGCAGCCACGCACGAGCCGAGAATGGTCGAGAGGACCGCATTCGGATCGCTCAGAACCTTATACTCGCCTTGAATAATGTGCACGCGGCGGGCTGCCCCCTCAGTGATCATTTCAGGGCTCCAAACACGGCTTCGATGGCCGCTTTCATCTTCTCGATCGTGAACGGCTTGGCGAGCACGTTGTTGGCGCCGAGCTGGGCGGCCTTCTGCACCAACGCGCGATCGCCCTGGGCGGTGAGGATGATGAAGGCTGCCTTCTTGGTGTTCGGGTTGGTGCGCACGGCCTGAAGGAAGCCGATACCATCCATCTTCGGCATGTTGAAGTCCGAGATCACCAGATGGTGCGGCTGCTCGGTCATGATCTTCATGCCCTGTTCGCCGTCGCCGGCCGACGTGATCTGCTTGAAACCGAGCTGTGTCAGCGCGTCGCTGAGCAGCAACCGGCTCGTTACCTGATCATCGACGATCAGAACTTTGATTTTCTCCGCGATCGACATTTATTCGGTCCCTTCCTTTCGGGCGGCTGTCATTTTCAATATTTCCTCACCGATGGCAGACAGTGGCAGCTGCTGCTCAACGGCGCCAAGTTCGTGCGCAACCCTTGGCATTCCGTAAACGACACAGGTTTTTTCGTTCTGGCCGAGGGTTCTGGCGCCGGCGTGACGCATTTTCAACAATCCGGCGGCGCCGTCGCGGCCCATTCCGGTCAGAATCACGCCAACGGCGTTGCGGCCGGCCAGTTCCGCAACCGAATCAAAGAGGACGTCCACCGAGGGGCGGTGACCGTTGACCGGGGCTCGGTCAACGAGGCGGCAGCACGGCGCCGAGGCGCCGGTGACCTGGAGATGACGTTCGCCTCCGGGCGCCAGATAGATCTTGCCGATTTCGAGACGGGCGCCGTCGGTCGCCTCCTGCACTACCGGCGCGCAAAGCCGGTTCAGCCGTTCGGCGAAGCTCTTGGTGAAGGTCGGCGGCATGTGCTGGGTGATGACCGTCGGCGGGCAATTGGCCGGGAATTTCTGGAGCACGGCAATCAGCGCCTCGACGCCGCCCGTCGACGAGCCGATCGCGACGATCTTGCGGCCGACGCGGAAATCGGCGACGGAGGGCGGCGGCGCGACGGCAGCCGCCGGTTGGGAAAACTGGCGCTGCGTGCGGGCGGCCGCCTTGACCTTCTCGGCGAGGTCGCCGAAGGGCCTGGGTTCGCCGGGACCCGGCTTGCCGACGCAGTCGAAAGCTCCGATCTCAAGTGCTGCAAGCGTCGCCTCGGCGCCGCGATGGGTCATCGTGGACACCATGATGACCGGCATCGGGCGCAACGTCATGATCTTTTCGAGGAAATCGAGGCCGTTCATGTTCGGCATCTCGATGTCGAGCGTCACGACGTCGGGGTTCAGCCGCTTGATCGCCTCGCGCGCTTCCAGCGCGTCACCGGCCTGGCCGATGACATTGACTTCGGGGTCCGAACTCAGGACGGCGGTGATCAGACCGCGCATCGTCGGCGAGTCGTCAACAACGAGAACTCTTGCCGGCGCGCTCATGCCTTCCTCCCGAGACCCTTGGCCGTGTAGCGATAGGTCGTGATGCCGATATTGTCGAAGACGTGTTTCGCCTCGCCGGACACGCGCTCGGAATGGCCGATATAGAGATGGCCGCCTTCCGGCAGCAGACCGGCGAAACGCTGCCAGATCTTCATCTGCGTCGGCTCGTCGAAATAGATGACGACGTTGCGGCAGAAGATGACGTCGAACTTGCCCTTGAACGGCCACTGCGCCATCAGGTTCAGCTCGTTATAGGTGATCAGCCGCTTGACGCGGTCGTCGACCTGGAATTTCCGGCGGCCCTGCACCTCGACTTCGCTGAACCATTGCTTGCGCATGGCGGGCGACACGGTTTCGAGCGCGGTTTCGTCATAGGCGCCGGCGCGGGCGATCGCGAGGATCTTCGGGTCGATGTCGGTCGCCAGGATCTTGAAGTCGTAGTCGGCGACATTCGGCATCAGCGACAGCACGGTGAGTGCGATCGAATAGGGTTCCTGCCCATCGGAGGAAGCGGCCGACCAGATGCGCACTCTGCCGCCGGCTCTCGCCCGCTGCAGAAGCTCCGGCAGCACATGATCGCGCAGATGCTCGAAATGATGGTTTTCGCGGAAGAAGCGGGTGAAGTTGGTCGTCAGATGCGACAGCATTTCGCGGCGCTCCGCCGCACCCGCCGGCGAAGCGACGAGTTCGCAATATTCCCGGAAGCCGGACAGGCCGAGATTGCGGATATGCTTCGACAGACGCGAATAGACCAGCGAGGCCTTCGTCTCGTTGAGGAAGATGCCGGCATCCGAGTAGATCATGGCGGCGATTTCCGTGAGGTCGCGGCGTGTCAGCGGATATTCTCCGCTCGCCAGCACCTCGTCGGCTCCCTGCCTCTGATCCTTTGCACCCATTGCACTCATGCGGCTTCGCTTTCGGTCTCGGAAAAGAGGGCTTCAAGTTCGATCAGGCAGATCATGCGCTTATCGATGGCGAGAACGCCTCGGGCAAATTGGCGCTCGAGGTCGGAGGAGATTTCGGGCGTCGGCTGAACGATCTCGTCGGTCACCGTCAGAATGTCGGAGACGGCATCGACCAGGAGACCGACGACCTTGCGGCGGACCTGGGCGACGATGATGACATGACGGGCGGTCGGATCGGCCGGCTTCATGCCGAGGCGGGCGGCAAGATCGATGATCGGCAGCACTGCGCCGCGCAGGTTGACGACACCAAGCATATAGGCAGGCGAGTGCGGCATCGCGGTCGCCGGGGTCCAGCCCCGGATTTCGCGAACCGACATGATGTTCACGCAAAATTCCTGATCGCCGATACGGAACGCGATCAGCTCGCGGTCCCCTTCGCTCAGACTTTTTACGGTGTACGACATTGCCTTACCCTACCGCTGCTAACGACATTTCCGCTTTCAGCGACTGGCCGCGCGAAGCGCCGACAACCGCGTCGACATCGAGGATGAGAGCCACGCGCCCGTCGCCGAGGATGGTGGCTGCGGCAATGCCCGGCACATGGGTGTAGTTGGCTTCCAGGCTCTTGATGACCACCTGACGCTGCCCCTGGATGGCATCGACCATCAAGGCGCGCTGGCCGCCGCCTTCGGATTCCACCAGAAGCGCCACGCCTTCCACAGGATTGGCCTGGGTCGCGCGGAAGTTCAGGATGCGGCCGACATCGACCAGCGGGCAGAAAGAGTTGCGGATCGAGATCAGCCGGTGGCTGGCGCCGAAGGAGTGGATCGCGGCAGCTTCCGGCTGCAGGGTTTCGACGATCGCGGTCAGCGGCACGACCAGCGTCTGGCCGGCGACGGTGACCACCATGCCGTCGAGGACGGCGAGCGTCAGCGGCAGGCTCATGGTGAAGACCGAGCCGTGGCCGGGCTTGGACGTGATGTTGATGCGGCCGCCGAGCGCCTGGATCGAACGCTTGACGACGTCCATGCCGACGCCGCGGCCGGAGATGTCGGAGATCTTGTCGGCGGTAGAGAAGCCCGGCAGGAAGATCAGGTTGTCGATTTCCTCGTCCGACAGGTTGGCATCGGCCGGGATCAGGTCGTTGTCGATCGCCTTCTGGCGAACCTTCTCGCGGTTGATGCCGGCGCCGTCGTCGGCAAGCTCGATCAGGATGCGGCCCGAACGATGCTTGGCGGTGAGGCGGACGGTGCCTTCGGTGTTCTTGCCGGCGGCCGCGCGCTTTTCCGGCGTCTCGATGCCGTGGTCGACGGCATTGCGGATCATGTGGGTCAGCGGCTCGGCCAGCTTGTCGATGACGGTCTTGTCGACTTCGGTGTTTTCACCTTCGGTGATCAGGCGGATCGACTTGCCGGTCATGTCGGCGATTTCGCGGACGATGCGCGACATGCGCTGGAAGACCGGCTTCACCGGCTGGGCGCGGATCGCCATGACCGAGTCCTGGATCTCGCGGGTGAGCTGCTGTAGCTCCTCGAGGCCCATGTTGATGGAGGAGGTGCCGGTCGTGTCGTTCTCGATGACGCTCTGCGACAGCATCGCCTGGTTGATGACCAGTTCGCCGACGAGGTTGATGAGGCGGTCGACGCGGTCGAGATCGACGCGGATCGTCTGGCCGGCGCCGGCGGCATTGTTCTGGGCGGCGGCATTTGCCGCGGCGGCCGCGGCAGCGGCCGATTCCTTCTTCTCGACGCGGGCGGCGGCTGCCGCCATCTGCGTGACGTTGGACGCGGTCTCGGCAGCGGCAACGGCGGCCGTCGCATCTTCGGACCGGGCGGCGGAAACCTGTTCCGTGGCGTCCGTCTCGTCGAGGATCGAAAGGTCGAAGGGAACCGGCACCATCGGCAGTTCCTCATTGCCGGCCGCGCCGGCGCTTGCTGCCTCGACCGGCTTCACCGTCAGGTCGCAGTCCCATTCGGCGAATTCGAAGACGGTCCGGATGGCGTCTTCCCCCTTGTCCGTCTTGATCGTGACGTTCCAGAAGAAATAGGCGCCTTCGGGATCGAGTTCCTCGAGACCCGGCAGCTCATCCATATTGCAATAGATGGTCATCTCGCCGAGACGCGAGAGATCGCGCAGCAGAAGGGTGGCGTCATTGCCCTTGGAATAGAGCTCGTAACGCGGCTTGAAGGTGACTTCATAGGCCGGCAGGTCGGAGCCCGCTTCGTCGCCGCCGAAATCGTCGAAGGAAAAGGGGATCGGCTGGAAGCCGCTGTCATCGGTCGGCTTGGGGGTCGGCGCCGCAGCGGCCGGGGCCGCCTTTGCCGCGGCCTTGGGCGCAGGCGCCTCAGCGGCGGCCGAGGGAGACGGCAATTCACCGTTGGCCAGCGCCTCCAACTCCTTGACGAGGCCGCGGCTGCGGCTCTCATCGACGCTGCCGCCGTCGCGCGCGGCATTGGTCAGGTCGGCGAGCACGTCGGCCGATTTCAGCATCACCTTCAGGACGTCCTGGGTCGGCTCGAGCTTGTTGGAACGAACACAATCGAGAGTGGTCTCGAACACATGGGCGAAGGCAACCAGATCATCAAGGCCGAAGGCGCCGGCGCCCCCCTTGATCGAATGCACGGCACGGAACACCGCATTGACGGTTTCCGGATCGCGATCGCCATCGTTCATTTTCAGAAGACCGGATTCCAGCTCGGCGAGCTGTTCCTCGCACTCCTGGAAAAAGATCTCTTTGATTTCGTTCATATCCATAGGAGCAAATCCTGGGTTTAAGCGGTTACACGCTCAATTGCATCGATCAGCTTGGCCGGGTCGAAAGGCTTGACGATCCACCCGGTGGCGCCGGCCTGGCGAGCGCGGTTCTTCTTTTCCGCGTCGCTCTCGGTCGTCAGGACCAGGATCGGGATCGCCCGATATTTCTCGTTGCGGCGGACACCTTCGATGAAGCCGAAACCGTCGAGGCGCGGCATGTTGATGTCGGTGACGATGACGTCAGGATTGGACTCTTCGAGAACCTCGAGACCCTCGACGCCGTCTTCCGCCTGGATCGTCTCGAAGCCGGCGTTGTTCAGCGTCACGAGCAGCATGTTTCGGATGGTGCGGGAATCATCCACGGTCAGTACCTTTTTCTTCATAGCCGAATCTCCTTGGCAAGCAGGTGGTCAATATTGACGCCAACCAGCTGCATGGTTTTTTGAAATGCATCGGACACCTGGGAGAAGGTGAACGGCTGCTGGTCCTGCGCCCAGGTCTTCTCGGCGGACATCAGGACCTGTGCGCAAAGAGCACCGATCCGCTCAACGCCGGATGCGTCGATCAAAAGACCGCTGCCCCTGAACGAGAGGAGTTTTTCACGCAAGGCGGAAGCCTCGTTGAGGTCGAGCACCGCTGTCAAATTCAGCGTCTTGCCACTCTTCTTTGCTACCATCAGCTTGTCCTTGTCCCCTTGTCCCCGGCCCGAAAAGATGAGCTGAGGCGATAATCCGATAGGTTAGTAAACATTCCGCCCACCTCTGACGCTTGCGAGCGACTGGGGAAGGCCAAAATCGTCATTTTCATATTCGTCCTCGACCGCAGCCGCGCGGGCGTCGGCGTCGATGACAGGCGACGGCGCCACGCGGACCGGCGCCGGCCGGCCGGCATGGGCGTTTTCGCGGGCGATGCGGAATTCGCGCACCGTGCGGCCGAGCTCGAGAATGACGGTGTGGAGATGGTCGGCGCCTTGCGTCGAACGCTCCGCAAGGCCGGCGCTATCGGCCACCTCGGCGCCCAGACCCTTGACGTCCGCAGCCACGCCGTCGAGGCTTGCGGCATGTTCGCCGGTCCTTGTGGCAATGCCTGAAATGGCGGCATTGATGTCGGTGACCTGGCGCACGATGCTGCCGATCGAATCCTGCGTTCGGCCGACCATCTGCACGCCGGCGTCGACCTGCGCCTTGGTGGTCGTCACCAGCGTCTTGATCTCGCGGGCGGCTTCGGCCGAGCGCTGAGCCAGTGCCCGGACTTCCTGAGCGACGACGGCAAAACCGCGGCCGGAATCACCGGCGCGCGCCGCCTCGATGCCGGCATTCAGCGCCAGAAGATTGGTCTGGAAGGCGATCTCGTCGATCGCGCCGATGATCTGGCCGATTTTTTCGGCCGACTGCTCGATATCGGCCATGGCGCTGATCGCGCGGCCGACGACCTCGCCGCTTTCCTCGACGGCGGCGCGCGTCGAGGCGGCCGCCTGTTCGGCGGCGCGGCTGTCGGCGGCGCCGTCACGCACGCTGCCGGCGATGCGGGCAAGGGCGGTGGCGGAAAGCTGCAACCGGTCGGCCTGGCCGGACGCACCGCCGGCGAACTGCCGCGACAGGTCGGCAAGCGAAGCCGTTGCCGCTTCAGCCTTGACCGTGCGTGCGGTGATGTCGGCGAATTCGGCCTGGAGACCATCCAAGGCGCCGTTCAGCGCGGCGGCGATCCCGGCATAGGCTCCGTCGGCGTCGACGGGAGCGCGCCGCGTCAGATCGCGGGCGGACAGTCCTTCAATGACATCGCCGAAGATCCTGACGATCTCGGCCTCATTTTCGGCGCGCTGATCGGCAAGCGCGCGGTGCTGGGCGGCGCGCAGCGCATTGAAGCGGAGCGACACGGCGATTTCCACATCGACCATGACGATGCGGATGATCGTCGTCATCAGTTCGGAGATTTCGCGTGTGCGGCGCTTGGCCGACGGCAGCAGCGGCCGGCCGGCGATCTCCTCGGCGAGGCCGGAAAGGACGTGCTCCAGCATGACGCCGTGACCGGCGACGTGCCAGCGCGGGTCGAGACCCATCTTGTTTTCGGTATCGGAGAGAACCTTGACGCGCTCGGCATAGAGGCTGTCGAAGCGGGCATCCGTCAGCACGTCCCAATGCGAGGACTGCAGATCATGCAGGCGTTCCACCTGGCGCTCGCTCTCGAAGTTGCGCGAGGCGTCGGGGAATGACTGGAACCGGTGGAAGAGGTCACGCAGCCCGGCCTTCAGATAGGCCTCGAGGGCCGGCCGGTTGCGGCGCACCAGCTCGCACTGATCGGCATCGAGACCGGCAAAACGCAGGCGGTCGCGCAAGCTGCCTGCCTGCGCTCCACGAGCCTGATCTGATGGCATGTCCTGCCTCAACGCCTGTCCCAACCCACTTTTCCAGGCGAATGCCCGGCTAAAACTTTCGCTGCATCCGATGAACGCAAAGCGTGGAGACGGTTCCTGACCTCCGGTACAACCGGCGGCTCAAAACCCCCTGATCAGCCATGTTTCGGAGCTGTCTGAAGAGATGGATACCGGATCAACCCGGTACGGCGGTACGGCGTCATGCCTGGTGGGAACGAGTGCATCTTCCCATTCCGACGTGTAACCCAATGTTTATGGTTAATTCCTTGCCTGAAGGTTAATAAGCCTGTCCAGGCGCCGGCTTTTGAAGCAATTCAAGGCAGTTCGCGAGAAATACTGCTGGAGAGTTGCACGGCTGCTACAAGGCACACGCAAGCTCCGTGTTATATGCCGGTCGACAACCAAGACATGACGTCGACAAGGACTGAGCAATGATTGTTCTCGGATTGGGTTCCTGCTTGATCGCAATGGGTGTGCTTGCAGCCATCGCCCGGCTCGATTCCCTCGCCGCAAATCGCGACATCCGCATGCTTCGCGTGTTCTAACGCCCTTCCCCGTTGGCAGTCCGGCGCCTTTGGTGTAATCGCACTCGCGCCTTTCATGTCAGCGGAACACTTAAGTTCATGTCCCCCAGATCTGGTCTCCTCATCGTTCTCGGCTTCACGCTCTGGCGCGTCGTCACGCTCTATTTCGATGCGACGGACCTTTTCGTCGATGAGGCGCAATACTGGTTCTGGGCACAGAATCTCGATCTCGGCTATTACTCCAAGCCGCCGATGATCGCCTGGGTCATCCGGGCGATGACCGAGCTTTCCGGCTCCAACGCCATCTATTGGATCAGGCTGCTCGGGCCATTGATCCACATGGCGGCGGCACTGGTGCTGATGAAGGTGGCGAAGCGTTTCGTCGGGCCGGAGATCGAAGGCTGGACGGGCGCCACCTATATCACGCTGCCCGGCGTGGCGCTTTCCTCGGTGTTCTTCTCGACCGACGTCATCCTGCTGTTCTTCATCGCCATCGCCCTGCTTGCCTATTTCGGTCTGACGCAGCGGCGCTCGGTCGGGCTGGCGCTCGTCATGGGCCTCGGGGTCGGCCTCGCCTTCCTGACGAAATATGCCGTGCTGTTCGTCGTTCCGGGCGGCGCACTCGCCCTGCTCCTCATCCCGGCGGCGCGCATCGCCATCCGGGATTTCATCATCGCCGTCGCGGTCGCGGCGGTCGTTGCCTTGCCGAACCTCTGGTGGAACCTGCAGCACGACAATACGACGGTGCGCCATACGCAGGATATCGCCCATTGGAGCGACCTCGGCATCAATTTCCGCCGCGGGCTTGAATTCTTCGCCGCGCAGTTCGGCGTCGTCGGGCCGATCATCTTCTTCGCGATCCTCTGGGCGGTCTACCGCATGATCAAGGGCCGGAGCGACGACCGCGAGAAGATGCTGGTCTGGCTGTCGATGCCGGTGGTGGCGCTGATCACTCTGCAGGCGACGGTCGCCAAGGCCTATGCCAACTGGGCCGTGACCGCCTATGTCGCGGGAACGATCCTCGCCGTCTGGCTGCTTTATCGTTTGTGGCCGAAGGGGCTCAGGCTGTCGCTCACCATCAACGGCGTCGCAAGCCTGCTGTTTCCGCTGGCGACGATCTTTCCGCAGCAGGTGCTGCTGCCGAACGGCGACGAATTGATGAAACGCTATCTCGGCCGCGCCGAGGTCAGCCGCCAGGCCGCAGCGCTCGCCGATCAGGCGGGCACCGACATCATCGTCACCAACAACCGCGACATGGTCGCCGATCTTTTCTATACGCTGCGCGACGCATCCTACAGGATCTATGCGCGGGCGCCGGCAGGCCTTCCGGAGAGCTATTACGAGCAGGAATTCGCCCTGCCCGCCGAGACCGCCGGCAAGGTGCTTTTCGTGACGGACGGTCCCTTCGCCTGCGCGGCCGAAACGCCCGAGGTGCTGAAGAGCTGGCAGCCGACCGGAGGCTACTACAAGAGCAAGACGCTCTACATCTACAAAGTCTCGGCCACCTGCCTGGCGCCGTGAGTCCGGTTTAACCCGGCCGATCGGGAAGGCAGAGGCCGGTGCCCGCGCCTTCGATTTCGACGAACCTGACGCCGCCCTCTTCGAAGGCGAGGCGCAGCTGCGCCTCCGTCGCGCGGTGGATGTCGTGGTGGCGTCCCTCGTAATCGCGGATGGTGCTGCGCGAGACGGCTGCCCTTTCGGCCAGGTCGGCCTGGGTCCAGTCGAGCAGGCCACGCGCCGCGCGGCAGAGAGCGGGCGTGAGAATTGTCGCCCTTGCGCCTTGATCCATGATTTCAAGTCACCCATATTGGTTGATATAGACCATATATGTCATATTCAGCGCGAGATTTCCAGATCGGGAGACAGGGATGCCGCACGATACGCCACTGATTTCGACAATCGTCGGCGGCCTTGTGCTGGCTTTCATCTTCGGTGCACTTGCCCATCGGCTGCGCATGCCGCCGCTCGTCGGCTATCTCATCGCGGGCGTGCTGGTCGGGCCGCATACGCCGGGTTACGTGGCCGACCAGGACCTTGCGCCGGAGCTTGCCGAAATCGGCGTCATCCTGCTGATGTTCGGCGTCGGACTGCATTTCTCGCTGAAAGACCTGATGTCGGTGCGCGGCATCGCGCTGCCCGGCGCGATCGCACAGATCGCCTTTGCGACATTGCTCGGCTGGGGGCTCGGCGCCCTCATGGGGTGGCCGACCGGCGGCAGCCTGGTATTCGGCCTGGCGCTTTCGGTTGCCTCCACCGTCGTGCTGCTGAAGGCGCTGCAGGAGCGGCGCCTCGTCGAGACGGAGCGCGGCCGGATCGCCGTCGGCTGGCTGATCGTCGAGGACCTCGCCATGGTTCTGGCGCTGGTGCTGATCCCGGCGGCAGCCGGCATCGGCGGCGAAGGTCATGCTCCGGTCGAGCCGCTTTCGGCCGGGCTGAACCGCCTGTTCGGCCTCGATCTCGGCATTGGCGGCATGATCGCCATGACGCTGGTGAAGGTGGCGCTGTTCGTGGCGCTGATGCTGGTCTTCGGCCGCAAGCTCATTCCCTGGGCGATGCATCGCATCGCCCATACCGGCTCGCGCGAACTCTTCCGGCTCGGCGTGCTGGCGATCGCGCTCGGCGTCGCCTTCGGCGCGGCCAAGCTCTTCGGCGTGTCGCTGGCGCTCGGCGCTTTCTTCGCCGGCATGGTGCTTGCCGAAAGCGAGCTCAGCCATCGCGCCGCGCAGGAAAGCCTGCCGCTGCGCGACGCCTTCGCCGTGCTCTTCTTCGTCTCGGTCGGCATGCTGTTCGATCCGAACATCCTGATCGACAGGCCGCTGCTGATCCTCGCCACCCTCTTCATCATCGTCATCGGCAAATCGGTCGCCGCCCTGCTGATCGTGCTCGCCTTCAAGAGGCCTCTCGGCACGGCGCTGACGATTTCGGCGAGCCTCGGCCAGATCGGCGAATTCTCCTTCATCCTCGCCGCCCTCGGCGTCGACCTTGGACTGTTGCCGGAGGAAGGCCGCGACCTGATCCTGGCCGGCGCCATCATCTCGATCATCCTCAATCCGCTGCTGTTCTTCCTCTGCGACCGCATGCGCCCGCTGCTCGAAGGGGCAAAACGTCAGGAGAGCGCAGCCGAGCCCGCTGTGGCACCCGCTGAAGAAGCGGTGCGGACTGAAGATGACGAGGTGCATCCGAGCGGCCTCCACGGCCACGCCATTGTCGTCGGTTACGGGCGGGTCGGCAGAATCGTCGGGCAGAACCTGAAATCGGCGGGTACGCCCTTCCTCGTCATCGAGGATTCCGACAAGCGTATCGGCGAGCTGAAGGTCCAGGGCATCGAAGCTTTCATGGGCAATGCCGCGGCCACGGAGACGCTCGATCTCGCCAATCTGCCGGCGGCGCGCAGCATCGCCATCGCCATCCCGAACGCCTTCGAAGCCTGCCGCATCGCCGAGCAGGCACGCAGCGCCAATCCATCCATTCTCATCGTCGCCCGCGCCCATTCCGACGCCGAAGTCGATGCGCTGAAGCAATATGGCGCCGACACCGTCATCATGGGCGAACGCGAAATCGCACTGGGCATGGTTGACCGGCTCGCTCAAGTGCATCATGAGAGTGTGGCCTATGAAGACCATCATGGGCCTGATACAATTGTCCCGACGGATGACCCTCCGCCGGAAAGAGAATGAAAGATTGGCGCGCTTTTGAGCCGATACGGAAGTGACATCGCCGGGACGGAGGAGATGGAGCTGGACGAGCGCCGTCTGACGAACCGTATCGCTGCTTCTCTGCTCTTCGCCGTCCTTGCCTATATCGGCCTGCTTTTCGGCGGCAATCTCATCACCGCGCCGGCCACCGCCGTCAACACGCTTTCCTCGTCCGGCCGCGATCCGCAGCCGCCGCAACTGAGCGCGCGCGATGCGGTACGTGGGGTGCTTGCCGCCGAGCGCAAGCTTACGCCGAAACAGGCCGCCTACGACGCCGGATCGCCTGCCCTTGCCGCTGCCCCGGCTCTCGATTTCGCCGGCTGGAACAGCGCCGTCCCTCTCCCGCCATTCGAAGCTCGGCTTCATGCTTCAGTTTTCAGGGCCCATCAGCCGCGCGCACCGCCGGCCGCCGCCTGACATCGCGCCGAGCGGCGCTTCCGAGCATTGACGACATGCCGCCAGCGCCCGAGCGCCGGCCCTCGATTATCTAAGGAATACAACATGCGCAATTCACCCTGGCTGGTGTTCACCTATTCGGTGATCATCGTGATCGGCCTATTGATCGCCCTGCCGAACGCCCTGCCGCAGTCCGTCCTCCAGCGCATCCCCGCATGGCTGCCGCATGAGCAGGTGTCGCTCGGCCTCGACCTTCGCGGCGGTTCCCACCTCGTTCTGGAAGTCGACGAGGCGGACCTGACCAAGGAGCGGCTGCAATCGCTGCTTCAGGACGCGCGCCGCGTGCTGCGCGAAAAGGGCATCCAGCCGAAGGCCGTCGTGCGCAGCCAGAATCAGATCGTCGTGACGCTCGCCGATGCCGCGCAGAGCGATGCGGCCGTCACCGAACTCAAGACGCTCGCCAACCCGATCAGCACCGGCCTCAGCGCCGGCCAGGCGGATCTCGCCGTCACCGCCAACGGCGCCACCATCACCATCGGCTTCTCGCCGGCCGGCATCTCCGCCAATGTCGACAACGCCGTCCAGCAGAGCCTGGAAGTCATCCGCCAGCGCGTCGACCAGGTCGGCGTCTCCGAGCCGACCATCCAGCGCATCGGCGCCAATCGCGTGCTCGTGCAGCTGCCCGGCGCGCAGGATCCGACGCGGCTGCGCCAACTTCTCGGCTCCACTGCGAAGATGTCGTTCCACATGCTGTCGCCGAACAACCAGCCCGGCCCCGGCGTCACGATGATGCAGGACGACGAAGGCCGGACCCATGCTGTTCTCGACCGTGTCGAGATCTCCGGCGACCGCCTCTCGGATGCCCGCGTCAGCTTCGACCCGAACACGCGTGAACCGATCGTCAGCTTCCGCTTCGATAGCGCCGGCTCCACCCGCTTTGCCGAGATTACGCGGCAGAACGTCGGCAATCCCTTCGCCATCGTCCTCGACAACAAGGTGCTGAGCGCGCCCGTCATCCGCGAGCCGATCACCGGCGGGTCCGGCCAGATCTCCGGCAACTTCTCGGCCGACAGCGCCACGACGCTTGCCGCCATGCTGCGCGCCGGCGCCCTGCCCGCCAAGCTGACTGTTATCGAGGAGCGCACCGTCGGCGCCGATCTCGGCGCCGACGCCATCAAGATGGGCCTCTACTCCGGCATTGTCGGCTTCGTCCTTGTCGCAGTCTTCATCTTCGTTCTTTACGGCACCTGGGGCATCCTGGCGAATGTGGCGCTGTTGATCCACACGATCCTGACCCTCTCGGCCCTGACGCTGGTCGGCGCAACACTGACGCTGCCGGGTATTGCCGGTGTCGTTCTCGGCATCGGCCTCGCCGTCGACGCGAACGTTCTGATCAATGAGCGTATCCGTGAAGAGACCCGCAAGGGCAGAGGCGCCTTTGCCGCCATCGATACGGGCTTCAACCGTGCCTATTCGACCATTATCGACGGCAATATGACGGCCCTAATCGCCGCGAGCATCCTGTTCTTTTTCGGTTCCGGGCCGGTTCGCGGCTTTGCGGTGACCATGGCGCTCGGCCTGATCATCTCAATGTTCACCTCGGTTGCCTTCGTGCGCGTCGCCATGATCGAGATTACCCGCCGCCGCAAGTTCAAGGTGCTGAACATCCGGCCGTTGATCCCCTTCAGCCCTTACGACAAGCATATCCAGTTCATGAAAGCGCGTTTCTTCGGCGTTACCGTTTCGGCGCTACTTTCGATCGCCTCCGTCGCACTCTTCATCTATCCCGGCCTCAACTACGGCGTCGACTTCCGCGGCGGCATCCAGATGTCCGTCAAGACCCAAGGGACGGCCGATCTCGCGAAGTTCCGCGAAGGTCTGGACAGTCTCGGCCTCGGCGAAATCACGCTGCAGTCCTTCGGCGGCAACAACAGCATTCTCGTTCGCGCGCAGCGCCAGGAGGGCGGCGAAGAGGCGCAGACCGCGGCGGTCACCAAGCTGAAGGACGAAGTCGCCAGGATCGATCCGACCGCCACTGTCGAAGGCACCGACGTCATCGGTCCGAAGGTCAGCGGCGAGCTTGCCTCGGCCGGCATTTTGTCGGTGGTGATCGCAAGCTTGGCGATGCTGATCTATATCTGGGTGCGGTTCGAATGGCCGTTTGCCGTCGGCGCCATCGTCACATTGGTGCTCGACGTCACCAAGGCGATCGGCTTCTTCGCGATCACCGGCCTCGACTTCAACCTGACGGCCATCGCCGCCATCCTGACACTGGTCGGCTACTCGGTGAACGACAAGGTCGTCGTCTATGACCGCATGCGCGAAAATATGCGGCTCTACAAGTCGATGCCGCTGCGCGAGATCATCGACAAGTCGATCAACGAGACCCTGGCGCGAAGCCTTTACACCAATGCGACGGCCTTCCTCGCGCTGGTGCCGATGGCAATCTGGGGCGGCAGCGCCGTCTCGAGCTTCGCGATCCCGATGGTGTTCGGCATTCTGGTGGCCGGCGCCTCGTCGATCTTCATTGCCGCCCCCATCCTGCTCTTCCTCGGCGACTGGCGCCGCCGTCACGCCAAGGCGCCGGCAACCGATGCGGGTGTCGATATCATTCCGCCGGAAGAGGGCCGCTCGCGCAGTTCGGCAGGCTGAAAATCAGCTGTTAACGCATCCTTGAACAGGGCGCCGGTTGCAGAGCCGGCGCCCTGTTTTTATTGTTGCCTATTGCCAGGATAAAATTATGCAGCAATTCAAGATATTACAGCGTCCGCCGCGCCCTTGAAAAAAGTGCACGGCGCCGCAGCAGATCGGGGAAACCGCCAGATGTCACCCAACCCGACGAGACCGCTTGAGACCACCGGCGACAACGAAGAGCGCATCAAGCGTTTTCTCGCCACCGCCTCGCACGACCTGCAATCGCCGCTGCGCCATATCGCCATGTATGCCGAACTGCTGCTCGACGATCTCGAGGAGACGCTTGACGGCGAACAGCTTCAGAGCCTCAGGATGATCATGGAAAAGGCGCAGGCCGCGCAGCGGCTCACCAAGGCATTGATGAGCCTTGCCGGTGGGGCGCCTCAGGTCACGCCCGAAGAGGTCAACCTGCAGGCGCTGGCCGAACGTGTCTGGCCCGAGCTGGTCGATGAAACAGGGGCGCACGACGCGACGCTTGCCTGCCGGGGCCTGCCCTCCATCCGCACCGACCCCGCCCTGTTCGGCCTGGTGCTAAGGCAGCTCATTTCCAACGCCCTCACCTATCGCGGTTCATCGCCGCCGCATGTGGCCATCACGGCGGAGCAAGAGGGGGAGAACTGGTTGATCCGGGTTTCCGACAACGGAACCGGCATCGATCCCGCCTATCGGGAGCGGATCTTCGAGCCATTCTGGAAATTGCCGAAGGCGGGAGCGGTCGCCGGCGCCGGCCTCGGCCTGACGACGGCGCAGGAGCTTCTGAAGGCGCTTGGCGGGGATCTCAGCCTTGAACATTCGGACGAAAGCGGCAGCCGCTTCACCATCCGCCTTCCGGTTTCTTGAGGCGGCAAACCGCCGACAGTCCTGCGCGACATGCGTTAAATGCTGTAATCGTCCTTCCAGAAATCCGGGACGTCATAGTGCACATATTCGCGGATGATGTGCTGCAGCGTCTGGGCGTCGATCTCGTCCTTGCCGATGCGGAAGTCGACGCCGTAATCGGGAAACTCCTGGAAATAGCCGCCCGATATATCAGTCGAGACGACACCGATCGGACCGGTATAGCCGATGCCGCGCAGCTCGGGCACCGTTTCGCGGAAATCGGCATTGGGCAGAAGGCGGTTGTCGAGCAGGATGAGATCGAAGCGCGCCGCGCGAATCTTTTCCAGCGCGTCGCCGATCGACGGCGAGTATTCGACCTCGACGAGCGGCTCGGAGAGCTCGGCGATCTTCTTCTTGAGCGCGCGGAATTCAATGAACTCGTCGTCGACAAAGAGAACCTTTACCGCATTCTTTCGGACCGTTTCGCTGGCCATCTCTTTTCCCCAGTCCCGAAGTCCATGTTCACGACACCAAACCGTTTCTCAGGGCGATCGCCACCATGTGGACGCGAATTCACCGCGTCGAGTTTGCGCGCGGCCGCAGTGATGTGCGAATTGACCGTGTGCTCGGAAAGACCAAGAATGATGGCGATTTCCGCCGAGGTCTTGCCTTCGCTCGTCCATTTGACGATTTCCGATTCGCGCTGGGTCAGCCGTCCGGACATTTCCGGCGTCAGGATTTCCTCGTAGAGCTTATCGAAAATCCGCATGGCATCGAGAAGCAGGTCGGCGAGCTCGCCCTGATCCGGCTCCTCACGCTCGCCGCTCAGCACCAGGCAATATCGCCGCCCTTCCGGCGTGAACAGCGGAATGAAAAGGAAGACGCCGTTGCGGAACTCGTTGAACAGGCGATCTGAAGGATAGGTATCCGGCTCAGCACTCCTGCCATGGACCGGCGTTGCCAGAAACTGGGCGCTCTTTGCACGGACGGTCCCGAGCGCCTCTTTCAACGTCGCGATGAAAAGGCCGACGCGGCGCTCGTGGACATTGGTGATGACGACATCGCGTTCACCGAAAGGAGCCGAAGCTTCGGAAATGCGGGCAAGCGCGAAATTGTCGAAGTGATAATGCTGTGCCGCCGCTTTCAGCAGACGGAAAAAATCGGTGCGGTTGATCGCCCGGCTCAGCTCCGGCCCGGCATGAAAAGGAGTTGCCGCGGCATTGCTCATTCCCAATCTTCCTCTCCTCCCCCGATCCCCAAATCTTGGGATATACGTCCTAAACGCGAAGAGCTACAAAAATTGCGAGACGGTTGATGAGAGATATCGAAACGGGGACTTTCGGTACGCAAGGCGGAAATCATCAGTTATCTCAACTACAGGTGATGCACGGGCAGGTTATACTGAGGGGCAGTAGTTCTTACCTGGGTATCGTAAATCTTCACGCGTTCAACATCCATGAATGCGAGAAGGCAGTGCCAGACGTAAGCGCGAGAGAGCCGATAGGCCCATTTAGCTAAGGGGTTGGCTGAAGTTCGTGGCGGCGAACGCGGGTCCATTCGGTTCTCTCAGCGCTTATTTTTAGTTCCGTCCGCTTCGTTTCGGTTGCATCTTGGGATGCACACTCGGCCTTGTCAATTGCGGTTTGTCATATCGCCCGGACGAACGCCAGGAAACGCACTATCGGTTTTTGCCGTTTCCTACACTTCAAGATTGAGGACGATCGCGGCGAGGTCAAGCGGCTTCTCGAGGTAAAAATCGGCGCCGGCTTCGAGCGCGCGGGCGCGATCCTCATCGGCATCCGATCC
The DNA here is from genome assembly GCF_022385315.1 of Rhizobium sp. K102. Taxonomy (NCBI): domain Bacteria; kingdom Pseudomonadati; phylum Pseudomonadota; class Alphaproteobacteria; order Hyphomicrobiales; family Rhizobiaceae; genus Rhizobium; species Rhizobium sp. K102. The sequence continues at coordinate 2,920,395 of NZ_CP092436.1, forward strand.
GCTGCAGATCGCAAGCCGCATCGCGCTGAACCGATCGTCGCCGCGCAGCCTGCTCACCAGACCGATACCGCTATCGAGCGGCATGTAGAGATCGGCGATCAGCAGCTCCGGCGGAGCCCAGCCTTCTGCCACGCGCTGCTTCAGCGCCTCGAGCGCCGTCTCGGCCGTCGAAAAACAGAACAGATCGACGTCTATCTGCTGCTTCTTGCGGATATAGTCGAGATAGAAGAGATCATCCCTGCTGTCGTCGACGTACACGATGGTAGGCATCCAGCACCATGATTTGGATATTGTTCGATGAACCTCGCCGTCCTTCGACCTCACGATATCGCGATTTCTCGAAAATTCGATCCATCTTATCGAAAAATCATTTCGCAAAAAGCGCGGCGGCGGCTTCGCCTGCCTATTGAGTATTCCTCGATTTCGGAAAAAATGGCCGCGCGAACCGAAGGAGGATACACGGGTGCAGGATAAGGGCAACGTGGACCTGCAGGATCAGCGAAGGCGGCGCTACCGCGCCTTCGCGATTGCAGTCGGCTGCCTGATGTTGCTTCTCGGCGCCAGCGCACTGGCCGGCTGGTTGTTGCAGATGAAGATTATCATCTCGCTGATCCCCGGCTTCCCGTCGATGGCTTTCAATACCGCCCTTTGTTTCGTGCTTTCCGGCGTCGGGCTTGCCGTCTCGACGCTGTCCGGCCGCCGCTTTCGCATGGCGGCAACGGTCATGGCGGGGTTTGCAGCGGCGATCGCCGCGGCTCGGCTCGTGGAAATCGCCATGCTCGGACGGCGTTTCCACAATGTCGACATGCTGATCTCGCACCTCTTGGTTCCGCCCGACTTCATCGCCGAGATCGGCGGCGGCATGGGCCCCAACACGGCATTGATCTTCCTGATCGCCAATTTTTCGCTGCTGCTCTCCCTCTACCTCGAGACGTCGAAAAGCCAGGTGGTACAGGAGCTGACCAGCTACGTCGTCATCACGCTCGGCATGATCGCGCTCGCCGGCTATGTCACCTATGCCGAACAGGGCTACCGCTGGGGCCCCTATGCGGCGATGGCGCTGCATACGGCGATCGGCCTGGTGCTCTTCGGCTCGGGCCTTCTTGCCCGCTCCTGGTGGCTGCAGCCGGCAAACCGAGCGCAGATCCCGCTCTGGATCCCGGCGGCGGTCTGCTTCACCGGCCTTCTTGTCGATCTCTATACGCCGCTTGGCCTTGCCAACGGCATTCTTTACGTGCCGCTGGTGTTGACGGCCCTCTGGTTCGGCAACAGGAATGCGCCGCTCTTCTTCGCCTTCGCCTGCACCGTGCTGCTAATGCTCGGCTTCCTCGCCGTCCGGCACGACGAAGCGGGCTTCTGGCAGGAGATCGCCAACCGCACGATCACCGCCGCCACGCTGTGGCTGATCGCGATCCTCGTCTTCTATTTCCTGCGCAACCACCACAATCTCGAGGCCGAGCGCATCCGCTTCGGCGCATTGGTGCGCAGCACGCCCGATGCCGTCATCGTCATCGACGAACGTGGAACGATCAAGAGTTTCAATCCGGCGGCCGAAAGCATGTTCGGCTATTCCCCGCAGGAGACGATCGGCCGGAACATCAAGATGCTGATGCCGGAGCCCTATCATTCCGAGCACGACGGCTATCTCGCCCATTACCGGAAGACCGGCGAGGAGCGCATCATCGGCACGACGCGCATGGTCTCCGGGCGGCGCAAGAACGGCATCGTCTTTCCGATCGACGTGTCCATCAGCGTCGTCGTCAGCGGCCAGACCAAGACTTTCGTCGGCATCGTTCGCGACATCAGCGAGCGCGCCCGGCAGGAAGAGCGGATGAAAACGACACTTGCCCAGCTCGAGGCCTATACCGCCGAACTCGAGCGCAGCAACCACGACCTCGATGAATTCGCCTACATCGCCTCGCATGATCTGAAGGAGCCGCTGCGCGGCCTGCACAACCATTCCCGCTTTCTCCTCGAAGACTATGAGGACAAGCTCGACGATGACGGCGTGCGCCGGCTGAACCGTCTGGTGCGTCTCAGCCAACGCATGGAGAAACTCGTCAACGACCTGCTTTACTTCTCCCGGCTCGGGCGACAGCAACTGGCGGTCAAACGCGCCGATATCGGTCTGATCGTCAAGGATGTGGTGGCGACGATGGAGCTCCTGCTGGAGGAGCGGCATGCCAAGGTCGTCATCGACGGCCGGCTGCCGGACGTGGTCTGCGACGCGCCGCGGCTGACCGAAGTGTTCCGCAATCTCATCACCAACGCGATCAAATACAACGACAAGCCGGCGCCGCTGGTCTCGATCGGCTATCTCGAACGCTATGTCGGCCAGGACGGCACGGTTGCCCGCAACGTGTTTTTCGTTAGGGATAACGGCAAAGGCATACCCCAGGAATTCCATGAGGATATTTTCCGCATTTTCAAACGTCTCGAAAAGTCGCAGGATTCCGACGACGGGACCGGAGCAGGCCTCACCTTCGTCCGCAAGATCATCGCGCGGCACCACGGCGATATCTGGCTGGAATCCGAAGTCGGCGCCGGCACCACATTCTATTTCACCCTGGGAAAAAAGCGCGAGGGGCAGAATGCAGCAGCGTGACACGCAACCGATCCTCATCGTCGAAGACAGCGAAGACGATTTCGAAGCGACGATGCGCGCCTTCAAGCGCACCAACCTGCGCAACTCGATCCGCTGGGCAGCCTCCGGGCAGGAGGCGCTCGACATGCTCGCGACGATGGTGCCGAAACCCGGGCTGATCCTGCTCGATCTCAACATGCCCGGCCTTGACGGCCGCAAGACGCTGGAGGCGATCAAGTCGAATGATGGTTGGCGCAAGATTCCGGTGGTGATCCTGACGACCTCCGACGACGAGCGCGACATCGAAGGCTGCTATGCGCTCGGCGCCAACACCTATGTGCAGAAGCCGGTCGATCTCGACGGCCTCTTCGCCGCGATCCAGCGGCTGAAGGAATACTGGTTCGAAATCGCGATCCTGCCGCTCGAGGACTGACGGTTTGGCGGAAGACTGCTGCATTCTCATCATCGACGACAATATCGACGATCGCGAGGTCTATCGTCGCATATTGGGCCGCGTCTCCAGCACCGCCTACACCGTCGTCGAGGCGGAAACCGGCCAAGAGGGCCTTGCGCTGAACGGGCGCAAGCGGCCGGACTGCATCCTGCTCGACTATTCGCTGCCGGAGCGCGACGGGCTCGGCGTGCTGGCCGACCTATTGGAGGACGATCCTGTCGCCAATGTCATCATGCTGACCGGCCAGGGCAGCGAGACCGTCGCCGTCGAAGTGATGAAGGCCGGCGCGCGCGACTATCTGACCAAGGATTCGCTTTCGCCCGAAACGCTGCACCGCTGCATCCAGAACGCCATCATGCACGGCATGCTGGAAGCACAGCTGGAGCAGAAGCGGCAATCGCTCGAGATCTTCACCCGCGCCATGGCCCATGATCTGAAGGAGCCGCTCAGGACGATCAAATCCTTCAGCCGCATCCTGCACGGTTCCGCAGCACTTCCGGCCGAAGACCGGGAACTGCTCGATTACGTGCTGAGCGCCGCCGACCACATGGAAGACCTGATCGTCAAGGTCTCGGGCTTCACCAAGCTCGAAGCCTATGGCGGGCCGGAGCTGACGCCGGTCTCGCTGTCCGATGTGCTCAACCAAGTGGAGGACAATCTGCGCCTGCAGATGGAGAGCCGCGCCGCCGTCATCATTCGCGGCGCGCTGCCGGAGGTCATGGGCGATGCGACGCTGCTGGCCCAGCTTCTGCAGAACCTGGTGTCGAATGCCATCCGCTATTGCGATCAAAAAGCTCCGGAGGTGACGATCTCGGGCGAAGCGCGGGGCGATACCTGCCGCCTGACGGTGCGCGACAACGGACCGGGCATCGATCCGCAGCACCGCGAGCTGATCTTCCAGCCGTTCAAGCGGCTGGTCGGCCGCGGCATCGAGGGCACTGGGCTCGGCCTTGCCATCTGCCGCCGCATCGCGCAGCTGCATGGCGGCTCGATCTGGTGCGAACCCGAGAAGGGGCCTGGCGCCACCTTCATCGTCGAAATACCGCTCGCCGCGGCACGGCCCGCGGCGCCAGCCGCATCGGCCGCTCCGCCCAGCGCAAAGCCTGCGGAGCAGCCGGGTGAAGGTGCCGGCAGGCTTGCCGAAGTGCTGCTCGTCGAAGACAGCCCGGCCGACATCCAGATCCTGAAAATCAAGCTGATGCGGCGGGAGAAGGTGACCTTCAACCTGCATATCGCCACCAACGGACGCGAGGCGATGCGGCTGCTCGAGGAGCGCGCCGACATCGCCGACCTGCCGCAGATCGACCTGATGCTGCTCGACATCAACATGCCGATCATGGACGGCTTCGAGGTGCTGAACGCACTGTCGGCCGACGCCCGTCTGAAACGGATTCCCGTCTGCATTCTCAGCACCTCGAGCGACGAGACCGACATGCAGCGGGCCAGAAATCTCGGCGCGCGCGCCTATATGGTCAAGCCCCCCACCCTGCAGCAACTGGAAGAGGCCCTCGAAGATGTTGATCATTTGGAGCTGCTGCAGCGCGGCGATTCGCTTGCGCTTTGTGCGGAACAAAACTAAGCGGTGGTCATTGGCAACGGTATGATCTTTGCAACTTTCATACTCGCGCTCCTGACGACGCCGCTTCAATCAGGACTGCTCTCGATGGTATCAGGCATACATCACGTGACGGCCATCACCCGCAAGGTGCAGGCGAACGTGGATTTTTACGCCGGCTTTCTCGGCATGCGGCTCGTCAAGCAGACGGCCGGTTACGAAGATGTGATGCAGCTTCATCTCCTCTATGGCGATGCGGCGGGAACGCCGGGTTCGCTGCTCACCTTCCTCGTCTGGGAAGACGGCGCCCCCGGCCGGGCGGGCTACGGCCAGATCAGCGAGATTTCGCTGGCGATCGATCCGGCGAGCATTGGCTACTGGCTGACGCGCGCCATGAGCTTCGGCCTGCGCTCGGAGGGGCCGACCGACGAATTCGGCGAGCCTGTTCTCAGGCTGAAAGATCCCGACAATATCATCCTCAAGCTCGCAGGCGCCAAGAACCTCACATCGCCGGCCGCCTGGGACGGTGCCTCGATCCCGGTCGAACATGCAGTCCAGCGCGTGCGCGGTGCAACCATGTTGACGGAAAAGCCTGACGAAAGCCGGAGCTTTCTCGAGAGCCATTTCGGTTACCGCTTCCAGGCCAATCGCGGCACGATCGACAGGCTGGTTTCGCAATCGGGTGACATTATCGACGTGCGCGATGCACGCGGCTTCTGGTCCGGGGCGCCCGGCACCGGCACCGTCGATCACGTCGCCTTCCGCGCCCCGGACGAGGAGACGCTGCTGTCGGTCGGCAAGGCCTTGGAGGCGACCAATGCGTCGCCGACCAACATGCATGACCGCAAATATTTCCGTTCGCTCTATGCCCGCGAGCCGGGTGGCACGCTGGTCGAGCTTGCGACCGACAAGCCGGGCATGACCGTCGACGAAGAGCACGCTGCACTCGGAACGAAGCTTTTCGCGCCGCCCGACGCGATCACCAATCTCGACGAGCTGAAGGTAGTGCTGCCGCAATTTTCGATGCCCGGCCAACCGCGCATCAATTATCGCGAGCTGCCGTTCGTCCATCGCTTCTACACACCGCCGAATCCCGACGGCAGCGTCTTCGTGCTGCTGCACGGCTCGGGCGGCAATGAGACGACGCTGATGCCGCTGCTGAACAAGGCGGCGCCGCGCGCGACCCTCATGGGCGTGCGAGGCCGTGCCACGGAAGAGGGTTTTCCGCGCTGGTACAAGCGCATTACACCCTTCTCCTTCGACCAGAACGACATCAAGACTGAGGCCGAAGCCTTTGCGGCCTTCATCGACGGCGCCGTCAAATCCTACGGGCTCGACCCCAAGAAGATCGTCTATGTTGGCTATTCCAACGGCGCCAACCTCTTGAACTCGCTGCTCTACCTGCACCCGAATCTCGTTCACAAGGCGGTGCTGCTGCGCTCCATGCCTGTACTCAGCGACTATCCGCATGCCGATCTGAAGGGTACGGACCTGCTCGTCATCAGCGGCAAGACGGATGCCTACGGCCAATATGCGAGCGAACTCGAAGACAGGCTGAAGAGTTCGGGCGCCACAGTCGATTCCGACGTCATCCCGGGCGGTCACGACCTCGGTGATGCCGATGTGCCGATCATCCAGAAGTGGCTGCTCCAGAGAATGGGCGATGATCCCTCGCCGCTGGAGCAGCAAGCGGTCAAGCCGACGAGCGAGACGCTCGGGCGACCATGATGCCGGCAAGCACCACCGCGGCGCCCAGCGCCTGCATCGTCCCTATCGCCTCATTGAGCAGCGCCCAGGCGAGGATCGCGGCGACGACCGGCTGAAGCAGCAGCGTCAGCGATGAAAAGGCGGGCGGCAGATAGGCCAGCGCATAGGTGATCGCCACCTGGCCGCCGGCATGGCTGATGAAGGCGAGGCCGAAGAGGATCGACCAGCCGTAGAAGGTCGCCGGCAGCATCTGGCCTTCGAAGAAGAAACCTATCGGAAAGATGCAGACGGCAGCCGATGCCGTGCTCCACAGCATGATGCGGATCGTATCGAACCGGCTGCGCAGCCTGCCGATCGCCAGGATATAGCAGGCATAGAAGAAGGCGGCGATCATCGCGGCGCCGTCGCCGCTCAAATCGCCATTGCCGAGCCCTGCCGGACCGCCTTTCAGAATAACGACCCCGGCAAGCGCCAGAAGCAGCCCCAACAGGAAGACGCCGCTGGTTCTCGCCCTGAAAAACAGGACGGCGATCAGCGTGACGAAAACGGGCGCGAGATTGGCAAGCAGCGTCGCGTTGGCGACCGAGGTCATGGTGAGCGAAAGGTGCCATGCGGCAAGGTCGAGCGCCAGCATGACGCCCGGAAGAACCAGCATGCCGTAGTCGGCAGGGCTTTGCGGTCTGGCTCCGGCATTCTTCTTCAGCAGCGAGACGATGAAGATCGGGATCAGCGCCAGCGCCACACGCCAAAAGGCGGTGGCCATCGGCCCGACCTCGGACAGCCGCACGAAGATCGGCGAGCCGCCGATCGCCGCGCCGCCAAAAACGAGCGCCGCAAGAGCGAGACGATTGGAGGGTGAGGCTTCGGAAAGGGTGGAAGCGGTCTGCGACATGGTCTCGATATTTCTGATTGCCCGAAGGCCGGCTAGCCATTGACTGCGGACTGCGTAGCAGAAGTCGATTGCCTGAGACAGTCGGAGAACGACATCAAAATGGAAAATCAGGCGGGATGCGTTTTTGTCTCAGCCTGTCGCAGCTTTGCGGCGATTTCGGTCGCGACGAAGAAAGCATGCTCGGTCACCTGCGGCAGCCCCATCAGCTCGCCGAAGGTACCGCGCGCCAAGGGACCGGAGATCAATAGCGAAGGGTTCGCGGTCCCCGACGGGCCGATCGCCTCCGAGCGCTCGGTGCAGGCAAGGCCGAGGCCGGTGGGATCCTGCGACAGGTGGCCGCTTGCCGCGAGCGCCGAGAGCCAGGGCTGGGTTTCGAGAATGCCGCCATGGGCCGGCCCGGTGGTGACGACGACGGCGTCGTAGCTGCGCGCCAACGGCTGGCGCCGGTGGCGCGGCTGCAGGGTGCACCGAATGCGTGCGCCTTCGATGCGCGCATCGGCGACGGAGCCGGCGAGGATTTCGAGACGACCGGCAGCGATCGCCGCATCGAGCACGGCTTCCACCTGCGGCGCGATGCGGAAACGATGCACGTCCCAATAGGAACGCAGATGGCGGACGACACGGCGCCGTTCGGCCATCGGCAGCGCCTGCCAGAGATCAAATCCCTGCGCCCGCACCTGATCGATCACCCCATGCCAGCTTATGCCCTGCGCCTTCGCGGCGCTTATGGAGACGCGGATTCCCGCCAGCAGCGAAACGGCGGAATGAGCCGCATCGGCAACGAAATCGCCATAGAGCGGCTGCGGCACCGGCGCATGCCCGCGCGAGCGCAGGCCACGGCGCGAGATCGCCGTCACCGGACCATCATGTCCGCGTTCGGCAAGCGAGACAATGACATCGGCGGCGGTCAGGCCGTTGCCGATGACCAGCACCCCGTCATGGGAACGGATGACGTCGAGCGCGCCCGGCTTCGTCGTGTCGGCGACGAAACGGGGATGGGCGGCCAGAAGGGTTGTAAGCCGGCCGGGAGCGGCCGGCGGCGGATGGCTGGTGGCGATCGCGACGATATCGGCCTCCGTCACGCCGCCCTTGTCGTCGCGGATGGACCAGCGGCCGGCCCGACGCTCGACATGGCTGACGGCCGCGCGGCAGTGGCGCACGCTGCCGTCGTCCAGCAGCGGTTTCAGCAGGGAGGCGACATAGTCGCCGAAGAGCCGACGACGGGGAAAGATCTGGCCGTCGGAGCGTCTTGCCTCGGGGTCGCAGGCGACGGCGTCGCGGGCGTCGATCCAGGCCTGGAATTCGCCCTGGTCGTCTGGCTGCAGGCTCATCTTGGCGGCCGGAACATTGATGCGGTGGGCCGGGTCGTCCGTGTCATAGGCGAGGCCGCGACCGAGCTCGGCGCGCGGCTCGAAGACGACGATGACGGCATGCGCGTCGGCCATCGCACGGGCGAGATGATAGGCGACGCCCGCGCCCGAGACGCCCCCGCCGATGATGGCGACGACGGGTGTTCCGGACGTCGGCAGAGGCTTGGGCTGCATGATGGCCGAGACCGTTGCTTCGATACCCCGAGCATAGAAGCCGGACATTGCCCGCGCAATCCTCCGTCTGCGATTGTCTATTTGTGTATCAGCCCGATATCGCCGTCGAGAATTCGGGATTGCCGCGGATGGTGTTGCTGACCGTGCAGATTTCGTCTTCGGCGGCATGGACGATCTTGCTGCGTGTCTCCTCGTCGATATCGCCCTTGATCGAGAAGACGATGTTGAACTTCGCAACGCGTGAAAGCCCTTCCGTCGCCTTTTCGCCGGTGACGTCGGCAGCGATCTCGCTGATCCTGTCGAGAACGCCCATCTGGCTGGCCGCGATGCGGGCGCTGAGCACGAGACAGCCCGAGAGCGAGGCATAGAGCAGATCGAGCGGGCTGAAGCCCGGCTGCGAGGGCGCGGTGACGATATCGATCTCACCTCTCGTGGTGGACGTGACATGCGGAAAACCGGTGCGGCCGAGGGTGGCCGTGGCGCCGGTCGGACGGGGGCGAGCCTTGAGATCAGCCATGAAGGAATCCTCTGACAACAGCTTCGCAGAGATAGAACAATCCGCACCGGCCGGCAACGACGCCGGCGGTCGCCGATAGCGGAACCTTTCCATCCGCCATCAGTTGATTACACCTGAGCAAATCAGTGAGAAGGGTGGATTGCGATGCCGCATGTCCGCAAGATGGATCGTCAGGACCGACGGATGGATGCCCGCGACCGGCTAATCGTTGCGCTCTATGCGCAGCTGAAGGCCGAGCGTGAAACACGCGAGACGCTGGAATGGGCGATCCGCAACGGCGCCATCTCGCAGGAGGTGCTGGAGGCGATTGCGGCCGATCCCGTTCCCGTCGTCACCAGCGAGGATATCGCTTCGCTCGAGAAGATCATCGCCCTCGATGAAAGGCGCAAACCAGATCGGAACTAGGCAATTCCAACCAACCTGCGCAGCGGTCCTGGGACCCGAATGCGCAAAAGAGGTCGAAGAGGAGATCCGAAATGGCCGACATCACCTATCAGGTCGTCCCGCATGACAATGGCTGGGCCTACAAGCTCGGCGACACGCTGTCGGAGACCTATGCGACGGCCGACGAAGCGATCGTCCGCGCCAAGGACGCCGCGTCGCGCCAAAAGATCGGCGATGGCGACGCGTTGCTCGCCTACCCCTCACCCGACGGCGGCTGGGCATTTCAGGAGCTCGAAACCGACAAGAGCAGCAGTCGGCTCTGATTTGTCACGGAGGATGGAATGGCCGCGCGGGCAAGCTGGAAAGGTCATCTGAAGGTAGGCGACCTTGCTTGCGCAGTCGGGCTCTATACCGCCATTTCCTCCTCCGATCGCGTTTCCTTCAACATCATCAACCGCAGAACCGGCCATCGCGTCGAACGGCAATTCGTCGACAGCGAGACCGGCAAGCCGGTGGAGCGCGACGACCAGGTCAAGGGCTATCAGATGGAGAACGGCGATTACATCGTCATCGAAGGCGACGAGATTGCCGGGATCATGCCGGAGAACGACAAGGTGCTCGATGTCAAGGCTTTCATCGCCTATGACGATATCGACAAGCTCTATTTCGACCGTCCCTATTACCTCGCACCCGTCAATGAGCATGATGAAGAAGCGCTGTCGCTGATCATCCGGGGCATGCGGGACGCCAAGGTGGCAGCGCTGGCCGAAGCTGTCCTTTTCCAGCGCAACCGAACGCTGCTGATCCGGCCGCATGACACCCACATCGTCGCGACCATGCTGAACTTCGACTACGAGGTGCGCTCGGCCGACACCGTCTTCAAGGACATCCCCGATATCAAATTCGACAAGGAGATGCTCGAACTCGCCGGCCACATCATAGAAACCAAGCACGGCAGCTTCGACCCGAGCGCCTACGAGGATCGCTACGAAGCCGCTCTCGTCGAGCTGGTGAAGGCGAAGATCGAGGGCCGGGCGCCGCCGAAGAAGAAACCGGTAGCAGAACGCAAGGTCGTCGATCTGATGGAGGCGCTGCGCCAGAGCGCCAGGATGAGCGGCAAGGGTGCGGCGAAGAAGACACCGGCAAGGAAGAAGGCGCCGGCGCGCAGCGACAGCCAGAGGAAGAAGGCAGGCTGAGATGGCTCTCGAGACCTACGAGGCGAAGCGCAATTTTAAACTTACGCCGGAGCCGCGAGGGCGCAAGGGCCGCAGCAGCGGCAACAGTTTCGTCATCCAGAAGCACGACGCCACCAGGCTGCATTATGACTTCCGGCTGGAAATGGATGGGGTGCTGAAGAGCTGGGCGGTGACGAAGGGCCCGAGCCTCAATCCGGAGGACAAGCGGCTGGCCGTGCATGTCGAAGACCACCCGCTGTCCTATGGCGATTTCGAAGGCATCATCCCGAAAGGACAATATGGGGGTGGCACCGTCATCGTCTGGGATCGCGGCACCTGGACGCCGCTCGGGGGTGCGCACAAGGCTTACCGCAAAGGCCATATGGAATTCGAACTCGACGGCGAGAAGCTGAAAGGCCGCTGGCACCTCGTGCGCATGCACGGCCGGCCCGGCGAAAAACGGGAGAATTGGCTACTGATCAAGGGGGACGACGCCGAGGCGCGCCATGACGGCGACATTCTCGATGAACGGCCGGAATCGGCCAAAACAGGCCGGCAGCTCGAAGAGGTGGCGGAAAATCCCGATGCGACCTGGAACTCCAAATCCGGAAACGGCAAGGACGTTGCCGCCAAAAAGCCGGCGCAAAAGGCGAAACCGACCGTACCCCGAGAACGCAAATGGCCCAAGGGCGCGCGTAAGAGTGCCATGCCCGATTTCATCGAACCGGCGCTCGCCAAGCTGAGGCCGAAGCCGCCGGCCGGAGATCGCTGGATTCACGAGATCAAGTTCGACGGCTACCGGCTGCAGGTCAGGATCGAGGACGGCAAGGTCCGTATGTTGACACGCAGCGGTCTCGACTGGACGGCAAAGTTCGGCAAGGACGTGCTCGACGCCTTTGCCGCCCTGCCGGTGCAGTCGGCGGTGATCGATGGCGAAATCGTCGTCGAGGGCGATAGCGGCGCCTCGGATTTCTCAGCGCTCCAGCGTGATTTGAGCGAGGGCCGCAACGATCGCTTCGTCTTCTATGCTTTCGATCTCCTTCATCTCGACGGCCACAAGCTGATCGATGCCACGCTCATCGATCGCAAGCATCTGCTCGAAAGCCTGCTGCCTGCCGATAATGACAAGCTGCGTTACAGCGCACATTTCAACGAACGCGGCGGCCTGGTGCTCGATCATGCCTGCCGGCTCAGCCTCGAAGGCGTGATCTCCAAGCTGCGCGACAGCAAATACACCTCGGGACGCAAGGGCGATTGGATCAAATCGAAGTGCTCGCACCGGCAGGAATTCGTCATCGGCGGCTATGTGCCGTCGACATCGATGGAGAATGCGATCGGCTCGCTGGCGATGGGCTATTACCAGGGTGGCGAGCTCAAGCATGTCGGCCGCGTCGGCACCGGCTTTACGGTGGCAACCGCGCAGATGCTCTATGAGAAGCTGTCGCGGATGATGGAGAACGAGAGCTCCTTCGACAACAAGCTCACCGCCGAGGAGCGGCGTGGGCTGATCTATGTCAAGCCGCAGCTGGTCGGCGAAGTCGAGTTCCGCGCCTGGTCGGCCGACGGCAATCTGCGCCATGCAGCCTTCCGCGGACTGCGCGAGGACAGGCTTGCCAAAGAGGTGACGCGTGAGACGGAACAGACCGCAGCCCGCCCCCTGCCGAAAACCGCTGTAACGCTCACCCACCCCGACCGCATCTACTGGCCGGACGAGGGTGTTACCAAGGTGGGACTGGCGGATTATTATGCCCAGGTCTGGCGCTTCATGGCGCCCTATGTCGTCAACCGCCCCTTGGCGCTCTTGCGCCTGCCGGACGGGATCAATGGCCGGCAGCGGTTTTTCCAGAAACACGCCTGGAAGGGCATGAACCCGCATATCGAGCAGATCATCGATCCGAAGGACAAGCAGGGCGAGAAGCTGCTGCGGATCACCGATTTCGACGGCGTTGTGGCGCTGGTGCAGTCGGCGGTCCTTGAAATCCACCCGTGGGGCGCGACGACCGACAATTGGGAAAAGCCCGACATGATCACCATGGACCTCGATCCGGGCGAGGAGGTGGCGTGGGAGAATGTGATAGCCGCGGCTTACGAATTGAAGGCGCGGCTGGAAGCCCAAGGTCTCGCAGCCTTCGTCAAGACCTCAGGCGGCAAGGGGCTGCATGTGGTGACGCCGCTCACGCCGAAAGCCCCCTGGGTGGAGGTGAAGGCTTTTGCCAAATGGCTGGCCGACAGCATGTCGGCCGACGATCCCGCTCGTTATCTGGCGACGGCGACGAAGGCCAAGCGGAAGGGGAGGATCTTCATCGATTATCTGCGCAACGGCCGCGGCAATACGGCGGTTGCGGCCTATTCGACGCGGGCAAGACCGGGCGCGGCGGTCTCGATGCCGCTGGAATGGAGCGAGCTTACCGCCGACATCGGGCCGGCCTATTTTACCGTCGACAATACGCCGACGCGGCTCGACGCCCTACCCAGAGATCCCTGGGATGGATTTTTCGCGGCGGCGAAACCGCTGGAAAAGAGGAAACGATAGGGATTACCGCGGCTTCCCGCCGCCTTCCGCCAGGCTCTTCTTCAGCGCGTCCATGATGTTGATGACGTTGCCGGTCGATTTCACCGGCGGCGGTTTTTTGGCGGGGGCGACCTGCTTCAAGCTCTTCTGCTTGCCGCGGATCATCGACTTCAGGCGTTTCTGGATCGGGTCCTGCACCATGGTCCGGCTCCAATCCTTGGTCTCTTCCTTGACCAGCTGCTTCATCAGCGTCAAGAGCTTGCTATCGATCTTTGCCTTGTCGTCGATTTCGGCCAAGGATTCGCGCACCTCGTCGCCATAACGCAGGGTCCAGAGAATGATGCCTTTGCCTTGCGGCTCCAGCAGCACGGCGCGCTCGCGGCGATAGAGAACCAGGCGGGCAATGCCGACGACATCGTTCGCCTTCATCGCCTCGCGGATGACGCAGAAGGCTTCGGCGCCGACCTTGTCCTCAGGCGCCAGGAAATGCGGCTTGTCGTACCAGATCCAGTCGATCGAACCGCGCGGCACGAAACTGTCGATATCGATGGTGCGGGTGCTTTCCAGCCCGACCTCCTCGATCTCCTCGTCTTCGAGAAGAACATAGTCGTCCTCGCCGCGCGGATAGCCCTTTACCTGGTCTCTATCGGCCACCGACTTGTGGGTCACGCTGTCGACATAGCGGCTTTCGACTCGGTTCTTCGTCTGGCGATTGAGGACGTGGAAACGCACCTTGTTGCTCTCTGTCGTCGCCGGCGTCAGCGAGACGGCAGCGGTGACGAGCGAGAGCTTGAGATAACCTTTCCAGAATGTCTGGCGTGCCATGGCTGTCCCGTCTCCCGATACGGTGGGGCATGGCAATCAACGGCAAAGCCGGCCTTTGGTTCCGGGCCGGGCATGATCGGCGGCGCCTCCGCTCAGATCGTGAGATACCGCTTCTGCCAGGGGAGCATTTTCTCCTGCCATGCACGCGGCGTGAATTCGTCATAGGCAGCCTCGGCGATCGCCAGCATCCAGTTGCGGCCCTTGCGGGCGAGCAGCACGCAGGACAATTCCATGCCGGCCTCGACGGCAATGGAAGGCCGGTTGGCGCCTGGGATATCCACGCCCTTGTCCCGCCACTGGATCACGATTTCATCGGGCTCGGATGTCCATTCACCCGAGGCGACGGATGCCTTGCCGTCGGGATTGAAGCGAAGCGGCGGCGGCGTAACGTTCAGGAAGCTGCCGTCATTGTGATAATTGCCATCGATCTGACCGGCGGTGGCTTCGCCCGTTCCTTTCAAAAGGATGTCCTGCCGGCACCGCATGAATATGTTGCGCCGGAGGCTGCCCGACCACGGACGATTGGCGAAGAAGGCGACGTCGCATGCGCTGATGACGTTGTCGTGGATATCGATATCCTTGCGGAATGCCCGCTCCTGATCGGAAAAGCCGCTCAGGCTGATGCCGCGATTGTTGTTCTCGATCCAGTTGTCGTAGAGGTGATGGCCGGCATGATCGGCCTTGTCGCCGATGCCGTAGCCGAAGGAATAGTCGTTCATCCTGCCGTCGCGCATGATGTTGCTGCGCACCACGGCATCGTCGCCGATCGACGAAAAGGAGAAATTCTTGCCGCCGATGAAGTTGTACTCGACGCGGTATCTCCGGGTTTTGTCGCAGACCAGCGCGCCCTTGTTCGACGTGCTTGTCGGCGACTGCAGGAAGAGGTTGCCGCGGATCACGATATCGGAGCTGATATTGTCGTCGCTGTTTTGATAGGCGAACTGGCAGCAATCGGCGCCCTCGCCCGGTGCGGCGCCCATGCGGTTGTTTTCCAGAAGCACGTTCGACGTCTTCGTCAGATAGATGCCGTCGCCCCTGACATTTTCCGTTTCGCAGCGCCTGACGACGAGGTTCTTGCCGTTGTGAAACTTGAAGCCGCGCGGCGAGTTCTTGACGACGACGTCTTCGACCACCGTATCGGAAAACACCTGATAGGCGACGCCGATATCCTCGGCACCGTCGATGACCTGCGCCCGCGTGGAGACGCCATGAGATTTCTTTCGCAGGATTGCGGGCATCGGATCTCCATCGGCGCGATTACCTCGGCACTGCACATCTTCTCAGAGGCGCAAGGGATGCGGTAACGCATTGAGCTGCTGCATGGCTTACCCTTAAATCAATTCCGATTTAAGAAATACGCAGTCGCGCCGAATTAATGCAGGGCATGTGGCAGGAGTTTGACGGCCTGCTTCACTTCGCAGGCCGTCTTGCGATCTTCAGAGCGTGTCGCATCAAATTTAATTCATGCGACGCGCTTTTGTTTTTATGCATGTCGTTGTCCCGGAACCGCTGCACACTTCCGGGCGACAAGCATTAAATCATCGCAGTGCCAGTCTCCGCATAGATAGACCGGACCGGACCGAGACGCGCCTTCATGCCTTCATTGACGCGGATGCCACCGGCCGCGAATGGAACGCCAGCAAAGTAATCCAAGGCGATCACCGCGACGAATCAAACGAATCCATTTGACGGATATCCTACAAGTGGATATGTCTAACCAAGCTCGTCGCAGACCGAAATGAGAACGGCATGTCGCTGAAATCCATGAAGCCCCTCACCCGTGCGCCTCTGCTCCACGTTTCCGTGCAGGAGAGCCTGCGGGCCTATATCAGCGACAACGGATTGAAGCCCGGCACGCTGCTTCCGGCCGAATCCGAGCTGGCGAACCAGCTCGGCGTCAGCCGCAATTCCCTGCGCGAAGGCATCAAGGCGCTGGAATCGCTCGGCGTACTGGAATCGCGTCGCGGCATCGGCATCTTCGTTAAAGCCTTCTCGTTCGAACCGCTGCTCGACAATCTCGCCTATGGCCTCGGCGGCGCGCTGCGCCAGATCGAGGAAGTGATCGAGATCCGCCGGACGCTGGAAGTCGGCCTGATCGGCAAGACAGTCGAGATGATCGGCGACGACGATGTCGCCGAGCTGCGCGCCACGGTGGACCGCATGCGGATCCATGCCGAGCGCGGTCAATCCTTTGCCGACGAAGACCAGCTTTTTCATACCCTGCTGTTCCGCTGCCAGAACAACGAGACCCTTGCCCGGCTGATCGATGTGTTCTGGCTCGCCTTCTACAAGGCCTCCGATTTCGTAAATCTCGACAATGTCGATCCCGTCGCGACCTGGAGGGATCACGCGGCGATCGTCGATGCCATCGAGGCGAAGGACGTCGCGCAAGCGCAGAAACGCCTGGACCGTCACTATGACGGCATCTCCCGGGTGATCGCCGCCAACAAGAAAAGTGCCAATGTGGGAGGAGCACAATGAAAGGACTGTTCAGATTATCATCCGCCATCGCGCTTGCCGCGATGATGGCGACGACCGCCATTCCGGCCTTCACGGGCCCGGCGCAGGCCGCCACGCTGTCGGGCGGCTTCGATGTCGGGCCCGGCGGATTCCAGGGCAATTTCAACCCGCTCGCCGCGACGGGTGGCTTCACCTGGCTCAGCGTCTATTTCGAGCCGCTGGTGACCTATGACGAGAAGCTCGAGAAAGTCGTCGGCCACCTCGCCTCGTCCTATGAGGTCAGTCCCGATCAGATGACCTACACGTTCAAGCTCGCCGACGCGAAATGGCATGACGGCAAGCCCTTTACCGCAAAGGATGCCAAGTTCACCATCGAGCTTGCCAAAAACGCCAAGACCGGTTCAGTTCTTGCGGCTCGCCTGAACGCCGTTTCCTCGGCCGAGGCCAAGGACGACAAGACGCTGGTCATCAAACTGTCGGCCCCGTCGGCGAGCTTGATGGACACGCTGACGAAGGTGATGATGCTGCCGGAGCACGCGCTGTCGCAAATCCCGGCGGACCAACTCGCCAAGAACACATGGTGGTCCACCGCGCCGATCGGCACCGGGCCGTTCAAGTTTACCAAATACGTCACTGATCAATATGTCGAACTTGCCGCCAACACCGACTACCGGGGCGGCAAGCCGGCGCTGGAAAAGATCATCAACCGCTATTTCGCCAATCCGGCTGCGGCGATCGCCGCACTGCGCGCCGGCGAGATCCAGTTCACCTATGTCGATTCGAACGATCTGAAAGCCTTCGACAACAACAAGGATTTCCGCGTCATCGAAGGCAATTCCTTCGTCGTCAACTATCTCGGCTTCAATCACGATTCGCCGATCTGGAAGGATGTCCGGATCCGTCAGGCGGTGATGTATGCGATCAATCGCGATGCAATCATCCAGAGCCTTTACGGCGGCGCCGCCAAACCGGCAAACTGCGCCTATATCGCCGACCAGGTGGTGCCGAAGGGCATCGAAACCTATGCCTACGATCCGGAAAAGGCCAAGCAGTTGCTGAAGGAAGCCGGCTGGGATCAGATCAACGGCGACAAGCCGATAACGCTTCTGACCTATTACACGACGCCGCTTGCCGCCAATGTCATGGCTGCGGTCCAGGCGATGCTGGCCCAGGTCGGCATCAACGTCACGCCGCGCGCCGTCGACACCCCTACCTATAACAGCATCGTGCTCAATCCGACGCCCGACGTCGCGCAGTTCCAGATGGTTTATGCCGGCCTGCAAAATGGCCCCGACCCAGGCAGCATCAATGTCGGCCTCAACGAGAAGCAGATCCCGCCGGCCGGCCCGAACGTCGCCCGCGTGCGCATGCCGGTGCTGACCGCCGCTCTCGATGCGGCGCTTAGCGAGACGGATGCCGCAAAGCGCGAGGCCCGCTACCAGGAGGTCTGCAAGGTGATGAACAAGGAACTGCCCTGGGGTCCGCTCTGGGTGGCGAAACGTTATGGCGTCGCCTCCTCCAAGTTGAAGGACTTCATCTGGACGCCGGCCCCCGGCGGCGGCCCTTACCAGGCGCATCCGGAAAAATGGGCGATCGCCGAATAGGGCGTAGCACATCCTGAGACGTAAAGGGCGGCCAGGTCGGCGAACCTGTCCGCCCGCACAGGAACGGGTTTTTCATGCTGAGATACAGTCTCCGGCGCCTGCTGATCGGCGTGGGCATGCTGCTTGCCCTGAGCGTGCTGATCTTTGTCATGCTGCGCCTTACCCCTGGCGATCCGATTGACGCCTATATCGATCCCAATGTGCCGATGTCATCGTCGGATCTTGCCGAACTGCGCGTCACACTCGGCCTCGATCAGCCGCTGCCGCTGCAGTATGTCGCCTGGCTGGGGCAAGCGCTGACGGGAAATCTCGGCTATTCGATCAAACGGCCCGACCAGCCGGTGCTCGGGCTCGTGCTCTCGCGTGTCGGCCCGACGGTCCTCTTGATGGGATCGGCGATCGCGATCGCGATCATCGCCGGCATCGCCACCGGCATCGTCAGCGCTGTTCGCCGCAATTCGATCGCCGACCTGTCCTTGTCGGTCTTTGCCGTCACCGGCATTTCCAGTCCGCCCTTTCTGAGCGCCCTGGTCGGCCTTTATCTGTTTTCGGTCTATTTCCGCTGGATGCCCTCCGGCGGCATGCTGACGCCCGGCCGCGAATTTTCCGTCGCCGACCTCCTCCATCACCTCATCCTGCCCGCGACATTGCTGGCCGTGGCGCAGACCGCGCTGATCATGCGCTACATGCGCGCTTCCATGCTCGAGGTCCTGAACCAGGATTATGTGCGCACGGCGCGCGCCAAGGGCGTCTTCGAATTCTGGGTCATTACCAAGCATGCGCTGCGCAATGCGCTGCTTCCCGTCATCACCCTGATCGGCTCGACGATCGGCCTTGCCATCGGCGGCGCGATCTTCATCGAAAGCGTCTTCAACTGGCCCGGCATGGGCCTGCTGATGGTCGATGCGGTGGAAGGCCGCGACTATCCTGTCATCATGGGTTCGACGCTCGTCATCGGCGCCTGCGTCATCGCCGTCAACCTTCTGACCGATCTCGCCTATGCGCTGGTCGATCCGCGGATCAAGGTGGGCTGAGCGATGCCGGCACGAAGCCCTGCCCGTAGTCCGGGCCCGATCGCACGCTCCCTGCATCGCTTCCTGCTCAACCGGGCCGCCTTCGCCGGCCTGTGCATGATCGCGCTGGTGGTCGTGGCGATCCTTTCCTATCCGCTGTGGTGGAGCTTCAAACCCAACGACATCGATCTGCTGGCGATGAATGCGCAGCCGGGACCGAGACACTGGTTCGGCACCGACGGCGTCGGCCGCGACATCTTTGCCCGGGTCATGGACGGCGGCCGGATCTCGCTTTTGGTGGCCCTCACCTCGACCGTCATTTCCGCCATCATCGGTTTCATGGTCGGCGCGGTCTCGGCGCTTGCCGGCCGCTTTGCGGATGCCGTCACCATGCGTTTCGTCGATCTTGTCATGACGCTGCCGCCGGTCATCTTCCTGTTGGTGCTCGCCTCGATCGCCGGCACCGGCATCTGGCCGACGGTCTTCGTCATCTCGCTGCTCTCCTGGCCGCTGCTGGCGCGCATGGTGCGCGCGCGGCTGCTGGAACTGCGCGAGCGTGACTTCGTGACGGCGGCAAGGGGCATGGGAGCGGGTCTGCCGCACCTGCTCTTCCGTCACGGCCTGCCGAACTCGATCGACATCCTGGTCGTCTTCGCGACGCTGCAGATCGCCAATGCCATCCTGCTCGAGGCCGGCCTTTCCTTCCTTGGTCTCGGCATTGCGCCGCCGGCGGCAAGCTGGGGCAACATGCTGAATGCCGCCCGCTCCACTGCCGTGCTCGAACAATATCCCTGGCAGTGGCTGTTTCCCGGCGGTTTTCTGGTGCTTGCCGTCCTTGCAATCAACTTCATTGGCGATGGTCTTCGCGATGCCTTCGACCCTCGCGCCGAATTAAACTGACGATCGAAAGAAAGCGAAAATGAGCAAATTCAAGGGCGTCGTTCCTCCCGTCGTAACCCCGCTGAACAAGGATTACACCGTCGATTACCCGTCCTACACGCGGGTGCTGGAAAACCTGATCGAGGCGGGATGCCATGGACTGTTCGTGCTCGGCTCGACCAGCGAGGTGATCTTTCACGACGAACAAACCCGGCAGGAGATCATCGAACATTCGGCCAAGGTCATCAACGGCCGCGTGCCGCTGATCGCCGGCGTCATCGATCCGACCACCGACCGGGTCATCAACCATGCCAGGATCGCCAGATCGGCCGGCGCCGACGCGGTGGTCGTCACGGCGCCGTTCTATACGGTGACCAGCCAGGCCGAGACCATCGATCACTTCCGCTATATCCGCGATGCCGTCGACGTGCCGCTGATCGCCTATGACATTCCCGTCTGCGTGCATGTGAAACTGCAGCGCCAGACCAGCGTGACGCTGGCGAAGGAGGGAACCATCATCGGCATCAAGGATTCGAGCGGCGATGACGGCAATTTCCGCTACGTGCTGCTCGATCTCGCCGACAACACGGACGTCTTCCTGATGACCGGCTCCGAAATCGTCGTCGACACGGCGCTGCAGATGGGCGCCCATGGCGTGGTGCCAGGCATCGCCAATGTCGATCCGCATGGTTACGTCAGGCTCTGGAATGCCGCTCAGCGCGGCGACTGGGTCGCGGCCCGCAAGGAGCAGGAGCGGCTCTGCCGGCTCTTCGAAATCGTCTGGGTCGGAGCGGGCCGGGTCAGCGGCGGCGCTGCCGGCATCGGCGCCTTCAAGGCGGCGATGAAGAGCCTCGGCATCATCGATACAGCGCTGATGCCGCGCCCGCGTGCGGCCCTCAACGAGGCCGAAACGGCAAGGATCGACCAAATCCTGCGCGCCACCGGCCTGCTTGCCTGATGGATGCCATGCCACAGACCGCCGACACCATTCTCGACATCAAGGGGCTGCGGACCGTCTTCCGCATCCGCTCGGGCGAGGTGACGGCGGTCAACGGCATCGATCTGAGTGTGGCTGCCGGCGAGACGCTGGCGCTCGTCGGCGAGTCCGGCTCGGGCAAATCGGTCACCAGCCTTTCGGTCATGCGGCTGCTGACCCGCAATATCGGTGCGATCGCCGCCGGCAGCATCGATCTGAAGCGCAAGGATGGTACCGTCAGCAATCTCGTCTCGCTCCCCGAGCAGGAAATGCGCGCCATTCGCGGCAATGATATCGGCATGGTCTTCCAGGAGCCGATGTCGAGCCTCAACCCGGTCTACACCATCGGCGACCAGATCTCGGAGCCGATCCGCATTCATCGCGGGGCGAACCGGAAAGCCGCCATGGATGCGGCCGTCGCGCTTCTCGACAGCGTCGGCATTCCCGATGCCAGGCGCCGTGCCGGCCAATATCCGCACGAATTATCCGGCGGCATGCGCCAGCGCGCCACGATCGCCATGGCCCTTGCCTGCGACCCGACGCTGCTGATCGCCGACGAGCCGACGACGGCGCTCGACGTCACCATCCAGGCGCAGGTTCTGGCCCTGCTGCAGAGGCTGCAGCGTGAACGCGGCATGGCCATGCTCTTCGTCACCCATAATCTCGGCGTCGTCGCCGAAATCGCGCATCGGGTGGCGGTCATGTATGCCGGCCGGATCGTCGAGACTGGGCCGGTGGCCGAGGTTTTCCGCAATCCGCGACATCCCTATACGATCGGCCTGCTGGCCTCGATGCCGAAACTCGGTGATGCGAGCCGGATGAAGCAGGCGGGCGAAAGGCTGGCGGCCATTCCGGGCGTCGTGCCGAGCCTGATGAACATGCCGGCCGGCTGCGCTTTCCAGCCGCGCTGTCAATTTGCCGTCGACGCGTGTCGCGCGGCCGTGCCGCCGCTGGCCGATGTCAATCCGCGGCACAAGAGCCGCTGCATTCGCTGGCAGGAGATCAGATGAGCGAGCCCCTTCTCTCGGTCCGCGACCTCGGAAAAGATTATACGTCCCGCGGCGCCAGGCTGACCATCCTGCAGGCCATTTCCTTCGATATCGGCAAGGGCGAGGTGGTTGGGCTGGTCGGCGAATCCGGCAGCGGCAAGACCACGATCGGGCGATCGGTGCTGCGCCTCATCGAACCCTCCGCCGGCAGTGTCCGCTTCGACGGCACCGAACTCACCAGCCTGTCTTCATCGGCAATGCGGCGCCTGCGGCCGCGGATGCAATATATTTTTCAGGACCCGTTCGCGAGCCTTTCGCCGCGTATGACGATCGGCGAAATTCTGACCGAGGGACTGAAGATCCAGGGCCTTGGCACGGCAAAAGAGAGACTGGAACGCGCCCGCGCCGCGCTCGAACAGGTCGATCTGCCGCCGGACGCCGTCAATCGTTACGCTCACGAGTTCTCGGGCGGCCAGCGGCAGCGGATCGGCATCGCCCGGGCGCTGACGCTCGCGCCGGAATTCATCGTCGCCGACGAGCCGGTCTCCGCACTCGATGTCTCGATCCAGGCGCAGGTGATCAATCTTCTGCGTGACCTGCAGCAGCGACTTGGCCTGACCATGCTGTTCATCAGTCACGATCTCGCCGTGGTCGAATATATCTGCGACCGGGTGATCGTCCTCTATCTCGGCCGGATCATGGAAATCGCGCCAAGTGCTGCGCTTTATGCCAGGCCGCTGCATCCCTACACGCGGGCGCTGCTCTCGGCGATCCCCTCGCCCGATCCCGATGCGCCGCGCGACCGCCAGATCCTGAAGGGCGATATTCCGAGCCCGGCCGATCCGCCGAGCGGTTGCGTCTTTCGCACACGCTGTCTGAACGCCCTGCCGGCCTGCGGCGAGACCGTGCCGGCGCTGCGTGAAATGACGCCGGGGCATTTCAAGGCCTGCATCCGCGATGACCTCGACTGAAGGAAATGAGATGAGCATGACAACCCGCCGCCATCCTATCGCGGGCAACTGGGCAAGCCTGCTCCTGCCGATCGCTGAGGACGACAGCATCGATTTCGAAAAGCTCGGCGAGGAAATCGACATACTGATCGCCGCCAAGGTCGACGGCATCTATTCGAATGGCACTGCGGGTGAATTTCACAACCAGACGGAAGCGGAGTACGAGCGAATTCAGGAGATGCTGGCATCGCGTTGCCGGGCCGCCGCAATGCCCTTCGTCATCGGCGCCTGCCAGCCCGATCCGATCATCATGCTCGATCGTCTGCGCCGCGCCACTGCCCATAAGCCATTGGCAATCCAGGTCATCCTGCCCGACTGGTGGCCGCTCACCAATCTCGAAGCCGTCGACTTCCTGCACCGGGCGTCGGAGGTCGCCGAAGGCATCCCGCTGATCCTTTACAATCCCCCGCATGCGAAACGTGTCCTGTCGCCAGCCGAGCTCAGCGACGTTTGCGGCCCCTGCCCGTCGGTGGTCGGGATGAAGATCGCCGATGGCGGCGATGCCTGGTATGCGCAGGCGCGCGCATATCTCAGCGAATTTTCCCTGTTCATTCCCGGCCATCATCTCGCCACCGGCATCAAACGCGGCGTTGCTGCCGGCGCGTTTTCCAACGTCGCCTGTCTCAGTCCCCATGGTGCCCAAGCCTGGACAGAGCTGATGCACGCCGACATCGACGCGGCGCTCGAGATCGAAAGCCGCATCTGCGCCTTTATGGACAGCCACGTCGTCCCGTTTCGACGTGACCAAGGCTATTCCAATGCAGCGCTCGACAAACTGCTCGCGGCGATCGGCAACTGGGGTCCCGTCAGCACCAGGCTGCGTTGGCCTTACCGCTTTATCGGCGAGCAGGAAGCGAAAGGTCTGCGCGATCGGGCCCGCGCGATCATCCCGGAACTCTTCGCTCAGTAGAGAGAGCGACCTTGCCCGATCAAGGTGAGTGCTTGCGCGAGACCGAGCTTTGCGTCGGCCTGTCGCGACAGGCATCATGAAGGGATACGGGCGATCACCTTGATCTCGAAATCGAAGCCTGCCAGCCAATTCACGCCGATCGCGGTCCAGTTCGGATAGGGCGGCTTGCTGAAAATCTTCTGCTTGGCGGCCATGATCGTTTCGAACTGGTTTTCGGGGTCGGTGTGGAACGTCGTCACATCAACCAGATCCTCAAACGTGCAACCCGCGGCGTCCAGCGTCGCCTTCAGGTTTTCGAACGCCAGCCCCACCTGGCGTTCGAAGTCGGGCTCCGGCGTTCCATCGGAACGGCTGCCGACCTGACCGGACACGAAGAGAAGATCGCCGGATCGGATGGCGGCGGAATAGCCGTGTTCCTCGTAAAGGGCATGCCGGTTTGCGGGAAAGATTGCTTCGCTTGGGGTCATTGTCGTTCCTCATCACTGATTGGACACCTGAAAGCCGCTGGTCATTACGAGCCTTCACAGAATGGCGCACCGTCTGATATACGGTGCGTATGTGAAATAACTCGAATACGGGCCGTATGTCAAGTTCATATACGCCGCGTATTTGAACTTTTGGAGAAGAGATGGCAAAACGACGCGTCGAGACAATGGAGGAAAATCGGCTCAAGCTGATCGCGGCCGCGCGCAAGGCCTTTGCCGAGAAGGGATATGCGGCCGCCTCGATGGACGAGCTGACTGCCGAAGTCGGGCTGACGCGGGGCGCGCTTTACCACAACTTCGGAGACAAGCGCGGGCTGCTTGCGGCAGTTGTCGATCAGATCGACACCGAAATGGCTTCGCGCGCCCAGGAGATCGGCGCGCAGGCGGGCAACGATTGGCAAGGTCTTCTCGCCGAGGGCGCGGCCTATATCGAGATGGCGCTTGATCCGGAGGTGCAACGGATCGTTCTGCTCGACGGACCTGCCGTGTTGGGTGACCCCTCACAATGGCCTAGCCAGAGCAGTTGCCTTCAGGTAACCCGACAGACGGTGGAGCGTCTGATCACGCGCGGGATTCTCAAGCCGGTTGACGCGGAAGCAGCCGCCCGCCTGCTCAATGGCGCGGCGCTCAATGCCGCACTCTGGATCGCTGCAAGCGACGAGCCGCAGGATGTGCTGCCGAAGGCGGTCGAAGCCTTCGGCGCTTTGGCTGCGGGCCTTCTCAAGACGTCGGCGTAGCGCCTCATACGCGTAGCGTGTCGGCGACCCGGCGCCAATCGCCCTCCGTTTCGGGTGGCCTGCTTTGCCCATCCAGCGTCGGGATGGGCACCGGTGCTTCCCACCCCATCGCAACACCGTCCAGGTTTCAGCTCAGTTGGGCAAGGATATCGTCGACGACGCTCGGGACGGTTCCGTTTGTGTCGATACCGATCCCGGCGGGAAAGTGTTTGCTGCTCCTATGGTAGCGCAGAACCACCGCACGCTCGTCCGGCGCGAAACCCGGCTCATCTGGCCGCCCGTCCAATCGTCTGTTCAACGTCTCGACATCTATGTCGAGCACAAAAACCTTGTCGAACACGTCCAGGAACTTATGGAAATTGCGGGAGCCGCCGCAGAAGAATGTGGTAGGATGAGTGGTGTCAGCGGTGATGGCCCGGACCCTTTCGACAGGCCAGATCCAGTGCGCGTAGTGCCAAACGACGCGGTCCACACCTTGCGGCGGCCCTTCGAGCGCCTCGCCGGTCTCGGGGTCCCCAACATAGGCCAGGACCCGATCACCATGGACGACATGAAAACCACGCCGCTCCAACTCAGTAGCGACAGACGTTTTTCCAGTGCCGGAGCTGCCTTCGATCAAGTAATTCTTGATGCCCATAAGCGACGTTTACCATGGTCCGCAATCCGCTGAGAAGATACTTCACAGGGCGTATACACTCAACCAACGGCAGTTTCGGGACTTTGCGGGCCTAAAGCGCGTCGCATCAAATTTGATTCATGCGACGCGCTTTAGCTCTTTGTTTTTATGCATGTCGTTGTCCCGGAACCGCTGCACATTCCGGGCGACATGCATTAGTAGCTCCCAAAAACCAGAAGAAGCGCGCCGACCGCGATAATCGCAAGCGCCGGCCAATTCCGCGCCAATCCGAGGAACCTCAGGCCTTGGCGCCGCGGTTCCAACGTCGCGCCGCCTTGCGGCATCAGGTGAGGATCACTCGGTCTTCGACGGAGCGTCGGCCGTAGGAGAAAAAGAAGGCCGCCGATTATGAGAGCGGCACCGATCAGAACTGCCCACATCGTCGCCTCCGCTAGGAATACGGACCTAGCTTAAACCAGACCGGGTCGTGATTGTTCCGTTGCTCCGGCCCCTTATTCAGAGGCGCGCCGCACCGATGGCGCGACCTCGGTGCCGATAGTGTCCGATTCTGAAAGAACGCCAAGAAGGCGTGACGGTGGCGGATGCCACAGGTACGGCATCAGCGAGCCGACCTCCTATCGGTGGCAATCCCTGCAGTCCGGACGGCCTCCATGCAAAAAGGGTGAGAGCCATGGAGGAAGAGAATCAGAAGCTCGTGAAGATTTTGGCCGAATCCATGCTCTCGGCGGCAACGCTGAGCGAGATAGTGGCGAAGTCAACAAAAGGGCAGCACTAACTCTGAACAGAGGGGTTTGTTGGCCACAGGTGAGCGCGCCGCGCCCCAGCCGGAGCGCTCCTCAACCAGTGATGCGTGCCACGTAGACCGTCGTTTAATACCAGCGTCCCCGGCCGTACCAGCCGCCACCGCCTAGCAAAAGAAGTATCACAACGATGATGAGAAGGGTTGTGAGATCCATGTGCGTTCTCCTCGGAGTACCATCACCATCTCGTTCGCGCCTGACGGGCGTTGCTCATGGTGGGACTCCCTGGGCTTACAACGGCAATGACCGGTGTTGGTTCCATTCGATGCCCTACCCGACCGGCGTCAACCCTGGCGGAGTACGCGTCTTATGAGACAACTGCGGCCGAAGGCGGCGATAACAGTGATCTATGAGCTAAGTATAACAATGATCTCGGCCAGCAGGACATCAAGTGAATTCGAGGCATCAACTTGCTCATCGTTGGAAGGACTTCTTTCTCCCGACAGGAGCGGACATAGGGCCTGCTCTCGATCGATATCGGCGGTAGCTGGGGAGAACTATGCGGCGAACCGGAGGACTTCGTGGCAGCACTCAACTAAACCGGGCACCATCGGCATCCCGCGCCGACTGCCACGGCTTTACGCCTTTCAGGCGAGTGAACTATCACAAGAGGCAAGATGACACCTCGGTCAATGCGGAGCATTCTTGGTCGATGTTGCAACTTTACCAGGGAGAAACGTGGTGACATCTAGCAAACTAGCTCTCGCTCTCAGCATCGCGATGGCATTTGCCGTTGGAGGAGCCGCTTATGCGGGTGATTATTGCCCACCAGACGAGACTGCCAAGGGCAATAATGGCTATGGCCAGGAGAAACGGGGGCTCAGCGACGGCACCAACGCCGGAAGCGATAACGGTGCTACAGCCCAAGAGAAATCCGAAAGCATAGTGCGATAATCGCCAGACAAATCTAATCCGTGCGGCGGCACTCACACTGCCGCCGTTTTGCTGGTCGGCGCAGGAAGCCTCAAATCATATTTGTTTGGCTGCGCCGACTTTGTCGACCAGAATGAGGATTGGACCCGGGCGGAGCTGATCAGCGGCTTTCTCCGCCCCGAAACGGGGAGGTGAATTGGGCGTTCCATGTTGCGTTCCATGTCGCGTGGTTTCGCCGCTTCCCTG
This sequence comes from Rhizobium sp. K102, assembly GCF_022385315.1. Lineage (NCBI taxonomy): Bacteria > Pseudomonadati > Pseudomonadota > Alphaproteobacteria > Hyphomicrobiales > Rhizobiaceae > Rhizobium > Rhizobium sp. K102. The sequence continues at coordinate 2,948,163 of NZ_CP092436.1, forward strand.
GGGCAACCGTTGGAAATGCAGGGAATTCCGCCGCAACATACGCAACTTGAAATTGCTCGACTTATCTCGGACGATGGCCGTCTGATTGCTAGATGCTGCTTGGGGATTGAGTGGTGCCCAGGACCGGAATCGAACCAGTGACACGCGGATTTTCAATCCGCTGCTCTACCAACTGAGCTACCTGGGCTAACCTGCTTCTCAAGAGTTCTTCACGAAAAGAACCGCGGGGCCTTGGTTCGCCCCGGAAGCGAGCGGGGTTATAGCATCTTGTTCGCTCATGGCAAGCGTCAAATGACTCTTTTTTGACGGTCTCGCCAGATTTGCCGATTCATGAGGAAAAATAAGAGCTTCGCCGATGGATTTCGCTAGTTTTCCTCGTCGGGATAATCGGCCTTGGTCTCGTCATCGGCCACCGGAATGGCATAGGAGCCGGTCAGCCAGCGGGAGAGATCGACCTCGCGGCAGCGGTTGGAGCAGAAGGGATAATGTTCGCGATTCGACGGCTTGCCGCATTCGGGGCAAGGGCGCGTCTTGCGCAGCGGTGCGACCTTGGCGGCGGCTTTCCTGTCTTCGGGCATGATCGGTTCGTCCTATGGCGTCGGCCGCGGGCTCAGCCCTCGGGCCACCGGCTATGCACATCGAAGCCTTCGCCGGTCAGAAGCACAATGGTTTCATAAAGCGGCAGGCCGACGACATTGGTGTAGGAGCCCACCATCTTCTGCACGAAGGTGCCGGCGAGGCCCTGGATGCCGTAAGCGCCCGCCTTGCCGCGCCACTGGCCCGACGCCAGGTAGTTTTCGATCTCGAAACCGGAGAGCCGCTTGAAGCGGACCTTGGTCTCGACGATCTTCTGGCGGATCTTGCGATCCGGCGTCACCAGGCAAACGCCGGTATAGACGAGATGGTTGCGTCCCGACAAAAGATGCAGCGAACTCAACGCCTCGTCGGCAAACTCGGCCTTGCCGAGAATGCGCCGGCCGACAGCGACCACCGTGTCGGCGGAGAGGATATAACTGCCCTTCCAGGTGATATCGCCCTTGATGGCGGCAAGGGCGGCTTCCGCCTTCTCGGCCGAAAGCCTGCGGGCGAGCGACCGCGGATGCTCCGACTTCTTCGGCGTCTCGTCGATATCCATCGGCATCAGGCGCGAAGGCTCGATGCCTGCCTGGTTGAGCAGGTCGACGCGACGGGGCGAGCCCGAAGCGAGAATGAGCTTATATTTCAGCGCCATGGAACCTCGACCATCGGCAGACGGGAGAAAACCCTTGCAGAACCTTGGGCAAGCTTACTTGAAACGGTAGGTGATGCGGCCCTTGGTCAGATCGTAGGGCGTCATTTCCACAAGCACCTTGTCGCCGGCGAGAACGCGGATGCGATTCTTGCGCATGCGGCCGGCGGTATGGGCGATGATCTCGTGTTCGTTTTCAAGCTTCACGCGAAACGTCGCATTCGGCAGAAGTTCGGTGACGATTCCCGGGAATTCGAGGACTTCTTCTTTCGGCATATAGTGGTTTTCTTCCTGTGGGTTGAAGAGGCAGCGCAGCGCGCGCCTTGAAATTTGGGCGGAAACTACACAATCAAGGCGGGTTTGTGAACCTTGTTGATCGGGCTTTCCGTCATTTGTTTTCACGCCGATTGCGCGGCAATGCCTTTTCTTTCAGCAGCCGGCTTTCGATGAGGCCGGCCAGGTGATTGCGGACCTCGCGATAGCTCTCGAGAATCTGCTCGCGCGTTCCGCTGACAACCGTCGGATCCATGGTCGGCCAGTAGACGACGTCGATTGCATTCGAGCGCGTCAGCTCCAGCGCGGCGTGATGGGCCTGCGGCGACAGCGTGATGATCAGATCGAAATAATCGTCCTCGAGCTCTTCCAGCGTCTGCGGCTGGCGGCGCCCGAGGGAAAGCCCGATCTCCTCGAGCACGACATCGACGAAGGGATCGCGCTCGCCGGCGCGAACGCCGGCCGACCTTATATAGGTATTGGACGGCAGAATGCTACGGGCAATGATTTCCGCCATCGGCGAGCGGATGGCGTTCAGCCCGCACATGAAGAGGATGGCGCCCGGCCTCTTTCCCTCCTCGACGTCGGCGGCGAGCTCCATTGCCGTCACCCCCGCCAGTAGAGCACGCAGACCAGCGTGAACAGCCGCCGGGCGGTGTCGAAATCGATCTCGATCTTGCCGGTCAGCCTGTCCTTCAGCGTCTGCGACCCCTCGTTGTGGATACCGCGCCGGCCCATATCGATCGCCTCGATGCGGCTTGGTGTGGCCGAACGGATCGCTTCGTAATAGCTCTCGCAGATCATGAAGTAATCCTTGACGATCCGCCGGAAGGGCGTGAGCGACAGGATATGAGTGGCGACATTGCCGCCGTCTTCCGTGGTGATGGCAAAGACCAGCTTCGAATCGACCAGCGAGATGTTCAGCCGGTAAGGCCCGCCGGCATGGCCGATCGGCGCAAAACTGTTCTCCTCGATCAGATCGAAGATGGCGACGGCGCGCTCATGCTCGACATCGGGCGTCGAACGGCCGATCGTATCGTCAAGGACGACGTCGCAAAGCCGGAAATCGCCCGCCGCCATGCCCTCACCTTTCGAGGTTGAGGCGGATCGCAACCGATCGCGCATGGGCGTCGAGACCTTCGGAGACCGCCAGCGCGATCGCCGCCGGGCCGAGGGTGCGCAGTTCACCCGGCCCAAGGCGCAGGATCGAGGTGCGCTTGACGAAATCGAGCACCGAAAGACCGGAGGAGAAGCGCGCCGAACGCGCCGTCGGCAGCACATGATTCGAACCGCCGACATAATCGCCGATCACTTCGGGCGTATGGGCGCCGATGAAGATCGCACCGGCATTGCGGATGCCGTCGAGTAGCCGGTCCGGATCGGCGACGGCAAGCTCCAGATGCTCGGCGGCGATGCGGTTTGCGAGCGGAATGGCCTGTTTCAGATCGGCAACGAGGATGACGGCGCCGAAATCGCGCCAGCTGGCCGCCGCCGTCTCCGCACGGTTCAGCGTCGTCAGCTGGCGTTCGACCGCCTGCTCCACCGCCTTGCCGAATTCGACATCATCGGTGATCAGGATCGCCTGGGCGCTGGCATCGTGCTCGGCCTGCGCCAAAAGATCGGCGGCGATCCAATCGGGATTGTTGTCCTTGTCGGCAATGACCAGCACCTCGGAGGGGCCGGCGATCATATCGATGCCGACGGTGCCGAAGACGTGGCGCTTGGCGGCGGCGACATAGGCGTTGCCGGGACCGGTGATCTTGGCGACGGGGGCGATCGTCTCGGTGCCATAGGCGAGAGCGGCGATCGCCTGGGCCCCGCCCACGCGGTAGATCTCGGTCACGCCGGCAAGCCTGGCGGCGGCGAGCACCGCCGGATTGACGGCGCCGCCGGTGGCCGGAACGGCGATGACGATGCGATCGACACCGGCGACCTTGGCCGGCACGGCGTTCATCAGCACCGAGCTCGGATAACTCGCAGTGCCACCCGGAACGTAGAGCCCGACCGCCTCGATCGCCGTCCAGCGCGAGCCGAGACGGACGCCGAGATCGTCCTCGTAAATATCGTCCTTCGGCAGCTGCCGGCGATGATGGGATTCGATGCGGAGCGCCGCGAGCTTCAGCGCCCCCAGTACTTCCGACGGCACCGCCTCGACGGCGGCGTCGATCTCTTCTGGCGCGACGCGCATCGGCACGGTGGCGAAATCGATGCCGTCGAATTTCAGCGAATATTCGACAAGCGCCACATCGCCGCGGGCTCTGACGTCATCGATAATGGCGCGCGCAACGGCGTTCACATCCTCGGAGACTTCGCGCTTCGTCGTCAGGAAAGCGGCGAAATGCTGCTCGAAACCTTCCGATGCCTGATCCAGCCAGATTGCCAAGGCCGCTATTCCTTCTCAACTCGAAACCGCAACATTCAAACGTCGGGCGTCAGGGATGGCGCGGCTTGGAAGCCGCCTCCCAGGCGCCGCCGATATCGGCGAGCTGCGCCTCGATGCATTCGACATCGAGCGCAATCGAGGCCTTGCCCGACAGCGACAGCTCGACCGTGCCATCCGGCCCCTCGCCCTTCTTCTCGAAGCGCAGCGCCAGGAGCGACAGCACCTCGTCCCGCTCGCCACGGTCAATGCCGAGCGAACGCACGGCAAGCACCCGCTTGAAGACCAGGGCGGCCCGGCGGCGCTCGAAACCCCTGCGCTTGCGCCCGGCACCTTCCCAGACGAAACGATTGGCGGCAAGGGCGAATTGCGCTTCGCGCGGCGACCAGTCGATGTCACCGACCTTGAAGACGCTGTCCTGCATATGCGCGGAGATGATGGCAAGATCCTCATCATCGAGCGCAACAAGCTTCAGATCGGTCATCCAGTCTTATCCCAGCAGGCACCGCCGGAATGGCGATGCGTCAGACAAGGGAAATAGGATGCTGCGACGGATTACGCAACCGGGATGAACGAGGCTTACTCGCTGATGCGCTCGACGACGGCGCCGCAGCGGGTGAGCTTCTCCTCGAGCCGCTCGAAACCGCGGTCGAGATGATAGACGCGGGAGACCGTCGTTTCGCCCTCGGCGGCAAGGCCGGCGATAACGAGCGAAACGGAGGCGCGCAGATCGGTCGCCATAACAGGCGCGCCGCGCAGGCGCTGGACACCCTCGATCTTCGCCGTCTGGCCGGAGAGCGTGATCCTGGCGCCGAGACGGGCAAGCTCCTGCACGTGCATGAAGCGGTTTTCGAAAATGGTCTCGGTGACGTGTGAGATGCCGGAGGAGCGGGTCATCAGCGCCATGAACTGCGCCTGCAGGTCGGTGGGGAAACCCGGGAAGGGATCGGTGACGATATCGACCGGCTTGATGCCGGCGCCGTTGCGCTTGACGCGCATGCCGTTGTTGGTCGCGGATATATCCGCGCCGGCGCGGCGCAGCGTTTCCAGCGCGGTTTCGAGCAGCGACACATCGGTATTTTCGAGCACGACGTCGCCGCCGGCCATGGCGACGGCCATGGCATAGGTGCCGGTTTCGATGCGATCCGGCAGGACGCGGTGGCGGGCGCCGGAGAGCGAAGTGACGCCTTCGATGGTGATGGTCGCGGTACCGGCGCCGGAGATCTTGGCGCCCATGGCGTTCAGGCAGTTGGCGAGGTCGACGACCTCGGGCTCACGGGCGGCATTGCCGATAACGGTCGTGCCGCGGGCAAGCGTTGCCGCCATCATCATCACGTGGGTGGCGCCGACCGAGACCTTCGGGAAGGTGTAGCGCGCGCCGATCAGGCCGCCGTCCGGGGCCTTGGCGTTGATATAACCGGCGTCGATGTCCATGGTCGCACCGAGCGCCGTCAGGCCTTCGATGAAGAGATCGACCGGGCGCGTGCCGATGGCGCAGCCGCCCGGCAGCGACACGCGGCAATGGCCTTCGCGTGCCAGCAGCGGCCCGATGACCCAGAAGGAGGCGCGCATCTTCGACACCAGCTCGTAAGAAGCCGTGGTGTCGACGATGGTGCGGCAGGTGAAATGGATCGTGCGGGCGTAGGAGTCCTCTTGGCGCTCGCGGCGGCCGTTGACGGCGACGTCGACGCCGTGATTGCCGAGGATGCGCATCAAGAGCTCAACATCGGCCAGATGCGGCACGTTTTCCAGCGTCAGCGTATCGCTGGTCAGCAGCGAGGCGATCATCAGCGGTAGTGCGGCATTCTTGGCGCCGGAAATCGGAATGATGCCATTCAGCTCATTACCGCCGACGATTCTGATACGATCCATGTGCGCCTACGGGCCGCGCCCGCCTTTCCTGAAAGTTCTGACTTGAAAGAAGGAGTGGGTGTTTAGGGGATTTCTTGCGGAGCTTCAATTCGTGCCGGACGGAACATTAAGATTCGTCCATTTTTGCGGCGGGCAGCCCATTTGTTTCGTCGGCCTGGCCGGAACGGCGGGCGCGCACCTGCTGTTTGCGTCGGCTGAGATTTTCCCTGAGTTTTTCGGCGGCACGCTCGCGGCGCAGTTTCGCCTGTGCCTCGATTGCCTCTTTGCGGCTCTGCTGGCCGGTTTCGGTCTTGTCGTTCATGTGACAGGATTAGCCGAATTCGCACCGATCCAAAAGGCCCTTGCATCGCAATCCACGCGAAGTTGGAATTTGCGGCTTGCGCTTGTCGTCAAGCTGTGGCAATAGCCGCCCCGTTCCCGCGATTGAGCCGCCCGGCTCGCACGGGTCCTGGTCCTGCTGCCGTAGCTCAGTGGTAGAGCACACCCTTGGTAAGGGTGAGGTCGGTGGTTCAATCCCACTCGGCAGCACCAGTTTTCTTTCGGACATCAATCAAATCGTAAATGCCTGTCCCCCGGTAGCACCGCAGGAATAAGGACGAAAACGCAGCCAGAACACAAATTGCGCGGAAAATACGTGCAGCGTGTTTCGCGAACGTTCTGAAGCGCCAGCGCGCGAGGGATGGTGCCCAAGCCGGAAGCGGAAAGCTAGCCAATTCGATAGCTGGCCCTATTTCTGGGCATCTGACTGTTCGTGCCTTTCATTAGGCGCTGTAGTGATGGCAACATGTCGCTGTCTACCTGCTCGCATGTCTGGCGTCCCGAAATTCCCCTAAGGCTGTGGTAGCATTCTCGCGCTGGCTCGCACCCCACATCGCCCTTTGAATGGTATTTTGGATGCGTCTGAGCAACATCATCACTTTGACCTGATATGATATCCACGCCAGAATTCGATGCATTGATGATGCTGTTCAATAACTTTTCTATGTGATAGGCGGGAGGAATTGAAAGAAGGGTTGCTCGATGCAGCGCAATGCCAATTCCAAGTTGGACTCCATTCAGATCCTTCGCGCAGTTGCGGCACTCATTGTTGTTCTCGCGCATTCGATCCGAGCCTACACGGTACACGTACCCGGGTATTTGCAGGATGTGCCGCAGTCTTGGTTGTCCGCGCCTTGGTTTCGCGATGGCTTAGGCTTCGGCGTCGATATCTTTTTTGTAATAAGCGGCTTCATCATGGTGCACGTTTCGACGCCATATGCCGAAGGCCGAAAACCGGCCGGCGACTTCTTGTTACGACGCGTCGAGCGTATTTATCCACCTTATCTCATATCAACTGCGTTTCTTCTGGTCCTCACCGCAGCATGGTCGGGAACAGCCTCCGAAGATTTTTCGCTGTGGCGCATCGCCACTTCAGCGCTTCTGTTTCCGAGTTTGAACGCCAACGGATTGGTCCAGCCGATCCTTGGGATCGGCTGGACGCTCTCCTATGAGATGTACTTTTATCTTGCGTTTGCACTTGCGCTTGCGATAGGGAGGGCGCGATATCTGCCCGTCCTTATCGGTATAATTGCTGCCGTGTGGACAATCGCGACGATTGCTTGGAGCGATACGGCGCAGGGCATATTCTTCCGAAACCCGATCGTTGCCGAATTCCTTTATGGTTGCTTAATCGCTTATCTACACCGCTCCGGCCGTCTTCCAACTGTTCCGCTTTTCGTCGTCCTGCCCTGCATCATTGTTGTTTTCGCTGCATCGTATCTTTGCGAGTCGGGAGTATTGCCTGAGGATCTTAGATGCATCTACTGGGGCGCTCCCGCCGCCGTGTTGCTGTCCGCATTCATAAGGCTTCCGGTCAATCGTGAAAGGCCGCTTTCTCGGCTTATCGTCTTCCTCGGGGACGCCTCATATTCGATCTACCTCGTTCACATCATCTTCATCTATCAGGTTCTTTCTCGGATCTACCCAAAGCTCGCCTTCCACGGGTTAATCCGCTATGTCGATCAGGCCGTGGTGATGACCTTCGTCACGTCGGTCGTCGCGGGCATTGTCTTTCATCTCGTCATTGAAAAACCGACTAACGATTGGCGCCTCCGTTCTCGCAATAAGGAAAAGACTGTGACCGCCTAAACCCAAAGCGCGTCGCATCATATTTGATTCACGCAACGCGCTTTAGCCCTTTGTTTTTATGCATGTCGTTGTCCCGAAACCGCTGCGCACTTCCGGACGACATGCATTAGCCGCCCCAGCATCGCCGTCCAATTTATCTGAGGTTGCAATGACCCACGCCAATCGGGTGCTTGAGGACTATGGAACCAGAATGCCGCACTATGTTTTTTGGACATTTTTTTAAAGGTAGACTTGGCAAGCAGCTCGACGTCGCTCTTTGGCACAACCACAACACTATTCTGCCAGTACGCCTGATCGATGGCGCAGCTCTCAACCCGTCCGGCCAGATCTGGCGCCGTTGCCATCACCGCGAATGGCAATATAAACAGGATCCGGAGACCCTCGACGACTACGAGGCGAGACAGTTTTAGATCGGAAGCCCTGCTGCCGGTTTAAAGGACAATTTCCAGATCCCGCTCCACAGCCAGGCGTTCTTTAGGCTGAGACGCGTGGTTTCGTAAGTTCTCTGCCGATACTCTGGCCAGGCATTTCGATGAACTTATATCCGACCCACGCGAGACCGTAGACAATCGGTACCGTGATGAGCAGCGTAAGCGCCCAACGCGTCGGATCGTTGATGTCCGTTGTTTTGATAAGATAGGCTACAACAGGCTGCATCACCAAAAGGTGAATAAGGTAGGCCCCGAACGAAAGTTCACCGAGATTGTGGAAAAAGCCGTTCCCGAGCCATTCGCTCACCGGCTTTGTCATCTTCGCCGCCGCAGACGGCAAGCGCTCTGTGTGAATGAGAGCAAAGAAGGTCAATACCAGGATGATCCTCGTCGTGTGATGCAGCGCGTCCATGTCTCCACCGACAGGAACAAGTACCAGCAAACCGGCGATTCCCGAAAACAGATAGGCTCGCTTTTTCGTGGTCCAGAGGGCGCCGGCCAACAACATCCCAGCCGCGAAAATATGCAGCTTAAGCGGTAGGAATGTGGGCATCGGAAATGTATAGCCGGTCCGATGGAGAAAGTAGGCTATGGCGCCCCCAACAGCAGCAACGCCGACGATCCCTTTAAGCCAACCAAATCGTCCGACGACCATCATGATAAACGGCAGAGCTGCGTAAAACTGCATCTCAAGGCCGATGCTCCAATCCGGAAGAGCTGTCCTATAAGCGTAATGGCGACTTAGGCCGAACAAGAATGTCAGATGGGCGATATAATTCGCCAAGCTGCTATCGAGATATCGATCAGCCAGTTGCGGCCGCACCCCGTTGAATGCATCGATCACCATCCGCGCATCATAGACAAAGGGGCCGAGCGTTAAGGCGGCGATAAGCATCACGTAGTAGAGCGGGGCAATCCGGAAATAGCGCCGAACCCAAAAAGTAATCCAGGTGCTTTTTGCCTCCCACGGTTCACGGCCCTTCCTGCGCTGGTAGTGAAAAACCATTAGGAAGCCGGAAAGCATGATAAAAAGGTCCACACCAAGATCCGGATCGCCGATGACGGGCATCTTAAATCCGGTCAGGAGGTGAGCGTGTCCTATCAAAACCCAAAGGGCGGCGAGCCCGCGTAAGCCGTCGAGGCAGCCGACACGGCCACTACTGTTGAAATCGCTCATCGCTGCAATCCTCTACCTAGGCGCTGCAGATTTGCACCATTTGCGGCTTTGCATCAATCATTATTGCGGCGCAGCAATCGGAAAACGGTTTCGCGCTGGGGCATAAAACTTTCGCTTCCCCACTCTCCCCAATAGCTCAGTTGCTGATGCGCTGGTTTAGTGCTTCCTAGTTTTTTACCACTGCACCACATCTCTTTGAGAGCCGCCCGCACGCTTCCCCCTATCATCGGTCAAGGCGAAACCAATCACCAACGTCGGCGACGATCCGCCCATTGCTGGCGATGAAAATCGCGCTAGAATATTAACAATCGCGGAGTCTCCCCGGAGGAGGGGCCGATGCCGCATGTTTACTGTCGAAACCCTGGAGGAGCATCGATGGCAACTGAAAAATGGAACGACCCGGTCAAGGTCGGTTTCGAAGGCGCTAACCTCAGAACCGTCAATGGGCCGTTCGATGCCTTGAAGTGCCTGGCGGATTTCTGGCCGAGTTCGCGCGGGCTTCATTATATCAAGGCGCGCAGTACCTGCCGGGCAGCGCTCGACGGTCGCAAGAGCGTGGAGGAGGCAAGAGCCGAATTCCTGGCGGCGGCTGAAGAGGCGAAGCTGAAGCTGCACTAGCACGGCAAGGACGTCCGGACGTTATTGGTTTGTTCGGCAAGGCGTGCCGGAACGATACATTGTTTAATTTTCACTTAACCCTGCATCGAGCATATGCCGGGTTTTGGCGCAAAAGGCGTTGCGCCTCAGACAGATGTTTCGATAGAAAACACTCAGCCATCATGATGATGGTCAGAGGCTCGTCACCGGAAACGCCGGCGAGCCTCGTTCGAGCAGATCGGGGTCTCAGCAGTCCGCGCCGCCGGCATTCTCCGCCTCGATATAACCGACGCCGATGATCGTGCCGTCCGCCGTGCGGATGAAGGACGGCAGATAGTGCGGCTCTACCGGCTGGCAGGCCGCCGTTTCGGTATATTCGTTGAGCGCGATCTGGTCCTTCGGAAGCGCGGAATAGTTCGTGCCGGTTTCGAGCGAGGCATAGGCGGAGCCGGCAAAGACACCGCAACCGATAATCAAGGTCGTTGCCCAGAGGCGAAGAAGCAACTGCATGATGGTCTCCAGCGTTTCGATCCGGCATTTCAACACGCGGGGGCTCACTTGGTTCCCTCAGCGCCGCAACAGGCGGCTATGCACATAGCCTTGGCCGACGACGCTTTCAGCGATCTCGACCGCCCGTTCGACATCGCCGTGCCGGCGCACGAAACCTTCGAGGATGACATAGGAACCAAGCATGCTGACGGTGATTTCCCCGGCGTCGAGGTCATCGGCGGCATGGAGAGCGCTCTCGACCGAAGCGCGTGTCGCCGCCTCACCATGGCCCTGCCGGCCGGGTTCGTCATGGTCTGGGAATACAGGAAACCCGATCACTTAAGCGTCTCCTGAGGTTGGTATATTCAGGTTAACGCGGCAACGGGGCTTTCGTTGCGGTCAGCTGGTCTCGACGGGATATTCGCGGGTGATTTCTGCGGGCCAGGCTTGATCCACCCTTGGCGGACGCTGCTGCGGCTTCCATATCTGGCTGCAGTCGAAAGAGGGATGACAATGATGAAAGTGCTGATGCCCGCCTTGTTTGCCGCAGCATTGTTGACCGGCTGCTCCTCGGCCGACAGCCAGGCGCTGGAACCCATTCCCGGCAGCATCACCTATGGCGGCCAGCCGCGAACGAAGCTGACCAAATCGCCGGTCGGCAGCGTTGTCTACAATCAGTTCTATAACGAGAGCGGCCAGCGCGTGGAGGAAACCTATATTCTTCAGCCGGACCGCAGCCTGAAGCTGGTGCGGCGCGTGGTGGGGCCGGATTTCCCCGAATGAGACTTGCGCCGTTCCAGGCTTGACAGCGACTGAAATCGCGAACATTCAAGGAACATCTAATCTTCTCGCAGTGATTCTGCGGGAGCCCGACCGGACGGCTGGATGTATCTCGAAAAGCTCAATCCCCAGCAGCGCATGGCCGTCGAGCACGGCACGCTCACCGACGGCAGCCATATTGCCGGGCCGCTGCTGGTCATCGCCGGTGCCGGTTCCGGCAAGACCAACACGCTGGCCCATCGGGTCGCCCATCTGATCGTCAAGGGCGCCGATCCCCGCCGCATCCTGCTGATGACCTTCTCGCGCCGGGCGGCCGCCGAAATGGCGCGGCGCGTCGAGCGCATCTGCCGCGATGTGCTCGGTTCGAATGCCGGCGTCATGGCCGACGCGCTTCATTGGTCCGGCACTTTCCACGGCATCGGCGCGCGGCTGCTGCGCGACTATGCCCAGCAGATCGGCCTCGATGCCGATTTCACCATCCATGACCGCGAAGACAGCGCCGACCTGATGAACCTGATTCGGCACGATCTCGGCTTCTCCAAGACGGAAAGCCGGTTTCCGGCCAAGGGCACCTGCCTTGCCATTTATTCCAGGGCGGTGAATTCGGAGACGGCGCTCGACCAGGTGCTGCGCGACGCCTTTCCCTGGTGCGCGGCCTGGGAAAAGCAGCTGCGCGAGCTTTTCGCCTGCTATGTCGAGGCCAAGCAGAGCCAGAACGTGCTCGATTACGACGACCTCCTGCTCTACTGGGCGCAGATGGTCGGCGAGAGCGTGATCGCCGAGGATATCGGCAGCCGCTTCGACCATGTGCTGGTCGACGAATATCAGGACACCAACCGGCTGCAGGCCTCGATCCTGATGGCGCTGAAGCCCCAAGGCCAGGGGCTGACCGTCGTCGGCGACGATGCGCAGTCGATCTATTCCTTCCGTGCGGCGACGGTGCGCAACATCCTCGATTTTCCCGCAGCCTTCAGCCCGCCCGCCAATATCGTCACCCTCGACCGCAACTATCGCTCGACGCAGCCGATCCTGACAGCCGCCAATGCGGTCATCGATCTCGCCTCGGAGCGCTTCACCAAGAACCTCTGGACCGAGCGGCAATCGGCCGAGCGGCCGCGCCTCGTCACGGTGCGCGACGAGGCCGATCAGGCGCGTTATGTCGCCGACAAGGTGCTCGACAATCGCGAAGAGGGCCTCAAGCTCAAGCAGCAGGCGGTGCTCTTCCGTGCTTCGCATCACAGCGGGCCGCTGGAGGTCGAGCTGACCCGGCGCAACATTCCGTTCGTCAAGTTCGGTGGGCTGAAATTTCTCGACAGCGCCCATGTCAAGGACATGCTGGCAGCCCTTCGCTTCGCGCAGAACCCGCGCGACCGGGTGGCGGGTTTCCGGCTGATGCAGATCCTGCCGGGCGTCGGGCCGTCGACGGCGCAGAAGGCGCTCGACCTGATGGCCGAGGATGCGAGCCCGCTGACGGCGCTCGCCGCCATGCCGGCGCCGCCGCGCTCCGGTGAGGACTGGACGGCATTCGTTGCCATGCTGCAGGAGATGAAATCCGGCAAGGCCGGCTGGCCGGCGGAAATCGAGCTGGCGCGGCAATGGTACACGCCGCATCTGGAACGGCTGCATGAGGACGCGGCTACGCGGCAGGCCGATCTCCTGCAGCTCGAGCAGATTGCCGGCGGCTATGCCTCGCGCGAGCGTTTCCTCACCGAACTCACGCTCGATCCGCCGGATGCGACCAGCGACCAGGCCGGCGTGCCGCTGCTCGATGAGGATTATCTCATTCTCTCGACCATCCATTCCGCCAAGGGCCAGGAATGGACGAGGGTCTTCATGCTGAACGTCGTCGACGGCTGCATTCCGAGCGATCTTGCCGTCGGCGCCACCGCCGAAATCGAAGAAGAGCGCCGGCTGCTCTATGTGGCGATGACGCGCGCCCGCGACGGTCTCGACCTCGTCGTGCCGCAGCGCTTCTTCACCTACGGGCAGAACGCGCAGGGCGACCGGCACGTCTATGCCTCGCGCAGCCGCTTCATTCCGGCGACCCTGCTGCAATTCTTCGAGGCCTGCAGCTGGCCGCAGGTGAAATCGGATGCCGCCGCTCAAGCGCAGGCGCGGCAGGTGCGCATCGATGTCGGCGCCCGCATGCGCGGCATGTGGCGCTAGAACAGGATGATTTTAGGCCCGGTCGGCCTAAATCTGAATCCTGTTCTGAATTAAAGAGTTAGAGCATGATGTCGCCCGAAAACCGCTCACACTTTTCGGCATCATGCTCTGAGCGCCGCACGGATTCCGATCCATGCGACGCGCTTTGGTTCGGCCCTGACCTGGCAGGCGCTCAATAGTCCCAGAACACCGGCACCCAACGGAAGACGTCACCGTCGACCGCCACCCGGCCGACTGACGGGAACGGCAGGTGGGTGGCCACCAGCTGTTCGCCGTTCGCCGCCAGCTCCCTGAGAAGATCGATGCGAACGCGAGCGGCCTCCTCGGGATCGTGTTCGAAACCATTGTACCAGTCGGGGTGCTCGAACCCGACCGCGAACACGGCATCGCCGGCAAATGTCAGGCGGTCACCGCCGGATGCCAGCCGGACCACGCTATGTCCGGGGGTGTGGCCGCCGGTGCGTTGGACGATCACACCCGGCGCCACTTCGGATCGCTCGTCGAACAGCTTGAGATAGCTGCCGTACTCGCTGAGGAACCGCTTTGCCGTTGCCCGAAGCGCATCCGGAAAGCCGGGCGGCATGGACACATGGCTGAAATCGGGCGCCTCCCAGAACTTGGCCTCTGCGGCCGCCACGTGGATCCTGAGATCAGCACGCAACCGGTCCTTCACGCCATCGACCAGCAGCCCGCCGATGTGATCCATGTGCAAGTGGGTAAGTACCACGTCGGTCACCGATGTCAGATCGATGCCGGCGGCTTCCAATCGCTTGATCAACTGCCCGGCGCGCGGCAAGTTCAAGTCCGGATCCAAGCCAAGCCCCGCGTCAATGAGGATGGTCTGCCCGCCGCTGCGCACAAGGACCACGTTCAACGCCCAGTCGAAAGCGTCTCGCGGCAGGAACATATCGTCCAGCCAGACTGCCCGGTCAGCCGCGTCGGCGTTGTGTCCCAGCATCGCAGTCGGGAGCGGCAACACGCCATCGCTGATGATCAGCACTTCAATTTCACCGATCCGCACCGCATAGCGCGACGGAACCAACTCTTCGGGCTTCGGCCTGCCAGGCTCCTGCTGACCGGTCGTACGGGGTTTTGCTTCTGCCTGCGACATGATGCGCTCCTGTTTTGCGTGATCGAGAGATGTCGGTTAGGGGTCACGTCGCGGACACTATGTCGGGGCGTGCTGACGGTCGATCAGGTCAAGGGAGAGGAAAGGCTACGCCTTAGGATAGGCCAGCCCATAGCTTCAACGGGCCGTCGCGAAGGTTTGGTGGTGAAGAGGCTGGCTTGAAGAAGAATCGGTTATCGCCCGCCGAACTGTGCCTGCACTCAGTATTCAGAGGTGCGGCGTCAGAGCGAAAGCGGCGGGTCGGCCGGTTTCAGGAAACGCTCTAGGATTGCCGGCTCCACGGCCTCGACTGACGCCGGCGACCATTTCGGATTGCGGTCCTTGTCGATGACGGCGGCACGGATGCCCTCGAAGAAATCCGGGTTGTGCAACATCTGCAGGCAGGCGCCGAGCTCACGGAGGAGGCATTCGGCGAGCGACGCGCTGCGGCGGCCGGCTCTCAGCAGATGCAAAGCGAGCTTCAGGCTGGTCGGCGAGCGCGTCAGCAGTACGCGGTGCGTCTCGGCGCCGAAGTCTCCCGCCTCTCGGCCGAGCGCCGCGAGGATCTCCTCGACGCTGTCGAAACAAAACGCACGGTCGATCAGCGCTGCGTTCTGCCGCAGCCGGCTTTCACCCTGAGGTTCCGCAAACGCCTGCAAGGCGGTATCGACATCAATCGACGAACTACCGCATGGTAGTGTGGACAGCGCATCGATCACCTCGCCGAGTTCGCGAGGAAGCGATCTGACGATCGGCGAGCCCGGCATGGATCGCGTCGGCGGCGTCGATATCGAGCCCGGTCAGGCCGAGCCATGTTCCGGCTTCACCCGGTGCCTGCGGCAGCAGCCAGGTGGCGCCGACATCGGGGACATAGCCGATGCCGGTTTCCGGCATCGCCAGCCGGGTGCGCTCGGTAACGATGCGGTGGCGGCCATGCGCGGACAGGCCGACGCCGCCGCCCATGGTGATGCCGTCCATCAGCGCGACATAGGGTTTGGGGTAGACGGAAATCATATGGTTGAGACGGAATTCCTCCCGCCAGAAGGTTCCGGCGAGGCCGTCGCCGGCCTGGGCGCTCTCATGCAGGGCGCGGATATCGCCGCCGGCGCAGAAGCCGCGTTCGCCTTCCCCCGTTACCACGACAGTCGCCACGTCGGCATCGCGGGCAAAGCCGTCAAGCGCCTCGGTGATCGACCGGATCATCGCCATCGTCAGGCTGTTCAGCGCCCGCGGCCGGTTGAGCCGGATGATGCCGGCAGCGCCTCGCCGCTCGATAATGACTTCGCTGTCCTGCATGGTTCACCTCCCCTGTTCCGGCCTTTCCTGGTCAGATTGAAACATTCTGCCCGGGAGGCTTGAAACCATGCATAGACGACGATGCGGCATCGCTCCAGAGCATTTCCGGCAAGCCTGTAAACAGGCTGCCGTCGCGCACCGTCAGAATGATGCGGCGGCAAGCGCCCGGTGGATGCTGTGCAGGTCGTCGACATTTCTGTTCGACAGGAAGAGCTCCCAATCGAGCGAGCTCTGAACGATGGTCTCAAGCGAATCGTGGCGGGGCTTCCAGTCGAGCACTTGGCGGGCGAGCGAAGCATCGGCGACGACGCTTGCCGAATCGCCGGGGCGGCGCGGCGCCATGTGGATCTTGAAGGAATGCCCGTGCAGGCGGGTGACCATGTTCAAGACGTCGAGCACCGAATAGCCGCTGCCATAACCGCAATTGGCAACAAGCGAGCCTTTGTCCCTGCGCAGATGCTGCAGTGCTTTCAGATGGGCATCGGCAAGATCGGTGACATGGATGTAGTCGCGCACGCCGGTACCGTCATGGGTGGGGTAGTCGATGCCATAGACATGGACACTGTCGCGTTTGCCGAGTGCTGCCTCGCAGGCGACCTTGATCAGATGCGTGGCGCCTGCGGTCGACTGGCCGGTGCGGCGATCGGGGTCGGCACCGGCGACGTTGAAGTAACGGAGCGCGACATAGTTGAAATCATAGGCGGCGGCGGCATCGCGCAGCATGAATTCGGTCATCAGCTTCGACTGGCCGTAGGGATTTTCCGGTTTGAGGGAGGCATTCTCCTTCACCGGCAGGTCGTTCTGCTGCTGACCGTAGACGGCCGCCGTCGACGAGAAGACGAAATTGCGGATGCCGGCCTTGATCGCGGCGGAGAGAAGCGCCCGCGTCTTGCCGGAGTTGTTGTCGTAATAGGAAAGCGGATCGGCGACCGAGACCGGGACGACGGCGGAGCCGGCGAAATGGATGATCGCCTCGATGTCGTTTTCGATGAAGATCTTCTTCAAGATGTCGGGATCGGCAATGTCGCCGAGGTAGAAACGCGCCGCCGGCGCCACGGCCCAGCGAAAGCCGGTGGACAGGCGATCGAGCACGACCACATCCTCGCCCGCATCGATCAGCGCCCAAACCATGTGACTGCCGATATAACCGGCCCCGCCCGTCACCAAAACCGCCATGTCCCACACCCCTGCTTTCGCTTTTTAGAAGCAGGGGCATCAGGCGCCGGTTTTTCTTTCCAATTTTCTTATCGCAGGGCCGTTCGGGACCCTTTCAACGCTTATGTTTGGAGTTCGTGGTTAGAGGCCGATTTCGGGCTTTGCTCAAGTTTTAGCGATCCGGCCGTTCCGGCGCAAAATCGGCCCGGCGCGCGTCCTCGCCGGCCCTCTCAGAGTTTGACGATATAATCGCAGAGACGCTCGGCAGCGACCGCTATCTGGCCGGGGTCGCGCAGGAAACAGGCGCGCAGGAACAGCTCGCCACCGGCGCCGAAAGCGGTTCCGGGGCGAGACCGACACCCGTCTTGTCGACGATGTCGATGGCGGCCCTGCGGCTGTCGGTAACCCCGTCGATCTTCAGGAAGGCATAGAGCGCGCCGTCCGGCTTCAGCGTCTCGACGCGGTTGGTGGCAATCAGCGCATCGCAGAGGATGTCGCGGGAACGGGCGGCCTTGGCGATGTTGGCGCGCACGAAATCATCGCCTTGATCGAGCGCCGCGACGGCGCCCTTCTGCATGAACTGCGCCACGCCCGATGTCGAATATTGGATGAGGTTTTCGAGCACCTGTCCCATCTCGGGCGGAGCGACGATCCAGCCGACGCGCCAGCCGGTCATCGACCAGTTCTTCGAGAAGGAATTGACGAAGATGATTTTGTCGCCCTCTTCCATGATGTCGAGGAAGGAGGGCGCTCGGCCGCCGGCAAAGTGATAGAGCGCGTAGATTTCATCCGCCATGATCCAGAGATCATGTTTGCGGGCAAGGGCGAGGATTTCGCCGAGATCCTTTTGGGTCGCGGTCCAGCCGGTCGGGTTCGAGGGCGTATTGATGAAAAGACCCCGGGTCTTTGGCGTGATCGCGGCTGCGAGGCGGTCGAGATCGAGCCCCCATTTGCCGCCCTCGAACTGCAGTTCGACGCCGACGGCGCGCGCGCCGGCGATTTCGAGCGCCGCGGCGATATTCGGCCAGGCCGGGGTGAGATAGACGAATTCGTCGCCGGGCGAGGTCAGCGCCTGCACCGAAAGCTGGATTGCCTGCATGCCGGAGCCGGTGACATAGAAATGCTCGACCGGCAGTCGGACGGAAAAATGCCTGAAGTAATAATCCGACAGCGCCCGGCGAAGCTCGGGAATGCCGCGCTGCCAGGTGTAGAAGGTTTCGCCGGCGGCAAGCGCCTCCATCGCCGCCCGGCTGATGAAATCGGGCGTTGGCAGATCACCTTCACCCACCCAGAGCGGCAGCAGGCCTTGCCGGCCGCGGGCATAATTGACGACTTCGACGATCCCGCTTTCGGGCGCCGCTACGGCGCGCGGACTGAGGCTGTTCATGATCGACATGCATATCTCCGGTTTCCGCCTTCATAGAAGATTTATGCCGGCAAATCCTATGATATCCAGTGATGGCATATCGATTTTCGTGATGGATGCGGCCGGCCGGATCGGCAGGCCGCAGGCCCGGTCAGACCGCCGGGCGCGTGGCGAGGAGATCGCGGATCTCCGTCAGCAGCTGAACATCCGCCGGCGGTGGGGGCAGCTCTTCCGGTGCGGCCTTTTCCTGGCGCTCGACCTGCAGGCGCAGATAATTGACGCCCTTGACCATCAGGAAGATGATCCAGGCCAGAATCAGGAAGTTGATGAGAACGGTGAGGAAGCTGCCATAGGCAAATACCGCGCCCTGGGCGCGGGCGGCGGCAAGTGTGGGCGCGTTAACGGCCGAGGACAGTGGCAGGAAGTAATTCGAAAAATCGAAGCCGCCCATAATGGCGCCGACAATCGGCATGATAAGGTCATCGACCAAAGATTTTACGATGCCGCCGAAGGCGCCGCCGATGATGACGCCGACCGCAAGATCCATGACATTGCCGCGGGCGATAAAGGCCTTGAACTCATTGAGCATCCGATCCGTCTCCCTTCGATCCATTTCAGAGATATGCAGTTGTTTTCATTAGCTACATCTTCATTGCAATTAATCAATTGCAAATCGCAATAATCGGGCCGAAGCCCGCCGTGCAGCCTTTGACTTAAGGCGTAGACCGGCGGGAATTTTCAAGGCTCCTGAAATGACTTAAGCTCACCTGCATTGCGGGAGGTGCCGGCGGCTTCTCGCCGGCGGAGAGTCAATGCTTCCAGGCTGGGTCATATTCGCGTCTGCCTTCGGCTATCTGCTGCTGCTTTTCGCCGTGGCCAGCTATGGCGACCGCAAGAACCGCGGCCCGGGTGCGCTGGAAGGCGGATGGCCCGTCGTCTATGCGCTGAGCCTGGCGATCTACTGCACCTCCTGGACCTATTTCGGCAGCGTCGGGCTTGCCGCGCAACGCGGCCTGGAATTTGCCGGCATCTACATCGGTCCCATTCTGGTCTTCACCCTCGGCATGCCGCTGCTTCGCCGCATCATCGAGCTTGCCAAGGCGGAGAAGCTCACCTCGGTCGCCGATTTCGTCGCCGCGCGCTACGGCAAGAACCCGACGGTCGCCACCATCGTCGCGCTGATCTCGCTGATCGGCACCATTCCCTATATCGCGCTGCAGCTGAAGGCGATCTCCAGCACCGTCAGCGCCATGGTCAATCCGTCCGATTACGGCATCGGCAGCGGCAATCTCTACTTCCTCGACCTGCCACTCGCCGCGACGCTGGTGCTTGCCTGCTTCGCCGTCATGTTCGGCACGCGGCATACGGATGCGACGGAACACCAGGACGGCCTCATCCTTGCCGTCTCGATGGAATCGGTGGTCAAGCTGGTCGCCTTCCTGACGGCCGGCGTCTGCGTCATCTGGTTTCTCTTCGACGGTCCCGCCGATCTCTGGCAGAAGACCGTCGAAAACAGCTTGGTCATGTCGGCGCTGAATTACCATACGCCGATCAGCCGCTGGATCACCCTGATCATGCTGTCGGCTTTCGCCATCATCCTGCTGCCGCGGCAATTCCACGTAACGGTCGTGGAAAACCGGACGGCGAAACAGCTGAAACTCGCGGGCTTCCTGTTTCCCACCTATCTCGTCGCGATCAATCTCTTCGTACTGCCGGTGGCGATCGGCGGGCTGCTGACCTTCGGCGGCGCCGGCAATGCCGATTTCTACATGCTGTCGCTGCCGCTGGCCGGCGAGATGCCTGTGGTCACACTGATCACCTTCATCGGCGGCTTTTCTGCCGCAACGGCGATGGTCATCGTCGATTCCGTGGCGCTGTCGATCATGGTGTCGAACGACATCATCATGCCGATCTTCCTCAGGCGCAAACTCGCCGGCCGCACCGGCCAGCGCGACGATTTCGCCAAGACGCTGCTCAACATCCGCCGCAGCGCCATCTTCGCCGTGCTGCTGTTCGGCTATGCCTATTACCGCTCGACCGACAGCACGGCCGGCCTTGCCTCGATCGGCCTTCTCTCCTTCGCTGCGATCGCGCAGATCGCCCCTGCCCTGTTCGGCGGGCTGATCTGGCGGCGGGCGAATGCGCGCGGCGCCATCCTCGGGCTGACGTCCGGCTTCGTCATCTGGGTCTATCTGCTGTTCCTGCCCTCGCTCGGCGGCCCCGATTATTCCTATGTGGCAAGCGCCGTGCTCGGCTTCATCTTCCCCGGCGCGACGCTGTTTACCGCGCCCGACGCCGATCCGCTGGTCAATGCGACGGTGATGAGCCTGCTCGTCAATACCGCCTTCGTCATCGTCGGCTCGCTCACCCGCAATGCCAGGCCGCTGGAACGCATCCAGGCCGGCATCTTCGTCAAGCGCCACTCGCGTTCGCAATTTGCCACGCGCGGCTGGAAGACCCGCATCAGCGTCGGCGACCTCAAGGCAGCGATCTCGCGTTATCTCGGCGAGGAGCGCATGCAGCGCTCGTTGACGACCTATGAGCAAGGCTCCGGCCGCAAGCTGGAGGACGAACAGCCGGCCGACATGGCGCTGATCCATTTCAGCGAACAGCTGCTCGGCAGCGCCATCGGCTCATCCTCGGCCCGCCTGGTGCTGTCACTGATCCTGCAGAAGATCGAGGATGCTTCTTCCGACACCGCCTGGCTGCTCGACCAGGCGAGCGAGGCGCTGCAATATAACCAGGACATGCTGCAGACCGCGCTGTCGCAGATGGACCAGGGCATTGCCGTCTTCGATAGTTCCAACCGGCTGACCATCTGGAACCGGCGCTTCCGGCAATTGCTCGATCTGCCTGAGAATGCCGGTCAGGTCGGCTTTCCCCTCGCCGAGATCGTCACCATTCTCAGCCAGCGCGGCGACATCGCGCCCGGCGATCAGCAACAGACGGTGCGGCACTTCCTGACGCTCGACAAGCCCTTCTCGCTGGTGCTCGGCGGCGGCGAGCGGATCATCGAGGTGCGCTCCAACGCCATGCCCGACAAGGGCATCGTCGCCACCTTCACCGACATCACCCAGCGCGTCAACGCCGACCAGGCCCTGAAGCAGGCGAACGAGACGCTGGAGCAGCGCGTCGCCGAACGCACGGCCGAGCTTACCCGCGTCAACCGCCAACTCGCCGAGGCGCGGGCCGCGGCCGACGAGGCGAACATCGGCAAGACCCGCTTTTTTGCCGCCGCCGGCCACGACATCCTGCAGCCGCTCAACGCCGCCAGGCTCTATTCTTCCGCACTGGTCGAGCGCATGGCGCAATCGGACAACAGCCCGATCGTGCGCAACATCGACTCCGCGCTGGAATCGGTCGAAACCATTCTCGGCGCGGTGCTCGATATCTCCAGGCTCGATACCGGCGCCATGCGGCCGCGGCTCGCCTCCGTCGCGCTTTCCGACCTCTTGGAGCGGATCGAGACCGATTTTGCGCCGATCGCCCGGGAAAAGCGGCTGAAGCTGGTGGTTATGCCGACATCGCTGCGCGTCCGCTCCGACCCCAACCTTCTGCGCCGGCTGGTGCAGAACCTCGTTTCCAACGCCATCAAATACACGATCACCGGCAAGGTGCTGGTCGGGGCGCGGCGGCGCGGCAATCAGGTGATCATCCAGGTGATCGATTCCGGCATCGGCATTCCGCCGTCGAAATTCCGCACCGTGTTCAAGGAATTCGCGCGGCTGGACGAAGGGGCGAAAACCGCTTCCGGCCTCGGACTCGGCCTTTCGATCGTCGACCGCATCGCCCGCGTGCTCAACCATCCGGTCGAGCTGCAGTCGACGCATGGCAGGGGCACGGAATTCCGCATCGCCATACCGCTCGACATCTCGCGCCCGGCCGAAGCCGTCGCGGCCATTGCGCCTGCCGACCGACCGTCACAGCCGCTCAAGGGGCTGAAGGTGCTGTGCATCGACAACGAGCCGAAAATCCTCGAAGGCATGCGGTTGCTGCTGAGCGGGTGGGGCTGCGAGGTGACGGCGGTGCATTGCCTGGCCGATGTGATCGCAGGCGACGGCCGTGACGGACCGCCGGATCTCGCCATTGCCGATTATCATCTCGACGACGGAACCGGCATCGCCGCGATCCTGCATCTGCGCCGGCAGTTCGGCGCCGATATCGCCGCCTTGCTTGTTACCGCCGACCGCACGCCGGAGGTGCGCGGCGAGGCCGAGCGGCACGACATCGCCGTCCAGCACAAGCCGGTGCGGCCGGCGGCGCTACGCGCCTACATCACCCAGATTTCCGGGTTGAAACGCGCGGCCGCGGAGTAGGCTCAGCTCGCAGATTGCATGGCGCGCGCCACCAGGGCACGCACCCGCGCGGCATCCGGCACATCGCCGAACAGGATGCGATACATGATCGGCGCCACGAGCTCATCCATGGCGCGGTCGACATCGGGAAAGGCCTCACCGCGCGCCTTTGCCCTCTCGGCGATGACGGCGATCTGCTGGCGGGTATATTCGCAGCATTTGCAGGCATTTGCGCCTGCCTGCGCCGCCAACACGTCGCGGATCATCTCGCGGCCCGGCCCGGAGGACATTTCCTCGGCATATTGCTCGGCCCAGGCTTCGAGATCGGCTTTGCCGCTGCCGGCATCGACCGGCTGCATATCCGGGCGCAGCCGCTCGACGGCAACGTCGGCGAGAAGCTCCTGCAGGTCACCCCAGCGGCGATAGATCGTCGACGGCGTCACACCCGCCCTAGCAGCGATCAACGGGATCGTCACCTCCGCGCGGTTCATCTCGGCTAGGAGCTCGCGGACAGCCTTGTGCACCGAGGCCTGAACCCGGGCGCTTCTGCCGCCCGGCCGGAGATTCTCTTTCGCTGCCATTCCTGCGCCCGCCCCCAACACTTATGGTTCAAAATCTTTGACAGAACCATAAACGCAAATAGTTTGCCTTTACGATGCATTCGCCCTACATGGAGCTAACGCAACGGCTTAGCTTTAAGGGGCTTATATATGGTCGCAGCAGCCAAATCCACAGAGAATGCGTCGCGCCCCTCGATCGGTTTTCATGCGCTGACGCTCGCCACCTTCTTCGGCGCCTCCGCCGCGCCGACGCCGCTCTACCGGATTTATCAGGAGACCTTCTCGCTCTCGCCGGTGCTGATCACCGTGGTCTTCGCCGTCTACGCCTTCGCGCTGCTGGCAGCACTTTTGACCGCCGGTTCGATCTCCGACCATCTCGGCCGCAAACCGGTGATCTTTTTCGCCCTGGTGCTCGAAATCGCCGCCATGAGCCTCTTCGTCATCGCCAGCGGCCCCGGCTGGCTGATTGCGGCGCGGATCGTGCAGGGTGTTGCGACCGGGATTGCCGGCGCCGCGCTCGGCGCCGCTCTCGTCGATGTCGACCGGGCCAAGGGGCAGATCGTCAATTCGATCGCGCCGCTTTGCGGCATGGCGGTCGGCGCGGTCGGCACCAGCGCCCTGATCCAATATGGCCCTTTTCCGATGCACCTCATTTATGCGCTGCTGCTTTTTGCCTTCACACTGCTGGCAGCCGCCATCTGGCTGACCCGCGAGACCGGCGGCAGGCGGCCGGGCGCCCTCGGCTCGCTGATCCCCAGGGTCGCCATTCCCCCGCAGGTCAAACGGCCGCTCTCGCTGGTGACGCCGATCAACATCGCCAACTGGACGCTCGCCGGCTTCTATCTTTCGCTGGTGCCGTCGTTGGTCGCCAGCACGACCGGCAGCAAGGCGCCGCTGACGGGCGGGGCTGTCGTGACCGCGCTGATGGTCAGCGGCGCGATCGCCGTCTATCTCAGGCGCGGCAAGACGGCATCGGCCAATCTCGGTTTTGGCGTGTCGGCCAAGACGCTCGGCATCCTGACGGTTGTCGCCGGCGTGCATCTTGCCAATGTGCCGCTGCTGCTGATCGGCACTGTCTTCACCGGTGCCGGTTTCGGCACCAATTTCCTCGGCGCGATCGGCACCATCATGCCGCTCGCCAAAGCGGACGAGCGCGCCGGCCTGCTTGCTGCCTTCTACGTCCAGAGCTATCTCGCCTTCAGCCTGCCGGCGATCCTTGCCGGCTTCCTGGCGAAATCGGCCGGCTATGGCCTGACGACCGATATCTATGCGACGGCGATCCTGCTGTTGATGGGCGTCGGGATCATGGGAATACGTGCCGGCCGTCGGAAGACGGCGGAGAATGCCGCCTGACATCCGAGGTCCACGTCACGGCTTAAGATCGAGCAATGCGCGGCCGCTGCCATCCATGGCGAAGGGCACCGAGGCGTGCTGGTGAGCGACGATCCAATGCCCGTCTTGCTTGACGAGGCCGAGGGTCTGGCGGAACCAGAGGTCGACCTCGGTGCCATCGGTCTTGGTCCCGGTCATGCGCAGGAGACCGCTCCAGAAGGCGACATCGCCGCCGACCGTCAATTTGGCATCGCGCACTTCGCCGCCGATCGGGCCTTCCCACGTGTCGAACCACGCCTGCAGACCCGCCTCGTCCTTGCCGGTGGAGACGAGCGGCGGCGCCAGCGAAAATTCGACGGAATCCTCGGCCTCATAGGAAAGCACCTCCGCGGCGTTCTTTTCGCCGAGCGCCTTTGCCCGCATCATCAGCATGGCGATGATCGCCTCTTCCTCGATCCTGATCTTCCCTTCATCGTTCACGGTCGTTCTCCTTTTCCGTTATGGACAGAGGACGAACGGGAGGGCGACGATCCGACAAGCGTGCATTCGCTGGCGCAATTGCGGACGCAAAACCGTTGGAATTGCTTCAGAGATAACTCGTCACCGCCGGCTCGTTCCACCAGGCATCGTGCCTGCCGTCGGAATAACGGACGGGCAAGGCCGCCAGTTCCTCAGGGGTGATATCGTCGAGGCAGGCGATGTTGATCGAGACATAGGCTCCGCCGATCGCCTCGACATAACCGTCGCCGAAGGCGGCTACACCGCAGGTGCGGCAGAAGCGGTGATGGCCGCTCATCGTGTTGAACTGGTAGTCTGCCATCTCCGCCTCGTCGCACATCAGCCGGAAATCCTCCGGCTTGACGTTGGCGCCCCAATAGCGCCGCTTGGCGCAGATCGAGCAATTGCAGCGGCCGGTCCCCTCCGCGAGATCCATGTCCACCTCGTAGTGCACTTTGCCGCAATGGCAGCTTCCCTTGTAGGTCTTCTTCACGGTGCGTTCCTCCTTCGGCGTTGCATCAGTCATCGGTATATGACAATATGTTGTCACTATGGATGAGATACAGAATCGACAACATATTGTCAAACAAAATCGACCGGAGCGAACGATGGAAGGGGATGCCTTTTCAGCTCTCGCGATCACGGCCCTTCGCCTCGCCGGCCATCTGACGGCGGCGGGCGACCGGCTGGCAAAGCCCGCGGGACAGACGAGCGCGCGCTGGCAGGTGCTGGCGGCGGCGCGGCGCGGCGACATGTCGGTGGCGCAGATCGCCCGTGCGCTCGGCCTCGCCCGCCAGGGTGTGCAGCGGCTTGCCGATGTGCTGGAGAGCGAAGGGCTGATCGCCTATGCCGACAATCCGGAGCACCGGCGAGCCAAGCTGGTGCGGCTGACGACGGAAGGGGACGCCCGGCTGGGGGTGATCGAGGTGGCCCAGGCCGGATGGGCGGATGGGCTCGGCGCCGCCTTTACATCGGCCGAACTCGATGCGGCGCGGGCGGTGATGGCGCGGGTGATGGCGATGCTGGAGGCGGAATGAGGCAGCTGGAGGTTGAGCGGCTTACCTGTCTTGCGAGGCAAGTTGTCCAACGACGCATTCAGGTCGGCGAAAGATTGTCGGTCGCCCCCCTCTGCCCTGCCGGGCATCTCTCCCACAGGTGGGGAGATTGGCTGGGCGCGCTGGCTTCCCCTACCCTGTCCGTTACGGCAAGACGCTAGAGAGGTCCGGTGATCAGGCTGCTTGCCGATCTCCCCACCTGTGGGGGAGATGGCCGGCAGGGCAGAGGGGGCGCCGCGGCACAACGCAAGACTTTTGTCGCTTTTGCCCGCGAGCACAGCGACCAGCCAGACACAAAAAAAGGCCGGGCTAACCCGACCTTCCCTGCCATCTCAACGAGCCGTGCCAGTACATCCGTGGTCACGGTCCGGAGATGATATTCAAAGCCTTAAAGGCTCAGGCCGCCTGGAGGCGGTCTGCCGACATCTTGCCGGACTTGTTGTCGCGGACGAGATCGTAGGACAGCTTCTGGCCGTCCTTGAGGTCACGCATGCCGGCGCGCTCAACGGCCGAGATGTGGACGAAAACGTCGGCTGCGCCGTCATCCGGCTGAATGAAGCCGAAGCCCTTGGTTGCGTTGAACCACTTAACGGTACCTGTGTTCATGACGATATCCTTTTCGAATCGCTCATAGAAGATTGCAGCCCGGGCAAAGCCCAAGCGGCGATGAAAACCGATTTTGGAGGAAAGTCGCCAGGAACGACGCGAACGCCGTTTCAAAGTTCATCTAGCAAGATCGATGCGAGAATGTTTAATCGGGAATTGTGTCCGTGACAAGGCCGCAACATGGAAAAGTCGAGTTCAGCTTGGTGGAGCATTTTTTGAACGTCGTACCGTGGCCGCCGCCCTCTGCCCTGCCGGGCCCCGGCAGGGCAGAGGGGCCTACACCGCACAACGGCAAAAACCGTCCCGTAAAACCCACACCGCGAAAACGACTTACGCCGCCGCCCCCATCCTCGCATAGGGATCGAACCGCCCATAAAACGTCTCGCCCTTGACGGCCATGTCCTTCAGCAGCGGCGTCGGCTTGAAGTGATCTCCGTAAGCCGACGCTAACTTCTCAGCCAGTTCGACAAAAGCCTTTACACCCATGCCGTCGATATAGCTCAGCGCCCCGCCGGTATAGGGCGCGAAACCGAAGCCGAGGATCGAGCCGACGTCGGCTTCGCGCGGATCAGTGACGATACCTTCCTCGACGGTGCGGGCGGCTTCGAGCGCGATGGTGACAAGGAAGCGCTGCTTCAGCACCGCGACATCGACCTCATCCGCCGTCTTCTGCGGATAGAAGTCCTTGAGCTCGGGCCAAAGCGACTTCTTCGCCGGTTTCGGCGGATAGTCGTAGAAGCCCTTGGAGTTCTTGCGGCCGAAGCGGCCCTCCTTTTCCACCATGCGGGAGATCAACTCCATGTGCCTGGGGTCGATGGCCTTCTCGCCGAGATCGGCGACGGTGGCCTTGAGGATCTTCAGCGACAGGTCGATGGCGACCTCGTCGTTGAGCGCCAGGGGACCGACCGGCATGCCGGCCATTTTGGCGGCATTTTCGATCATTGCAGGCGGCACGCCCTCGATCAGCATGTCGTAGCTTTCCGACATGTAGCGCAGCACGCAGCGATTGACGAAGAAGCCGCGGGTGTCGTTGACGACGATCGGCGTCTTCTTGATGGCGGCGACATAATCGAGCGCGACGGCGAGCGCCTTGTCGCCTGTCTCCTTGCCGAGGATGACCTCGGTCAGCATCATCTTTTCGACGGGCGAGAAGAAGTGGATGCCGATGAAATCGGCCGGGCGCTTCGAATTCTTCGCCAGGCCCGTGATCGGCAGGGTGGAGGTATTGGAGGCGAAGATCGCCCCGTCAGGCAGCACGGCTTCAACCGCCTCGATGACCGATTTCTTCACTTCGCGATCCTCGAACACCGCCTCGATGACGAGATCGGCAGTGGCGAGACCGGCATAGTCGGCGGACGGCGTGATGCGGGCAAGAAGCGCTGCGGCCTCGTCCTGCATAAACCTTCCCTTACCGACGGAATCCTTGACGAGGCCTTCGCAGACGGCCTTGCCCTTGGCGGCGGCCTCCATGTCGCGGTCGATCAGCGTCACCGGTAGACCGGCGGCGGCGGTGACATAGGCAATCGACGCGCCCATGAAGCCGGCGCCGACGACACCGACATGTTTCAGTTCCGTCTTGGGAATGCCGGCGGGGCGGCGGGCGCCCTTGCCGAGCTCCTGCATCGAGATGAACAGCGAACGGATCATCGAGAAAGCTTCGCGGGTCTGCAGCACCTCGGTGAAATAACGCTGCTCGATCTTGAGACCCGTGTCGAACGGCACCTGCAGGCCTTCATAGACGCATTTCAGGATGGCGAGCGCAGCGGGATAATTGCCGGAGGTTTCGCGGCGCAGGATCGCCGGAGCGGCCGGCCAGAGCTGGGCGGAGGCCGGCGTCCAGATGCCGCCGCCCGGCAGCTTGAAGCCCTTCTCGTCCCAGGGGGCGACGGGCTTCAGGCCATCCTTGATCATCTGCTTGGCGGCAGGGATCAGCTGATCCGGCTCGACCACCTGATGCACGAGGTTCATCGCCTTGGCGCGCGAGCCGCTGAGCGACTGGCCGGTCGTCATCATCTGCAGCGCATCCTGGGCATTGGCGAGGCGCGGCACACGCTGGGTGCCACCGGCACCGGGGAAGATGCCGACCTTGACCTCGGGCAGCGCGATCTTGACGCTCTTGGCATTGGAGGCGACACGGCCGTGGCAGGCGAGCGACAGTTCGAAAGCGCCGCCCATGCAGGTGCCGTTAATGGCCGAAACCCAGGGCTTGCCCGAGGTTTCGAGCTTGCGAAACAGGCCGGACATACGGCCGACGAGACCGAAAAGCGTCTGAACGGCCGTCTCCGGGCTCTTTGCCTTCTCCTCCTGATAGGAGCCGAACATCGACTTGATCATCGACAGGTCGGCGCCGCCGGAGAAGGAGGATTTGCCCGAGGTGAAGACGACGCCCTTGACGGCAGCGTCAGCAGTCGTTGCGTCGATGATGGCGTTGAGCTCTTCCATCACCTCGGCGGTGAAAACGTTCATCGATTTGCCGGGCATGTCCCAGGTGACGAGAGCGATGCCATCGGCGTCGGTTTCGAGCGTGAAATTGGTGTAGGTGCTCATCTTGGGAATTCCTCTCCCTGAATTCTCTTGCGGTGAAGCCCCTCCCCGAGAAGGGAGGGTTCAGATCCGATCAAACGCGTTCGATAACCGTCGCCGTGCCCATGCCGGCGCCGATGCAGAGTGTTACCAGCGCGGTATTGAGGTCGCGGCGTTCGAGCTCGTCGAGCACCGCGCCGAGGATCATCGCGCCGGTGGCGCCGAGCGGGTGGCCCATGGCGATGGCGCCGCCGTTGACGTTGATCTTGGCGTGGTCGATGTCGAAGGCCTGCATGTAGCGCAGCACGACGGCGGCGAAGGCCTCGTTCAGCTCGAAGAGGTCGATGTCGGCAAGGCTCATGCCTGTCCGCTTCAACAGCTTCTCGGTGACATCGACCGGACCGGTCAGCATCAGGGCCGGATCGGAGCCGATATTGGCGAAGGCCTTGATGCGGGCGCGCGGCTTGATACCCATGCTCTCGCCACCCGCCTTCGAGCCGAGCAGCACGACGCCTGCGCCATCGACGATGCCGGAAGAATTGCCGGCATGATGGACATAGTTGATGCGCTCGATCTCAGGATGCGCCTGGATGCCGACGGCCTCGAAACCGCCCATCTCGCCGGGCATCTGGAAGGACGGATTGAGGGAAGCGAGCGCCTGCATATCGGTGCCCGGGCGCATGTGCTCATCCTTATCGAGGATCGTCAGGCCGTTCTGATCCTTGACCGGGACGACCGACTTGTCGAACCAACCCTGCTCCCAGGCATGTCCAGCGCGCCTCTGGCTCTCGACCGCGTAGGCGTCGACATCGGTCCTGCTGAAACCGTATTTGGTGGCGATGAGATCGGCCGATACGCCCTGCGGCATGAAATAGGCCGGGAAATTCACCGAGGGGTCCATGAACCAGGCGCCCCCCGACATGCCGAGGCCGACGCGCGACATGCTTTCGACACCGCCCGCGATGACGATGTCGTCGGCGCCTTGGGCAATCTTGCCGGCGCCGAAATTGACGGCATCAAGGCCGGAGGCGCAGAAGCGGGAGATCTGCATGCCGGGCGCCCTGGTGGAATAACCGGCTTCGAAGGCGGCGGCCTTGGGGATGACGGCGCCGGCATCCATCACCGGATCGACGCAGCCCATGATGATGTCGTCGACCGTCGTGGTGTCGAGCCCGTTGCGGTCGCGGATCGCTTCCAGCGTCTTGGCCGCAAGGCGGACGGACGGCACTTCATGCAGGGCGCCGTCTTTCTTGCCGCGGCCGCGCGGCGTGCGGACGTGATCGTAAATGAAAACCTCGGTCATTGTCTCGTCTCCCTGACGGCGCGGCGGCGCCGGTGAATTTCAACTCCCCTTCTCCCCTCGGGGAGAAGGTGGCCGAAGGTCGGATGAGGGGGCGCTCGCGGCAAACTCGGCCTTGCTTGCGCGCGGCCGTTCGCTCCTTCGTCGCTCACCCCCTCATCTGTCCTTCGGACATCTTCTCCCCGCTGGGGAGAAGGGGGAACCTCAATTAAAACGCTTCCGCTGCCAGCTCCATCATCGTGTCGGCGCCGGCTTCGATGCGGGCCTTGCGAAGGGCGGTTTCCGGCATGATGCGCTCCATGAAGAATTTCGCCGTGATCAGCTTATTCCTCAGGAAATCCTCGCGGGCTCCATCGCCGGAGGCAAGGCCGTCCTCTGCGGCTTTCGCCATCTTTGCCCACATATAGCCGAGGACGACGAGACCAAAGAGATGCATATAGTCGGTCGAGCCGGCACCGGCATTGTCGGGCTTGGCCATGGCATTCTGCATGAACCACATGGTCGCGCCCTGGACGTCGTTCAAGCCCTTCTTCAGATGCTTGGTGAAGAAGGAGAGTTTTTCGTCGCTGCGGTTCTCCTCGCAGAAATCGCCGATCTCCTTGAAGAGGGCCATGGCGGCGCGGCCGCCGTTCAAGGCGAGCTTGCGGCCGACGAGGTCGAGCGCCTGAATGCCGTTGGCGCCTTCATAGATCATGGCGATGCGGGCATCGCGCACATACTGGCTCATGCCGTGTTCTTCGATATAGCCGTGGCCGCCGAAGACCTGCTGGGCCATGACGGCATGGTCGAAGCCCTTGTCGGTCATCACGCCCTTGAGGATCGGGGTGACGAGGCCGAGAACGTCGTCGGCCGTCTGGCGCTCCTTCTCGTCGGTGGCGCGGTGGGCGATATCGGATTTCAGCGCGGTCCACAGCAGGAAGGCGCGGCCGGCTTCGTTGAAGGCGCGGATGGTCATGAGCGTCCGGCGGATATCCGGATGGACGATGATCGGATCGGCCTTCTTGTCCGGCGCCTTGACGCCGGACAGCGAGCGGCCCTGGATGCGGTCGCGGGCATAGGCGGCGGCGTTCTGATAGGCGATCTCGGAAATGGCGATGCCCTGCAAGCCGACCATCAGCCGAGCCTCGTTCATCATCACGAACATGGCATTGAGGCCGCGGTTTTCGGCGCCGATCAGGAAGCCGGTCGCTTCGTCATAGTTCATCACGCAGGTAGCGTTGCCGTGAATGCCCATCTTGTGTTCGATCGCGCCGCAGGAAACGGCATTGCGGGCGCCGGACGCGCCGTCCTTGCCGACCAGGAATTTCGGAACGATGAACAGCGAGATGCCCTTGGTGCCCTCGGGCGCGCCTTCGATGCGGGCGAGCACCAGGTGGACGATATTGTCGGTCAGGTCGTGTTCGCCGGCGGAGATGAAGATCTTCTGGCCTGATATTTTGTAGCTGCCGTCAGACTGCGGCACCGCCTTGGTGCGCAGCATGCCGAGATCGGTGCCGCAATGCGGCTCGGTCAGGTTCATGGTGCCCGACCAGGAGCCGTCGACCATCTTCGGCAGGTAGGTGTCCTTCTGCTCCTGCGTGCCATGGACGAGGATCGCGGCGATCGCGCCCTGCGTCAGGCCGGGATACATCATCAGCGACATGTTGGCGGCAGAAGTATATTCGCCGACGGCGCAATGCAGCGTATAGGGAAGCCCCTGCCCGCCGAATTCCTCCGGCACCGCAAGGCCGATCCAGCCGCCTTCGCGATAAGCCTTGTAAGCTTCTGTGAAGCCATTCGGCGTCGAGACGCTGGCATCGTCGTTGCGATGGCAGCCTTCCTGATCGCCGGAATAATTCACCGGGAAGAGCGCCTCCTCGGCAACCTTTCCGGCCTCGCCGAGAATCGCCTCGATCATGTCAGGCGTCGCATCGGCAAAACCCGGCAGATTGTTGTAGCGTTCGAGGCCCAGCACGTCGTTCAGGACGAAGAGCGTATCGTTCACCGGGGCCTTGTAGACTGGCATGTTGCGAATTCCTCCATTCGACTGACCGGGTCGCACCGGCCTCGGGCACTGTCTTACAAAATATTGACGTTTGCGTAAACGTCAAATTCTGCAGCTTCGCCATCTTTCTCGAAAAAATTCGCGGGCGGCGAACCTGCGGACGATCAAAAGCCCGAAGGCACGAGACGTCATCTCCCCTTCCTTGTCCATCGTGGAACGGGGTATAAGTGCCGGCGTCTTTCGATCGGTAAAATTTGGGCCGCAGTTCGGGAATGCCAGAGGAGGGGCGCCGGGATGATCAGTTTCGAGGCGATAAGGCAACGTGCGGAACAGCGGAAAGGCGGCGCGGCGGCGCTGCAGGCCTTGCTGGAAAAGCATCGGCCGGATCACGAGAGGCTGCGCGCCATGCCCGACGACCGCATTCTTGCCGACATGACCCGGCGCATCTTCTACAGCGGCTTCGTCCAGAAGGTGATCGATGCGAAGTGGCCGGGTTTCGAAGCGGCGTTTTCCGGTTTCGATCCGGCAATGCTGAATATCGCGCCCGACGATTATTGGCATGAGCTGACATCGGACGAGCGGATCATCCGCAACGGCGCGAAGATCATGTCGGTTCGCACCAATGCCGCTTTCGTCAGGGAGCTGGCGAGGGAATACGGCAGCGCCGGCGTCTTCTTCGCCGACTGGCCGCGGGAAGATCAGATCGGCCTCCTCGAGCTGTTGAGCAAACGCGGCAGCCGGCTCGGCGGCATGACCGGACAATATTTCCTGCGGGGCATCGGCCGCGACAGCTTCGTTGCGACGATGGATGTGCTTGCCTGCCTAAGATCGGCCGGCGTGCCGCTGTCTGCCTCCGGCACGGCGAAGAAGGACCAGCCGCCGATCCAGAAGGCCTTCAACGACTGGGCCGAGGAGACCGGCCTTTCCTTCATCCATCTGTCGCGCATCAGCGCCTATTCGATCGATGCGGGAGCGCCGCACTGAAATTGCGGCTCCACTTCTTTCCGATCCGGCCGCTTTCCGGGGCGGGAGGGTAGCGCCTGCGGCGAAACAACTTCCGCGGCGGAGATGAACAGGCTAAGTTCGTATCGTCGGAGCTGGCAGGGAGGAACCAATGCCGCGCCTGGACCATGTGACAATCGATACCCGCGATGCGCCTGCCATGATCGGCTTCCTGCAAGCTATTCTCGGCGTCAAGGAAGGCTATCGGCCGCCCTTCCCCTCGCCCGGCCATTGGCTCTATCTGGACGACCACCCGGTCATTCATCTCAGCCTGACATCGCGCAGCACCGATTTTCCGCCGGGCATCTTCAATCATGTCGCCTTCAGCCTTTACGAATTCGCCCCGGCGCTGGAGCGCATCAAGGCGAGCGGCTATCGCTATGAATATTACGATATTCCCGACACCGACCTCGGCCAGGTCTTCGTTTACGGTCCCGAGGGCGTGAAGATCGAACTGCAATATCCGCGGCCGGCCTGACGCGCCGTCGGGCGGGATGAGCGGCAATTGCCGCCAAAAACGGCGTTTGAGACACAAACGTTAAAAAATTCTCATCGATATTAACGGCTTGTTTACCACGTTTCGTGAAAGGTGCGGGTTGAGCAGTAGCGACCCGCATTCCTTTTCCCCGTCTCGCGTTTCTGAAGAATGCCGCTACATCGTTCAGCCTGAGGAAAGTCTAATTGACGATCTTCTTGTGGATGGTGCGCTCCGGTCGGCGTGAAGACGCTGGCCACAGACGGAAAAGCCACGGATCGAGCTCTGACGAGAGGTCGAGCAGTCGAAGCGAGCAAGAAGATGAACGGATCGCGATCAAATCCTTCCCGGCAGTCCGACAGGACCTCGCTCGATGCGCTGAACCGCACGATCGAAGGGCTGGAGGCGCGCATCGAAGGGCTAATGGGCAGCGGGCGCGAACAGCGGCCGCGCACGGCAACGGCCGAGCGCGACGTTTACGCCGGCGCCAATTCGCCGCGCCCGGCAAGAGCGCCGATCGAGCCGCGGCCGGATCCGCTCGCTGAAATTCGCCAGCGCCAGCGCGCGCTCGAAGCCGGCCGCGAGCGGCCTTACGGGCGCGAGCCGGCCCCGCAGCTGCGCGAACCCGCGCCGCGCGCCGCAGCGTCTCAGCCGGCACCCGCCTTCCGCGCCGGCGACGATACGATGACGGAGATCGCCCAAGCGCTTGTCAACCTGCGCCAGGACCTGAAGCGCGACATTTCCGAAGGCGTTACCCGCGAGATGAACGCGCTGCGCACGGAACTGCGCGAGATCAAAACAAGTGCCGGAGACGGCCGCTTCGCCGATGACATCCGCGCCGACATGAGCCGCCTCGCCCAGAGCATCACCCAGCTGACCGGACGCTCGGGCGGCGCGGAAGCGGCTGGCCTGCGTGAAGATTTCGAGGATCTGCGATCGCTGATGGACGGGCTGGCGCGCGAGGAATCGCTGCGTCACATGGAAACCCGCTGGGACGGCTTCGAAAACCGGCTTGCCGCACTCGATACCGAGGGGCTGCAGGAAGAGCTGGTTTCGCTCGCCTACCGGCTCGACGACATCAAGCGCCATATCGGCGGCATGGGCGAAAGCCCGGCGGTTCGCGCGCTGGAAGACAAGCTCATCGCCATCGCCACGGCGATGGAGCAGTTCGGCAATATGATCCAGCCGCATGACCGGGTCATGGCCGAACAGTTCGCCGCCATGGACATGCGGCTCGACGAGATCAGCCGGGCGATCGCGGCCAGCGGACGTGCGGCCGCCAACAGCGATCCGACGCTGATGCAGCGGCTGGAAAGCCGGCTTTCGGCGCTCGCCGACCAGATCGACGTGATGAGCCATGATGCCGCCAGCCGGGCGACCCCGGCCGATGAGCTGGCAATGCGGCTGGAGGCGCTGACGGAACGTGTCGAGGAGCTGACCAAGGCGGAAGCGACGTCGCGGCTCGACGAGCGGCTGGAACATCTTTCCTATCTGCTGGAGCGCACACAGCAGACGGCCGCGCAGTCCGACCTCACCGGACCGCTGTCCGACATCTCCCGCAAGATCGACGCGCTCGAGAACGGCGCCGTCAACGACGTGCTGGCGCAACGGCTCGATTATCTTGCCCGGCGCATCGACGAGATCGCCCATCCGCAGCCGGCGACGGCCGCGGCGATCGACGACGGCGCCTTCCGGCGTCTCGAAGGACGGCTGAGCGACATCGCCGCCCGGCTGGAAGAGAGCACAGCAGCAGCGCCCACCGATCCGCGGGCGCTGAAAAACCTCGAAGACCAGATCGCCAATCTTTCGGCGCTGATGAGCGAGCCGCGCGAAAGCGCCGCGATCCCCGCCGATCTCGACCGGCGCATGGGCGCGATCGAAGATTATATGGCGACGAGCGACGAATATATCATCGAGGCGGCGCGTCAGGCGGCGGAAGCCGTCGTCGAGGCCTATTCGCGCAATGGCGCCGCCCATGGCGGCGTGCCCGCTGCCGACATGTCTGCGCTGACGGCGCTGGCCGAGGATCTGCGCCACCTCGAGGATATCAGCCGCGACAGCGAGGAGCGCACGCACAAGACTTTCAAGGCGCTGCATGAGACGCTGGTGCATATCGCCGACCGCCTCGACGGGATGGAAGAGCGCGGACGGCCGGTCGCCCCGATGCCGGTCGCCGACGTCGATTTCGATGTCGACCCTTACGCGCTGATGGTGGCCGAGGCCGCCCGGACGCCGGAAGCTGCCCCGACAGCGATGGCCTCTCCGGTCATCCGCCCGGCTGAGGTCGCAGCCGAACCTGCCGCCCCGGCGCAGGCCGCGGCCATGAGCGGAGCGAGCGCAATCGCCATCGAAGCGGCGACCAGAACGCCGGAGGCGGCGACGCCGGCGCCGGCAAAATCCAGTCTGCTCGCCAGCCTCGGCAAGCGGTTGCGCCCTGGCAAGAAAGCCGAGACGAAGGCCGCCGAACGGGCGGTGATCGACCCCGCCCCGTCGATCGATCCTGCCGACGTGGTGCCGACGGATGCCGCGGACGAACTGCTGGAGCCGGGTTCGGGCGCGCCTGACGTCAAGAAGATCCTTGAACGGGTGCGCGCCAGCCAGAGTGCCGCACGCGGCAAACCTCCCGTCGAGACCGATCGCGCCGATTACATCGCCGCTGCGCGCCGGGCGGCGCAGGCAGCCGCGATGGAAGTGGACGCCAATCCGAAGCAAGCGGCTGCCAAGGCCGAGAAGAAGGGCGCGACAGCCAAGGCTGACAAGTTGGGCAAGAACGACCAGACGGGGAAAACCGGCAAGGTCAGCGCCTTTTCGCGCTACCGCCGGCCGATCCTGCTGGCGGTCGGCGCCGTGCTGCTCGCCATCATGGCCTTTCCGCTGGCCCGGACGCTGACGAGCGGCGAACCCGCGCCGCAGCCGCTGGCGGAGGTCTCGGCGCTGACCGGAGCAGCGGAAAACCCGCAGCCGGCCTTGCCCGAAGCAACGTCCGCCCAGCCCGACACCGGCGCTGCGGAGGTGAACGCTCCCGCAGTCGAGACGGCTCCCCTGGCCGCCGAACAGGCGCAGCCGGAAACAACCGCACCCGCCGCCGCCGATCATCTGACCGACGCTGCCCCGCTTGACGGCGAAGGAGCTGCAACTCTTGCGCCCGCCGCTTCGTCCAGCCCAACGCAGGAAACATCGGGCTTCGTTCCGAATACGCCAGCCGCAGCGCCGCAGGCCGCCATCACCATTCCCGACACCGTGCAGCCGAAATCGCTTGCAGATGCGGCGCAGGGCGGCGATGCGCTGGCGCTGTTCGAGATCGGCGCGCGCTATTCGGACGGCCGCAACGGCATGGCCGTCGATCAGAAGCAGGCCGCAGGCTGGTACCAGCTTTCGGCCGACAAGGGTTTTGCGCCGGCGCAGTACCGGCTCGGCAGCATGTATGAGAAAGGCAACGGCGTCGAACGCGACATCGCCAAGGCAAAGACCTTCTACGAGCAGGCCGCAAACCAGGGCAATGCCAGCGCCATGCATAATCTCGCCGTGCTCCACGCCTCCGGCGCGCTCGGCCAGCAGGATTATACGACGGCCGCCTCCTGGTTCATCAAGGCCGCCAACCTCGGCATCACCGACAGCCAGTTCAACCTGGCGATCCTCTGCGCGAGGGGCAACGGCGTTCCGGCCGACCTCGAAGAATCCTACAAGTGGTTTGCAGTCGCCGCCAAGGCCGGTGACAAGGATGCGGCCCAGAAGCGCGACGAGGTGGCCAACGCGATGAAGCCCGATCAGCTCGAGCGCGCCCGCGCCAAGGCCGATCTCTGGAAGCCGGAGCCGCTCGACCACCGCGCCAACGGCATCGACATCCCCGACGAATGGGCGGGCACCGGCGCGAAGACGGCCTCCGTCGACATGAAGAAGGCGATCCGCAACATCCAGGCCATCCTCAACAATAACGGCTTCGACGCCGGCGTGCCGGACGGCGAAATGGGCGCAAAAACCGTGACCGCGATCAAGAACTTCCAGAAGTCGATCGGCCAGCAGCCGGACGGCAAGGTGACCGACGCGACGGTCAGGGCGCTCCTCGAGCGCAACAAGCAGGTGGCCAAGGCGATCTAGAACGGTTCCCGCCGGCTACGGACATGACGATGTCTTGTTTGCGCCAACCCGGGCGCAAACCGCGCCGCCCTTTTGCTGGAATCGCGCTACAGAAGGCTTGCGGCACAAAGACATCTCGATTTTTTCCGCCGCCTGTCACGCAATCTGAAAAAAGCCGGATTATGCGGGACAGATCGCTCGGCGCACCCATCGAATCGTTCCACTCTCGATCTCCATCGCTCCAGGGGGCTGATCGAAAGCCTCTGGCAACGATTTCGCAGTATGGTGCGCATTCGAACGGGGACGTGACGGAAACCGCCCGGCAGGGGCGGTCATCATTCGGGGTCGGTTGTGACAATCTATCTGCCCATCGCAGAATTGTCGGTGAACATTTTCATCATTCTCGGCATGGGGGCGGCCGTCGGATTCCTGTCAGGAATGTTCGGTGTCGGCGGCGGTTTTCTCATCACGCCGCTGCTGATCTTCTACAATATCCCCCCTGTCGTCGCGGTGGCCACCGGCGCCAACCAGGTGGTGGCGTCGTCGATTTCGGGCGCGATCACCCATTTCCGGCGCGGCACCCTCGACGTCAAGCTCGGCACGGTGCTTCTGGTCGGCGGTCTTTCAGGCGCCACGGTCGGTATCTGGATCTTTTCGCTTTTGCGCCGCGTGGGCCAGCTCGACCTCATAATCTCGCTGATGTACGTCATCTTCCTCGGGACTGTCGGTGGGCTGATGCTGCTCGAAAGCATCAATGCCATGCGGCGCGCCGCCCGCAACGAACCGCCGGCGCCGCGCAAGCCGGGCCACCAGCACTGGGTGCACAAGCTGCCGCTCAAGGTGCGCTTCAAGAAATCGAAGATCTTTCTGAGCGTCATTCCGATCGTGGCACTCGGCTTTGCGATCGGCATCCTAACCTCGATCATGGGTGTCGGCGGCGGCTTCATCATGGTGCCGGCGATGATCTATCTCCTGCGCATCCCGACCAATGTCGTGGTCGGCACCTCGCTCTACCAGATCATCTTCGTGACCGCCTATACGACGATCGTGCAGGCGGCGACGAACTTCTCCGTCGACATCGTGCTTGCCTTTATCCTGATGGTCGCGGGTGTGATCGGCGCGCAATACGGCGTTCGCGTCGGCCAGAAGCTGCGTGGCGAACAGCTGCGCGCCCTGCTCGGCCTGCTGGTGCTGGCCGTTGGCCTGCGTCTGGCGATCGCGCTGGTGGTAACGCCGGCCGACGTCTATTCGGTGGTGATGGGAGGTAACTGATGCGTCTGCTCGCCGCCTTCCTCGCGCTTCTTTGCCTGCTGCCGGCGGTGGCCGGCGCGCAATGGCTGCCGGGACAATCAACGGAAGCGGTGCGCGAAGGGCTTGAGATCGGCACCTCGACCAGCGAAATCGCCATCACCTCGGACTTCCACGGCGCCGATCTCACGATCTTCGGGGCGCTCTCCAACACCGATCAGCTGCTGCTCGCCATCGGCCAATATGACGTGGTCGTGGTGCTGGAAGGCCCGCGCCAGGATGCGACGGTGCGCAAGAAGGAACGCGTCTTCGGCATCTGGGTAAATACGCGCTCGATGACCTTCGAGGCGGTGCCGCATTCCTATTCAATGTCGAGCTCGCGAATGATCGACGATCTGACGACGCCGCTCGAACTGACCGATCAGGGGATCGGCATCGATCACATTCCGCTGACGCCGGTCGGCTTCGTCGGCGACGGCAGCAATCTCGGCGAATTCCGCCAGGCTTTCCTGCGGCTGCAGCAGGGAGGCGCGCTTTACGACCGCAATCCGAGCGGCGTGCGATTCGTTTCCTCGAACCTGTTCAAGGCGGGCCTGCGCCTGCCGGCAAATATTCCGAACGGCGTGCATACGGTGCGCGCCTATCTCTTCAAGAGCGGCAATCTCGTCACCGAGAAGTCGCTGCCGCTGCGCGTCATCAAGACTGGCATCGAGCAGACGATCACCGATGCGGCGCATGACCAGCCGATTCTCTACGGCTGTGCGGCCGTGCTGCTCGCCGTGGTCACCGGCTGGGGCGCCAGCCTGATCTTCCGCAAGGACTGATCCGTGCAGAGCGACGCCCGGCAAATTTTTCCAGACAAGAGTGAGGCTTTGGTTCGCTGGCCGCCATCGATCGGCCAACGCCCTCATCCTTCATAAAAAACCGCTTGCAATTCGCTATCGGTCGATTTAGCCTTCAACCAGTTGCCAAAGGCAACTGGTTCTGATGGTGGTTGGAGGGAGGATTGGAGATGAGAAAGCTTGTTGTCTGGAACCTGATGACGCTCGACGGGTATTTCGAGGGTACGAAACCGTGGGATATCGACTTCCACAATCTTGCCTGGGGGCCGGAACTGCAACGCCTGGCCGAGCAGTTCGGCGAAGAAGGCGATCTCCTGGTCTTCGGCCGCAAGACCTATGAGGGCATGGCCTCCTACTGGCCGACCGCCGAGAGCGAGGACAAGATCAAGGCCTATATGAACGGCATCGCCAAGATCGCCGTATCCAGGACGATGACCGAGCCCGGCTGGAACAATGCCCGCATCGTCAGCGATCCGATCCCCGAACTGACGAAGCTGAAGCAGGAGAACGGCAAGACGATCTTCATTTTCGGCAGTGCCGAGCTTGCCGACAGCTTGCTGAAAGCGGGCCTGATCGATGAAATCAGGGTCTGCGTGGTGCCCGTCATCCTCGGCGGCGGCAATCCGCTTTTCAAGGCTGCTACGGCCCAGCTGCCGCTGAAGCTCATTGAATCTTCGACGACGGCAAGCGGCGCGGTGATCCTGCGCTATGAGCCGGTGAAGGTGTAGCAGGCTGCGGGCCACGGCCGTCCGGTTTCTGGGTGAAGACCCCTCCCCACAAGGGGGAGGGGCTATGCGCGGCACCGTCCCACGACAAATATCGACGCTTCTGCGGATGAGACGGTGAAGGGAATAACGTCGGCGCGGCATTCAAGCCCCTCCCCCTTGTGGGGAGGGGTTGGGGAGGGGTTTTGGATCGTGGCTCGGCCCCGGTCGACGGCGGCAGCTCTTTCCAAAAAGCTTCGTATTTGAGTAAAAACCGGTTCTTAACGTTTACGAGTTAGTAATCTCTCTGAAACGAGAGGTTTTGTTATGCGTACTCGTATCGTTCTGACCGCCGTGGGTTTCGCGCTGCTTGCCGGCTGCGCGACGGCGCCGAAGCAGACGAGAAACATCTGCGCCGTCTTCGACCAGCGCGAGGGGCTTTTTTCCAGCTGGCAGAGGGCGGCCGAACGGACGGAAAAGAAATACGGCGTGCCCGTGCCGATCCTGATGGCGACGATGTACACCGAATCCGGCTTCCAGCCCTATGCGCGGCCACCGCGCACCAAGCTCTTCGGCTTCATTCCCTGGACCCGGCCATCGACCGCCTACGGCTATTCGCAGGCGCTCGACGGAACGTGGGATCACTATCAGTCGCAGACCGGGAACTGGGCGGCGCGGCGGACGAACTTCACCGACGCCATCGATTTCATCGGCTGGTATCATTACCAGAACAGCGTGGAGACCGGCATTCCGCTGACCGACGCCTATAATCTCTATCTCGCTTATTATTCCGGTCCGACGGGATATAAGCGCGGCGACTGGCGCTCGAACGGGCAGTTGCAGCAGACGGCGCAGAAGTTCGCGCGGATGGCAGGGACCTATCAGCAGCAGTTGCAGGGGTGCAACTAAGCAATAATTAGGGTGCGCCGTGGCCGCCCCCTCTGCCCTGCCGGCATCTCCCCCACAGGTGGGGAGATCACAAGTGGCTTGGCCTTCTCACTCCGTCTGCCGTTGCGGCGGCTGTGACGTTTGTTGTTTGGGGATGCCATCGCGCCCAGCCAATCTCCCCACCCGTGGGGGAGATGCCCGGCGGGGCAGAGGGGGCTTACACGGCACACCCCATCAGGGGTAACAGTTCCTACCCCCTCAAATTCCCATACCTGACCGAATAAATCCGGTCCCGCCCCAACAGATGCGCCACCAGCGCCGCCCTGTCGAACAGGTCCTTCATCGCCTGATGGCCGAGATCCAAGCCGCCGCTCATGACGCCGAAGGCGGGCATTAGCAGGCGGGCGCCGTCGGTGGCAAAACACGGGCGGCGGACGGATCTGTCGCGGCGGCGTACGGTCGCCGAGGGGTGCAGGTGGCCGGCGATTTCGCCGCTCTGCAGGCCGTTTTTCGGCTCATGGCGGAAGGTCAGGCCGGCATAATGCATCTCGTCGGTGCAAGCGCCGGGCAGATCGACGACGCCGTCGGGGTCGTGATTGCCGTTGATCCAGATCCATTCGCGGCCGCGCGCCATGGCGACGATCAGCGCCCGAAAGTTTTCCGGCAGATGCGCGGAGCCGATGCGATCGTGGAAATTGTCGCCGAGCGAGACGACGAGCTTCGGATCATAACGCGAGATGACGGCGGCCAGCACGGTCAGGGTGGCCAGCGTATCATAGGGCGGCAGCATCATGCCGCGGCGAGCGAAGGCCGCACCCTTTTCCAGATGCAGGTCGGAGACGACGAGCAGGCCGGCATCGGGCAGATAGAGGGCGCCGAGCGGATCGCAGACGGCGGCAATGCCATGGATCGACGTCTCGATGCCCGGCACCGCGGCCAATCCTGAAATGTCGCGCGCGAGCGCCAGGCGGTTCATCACGGTCGTTATTCCCAAACAGGTCTCAGGCCATCGCTTCGGCGATCAGATCGTCCGCCGCTTCGGCGAGCAATGCGTCATGGGCCTCGCCCGGCACCGCTTCGCGTCCGATCTCCAGCATCACCGGCACGGCGAGCGGGGAAATATGGTCGAGCGGGCGATGGGTGATATGGCCCCTGATTCGCATCAGCATATCGCCAAGTCGGCTTATATCCAAAAGTCCGGTCGCCGCATCCTGCCGCGTCGCCTGCAAGAGGATATGATCCGGCTCGTGGCTGCGCAGCACGTCATAGATCAGATCGGCGGAGACGGTGATCTGGCGGCCGCTCTTTTCCTTGCCGGGATGGCGGCGCTCGATCAAGCCTGCAATCACGGCGCAATTGCGGAAGGTGCGCTTCAACAGGAAGGATTCGTTGAGCCAGGCCTCGAGATCGTCGCCCAGCATATCCGCGTCGTAGAGGTCGGAAAGGTTGAGCCGGCCGTTGCCGATCATCAGGCCCATATCCTCCAGGCCCCAGATGGCGAGAGAATAATCGGTGGCGACGAAGCCGAGCGGCTTGGCGCCGGCCCGGTCCAGCCGGCGCGTCAGCAGCATGCCGAGCGTCTGATGGGCAAGGCGGCCCTCGAAGGGATAGGCGACCATATAGAAGCGGCTGCCGCGCGGGAAGGTTTCGATCAGGAACTCGTCGCGCTTCGGCAGCATCGACTTGTCCGTCTGCAGCGACAGCCAGTCGCGCACCTGATCCGGCAGCTGGCGCCAGCGGTCGGGGTCGGCGATCATCGCCCGCACCTGTTCGGCGAGATAGGTCGACAGCGGGAATTTGCCGCCGGCATAGGAGGGGATCTTCGCATCGAGCGAGAAGGCCTGCGAGGCCAGGCATTCGTTTTCGCGGATGCCTTCGAAGCGCAGCACCTTGCCGGAGAAGATGAAGGTATCTCCGGGCGACAATTGCTCGAGGAAATATTCCTCGACCTTGCCCAGCGTGGCGCCGCCGCGGCCGATCCGGCCGCCCTCGCCGCGCTTGACCATGCGGATGTTCAGCATCGGGCTTTCGACGATGGTGCCGAGGTTAAGGCG
This sequence comes from Rhizobium sp. K102, assembly GCF_022385315.1. NCBI lineage: Bacteria > Pseudomonadati > Pseudomonadota > Alphaproteobacteria > Hyphomicrobiales > Rhizobiaceae > Rhizobium > Rhizobium sp. K102. Next base: position 2,992,051 of record NZ_CP092436.1, read on the forward strand.
ATATTGCTGGGCGACGGCAGGATTGGAGACCCGCCAGCGTCCCTCCTTGGTCTTGCGGATGCGGGCGTAACGCTCGTAGGTCCTCAGCGCATAACCGCCGGTCGCGACGAAATCGACGACGCGTTCGAAGTTTTCCCAGGTGAGATTGGCATAGGGCGAGGCGCTGGTGATCTCGTCATAGAGTTCCAGCATGTCGAAGGGTTCGGCGCAGGCCATGCCGAGCACGTGCTGGGCGAGCACGTCAAGCGCGCCGCGGCCGACCGGCGGCGTATCCTGGGCGCCGAGATAATTGGCGTCGAGTGCCGCCTGGCATTCCATGACCTCGAAACGGTTGGCCGGCACGAGGATCGCCTTCGAGGGCTCGTCCATGCGATGATTGGCGCGGCCGATGCGCTGGGCAAGACGCGAAGCACCCTTCGGCGCGCCGACATGAATGACGAGATCGACATCGCCCCAGTCGATGCCGAGATCGAGCGTCGAAGTGGCGACGACGGCGCGCAGCCGGTTCTCGGCCATCGCCGCCTCGACCTTGCGGCGCTGGGCGACATCGAGCGAGCCGTGATGGAGGGCGATCGGCAGGTTGTCGTCATTGATCGTCCAGAGTTCCTGGAACAGCATTTCGGCCTGGCTGCGGGTGTTGACGAACAGCAGCGTCGTCTGATGGTCGAGGAGCTGCCGGTAGACATCGGGAATGGCATATTTGGCGGAATGGCCGGCCCAGGGAATGCGCTCCTCGGTGGACAAGATCGAAATGTCAGGCTTGGCGCCGCCTTCGACGACCACGAGGCCGGCGTGATGCTCCCTGCCCTCTTCCTGAGCGACCAGCCATTTCTGCAGATCCATCGGCTCGGCGACGGTCGCCGACAGGCCGATGGTCTTCAGGCCTGGGGCAAGGCGGCGCAGGCGGGCAAGGCCGAGCGACAGCATGTGGCCGCGCTTGGAGGTGACGAGCGAATGCAATTCGTCGAGCACCACATATTTCAGGTCCTTGAAGAAACGCTCGGCTTCGCGGTTGGCGAGAAGCAGTGCGACCTGCTCGGGCGTGGTCAGCAGAATATCCGGCGGATTGAGCTTCTGGCGCTGGCGCTTGGCGTTCGGCGTATCGCCGGTGCGGTTTTCGACGGTGACCGGCAGGCCCATCTCCGCGACCGGCTTCATCAGATTGCGCTCGATGTCGATCGCCAGCGCCTTCAGCGGCGAGACATAGAGCGTGTGGATGCCGGTGAAGGCGGAGCCGGGTGGAATGCGGCCGCGGCGGGTGAGATCGGTGAGCGACGGCAGAAAACCGGCGAGCGTCTTGCCAGCGCCGGTGGGGGCGATCAGCAGCGTGCTTTCGCCGGCCTCGGCGCGGGCAAGCAGTTCCAGCTGATGGGCGCGCGGACGCCAGCCCTTTTCCGCAAACCAGCGGGTAAAGGCGGCAGGAAGCAGGGCGCGGGCTTCGGAATCGATCTGGTCCACATCCCGAAGGTAGTGAAAAACGGGCGAAAAAGAAGGGCGGCCGATCGCTCACATCGCGATATAGCGGTCCTTGCGATGATTGACGGCGAGAGTGAGATTGAGCACGACCGCGCCAAGCACCGAACAGGCGATGATGAAGGGGCTGGCGACCAGGAAGGAGAGCGCCAGCACGATGCCGTCGAAGCCGAGCTGGACGAGGCCGGCGCGCCAGCCGAAGCGATCCTGGATATAGAGGGCGAGGATGCCGATGCCGCCGAGACTGGCGCGATGGCGGAAGAGCGCCAGCATGCCGGCAGCGATGACGAGGCCTCCGAAGAGCGCCCCGGCGACCGGATGGACATGTGTCACGCCGATGAAGGCGGGCGCGAATTCGGACAGGACCGAGGTCAGGCCGATCGCAACGAACGTCTTGATGGTGAAGGCAGGACCCATGCGGCGGAAGGCAAGATAATAGAAGGGCAGGTTCACGGCAAAGAAGCAGAGGCCGAAGCTTAATCCGGTCGCATAATGGGCGAGGAAGGCGAGGCCCGCGGTGCCACCGGCGAGCAGCCCGGCGCCGGAGAGCAGCGTGACGCCAAGCACGGCGAGCATGCTGCCGGCGACGATGCCCTGCGCGTCGTCGAACAGCGAGTGCCGGTCGGCGCTGGAATTCAGAAGGCCTGCGAAGGCGTTGGATGCCATGATGTTCCCCTGTCGGATTTTTCCGTTTCTATCCGCCGGCACAATAAAGGCAAGCGGCAAGCAGCAAGGGCAGTTCTTGACAGCGGCGACAATCATGGATATATTTTATCCATGATTTAAGGAGATGCCGGCATGAAGATGGGCGATGGCGTCGAACAGGCCATTCACAGCGTTGCGATACTTTCCGGCCTCTCCGAAGGCGGCGTGCTGTCGGCCGCGGCATTGGCGGAATTCCACGGTGTGTCGACGAGCTATCTGTTGAAACATCTGCAGGCTCTCTCGGGTGCCGGCATCCTCGACACCGTGCCGGGCCCGCGGGGCGGATATAGACTGGCGAAGCCGCCGGAAGAGATTTCGCTACTCGACATCCTGCTCGCCGTCGAGGGGCCGGCGCCGGCTTTCCGCTGCGCCGAAATCCGCCAGCGCGGCCCGAGCCCGGTTTCCGACCGCTTCTTCGCCAAGCCCTGCACCATCAGCGCGGCGATGCTGCGGGCCGAACGGGTCTACCGGGCCGAACTCGCCAAGACCAGCATTGCCGATCTCGGCATCGCATTGAATGCCCTCGACGACGGATCGATCGCAGCCCGCGGCTGCGCCTTCCTCGAAATCCACGAACGCAAGACGGCTCGCTGAGCCCAATCAAAGGAGAAAGACATGCAACCGCGTTTCAACTTCGCCAAAGCCGCCCCCGATGCCTACAAGGCCGTCACCGCGCTCGAACAATATGTCCAGACCTCTGGCCTGGAGCGCCGCTTCATCCACCTGATCAAGCTGCGCGCCTCTCAGATCAACGGCTGCGCCTATTGCGTCGACATGCATGTGAAGGAAGCCCGCCACGACGGGCTCAGCGAGCAATGGATCAACCTGATGTGCGTCTGGCGGGAATCGCCGGTCTATGACGCGCGCGAACGCGCCTTGCTCGGCTGGGTCGACGCCGTCACCAACATCGCCAAAACCGGTGCGCCGGATGCCGACTACGAGACGTTGAAGGCGCATTTCTCCGAAGAGGAGATGACGAAGATCACGGTGACGATCGGCGCGATCAATGTCTGGAACCGGCTGGCCGTCGGCTTCCGCTCGCAGCATCCGATCGATGCGGTGACAAAGGCGGCATGAGGCTGGTTCGAACCGAATCTCCGGCGTCCCTCTCCCCGTAAAACGGGGAGAGGGCTAGGGTGAGGGGCAAATCACACGGCATGACTTTTCGTGGAGAGAGGAGTTACGGCGGATTGCCGGCGACCGACCCGAAACTCCGGGTCGGCCGAATTTGTGATCACTCGTGAGCCCTGGCGGCTCTTGCGGCAACGGCGTCAAACCCATCGCCCGAGAGGTCGATGCTGTTGAGCAGATCGCGAACGACTTTCGCGATTTCCTCGGCGGAAGCGCCCTTGGCGTATTCTTCCTGCATGCGGCGTCTCACAAGTTTTTCCAAATCTGACATAACTCACCTCATCAAATCCGGCGCGGGGGAAATGTCGCGCCGCGACCAGTCGCAGGCAAGTTACGTTTTGTTCAGAATGGGTTACGGATTTGTAATGTCAGAGGGCGATGTAGCGGTCGGCGCGGTGGTTGATGGCGACGAAGAGGTTGAGGACGAGGGCGCCGAGGACAGAATAGAAGACCACCGGCGGCGTGGTGACAAAGAAGGCGGCGGCCAGCACGCACAAGTCGATGCCAAGCTGGACGAGGCCGGCGCGGATGCCGAAACGCTCCTGGAGATAGACCCCGAGAATGCCGACGCCGCCGAGGCTGGCGCGGTGGCGATAAAGCGCCAGCGCGCCGAAGCCGAGCAGCAGGCCGCCGAGAAGGGCCGCCCAGGCCGGATGGATGCTCGAAATGGAAAAGAGACGCGACTGTTGATCTGACATCACCGAGGTCAGGCCGATGGCGATGAAGGTCTTGACCGTAAAGGCCATGCCGAGACGCTTCCACGACAGATAGAAGAACGGCAGGTTGAGCAGGAAGAAGGCGAGGCCGAAATTGACGCCGAAAGCGTAATGCAGAAGGAAGGCGACGCCGGCCGTACTGCCGGTGAGAAGGCCGGCGCTGGCAAGCACGTAAAGGCCGAGCGCGGCGACAAGACTGCCGGAGAATATGCCCTGCACGTCTTCGATCGGAGAGTGACGCGTCGCGCTTGTATTCCAGACGCCGAGGGCATTGATGAGCTGAGTCATGTCGCCAGTCTCCAACAGCAGACGTGTTCGGGAGCACATCCGGAGAAATCCGGACGCGGTGGATTTTTGATTGTGAAATGAGCCGAGCGCTCGGCGTCTGATCGCCGCGCGCTCTTCGGATACCCTTGCAATATCAGGCTTTCCGGCGTCCAATCAAGCGAAATAGGTAAGCAATGCTGTCCTATTAAAAAATCGCAAGAAATATTCGCTCAGACCGGCTTGCGCGTAAGGAACAGAATGCCGGCAACCGGTTTGCCGCCATCTTTGCGAATGACGGTCTTGGCGATTTCGAGGATTTCGAAGCCGTGTCGGGAAAGCAGCATGCTCACATAGGCTTCCGAATGGGCATAACGCAGCGACGGCGCGAGATGGAAGCCGTCGCTATCCCCCGCATCCTCGACGGAAAAGGCGAGATCGGCGCCGGCGGCGGCGAGATCGTCGATGATGGCAAAGACGCTTTCGAGATTGCCGAGATACATCAGCACGTCGGCTGCGGTCACCAGGTCGGCGCGGCCGCGTGGCCCATCGGCAAAGAGGCCGGAAAGATCGGGCGCAAGCGACAGGTCGGCCTGGGCGAGGTGATCGTAGACCTCCTTCTCGGCCGCCTTGGCCAGCATGTTCTGCGAGAGGTCGAAACCTTCGAGGCGGCCGACGCGGCCATGGATTTCGGGGCCGAGCAGGCCGGTGCCGCAGCCGAGATCGACGGCGCATGCGTAATGCCTGCCGGTGGCAGAAACGAGGGCTGCGAGCTTCTGCGGGACAGTGTAATCGAGTTTTTCGACGAGCGAGGTTTCGAAACGCTCGGCATAATCGTCGAACAGGCGCTCTATGTAGCGGCTCGGCGGCCGGTCGGGTGTGGCGCCGTCGCCGAGAAGGGCGAGCTTCAGGGCCGAACCGAAAACATCTTCGGGATCGAGGGCAAGCGTGCTGCGATAGGCCTCGATCGCGGCTTCCGCCCTGCCCGCCTTTTCGCGATAGGTGGCGAGGCGATACCAGCCGGCCGCCCATGCCGGTGCGAGTTCGAGCGCCTGCTCCATCAGCTCGGCCGCCGCCTCCGGCTCGCCGCCCTCTTCGAGCATCCGGGCATAGTCGGCGCGGCGGTCGGCGATGACATCGCCTGAGGAAAGCTGGTGGGGCTGCATCATCGGCTCTTTATTTTAGGCATGCCGTTGCGCTGCACGGTCTTGCACTGGCCCGCATCTGGCGGCGGCCACAAAAAAACTCAAGTCCTATTTCACAGGCGAAGCGGCCAATCCCGGAAAGGGCTTGCGGGCGGCGCACCGCGACCTTATTCCAAGGACAAACAGGAGATGGTGCATGTCCGATCAGGTGAACAGGTTCCTCGGCGATTCGCTCGGCCGCACATTGATAAAACTCATCGTCGTGTCGCTGATCGTCGGATTTGTCATGACCGTCTTCGGCCTGACGCCGTGGAACATCATCTATGGGTTCCGCGACTTCATCCTGGAAATCTGGCATCGGGGTTTTTCAGCGCTCGGGCAGGTCGGCGATTATCTCCTCCTCGGGGCGACGATCGTCATTCCGCTATTCCTCATCCTTCGGCTTTTCAGCTATCACCGGTAACATGACCTCCATCGATCTTTCGCGCCGCGGCCTGCTGCGTCTTTCTGGACTCGCGTTCGCCGCTGGCATCGCCGGCTGCACCACCACGCCGCGCCTTGCCGGCACCCCGTCCAACGGCGAGGACGAGACGGCAAGCGTATTGCCGCTCGTCAACCAGCTGCGGGCCAAAAACGGGCTGCCGGCGCTTAGCCCCGACCCGGCGGCGCAGACGGCCGCCCTCTTCCAGGCCAAACGCATGGCAAGCGCCGGCAAGATGGCGCATCTGATCGGCATGACCGACAGCTTCGGCGCCCGCGTCAAGGCGAGCGGCGTGCAGCTGCCGGCGGCGGAGAATATCGCTTCCGGCCAGCAGAGCGTCGATGCAGTAGTGACCGCCTGGATCAACTCGCCGCATCATCTGGAAAACATGCTGGGGCGCTATGGCGGCCTCGGCGTCGCCGTCGCCCACAATTCATCTTCCAGGAACCTGCCCTATTGGGCGATGGTGCTGTCAAGCTGAGGCGATTCGGCCTCGACATGGGGCAAGCATGGATACGCGCAGCAGCAGTCATTCCCTTGCCTTCGAGGTCACGCACCGGCTGGTGCTCTCGATCGCCATTCCGATGACGCTCGGCTTCCTGACGACGCCGATGCTCGGGCTGACGAGCACGGCCGTCGTCGGCCATATGGGCGATCCGGAAGCGCTGGCGGGGCTGGCGATCGGTGCAATGCTCTTCGATCTCATCCTGGGCAGTTTCAATTTCCTGCGGGCATCGACGACGGGCCTGACGGCGCAGGCCTATGGCCGGCGAGACCGGCACGAACAGCAGGCGGTCTTCTCGAGGGCGCTGATCTCGGCGCTCGGCTGCGGGCTGGCGCTGCTCTGTCTTTCGCCGCTGCTGAAAGCGGCGGGATTGCGGTTGATGGGCGCGGAAGGCGCGATCGCCGAGGCGACCGCCACCTATTTCTCGATTCGCATCCTGGCAGCGCCGGCCGCACTCGCCAATTACGCCATCCTCGGCTTCGTGCTCGGGCGCGGACAGGGCGGTGTTGGGCTGCTGCTGCAGGCGCTGATCAACGGCATCAATATCCTGCTGTCGATCTATCTCGGCCTGTCGCTCGGCTGGGGCGTGGCCGGTGTCGCCTGGGGAACGTTGGCCGGCGAGGTGGCCGGCGCGCTCGCCGGGCTGTTCATCGTGCTCGGCGGCTTTGCCAAATCAGAGCGGCCGGCATGGTCCGAGGTCTTTTCCCGCCACCGGCTGGCCGAGCTTTTCGCGCTGAACCGCGACATCCTGATCCGCACCTTCGTGCTGATCGGCGCCTTCACGATCATGACGCGGATCGGCACCGGCTTCGGCGCGGTGACGCTTGCCGCCAATGCCGTGCTGATGAATTTCTTCCTGCTGTCGGGCTATTATCTCGACGGGCTTGCCAATGCAGCCGAGCAGATCACCGGCCGGGCGATCGGCGCGCGTTACCGGCCGGCCTTCGACCGCGGGCTGAAGCTCACCACCTTCTGGTCCTTCGGCCTGGCGGCGATCGTCTCCGCCTTCTTCCTGCTCGCCGGGCCCTGGCTGATCTCGGTGCTGACGACCTCGCCCGAGGTGCGGCAGGCGGCGGCGACCTATCTGCCCTGGGCGGCGGTGACCGGGCTCACCGGCGCGCTCGCCTTCCTGATGGACGGGGTCTTCATCGGCGCGACATGGTCGGCCGACATGCGCAACCGGATGCTGCTGTCCTTTGCCGGTTACCTCGCCATGCTCGCGGTCTTCGTGCCGCTCTTCGGCAATCACGGCCTGTGGCTGGCGATGAACGCCTTCCTGCTGTTCCGCGGCTTTTTCCTGGCGATGCTGGTCAGGCCGCGGGCCGATCAGACCTTCCGCGCCGCCCAGTAATCGAGCCTGCTGTCGCGCAGCTCGCGGATCGAGCCGGCCTTTTCCCGGTCGAGCAGCGCCGAGAGGCCGCGGACGATATCGCCCGGCAGGCCGGGGCCTTCATAGACCATGCAGGAATAGAGCTGGACGAGATCGGCGCCCGCCCTGATCTTCTCCAGCGCGGTCTCGGCCGATGAGACGCCGCCGACGCCGATGATCGTCAGCGCGGCGCCGACGCGCTTGCGCATCCTGGCAAGCACGGCGGTCGACTTTTCGAACAGCGGCACGCCGGAGAGGCCGCCCGTCTCCTTGGCCTGGCGCTGATCTTTCAGGCCCTCGCGCGACAGCGTGGTGTTGGAGACGATCAGCCCATCCAGCGGATGCGCAAGCGCTTCGGCGGCAATATCGTCCATGCCTTCCTCGGTCAGATCGGGGGCGATCTTCAGAAAGACCGGGATCTTGCGGCCGGATCTCTCAGCCATCTCATCGCGCGCCGCCAGCACGGCCGACAGCAGCGCCGCAAGGCTTTCGCGCGCCTGCAGGTCTCGCAGGCCGGGCGTATTCGGTGAGGAGATGTTGGCGGTGAAATAGCGCGCGACGGAATAGAAACAGCGGATGCCGGCGACATAATCGGTGATGCGGTCCTCGCTGTCCTTGTTGGCGCCGATATTGACGCCGACGATGCCTTTGCCCGTCAGCGCCGAGAGCCGATCGAAAGCAGCCTCATGGCCTTCATTGTTGAAACCGAGGCGATTGATGACGGCTTCATCCTCGACCAGGCGGAAGATGCGCGGACGCGGATTGCCGGCTTGCGGCTTCGGCGTCACCGTGCCGATCTCGGTAAAGCCGAAGCCGAGCCTCAGCAGCGCCTCTGGCACCTCGGCATTCTTGTCGTAGCCCGCCGCCATGCCGAGCGGGTTTTCGAAGGTGAGGCCGGCGACGGTCTGGCGAAGGCGCGGATCGGGAGTGATCTGGCAGGCGGGCACGAGGCCGGATTTCAAAGCCGCGATCGACATACCGTGCGCCGTTTCCGGATCGAACAGGAACAGACCCTTGCGGGCGAGACGCTTGAAGGGATCGATCATGGCTGCAGCTCCGGGAAGATATGGACGCCCGCCTCGTCGAGCGGCAGTCGCACCTCCCACAGCACGGCCGCAAGCGGCAGATCGGCATAGAGATGCGGGAACAGATCGCCGCCGCGCGAGGGTTCGAAGATCAGCTTGTCACCGAGGCCGCCGCCATCGACGGCAACCAGCATCAGGCCGGACTGGCCGGCAAAATGCAGGGCAGCGGTCTGCTTAACCTGGTCAGCAGTCGAAAAATGGATAAAGCCGTCCTTGAGATCGATGCCGGCGCCATGAAAAACACCGCTTTGTCTGGCTTGCTGCCAGAGCGGTTCCGTCACGATCTTGTAAAGGGTCGGTGTCAGGGTCATCATGGCCTCGCGATTGCTGGTCCTCGATCACCAGCGCTTTGCCGGAAAGAGGCGGCAATGTCCACGCCCCGGCGCTTAAAAACAGGACCCGCACAGGCAAATCCGGAGGATGAGACGATGAAGATTTTGGTTCTCACACTTGGCGCTGTACTCCTGCCGCTGGCAGCTGTCGCGGCCGAGGCCGATGCGGGCCGGTTCCAGTTGGAAAAAAGCGGCGATCATTTCGTCCGGCTCGACCGCCAGTCCGGCGCCATGTCGATCTGCCAGGACAAGGACGGCGCTCTCGTCTGCCGCATGGCCGCCGACGAGCGGGCGGCCTACGAGGACGAACTCGACCGGCTTGCGGAGCGGGTGACCAAGCTGGAACAGGAAGGCCTCGTCCAGCGGGCGCTGCCGAGCGACGCCGAGATCGACCGCTCGATCAGCATCATGCAGAAGATGATGAAGAGTTTCATGGGGATGGTGAAGGAGTTCCAGGCCGAGGAAAAGGCCAATCCCCTTCCGCAGAAGACCTGATCTGATATAGTCATTTCAGCAGCCATGCATGGAGCGCAGTGGGGACGGCGTCGCATGCAGCATGATCGGACTCTTGGGAGGGAGTTTTCGATGCAGGAACAGACCATCATCATTGCCGACGACCATCCGCTTTTCCGCGATGCGTTGCGCCAGGCCGTCATCGGCATGGAAGGTCGCCAGTCGATCGTCGAAGCCGGCGATTTCGCCGCCGCGCGGACCGCAGCCGGCGCCCATCCGGACGCCGATCTGATGCTGCTCGACCTCGCCATGCCCGGCGTCAGCGGCTTTTCCGGCCTGATGGCCTTGCGCGCCGAATTCGCCAGCCTGCCGATCATCATCGTCTCGGCGACCGACGACGCAACGACGATCCGCCGGGCGCTGGAACTCGGCGCCTCCGGCTTCATTTCGAAATCCTCCGGTATCGAAGACATTCGCCGCAGCATCCAGACGGTGCTTGCCGGCGATATCGCCACACCGGAAAGCTATCGCGACGGCCAGGAGCAGGACCCCGACGTTGCCGACCTGATCCACCGCCTGCATACGCTGACGCCGCAGCAAAGCCGGGTGCTGACCATGCTCGCCGAAGGCCTGCTGAACAAGCAGATCGCCTATGAACTCGGCGTCTCCGAGGCGACGATCAAGGCGCATGTCTCGGCGATCCTCTTGAAACTCGATGTCGACAGCCGCACGCAGGCCGTCATCCAGCTCGGCAAGATCAACATGGCGATGGTCGCCTGAGGGCGGCCGAAACCGCCGATAAAAGGATTTTATTCCTCCTTTACCTTTACGCGCGCCGCCCGCTCGGTTACACTTCCGGCCGGCTGGAGCGCGGCCCCGGATAGGCTGCACGGAATCGGGCGCATATGCTGTCACACGAGCAGATCTGGGAGGCGATCGACAGGCTTGCCGAGCGGCACGACCTGACGCCATCCGGTCTTGCGCGCCGCGCCGGGCTCGATCCAACCTCCTTCAACAAATCGAAACGGCTTTCGGCCGACGGGCGGCTGCGCTGGCCCTCGACCGAATCGATCTCCAAGGTGCTCGATGCGACAGGGGCGAGCATGGAGCAGTTTATGGCCTTCATGCGACCGGGCGCCAATTCTTCCGCAGTACTGGCGGGCGAGCGCGCCAAGCCGCCGCACGGCGGCGCCATTCCGCTGCTCGGCTTCGCGCAGGCCGGCGCCGGCGGCTTCTTCGACGATGGCGGCTTTCCGGCCGGGCAAGGCTGGGACGTGGTCGAATTTCCGGCTGCGACGTCGCAGAAATCGGGCGTCTACGCACTGGAAGTGCAGGGCGAGAGCATGCTGCCGCTCTACCGCGACGGCGACGTGCTGATCGTCGAACCCGGCGCGCAGGTGCGCCGCAACGACCGGGTCGTCGTGCGCACGCGCGAGGGCGAGGTGATGGCCAAGGTGCTGCTGCGCCAGAGCCCGCGGTCGATCGAGCTGATATCGCTGAATCCCGAACATCCGAACCGAACGCTCGATCTATCCGACGTCGAGTGGATCGCCCGCATCATCTGGGCCAGCCAATAGGAAGATATTCCATGCGCCCCGCCGCCGTCTTCACTGGACTCGCAGGAATGGCGGTCGTGGCCGGCCTGCTGATGGCCGGCGAAGCAAGGCTGCGCAGCGGGACGGGCGGCGAGGATACGACCGCCACAGAGGCGCCAGAAACGGGCGCGGCGGCGGAAATCGTCCCCGAGACGGCAGGCCGGTCGGCGCCGATCTCGGACGCAGATGCCGAGATCATCGCTCGCGCGGCGCAACTGGCCGCTCCCTCCCCCGCCCCGACGGGACGCACGGCGGCCAAGCCGGCTGATCCGGCGCGCCCATCTGAAACGCCCGGCGGGCAAGCGGCGGGGCCGGCCGCGAAGAAGCCGATCGAGCTGGCGCGGCCGGTGGCCGAAAATGCCGGCGTGCTTTCCTTTGGCGAGCGCCGGCTTCAGCTTGCCGGTATCATCCCGACACCGGCCGACAGGATATGCGGGCCGGCAGGCCGGCAATGGCCCTGCGGCATGATGGCGAAGACGGCCCTGCGCCAGCTCTTGCGCAGCCGCAGCCTCACCTGCGACCTCGACATGGCGGAATGGAAGGGGATGGCGACCGCCGCCTGCCGGCTCGGCACGCAGGATCTCGGCATATGGCTCGCCGAAAACGGCTGGGCCGAAGCCGAGGCGGACTCGCCGCTCGACGCTGTCTCCGAGAAGGCGAAGCAGGCGCAGATAGGCATTTACGGTGGCGACCCGCGCCGCAAATGACTGATGTCCGCGGCGGCGCGATGCTGCCGATCCCTTGTAAAGGCGGCCGCCAATTCCTAATCTCCGCTCACCGAAAAAGGAATCAGAGATGAACAAGCCGCTTTCCGCCCATGATGCCCTGATCTACGTGATGGTGATGGCCTCCGCCGTCGACAGCACGATGAACGACAGGGAGATGACGAGGATCGGCCAACTCATCGGATTCCTGCCGGTTTTCAAGGATTTCGATGACGAACGGCTGATTTCGATTGCGCGCGACTGCGCCTCGCTGCTGGCAGGGCCCGAAGGCCTCGACGTCGTTCTCGAAACCGTGCGCGACACGCTGCCAACAAAACTCTACGACACGGCCTATGCACTCGCCGTCGAAGTGGCTTCCGCCGACCTTTCGGTCAAGGCAGAGGAATTGCGGCTGCTCAGCCTGCTGCGCGACCGTCTCGGCCTCGATAAGCTGACCTGCGCGGCGATCGAACGCAGCGCCATTGCCCGCTTCCGCAACGGATAAGCCTGAAGCTCTTCAGGCGACCGCCTGTCAGTAGAGCCCGTAGGGAAAATAACGCAGATAGATTTCCTGCAGACGGCCGTTGCGCGACAGCGTGGCAAGCGCGTGATCGATGGCTGACGTCAGCACGCTGTCCTTCTGCCGCTGCATGATCGTCATGCCCTCGCCGAGGAAATGTTCGGACAGATAGGGACCGTCGAACAGCGCGCAGCATTTATCCGAGGCCGGCGAAGAGACCCAGAAGGAAAGCTGCAGCGCATCGGCGAAGGCGGCGTCGACCTTACGCTCCTTCAGCGCCGCAAGCAGAGCGTCCTTGGTGTCGAAGGTCTGGGCCTTGAGCGCCGGGAAAAATGCGGCCAGCATCGCCTCGTGCACCGTGCCCTTGACGACACCGACCGGCCGGCCGGCAAGGGCGGCGGCCGTCTTGCCGTCGACCGGTGCTGCGAGATTGCGCACGAAGCGCGCCGGCAGCATCAGATAGGGCCGGGAGAAGACGAACTGCCGGCGCAGCTCGGGGGTCACCGCAAGGCCGGCGATGACGGCATCGCCCTGCGAGGCGGCAAGCGCATCCTTGAGGTCGGCGAAAGGAATCGCCTGAATCTGGCACTTGTCGGATATTTCCAGCTCGCTGCAGATTTCGCGGGCGAGATCGACGTTGAAGCCGGAAAGCTTGCCGTTCTGATCGGTGAAATTGAAGGGCGGAAAATCGACCGACGTCAGGAAGCGCAGGCGCACAAGCGAGGAGAGATCGGGTCTCGCCAAACGCTCTCGCGCATCGAAGAGCAGCGGCAGCGAGGGCGCTGCCTGCTGGGCGGTGGCGGCAAGGCTTGAAGCGAGCAACAGCCCGAACGCGAAAAGCCCCTTCAGCGTCAGGGATGCCAGCTTGGATTCGGTCATCGTGATCCGGTCTCGGGTTCAGCGGGAAGCGTTGCGGGGGTGGAGAGATGTAACAGAGTCACGCCCGGTGGGGAATATGCGAGTATCCGACGCCGGAACGCCCGCCCCGTCCTTCGAGGCCCCTGCGGGGCACCTCAGGCTCTCTTGGTTTGCGGTGCAAAGCTCGTCCTTCAAATTATGGGCATTCTCCACACCCGCGTTAGGGCGGAATTAAAGAATAGTGCCTTTAGTTACGGCGACGTCATCGGACCCCGCCGGCCGATCGCATGATGCACGCGTCAGCGCTCTGTTTGTAACAATTGATTTCGAAGCGCCGGTGCGGCACGCCCGGCCAATCGGGTGACATTTCCCATGTTGAAGCATCTGAAAATCCGCACGAAAATCATATCGGTCGTGGCGCTCCTGGGGCTGATCACGATGGCCGGGCTGATCTATGTCATCGCCGAGTTTCGCCGTGCGGACGCCGCCTACAGCGCCTTCATCGATCATGAGGCGCTGGCCTCGATGCAGAGCGCACGCGCCAGCGCTTCGGTGGTGGCCTCGGTGCTGCAGGTCAGCCTGTTGGCCGAGCTGAAACCCGATACGCCGGCCTTCCAGACGGCGCTCGCCGCACCGAGCAAGCTGCCGCAGGCCCGTGACCGGATGAAGGCGGCGCTGGCGCTGGTCCCCGGCCGCAAACAGGCGATCGACGAGATCCAGGCGGGCATCGATGAAATCGAAGCCCTGGCCGGCAAGATCACCGAACAGAGCAAAGCCAAGGACAGCGCCGGCGCGCAGGCAAATGTCGCCCTGATCAGCGCCAAGCTCGATGCGCTGGCACCGAAGATGATTGCCAACGATGATGCGATGATGGCGCTGCTCAACGACGGCGGCGACGCGCTTTCGGCTTCCGTCAACGGCCGGATCACCTTCTGTCTCATCCTGATCGGCATTGCCGTTCTCGCTGCGATCGGCGTCGGCATTATTGTGGCGGAGTCCGGCATTTCAGGCCCGATGACGCATCTGCGGCTGCGCATGACACGGCTTGCCGAGGGCGATACCGACAGCGAGGTCGGCGGTCTCGATCGCAGCGACGAAGTGGGCCAGATGGCGCAAGCCGTATCGATCTTCCGCGACAACGCCATCGAGCGCCGTCAGATCGAAGCTCGCGCCGAGGCAGAGCGCAGCGTCAGCGACGGCGAGCGCCGCGAACGCGAGGCGCAGAAGGCGCGCGAAGCGTCCGAACTCGAACGCACCGTCGCAGCCCTCGGCGACGGCCTGCGCCGCCTTGCCGCCGGCGATCTCGCCTCGCATATCGACGAGCCCTTTGTTGCTCATCTCGATGCGCTGCGCCAGGATTTCAACCATTCGGTCGAAAAGCTCAACGAGACCTTGCAGGCGGTCGGCGCCAATGCGCGGGCAATCGGCGCCGGCGCCAACGAGATCCGGTCTTCCGCCGACGAGCTTTCCCGGCGGACGGAACAGCAGTCGGCCTCGGTCGAAGAAACCGCAGCGGCACTGGAAGAGATCACCACAACGGTGCGCGACGCCGCCAAACGTGCCGAAGAGGCGAGCCAGCTCGTCACCCGCACCCGCCTCGGCGCCGAAAAATCCGGCGAGATCGTTCGCAAGGCGGTCTCCGCGATGCAGCAGATCGAACAGTCCGCGGTCGAGATCGGCAACATCATCGGCGTCATCGACGATATCGCCTTCCAGACCAATCTGCTGGCCTTGAATGCCGGCGTCGAAGCCGCGCGCGCCGGCGAAGCCGGCAAGGGTTTTGCGGTGGTGGCCCAGGAAGTGCGCGAGCTCGCGCAGCGCTCCGCCAAGGCGGCCAAGGAAATCAAGGACCTGATTACGAATTCTGGCACGCATGTGCAGACCGGTGTGTCGCTCGTCGGCGAGACCGGCAAGGCGCTCGATGCGATCGTCACCGAAGTGCAGGAAATCAACCAGCACGTCCACGCGATTGCCGAAGCCTCGCGCGAGCAGTCGATCGGGTTGCAGGAGATCAACACCGCCGTCAACACCATGGATCAGGGCACGCAGCAGAATGCGGCGATGGTCGAGCAATCGACCGCCGCGAGCCATAGCCTCGCCACGGAGGCGACGGCACTCAACAATCTGCTCGGCCAGTTCCGGCTGACCGGCACCGGCAGCTTCGCCGCCGCCGCACCGATCGCATCGGTACGGCCGCCCGCCCCGGCACCGCGCGCCGCGGCGCGCCCGGTGGCCAAGGCTCCCGCGATCCGCGTCGCCCGGGAAGGCACGGCCCCGACCGCCTCGCCGGCCCGCGCCCTCGGCCAGACACTCGCCAACGCCTTCGGCGGCGGCAACAGCACGCCGTCAAAGAGCCAGGAGGCGGACTGGACGGAGTTCTGAGGCAAAGAACACCCTCAGCGTTCGCCGCCTGCCCCTCATCCGCCTGCCGGCACCTTCTCCCAGCTTGCGGGGCGAAGGGGACATGACGCGAGCTCTCTGTTCCACGCACCCCTCTCGCAGGGCAAGTCCCCTCTCCCCGTCTTACGGGGAGAGGGTTAGGGTGAGGGCAGCCTTCGGCCCGAACCGGAGCCCAGCTTTCTCTTTGCAGCAAAACGCCTCTCGCCTGGGTTTAACCCGGCCGCCAACCAACCTCGACGAGGATATGCCCCGGCGCGGTGCAATAGAACAGCCAGCCGCCGCGCATGGCGGCCGGCGGGCCGGAGAGGATAGCGCCGGCGGCAACAAGTCCGGCATGGACGGCATCGACATCAACCCTTTCGGGCAGGATGAAGCCGATATGATAGGTCTGGCGCTGCAATTCGACCTGGTCGGCGGTGCCGAACCTGGCGATGGCGTGGCTCAAGACGATCTCGAGGCCGCCGTCATCCTCCAGGATCGCCAAGCCGTTGTTGCCGCGCATATCCTTCAGCTTCAGGCCGAAATGGCGGATGAAGAAATCCGCCGTCACAGCAATATCGGGTACGTGAAAATCGAGATGGTTCAGGCGCATGACAGTCTCCGTTCAAAAAATCCCGGGACTGCCGTTTGCCGTCTCCGCACGCCGCCGGGATCCCGCATTTCCATGCAGATCACGTCGCGGGTTCTCGCGCCCTGGGGCACGGAGCAGAGCTTCGTCAGAGCGCTTTGACGCTCTGACGGAAGGGACCGGGCTTACCTCAACCGATCCTGCCTTTTTCGACGAAGTCGATCTAGCAGGCGGCTTCGGTTTCGGCAATAGATGCGTTGCCACACGCCTGGTAGAGCGGGATTTTCGCCCTAATCTCAATAGCTGGCAGCCGACTGCTCCGGCGTCCCCGGCGACGCTTCCCGAAGGATTGAAGAGCGGCATGGGCATTGTGTGGTGCGCGCGCTCCGCTAAGGCGTAGAGTGATGTCATTCACGGAGGGATGGATATGAAACCAGCAATCATCGGCCTCGTCGGCACACTCGTTCTCGCGGGATGCAGCACCGTCAGCTACAGCGGACCGGGCCTCGAACCCATCCCCGGAAGCATCACCTACAATGGTCAACCGCGCAGCAAGCTCACCAAATCGCCCGCTGGTTCGGCCTTTCCGCATGATTTCATCGACCAGTACGGCCGGCAGGTGGAAGAAACTTACATCATCCAGCCCGACAGAAGCCTGATCATCGCGCATCGGCGATACAAGCCGATCCGATTCTTTGGAGATTAGGTCTGAGTTGGGATGGCTTTGCCGGAGGTCGAGCGCTCAAATGCGTTGGTTCAAGAGATAGATGACGTCGGCGACCCCGCGGGAGCGCTGATGATACCGTTGAAACCGACGACGTCTGAAAGTTTAAGCGAAATTCAGGAGGCGCTTCGTTTGCCGAAGCCGAATGTCTTTCGCAGACTGCTGTCGACTGCGCTTGCCGGCATGAACCTGCGCAGCCGGCTGAGCAGCGTTGCTTGCCCTCCGGCCGGTTGGCGCATTCGGTATGGACCGTTGATTGCGGCCAGGATTTTCTCTGCGACTGCAAGCGCAGACGGCGCGGTTCTGATCTGGGCCTGTACCGCCTTGATGGTCGCATCGGCCTGTGTTGCGTAAGCACCCAGGGGTGCTGCGGTTTGTGCTGCGTTTACGTCGAGCTTGGTGTTCGTGAAGGTCGGTTCAAGGAGCACCACGCGTACGTTGAACTCGCGAATCTCATGGTCCAGCGACTCCGACAATCCTTCGAGTGCATGCTTGCTGCTGGCATATATTCCCATGAACGGTGCAGGCAGGAAGCCCAGGACCGAACTGATATTGATGATGAGCCCGCTCCGGGCGGCGCGCATAGAGGGCAAAGCAGCGCGGATCATGCGCAAAGGCCCGAAAACGTTGGTATCGAATACCGCTTGAGCTTCGGAGGGCGACGTGTTTTCGACAGGGCCGACCAGCGAAACGCCGGCATTGTTGATCAGGATGTCGATCTTGCCCGCTTCGGACAAAACCCATTCAACAAAATTGGAGACCGAGGCGTCATCAGTCACATCGACAGTCCCATAACGCACGCCGGGAATGGCATTGGCGCGTTGCGGATTGCGTACGCCTCCAAAGACCTGGAAGCCGTTTTGTGCAAGAAGGCGGGCTGACGCTTCGCCGATCCCTGAGGATGCTCCGGTGATGACGACAACTCTATTGTTAGACATGCATGCTCCTCGGTTTGGCGCGAGTGGTTGATTACGTGCTCAATAGAAGGGTCAGAACTTTTCACCCCTGTTGCCAAAGGATTTTCAGGACATGACATCAATCGCTCAACGCGCAGGCGCTGCTTCACAAATAAGCACGTAAGATGTCGATTGACATCTATTTATTTTAGATGTCAATCGAAATATAAAATCAAGCACTTTTTTGCTGATAAGCCCAGCGGCATGAGCCTGAGGACCTCGGATCAGATAGCGCCAGTGCCCGCCCGGCCGGAGTTGCGCCGATATTTCCAGCGCCGATGATTCCGATCTTCATGGATGTCCTTTCTCTGAAGGGGAAGAGCGCCGATCTCAGTCGCTGGGATGAGCCGCGGCGCGCGGATCTGATTTGCCGAGAGCTTTCATGATGAAGCGGATTTGCGCATCCAGGCTCACCGCGGTGGCCCCTGCCTCCTGAACCCGTTGCTCTACCAGAATCGGATGGAAAAACGGCAAGAACGCGGTGATGATGCCCTGTGCAGCTTCGTCGGCGTCGTCGACCTTGAACTCGCCCGTTTGCTGGCCCTCGCGGACAAGTGCTTTGAGGATTGCCAGGATTTGCTCGTTATGTGCGTTGATGGTTGCCCAACTTCCATCCATGGCGGCGACGAGCAGCTCGTGCATGGGCCTATCTTCCACCAATATTCTCGTGCTGTGCCGGTGAATGGCGGTCAAAAGGTCAACCAGCTTTTTGCTCGCCGGCGCATCCGTTCGTGCAATCGCCAGAGCGATTTCAGCAACCTCCTTGACAACAACTCCGCAGACGGAGCTGTTGATTGCCGTCCTTGACGGAAAGAAGCGATAAACATTCGCGCGGCTCATGCCGAGCTCCGAGGCGATGTCGGCGACGGACGTCTTATGATAGCCGATCCGCCGAAAATGCTTTTCCGCCACCTCAAGAATCCGCGTCCGCGACTGCTCAAGGCCACTTCCGCTCGCATCCGCAAAAATCATCGCCGCCTCCGGAAGGTCACTCGGCAGCCATCGCTGTTGGTAACTCCACGTCCTTCGGTGCGTTTTCGTGACTTTCATTTTTCGTCAGCTTGATGCGGAACCATGTCGCGTAGAGGGCAGGAAGGAAAAGCAGGATCATCACGGTCCCAACCGCCGTTCCACCGATCAGCGTATAGGCCATCGACCCCCAGAACACCGAGTGCGTAAGAGGTATGA
Organism: Rhizobium sp. K102; assembly: GCF_022385315.1. Classification (NCBI taxonomy): domain Bacteria; kingdom Pseudomonadati; phylum Pseudomonadota; class Alphaproteobacteria; order Hyphomicrobiales; family Rhizobiaceae; genus Rhizobium; species Rhizobium sp. K102. The sequence goes on from NZ_CP092436.1 coordinate 3,011,223, forward strand.
AGGCAAGCACGGCCGCAAGGGCTGTCAGAATAACGGGACGCGTCCGCTGCACGGTCGCCTCGACGACGGCGTGATAATCGTCGAGACCGGCTGCCTTGTTGTCCTTGATCTGTTCCGTCAGGATCAAGGTATTGCGCATCAGGATTCCAGCCAGTCCGATCAATCCGAGAATGGCGTTGAAGCCGAAGGGCTGATTGAAGAGAAGCAGGACCGGAACCGCCCCGGCAAGACCGAGCGGCCCCGTCAGCATGACCATGGTCATCGTCGACAGGCTGCGGACCTGCAGCACGATAACGATCAGCATGGCGGCAATCATCGCCGGGAAGATTTTGACGAGGGCGGTGTTGGCCTTGAGGGATTCCTCGATGTTTCCGCCCATCTCGATACGATAGCCCAGAGGAAGCGAGGCGATCAGCGGCTGAAGCGCCTTCAGGACCTGCTGGGACACTTCCGGCGGCTGCGTCGCCTCGTCGATATCGGAACGGATCGTGACAACGGGCGTGCGATCGCGACGTTTCAGGATCGGTTCTTCAAACCGTATTTCGGAATGACCGATCTGATCGAGCGGAACCTGGCGACCATCCCGGCTCATCAGCGAGAAGTCTGCCAATCTCGAGGGATCGAGCCGGTTGTCGCCAGCGCTGCGCGCGATGACCGGCACGTTGCGGATATTCTCGCGAACCTCGGTAATCGGGATCCCGCTCAGCAACAGTTGCATCTGTTGGGCGGCCTCCGCCGGCGAAAGGCCGATCAGGCCCAACCGTTCCTGGTCGGGAACGAAGCGCAGCACCGGCGCGCGGTTGCCCCAATCGCGGTTCGCCTGGCGCACATCCGGCACGCTCTTCATGATTTCAAGGGCCTTTTCGGAGATCCGGTACAATTGGTCGGCATCAGGACCCATGATGCGGAACTCGACCGGAAACGGCGTATAGGGGCCGAAGACCAGCTGGGTGACGCGGACATAGGCTTCGGGAGCGAGCCCATCTGAGATGGCCGCACGCAGGCGAAGCTTCAAAGCCTCGCGTGTGTGAGCGTCAGGGGTCAGCACGACGATCTTGGCGAAGGACGGGTCCGGCAGCTCAGGCGCCATGGCAAAGAAGAAACGAGGAGCGCCCTGACCGATATAGCTCGTGACTGTCTTTGCCTCCGGCTGCTGCTGCAGCCAGCCTTCGAGCTTCCCGACCGTGGCGGCCGTGGTCTCGATACTGGTCCCTTCAGGCATGCGCACTTCAACCAAAACTTCCGGACGATCCGACGTCGGGAAGAACTGCTGTTTCACCGCGCCCATTCCCACGACGGAGATCCCCATGGCGATGGCGACCACCGCACAGGTGACGAACTTGTGGCGCACCGTAAACTCGATCAGCCGCCGTAGGCGCCGGTAATTCGGGGTGTTGTAGATGGCGTGATGGCCGCCTTCGACCGGCTTGATCGCCGGCAGCATCTTGACACCGAGATAGGGCGTGAAGATCACCGCGACGACCCAGGATACGATCAGCGCAAAGCCGACGACCCAGAAGATATTGCCGGCATATTCGCCGGCGGTCGACCGGGCAAAGCCGACCGGCATCAGGCCGATGATCGTCACGAGCGTGCCCGACAGCATCGGGGCCGCCGTATGGCTCCAGGCATAGGCGGCCGCCTTGATGCGATCCATCCCCTCTTCCATCTTCACCACCATCACCTCGATGGCGATGATGGCGTCGTCGACCAGAAGGCCGAGCGCCAGGATCAGCGCACCGAGGGTGATGCGATCGAAGAACCGGCCGGTCTCCAGCATGATGAGGAAGACGACGGCAAGGGTCAGCGGAACGGCCAGAGCCACGACGATCCCGACGCGCCAGCCAAGGCTGACGAGGCTGACGAACAACACGACGCCGAGCGCCATGGCGAATTTCAGCATGAACTCGCCGACGGCCTCCTGGATATTGACGGCCTGGTCGCTGACCTTGGCGAGCGTCATGCCGAGCGGCAGGGTCTTGGCGATCGCGGAGGATCTTTCCTCCAGCGCCTTGCCGAGTTCCAGACCGTTCCAGCCCTGCTGCATCACCGCGCCGAGCATGATGGCGGGCTCGCCGTCATGGCGGATGAGATAGGTGGCCGGATCTTGGTAACCGCGCCGCACTTCGGCAAAATCCGAGAGTTTCAGCGTGCGTCCAGCTGCGACGATCGGCGTGTCGGCGATCGCCTGGATGCTGTCATAGGCGCCATCGAAGCGAATGAAGACCTGCGGGCCGCGCGTATCGATCGACCCCGCCGGCGTCACGGCGTTTTGCCGCTGCAGAGCGGCCGCGATGTCCTGTGCCGAAATGCCGAGGGTGGCGAGCTTCGCATAGGAAAATTCGACAAAGATCTGTTCGGGCCGCTCACCGAGGATGTTGATCTTCTTGACGCCAGGCACATGCAGAAGATCCTGACGGATCACCTCGGCTTGGCGCACCAGCTCGCGCATCGGCATGCCCTTGGCCTTCAGCGCATAAAGGCCGAAGCTGACATCGGAATACTCGTCGTTGACGAAAGGACCGAAGACGCCCTGGGGCAGATTGCGGGCCTCGTCCCCAAGCTTCTTTCGGGCCTGGTAGAATTCCTCTTCGACCGCCGTGGACGGCGTACTGTCCTTCAGCGTCACAGTCAAAAAGGCGTATCCCGGCCGGGTTGTCGTCTCGACACGATCGTACCAGGTGAGTTCCTGGAGGCGCTTCTCCAGCGGCTCGGCGACCAGATCCTGCATCTCGCGCGCCGTCGCGCCCGGCCACACGGTCGTCACGGTCAAGGTTTTGATGGTGAATGAGGGGTCCTCCGCGCGCCCAAGCTTGACGAAGGCATAGGCGCCGGCGGCGGCCAGCAGAATGATGAAGAACAGCGTAACGGCCCGTTCGCGGACGGCGAGCGCGGATAGATTGAAGTTCATTGTTTTGCCGCCTCTGCCTGTTCTACCTTGGTGCGCACGCTGGCGCCGTCCTGCAGCAGATGGGCGCCGAGAGCGACGACCGGCTCGCCTGCTTTAACGCTGGAAACCACCGCGACCTCCTCGCCTATTTGTTCAATTTTCACCTGCCTGAAGTGGACGGTTGAAGATTTCTCATCGAAGACCCACACGCCGGTTCGGCTGCCGTCATCCAGAACCGCGCCGACAGGCACCGCGGCCTGCGATGGTCCCCTGCTGTTGGAGATCCTGATCGTCACCGTCGCGCCCAGCGGGGCCGACGCTGCTGCGCCATCCAGAACCCAGCGCGCTTCATAGGTGCGGGTTTGAGGGTCGGCGGCGTCGGAAATCTGCCGCAGCCGCGCCCTGTCCCGCCGGCCTTCGTTTCCGTAGATGCTGGCATCGGCTGTCTGACCGATCTCAGGCCGCAGGAATTCAGGAAGCCAGACCAGTGCTTCACGCGGACCGGCCTGTGCGAGCCGGACGACGGTTTGTCCTGCCGTCACCACCTGCCCCGGCTCGCCGAGCGTTTCGACAACCGTCCCATCGGTATCGGCAACGAGGACGGAATAGGCGGTCTCATTCTCTGCGACCTTCGCGTCCGCTTCCGCCGCGGCAAGCTGCGCGGTGGCGGTGTCGAGGGCTGCCTTTGCCTGCTCATAGCGCTGCGGCGTCGCGGCCAATCCATTTTTCACCAAGGCGGCATAGCGCCGCTCGTCGGCTTGCGCCTGGATCAGCACTGCTTGCGCTGCGGCGACCGCGTTTCGTTTCGCCGTCAAAGCCAGACGCAGATCGGTCTCGTCGACACGCATCAGCGGCTGACCGGCCTTGACCGGCACGCCAACGTCCACATAACGCTGCATGATCTTGCCGGGCACACGGAAGCCGAGATTGCTCTGCACCCGGGAGGCGATGGTGCCCGTGAAGGTGCGTTCGGCTGCCTCCGGGTTTTTTGCCTCCACCAGCTTGACGAAGGGGGGTGCCGTGCGGGGATCGGCGGCTTTTGCACTGGCTTTGGACGGCTCCTCGAAAAGCACGAAAGCGGTGGCGCCGGCAGCAGCCACAAGTGCGAAAGCGCCAAGTAATATTTTGCGATTCATCTCATTAACCCTTATTGACCGGCACGGCGGATCATTTAGATTGCGATCTAACTCTAAAACTGGTATAGATGTCAAATGAAATCTAATTGGAGGTCGCTATGAGAGTCAGCCGTGCCCAGGCCGAGGCCAACCGCGAAACGGTGATCAATGTCGCAAGCCGGCTCTTCCGGGAGCATGGTTTCGACGGCATCGGACTGAAAGATCTGATGAAAGGTGCCGGCCTCACCCAAGGCGGATTTTACAAACAGTTCCGATCGAAAGACGATCTTGCGGCGCTGGCGTCCGGCCGAGCGATGGAGAGTGCAATTCGCCGGTGGTCGAGAGTTGCCGCCGGAAGCAGCGATCCCTTCGGCGCGGTTGTCGGCATGTATCTGTCGACCGGGCACCAGGAAGAGAAAGGCGACGGCTGCCCCCTGGCTGCGCTCGGATCCGATGCGGCGCGCCAGAGCGAAGAGGTGCGCGCTCCGTTCCAGGATGGCATTGAAGCGCATCTTCGGATCCTCGACGAATTGATCCCGGCATCGGACGGCACAAAACAGTACGAGAAAGCCATGATCGTGCTGTCCCTCATGGTCGGCGCCGTAACCATCTCTCGCATCATGACCGATGAGGCCATGTCGGAGCGACTGCTGGAAACCGCCGCCGATGCGGTCAAGCGCATCGCGGGCGACACGGACGAAGAATGAGATTTCTGTGACGAGGGGCTGGAGCGGGTGAAGGGAATCGAACCCTCGTATTCAGCTTGGGAAGCTGCTGCTCTACCATTGAGCTACACCCGCGACGGGTTGAGATTTCCAACAGATGGGGGCTGCTGTCAAGTCGCCCTCGAGTGCTGCGCCTCAGATGCGGAAGTGTTTCGAGAGTTTGAGGCCCTGGGCCTGGTAGTTGGAGCCGAGGCCGGAGCCGTAGAGGCTCGCCGGCTTTTCCTGCATGTGTTCGTAGACGAGGCGGCCGACAATCTGGCCGTCCTCGAGGATGAAGGGCACTTCGTGGCTGCGCACTTCGAGCACGGCGCGGCTGCCGCGCCCGCCGGCAGGCGCATGGCCGAAGCCCGGATCGAAGAAGCCGGCGTAGTGGACGCGGAATTCGCCGACCAGCGGATCGAACGGGGTCATTTCGGCGGCATAATCCGGCGGCACATGCACGGCCTCGCGCGAGACGAGGATATAGAATTCGTCGGGATCGAGGATCAGTTCGTTGCGGCCACGGCTATAGAGCGGCTCCCAGAAATCGAAGATGTCGTGCTGGTCCTTCTCGTCGACATCGACGACGGCGGTGTGGTGCTTGCCGCGATAGCCGATCAGGCCGTCCTTGTCGCCGCTGAGATCGATCGACAGCGCGATGCCGCCGCCCGATACGTTCGGCTGCTTGCTGGCGACGAGCGTCTCGCTTTCGTGCAGCTTCAAGAGTTCCGGTTCGCCGAGCATGGACTGGCCGACGCGGAAGCGGATCTGCGACAGGCGCGAGCCGCGGCGCACGACGATCGGAAAGGTGCGCGGGCTGATTTCGAGATAGAGCGGGCCGGAATAGCCTGGTGGAATCTTGTCGAATTCCTGGGCGTAATCGGTGATGACGCGGGTGAAGATATCGAGCCTGCCGGTCGAGCTCTTCGGATTGGCCGAGGCCGACATATCGGCCGGCAGCGCCAAGCTCTCCATCAGCGGCACGATGTAGACACAGCCGGTTTCGAGCACCGCGCCCTGGGACAGATCGATCACGTGCAGGCTGAGGCGGTCGAGCTTGTCCGACACGAGATGCGAGGGACCGGGCATGAAGGAGGCGCGGACGCGAAAGGCCTTGGACCCCAAGCGCAGGTCCAGACTTGCCGGCTGGATCTGATCGCGGTCCAGCTCCCGCTCGGAGTTAAGACGCCCCGTTTCAAACAGCGCTGCGATCGCGCGGTCCGCCAGAATTCCAGTTTTGCGAGCCATCATGCCCCATCCATCTTTTGCGCCGACAAAACCAAATACGGGGAATTGACGCAAGCAGCTAACAGCAGTATTGCAGATTTATCCCGTGGTGATTTGGCCGGTCGGCTTGCAGCCACGTTAAACAAGTGGCTAAAAAGACCGGGTTATGAAACCGGTCTGCTTTTGCGGCCGGTTTTTTTGTTATTTGAAGGTGATGGCATGAGCAAGACCTGGCGCCCGGCAACCCAACTCGTCCATGGCGGCACGCTGCGTTCGCAATATGGCGAAACGTCCGAGGCAATCTATCTCACGCAGGGCTTCGTCTATGACACGTCGGAAGCCGCCGAGGCCCGGTTCAAGGGCGAGACGGACGGCTACATCTACGCCCGCTACGGCAGCCCGACCAACGACATGTTCGAAAAGCGCATGTGCATGCTCGAAGGTGCCGAAGATGCCCGCGCCACCGCCTCCGGCATGGCCGCCGTCAGCGCCGCGATCCTCTGCCAGGTCAAGGCGGGCGACCATATCGTTGCCGCGCGCGCCCTCTTCGGTTCTTGCCGCTGGGTGGTGGAAACGCTGGCGCCGAAATACGGCATCGAATGCACGCTGGTCGACGGCCGCGACCTCAAGAATTGGGAAGAGGCAATCCGGCCGAACACCAAGGTGTTCTTCCTGGAAAGCCCGACCAACCCGACGCTCGAGATCGTCGATATCGCCGGCGTGGCAAAACTCGCCAACCAGGTCGGCGCCAAGGTAGTGGTCGACAACGTCTTCGCCACGCCGCTCTTCCAGAAGCCGTTGGAACTCGGCGCCCATATCGTCGTCTATTCCGCCACCAAACATATCGACGGCCAGGGCCGGTGCCTCGGCGGCGTGGTGCTGGCCGACAAGGCCTGGATCGACGAGAACCTGCACGACTATTTCCGCCATACCGGCCCGGCCATGTCGCCGTTCAACGCCTGGACGCTGCTGAAGGGCATCGAGACGCTGCCGCTGCGCGTGCGTCAGCAGACGCAGAATGCCGCAAAGATCGCCGATTTCCTGGCCGAGCAGAACAAGGTCGCCAAGGTTATCTATCCCGGCCGCAAGGACCACCCGCAGGCCGACATCATCGCCAGGCAGATGACCGGCGGCTCGACGCTTGTCGCCTTCGAACTGAAGGGCGGCAAGGACGCGGCCTTCGCGCTGCAGAACGCGCTCGATATCATCAAGATCTCCAACAATCTCGGCGACAGCAAGAGCCTGATCACCCATCCGGCGACGACGACCCACAAGAACCTGACGGAAGAGGCGCGCGCCGAACTCGGCATCTCGCCGGGCACCGTTCGTCTTTCGGCCGGCATCGAGGATACGGACGACCTGATCGAGGATTTCGCCAAGGCGCTTGCCAAGGCCTCGGCCTGATCGACATCATTGGCGGCCGAGCCTCCGGGTTCGGCCGCGGGATCGGCGCACCGGCTCTGCCAAATAAAATAATACTGACAATTAGGCTTAACGATCGAAAACCATGCGATCACGGCTGTTTCATCACCGATCAACGTTCCGTTTCTTGACGGATAGGGCCTTCTTATAAGATACGGGTAACATATCTTGACTAAGGTGCAAGGCATGTATCGCGCCCTCACTAGAGATATCGAAGTCGTCGTCGAACCATTCTATCTGGAGGAGCAATCCGATCCGGAAGACGATCGCTATGTCTGGGGCTACCGGATTGTCATCAGCAACAATTCCGGCGTCGCCGTTCGCCTCATCAACCGCTACTGGAACATCACCGACCAGAACGGCGTGGTGGACGAGGTGACCGGCCCCGGCGTCGTCGGCGAACAGCCGCGGCTCAGCCCCGGCGACACCTACGAATATTCCTCCGGCTGCCCGCTCGACACGCCCTCCGGGCTGATGTTCGGCCATTACCAGATGGAAACGGACGAAGGCGAACTGTTCGACGTCGACATCCCCGCCTTCTCGCTGGATTCACCTGGGCTGCTGCGCGTGCTCAATTGAGCGCGCAGGTTCGCGGTCGCTTCGTCAGTGCGAACACGAACGCCGTGCTTGCCGCATGAGTCTCGGGTCAAGCCCGAGGACGACGGAGCGTGGGGACAACGGCCGGCAAGAGGCGAGAGGCCGGGAACAACTTCAGCAAAAGTGCGCAGCGGTTTTGTTGGAAGTGGGGTTTGCTTTACGTGCTTCTCACGCAAATTCGCTTGCGCATTTTGCTGGAATTCCGAGACGTATCGCCTCTTGCCGCTCGTTTCTTCCCACTCTCCGTCGTCCTCGGGCTTGACCCGAGGACCCATGCGGCAAGCACTGCGCGTGGATGCGGCCGCCTGCGGCCGGATGCAGCCTTCCAGTCAGTACCGACATGGACGCCGTACCCGCGGTCGTGGATCCTCGGGCTTGCCCAGTCATCAATCTGCTAAAGGTCAAAAGGATCCGAGGCCTGGGTGCCCGGCTTTGCTTCGAACGGATCTTTTGATTGTGGCGGCGCCGGCTGTTTTGCGACCGCATCGTTTACCGCCTTTTGGCAGGCGAGCAACTCATCCGCTGCCCGGGCGGAATCTTTCAGACCGAGGGCAACAATCTGCTTTCCTCTAAAGCTCGCGGAAACTCAGTTTGCCAGCGAACTCCTCAACCAAATCGGGATCCTTGAAATCAATCCATAATGATTTGAGGCCAGCGAGATCCAGACCTCTCGCATCAACCGTCCGTTTAGACTGGTCGAACGAGAGTTCGATGGGATAATGCTTACCTTTCTCTAAGGATTTCCAGTTTGGATTTCCGAGCAGAATGTAAAGAGGGTTGTCCTTTTTTCGGAAATTGAAGCCAAGACGAAAAATGGTGTCGTCATCAAAGGAAGTCAGAACAAAACAGCCATTGTCTAAAGTCGGGTCGACAGCCACGCTCCAGCCCCCGACCTCTTTCCATTGGATTGTCTCGTCATCAGCCAAGCCAATTCGTGGCATCGCAGCCATGAATGCGAGTACGAAATACAAAAAGCGCATGAAGGCCCCATCCCCAAAGAGCCAGTTGGATAATAGGTGCACAGTGACTACCGAAAGTCGAGTCACTGTGCTGGGATCATCGCTAATCTTTTGTATTTGTTCGACGTGTCCTCAATCGATCCTACTCAGCCGGCTGAAGCTCGGTCGGCTCGAACCGGTAGGTGGTCGAGCAGAATTCGCAGGTCACGGCGATCTCGCCGTTTTCCTGGCTTTCCTCGATCTCCTCGGCCGAAAAGCCCTTCAGCACGCCCTTGATCTTGTCGCGCGAACAGCTGCAGCGATCGAAGACGGCGCGCGGTTCGTAGACGCGCACGCCGCGTTCGTGGAACAGCCGGAACAAGAGCCGCTCGGTGCCGACAAGCGGGTCGGTCAACTCGTCGGCGTCGATCGTCTCGACCAGTGAGCGGGCTTCGACCCAGGCGTCGTCCTCGCCATGCGGGCGGTCGCCGTTATCGCCATCGCCGCCGTGGAGATCCGGGTGGCGCATGCGCTCAGGCGCTTCGGGCAGGAATTGGGCGACGAGGCCGCCGGCCCGCCAGCGATGGCGCGGCTTGCCGGCATCGTCGCGATCGAAGAGCTCGGCCGCGGCAAGGCGCACGCGCGTCGGGATCTGTTCCGACTGGCGGAAATAGACACCGGCAATCTCCTCGAGCGAGGTGCCGTCAAGCGCGACAATGCCCTGATAGGGCTGCGCGAACTTGCCCTGGTCGATGGTGAAGGCGAGCACCCCCTTGCCGAGCAGCTGTTCCGGCTCGGTTTCGCCCGCTTCAACCGCCTTGGCAAGCAGCGCCTGATCGAAACGGGCATAGGCGCGGACATTTTCCGGCGTCGAGAAATCGGCGACGAGGAGATCGACCGGGCCATCGCCCTTGGTCTGCACGGTGAACTTGCCGTCGAACTTCAGCGAGGTGCCGAGCAGCACCGTCAGCACGACGACTTCGGCAAGCAGCCGGGCGACGGGCGCGGGATAATGATGGCGCTCGAGGATCGCATCGAGCATCGGGCCGAGCTGGACGGCGCGGCCGCGCACATCCAGACCCTCCACCTGGAAAGGGACGACATGGTCATCGCCGGCGAAATCGAACTGGCCGAGGGCGGCTGCAGCTTCTGCCATGGCTTTCACTCCTAGTTTTCAAGCGATGAGCAAGTGTGCCCTTCGCTCGCGCGGCCGCGCGTTGTTCGCGCGCGGCGTCCGATTATGGTTCAGATCGCGCCCAGGCACCAAGCAAGAATCGACTTCTGCGCGTGAAGACGGTTTTCCGCTTCATCGAAGACCACGGATTGCGGGCCGTCGATCACCTCATCCGTCACTTCCTCGCCGCGATGGGCAGGCAGGCAATGCATGAACAATGCATCGCTACCGGCCTTGGCCATCAAGGCCGCATTGACCTGATAAGGCTGAAAGACGTTATGACCCCGGGCCCGATGTTCCTGATTCATGGAGACCCAGGTATCGGTCACCACGCAATCGACGCCTTCGACCGCGCGGTCGGCATCATGGCAGAGCATGATTTCGGCGCCCTCATTGCGGGCCCAGTTCAGATAGTGATCCTTGGGCTCCGAACCAAGGGGTACGGCCATGTTCATGCGGTAGCCGAAACGCGCGGCCCCCTCGACCAGCGAATGCAGCACATTGTTGCCGTCGCCGGTCCAGGCGATGGTCTTGCCCTTGATCGGGCCGCGATGCTCCTCGAAGGTCATGATGTCGGCCATGATCTGGCAGGGATGGGTGTCATCCGTCAGCGCGTTGATCACGGGCACGGTCGCATGCTCGGCAAGCTCCAGCAGGCGCGAGTGCTCGGTGGTGCGGATCATGATCGCATCGACATAGCGCGACAGCACCTTGGCGGTGTCGCCGATCGTCTCGGCGCGGCCGAGCTGCATTTCGGTGCCGGACAAAAACAGCGTTTCGCCGCCGAGCTGGCGCATGCCGACGTCGAAGGAGACGCGGGTGCGCGTCGACGGCTTCTCGAAGATCATCGCCAGCATCTTGCCGCCGAGCGGCTTGTCGCCCTGGCCGGCCTTGAAGGCCTGCTTGCGGGAAAGCGCATCGTTCATGATGGTTCTGAGGTCGGCCGATGTGACGGCCGAAAGATCGAGGAAATGTTTAGGAGCCATGTTCTTACCTGTCGTGCGCCCGAAGGCGGCAATCCCTTCAAGCCGTCTTCTTGACCTTGGAGGCGCGGATGCTCTCGGCGGCGCGCTCGAGGCGGGCGAGACCCTCGCGGGCTTCCTCGGCGGTGACGACGAGCGGCGGAAGAAGGCGAATGACGTTGTCGCCGGCCGGCACGCCGAGCAGATGCGCGGCGCGGATCGCCTGCAGCAGTTCGGCCGAGGGAACGGCCGCCTTGACGCCGAGCAGCAGGCCCTCGCCCCTGATATCCTCGATCACATCGGGATAACGGTCCTTCAGCGAGGCCAGCCCCTGACGGAAGACCAGCGCGACGTCGCGCACATGTTCCAGGAAGCCGTCCGCGAGGATAACATCGAGTACGGCGCCGCCGACGGCCATGGCCAGCGGATTGCCGCCATAGGTCGAACCATGGGTGCCGACCTTCATGCCGGAGGCGGCCTCTGATGTGGCAAGGCAGGCGCCGAGCGGGAAGCCGCCGCCGATGCCCTTGGCGACAGCCATGATGTCGGGCGTGATGCCCGACCATTCATGGGCGAAGAGCTTGCCGGTGCGGCCAACCCCGGTCTGGACCTCGTCGAGGATCAGCAGCAGGCCTTTCTCGTCGCAGATCTGGCGCAGCGCCTTCATGAACTCAGCTGTGGCGGGGCGCACGCCGCCCTCGCCTTGCACCGGCTCGATGAGGATTGCCGCCGTCGCATCGGTGGTGGCGGCGCGCACCGCCTCGATGTCGCCGAACGGCACCTGATCGAAACCCGGCGTCTTGGGGCCGAAGCCTTCGAGATATTTCTCCTGGCCGCCGGCGGCGATCGTCGCAAGCGTGCGTCCATGGAAGGCGCCTTCGAAGGTGATGATATGGAAGCGCTCGGGATGGCCCTTGGAAAACTGATAGCGGCGCGCCGTCTTGATCGCGCATTCGAGCGCCTCGGCACCGGAATTGGTGAAGAACACCTTGTCGGCGAAGGTGGCCTCCGTCAGCCGTTTGGCCAGGCGCTCCTGGCCGGGGATCTCATAGATGTTGGAGAGGTGCCAGACCTTGTCGGCCTGCTCCTTCAAGGCGGCGACCACATGGGGATTGCCATGGCCGACGGAGGTGACGGCGACGCCGGCGCCGAAATCGAGATAGCGCTCGCCGCTTTCGGTGATCAGCCATACGCCCTGCCCTCGCTCGAACCGCAGCGGGGCACGAGAATAGGTGTCATAAAGCGGCGCGGCTTCGGCCATGGCGCGGGTCTCCCGATCAGTGTTGTCAAGCACGGACTCCGGCTAAGAAAACCGGGCCCGAAAAATCAAAAATGCCGCCTTTCGGCGGCGATCGGTACTATTTCCTTTTCGCGCTGCAATGTCAACAAAACTGCGCCCTTAGCGGATGCAGCAAGCTTGTACAGCGGCATTATCAGCCTTCAACAGGCATTATTGCAGAAATGACACGCAGAGGCAGCAAGTTGGGGAAAACTCGGAATTCGATTCATCCGGATTCCCGCGACTCTTGTCACGGAGTCAGCCTCACACTAGGTTAAAGTTCAATTACTAGACTGCATGCGGCGGAACTAGTCACCAAAATTGATCAAGCGTTTCTTGTTTCGGAGGCTTCCGGGACAACGGTGAGGGATTCTGCCATCACCAACGCAAAAGGTGGAGACAGGGCATGAACTGGACAGACGAGCGGGTCGAGAAACTCAAGAAGCTGTGGTCCGAAGGGCTGAGCGCCAGCCAGATCGCGGCACAACTTGGCGGCGTGAGCCGAAACGCCGTTATCGGCAAGGTGCACCGGCTGAGCCTGCCGGGCCGCGCCAAGGCCGGCGGCACAGCCACCGCGGCGCGCACGCCGAAGCGCCAGACATCGGCGCCGCGCGCGCCGAACTACGCCTCCCGGATCACCACCCGCACCGTGACCCGCCAGCAGGGCGCAACGATGCTGAAGGAAGAGATCGAGATCGATGCCGTCGAGGAAATGGAATATGTTCCGAAGGGCAATGTGGTCGTGCCGATTTCCCGCCGCCTCGGCCTGACGGAACTGACCGAACGCACCTGCAAATGGCCGGTCGGCGATCCGCTGAAGGACGACTTCCACTTCTGCGGCTGCGAATTCCCGGATAATTCGCCCTATTGCAGCTATCACCAGAAGCTTGCCTATCAGCCGGTCAACGAACGGCGCCGGGCGGCAGCGCGGGTCAGCTGAGCGGACAACCATTGCTGGAAATGCGAAAACGGGCTGGAAGGCCCGTTTTTTGATTGGGTGACGCGAACGCGGTGCTTGCGGTCATGGGTCCTCGGGCAAGCCCGAGGACGACGGAGTGTGGGGGAACGCATGCGGTAAGAACCGCCAAGTGCGTGTTGGGTTTCTTGGAGTGCCCTCTCTATTTCCGCGTTCCCACGCAAACCACCCGCGCAATCTTGCTGGAATTCCGCCAGACGTCGCGCCTCTTGCCGGCCGCTGTCCCCGTTCTCCGTCATACTCGGGCTTGACCCGAGTATCCATGCCGCGCGCATGCCGCTCGTTCATGGAAACGAAGTGCCCCACTCGTATGGGTCCTCGGGTCAAGCCCGAGGACGACGGAGTGTGGGGGACGCGAGCGGCAGGAACCGCACCGTGCAGTGATCTGTCGGCCGCGTTTTGCGTTACGCGGCTCCGACGCCCGGACCAACCAGACGGCGCCCTCAGGCTTCCATCGAATAACCGGCGCCGCGGACGGTGCGGATGACATCCTGCATGTTGGAGAAGTTCAGCGCCTTGCGCAGGCGGCCGACATGGACGTCGACGGTGCGTTCGTCGACATAGATATCGTGGCCCCAGACGCCGTCGAGCAATTGCGAGCGGGAAAAGACTCGGCCCGGCGACGACATCAGGAATTCCAAGAGGCGGAATTCGGTCGGGCCGAGGCGGACTTCGCGGCTCTTGCGATGGACGCGGTGGGTTTCGCGGTCGAGCTCGATATCGCCGCATTTCAGCACCGAGGACAGCACCTCCGGGCGGGCGCGGCGCAGCATGGCCTTGACGCGGGCAACGAGCTCGGGGGTCGAGAACGGCTTGACGACGTAATCGTCGGCGCCGGTGGACAGACCGCGGACGCGCTCGCTCTCCTCGCCGCGCGCCGTCAGCATGATGATCGGCAGCCGTTCGGTTTCCGGCCGCATGCGCAGGCGCCGGCAGAGTTCGATGCCGGAGACGCCGGGCAGCATCCAGTCGAGGATGAGAAGATCGGGCGTTCGCTCCTGAAGCCTGATTTCGGCCTCGTCGCCGCGCAGGATGGTATCGACTTCGAAGCCTTCCGCTTCGAGATTATAACGGAGAAGCACGCTGAGGGCTTCCTCGTCTTCAACAACTGCAACTCTCGGGATCATGCGTGTCCGTCTCCTCGCGCACGATCCTTAAACCGGGGGTGATTTAAGCAAGGGATCCCGCGCAAAATCAGAAATTGGCTGCGACCTCTTTGCGCGCCCGGACGGGCGCGCACGCGATGGGCTGGTCCGGCACGGTTATTCCGTGGCGGCACCGACGGTGTTGGCGCTGTCGTCCTTTGGACGGTCGCCTTCCGGCTGGGCGCCGGTTGCCATGTAGTAGATCGTCTCGGCGATATTGGTGGCGTGATCGCCGATGCGCTCGATGTTCTTGGCGCAGAAGAGAAGATGCGTGCAGCTCGTGATGTTGCGCGGATCTTCCATCATATAGGTCAGGAGTTCGCGGAACAGCGACGTGTACATCGCGTCGATCTCGTTGTCGCGCTCGCGGATGGCGGTCGCCTTGTCGGCGGCGCGCGTCGTATAGACGTCGAGCACTTCCTTGAGCTGGACGAGCGCCAGCTCGGACAGATGCTCGAGACCGCGGGCGAGCTTGCGCGGAACGCCGGTGCTCTGCACGGCGATGACGCGCTTGGCGGTGTTCTTGCCGAGGTCGCCGACGCGTTCAAGATCGGCGGCGATGCGGATCGAACCCATGATTTCGCGCAGGTCCGAGGCCATCGGCTGGCGGCGGGCGATGGTGACAATCGCCTTGTCGCCGATTTCGCGTTCGGTGTGATCGAGGATCACATCGTCGGAGATGACCTTCTGCGCCAGCGCGGTGTCGCCGTTGACCAGGGCGCGAACGGATTCGGCGACCATCT
Source organism: Rhizobium sp. K102 (assembly GCF_022385315.1). Lineage (NCBI taxonomy): Bacteria > Pseudomonadati > Pseudomonadota > Alphaproteobacteria > Hyphomicrobiales > Rhizobiaceae > Rhizobium > Rhizobium sp. K102. The sequence continues at coordinate 3,026,395 of NZ_CP092436.1, forward strand.
GCTCGGCTAGGCCGCCCATTTCGGAAATCCGCCTGGAGAGGAACTTGAGATCATCATCATAGGCAGAATAAATATGTGTCGATGCCATGGGGCTTTGTCCTCGAATAACGGGAAGGCTTCGGACTGCCGCAATCAGCCGAAGCGACCCATGATGTAGTCCTGGGTGCGCGGATCGTCCGGGTTGGTGAACATCTTGTCGGTGTCGTTCTCCTCGACGAGGTTGCCGAGGTGGAACATGGCCGTGCGCTGCGACACGCGCGCCGCCTGCTGCATGGAGTGGGTGACGATGACGATCGTGTAGTTCTCGCGCAGCTCGTGGATCAGCTCCTCGACCTTGGCGGTGGCGATCGGGTCGAGCGCCGAGCAGGGCTCGTCCATCAGGATGACCTCAGGGCTGACGGCGACGGCACGGGCAATGCACAGGCGCTGCTGCTGGCCGCCGGAGAGGCCGGTGCCGGACTCGTGCACGCGGTCCTTGACCTCGTTCCAGAGGCCGGCGCGCTGCAGGCTTGTCTCGACGATCTGGTCGAGATCGGCCTTCGACTTGGCCAGGCCATGGATGCGCGGGCCGTAGGAGACGTTTTCGTAGATCGTCTTCGGGAACGGGTTCGGCTTCTGGAACACCATGCCGACGCGCGCGCGCAGCTCGACGACGTCGATGTCGGGATCATAGATATCGTCTGTATCAAGCGTGATCTTGCCGGTGACGCGGCAGCCCTCGATCGTGTCGTTCATGCGGTTGAGGCTTCGCAGAAAGGTCGACTTGCCGCAGCCCGAAGGGCCGATCAGGGCAGTTACGGTGTTTTCGCGGATGTTCAGGTTCACATCGAAAAGCGCGCGCTTCTCGCCGTAGTAAACCGAGACATCCTGTCCGATCATCTTATACGGGACGTTGCTCATCTTCTGATCCAGCGCCTTTTCAACTGCAGCTTCCGTCAACATGTTCATGATGTTTAACTCCGTTTACCAGCGGCGCTCGAAGCGACGACGCAAGAGGATGGCGCCCATGTTCATGACGATCAGGAACAGGAGCAGGACGATGATGGCACCCGAAGTACGCTCCACGAAGGCACGTTCGGCCTCGTTCGCCCACATATAGACCTGCACCGGCAGGGCCGTCGAGGGTTCGAGCGGCGTGGTCGGCGCGTTGGCGACGAAGGCGACCATGCCGATCAGGAGCAGCGGCGCGGTTTCGCCGAGCGCATGCGCCAGGCCGATGATCGTGCCGGTGAGGATGCCGGGCATGGCAAGCGGCAGGACGTGGTGGAACACCATCTGCATCTTCGAGGCGCCGAGACCGAGCGCTGCGGCGCGGATCGACGGCGGCACGGCGCGCAGTGCCGCGCGGGTGGCGATGATGATCGTCGGCAGGGTCATCAGCGTCAGCACCAGGCCGCCGACCAGCGAGGCCGAACGCGGCAGGCCGATGAAGTTGATGAAGACGGAAAGGCCGAGCAGACCGTAGACGATCGAGGGAACGGCAGCGAGGTTGTTGATGTTGACCTCGATCAGGTCCGTCAGCTTGTTCTTCGGCGCGAACTCCTCGAGGTAGATCGAGGCGGCAACGCCGATCGGCAGGGAAAGCGCCAGCACGATCAGCATCAGGTAGAGCGAGCCGATGAGGGCGACGCCAAGGCCGGCGGCCTCCGGACGGCTGGAGTTGCCGTTGACGAACAGGCCGGTGTTGAACTCTTTCTGAAGAGCGCCGCTCGCCTTCAGCTGGTTCATCCAGGTCACCTGCTTGTCGTTGACCTTGCGGTTCTTCTCATCGACGGAGAGATCGATCTGGCCCTTGTTGGCGCTGTCGATATTGGCGTCGGCGAGCAGCGAGACATTGACCGTCTTGCCGATGAGCGAGGGATCGGCGACGACCATATCGCGCAGCTGGATCGGCGCGCTCTTGGAGAGCATGGCGGTCGCCTCGCGCACGTCAGGTTTGCTCGAAGCATTGATGTTCAGCTGCTTGACGATCGCGTCGCGCAGCAGAACCGGGTAATTGGCGGCGACCAGCACCGAAGGATCGCTCGCACGCTTGTTATCAGGATCGATCGTCTTCTCGGCGAATTCGATCGGCAGGGTGATCGCCGTCTGCTGGAAGGCAGTGTAGCCTTTGCCGATCACCGTCCACAGCAGGATGAACAGGAAGACGAGACCGAAGGTGATGGCGGCGATGCCATAGACCTGGAACCGGCGCTCGGCGGCGTAGCGACGCTTGATGCCGATATCGCGGCGCGCTGGCGCCTTGGAAACGGTGCCGGCCGTGGGAGAAACAATATCCGTCATTCGTACTGCTCCCGGTATTTGCGCACGATGTAGAGCGCGTAGATATTGAGGCAAAGCGTGATGCAGAACAGGGTGATGCCGAGGGCAAAGGCTACCAGCGTCTGCGGCGAGGTGAACTCAAGGTCGCCTGTGAGCTGGTTGACGATCTTGACGGTCACCGTCGTCATCGGCTCGAAAGGATTGATCTGGATGCGGGCGGCAACACCGGCGGCCAGCACGACGATCATGGTTTCGCCGATGGCGCGCGAGGCAGTCATCAGCAGTGCGCCGACGATGCCGGGAAGGGCTGCAGGCAGGACCACCTTCTTGATGGTTTCGGAGCGCGTGGCGCCGAGACCGAGCGAACCGTCGCGCAGCGCTCGCGGCACGGCGGTGATGATATCGTCCGACAGCGAGGACACGTAGGGGATCAGCATGATGCCCATGACGATACCGGCGGTCAGAACACTCTGCGCCTGGATGAAGTTGCTGTAGTTGCCGGAAAGCAGGCCGCTGATCTGAGTGGAGAAATCGCGCAGGAACGGACCGACGGTGACGAGCGCGAAGAAGCCGTAGACGATCGTCGGAATGCCGGCCAGCACTTCGAGAAGCGGCTTGGAGACGCCGCGCACCTTCGGCGAGGCGTATTCGGCCATGTAGATGGCGGCGAAAAGCCCGACCGGCACGGCGACCAGCATGGCCACCAGACCGATATAGAGCGTGCCGAGCAGCAGCGGTATCAGGCCGAACTGGCCGAAGGACGAGCTGCCAGCGCCGGCAAAGCGCGGATCCCAGACGGTGCCGAAGAAGAACTCGCCGGCCGGAACGGCGGCAAAGAAGCGCGTGGCCTCCGACAGCATCGACAACACGATGCCGATCGTTGTCAGAATGGCGATCGAGGAGGCGAGCAGCAGCGCCCAGAGCATGACGCGCTCGACGCGGTTACGGGCGCGGAAGCGGGGCGCGATGGAGCGCAGCGCGTAGAAGGCGCCGGCGACGGCCAGAACGAAGACGATCGCAGTCATGGCCATGCGGCTCGTCAGGCTCATGGCGTTGAGCGTCTTGGCGGCGGTGACCATGTAAGGCTGCGGCTGGCCGGCGAGCGGCACGCCCTTCTCGCTGAGCTTGGCCTGGAGTGCGGCCGGATCGTTTGCGACCGCCGCGGTTTCATCCGAAGTCAGCATCGTCAGGCCGCGGGCGACCGTCGCCACCATCGAATAGCTCAGATCCTGCTCGACCGTGGCCTGGGCCTTGACCTCGTCAGGGAAAGCACCGCGAACGGAGGACTGGATGATGCCGGGGCTGACGGAGAGCCAGACGCAGAGAACGATGAGGGCAGGAAGAACGGCCCAGATCGCCGCATAAGCGCCGTAATAGGCCGGCCGTGAATGCAGTGCGGAGGATCTGCCCCCGGCAAGTGCTGAGGCACGGCTGCGCGCGACCAGATAGGCGGCGGCGCCGATCACCACAAGGCACAGAAGTATGACGGATGTGCTCATTCGTTACGTCCCCAGGCCCATGGCCCCCAAAAAGCCGGCGGCTTCATCAGCCTGCCTTCGGCTTCCAATCATGGAGAAGGAATTCAACCCTGCACCGGACATGCCGGCACGCAGGGGCATAAAGCAATGCCGGCGCGGGCTCAGAGGCACCGCGCCGGCAAAGTTATTACATGGACTTGCCGGCTTCGACAGCCTTGCGGATCGCTTCGCGCTCGGCATCCGGAGCGGCAACGAGGCCGTATTCGGCCAGCGGGCCTTCGGGGCCGATCATCTGGTCGGATACGAAGAAGTTGACGTATTCCTTCAGGCCCGGAACGGCGCCGAGATGTGCCTTCTTGACGTAGAAGAACAGCGGGCGGGAAACCGGATAGGTGCCGTTGGCGATCGTTTCGGTGGACGGAACGATACCGTTCACGGTTGCGACCTTGAGCTTGTCGGCGTTGTTTTCATAGAAGGAAAGGCCGAATACGCCGACGCCGGTCTTGTTGGCGGCGATGCGTGCCAGGGTTTCCGGATAGTCGCCGTCGATGTCAACGGCAGCGCCGTCCTTGCGCACTGCGACGCAAGCCTTGCCCTGGGCAGCCTTGTCGGAGATTGCCTTGGCGATGACGTCGGTTGCGCCCGAAGCCTTGCAGCCGGCGGCGAGAACGTTCTGTTCGAAGACTTCGCGGGTGCCGTGCTTTTCGCCCGGGATATAGGCGGCGATGTCAACAGCCGGGAGCTTCGGGTTGACTTCCGACCACTTCTTGTAGGGGTTGGCGACGAGCTTGCCGTCGACGACGACCTGGGCTGCGAGGGCCTTGTAGATGTCGGCGGGAACGTAGGCGACATCGGGGTTGGAAGAGTCGGTCGCGAAGACGATGCCGTCATAACCGATCTTGACTTCCTGGATGTCGGTCACGCCGGCAGCCTTGCAGGCTTCGGCTTCGTTCTTGTTGATCGCACGCGAAGCGTTGGCAATGTCGATCGTGTCTTCGCCGACGCCCTTGCAGAATTCCTTCAGACCAGCGCCCGTACCGCCGGATTCGACGACCGGGGTCTTGAAGTTGGTGAAGGTCTCGCCGAAGGAACTCGGCAACGATCTTTGCGTAAGGCAGGACGGTGGACGAACCAGCAATCTGGATCTGGTCACGGGCGACGGCAGCGCCAGCGAAAGCTGCGGTTGCGGCGAGCGCGGCAACGGTGAGCTTGAAGGTGTTCATTAGAATCTCCCGGGTATTGGGCTTGTGTGAGTGCGGCCTCTAGAGAGGCCCTCGCATGCCTTTTTTCATCGGCGGGACTCTCTTAGCGCTGTAAGCCCCGTCCTTTTATGTCAAATCCGTGAAACATTTGTGACAGACTAAATTATTGAAAGAAAACGTAATTCTCAAAAGCACCGAGGTACGAATGTTGAGAACCGGCAAAGTCGGAACCTTCAATCTACCTCTCGTTGCAGAAACTGCCGACGCATCCCAAATTGGAGGCCCTAACCCGCACCCGTTTTACGGGGAGAGGGGACTTAACTCAGCTGTCTCGTATGGCACGTCCCCTCTCCCCGTCAGAACCGTACGGTAAAATCGGTGCCCTTGCCGACTTCGGATTTGACGATCAGCCGCGCTCGGTGGCGGGTGAGGATGTGTTTGACGATGGCGAGGCCGAGGCCGGTGCCTTTTTTCGAGCGACTGTCCTCGATGCTGACGCGGTAGAAGCGTTCCGTCAGACGCGGCACGTGCTCGGCCGGGATGCCCGGCCCCTTGTCGATGATGCTGACCTCGACGGGCCCGCCGGCTGCATTCTTCAGCCGGACGTCGACGACCTTGCCTTCCTGGCCGTATTTACAGGCATTTTCCATCAGGTTTTCGAAGACCTGGACGAGCTCGTCGCGGTCTCCCAGCACCTCGACCTTGCCGTCGGGCAGATGCAGGTTGATATCGACGCCGACGTCTCTGGCCAGCGGCACCAGCGAGTTCGCGGACATGGCCGAGCAGCGGCACCAGATCGACCTTCTCATCCGGGGCGATATGCGATTTCAGTTCAAGCCGCGAGAGCGACAAGAGGTCGTCGACCAGCCGGCTCATGCGTGTCGTCTGATCGAACATGATGCCCAGGAACTGCGCCTGCGCCTTCTGATCGTTCTTCGCCGGCCCCTGAATGGTCTCGATGAAGCCGCGCAGCGAGGCGAGCGGCGTGCGCAGTTCGTGGCTGGCATTGGCGACGAAATCCGAGCGCATGCGGTCGATGCGGCGAACCTCCGATATATCGCGGAAGGAGAGGATGAAAAACCGCTCGCGCTGGCCGTCGGCCTTGAATTCGACCGGCGCGCTGCGGACGATATAGACGCGCTCGGATGGCAGCCGCTCGGAATGCTCGATCTGGTTCGGCGCATTGGTTGCGATGGTTTCGCGCACCATGTCGAGCACGCCGGGCGAGCGCAGCCGGGCCGATATATGAGCGCCGAGCGCCACTTCGCCGAAGGCCTTTTCGGCGGCGCGGTTCTGGAAGAGCACCGAGGCGTCTTCGGACAGCACCATCACGGGAATATCGAGGCCGGCAAGCGTGGCGGAAATATCAGGCAGGCGGCTCGGCGGCGCTTCCGGCTCCGTCTCCTCCGGCTCGGCCGGTTCCGGCTTGAGCACCGGCGCCTCGTTGAACAGCGCGGTCAAGCTCAAGACGAGCAGGAGTACGAGCACGACCCACTTGTTCATGCCGGCGGCAAGAGCAATCAAGGCGCTGAGGATGGCCGCAAGTAGCACCGGCCGTTCGCGCCGAATGCGCGCCAACAGGCTTTTTCTCCACGGGATTTCGTCTGGCAAGTGGGCCTCGCGGCGTCGATTCGTTTTTCTTTATATTGGAACTGTGCCTGATAGCGGCAATTCATGACAGAAGTTTTCGGTTGGCGCCGCTTAAACGAAAGGCCGCAGCGGAAGCTTGAGAAAAAATCACGGGCCGCAAGCGAAAGATTTGATTTTCAAGGTTAAATATGTTCGCCTGCGGGGAGGGTAAACCATCAGCGCTGGAGGAGCATATGAGCGAGGATGTCGAAAGCAGGGCCGTGGAACTCACTATCCGCGGCAAGAAGCGCATCTTCGACGTCGACGACCCGGTCCTGCCGGACTGGGTGGAGGACCATGCGCTGGAATCCGGCGAATTTCCCTACAAGAAGAAACTGAGCGAGGAGGACTATCTTGAACAGCTGGAAAAGCTGCAGGTGGAACTCATCAAGGTGCAGTTCTGGCTGCAGGCATCAGGCAAACGGGTGATGGCGCTGTTCGAGGGCCGGGACGCTGCCGGCAAGGGCGGCGCGATTTCGGCTTCCTCGGCGCATATGAACCCTCGCCTTGCACGCGTCGTTGCTCTGACCAAGCCGACCGAACGCGAGCAGGGGCAATGGTATTTCCAGCGCTACGTCGCGCAGTTTCCAACATCGGGCGAATTCGTACTGTTCGACCGCTCCTGGTACAATCGCGCCGGGGTCGAGCCGGTCATGGGTTTCTGCACGCCGCAGCAATATGAGAGCTTCCTCAAACAGGCGCCGCAGCTCGAAAAGATCATCGCCCATGAGGGCATCTTCCTGTTCAAATTCTACCTCGATATCGGCCGGGAGATGCAGCTCAAGCGGTTCCACGATCGCAGGCACGATCCTCTGAAGGTCTGGAAGCTGTCGTCGATGGACATCGCGGCGCTGACGAAATGGGGCGATTACAGCGAAAAGCGCGATCGGATGCTGAAGGAAACCCACACGGATTTCGCGCCATGGACCGTCATCCGCGCCAACGACAAGCGGCGTGCACGCCTGCAGCTCATCCGTCACATGCTGAACAGGATGGACTATGAGGGCAAGGACAAGGCGGCGATCGGCGAGGTCGACGAAGAGATCATCGGCTCCGGCTCCGGCTTCCTGAAATAAGTCGTCTGCCGCCCACATAATTGCCGGACAGCGCCGCGCGTCTTTTCAGACGCGGCGCCGTAAGAAGCCGGTCACTGCCCCGGCAGGATGCGGATGGCGAAGAGGTTGATGCCGCGCGCCTTGCCGTCGAGATCGCTGTTGATCGTCAGCGTGCCCGGCGAATTCGGGGCGAGCGAGCGGTCGAACTTCACCTGCAGCAGCGCATCCGACTTTTCGCGGGTGACGCTGAAGCGATGGCGGGCGCAGTTGCCGAGCGATTGGAAATTGCATTCGACCGTCACCTGCGTCGGCTCGTCGGTGGTCGATTGCAGCGTCAGCGCGATGGTCGAGGATTTGCCGGCAAGCTGCTGCAGCACCGAGGCCGGAACGCTGACGGAGATATTGCCGTCAGCCGCGCCGCTTTCGGAAATCAGGCGCACGGCGGGACCGTCATTCTCGGTGATGTTTTCGGTGCGGGCCCGCGGGCCGCTTTTGATCTTGTCGGCCTCCTCAGGCTTGAACACTGGGATCCAGTCGGCCGAAAAACTGTTCTGCGGATCGATCGTGACCGGCTGATCGGTGTGGGTGGCGGCATCGCCGGCGCTGTCGTCATTGCCGGTGAAATCCTCGGGCTGGGTGCTCGCCGGCGGATTGGCGACGCTGGTGTCGCGTTCGGCCGCCGTCAAAAGCAGGCCCGAGGTATAAGCCCACCAGGCGCCGATGCCAATGAAGGCAAGCAAGACGCACCAGACGAGAAGCCTCGAAAAGAATTTGCGCGGCTTGCGGCGGCCGGCCGCCCGTTCCGGGCGGAAATCCATGCTGGTCGCACGCTCGCCACGCGTCAGCCGCTCCTCGCCGATCGGGGCGGCCGCGAGATGATCGGCATTGGCCGCATGGACATTATCAAGGCTCGAATCGTCGCCCCGGTGCATGACCACCTCGGGAGGGCCAGCCTCACCTGCAGCCACCGGACTTTCGATCAGGCTGTCGATATCGGCGACATCACCCCTGTGTATTGGGGGCGCCGGCATTTCGACGACGGGCGGCACCGGCACTTCAGGCGGGTTTTGGCGGGGGTGGAGCCGTTCGCGCTCCTCGCCTTCAATGGCGTGGATGGTGGTTTCCAGGCGGTGGCGGTGATGGGCGACGGCGTCGGCATCGGTAATATCCTGCTTGCGCAGGCCGGCTTCCAGCGCCTGGCGGGCCGACTGGTAGATCCTCGCTCGAACTTCCGGATTGTCGCGATCGGCATTTTCGAGCGCTGTTCTGATGGCCGTTTCTAATCCGCTCACATTACGTCCTTCACCTTGAACCCGGCGTCGGACCGCAATCCCCGCCGTTCTCCATCAAAATTCGGTAGCGGCAAGTGCGGCAAACCGCAAGCCTTGCAGCATCGCCCGCCGTTGATCTCAGGCGATATTCGCCAGCTTTCCCCGGCGTGCGAAGCTTCCCTATCCATTTTGTGGGCCTGATATATCGGGCGGAAATCGACGAAGGCATGGCAGCCGCTCTTTTATCGGCTTTTCTTCTCTGTTATGAGATTGACGTTTTCGTAAACGTCAATGCGAGCGGTGAACCATGGCCCTGCCCCCGATCCTCAAGGACAAACTCAGACTGCCGGTGATCGGCTCGCCGCTCTTTATCATTTCGCATCCGGCGCTGACGCTGGCGCAATGCAAGGCAGGCGTTGTCGGCGCCTTTCCGGCGCTGAACGCCCGGCCGGAAAGCCAGCTGGACGAATGGCTGGCCGAGATCACCGAGGAGCTTGCCCGCCACGACGCCACCCATCCGGAGCGGCCGGCGGCCCCCTTTGCCGTCAACCAGATCGTCCACATGTCGAACAAGCGGCTGGAGCATGATCTCTCGCTCTGCGTCAAATACAAGGTGCCTGTTGTCATCTCCTCGCTCGGCGCCGTGCCCGAGGTCAATGCCGCCGTGCATTCCTATGGCGGCATCGTGTTGCACGATATTATCAACAATCGCCACGCCCATTCGGCGATCCGCAAGGGTGCCGACGGGCTGATCGCGGTGGCATCGGGCGCCGGCGGCCATGCCGGCACGCTGTCGCCCTTTGCGCTAATCCAGGAAATCCGCGAATGGTTCGACGGGCCGCTGCTGCTTGCCGGCGCGATTTCGACCGGCGGCGCCATCCTCGCCGCAGAAGCGATGGGGGCCGACATGGCCTATATCGGCTCGCCCTTCATCGCCACGCAAGAAGCGCGCGCCGCAGACGCCTACAAGCAGGCGATCGTCGAGGGCGCGGCCGCCGACATCGTCTATTCCAACTATTTCACCGGCGTGCACGGCAACTACCTCAAGCCCTCGATCGTCGCCGCCGGCATGGACCCCGACAACCTGCCCGTCGCCGACCCGTCGAAGATGGATTTCGAACAGGCAACCGGCGGCGCCAAGGCCTGGAAAGACATCTGGGGCAGCGGCCAGGGCATCGGCGCCGTCAAGGCCGTCGAGCCGGTGGCCAAACTCGTCGACCGGCTGGAGGCCGAATACAGGGCCTCCCGCACCCGGCTGGCACTCTGAGGGCGGTCTTCCACAGCCTGCCCTCTTTTTTGCCAAAGGCATGACAGGGTGCTTGAAATCTTCGGACAATGCCTGTATCAGCGCCATGCAAATCGCAGGCCGCACGCTTCGGCCGCCAAATGCCGCTTTAGCTCAGTCGGTAGAGCACATCATTCGTAATGATGGGGTCACGTGTTCGAGTCACGTAAGCGGCACCAAAAACCTCAAGAAAATTAATAAGATATCGTTTCAGGTACGGAACGTTTCCCTTTGCGCGCGCCCTTGGGGGAAAATCTGGGGGAAAATCGGCTTTCCGTTTTCCCCGCCTCTGTGGCATCCTCCCCGGCATGCCCGCGCCCCGCCGGCGGCGCGCGGCGGGAAGAAAGCATTACGATTTCGATTTTCGCCAGCCGGCCGCCCAGGCTTCGAACTCCGAGCAGAACCAACGTTCGCCGTACTGTGGGCTGATCTTGGTCTGTGCATAGTATTTCTGCCCCGGCACGTGGAAGATACGCTCGCCCGTGTCGATGGAGACATTGCCCTTGATTCTGCACGCTTGCCCAGAGCCGCCAGAAGCGCTCCATGAGGCCAGCAAGTCGCTCGCGGTCCAACCGCCGGCCGCACCAAACGCGACCGCGCCGATCACTAAGCCCGGAAACTTGAGAAGCACCGATCGCTTCTGCGGATCGCGATAACCCGGACGCATGGCCTCATCTCCCCACGTGCTACGAATTGTAGCCGCGTCCGCACACGGGGGAAAGCTGAACAAAAGAATTAGTATCGGGCAATGCGCATCACTTGCGTCTGTCAGAAATTTATGCGCATAATAAAGCGGCATAAACATTTATGCGCATAGGACTCCCTTGGCATGGCAACGTTGAACATATCACTCCCTGATGAACTGAAGATGCGCATGGACGCGACCAACGAGAATTGGTCGGCAATCGCCCGGCGCGCCTTTGAACTTCAACTGAAATCAACGATGAGCATAGGAGATAACGACATGAATACCGTCATTGAGCGCCTTAGGGCATCGAAGCAGAAGATTGAGGAAGTGCAGCGCCCCGGATGGATCGAAGAGGGGCGCAAATGGGCGATGGAAACCGCCGAGTACGACCAGCTGGAAAGGGTCGCCCAACTGGCCGAACTCGATGCCGAGGCGATGGCCCCGGATGCTGGCGCACTTTTCCGAGCGCTTTGCGAAGCCATATATGAAGATGGCGACGGCTATTTAAGGGAAGAATTGGCTGAACAGCTAACCGGCGATGCAAGACGCTGGCCATCTTACGATCAGCTTTGCTGGTATATCGAAGGAGTGCAGCAGGTGTGGAACGAAGTCTCCGACGAAATTTAAGCGGCAGAACTGTGAGCACCGTATGCAGCCGGCGTCATCATCCCGGCTGCATATATCCTTCCTGCTCACATTTGGGTCAGGGCGGCAGATATCGTGACCATCCGAACCGGCCGGCTGCGTCAGATTGTTTTGCGCGTTGGCGGTTAGAACAACCACCCCAGAAACATGACAATTAGAAAGAGCCCCACCAATCCAGTAGCCCAGCTGTGGAATGTCAGCGACGGTGTGTAGCGCTAGAGATGCGAGCCGTGGTTAGGTGTCCGGATTCGGGAGGTCTGATTCGATGTCGGGACTTGTGGAAGAAATACAAAGGGACGCGCTAAACGCTGGCGTCCCGGTCACAACGATTTTGAGAAAGGTCAAGGTTGCGGCAGCCAAGCTAAATCTTGGTGCGGTCGAAGGCTGGGTCGAGCATGAACTTAACGGCTACCCAAACAATGACTTGCCGCCTTACCGAAAACTCCGAGGACGACCACAGGCGTTCAACCCTTACAATGGCTGGATTCCAATTATCCTATCGTCCGATAAGCAAAACGAGACGCTCGCAGCAGTTAATCTCCGACAATCTCTTCCCTCAGTTGAAGATCTTATCGCAAAAAGCTCCGCGGGCTTCGCAGAGATGCACCTGCCGCCTTCAGTGATCAGGTCACTTAATCAGGGATCTGATGTCGAGTTGGGACGAATGTCGGTCCACCTTTCTACAACTCAGTTGCACGGAGTGGTTGAAGCTGTCAGAAACGCAATTCTTGACTGGGCGCTATCCCTGGAAAAGGCCGGCATAAAAGGTGAAGGCTTTAGTTTCGATACCACCGAACGAACCAAAGCGCTTACCGGCAGCATCACCTACAACATCAATTCCATTGGATCGTTTAACGGCATCATGGGAGCGGAAAATACCGCCGGCGACATCGTCGCAAGATCGAACGATGTTGAACAGATATTGGAGCTGACAAAGCAGATTCGGTCGTCACTGCCCGAGCTTGGGAAAGCGGGAGCCGAGACCCCTTTGCTTGTGGAAGCTCTAAACGCCATTGAGCTGGAGGGGAAAAAACCTAGCCCCGAACGCAGCCGCCTCAGTTCTTTGCTTGCGGACGCTCGCAAAGCAATGGTTGGAGCCGCAGGAAACCTAACAGCCGAGGGAGCAATGTCTCTACTATCGGCCGGCATCAAGCTCTTGGGGTAATCCGCATCGATAACGGTTTTTATCGCTACCATGGGCCGACGCGACGCCTATCCTGACGCACGTTCATTCTCAGCGAGGCGGCGGCAAATACGGCGACCATCCGAAAAGCGCCTGGAGCAACAATATGACAGCCTTCCGGGCGGCGGCGCCCTTGCCGCGCGGGAGGTACGTCAGCACGCTGTTCTGGAAATAATCTTGTGTAGCAATGCGTCAACATGGCGACTTAGCCGACCCGTCCCCTTTGCGTTGGCTTAGCCCGAGTGGCAGTTTTGGTTGATAAGTCGACGTTACGAGCAGCTCACCACCGGCGACGATAGAACATTATGTGCGCCGCCCCTATCTGTTCAATGATCATGCAAGAGATGGGTTCCTCTGATGGAGTTTCGATTGATTTTTGATGGCGACCTTCGACCGCGCCGCCGCTGCGATATTGAGGATATTCACAAGATTAGGTTGGCGATACACCCTCAGATGCAGAACCTGTGGCAGCATGAACCATTGGTTCATTCCACGAAATGGCTGCAAGCCGTGCCGGTAAAAGGAGATCTGACCGCTCGTGATGAAGTGGATGGGCAACCATTCATATCCATCGTCTCGAAGGGACTATTCACCCAGGCCGAACTAGATGTCCTTCTCTTGCGCGCACAGCCGCCTGGCCAGCTCATTACAAATCAGGGCGATATCGACAATAGGATGAAAACGCTCTTCGATGGGCTGAGAATTCCGACGAAAGCAGAAGCGAAAGAGCTCCGAGGTCGCGGACTTCTTGCCAATGACATGGTGTACTGCTTGATGCAGGACGATGCGCTTGTAAGCAAGCTGACGGTAACAACCGATCGTCTTCTTGGCGAGCCGCTTGGCAGCAACCGGACGCTCGCAATTATTAACGTAAAGCTTCGTCCGACGCGGGTCGCGATGGGTAACATTGGCCTTGTTGCATGACTACGATCGCGACAAAGTTCACGCTCAATACAAACTGCCGTACCGTCGTTGGACGCTATCCGCTGCACCAATCGTGGGGCCGCCTCGGGCTCCATGTCCTGGCAAAGCCCTCCTGCAGCAGCTTTTTGCCTATCTCTTCACCATTCGTTCGGTAGATGTTTACGAGGGGCCGGTGCGACGGCGTACGGTCTATCGCGCCGCTGAACATCACCCGCAATCCCTTTTCCGCCAAAAGCTCTTTCAGCCTCCCCTTGGCGATCAGCGCCAGCTTCCGTTCCTTGATGCACTTCGCGTGCGATCCGATCTCCGGCGTGTCGATGCCCGAGATGAACGGAACGCCTTCCCCCAGCAGTCGCATATTCTGCCCATCGCATTTTACCGTGTCGCCGTCGACGGCCGTCAGTGATGCGCATAGGATCAATCCGGCGATCATCGGTCAACGTCCCCGCGCTCGGCCGCCTCGAGCTTCCTCCTCAGCGCCTGTTCCTGCTCATAGCTTTTGTAGGGGAAGTGTTCCCAGCACCACCAGCGGACGGGGATCGCCTTTGATGGGCTGTGACCGAATCCGCCCCACGTCTTGCAGCCGACTTCCTCGCAATAGTGCTCGAAATGTACATTCGCGCCGGGTGCGCTTGAGTGGTTTTTGATACTCATTTGATCTCCTGGAGCTGCCAGCCAGCCTTCGGTTTGGGCCACCCCTTCTTTGCTGCCCGAAAATCAGCTTCCATTTCGGCTTTCGCCTTCGCTGCCGTAGGACCAGTTGCCCAGACAGTGATGCGCATGCGGCCCGCCCTGAAGACGAAACGGCGCTCGGAAACGTGCTTGCCGGCGGTATATCCTGCGCGAAAGCAGGCACGTGCAGCCGATGGGCTAATGCCGTCTCGGAAAGAACCCGGTTGCGACCGCCACCAGTCGTTAAACGCTATTTCGAAGGCAACGGCTTTTGTTTGAAGACGATCAAGCATATCAGTCTCGGTCGTATCTCGGCCGCCACCCCCGCGTCATGCCTCGGCCCATTGCGCCTTCTGTCAGTACGAGTTGCCAGCGAAGGTGGCGAATGTCACCCAGGAGAGTTCCTATTGCGGCTTGTGCATTGCCTTTGTGATAGGCAAGCACCTCGGCAATTTCATCATCAACCATGGCTTCGCCGATCGGCTGCTCGCGCATATCCGTGCTCCATACTCAAGTTTTCAGATTGGCGGCCGCCTCGCCGATGTTCCTATTATGTTCTCGGTCGCCGTGGAGTCAATAATCAATCTTGGTCAGTTGCTTTTTAAGTTGTTGCTGATGAACTGCGGGCATGACAATGCCGCCTCGCAAGCCTTCCCAGCCGCTGCTTGGTGACGCTGACGCACCGCTCCGCAGCCGCCCGCGTAAGAAGCGTGATCCGGCGCAGCATCAGCTCACCCTCGACCCTATGCCGGCGCGCATCGATCCGTGCCTGGCGCTCCTCAAGCCGCGGCCGCCGAAAGGCCGGCAGTGGGCGTTCGAGGTTAAATGGGACGGGTACCGCTTGGCTGTACACATCGAGCCCAAGGGCGTTCGCATCCTGACGCGGGGTGGGCACGACTGGACGGCCCGCTTCCCCGCGATCCTGGCGGCTGCAAAGCGCCTTTCTGTCTCGACGGCGATATTGGATGGCGAAGCCGTCGTGTTCGATGAGCTGGGCCGGTCGGACTTCGGTAGGCTCCAGCAGTCGCTCGGCGGGAAGGGCGGAAAACGGACATCGTGGGAATCCGTCTGCATGGTCTTCGATGTCCTCTATCTCGACGGCCACGACCTCACCGGGACAGAGCTCACCGCCCGGCGCCATCTCCTCGAGGGGGTAGTGCCGCCCGGCGGGGAGGAGGCCATTCGCCTCTCCGAGGAGATTGAAGCGGATGGCGAAACGCTTCTGCGCATCGCCTGCGAGCATGGGCTTGAGGGCATCATCGCGAAAGATCGGAACAGCACCTATCGCAGCGGCAAGAACGGCGATTGGCTGAAGATCAAATGCATCCAGAGCGACGGCTTCGCAATCGTCGGCTATCAGCGCTCCAGCGCGGCGTTCGGGAATATCGGCGCGCTCCTCCTGGCTGCTCGAAAGGGTGACGACCTGATTTACGTCGGACATGTGGGAACGGGCTTCAAGGCAGACGAGGCGATGAGGCTTCGCGCAACGATGGACAGGATCAAGGCGACCAAACCGGCCGTCAAATATTCCGGCGGCCGCAAGAACCTTGTCTGGATCAAACCGAAGCTGGTTGCCGAGATCGAATATCGAGGCTGGACGCATGACGGCAAGCTACGCCACCCCTCATACAAGGGGTTGCGAGAGGTGCAGGATAACGCCGCGGTTTATCAGTTGGAATGAGGAACCGCGTTCAGCCCCACACAATCGAGGCGACATAGGCATCGCTGTGCGAAAGGATACAACGATGCGACGAGCGATTTCTGAACACAGTTATGCACCTCTGCTTCAAGGCAATTTGGCTCCTGGCAGTTATTGGCGTCGAGCCGGCGGCCGCTACGCCTAAATGTCCTCCCCAGAACGAATTGCTGGCTAAGGCGAAGGTCGTGGTTGAGGCTCGTGTGAAGTCGCTGTCGATCGGAGAATCGGGTTTGCTACCGGCGGATACCAACATTCCGACACGGATGATACGGGTCGATTTGGAAATCACGAGGGTTATCAAAGGCAAATACCCGCGCAAGGAAGCAACCGTGTACGGCGTCGCCTTTCCCCAGTCCCCTTCATGGAACTGGCCAAGATGGCGTTGATTACCGGCCTTGATAGTGACGACACGTTCGAATGGGAACTTTCACGGAACGAACTAGGTCCTGGTTTGGAGCTCTATTCGATGAACAACTGCAGCTATTATAATTTCCGGGATGATTTATTTTCCCGCTAATCGTCGGGTTCGTCACATCGATATTTATGCTGTCCCGTCAACATCGCCATCCTCGTCCAGCTCGTGCACCGGCAGATAGGTGTTCTTCTCCATCCACTCCCGGACGATGAACCTGACCGTATCATTGCGCGTCATGCCGAACTCGCCGGACAGGTCGCGCAAAGTTTCCTCAACATCTTCGTCCATTGAAAGGGCGCCGGCATTGCGCAGCCGCAGGGCGGCCCGGCGAAGCATGATCTGCAGATCAGCGCGCGAGATATCGGCGATCCGATCGGCGGCATCTTCGAGGAGGGCGGCGGTGTCGAGCATGGTATGGTGCGGGCCTTTCGTCGTGCCGGCGGTCGATGTGACAGGTTTGCCAGGGCACGGCTCTCCCTTGGTAAACCGGATTAGCACGACCAACCTTTGGGTCTGAGCCGTCAAAAGTTGTAGGATACGCAAAGCCGGCCCGCTCCTCGCTCGAAAAAGGCCCCTGATGCACGGAACTGTCGGCATTATCTGCTACAACCTAAGACGGTAAAATACTACCAATAAATCTTATAGTAGTCTTTAAGTCGTCGGTCTGATAGGTTTGTGGGTGTCTGCCTTACCAATCCAACGGCCCAACAATGGAGATCGACATGACCGATAAATCTAAGACGCCTCCCGCCAAGAAGACAATCCAAGACCCCCCCGAATACGCAGCTGCCAATAAATTGAAGGGCCACGAGAACCAAGCCGGTTATCAGCAGAACGGGCAGAGCTATCAACAAAACGGGCAGAGCGCAGTAGCGCCCGCCTCCAATGACCAGCATGACGGTCGCGTCGGCACCGGCAACGTTAGCGGTGATTTTTTGGGGGGGCCACAAGACGTAGCCGAAGTGCCTGGATCGAAGGAGAGTGGTCCGACAGGCTCGGGGAAAGCTCAAGGCGAAGGGGCAAGAAACCCCCAAACCGGCGAACGGTATGCGAGAAACCCCCAAACGGGAGAGTAGCAGCCGATACTGCTGGGACTTCGCTGTGCCCTACGCACGGGTTAGGCCGATATCGACAGCGATTGGCGGGCGTTCCCTATCGGAACGCTCGCTGTGGCCGTCTCGGCCTGACGACGGAACCCTTTTTTTGCGCTGCGCCGATCGCCTCAAGGATCATGCCGGCGACGGTTTCTTGTAAACTAAACGCTCTTGCATCCGCCCCTGCCGCAGGGGGCAGCTCCCCGATCTAAAGACTGACCGGGCAACCTCCTGGTCAACCCAGCAAATGCCAATGATCCAGAAAAGGATAGACGCCTGACAGGAGCGACCCGATCGTCGCTAGTATCGCAAGCCAGATTTGGTAACGCTCGAGCTTTAGACGTTTCTCAACGATGACTGCTTCACCCTTCCAATACAGGCGTCCATCATCGCCCACTTCCAAATACCCTAGGTCATCCCAGCTGATTCCATGACGGGTCATCGTTTCTCCAATCGTTTGCGCTTCCCCCTTGCGGAATAGCTAAAGGCTAGCGAGGCGGTCATGTGTTTGAAACCAGGGCCGCGATAATCACTGTTCGGCCGGACCCAGCGGTTGCATTCGGGGCAGAGATAGACAGCGGACGGTCGACAAAGCGCATCCGTAATGTGGCAGTCTTCAAGACACCCAAAAGGTTTGTCTTCTAGCCACGAGCAGCTTCACCGCGACGCGGACCCCCAAATTGAAAAAA
Organism: Rhizobium sp. K102; assembly: GCF_022385315.1. NCBI lineage: Bacteria > Pseudomonadati > Pseudomonadota > Alphaproteobacteria > Hyphomicrobiales > Rhizobiaceae > Rhizobium > Rhizobium sp. K102. The sequence goes on from NZ_CP092436.1 coordinate 3,044,586, forward strand.
CTCCTAGAGCAAAAGACATGAGTGAGAGAAGGGCGAGGAAAGCTCCGATATTAGCCAAGAGCGAACCAACGGACCATGCGCGCTCTTTGCCTTGAATGATCGATGTCGCGTAGCTCTGGTTCGAATAATAGGCGAAGAACCAAGTAAGCACGGAAAGGCCAGCTCCGACCGCAAACCAGGCGAGCGAGCGCATAGCTGCCTTTACGACGAAGTATGTTCCCCAATCGATTTTGTCGTTCCCGGCGAGGTTTGCGATAAACGCCAAAAGCGCAATGCAAGCGCCACCATTGAGCAGAAGCAGGGCTTTCAGGCCTTCTCGCGCGGAGTCAACGGACGCCTTTTCCAGTTCTGCGGCTCTTTGTTTAGGATCGATCATGGTTGCCTCATCTGTGCATTCAAGCTGAATAGGTTAATCCCGATCTGATCAAAACCTTTCTTCCAAAACAGTGGAAGGTTTCCGTCGGGTGGCTGAGCCCTCTCACTGACCGACAGCGTCCATAAAGGTGTACATCGCTCCGCACGCCTTTGGATGGCCGTCTCGTTTCAGTTCCTTGTCAAACTCAGCAAATCCAACGCTCACATACTTTCTGGCCTCTTGTTCGCGAGTGCTCGCGCACGTCGCTTTAATGCGCGCCATGGTCTTACGAATTGCGTTTGATTCCGGGAAGTTGCATTGCAAGGATGCCCGCATAAAGAGGCCGTACATCTTCCACAGGTTCGGACACTCGCCCTTTGGCGCTGAGGCTGCGAACGATTGAGATGCCGTTCCCATCAGCAGAAAAGCACCCACCAGAACTGATCGCCTGTTACCCATGCCCACCCCCTCACGCACGCTTTAGATGTAAGTTTGCTGAAGCGCGGATGCAGGTCAAGCTGAACCACTCGCGATGACGGTCTTTATCGCTACCTTGGCCAGCACGCCGCCTATCCTGATGCGTTCATTGTCAGCGAGGCGGCGGCGGCGCGAACTTCGTCCAACCAAAACGAGATCGCAAGACGAACTGGAGCGCCCTGACAGCAACAGCGCCGTTGCCGCCGGCGAGGTCGAAAAGCCGCAGAGCGAGCGCGCATTCGAACTTCGATGCGCCTCGGCGTAACTCCGCTCCGTAGGCCCGTCGCAGCGTCTTCTCGCTGATGCCGAGGACGTAGCAAATTTCCGACTGTCGCACTCCCCTTGAAGCCAACAGGATAACGACACGTCGGTCCATTGGGCTAGGGTTATGCGGAGGTCGTCCGGGGGTCTTTTTAGCCATTTCCATCTACGGACGGGAAAAACTCTTGCCGATGTTTTCTGCCGGCGAAAAAAATCCGGGAGTGAGATTGCACGCGGGCCTGGCTTCTTTGTCTATTAAGGTCCGACCTGCCCCCCGGGGCCTAAGGCAAGGTCTGGTTCGCGCCTTGCGGGCAATTTATTCGAGCTCCCGCGTTCCTTCGGGCATATGCCCACGAAGCGTATTGCCGCAGACCCCGGCTTCAGTCGGTGGAATAGTTGAACGTACCGCAGAGACCTTGGCTATTGATGTTGTGCGGAGCTTTCTTCGATCCAAAAACCGCCATCCCAAGCAGTGGAGTATTTCCGAACGACAATTTTTCGAGAAAAACGATGTATCGGGCCGAGCCAGATTTACCGCAGAGCGTGTTGCCGTTTTTGAGAGCGCCCGGATCCCGCGATATTTTGAAGACCTCCGCAGTCGTCATCTTGTCGTCGGTCTCGTCCCACTCGCGCCACGATGCGCCCACCGAGCCCAGTTCGACATCTTTGCCGTTCTCGAATGTGATCGTCATCTTGCTACCGCGGCTGGCGAAATTCGGATTTCCGGAGAGCCGTATTGCACCGGTGATCGACTCGGCGGTGCGGCTATAAGGCTCGAATTTGCGCTTGTTTTGCCAGACGTGATGTTCCGTAGCTGATTGGGCCCACACTGGGCCGCAAATGAAGAACACCAGGATCGCAAGGGCTACTGGATAGCTGCGCTGCAAGGTCATTATTTCAGATCCGTCTCTATTTTCATTCCACTGTGAAAAAATTGAAGCCGTCACAGCCGCGAGGAGAAATGTGTTGCTTCTTTAGCATGTTGCCCTGCTTGTCACCATTGAGCATTGTCGGTAGCCAGATCCGAAATGGGGTCGCAAAGCGGTCCTGCCGCGGCACCAGCGGCGCGCTCAGGTGAAAGGCGGTCGGCTTCACTGAAGTCTCGTCGTTGGCGCATCGGGCTCATCAAAATACCGATATACCGCCGCAACGATGATCGCAGCTTCCTTATCCGTGAGGGGCCTTTGCAGGTGCTCGGCAGCAAGCTCCCAAGCTCTTTCGACTGCGTCGGCTATTCGAGGAGGTAGATCGATGATCATCATGCCGGGGTCGATCCCGCCGTGGTGCGTTTCACCGGTCTGTCGCCTTTTGAAGCCAGTTGCCAGCAGGCTGGATCGCGGCCGGGGGCCGAGCCTTCTGGGACAGCCTTTAGTGCGATCCAGAGGCTTCCGGAATGCGTGATGGCATCGCCTTTCGCGTAAGAGGACGCGCGCTGATAATTCCCCAAATATCGAATTCCACCTTCCTCAAGTGCTTCGATCCGGGCCGATAGCGCCTTCAGCTTCACGGCTGTGGCGGCTGTGATGGCCGCGACGAGTGCGTGAACCGTACGCCTGCTCACCGGCCGCTGAAGCTGCTCTTTCGTGAAGTTGCCATCAAGCCCAGTTCGGATCTCCTCCGCGCGCGCCGCTATCATGGCGAGGTGCTGGTCCGCGTCCGTCTCGCTCATTGCCCCATGCACCCGAAAATTTCCACGACCTCGGAGCCCGACATAGTGCGACCTAGATCAAGGATTGTGGCTAGATTTTCGATCTGCTCGCGATGGCCGATCACGAAATCCTCCGCGAGGGTCGAAAACGCGCTAAGCATCGCGGCGCGAGGATCGGACCAGGAGCCCAAGAAAAATGCATGCTCCAGAAGCAGTTCATCCGATGCCGATAGTCCGGTTTCTGGCGCTGCCGCATGGCCGGCTAACGCAGTAATCGCGTAGGCAATTGCAATTGCGCCGTGGTGACGTCCGCGTTCAAGAAGGTCACCTGGAGACTGGAGGCCCACCTCGCTCCGGTTGACATAGAGCACGCCAATCCCATGGTCGAGCGCCGCCAAAGCGTGCCCAGCCTCATGGAGCGCGCTACCGCTGATCGCCACCGACTTCACTATGAAGCATGTCTTCGATCCAGTCATTTACCGACTGTAGCAAACCGCGGCATGGCGGGCCGTTACACGTCACCGGCCAACGCGCGGCAAAGTACCTGGATCATCTTACAAAGCGCCCGCTCCAATGCTTCGTCATCGTCCGCGTCCAGGGGATGCAGGAAATGCAGTTCCTCCAGCATAGTGGCAGTCTCGACCTCATCGATCTCAAGCATGATCACGCGGCGGCCGGCCCGTTTCCGTTGCCTGTAGAGGCGCATGCGCTCTCTGGAGGACTTTGTACCCATTGTTCACCGCCGCTGTCCGCAAAAGCGGCTTTTGATAACAAGGGAACCATCCGTGGCCATGCCGCCCCTCGTTCTGCCACGCCTGAACGTATCCACACTCTCCGATAAGCGGCGGGTCACGGTGTTCCACACTCTCCCTCTATAGAGGGAGAGAAGAGTGTGGTGGACACCTACCCGCGTGGCGGTCGTCCGTGAAAATGAAGACTGTGGAAGAGTGTGGAAGCCCATTTCATCCAGCCCTAAAGAACTTCGTATCTCGTCCGGTGCGGCCGTCTTTGCGCTCGACGATGCTGATCTGGTCGCTGCGCATCCACGCTGAGATGATTGAACACACCTTCCGCCTTCCGGCCTTCTGCGTTGCCGTGAGATCGCGAAGCAGCTTTCCCCTACCGATATCGACGTCGATGATCTCAGCGATGAGGTAGCCGCCCCAATCACTGGCACGGTGGTCATAGCGGAACTCGCTATTCCGAAACGCGGTGCGGACCTGTTCGAGATGCTGGACGGTAACACCATCGAACGGCCGTTCCTCCTCGGCGCGCACGAAGCGACCATCTTCCCAGCGGAGCGGGATTGCCTCACTTAGCTTCGAGTAGTTGGATTTCTTCGGCGTTAGATAGCGCGCGTCGGGATCGATTTCTTGTTCGTCATCGCCACCGTTCGAGTTGCGCTTGGTGGTCAGATAAAGCCGCGACCTCATGGCATTATTCCAGCCGGTAGAGCCGGACATGCCTGAGCCGTTGCTCATCCCCGATAAAGAGGGATGCGCCAAAAGCAGCACGTGCATTTCGAAATCAATTGCCAGCCCTCGCAGGAGACCGATGCAGGCAATCGCGGCGTTGCGGTTTATCTCGTTGACCTGGAACAGGTTGGCAAGCGGGTCGAGGATCAGAAGCGTTGGCCGCACCCTCTCACATGCCTTACGGAGCCGGGAGAACGTCTCGGTTGGCTTTGCGCGTCCCTTCTCCTCGGTCGCCAGCACCACGTCATGACCAGCGCAATGGAGGAACGCCAGGGTCTCGTCCAGGCTGTGCAGGTCGATCCCTTCTCCTTCGCAGATGCCGGCGAGCCGGATGTGCACCTCATCGCGGTCATCTTCGGCGCTCAGGAATAGGACCCGTCCATGACGCAGAATATCGAAGCCGAGCCATTGCAGGTCGGCGGAGGCTGTCGCGACCGCAAGCTGCAAGGCTAGCAAAGTCTTTCCGACGCCGCCGTCGCCGCTCAATCCCGTAACGCTACGCATCGGGAAGAAGGAGCCGCTGTCGAGAAACTCCCTGGCAGGAACCGCATCTCCGAATGCCGAAACGAATTCCGGTTCGAGCGGATCGTGCACCTCTTCGGCTTCGCGTTCGAGATCGATGATGGTGCGGTGGTTCATGACTGACCACCTCCACGGAACCATTGATCCCAATCTTTGTGTCCCGGCGGCGGCTGGAGGATACGGGCTTCGCGGCCGGCATCATGCCAGCGGGCGGCGGCGGCAAGCGCCGCATTGCGGCCGGGCTCGTCACGGTCGGCGAAAACCGTCAAGGCATCCATCCAGGGCAAAAGCGGGAAGGTCCGCATCGTTGCCGTACCGCAGGTCACCCAGATCGGCCGCCAGCCGCTCGCGGCAAGCGCAAGCCCTTTCTCAACGCCTTCTGTAATCCCAACTCCGCCGAGGCTTATGTCCGCGAAGAGCTTAACCACCTGCCCGCTCGATGGCCCGAGCGCCAGCTTGCGCCGGTCACCGTCATAGTGATCGAGGCGGATGCGAAAAATCGCGGTCGGCTCGACCTGAAGGCTGGGATCATTTTCGATTGGCGAGAAACGGGCGATCAACGCCGGCACGCGCTCGCCGCTGAACGGGCAATGTGGATGATACCGAAAGACCGGCAGCTGATCGTCGGACAGCGGCGGCAAGCCCCTGTGGCGGAGGTAGGCGGAGACCGGCGGCGCTCGCGGGTCCTCTGCTTCGCGCCAGAGGCGACGCACAAGCGCGATGCGGAATGCTTCGTCATGGCCATCGGATGGCCGCTTTGAGACTCGGAAAGCCGGCGCAGTTTTCCGCCCCTTTCCCGGTTCCCACGCGGGCAGGCCGAGGCGTGCGCGCACGTCGTCCATGCACAGCGCCCAATCGTCTCCGGCAAACGAATAGATGCGGAGCTTGCCGTCGGGGTCTAGCCAGACCGAAAGGGACCGATCTTTTGGCGAATGGCCGGGGCCGGCACAGAGTACAAAGCCGTTGCGACCGAGTTCGCCACCCAGCCGCTTCGCAAGATCGTGAAGGCTCATTTGGGGCCTCCCCGTCCTTGCCAACGGCGGTAGGCGTCGATCTGGTCTAGATAGGGGCGGCGGCTATCGAACAGAGGCTCATCAGGAGGCGAAGCAGGGCGCGGCTGCGGCATGTCCTCTGGGTCGAAGGCTGGGATGCTAGCTTGCAGCTCTTCCGCTATCTGCGGCCAAAGTTCTCGCGTCTCCTCCTCCAGCGCCTCGGCTCCGGCGTTAAAGGATGCCTTCAACTCGTCATAGCGACGCTGAATTTCGGCGATGTCGTAATTCTTCAGGACCTTCTCTTCGACCCGCTGTATCTCCCGCCGATGACGCCAGCTCACGTCAAAAACGCGGGAGGAAAGGGTCGTGTCGATGTAGCGGCAGACCTCGTTTTCAACGATCCTTGCCAGTTCGCCGGGGTGCAGCGCCTCCAGCGCGTCCAGCTCGGTCGCGCCTTCACCGAACCGCTTCTCGAACTTCGCCGCCCGGCGTTCGGTCTTCTTCAATGGTGTGCGGGGGAGCCGGTATTGTTCACATTGCTCGGGCGTCAAAACGACGGGGTCTAGCGTCACGTCCAGGTCGAGGTCTGCTTCGCGAATCCAGAATTCAATCTTTCTTGCAAGGGCGACCGGCATGGAGCGACCACCGGGGTCGAAGTCCGATACGTAGAGAATTCGCATCGGCCTGCCATCTGAGATAGCTCGCTCCACCGCTTGCCGCGCCAATATCTCCGATGTCTCGCCGGTGCCGGAAACGAGGTTGAATTCGAGCCGCCGTGCCAACGGGTCGAGGATATCGTTCTGCGTGGATTTCTCGACCCAAATCTCCACAAGGTAGGGCTGAGCGACAGTGAGATCGCCACCAAGGATACACGGCGGCCAAACCTCATTGGTTGGGGTGTGATAGGTCAAGTCCGCCTGGTATCCACCGGCTACACGCACCCAAGGCTGTTGAGTTCCAGAATTGGACGCATTGATAATCGGCGGATCATTCCGGTGATCGGCGAGCGCTCCGTCCGGGATAAGGCGCAGGTAGCGCGCCGACAGCGAAGCCGAAAGGAGGGTCTTCCAGTCATTTTCAGTGTTGAGATAATGCGCACCATTTGGTTTCAGGACCGGCTGCTGCTGAGAGATGATGCTGTAATGCAGTCGTCGCAGATGGCTCCCAACCTGAAAGCTCAAGGACTGCCACAAGCTTGCGAACCACTCCGCCTCCGCCGCACGACTCGGCCGCTGGACGTAGAACGGATCGTTGTCGGGACTGAGGGCAATCAGGTCTTCACGGCGGCAGCCGATTTCATCAGCTAGTGCTCCGATGGTCGCATATTCAATCCGCATGGCCGGAAACCTCCAGCCCGCGCCGGCGGCACTCGGCTATCAGCGCTTCGGTCGTGGCCGTCGAAAGCATTCGGTCGACCATGGAGCCGCCCCTTGGCGCAGGTTCGGCTTGCTGGACCGTCATCGTGGCAACGGTGCCGTGCCGGGTGGTGTATGTCCGCTCAGTGAGGAAATCCCCGGTTAGCTCAGATCTCACCTTGCCGACGGTCTTGTGATCGACCGCGCATCGCTTGCCGATCTCCCGGTCGGACCACTTCGACCACTCCGGGTCCCGCAGCATCGCGAGCACCGAGCGCCGCTTGTCCGCACCGGTGCGCCTGAGACCGTGGTTCGCGTTGGCACCGACGGCTAGGAGCATTGCCTCGCGCTTGCCGCCGTCACGAACCTCGGCATTGATTGTTTCTCTGCCGAGGGTCCTGCTTGCCTCGATCCGATGGAAGCCGTCGCCGGGCCAGTATCCTTCCCCATCGAAGAACAGGATCACAGGCGGGAACTCCGCCCCGGCGTCCATTGCCTCGGCGTAATCAGCGACGACGGCCGGATCGATCCCCGCCTCGCGCATCTGTAAATCGGGGTCGCGGCTTATCCAGGAGAGGTCGATTTTCTCGGTCATTGCCGCCTTCCCTCGTCGCTCATGGCGACTATCTCGGCGGCACCGGAGAGTCGCGGCCGATCGCAGCCAGATGGCAGGCGGGCAAAATCGCGAAGGACAGAGCCTACCGACTCGCCCCGTTCGACGGCTCGAAGCGCTTCCAAAACTGGGCGAGCGCCGCAATTCGCCAAATGGCGGGCAAGATCGAGTGCGGATTGAATTTCAAATTGGGTGAGAGTAGGCTTCTCCATGTCCAACCGCTGCTTTGGTAAGACAGTTGAGTGGGGGCCGCGCGCTACAGCAACGTGCGGCCTTCGCCGTGTTTGTTGCTTCATGAGTCACCCGGCGCTCTCTTGAGCTGCGGCGGCACGTGCTTCGACGGTTCTGCCTGCGCGCGCCGGTACTCGGTCTTCGCCCGGCGATCAGCCTCATCAAGCTCGTCCTCGGCGAAATATTTGCGGTTGGCGAACAACGCCGGTTCTGGAATGCGACCGGCCCTGATCCACCTCCAGATCGTCATGTCGGAGACGCCGCCGTAGCGCTCCCTGAGTTGCGGCTGGGTCAGATATCGCTTCCCCATGAGCGTGCCTCCTTTGTCGTTTGGAGCTTCTTCGGCTTGGCACTCCCAGGCGACCTCAAGGCCGCTACCGAACCAAATCAACTACCATCAAACGACAACATCGGCGCTCAATGCAAACAGTATTTACATCCAATAAGATTATTTACCTGCAAGTAAAACTTGCGGTATACAGTGAGCGCCTCACTTTTTGACAAGCAAAACTTGCGCGTACGACTCACCAACATGCCTGATCACAAGCGAATTAAGCGATTCTATTCGCCGGTCTCCCGCAAGGTAAACTTGCCGAACGAAATGACGTTCGAACCCGGTTCGACGGCGATAATCGTCTTGATATGCCTTTCCCACAGGATCAGGGCTTCGCGCTTTTCCTTTTCATAGCGTGCATGATTGTAGGTCGCGGCAATGCCGACGCGGGCGTGATTGAGGATCGCCTCCACCGTGTGCGGTGCAACACCAAGGTCACCTAGCCGCGTGGCAAGGGTGCGCCTCAGATCATGTAACGTGAAAGGCTCCAGCTTCACTTCCTCGGGATCATCACCCCTTTCCCTGGCCTCGTCCCGGGCGATCTCCATGATTTTCTCGTCGAGACGTCGCTTGCCCCGTGAATATCCTGAAATGCTGGTGTTGCCGTTGGTCGAAAGGATAAAATCTCCCCCGCCCTGGATGCTAGGCAGGTTGTTCAAAATGGAGAGGGTCGTCGGTGCTAAAGCGACCTGTTGCTCATTGCCGTTCTTCGCCCTTCCCGCTGGGATCGTCCAGAATGGCTCCGTGCCGGTCAAATCGAATTCCGACCAGCTTGCGGCGGCGACCTCCTCGCGGCGCTGCCCAGTTAGCATGAGCAGTTGCACCATTGGGCCAAACGGCCAGCCGATTGCCTCGGCACCCTTCCAGACCAGCCGCAACTCGGTATCGGATAGCACGCGCTTGCGCTTGACCAGCGGGGCCGGAACTGGAACGCCGACACAGGGCGAGGCGTCCAGCCAGCCGGTGCCGACCGCCCAATTAAAGAACTTGCGCGTGAGCGCTAGCAGGCGTACCGCCGCCTGAGGTCGGCCGCTTTCGACAACGTCGTCCAGCATGGTGACGATATCTCGCCTTCGGATCGCCGCAACGTGCTTCCCCTTCCAACGTGGTATCAGTTCCTTGTCGATGTAGCGCTGTTGCGCCTGTGCCGTGCTGTCGCGGTTCTTGCGCTTGACGTGCCGCTTCACAAATTGGGCGAGCACGTTCTCAATCAGATTGTCGTCGGAGAGCAACTCTTTCTTCTCGGCGCGCGGATCACGACCTTCGTCATAGGCGCGCATAATCCGGCCGGCCTCTTTTCGGGCATCTTTGAGCGGCCAGGCCCCCACAGGGCCTATCGTATACTTCGGCTTGCCCCGGTGTCGCAGCGCCCAGCTCTTAGCCCCGCCCGGAAGCGGTTGCACGATCAAATAGAACCCCCTCAGGGAGGGGTCGGGGATTTCCTGTCGCTTATCGGTTGCCGCGACGGCCTCAACCCATTTCGCCGTGAATGCTGACTTCGCCTTCCCCATTTTTGGACCCCTTAATTTTTCTATCCCGGAACCGGAACCGCCCGGCGGGGGAAACTCCGGGGAAAATTATAGAGGCGATTGCCAGTGTTAGCTAATGTTAAATTCTTATATGCTAACGCATTGCATCTGATCCACTATTTGCCCTTTTCTACTAAGACCGCGTTAGGCGATGTCAGGCCGATTTTTGGGCTGTCACGTTATTCGTAATGATGGGGTCACGTGTTCGAGTCACGTAAGCGGCACCATTTTTCTCAATATGTGAAATTTTCTCGTGGGGCATTTGTTGGGTCGATTTACCGGCGCGGCCGGGCGTGCGACCTTATTACTGCCAATGGCGTGAACTAGCCCATGAATGCGCTGCCGGTTCACGGAGACGCGAGAGCCATATGACAATTGATGCTCAAACATTTTTAGCTCGCCACTTCGTAGCGATAAGCGTCAATTCTCGACTGAAGGGTGATACGGGGCCTGACCGCTTTTTTGCAGCTTCGGGGCTGTTAATACGCATCGGGGATATATCCGGCATCCTTACGGCCGGGCACGTGGTCGAATATCTCGATGAGGCGGTGAATCACTCGGATATCGACGGTCTCGGTTGTCAGTTACTTGACACGTTTGGCGAGACGAAGCTTAGCGACTACGGCGTCCCTTATGATCTCAAGGATTCGCCCCGCCTCCATTTTCACAATGATGAGCAAGGCTTGGACTTCGGTGTCCTGTTCCTTCATGAACACCAGGCCCGATTGATCGAGAAGCATAATATCGTTCCGCTCACATACGAAGCCTCGCTTAACGAGCCGGCTGATCTCGATGTCTTCTTTTTGCTGGGTCTCCCCGCCGAACTGACGTCGGAACGAGTTTCGCCCTCGGGGAACGCCACGGTCGGTATGACCATGTTAAGACTGAAGAAATTCGAATCGGAAGAGCAGACCACGCTTTTTCCCCGGTTTATGGCAAAGATCGATAGTCACACCGACTTGGAGAGCCTGCAGGGTATGAGCGGCGGACCTATTTTCGGCTTCAACACCGAGCGGCCGAACAAATACTGGATAGTGGCGATTCAGTCCTCGTGGAAGAAATCAGAGCGCAAGATCTTCGGTTGCCCGGTAGGGCACATCTACGACATTTTGAACCATCTACACGATCAGGCTACCGAGGAACTCGCCCGCAAAGGTGAGCATGAGCAAAGCTCATTTTGACAGGAAGCCGTCAGCGAAGGCTTCTAGCGCCTCGTCCAGCGTCCCTGCCTCACCGACCAGATTCCCCCGAGGCGAATCAATGACGCCAGGTGCGGGAAATCCGGCGTAGCTGCTATTGCTGGCGGTCAGTTAGCATCTTCCAAGGCAGCCGAGAACCCGCAATTCCGGCAGGAACCTGCCGCTCCCGAACTGGTTCTCCCCTTGAGACAACAAGCATGGAGAACATCATGTCCTGCAAACTCATCGCCATATCGCTTCTTTCCATCGGTCTCGCCGGCTCGACGCTGGCGCAGACGGCAGAGGGTGCGAATTCCAGTGGGCGGCTTTCGGTGGCGCCTGTTATTGGCGGCTCGGGGAGCTCGGGAACGGGTTCGGCCGGTACCGGATCCGTCGGCACGGGGTCGGCCGGCAGCGGCTCTGTCGGCACCGATCCCGGTACGACCGGCAGCACCAGCACCAACGGCTCTGGCGGCGTCGATCTCAATCGCGATCGCAGCACGATCAATCCCGGCGGCGTCAATCCGGACCTTCAGCAGGTGCCGGGCTGCACGGCCGGTACCAACTCACTCAGCGAGGCATGCCAGCAGTGAGGAGGGGCGAGCGTCCGCCTTCCGATAGAATGAGGGCCTGGCCGCGATCGCGCCGGGCCTTCATTTCGGCTGACGTCGCGCAAAAACGATGGCTGCCGCGAGAATTGCTTTACCGACTGGCTTTCAGGTCGTAGAACGACTGCATCCCTCCGCACATGGCGCATCGCCCCACATCTCAGCCAGCCTGCCGTTATTCCGGCGTCCGCGGAGCACCCGAAGAGGATCGTCATGTCGAATGCAGCGCACCGCTCGAACCGCGTGCTTGTCGTCGCGACCATCATGGTCGCAACATTCATGGTCGCCATCGAGGCGACGATCGTGGCGACCGCGATGCCGCGCATCGTCGGCCAGCTCGGCGGATTTTCCTATTACAGCTGGGTGTTTTCGGCCTTTCTGCTGGCGCAGTCGACAACAACAGTCATCTACGGCAAGCTTTCGGATATGTTCGGGCGCAAGCCGGTGCTGATCGGCGGCATTATCATCTTCCTCGCCGGCTCGGCGCTCTGCGGCTTTGCCTGGTCGATGATGTCGCTGGTGCTGTTCCGGCTGCTGCAGGGGCTGGGTGCGGGCGCCATCCAGCCGGTGACGATGACGATCATCGGCGATCTCTTCAAGCTCGAGGAGCGCGGCCGGGTGCAAGGCGCGATGGCGACCGTCTGGGCGACGTCCGCCGTCGTCGGGCCGCTTGTCGGCGGCATCATCGTCGACAATATCTCCTGGGCCTGGATCTTCTGGATCAACCTGCCGATCGGCATTGTCTCGATCGTCGCCTTCATGGTCTTCCTGAAGGAGGACGTTGCGCACAAGCAGGCAAGGATCGATTATCTCGGGTCGGTGCTGTTTTCGGTCTCGATCGTCGCCCTGCTCGTCATGCTGACGGAAACCGATGCGGGCGCTTCAATCCTGCTGTCGCTTTTCGCCGTCTTCGTCGTCGCGGGGCTGCTCTTCCTCGCCCAGGAGAAGCGGGCGCCGGAGCCGATCATTTCGATCGCCCTCTGGAGCCGCCGGCTGATCGCCACCAGCAATGCGGCGACGCTGCTTGCCGGCATGGCGCTGATCGGGCTTTCCACCATCCTGCCGATCTATGTGCAGGGCGTGCTCGGCCGCTCGCCGATCGTTGCCGGCTTCACGCTGACCATGCTGATCGTCGGCTGGCCCTTGGCCGTCATTCTCTCCGGCCGCTTCTACAAGGCCTTCGGCATTCGCCGGACGCTGCGCGTCGGCAGCCTGATGTTTCCGTTCGGCGCCTGTTTCCTGCTGTTCCTGACGCCGGAAAGCTCGCCGGTTCTGGCCGGCGCCGGCTCCTTCTTCATGGGCTTCGGCATGGGCCTGATCAGCCTGACCAGCATCGTGCTGGTGCAGGACAGCGTCGAATGGTCGATGCGCGGCAGCGCCACCGCCTCGATCATCTTCGCCCGCAGCCTCGGCAATACGCTCGGCGCCACCGTGCTCGGCGCCATCCTCAACGCCGGCATCAACCACCATGCGAGCGGCGAGACGGCGGCGGCCCTGCACAATGCGCTGAACCAGCCGACCGGGCTCTCGGCGCTCGCCGCCGATCCGGCGATCCGCGGCGTCTTCAATGCGGCCCTGCACTGGAGCTTCTGGGGCGTGGTCGTCGTCGCGGTGCTGACCTTCTTCACCACCTGGCTAATCCCGGTCGGTCATGGCCGCAGACGCGAAGAGCCGGCGGTGGCCAGCCAAGCGGCCTCGCATTAACCGCTGCGATCGTCACGGCAGCGCCGAGCGGCGGCTGTCGAGAACACGCAGGATCAGGTTGCGCCTTCCCTTGCGCGGGCCAAGATCGATATCGCTGACGAGCTTCGCGCCGCCCTCGCGCCGTTCCAGGGTGATCTTGCGGCTATGGAAGGCTTCGAGCTCGGCGCGATGGGCGACGCTGATGATGGTCACCGTCGGCATTTCGTCGATCACCATCTCCATCATCCTGTCCTGGCTCTTTTCATCGAGCGCCGAGGTGGCTTCGTCGAGCACGATGATATCGGGATTGTGCAGCAGCAGCCGGGCAAAGGCGAGCCGCTGCTTTTCGCCGCCGGACAGGATCTGATCCCATGGCGCCTCTTCCTCGAGCTTTTCGTTGAGATAGTCCAACCCCACCTTGGTAAACGCCGCGGTGATCTCCTCCGGCGTCCAGCTGTCGGCGGCGCGGGGATAGGCGACGGCGCGGCGAAGCGTGCCGGACGGGATATAGGGCCGCTGCGGCAACATGAACAAGCGCCGGTCGGCGTGGAAATCGACGCTGCCGTGGCCCCACGGCCAGAGACCGGCGATGGCGCGCACCAGCGTGCTCTTGCCCGAGCCGGATTCTCCGGCCACCAGCACCCGCTCGCCCGGCACGATCTCGACATGGGTCTCCTTGACCACGGCGGTGCCGTCGTCGAGCGACACGGAGAGATCGTTCAGATTGAGGATCGCATTGCCTTGGGTTTCGCTGTGCTTTATGCGTCTCAGGGCATCGTTCTGTTCGGCGCGCTCGAGGCCGTCGAGCGACGTCATCAGCGAGGCGATGCGCCGCGCACAGGCGTTCCAGTCGGCAAGACGCGGGTAGTTGTCGACCAGCCAGCCGAAGGCGTGCTGAACGATGGCGAAGGCGGAAGCCGCCTGCATGACCTCGCCGAGCGTCATGCCGCCGGCAAGAAACTTCGGCGCGCAGAGCAGGAGCGGCACGACGGGCGCAATCAGCATCGACCCGTGCGACACGAAGGTCGTGCGCATGTGCTGGCGCGCAAGCAGCGCCCATTGCCTGAGCACGTTGGAAAACGTCTTGTCGAGATCGCTGCGCTCCTCCTCCTCGCCGCCGAGCAAGGCGATGCTCTCGCCATTTTCGCGCACACGGGTCAGCGTGTAGCGGAGCTCGGCCTCCACCTGGTTCTTGACCTCGGAGACCTTTACGAAGTGACGGCCGATGATCGCGATCACGGTTGACGTGATCACGGCATAGATAACCGCAGTGACGACGAGAAAGCCGGGAATGGTGATAGTCGCCCCTGCGACCGGCAGCTCGAGCGCTCCGCCGATCGTCCACAGCACGACGATGAAGGTCGAGGCCGACAGGAATGCGGCAATGACGCCGGCGATGAAATCCACCGGCGCTTCGGTGGCAATGCGCAAATCCTCCGAGATGCGCGCCTCGGGATTCTTGTGATCGCCGCCGATCAGGTTCAGCTGATAATAACGGCCATTGGCGAGCCAGCGCGCGATCACCGCCGCCGTCAGCCAGGAGCGCCAGCGGCGCTGGATCATCATGCGCACGAAGACTTGGGCGGTGACAAGGGCGACGCTTCCGAGCACGAGCGGCACGAAGACGGCGCTCAGATAATAGACGGTGGCCGCATCGTGCCGCTCGATGGCGTCGAAGATCCCGCGGTTCCAGCGATTGATCCCATATTGGAAACCGACATTCATGCAGATCATCACCAGCAGGCCGATCGAACACGGCCAGGCAAGCCTGTCGCCACTGCTGCCCCAGAAATGGCGGGCGCTGATCCAGAAACGTTTCAGCAAATATCGCTTGCGCGCCTGCTCGGCCTCCTCGGGCGTGAGCTCCGGACTGGGTTCGATGGGATCTGGCGGCGGCGCGGCCTCGACAGTCGATGCCTCCTCGGGCGCGACTTCTCGGCACCGTGCTCCTCGGTGCCGTCGACCGATTTCGGGTTGAGTTTAGCGTCGGTCATAAGCCAGACAACGGCTTACAATTCGAAAGGTTTCATGAGGCCGATGCCGGACGCGGCATCGCAGGTCTCAAGGGGACGAGGCGCAGCAGCCGCACGGGCGTCGGCCATGCGTATCGCGGATGTTTTTTCAACGGCGTGGAGCAGCAGTCGGAGCAACCCGGAGTTTTGCCGACATAGCGTGATGGATTTATAAATGTGCAAAACCAACGGACGATTCACGGCCTGGGGAGGTCAGCCGTCGTTGGTGTTGTGCCGTGTAGCCCCCTCATCCGACCCTTCGGGCCACCTTCTCCCCGCTGGGGAGAAGAGGGGAGAATGCCGCATTGCCATCGACTCCATTTGACGGAGTGCTTTTAGGCAGGCGGTTCGTTTGGGCAGTGTCGGCAAAGCCTGCTCCCTCTTCTCCCCAGCGGGGAGAAGGTGCCCGAAGGGTCGGATGAGGGGGCTGCAGGCACGACTTTTGTCGCCCTTCTCTTACGCCCTTCACGCGCTTTCCGTCGCGATCTGCGGCAGGGATTGCAGCAGGGTCTGGCGGGCGGAGCGCAGGTGAACGCGGCAGGCTTTTTCGATCGCCGCCTGATTTCCGGATTCGAGTGCCGCGATATAATCCAGATGTTCGTGGATAGCGCGCTCATTGCGCTCGCGGGCGGCCGTCTTGTTCCACTGGTAGTGATAGTGAAAGACGATGGCGATCGCATCGTAGAAATCGGCGATGAAGCGGTTCTTCGAGGCGCGGTGGATCAAGAGGTGGAAACGCTCGTCGAGGACGGAGAAATCCTTGAAGCGCTGGTTGATGTCGGCGAGCATGGCGTGGTGTTCGTCGCGGATGGCGGCAAGATCGGTCCAGGCCTGGTTGTCGCGGGGAAGCCGGCCGAATTCGGCGGCCGAATGCAGCTCGAACATCTCGCGCACATCGGCGAGTTCGAGCGCGAATTCGCGGGTGAAGCCTTTCAGCGTCCAGTGGCTGTTCGGCCGCTTCTCGATAAGGCCGAAGCGGGAGAAGCGGATCAGGAATTCGCGCACGCTTGTGGTGCCGGTGCCGATCTCGCGGGCAAGCTCCAATTCATTGATCTGCATGCCGGGCGCGGCATCATCGGCAAGGATGCGCTGCATGAAGCTGCGCTCTATGATGTCGTGCAGCGAGTTCGGTCTCTTCGGAGGGAAAGAGATCACGGTCGGTCGGCTGGCGCAGCACGATCTTCTGGCGCTTGTTCCAGCGGATGATGCCTTCCTCGCTCAGGCGCGTCAGGATGGCACGCGCCGTGGAGCGGCTGACGCCGAGCTGGGCGGCGATCTCCGGCTCGGACGGGAGTGCGGTATCCGTGCGCAGGGCCGCGGCATACCTGTTATAGGCTTCCTTGAAGACCGTGTTCTGCCTTGCCATCTGACCCCCGCTTTCCGCCCGCGTGTCGCAACCGCCGTCCCTGCCCTCAAGCAGGACGGGATCGGGCCGGGGCTTGTCCAAACGACCTTTAGCTTATTTCCGGCCGCCTGCGGCGCATCGCCTCCCTCGTCCACAGGATCAATATTCCCGTTGACTCGTAAATGTTTATTGTAGATAAAAAACAAAATCAATGTGCATTTGCCGTGCGGCGGGCGCTCCCGAAAACAGCTCACACTTTTCGGCATCGTGCTCTAGGGAGAAGAGTTTGGACAAACAGCCTTGGATCATCCTGTCGGCCGGCGACAATGTCGCGGTCGCGACGGCCGCCATCGCGCCGGGTTCGACGGTTGCCGGTATCGTGGCCTCTCAGAAAATCGATCCCGGCCACAAGGTGGCGATCGCGGATATCCCGCTCGGGTCTCCTGTCGTGAAATACGGCCAGGCGATCGGCCGCACCACGGCCGAGGTCAAGGCCGGCGACCATGTGCACAGCCACAATCTGCATTTCGAAAACGACCGGCTTGCCGCTACCGCCAATTCGGCGCCCGAAGCAGCGACCAGCGAAGACAAGGCGCGCACCTTCATGGGCTATCGCCGGGCCGACGGGCGGGCAGCGACGCGCAACTACATCGGCATCATCGCCAGCGTGAACTGTTCCACCACGGTCTGCCGGGCGATCGCCGACGAGGCGAACCGGACGATCCTGCCGCATTATGACGGCATCGACGGATTCGTGCCGATCGTGCACGACCAGGGCTGCGGCATGAGCTCGACCGGCGACGGCATGAACGTGCTGCACCGGACGCTCGCCGGCTATACCAGGCATGTGAATTTCGGCGGCGTGCTGATGATCGGCCTCGGCTGCGAGGTCAACCAGCTGACGCTGTACGGCCAGAGTGGTGCGGGCGCCTCGAAGCGGCATTTCAACATCCAGGACGCCGGCGGCTCGCGCCGGGCGGTCGAGCGCGCCATGGGCGTGCTGCGCGAAATCGCCGCCGATGTCGGCCGCGAAAAACGCGTGCCGATCCTGATCGGCGAGATCATCATCGGCCTGCAATGCGGCGGCTCGGACGGCTTTTCCGGCATCACCGCCAATCCGGCGCTCGGCGTGGCGGCCGATCTGCTGGCGGCGGCCGGCGGCACGGCGATCCTGTCGGAAACCTCGGAAATCTATGGTGCGGAACATCTGCTGCGCAGCCGCGCCGTCAGCGACGACGTGGCGAAAAAACTCGACGAGAAGATCGCCTGGTGGGAGAATTATGTGGCGCTGCACGGCGCCTCGCTCGACAACAATCCCTCGCCCGGCAATAAGCGCGGCGGCCTGACCACCATCCTGGAAAAATCGCTCGGCGCCGTCGCCAAGGGCGGGCGCTCGCCGCTGACGGCGGTCTATGGTTATGCCGAGCGGGTCACCGCCCCCGGCCTCGTCTTCATGGACACACCCGGCTACGACCCGGTCTCGGCGACCGGCCAGGTGGCCGGCGGGGCGAATATGATCGCCTTCACCACCGGCCGCGGCAGCTGCTTCGGCTGCCGGCCGGCGCCGTCGCTGAAGCTCTCCAGCAATTCGGCGCTCTATGCGGCGATGGAAGAAGACATGGACATCGATTGCGGCACGATCGCCACCGGCGATGCGACGATCAGCGGCAAGGGCCGCGAGATCTTCGACCTGATCATCGATACGGCCTCCGGCAAAAGGACGAAGAGCGAACTCTTCGGCTACGGCGACAATGAATTCGTGCCCTGGCATCTCGGCGCAACGCTCTGATCTGAAATAGAAAATCCCGAAAGCTTGGCGAGGAGGCGTGATGAAGACGAGACGGATCGGCAGGACCAAGCTCGAAGTGACCGAAATCAGCTATGGGGCGGCGCCCTTGGGCGGTCTCTACCGGGCCTGCCCGCGCGAGCAGGCGATGGAAACCCTGCAGGCAGCCTGGGACAGCGGCATCCGCTATTTCGATGTCGCCCCCTGGTACGGGCTCGGCCTTGCGGAACGGCGGGTCGGCGATTTCCTGCGCGATCAGCCGGATCAGTCCTACGTGCTCTCCACCAAGGTCGGCCGGCTGCTGCGGCCGGTGCCGACGGGAACGGTGCCGGATTATAGCTATGTCGACCCGCTCTCCTTCGATGCCGATTACGACTATTCCTATGACGGCATCATGCGCTCGGTCGAGTTCAGCTATGCACGCCTCGGCCTCAACCGCATCGACATTCTCTATGTGCACGATATCGGCGTCTATACGCATGGTGCGGCAAAGAACGCGGTCTACCAGAAGCAGCTGCTCGATTCCGGCGTGAAGGCGCTGGAAGAGCTGAAATCTTCCGGCGCGATCTCCGCCTTCGGCCTCGGCGTCAACGAAGTGCCCGTCTGCCTCGACGTGATGCGCCATGCCGATCTCGACTGCATCCTGCTTGCCGGCCGCTATACGCTGCTCGACCGTTCGGCGGTCGCCGAATTGCTGCCGCTCTGCCGGCAGAAGGGCACCTCGCTCGTGATCGGCGGCGTCTTCAATTCCGGTATTCTCGCCACCGGCCCTGTGCCCGGCTCGCATTTCGACTATATGCCTGCAAGCGAGGACGTGCTTGCCAAGGTCGGCGCCATGGAGGCGATCGCCAAGCGTCATGGGGCGCCGCTGGCGGCTGCCGCCATGCAGTTTCCGCTGCGCGATCCGATCGTCGCCTCGGTGCTGATCGGCACGGCGAAGCCTTCGAGCCTGACACGCAACATGGAGACCGTCGAGCCGCCGCTGCCCGATAGCATCTACGGCGAATTTGAACCCTATACGCTGGTCGCGCCGCCACTCGGCGCCGATGCGGTGAGAGTCTGAAGGAGACGCCATGCTCAAGGGTATTCATCCGCTGCTCAGTCCCGACCTGCTCCATGCGCTGAAGACCATGGGCCATGGCGACGATATCGTTATAGCGGACGCCAATTTTCCCTCGGGCTCGATGGGCCCGCCGGTCATCCGCGCCGACGGCGTCAGCGCCACTGACATGGCCGAGGCCATCCTGACCCATATGCCGCTCGACACGTTCGTGCCGGAGACCGCATGGCGGATGGAGGTGGTCGGCGATCCCCGGGCCGTGCCCGAGGTCTGCGCCGAGTTCCAAGAGATCGTCTCCAGGCGCGCCGGGGATTTTTCCATCGTGCCGGTGGAGCGCTTCGCCTTCTATGCGATGGCCCGCGAGGCCGCCTATATCGTCGCGACGACGGAATTCCGGCTGTATGGCAACCTGATTCTGAAAAAGGGCGTCGTGCATCCGCACGAGGTCGATCTCGCCTGACACCTATTTTAGGTTATGGTTGTATTGAAATGAAATCAGCTATTTGTAGGGAGTTTACGGAAGCAAAAAAGCCCGATTGACGCACTTGCAATTTGCTTGCGCCTCGGCTAGCTTCTCCCTGCAAATGTTTTTTATCGATAAAAACCATCCGCCAGCGTTCAGCGGTCCGGTTTATTGGAGGAGAACGCATCCTGAGAGGAGAACCCTTATGAGCATCGTGAAATCCCTTCTGTCCCGCCGCGCCTTTACCGCGCTGGCAGGCGCCGCCGTCATCGCCACGGCGATGCCGGTCACGTCCTTTGCCGCCGATGTGACGATCCCGATCATCGTCAAGGACACGACATCCTTCTATTGGCAGATCGTTCTGGCCGGCGCCCGCAAGGCCGGCAAGGATCTCAGCGTCAACGTGCCGGAACTCGGCGCCCAGGCCGAATCCGACATCAACGGCCAGATCAGCATTCTTGAGAACGCCGTTGCCGGCAAGCCGGCCGCCATCGTCATCTCGCCGACGGAATTCAAGGCGCTCGGCAAGCCGATCGATGAAGCCGCCAAGTCGGTTCCGATCATCGGCATCGACTCAGGTGCCGACTCCAAGGCGTTCAAGTCGTTCCTGACGACCGACAACGTCCAGGGCGGCCGCATCGCCGCCGATGGTCTTGCCGCCGCCATCAAGGAGATGACCGGCAAGGAGGAAGGCGATATCGTCATCCTCACCAATCTTCCCGGCGTCGGCTCGCTGGAACAGCGCCGCGAAGGCTTCCTGGATCAGATCAAGACCAAGTATCCCGGCCTGAAGGTCATCGCCGACAAGTACGGCGACGGCCAGGCAACGACCGGCCTCAACATGATGACCGACCTGATCACAGCCAATCCGAACCTCGTCGGTGTCTTCGCCTCGAACCTCATCCTGGCGCAGGGCGTTGGCCAGGCGATCGCCGAAAACAAGCTCGGCGACAAGATCAAGGTCATCGGCTTCGACAGCGACGACAAGACGGTCGGCTTCCTCAAGGATGGCGCGATCGCCGGCCTCGTCGTTCAGGACCCCTATCGCATGGGCTATGACGGCATCAAGACCGCGCTTGCCGTCTCCAAGGGCGAAAAGGTTCCGGAAAATGTCGATACCGGCGCCAACCTCGTCACCAAGGCGAACATGGCCGATCCGAAGATCGACGCGCTCCTGAACCCGAAGATCAAGTAAGACGACAAGCGGCCGCGCCGGCTCAAAAACCGGCGCGGCCTTTTCTATCCAGGTTATCAGGGGCCATGGTATGGTTCAGCAGGGATGGAGCAGACGCGACAAGAGGAGGAGAGGTCCATGATCGGACTGGAAGAGGTCAGTCATCGCCACGATGACAGCGCCACGCTGAAAGAAGCCAATCGAATCCCCACGGGGTCGCCTATCCTCGAACTCAAAGGCCTGCAGAAGAACTACGGTCATGTGCAGGCGCTGAAGCCGGCGACGCTGACCTTTCTCGCCGGTGAAATCCACGCCATCGTCGGCGAAAACGGCGCCGGCAAATCCACCCTCATCAAATTGCTCACCGGCGTCATCACCCGCACGGCCGGCGAGGTGCTGTGGTGCGGCCATCCCGTCGGGCTGTCGACGCCGAACGAGGCGATTGCCCGCGGCATCAACGCCGTGCACCAGGAAGTCGTGCTCTGCCCGCACCTGACGGTCGCCGCCAACCTCTTCCTCGGCGACGAGGTCAACCGCTACGGCCTGATGCGCAAGAAGCAGATGGAGAAGATGGCGCAGGCCGTGCTCGACGATCTCGGCTTCGGCCTGCCGGCGGGCGCGCTCCTGAGCTCGCTGACGATCGGCCAGCAGCAGCTGGTGGCGACGGCGCGGGCGGCGATGCGCGGCACGCAGTTCCTGATCTTCGACGAACCCACGGCCTATCTGACGCGCCAGGAGTCGGCGCAGCTCTTCAAGCTGATCCGCCGGCTGCAGGGCGAAGGCGTTACCATCGTCTATATCAGCCACCGCATGGAGGAAGTGTTCGAACTCGCCGACCGTGTCTCGGTGCTGCGCGACGGCACGCATGTCGGCACGCGGCTGATCGGCGAGACGAACGATGCCGAGCTGATCGCTTTGATGATCAACCGCTCGATCGAGCAGATCTACCACAAGGAAGAGATCGGCTTCGGCGAGACGATCGTCGAGGTCAAGGGTCTTTCGGGTCCGGGTTTCGAGGACGTGTCGCTCAGCGTCAAAGCCGGACAGATCGTCGGACTCTACGGGCTGATCGGCGCCGGCCGCAGCGAATTTGCGCTCGGGCTCTACGGTCGCCAGCCGATCAGCTCCGGTGAAATCCACTGGATGGGCAAACGTGTCGATATCCGCAACGAACGCACGGCGATGGAGCTCGGCATTGCATTGGCGCCGGAAAGCCGTCGCGACCAGGGGCTTTGCCTCAACCTGCCGATCGGCCTCAACATCAACCTGCCGGTCTTCGGGCGCCTCAGCCAAGGGCCGGTGATCAGTCATGCGCGCGAATCGGCCAATGCCGACAGGCAGATCCGCGATCTCAGCATCAAGACGCCGAGCCGGCGCGTGCCGGCCTCGAGCATGTCCGGCGGCAATCAGCAGAAGATCGTCATCGGCAAGTGGCTGAGCCACGGCGCAAGGCTGTTCATCTTCGACGAGCCGACCGTCGGCGTCGACGTCGGCACCAAAGCGGAAATCTACCGGCTGTTTGCCAAGCTTCTGAAGGAAGGGGCCGGCATCATCCTGATTTCCTCCTACCTGCCCGAAGTCTACGAACTGGCCGACCGGCTGTACGTCTTCCGCGGCGGTCGGCTCGTCGCCAGCCATGATTTCCACGCGGCGACCCATGAACAAGTGCTCAGCGAAGCGATCGGCGTCTGAGCCAGAAGAATAAGAGGGAGAAAATTCATGACTGCCACCCCCACCGAAATCGTCGCGCCGCCGCCACGCCGGAAAATGAACATCCTGTTCGGCCTGACCCTGATCGGGCTGCTGATCTTCCTCTGGATCGTGCTCGGCTTCGTCACCCCCAGCTTCTGGACGCCGCTCAACATCTCCAACCTGCTGCGTCAAGGCGCGATGACGGCCATCCTGGCGCTCGGCCAGACCTTCGTCATCATCACCGCCGGCATCGACCTGTCAGTCGGCGCGATCGTCGGCTTCTGCACCGTCATCATCGCCTGGCTGTTGCAGGCGGGCGTGCCGCTCTGGGCAGCGATCCTGCTGACGCTCGCCATGGGCGTCGCGATCGGCGCCTTCCACGGCTTCGGCATCGTCCATATGGGCCTGCCGCCCTTCATCATCACGCTGGCGACCCTGACGTCGCTGCGCGGCATCGGCCTGCTGATCACCAACGGT
The DNA here is from genome assembly GCF_022385315.1 of Rhizobium sp. K102. NCBI lineage: Bacteria > Pseudomonadati > Pseudomonadota > Alphaproteobacteria > Hyphomicrobiales > Rhizobiaceae > Rhizobium > Rhizobium sp. K102. The sequence goes on from NZ_CP092436.1 coordinate 3,067,856, forward strand.
TCGACGATCAGCATCACCGACGAAAGCTTCAGCAATTTCGCCCGCGCCGATTTCCTCGGCATCCCAAGCCTGTTCTGGATGGTTATCCTGGTGGCGGTACCCTCCTTCGTCTTCCTGCATCTGAGCCGCTGGGGCCGCTATCTGTTCGCCGTCGGCTCGAATGCCGAAGCGGCGCGCCTTTCCGGCGTCAACGTCAAGGGCATGATCTATCTTGCCTATATTCTCTCGGCCGGCTTCGCCGCTTTCGTCGGCGTGCTGCTCGCCTCGCGCATCGCCATCGGCAATGCGACTCAGGCCGACGGCTGGGAGCTGCAGGCGATCGCCTCCTCGGTCATCGGCGGCACCAGCCTGTTCGGTGCGGTCGGCTCGGTGCACGGCCCGCTGATCGGCGCCTTCATCCTCGCCACCATCAACAACGGCGCCAACCTTCTGAACGTCAACTCCTTCTGGCAGCGCATCATCACCGGTCTGCTGATCATCGTGATCGTCTTCTTCGACCAGCTGCGCCGCCGCAAGAGCAGTTGAGAGGCGAGCAGGAGAGCGCCCCTCATCCGGCTGCCGCCACCTTCTCCCCGCTCGCGGGGAGAAGGGCAAACGCCGCCAACCTCTCCGTGCCCATTGACGTCGCGCAGGGCAAGTCCCCTCGCCCCGTTTACGGGAGAGGGTTAGGGTGAGGGGCAGCTACCCACACGAACAGAACAGCAGCGGTATGACACAGAGTAAAAAACGAAGAATGCGAGACCCGTCATGAAAGCAGTTGTTTGCCGGGAGCCCGGCGTGCTCGAGGTCGTCGAACGGCCATCACCCGCCGCACCGGCGCCCGGCTGGGTGCGGCTTGCCGTCAGCCATGTCGGCATCTGCGGCACGGATTATCATATCTTCGAGGGCAAACACCCTTTCCTCGAATATCCCCGGGTGATGGGACATGAAATCTCCGCGACGGTGCTCGAAGCCGGCGACGGCGTGGATTTGACGGCCGGCACGCCGGTCATCGTCAATCCCTACCTCTCATGCGGCCAATGCATCGCCTGCCGCCAGGGCAAGCCGAACTGCTGCACCAACATCAAGGTGCTCGGCGTCCATACGGACGGCGCCTTTTGCGAGGAGATCTCGGTTCCCGCAGGCAATCTCTATCCCGCCGAGGGGCTCAGCCTGGAGGCTGTGGCGACAGTCGAGTTCCTGGCGATCGGTGCCCATGCGGTGCGCCGCTCGCTGGCCGGCGCCGGCGCGCGGTCACTCGTCATCGGCGCCGGGCCGATCGGGCTCGGGACGGCGATCTTCTCGCGCATCGCCGGTCACGAGGTGACGCTACTTGATACCAGTGCCGAACGGCTGCAGATGGCGGCCGAACGCTTCGGCTTCACCTCCGGCATCGTCGCCAACGAAGGGACAGCCGAGGCCGTGCGGGAAAAAACCGATGGCGACGGTTTCGACGTGGTCTTCGACGCGACCGGTTACGGGCCGTCGATGGAGAAAGCCTTCTCCTTCGTCGCCCATGGCGGCGCGCTGGTGCTGGTCAGCGTCGTCAAGGACGATATCCGCTTCTCCGACCCGGAATTCCACAAGCGGGAAATGATGCTGATCGGCAGCCGCAACGCCACCCGCGCCGATTTCGAACATGTGGCGGCTTCGATCGCCAAGGGACTGGTGCCGGTGGATAAACTAATCACCCATCGCACGACGCTTGCCGATGCGCCGCGCGATCTCGCCCTCTGGGCGCACGAGAAGAGCGGGCTGATCAAAGCAGTGATCCGGGTTGGGGGCTAGGATACAACGCCTAAGATGCGCGTGGAGTGCTCGGCGTGGATACTCGGGTCAAGCCCGAGTATGACGGAGAGTGGGGAAACCTATGCGGCAAGAGGCGGGACGTTCGGAGGAATTCCAGCAAATGCGGGGCGGTTTTGTGTGCGGATCGCTTAAGCAAAGACGGTAATTCCAATAAAACCACACGCATTTGCGGTCCTTGCCGCACGCGCTCCCCCACACTCCGTCGTCCTCGGGCTTGACCCGAGGACCCATGCGGCAAGCACTGCAATCGCGTTTCAAAAGCGCAATATGGTTTCCGTCCGGAACTGCGAAACCGCTAACCCGCAGCCTCGATCGCACTGCACATCTCCCTGACCACCGCGACATCCGTCCTATTGCTGCTCTTCGCCTCGAAACCAAAGGCGACCGCACGTGGATCGACGCTGTCGACCGGCGAGCTGCAGGACCCATGCACCTCGCGGGCGCCGGTTGCCTGCAAGATCGCGCTGACATTGGTGGGGCGGATGCCGCTGCCGGGCATGATGGAAATGCGGCCGGCGGCCTTTGCCGACAGGCGTTTCAGGGTTTCGATGCCATCGGCGGCCTTCAGCGCGCAGCCCGAGGTCAGAATGCGTTCGCAGCCGAGCTCGACCGCCTGTTCCAACGCCTCTTCGGCATCCGGCACTAGATCGAAGGCCCGATGCAGCGTCGAGCCGAGGCCTGAAGCATGCGCCTTCAGGCGGTTGATCAACGGCATGTCGAGCCTGCCGTCCGGCCGGTTGGCGCCGATGACGACGCCGGCGAGGCCTGAGGCCCGCACGGCGTCGATATCGAGCAGCATCGCTTCCTCGTCGGTGCGGCCGAAGATGAAGGGACCGGCGTGCGGGCGGATCATCGCGTAAACGGGGATCGGCGCCCGGGCGGCGATCCGCATCAGGCTCGGCAGCGGCGTCAGGCCGCCGAGCGCCAGCGCCGAGCAGAGCTCGATGCGGCCGGCGCCGCCTTCGATCGCGGCGGCAAGGCCCTCGACGCTGTCGACGCAGACTTCCAGCAGGATCGTCATGCTGCGCTCTCCCTGACTGCGTCGGCTTTCGCGACGGCTTCCGACGTTATTCTTGCCGCCGCCGCGATGATGACGGCGCAAGCATCGGCGGCGGCTTTGCGGTGGTTGAAGGCGACGTGATAGGACATCGGCAGGTGCTCGTCGAGATCGACGATGCGCACCTTGCCGGCGATCGGCATGGCGCTGACGCGGCCGAGGAAGGAAACGTAACCGTGATTGGCGACGAGGTCGACGATCACGGGCAGCGAATCCGCCGCGGTGATATCGCGGCTGCGCAGGCGTCGGTCGGGAGCGCGCTCGGCGCTGAAGGCCATGGCCGCATGGCCAAGGCCAGTGCGCGGGCTCGGCATGCAGATCGCATGACGGGCGACGAGATCGGCGACCGTCGTTTCCGTGCTGTGCAGCGGCGCGATCACCACCATATCGGTCTGCAGCAGTTCACAATGGCGGAAGTCTTCCAGACCGAAGACCGAATCCAGGATCGCCACGTCGATGCGGCCGCTCTTCAGCGCCTCGCGCAGATCGTCGGCGGTCATCGAGATCAGCGAGATCGCATTGTTGCTGCGGCGCGCATTCCATTCGGAGACCAACAGCCCGAGGCAGCGCGCCACCCAGCTTTCCGATCCGGTCGGGATGATCGAGCCGATGCGCAGCGACCGGGCGGTGCGCCGGTAGCGTTCGTCGGCTGCCGATTTCAGATCGTTCCATGCCTGGCTGATCGCCATGAAAATCTGGTAGGCCCGCCTGCCCTCCTCCGTTAGAGTAGAGCCTTGTGCCTGCCGCTCGAACAGCCGACAGCCGAGAAATTTCTCAAGATTGGCAAGCTGGAGCGAAAGCTGCGGCTGACCGAGATGAAGGCGGCGGGCAGCGCGGTTGATGCTGCCCTGGTCGGCGACTTCCAGGAACCGTTCGATCGCGACGATCTTGACGGGAATGCGGGCGGCCCAGGCCTCGTCGATCCCGCCGGCGCCGACTTGGCCGGCGAATTGGCAGAGTTCGCCGATCGCGACCGTGATCGGCTCCAGGCCTTCGAGCACGCCGCCGCCTGCGATCAACGTCACCAGCTCGCCGGAAGCGCGTTCCGTCAGCTTCATCGCCAGTTCGGTCTCGGCATTGCGGATGGCCGCGGACACGGTGGAGGGTGACAACTGGAAGCGGCGCGCGGTCTCGCGGACCGAAGCCGAGGTCAGAACGTGGCCGATTATGAACAGGGCGCCGAGATGCAAAGGCTGGCTCCGGAAAGCGCTTTAAAAACCGGACGATATGATGTGTTCGCGAAAAAAGATATCCCTGCCTCGACAGAGCCGGGCTATCGTCGCCGTCGTAAAAATCCGGGCGGCGGTTATCCGCAGAAGAGCACCGGAAGCATCGCGGAAACACGCAAGGGAACAAAAACAAGTCGCGCCGACCCTGGAAAAGGGAATGGCTTTCCGCGCGCCGCGCCGCGTTCGCCGCCATAATCACGGGCGCGAACGCAAATACTGGAGGGGGCTTGCATCGATTTTTCGAGCGTGCACGCTATTTCCATGACGCACGCAATTCCGGCATGATGGCGGCCTTGGCGCCTTCGCCGGCGGATTTCCTGCGCATACGCCTCCTACCGGGGGGTTGCGCCACGTCAACGGTGTTAAAATAGGGGATATTCCATGCTGAAGAAACTCGCACTTGCCGTCTCGCTCTCCGCCTTTGCGGCGGGTGCGGTTCAGGCCGCAGACGTCGTCGTCTCGTCGAAAATCGACACGGAAGGCACGCTGCTCGGCAATGTCATCGCACTGGCGCTCGAAGCCAACGGCATCAAGACGCAGGACCGCATCGCGCTCGGCGCCACACCGGTCGTGCGCAAGGCGATCACCGCCGGCGAAATCGACATCTACCCGGAATATACCGGCAATGCCGGCTTCTTCTTCAACAAGGCCGATGACGCCGCCTGGAAGAACAACGATCAGGGTTATGAGCTGGCGAAGAAGCTCGACTACGACGCCAACAAGATCGTCTGGCTGACGCCGTCACCCGCCAACAACACCTGGGCGCTTGCCGTGCGCAACGATGTCGCCGAGCCGAACAAGCTGAAGACCATGTCCGATTTCGGCAAATGGGTTGCCGGCGGCGGCACCGCCAAGCTTGCCGCGTCTTCCGAATTCGTCAACTCGGCCGGCGCGCTTCCCGCCTTCCAGACGACCTACGGCTTCCAGCTGAAGCCTGACCAGATGGTCGTTCTCTCCGGCGGTGACACGGCGGCGACGATCAAGGCGGCCGCCGACCAGACGAACGGCGTCAACACCGCCATGGTCTACGGCACCGATGGCGCGATCGAAGCGGCCGAACTGACCGTTCTCGAAGACGACAAGGGCGTGCAGCAGGTCTATGCGCCGACCGCCATCATCCGCGAAGCGGTGTTGAAGGCCAATCCGAAGATCGAGGAAATCCTCTCGCCGATCTTCAAGAGCCTCAGCGCCGACGAGCTGCGCAAGCTCAACGCCAAGATCCAGGTCGACGGCGAGCCGGCAAAGTCCGTCGCCGAGGCCTATCTCAAGGAAAAAGGCTTCCTGAAGTAATCATCGCCCGCTCCGCCCGGCAGCGGGCGGAGCGTCCTTTCCCCATAAGGTTGGATCGATGGACGAAACCTCAGCGGTCCGCAGGCTGGACCGGCTCGGCGTGGTTCTGGCGGCCGGCGGCATTGCGGCCACCGCACTGATGCCCTTCATCTACGTCAAGGCGAACCGCATCGCCGCCGGCAAGCCGATGCTGCTGGCTCAGCTGCTTCCCCAGCCTTCCGTCGTCATCCTGACCGCCCTCCTCATTCTCACGGCCTTGGCGACGCTGTTTCTCCGCAACGCCTTGGCGCGGCTTGTCATCGCGACACTCTGCCTTGCGGCGCTGGTCGTTGCGATCGGTCTCGTCTCGAGCGCGGCGACGCCGCCCGGCAGTACCGTGGCGCGCATGACGCCCGGTGGCGGCTTCTGGGTGCTGTTCGCCGTGATCGGGCTCGTCATCTCCGATGCGCTGGTCAAGATAAGGCTGGCGCCATGGATGCGAGTGGCGGCGCTTGCGGCCTATACGGCGCTGCTCTTCATCTCGCTCGCCTCCGGCCTGCTCGACAGCCTGTCGATCATGAAGGAATTTTCGACGCGGGCGCCGCAATTCGAGACGGAAGCGATTTCGCATCTGCTGCTGGCCCTCGGCTCGCTCGCCATCGCCATCGTTCTCGGCCTGCCACTCGGCATCCTCTGCTTCTGGGTGCCCAGGCTGCGGGCCGTGGTGCTGCAGGGCCTGAGCCTCATCCAGACGATCCCGAGCCTGGCGCTCTTCGGCCTCTTGATGCTGCCGCTCGGCTATCTCGCCACCCATGTGCCGCTGGCGGCCGCTGCCGGTATCCGCGGCATCGGCACGGCGCCGGCGCTGATCGCACTGGTGCTCTATTCACTGCTGCCGATCGTCGCCAATACCGTCGTCGGCCTGCAGGGCGTCGACCCCTCGGTGCGCGACGCCGCAGCCGGAATGGGGCTGACACGCCGGCAGATCCTTGTTGGTATCGACATGCCGCTCGCCTTTCCGGTTATTCTCACCGGAATCCGCATCGTGCTGGTGCAGGCGATCGGCATGGTGACGATCGCCGCGCTGATCGGCGGCGGCGGCTTCGGCATCTTCATCTTCCAGGGGCTCGGCCAGACGGCGATGGACCTCGTCCTGCTCGGCGCCGTGCCGACCGTCTTCCTCGCCTTCTCATCGGCCGTCATCCTCGATGCGGTCATCGACAGCATCCGGGGGCCTGCCGCATGAGCATGATCGAAATCCGCAACGTCACCAAGCGCTATGGTGCTGCCACCGTCGTCGACAATGTCTCGATGCAGGTCGAAAAGGGCTCGATCACCGTCGTCGTCGGCACGTCGGGCTCCGGCAAATCGACACTGATGCGGATGGTCAACCGGCTGGTGCCGATCACCGAAGGCGAGATCTTCGTCGGCGGCCAGAATGTCATGGACGTCGAGGTGACGGAGCTTCGCCGCCGGATCGGCTACGCGATCCAGGGGCACGGGCTGTTTCCGCATCGGACCGTGGCGCAGAATATCGCCACCGTGCCGCAGCTGCTCGAATGGGATTCGACGCGCATCGCAGCGCGCGTCGAAGAGCTGCTCGGACTGTTCAACCTCGATCCGGCGACTTTCGCCGACAAATATCCGCACCAGCTTTCCGGCGGCCAGCAACAGCGCGTCGGCGTCGCCCGGGCGCTGGCGGCCGAACCGGAACTGCTGTTGATGGACGAGCCTTTCGGCGCCCTCGATCCCGTCATCCGCGGCAAGGCGCAGGACGACCTTCTGGCGATCCAGAAACAGTTCGGCACGACCATCATCCTCGTCACCCACGACATGGACGAGGCCTTCCATCTCGGCAATCGGATCGCGGTGATGAGCCAAGGCCGCTTGCTGCAATGCTCGACGCCAGAAAAGATCCTCACCGAACCCGCCGATCCCTTCGTTCAGCAACTGACCGGCACCTCCGACCGGGCGCTGAAGCTGATGTCGCTGCTGCCGCTGAAGGAGAGCATGGAGCCGGCCAAGAGCGGGCTCGCCTATGCCCTGCCGCAGTCGCTGAGTCTCCGCGACGCGCTGGCCGAAATGATCTGGCAGGGGGTCGACGAGGCGGCCGTGCAGGATGGCGAGAAGGCCCCTGTCGGATCGATCTCGATGAGCCGGCTGCTCGAACTGGGCCGCAAGGCATGAAACTTCTCGTCGCCAATCTCTTCCGCCTGGCGGCGCTCGCCCTGCTCTTGATCCTGCTGTTCAGGACCGAGTGGCTTTCCTTCCTGCTGACGCCGCTGACCAGCAACAATGCGCCTGCCGTCTATACGCAGAACAGCCTTGCCTCGCTTGCGCTCGGGCATCTGCAGCTCGTCATCGGCTCGATCGCCTGCAGCGCCGTGCTCGCCGTTCTCGGCGGCATCTTCGTCACCCGCGACAGCGGCGCCGACTTCCTGCCGCTGTCGCGGGCGATTGCCAATGCCGGGCAGACCTTTCCGCCGGTCGCGGTGCTGGCGCTGGCCGTTCCCGCCACCGGCTTCGGCGCCATGCCGACGCTGATCGCGCTCTTTCTTTATGGCCTCTTGCCGATCTTCGAAAACACCGTCGCCGGTCTCAAGCAGGTGTCGCCGCAGGTGCTCGACGCCGCCGACGGCATGGGCATGAGCGCCACGCAGCGGCTGTTGCGGGTCGAGCTGCCGCTGGCCCTGCCGCTGATCCTCGAAGGGCTGAAGGTCGCGACCGTCATCAATATCGGCACGGCGACGATCGGCTCGACGGTGGCGGCAAAGGGTCTCGGCGAAGTGATCATCGCCGGGCTGATATCGGACAATACCGCCTTCATCCTGCAGGGCGGGCTGATCGTCGGCCTGATGGCGGTGCTGATCTATGACGCCATGGGCCTCGTCGAAGCGGCGATCACGCGAAGAATCGGCTTGCGCGCGGCGTAAGGGGACCGCTACCACAGGCGTGACCGAAAAAATGGGAGGCAGAATTGGCGAAGATGATCCACTCCATGATCCGTGTTCTCGACGAGGCGCGTTCGGTCGAATTCTACAGCAAAGCCTTCGGCCTCTCGGTCGCCGACCGTGTCGATTTCGAAACCTTCACGCTGATCTATCTCAGCAATGCAGAGACCGGCTTCGAACTGGAGATGACGGTCAACAAGGGCCGGACCGAGCCCTACGCTCTCGGCAATGCCTATGGCCATCTCGCCGTCTCGGTCCACGAGGTGGCGGTCGAACGTGAGCGCATGCTGAAACTCGGGCTGAAACCGGGTGAGCTGGTCGAGCTCAATCGCGACGGCAGGCTCTTCGGCCTGTTCTTTTTCGTCAACGATCCCGACGGCTACAAGATCGAAGTGCTGCAGCGCCACGGGCGGTTTCTTTAGAACCCGCCATCACCAATACCACACCAAAAAGGCCCCGTTTCCAACGGGGCCCTTCCAGTTCGGCCTATCGGACGAGATTACATCCAGTAAGGCGGCACGCCATAGTAGTCATAGACCCGGCGGCCATTATCGTTGTACCAGGTGTCGTCATCGTCCGAATAGCTCGGGGCGCCTTCGATCTGCTCCTTGGTCAGGTCGATGCGATAGCCGTCCAGCTGGGTGTCGTAGTTCAGCTTTTCCCAGGGGAGCGGATAGTGATCGTCACCGATGCCCAGGAAGCCGCCGAAGCTCAGCACCGCATAGGCGACGCGGCCATCGAGCTTGCCGATGATCAGGCGTTCGATCGAGCCGATATGCCTGCCGTCGGCGCCGTAGACGCGGGTGCCTTCGACGCGGTCGCTGGCGATCAGCGAAGGCGTATCCTTCACATTCGGGTCGCGGCGGGTGGCGTCGGTTTCCTCGTTCAACATTTGTGCACCTCCTTTGGTGTTTCCTCATGGTGAGTATGCAGAATCAACGTCACGGCGGACTCAAAGTTCCCGGTCGAGCCATCCGCAAATGTTGACGTTTACGTCAAGGTTAGTATAGCGTCATTCAGCTTGAACCGTTCAGGCAATGGCATAAGCTGCCGGACAGGAAGATGGAGGATGCTTCCGGTCAATTGCAGGCCAGCCGACAGCGGGTCGGCCGGCGCGGCGGCCGCAAGGGAGAGAGAGATACGATGACCAGCATTTCCGTCCATCCGAACGGAGCAAAAGCCGACAAGCCCTGGCTTGCCACCTATCCCGATATGGTTCCGGCCGAACTGCCGCCGCTGGAATATGCCTCGCTTGCTGAACTCTTGGAAAAATCCTGCGCCCGTTATGCCGATCGCACGGTTTTTTCCAGCATGGGCAAGGCGATGAGCTACCGCGAGCTGGACGACCAGACGCGCAAGGTCGCCGCCTGGCTGCAGGGCATCGGGCTCGACAAGGGCGACCGCGTCGCGGTGATGATGCCGAACGTCTTACAGAACCCGGTCGCGACCTATGCCATCCTTAGAGCCGGATTCGTCGTCGTCAACGTCAACCCGCTCTATACGCCGCGTGAACTCGAACACCAGCTGCGCGATTCCGGCGCCAAGGCGATCTTCGTCCTGGAGAATTTCGCCCGTACGGTCGAGCAGGTCCTGAACAAGACCGATCTGCGCCACGTCGTCGTCACCTCGCTTGGGGAGATGCTTGGCCCCAAGGGGCTGATCGTCAATTTCGTCGTGCGCAAGGTGAAGAAGCTCGTTCCCTCCTGGTCGATCCCGCAGCACAAGAGCTTCAGCCAAGTGCTGCGCGAAGGCGCGAAAAAGAGCCTTCAGCCGGTGGCGCTTACCGGCGGCGACGTCGCCTTCCTGCAATATACCGGCGGCACAACAGGCGTTGCCAAGGGCGCGGTGCTCACCCATCAAAACCTGCTCGCCAACAAGCTGCAGCTATCGCTCTGGCTGCGATCGGCCTTCGAGCGCAAGAAACAGCCCGAAGTGCTGAATTTCCTCTGCGCCCTGCCACTCTACCACATCTTCGCGCTGACGGTGAATTCGCTGATGGGCATTTCGCTCGGCGCCCACAATATCCTGATCGCCAATCCGCGCGACATTCCCGGCCTCGTCAAGGAATTCGGAAAGTCTGATGTGCATATCTTTCCCGGCCTCAACACGCTGTTCAACGCGCTGATGAACAACGCCGATTTCGCCAAGCTTGATTTCTCCCCGCTGATCATGTCGCTCGGCGGCGGCATGGCCGTGCAGCGCCCGGTCGCCGAACGCTGGCTGAAGATGACCGGCACGGCAATTACTGAGGGTTACGGCCTTTCCGAGACATCGCCTGTTGCCACCGCCAACCGCTTCGATTCGATCGAGTTTACCGGCTCGATCGGTCTGCCGATGCCCTCCACCGACCTCGATATCCGCGACGAGGAGGGCAATTCGCTGCCGCTCGGCGAAATCGGCGAGATCTGCATCCGCGGGCCGCAAGTGATGGCCGGTTATTGGCAGAAGCCGGAGGAAACGGCGCGGGTGATGACGGCCGACGGCTATTTCCGCTCGGGCGACATGGGCTTCATGGACGAGCGCGGCTATACCAAGATCGTCGACCGCAAGAAGGACATGATCCTGGTTTCCGGCTTCAACGTCTATCCGAACGAGATCGAGGAAGTCGCCGCCATGCATGCCGGCATTCTCGAAGCCGCGGCGGTCGGCGTGCCGGACGGGCATTCGGGCGAGGCGGTCAAACTCTTCGTGGTCAGGAAGGACCCAAACCTGACGGAAGCCGAGGTGAAGGCCCATTGCATCGCCAATCTCACCAACTACAAGCGCCCGCGCTTCATCGAATTCCGCACCGAACTGCCGAAGTCGCCGGTCGGCAAGATTTTGCGCAAGGACCTGCGCGGCTAATTTGACAAGCTCATGAAATTTAAGGCCATCCGCTTGCCGCGGGTGGCTTTTTTCATATTGGAGCGGCGGCCGAACTTGATTTGGGGCCGATAAAGCGAATAGTTTCCGCAACCCTTTCCGCCTCCAAGGAGCCTCCCCATGAACGCCATCGTCGAACAGCTGAAAAGCACGGCCGCCACCACCAAGGCGACCGATCTCCGGGCCGCCTTCGCCGCCGATGCGCAGCGCTTTTCGCGCTTCTCCGTCGCGCTTGACGATCTCCTGATGGATTTTTCCAAAACGGCGGTGAATGACGACATCCTGAAGCTGTTGGTCAAGCTCGCCGAAGAAGGCGGTGTCGAGAAGAAGCGCGATGAGATGTTCTCCGGCAAGGCGATCAATTTCACCGAGGAGCGCGCCGTTTTGCACACGGCCTTGCGCAACCGCTCCAACACGCCTGTTCTGGTCGACGGCAAGGATGTCATGCCCGATGTCAACGCGGTGCTTGCCGCCATGGGCAAATTCGCCGACGAGATCCGCTCCGGCGCGCTGAAGGGCGCCACCGGCAAGGCGATCACCGACGTCGTCAATATCGGCATCGGCGGCTCGGACCTCGGCCCCGTCATGGCGACGCTGGCGCTTGCCCCCTTCCATGACGGCCCGCGCGCCCATTTCGTCTCCAACATCGACGGCGCTCATATCGCCGATATCCTGAAGCTGCTGCAGCCGGAGACGACGCTTTTCATCGTCGCTTCGAAGACCTTCACCACCGTCGAAACGATGACCAATGCGCAGACGGCACGCAATTTTATCGCCAAGGCGCTCGGCGAAGCGGCCGTGCAGCATCACTTCGCCGCCGTCTCGACCGCGCTCGACAAGGTCGCCGCCTTCGGCATCGACAGCACCCGCGTCTTCGGCTTCTGGGATTGGGTCGGCGGTCGCTATTCCATCTGGTCGGCGATTGGCCTGCCGCTGATGATCGCCATCGGACCTGGGAATTTCGGCAAATTCCTTGACGGCGCCCATGCCGTCGACAACCACTTCCGTAAGACACCGGTTACCGAAAACCTGCCGATGCTGCTCGGCCTGATCGGCTTCTACCACCGCAATGTGCTTGGTTATCCCACCCGCGCCATCCTGCCCTACGACCAGCGCCTGTCGCGCTTTCCCGCCTATCTGCAGCAGCTCGACATGGAATCGAACGGCAAGGGCGTCACCGTCGACGGTACGCCGGTCGAGGGCAACTCCGGGCCGGTCGTCTGGGGCGAACCCGGCACCAACGGCCAGCACGCCTTCTACCAGCTCATCCATCAGGGCACGAGCATCATCCCGGCCGAATTCATGATCGCCGCCAACGCCTTCGAGCCGGAGCTGCGTCATCAGCACCAGCTGCTGATCTCCAACGTTCTCGCCCAGTCGGAAGCGCTGATGAAGGGGCGCACCTTCACGGAAGCCAGGAAGCAGCTGACCGACAAGGGCATGGACGACAAGAAGGCCGATTTCATCGCCCCGCACCGTGTCTTCCAGGGCAACCGGCCGTCGATCACCTTCGTTTACGACAAGCTGACCCCTTACGCGCTTGGCCGCTTGATCGCGCTTTACGAACACCGCGTCTTCGTCGAAGGCGTGCTCTTCCGCATCAACTCCTTCGACCAGTGGGGCGTCGAGCTCGGCAAGGAACTGGCGACGGGCTTGCTGCCTGTCGTCGAGGGCAAGGAGAGCGCGGCAGGCCATGATTCCTCGACGCAAGGGCTGGTCGCGGCGCTGGCGAAACTCGCAAAATAGCGATCGAGGGGCGGCGCGCCGACCCTTAATCCGTGAGGCCGGGCAACTGTCCCTGCCCGTCCTCCGGCGATCTGTGTGGCTAGAGCCGGTGGGCTGCGACCGGCGCGCCCATTGACCGGCCGACGCCGCGATCGGCGCCAACATCATCATTGCCAAAACGGACATCGGCGGGCTCTGATCGGGCCCCTGCCGCGCGATGGGTTCATCGTGCGGAACCGGATGAAACGTTCTTCTAATGGAAAATTGTAGAAAGAATTCTTCCATTCTGTTGGAATCGCCCTAGATTCAAGCAAATTCTGTGCAATGGGTATTTCCGACGACATGGCCTATCAAGCCCGGAACGACGCTTCGTTCCATTGTTCCCGCCGGCCTATGCGGCGGCCCCTCGTCCGGATGCGTCGTTCGATGTCGGTGCCTGCCCGGCATCGCCCCCGTCAGATTCAGGAGGTTCTCCAGGACGCTCGTCACATCGCGTTTTCACGCCTCATCTCAACTGAAGGAAGCTTATGAGCCGTCTTATCGTCGTTTCCAATCGTGTTCCCGTGCCGAGCAAGGACGGGGGTGCTGCTGCCGGCGGGCTGGCCGTCGCGCTGCAGGCGGCCCTGCAGGAGCGCGGCGGCATCTGGATGGGATGGTCGGGAGAATCGAGCGGCGACAGGGAACCGGGCGCGCTGTCGCTGCAGCAGAAGGGCAACATCACCTATGCCCTGACCGACCTCACCGACACCGACGTCGAGGAATATTATCGCGGCTTTGCAAACCGCGTTCTCTGGCCGATCTGCCACTACCGCCTGGATCTCGCCGAATATGGCCGGAAGGAAATGGCCGGTTATTTCCGCGTCAACCGCTTCTTTGCGCACCGACTGGCGCCGTTGATCGAGCCTGATGATATTATCTGGGTTCACGATTATCACCTCATCCCGCTGGCGGCGGAACTGCGCCAGATGGGACTGAAGAACCGGATCGGCTTCTTTCTGCACATTCCCTGGCCGCCGGCCGACATCCTCGTCACCATGCCGGTCCACGAGGAAATAATGCGTGGGCTCTCGCATTACGATCTCGTCGGCTTCCAGACGGACTATGATTTGCAGAATTTCGCCGGCTATCTGCGCCGCGAGGGCATTGGCGACGACCTCGGCAACGGATTGTTCGATTCACACGGGCGGATATTCAAGGCCGGCGCCTATCCGATCGGCATCGAGACCGCAGCCTTCGCCGAATTCGCCAAAAAAGCCGCCGACAACGTCATGGTCCAGAAGACCCGGCGCAGCATCGAAGGCCGCGACATGATCATCGGCGTCGATCGTCTCGATTATTCGAAGGGCATCATTCAGCGGCTGGAAGCGTTCGAGCGTTTCATCACCAGCAATCCCGCCTACCAGAACAAGGTGACTTTCCTGCAGATCACGCCGAAATCGCGATCGGAAGTTCCCGAATACGAGCAGATGCAGAAGATGGTCGCCGAACAGGCCGGCCGCGTCAACGGCGCCATCGGAACGGTCGACTGGGTGCCAATCCGCTATGTCAACCGATCGATCAGCCGCAATGTGCTCGCCGGGCTTTTCCGGCTGGCGACGATCGGGCTGGTCACGCCGTTGCGCGACGGCATGAACCTCGTCGCCAAGGAATATGTCGCCGCCCAGGATCCGGATCGCCCGGGTGTCTTGGTGCTATCACGCTTCGCCGGCGCCGCACGCGAGTTGAAGGGCGCGCTGCTGGTCAATCCCTACGACGTCGAAGGCACCGCCAATGCCATCGCCAAGGGCCTCGCCATGTCGCTCGAGGAGCGCCGCGAGCGCTGGAGCATGATGATGGAGCATCTGCTCTCACACGACGTCTCGCTCTGGTGCGAGAACTTCCTGCGGGACCTGGTGGTTGCTTCCGAGCTCCGGCCGGAGCGGGCTGAGGGGGCGCGACCGCGCGAGGTGTGAAACCTCCGGCAAAACAGTGCAGGTTGGCACGAGAAATGGGGCGTCGAGACCTTGCGGCATATCCCTTCTCCCCCTCGGGGAGAAGGGGGAATCGAGAGCCTGAGCTTAAAGCCCGATCTCATGCGCCCAGGGCGGGTTGGCGCCGGCGCGGGAGACGGTGACGGCGGCGGCTTTGGCGCCGAGCGTCAGGGCGTTGCGCACCGCCTGTTCGTCGAGCGAGGCGACCTGCGCCTTGGTCAGCAGGCCATCCCTCTTCAGCGAGGCGAGCACACCGGCATCGAAAGTGTCGCCGGCGCCGACCGTATCGACGACCGCGACGCGCTCGCTCGGCACCGTCACCTTGCGATCCCTTGTATAGCCGGAGGCGCCTTCGGCGCCCTTGGTGATGACGACGAGCTTGGCGCCGTGGGCGAGCCAGTGGGCGGCGAGCGCGTCGTGGTCGCCCGAAAGGCCGAACCAGTCGAGATCCTCATCGGAGAATTTGACGATGTCGGATTTGGCGGCCATGCGCTCAATGCGGGCCATATGCGCCGGCTTGTCCTTGATGAAGCCGGGGCGGATGTTGGGATCGAGCGAGATGACGCGCTGTTCGGCTTCGCGGTCGAGCAGCGCCTCGTAGGTCTCACCGCAGGGGCTCGGGATCAGGCTGATCGCGCCGAAATGCAGTGCTTCGCAATCATCGCCGAGGACGGGCAGGTCGGCCTCGGTGATCATCCGGCCGGCCGTACCCTCGTCGTAGAAGGCATAGGTCGCCTGGCCGTTGACGAGCTTGACGAAGGCGATCGTCGACGGGCGCTGCGTGATGGCGCAGGGGCTGTAGTCGACATTGGCGGCCTTCAGCGTCGCAAGCAGGATTTCACCCATCATGTCGTCGGCAATGCCGGTGAAGAAGGCCGTCGGTATGCCGAGGCGGCCGAGCGCGATCGCGGTGTTGAAGATCGCGCCGCCGGCATAGGGGGCAAAGCCCTTTTCGCCAAGGGTCGTGTCCCTCGGCAGCATGTCGATCAAGGCTTCGCCGCAACACAAAATCATCGGATTCCTCCCAACAGGACTTACGCGTTCTTCAATCGATTAAGCGAGCTTTTGTCAAAAGGCTAGAGCGAAAGCTCACTGACGCCACCATTCCTTCCCGACCAGGCGAGCGGCGCATCGAGGAAGGCCTCGACTTCTTCGAGCGTCTTGTCGTCGAACAGCTTCTGCGCCCTGGCGACCGCCAGAACATTGCGCCAGGTGGCGATATGATGCAGCCGGACCTTGCCGTCGGTAAAGCGCTGCTGGCCGAAGATGTCGTAGAAGAACAGCGCGATGCCGTGATCGACGATGCCGCCGGCGGCGCGGACCGCATCGATGAACTTGAACATGCTGCCGCCGGCCGTCGTCAGGTCCTCGATGACGAGCACACGTGAACCTTCCGGCATGTTGCCTTCGATCTGGGCATTGCGGCCATGCCCCTTCGGCTGCTTGCGGACATAGATCATCGGCAGGCCGAGGCGGTCGGCGAGCAGGGCGGCGAAGGGAATGCCGGCGGTCTCGCCGCCGGCGATGCAATCGAACTGCTCGAAACCGGCGTCGCGCATCAGCGTGCTGGCGGCGAAATCCATCACCGTCGAACGGATGCGCGGGTAGGAGAGCAGCTTGCGACAATCGATATAGACCGGGCTCGCCATACCGGAGGAGAGTTTATAGGGCTGAGCGGCATTGAAATGGACCGCCTTGATCTCCCAGAGCATCTTGGCCAGCAATTCGGCCATCGCGTCGCGGTCGGGAAATGTGGTCTGGATCATGCGGCTCTCCTTCGGCTTGGATCCCTGCGGGAATAGCAGCAAGAGCCCGCCGTTTCCAGACGAAAGGCGGGCTATTGCTGCAGCAGGCGGCCGATATCAACGATCTGCATCTTCTTGAAGAGAGCGACTGCCTGAGCGCCCTCCTCCGCATCCAGCGAAACGGCATAACGCACGGCGGCGGCAAGCAGCTGCATCGTCAGCCGGGCGATCGCGAGAAGCTCCTTCCGGTCGCGATCCGGCCATAGGCGGATAAGCACCGCGAGAAATGCCTGGGCATGGAATTCCATATCCTCGGCATCGATCTGTTGCAGCAGCTTGTCGGTATGGGTCGCATGCCAGATGTCGCGCATGACGGGCTCGCGGCGGAAGAAGGCGTAATATTCGTCGACGATATTGGCGAGTGCGCCCTGCAGGGCCGCAGCGTCGGTCACCTTCGCCAGTTCCTCTTCAACGCACCGCCTGCCCTCTTCGTTGAAGCGCTCAGCCAATGTGCGGATGATTGAGGTCTTGTCCGGAAAATACTGGTAGAGGGCACCGAAGGAGAGACCGGCCTTTTCGACGATCTCGCTCATCTTCAAGCCGTCGCTGCCATGGCTTTCGATCAGCTCGGCGGCCACAGTGAGGATCTTTTCGAAGCGCTCGCGGCCGCGCTGCTGGCTGGGAATGCGGCGCAGCTGGCCGGTAGCCTCCTGCTGGCGTCTGCGCGTTGCGACCGGCTGTTCCGACATGCTCTCTCCTTTTCCACATTGACAAACAAAATAAGAGAGATTATCTCATTTAGCAAATAAGAGAGTTTCTCTTGTTTGCAAAGTTTGGGAGGAGTTTCGACATGCAGACTTCCGAAATCGTCCTCGTCGGGGGATCGGGAAAGACCGGCGGCCGCATCATCAAGCGCCTGGAAGGGCGCGGCCTCACCATTCGTGCGGCATCACGCTCAAGCGCACGGCCCTTCGACTGGGAGGACAGGTCGACCTGGCACGGCGCGCTTGAGGGGGCATCGAGCGCCTATGTCGCCTTCCAGCCGGACCTTGCCGTCGCCTGGGCGGCGGAAGCGATCGAAGCGCTTGCGAAGGTCGCTGTGGAATGCAGCCTCGACCATATCGTGCTGCTTTCTGGCCGCGGAGAAGAAGGCGCGCAGCGGAGCGAGGCGGCGCTGAAAGCTTCCGGCATTAACACCACCATCCTGCGTGCCTCGTGGTTCTGCCAAAATTTCAGCGAGGGCGCCTTTGTCGAGCAGATCATTGGCGGCCGGCTGCAATTGCCGGCGGGCGAGATCGGGGAACCTTTCATCGATGTCGACGACATCGCCGATGCGGCGGTCGCCGCTTTGACCGATCCCGGCCACCGCAACAAGGTTTACGAACTGACCGGCCCGCGAGCGCTGACATTCCGCCAGGCGGTCGCCGAAATCGCCGCGGCCACTGGGCGGCCGATCGAATATGAGCAGGTGTCGATGGCAGATTTCACCGGCGGGCTTGCGGCTGCCGGCCTGCCGCAGGGCCTGAACGATCTTCTGGAGGAGCTCTTCGGCCAGGTACTCGATGGGCGCAACTCCGGCACCGCGGGCGGTGTCGCCGAAATTCTTGACCGCCCCGCCACCGATTTCAGCGAATATGCCCGCCGGACCGCGGCAACCGGAATATGGAGCCTCTGACCGTGCAGATCATTCTCATCATCTCCCTCGTGGCCGCGGCGATCGGCAGCGGTCTCGTCGCCGGCATCTTCTTCGCCTTCTCGACCTTCATCATGACCGCCTTTTCCAGGATCCCGGCGGAACAGGGCATTGCCGCGATGAACTCCATCAATGTAACGATCGTCCGCTCGCCCTTCATGGCGCTCTTCGTGCCGACGGCGATCCTCTGCCTCGTCATATCAGTGCTGGCGGTGATCAACTGGCGCGGCGGGGTATCGGCGCTGATGCTGACCGGCGCCGCCCTCTATCTCCTGGCTTCTTTCGTCTCGACCATCGTCTTCAACGTGCCGATGAACAATGCGCTGGAGAAGGTGAGCGGCAACGGTCCGCAAGCGGCCGAGCTCTGGACGACCTATCTCAGGGACTGGACGTGGTGGAACCATGTGCGGACCGTGGCCTCGCTGCTTGCCTCGGTCGCCTTCGTCAGGGCGCTGATGCTGGTTTGAGGCATGCAAGGAGCAGCGCTGCGGCGTGTCCTTCGAGGCGATCCTGCGGATCGCACCGAGGACCATCAGAGGGTGCCGCGGTTTCGCGTCCGCCGTCGTCCGCTTATCTGCCCGTATTCCGGCGTCGGAAATTACGCCAGGCCGATATCATGGCGAGCAACAGGAACAACCCCGCAAAAGCGCCCCATAGGGAGCCGCCTTCCGTCAGGTTTTCACCGTCTGGTGTGAGGCAACTGGATGATGCTTGATATATGCAATCTCGAAACCTCCAGTATCTTTCATAGAATAACCATCCGAAAAAGATCGACAGAAGCGCTGAAACCAAGACCGAAACATATTTCATTTTGTGCCTGCCGCCGTCTGGGAGTTATTCCGATTTGAAAAATCGCCGTCACAATTGGCCTCAAGCGATCAGCCCTCAGGCCGGGCCAGGCACCGATGTTGTAACTGTAGGTTTAAAATACCCGGATGCAAGCGCCGGCAATGAAGAGCCCGTTGTTTGTGTGTCTCTGTACGCTGACGGCCGCGTTTGGCGAGAATGCCAACCACACTCTCCGTCATCCCAGGCCCTGAGCCTGGGATCCATGCGATTGCTGATGGGTGCGGTGTGGATGCTCGGCTCAAGGCCGAGCATGACGGAGGGTGGGGTGGGCAGGAGAAACCCGTTCGCAGCGCAGACGCCGTGTCGACGCCATCCGCTGGCGAAACCAGACAATGCCAGTCACGGCCTAAACTGACTTGGTGAGGGTGGAGACCGCGCATATGACAAAGAGGCTGGCCTTGTCAGCGCTCCGCCTATCTCTGCTCGCAAAAAGCGATGCGGTTGCTGAAGGGGTCGGTGACGGTCATCTCCAGCCCCCAGGGCGCTTCCTCCACGCCGGGCTTCAAGTAGCGATAATCCTTGCCGGCGAGTTCGGCGTGGTAGGCCCGGACATTGGCGACGCGGACGAAGGCCTTGGCGCCGGGGCTGGCGTCGCCGGAATGTTCGCTCAGGTGCAGCGTCATGCCGTCGCGCGAGACCTGGCAATAGAGCGGGAAATTCTCGCCGAAGCGGTGCTCCCAATCGAGATGGAAGCCGAGAAAGCCGCAATAGAACTCCATGGCCTTTTCCACGGAGAAGATACGGAAGATCGGCGTCGGCGGCTCGATGCCGACCGCGGAGCGGGCGGCATCCGCCGCATCGATCTTCGCCGAGAGGATATTCCATTGCTCGAGCCCGAATTGCCGGGCGACGATTTCGAGGGTTTCACTGTGGGTGAGGGAAATGTCGCGGTCGGCAAGGGCCTGCCGTAATGTCTTTGCCATGAGCTTGGCATCGCGAAAATCGCGCATGATGTCATCCTTCCGTTGGCGGCAAACAGGAAGATCAGTGCCCGCGTCTGCTGACCCGTTCGCCATCGATCGCCAAACGGCAAGGGACGTGAAGGATGGTATCGGGATGCATTCACCATAACGCCGAAACGTCGCGGGGCGGCTGGCCGCATCCGGCCGAAGGCGAGGTTATGAGAGGATGCATCCGGAATCAAGACGCCGTGCGCGCCACCTCGGCCGGAACCGCTCTGAGGTAAGCAGCAAGCTCGACGCGATTGCGGCCGCCGCGCTTGGCAGCATAGAGCGCCTTGTCGGCAGCACTCAGCATGGTGTCGAAATCCAGCATCTGCGCGCGGCCGGGCGCGACGCCGATGCTGACCGTGCATTTCAGCATCTGACCGTCGATATCGATCTCGCGCGCCTCGAATGCCCTGCGGATGCGCTCGGCGGTCAGTTCGGCCCGGCCGGGCATGATCTCTTTCAGCACCAGCGCGAACTCTTCGCCGCCGAGCCGGGCGGCGGTGTCGCCGGCGTGGCAACTGGCCTGGAGTTGCTCGGCGAAGACCGTGAGCACGCGGTCGCCGGCGGCATGGCCGAAGCGGTCGTTGACGGATTTGAAATGGTCGATATCGAACACGATGACGGCGGTGGTCGAACCCATGGGGCGCGTGCCGTATTGGTCGAAGATGGCGCGGCGGTTGAGCAGGCCCGTCAGCGGATCGGTGATCGCCTCGAGACGATGGCGCGCGGCAAGCCGCCATTGATGCAGCGCCAGCGACAGGGCGCCGATCCCGGTCATGCCGGCGATGCAGACGGCGAGGCTCAGATCTTCGGCCCAATTGTTGGGTGCTGCGCCGAGCACCAGCTTACCGTCGGAGATCAGCACGCCCGCACAGAGCACGAAAGAGATCGCCGTCAGCGTATAGAGTGCGGCGATGCCGAGGATCGGCGCCGGCGCCTCGGCGCGGGCGAGCCAATATTGCCGTGCGGTGGCAAAGAGCAGGAGGGCGATGGCAAGATTATCGGCGATGAAGGCCAGGCCGTCATAACCCGCCAGCATCGGCACGACGGAAAAGATCGTCGCGGCCAGCGCGCGGATGGCAATGGCCGGAATCGACAGCCGACTGGTGAGGAACTGCTTGCCGGCGCCCCAGATGGTGGCGAAACCGGCGTGGAAAAGGCCAAAGCTGGCGATGCCAAGCCATTTCTCCGGCGTGTTCACATAGGCGCTGTAGACGAAGATGCCGACGACGACGAGGACGAGGCCGATGGTGGCGGTCAGCAGCACGGTTTCGGCCCGGCGGACCAGCCAGCTTCCCATCAGGGTCACGGCAAGGCATGCCGCGGAAACACCGAGCGCCAGCAGGAGGGAGTTATAGTCAAGCGTCATGCTCTTCAGTCTCCGCAGCTGTTGCCGCGCCGGAATATTGGCAGCTCATGGGGTCCGCGACGAGGACTGTCTTATACATCCGTTAACAAATGATGCATTGCACAATGCAAATGTTACGCGTTTAACCTCGCGCCGAAATTTAAAATGAATTTTCGATTTAAAATTGAAAATCTGAGCGCTTACGCCTCAGGCATCACCTGCCAATGCAGAGGAAACATCGGGTCGAAGACGGTCACCGGTCCGGCGCCCGTTTCAATCCTGGCGGGAAAGACGACCGGCTCGGCCTGCCTTGAGAGGGTGATGCGCTCCTCGTTTGGCTGAAGCCGATACCAGGCCGGGCCGTTCAGCGACGCGAAGGCTTCGAGCTTGTCCAGCGCGCCCTCCTCTTCGAAGACATGGGCGAGGCAGCTCATCGTATTGATCGAGGTATAGATGCCGGCGCAGCCGCAGGCGCATTCCTTCAGGGGATCGACATGCGGCGCGGAATCCGTGCCGAGGAAGAAGCGGGCGTCGCCGCTGACGGCGGCGGCGCGCAAAGCCAGGCGGTGGTTTTCGCGCTTTGCGACCGGCAGGCAGTAATAATGCGGCCGGATGCCGCCGACCAGGATGGCGTTGCGGTTGATGATCAGATGGTGGGTGGTAATCGAGCCGGCGAGATTGCCCTTGGCGGCCTTGATGTAATCGATGCCATCCGATGTCGTCACATGCTCCATCGTCACCTTCAGCTCCGGCAGGCGCCGGCGCAGCGGATCGAGCACGGTGTCGATGAAGACGGCCTCGCGATCGAAAATATCGACGTCAGGCGTCGTCACCTCGCCGTGGACGCAAAGCGGCAGGCCAATCTTCGCCATGCGCTCCAGCACCGGCATCGCCTTTTCCATGTCGCGCACGCCACCATGCGAATTGGTGGTGGCGCCGGCCGGATAAAGCTTGACGGCGGTGACGAGGCCGCTTTCGGCGCCGGCTCCGACATCGTCGGGGCTGGTGTGCTCGGTGAGGTAAAGCGTCATCAGCGGCTGGAAGCGATGGCCGTCCGGCAGGGCCTTGAGGATGCGCTCGCGATAGGCCGCTGCATCCGATGTGGTGACAACAGGCGGCACCAGATTGGGCATGATGATGGCGCGGGCGAAGGTGCGGCTCGTATCGGCGATCACGCCTTCCAGCATGGCGCCGTCGCGCAGATGCAGGTGCCAGTCGTCAGGACGGCGGATGGTGATCGATTGCATGGCAGGCCTCCGAAGCGATGCGTCTGCGGCCTCGATAGCACTAAAGCGGGCCGCATTGAAATCGATTCATGCGCCGCGGCATTACGCCAGCGCGATCTCCAGCGTCACATCGGCCGGGCGGCGGTTTTCGAGGATCAGCCTTCCGTTTGGCAGGTCGTTGCCGTAGACCTTGGCGCTGGCCGCTTCTTCGCTGAGATTATAGCCGCGCCAGCGTTCCCAGAGGCGCTCCTCGAGCACCTCGATCGGCGGCGCCAGCATGATGGTGAAATCGAAGATGCCGTCGAGTTCGGCCCATTTGCCCTGGGTGAAGAGCAGATAATTGCCTTCGACGATGATGAACCGGTCCTTGGGATCGATCGGCGAGGCCGAGGCGATGGCGAGTTCGCGCGCGCGATCGAAAACCGGCGCCAGCACCTCCTGGTCGGCCCGTTTCACGGCTGCGATGATATCGAGGAAACCGCGGACGTCGAAGGTCTCGGGAATGCCCTTGCGGGCCAGCAGGCCGCGTTCGATCAGGATGGCATTGTCCATGTGGAAGCCGTCCATCGGCAGGACCGCAGCACTTTCGCCCTTGGCTTTCAGCGCCGCCGCCAGATTGTCGGCCATGGTCGATTTGCCCGAACCCGGCGGCCCGGCAATGCCGATCAGGAACCGTCTGGCATCGCCGGCGCGGCCAAGAACCTCGCCGGCGATTTCGTCGATGCGTGCACTCATGCAGCAACGGGCTCCGTCGGCACCGCCTTGGCGCCGGTCATGAAGGCGACGGCGTCCGACATGGTGTATTCCTTCGGATTGATCACCGTCAGGCGTCGGCCGAGGCGGTGAATATGGATCCGGTCGGCCACTTCGAAGACATGCGGCATGTTGTGCGAGATCAGCACGATCGGCAGGCCACGGGCGCGCACATCGAGGATCAGTTCCAGCACCTTGCGGCTTTCCTTGACGCCGAGAGCCGCGGTCGGCTCATCCATGATGATGACCTTCGAGCCGAAGGCGGCGGCGCGGGCGACGGCGACACCCTGGCGCTGACCGCCGGAGAGTGTCTCCACCGCCTGATTGATGTTCTGGATGGTCATCAGCCCGAGTTCGGAAAGCTTGTTGCGCGCCAGCTTTTCCATCGCCGGCCGGTCGAGCATGCGGAACAGCGAGCCGAGCGGGCCTTTCTTGCGGATCTCTCGGCCGAGGAACATGTTGTCGGCGATGGAGAGCGCCGGCGACAGAGCGAGGTTCTGGTAGACAGTCTCGATGCCGGCCTCACGCGCTTCCATCGGCGAGCGGAAATGCACCTGCCGGCCTTCGAGCGTGATCACTCCCTCGTCGGGTGTGACGGCGCCTGAAATCGCCTTGATCAGCGAGGACTTGCCGGCGCCGTTATCGCCGATGACGGCGAGGATTTCACCCGGGTAGAGGTCGAAATCGGCATTGTCGAGCGCGGTCACGCGTCCATAGCGCTTGACGAGACCGCGGGCGGTGAGAATGGGTTCGACAGTCATGATCACACCGAAACCTTTCTGATCCACTGATCGATAGCGACGGCGGCGATGATCAGCACGCCCGTCAACAGGACTTTCCATTGCGGATCGGCGCCGAGCATGTTGAGGCCCATCGACACGACGCCGACGATCATGGCCCCGAACAGGGTGCCGAGAATGGAGCCGCGGCCGCCGAAGAGCGAGATGCCGCCGATCACGGTCGCGGTGATCGCCTGGAGGTTATAATCGGTGACGGCCGAAGACGGGGAGATCGAGCCATTGCGGCCGATCGAAACCCAGGCGGCGAAGGCGGCGATGACGCCCGATATGGTGTAGACGGTGAGCAGCACCTTCTTGGTCTGGATGCCGGAGAGCTTGGCCGCCTCGGGATCGTCGCCCACCGCATAGACATGCCGGCCCCAGGCGGTGTGATTAAGCACATACCAGAGCAGCAGGACGAGCAACACCATGGCGATGACGCCGAGGGTGAGCACAGCGGTTCCGAGCCTGAAGCTCATGGCGAAAAGATGCAGTAGCGGCGCCTGTGCGTCGACATCGGCGTCGCGGATCGTCTCATTGGCGGAATAGATGAAATTCGTCGCCATGACGATATTCCAGGTGCCGAGCGTGACGATGAACGGCGGCAGCTTCATGAAGGCGACGAGGAAGCCGTTCAGCAAGCCGCAGAGACCGCCGACAAGCATGCCGGCTGCGACCGCGATCGGCGTCGGGATGCCATAGGTGATGGCGACATTGCCCATGATGACGGCCGAGATCACCATGATGACGCCGATCGAAAGATCGATGCCGGCCGTCAGGATGACCAGCGTCTGGGCGGCACCCAGAATGCCGACGATGGCGATCTGCTGCAGGATCAGTGTCAGGGTGTAGGACGAGAAGAAGCGTCCGCCGATCGTTGCCCCGAAGATGATGATCGCCAGCACCAGCACGATCAGCGGCACGGCGGCCGGCGTCGAGTGCAGAAAATGCTGGGCGCGCTTGATCAGCGGGACGCTCTGGTGCTCGAAGGAGGCGACGTTCTTGTCGCTGCCGTCGAGAACGCGTTCGAATTCCTGTGCTCCGGTCATGGTTCCTCCTCCGCATCCGCGCGCCGAACCCGCGCGGAGGCCGTCACTCCTGTTCATCCGTTCGTTGCTTAGCCGGTGGAGTAACGGCACATCGTCCGTCCAAAACGGCCGGGGATCAAGCCCCGGCCGTTTTCCGATTCAAAAGCGCGGGCTTAGCCCCAGCACTTGTCCGTGCCTTCCTTGGTGTCGATCGACTTGACGCCGGAAACCGGCTTGTCGGTGACGAGCGAGACGCCGGTGTCGAAGAAGGACTTGCCTTCCGTCGGCTTCGGCTTCTCACCGGAGTCGGCGAACTTCTTGATCGCCTCGATGCCGAGCGACGCCATCAGCAGCGGGTATTGCTGCGAGGTGGCGCCGATGACACCTTCCTGGACCGACTTGACGCCGGGGCAGCCGCCGTCAACCGAGACGATCAGCACGTTCTTTTCCATGCCGACAGCCTTCAGCGCCTGATAGGCGCCGACAGCGGCCGGCTCGTTGATCGTGTGGATGACGTTGATGCCAGGATCCTTCTGCAGAAGGTTTTCCATGGCCTTGCGGCCGCCTTCCTCGTTGCCGTTGGTCACGTCATGGCCGACGATGCGCTTGTCGTCTTCGTCGCCGATCTTGTCCGGGTTCTTCGGGTCGATGCCGAAGCCCATCATGAAGCCCTGGTCGCGCAGGACGTCGACCGTCGGCTGCGACGGCGTCAGGTCGAGGAAGCCGACCTTGGCGTCCTTGGCCTTGTCGCCGAGCGTTTCCTTGGCCCACTGGCCGATCAGCTTGCCGGCGAGCAGGTTGTCGGTGGCGAAGGTGGCGTCGGCGGCATCGGCCGGCTCGAGCGGCGTGTCGAGCGCGATGACCAGCACGCCGGCATCACGCGCCTTCTTGACCGAAGAGACAATGCCCTTGGTGTCCGAGGCGGTCAGCAGAATGCCCTTGGCGCCATCGGCGATGCAGCTTTCGATCGCCGCAACCTGGCTTTCGCTGTCACCGTCGACCTTGCCGGCATAGGACTTCAGCGAAACGCCGAGTTCCTTGGCCTTGGCCGTCGCACCTTCCTTCATCTTGACGAAGAAGGGATTGGTGTCGGTCTTGGTGATGAGGCAGGCGGAAACGTCGGCGGCCATGGCCGGCGCGGAAAAGGCGACGCCGACTGCGAGCGCGCCGAAAGCGAGAACTGATTTCTTCATGAACTCCTCCCAGAGTTTGCCGGCGCCGCCCGTGCGGGCCGGAATTTTCGAGATGTGACACTTCGCTTCGGTCGCTGCTGCTTCCGAAGCCGCCTCGTGCCCTTGACGAGGGCAATTAAGAGCGAAAGAAATCGGCTTGTCAATAAATAAATCCAATTGAATTATTAATTCGATGTGGCATGCTCAATCGCATTAAGATGTACGGTACCGCGCCTTTTCAAACGCAGAGAAGGCCGCCGTACCGCTTTCAGCTGCTGCGTAAACCTCCTGGATCGCTTCCGATCCGGGGAACATGCAAGAGGCCAACGCTCGGGAGGAGCGGCCATGTCGTCTTTGGATGGACCGGAACACACACCGGTCCCGCCGCCCATTCTCAATCCGGCCGGGGGCGCGAACCAGGTCAGGGTGCGCGCCTATAACGAACGGCTCGTGCTGTCGCTGGTGCGCCTCTACGGCGCGCTGTCGAAGGCCGATATCGCGCGCCGCAGCGGGCTGTCGGCGCAGACCGTCTCCGTCATCATGCGGGTGCTGGAAAAAGAAGGGCTGCTGTCGCGCGGGGCGCCGGTGCGCGGCCGGGTCGGCCAGCCGTCGATCCCGATGCGTCTCAACCCCGACGCCGTCTATTCCTTCGGCCTGAAGATAGGCCGGCGCAGCGCCGATCTGGTGCTGATGGATTTCGTCGGCCGCATCCGCATGCAGCTGCACCAGACCTATGCCTATCCGCTGCCGCACGAAATCCTCGCCTTCGTCACGACAGGCATCGAGGAGATCGAAAGCCGGCTCGACGACAAGCAGCGCGGCCGCATTGCCGGCCTCGGCATCGCCGCCCCGTTCGAGCTGTGGAACTGGGCAGAAGAGGTGGGCGCGCCGCCGGGCGCCATGGAGGTCTGGCGGGATGTCGACCTGCAGGCCGATATCGCGGCGCGCGTTTCCCACCCCGTCTTCCTGCAGAACGATGCGACCAGCGCCTGCGGCGCCGAGCTCGTCTTCGGCGTCGGCCCCTCCTATCCCGATTTCGTCTATTTCTTCATCGGCTCCTTCATCGGCGGCGGCATCGTCCTGAATTCGGCGATCTTTTCCGGCCGTACCGGCACGGCGGGCGCCATCGGGCCACTGCCCGTGCGCGACAGGAACGGCGAAACCAAGCAGCTGCTCGAAATCGCCTCGATCTTCGTATTGGAAAACATGCTGCGCGAACGCAGCATCGATCCCGAGCCGCTCTGGTATTCCGCCGACGACTGGGTGGATTTCGGCGAGCCGATGGAGATCTGGATCCAGGATAGCGCCAAGGCGCTGGCCCAGGCGATCGTCGCGGCTGCCTCGATCGTCGATTTCAGCGCTGCCGTCATCGACGGCGGCTTTCCCCATTGGGTGCGCAGCCGCGTCGTGCAGGCGACGATCGACGAAGCCGCCAAGCTCGACCTGCAGGGCGTCGTCATGCCGGAGATCATCGAGGGCGCGGTCGGCGCGCAGGCCCGCGCCATCGGCGGCGCCAGCCTGCCGATCTTTGCGCGTTACCTCACCGACCAGAACGTACTCTTCAAGGAGGTAGACCATGCTGAAGGGACTTGATCCGCTGTTGAGCCCGGAGTTGCTTTTCGCGCTTCGGGCGATGGGCCACGGCGACGAGATCGCCATCGTCGACGGCAATTATCCCGGTGTCGAACATGCCCGCCGGCTGATCCGGCTCGACGGCCACCGCCTCATTCCGGTGCTCAACGCCGTGCTCAGCGTGCTGCCGATCGACGATTTCGTGCCCGAGGCGATCTTCCGCTCGACCGTCAAGGCCGAGCGCGACAAGCTGGACCCGGTGCATGAGGAGATGATCGACTGCTGCGCCCGCCACGAACCGCACCGGCAGGTGGTGCCGCTCGTCGGCCAGGATTTCTACGGCCGGGTGCGGGCCGCCCATGCGCTGATCCAGACCAGCGAGCCCAGGCTCTATGCCAACATCATCCTGCGCAAGGGCGTGATCTATCCGAAAGAGCCTGGCACGCAGGCGGCCGAGGTGGATCCTTTCGTTTACTAGCCAAGGGTCTGGTCCCGCCGTTCAAGCCGCGATAGCCTTCGCTGCGCGTCTGAGTAGGCGCGTGGCGCTCGAAACCCTGCTGATCCCGGCACGCCGGAGATGCTCAAGCTGCCGATCCGGCCAGCCGCGGCCATCCGCATCCCCACACCCGATTGGCTGCGCGAGTATCGATGATCTCGTTGAGGAGGCGACCATGTAATGGGCTCCTTATTGAGGAGTACCTCCGCACAGGCAATGCCTTGCCTGCGAAGCAGCACCGACCGGTGTGGGCTGATGTTGAATTCAATCCGATGCGCCAGCAGCACCACAGACGGGAACATTCCTGCGATGAGTCGGTTAGCCGGCATCCAACCAGGAGGATGCCAATGTATCACCATGTAAAGAAGCTCATGTATACCGTTCGCGTTGACGAACCTGATCCGAAATTCGGCAATATGCTGCTTGAACAGTTCGGTGGCGCAAACGGTGAACTTGCGGCGGCCATGCAATACTCCATTCAAGGTTTGAATTGTGAGGATCCCGGTCGGAAGGACCTCCTGATGGACATCGGAACCGAAGAACTCAGCCACCTCGAGATCGTCGGGACTCTTGCGAGGATGCACCTCAAGCCGCTGAAGTCAGTCAGAGAGGAGGCGGAAGCTGACCCGCTGATCGCCATTGCAGGCGGCGGTGGCGTGAACCTTTTCAATTCGATGGGAAACCCCTGGACGGCCGATTATCTGAAAATAACAGGCGAGCTGGATGTGGATCTGCGAAGCAATATAGCCGCGGAGGCCCGCGCCAAGATCGTCTACGAACGCCTGATCGACTTCTGCCGCGATCCGGGGACCAAGGATGCGCTGCAGTTCCTGATGACCAGAGAGATCACCCACATGCGTGCTTTCGCCCTCGCCCTCGAAAGCATGGGCAAGCCCTCGCTGAGCGTCGGCAGGATTGCGCCGACTGCAGGACTGGTCGATCAGTTCTTCAACGATTCCACGGGTCAAGGGGATTTAGGTGAGGTTGACACCCGCGGTCCATGGAATGAAGGAGGCCCCTGGGAATTCGTGGAGGCGCCGGCCTTCCAGGATCTCCCGGGCGTTGAAAACGGGGGAACGGCAATTCGCGCTCAAAGTGCTCCCCCTGAAGGAGCGGAAGCGATTCAGGAGGTCCTTGTGGATGAGCTCCGTGACCTGCTGCATGCGGAAAAGCAGCTTTTGAAGGCGCTTCCCAAAATGCAGAAAGCCGCGCGCACGCAGCAGCTCCAGACCTTGCTGCGCAACCATCTTGCCGAGACGGAGGCGCAGGTCGAGCGTTTGAACGAATGTCTGCGCATCCTTGGCACCACGGCTCGCGCAAAGCCATGCAAGGGCATGGCCGGCCTGGTTGAGGAAGGCGAGGAAGTGATGGCGGAAGGCAAGAAAAAGGAAGACGCTCCCGCTGATCTGGCTTTGATTGGAGCGGCGTTGCGGGTCGAGCACTACGAGATTGCCGCTTACACCACCGCTCGCAATATGGCACTTCAACTTGCGCAGCCGGCGGTCGCGCAGTTGCTAACATTGTCGCTGGGTGAAGAGCAGAATGCGGGACAGTTGCTGGATCAGGTTGCCCAACCCCTGATGTCGGCGGCGAGAATGCCAAGTAGCGTCCTTCTGACAGTTTAGCCGTGCGGAGCGGGGAACGCTTGGCGGCCACCTACAGCGAGGCAACGATCTGAGCCCGATGCCGAGGGGCGCCTTTTCCCGCATTCAAAGTTGCTGCAGGGCGCCGCGCCTAAAAAAACGCGCGGTGCCATCTGCATGAAGTGCGTCACTGTCACAAGGGATGCCTTCGTTGACCGTCCATAATTAATGATACATATCATCAATATGTAAGCTATAATGGCGGCCGCCATCATAGCTGGAAATGGCCGTCGAAAGGACCGTGACGTGCGGATCACCAAGGAAAAGAAGCAGGAAAACTACGGGCGGATTATCGCCACCGCGTCAGAGCTGTTTCGCGAGCGCGGGTTCGATGGCGTCGGGGTGGCGGAGTTGATGGAGCGCGCGGGGCTTACCCATGGCGGCTTCTACAATCACTTCCGCTCCAAGGAGGAGTTGATCGCGGAGTCGACCGAGAATGGTTTGAGCGAGACCTTGAAGCGCTATGCCGGTCATGACGTCCTCGCCGTCATGGAACTTTATCTCGCGCGCGAACACCGGGATGGACGCGGCCAGGGATGCACGGCCGCAGCGCTCGGTTGCGATGCCGCTCGCCAGCCTGAAGAAACGAAGGCCATTTTTGCTGAAGGAATAGACAAGCTCGTGCGCGCGCTGGAGGACGGCATCGCGCAACATCACGCTTCCGGCGCCGGCGGGCGGGCGCAAGCCATCGCCATCCTCGCTCAGGCCGTCGGCGCCATCGTGCTTTCAAGGGCCTGCCCGGACGATTCCCCGCTGGCGGACGAACTGCTCGAGGCCTGCCGGGCGGATTGCCGCGACGCCATTCAGAATCGGGTGCGGGAACGATAGGGCCACGCATGCGCCGGCGCGACGTAGGTCAATTCGCGACTGCGATGACCACCTTGCCCTTGGCGCGCCCGGTCTCGACATAGGCCAGCGCATCTCCGGTCTTTTCAAACGGAAACACCTTGTCGACGACCGGCCGGATCACGCCTTGTTCGATCAGGTTGGCAATCTCACCCAGCTGCCGCCCCTCTGCGCGCATGAACAGGAATGTATAAGCGACGCCGAGACGCTTGGCCTTTTTGCGAACTCCTCGGCTGAGCAGCCGCAGGACCAGCTTCAGGAACAGGTTCAGGCCGAGCTCGCTGGCGAATGCGGGATCGGGCGGACCGGAAATGGAAATCAGCCGGCCACCCGGCTTCAGCACGCCCAGAGATTTTTCAAGCGTCTTCGGATCCTGGCTGTTCAGCACCAGATCGTAACCCGACAAGAGCTTCTCGAAATCCTGAGTCTTGTAGTCGACTACCACATCCGCCCCGAGACTTCTCGCCAGCTCGGCATTTTTAGCGCTCGTCGTCGTCGCAACCGTCGCGCCCAGATGTTTGGCAAGCTGAATGGCGAACGTCCCGACTCCGCCGGAACCGGCCTGAATGAAGACCTTTTGGCCTGGCTTCACCTTACCCACTTCGACCAGCGCCTGCCAGGCGGTCAGCCCCACCAGCGGGATGGAGGCCGCTTCGCTCATGCTGAGGTTGCTCGGCTTCAGCGCCGCATCGGCTTCATCGATGGCAATGAATTCGGCGAATGTGCCGACCCGATGATCGCGTGGCCGCGCATAAACCTCATCGCCAATCTTGAACCGGCTGACCCGGGATCCGGCTTTGACAACAGTTCCGGCCACGTCGTGGCCGAGGGCAAAGGGCGGACGATATGGAAGAATAAGCTTGAACTCTCCGTCCCGGAGCTTGGAGTCCAGCTGGTTCACGGCGGCGGCCTGAATCCGCACGAGGACATCATTGTCCTGCAATTCCGGTTCCGGCAGGTTGGCCAGGCGCAGAGCGCCCATCTTCTTGTATTTATCGACGACAAATGCCTTCATAAGGCTTTCTCCAATTCGAAGTCTGTTCCGTCAGGCGCCAAGGAACGATAAAGCCTTCGGCACGAAATCGGCGTGGTTCTGGAAAATCCCGCCATGCCCGGCGTCCTGGTAGATCACCAGTTCCGCGCCCGGAATGCGCCGGGCCATATCGGTGCTGCTTATTGTCGGGACCATGATGTCATTGTCGCCGTTGGCGATCAGGACCGGGATATTGATGCGGCCGAGATCCTGGGGCGCCTGTCGCCCCCAAGCCTTGATCGCGTTGAGTTGCCGCAGGAAAGCCCTCGGGGTGGGGCCTTTGTCCCTTCCGGCCTGGCGTTGTTTGAGGCGATTCAGAAAGGCTTTCGCGGCTCGGCGGCCATTTTCCGTCGACGTAAAAAACAGATAGGTTTTTGGGTCGCGTAGCGTCAGCAAGGCTTTGATGATCAGTGGCCAGGACACGGCTCCGACCTTCTCGATTCCAGTGCCGCCCGCTGGGCCGGTTCCGGTCAAGATGAGTTTACGCACAAGGTCCGGCGCCTTTAGGGCGATGTCCTGGGCCACAAATCCCCCAAGGGAAAAGCCGAGCAGATCGACCTTTTGAAAGCCAAGCGCCCGGATCAACGCGATAGCGTCGCGCGCCATTTCGTCGATTGTCAGAGGGGCCGTTCCGCCTGAGGCGCCAATACCTCGGTAATTTGTTGCAATGACGTGATGTTTGGCGGCGAGACCATCGACAAGACTGGGATCGAAATTGTCCACCACCGCGCCCCAATGATTGAGAAGAATGATCGGAACGCCACCTTGGGGGCCAAGGTCGCGATAGACGAAAGGGGTTCCCCCAACATTGATCCAGAGATTGGGCGCCTCAGCGTAGCAGGTCGCCGACCGAAGGTATCTGAGAGACGTTTTCATCATTCACTCCATCATATCACCAGCACGCTTGAGAGCCTTGCCGATGCCGACTGATGTTCGGGGAGAACACCCGTTTCCCGGTGCGCCTCGCCCCCAATCCTCGCCGTTGCCCTTAGCCTTTGAATCGCCGGTGCGGCCCCAATTGTCATCGGTCATTTTAATGATAACTATCATCATAGATGATTAATGATACTCATCATCAAAGTTGTCAAGCGATATTTCCGAACCGACGCTTCATCCGATTTGCGGCAAAGCTATCCGTTGTGCGCAGCGAAACCCCAGCACTCCTGGTCAGGGCAACTCACCGTTAACCTTCGACGCTCACAATAGTCTTTCGAACTTGGCTGCGCGCTTGATCGGCGACCGCAAGCCGGCCTTTCAATTCCGCCCGAATGATTTGTGGCGGTCTTCGATACCGCCAAGGACGATGCGGTCCTGCGACCTGGCCATGATGGCTCTTCACACAACGGGAGCCTGTTCATATGCCTCGCATCCGACCAACCAGACCCCAGATGGAGATATTGGGCTGGCTCTCGATCTTCCTGCTTCTTTTCTGCCTGTCCTGGTTCTTCGATTGGCACGAGAGGCTGGATGGGTTCATCGAACGGTATCACGGCTATCCCCTGGACCATGCGCTGCTTGCATTGAATGTCTCCGGGTTTTTGGGAGTCGTCTATTCCGCGCTGAGGATCCGGGATCTTTCGCGGGAGGTTCATCGCAGGCTGCAGGCCGAAAAGAACGTCGATTGGATTGCCTGTCACGATACGCTGACCGAGCTGCCGAACCGCAGATTTCTGGATTCCATATGCGCGCGGGCGATGGTCGATCAAAGGGCACAGGAAACCTATGCCGTGTTCAGCATCGATCTCGACGGCTTCAAGAAGGTCAATGATCTCCTGGGGCACGATCACGGTGATGCGGTGCTGAAGACCGTTGCTCAGCGACTCTCCTCGCTCTTTCCCCGCGAGCATGTGTTCCGCCTTGGTGGAGACGAGTTTGTGGTTCTGGCGCGGCGCATCGGAAATCCCGATCTTGTCGCATTGGGGAACCGCATCGTCAGCGCGATCGGCAAGCCGTTCACATTCAATGGTGTCGCCGTCGACCTCGGCGCCAGCGTCGGCTTCGCACTTTATCCGGAGGACGGCGATGAGCTCGGTCAGGTCATCCGGCATTCGGACTGTGCGATGTATGTGGCGAAAAAGCAGGGGCGCAATCTGGTGAAGCCCTTCGTGCCGTCGATGCAGGAAGAGCTGGCGAAACGGGTCAGAATAGAAGGGGATCTGCGCGCGGCCATCCGGAAGGCTGAGATCGTTCCCTATTATCAACCGCTCGTGGACCTGAAGGCGAACAAGATTATCGGCTTCGAGGCGCTGGCGCGCTGGAAAACGGCGTCCGGCGAATTCATCCCGCCGAGCGAATTTATTCCAGTGGCGGAGGAAGCCGGCCTGATCGTCGAATTGACGGACCAACTGCTTCGCAGCGCCTGCACCGATGCGCTTTCCTGGCCAAGCGAGCTCGTCCTGTCCTTCAATCTTTCTCCGATCCAACTGAGCGACCGGTTGCTCGGCCTCAGAATTCTCAAGATATTGGGCGATGTCGGGCTGCCCGCGCACAGGGTCGAGCTTGAGGTGACGGAGAGCGCAATCATCCAGGACGCCGTCACGGCACGGATTGTCCTCGACGATCTCGTGAATGCGGGGGTCAGGATTGCTCTCGACGATTTCGGAACGGGCTTTTCCAGCCTCTCGCAGCTGTCCAGCTACCCGTTCGACAAGATCAAGATCGATAGGAGTTTTGTCGCTTCGTTCGAGACCAATGACAAGCAGGACAAGGTGATCAAGGCCATCGTCGCTCTCGGCACCGGACTGGGCGTGAGGATAACGGCCGAAGGCATCGAAGAGGAGAGCCAACTTCAGCGGCTTCAGGATCTCGGCTGTGACTTCGGCCAGGGATATCTGCTGGGCAGACCTGCGCCGATTGAGGAGATCACCGCACATCAGGTCGACAGCAGGATTCTGCAGCGTCGTTGACGGGACGATCCGTTCCGTCGGGCGGAAGGAGAGTTGGCGCTTCCAATCAAGCGCTTTGCGAATTGTGCAGATGCCCTCGGGCTGATAGCTGTGCCTCACGCGGCTCTTCGGTCTACCGGCCGCCCATGCGCTGATCCAGACCAGCGAGCCTAAGCTTTATGCCAACATCATCCTGCTCAAGGCTGATCTATCCCAGGGAGCAGCCAGGCCGAGGTCGATCCCTTTGTCTATTAGCGATCAACCGTCAATTTCGACTTCCGCTTCGCAGTTTACCGGCGCATTCAATGGGATGGCCATGCCGATGGATGAGCGGGCGTGGGCGCCGGCGTCGGGACCGTAGAGCTCCAGTATCAGATCGGAATAGCCGTTTGTAACCAGCGGCGTCTCATTGAAATCAGGCGCAACGTTCACCATGGCGAAAACGCGCAGCCAGGCCGTCACCCGATCGAGCTCTCCGACGGCGCGTTTGAGGCTTGCGAGGTGGGCCAAGGCAACGAGCCGCGCCGATGCGTAACCCTGCTCCGGCGAAACTTCGGCTCCCACCTTGCCAAGCGGTTTTGCCAAAGTCCCATCCGGGTTGCAGGCGACATGACCCGAAATATAAGCGCGGGTGCCGCGCACCCGAACCCAGGCAAAGGGCAATTTCAGGCCGTCGCGAACCTTCAAAGGTTCGGGCAATTGCAGACCCATTTCGGCCAGGCGCTGTTCGATGATGGCCATGATGCACCTCACATGTGATTAGATCGCGTTAAAGCGGCCAGTGGTTTTGGATAGCGATATGCGAAAAAAACGGGACTTAAGGCGCGGCGAGCAATCCGAGGATCGCGACGCGCTTCAGGGCACGATGTCGTCTAGCTCCGGCATGAGAACGACGCTCTCGTTCGCCCCCGGGTCGTTGCGGGCACCGAGGAACTCGGCGTCTTCCACGCTGCGATTGACGGCCACGTGTGGAACGCCGGCAGGAATGAACAGGTAATCGCCGGGGCGCACCGTTTCGCAGCGTTCGAGCTCCGGCCCAGACCAGATTTCGATCTCCTGGCCGGCGGTCATGAGAAGGGCGGTCTCGTGCCCCTCATGGCGATGGGCGCTGGTTCGCCTGCCTGCCGGCAGCGAAATCCTCCCGAGCCACAGCATGGTCGATCCGACGCTCTCAGCCGAGACGCCCGATCGGTAGACAGATCCCTGCTTGGCGATATGGCTGTCGCCGCCACTCATGACTTTTGCGGTTACTGCAGAAGTATTTTTCGGCTGGGCTGCTTCGTTCTTCATGGCTCTCACCATTTTCGTGGCGGCGATGAAACAGACTCTGCGCGCTCAGCGGGCCGCAAGTCCTGAAGCGATGCCGAAAAATTCCGAAAAACTCCGAAACCGGCGTATCATAGCTGGCCATGAACACTCAGCACCTTGCATTCGGCCACTTCGAGTTCATCGCCGAGAACGGATGCCTGCTTCGTGACGATCGGCCTGTCGCCATTGGCGCCCGCGGCGCTTCGCTGCTTGCCACTCTGCTTGCGGCACAAGGGGGCGTCGTCGCCAAATCGGCTCTGATGGATGCCGTTTGGCCGGGATTGGCCGTCGAGGAAAGTAATCTTTCCGTTCAGATTGCTGCGCTTCGCAAGCTGCTCGGCCCGGCATCCGACGGCAGCGAATGGATCGTCACCGTCCCACGGGTCGGCTACAGGTTTTCCGGCCGGGTGGAGAGCGCAAGCGAGGCAACCGGCAGCGGGTGGCATGCGCGAGCCGAACCCAACCCCGGGATTGCAGTCCTGCCGTTTGAAAATCTGGGCGGTGATACCGAGCGACAATATTTGGCCGACGGTATCGCCGACGACCTGATCGTCGCGCTCACCCGGTTCAGATGGCTGCGCGTCGCGTCACGCGGAGCGAGTTTCGCAAGATGGAATGGCTCCAGGGATCCGCGCGCCGTCGGGCTCGAACTCGGTGTCAATTTTTTGGTGGACGGGGCTATCCGGTATACCAGCGAAGGGATCCGGATATCGGTGCACCTCGCCGACGCTTCCAAAGGCGCGACGGTCTGGTCGGAGCATTACGACCTTCAGCTGGCCGAGATATTCGCGGTGCAAGACGCCATCGCCGAGCGGATCGCCGCGGCGGTCGAACCGGAGCTGCTGTTGCGCCACGGGCTTGCGGTTGCTCCCCACACCGGCAACATCACGGCCTGGGACCTTGTCCGGCAAGGCACATTCAATTTCCACAAGGTTTCACAGCCAACCCATCTTCTGGCAAGACGATTTTTCCGCGAGGCCGCCGAGCTCGACCCCATGCTTCCGGAGGCGCAGATCTGGCGGGCGCGGGTCAACGCCGGCCTCATCGCCTATGGCTGGACGAACGATCCCGCCGCGGATGGTCAGGAAGGGTTAACTGCCGCCCTGCGGGCGATCTATCTCGACGCGAGAAACCCGTACTCGCATTATGCGCTGGCGATCGTGTCGGCCTATACGGGCAGAGCCGACCAGGCGATCCTCGCCGCGGAACGGTCGATCGAGCTCGGTTCGAGCTTCGCCCTGGGGCATCTCGTCCTTGGCATGGCCCGGCTCTTTTCCGGTGATGCGGCCGGCGCACGAAAGCCTTTGTCTCGTGGCCTCGAACTCAATCCGCATGATCCGCAGAATGGGGTCTGGTTCAGTCTCCTGATGCTCGCACGGTTCTTTTCGGACGATGTCGAGGGCGCGCTCGACGTCGGGCACACGGCATTAAAGGCGCGGCCCGACTGGCCGGCGCTCATGCGCATTCAGGCCTGCTGCCACATGGCCGTGGGGAATATCCAGCAGGCTCGCCGCTTCGCCACTGCGGCCAACGGTCTTCCGGAATCTGCCGGCGATGCGCTTGGACCGTTCCGAGAGGGCAATAAGGAATGGGCGACCCGCCTCAACGAGTTGTTGCAAGCAGCGGAACGATCAAACGACTCTGCAGCTCGTTGATGGGCCGAGGTATGTCGGCTCTGATTGAGAGCCGACACCAACTTGCCGATTCAAGGGCATGTGTGCTCAGATGCAACAAGAGAAGTGCCCACAACATCCCCAGATTGGAATCGTCAGATCCCCCCGAGGGCCACATACTTCAACTCTAAAAAGCCCTCAATCCCGTATTTCGATCCTTCGCGCCCGGTACCGGACTGTTTGATGCCGCCAAAGGGCGCCATTTCGTTGGCGATCATGCCGGTGTTGACGCCCACCATGCCAGCCTCGAGCGCTTCCGCGACACGCCAAATGCGGGCCATGTCCTTTGCGTAAAAATAGGAGGCAAGGCCGAATTCGCTATCATTGGCCATGGCGATGACGTCGTCCTCGTCCTTGAATGAAATGATTGGCGCCAGCGGCGCAAAGGTTTCCTCCTTTGCCACCTTCATTGCCTGCGTCACGCCGGTGACGACCGTCGGCTCGAAGAACGTGCCCCCGAGCGCGCTGCGTTTGCCGCCGGAAAGCACGACCCCGCCTCTTGCGACCACATCGGCGACATGCTCTTCCATTTTCGCCACAGCCTTCTCATCGATCAACGGCCCTTGGCTGACGCCGGCGTCGGTACCGCGACCGAGCGAAAGTCCCGAAACCTTGGCAAGAAGCTTTTCGGTGAAAGCCGCAGCGACGCTCTCCTGTACGTAGATGCGGTTGGCGCAGACGCAGGTCTGGCCGGCATTGCGGAACTTGGAGATCATCGCGCCTTCGACGGCGGCATCGAGGTCCGCGTCGTCGAATACGATGAAGGGCGCGTTGCCCCCCAGCTCCAGCGACAGGCGCTTGATGCCGTCGGCCGCCTCCTTCATCAGCCATCGGCCGACCCCGGTCGAACCGGTAAAGGTGATCTTGGCAATTTTCGGATTGTGGCAGAACTCAAGACCGATTGGCTTGGCCTCCCCTGTCACGACCGAGAACACCCCCTTCGGCACGCCGGCGCGCTCGGCCAGAAGGGCAAGCGCCAGCGCCGATAGCGGCGTCTGCGAAGCAGGCTTCAAGATCATGCTGCAGCCGGCAGCAAGGGCCGGTCCTGCCTTGCGGGTGATCATGCCGTTCGGAAAATTCCACGGCGTGATCGCCGCGCAGACGCCCACCGGTTGCTTCAGGACCATGATGCGCTGGCCGGCATTGGGACCGGGAATGATATCGCCGTCGATGCGCTTTGCCTCCTCCGCGAACCATTCGAGATAGGCGGCATTGGAAATGACCTCACCTTTCGCCTCCGCCAGCGGCTTGCCCTGCTCGGTCGTCAGGATCAGCGCCAGATCGTCGGCATTTTCGATGATGAGATCGTACCAGCGCTTGAGCACCTGCGCCCGTTCCTTGGCCGTCCGCCTTGCCCAGAGCTTCTGGGCGGCCGCTGCGGCATCGATCGCTTCGGCGACAACCGCCTGGCCGAGATCCGGTACATTGGCAATCAGCGCCCCGTCGAAGGGATCGGTGACCGCGAATGACTTGCCGTCGGGTGCGGCGATCCACGCGCCGTCGACAAAAGCCTTATCTATGAGAAGCGTGGGGTCATTGAGGGCAAGCGTGCGATGCTCGGTCATGATGCATGATCTCCTATGATCTTCAAAAGAGCGGGAACGGCCAGCGACAGGCCGGACAAGAAAAGCAGGCCGAAGGCGATGCGACGAATGGACAGGACGGTCAGGGGCGGCGGCCACCTTTTCGCAACCAAGGTCATGATCATCACGGCCGGAATGCAGAGCAGCCCCCACCAGAAGCCGCTGTGCGGTATCTCGCCGGCAGCCGCGACCATGGACAGCCGAATGACGGCATTGACGGCAAAGACCGCTACCAGCGTTTCGCGGATGCTGACGGCCGGCAGCGGCTGCCGGTAGAGATGATAGACCAGCGGCGGACCGGCGGTGGAAAAAAGGCCGCCCATCAGGCCGGCAACCGCACCGAAAAACCCGAAGGAAGCCGTCGATGACCGCACCGCCAGCGGCTGTGGCTTCAGCGCAAGCTGCAGGCTGGAGGCAATGATGACGATACCCAGCACAAGTTTCAGCCAATCGATGGATCTCGAAACCATGAAGCCCAGCAGCCAGTATCCAGCAGCAAGGGCAACAAGGCTGAAGATGACGATCGGCCAGAATTCCGCCCAGGCGATATCGCGCCAGCCGCGTGCCAGGACCTGCGCCGCATTGACGAGCACCATGCAGCCGACGAGCACCGCGGCCTCCGGCAGCGGCATCAGCCCGGAAAGCCCGATGCCGCCCATCATGATCAGGCCGAGGGCAAAACCCGTCAGGGTCTGCATGTAGGCGGCAAGACCCGCCAGCACCAGAAGCCCCGCAAGATCGGCAACACTCACGGTCACAGGCCTCGAAGACCGGAAAACAGCGCTTCATTGGCGCAACCGGCACGATAGAAGACGGGCGGCTGGCCCAGCGGCGCGGCGATCTGCACCTTCTCGCCGCCGGCAAAGGTTTCGCCGGTCCACGCGTGAACCCACCGCTCGCCCTGCGGCAGATAGACGACACGATCTGCCTGCGCCGCCTCCCAGATCGGCGCGACCAGCATGTCAGGGCCGTAGAGGTAGCTGTCCTGGATCGCGTAGGTCTCGCGATCGTCCTGGTAATGCAGGAAGAGCGGCCGCTGCACCGGCAGCCCCCGCGCAACCGCCTCGCCGGACAGGGATTTGAGGTAGGGAGCAAGATGCTTGTAGATCCGCGTCATCCGGGCGAAATGCGACAGCACCTGCGGATTCTGATCGATCTGGACGTTTTCGCGCGGACGATTTCCCTCGTGGCTGCGCATGACAGGCGTGAATGCAGCCATTTCGGCCCAGCGCATCAAAAGCTCCGGCGTGCGGACATTGCCGAAGAGACTGGTGTAGCCGCCGATGTCGGAGTGATGATAGGCATTGCCGAGCAGGCCGGAAGACAATGCCGCACAGATAACCGTGACCAACCCGTCATGACGGGAGAAATCCACCGACTGATCGCCGCCCCACAGCAACGGGCAATGTTTCTGGACGCCGGTGAAGCCGGCGCGCATGAAGAACAGCGCCTCGCCGGTCTGGCTGCGGCTGGCAACGGCCTTGGCGTTGACCTCGGCCCAGAGCGTCGGCCACTGATTGTGCATCAGCTTGGCATCGATGCCGTTTGAGAGATGGACATCGATCGGCAGATATTCGCCGAAATCGGCCATCCAGCCGGAGAGGCCGTAGTCAAGCATCTTCTTGCCGATGATGTCCTCGGCAAACCATTCCGCCGCGGCCGGATTGGTGAAATCCACGACGCCGCAATCGAACTCGCCGAAATCAACGAGTGCGGTCCTGCCGGCTGCATCCGTTGCAAAATAGCCGGCTTTTTCGGCGATCTCGAACAAGGGTCCATCGACACAGAGATAGGGGTTGACGTAGCCCAGGAACCGGATGCCGTCATCCTTGAGTTCGGCGATCCTCCGGCGCAGGCCCGGATAACGCTCCGCGTTGACTTGCCAGTCCCAGAAAAGACGCGCGCCGAAAGAGGTTTTACGCAGGCCGACCCAGTCCTCACACCACAGAGCAGACACCTCGACACCCGCGTCGCGCATCAACTGCAGGCGCCGGAAAGAATTTTCCCCATCCTTCAGACCGATGATCGCGCCGTTGTACACCCATTCGGGAAGCGGCGGTTGGCGGCCAAAGCGGTCCGACAGCACCTCGACCAGTTCGACGAATGTCGGAGCGGCAAAAAACTCGATCCGCTCCGGGATCGCCCAGACCTCGATCTCGTGAAAGGCCTTGCGGCGGAAATCGAAGACGGAATAGGCTGACGTCTCCACATGCATGGCGTAAAGCGCCGAGGAAACATAGGTCGGCTGCGGGTAGTTGGTGTTGAAATAGTCCCCGCCCGCCCTGTCCTTGACGTTCGATTTGAACGTGATCTCGCTGGTCTGGTCACGGCCAACGCCGGGCTCGGACGTCCAGAGCGGAAAGCGGCGGCCGCGCATATCGAAATAGGACATCTGCTCGCCCCCGCCCCAGACATGCTCATCGTGATCGGCAGGAATTCGGATCCAGAGGCGGTTGATGAGGGGATCGGACGCTTCAAATTCGATCGCCCCGTTCTCGATCGTCAACACCAGCCGTGGCTTCTGGCCCGACCGTTCCGACAGGGCAATCCGGTTTCCGTCGATCTCGGCATGCGCCAGTCGGCCGCGCTCAATAACATAGTCCTCAATCTCGAAGTTGCCGCGATACATATCCATGCGCTCCTCGCCGATGCCGGCAAAGATGCAAGGCGCACTCGTGCTGTGATCGAGGATCGTCCGGCCATTGATGGACACGGTAAATCCGGTTTCCGTCTTTTCGAGTTTCATCGCCATGTCTTTCAGATCTTGCATCGTCTTGGTCGGTTGTCGGTCAGTTCTGGGTCAGGCCGGCATCGACGACGAAATTGGCGCCCGTACAGCCGCCGCTTTCGTCGGAGCCGAGAAACAGCGCCATGCGCGCCACATGGCTTGCATCCAGCCTGAATTTCAGCGCCTGCAGTTCGATGAACTGCTGGTTCTGCTCCGGCGAGGTCCACAGCTTCAGCTGCCGCTCGGTGACAACAGCGCCGGGCACGATGCAATTGACGCGGATTCCGGAAGGGCCGAGTTCGCGGGCAAGCGTCTTTGTCATGCCGTTGATCGCGGCCTTCGCGGTCGTATAGCCGACCATGCCCGGACGCCCGCGCATCCAGGAAATCGAGCCGAGCAT
The DNA here is from genome assembly GCF_022385315.1 of Rhizobium sp. K102. NCBI lineage: Bacteria > Pseudomonadati > Pseudomonadota > Alphaproteobacteria > Hyphomicrobiales > Rhizobiaceae > Rhizobium > Rhizobium sp. K102. Next base: position 3,110,417 of record NZ_CP092436.1, read on the forward strand.
GATGATCGATCCCGTCCCCTTTTCCGCCATGCGCGAGCTGACCGCCTGGGTGGCGAAGAACTGGTGATCGAGATTGAGCGACAGCGCCCTGCGCCAGCTATCCGGCTCGACATCGCTCATCGCATGACGATCATCCTTGCCGGCATTGTTGACCAGGGTAGCGATGCCGCCACACGCCTGCTCGATCTCGGCGATGGCAATCCGCAGCGCCGCAATATCGGTGATATCGCATAGCGAAAAGGCAGCACCGGTTTCGGCGGCGAGCTTTGTCCCTTCGACCGCGTCGATATCGATGAAGAAGACATTTGCGCCCTGCGCCGTAAAAGCCCTGACCATTTCCGCGCCGATCCCCGACGCGCCGCCGGTGATCAGCACAGCGCGGCCCTCAAGCGATGCATAGCGAACAGTGTCATAGGTGGATGGCATGGATCAGACTTCCGGATTGAAAAAAGGTTTTTGCAGCCCGGCGACATCGGTGCGCATGGCAAAGAGTCCGCCGGACAGCGGGAATGCTTCAAGCTCTGCCTCGGAGCGGCCGACGCTGGCGCTGGTGCAAAAGAGCATGCGCATGTCCGCACCGCCGAAGCTGACCATTGTCGGGCATCTGACGGGAACAGGATATTCGGCCAGCAGCGCGCCGTCCGGGCTGTAGCGCTGCACCCGGCCGCCCTCGAACAGGGCCGTCCAATAGCAGCCATCGAGGTCGACAGCGCCGCCATCCGGGCGGCCCTTGTCCGTTTCGCCGCCGAACCGGGCAAAGACCCGCCGGTTGGATGCGGTGCCGGTTTCCGGCGCGTAATCATAGGCGTAGAGCGTGTAGCGCAGCGTATCGGCGTGATAAAGTCGGCGTCCGTCCGGTGAGAAAGCGACGCCATTCGAGGTCAAGAGACCATCGGCCAGTCGCGCCAATCCGTTACGGTCGTACCGGTAAAGTCCGGCAATTCCCTTTTCGCGGCTTTCATCCACCGTTCCGGCAACGAACCGGCCCATCGGATCGACCATGCCGTCATTGAAGCGGCTGATCGTCTGGTCCTCAGGATTGTCGGCGAGCTTGCGAACCGGCCTGCCGTCGGTATCCAGCCGCCAGATTCCCGACCGCAACCCCGCCACGAAACCGCCCCCTGCGGCGAGGCCGATGCAGCCGACTTCTTCCGAAAGCTCAAGCGTCGTCAGGCCACCCGTCGGCGGGTCGAAACGATGGATGCGGCAGCGCTTGATATCGACAAAATAGAGCACCTGCTCGGCAACCGACCACAGAGGGCATTCGCCGAGCGACGTTTTTGCGTCGAGAACGAGGTCGAAGCCGGTGCGCACGGACGTATCCTCAATAGGCAGCGGCTGGTGCCGCGACAGGGGCCGCCTGCCCTTTCAAGACGCCGAGCCAGTCATTGGCGCGGCCGGTCATCATGGCGATATCGGATGCAATTGCCGCGAAGTCGTAGCCATAGCCGAGGAAGCGTTTCACCATGTCGGGATTGGGGCCGACGATGCCGATCGGTTTGCCGGCGGCATGTGCGTCCTTGGCCGCCTTTTCGATCAGCGCCTGGACCTCCGGATGGGCGATATTGCCGATATGGCCCATGGCGGCCGAAAGATCGCCCGGACCAACGAACAGCGCGTCGATACCTGCGACGGCGGAGATCTGCGGCAGCCGCTCGATCGCCTCCGGGGTTTCGAGCTGTACGATGGTGCAGACTTCACCATTCGCCCGCTTCAGATAGTCCGGGATCGTGCCGAATTTCGAGCCACGATGGACGGCGGCGACGCCGCGAATGCCCTGTGGCGGATAGCGGGTGTAGGACGCCGCCGCGCGGGCCTCCTCGGCGGTCTGCACGAAGGGCAGCATGACCGTGCGCGCGCCAGCATCGAGCACGCGCTTGACGAGCACCTGATCGTTCCAGGCAAGGCGCACCACGGCCTCGGCCGGCGTGCAGCCGATGGCGCGCAGAATGTCCGCGACGTCCGAAACCTCGACCGGCACATGCTCCATATCGACGACGAGAAAATCGAAGCCGGAATAGCCGAGCGCCTCGGCCGTTGCCGGAGCCGCGGCCATCAGCCAGGTGCCGAGCGGTGCTGGCCGGTCCTTTTCGGCAAGCCATGCCTTGAAGCGATTGGTCAGGCTCATGGTCGTCTCCTCAGTAGATCGCCGGATCGGGCACCACGGCCGTTCCGCTTAAGAAATCGAAATCGCAGCCCTGATCGGCCTGGCTGACATGCTGCTGGTAAAGGGCTGCGAAGGATCGCTGGTAGATCGGCGGGGCCGGTCTCCATGCCGCGCGGCGGCGGACCATTTCCGCCTCATCGACCCGCATGTTGATGGTCCCGGCGGTCACGTCGAGTTCGACGACGTCGCCAGTCTTCAGGAGCGCCAGCGGTCCGCCCACAGCGGCCTCGGGAGAGACGTGCAGGATGCAGGTGCCGTAATGCGTACCGCTCATCCGGCCGTCGCAGATGCGCACCATGTCGCGCACACCCTGCTTCAGAAGCTTCTTGGGTATCGGCAGATTGCCCCATTCCGGCATGCCCGGTGCACCCACCGGGCCGGCATTGCGCAGCACGATCACCGTGTCCTCGGTGATATCGAGATCGGGATCGTCGAGCATCGTGTTCATGACGCCCGGATTGTCGAAGACGATGGCGGGGCCGACATGCTTCAGGAATTTCGGGCTGGCTGCGGAGGACTTCATGACGGCGCCGTTCGGGGCCAGGTTGCCGCGCAGAACTTCCAGCGTCTTGCCGCGCGACAGCGGCACCACCGGATTGTCCTCGCCGCGAATGACGTCGTCGTTCCAGCAGTCCGCCGCAGCGATATTGTCGCCAAGCGTTTGGCCGTTGACCGTCGGTCGCGTCAGATCGAGGTGACGTGAAAACTTGTTGAGAAGCGCCAGAAGACCGCCGGCGAAATAGAAGTCCTCCATCAGGTACTCGCCCGATGGAAAGACGTTGACCGCCACCGGCACCTGGCCGGCCATCGCCGCCATATCGTCGAGCGATAGATCGACACCGGCGCGGCGCGCCATGGCGATCAGATGGACGGCCGCATTGGTGGAGCCGCCGAGCGCCATGTAGGCAACCAGGCCGTTGAGAAAGCTCGCTCTGTCCAGGATATCGGAGGGTTTCAGGTCTTCCCAGACCATCTCGACGATCCGGACACCACAGGCCGATGCCATGCGCGGATGACCGGAATCGGTGGCGGGGATGGAAGAGGCGCCCGGCAGCGTCAGCCCCATGGCGTCGACGATCGATGTCATCGTCGAGGCGGTGCCGATGGTGTTGCAGGTGCCGGCCGAGCGCGTCATACGGCTTTCGAGGTCGATCCAGTCCGACTGGGTGATGTTGCCGGCGCGCAGTTCGTCCCAATATTTCTTGGTATGTGTGCCGGCGCCCGTCTTCATGCCACGCCATTGCCCGTTCGACATCGGACCTGCCGGGCAGTAGATCGCCGGAATATCCATCGAAATCGCGCCCATAAGCAGGGCCGGGGTAGACTTGTCGCAGCCGCCGAGCAGCACGGCCCCATCGACCGGATGCGAGCGCAGCAGTTCCTCGCACTCCATGGCGAGAAAATTGCGGTAGAGCATGGTGGTCGGCTTCACCATGACCTCTCCGACCGAGAGCGCCGGCATTTCGACCGGATAGCCGCCCGCCTGCCAGACGCCGCGCTTCACCGCCTCGGCACGATCGCGCAAATGTGCATGGCAGGGGCTCATCTCGCTCCAGGTGTTGATGATGCCGATCACCGGCCGCCCCATGAACTCGTCGCGGCGCATGCCCATCTGCTGCGTGCGCTGTCGGTGGGCAAAACCGCGCATATCGTCCGAGGCGAACCAGCGCTGGCTGCGCAGTTCCGAAAGATCGCGTCTCTTCTTCACCTCGTTCATCCCTTGATGCCCCCCGCCGTCAGGCCGGAGACGACGCGCTCCTGGAAGATGACGATGAGGATGGCGACCGGCACGATGCCGGCGACCAGCGCTGCCGAGATCACCGGCCAGGGAAAGGCGAATTCGCCCTGATAAAGCTGGATGCCAACCGGCAGCGTGCGCAATGACGGGTTGGAGTTGAAGGACAGGGCCAGCAGGAATTCATCCCAGGCATTGACGAAGGCGAGGATGCCGGCAGTGAAGACACCAGGCGCGCAAAGCGGCACCACCACCTTGAACAGCGCGCCCATACGGGTGCAGCCGTCGATCATCGCGGCATTTTCCAGATCGCGGGGAATGCCTTCGAAGAAGGAGACCAGCATCAGCGTGCAGACCGGCAGGCTCAGCACCGTGTAGGGCAGGATCAGCGCCGTCCAGCTGTTGAGGAGATTGAGCGCCCGCATGATTTCGAACAACGGCACCAGCAGCGTCACCAGCGGGAATGTCGAGACGGCGATGATCAGCGACAGGATCAGCCCGCGATAGGTCAGATTGAGCCGGGCGAGCGCATAGGCCGCCAGCACCGCGACGAACAGCGTCAGTGCGGTCGACAGCAGCGCCACCATGAAGCTGTTGAACAGGAAGATGTGCAGCGGCTGGTCGGAGAAGGCCTGCACATAGTTCTGAACGGTCGGAGCATGCGGGATCCAGGTAATGGGCTTTGCCGTCAGCTCGGCTTCGGTCTTCAGCGATGTAAACAGGATCCAGAGCGCCGGGAACATGCCGTTCACCAGAAGGATGCCGGCAGCGATGACACGCAGCGGCCTGCCGGACAGGAAGGACGCCGAACCGGGGGCTGTCGTCGTTCTCATGAATGTTACTCCTTGGTCCGGATCATGCGGAGATAGACGGCGGTCACGCACATCGACAGCGCGAACATCACGACGGCGAGCGCCGATCCATAGCCGAGATCGAGGAAGGACACGGTGTTCTGGTGGATGTACATGGCAAGCGTCGCGGTGGATGTGCCCGGCCCGCCGCCCGTCATCATGTAGGGGATGTCGAAGGTCTGCAGCGCGGTGATGGTGCGGAAGATCAGCGCCACGACGATCGAAGGCTTCAGCAGCGGCAGGGTGATTTCGAAGAACTGGCGCAACCGTCCGGCGCCGTCCACGTCCGCCGCCTCGTAAAGCGAGCGCGGAATGGTCTGCAGACCGGCCAGGATGATCAGCGCCATGAAGGACGACGTCTTCCAGATGATCGTCAGACAGATGGCGGCGAAGGCCCAGTCCGGCGAGTTGAACCAGATGATCCCCTCGAACCCGAAGCGGTTCAGCACATCGTTGACGACGCCATATTCCGAGTGGAAAAACCACGCAAAGATCAAACCGGCAAAGGAAAGCGGCAACGCCCAGGGAATAAGCAGCGACAGCCGGACGGGCCACTGCGTCCGGAAGGGCAGGTTGGCGAGCAACGCAAGTGCAAGCCCCAGCAAAAGCGCGCCCGGCACGGTGATCAGTGTGATCAAGATCGTATTCCAGGTGGTTTCCCAGAATACCGGATCGTCGATCATCAGGCGGTAGTTTTCCAGCCCGGCGAATTCCGCCGGCAGGCCCGAGGTGAGCGATAGGTTGAGGAAGCTCGTATAGATGAGCCGACAAACCGGATAGACGATGATCAATGCCAGAAGAAGGCCGGCCGGCGCGAGGAGCAAAACGGCAAGGGCACGGTCGCTGAGATCGAGCCACCGAGTCCAGACCGCTGGCTGATGCTCACGCGTATCCGTCGCCTTGAGTGTGGTTGTCGTCGCCATGGTCTCGTTCCGAAACGTTGAGAGGTTTGAAGGGCAAGGCCGATGCCTCGTCCGTTGCAACCGGATGCTGCTCGTCCGCCTTGAGGAGGTTTCCCCTCCCCGGAGGAAAGGGAGGGGATTGCGCAAGGAGTTACGGGCTCCTCACCGCAGAATGCGTTTCAAGCGTGCGCCGATCTGATCGGCACCGTCTTCCGGCGTGGTCACGCCGGCGAGAACGGCGTTGACCGTGGTGCGGATGACTTCACTCACTTCGTTGTAGCGCGGCGTCACCGGGCGCGGCTTGGCGGTCTCGACCACCTGCAGTGCATCGGCAAACCACGGCGCACTCTTCGTCACCTCGGCGTCCTGGTAGAGACCGGCATAGGTCGGCAGCAGCGAGCCGTTGATTGCCATGAACTTCGAAACTTCTTCAGATGACAGGTATTCGACCAGCTTCTTCGCTTCGTCCTGATGCTGCGAATAGGCGGAAACGCCCCATTCCCAGCCGCCGAGGCAGGTTGCCTGCTCGCCGCCGGTCATGGCCGGCAGACGGGCAACGCCGACCTTGCCGGCAACCGCGGAGTCCTTGCCCTGCGCCTGCGCCCAGGCATAGGACCAGTTGACGGCGAAGATGACGTTGCCAGCCTGGAATTCCTTCCGCGTGTCGTCGGTGCCGACTTCGGCAATGTTCTTCTTGGCAACGCCGTCGTCGGCAAAAGCCTTCCAGAGACTGAGCGATTTGATCGCCGCGTCGCGATCGAAGGTCAGGCGACCGTTATCGGTCAGCGTCTTGCCCTGACTCCAGTACGGCAGCAGGAAGGTGCAGACCGCGCCTTCGATCGCCTTGCCCTGGAAGGACAGACCCTGGAGATCGGCATTTCCTTCGCCTTCGGCGATCTTCTTGGCGGCAACTTTCAGCTCATCCCAGGTCTTGGGCGGCTCGATACCGTATTTTTCCAGAAGGTCCTTGCGATAGTAGAGAAACTGCGAATCCGCGAAGGCCGGCAGCGCGATCACCTTGCCATCGACGGTGTTGGCGCTCGCATAGGCCGGCAGATAGGAGGACATGTCCTTGCCGGGGAAATCGCTGGTCCAGCCGGCAGCTGCAAATTGCGCCGGGCGAATGACGTCGAGGATCAGAACGTCGAGAGAGGTGTCCTTGGCCGACATCACCGTGTTCAGATACTGCGCCTGGGCTTCGGACGTGTTGCCGCCGGTCTCGATCTTGACCTTCACATCCGGATTGGCGGCTTCATACTTGTCGAGCGCCTTGCGCCAGACGTCCGGCTGGTGCTGGCTGGAGATGTAGATGTTCAGCGCCGTCTCGGCCGAAGCCGGCATCGCGAAAGCCAGCATCGCGCCGCAGAACAATGCCCCGATTGATTTCGAAAAAGTCATGATTTCCTCCCGTTTGATGTTTGGTCGCGCGATCTTGGCATCCTCCACCGCGCAGGGTCGTCAATGGACGGCGCGCTCCGTCGCGGCGTCAAAAAGATGGATTTTCGCGGGATCCACGCCGATCTTCAGCGTTTCGCCGGCCTTGACCCGCGTCTCCGGCGGCATTCGGGCCGTCAGGATTTCGTTGCCGACGGCGAAGTGGACGAGCGTATCGGAGCCGAGCGGCTCGACGACCTGAACGTGACAGGTCAGGGCGACCTCCGACGCGTTTGCCGCGAAATGCTCCGGACGGATCCCGACGACGAATTCGCGGCCATCGACCGCGGGGACCTGGGTTGCCGACAGCGGCAGGCGGTCTCCGTTGGCAAAGACCAGATGGCCGCCATCGGCCCTTGCCTTGGCAAAATTCATCGCGGGCGATCCGACAAAGCCGCCGACGAAGACGCTGGCCGGGCGGTTGTAGACCTCGTCCGGCGTTCCGACCTGCTCGATCTCACCGCCGCGCAGGATGACGATCCGGTCGGCCAGCGTCATCGCCTCGACCTGGTCATGGGTGACGTAGATGATTGTCGTGCCGATTGCCTGATGCAGCTTCTTGATTTCGGTGCGGACCTGACCGCGCAATTTTGCATCCAGATTGGACAGCGGCTCGTCGAAAAGAAAGACCTGCGGACGGCGGACGATGGCGCGACCCATGGCGACGCGCTGACGCTGGCCGCCGGACAACTGGCCAGGCCGGCGATCGAGCAAATGGGAAATGCCGAGCATGTTGGCGGCCTCGTCCACCCGCACCGCAGCTTCTCCGGCGTTGATCCCGCGCACCTTCAGGCTGAAACCCATATTCTCCCGAACCGTCTTGTGCGGATAGAGCGCATAGTCCTGAAAGACCATGGCGATATCCCGTTCACGCGGCGCCAGCCGGTTGACCACACGGTCGCCGATCCTGACCTCGCCGCCGGTGATCGCCTCCAGCCCGGCAACCATGCGCAGGGTCGTGGATTTGCCGCAGCCCGACGGACCAACGAAGACCACGAACTCGCCGTCGGCGATCTCAAGATCGATGCCCTTGACGATGCGAAGGGCACCATAACTCTTGTCCAGCGCCCGCAGGCTCACTCCCGCCATTCAAACCTCCCGGAGACGGAACCGTGTCCCGTGCCCATCTTCATTTCCCGCAGCAATAATAGCGCTACGATTTTCTTTTGCAAGCCTCCCCGTTGAAAATTGCCGCGGGTGAATTCGGACAAGCCAGACCCGGCAAGGAAAATTTGCCGACTTATCGAGTTTTATCAGGCAAATGGGCGCAATTCCCGTCAATGGCAATTGTTCAACGCAAGCCTATGGGTTATTATGCAATGAAATAATAGCGCTACTATATCGACGGGATAAATAGTGGATACTCAACGCTCCGCGAAGCCGACCCGAAAACGCCGCAAGATGCAGCGGGTGACGATGATGGATGTCGCGGCTCGGGCCGAGGTCTCGCCGTCGACCGTCTCGCTCTATCTGCGCAAACCGGACGCCGTATCGGCGTCGGCCAGCGAGGCGATCGCAAAATCGATCGAGGCTCTCAACTATGTCCCGAACCTGATGGCCGGAGGGCTCGCCGCCGCCTCTTCGCGCGCCGTCAGCATCATCGTGCCATCGGTACGCAATGCCTTCTTTGCCGAAACAGTTGCAACCATGCAGGCCGAACTGGGCAAGGAGCGGCTGCAGGTGCTGCTCGGCCACACCGAATACAGCGAGCGCGAGGAGGAGAACCTCGTACGAATGGCCTTGTCCTGGGCGCCGGCGGCGATCGTGCTGACGGGGCTTAGCCACAGCGATGCGACCAGGAGGCTCCTGCGCGAAAGCAGTGTGCCGGTGGTCGAAATCTGGGAACTCGGCTCAGAGCCTATCGAGATGGCCGTCGGTTTCCACCACCAACAGGTCGGCCACTCGATGGCCGCGCACCTTGTTCAACGAAATCGCCGCAATCTCGTCTTTCTCGGCGCCCGACTGCAGGAAGACAAAAGAGCGGCGCACCGCGCCGAGGGATTTGTAGAGGAAGCCCGCAAAACCTCGGGTGCTACCGTCGAAATCATCCAGCATCCGGCACCGTCGAGCGCCGAAGTAGGCGCCATGCTTCTTGGCGAAACCATGCGGAAATTTCCACAGGTGGATGGCATTGCCTGCTCCAACGATCATATGGCGCTCGGCGTAATCTTCGAATGCCAGCGGCTCGGAATCAACATCCCCGGACAGCTTTCGGTGATCGGCTTCGGCGATCTCAGCTTCAGCGCCGCCTCAAATCCCTCGCTCACCACCATCCGTCCGCCGGGAGATCTGATCGGCACGGAGGCTGCGCGCCTGATCCTTGAGCGCATAGCCGATAGCGGCGAAAGAAGGCCTACGGTCATCGATACTCGTTTCACGCTGCTTCATCGGCAAAGCAGTTGACGAGGACAATCTGCCGCACGCGGCAACCCCCGCTTCGAAAATTGAACTACGAAACAGGAGAAGGACAAAAGCGCCGTTCCTTCCTTCGACAGGCAGGGGCTGCTACCAGAGACACTTGCGCCAGAAACCGGGCCGATAGAGAAATGCCGCGCGAGATTGCGCCGACGAGACCGGAGATACCCACATATGACCACCGCCTGCGAAGTCAGCTGGTTTTCCGCTCTGTGCGACGACGACTACGAATTCCTCGGCTCTCCCGATCCACGGCTACTATCGAGCTTCGAACACTGTCGCGATATCGTCCTGCAGGCTGAAAGCGGCGGCTTCGACAATATTCTGCTTCCGTCCGGCTATGCGCTCGGCATTGATACGACAGCTTTTGCTTCGGCGATGGCAACGCTCACGCGCCGGATCAAACTCCTGATGGCAGTTCGCATTGGCGAAAACTGGCCAGCGCAGCTGGCCCGCCAGATCGCCACCATCGACCGCATCGCTCATGGCCGCCTCTCGGTCAACATCATCTCCAGCGAGATGCCTGGAGAAACCCTTGCGAGCGGCCCGCGCTATGCCCGCACCATCGAGGCCATGTCGATCCTGCGCACGCTGCTTGATGGAAAGCAACTCGATCACGACGGGACCTTCTGGAAGCTGAAGGTCGATCCGCCGCGGATCGCTCCGCTGTCGGGACGCTGCCCGCAATTCTATTTCGGCGGTCTATCCGAGGATGCTCGCGAAGCAGCGGCAGCAGGTGCCGACATCTATCTGATGTGGCCAGACCGGATGGAAGCCGTCCGTGAGACGATTGCCGATCTTCGCAGCCGGGCACAGGCGCGTGGCCGCGCGCTCCGCTTCGGCTACCGCGTGCATGTCGTCGTCCGCGAAACCGAATATGAGGCACGACTTGCCGCCGACCGGCTGCTGTCGAAACTCGATGACGCCACGGGTGCAGCCATCCGGGCGAAATCGCTCGACAGCCAGTCCGTCGGCGTCAGGCGCCAAACCGAACTGCGCGACCAGGCCGGCAGCGAGGGTTATGTCGAGGACAACCTCTGGACAGGTATCGGCCGCGCCCGCTCCGGCTGCGGTGCTGCGATCGTCGGCGATCCCGACCAGGTTCTGGCCAAACTGCAGGCGTATCGCGCGGAGGGAATCGAAGCTTTCATTCTTTCGGGCTACCCGCATACCACCGAGGCCGATCTTTTCGCACGTCTTGTTTTGCCACGGCTGGATCATGGGCCGCTGTGACGAGACCTATCGAAACTTGCTCGCCTCGGTGAGAGGCAAATCGAAGATGTGATCCGGCGCGCTTTGGAACAAGACGCCACCCTTCCCTGGCCTAAATCTCCCCCGCCGACGGCCCCCAGACATCCGTCAGCGCGAAGCCGCCGGGATGCGGGTCGAAGGGATCGAGCGCCACCTGGGTGAGGCCGAAGGTAAAGCCGCGGCCGGTGATGGTGGGGATGACGGCCGGGCGGCCGGCGACCTCGGTCACCGCCTGCAGGCCGACCTCGAACTGCGAGCCGATGATCGATTTCGAGGTGAAGACGTCGCCGACCTTCGCCTTGTCGCGGGCATGGAGCGCGGCGAGATTGGCGGAATTGCCGGTGCCGCAGGGCGAGCGGTCGGCCCGGCCCGGCCACATGGTGGTGCAGGTGCGCACCGTGCCGTCGGCCTCGGTATCGCGAAACATGACATAGGCGACGCCTGAGATTGCCGGGATTTGGGGATGGACGACCTTGATGTCTCGGTTGATCAGCTCCTTGAGGATCATGCCGGCCTGGACGAGGCCGGCGGCATTGGCCTTTTCGATCGTCAGATTGATCTGGCCGACATCGACCAGCGCATAGAAGATGCCGCCATAGCAGAGATCGGCTTTGATCCTGCCCCAATGCGGCGTGTCGATCTCGACATCGAGCTCATGCACGAAGGAGGGCACCATGGTGAGCTTGACCTTTTCGCAGCGGCCGTCGCGGCAGGTCGCCGTCGCCTTGACGAGACCGGCTGCGGTCTCGAGCGTTACGACCGTTTCGGGCTCCTGCATCTCGACGATGCCCGACTCCAGTAAGGCGGTCGTCACGCAGATCGAGTTCGAGCCGGAGCTCGCATGCGCCTGGTCGGGCTGCAGGATGATGAAGGCGGCGTCCGCTTCCGGGTGGCGCGCCGGCAGCAGCAGATTGACCGAGCCGATCGGGGCGCCGCGCGGCTCCAGGCAGAGGAAGCGGCGCAGCTCGTCGCCCTTCGGATCGGTGTTCAGCCAATGCAGCTGGGCGGCGATGGTATCGCCCGGGATCTTCGGCACGCCGCCGATCGCGACGCGACCGATCTCGCCTTCGGCATGGACATCCAGCAGCTGGATCGTGCGCTTCCATCTCATATCGAAAACTCCAGTTCAGACGTAACTGTTGAAGATTCTCTTGCCTTAGTATCGGTCGATGCGGAACGGGGTCAGGTCGACCGGCGGCTCAATGCCGGTCACCATATCGCCGATCAGCCGCGCTGTCGTCGCGGCATAGGTCAGGCCGAGATGGCCGTGGCCGGTTGCATAGAAAACACCCGGCATTTTCGACGACGGCGAAATGATCGGGATCGTATCGGGCAGCGCCGGGCGATGGCCCATCCAGTCCGTCGCCTCCCCGAGTTTCAGCCCGGGCAGCGCACGCTGGGCGTGGCGCACCAGCACCCGCGGACGGCGGAAGTCCGGCGCGGCATCGAGACCGGCGAGTTCGACATTGCCGCCGACGCGGATGCCGCCGGCCGTCGGCGTCACCATGAAGGCGCGCGCCGGCCAGATCACCGAATAGCGCATGGATATGCCCGGCTTCATGATCTGCGTGTGATAGCCGCGCTCGGTTTCGAGCGGGATCGGCTCGGCGAGCTTTTCGGCCAGAAAACGGGTGTGGACGCCGGCGGCGAGCACGACGGAATCGGCCTCGAGACGGCGGTCATCGTCGAAGAGGACGACGACGGCGCCATCGCCCTTGCGCTCGATGTTCCTAACGGCGCCGGAGACAACGGCCGCGCCCGCGGCCTTGGCCGCCTCGGCCAGTTTTACCACCAGTCTATAGGGATCGCGGATCGACTTGTTGTCGGGCAGCAGCACGGCCTTGGCGATGACAGGCGAAAGAGCCGGCTCATAATATTGGATGGCGCCGTTGCTCAAGACTTCGAATTCGAGGCCGTAACGCTGCATCATGGCGAGGTGGCCGCGGTCGGCGGCGAATTCCGCTTCCGTCTCGTAGATGGCCAGACACCCCTCCTCCGTCATCAGGTCGGAGGCGCCGATCGCCTGCAGCATCTCCCTGAGATCGCCGAGCGCGCGCTGCGACAGGCTCATGCCGGCATCTTCGATTTCTCTGAGGCGCGACGGGCGGCCGGCGGCGAGGAAACGCAGAAACCAGGGCAGCATCTTTGCCGCATAGGAGGGCCGCAGCCAGACCGGGCCTTCGGGATCGAGTAGCCAGCCGGGCATTTTCTTCCAGGTCGAAGGACCGGAACCGGCAGCAAAATCGAGCGCGATGCTCGCCATATTGCCGAAGGAGGTGCCGCGTCCGGGCTCGCCTTTGTCGACCAGCGTCACTTGAAGGCCACGTCGCTGCAAGTCGAAAGCAATGGAGGCGCCGATCACCCCCGCGCCGACGACAACAACCCTCTTCTTCGTCTCTTCAGCCATGCCATCAACCCAACCGCACGGCAGACAAGACCGCCGCTTCGTCAGCCTGATATATCAGATCAGCGGCGATTGCCTACGAAATTTTTACTGGCTTGCGGGCAGGCCGGCGCCGACGCTGTCGCCGACCGAACCGACGGTATTGTCCACCGACTGGCCGAGACGCTTCAGCTGGGCGTCGTAATTGCGCCGGGTGCGCGGATCGAAGATGGCGATCGGGGTGCTGACGGCGACGCCGACGGCACTTCCGGCGGTCTGGGCAGCGCCCATCGCCACGGCGCCGACGGCCTCGCCGAGGCCGACATTGGAATCGGTGATTGTCTGGCCGGCAATCAGCCGGTCGCCGATCAGCTTCACCACTTCGGGGCTTTCGGCGAATTTGCCGTGGTTCAGCCGGTCGCCGCCCTTGAGCTTGGTGAGATCGAGAACGGTGATGCCGGCCGCTTCGAGCTTGCTGCGATAGGGCTCGGCCGAGGGGTCGATCTGGCCGAGGCGATCGATATTGCCGGAGATGCGCCGCGACAAGGCGAGCGCCCGGTCGTCCTGCGAGACGAAGATGGTGAAATGCGGCCTGTCCTGGCCGAGGCTTGCGAACTGGCGGCCGAAGACGTCGACATCGAGATCGGGCGAAGCGAGAATGACATTGTTGATCTTGGAGGCCACGTGGCCGTTGCGGATCGCCATCTGCCGGAGCGCTTCGACGGTGAGCCAGGTGCCCATCGAATGCGCCATGATGGTGACATCGCTGACGGCAGGATTGGCGGCGGTTCGGGTCAGCAGCTCCTCCAGCGCGTCGCGGGAATAGTTGGTGCTTTCCTTGTCGTAATTGTAATCGAAGATGCTGGCGCGTGAGGGCCAAGTGAAGACGACGGGGGCGACGTCGGCATGGGAATCATGGACGATCTGGGCGAAGCGGTAGACGGCGTCCTCGTACCGATTGTTGAAGCCGTGCACGAAGACGAGCACACGGCGGCTTTTCGGCATATGGGTTTTCAGCCAGGTCTCGCCCGCCCGCTCGCCCTCGAGCGGATCGACCGACACGGTAACGAAATCGCGTAAGGGGTCGGCCGGCAGCCGCTTTGGCCATTGCACCTGGCCGACCTTGCGATTGGCATCCGGCGGAATGGAGACATCGACGGCATTGACCGTGAGCCCGGTGCCGCGTTCGCCGGAGAAAAGCACGGCGGGATTGTCATCGGCAGCCCGCGTCGTCGCCACCAGCAGATCGACCTTCGAGGTCCCAGGCGGCACCGTGCCGGCCGCCTGCATGACGCCGACCGGTCTGCCGCCGCAGCCGGCGAGCACCAGCGCTACCAGAAGACCTGTCAGGGCCGCATGCGGGGCGCGCCATCTGCCGATCATGATCAAACTCCAACCGGTGCGCGCACCGGACAGGGGCGCCCGTTCAAATAGTCCGTCGACGCCTGCCGAGTCAAACCGCGGTGAAAACTTCGGGAAAAGAAAAGAGCCTGGCGCGGGAGGAGGTGCGCCAGGCTCTTGATCCTGACTGACAACTGGGAGGAGGAGTGTTGTCAGTCCGATGTAAGAGCGCTGGGAGGAGGAGTGCGCTGCTTACGAAGATAGTGATAACCCATTCATTTGATCGGGAATAGCGAAAATACCGCAATGCAGCAATGCATCCAGCGCAATGCTCGCCCTTAAAATAACAGATCAACGCCTCATTTTGCGGCATGTTTGACCAAATGGTCAAATTCTGCTGAAAAATGAGGCCTCGTTGATCGCCGATGGCTCGGCCAGCCCAAGACCCCTCCCCACAAGGGGGAGGGGCTAAGCCGCAGCACCCGGCGGCGACCAAAAGTAAAGTCTTACCGGCTGTTCCCGTTCTTCAGATTAGCATGATGGACGTTGAAGCGGTGCGGCATCCTAGCCCCTCCCCCTTGTGGGGAGGGGTTGGGGAGGGGTCTGGGCTGGGCACTGCCATCGGCTGCCGTCGCCCGCTCAAGCCGCCTTGAACACCCTCCGGCCTTCGGCATCCAGCGCCGAAAACTCCTCGTCCGACAGGGTGATGTCGACGGCCGCGACATTTTCTTCCAGATGCTTGACCTTCGAGGTGCCGGGGATCGGCAGCATCACCGGGCTGCGCTTCAGCACCCAGGCGAGTGCGATCTGGCTCGGCGCGGCATTGTGCTTCCTGGCGATCGTATCGAGCAGCGAGCCGGGCTTGGCGAGATCGCCGGCTGCGAGCGGATACCAGGGGATGAAGCCGATATTGTGCTTGGCGCAATAATCGAGCACATCCTCGCTGGTGCGATCGACGAGATTATAGCGGTTCTGGACGGTGGCGACCTTGAAGTGCTTCGAGGCCGCCTCGATTTCGGCGACGGAGACCTCGCTCAAGCCGGCATGGCGGATGAGGCCGGCGTCGAGCAGCGATCTGATCGCATCGAACTGTTCCCTGGCCGGCAATTTCGGATCGATGCGGTGAAGCTGCCAGAGATCGATCTGCTCGACCCCGAGATTGCGCAGGCTCTTATGCGCCTGCTGGATCAGATATTCGGGACGGCCCACCGGCAGCCAGATGTCGGGGCCGTGGCGGGTCAGGCCGCCCTTGGTGGCGACGACGGACTTGCCGCCATAGGGATGCAGCGCCTCCTTGATCAGCCATTCGGAGACGTCGGGGCCGTAGGAATCGGCCGTATCGATGAAATTGACGCCAAGCGCCGGCAGGCGCTTCAGGGTGCGGATGGATTCGGCGTGATCTTCGGGCTCGCCCCAGATGCCCTTGCCGGTGACGCGCATGGCGCCGAAACCGAGACGATTGACCTCGATCTCGCCGCCGATCCTGAAGGTGACTGACTTGGCTGCGTTGCAACTGGCCATGATCTTTCCTCTCTTGGTCAATGAAATGGTTTGAAGTCTGCGGGACGGCCGAAAGCCGCCCCGGTCGCCGCGGCTGGTGGCGGCGGCGTTTGAAACGCGAATGTCTGCCCGCTCTGGCGATGCCGCTGAGCCGCCCGTCGCCGCGGCATCGGGAAGCAGCCACCGCGACGCTTGAGATATAGGATGGTGCCACTGACATAACAGGGATGGCGCCGGAGACATGGCGTCAAAGCGACGCCGGAGCGGATGCCGGCGCTCCTATGTTAACGCCTGCTGTTCAGGCGCCGGTTTCGCCGGAAAAGGCGACGACGTCGATTTCGGCGTCGCTGTCGCGGTATCGCAGGCGCTCGCGGGAAAGCTCCAGCGGCTTGCGGCGGGAAATCCGGTAGACCGAGGCCGGCGGCAGGTTGCGCACCGTGCCGCCGATGCGCACGGCCTTCAGGCCGAGGCGGTCGAGGATCGGCCGCGGCACCGGACAGCGCGGGCCGTAGGTGAACTGATAGATCGCCCCGCCCGGCCGCATATAGGCGAAGACGCCGGCAAGGATCGAGGCGATCTTGCGCGGCGACATGGACAGAAGCGGCAGGCCGCTGATGACGGCGCCGACCGGTTCGTCCTCGAAAATATCGGCCTGGGCTAGGTGGGCGGCATCCATCTGCAAGACGCGCGCCGCCGGGAATCGCGCCTGTAGCGCATTGATAAATTCAGGCCCATATTCGATCAGGGTGAGATCCGCCTCGCTGACGCCGCGGGCGAGCAGCGCCCGGGTGAACACGCCGGTGCCCGGGCCGAGCTCAATGATCGGCCCATCGAGCGCCGCAATTTCGCTGGTCATGATCCTGGCCAGGGAATCCCCCGACGGCGCGATGGCCGCCACCCGAAGCGGGTTGCTGATCCAGGAGCGGAAAAAATGCAGGAAATCGGAGCATGCAGCCTTTGCGGTCATGACTGTTCCACCTGTCTGAAATTCAATTGAGTATCAATGCGACCATCGCGGCCAGCATGGCAATTCCAAGGCAGAGACGTCAATCGCCTGTGTGAGCCGGCGTTTGCGGCGATTTTTTTCCACCGGCGTCCGGCATGTTTCCGCATCCATGGCTTTTTGCCATCATTGACATGGCGGGCGATCGCGCAAAAGCTGGCGCCGCTTCGGCCACCGTCCACATGGAAAGGGGCGGCCCGGAAGCCGCCCCTCAGCCTGATGGCGAGGCCTCAATAGTTGCAGCTGGAGCTGCTTGTCGGGTTGAAGCCGAGCTTGCAATCCATGTTCAGCGGCTTCTTCGGGTTCATCATATAGGGTGAAGCCATGGTACCAGGGCCGCGCTCGCCGATCGAACCGGTGGTGCGCCTGTCGTGCTGCACCTGGGTTTCTTCCTGGGCAACCGGCTGCTTGACCGCGCCCTGCTCCGTCGCACTTGACTCGAGGGGAGCCGCTTCGGCCGAGAACGAGGAAAGACCGAGCATTGCGCCGAGGGCCGCGGCCGCCAGGCCGCTCTTGAATGTCGTGATCATGATCGTCTCCTTGGGAGGATTCAGGAATTTACGCCGAGAAGTTAGGAAGCGGATCTGTCACATACTACCGCACCGCAACACGGGTCACGAACATGTGAGCGGCGCCCCGAGCGAGAAAAAGGCGGCTCGTCGCCGCCTCTTTCCTTTGCCGGCTCAATAGCCGTTATCGCAGGGCATGCTGCCGGGACCGATCGATCCAGAAAACGTAGGGTTGCACATTGTCGGAGCCACCGGCCTGTTGACGGGCTGGCGGATGATCGCACCGGTCGTGCCGGCTTCGACGCCGAAGGCGGCCCGCGGATACCAATAACCATCGGAATGGCGGCGGGTGCCGGGATGTTCCGTGGCAAAGCCTCGATAGCCGTGCCAGGTGCCGGCATGTGCCTTATATTGCACTGCTTTCGCCTCCGAGACGATGGCCGGCCGAAGTGTGGGAACGGGTGCGGCCTCAGACGGAACGATCGCCGACAGGGCGACAAGGGTGCCAATGGCGGTGTTCAAAGGGACAAGAATGAATATCTTCATGATAAACCCTCCTTCGCGGATTTACCCTGCGAAAATGCCTTTGCGACCGGCGGAGTTCCGCCATCATGCGCGACTTCCAAAACTCGTGATTGCACGCTATCCGGCGTGACCTTATCGGGAAAAATCGTGAAATACGCGATCAAAGGAAAGGCGCCAACGGCACCGGAGCGGAAATACGATTCTCTGTTCTCAATTCGCGTATAATGTCCGGTAGCCCTGGCCGGAGAGGCAGGCGACATATTGCCGATGGGCGGCGGCACGCGCCGTGGTTTCGGCTTCCAGCTCATCGGCCCCGGCGTAGCCGGTCAGCTGGGCGCGCAGCTGATACTGCTTCCTCGCCTCGTCGTACATGGCGTTGCCGTCGGTCATGCAAAGGCCGTGCGCAACATAAGGCGGATTGACCGGCACGCCGACCGCCAGGAGAACGGGATCATTGGCATGGTCGATGCAGCCGGCAAGGCCCGTCACCATCGCCAGGGCAGCCAGAGCCCGAAAAATTCCCACCGTCATGCATTCCTCCGGCTGAAGCGCCTCGCGAGATTATCAGACCTGCGGATACATCAGGAAGGTTGCGTGAAACTAGGCTGTCGCGGAGGCATCCCATTCGGAGATTGCGGGGGACATTGAAGGAACTCGGCATGGATGTCGCCTTCGTCGGCGAATATGTGTCGACACAGGTGCACGCGCTCGAGGACCGAATTCCCCCGCTTTATTGGCTTTATGAAGCTTTCGGCCTTCTGCTTCGCCCGACTACGGCTGGGAAGATCGGGGGTTGGGAGACGGAATTCCCAATCGTGGCAAAGGAACTTCGACCGTAACCTCCGCACCGGAATCTATAGAGCACGGAATCCCGAAGTGGGATTTTTTTCTTCCTGCCGACGCGCCCGCGTTTGTCGCGGCAATCTTGCGGTCGGTCTCGGACCATTTCCGGCACCTTTCCGCCGTGCATCGCTTCCACTCGGCGGCGGGCGGCGCACCTTCATGGTCACCGACAAACGTCAGCGCGAACCGGTTGGGATGCGCAGCCCTGCTGCTGCCCGCCACGGCTAACTGGTAAACCACGGGCTTTGCAACGCCAAATTCTATCGTGTCGTGGCCGGGATAGGATGGGGGCAATAAGGACGAATGCTCCTATCTCTATCTCATTTGCAGCGCGCGTCGTGGAAAAGAGAATTCGGGGGTTGATAGAAACCCGAAGAAAGAAGCTGAGCCTTTAAAACCTGAAGCAGTTGCGCGCAAAACGATTGTTGCGGCAACGACCCTACCCGTTCTCTTCATATGCAATTATGCTCGCCTGCCGACAGATGGACGGCACCCGACAACCTTCAATCAGAGGCCCCGCCCCCATGACATCACCGCACTGGAAGAGATTTGTCTGGTTTTGCCTGTGCCTCACACTCTCCCATCCGACATGGTCCGCCGGCGGCGTCACGATCCCCGGCTACGCGCCAGCGACCGGCGTCGAGCGCAGCTACCGCGTTCAAAAAGCGACCGAAACCGATATGTCGTTCTGGTTCGACAAACCAGGCGCCCCGCCGGTGACGGCGCGCGGCGCGTTTCGCCAGGCTATGACCGTCCTGTCGCGGGATGAAGACGGCATGGGGGTCCGCTGGTCCCTCAGCGCCGACTTGCCGGAAGACATTGCGGGCCTTGCCGATAGCTACCAGATGAACCTACTCTATCGGAACTCCCTCACGGCCTATGGCATCACCGCGCTCGAACTCGAAACCGACCTGAACGGCAACCCGCGCGGTCTCTCCGGTGTCGATCAGATTGTGGCGCATATGCGGGAGATGGCGGCCAATGGACAGGGTGGAAACCCCGCGGTGGGGGAACGCGGGCTCTATGACATCATCGCCAAGCTGGAGACAAACCCTCTTCAGATTGTTGCCGCCTTGGTGCCGGAGGCGCAACTGCTTGCCACAGGGCAGTCCTATCAGGCAGAGACCATGGAGATTGGCCAGGCCTCGGCGACCTCGCAAGACGAAGATTATGGCGGCGTCAGTGTCCCGGTGACGTCGACCTGGACTCTGGAATCGATTGACGCAACCGCACGCACAGCAACCCTTTCACTGTTGGAGGAAGCTGATACCGCAGCATTCAGCCAGTCGCAGCAGGCGGCGATCGCAAAGCTGATGAACGGCTTTGCCGAGCGGGCAAAGAACCTGACCGCCGATCAACTGGCTTCCGTCAAACGCGCCAGCAAGAGCCGCAACGTCGAGCTCGTGGTGTCCCTGAACGATGGTTCGACGCTCGAAGCGTCGGAGATCGTAACCGTTGAGGCAGGGGGGACGACGTTGCGCACATACACCCACATCCAACGCGAGGATATGCCGGCCAACTTGCAGCTTGCCGCTGTGCTGACGGCAAAGGACTTGCAAACGCCCGATTTGCATATCGAGCCGCTGCCATCGGTCAAGGCCGGACCGGGCTTCCTGGATGAGCTTTCGACACCGCCTGCCCCACCGACGGCATCGCAAGATACGACCGTTGCTGCAGACAATGACGCGGCCAAGGCGATTGCACCCGTCTCGCTTGAGGTGAAGAGTGCGGAGGTAACCCTGTCCCCCGTGTCCTACGACCATGGCCTGAATATCGTGCTCACCCCGGAAAGTGCTGCCAAATTCCGCGATTTCACGCAGACGGTATTGGGACGACAAGCACAGATGCTGATCAGCGACAAGGTCGTCATGGAGGCGTGGATGAGGGAGCCGATCATGGATGGTCGCATCGTTCTGGCGGGAACGGATAGGAAAGATTTGGAAGCGCTGGCGGAACAGTTGAAGGTTCCCGGGGTCAAAATTCTCGTCCGGTTACGCCCATGAGGGCGCCATCTGTATCGTCTGCGTTGCGAGAGGCATCATCGGCCGCGCCTCGGTGATGCCCTTCATCTCAGTAGCTGGGTCGGCCGCCGATGACAAAATAAATGGGTGAACGACACCGGGCTTCAATCCTTCGCTTCAAGGATCAGTCGTATCAGCGTTCCGTCACTTGCCGCAGCGCTGATTGCCGTTGCGATCTGCCGGAACGGTTCACGCGCGACGAGCATCTCTGGCGGAGGATGTTTTCCGGGACCGAGATCTATGAAGGCTGAACACTCATGATCCGAGTTGAGCATCGCCATGAATGATGTCGCGACGATCGTTTCGCCGCAGGCAGCGCAGCGAAGAATGTACGAACCGCGGTGGACGATCGATTCTGTTTTGTCCAATGCGCACGACGGGCACGCCAACATGTTGTTCATTGCTTCACCTCAGCGTGAGCACGCGGGCCTATGAGACGGCCGCCAGAACGACGGCGATGGCGAGCAGCAAGGGACCCATCCACTTGAAGTGACGAACCACCGGCGGCCGGCTGGCCGGATTGCCGGGAAACGGCAAATAACCAAAGCCGACGGAGGACATCCATAGGCCGGCGCAAAACATGATGATTTCGTCGATATAGGCTGCGATCATTGGCTCTCCTGCCTTCGAAAGGGCGCTGCGATATCGCGTCTCCGCGCCCGACGCCGCTCATCCTACTCATCAGCACGGCCAGACGGAAGTGGAGAGTGGAGCCGAGAGATTAAACTTCGGGTAGCAAAACGACTTCGAATCCCCTACGCATTCGAAACGCGCAACACGCGAGTTTGCTACAGCCGCCCTGTCAGGAGTATTCCATGCACAACACGAAAATCATTCGCTCCGCCGCCTTCTCTGTGTGTGTCGCTTTTGCGACATTACCCGCCGAACACGTTATGGCCGGCCCAGCCAAGGAAAAGTTCTTTGATGCTGCCCTCTGCAAACCACCCTATACGATGACCTCAGCAATGGAGATCTATGATGCCGTTGAAGCTCTGGCCAAGCCGGACACGTCATCCTTGGGTGCGGCGATCTACAAACTCCCGAACCAGATAGGGCGCGACGGCTTCAAATCGACCGAGGTCTTCTTTGCGAATAACGCGTTCGGAATTTTGGTCGAGGGCGAGCGTGCCGACGCTCTGGCCGCAAAATATGGTTTGAAGCCGGAGACCTCGGATCTGCTTGGCACATCCACCAAGGGTTATTCGCGCGAGCTGCCGGCGGATCTGCAGCCGGAACCGGGAATGGCCGGCCCGGGAAAGGTCTCCATCGTTGCGCGCCAAGGCGATGCCTTGCCAGGCAAAACCTTGCTAGCGTGTGAATTCGTTCAGGAGTTCTAAGAGCCTCCGCATGCATCTGCGCAGGACATCCGTGCCTTTCGCCCATGTCGGCCGGAGAGGATCTTTGGACAGGCGACGATGAAACCCGCAGCTATATTCGACTGCCGCCCCGGAAGTCCCTGTGAAGCTTGCCGACCTGGAGAACCCCGCCGAAGCAGTTGGTGGCGGGCGGTGACGCCATATCAGCGATGGTCCCGCTTCTGGAGCAGCGCCTCGCTGAGCTGCATGGCTATGAAGAGCTGTCCAGGTCCAAAACCGAGATTGGGATCGAGCCGCACGGCCTACCTTCCGGCACCTTTCCGGAGTGCATCGCTTCCACTCGCCGGTCGGTGGAGCACCTTCATGGTTGCCAACGAAGGTCAGCGTAAACAGGTTGGGATATGCGACGCCACTGCCCGCCCGGCCACATCTGCGACGGTGCATCGTGGGAAAGACCCGAGGGAAACTGATAGGAAATCCTTCGGCCACCCTCTAAATTTCACCGGTTACAGTAAAACGTTTTTTGCCAAGCTATTTTACTCGTCATATTTTCTAGGATCGCATTGTTGTTGCTCACTCACGTATGTCGAAAGCGCGCATCAAGGCGATAGCGGTCCGGCTCTTTAAATTCTAGTTCCCAACCGACATCGACGGCGCTGCGATCAACGAACTTGTCCAACGCCTCTTCAACTTCAGGCTCGACGCGGCCATAGTCGTGCCTCAGCGTGATCAGTTCCAAAGTGACGACCGTATCGATCTCAAAAGCTGCAAAAAATTCAGTCTTGCCAGACGCGCGCACCCTGTAACGACCGCCGCCAAGATGGTTCAGGCTGAGATCGAGTTGATCCACGCTATCGTGAGAAGCCGTCTCTGTGACATAAAGTAGGGCCGGAAATGTGTCGTCGCCGGTCTCTTCGTAATCGTGCGAAATGCGGAAGCCGTCCAGCATCGCAGCGTCGCGAGATGCAAAGGTCGATGACGGCAGGTCTATCTCGTTTGTATAAAAGCGTGGCCCCTTGTTACCATCTGGCAAAGGTGCTGCCTGTATCATCAGGTTTAGCCCGAGCGTGCCGCCGCGATAGGGAACCACTGTCTCAAGCCCCAGGCGTGTCGACGTGATTTCGAGATCGTATTCGGCACCACCTTCAGGGCGGAACCCCATTCGACCATATGGAACGGATATTTCTGTCATCAGCTTTCAAACCTATGCGTTTACAGGTTCCGTTCGCCAGCCGCCATTCGGCAATCCGCTCGCCAGAGTCGCGCGGTTGATTTCAGGAATTTAATCGCGTCGCGACAATTCCAACATCTGCGAAACCGATTTTCGGTCTGATTATGCTGAAATCGTTCGGAAAAGTCAGCACCCCCGCCCCAAAGGCAACTTAATGGCCAAAAAGGCAAAATAGCGAGGCACTCGACATGAAAAGGAATGGCGCACCCGAAGAGATTCGAACTCCTGACCCCCAGATTCGTAGTCTGGTGCTCTATCCAGCTGAGCTACGGGTGCGTGGCAGAAGCGGCGGTGCCGCTTGCGTGGGCGATCCTCTAAAGGGTCCTTTCGGACAATGCAAGAGCATTTCTGAAAAAATCGCGCGTTTGCCTGATTGCGGTCGCGGCGGGCGAAATTCCTTCACTTCTCGCTGTGCGTCCGGTTGCGGTAATCATCCAGCGAGACCGGGCGATCGGGGATTTCGATGCGGAACTGGGTGCCGACCGTTGGTTTTTCCACAAGCGCGATGGTGCCGCCATGGGCAAGCACCAGCTCGCGGGCAATGGTGAGACCGAGGCCGGTGCCGCCGGAACGGGCCGAGCCACGGAAGGCGGCAAACAGGTTCTGGCGCGCCTTCAACGGCATGCCGGGGCCGGTATCGTCCACCGTGATGCTGACGACGCTGCCGACGCGCTGGGCGGAAACGGTGATGCGCCTGACAGCGCCCGGGCCGCCCTCGCCCGGCGCGGTCAGCGCCTGCAGGGCGTTGCGCGAGAGGTTGTGAATGACCCGGAAGAGCTGTTCACCATCGGCATCGACCTCGAGATCGGCAGCGAACTGCTCGATGAATTCGATGCCGCTTTGCGGGTCGATCGCCAGCATGTCCTTGACATCCTGGGTCAGCTCCAGCAGCCGGACATGGCGGCGGCGCGGGGCGGATTCGCTCGCCTTGCCGTAGGACAGCACCTCGGTGGTATAACCGACCGCCCGGTCGATGGTGCGCAGCAGCTTCGGCGCGAAGCTCTTGACCATCGGATCATCGACATCGACCAGCCGGTCCGACATCAGCTGCGCGGAAGCCAGGATATTGCGCATGTCGTGATTGATCTTGGAAACGGCAAGCCCGAGCGCTGCCAGGTTCTTCTGCTGCTTCAGCGTCTTCTGCAGCTCCATCTGCATCGAGGTGAGATTGCGGCCGGCCACCGCCAGCTCGTCGCGGCCGCCGTCGCCGATATAGATATGGGCCGGGTTTTCGGGATCGGAGGAGAATTGCTGCATGCTGCCGGTCAGCCGGCGGATCGGGCCGATAAGGAGACGGTTGATCGCAAAGAAGATCAGCGTCGCCGTGAACAGCGAGATCAGCACCGACAGCAGCAGCACGTTGCGGGAATAGGCGAACATCGCCGTGCGCAACGGCCGGTCCTTCATCACCACCTCGACGCCGACCTTGGTTTCGCCCACAGGACCATAGACACGGATAATGCGGCTGCCGCCGAAGATCAGGGTGTCGAGCGCGTCGCGGATAGACGTCAGCGGCGGTACGTCGGTCAGATCATAGGATTCGTCGACCGAGGCCGGCATGTCTGTTGTCGCCAGGAGCCGTGAGGTGCCTTCCTTGCGCAGCACGATCGCCTTGGTGCCGGTCGCCTCGAGCGTCTCCTTCTGCAGCGCACGCGGCAGCTCGATCGGCTGCAGCCCATCGATGACGATGGCGGCGGCGGCGGCCGTGTTCAGCCTGTCCTGCAGCCAGCGCATGCGCATGCTGGCGACCGAGGGAAAGAAGATCAGGATTTCGGCGAGCATGATGAAGAAGACGGTGAGCCAGAGCAGCTTACCGGACAATCCGCCGAACATGCCGACAGACGGGCACCGTCCCTTGGCGGCCTCGCCGGCCGCCGGGATGTCTGCCGAAGGATCGTTGCCCTGGTTTCGAACCGGCATGCGAAGTCTCGCCCGATCAGCGGCATGCGGCCGCCCTCATCCGCTAGAGCATGATGTCGTCCGAAAACCGCTTACACTTTTCGGCATCATGCTCTGGAGCCTTATATTAGACCAACAGGCTCCGCTTTCAAATCTTTGCGACCAGCGTCACGTCGTCACAAAGAAAACGCCGCCCGGAGGCGGCGCACGAAGACGCGTGAGGGGTCGGAGATCAGAACTCTTCCCAGCTCTGTTCGGCTGCG
This sequence comes from Rhizobium sp. K102, assembly GCF_022385315.1. Lineage (NCBI taxonomy): Bacteria > Pseudomonadati > Pseudomonadota > Alphaproteobacteria > Hyphomicrobiales > Rhizobiaceae > Rhizobium > Rhizobium sp. K102. Next base: position 3,136,006 of record NZ_CP092436.1, read on the forward strand.
GCCGCATTGCCGCCACCGAAGGCGCGAGCGACCTTGGCGATCGCCCGGCGGGCGGGGGAAGCGACCGGCTGCCGGTGCGGCTCGTTGCGGACGAGCGCCACGGGTGCTGCCCCATCCGACAGCTTGAAGCGGGCGATGAGGTGCACCAGCCCGTTGGCTTCGGCCGAAAGCCTGTGGGTGGCGGCGGACGTTTCCTCCACCATCGCGGCGTTCTGCTGCGTCACCTGATCCATCTGGTTGACGGCGGTGTTGACCTCCTTGAGGCCGGTCGACTGCTCGACTGCGGCGGTGGCGATCGAATGGATATGATCGTTGATGGCGATGACGCGGGTGCCGATTTCCGAAAGCGCCTCGCCGGTCGCCTGGACGAGCTTGACGCCGACCTGCACCTCGTCGCCCGACTTGGTGATCAGCGCCTTGATGTCCTTGGCGGCCGTTGCCGAGCGCTGGGCAAGTTCGCGCACTTCCTGGGCGACCACGGCAAAACCCTTGCCGGCCTCACCGGCGCGCGCCGCTTCGACACCGGCATTCAGCGCCAGAAGATTGGTCTGGAAGGCGATCTCGTCAATGACGTTGATGATCTGGCTGATCTCGCGCGAGGCCTGCTCGATGCGGCCCATGGCCTCGACGGCATTGCGCACGACCACGCCGGAGCGGCCGGCATTTTCCTTGGCTTCGGACACCATGACGGTCGCTTCATGCGCCCGCTCGGTGGAGTTCTGGACGACGGCCGTGATCTGATCGAGCGCGGCGGAGGTCTGTTCGAGGGCGGCCGCCTGCTGCTCGGTGCGCTTCGACAGGTCGTCGCTGGCATTGCGCAGCTCGGCGGTGTTGCCGTTCATCGCTTCCGTCGTCTCGCGCACTTCGCGCATCGTCGCCTGCAGGGTGACGAAGCTGTTGTTGACATTCTGCTGCAGCTCGGCGAAGGCGCCCTGGAAGCTGCCGTTCATCGTCTGGGTGAGATCACCTTCGGCAAGGCTTGCGATGACGCGGCGGGTCTCGCCGATGCCGGCATCGACGCTCGACAGCAGCGTGTTGATGTTGCCGGCGAACTGGTTGAGATTCTCGTCCTGATAATCCTTGTCGATGCGGTGGCTGAAATCGCCTGCCGCAGCCGCGGCGACGACGACCGACATGCTGGACTGCAGATCGTCGCTCTTGGCGCGCATCGCCGCTTCCTGGGCGTTCAGGCGCTTGACGGCAAGGCCGTTCTCCTTGAAGACCGCGACCGCGGCGGCCATCTCGCCGATTTCGTCCTTGCGGCCGGCAAAAGGAACCTCGGCCTCGAAATTGCCGTCGGCGACCTCCTTGATCGCATGGGTGACGCGCTTGATCGGACGGCTGAGATGGCTGGTGCCGATATAAAAGCCCATGCCGATGCCGACCGCGATACCGATGCCGGTAATCCCGAGGACGAGCATCAGCACCCAGGAACGAAAGCTCTCGATCTCATCACTGACGGCCTGAAGCGCTGCCTTGTCGATGGCGACGACCACGTCGATCTCGGCCTGAAATGCCTTGCGGTTGGCGCGATTCGCCTCGTTGTTGCCCTGGGCGCTGGCGGCCTCGGGGCCGACCTCGGTGCCGAGGCGGGCCGTTTCCGTGCGGAAGGTGCGGAATTCGGCGGCGCGCGCGACCAGCTTGGCGAAACTCTCCTTTTCGGCCTCGGGCACGAGCGGCGCCCAGCCGGCGATGACCTTGTCGATTTCGTCGAGGCCGGCCATCAAGCCCTTGGCGAAGTTCGGCGTATCCTTGATCGACTTGGCCGCGTAAATACCGCGTGATTCCATGACGACGGCCGTGACGAAACGATTGAGGCGTTCGCCGGCATAGGCGCGGGCGGCGGCGTGCTCGTACGCCGTGAGGTTGCGGCTGTATTCATGCATGGCGGACAGTGCCGTTGCGCCGATCAGAAGCGCCACCGCGCCCATCACGCACACCAGCAGATTAATTTTCCCGCGGATCTTCAATGCAATGCCTCCTGAGCTACACCACAGCCTGGAAAGCAACTCCCTCAGCCGATGCACTGAATATCGGCGAAATTGATTAAAGTTAGATTTCCAGTATTTACGATTTGCGCAGGAAATATTGCCGATCCAGTCATCCCATGCGGCTTCAAACTATTGAAAACTCAGGGGATCGAGCTGATCTGGGAGCGAAGTACAACTTTTCGGAGCGGAGCGGATTTATTAACACCACAATGCGAAAACCGCCGTCGGCGCCGGCCGCGCAAGTGAAATTCTCGGGTATAATTGACTTTGCCGGGCTTCATCCGTATAAGCCGCCGCACGTCCGGTCATTCAAGCCTTTCATGGCCCGCCCGTTCGAAAAACAACGCTCCTTGCATTATGCAAATTCAAGAAGGGCCGCACTCCGCGGTGTTTAAATAAATGAAGCGTACCTACCAACCATCCAAGCTTGTTCGCAAGCGTCGCCACGGCTTCCGTGCGCGCATGTTCACGAAGGGTGGCCGCAAGGTCATCGCTGCCCGCCGCGCGCAGGGCCGCAAGCGTCTTTCGGCTTAAGGCCGGGTTGCCCGAGAAGAGATGGCGGGCGAATTGACGACCAAAGAACAGAAATACACTGTCGGGCGGCTGAAAAGCCGCCCGCAGTTTCTTGCTGTCCGCGAAGGCGAAAAACGCCGCGGCGGCCTCTTCCTCCTCGAAGTTCTCGACCGGAGGGAACCCGACAGCCAAGCCCGCGTCGGTTTTACAGTCACCAAAAAACATGGCAACGCGGTCGAACGGAACCGCATGCGCCGCCGCCTGAAAGAGGCGGTGCGGCTTCATGCGGGGTTTGCAATGCAGCCCGGACACGACTATGTGGTTGTCGCGCGCAGGGACGTGCTTAAGGCGTCCTTCCAGGAATTGGCCGCGGAGCTGAAGCTTCGCGTGGAAACCAGGCCGAAACATCGGCGCTCCGGAGACGGACGCCCCAGGAACGTATGATGGAAAACAACCGCAATTACTTCATTGCGATCGCTCTCTCGGTGCTGATCGTCCTCGGCTGGCAGTTTCTCTATATGAATCCGCGCATCGAGGCCCAGCGCAAGGCACAGGAAGCCCAGAAGGCGCAGCAGCAGACCGAGCAGGTGCAGCAGCCCGCAGGCGGCCAGGCCCCGGCCCAGACGAGCGGTTCGGCACCTTCCGGCCAGGCGGCCGCGACGGCGACGCTCGAGCAGGCGCTCGCCAAAACGCCGCGCGTTGCCATCGATACTCCTGCGCTTTCCGGCTCGATCAACCTTGCCGGCGCCCGCCTCGACGATCTGAAGCTCAAGGGCTATCACGAGACCGTCGACGACTCGAGCCCGATCATCACGCTGTTCAGCCCGGCGGAAACCAAGGACGGCTATTTCACCGAACTCGGCTATATCGGCAGCGACGCGACGGGCGCAGTTCCGGGTCCGACGACGCTCTGGACGGCACCTGAGGGCGCCAAGCTCACCGAAAAGACGCCGGTGACGCTCTCCTACACCAATGACAAGGGCCTGACCTTTACCCGCACCATCTCCGTCGACGACCGCTATATGTTCAGCGTCACTGACAAGATCGAGAATGCCGGCCAGGCGCCCGCCTCGCTTTCCTCCTACGGCCGGGTCACGCGCTACAACAAGCCGACGACGCCGTCGGTCTACGTTCTCCATGAAGGCTTCATCGGCGTCATCGGCGAGGACGGCCTCATCGAAACCAAATACAGCGCCGTCGAGGAGGAAGCCGTGCAGCCCGCCAAGTCCACCGGCGGCTGGCTCGGCATCACCGACAAATACTGGGCGGCGACGATCGTTCCGCCGCAGACGTCGGCCTATGAAGCGCGCTTCTCGCATTTCGCCGACGGCCAGCCGCGCTATCAGGCCGACTACAAGGACGATGCCTTCACCGTCGCGCCGGGCCAGTCGGTCGAGGTCAAGAACCTCGTCTTCGCCGGCGCCAAGGAAGTGCCCGTCATCGACGGCTACGAAGCGTCCTATTCGATCCCGAAGTTCGACCGCCTGATCGACTGGGGCTGGTTCTATTTCATCACCAAGCCGATGTTCAAGCTGATGGACTTCTTCTTCCGCTTCTTCGGCAATTTCGGCGTGGCGATCCTGTGCACGACCATCGTCGTCAAGCTGGTGTTCTTCCCGCTCGCCAGCAAGCAATATGCGTCGATGGCGAACATGAAGCGCGTGCAGCCGAAGATGGAAGAGCTGAAGACGAAATTCGGCGACGACCGCATGGGGCTGCAGCAGGCGATGATGCAGCTCTACAAGGAAGAGAAGATCAACCCGATCGCCGGCTGCTGGCCGGTGGCGCTGCAGATCCCGATCTTCTTCTCGCTCTACAAGGTGATCTACATCACCATCGAGATGCGGCACGCACCGTTCTTCGGCTGGATTCAGGACCTTTCGGCGCCGGATCCGACGACGATCGTCAATCTGTTCGGCCTGCTGCCCTTCGAAGCGCCGGCACTGCTGCATCTCGGCGTCTGGCCGCTGATCATGGGCGTCACCATGTTCGTGCAGATGCGCATGAACCCGACGCCGCCCGATCCGACGCAGGCGATGATCTTCAACTGGATGCCGCTGGTATTCACCTTCATGCTGGCAAGCTTCCCGGCCGGCCTCGTCATCTACTGGGCCTGGAACAACACGCTCTCGGTGTTGCAGCAGTCGGTGATCATGAGGCGCCATGGCGTCAGGATCGAACTCTTCGACAATCTCAAGGGCCTGTTTCGACGAAAAACGGCGCCATCGAAATGATGCTCTCAAGCCCCGCTCCGGCGGGGCTTTTGATTTCCGACCGGTTCGCGAAGCGCGACGCGGGCCGCCTGAACGCTTGACATCCGTCCGTAAAACCACGAAGCCGACAGAAGACCGAACCCGGAGATTGCCGAGCCCGCATGCCCGAAACCGAAAAGCCGCTCTTCGGCCACCCCTGGATCTTCATCCGCGGTGTCCCGTCGCTCACCTTCCTGCCGCCGGAGGGACCGTCGGAAGTGGCCTTTGCCGGCCGCTCGAATGTCGGCAAATCGTCGCTGATCAATGCGCTGGTCGGCCAGAAGGGCCTGGCGCGCACCTCGAACACGCCGGGACGCACGCAGGAGCTCAACTATTTCGTCCCGGACGGCTATTCCGGGGAAGGCGGCGACCTGCCGCCGATGGCGATCGTCGACATGCCGGGTTATGGTTACGCGCAGGCGCCGAAGGAGCAGGTCGACAAGTGGACCAAACTTGTCTTCGATTACCTGCGCGGCCGCGCGACGCTGAAGCGCGTCTACGTGCTGATCGACAGCCGCCACGGCATCAAGAAGAATGACGAGGACGTGCTCACCCTGCTCGACAAGGCCGCCGTCTCCTATCAGCTGGTGCTGACCAAGACCGACAAGATCAAGGCGCCGGCCGTGCCGAAGCTGCTGGCCGAAACGGCCGACAAGATCCGCAAACGCCCGGCCGCCTATCCCTTCGTGCTTTCCACCTCGTCCGAGAAGGGCGACGGGCTCGACGATCTACGCCAGGCGATCGCCGAAACTGTCGGGATCGCAAACTGGAAATAATGACCCGACCTCTATTGTACTCACCGAAACAGCTAAAAGTTTATTTCCCGGTCAAACGGAAAACTAAAAGTTGACGAGCCGGATTACGTGACCTATATAGTGCTTATCGAATTTTGCTTGCTGGCTTGGTTATCGCGCGATTGGCACCGCGCCTCAACGAACTTCCTTCCAAAAATCGTTACCACCATCCGCATCGCCTTTGCGCTGCGGTTCTTCAATATTGCTATGAAAGGGTTCATCATGACCACTGGCACAGTTAAATGGTTCAACTCCACCAAGGGCTTCGGCTTCATTCAGCCGGACAACGGCGGCACTGACGCCTTCGTTCATATCTCCGCCGTCGAGCGCGCCGGAATGCGCGAACTCGTCGAAGGCCAGAAGATCGGCTTCGATCTCGAGCGAGACCACAAGTCGGGCAAGATGTCCGCTTGCAATCTCCAGAAGGCTTAAATCGGTATCTGCTTCCCTTTGACCACGGATGTACTGGCACTGCCGGAAGCACCGATTTATTCAAGGCCGGGCAATCTGCCTGGCCTTTTTGTTTTCGCTCGCAGTCGAGCCTTCAATATCGGAAAAGAAATGACAGAAACATACAGCAAATCTCGCCAGCGGGCAGAGATCGCCTTCGGCAACGTCCAGTCCCAGTTTTTCGCGAAGAATAAAGCGATGGATGAGCTGGAATCCCGCGTCCAGTCGCAACAGGCAAAGACCTTGCGGTTGCGGGAAGCACGGCTTGCGAAGCAACGCGACGATCGCGCCTCGGCGACGTCTGCTCTTCTTGCGAAACGCGCCAAAGCCTGCTGATCACCGGCAAAAGGTCGCGGCCTAGCCCGATGCAGGTGGCCCGGAGACGCGGCATGCCGAGCTGCGCCGAATATGTTCTCGTGCACGAACCGCGCCGCATCGCCCTCTCCCGACGCCACTTTCAAAAGGAAGCATTCGCGGGCTCAAAGGGCGTCGACAGGCACGGGCAGAGCCGTGCTGACAGTTCACTCATACCAAAGGACGCCGCAATGGCAGAGGATGCGAAGGAACTTCAGTCGATCAATACAGCATGGCAGATCGCTATCCAGGAGATTTTGCGCATGGTTATCCGAGATATGTATCATGGCGGCGGCGAGGCGTCGTTCAAGTCCCATATCAAGCGCATAGAAGAGGCCGCCGTGGACAGTATTTATACGGATTTGCGGCTGCGCGGGACGGATGAGTGGACCGAACTTCTGGTTAAAGAAAGGGCCAGCAATTTTGTCACCACGCTGCTAACCTCATTCACCTATGACCGGGCGTAAGCTCGCGACTGACGCTGACGCATGACCTTGCGGCGAACAGAGGCCTGCCGACAGTCATGTCGACCGTCGCGTTCACGGCAGCTTCGAGATCCCGCCAGCTGCCGCATTTGGACACCGGCTGTTTAGACCTGCGACATCGATTGTGCTTGCGCCATCGCAGTTTTTGCAGCAACGCTTGATCTCATACTGTTGAAGAGCAGCGACGCCCGCGAGAAATCATTCATGACTGACAGAAAAGACGAAGCCCTTTCGCCGGAAGGCGTCGGCAACCTGCCCCATCTTGCCGAAGCCCTCGACGACGACCGGTTTCGACACTTTCTCGACCATGTTCCGTTTGCAGTGGCGGTCTCAGAGCTCGGCACCCGTGAGAAGCTAATTTACGTCAACCTCGAATTCGAACGGCTGACCGCGCTCACCGCCACACAGGTGGAGGGAAAGCGCTGGTCGGACATCGAGGTGAATTGCACTGCAGTCTCCGGCGAGGCAACGCTTACAGCCGCTGTGACCACGGCGGAGGAATATATTGGCGCCTTCTCGCTCGGGGCAGAACCCGAAAGCAATATGATTATCGACGTGTGGTCGAACACGATCGTCAACGATGATGACATCCCGCTTTTTCGTCTGGTCGCCTTTGCTGCCCGCAATGAGGTGACGGGTGGCCAGAGCTTCAGCGAGCTGCTGGCCGAGAAGGATGTCCTTCTTCGAGAACTTCAGCATCGCGTGAAGAACAATCTGCAGATGATAACGGCGCTGATCCGAATGGAAGCGCGTAATGCTCAAAAGAACGAGGAAAGCGAGCGGTTTGCACGTCTTGCGGGGCGGATTGAAGCCTTGGCTCTCCTCTATCGCGCACTGTCGGACGAAGAGAAGGGCGCGATGATCGATCTCGGCAGCTATGTGAGCCAGATCGCCGCGTCGGTCATGGCCGCCCACGCTGTGGAAGGCATCCGGCTCGACATGAAGGTGGACACCTGGCCGGTTTCCGTGAACGTGGCGATGCCTGCCGGACTCGTCATCAACGAGCTCCTGACCAATACGTTCAAGCATGCCTTCGTAGGGCGGGATAGCGGAGAGATCACTCTGCGCTGTGTCGTCAGCGACACCGGATGCAGGATCACCGTCGCCGATAATGGGGTCGGTCTTCCTCAGGATGCAGCCTGGCCGAACCCCGGAAAACTGAGCGCAATGATCATCCAATCCCTGAAACAGAACGCCCGCGCCGAGATCGAAGTAAGTTCTTCCCCCGGCACTGGCATGAGTGTCTCGCTCGTTTTCCCCAGAGTCGAAGCGGCCCAATAGCCGTGTCAGTGGCGGCGCCCCATTCACGGAAACTCTAGACGCTGGCACCGTTCGCAGTTGGTTTGGGGCGCGCCCGAAGAGCGCGCCCTCTGCCGATACACACACTTACATCTTCGGCAGTAACACCTTGTCAACGACGTGGATGACGCCGTTCGACTGTTTGACGTCGGCGATCGTCACATGCGCGACATCGCCGTTCTCATCGGTCAGGGTGATCTTGCCCATATTTTCCCGGGCTTTGATCACGCAACCGCCGATGGTCTTGATGTCGTGTGCGCCGCCATCCGCCTTGATCATCTTGGCTACGGTCTTGGCCATCGCATCGGCGGCCACGACGTGGCAGGTCAGGACCTTGGTAAGCGTCACCTTGTTTTCCGCTTTCAACAGTGTCTCGACCGTGCCTTTCGGCAGGGCGGCGAAAGCTTCATTGGTCGGCGCAAAGACGGTGAAGGGGCCTTTGCCCTCGAGTGTGCCGACGAGGCCGGCGGCCTTGACGGCAGCAACCAGCGTCGTGTGATCCTTGGAATTCATGGCATTTTCGATGATGTTCTTGCTGTCGAACATCGCCGCGCCGCCAACCACCGGGTTCTTGGCGGCGGCAAAGGCGGCAGCGGAAAGGACGGTGGCGAGCGCGAAACCGCGCACTAGGGACTTGATCATGATTTTCTCCTCACCGGACACCATCCGCGGGGCTTTATGCCTGAGCGTCGTCCGGACATGTCGAACTACGGAGGTCCGCGCCGAAGAGTTTCAGACAGGAGAAAATGATTTGCGGCCGGCGCCTGTTTATGGCCGGTGCACCGTGCCGCTTGCGACAATCGGGCCGGTCGCCTGTCCGGTTGGCGAGCCGCCGAAGGGTTCGAGGCTGACGGCAAGGGTTGCGCCATCCGTGACATGGTTGCGCAGTTCGGCGGGAATGACGAGCTCACCGCTTTCGCCGGGCTGGAAGACGCCGAGCGATTTCGCCAAGCCGCTGCCCGGCACGAGCCAGAGTTCCAGCGATTTCTCCTCCGGCTTGCCGGCAGCGACCGGCACGATCTTCAGCCGGCCGCTTTGCAGCTCGTAGGACGCGCGGAGATTGATCGTGCTGTTTTGACCCGCAAGTTCGGCAACCAGCGGTGTCGGCCCCTGTGGCTGCGGCACAACGCCGGAGGCGAAGATGACGGCGCTGACGGCGACGACGATGCAGGCGAAGGCCAGCGAGCGCCAGAAAACCGCAGAATTCCACAGTCCCTGCGAGAAGGATGTGGGCTTGCCGGCATCGCCGAACAGCCGGGATTCGATCTGCTTGAAGGTTTCGCGGTTCGGCGCGACGCCGTCATATTCGTCGTTGAAGGCGGAGAGATTGGCTTCCCAACGGCTGACGATCGCCGCAAATGTGCGATCGTGGCGCATGCGCTCTTCCACCACCCGGCGGTCCTGCAGCGACAGGACGCCCAACACGTACTCGCCGGCGAGAACTTCGTCTCGGGAGCGGTCTCCCTTGCTTTTGTCGGGCGATGTCATCGTTCCATGCACTCTCTCAGTTTCAAGAGGCTGCGCCTGAGCCAGGTCCGCATCGTGTTCAGCGGAACTCCGAACTGATCGGACAGTTCCTGATAGCTCAGCCCTTCGACATAAGCCCGTTTCACCGCGACCGCACGATCAGCTTCCAACTCTTCCATGCAGGTGTCAATCCGCCTTCCTTCATCCTTCGTCACTGTCTGCCTTTCCGGGTCGGGCGCGGAATCGGCAAGATCGTAAGCGCTGTCGAGTTCGTCGGCGATGGGCTTGCGCGCGCGCAGCAGATCGATCGACCGGTTGCGGGCAATTGCCGAAAGCCAGGCTGAGGATGAGCCCGAGGCCGCCTGGAAGCTGCGGGCGCGTTGCCAGATGCTGATATAGACGTCCTGTAGCGCTTCCTCGGCTTCCCCGCGGTCCTTCAAGATACGCAGGCAGATTGCCAAAAGTTTCGGTGCGGTCTGGTTGTAGAGGGCAGCGAATGCCGTGCGGTCGCCGAGCGCGACGCGGCCGATCAGGTTCTTGATCTCATCGCCTTGCATGCCGTTCCTCATATCCTGCTTGTGCCGTACGGCCGAGCCGAACTCTCGGCCTCCGTGCCACATACGAAAAACTATTGCGTTCTGGATTATTCCCTCTGTCGAAAAGTTGCGATAAAAGGCCGCGATCAATTCCTGCGGGGTCCCCCATGAACGAGTTCCGAAAGCGAAATCCAGGCACGTCTTCTCGCCCAGGCGCTGCCCTTCATGCAGCGTTATGAAAACAAGACGATCGTCGTGAAATACGGCGGTCACGCCATGGGCAATCCCGAACTCGGCAAGGCCTTTGCCAGTGATATCGCGCTTCTGAAGCAGTCGGGCGTCAACCCGATCGTCGTTCACGGCGGCGGTCCGCAGATCGGCGCCATGCTGAACAAGATGGGCATTGAATTGAAATTCGAAGGCGGGCTGCGCGTCACCGACCAGAAGACGGTCGAGATCGTCGAGATGGTGCTCGCCGGCTCGATCAACAAGGAAATCGTCGCGCTCATCAACCAGACCGGCGAATGGGCGATCGGCCTTTGCGGCAAGGACGGCAACATGGTCTTCGCCGAAAAAGCGCGCAAGACCATCAAGGATCCGGATTCCAACATCGAGCGCGTGCTCGATCTCGGTTTCGTCGGCGAGGTGGTCGAGGTCGACCGCACGCTGCTCGATTTGCTTGCCCGCTCCGAAATGATCCCGGTCATCGCCCCGGTCGCCCCCGGGCGCGACGGCGCGACCTATAATATCAACGCCGACACCTTCGCCGGCGCCATTGCCGGGGCGCTGAACGCCACCCGCCTGCTCTTTTTGACCGACGTGCCCGGCGTTCTCGACAAGAACGGCCAGATGATCAAGGAGCTTTCCGTCGCCGAAGCGCATGCGCTGATCGCCGACGGCACGATCTCCGGCGGCATGATCCCGAAGGTCGAGACCTGCATCGACGCGATCAAGGCCGGCGTCCAGGGCGTCGTCATCCTGAACGGGAAGACCGCCCATTCCGTCCTGCTCGAGATCTTCACCGAGCACGGCATTGGAACACTGATCGTTCCCTGATCGAGGCTGCGCTCTTCACCGCACGAAGGGCGCGTCCTCTCCCGCGGAATATTTCCCGGTTTCCCCGGCCGGGAGATGCCGCAAATTCCTAATCAGGGCAGTTCTTTCCGGCGCGCACGCGCCTGGCTTTCCTTCCTGATCGGCCGACCGACCGGGCAGACCTCCTGCACGAAGCCGTTGAGCGTATTGACGAGATTGTTCTCGATCAGGGAATAGTGCACGAACTGGCCCTGTTTCTCCCGTCGGATCAGCCCTGCGGTTTCCAGGATGGAAAGATGCTGCGAAACCGCAGGCTTCGACATGCTGAAGCGGTCGGCGATCTCGCCGGCGGTCAGCCCCGATGCCGAGAGGTAAGCAAGGATCTTCCGCCGCGGCGCGCTGGAGAGCGCGTGGAACACCCGCTGGGCGGCGCCGACCGAGCTGCCCTCTATAATGTCGTCGAAAGTCTCATCTTCCAAGTTCCGTCTCCATGCCTGCGGCACCAAAGCGTCGCGGATAATTAAGCAATTAACGTATTGCCTAATTATTTTCATTGGCGCAAGGTAATTAGGTAATTGCTTAATTAATGGATTGGCGGGCGCTGTTCAACCGGAGAATAGGCCCGATGGGAGGAGTTTTGCCATGCGCAGCATTTCGACCGGACGCATGATCGACAACGGCAGTGATCCCGTGAAGGGCCGCGTGGTCTGGATGCCCGCAAAGTCGATCTGGATCACCACCATGACCATGATTGCCATCGTGGGCGGACCGCTGACCTTCAGCTGGAGCGCTGTTACCGTCTTTGTTCTATTGACCGCCATCACGATCTGCCTTGGTCATTCGGTCGGCATGCACCGGCTGCTGATTCACCGTTCATTCAGCGCTCCGATCTGGCTCGAGCATTTGCTCGTCCATCTCGGCACGCTGGTCGGCATGGCCGGTCCCTTCGGCATGATCTATGCCCACGACATTCGCGACTGGGCGCAGCGGCAACGAGACTGCCATGACCTCTATGCCCATCGGCGATCGTTCTTCGTCGACGCCTTCTGGCAGATGCATTGCGCCGTCGCGCTCGACCGGCCGCCGCGTTTCGTCCTTGAAGAGCGTGAGCGGGACGACCGCTTCTATCGCCTCCTGGAGGCGACATGGGTGGCGCAGCAAATTCCCTTGGGGCTCCTGCTCTTCACTCTCGGTGGGTTGCCGTGGCTGGTCTGGGGGATTGCCGTGCGGATCTCGGTGTCGCTGACCGGGCACTGGCTGGTCGGCCATTTCGCCCATCGCAACGGCCATCAAGGCTGGAGCGTCGATGACGTCGCGGTGCAGGGATATAATTTGCCGCGTTTCGGGCTGGTGACCTTCGGCGAGAGCTTCCACGGCAACCATCATGCCTTTCCGGAATTGGCCCGGCTCGGCATCGAGCCGGGACAGCTGGACCTCGGCTGGCATTTCATCCGGCTGCTGGCAGGACTTGGCCTTGCTTCGGCGATCAAGCTCCCGCACACGATCGTGCCGAGGAAGGGCCTGAAGCGCATTGAAATCTCCGAAGAAGCTGGTGGGGCTCATCCTGTCGCACAGCATTGAGCGGTACCGCAGAATATGGCGTGGCGTTCAAGAGAGCCTCACCCTGAGGCGTCCCGGAAGGGCCTCGAAGGGCGGGGCGGGTGCGCTGGCGGTCGATGCATGCAAGGAGCATCGCTGCGGCGTGTCCTTCGAGGCTTCGCCCTGTGGGCTACGCACCTCAGGATGAGGGAGGTCGGAGAATGCCGCGCCGAGGCGCCGCCGGGGTGAGACGGCACAGCCTCTGCATGAGACACGTCGGAGGCCGCCGCAGATCATCGTCCGCCTGCAGACCCACCCAAGCAGCGATATCGTATCCAACAGGTCGCAAATTGCACGATCAAGCCTTGGCAAGGTTTCGAATCGTGCTTTAGGTTGCGGCCCGAAAACTTAACGGGTCGAGCAAACAGATGCGCCTTACAGACTGCTATAATTTTCACGATTTCCGGCGCATGGCCAAACGACGGCTTCCCGGGCCGATCTTCGATTATATCGACGGTGCGGCCGATGACGAGGTAACGTATCGTCGCAATACCGCGGCCTTCGAGGCTTGCGACCTGGTGCCCAACGTTTTGCGCGGGGTGGCCGACATCGATATGTCGGTGACCGTCATGGGGCAGAAGCTGGCGATGCCGGTCTATTGTTCGCCGACGGCGCTGCAGCGGCTGTTTCACCATCAGGGGGAGCGGGCGGTCGCGGCGGCGGCAGCCAAACACGGCACGATGTTCGGCGTCTCCTCGCTCGGCACGATCAGCCTGGAGGAAGCCCGGCAGATCAGCGCCGGACCGCAGGTCTATCAGTTCTACTTCCACAAGGACCGCGGTCTCAACCACGAGATGATGGCGCGGGCGAAAAATGCCGGCGTGCAGGCAATGATGCTGACGGTCGACAGCATTACCGGCGGCAACCGCGAGCGCGACAAGCGCACCGGTTTTGCCATTCCCTTCAAGCTCAATCTTGCCGGCATGACCCAGTTCGCCATCAAGCCCTCCTGGGCGATCGACTGGTTGACGCATGAGCGCTTCCGGCTGCCGCAACTGGAAAACCACGTCAAGATGGATGGTGGCGCGCTGTCGATCAGCCGCTACTTCACCGAGATGCTCGACCCCTCTATGTCGTGGGACGACGTGGCGGAGATGGTACGCGCCTGGGGCGGTCAATTCTGCCTGAAGGGTATCATGTCGGTCGAAGACGCCAAACGCGCGGTCGAAATCGGCTGCACCGGCATCGTGCTGTCCAATCACGGCGGGCGCCAGCTCGACGGCTCGCGCAGCGCATTCGATCAGCTCGCCGAGATCGTCGACGCCGTGGGCGACCGGATCGACGTGATGATGGATGGCGGCGTGCAGCGGGGAACGCATGTTCTTAAAGCGCTGTCGCTGGGGGCGAAGGCTGTCGGCCTCGGCCGCTACTATCTCTTCCCGCTTGCCGCGGCCGGACAGCCCGGCGTCGAACGGGCGCTGGAGACGATGCGCACCGAGATCGAACGCGGCATGAAGCTGATGGGCTGCACCTCGGTCGACCAGCTGACGCGGCGCAATCTGCGCTTCCGGTCCTGAGCGAACGGGATGTCATTTTCGGGCCGCAGCCTTTCATGCGAATGCGGCCCGCAAACATCTCAGAGCAGGCTGTAAATCGCCGCCGCCTCCTGTTTCAGCTTTTCCATCATCGACCGGTAAGGCCCTGGCCCATAGCTGATGCGGCCGACGCCGAGCCGTGCCAGCGTTTTCACATCGGGGGCGCCCGCTCGCATCATGACATTGACCGGCAGCGACGATGCCGCGCAGATCTTTTCGATCAGATCCGGATCGATCAGGCCGGGCACGAAGAAGCCGTTGCCGCCGGCGGCCGCATAGGCCCTGCCCCGCTCGATCGCCTCGTCCACCAGATCGGCATGTTTTGCAAGATCGCTCTCGGCCAGGAAGAGGTCGGTGCGGGCGTTGATGAAGAAGGGGATGTCCTTGCCGTCGGCCATGGCGCGAATGGCGCGGATGCGGGCCGCCTGGCTCTCGACGGGGTAGAGCCCCTCGCCGGCAACGACCCGATCTTCGAAATTGATGCCGACGGCGCCGACCTCGACCAGCCTGGCGACGTTGGCCGCCGCCCCCTCGGGCTCCGCCGAATAGGCGCCTTCGAAATCGACCGAAAACGGGAGGTCGACAAAATCGGCGATGGATTTCGCCGTCTCGACAAGCACCGACATCGGCAACTTCTCGCCATCGGCATACCCGTTGGCTGCGGCGACTGACCAGCTTCCCGTCGCGAGCGCCTTGGCGCCGGCTTCCGCCACCGCCTTCGCCGTGCCGGCATCCCAGATGTTGTAGAGGACGATCGGATTACCCTTCTGGTGAAGCGCGCCAAATGCTCTGGCCTTTTCAGTCTGGTTCATGCTGTCTCCTCCGTCTTTGCTTGCGTGCGGATCTTCTCTTCATGGCGCAGCAGCCATTGCTTGCGCCAGAGCCCGCCGCCGTAGCCGGTCAGCGACCCGTCCGAGCCGAGGACACGATGGCAGGGCACGATGATGGCCAGCTGGTTGGCGCCATTGGCGCGGCCGACGGCGCGCACCACCTCCGGCCTTTGCATCTCCCTGGCGAGATCGCCATAGGCGCGCGTCTGACCGATCGGAATCTCCATCAGCTTTGCCCAGACATGTTTTTCGAAGGGCGTGCCGCCCAGCGCCAACGGCGTCCTGAAGACGCTGAGCCGGCCCTCGCAATAATCCCGGATCTCCGCCTCGATCTGATCGATGACAGGGGTGCGGCCGATCGCGACCGAGGAGCGGACGCGTTTCTGCAGCGCTTCGAGCTCGGCCGGCAGCGCCTTGCGATCGTGAAATTCGAGAAGATGCAGATGCGTCTTGTCGGCAACCGCGATCATCGGCCCGAGCGGCGTGTCGAACCAACCGGCAAAGAGCAGTTCGCGGTTCTGCGAAAGTGCCGGCGCCTTGCCGACGAGCCGCTGGAAAGCCGAGCGAAAGCCGCTCGGAGAACTCATAGCCGGCGTCGATCTGCGCATCGATGACGCGCGCTCCGGCGGCGAGCTGTCTGGCCGCCTCGCCGAGCCGGCGGTAACGGACGATATCGTGGAAGGTCATGCCGAGCGCCCGCTTGAAGGCGCGGCGCACGGTCGAGGGATCATGGCCGCGGCGCACGAGCTCGTCTTCGCTCCAGCGGACCTCCGGCTCGTCCTCGAGCCGGGCCAGCAAGGCGTCGACGATCGGCTCCCGGCCCGGCTGCTCCAGCGGCTTGCAGCGCCGGCAGGGGCGAAAGCCGGAATGCATGCAGGCGGCGATCGTCTCGAAGAACAGGGTGTTTTCCCGCTTCGGCTTGCGAGCCGGGCAGGTCAGACGGCAGAAGACGCCAGTCGTTTTCACGCAGACATAGGCCTGACCCTCATAATCGGCACTGCGCGCGATCAGGGCGTCATAGAGCGTATCGTCGTCGGGGCGTTCGAACAGCATGTCCGCTTTCTAGCATCCCGCACCGGCTGCGTCCGCCGAAAATCGGGCGTCTATTTTATTCCGCCGCGTCGAGGCTTTTGATATGCCGCTGCGGGCGCAGCATCGACTCCTCTTCGGCATCCTGCGGCGCGCCCCAGAAATTCTCGAGCGTCGGGCCATTCTTCAGGTGGCGGCAGCGGAAAAGAAATTCGAGAACCTCATGAAACCAGACGCGGCGGCCCATCTGGGTGTACCAGCGCATGGAATGGCGCTGCTCGTGGTCGCGATGGAAGAGGATGCGCATCAGCGCCTTCGGCCGCGCCTGGACCGCAACCTCGATGAGCTTGACGCAGGCGACCAACACGAACGGGTGGAGGTGCCGCATCTTCAAGACCTGATGTTTGTAATCCCATTTGCGGATATCGGTCTCGATCACCTGCCGGTCGCGGGCGATACGGAAGAAGGGTGTCCAGCGATGCGGGGTGACGTAGAGCGCCTGGATCTGGTCGGGATCGTAGGAGAGCAATTGCCGGAAGCCGCGCCAGAGATCGCTGAGCTTTTCCTCTTCGAAACCGACGACCCAGGTCGCCATCGAGAGGATATCGTGCTGGCGCAGGAGCCGGATCGCCTCCCTGTCGGTTGTTTTGGCTCCGCCCTTCTTGATCAGCGCCAGGGTTGCCTCATCGGTGTTTTCCATTCCGAGCAGCCAGCGCACGATGCCGGCCTTGCGATAGAGATGCAGGATATCGGCGTCACGGACGATATCATCCGCGCGCGTCGAGCCGACGATCTGCACCGGCACATTCTCGGCGATCATCGCTTCGAGGAACGCCAGCCAGGCCTTGCGCGACGAGGTCGGGTTCTCATCGGCAAGATTGATGAGTTCGACTCCCTGTTCGCGATAAAGCCTGGCGATCTCGCGGGCAAACAGTTCCGGCGAGCGGTGGCGCCATCGAGTCCAGAAGCCGCGCTGGCCGCAATAATTGCACAGATGCGGACAGCCACGCGAGAACTGCATAACGACCGCCCGCTTGCCACCCCAATAGCTGTAGCTGGCATGGTCGATCAGTTCCCAGCCGATGCGATAGGCATCGAGATCGGCGATCGCCTGCGCCGGCTGGCTTGCCTGGACTTCGCCGCGGCTGTCGCGATAGGCGATGCCGGCAATGGCATCAAGCGGACGTTTGGCGGCCAGGACAGCGGCGAG
This sequence comes from Rhizobium sp. K102, assembly GCF_022385315.1. Taxonomy (NCBI): domain Bacteria; kingdom Pseudomonadati; phylum Pseudomonadota; class Alphaproteobacteria; order Hyphomicrobiales; family Rhizobiaceae; genus Rhizobium; species Rhizobium sp. K102. The sequence goes on from NZ_CP092436.1 coordinate 3,153,385, forward strand.
GCGCCGCATCGTTTCCTCGCCCTCCCCTCGCACGAGAATGTCGAATGCCTCGGTCTCGGCCAGCACCTCTCGCCAATGGTAAGTGGGAAACACGCCGCCATAGACAATGCGGATGGCGGAATCGCTGCGCTTGACCGCTTCGGCGATCGCGCGGGCAGTAGGATGGGCCGAAGTCGAGCCGGAATGGCCGATCAGCACCAGATCAGGGCCGTTTGCCGTGATCTGGTCGATGATTTCCGCAATCGTCATTGGTCCGAACTCTGCATCGACGAGGCTGACATCATGACCGTCATCGATCAGCGGGCCTGCGACCGAGAGAAGGCCGAGCGGTGGAAGGTGATCATCGGGAATACGGCTGCCGATCGCGGTATGCGGCGGATTGATCAGAACGATCTTCATGCGACTTTACCCTTTCGGGTCCCCCTGTCTGACGCAGGGCAGAAAGTCACCAGCGATCAATGGCGATATTCAGCCAGAATCTCTTTAAAGTTGTGAAAATCTGGCGGCATTTTTAAGAAGGCGACGGGAAAGCGGCGACTCGATCAAAAGCCCTTTGGTTTCCCACGGCAGCCATGCCATAAGACCGCCATGACAAAGATCGACCGCACCCCCGACAAAGCCGATTTCGACCACGTTACCGACTGGGTTTTCGACCTCGACAACACGCTCTATCCGCATCATGTCAATCTCTTCGCTCAGATCGACAGGAACATGACCGCCTATGTCGCCGCGCTCTTACAAATGGAGCGGGAAGAGGCGCGCAAGCTGCAGAAGCAATATTATCTCGAGCACGGCACGACGCTGCAGGGCCTGATGATTCATCACGGCATCGATCCGAACGACTTCCTCGAAAAAGCGCATGCCATCGACTATTCGGCGCTTACGCCGCAGCCGGAACTCGGGCAGGCGATCAAGGCGCTGCCGGGGCGCAAATTCATCTTCACCAACGGCAGCGTCAAGCACGCCGAGATGACGGCAGGAGCGCTCGGCATCCTCGAGCATTTCGACGATATCTTCGACATCGTCGCCGCCGATTACGTGCCCAAACCGGCGCAGGCGACCTATGACAAGTTTGCGGCGCTGAAGCGCGTCGACACCGGCAAGGCGGCGATGTTCGAGGATCTGCCGCGCAATCTGACGGTGCCGAAGGCGCTCGGCATGCAGACCGTGCTGCTCGTGCCGCGCAATCTGGAAGAGACGGTCGTCGAGTGGTGGGAAAGGACGAGCGGCGACGAGGATCACATCGATTTCGTCACCGACGACCTTGCTGCATTTCTCGGCAAGGTGACCAGATCCGCCGGCTAGACGCCAGTCATCTTACCAAAGTTTCACCCAGCTTACCGATGTTTAACTGGGTCTTTCTGGCCCGCTGCCATAGCCTCTTTCGTCAAGGGACGCCTTACGAAAGGGAAACACGATGTACCGCAACAAGCTGATAGTGGCAGCGCTCTCCTCCGTCCTCATTTTCGGCGGAGCCGCCGGGGCAAGCTTTGCCGCACCCGGCAACGGGCCGCGTCCGCATCATGCCGGCATGGACGGTCCGGGCCGCGACGCCTTCCTCGAAATCACCTATGTCCGCATGCTCAAAGAGTTCGACGCGAACAAGGATGGCAAGGTCTCCAAGGAGGAAGCGACCAGCGGCCTCGACAAGATCTTCGCCGCGATCGACACCAACAATGACGGCTCGCTGACTCCAGGGGAAATCCGCCAGTACCGGCAGACCCAGCTGCAGGCGATGAAGGATCAGCACAAGCAGGAGGCCGGCGGCGAAAGGGACGCGAACGCGGCGCCCGACATGCCGGATAACGAGGCCGGGCGGCCGCCCCGCGACGGGCATGACGGCCATCGCTGGATGCGCCATGGCGGCACCTTCATGCGCGCCTCGATGATGATGCGCCGGGTCGACACCGACGAGAACGGTCAGATTTCCAAACAGGAAGCGGTCGCCGCCTTCGACAAGCTGTTCACCCGCATGGACCGCAACAAGGACGGCGTCATCTCGATCGATGACATGCCGGACCGGCCGCTCCTGTAAGCCTGGACGAACCATTGCCCCCGCTTTTCCCGCTCCGGCAGGGAAAGAGCCATGTTAAAGGGCGTCGGATGAAACCAGATTCATGCGACGCTCTTTAACTTTTTCATTTTATGCATGTCGTTATCCCGGAACCGCGGCACACTTCCGGGCGACATGCATTAGTGCTCGTAGAAGTCCTGGACGATCTTCCATGCGGCGTCGGCCGTGTCGACGAAACTGATCAGCTTGACGTCATCAGGCGCAATCGTGCCGAATTCGGCCAATGCCTCGAAATTGATGATGCTTCGCCAGAAAGCCTCGCCGAACAGGATCAGCGGCAGCCGCTCCATGCGGCCTGTCTGGATCAGCGTTAGGCATTCGAAGAATTCGTCGAGCGTTCCGAACCCACCCGGAAAGACCGCGATCGCCTTGGCGCGCACCATGAAATGCATTTTGCGAATGGCGAAATAGTGGAAGTTGAAGCTGAGCTCCGGCGTCACATAGGCGTTCGGCGCCTGCTCATGCGGCAGCACGATGTTGAGGCCGATCGAGGGTGCGCCCTCGTCGGCCGCGCCGCGATTGCCCGCCTCCATGACGCCGGGACCGCCGCCGGTGACAATGACATATTCCTGGAAATCGAAGCTGGCCGAATATTTCGAGCAGAGCCGGGCGAATTTGCGGGCCTCGTCATAATAGACGGACGCCGCCTCCAGATTGACGCGCTGGATGTCGTTGCGCGCCGCCCAGGCGCTCTGGCCGGGGGCGGGAATGCGGGCGCCGCCGAACATGACGACGGTCGAGCGGATGCCGCGTTCCGTCAGCATCATCTCGGTCTTCAGCAGTTCCAGCTGCAGGCGGATCGGCCGCAGCTCCTCGCGGCAAAGGAAATCCTCGTCGACATAGGCAAGGCGATAGGCAGGCGACATCGTCTGCGGCGTCTTCGGCACGGCCTGCGCCCGCTGCCTGTCGGTCGAACTGCTTTTCAGCGGGTCCCATACGCCATCCTTGCGCCTAGAACCGCCGTTTCGTCCCTTCGCCATGTCGAAATGCCTTTCAGTATTGGCAGCATCAACTGCCGGATATGTCGCTATAACGCCTTGAAACCAGATATGATCTTGTCGGAAAAATCATTCCGTTCTACGGGGTGCATGCTATAGAGCAGGATATACCCACACCGATCGCATTTCAGGAGACTTCGGCGTCTCCCACGATAGAGATCGAAGTTTAAGGAATTCTCATGAGCGCCACCGACCTCGCATCCCTCGAAAAAACCATCGAAACCGCCTTCGACAATCGCGACAATGTGAACATGTCGACGAAGGGCGAGGTCCGCGATGCGGTGGACGCGGCGCTCGATCTGCTTGACGGCGGCAAGGTCCGCGTGGCCGAACGCGGCACCGACGGCATTTGGACGGTCAATCAGTGGCTCAAGAAGGCGGTGCTCCTGTCCTTCCGCCTCAACGACATGGAGGTGGTCAAGGGCGGCTCGGGCAATTCCACCTGGTGGGATAAGGTTCCCTCGAAATTCGAAAACTGGGGCGAGAACCAGTTCCGCGCCGCGGGCTTCCGCGCCGTTCCCAACTGCGTCGTGCGCCGCTCGGCCTATATCGCGCCGAACGCCATCCTGATGCCCTCCTTCGTCAATCTCGGCGCCTATGTCGGCGAGGGCACGATGGTCGATACCTGGGCGACGGTCGGCTCCTGCGCACAGATCGGCAAACATGTGCATCTCTCCGGCGGCGTCGGCATCGGCGGCGTGCTGGAGCCGATGCAGGCCGGCCCGACGATCATCGAGGACAATTGCTTCATCGGCGCCCGCTCCGAAGTGGTCGAGGGCTGCATCATCCGTGAAGGTTCCGTGCTCGGCATGGGCGTCTATATCGGCAAGTCGACCAAGATCGTCGACCGCGCCACCGGTGAGGTCACGTACGGCGAAGTGCCGCCCTATTCCGTCGTCGTCGCCGGTTCGATGGCCTCGGCCAATGCGACGATGGCAAACGGCCAGCCGGCGCCGCATCTCTACTGCGCCGTCATCGTCAAGCGCGTCGACGAACAGACCCGCTCCAAGACCGGCATCAACGAGCTGCTCAGAGATTGATGACACCGGCACATTGATCCGTTAAACAGACGGCGTCTTTTTACGCGAGGCGGCTCCGCCTTGCCATGTCTTTGCCATTCCCGCCGGATAGTTCGACGCCATGACCGCTACCGACCCCGTCGCCAATCTCCAGACGCTGATTCGCTGCCCGTCCGTGACGCCCGCCGAAGGCGGCGCGCTCACGGCGCTCGACGCCATGCTCGCGCCGCTCGGCTTTACGGTCGACAAGGTGACGGCACGCGAAGAGGGCACAGCCGATATCGAGAACCTCTATGCCCGCCTCGGCGGCGACGGCCCGCATCTGATGTTTGCCGGTCACACGGATGTCGTGCCGGTCGGCGACGAAGCCGCCTGGACGCACCCGCCCTTTGCCGCCGAGATATCAAAGGGCGAGCTCTTCGGCCGCGGCGCCGTCGACATGAAGGGTGGCATTGCCTGTTTCGTCGCCGCCGTCGCCCGCCATATCGAGAAGAACGGCGCGCCGGCCGGCTCGATTTCCTTGCTGATCACCGGCGACGAAGAAGGCCCGGCGATCAACGGCACCGTCAAGCTGCTGCAATGGGCCACGGAGCGCGGCCAGCGCTGGGACGCCTGCCTGGTCGGCGAACCGACAAATCCCGACAGGCTCGGCGACATGATCAAGATCGGCCGTCGCGGCTCGCTATCGGGCAGGATCACCGTGCACGGCGTGCAGGGCCATGCCGCCTATCCGCATCTTGCCGACAATCCGGTGCGCGGCATCGTCCAGCTGACGCAGGCGCTGATGGATCCGCCTTTCGACGGCGGTACCGATGATTTCCAGCCGTCGAACCTCGAAGTGACGACCGTCGATGTCGGCAATCCTGCCACGAACGTCATTCCGGCAAAGGCATCGGCAAGCTTCAACATCCGCTTCAACGACAGCTGGACCGTCGACACGTTGCGTGCGGAAATCCTGCGGCGGCTCGATGCCGCCGCCGGCAACGGCCAGCTGCGTCCGGGCCGGGAGCCGGTGAAATACGATATCGTCTGGGCCGACCGGCCGAGCCACGTCTTCCTCACCCGCAACAATGCTTTGATCGCCTCGCTATCTTCGGCCGTCGAAAGCGTCACCGGCCGGTCGCCAGCGCTTTCGACCACCGGCGGCACGTCGGATGCCCGCTTCATCAAGGACTATTGCCCGGTCGTCGAGTTCGGCCTGGTCGGTCAGACGATGCACATGGTCGACGAACGTGTCGCCGTTGCCGATCTGGAGACGCTGACGGCGATCTACGAGACTTTCATCGACCGCTGGTTCGCCCATGCCGGGTCTTAAGGAAGTCCAGTATTATCTGGCCGGCCTGTGGCTGCTGATCCGGATGGATCCGCGCGGCTTCCGCTTCCTCGATCTGTCGGAGCGTGGCGTCAACCGCTCGTTCTGGGCGATGGCCTGGTGCCTGCCGCCGATGGGCATTTCCTGGCTCTGGTGGCGACAGGCCTTCCTGCGGTCGCTGCCGCCGGAAGCCGATGTCAATTTTGCCTTTTTTGTCAGGCTCGGCCTCGTCGAGGTCGCCAACTGGTTCGTGCCGCTGGTCTTTGCCGGGCTGCTGCTGCTGGCCTTTCGCATGGGCGAGCGCTTTGCCCCCGTCGTCGTCAGCGTCAATTGGCTCGGCGTGCCGCTCTCCTATATCAACGGCCTGCTGCTGGCGCTGGTGTTCTTCCTGCCCGGCACGGTCGGCCTCGTCTCGCTGTTGCTGCTCGCCTTCATGCTGGCGCAGGTCTTCGCGCTGGCGCGCATCCTCAGGATGATCTGCCATGATCACGCGCTGATGGTCGGAGCGCTGACGCTGGTGCTGCTGGTGCCGTCGATGATTCTTTCGGAATATCTGCAGCACTTCCTCGGCATCTATCCCGTCTGAGCAGCCTCGCGGAGGCTTTAGGACAGATCGTCACCGTCATCGGTGTCAGTGACCGGCCTGCGGCGGTCGGTGATCACCTCGGGATAATCCACCTGCAGGAAATAGAGCCCGTCGGGCGGCGCCACCGGACCGCAGGCCTTGCGGTTGCGCGCTTCGAGTGCCGCCTCGACATCGTCGGGCGTCCACTTGCCCTCGCCGGCGAGCTTCAGCGTGCCGGCGAAGGAACGGATCTGGTTGTGGAGGAAGCTCTGCGCGGTGGCGCGGATCTCAATCAGCGCGCCGCTGCGCGTCACATCGAGCCGGTCGAGCGTGCGCACCGGGCTGTTTGCCTGGCAATGGGCGGAGCGGAAAGTGGAGAAATCGTGCCTACCGACCAGCCGCTGGGCGGCGGCGTGCATGACCTCGTGGTCGAGTGTCTTCGGCACCCACCAGGCCTTGCCGGCGTCGAGCGCCAGCGGCGCCCGGCGGCTGACGATACGGTAGAGATAATGGCGCCTGAGCGCCGAGAAGCGGGCATCGAAGAAGTCGGGAACCGCCTCGACGTCGAGAATGGAGACGCGCTCGCCGGCAAGCCTCAGATGCGCGTTCAGCGCATTCTGCAGCTGATAGGGCGACCATTTCTTCGAAAGATCGGCATGGATTACCTGTCCCATGGCGTGGACGCCGGAATCGGTGCGGCCGGCGCCGCGGACCGAAACGGTCTCGCCGGTCAGCGACAGCACCGCAGCTTCGACCGCACCCTGCACCGAAGGACCGTTCTCCTGCCGCTGCCAGCCGACATAGGGGCCGCCGTCATATTCGACGGTCATGCGGAAACGCGGCATCAGGAAAGCCTCGTGCCGGCGGCAAGCGGCGTACCGCGGAGGAAATCCGCCGTGGCAAGCGGCTTGCCGCCTGCCTTCTGCAGCCTGGTCAACCGCACTGCGCCGGAAGCACAAGCGACGACAAGGTCGTCGGTCAGCAGCTGCCCGGCAGCGCTCTGCCCCTCAGCCAGCTCCGAGCCAAGCACCTTCACCCGCTCCGGCCTGCCGCCGATTTCGACTTCGAACCAGGCACCAGGAAACGGCGCCAGGCCGCGGATATGGTTGTGCACATCCCGCGCCTCCCTGGCGAAATCGATGCGCGACTCGGCCTTGTCGATCTTGGCGGCATAAAGCACGCCGTCTTGCCGCTGCGGCGTCAGCGGCAGGTCGTTCATCTCCAACTTCACCATGGCCTCCGCCATCGCCTTGGCGCCGACCTGCATCAGCCGGTCGTGCAGTTCGCCAGCCGTCATGTTCGGGCCGATCTCGACCTCGCGGGTCAGGGCGACGGCGCCGGTATCGAGACCCTTGTCCATTTTCATCACCATCATGCCGGTCTTTTCATCGCCGGCCATGATCGCCCGCTGGATGGGCGCAGCACCCCGCCAGCGTGGCAACAGCGAGGCGTGGCCGTTATAGCAGCCGTCGCGGGTGCCGTTCAAAACCGCCTCCGGCAGCAGCAGCCCGTAGGCGACGACGACGGCGACATCGGCCTTGAACGCGGCAAACCTCTCGCGCTCCTCCGCATCCTTGAAATTGACCGGCGTGAAGACCGGGAGACCGAGCAGCTCGGCCGCCTGATGCACCGGCGATTTCTGCAGATCGAGCCCGCGCCGGCCGCCCGGCCGCGGCGGCTGCGTATAGACGGCGACGATCCTGTGGCCGGCATCGACGAGCAGGCGCAGGGTCGGAACCGAGAACTCCGGCGTTCCCATGAAAATGATGCTAAGAGACATTCTATCTCGCCAATTGAGGATCAACCGTCTTCAAACGGGTTTACGAGCTTGAGATCAAGCCCCTCGAAATCTCGGGTGTTGCGGGTGGCGAGCGTGGCGCCGTTTGCAAGGCAGATGGCGGCGATCATTGCGTCCTGGACCGAAATCGGCCGCCCTATGCTTTCGCGCTTCGCCCTCAGGCGGCCGGTTGCCATGGCCGCTTGCAAATCCCAACCAACGATACGCTCACGGAATTGGCCTTTCACCAAATTCTCGATGGCACGAAAGAAGCGATCCGATCCCGTCTTCAGGAGAACTCTTTCGGCTGCATAAATCTGCTCCATCAAGCCGACGGTGCACAGCCAGATTCTCGCGCTGTCCTGCCGCAACATCCAGGCTTTCACGTTTTCATTCGGCAACGACCGGGCGAATTCGGAAACCACATTCGTATCAAGTACGATCATTCAAGATCCTCGAACGGCCGGCCAAAGTCCTTTTTACGCGCGGCCTCGATTTCTTCCATGATCGCAGCGAATTCGTCGTCTACTGCATCTTCTCTTTCGAAAGCGGCGCGTATCGTTGCATAGGCCGAGCCGGTTTCGGGTTTTGCTGCGTTTTTTCTTTGAAGCACCTCCCGCAAAAGCTCCTTGGCCTCGTCGGAAAGACTGTTTCCGCTCTGCTGAGCCGCTTCCGCAATGTCTCGTTTCATTGCTTCGGAGATATTTCTGATCAGAAAATGACCCATGCAGCACCTCCATCATGATATCGGTGATATCATAGTGCCTCGCTGGCGCATTTTTCAACGCAACGCTCAGAGCGCCTTGGATTTCGCCGCCTTGGTGAACTTCTTGATCACCATTTCCCGCTTCAGCCGCGAGATATAATCGATGAACAGCACGCCGTTCAGATGGTCGATCTCGTGCTGCAGGCAGGTGGCGAGCAGGCCGTCGGCTTCCACCATCTGTTCCTTGCCGTTGCGGTCGAGATATTTGACCGAGACGACAGCCGGGCGCTCGACCTCAGCATAATAATCGGGAATCGACAGGCAGCCTTCCTCATAGACCGAGCGTTCGTCGGAGGATTTGACGATCTCGGGGTTGATGAAGACCTGCGGCTGCTTTTCTTCGCCCTCGCGCGACACATCGATCACCAGCATGCGGCGCGGCACGCCGATCTGGATGGCAGCAAGGCCGATGCCCGGCGCGTCATACATGGTTTCAAGCATGTCGTCGGCAAGGCGTTGCAGGTCGGCGTCCACCCGCTCGATCGGCTGGGACAGCTGGCGGAGAATGGGATCGGGAAGAATGATGAGTGGCTTGATGGTCATGGGCGTTCCCATAACCCATCTTTTCTCACTATGGAATTATCCGCCGAGCGGGGAAGACGCTTTTTTGCGTCCCCGCCCGGAATTTTGCCATATTCGCGTCAAGCCGCACGGCGGGCAGCCGTGACGGCGCGGCCTTCCGGCCGGGCGCGGAAGTGCTGCAGCAGCTCGATCAGCTTCCCCACCTCATCGGTAAGGCGGCGGGTTTCCGCCGAGGTGCGCTCGACCATGCCGGAATTCTGCTGGGTGATTTCGCCCATGCTGCGGATCGCCACGCTGACCTCGTTGACGCCGGTCGCCTGATCGCGGGCGGCGGCGGCAATATCGGCGACGAAGCGGTTGATGATGTCGATGCGGCTGATCATGTCGTTCAGCGCCTCGCCGGTGCTGGAGACGATGCCCACACCTTGATTGACCTGGGTCGAGCTCTGCGAGATCAGGTTCTTGATCTCCTTGGCGGCTTCAGCCGTGCGCTGGGCGAGCTGGCGGACTTCCTGGGCGACGACGGCAAAACCCTTGCCGGCATCACCGGCGCGCGCCGCTTCGACGCCGGCGTTCAGCGCCAGAAGATTGGTCTGGAAGGCGATCTCGTCGATGACGCCGATGATCTTGGAGATTTCGGTCGAGGATTTTTCGATGCCGGCCATCGCCGAGACGGCGCTGGTGACGAGTTCCCCTGAATTCTTCGCCTTCTGCTGTGTCTCACGCACCGCGCCGGAAGCCTTCTCGGCATTGGCGGCGGTCTGGCCGACGCTGACGGAAAGCTGTTGCAGGGCCGCCGAGCTTTCCTCGACGCCGGCTGCCTGCTGGGCGGTGCGCAGCGCCAGGTCGTTGGTCGCATTGGAAATGACGTCAGCGCCGCTCATGATCTGGCCCGACGTGTCGCGCACGGATGCGAAGGATTGGCGAAGAGCGCTGACGGCGCGGTTGTAATCCTCGGCCATCTGCCTGAAATCACCCGGTAGGTCGGAGGGCAGAGTGGCTTCGAGATCGCCGTTCGACAGTGCCTCCAGGCCGCGGCGCAGCTGCTCCAGCGCGATGGCCTGGTCGGATTGCGCCTTGGCGCGCTGCTCTTCCAACGCGCGGCGCTTGGCTTCCAGCGTCTCGAGATAGACCGAGATGGAATAATCCATGTCGAGCATGCCCGATTTGATGACGGCGGACAGCTTCTCGGCCAGCTGCTTGCCCTGCTGGCGCGCGAAAACCGAAGGCCACTGCTTCTCCATGATGCCCTTGACGAGCTCGGACATGACAATCGCATAGCCGCCGATATACCAGCGCGGCTCCAGCCCGATGCGGGCATGCGTGCGGCCGACGGCAGTCACGCCTTCGACATAGCTTTCGTCAAACGTACCGCCTGCAAGATTGGCCCAATGATCCTGCTGCCGCTTCTTGGCATGGCCGACATGGCTCTTGTCCGTAAAGAAGCTCGAGACAGCGGGAGTCCTGGCGATCTTGGCGTAGAATTTATCGAGGGCGCCGCCGATCAGCTCGGCAATCACAGGGCGCAGCTCCCGCATCGACTTGCGCGACGCCTCGTCCAGTTCGATGAAATCGAGACGCTGTTTGAGCGCGCTGTCGGTCTGCTGGGATGTCATGGGTATCTCTGTATTTGGCGCGACGGCGCGGGAGGGAATTCTGCGCCACAGCTTTTGGCGAATATGGTTGAGCAATCGTTAAATCCGGCCGCGATTTTCCGCGTTGGCCGGCAAGGCGCGGCGGCCTTGGAAGATATTGAGGATCGCCGATTTCGTTCACGTTTTGATCTATATCTTGCCATATGTTCTGTTATGGTTGCGCCATGACCGCCACTTCCGAATCGCTCGCAGCTTCCGTCGCCTCGATCAGCCCGGCCATGCTGGCGCTGGCCGGCGGCGTTCTTGCAGTCCTCATCCTGCTGGTGATCGTCCTTTTTCTGCGCGCCGCCGGCCTTCGCCGCGAACAGGCGGAGGAGGCGGATCTGCGCGCCCGGGAAAGTGCGATGCGCATGGCCGAGCTTTTGAAGATCCAGGCGGAGATGCAGGGTCGGATCGCGGCGATGACCGAGGTCTTCGGCGCGCGGCAAAGCGAACTCAACCAGACGATCAGCCAACGTCTCGACGGCATGTCGCAGCGCATGAACTCGACGATCACCGAGCAGACCAAATCGACGCATGAGAACCTGCAGCGGCTGCAGGAGCGGCTGGCGGTCATCGATGCGGCGCAGAACAATATCCAGACGCTCGCCAAGGACGTCGTCGGGCTGCAGGCGATACTTTCCAACAAGCAGACGCGCGGCGCCTTCGGCCAGTCGCGGATGGAGACGATCGTTGCCGACGGCCTGCCGATGGGCGCCTACGCCTTCCAGCAGACGCTGTCCAACGGCTCGCGGCCGGACTGCACGATCCGCATGCCCAACGGCGCTCCGCCGCTCGTCATCGACGCGAAATTCCCGCTCGAAGCGTGGAACGCCATTCGCGACGCCGGCAGCCCCGAGGCCGCCAAGCTCGCCGGCCAGCAGTTCCGCCGCGACATGGAGATCCATATCCGGGATATTGCCGAGAAATACCTGATCCAGGGAGAAACCCAGGATACCGCCTTTCTCTTCGTGCCGTCCGAATCGATATTTGCCGAGCTCCACGAGAATTTCGAGCCGGTGGTGCAGAAGGCGCACCGGGTGCGCATCGTCATCGTCTCGCCGTCGCTGCTGATGCTGTCGATCCAGGTTATCCAGGCGGTGCTGAAGGACCAGCGCATGCGGGCGCAGGCGCATCTGATTCAGGGCGAGGTGGCGCTGCTGATGGACGATCTCGGCCGTCTCGACGAGCGGGTGCGCAAGCTGCAGGGCCATTTCGCCATGGCGCAGAAGGATATCGACATGGTCGTTACATCGGCCGACAAGCTCACCAGGCGCGGCGCCAAGATCGAAGCGCTGGAATTCGAGGCGGGCGGCGATATCAGGCCGGACGACGAGACTCCGGCCAAATCGGTGGAAAGCCGCACCGGTCTTCTCAAGCTTCGGGTGGTTGACGAGGAGTGACCGCTTCGGGCAGTGTCTGCCCCGCATTTCATACAAGAGTTGGAACATCACGTCGCCCGCGTGTTCCAAAAGACGGGACATCCTCATGATCACAGTTTTCGGGTCCATCAACATGGATCTCATCGCCACGACCGCGCGCCTGCCGAAGCCCGGCGAGACGGTGGCCGGCAACGGATTTGCCACGGCCGCCGGCGGCAAGGGTGCCAATCAGGCGCTGGCAGCCCGCCGCGCCGGTCGCTATGTGCATATGGCCGGCGGCGTCGGCAAGGATGGTTTTGCCGCGGATGCGCTCGCCCTGCTCGATGATGCCGGAACCGACCTCTCCCTGGTCAAGCATGTCGACGGTCCCACAGGCACGGCGCTGATCCTCGTCGGCGGCGATGGCGAGAACATGATCGCTGTGGTCCCCGGCGCCAACGGCCTGGTGACGGCTGCCGATGCCGAGGCGGCGGTCGGCAGGATGAACGAAGGCGATATCCTGATGCTGCAGCTCGAAGTGCCGGTCGATGCCGTCGAACACGCGCTGTCGGCTGCCCGCGCCAAGGGCATCACCAGCATCCTCAACCTCGCGCCGCTGATCCCCGATGCGCCGCGTCTCGGCCGCCTGGCCGATATCGTCATCGCCAACGAAACCGAGTTCGAGCGGCTCGCCGGGCAGGATGGCATGGACGCCGAGGCACGCGAGGCAGCCCTTCACCGCCTGCATCAGGAGACCGGCCAGACGCTGATCGTCACACTCGGTGGCGATGGCGTCATCGCCATCCGCGACGGGGTCATTTCCAGGGCGCAAGGCCTGAAAATCGAACCGGTCGATACGGTGGGCGCGGGAGACACCTTCTGCGGTTATTTCGCCGCAAGCCTCGACGACGGCCTCGATTTTCCCACGGCGTTGCGCCGGGCGGCCGTCGCCGGTTCGCTCGCATGCCTCAAATCGGGGGCGCAGCCATCGATCCCGTCAAGCAAGGACGTCGCGGACAGAATATAGTTTCAGTCTCTTTGCGAAGCCGCCGAGAAAACCCATTAGTTTTGAGGGAATTTCTGCGGTTATCCTTGCCGACGTGCCCGCCGACCGGCGGCCGCCACGGACCGAGGCTGACGACCGTGCCGGCATAGCGCGTGTTCAGGCACCAGAAGATCAGTGCGTGCCCGAGCTAGCCACCCGGGCGGACAATCACGACCTGATTGTCGCGCGTCGCCGGTATCCAGAGCGTGCCGGCCGCGCCATCGACGGTGAAATCGGCAGGGCCATGAATGTCCCGCTCCAACCGGATTTCGCCGGTCGGAGCGTCATCGACCAAGAAGAGGATCAGCGCTCCAGGAACCGGGCGATCGACCGCCTTCCAATCCGAGACCGCCAGGCGGCCATCCGGCAGCGTCGCCAGTCCGTCGAACAGGCCATGCGGCGACTGTTCGAGGCGGCTTGCTTTGCCGCTCTCGTCGATGGCGAAAATATCGCCGCCGCCGAAATTCTTGCCGATTCCCGCCACGAGAACGCGCCCGCTTTGCGGCTCGACGATGATCCCGTTGGCGCCGGGAATGCCGCTGGCGAGCTCCGCGATGCTGCCGGCCTTCGGGTCGAGCCGATAGACGGCGTTGCGCAGGCTATCGGTCAGCAGCAATTGCCCGTCCGCGGTCGCGACGAGATCGTTCGCGAGCGCTGGCTCTTCTCCCGGAAGGCGTTGCTCGAAGACGCGCGCCCCGCTCGTCAGGTCGAAACCGACCACGCGGTCGATATCGGCGACATAGAGCCGGCCGCCAACCGCAGCCATGCCCTTCGGCGCATCGAGCGTCTCGCCGGCGGGCGGGAAAGCTCGCAGCGTCACGATCTTGCCGTCGGCGAAAACCTCGGAGATGAAGCCGTCGCCGTCCTTCGCCATGGGATCGAGCGCCCTCCCGATATTCGAGACGAAGCGGCGATCGCCGACGGTCAGGACGCTCTCGGGTGACTGAAACCCATCGATAACAGTGATGACCTTCGCCGTCTCCTCGGCGGAGGCATTGGTCAGGGTGCTGGTCGCTACAAAGATCGCCGCCGCCGTGGCCCGCAGCATCTTCCTGGAAATCATCCGTCCCATAAGCTCACTCCTGTTGCGGAGTGGCGAGAATTGAGGGAAAGCCGCGCCTCATCGCGCCCGCTTCGACCGGAGATGAACCCGTTTCGGTCAATCCTTCATTTTCGCAGCCATGCCCATCGGATAAAGTCATGCGCATGGACATCGGGAAGGCATCACAACAAGCGCTCTCTTCCGCGCTGCTGGAGGGATTGGCACGGTTTCGAGCGGCGGGCACCGGGGGCAGCCTCGCGCATGGCGAGAACCTGTTTTCCTATTGTGCCCTGGCCAAGGAACGCCTGATCGCCATCGAACTTCCGCATCCGATCTTGGGCGTTGTCGTCTCCGGCGCCAAGGAAGTCTGGCGCGGCATGAACGGCTCTGCGCTTTGCGCCGGCTCGCTGTTTGTCCTGCCGGCAAAGACGAAGATGGACATCCTCAACCTGCCGGACGCGAGCCACGGCTTCTATCAGTCGCTGATCCTCGAGGTGCCGGACGCTTCGGTCCTGCTCGAGGCCAGCGTTCCGTCGACGCTTGCCAACCGCCGCAGGGCTGCCGTCGAGCCCCTTCAGGTCGAGCTGACGCCACATCTGGTCGATGCCGTGATTCATGCCGCCTCGGCGATCGCCGATGGCCCCGCGCAATCCTCGGTGCGGCGCTCGCGGCTGACCGAACTTCTCGCGCTCCTCCATGGCGATCCGGCAGCGCGTCCCATGTTCGACGTGTCGATTACGGGGCGCGTGCTTGCGCTGATCGCCAGCGACCTCTCCCGTGACTGGCGGGCGCCCGAAGTTGCGAGGATGATTGGCCTGTCGGAATCCACCATGCGCCGGCGACTAGCGGAGGAAGGTATCTCTTTCGCCAAACTGTTGCGGCGCGAAAGGATGCTGGCGGCGCGGCATTTGATGGCGCAGCGCGAGAGCGCGCAAGCCGCCGCCATCGCGGTGGGCTATGCATCGAGGGCCCATTTCGCAAAGCGCTTCAGGGCGGCATTCGGCTCCAACCCCAGCACGCTCCGCCATTCCGATCTGATGCTCAACGGGTAGCCGACAAGCTCGACGTGTAGATCGCGAGCGGAGGCCGCGGTCGCCGGTTCGCTCGCATGCCTCAAATCGGGAGCGCAGCCATCGATCCCGTCAAGCAAGGACGTCGCGGACAGAATATAGTTTCAGTCTCTTTGCGAAGTCGCCGAGAAAACCCATTAGTTTTGAGGGAATTTCTGCGGTTTTCCTTGTCTCGACCATTCGAGTTTCATTCAAATTTAAGGTATTTCCGGCGATCTTCCTCGTGGTCGCCGGCGCCCTTATTTCTTGCAGCCGGCCGCCAGTTCAAAGTGCTGCAGCGTCGCGTGGCGTCTTAAAAGACGCGCGCCGCTGCAGGCGGCTGCCCCATGACGGGGCGATGCCTTCGCTCCTGCGCCGGAGAATGCCCGTTCGGCGTATCCTTGCCCGAGGACCCCATGTTTATTTTTCGCATGAAATCGCTTGCGGCGAAACTTCTCGTCATCACCGGCATCGCCATCGCGCTTGTTCTCATCGTCTCGAACTTTTTCCTCATCGGCCAGACACGGGATCGCGTCCAGACGCTGACGATGGATCAGGCCAATCTCGAGGCAAAATCGATCGCCAACGAAATCGCCGCCAATGTCGGCGAACTCGCCAGTGCCGCACGCACCATGTCGGGCGTGATCGGCCGCGGCCATGAGGGCAAATCGCTCGACCGCAAGGGCATGATCAATGTGCTGAAAGCCAATCTTGAGCAGAACGCCTTCGCCTTCGGCAGCTGGTTCTGCGAGCAGCTCGGGGCGCTCGACGGCAAGACCACCGAGATCGCCAACAATAATGACGAAGGCACGAACAAGAACGGCGCCTTCACGCCCTACTGGTCGAAGACCAAGGATGGCGGCGTCCAGTACTCGACCTTCGACAATGATTATACCGCCGAATGGTGGAAGCTTGCTGCCGACAGCGGCAAGGGCGCGATCACCACGCCGTACCTCGCTGAGGGAACGGATGTCCCGACGCTCCTGACCTCGATCGCCTATCCCGTCACGGCCGGCGGCAAGATGATCGGTCTCGCCGGCGTCGACATTTCGCTGAAGTCGCTCACCGACAAGCTGCAGGCGCTGCATCCTTTCGGCTCCGGCCGCGTGACGCTGCTGTCGCAGGCCGGCAACTGGATTGTCGCGCCAATCCCTGACCTGA
This sequence comes from Rhizobium sp. K102, assembly GCF_022385315.1. Lineage (NCBI taxonomy): Bacteria > Pseudomonadati > Pseudomonadota > Alphaproteobacteria > Hyphomicrobiales > Rhizobiaceae > Rhizobium > Rhizobium sp. K102. The sequence continues at coordinate 3,169,710 of NZ_CP092436.1, forward strand.
TGACCAAGCAATATGACGGCGAAGGCGCCGACGTGGTCAAGGCGGCGCTGTCGAACAAAGAGCCCGGCCTCGTCAGGAACCTGACCTATGACGGCCTCGATCCCTTCGATCGCGTCGTCTATCCCTTCGCCGTTCCCGGCGTCAACGCCACCTGGGTCGTGCTCGTCGATGTCCCGCACACCGCGATCAATGCGCCGGTCAAAGACCAGACCTACATGATGATCATCAACGGGTTGATCGTGCTCGGCGCGGTCATGCTGGCGCTCTATTTCGCCGTCCGTTCGCTCGTGCAGCGGCCACTCGGCGGGCTGGTCGCCAGCGTCAAGGCGCTGAGCGACGGCCACTATGAGGAGCCGGTCGCAGCCCAGGATCGCAGCGACGAGGTCGGTTCGGTCGCCAAGGCGCTCGAAGGCTTCCGTTTTGCGCTCGCCGATGCCAGGCGTCTCGAAGACGAGGCCGCCAGAGAGCGGCAGGCGGCGGAGGCCGAGCGCGGCCGGTCGGAATCGGAACGCCAGGAATCGGTGTCGCAGCAACGCCGCATCGTCTCGATCGTCGGCGCCGGCCTTTCCGAGCTGTCGCGCGGCAATCTCGGCCACCGCATCACCGACGACTTCCCCGGTGAATACGGCAAGTTGAAGCAGGATTTCAACGCGGCGCTTGCAAGCCTCGAAGAGACCATCAACACCATGACCCTCAGCGTCGCCAATATCGGCTCGGGCACCGGCGAGATCAGCAACAGCGCCTCCGATCTCGCCAAGCGCACCGAACAGCAGGCGGCAAGCCTGGAAGAGACGGCGGCCGCGCTCAACGAGCTCACCGCTCAGGTCGATTCCAGCGCCGAGAATGCACGCACGGCGGCCGACAACGTCAGCCTCGCCTGCCAGGATGCCGAAAGGTCCGGCGAGGTGGTGCAGAAGGCAATCGCCTCGATGCAGGGGATCGAACAGTCTTCGACGGAGGTCTCGCGGATCATCGGCGTCATCGACGAAATCGCCTTCCAGACCAATCTGCTGGCGCTGAATGCCGGCGTCGAGGCGGCGCGCGCCGGTGAGGCCGGCAAGGGTTTTGCAGTGGTCGCCCAGGAAGTGCGCGAGCTCGCCCAGCGCTCGGCCAACGCCGCCAAGGAGATCAAGACGCTGATCAACACCTCGGCCGTCCAGGTCAAGGAGGGCGTCGATCTCGTCGGGCGTGCCGGCGGCACGCTGCACAAGATCGCCGAACAGGTGATGGGCATCAACGACCTCATCCGGCAGATCTCGGCCTCGGCGAGCGAACAGGCCGTGGGGCTGAAGGAAATCAACCAGGCCATGAACCAGATGGACCAGGTGACGCAGCAGAACGCGGCGATGGTCGAGGAAGCGACCGCCGCCAGCGTGGCGCTCAACGACGAGGCGCAGACGCTGAAGGCGCTCGCCACACGCTTCCGGGTCTCCGGCTCGGGCAACGCCGCTCAGCTCACCGCCGTCGCTCAGCAGATGCGGGCGCCGGCTGCCCCAGCCGCTTCAGCTCGGGCCGCCGCCCCGGCAGCCCGCCGTCCGGCCGCGCCGTCGCGCGGTTCCGCCGCCCTGGCGCAAGACAGCTGGGAAGAGTTCTGATCGTTCCGTTCCGTCCTATGATGAAAAAAGGCGCCTGCAAAATCAGGCGCCTTTTTTATCGGGAATAGAAGCGGTTCAGGCCGCGTTCGAGGTCTGCTCTTCGTTGAGGAAGGCGTAGATCGCCGAGGCGGAATCGGTGGCGCGCAGCTTTGCCACCAGATCGTGATCACGCAGGACGCGGGCGATGCGCGACAGCGCCTTGAGATGATCGGCGCCCGCGCCTTCCGGCGCCAGCAGCAGGAAGACGAGATCGACCGGCTGGTCGTCCAGCGCTTCGAAATCGACCGGCTGCTCCAGCCGGGCGAAGAGGCCGACGATCGAATGAATGTTCACCAGCTTGCCGTGGGGAATGGCGATACCGTTGCCGACGCCGGTCGAGCCCAGGCGTTCGCGCTGCAGGATGACATCGAAGATCTCCCGTTCGGAGAGCCCGGTGATCCTTGCGGCTCGTGCCGCCAATTCCTGAAGCAACTGTTTCTTGGAATTTACTCTGAGGGCGGGAATGATCGCATCCTGATGGAGCAAATCTGCCAATGCCATTTCTTTTTCCTTCTGTCGCCGGGATCAGATGATGCTGGGGAGCGGCGGCGATACCGCCGCTCACCGCCCTGATCTCAGCCTTTGATATTGGCCGAATCGATCCAGCCAATATTTCCGTCGTGGCGACGGTAAACAATGTTCAGATGTTCCTTGCCGGGGCTGCGGAACAGGAGAAGCGGCTCGTCGGTCATGTCGAGCGCCATCACGGCGGTGGCGACCGACATGGTCTTCAGCTGCTTTGTGCTTTCAGCGACGATCGCCGGGGCGAAATCGTCGGGAATTTCATCCTCGTGATCAGGAACGGAGTCCATGACCGTGTAGGAGACTTCTGCAAAACCATTCAGGTGGTTTCCGGCATGATGGTCCTTCAGCTTGCGTTTGTAGCGGCGCAAACGCTTCTCGATGCGCTCGGAAGCGGCGTCGAAGGCAAGCTGGGGATCGGTTGCTTCGCCGGCGGCATGCAGCACCACTCCGCTGTCGAGATGAAGCTTGCAGTCTGCCGAGAAACGAGAACTCGCCTTTTCGACGGTCACCTGGCCGGAATACCCCCCGTCGAAGTATTTCGTGATGGCCATACCAATTTGGTCCTCGATCTTTTGACGGAAGGATTCACCAATTTCCATATGTTTCCCGGATACACGCACACTCATGGAGTTTCCCTTCTTATGGTAGTTTGCGGGTATCAGTTTACGCCAAGCCTCAGGTTCATCCAAGCACTTCGCGCAATCTCAAGCAAGATCGGCGTAGGCCTGCGGGTCCTCGGTGCCCTTGGGATGATGGGGATAACTTCAAAAGGCGCTCACGGCGTCGATTGCGGCGGGCTTCTAGCCAGAGCTTACCAAAAAGTCAATAGGGCGGAAAACGGCCTGCGGCGATGCACGGGAAACGTGCGGAGGATTCCTTGCCGACAAGCGCTCCCGACGATCACCGCTTCGAGGGCGTTCGACGCTTCGCGCTTAAGCTGTACCGCCCTATGCGGTCGAACCCGGCGCCTGGATGAGACCCGCGTCAGAAGCCCGCGACCTTGGCGAGGGCCCGTTTCTCGCGGCGGCGCTGGACCGAGGAGGCTATGTTCATCGCTTCCCGGTATTTCGCCACCGTGCGGCGGGCGAGATCGATGCCGCCCTTCTTCAGCATATCGACTATATCGTCATCGGAGAGTACTGCGTCCGGGCTCTCCTGCATGATGAGGGCGCGGATCTTGTGACGCACGGCCTCGGCCGAATGGCTGTCGCCGCCTTCGACGGCGCTGATCGACACGGTGAAGAAATATTTGAGCTCGAAGAGGCCGCGCGGCGTCAGCATGTATTTGTTCGAGGTGACGCGGCTGACGGTGGATTCGTGCATCTTGATCGCCTCGGCGACCGTCTTCAGGTTCAGCGGCCGCAGGTGGTCGACGCCGTTGAGCAGGAAGGCATCCTGCTGGCGGACGATCTCACTTGCCACCTTCATGATGGTTTTCGCCCGCTGGTCCAAGCTGCGCGTCAGCCAGTTGGCGCTCTGCAGGCACTCGGACAGGAAGGCATGATCCTCACCGTTCCTGGTCACGCGCGAAAAATAGGACTGGTTGACGAGCACGCGCGGCAGCGTATCCGGATTGAGCTCGACCAGCCAGCCGCCCTCTGCCGACGGCCTGACGACGACATCGGGCATGATCGCTTCGGAAACACCCACCTCGAAACCGCTGCCGGGTTTCGGATTGAGCTGGCGGATCTCACCGAGCATGTCGAGAAGGTCTTCCTCGTCGACGCCGCAGAGCCGCTTCAGCGTGGCGAAATCGCGCCGCGCCAGCAGTTCGAGATTGTCGACCAGCGCCTGCATGGCAGGGTCGTAGCGGTCCTTCTGCCTGAGCTGGATCGCCAGGCATTCGGCGAGGCTGCGGGCGAAAACCCCCGGTGGATCGAGCGTCTGCAGGGCGGCAAGCACGTGTTCGACCTGTTCGAGGCTCGTGCCGAGCCGCTCGCCGGTCTCGAAGAGATCGGTCTGCAGATAACCGGCATCATCGAGCTGATCGACGAAATTCTGCGCGATCAGCCGGTCGGTCATATCGGGCAGGATGAAGGGGATCTGCTGCGCGAGGTGGTCGCGCAGCGACAGCTGGCCGGCGACGAAATCGTCGAGATCATAATCGGCGCCCTCGGCGCTGCCCGGCATCGACTTCCACTGGCCGACAAGCTCCGGCGCATCGAGGCGCTGCGGGGCGCCGTCATCGGGAAAGACATTGGTATAATTGGCGTCGAGCTCGTCGTTCAGCCGGCCGGTGCTTTCGCTGCCGCCATTGTCGTACCAGTCGCTGGAGAGCGCCTCGGCGCGATTGTCGGCGCCGTCGTCCGACCCGGCATCCTCCGGTGGCTGGCCAAACTGCTCGTCCTCACCGGCACCACGTTCGTCGCCCGCCTCGCCGTCGTTTGACGGGAATTCGAGCAGCGGGTTCTTTTCCACTTCCTGGGCGATGAACTGGCTGAGCTCGAAATGCGTCATCTGCAGCAACTGGATGGATTGCATCAGTTGCGGTGTCATCACCAGGGACTGGCTCTGGCGCAGGAAAAGATTGGCGGACAGTGCCATGACGGACGCGAAACTCCCCTCAATTCCTCCGGGAAACCGCGTCCAGTTAACGCCTCAGGCCACGGAAACCAAGTTGGCCCAAAAATTGCTTTTTTATCTCATTTGGTCAAGCGGAACTAAGCGGCAAGGTGAATTTCCGCGCCGACGGGAGCATGACGGATTCCGATTGGTCGAAAAACCGCCTGATCCAGCGTCAGAGGCTGAAATTGTCGCCGAGATAGAGCCGGCGCACTTCCGGATTGTTGACGATGTCGTTCGCCCGGCCATGGGTCAGCACTTCGCCGGCATGAATGATGTAGGCGCGGTCGATGAGACCGAGCGTCTCGCGCACATTATGGTCGGTGATGAGAACACCGATGCCGCGCGCGGTCAGATGGTGGACGAGGTTCTGGATGTCGGCGACCGAGATCGGGTCGACACCGGCAAAGGGCTCGTCGAGCAGCATGAAGGTCGGGTCGGTCGCCAGCGCACGGGCGATTTCGAGACGGCGGCGCTCGCCGCCGGAAAGAGCGACGGCGGCACTCTTTCTGAGCTTCTGGATATGAAATTCCTCCAGCAGCTCGTTCAGCTTCTGCTCGCGCTCGGCCTTGTCCTTGACATGCACTTCGAGGACGGCGCGGATATTTTCTTCCACCGTCAGCCCGCGAAAGATCGAGGCTTCCTGCGGCAGGTAACCGACGCCGAGGCGGGAGCGGCGGTACATCGGCATGGTCGTGACGTCGTTGCCGTCGATTTCGATGGTGCCTTCATCCACCGGCACAAGGCCGGTGATCATGTAAAAACAGGTCGTCTTGCCCGCACCGTTCGGACCGAGCAGGCCGACGGCCTCGCCACGGCGCACCACCAGCGAAACGCCGTTGACAACGCGACGCGTCGCATAGGTCTTCGTCAGACCACGGGCGATCAGCGTTCCCTGATAGCGACTCTTGTCGGCGGCACCCGCAGCTTGTGGCTCGGGCTGGCCGAACATGGTGGATAGCGATGTTAATTTCACGTGGGAGGCCGGCTTCTCAGTTCTGCTTCTGCTGCTGCGCATTCGGCTGCGATTTCGGATCGAGCTGAATCTGGACACGCCCGCCGCAGCTTTCAAGCTCCGCCTGGCCGGTTTGCATGTGAACGGTCAGTTTGCAGCCTGTAAAGACGTTCGGCCCGTCCGACAGAATAACCTTATTGCCCTGATCCGCCGTCAGGGTGAATGTCTGCGAGGCCATGTCGAAATTGCCGTCATCGGCAGTCGCCGTCTGCGTGCCCGAGGTCAGCAGGACCTTGTCGGTCACCAGGATCTTGTCGATATCCGCACTTCCCGATGCGAGCGAGGCAGACTTTTCCGGCTGGGCGGCGGGCTGAGCCCCATCGGCGCCCGGCTTTGCCGCCTTGTCCTTATAATAGACGGTCATCTTGCCGGACTGCATCGTCGTCGTCCCCTGGACGACCTTGACGTTGCCGGTGAAGAGGGCGGTGTGCTCCTGGTCATGGATCTCGAGCTTGTCGCTTTCGATCTGGATCGGCTGGTCGTTGGAAAGCTTCATGCCCGACATCGAGGCAGTCGCCTGCTGCGCGCCGGCGCCCGAGGCCGTCAGGATAAGGGCAAACGCGCCGGCAATGAATGCTACGCCCGTCTTGCAAGCTGAAATGCGACAATCTTTTGTCATGGATGACCCGGCTGGTTAGGTGCCCTGTTTATGGATGGTGGATGGATCGACATTCATGCGAACATTCCCCTCGAATGTGATCACCCGCCCCTTATCTGTTATCTCAAGCGTCTTCGCAACAATGGAGGCATTGTCCTTGGTGATGGTGACGGGGTCGTCGCTGCGCATGTTGCCGCCCTTGATGTCGAGCTGGGCGGACTGGAATTTCGCGTTGAGGCCACTGCTCAGCACCAGGGTGAAGGGGGCCGTCATATGCAGATTGTCGGTGGCGCGGTTGTAATCGGCGGTCGAGGCGACGACGCGGGCGATCAGGCCGTCATTCATCGGCACGGCCGCCTTGATGGTCTCGAGCGTGATGAGATCGGGATTGCGGATATCCTGCAACGCCCGTTCGGCGAGCATCGAATAGTTGATGCCGTCGGAATTGCGGCCCGCGATCGCCGGCTTTTCCATCACGACCTTGCCGTTCTCGATCTTGGCGCCTTCGAACTTGACGTTTTCGGGCAAGTAGATGCTGACCAACGCCACCGCCGCGAGGCCAGCGGCGACGATGAGGGCGGCCACCGGCAGCAGGATCTTCAGCCGCCGCACGCGGGCGGAATGGAACAACGCATCGCCATAGGCGCTCCTGCCGGAGCCCGCATAAGCGGCATTTCCGTTGTTCTTCAGGGTATCGAGCATAGGTCTCGTTCCATCTGCGGTGATTGCCGCGCCTTATAACAAAGCCGGCCGCCAATCACAGTTCGTTTCGCATTATTACATTGGCTTGCCAATATGGAATTTTTTCTGCAACAAGCAACAAAACGGAAAAACATCAAAAAGTGGCATTCGTACGCACCGCTGCCACCTATTTCACCGGATCGATCGGCGCCCTGCCGACGCCGGCCCAGCGCTGGAGGTATCTCATGGACAGTTCGATCATCGCCGATCGCCGGCGGCTGCGCCGCAAGCTCGGCTTCTGGCGCATCGTCGCGGTGGCCCTCGTCGTGGCGCTTGGTCTGGCCTTCTACGGCTTCGCCTTCGGCGGTGCCGGAACCGAGCGGCCGCATATTGCCCATGTGACGATATCCGGGCTGATCGTCGACGATGACGAGCTTCTGGAGCGGCTGAAGAAGGTCGAGACCAGCGATCAGGTGAAGGCAGCAGTGATTTCGATCTCTTCGCCCGGCGGCACGACCTATGGCGGCGAAAAAATCTTCAAGGCGATCCGTGCCATATCGGCCAAGAAGCCCGTCGTCTCGGACGTGCGCACGCTTGCAGCCTCGGCCGGCTACATGATTGCCACTGCCGGCGATACGATCGTTGCCGGCGACAGCTCGATCACCGGCTCGATCGGCGTCATCTTTCAGTATCCGCAGATCCAGCCGCTGCTCGACAAGATCGGCGTGTCGCTGCAGGAGATCAAGTCCTCGCCTCTGAAGGCCGAGCCCTCGCCCTTCCACGAGGCGAGCGAGGAAGCCAAAGCGATGATCCGTAACATGGTGCTCGATAGCTACAACTGGTTTGTCGACCTTGTGGCCGACCGGCGCAAGCTTCCGCGCGAGGAGGTGCTGAAGCTTGCCGACGGCACGATCTATACCGGCCGGCAGGCGCTCAAGGCGAAACTCGTCGACACGATCGGCGGCGAGCCCGAAATCCGTGCCTATCTTAAATCGCGCGGGGTCGACGCCGATCTGCCGTTGGTGGACTGGGACAAGAAGAGCAACACGCCGTTTCTGCTCGCAGGGGCTGTTTCGCGGCTGATTACGATCCTCGGTTATGATGATCTCGTCAAAGGCCAGGATATCAATGGAATCCTGCCCCCAAAGTTGCTTCTTGACGGGCTGCTTTCAGTTTGGCAGGTTGGCCGCGATTGATAAGAAATCAATAATTTAAGGGGGCGACTGTGATCAAGTCCGAATTGGTGCAGATTGTTGCGGCACGCAACCCGCATCTCTATCATCGCGACGTCGAAAATATCGTCAACGCGGTTCTCGACGAGATCACCGATGCACTGGCTGCGGGCAACCGCGTCGAATTGCGCGGCTTCGGCGCGTTTTCGGTCAAGAACCGCCCCTCCCGCTCCGGCCGCAATCCGCGCACCGGCGATACCGTTTTCGTCGAGGAGAAGTGGGTTCCCTTCTTCAAGACCGGCAAGGAACTGCGCGAGCGGCTCAATCCCGGCCAGGCCGACGAAGAGGATTGAGCGGCGCAGCCGGCCTGCGGCGAAACCGCACTTGAACTTGAACTCGGTTTTCCTATTCTGCTAGCGGATCGGCCCGAAAATCGGAATCGATTTTCGGGCCGATCCGTAGATGCAACGCGCCATTCGAAGAGAGCGGCGCCGTCCGACGCATGGAGACCCCAATGGCCAAGAAGATCGTCAACCTCTTGATTCTGCTGCCGCTTGGCGTCATTCTCATCGTCTTCTGCGTTGCCAACCGGCAGAGCGTCACGCTCGCCTTCAATCCGTTCCGGCCTGACGATCAGGTGCTTGCGGTCTCCGCCCCCTTCTTCGTCTTCCTGTTCATCGCGCTGATTTCAGGCATGCTGATCGGCTCGGCCGCCACCTGGTTCAGCCAGGGCAAACACCGCAAGCGGGCACGCACCGAGGCCAAGGAAGCCATTCGCTGGCAGGGTGAGGCCGACCGCCACAGGACACGCGCCGAGGATATCGCCGGCCAGCTGCCGTCGCGGTAAGAGTGTTGCCGGCGCGTCAAATCGGACAGAAGCTCAGCTCCTCATAGTCACCCTCCGGCGACGCGCCGTTGCCGGTCACCACGAAGCCGTGGGAAAGGTAGAAGGCTTTCGCCCGCCGATTGTTCACCAGGCATTTCAGCCGGTATTTATGTTGCGGCCATTCCGGCAGCGCCTGTAGCAGCGCCGTGCCTGCGCCAAGGCGCTGGAATTCCGGTCTGATGTAAAGCATGTGAATGAAATCGTCTTCCGGCCAGAGCGACAGGAAGCCGGCAAGCCCGCCACCGGCATGCTCGCAGACGAGGATGGTCTCGCCATTGGTATGGGCGGCGAAATCCTCGTGATGGAATTTGCCGGGATCGACCCAGACGAATGTCTGGCGGCGCACGGAAAGATAGATTTCCGCAAGCATGCCCTGGTCTTCCGCCCGCGGCGGCCTGATGGTCCATGTCATGATGAGGGATTAAACCAAGCTCCTGCCCGCGCCAAGCCACCAACGCCTTCGGCGCTCAATCGGCGGCCATTTTTGCGACGACGGCAGCATTGAAATCCGAAAAGAAGCCTTCGGCCAGCCTCTGCGAGGTCGAATCGAGCAGGCGGGCGCCGAGCTGGGCGAGCTTGCCGCCGAGTTCGGCCCTCGCCCGGTAATGCAGGATCGTCTCGCCGCCCCGCTCTTCGAGCACGACATCGGCGGCTCCCCTGGCAAAGCCGGTAAGACCGCCCTTGCCTTCGGCCGACAGCGTATAGCTTTTCGGCGCATCGACATTGGCAAGCGTCAGCAGCCCATGAAAGGTGGCCGACAACAGGCTGAACTTGACCCTGATCGTCGCCTCGAAGGTGTCGGGCGACAGCCGCTCGATGCTCTGGCAGCCGGGAATGCAGCCGCGCATGATCTCCGGATCGTTGAGCGCCGCCCAGACCAAGTCCCGCGGCGCCGCGATGCGTTCTTCGCCGGTGAAATCCATTCGATAGCCCCATCTCCGATTCGCTCACCTTATCCCAGCGGGGAAGCCTTTTGCCAAGGCGGAGAGGAATGGCTATGCCGTGATAGTTGGCTGCGTGCACCGGCATCCGAGAAGTGCCGACGCGCAGTTGATCCGGCACGGTTTTCTGGGTTACTGCATAATTCAAAGGGTGCGGCAGAGGACGCAGCCCCCGTCAACATACCCCGATACAGACGCGGAAGAGCACGTTGAAACAGAAAGAACGCCGGCCGGGCCAGAAGAAAACGTCAGGTCCCTCCGGTGAAAGCCGCAGGGACGATCGGGCCGGACGGTCACCGAAGCCGGTCGCGCGGTCGGCGGCCAGCCGCGAGACGCTGCGCGAAAGCGCAGTGCCGGTCGCAGCTGCGCGTCCGCTGACGACGCGCAGCGGCGAGCGGCCGGCGGAACGCGTGCCTGTCATTCTCGAATCGCTCGGCGCCGGCGATTTCCACCTGATCGACAGCGGCGACGGCCAAAAGCTGGAGCAATACGGCCCCTATCGCATCATCCGCCCGGAGGCCCAGGCGCTATGGCGGCCTTCGCTGGCGCCGCAAATCTGGGAGAAGGTTGACGCCGTCTTCACCGGCGATACCGATGAAGAAGGCACCGGCCGCTGGCGCTTCCCGAAGGCCGCACTCGGCGAGACCTGGCCGCTCAATCTGCTCGGCGTCGATTTCCTCGGCCGCTTCACCTCGTTCCGCCATGTCGGCGTCTTCCCCGAGCAGATCGTCCACTGGAGCTGGATGAAGGATCAGGTCGAAAGGGCCGGCCGGCCGCTGAAAGTATTGAACCTCTTCGGCTATACCGGTGTCGCCTCGCTTGTCGCCGCCGCAGCCGGCGCCGAGGTCACGCATGTCGACGCGTCGAAGAAGGCGATCGGCTGGGCGCGCGAAAACCAGGCGCTTGGGCGCATGGAGAAGCTGCCGATCCGCTGGATCTGCGAGGATGCGATGAAATTCATCCTGCGCGAGGAGCGCCGCGGCAGCCAGTACGACATCATCCTCACCGATCCGCCGAAATTCGGCCGCGGCCCCAATGGCGAAGTCTGGCATCTCTTCGAGCACCTGCCGTTGATGCTCGATGTTTGCCGCGAGATCCTGTCGCCGCGGGCGGCCGGCCTGGTGCTGACGGCCTATTCGATCCGCGCCAGCTTCTATTCGATCCACGAGCTGATGCGCGAGACGATGCGGGGTGCGGGCGGCGCCGTCGAATCCGGCGAGCTGGTGATCCGCGAGGCGGGTCTCGATGGCAAAACGCCCGGCCGCGCCCTTTCCACCTCCCTCTTTTCCCGCTGGGTGCCGAAATGACCAAGGACTTCCACGATCAGGGACCGCGCAGGGTCGGCCAGGTGAAGGAAGTCACCTCGCTCGCCAATCCGATCATCAAGGACATCAAGGCGCTGATGAACAAGAAGTCGCGGGAGGAAAGCGGGACTTTCCTGGCCGAAGGGCTGAAGCTCGTCATCGATGCGATCGAACTCGGCTGGACGATCCGCACGCTGGTCTACGCCAAGGCCGCCAAGGGCAAGCCGCTGGTCGAGCAGATGGCGGCCAAGACCGTCGCCTCCGGCGGGCTGGTGCTCGAAGTCAGCGAAAAGGTGATCGGCTCGATCACCCGCCGCGACAACCCGCAGATGGTCGTCGGCATCTTCGACCAGCGCTGGAAACCGCTCAAAGACATCCGGCCCGAGGAGGGCGAGACCTGGGTGGCGCTCGACCGCGTGCGCGACCCCGGCAATCTCGGCACGATCATCCGCACAGCGGATGCGGCCGGGGCTTCCGGCGTCATTCTGGTCGGAGAGGCAACCGATCCCTTTTCGCTCGAGACCGTGCGCGCCACCATGGGCTCGGTCTTTGCCGTGCCGGTCGCACGCGCAACGTCGGAGGAATTCCTCGCCTGGCGGAAATCGGCCGGCGTTTCCATTGTCGCCACCCATCTTGCCGGCGCGGTCGATTACCGCACGATCGACTACCGGAAGAAGCCTATCGTGCTCTTGATGGGCAACGAGCAATCCGGCCTGCCCGAGCAACTGGCCAAAGAGGCCGACGCGCTTGCCCGCATTCCGCAACAGGGCCGCGCCGATTCCTTGAACCTCGCCGTCGCCACCGCCGTCATGCTTTTCGAGGCGCGCCGCCATCTCCTCTCACTTGCCGAGGGCAAATGACCGAACCGACGCGTGCACGTCCCGCGCTCTTTGCGCGCCCAGCGCCGATCCTCTTCTTCATCGTCGCCGCCGTTCTCATCGACCAGATCGTCAAGATCGCCGTCGACCATTACCTGCCGCTGCAAGAAGCCGTGCCGGTTCTTCCGATGCTGGCGCTCTACCGCACCTATAATCTCGGCGTCGCCTTTTCGATGCTGTCGGGCATGGACGGCTGGTTCATCGTCGGCATGCGGCTCATCATTGTCGCCTTCGTCATTTGGCTGTGGTACCGCACCGCCAAGGATCGCTGGCTCGCCCATCTCGGTTACGCGCTGATCATCGCCGGCGCGATCGGCAATCTGGTCGACCGCTTCGCCTACGGGCATGTGATCGACTACATCCTCTTTTACACCGAAAGCTGGTCCTTCGCGGTCTTCAATCTCGCCGACAGTTTCATCACCATCGGCGCGGCCTGCGTCATTCTCGACGAGTTGCTGCTGCCGAAAAAGGCCGGCCGCTAAAATCTTATCGAATTCCTGAAGGCATTCGGAAGGGGCCTCATGTTAGCCATATAGCATGCACAACCTGGGACAGTTGCAGGAAAGATTGTCCGCCGCCTTCGGCGGACCCGCCGCCAAGCCGCAGGAGCGGATGGGGCAACCCTCGCCGCGACCACATGCGGGGGCACCTGCGAAAGCCAATCGGCGCCAGGCGCCCGCCCCGACACGGCGCCTGCTGTTCTACTGGCTGAGTGGCGCCGGCCTGCTTGCCGCAACGAGCCTCATGCTGCTTGCCCATGCCGGCCATCCGCTGCTGCTGCCAGGCGGGCTTGTCGTTCTCGGCCTGGCGGTGCTTGCCGGCTACCTCGTCCTAACGATCCGCCGGCGGGGGGCAAACACGCCCGGCCGCCAATCCCTGCCGGCGCGCAACGACGGCGCAAAGCTGTTCGCCGACGTGCACGACGTGCTCGGCGACATCACGGTCGGCCGCACCATGGACCGGCGCATCGTCTCCGCCAACGATACGTTTCGCCGTCTGACCGGACGGCTGCATCCGGAAGGACGCAGCTGCGAGGAGATCGGCCTCGCCTTCCGCCCCGGTCCGATCCCGCATTGCTACGACGTCGAAATCTCGACACCGGAAGGCCAGCGCATTTTCGTCTGGCGCGACGTCGTCACCCGCGATCCGGCGAACGGCCGCCTGCTGCTGCAGAGCGTTGCCCGCGACGTCACCGAAGAGCGGCTGATTGCGCAGAGCCGCGAGGAGGCCCGCCAGAAGGCCGAATATAATAGCGCCGCCAAATCCAGGCTGCTCGCCACCGTCAGCCACGAAGTGCGCACACCACTTTCCGGCATCCTCGGCATGACGCATCTGCTCGCGGAGACGCGGCTGACGCAGGAACAGCAGAATTATCTGGCGAATATCCGCCAATCCGGCCACGCGCTGACACAGCTCGTCGAAGATCTGCTCGATTTCTCCACCATCGAAGTCGGCCGCTTCGAGCTGCACCCGCGCTCCGAATCGCTGCGCAAGCTGCTCGAGAGCGTCGTCGAGATGCTCGCCCACCGGGCGCATGAAAAGGGTATCGAGATCGGCGCAACCGTGTCATCCGACGTGCCGGAGCAGATGAGCTTCGATCCGGCGCGGCTGCGCCAGGTTCTGTTCAACGTCATCGGCAACGCCGTGAAGTTCACTCAGGTCGGCGGCGTCTTCATCCGCGTCTCGTTTGACGCCGGCAACCTGTTGATCACCGTGGCCGATAGCGGTCCCGGCATGACGGCGGAGGAGCAGGCGCGCGTCTTCGGCGAGTTCGAGCAGGGCGGCACCGTCGCCGACAAGAGCAGCGGCACTGGGCTCGGCCTTGCGATCTCGGCGCGCATCATGCGCGAATTCGGCGGCGCATTGACGGTTGCCAGCGAAAAGGGCCTCGGCAGCGAATTCACCATCCGCTTTCCCGTCGATATCGGCGGCGAGCGGCCTGACCGGCGAAACACGCTGCTTGCCGGCAACAGCGTCGTGCTGTTGGCGCCGGCAGGGGCGGCGCGCACCGCCATCGCCGAGACCATCACCGCTCTCGGCGGCATCTGCCATCTCGTCGGTGACGGCGAGACGGCGCGGGAAAAGCTGCTCGGCATGGCCAATGGCGGCGGCCGGCCGACCGATATCATCGTCGACCACCGCATGTCGGCGGAATTTTCCGCCCACCTTGCCGATCGCGCCGAAATCGCCGCGCTCGGCCTGCGTAAGGTTCTGCTCGTCAATCCGGAAGAGCGCAGCGCCCATCCGCTCGACCTGTTCGATGCCTGGCTCATCCGGCCGCTGCGCGAACAGTCGCTGATCGATGTGCTGCGCGGGCGCATGCGCGGCATGGAAAAGCGCGACGCGCTGAATGACAACCAGCCGGGCTTCGGGCTTTCGGTGGCGGAGGCGAGGGTGGCGGCGAGCGGGCTCAGCATCCTGCTCGGGGAGGACGATCCGATCAACGCCATGCTGGTGCGCGTCGTCCTGGAAAAAGGCGGCCACAAGGTGCGCCATGTCGAAGATTTCGAGACCCTGCTCGATTGCGCCCTCGGCGAGGCCGATGCCCGCCCCGACATCATCATCAGCGATCTATCGATGCCGGGCGGCAATGGCATCGACATGCTGGGACGGCTGCGCGGCCACGAACGGCGGCTCGATATTGCGCCCGTGCCGGTGATCGTGCTGACCGCCGACAAGAGCGACGAATCACGCCGCCAGGTCTTGCTCAATGGCGCCAACCGGGTCATGGTGAAGCCGGTCGACCCGCTGCGGCTGCTGACCGAAGTTCAGGCGGTCGCCGCGCTTTCCGCCCGCCGGGCAGAGGCGCGATAGAGCCTGTGGGGACCGGCACGCGTCTTGCCCCGGGAAATGCAATATGTCACTTTCCTGTCGTACAGAAGTGTTTTATGGCGTCGAGAAGCCGGCAACCGGAGAATCGCCATGTCCTCCATCGACATTCTCAATCGTGACGTCACAGCCGAGGCTGCACGGCCGTCGACGGCTGCTGCCCAGAAGGACGGCGACATCCTCGGCCGCATCGGCAACCTGGAAACGCGCCTTGCCCGCACGGCCCGCGAGATCGACGCCGCCCAGGCGGTGCGCTACCGCGTCTTCGTCGACGAAATGAAAGCACAGCTGCCGCTGGACGCCATGCGCCGCCAGCGTGATGTCGACGCCTATGATGCCTTCTGCGATCATCTTCTTGTGCTCGACCGTGCGATCGAGGGCGATTCTGAAGACCAGATCGTCGGCACCTATCGGCTGTTGCGCCAGGATGTCGCCATGGCCAATGGCGGTTTTTACTCGGCTTCCGAATTCGAGATCGAGGGACTTCTCGCCAAGCATCCGGACAAGCGCTTCATGGAGCTCGGCCGTTCCTGCGTGCTGCCGGAATACCGCACCAAGCGCACCGTCGAGCTTCTATGGCAGGGCAACTGGGCCTATGCGCTGAAGCACGGCATGAGCGCCATGTTCGGCTGCGCCTCTTTCCCCGGCGTCTATCTCGAAAGCCATGCGCTGGCCCTGTCCTTCCTCTACCATAATGTGCTGGCGAAGGATGAATGGGCCGTCGGCGCGCTGCCGCATCTCGCCCGCAACATGGACCTGATGCCGGTCGAGGCGGTTAACCCGAAGCGGGCGCTGATGGCCCTGCCGCCGCTCATCAAGGGTTATCTGCGCCTCGGCGCGATGGTCGGCTCCAGCGCCGTCATCGATCATGCTTTCAACACGACCGACGTGCTGATCGTGCTGCCGATCTCCAGCATTTCCGACCGCTACCTGAACTATTACGGCGCCGACGCCGGCCGCTTCGCGAGCTGATCGCAATTTGAGCAATAGGGGCGGGCTTTGGCCGAGGTCGTCGCTTCATGATGCCGATGATCCTCGCTTCGGCGCGCTGTGACGCCGGGATCGGCGACACGAACCTCTCGTAAGGCTTGCGCCGCGGCTGCCACCCTAACCCTTGCCGGGGTCGAGCCGCTGGTCTCGACCCCGATTGGTGGCGGCAGGCGGTTGAGGGGCTGGTCCGCCGATCTCTCGGCCGGATGCCCGTATGCGGATAAGCCTTACGAACCCGCCCCGTAGGCAGCGATCGCCGCCATGTTGACGATATCGCTGTCCTTGGCGCCCATCGAGGTGATCTGCACGGCTTTGTCGAGGCCGACGAGGATCGGGCCGATCACCGTCGAACCGCCGAGTTCCTGCAGCATCTTGGTCGAGATCGAGGCCGAGTGGAAGGCCGGCATGACCAGCACGTTGGCGGGGCCGGAGAGCCGGCAGAACGGATATTGCTCCATCACCTTACGGTTCAGCGCGACATCGGCCGCCATCTCACCGTCATATTCGAAATCGACGCGGCGCTTGTCGAGGATCTTCACCGCCTCGCGCACCCGCTGGGAACGTTCGCCGGAGGGATGGCCGAAGGTGGAATAGGCGAGCAACGCGACACGCGGCGGATAACCCATGCGCCGTGCGAGGCCGGCGGACTCTTCGGCGATATCGGCAAGCTCTTCGGCGCTCGGCATGTCGTGCACCGCGGTATCGGCAACGAAGACGGTGCGGCCGCGGCAGAGCGCCAGCGACACGCCGATGACGCGGTGGCCGGGCTTTTCGTCGATGCAGCGGCGCACATCCTCGAGCGCGGTCGAATAGTTGCGCGTGATGCCCGTCACCATGCCGTCGGCGTCGCCGAGCGCCACCATGGTGGCGGCAAAATGGTTGCGGTCGTTGTGAATCAGCCGCTGCGCATCGCGGTGGAGATAACCCTTCCGCTGCAGCCTAGCATAGAGGTAATCGATATAGGCTTCGACGCGGGTGGAGATACGGGCATTGACGATCTCGAGGCCGGGGCGGTTGAGATCGATGCCGGCGCGCTCCGCCGTCGCCCGGATCAAGTCCTCGCGGCCAAGCAGGAGCGCCGTGCCGAGTTGCTGGTTGGCATAGGACAGTGCTGCGCGCAGGACCTGCTCTTCCTCGGCTTCGGCAAAGACAATCCGCTTCGGCCGGCGGCGCACGCGCTCGTAGAGGCTGGCGAGCGTCGAGGCGATCGGATCGCGGCGGGCCGAAAGCTCGCGGGCATAACCAGCCATGTCGGTGATGACTTTGCGGGCAACGCCGCTTTCGATCGCGGCCTGCGCGACCGCGACCGGGATGGCCGAGATCAGCCGCGGATCGAACGGAACCGGGATGATATATTGCGCGCCGAAACGCGGCCGGTTGCCCTGATAGGCGGCGACCACATCATCGGGCACGTCCTCGCGGGCCAGATTGGCGAGCGCCCTGACGGCGGCGATCTTCATCGCGTCGTTGATCGTCGATGCCCGCACGTCGAGGGCGCCGCGGAAGATATAGGGGAAGCCGAGGACGTTGTTGACCTGGTTCGGATAGTCCGAGCGGCCCGTCGCCATGATGGCGTCGTCGCGGATGCGGGCCACCTCTTCCGGGGTGATTTCGGGATCGGGATTGGCCATGGCGAAGATGATCGGCCGATCCGCCATCGAACGGATCATCTTGGCCGAGAAGGCGCCCTTCTGCGACAGGCCGAAAATGACGTCGGCCCCTTTCATCGCTTCTTCCAGCGTGCGGGCGTCGGTCTTTGCCGCATGCGCCGATTTCCACTGGTTCATACCCTCGGTGCGCCCCTGGTAGATGACGCCCTTGGTGTCGCAAAGGATGATGTTTTCAGGGGCAAAACCCATCGCCTTGACCAGCTCGACGCAGGCGATCGCCGCCGCTCCCGCGCCGTTGCAGACGAGCTTGGTCGTCTTCAAGTCGCGGCCGGTCAGTTCCAGCGCATTGATCAGGCCGGCGGCGGCGATGATCGCCGTGCCGTGCTGGTCGTCATGGAAGACCGGAATGTCCATCAGCTCGCGCAGCCGGCTTTCGATGACGAAGCAATCCGGCGCCTTAATATCCTCGAGGTTGATGCCACCGAACGAGGGGCCGAGGAAGCGCACGCAGTTGATGAACTCGTCGACATTTTCCGTATCGATCTCGAGGTCGATGGAATCGACGTCGGCGAAGCGCTTGAACAGCACCGACTTGCCTTCCATGACCGGCTTCGAGGCGAGCGCGCCGAGGTTGCCGAGACCGAGGATCGCCGTGCCGTTGGAAATGACCGCAACCATGTTGCCGCGCGCCGTGTAATCATAGGCCGTCTGCGGATCGGCAGCGATCGCCTTGACGGGGACGGCGACACCGGGCGAATAGGCGAGCGACAGGTCGCGCTGCGTTGCCATCGGCTTTGTCGGGTTGATCTCCAGCTTGCCGGGCCGGCCCATGGCATGAAAATCGAGCGCCTCCTGGTCGGTCACTGATGTCGCCGGCCGGTCCTTCTTATCGATATCGGGCATAAATCCTCCAACGTCCTGTGGGCGACGCTTTGCTCTTCCTCAAATGCTGTTGTCATCTATAGCGGCGCGCGGATAGGGTTGGCACCTGTTTTTTTGGGAAAAACTGCACCTCCGTGAACGCACGAATAGACACAGGAAATGAAGCCTTTTCGGCTGCCGAGCTTGCCACGGCGGAAAGCCGTGCCTCGGCGACGCCGATGATGGAGCAATATATCGAGATCAAGGCGAACAATCCGGGTTCGCTGCTCTTCTATCGCATGGGCGACTTCTACGAGCTGTTCTTCGAGGATGCGCTGGAGGCTTCGCGCGCGCTCGGCATCACGCTGACGAAGCGTGGCCAGCATATGGGCCAGGATATCCCGATGTGCGGCGTTCCCGTGCATGCCGCCGACGATTATCTGCAGAAGCTGATTTCGCTCGGCTTCCGCGTCGCCGTCTGCGAGCAGGTCGAGGATCCGGCCGAAGCAAAGAAACGCGGCGGCAAATCCGTCGTCAAGCGTGACGTCGTCCGCCTGGTCACGCCGGGCACGATCACCGAGGAAAAGCTGCTTTCGCCCTCGGAATCCAATTATCTGATGGCGCTCGCCCGCATTCGCGGCGGGGCCGAACCGGCGCTGGCGCTTGCCTGGATCGACATTTCCACCGGCGTCTTCCGGCTGGCGGAGACGGAGAGTTCGCGGCTGCTCGCCGACATCCTGCGCATTGATCCGCGCGAGCTCATCCTGCCCGATACGATCTTCCACGATGCCGAGCTGAAACCCGTCTTTGACGTGCTCGGCCGAACGGCGGTGCCGCAGCCGGCGGTTCTCTTCGACAGCGCCAGCGCCGAAGGCCGGATCGCCCGCTATTTCGGGGTTTCGACGCTGGACGGCTTCGGCAGCTTCTCGCGCGCCGAGCTCGCGGCGGCCGCAGCCGCCGTCGCCTATGTCGAGAAGACGCAGATCGCCGAGCGTCCGCCGCTTGGGCAGCCCGAGCGGGAAAGTGCCGCCTCGACGCTTTTCATCGATCCGGCCACCCGCGCCAATCTCGAACTTGCCCGCACGCTGTCGGGCGATCGCAACGGTTCGCTCCTGAAGGCGATCGACCGCACCGTCACCGGCGGCGGCGCCAGGCTTCTGGCCGAGCGGCTGATGTCGCCGCTCACCGACCCCGCCCGCATCAATGCCCGGCTTGATTCGATCGGCTTTTTGATCGATGAACCGTCGCTCTGCGACAAGCTGCGCGACACGCTGAAATATGTGCCCGACATGCCGCGGGCGCTCTCCCGCCTGGCGCTCGACCGCGGCGGCCCGCGTGATCTTGCGGCCATCCGCCGAGGCCTTCAGGCGGCGGGCGGCGTTGCCGCCATGCTCGCAAACGCCATGCTGCCGGAAGAGCTCGGCGAGGCGCTGTCCGGGCTGAAAGCGCTTCCCGCGAGCCTGGAAACGCTGCTTGCCGAAACGCTCGCCGACGAACTGCCGCTGCTGAAGCGCGACGGCGGCTTCCTGCGCGACGGCGCCAGCGCCGAGCTCGACGAGGTCCGGGCGCTGCGCGACCAGTCGCGTCGCGTCATCGCCGGGCTGCAGTTGCAATATGCCGAGGAAACCGGCATCCGGTCGCTGAAGATCAAGCACAACAATATTCTCGGCTATTTCATCGAGGTCACCGCCGGCAATGCCGGCCCGATGACCGATACAGCCGAAGCCAAGGCCCGCTTCATCCACCGCCAGACGATGGCGAGCGCGATGCGCTTCACCACGACCGAACTTGCCGATCTCGAAAGCCGCATCGCCAACGCCGCCGACCGGGCGCTTTCGATCGAATTCGAAGCCTTCGACAGGATGACGGCGGCCGTCGTGGCTGAAGCCGAGGCGATCAAATCGGGCGCCCGCGCGCTGGCGGTGATCGACGTCGCCGCCGGCCTGGCGCTGCTCGCCGAAGAACAGGTTTATTGCCGGCCGCAGGTCGACGGCTCGAAAATGCTTGCCATCGAGGGCGGCCGTCATCCTGTTGTCGAGCAGGCGCTGCGGCGGCAGGCGGGCGGCCCCTTCGTCGCCAACCATTGCGATCTTTCGCCGAAGGACGGCGCCAAGGACGGCGCCATCTGGCTGCTGACCGGCCCGAACATGGGCGGCAAATCGACCTTCCTGCGCCAGAATGCGCTGATCGCGATCCTGGCGCAGATGGGCTCCTTCGTGCCGGCGACATCAGCCCATATCGGCATCGTCGACCGGCTGTTCTCGCGCGTCGGCGCCTCCGACGACCTGGCGCGCGGGCGCTCGACCTTCATGGTCGAGATGGTGGAGACGGCAGCGATCCTCAATCAGGCGAGCGACCGTTCGCTGGTCATCCTCGACGAGATCGGCCGCGGCACCGCGACATTCGACGGCTTGTCGATCGCGTGGGCGGCCGTCGAGCACCTGCACGAGGCCAATCGCTGCCGCGGCCTCTTCGCCACGCATTTCCACGAGCTGACCGTGCTGTCGGAGAAACTTGGCCGGCTATCGAACGCCACGATGCGCGTCAAGGAATGGGACGGCGACGTCATCTTCCTGCATGAGGTCGGACCCGGTGCGGCTGACCGCTCCTACGGCATCCAAGTCGCCCGCCTCGCCGGGCTTCCGGCCTCGGTCGTGGCGCGCGCCCGCGACGTGCTCACCCGCCTCGAGGATGCCGACCGCAAAAACCCGGCGAGCCAGCTGATCGACGACCTGCCGCTCTTCCAGGTGGCGGTGCGCCGCGAGGACGCGGCCCGTGGCCCGTCCAAGGTCGAGGAGGCGTTGAAGGCGATGAGCCTCGACGACATGACGCCGCGCGAGGCGATGGATGCGCTTTACGATCTCAAAAAGAAGCTGAAATAGGAGCGCGGCCGATGTTCATGGAAAAGCTGGTTCGCGAAACCGAGCGCCTCTCACTGATCTGCTCCATGTTCGACACGATGCGGCGCGCCGACCAGGACCGCAATGCGCGCGGCTGGACCTCGCCGATCGGCCTGCTGAAAATCACCCGCAGTTGCGCTATGATCTCGGAGCTCGCAACTGCGATCGCCAAGGCGGGTTATCGCGAATGCGACAGGCAGACGCTAGAAGAGATCCTGGGCGAGACACGGCAGGTGCTCTACGCGCTGAGAGCGCAGGCGGCCGACTGAGGCTTTTGCCGAAAGCCGCTGCTTGCGCCAAGGCGTCCCGACCCTGCCGCCGGCCAACACCATTTCGCCAAATTTAAAGGGTCTTGCAGTATGAGGACCTGTGTCAATCGCCGGGCAAAGAGGCTATAGCGCATGCAGACGAAACAAGCGGCAGGCCGCGAACCGGCGGCCCGGCATGAACAGGACGCCACTCCGGCGAAAGCAATGCGCGACCTCGATTTCTCCACGATCCTTGACACCGAGCTGCTGCAGAAGCAGTGCGACGCCGTTGCCGAAGCCAACCGGAACCGGCCCGATGTCATGCGTACCGATCTCCTCGCCGCGCTGAAAAAGGCAAGCACCGAGGGCCGGCAGAAGGCGCGCGCGGCGCTAGCCGCCGACGGCAGCGGGCTCAACTGCGCCTACCGGATTTCCTGGCTGCAGGACCAGATCATCACCGTCCTCTACAATTTCGCCACCGCCCATATCTTTCCGCAGCAGAAGGACAAGTTCGCCGTCACCGCCGTCGGCGGCTATGGCCGCGACACGCTGGCGCCCGGCTCCGATATCGACCTGCTCTTCCTCTTCCTGCCGCGGCCGGCGGAAGAGACGCACAAGGCAGTCGAATTCATGCTCTACGTGCTCTGGGACATGGGCTTCAAGGTCGGCTACGCCACCCGCACGGTGGAGGAATGCATCGCGCTTTCCAAGTCCGACATGACAATCCGCACCGCCATTCTGGAGATGCGCTTTATCTGCGGGTTGCAGCGGCTGGAAACGGAGCTCGAAACCCGCTTCGACAAGGAAATTGTCACCGGCACCGGCCCGGAATTCATCGCCGCCAAGCTTGCCGAGCGCGACGAACGCCACCGCAAGGCCGGCGACACACGTTATCTCGTCGAACCGAACGTCAAGGAAGGCAAGGGCGGGCTTCGCGACCTGCACACGCTGTTTTGGATCTCGAAATATTATTATCACGTGCGCGACCAGGCAGAGCTGGTCAAGCTCGGCGTCCTGTCAAAGCACGAATACCGCCTGCTTGAGAAGGCCGACGACTTCCTTTGGGCGGTGCGCTGCCATATGCACTTCCTGACTGGCAAGGCCGAGGAACGGCTGTCCTTCGACATCCAGCGCGAGATCGCCGAAGCCTTCGGCTATCACACCCGCCCCGGCCTTTCGGCCGTCGAGCGCTTCATGAAACATTATTTCCTCGTCGCCAAGGATGTCGGCGATTTGACCCGCATCCTGTGCGCCGCGCTCGAAGACCAGCAGGCCAAGTCGATCCCCGGCCTTACCGGCGTCATCAGCCGTTTCACCCATCGCACCCGCAAGATCGCCGGCAGCGTCGAATTCGTCGAAGACCGCGGCCGCATCGCACTCGCCGACGCGGAGGTGTTCAAGCGCGATCCGGTCAGCATCCTGCGGCTCTTCCACGTCGCCGACATCAATGGGCTGGAATTTCATCCCGATGCGCTGAAACGCGTCACCCGTTCGCTTGCCCTGATCGACAACAGCTTACGGGAAAACGACGAGGCGAACCGCCTGTTCATGTCGATCCTGACATCGAAACGCGACCCGGCGCTGATCCTGCGCCGGATGAACGAGGCCGGCGTGCTCGGCCGTTTCATTCCCGATTTCGGCAAGATCGTCGCGATGATGCAGTTCAACATGTATCACCACTATACGGTCGACGAACATCTGATCCGCACCGTCGACGTTCTCTCCGAGATCGACAAGTCGCGTTCGGAGGATCTGCACCCGCTCGCCAACAAGCTGATCTCGAACATCGAAGACCGTGAGGCGCTCTACGTCGCCGTTCTTCTCCACGATATCGCCAAGGGCCGGCTGGAGGATCATTCGATCGCCGGCGCCCGCGTCGCCCGCAAGCTCTGCGCCCGTTTCGGCCTGTCGCAGAAGCAGACGGAAATCGTCGTCTGGCTGATCGAGGAACATCTGACCATGTCGATGGTAGCGCAGACCCGCGACCTCACCGACCGCAAGACCATCACCGATTTCGCCGACCGGGTGCAGTCGCTCGACCGGCTGAAAATGCTGTTGATCCTGACGATCTGCGATATCCGCGCCGTCGGGCCTGGCGTCTGGAACGGCTGGAAGGGCCAGCTTCTGCGCACGCTCTATTACGAGACCGAGCTGCTTTTGGCCGGCGGCTTCTCGGAGGTCTCGCGCAAGGAGCGGGCCAATGCCGCCGCCGAGGCGCTGCGCGCTGCGCTCACCGAATGGAGCCAGAAGGACCGCAACACCTATACCAAGCTGCATTACCAGCCCTATCTGCTCTCCGTGCCGCTGGAAGACCAGCTCCGTCATGCCCATTTCATCCGCCAGGCCGACAAGGCGGGCCAGGCGCTCGCCACCATGGTGCGGACCGACAGTTTCCACGCCATCACCGAGATCACCGTGCTGTCGCCCGACCATCCGCGCCTGCTCGCCGTCATTGCCGGGGCGTGTGCAGCGGCCGGCGCCAACATCGTCGACGCGCAGATCTTCACGACGTCGGACGGACGGGCGCTTGATACGATCCATGTCAGCCGCGAGTTTGCCGACGATGCCGACGAGCTGCGCCGCGCCGGCACGATCGGACGGATGATCGAGGACGTGCTGTCCGGGCGCAAGCGCCTGCCCGAAGTCATCGCCACACGCGCGCGCAACCGCAAGAAAAGCAAGGCCTTCGTCATTCCGCCGTCGGTCAACATCACCAACAGCCTGTCGAACAAGTTCACCGTCATCGAGGTCGAATGCCTCGACCGGCCCGGTCTCTTGTCGGAGATCACCGCCGTGCTCTCCGATCTGTCGCTCGACATCCAGTCGGCCCGCATCACCACCTTCGGCGAGAAGGTGATCGACACCTTCTACGTCACCGATCTGGTCGGCCAGAAAATCTCGGGCGACAGCAAGCGCGCCAACATCACCGCCCGGATGAAGGCGGTGATGGCCGAGGAGGAGGACGAACTGCGCGAGCGCATGCCTTCCGGCATCATCGCGCCTGCCGCCACCGCCCGGACATCGCCCCCAGCCGAAAAGAAAGCCGATTCCCCAGCATGAGTCTCGTCAAGAAATTCGCGACCGTCGGCGGCGCCACCCTCGGCAGCCGGATCTTCGGCTTCGCCCGCGAAACGCTGATGGCGGCCGCACTCGGCACCGGCCCGATGGCCGACGTCTTCTATGCCGCCTTCCGCTTCCCGAACCTGTTTCGCCGGCTATTTGCCGAGGGCGCCTTCAACGCCGCCTTCGTGCCGCTCTTTGCCAAGGAGATCGAGGCGAACGGCACGGATGGCGCTAAGCGCTTTTCGGAGGAAGTCTTCGGCGTCCTGTTTTCGGTGCTGCTCCTCATCACCATCGTGATGGAGCTCTCCATGCCGCTGCTGGTGCGTTTTATCATCGCGCCGGGTTTCGCCGACGACCCCGAGAAATTCTCGATCACGATCCGCATGGCGGCCGTGATGTTTCCCTATCTCATGTGCATGTCGCTGACGGCGATGATGAGCGGCATGCTGAATTCGCTGCATCATTTCTTCGCCGCCGCCATCGCTCCCGTCTTCTTGAACGTGGTGATGATCGGGGCGCTGTTCTATGCGCTCTATACCGGTGCCGATCCGCTAGCGACCGCCTGGTATCTTTCCTGGGGCGTGCTTGTGGCCGGCGTGCTGCAGCTTGCCGTCGTCTATGTCGGCGTGCTTGCCGCCGGCATGAGCATCGGCCTGCGCTTCCCGAAGATGACGCCGAACGTCAAGCGGCTGCTGATTCTGGCCGTGCCGGCCGCCGTCACCGGCGGCATCACCCAGATCAACCAGCTGATCGGCCAGGCGATCGCCTCCTCCCGCGACGGCGCGATTGCGGCGCTGCAATATGCCGACCGCATCTACCAGCTGCCGCTCGGCGTCGTCGGCGTCGCAGTCGGCGTGGTGCTGCTGCCGGAGCTGGCGCGCGCCTTGAAGGCCGGCCACCTGCGCGAGGCCGGCAACCTGCAGAACCGCTCGATCGAATTCGTGCTGTTCCTGACCATTCCCGCCGCCTTCGCGCTGTGGATCCTGTCCGACGAGATCATCCGCGTGCTCTACGAACGCGGCGCCTTCCATCAGGAAAACACCCTCGTCGTCGGCTCGATCCTGGCGATTTACGGCATCGGCCTGCCCGCCTTCGTGCTGATCAAGGCGCTGCAGCCCGGCTTCTATGCCCGCGAGGACACCAAGACGCCGATGCGCTTCTCGGCGATCGCCGTTGCGACCAACTGCGCCACGGCGCTGACGCTCTTCCCCTATATGGGCGCGCCCGGCATCGCGGTCGCCGAAGCCACCGCCGGCTGGATCAGCACCGTGCTGCTGTTCACCACGCTTTTGCGCCGCGGGCATCTGACATGGGAATGGGCGCTGGCAAAACGCGCCGCCCTGTTGATCGTCGCTGCCGCAATCATGGGGGCGGCGATCGTCTTCCTCAAGCAGTATTTTGCGCCCTGGCTTGCCTCGGGCGCGCCGCTTCTCACCAAGATCGGCACGCTGGGGCTCTTGATTGCGATCTCCATGCTGGTCTATTTCGCTGCCGCCTTCCTGATCGGCGGAGCGAATCTCGGCATGATCCGGCGCAATCTGAACCGCAAGCCAGCGGCGGCAGAAGATGCATAAGCTCTAACAATCGACCCACCGCCTCCGCGGCCCGACATCGACATGGACGATGCCGTTGCAATAGGTGCCGATGCCGCCGATACCCGGTGCGCTGCTTGCGGCGGCGATGATGGTGCGCTCCGACAGGCCCGGCATCCTGATATCGGCAGCCAGGCACTTGCCGTGCAGGGAGCCATGACGGCGGGGATGCGGCCTCAGGCCGGAGGTGATCATCGGGCGGCGCCCGGTTTTCGCGGCGATATGCGACAGCACTGCCCGAAGACGCGCGGGAAAACAGCCGGCACGGACGCTGACGGTCTGGACCGTATAAGCGAGGCGCGCCTCATGTTTCGGCAGATGAATGGTCGGCCTTTTGCTGTCTTGACCGACGGCGCTGGTTGCTGATTGTAGGGCGAAAAGGCCTGCCATGGCGAGCAAAGCGGGGTTCTGCATGGTCCCTCCGAGCGGTTGGAACGGCGGCCATCCGGCCACCCCTGCGCGGTCGAGGATTTTCAGTTCAATAAAAGCTTTTCTGTGAAATTTTATACTCAATTATAACTAAACGGCCTGATCAATTCGGCTTAAAACCGGGGCAATGCCTGCCTCAAAATGAAAAAAACGTCCAAACACAGGAGATCACATGACGATGCAGTCGCTTTTCCTCGTCACTCTGGTCGTCGACGATTACGATCGCGCCAAGGCCTTTTATTGCGATGTGCTCGGTTTCGACTGCCTGCAGGACGAGCCGCAGCCGGAGGGCAAGCGCTGGGTGGTGGTGAAGCCGCGAGGCGGGGACGGCGCCGCCTTTCTGCTGGCGCAGGCGGCGAACGACGCGCAGCGGGCGGCTATCGGCAATCAGACGGGCGGCCGGGTCGGCTTCTTCCTGAAGACCGACAATTTCGCCCGCGATCATACCGCCATGCTTGCAGCCGGCGTCCGCTTTCTGGAGCAGCCCAGGCATGAGGTTTACGGCACCGTGGCGGTCTTTGCCGATCCCTACGGCAACAGCTTCGATCTGATCCAGCATGCCGCAGGCTGAACCCCTTGATTGCGACGGGTTGCCCGTGCATAAGCCGCGGCGTTAGCAACATAGGCGAACAGCCTTGGGGCCCTCCACCAGCCTATTGAGGACGACATGAGCGAATTCAAGAAACTCGTATTCTCCGGCGTGCAGCCGACCGGCAATCTGCATCTCGGCAATTATCTCGGCGCGATCCGCCGCTTCGTGGCGCTGCAGGAAGGCAATGACTGCATCTATTGCGTCGTCGACATGCATGCGCTGACTGCCCAGCTGGTGCACGAGGACATGCCGGGCCAGACGCGCTCGATCGCCGCCGCCTTCATCGCCGCCGGCATCGATCCGGAAAAACATATCGTCTTCAATCAGTCGGCTGTGCCGCAGCATGCCGAACTCGCCTGGATCTTCAACTGTGTCGCCCGCATCGGCTGGATGAACCGCATGACGCAGTTCAAGGACAAGGCCGGCAAGGACCGCGAGCAGGCCTCGCTCGGCCTCTACGCCTATCCGAGCCTGATGGCCGCCGACATTCTCGTCTACCGCGCCACCCATGTGCCGGTTGGTGAGGACCAGAAGCAGCATCTCGAGCTTGCCCGCGACATTGCCATGAAGTTCAACCTCGATTATGCCGAGCATATCGGCAGGACCGGCTACGGCATCGACATCACCGTCGGCGACGAGCCGGTGCATGCCTATTTCCCGATGGTCGAGCCGCTGATCGGCGGACCGGCACCGCGCGTCATGTCGCTGCGCGACGGCACCAAGAAAATGTCGAAATCGGATCCTTCTGACCTGTCGCGCATCAATCTGATGGATGACGAGGATGCGATCTCGAAGAAGATCCGCAAGGCAAAGACCGATCCGGACGGCTTGCCGAGCGAGGTCGACGGGCTGCAGGGCCGGCCGGAAGCCGACAATCTGGTGGCGATCTATGCCGCGCTTGCCGACAAGTCGAAGTCGGAAGTGCTTGCCGAATTCGGCGGCCAGCAGTTCTCGGTCTTCAAGCCGGCGCTGGTCGATCTCGCCATCCAGGTGCTGGCGCCGATCACCGGCGAAATGCGCCGGCTGATGGACGATACCAGCCACATCGATGCGATCCTGCGCAAGGGCAGCGAACGCGCCCGGGCTCGCGCCGAGGTGACGATGAACCAGCTGCGGGACGTCATCGGTTTCCTGTATTAAGCACATCTCCTCTTCTCCCGGTTGGGGAAGAGGAGCGAAAACTGAGCTTGCAATTTTTCCGCTTCGGGTGTCAGAGTCCGCGCCATGGTATCGAAGCGACTCTCACGGCTCGAAGGTCATCGCCGCAAATTCATGGCGGTGATCGACGGTACACCCGAATGCCAACGCGCCGTTCATTATGCCGGCCGGCGCGCGAAGAATTCCAATGGCGGGCTGGTGCTGCTCTACGTCATTCCCGACGGGGATTTCCAGCAATGGCTGGGCGTCGAGGCGATCATGCGGGCGGAAGCCCGTGAAGAGGCCGAGGCGACCGTCGCCAAGATCGCCCAGATCGTGCGCGAGACGATTGGCATCGAGCCGGAAATCGTCATCCGCGAAGGCGGTGCGGCCGAACAGATCAACGCGGTGATTGAGGACGACCGCGATGTGGCGATCCTCGTTCTGGCCGCCGGTTCGGCGAAGGAAGGTCCGGGACCGCTGGTCTCGTCGATCGCCGGCCGTGCGGCGGCGTTTCCGATTCCGGTGACAGTGCTGCCGGATACGCTGACCAACGAGGAAATCGACGCCCTCTGCTGAGCCTATTTCTTGAGTACAAGTCTCTTGATTAGATCAGGCAATGGGCCTATTTTCTTTTGAAGAATTCTAAAAGACGGTCGAGGTCTTGGGCCCGCCGCATGGAGAGCCAGATGTTCATTCAGACCGAAGCCACGCCGAATCCCGCCACGCAGAAGTTCCTGCCGGGCAAGGTCGTCATGGAAAACGGCACCGCCGAATTCCGCAGCGCCGAGGAGGCCGAGGCCTCGCCGCTCGCGGCTCGCCTGTTCGAAATCCCTGGCGTCACCGGCGTCTATTTCGGCTATGATTTCATTTCCGTCTCCAAGGACGATGCCGAATGGCAGCATCTTAAGCCGGCTATTCTTGGCTCGATCATGGAGCATTTCATGTCCGGCAAGCCGGTCATGGGCGATGCCTCCATCCTTTCCGAAGACGCCGATGCCGGCGACGAATTCTTCGACGAAAGCGACGAATCGATCGTGCTGACCATCAAGGAACTTCTGGAGACCCGCGTGCGCCCGGCCGTTGCCCAGGACGGCGGCGACATCACCTTCCGCGGCTTCAAGGACGGCAAGGTCTATCTGAACATGAAGGGTTCCTGCTCCGGCTGCCCGTCTTCGACGGCGACGCTGAAGCACGGCGTCCAGAACCTGCTGCGCCATTTCGTACCCGAAGTGCAGGAAGTGATTGCCGCTTGAAAATCTCGAATTCGTTCCGGCCGTTCATCTCTCGTTCGGCCGGACGGGTTTATGGTTAGCGACAAGAGTTTATTCGGAAATTGATGGCATGATCGTTCTGGCGCTCGACACGGCAGGTGTAGATTGCTCTGCCGCCGTTTATGACAGCGGCAGGAATACGGTGCTGGGGGAGGCATCGGACATGATCGGCAAGGGGCATGCTGAACATCTGATCGATATCGTCGACCGTGCGCTGGCTCAGGCCGATATGACGCTTTCCCAGGTCGACCGCCTCGCCGTCACCATTGGCCCCGGCTCCTTTACCGGTATCCGCGTCGGCGTTGCCGCAGCGCGCGGTTTTGCGCTGTCCCTGCAAATCCCCGTCGTCGGCGTCACCACACTCGAAGTGATGGCGGCCGCAGAACGTGAGAGGACGCCCGGCCGCGCGGTGCTTGCGGCCATGGACGCCAAGCGGGACGAAATCTATCTCCAGTCCTTTGCGGCGGATGGTTCTCCGCTCGATGCGCCGCGGGCGGCAAGCGTCGCCGATGCCCAGGCTTTCGCCGCCGGCTTCGAGGGCGAGATCACTGGCTCGGCAACGCCGCTCCTGAAGGCGGACGCCGGCGGCGACCATGCCAACGTGTTTCCGATTTCGGTAGTGGCGCGCCTCGGTGCTGCCGCCGCCGATGCCGGAAAGCCAAAGCCCCTTTATCTGCGCGGACCGGATGCCAAACCGCAGGCCGGATATGCGATTGCGCGACGAGTGTGACATGCTGGAAGCCTATCTGACGCTGAAGCCGGAATTCGAGATCATCGCCATGGAGCGCGAGGATTGCCGCGACGTCGCCGTCCTGCATGGCGAGCGTTTCGCAAGGCCCTGGGGCGACGGCGAGTTCCACAGCCTGCTGTCGCAGGAGACCGTGTTCGGCTTCGTCGCGCGCCAGACCAATGCCATCCTGAAAAAGCCGCTGCCCGGCTTCATTCTTGCCCGCCAGGTCGCCGGCGAGGCGGAAATCCTGACGGTCGCCGTGCAGGCCAAAGTCGCCCGTTCCGGGCTCGGCTGGCGGCTGATGCAGGCGGCGATGCGGGAGGCGCGGGCGCGCGGCGGCGAGAGCATGTTTCTCGAGGTCGACAACGGCAATACCGCCGCCCTCGGCCTCTACCGCAAGCTCGGCTTCGAGAAGGTCGGCGAGCGCCAAGGCTACTACAAGCAGGAAAACGGCGCCCTTTCCACGGCGCTTGTCATGAAGCGCGTTCTTCGGTAGTTCCGTGGCAGAGAGATGACGGGCCGGCCGGCGCGATGACCGTGCGGGCGTTGTCGAAACGCGAATATTTTGAAGGCGGGCCATGCCTGATGTAGCCAAGACCCTTGAGGAGCTTTGCGCCGAACGCGGCATGCGCATGACCGAGCAGCGCCGGGTGATCGCGCGTATCCTGGAAGATTCGGCAGACCATCCCGACGTCGAAGAGCTCTACCGCCGCTCGGTGAAAGTCGATGCAAAAATCTCGATCTCGACCGTCTATCGCACCGTCAAACTGTTCGAGGATGCCGGCATCATCGCCCGCCACGACTTCCGCGACGGGCGCTCGCGCTACGAAACAGTGCCGGAAGAGCATCACGACCACCTGATCGACCTGAAAACCGGCACGGTCATCGAATTTCGCTCGCCGGAGATCGAGGCGCTGCAGGAGCGCATCGCCCGCGAACACGGCTTCCAGCTGGTCGACCATCGCCTGGAGCTCTACGGCATTCCGTTGAAGAAGGACGATCTCTGAAGCAATGGGCGCCCGGGAGCAGCACCTTTGATTGCATGGCTGCGCATCGCCTTGGCTGCGGCCGTCGTCCTTGCCGTCAGCATCGTGCTCATACCGCTGCAGCTGCTGGCGCTGCGTTTCGACTGGCGGCTGCGCCGCCGGCTGCCGCGCGTCTGGCACCGCATCATCTGCTATTGCCTCGGCATCCGCGTGCGCGTCACCGGCAGGCTGGAAGACCGGCGGCCGCTGATGCTCTGCTCCAACCATTCGTCCTGGATGGATATCATGGTGATGTCGGCCGTGGCCGACGTCGCCTTCATCGCCAAGATCGAGGTGGCCGACTGGCCGATCTTCGGCACGCTTGCCAAGCTGCAGAAAAGCGTCTTCGTCGTGCGCGAGGAGAGGCGCAAAACCGGCCATCAGGCCAATGAGATCGCCGGGCGCATGGCCGACGGCGAAATCATCGTGCTCTTCCCGGAGGGCACGACCTCGGACGGCAACCGCCTGCTGGAGGTGAAATCCTCGCTGTTCGGCGCCGCCGCGATGGCCGTGCCCGCCTCGCCGACCGGGACGGTCGTGGTGCAGCCGGTGGCGATCGCCTATACCCGCGTGCACGGCATCCCGATGGGACGCTATCACAGGCCGCTCGCCGCCTGGCCGGGTGATATCGAGCTCTTGCCGCACCTGATCGACATCGTCAGATGCGGCGCCCTCGACGCGGAGGTTTGTTTCGGCGAAGCGATGGAATACCGCGCCGACACCAACCGCAAGGAGGTCAGCGCGACGATCGCATCGCGCATCCGCAACCTCTTGAACAGCCGCCTGCGCGGGCGGGAAATTTCCTAAAGCGCGTCGCGATCTTTCAGAGGCGCTCCTTGCGCTTTAGCTCCTGGTTTTCTCGCAACGTCGTTGTCGCAAGGTCGCTGCACAGTTCTGCGCGGCTGCTAAAACAAGATTTTCATTTTCTCGGGCGGCAAAAACCACTACATAGCCGCCATGACACAGGACAGCGCCCTTCTTCAGGCCCCGGAGCAGACACTCCGCGACGGCTCCAACAGCCGCAAGGTCTTCATCAAGACCTATGGCTGCCAGATGAACGTCTATGATTCCACGCGCATGAGCGATGCGCTCGCCCGCGACGGTTACGAGCCGACCGAGGACATGGAAGAGGCCGACCTCGTCCTTCTCAACACCTGCCATATCCGCGAAAAGGCGGCCGAGAAGGTCTATTCCGCGCTCGGCCGGCTGCGCGAGATGAAGAAGAAGAAGGCGGCGGACGGAAGGGAGATGATGATCGGCGTTGCCGGCTGCGTCGCCCAGGCCGAAGGCGAGGAGATCCTGCGCCGGGCGCCGGCCGTCGACGTCGTCATCGGTCCGCAGACCTATCATCGGCTGCCGGAAGCGCTGCGGCGGGCCAAACAGGGCCAGCGCGTCGTCGATACCGAATATGCGATCGAGGACAAGTTCGAGCATCTGCCGATTGCCGAGAGCCGGAAGATCCGCGCCCGCGGCGTCACCGCCTTCCTGACGGTGCAGGAGGGCTGCGACAAGTTCTGCACCTTCTGCGTCGTGCCTTATACGCGCGGCTCGGAAGTGTCGCGGCCGGTTTCCCAGATCGTCGAGGAGGCCGAAAAGCTCGTCGAAGCCGGCGTGCGCGAGATCACCCTGCTCGGCCAGAACGTCAATGCCTGGCACGGCGCCGGGCCGCGGGGCGAGGCATGGAGCCTCGGCGACCTGCTCTACCGCCTTGCCGAGATCCCCGGCCTCGCGCGGCTGCGTTATACCACCAGCCATCCGCGCGACATGGACGACCGGCTGATCGAGGCGCACCGCGACTTGCGGGCGCTGATGCCCTATCTGCACCTGCCGGTGCAATCGGGCTCGGACCGCATCCTGAAAGCGATGAACCGGCGCCATACGGCAGCCGAATATCTGACGCTGATCGAACGCATCCGCAC
This sequence comes from Rhizobium sp. K102, assembly GCF_022385315.1. Taxonomy (NCBI): domain Bacteria; kingdom Pseudomonadati; phylum Pseudomonadota; class Alphaproteobacteria; order Hyphomicrobiales; family Rhizobiaceae; genus Rhizobium; species Rhizobium sp. K102. Next base: position 3,203,105 of record NZ_CP092436.1, read on the forward strand.
GGTGCGGCCCGACATCGCGCTGTCGGGTGATTTCATCACCGGCTTTCCGGGGGAGACAGACGCGGATTTTGAGGATACACTGAGACTTGTAGAGGAGGTGCGCTACGCGCAGGCCTTCTCGTTCAAATACTCGACACGGCCGGGCACACCCGGTGCGGAACTGAAGGACCAGGTGCCGGAAGAAATCAAGGCAGAACGGCTGGAACGCCTGCAAGCGCTTCTTTTGAAGCAGCAGCAGGAATTTGCCGAATCCTGCGTCGGCAAGGAGATCGATCTGCTGCTCGAAAAGCCCGGCCGCATGCCCGGCCAGCTAATCGGACGTTCTCCCTGGCTTCAATCCGTGAATGTTGATGCAAAAGCATCGCAAATCGGTGACATTATTAAAGTGCGAATCACCGGAACCGGAACGAACAGCCTGTTTGCCGAACGCGCAGAGGCTGCGGTCTAACCCAAGGAGCCCGACCGCTTGAACGGACAAGAATTGGTTTCTTCTTCACCGCGCCACCCCCGCACGCCGAGCGACACCAATCACTTCGTCCTGACGTTCGAGAACAATCGGTTCGCCAGCGAGCTCTTCGGTCAATTCGACCAGAACCTCAAGCTGCTCGAGGAGCGGCTCAACATCGATGCGCGGGCGCGGGGCAATTCCGTCGTCATATCGGGCGATGTCGTGACCACCAACCAGGCACGGCGCACGCTCGACTATCTCTATGAAAAGCTTCAGAAAGGCGGCAGCGTGGAACGATCCGACGTCGAGGGCGCAATCCGCATGGCGGTCGCCGCCGACGACCAGCTCAGCCTGCCGACGTTGGAGCGCAAGGCCAAGCTGACGATGGCGCAGGTCTCCACCCGCAAGAAGACGATCATCGCCCGCACGCCGACGCAGGACGCCTATATCAGGGCGCTGGAACGCTCCGAACTGGTCTTCGGCGTCGGCCCGGCCGGCACCGGCAAGACCTATCTCGCCGTCGCCCATGCCGCCCAGCTGCTGGAGCGCGGCGCTGTCGAAAAGATCATCCTGTCGCGTCCGGCCGTCGAAGCCGGTGAGCGCCTCGGCTTCCTGCCCGGCGACATGAAGGAAAAGGTCGATCCCTACCTTCGCCCGCTCTATGACGCGCTCTATGACATGATCCCCGCCGACAAGGTCGACCGGGCGATCACCGCCGGCGTCATCGAAATCGCACCGCTCGCCTTCATGCGCGGCCGCACGCTCGCCAATGCCGCGATCATCCTCGACGAAGCGCAGAACACCACGTCGATGCAGATGAAGATGTTCCTGACGCGCCTCGGCGAGAATGCGCGGATGATCGTCACCGGCGACCCGAGCCAGATCGACCTGCCGCGCGGCGTCAAATCCGGCCTGGTCGAGGCGCTGCAGCTGCTGAACGGCGTCGAGGGCATCTCGATCGTGCGCTTCAAGGATACTGACGTCGTGCGTCATCCGCTGGTCGGGCGCATCGTCAGGGCCTATGATTCGACCTATGCCGTCGACGCTGAAGACGTCAGCCGGCAGGACTGATGGCCGAGCTCGACATCCAGATCAGCATCGAGAACATCGGCTGGCCCGAGGAGGAGACGCTGCTGGCTTTTTGCGGCCGCGTGCTCGGGGCAGCGGCGGTCTATCTCCGCGACAGCGAAAGGCAGCCCTTCCCGACGATACCGCCGGAGGTTTCGCTGGTTTTTACCGACGACGCCTCGATCCAGGACATCAACGCCGAATGGCGCGGCAAGGACAAGGCGACCAACGTGCTCTCCTTTCCGGCCTTTCCGGTTCAGCCGGGCAAAATGCCCGGCCCGATGCTCGGCGACATCATCATCGCCCGGGAGACGGTGGAGCGGGAGGCCCATGATCTCGAAAAGAGTTTCGACGACCACCTGACCCATCTTCTGGTGCACGGTTTCTTGCATCTTCTCGGCTACGACCATATGAATAGTACCGAAGCCGAAATTATGGAGGGGCTGGAGACTCGCATTTTGGCGCAGCTCGGCCTATCTGATCCTTACGAGGGTCAAGACCTTAAAATGGAACCATGAGCGACTTTACGACGAAGCCGGCGACAGACGCCAAGGACTCCGAGTCATCCTCCTCTTCGGACGAGGCGGGCAGTAGTAGTCGGCCATCCGGCCGATCCCAATCCTTCTGGTCGCGCGCCGCGCGCATTCTCCGCCCGCAGCAGGGCTCGCGGCTGCGCGAGGATCTGGCCGACGCGCTGATGACCGACGCGGCCGGCGACGACGCCTTTTCGCCCGACGAGCGGGCGATGCTGCATAATATCCTGCGCTTCCGCGAAGTGCGCGTCGCCGATGTGATGGTGCCGCGCGCCGATATCGAAGCCGTCGACCAGAACATCACCATCGGCGAGCTGATGATCCTGTTCGAGGAATCCGGCCGCTCGCGCATGCCCGTCTATGCCGATACGCTCGACGATCCGCGCGGCATGGTGCATATCCGCGACCTGCTCTCCTATGTCGCCAAACAGGCGCGCAACAAGCGCCGCGGCCCGACGAAACCAGCCGTTACCCTGCCGGCGATCGACGTTGCGCCTGAGAATATCCAGAAGCCGACGCGTTCGGCCAAGCCGAATTTCGATCTCGCCCGCGTCGACCTGCAGAAGACGCTGGCCGAGGCCGGCATCATCCGCAAGATCCTGTTCGTACCGCCGTCGATGCTGGCCTCAGACCTGCTGCGCCGGATGCAGGTGAACCGCACGCAGATGGCGCTGGTCATCGACGAATATGGCGGCACCGACGGTCTCGCCTCGCATGAGGACATCGTCGAAATGGTGGTCGGTGACATCGACGACGAACATGACGACGAAGAGGTGATGTTCAAGCGGGTTGCCGAAGACGTCTTCATCGCCGACGCCCGCGTCGAACTGGAAGAGATCGCCGCAGCGATCGGGCCGGATTTCGACATCAGCGAGCAGGTCGACGAAGTCGATACGCTGGGCGGGCTGATCTTCTCGGCCCTCGGCCGCATTCCGGTGCGCGGAGAGGTCGTCCAGGCTCTGCCGAATTTCGAGTTCCACATCCTCGACGCAGATCCGCGCCGGATCAAACGGCTGCGCATCACCCGCAAGCGCCACGCGATCCGCCGCCGTGCCAAAGAGGCCGGCGACATCACGCCCGGCTCCGAGACCGGCGATGACCGGCCGGCCGAATCGACCGCCAACTAGTCCCTTGCTTGACCATATCGTCAGGACCCGCTGCACAGTTCCTGACGATATCCATTAAAGCGTGTCGCGATCTTTCAGATTCGCTCGTTGCGCTTTAATTAGCTCTTTGTTTTTGCGCATGTCGTTGCCGCAACACCGCTGCACACTTCTGCGCGACATGCTCTAACAGGACAAAGAGCCGCTTTTTTGAAAGACTGCGGATGGGTTGATTCGCGGTTTGATGGGAGTGCGCATGGAGCGGCTTGCGGACAGGGTTATCCTCGTCTGGGGGTTCAAACGGTCGTTGCTGGCCGTTGCCGCAGGGGCATTCGCCGTTCTGGCGCTGCCACCCTTCGGCTTTTTCGCGGCGATGTTCCTGTCCTTCACACTGCTCGTCTGGCTGATCGACGGGGCAGCGGCTTCTCCTGAAAGCGGCCTGATCGGCAGGCTGTGGCCGACTTTTGCGGTCGGCTGGCTATTCGGCTTCGGCTATTTCGTCGCCGGCCTCTGGTGGCTCGGCCACGCGCTGCTGGTCGATTCGGAGGAATTCGCGTGGGCGCTGCCGCTCGCCATCCTCGGTCTGCCGGCCTGTCTGGCGATCTTCTACGGGCTGGCTGTTGCGCTAGCCCGCATCTTCTGGTCGGACGGCATGGGGCGGATCGCCGCACTTGCAGCCAGCTTCGGGCTGATGGAATGGCTTCGCAGCGTCATCCTCACCGGTTTTCCCTGGAACGCCATCGGCTACGGCCTGATGCCGGTTCCGCTGATGATGCAGTCGGCGCATGTGATCGGGGCGATGGGCGTGACCGCCCTTGCCGTCTTCATCTTTTCCGCCCCCGCCCTTGTCGGGACCCGGCAGGGCGCACGCACCGGCATTGCGCTTGCCGTCCTGCTGTTTGCCGCCCATCTCGGCTACGGCGCCTACGCTCTCTATCTGGCGCCGCGGCCGGCACCGTTGCCCGAGGACAAGCGGCCGGTGGTGCGGCTGGTGCAGCCGACCATCGACCAGGCGGCGAAGATGGACAACGACGCCGATCGCAATGCAATCTTCGAGACGCATCTGAAGCTTTCGGCCGAGGCCCCGAGGAATGGCGGGCGCAAGCCCAATATCATCGTCTGGCCGGAAACTTCGATCCCCTTCATCCTCACCGACAACCAGGATGCGCTGACGCGGATCGCCGATACGCTCGACGACGACCAGATCCTGATCGCCGGCGCGGTGCGCGCCGAGGAGATGGGGCCGGGCACGCCGGTGCGCTACTATAATTCCATCTATGTGATCGACGGCCGCGGCCAGATCATTGCCGCTTCCGACAAGGTGCATCTGGTGCCATTCGGCGAATATCTGCCCTTCGAAGACCTGCTCACCGAATTCGGCATTCAGAACGTCGTCGAGATCCCGGGCGGGTTTTCGGCTGCCGCAAGCCGGCACCTGCTGGCGCTGCCCGGCGGCCTCAATCTTTATCCGCTGATCTGCTACGAGATCATTTTTCCTGATGAAATGACCGGCGACATAAAAGACGCCAACGCCCTCCTCAACCTCACCAATGATGCCTGGTTCGGCATGACCCCCGGCCCCTACCAGCATTTCCTGCAGGCGCGGGTGCGAGCGGTCGAGACCGGCCTGCCGCTGATTCGCGATGCCAATAGCGGCATTTCGGCGCTGGTGAACGCCCATGGAGAAATAATCGCCGGCCTCGATCTTGGAGAAACCGGCTTTATTGATGCAACTGTCGATAGCCTCAGTGACGGGTTCGGAACCACATACCCCCACCAGACATACTTCTGGTTGACCGAGGCTCTGCTGATTTTGATTGCGCTGATCTCGCGCGGAGGTTTTATTTTAGGGTTGAATTGACCAAAAACCCCTAAAATTGCATAGTGATGACAATCGGCGTTCCTAACGTATGTTGGAAGGTGGGTTCCCACCGACTGCAACGTGGCGTTTTGGGATGGATCAGGGGCATGCCGGTTGGACACAGGTTGAAATTCGTAGCTAGGGCACGACCATGATAGAAAACAAGAAAAAGCCGAATCCCATCGACATCCATGTTGGCAGCCGCATTCGCCTCCGCCGAACGATGCTGGGCATGAGCCAGGAAAAGCTTGGCGAAAGCCTCGGCATCACCTTTCAGCAGATCCAGAAATATGAAAAGGGCACCAACCGCGTCGGCGCAAGCCGTCTGCAGAACATCTCGAGCATTTTGAACGTCCCGGTCTCCTTCTTCTTCGAGGATGCACCCGGCGAACATTCCGGCGCCATCGGCGGCATGGCCGAAACCTCCAGCTCGAATTATGTCGTCGACTTCCTCTCCTCCTCCGAAGGCCTGCAACTCAACCGCGCCTTCGTGAAGATTTCCGATCCCAAGGTTCGCCGCAAGGTCGTGGAACTGGTCAAGGCGCTCGCGGCCGAAGCCGACGCCGACTGATCACAGCTCCCTTCGCACAATGGAAGGCGGCCGAAAGGCCGCTTTTTTGCGTTTTTGGGGCAAAATTTGTCACTTAGCCGCAGATATAAAGATATATTTATGTCCTTCTGCGCTTGTCATCGGCGCTCGAACTGAGTACCTACTAGCAGGCTTTTATTCTTTGAGGGGAATCCCGGAATGCGCGCGAATTATCTCTTTACCAGCGAAATCTGTTGCCGAAGGTCACCCGGACAAAGTGTGTGACCGCATCTCCGACGAGATCGTCGACCTGGTCTACCGCGAAGCGGCCAAGACCGGCGTCAATCCGTGGGGCGTGCGCATTGCCTGTGAAACGCTGGCGACGACCAACCGCGTCGTCATCGCCGGCGAAGTCCGCCTGCCGCCGAGCCTGATGAAGAAGGACAAGGACGGCAACGACGTCATCAATCCCTCGAAGTTCAAGGCCGCCGCCCGCCGCGCGATCAAGGATATCGGCTACGAGCAGGACGGCTTCCACTGGAAGAAGGCCAAGATCGACGTGCTGCTGCACTCGCAGTCGGCCGACATCGCTCAGGGCGTCGACAGCGCCGCCGACCAGCAGGGCGACGAGGGCGCCGGCGACCAGGGCATCATGTTCGGTTATGCCTGCCGCGAGACGCCGGACCTGATGCCGGCGCCGATCTATTATTCCCACAAGATCCTGCAGCTGCTGGCGTTCGCCCGCAAGAAGGGTGATGGCGAAGTCGCCAAGCTCGGCCCCGACGCCAAGAGCCAGGTGACCGTGCGTTACCTCGACGGCAAACCGTCGGAAGCGACCTCGATCGTGCTTTCCACCCAGCATCTCGACGAGAGCTGGGAACTCCAACAAGGTCCGCGCCGTCGTCGAACCCTATATCCGCGAAGCGCTCGGCGAGCTGAAGATCGCCGATGATTGCAAGTGGTACATCAACCCGACCGGCAAGTTCGTCATCGGCGGCCCGGACGGTGATGCAGGCCTTACCGGCCGCAAGATCATCGTCGACACCTATGGCGGTGCCGCCCCGCATGGCGGCGGCGCATTCTCCGGCAAGGACACGACCAAGGTCGACCGTTCGGCCGCCTATGCCGCCCGCTATCTCGCCAAGAACGTCGTGGCCGCCGGCCTTGCCGACCGCTGCACGATCCAGCTCTCCTACGCGATCGGCGTCGCCCAGCCGCTGTCGATCTATGTCGATCTGCATGGCACCGGCAAGGGCGTTTCCGAGGACCAGGTCGAAGCTGCGATCCGCGAGAATATGGATCTGTCGCCGTCGGGCATCCGCCGCCACCTCGACCTCAACAAGCCGATCTACGCCAAGACTTCGGCTTACGGCCATTTCGGCCGCAAGGCCGGCCGCGACGGCTCGTTCTCCTGGGAGCGCACCGACCTCGTCAAGGCGCTGAAGGAAGCCGTCAAGACCAAGGCCGCTGCATGACGGATATGGAGCGCCGGGGCCGGGCGACCGAAGCCTTTTTCGGTCGCCGCAAGGGCAAGGCCCTGCGCGAACAGCAGGCCGAGACGTTAAGCAGCCTGCTCCCGGCATTCCTCGTCGACCTCTCGGCGGCTCCTCCGGAGCCGCTGACCTCCCTCTTTCCGGTCCCCGTCAAAAACGTACGCCTGGAAATCGGTTTCGGCGGCGGCGAGCATCTGATGCACCGCGCCGTGGAAGGGCCTTCGACCGGCTTCATCGGCGTCGAGCCCTTCGTCAATTCCATGCAGAAGCTGTTGTCGCGCATCGGCGAGACGGGCGCGCGCAATATCCGCGTCTACAACGACGATGCGACGCAGCTGCTCGACTGGCTGCCGGACGCGTCGCTCGACCAGATCGACCTGCTCTATCCCGACCCTTGGCCGAAGCGGAAGCACTGGAAACGCCGCTTCGTCTCGAAGACCAATCTCGACCGCTTCCATCGCGTGCTGAAGCCCGGCGGCCTGTTCTGCTTTGCCTCGGACATCGACACCTATGTGAACTGGACGCTGCTCAAATGCCGCGACCATAACGGCTTCGACTGGATCGCCGACAATGCGGCCGACTGGCTGACGCCCTACGAGGGCTGGCCGAGCACGCGCTACGAGGCCAAGGCACGACGCGAGGGCCGGTCTTCGGCCTATCTGACATTCCGGAAAATCTGAGCTTCGACGGCGGCTAAAGGGCAATAGTGACGGGCGTGCCGTGCGACACCAACGACGATTAGCCTATCCTGACGCGCAGTCTCCGCAGCGAAATCGAATAAGCGATAGTGCCCTGCAAGAGCAGAACAACGCGACAGGCACTATTCGACGGTCAGTGCAGGCTGACCGTCTTCAGTTCGTCCTCGGCCGCCTTGAAGAAGGTGCTGGAGCGGTTGTCCGTCAGGAGGATCGGCGTGCCGTCGGCGCCGAAGAGTGCCCAAAGATCGACGTTCGGATCGATATCCGGCGCTTCGGGGAAACACTTGGCGACCTCTTCGGTGCGCATTTTTCTGATGTAGGCGACCTCGCCGTTGCCGATGTGGGCAAGCTCGGATTTGGTCAAGTGAGACGTGGCTTCTTTCATCAACATTCCTGTTCCTCCGGAAGAAGGGACCAACGGTTCGACAAACCGTTGTGCTACTGTGAAACCGAAATGTTAATTTTCTTGACCATGCGCGCGGGTTCCGGACGAATTAGATCGACGGAGAGCAGGCCGTTCTTCAGGCCGGCGCCGAGCACCTGCATGCCGTCGGCAAGCACGAAGGTGCGTTGGAACTGGCGGGCGGCGATACCGCGATAGAGATAATCCCGCTCGCCCTGCTCCACCTGGCGGCCGCGGATCACAAGCTGGTTCTCCTCGGTGGAGACGTCGAGTTCTTCCTCGCTGAAGCCGGCCACCGCAAGGGTGATGCGCAGACGTTCCGGCGCGCCGCTGTCGGCGGCGATGCGTTCGATATTGTAGGGCGGATATCCGTCGCTCGCCTTGGAAATGCGCTCCAGTGTCTTTTCCATGGCATCGAAGCCCAGAAGCAGCGGGCTGGCGAAAGGGGTAATGCGGCTCATCTCTTTTCAAGTCCTTGATGCAAGCGACCATCCCGGACCTCAAGCGCAGCATCCGGATGCCGCTAATATGGGGACAGGACCCCGGCGCTGCAAGGCACAGGCGGCCTGCCGGCGACACCGCCCCGATTTTAAGCCCTCTCAAGTTTAAGATGGCCGGCGGCCGCCTGCTTGCTTGACAAAGCGCCCCTCGCCTCGCATCAAAACATGCCCGTGCGAATGTGCTGATTTGTGACGGGAAATGAAGAAGTGGTGCATGCCGCAGCAACCGGCATGGCGAGGACGGGACGGTCGCAATGGCAAGCGCAAGAAAAATCATCATCGACACGGATCCCGGCCAGGACGACGCTGCCGCCATCATGCTGGCCTTCGGCAGCCCCGATGAGCTGGAGGTGCTGGGGATCACGACGGTCGCCGGCAACGTGCCGCTTTCGCTGACGAGCCGCAATGCGCGCATCGTCTGCGAGCTCTGCGGCCGGCCGCAGACGAAGGTTTTCGCCGGCGCCGACAGGCCGATCGCCCGCAAGCTGGTGACGGCGGAGCACGTGCACGGCAAGACCGGCCTCGACGGCCCCGAGCTCGCCGAACCGACGATGGCGCTGCAGCCCGGCCATTCCGTCGACTTCATCATCGAGACGCTGCGCCGCGAGCCGGAAGGAACCGTGACGCTCTGCACGCTCGGGCCGCTCACCAATATCGGCATGGCCTTGCAGAAGGCGCCGGACATCGCACCCCGCATCCGCGAGCTGGTGATGATGGGCGGCGGCTTCTTCGAGGGCGGCAACATCACGCCGGCGGCCGAATTCAACATCTATGTCGATCCGGAAGCCGCCGACATCGTCTTCCGCTCGGGCGTGCCGATCGTGATGATGCCGCTCGACGTGACGCACCAGTTGCTGACCCGCAAGGACCGGGTGAAGCGCATGGCCGAGATCGGCACGGCGCCGGCAAAGGCGATGGTCGAGATGCTGGAATTCTTCGAACGCTTCGATATCGAGAAATACGGCTCCGACGGCGGGCCGCTGCACGACCCGACCGTGATCGCCTATCTCTTGAAGCCGGAGCTTTTCAAAGGCCGGGACTGCAATGTCGAGATCGAGGTCCAATCCGAACTCACCGTCGGCATGACCGTCGTCGACTGGTGGCAGGTGACGGAGCGCAAGCGCAATGCGCGGGTGATGCGCCATGTCGATGCGGACGGTTTCTTCGATCTTTTGATCGAACGCTTCGCCCGCATCTGATTTTTTTGGCTTTCCTCCTCCAACAAGAGAGAAGGAAAGCTATCTCAGGCGTCCTTCTCGTCGAAGACGGAATTGGTCTCGGCTTCGGCCGGTTTCGGGCCGCCCTTGGCGACACCGACCATGGCCGGGCGCAGCACGCGCTCGCCGATGGTAAAGCCCGCCTGCACGACCTGGACGACCGTGTTGTTCGGCACCTCTGAGTTCGGCACCTCGAACATCGCCTGATGGAAATTCGGATCGAACTTTTGGCCGACCGGCTCCAGCTTGCGCACACCATGGCGCTCAAGCGCCGACAGCATGGCACGTTCGGTCATCTCGACACCTTCGATCAGCGTGGTCAGGCCGGCATCGGCGGTGGCCTTGGCCTCCGGAGAGATGGCATCCAGCGCCCGGCGCAGATTGTCGGAGACGGCAAGCATATCGCGGGCGAAACCGGCGACGGAATAGGACTTGGCGTCCTTGACCTCGCGCTCGGTGCGGCGGCGCAGATTGTCCATCTCGGCGGCAAGGCGCAGATAGCGGTCGCGCAGCTCGCTGTTTTCGGCTTTCAAAAGCTCAAGCGGGTCTGGCTGGGCGGTCTCTTCCTGCACTGTATCGTTCTCGACGTAGGCGGCGGCGTCGGCTGCGGCATCGGCCGCAGTTGCGTCAGGTCCGTTTTTCGTCGTTTCATCGGTCATGACGGTCTCCGGTTGGTGTCTTCAGATGCGCCCGATATCGAGGTTTGACCGAAAAAAATCAAGTCTGCGTGACAAAGAAGCGAAAATTCCGCAGTTTGCGCGTTGCGGCGTCAAAGCGGATTGCGCGAAAGGCGAGAGACGAGCTGGGCGGTGTAATCCACCATCGGCACGATGCGGGAATAATTGAGCCGCGTCGGGCCGATGACGCCGACAGCGCCGACGATCCGGTCGTCCTCGTCGCGATAGGGCGCGACGATCAGCGACGAGCCGGACAGCGAGAAGAGCTTGTTTTCCGAGCCGATGAAGATGCGAACGCCGGAGCCGCTTTCGGCCAGATTGAGGATCTCGATCAGGCTGTCCTTCTTTTCGAGATCGTCGAACAACATGCGCAGCCGATCGAGATCCTCGGCGCCGCCAAGCCCTTCGAGCAGGTTGGCGCGGCCGCGAATGATCAGCTGGGCGGGCTTTCCCTCGTCCGGGCTGCCGGCCCAGACGGCGATGCCGCGCTCGACGAGATCGCGCGACAGCGCATCGAGCTCGTGGCGGACATCATCCTTGAGCCGGCTCAATTGTTTGCGCAGCTCCGGCAGGGTCTGGCCGGACATGTGCGCATTGAGGAAATTTGCCGCCTCCGTCAGTTGCGAGGAGGTGACGCCGGCCGGCAGCTCGATGATGCGGTTTTCCACCTGGTCGTGATCGCCGACGAGCACGGCGAGCGCCTTTGTCGGCTCGAGCCGGATAAACTCGACATGCTTCAGTACCGGATCGCTTTTCGAGGTGATGACGAGGCCGGCGCCGCGGGAAATGCCCGACAGCATGCGGCTTGCCTCGTTCATCATCGATTCCACCGGATTGCCGCCGCTTTCGGCCCGCACCTGGCGGTCGATATTGGCGCGCTCCTCGGCGGAGAGATCGCCGATCTGCATGAAGGCATCGACGAAGAAGCGCAGGCCGATCTGGGTCGGCAGCCGGCCGGCGCTGACATGCGGTGAATAGATCAGGCCGAGCTCTTCGAGATCGCTCATGACGTTGCGCACCGAGGCCGGCGACAGCGACATCGGCAGGAGGCGTGACAGATTGCGCGAGCCGAGCGGTTCGCCGCTTTCCAGATACCCTTCGACGATGCGGCGAAAGATTTCCCGGGAGCGCTCGTCCAGCACGGCAACGGCATCCGAAACCGACGTCGACCTGGTGCCCATGAACCTCTCGAACCCAAACTGATGATGCTTCCCGAAAATATAGTCAAACTCGCCCGCGTGGCAAAAGGGAATTTGCAAATAGGCGCCGCCAATCGTAGAAGCGGTCAGCAACTCCAGGAGATAAGAATGCGGCCTTCAGGCAGAAAAACCGACCAGATGCGCAAGGTCTCATTCGAGCGCAACTTTTCCAAGCATGCGGAAGGCTCCTGCCTGGTGAAGTTCGGCGATACGCATGTGCTTTGCACCGCAAGCCTCGAGGACAAGACGCCGCCGTGGCTGCGCAATACCGGCAAGGGCTGGGTGACGGCCGAATACGGCATGCTGCCGCGAGCAACCGGCGAACGCATGAAACGCGAGGCCGCCGCCGGCAAGCAGGGCGGCCGCACCCAGGAAATCCAGCGGCTGATCGGCCGGTCGCTGCGCGCCGTCGTCGATCTGCAGGCGCTCGGCGAACGGCAGATCACCCTCGATTGCGATGTCATCCAGGCCGATGGCGGCACGCGGACCGCGTCGATCACCGGCGGCTGGATTGCGCTTTACGATTGCCTGAAATGGATGGAAAGCCGCAACATGATCAAGGTCGACCGGGTCCTGAAGGATCATGTCGCGGCCATCTCCTGCGGCGTCTTCGCCAGCCAGGCGGTGATCGACCTCGACTACCTCGAGGATTCCTCGGCCGAGACCGACGCCAATTTCGTCATGACCGGCGCCGGCGGCATCGTCGAGATCCAGGGCACGGCCGAAGGCACGCCGTTTACCGAAGAGGAATTCACCTCGCTGATGGGTCTTGCCAAGAACGGCATCGGCGAACTCGTCGCCCTGCAGAAACAGGCGATTGCGGGATGAACCCCATGCTGGAAGGCATGCTGGAAACGGCGCTCTATGCGCGGGATCTCGATGCGGCCGAGGTCTTCTACGAAGACGTTCTCGGACTTGAAAAGATCACCCGTGCGGCCAACCGGCATGTCTTCTTCCGCTGCGGCCCCGGCGTGCTGCTGATCTTCAACCCCGAGGAAACGGTAAAGCCGCCGGCGCCAAATGCCCTGCAGGTGCCGCCGCACGGCACGAGCGGCGAGGGCCATGCCTGCTTCCGGGTCTCCGGCCGCAATATCGATGCGATGGCCGAACGGCTGAAAGCGGCAGGGGTGGCGATCGAATCCGAGGTGCATTGGCCGAACGGCGGCCGCTCGATCTATTTCCGCGATCCGGCCGGCAACAGCCTGGAATGCGCGGAGGCCAAAATCTGGGGCATCGAACAGGATATCTGAATGCGCAAGCTTGAAACGAAGACCATCGTCGTCGCCAGCCACAATGCCGGCAAGATCCGCGAGATCCAGGAACTGATCGGACCGCTCGGCTTCACCGCCAAATCGGCGGCCGAGCTGAATTTCGTCGAGCCCGACGAGACCGGCACCAGCTTCGAGGAAAATGCGACGATCAAGGCGGTCGCCTCGGCCAATGCCGCCGGCATGCCGGCGCTGTCGGACGATTCCGGCCTGGTGGTCGACGCGCTCGGCGGCGATCCCGGCGTCTACACCGCCAATTGGGCGGAAAGAGCCGACGGCACGCGCGATTTCGACATGGCGATGGCGAAGGTGGAAAAGGCGCTGCAGGATGCAGGCGCGACGATGCCTGAACAGCGCACCGCGCGTTTCGTCAGCGTGCTCTGCCTCGCCTGGCCGGACGGGCATACCGAACTCTTCCGCGGCGAAGTGGAAGGCAATGTCGTCTGGCCGCCGCGCGGCACGCAGGGCTTCGGCTACGATCCGGTCTTCCAGCCGGAGGGTTACGGCGTTACCTTCGGCGAAATGAGCGGCGAGGAAAAACACGGCTGGAATATCGGCAAGCCGCAGGCGCTGTCGCACCGGGCGCGCGCCTTCAAACTCTTCGTCGAAAACTGCCTGGAGGCATAAGGTTACCACGTGGACAATTTCGATACGCCAGGCTCCTCGCGCGATGCGGCGCTGCTGCCCGATACCGGCGAGCCCGGCTTCGGCGTCTATGTCCATTGGCCCTTCTGCGCGGCGAAGTGTCCCTATTGCGACTTCAACAGCCATGTGCGCCACCAGCCAGTGGATCAGGAGCGCTTTGCCGCCGCCTTCCTGAAGGAGACGGCGGCGGTTCGGGCGATGAGCGGGCCGAAGACGGTGACGAGCATCTTCCTCGGCGGCGGCACGCCCTCGCTGATGCAGCCGGAAACGGTTGCCGCCATTCTCGACGGCATTGCCCGGCACTGGCATGTGCCTGATGGTGTCGAGATCACCATGGAGGCCAATCCTTCGAGCGTCGAGGCCGAGCGCTTCCGCGGCTACCGAGCGGCCGGCGTCAATCGCGTCTCGCTCGGCGTGCAGGCGCTGAACGACCGCGACCTGAAATTTCTCGGCCGGCTGCATGACGTCGCCGAAGCGCTGAAGGCGATCCGGCTCGCGCGCGACATTTTCCCGCGCATGTCCTTCGATCTCATCTATGCCCGGCCGGACCAGACGGTCGAGGACTGGGAAAGGGAGCTGAAGCAGGCGATCGCCTATGCGGTCGATCATCTTTCGCTCTACCAGCTGACCATCGAGGAAGGCACGCCCTTCTACGGCCTGCACAAGGCAGGCAAGCTGATCGTGCCGGATGGCGAGCAATCGGCCGTGCTCTATGAGGCGACGCAGGAGATCACCGCGCGCGAGGGCATGCCCGCCTATGAGGTTTCCAACCACGCCCGGCCGGGTGCGGAAAGCCGGCACAATCTGACTTACTGGCGTTACGGCGATTATGCCGGCATCGGGCCGGGCGCGCACGGCCGGCTGACGCGCGGCCGCGAAAAAATCGCGACGGCGACCGAGCGCAAGCCGGAAGCCTGGCTCGACATGGTCGAGCGCGACGGCCACGGCATTCTCGACGAAGAGCGGTTGGGTTATGAGGAACAGTCCGACGAATTGCTGCTGATGGGGCTGCGGCTCCGGGAAGGTGTCGATCTCGCCCGTTGGCAGCAGCTTTCCGGCCGCGAGCTCGATCCGAAGCGGGAAGAGTTTCTGCTCGAACATAAATTCATCGAGCGGATCGGCAATTCACGGCTGCGCTGCACACCGGCGGGCATGCTGATCCTTGATTCCGTCGTCGCCGACCTCGCCTGCTGATATCAGACAACGGATTGTTGCCAGCGCGGCGATGACCTTACCGCCGCGCCGGAAATCCATTTTCACCTGTGCTACTGCATAATTCCTTAAATCGAAATCGATTTAAGGATAAAATTATGCAGCAATTCAAAGTGCTACAGCGTCCTTTGCGCGTCTGAAGAGACGCGCGGCGCTGTAGTGGCGCCCGCCTTGAACAGGCTGCCGGTCGGCGTCTTCAGGAACATCTCCAGCGGAATATGCTCCTGATGCAGGAAGCCGGTCGCCGGCAGCAGCCCGTCACGGACCATCTCGATAACGGCGACGACGGAGGCCGACGTCGTCCAGGCGATCGCCGTGCGGCGCGCGCCGGCAATCTCGATCGGATAATAGGCGCGCACGAATTCCTTGCGGCGCAGGCTGCCATTCTCCGTCCCCTCGGCGGCGACGTGGACGTAGACGACGTCGTCTTCGACGGGCGGCTTGGCATTGGTCAGGATCTCGCCGGCGAGTGCGCGCTTGTCGCGCATCAGAAGCTCATGGAAGAAGAAGTTCATCAGCTCCATATGGCCGGGGTAACGCATGGTCTTGTAGTCGAGATTGTCGATCTTGCCGAGCATGGTGTCGCACATCGTGCCGAGACCGCCCGAGGTGGTGAAGGCTTCGAGCTTGACGCCGCCGACATAGATGGTCTCGTGCCATTCCATCGGCGAGACCAGCTTGCGCACACCGCCCTCGATGACCTCGCAATCGTTCAGATATTCGTTGACGACGCCCTCCGGCGACCAGTTGAAGGCATAGCCGAGAAGGCCGGTCGGATGCTGCGGCAGGGCGCCGACGCGCATGCGGATCGAGCGGCAGCGCTCGAAGCCGTCGGCAAGGCTTGCCCCGACAATGCCGACGAAACCCGGCGCCAGGCCGCATTGCGGCGCCATCAGGCCGCGGGCCGTCTTCGACAGTTCGATGATGAAATTGGTTGTGGGAACGTCTTCGGTCAGATCGAAATAATGGATGCCGGCAAGATGGGCGGCGCGGGCCAGTTCGATGTTCAGATGGTAAGGAAGGCAGGAGAGCACCGCCTCGACGGTGGAGAGCAGTTCGCCAATCACCTGAGCGTCGGAAATATCGCCGGTGCGGCACTTGAACGGCAGATCGCCCAGCGGCAATTGCGCATCGATGCCGATCACCTCGAAGCCGCCTTCATGCAACAGCGTCGCCGCCAGCCGTCCGACCTTGCCCAGGCCGAGAACGGCAATCTTTTTGAAACTCATGCATATCCTCCCACGCGCCCGCTTCGGCGCTTTCATTTTTGTCCGATGCGCGCCGCTCCAAATCGGACGTGCACGGGATGGCCGGAGGTATAGAATAAAAAGCTTATAAAGGAAAACGGCCGGAATCGCTCCCGGCCGTCGAATGTCCTCGAAAATCCACCACTTATTCGTTGATCAGCCGCTTCAGCAGCTCGATTTCATGCGAAAGCTTGGTGTCTCCCGATATCAGCTCCTCGATCTTGCGCACGGCGTGCAGCACGGTCGTGTGATCACGCCCGCCGAAACGGCGGCCGATCTCGGGGAAGGAGCGCGGCGTCAGCGTCTTGGACAGATACATGGCAATCTGGCGCGGCTTGACGATGACGCGGGTGCGGCGATTGGAGACCAGTTCCTGGCGCGAGACATTGTAGTGCCTGGCGACGATGCGCTGGATATCCTCGATGCGCACACGGCGCGGCTCGCCGGAGCCGACGAGATGGGCGAGCAGTTCGTCGACGCGCTCGATCGACAGGTTCGGCTCGAAGGAGCGGCGGAAGATCAGCTGGTTGAAGGCGCCTTCGAGTTCGCGGCCGCTGGCCGTGATGTTGCGGGCGACGTGCTGGAGCAGGTCGGCCGGAATTTCGAGCGACGGATCCTCCAGGCGGGCGGCCGCAAGGCGGCGCTTGAGGATTTCGAGACGCATTTCGTAATCCGGCGCATCGAGTTCGATCGCCACACCGCCCTGCAGGCGCGAGCGGACGCGGGGATCGAGCGATTCCAGCTCCCAGGGCGCGCGGTCGGCGGCCACGACCACCTGCTTGGCGCTGTCGAGCAGCATGTTGAGGAGATGGCAGAATTCGTGCTGGATCATCTTGCCCTGCAGGAACTGCATGTCGTCGATGATCAAGAGGTCGATGTTGCGCAGCGAATCCTTCAGCGTCAGCGCGTCGTTGTCGCGGATCGCGGTGGCGAAGCGCCACATGAAATATTCCGCCGTCAGATAGACGACGCGCAGAGCCCGCGGGTTCTGCACCGCCGCATTGGCGATCGCCTGCAGCAGGTGGGTCTTGCCGAGCCCGACCGTCGAATGGACGAAGAGCGGATTGAAGCGCACGGCGCCGGAACCGGCCTCAGCAATCGTCTTGGCAGCCGCAAGCGCGACGCGGTTGGAGCTGCCTTCCACGAAGGTTTCGAAGGTGAAACGGCTATCGAGCGGCGAACCGAAGAGCGGCGAACCAAAGCTCGCCGGCCTTGCGGCGGCAACAGCCGAAACCGCCTGCTGGACGGCCTGGCCGGCCGGCTGGGCGCTTGGCTGGCGGCGCATCTGCGCGGGAGCAGCCGGCTCGGGCTGGACCACCTCGTCGGCGGCCTTCATGCCGCTGCGCGTCGCCGTGCGCACCAGGATTTCGATCTTCAAGATTTCCGGATCTTCGGCCTGGAACAGACCGGTGATGAGATCGAGATAACGATTGTTGATCCACGACTTCAGGAAGGTCGTGGGAACCGACAGGCGAACGACGCTCTTCGATACCGAATGCAGCTTCAACCTGGCAAACCAGCTGGCATAGACATCAGGGCCGACCTGGGCCTTCAAGCGCGCGCTGACGCGCTCGAACAAAATGCTCTGCTTCATTTCCGCCTTTGCTTCCCCCATTTCCAGGCGAATGGAGCCGAACGCCTGCGGTGCCGCATCCCCGTTGTCGTGCCCGCCTGCCGTCATCGTATTCATCTGCATAATGCCGCCTTTCAATTCCACCGGGCGGCCCCCGCTAAAACAGCCGTCCGAGCATTCCCCGCCTTTGACGGGCTGGCGGCATCCTCATGAAGCCACTCGCCTGCCGGTTCACTCAAACATGGCGCAGAACACCGGTGCAGGTACCGCGTTCATGCGGCAACCTTCATCGGCTTCCGTGCCAGGCTGGCGGTCGATCCTCGTTTTCGGCCGACCAGCCCGAACGCAATATTACTATCCCTATCCGGCAGCTCACGTTAAACGTGTGGTTGCCATAGGCACAAAACATCCCTGCCCCGTAACAGCCACGTTACGGCTCAAATCCGTCGAGTGCTTGAAAAAACGGAAGCGCAAGGCTCCGTAACAAATGGCACAAACTTATCGCCCTGCCGACGTGGCAGTTAAGACCGAGCCTCTGCAGGTGATGTCCGCGCCCTTTGTTGGAAGCCATTTAGGCAGGATCAAATGGCAAGATCAACGATGAATTTTACGCAAAATTAAGATGCGGCCATTGACTCCGTCCGCCCTTTTCGGGCGTCACACCAGCGTCAAAAAAGAATCGCTTTTGAATCAAGGAGATTCCCCGTTCGGGCTATTTTGACACGCAATGAAAGAAAAAAAATAAAAATCTTCTTGACTCGCCCAGGGTCCCCGGAGCGCAGGCCAGAGTCGCCCAGCGCGAAAGCATCCTTGCGCAAGCCATTGTTTTTTAAGGACTTTTCCTGTCATGGCGTTGACACGAAACAGTCGTGCGATTAACCATGAAGACGCCGATCAGCTGAATCGAAAAAGCCCGGTAAAATTACCGGGCTAATCATAACGAGGAGGTCGTTAACGGAAGATTACGCGGTCGCGGTGACCGAAAGAGCCTTCACACGAGCGGCCAAGCGAGAGACCTTGCGCGATGCCGTGTTGGAGTGCAGGACGCCCTTGCTGGCGGCGCGGGCAAGCTCCGGCTGAGCGGCCAGGAAAGCGGCCTTCGCCTTGTCGGCGTCACCGGATGCGATAGCCTCTTCGACCTGGCGAACGAAAGTGCGAACGCGCGAGCGACGAGCCTTATTGACGTCGGTACGGCGGGCGATCTTGCGGGTCGCTTTTTTCGCCGAAGTTGTATTGGCCATGGATGCCTCTCTCAAGAATTCGAACAAACTCCGCCATTACCGCGGGCCCTGCGGCCACAAAATCCAGCAATGCGGGAGCAATCGCGGAAAACCAGAGCGGCTTTCCGAACCGTGGGCGGGCATATAACCCTAAAGCCGGCCCACGTCAACGCAGATTTTCAAGCTTTCCAGCCGGAAGCATCGAAAAGCATTCAACGGTGCTGAAAGGCAGGTTTGCGCTTCTCGACAAAGGCCGCCATGCCTTCTTTCTGATCATCGGTGGCAAAGAGACTGTGAAACAGGCGGCGCTCGAAGCGAAGCCCTTCCTCCAGCGTCGTCTCGAAGGCACGGTTGACCGCCTCCTTGGCCATCATCACCGAGGGCTGCGAAAGGGAGGCGATCTTTTCCGCCGCGGCAAGAGCCTCGTCGAGAAGACGCTCGGGCGCCACTACACGCGAAACGAGTCCCGATCGTTCGGCTTCCGCCGCATCCATCATCCGGCCTGTCAGGACAAGATCCATCGCCTTCGCCTTGCCGACGGCGCGCGTCAGCCGTTGCGAGCCGCCCATGCCGGGGATGACGCCGAGGGTGATTTCCGGCTGGCCGAACTTCGCCGTCTCCGAGGCGATGATGAAATCGCACATCATGGCAAGCTCGCAGCCGCCGCCGAGGGCAAAGCCGCTGACTGCGGCGATGACCGGCTTGCGCGCCTTGGCGATGTCATCCCAGCCGCTGATGAAATCACTCTTATAGATGTCGGCGAACTGGAGCGACTGCATCTCCTTGATGTCGGCGCCGGCGGCAAAGGCGCGTTCGGAGCCGGTGATGACGATGGCGCCGATCGCCTCGTCGGCATGGAAGCCGGCGTAGGCTGCCTTCAGCTCCCTCAGGACGGTGGAATTCAATGCATTCAGCGCCTGCGGTCGGTTCAGCGTGACGAGGCCGACATTGCCTCGGGTTTCGACGATCAGGGTCTCGTAAGCCATGCTGGTCTCCCGGTTCTCTCTTATTTCTGGCAGGCGGCGCAATAGAAGGTGGAGCGCCCCGCCTGGACGATACGGGCGACCGTACCGCCGCAGCCGGGCGTGCCGCAAGCCTGACCTTCGCGATCATAGACGGAGAAGGAATGCTGGAAATAGCCGAGCGATCCGTCCGTCTGGATATGGTCGCGCAGCGACGATCCGCCGGCGGCGATCGCATCGGCGATGACGTCGCGGATCGAGGCGACGAGCAGGCCGAGCTTTTCCTTCGGCTTGCCGCCCGGCGTCACCAGCGTGCCGGCGGCGCGAATCGGCGAAAGATGCGAACGCCACAGCGCCTCGCAGACATATATATTGCCGAGACCGGCGATGTTCTTCTGGTCGAGAAGCGCGCTCTTCAAGGGCTGCGCCTTGTCGCGGAAACGGTCGGCGAGATAGGCGGCGCCGAGATCGTTTCCCGTCGGCTCCGGGCCTAGATCGCGGAAGAAAGGGTGGGCGGCAAGATCGGCACGTCTTACCATATCCATGAAGCCGAAACGGCGCGGGTCGTTATAGACGACGCGGCGCGGGCCGCCGGCGCCCTCGAGATGAAAGACGACGTGATCGTGCTTCTCGTCCTTGGTGCGGGCATGGTGGAATTCGCCCGGCATCGCCGAGGCCGCACCTTCCTCGATACGGAAGGAACCGGACATGCCGAGATGGGAAATCAGCGTATTGCCGTCGTCGAGATCGACCAGCAGATATTTGGCGCGGCGGCCAAGCCCGATAATGGTGCGGCCGGAAACCCTGTCCGCCAAGGCATCGGGAAAGGGGAAGCGCAGATCCCTGCGGCGCAGCTCCAGCCTTGCGACGCGAGCCCCCTCCATCGCCGGCGCCAGCCCGCGTTTGACCGTTTCGACTTCTGGCAATTCCGGCATCTTAACCCATCTATATCGAACGTGTTTCAACCGAGGACGATGTGCGCTATAGCGCCAGTGAGCCGCGGAGAGCGCGGCCCAGTGATAACGTCGCGCGCGGTCTTTCGCTATGGCCGCCGTGTCCGAATCTTGAAGGAACGGAGCAGCCTGATGTCAGAAAGCCGCACTTCCGCCGATGGCGGCATGGAGACCTCCTACGGCTTTCGCGAAGTGCCCGGCGGCGAGAAGCAGGGCATGGTCAACCAGGTGTTCCACAAGGTCGCCAAACGCTACGACATCATGAACGATGTCATGTCGATGGGCATGCACCGGGTCTGGAAGGATGCGATGATCGCCGCGCTCAATCCGCGCAAGGAGCCGGGCTACAAGGTGCTCGACGTTGCCGGCGGCACCGGCGACATCGCCTTCCGCATCGTCGAGGCTTCGGGCCGGCAGGCGCATGCGACCGTGCTCGACATCAACGGCTCGATGCTCGGCGTCGGCGCCGAGCGGGCGGAAAAGAAGAAGCTTTCCGGCAATCTCACCTTCGTCGAGGCCAATGCCGAGGAGCTGCCCTTCGAGGCCGCCAGCTTCGACGCCTATACGATCGCCTTCGGCATCCGCAACGTGCCGCGGATCGATGTTGCGCTGGCTGAGGCCTATCGCGTGCTGAAGCGCGGCGGCCGGCTGCTGGTGCTCGAATTTTCCGAAGTCGACATGCCGCTGCTCGACAAGATCTATGACGCCTGGTCGTTCAACGCCATTCCGCAATTCGGCAAGGCGATCACCGGCGATGCCGAACCCTACCAGTATCTGGTGGAATCGATCCGCAAATTCCCGAACCAGGAGAATTTCGCGGCGATGATCCGCCAGGCCGGCTTTTCGCGCGTCAGCTACACCAATTATACCGGCGGCATCGCCGCGCTGCATTCCGGCTGGAAGCTCTGAGGGAATGAAGAAAAAAGAGACGAACCTCCGTCACCGGGGCATTCCTGCATGAGCACTTTCGGAGCCTATTTCCGCCTTTGGCGCGTCGGCTGGGTGCTGGTGCGTGAGGGCGTCGTCTCGGCGCTTCCTTCCGAAGGCCTGCCGCCTTCGGTCGCGCTCGCCAAATCCTTCGTCACGATTTTCGAGCGAAGCAAGGCAAAGCATCAGAAGCGCAGCGACCGATTGGCGCAGGCGGTCGAGCGGCTCGGTCCTTCCTATGTGAAGATCGGGCAGTTCCTGGCGACGCGGCCGGATGTCGTCGGCGTCGAATTCGCCAACGACCTGTCGCAGCTGCAGGACCGGATGGCCTTCTTTCCCTCGGCTGCCGCAAAGGCGAATATCGAAGGCTCGCTCGGGCGGCCGATCGGCGAACTCTATGCAAGCTTCGGCGAGCCGATCGCCGCCGCCTCGATCGCCCAGGTGCACCCGGCCGAAGTCGAGACATCGCAGGGCCGCAAGAAGGTCGCCGTCAAGATCGTGCGACCCGGCGTGCGCCAGCGTTTTGCGCACGACATCGAGGCCATGTACCTCGTCGCCCATATGCAGGAGCGCTTCATGCCGTCGAGCCGGCGGTTGCGGCCGGTCGAGGTGACGAAGACGCTCGAACAGACGACGAAGGTGGAGATGGATCTTCGCCTGGAGGCGGCAGCGCTTTCGGAGATCGCCGAAAACACCGACAGCGATCCCGGCTTCCGCGTCCCGAAGGTCGACTGGGAGCGCACGGGCCGCGACGTCATCACCATGGAGTGGATCGACGGCACGAGAATGTCTGACGTCGAGGGGCTGCGCGCGGCCGGCCACGATCTCAACCTGCTCGCCGACACGCTGATCCAGTCGTTCCTGCGCCATACGCTGCGCGACGGCTTCTTCCATGCCGACATGCATCCGGGCAATCTGTTCGTCGATGCCGGTGGCATGATCGTCGCCGTCGACATGGGCATTGTCGGGCGGCTCGGCAAGAAGGAACGGCGGTTCCTCGCCGAAATCCTCTACGGCTTCATCACCCGCGATTACATTCGCGTCGCCGAGGTGCATTTCGAGGCCGGCTATGTGCCCGGCCACCACAATGTCGAGAGCTTCGCCCAGGCAATCCGGGCGATCGGCGAGCCGATCCATGGACAGCCGGCCGAGACGATCTCGATGGGCAAGCTCTTGACGCTGCTTTTCGAAGTGACCGAACTCTTCGACATGGCGACCCGGCCGGAACTGGTGATGCTGCAGAAGACCATGGTCGTCGTCGAGGGCGTGTCACGCATGCTCAACCCGCGCTTCAACATGTGGAAGGCCTCCGAGCCCGTCGTCGGCGACTGGATTCGCAACAATCTCGGGCCGAAGCGGATCGCCACCGATCTCAAGGACGGGCTGAAGGCGGCGGTCAAGCTTGCCGAAGCCGTGCCGGAAATTGCGGCGAAGACCGAAAAATTCCACCATCAGCTCCTGCATATGAGCGAGCACGGCCTGCGTTTCGACGAGGAGACGGCCGAGGCGATCGGCAAGGCCGAAGCACGGCACAACCGCTCGGCCAGAATTCGCGCTGTGGGTCATCGCATTGACGCTTCTCTATATTGCCTGGATGCTGAGCTGACCGCCTCCCGATAACATGCTGTGTTCGGCATTTAGGATATCCCATATAACGGAGGGCTCGCTTAGTCTCACCGTTAGAGCATGATGCCGAAAAGTGTGAGCGGTTTTCGGGCGACATCATGCTCTGACTCTTTAATTTAGAACAGGATTCAGATTTTCGGCCGGACCGGCCTAAAATCATCCTGTTCTAGGAGATCTGGCCCCATGCAGCACGAACGCCCCGGCATCGAACTTTCCGGACGACCGCTTGGTTTTGCCGAGATGGTGACCATCGGTGCGGGCAAGGCGGCGATTTCTGCTTCGGCAACCGGCATGGCCCGCATCGCCATCGCCCGCGAGATCGTCGAGGATGCGATTGCTTCGGGCATGCCGGTCTACGGCTCGACTACAGGTGTCGGCGCCATGAAGGATGTGGAGTGGTCGGCCGACGAACTCGACACTTTCAATCTCGGCCTGGTGCGCGCCCATCATTTCGGCACCGGCACGCCGTTTTCCTGCAATGTTGTGCGCAACGCCATGGCGATCCGCGTCAATACGGCGCTGACCGGCCAGGTCGGCTGCACGCCGGAGCTGATCGAGGCCTATATCAGGATGCTGGAGGCCGATCTCATTCCGGTCGTGCGCCGCACCGGCTCGATCGGCTGCGCCGATATCGGCCTGATGGGGCAGATCGGCGCGGTGCTGACCGGCGTCGGCGAAGCGGTCTATCGCGGCCAGCGGATGCAGGCAGCCGACGCCTTCCGGGCGGCAGGGCTGGAACCGGTGCGGATGGCGCCGCGCGACAGCCTCGCCTCGCTCAGCGTCAATGCCGTGAGCTTTGCCGCGGCGGCGGAAACGACACGCAATGCGGCGGCCTCGATCCGCGTCCTGCTGGCGACGGCGATGATGGCGGCCGGCGCGCTCGGCGCCTCCCGCGATCCCTGGAAGGCCGTCCGCCATGTCGGCACGGCGCGCGAGGCGCTGATCGGCGCCTGGCTCTGCAATGCGTCGGAGGACTGGAACTGGCCGGTCGCGACGCATGTGCAGGATCCGCTCAGCCTGCGCATGATCGCCCAGGTGTTCGGCGCCGTCATCGAAAACCTGCTGTCGACCGGCCACAAGATCCTTGCCGCCACCGGACGCTCGGACGACAATCCCGTGGTGGTGGAAGGCAGGGTGATGACCTCGGGCGGTTCGCTGCCGCTCGACGTGACCATCCTGCTCGAATCGGCGGCGCTGTGCATGGCGCATGCGGCACGCAACGCCTTCAACCGCTGCGTCATTCTCGGCAACGGCCAGCGGCGCGACCTGCCGGTCAATCTGGTGCCGCCGGGTCGGATCGCCACCGGCTTCGGGCCGATCATCAAGCTTGCCGGCGAAATCTTCTCGCGCGTCCTGTCGATGTCCGGTCCCGTTTCGGCGCAATCGCTGGTCGTGGCGGCCGGCCTGGAGGACGAAGCGGCCTTCCTGCCGCTCGTCATCGAGCGCTTCGAGCGGCAGATGCAGGCGCTGAAGCGGCTTGCGGCACTCGAGGCGCTGCTGTCGGCCCAGGCAATCGACATTCTCGGAGACGAACCGAAGGGCGTCGCCGGCATGCTTTATCAGGTCGTGCGCAAACACGCGGCTTTTTATACCGTCGACCGGCCGCTTTCGGCCGAGGTGGAGGCGATCGAGGAAGAGCTCGGATCGGACGATTTTCTGGCAAAATTGACCGAGCAGGTGCCGATCGCCTCCTTCGACGACTTCTTCGCACTCGGCTCGCCGGAACCCATCGAGGAGCGGCTGGCCAGCTGAACAGGATGATGTCAGGCCAGGGCCTGAAAATTGGGATCCTGTTCTACATTAACCAGTCGGAGCATCAATGCCGTGCGAAAGCAGCTCGCGCTTTGGCATCCTGCCCCGGCCGGCAACGGTCTGACTTCATTCTAGGAGGAACGGCATGGACTTCGATCTCGTTCTGCAGGGCACGGTGGTGCTGCCGGACCGCATTCTCGACGAGGGCTATGTCGCCGCCCGCGACGGCAAGATCGCCGAGGTCGGCCTCGGCGTGCCGCCGGCGGCGCGTGAGCGGCATCTGCTCGACAGAGCGCTGATCCTGCCCGGCGCGATCGACGCCCAGGTGCATTCGCTTTCCCAGAAGAACCAGGAAGACTTCATCTGGTCGACGCGGTCGGCAGCGGCCGGCGGCGTGACAACGATCGTCGACATGCCCTATGACGAGGGCGATCTCGTTTGCTCGGCGGCGGCGGTCAAACGCAAGATCGACCATGCCGGGCAGCAGGCGCGCGTCGACTTCGCGCTTTACGGCACCGTCGATCCGGAGGAAGGCCCGGCGCGGATCGGCGAGATGGTCGAGGCGGGCGTCGCCGCCTTCAAATTCTCGACGTTCGGCACCGATCCCAAGCGTTTTCCGCGCATTCCCCCGGCCCTGCTCGACGCCTGCTTTGCCGCCATCGCGCCGACGGGGCTGACAGCAGGCGTGCACAATGAAGACGACGAGGCGGTGCGCAGCTATATCGAGCAAGTGAAGGTGCGCGGCATCACCGACTGGCGGGCGCACGGCCTGTCACGGCCACCGATCACCGAACTCCTGGCCATGCACACGATCTTCGAGACGGGTGCCGCCACCGGCTGCCCCGCGCATGTGGTGCATTGCTCGCTCGGGCGCGGCTACGATATCGCCCGCGCCTATCGGCGTGACGGCTTTGCGGCGACGGTCGAATGCTGCATCCATTATCTGACGCTCGACGAAGAGAACGACGTCAAGCGCCTCGGCGGCAAGGCGAAGATCAATCCGCCGCTGCGGCCGCGCGCCGAGGTGGAGAAGCTCTGGCGGAAGGTGGCCGACGGCGATGTCTGGCTGGTTTCGACCGATCACGTCAGCTGGTCGGAGAACCGCAAGACCAATCCCGACATGCTCGCCAACGCATCCGGCGTGCCGGGCCTCGAGGTGATGGTGCCGCTTTTCGTCAAAGGCGCCATCGAGCGCGGCATTCCGCTGACTTGGGCGGCCAGGCTGATGGCGGAGAATCCGGCCAAGCATTTCCGGCTCGACCATATCAAGGGGGCGCTGACGCCGGACAAAGATGCCGATATCACCGTGCTGGAACCGCGGGACAGCGTCTATGATGCGTCGGCAAGCGGCAACAATGTCGTCGGCTGGAGCCCCTATAACGGCATTGCCCTGCCCTGGACGGTGGCGGCCACCTACCTGCGCGGCGAAAAGATCGCCGAGGGCGGCAAAGTGCTGGCCAAACCCGGCACCGGCCGGTTCGTCCGGCCGCCGTCGCGCCACATCATTGCGGGAGACGGTGCATGAGCCGCAATCTTCCCGTCAATGCCAGCAGGATCGCTGAGGATATCGAGGCGCTGGCCGCGATCACCGAGCCCGGGCATCCCTGGACGCGGCGAGCCTTCTCGCCGCTCTTTCGCGAAGGCCGGAGCTATCTCGAAGCGCGGATGAAGGCGGCCGGACTGGAAACGCGGTTCGACGCGGCCGGCAATCTGATCGGCCGGCGCACCGGCCGCAAGCCGTGGCTCGGCACGATCATGCTCGGTTCGCATTCCGACACGGTGCCGGACGGCGGCCGTTTCGACGGCATTGCCGGCGTGATCGCGGCGCTTGAGGTGGCGCGGGCGCTCGGCGACCAGACCATCGAGCTCGACCACGATCTGGAGGTGGTCGATTTCCTCGCCGAAGAAGTCAGCATCTTCGGCGTCTCCTGCATCGGCAGCCGCGGCATGACCGGGCAACTGCCGGAGGCCTGGCTTTCGCGCGCCAGCGGCGATCTCGATCTTGCCGGGGGTATTGCCCGGGTGGGCGGCGAGCCTGCCGTCCTGGCGCAGCAGAAGAGGCCGGATATTGCGGGCTTTCTCGAGCTGCATATCGAGCAGGGGCCGGTGCTCGAAGCCGAACGGAAGGATATCGGCATCGTCACCGCGATCGCCGGCATCACCCGCATCGAAATTGCCGTCGAGGGGCGAGCCGACCATGCCGGCACGACGCCGATGGACCGGCGGGCGGATGCGCTGGTGGCGGCATCGCAGCTGGTGCTCGACATCCGCAACGCCGCCGCCGAACTTGCCCGAACGCCGGGGCATTTTGCGGCGACGGTCGGCGAATTCAGGATCGAGCCGAATGCCGCCAATGTCGTGCCGTCGAAGGTCGTGCTGCTGATTGACGGGCGCGCGGAAATCCGCGCCGACATGGAGGCTTTCTGCCGCTGGCTCGAAGGCCATGTCGAAAAGCTGGCGACCGCCTATGGCGTGAGGATCGAGGCGCCGAACCGGGTATCCGACAATCTGCCGACGCCCGGCGATGCCGGGCTGCTTTCGACGCTCGAGGCCGCCTGCGAGCGCGTCGGCGCGAAACATCGGCGCATGGCCTCGGGCGCCGGACACGACACGGCCTGGATCGCCAAGGTGGCGCCGGCGGCCATGATCTTCGTGCCCTGCCGGGCAGGCCGCAGCCATTGCGCCGACGAGTGGGCCGACAATGACGACATCGCGCTCGGCGCCGCCGTGCTGTTCGAGGCGGTGCGCGAGATGGATAAGGATTCGAAGCGGGAGAAGGCCGATGGGACGCATACTGGTTGAGAAGGACGTCGAAGCCGCCGTCAAGGGCGGCTCCGTCTATGCCGCCGGCGGCGGCGGCTGGGCCGATCACGGGCGCATGCTCGGGCTGGCGGCCGTCAATGCCGGCAAGCCGGAGCTGGTCTCGATCGACGAGCTGCGGGCCGATGACTGGATCGCGACGGCTGCTGCCATCGGCGCGCCGGCCTCCACGACGCCCTGGGAAATGCAGGGCATCGATTATGTGAAGGCCGTGCAGCTCCTGCAGGAGGCGCTGGGCGAAAAGCTTTCCGGGCTGATCATCGGCCAGAACGGCAAGTCCTCGACGCTGAACGGCTGGCTGCCCTCGGCGATCCTCGGCACCAAGGTGGTCGATGCGGTCGGCGATATCCGCGCCCATCCCACAGGCGACATGGGCTCGATCGGCATGGCCGGCTCCCCCGAGCCGATGATCCAGACCGCCGTCGGCGGCAATCGCGCCGAAAACCGCTATATCGAACTGGTGGTGAAGGGGGCGACGGCGAAGATCTCGCCGGTGCTGCGCGCCGCCGCCGATCAATCCGGCGGCTTCATCGCCAGCTGCCGCAATCCGCTCAGAGCCTCCTATGTCCGCAGCCATGCGGCACTCGGCGGCATCTCAATGGCGCTTGCGCTCGGAGAGGCGATCATCGCGGCGGAGAAACGCGGCGGGTCCGTCATCGACGCGATCTGCAAAACGACGGGCGGGCATATTCTCGCCGAAGGCGTCATCTCTCGAAAAGACGTCGTCTACACCAGGGAAGCCTTCGACATCGGCACGGTCATCGTCGGTTCGGGGGCAAAAGCGGTGACGCTGCATGTGATGAACGAATATATGGCCGTGGACGATGCCGATGGCGGCCGGCTTGCCACCTTCCCCGCCGTGATCACCACGCTGTCACCGGAGGGCGAGCCGCTCAGTGTCGGTCAGCTCAGGGAAGGCATGCAGGTCTTCATCCTGCATGTGCCGAAGGATATCATTCCGCTGTCGGCAAGTGTGCTCGATCCGACCGTCTATCCCGTCGTCGAAAAGGCGATGGGGATCGAAATCGCCCGCTATGCGCTGGAAACGAAGGCCTGAGCCATGACGCGCGATCCCGGCCTCGAAGAACTGCTGCGCGAGGAACTTGGCGACTGGCGGGGGCTTACCGAAAAATCCATGTTCGGCGGCCGGGCCTTCCTGCTGAACGGCAATCTGCTTTGCGGTGCGCGCAATGACGGCATGCTGATCCGCCTCGGCAAAGGCAATGACGGTTGGGCGCTGGCGCTGCCTGGCGTGATCCAGATGCTGTCCGGCGAACGGATAATGCAGGGCTGGGTGCGGGCGACGGCCGAGGTTTACGGCGACGATGCGCTGCGACGGCGCTTGCTCGATGGCGCGCTCGCCTATGTGGAATCGCTGCCAGGCAAATAACCTGCGACTCCCCTTCTCCCCAGCGGGGAGAAGATGTCCGAAGGACAGATGAGGGGTGAGCGGCAGGGCCGCGAATGCCTTGAGCGCAAGCGAAGGGCAACATATCGGTCCTGCCGTGCCGCCCCCTCATCCGACCCTTCGGGCCACCGACCGGGGTCGAGCCACAGGTCTCGACCCGTCCTTCGGACCCCCGGCGGGGAGAAGGGAAAACAGAGACCAAGCGAGGAAACAACCATGCCGAAGGCCAATCCACGTCATCCGAAATTTCCGATTCCCGGCGGGCCGGAGCTGCGCGCCAAGGGCTGGCGGCAGGAAGCGCTGCTGCGGCTGCTCGAAAACGTTCTGTCCGTCGGCGAGGATCCCGACAATCTGATCGTCTATGCCGCGCTCGGCAAGGCGGCCCGCAGTTGGTCGGCGCATAAGGGCATCGTCAAAGCGCTAACCGAGATGGAGGAGGATCAGACGCTGCTGATCCAGTCCGGCAAGCCGATCGGGCTGGTGAAGACGCATGCCAAGGCGCCGCTCGTCATCATGGCGAACTGCAATATCGTCGGGCAATGGGCGAAAGCCGAGGTGTTCTACGAGCTGCAGCGCAAGGGCCTGATCTGCTGGGGCGGACTGACGGCGGGCGCCTGGCAATATATCGGCAGCCAGGGCGTCATCCAGGGCACTTACGAGATCTTCATGCGCATTGCCGAGCGGCGCTTCGGCGGCGATCTCGCCGGCCGCTTCGTGCTGACGGCCGGTCTCGGCGGCATGGGCGGAGCGCAGCCGCTCGCCGGCCGCATGGCGGGTGCTGCGATCCTCTGCGTCGACATCGATCCGGAGCGCGCCCGCAAGCGCCAGCAGATCGGTTATCTCCAGGAGATCGCGCCCGATCTCGATACCGCCCTTGAGATGATCGATGCGGCGGTGAAGGACAGGCGGGCGCTCTCCGTCGGCCTCGTCGGCAATGCGGCGGAGGTCTATCCCGAAATCGCAAGGCGCGGCATCTTGCCCGACATCGTCACCGACCAGACCTCGGCGCACGATCTGGTCTATGGCTACGTGCCGAAGGGCATGAGCCTCGATCAGGTGAGAGAACTGCGCGACGATGGCCAGGGGCAGTTGATGGCGGCAAGCCGCGCTTCGATCGTCGAGCATGTCACGGCGATGCTCGATTTCCAGAATCGCGGCTCCGAGGTCTTCGACAACGGCAACCTCATCCGCACCCAGGCGAAAGAGGGCGGTGTCAGCAATGCCTTCGACATTCCGATCTTCACCGAAGCTTATCTGAGGCCGCTCTTTGCCCGGGCGATCGGCCCCTTCCGCTGGATGGCGCTGTCGGGCGAGGAGAGCGATATCGCCCGCATCGACGACCTGCTGCTCGAACTCTTCCCCGACAACAAGATCATCACCAACTGGATCCGGTTGGCGCGCGAGCACGTTCCCTTCGAGGGGCTGCCGGCCCGCATCGCCTGGCTCGGCCACGGCGAACGCACGATGCTGGCGCGGCGCGTCAATGCGCTGGTCGCAGGCGGCGAATTGAAAGGTCCCGTCGCCTTTTCCCGCGACCATCTCGATGCCGGCGCCATGGCGCATCCCAATATCATGACCGAGCGGATGAAGGACGGTTCCGACGCGATCGCCGACTGGCCGCTGATCGATGCGATGATGCTCTGCTCGTCGATGGCCGATCTCGTCGTCGTCCATTCCGGCGGCGGCGGCTATGCCGGCTACATGACGAGCTGCGGCGTCACCGTCATCGCCGACGGCACCGAAGCCGCCGACGAGCGGCTCGACCACGCGCTGACCAACGACACCGCCTTGGGCGTCATGCGGTATGCTGACGCGGGCTACGAAGAGGCGCTGGATGAGGTGGTGAAGAAGGACGTGCCCTATATCCGTCTGGATTGAACCCGCAAGCCGGTACCGGCCTATCG
Source organism: Rhizobium sp. K102 (assembly GCF_022385315.1). Lineage (NCBI taxonomy): Bacteria > Pseudomonadati > Pseudomonadota > Alphaproteobacteria > Hyphomicrobiales > Rhizobiaceae > Rhizobium > Rhizobium sp. K102. The sequence continues at coordinate 3,234,351 of NZ_CP092436.1, forward strand.
AGCGTCAGTCGATCAGATTCGAAACCTCGATGAGATTGCTGTCAGGATCTCGGAAATAAACCGAACGCAACCGTCCGGTGGCGCCGGTGCGCTCGACCGGGCCCTCTTCGATCACAATGTCCGACGCCCGCAAATGGGCGCTGACGTCGGCAAGCGGCGTCTCGGCGATGAAGCAGAGGTCGCCGGAGCCGGGGATTGGATGTCTGGCCTTGGGTTCGAATTCGTGGCCGGCCCGATGCAGGTTGATCTTCTGGCGGCCGAATTTCAGTGCCTTGCGGCCCTCCGCGAAGGTTTCGACCGACATGCCGAGGATGTGGGAATAGAAATCGCAGGTGGCTGTGATATCGGCGACGGTCAGCACGAGATGATCGAGATGGTCTATGCGGATCATGCCTTTCCCCTTGCTAGACGCTGCGCGGCACAGGCGGAGATAAAGGCGAGCGTCAGCATGACAAGGGTGAAGGTGACGACGGCGGCCCAGCCGTCGATTGCCCAGAACCAGCCGCCCGCCGACCCCATGACGCTGGAGCCGACGTAATAGGCGAGCATATAGAGCGACGAGGCGTGGCCCTTGGTGCCATGCGCGAGCCTGCCGACGAGGCCGCTGGCGATGGAATGGCTCATGAAGAAACCGGCCGTCAGCACGATAATGCCGAGGATCATCGATGGCAGCGCGACGGAGAGTGTCAACGCGGTGCCGGCGGCGGTCAGCGCGAGGCCGAAGAGCAGCACAGAGAAGTGCCCGATCCGATCTCCGATCAGGCCGCCGGTCGAGGCGCCGCCGATGCCAAAGAGATAAACGGTGAAGATCAGGCCGAGTTCGGTCTGGTTGAGGCCATAGGGCGGAGCCACGAGACGGAAGCCGGCGTAATTGTAGATGGTCACGAAGGAGCCCATCGCCAGGAAGGCAATGGCGAAGATGAAGGGCAGCACCGGATTGGCGAGGTGGCCGAGCCAGGCCTTGGCGTGAAAGCGCGGATCGAAGCCCGGCCGGCGGACGAAATTCCGCGATGGCGGCAGCAGGGCGATGAAGCCGAGCGCCGCGGCAAGGCCGATGGCGCCGATGAGAAAGAGCGCCGGCCGCCAGCTGAGATATTCGGCGAAGATGCCGGTCAGTACGCGGCCGGACATGCCGCCGAAGGCCGTGCCGCCGACATAGAGACCCATGGTGGCGCCAAGGCCGCGCGGATCGATTTCCTCGGCGAGATAGGCCATGGCGACGGCAGGCACGCCGCCGAGAGCCAGCCCCTGCAGGGCGCGGATGACGAGCAGCAGATGCCAGTTCGGGGCAAAGGCGGTGGCGATCGTCAGCAAGGCTGCACCGAGCAGCGATATCGACATCAGGCTGCGGCGGCCGAGGCCCTCCGAGACGGCAGCGGCGCAGATGATGGCGACTGCCAGGAAGCCGGTGGAGAGCGACAGCGACAGCGAGCTTTCGGCCGGACTGACGGAAAATTCCTGCGAAAAGATCGGCAGCAGCGGCTGCACGCAATAAAGCAGCGAGAAGGTGGAAAAGCCGGAGAGGAAAAGGGCCAGGCTGGCGCGGCGATAGGCGCCGGTGCCGCGGGTCAGATAGGACCTCCGTCCCGGGATCGCGGTTTCCTCAGAGCGCTTTGCTGCATAGGCTGGCTTCGGCATGGATCCATCCTTCCAGCCTCCGATCTAGTCAGCGTCCCTTCATTTGTCCAATATATGGAAACGACGATTTCAATATGTTTTGGAGATGGCCATGGAGCTGCGACACCTGAGATATTTCCTTGCGGTGGCGGAGGAACGCAATTTCACCCGCGCCGCAGGCAAACTTGGCATCGGGCAGCCACCGCTCAGCCAACAAATCCGCGACCTGGAAACGGAAGTGGGTGCGGCGCTGTTCCACCGCGTGCCGCATGGCGCAGAGCTGACGGCGGCAGGTGCAGCGTTTCTCGGTGAGGCAAAAGCGGCCCTGGCGGCAGCGGAGAAGGCGAAGCTTGCCGCGCAAAGCGCCAATCGCGGCGAGACCGGTCGGCTGTCGCTCGGCTTCACCGCATCCTCCGCCTTCAATCCCGTGGTCAGCACCACGATCCGCCGCTTCCGAGCGCGCTGGCCGGAGGTGCAGCTGTCGCTGACGGAGATGAACACGCTGGCGCTGATGCAGAAGCTGGAACGCGGCGAGTTGGACGCCGCCTTCATGCGCCCGAGCCTCGAAGACCCCGCCGGCATCCGGCTGCGTCGGCTTGAAGATGAACCGATGGTGATCGCCCTGCCCGCCAGCCACCGGCTGGCACGGCATCGCAGCCTGCCGCTTGCGGCCCTGGCCGACGAACCTTTCATCCTCTTTCCCAGGCTCGTCGGATTGAGTCTTTACGACGATGTCGTGCTTGCCTGCCGTAAGGCGGGATTCGAGCTCACCGTGGCGCAGGAGGCGCCGCAGATTTCCTCCGTCGTCAATCTGGTGGCGGCCGATCTCGGCGTGTCGATCGTGCCGGCGTCGATCTCGCAGATCAAACTTCAGGGTGTTGTCTACACGCCGATCGAGGGACCGCCGGCCATCGCGCGCCTGGCGCTGGCGATGCTGAGGACGCATCGCTCGCCGGTTACAGAGAACCTGATGAGCCTGCTCAGTGATGAATGACGTCGCAAGGCAGAACAGGAGCGTCCGTACTCGATTGCATGTTCTGCGCCAAAGGCTTAGGGTCGAGGCCGGGCAAAAAAAGGCGACGGGTAGAAAGCCATGGCTCTCAGCGGCAAACGCATCCTCCTCATCATCTCAGGCGGCATCGCCGCCTATAAGAGCCTGGATCTGATCCGCCGGCTGCGTGAGCGCGGTGCGAGCGTCCGTCCCATCATGACCAGGGGCGCGCAGGAATTCGTCACGCCGCTTGCCGTCGGTGCCCTGGCCGCGGATCATGTCTTCATCGATCTGTTTTCACGGCAGGACGAACAGGATGTCGGCCATATCAGGCTGGCGCGCGACTGCGATCTCGTGCTGATTGCGCCCGCCAGCGCCGACCTGATGGCGAAGATGGCGAACGGGCTTGCCGACGATCTCGCCTCGACGGTGCTGCTCGCAACGGCGAGGCCGGTGCTTGCGGCTCCGGCGATGAACCCGAGAATGTGGGCACATCCGGCCACCCGGCGCAATGCGGCAAGGCTGAGGGACGATGGCGTTCGCTTTGTCGGGCCGATGGCCGGCGAGATGGCGGAAAGCCACGAGGCCGGGCTCGGCCGGATGGCGGAGCCGCTTGACATCGTCGCTGCCGCCGAAACCATGCTCGATGACGGGGAAAAGCCGCTGAAGGGCCGCAAGGCGATCGTCACATCAGGACCGACGCATGAACCGATCGATCCGGTGCGTTACATCGCCAACCGCTCCTCCGGCCGGCAGGGCCATGCGATCGCCGCAGCCCTTGCCAAGCTCGGCGCCGAGGTGACGCTCGTCTCCGGGCCCGTGACGATCGCCGACCCCGTCGGCGTCCACACCATTCATGTCGAGCGGGCGGAGGAAATGCGCGATGCCGTGCTGGCCGCGCTGCCGGCCGATATCGCCGTGATGGTGGCGGCGGTGGCGGACTGGCGCGTCGCCTCGGCCGCCGATCAGAAGCTGAAGAAACATCCGGGCGAATCCATTCCAACGCTGGCGCTGACCGAGAACCCCGACATTTTGAAAACCGTCGGCCATCACACGATGCGGCCGAAACTGGTGATCGGCTTTGCCGCCGAGACGCAGGATGTGGAGAGCAATGCGAGGGCGAAACTCGAGCGCAAGGGCGCCGACATGATCGTCGCCAACGACGTTTCTCCGGCGACCGGCATCATGGGCGGCAGCCGCAACAGCGTCAGACTCATCCGTCACGACAGTGTCGAGCGGTGGCCTGACCTGGCGAAGGAAGAGGTTGCCGAAAGGCTGGCGGCGCTGATCGCCGAGCGTTTCCGCGGATAGTTAGAGCATGTCTCGCAAAAGTGTGCAGCGGTTTTGCGATAAAGACATGCGTGAAAACAAAGACCTAAAGCGTGAAAAGCGAATCTGAAAGATCGCGACACGCTTTAGAAAATCGCTTTCGATTTTCGACGACGACTATGCGGAGACGGCCAAAGGCTGCAACTTGGCGACGCTCCGATTTTCCGGCCGGAAATCCGCGACGTCGATGCCGTTTTTGCCGACAGTGACGGCGCTGCCATCGGGAATTTCCGCCCAGGCGTCGACATCGTCGTTCAGCGGCTCGGAGACGAGGCAATAGCCGGCGCCGACCGGCGAGGCATAGAGCGTCGGCGCCTTGCGATCGGTGGCGTAGCGGATCGCATAGAGCGTATTGCCGTCGGAGAAGGCGGCGGTAAAGCGCAGCAGGATCGAGCCGATGATGTTTTCGGCCAGGTTTTCGACGAAACCGACCATAGCAGACATCGCGGCGATCGGCGCCTCGCGCAGGCCAAATTGCAACGCCAGCAGGAACATCAGTTCGGAATCGGTCGTGCCGCTGCGGACATTAAACAACTCGTCGTCGAGCATCGCCTCCATCGGCCGGCGCAGGCGCTCGAAGCCGGAGATCTGGCCGTTGTGCATGAAGGACCAGGTGTCATGGGTGAAGGGGTGGCAGTTGTCGCGGCGCGTGCCGCCGCCCGTGGCGGCGCGGACATGGGCGAGAAAGAGCGGCGAACGGATCTGCCGCGCCAGGCTCTTCAGATTGCAGTCCGACCATGCCGGCAGGATATCGCGGTAGCGGCCGGGCTCGGGCCTGTCGCCATACCAGGCGATGCCGAAGCCATCACCATTGGTCGCCGTCTTGGCGCGGGTAGCGCAATGGGACTGCTCGATCAGCGAATGGGCGGGCGAGGATACCAGCTCCTCGAGATAGAGAGGGTCTCCGCGATAGGCTGCCCAGCGACACATGGCTTTTGCTCCGGGACCCGCCGCCGCTTCGGCGGGAATGCTGAAATTGTCGAACGTCAAGGCTAATAACAGCTTAACGCGCGGCGGGTTTGCAAGCGCAAGGTGACGGTTTCGTGGCGCCCGGCGCCTTCAAATTCAGCAAAGCTCTGTGTTTTTTTGTGAACGGTCGGATCCGCAGAGGCCGGGCATAGACGGGGATTTCTGCTTGCATCTCGAAAGAATCGGCCTACCTTGGGTCTATCAGCAACAGAACGAAAGGAAGGTGATCCAATGTCTAATGAGATTTCGGACCTCGTAACGGGCATGGAAGAGGTGATGAAAGCGAGGCAGCCCTCGCTCTAAAACCTGCCTTCCTGGGGCTGCTTTGACAGTCCAGGCCAGTTCGAGGCCAAACTCATGGAAAGGGTCGCCGAGGCGGCCCTTTTTATTGCCCGGATTTTGCTTTGACGAGAACGAGAAAGCCCATTATTCATAAAGTCATCCGATGACTTTATGAATAGGCCCATGCGTACGATCAGCAGGACAAATCTCGCCGATGAGGCGATCGAGGCGATCCGCGGCGACATCCTCAGCAAACGCTGGGCGGTCGGCGAGAAATTGCCGAATGAAGCCTCGCTGTCGGCCATGCTCTCCGTCAGCCGCGGCACGGTGCGCGAAGCGGTACGCGTCCTTGTCTCCCAGGGCTATCTCGAAACGCGGCAGGGGTCGGGCACCTATGTCCGGTCCACCAGCGATGCCGGCCGACCGCTGACGATGGCGCGGCGCGCCAGCCTGCGAGACCAGTTCGAGGCGCGCCTGGCGCTCGACGTCGAGGCCGCCCGGCTGACGGCGATCCGCAAGACGCCGGAGACGGTAACGGAGCTTCGCCGGCTGCTTGCCGAGCGCGGCACCTATGAGGGCGGCGACAAGGCCGGCTTCATCGAGCGCGACCTCGCCTTCCATAAGGCTGTCATCGCCGCGTCGGGCAATCGGGCGATGGTCGAGATCTACGATTTCTTCTCGGCCTCGATCGCCGAGACCATCGCGGCGACGCTAGGGAAGGATATTCCCGAACCGGATATGCAGGCGCATGCCGATATCGTCGACGCGATCGAAACCGGCGATCCCGACAAGGCGGATGCGGCGGTGCGCCGGTTCATGGCGCCGGTTCTCGCCGCCCTCGACCGGATGATCCTGTCATGAATGCGCCTTCCAACGGTATCACCACCACTCTCGACCCGGCCGACGAACTGCTGATCGACGCCGAGGCCGGCAGCCTGCCGCCGCCGCAGGCGACACCTTTGGCCGGTGCCGCAGATCGTTTGCTGCTCGGCGCCAGCCTGGTGCTGATCGCCTTCAACCTGCGGCCGGTCTTTTCAAGCGCCTCGGCGCTTCTGCCCGAAATCCGCTCGGAATTTGGTCTCACAGCGCTCGGCGCCAGCCTGCTGACGACGCTGCCGGTTGTTTGCCTCGGCGCCTTCTCGCCGCTGGCGCCGCGCCTTGCCCAGCGCTTCGGTTCGGAGCGTACGCTGCTCGGCGTTATCCTGCTCCTCGCCCTTGGCACTGCTTTGCGCGGGTTTTCCTCCGTGCCGCTGCTCTTCATCGGCACGGCGCTCGCCGGCGCCTGCATTGCCGTCGGCAACGTGCTGCTGCCGGGGTTGGTCAAGCGGGATTTCGCCACGCGCACCGCCCTGATGACCGGCTTCTACACGATGGCGCTCTGCGCGGGTGCGGCAAGTGCCGCCGGGCTGACACTGCCGCTCGAGCACGCGCTCGGCGGCTCGCTTGCGGGTGCGCTCGCCATCTGGGCGCTGCCGGCGCTCGCCGTCGGCCTGATCTGGCTGCCGCAGGTTCTGCGCAGCAGCGGACAGGCAAGACGAAACGGAACCCACGTCAAAGGCCTCTGGCAGGACCGGCTTGCCTGGCAGGTGACGCTCTTCATGGGGCTGCAATCGGCGCTCGCCTATTGCGTCTTCGGCTGGCTGGTTCCGATCCTGCGCGAACGCGGGCTCGACGGTGTCACTGCCGGGGTGATCGTTTCACTGTCGGTGATGGTGCAGGCCGCATCCTGCCTGATCGTGCCGCATATCGCCGTGCGCGGCCGCGATCAGCGGCTGATCAATGCCAGCCTCTGCGGCGTTGCCGTCGTCGCCCTGCTCGGCCTGCTCTTCGCGCCGCTGTCGACGGTCTGGCTCTGGGCTGTGCTGCAGGGCATCGGCCAGGGCGGGCTGATCGCGGCGGCGATGACGACGATCGTGCTGCGCTCGCGCGATCCCGATGTCGCCGCCCATCTCTCCGGCATGGCGCAATGCATCGGTTATCTACTTGCCGCCGTCGGCCCGCTCATCGTCGGCCTCATTCGCGGCTGGACCGGCAGCTTTTCCTGGTGCGCGCTTCTCTTCGTCGCGCTCGGGCTCGCGGCCGCGATCAACGGCTGGAGGGCCGGCCGGCCGCTGGAGGTGAATGTACGCGCGATCGAGAAGGCATCCTGAGCCGCTCGCTCACGCGCTCACTTGCTCACTCAGTCGCTCGCTCACCGGCCCATCACCATCTCTTGATGCCGGTCGCCTGCTGCGGATGCTACGCTATCTCAACCCGCATGCCGCACCGCCGGAGGAGACATTTTGCGTATACAACCCCTGTTTCTGCTGGCCGCGCTTGCGGCGTCGCTGCTCCCTGCCCTCTCTCCGGCACAGGACGGCGGTCAACCGAAGGCGAATGTCGAGCGCAGCGTGCGCGAGGGCGTGCTGAAGCTGCTGCCGGCCGATTCCGTCACCGAACACGAACTGACGATCGGCGGCCGGAAGATCGGCTATACCGCAACCGCCGGCACACTCGATCTCTTCGGCCAGGACGGCGCCCGGACCGGCGCGATTTTCTACACCGCCTATGTCGCGAAAGACGCGGGGGCCGACCGGCCGTTGACCTTTGCCTTCAATGGCGGGCCGGGGGCGGCTTCCGCCTTCCTGCATCTCGGGCTGGTCGGACCGAAAGTGCTCGATTTCGGGCCTCAGGGACGCGACGGCGCCAACGCGAAGCTGGTCGACAATCCCCAAAGCTGGCTCGATTTCACCGACCTCGTGCTGATCGATCCGATCGGCACCGGCTGGAGCCGGACGGTCAAGGCCGACGACGCTTCCAACTATTATAACGTCAACTCCGACGCCCAGAGCATCGCCAAGGCGATCGCGCTCTATGTCGCGCACAACAACCGTTCCAATTCGCCGAAATATCTTCTCGGCGAAAGTTATGGCGGCTTCCGCGCCGCCAAGGTCGCGTCGGTGCTGCAGGAAAGCCAGGGGATCGTCGTCGCCGGCGCGGTCACGCTTTCGCCCTTGCTCGAAGGCCAGCTGATGTTCAACGCCGATCAGTTCGCGCTCGGCGCAGCACTTGAGCTGCCGTCGCTGGCGGCCGCCGAACTCGACCGTCACAATGCCTTTGACGAAGAGAAGCAGCGCGAGGCGGAAACCTTCGCGCTCGGCGACTATCTGACGACGCTCGCCGGCCCACCGCCGACAGGGAGCAATGCCGCCGCCTTTTATGGCAGGATTGCCGGACTGACGGGTATCCCTGAGGATATCGTGGCGCGCAACCGCGGCTTCCTCGGCAATTCCTTCGTCAAACATTCGGATGGGGGCAGCGGCGCGGTGATGAGCCCCTACGACGCTTCCTTTGCCGCCCCCGACCCCTATCCGGAATCGGATTACGACCGCGGCGACGACGCCATCCTAGACGGTTTCACCCGCGCCTATGGCGGCGCCTTCGCCGACTATGCCCGCAGCCAACTCGGCTTCAAGACCGAGATGACCTATTCGCTGCTCGACGGCGATATCAGCCGGCGCTGGGAATGGGGTGGCGGACGCGGCGGGACGCGCTTGCAGGCCAGCGCCACCGACGACATCAGGCAGTTGCTCGCCTCCAACTCTGCATTTCATCTGCTGATCGCCCATGGCTACAGCGATCTGGTGACGCCTTACGGCGTCAGCCGCTACGTCGTCGACCATCTGCCGCCTTCGCTCACCGGCGGACGCGTCGGGCTGAAGCTCTATCGCGGCGGCCATATGTTCTACACGAATACCGACCAGCGAGCCGCCTTCACGGCGGATGCCAAGGCCTTTTATGCCGAGCGGCCGGCGGCCGCGCCGGCAGATTGAGGACTGGCCGATGCATATATCAGGAGGATGCCATTGCGGCGCGATCCGCTATCAGGCGGAGATCGACGCGGAGCGGGTTTCGATCTGCCATTGCACCGATTGCCAGCGGCTGACGGGTTCGGCCTATCGCGTCACCGCGCCGGTGCGATCGGAACGCTTCACGCTGATATCGGGCGAACCGCGAGAATACAGCAAATATGGCGACAGCGGCGGCCTCAGCCGGCAGTTCTTCTGCCCGACTTGCGGATCACCGCTCTACCGCACCAATGATAAAGGCAGCGCCATCGGCATCCGTCTCGGCAGCATCGACCAGCGGCGGGAACTGATGCCGCAGAAACAGATATGGTGCCGCTCAGCCTTGCCCTGGGTGGAGAATATCGAACCGCTGCCGCGGTTCGACGGCGAGGATTGAGAAACATTCCAACGCCGCCCGTCTGAAAAGACATAGCGCGCGACAATCGAGGGCGCCATTTCCGACCGGCTCTCGATGACACCTGCCTATGCTCTTTCGACCTCGTTTGGCTTTGTCTCGTCGCCGCCGGACACCCGCCTCGAATGCTCGACCAGGCGCCGCGACGCCAGTCCGCCGTTGGACTTGTCGAAATGTCAACACAATGTATTCATTGATGAAAAACAGAAAAAGCGTCATTAAAAATCAATACAGATCCTCCCTTAGCTCGAACTGGCTAAGTGAAATTTCTCCCAACTTATAGTATAAAGAAACTGGAGGGGAATTCTCGCACCGAGTTTGGTGGGGACTGCACAGCCACAAATGTATTTCTTCTGAATTTTACAAACTCTGTCTTGCATTCATGAGAATGTAAACTTCGGAGTTGCTGTTATGACAGCCTCTATACATAGACTTTGGTCTTAATCAACGGCGGACTTTGGTCTTAGTACCCTCCAATTGAGACGGACTGTCCCTCTCCATCGGCGAGACAATCGCGATCGATGGGAGCTGCAAGTCCCGATGCGCAAGCGGTGGACCTGCCGGGTGCATTCGGCATCCGGGGCCCGGCCCCCTGCGACTTAACCGAGGGAGAATTTCCATGGCACTCGACATCACAACCCAGGACCTCATCATCGATGAGACAGCCGGTTTGCAAGACGACGATATCGATCCGTTGCTTGCGCCGCATAGCACCAACACGACGCTGCAATATATGTTGGGCCGCGATGGCTCGGGCGGGCTATCTTCACCGGAGGTCGCCTTCCAGTCCAACTTCGTCGTCGCCTCGGCGAGCGCAGGAGAAACCATCACGTCGGTGATTCTCACCCAGAACGCTTCCGGGACGCCGTTTTCCACCACGGTCGGCGTCAACAGCGGCATTCGCACCGTCGATGGCAATTATATCTGGCTGTTCCAGGATCCGACGCATGCAAACGTCGTGATCGGTGTCATCGGCACCTCCGACCAGAACGCCGAGCCCGCCGAGACCGGGCCGCTCGCTTTCTCGCTGGCGCTGATCAGCACCAGTGCCACCAATGCCGACCTGTACACGGTCCAGTACGTGCCGTTGCTTCATCCCGTGACAACCAACGCCGACGACCGCATCGATCTGACCAATAAGGTGTTCGCCTCGGTCACCGGAACCACGGTGGTCAATTTCAGCCAGCTCGGCGACGCCCCTTCCGGACATAACAACTGGTATATTCTCGACGCCGACGCGGCCAGCCCGCAGAAGATTCTGGTCACGGCGCACGACAATGGCGTGCAGGCGGAAGTCAATGTCAGCACCCAAGGTCTGGGCGTCGCCTCTCAAGACGTGCGCTTCGGCCGCGAGCTTCAGATCGACCTGATCACCGGCGGCACCCAGAGCGCGGGCAAGGACTTTACCGACACGCCGATCGCGCCCGACTACGGCTCACACCTGGAGAACGTTTCCAGCGCCGGTTTCTCGGTCTCGCAGTCGACCCCGACCGGCACCGTCGCCGACATCGAGATCCACGCCTATAATAACGACGACAATGTGGAAGGCGCTGACTTCCCCACTGACGACAACGACACCGAGATCAATATTACCGGCGTGACGTTCAAACTGAACGGTGAGACAAAAACGGCGGCGGAGCTCGGCATCACCGTCAATCTCAGCGGCAATGGACTGATCCTCGAGGATGTCGGCGAGGGCGTGACGGTCGATTTCACCACCGCGGGCGGCGTTGGCGGAACCTTCGACCGCTTCACCATCAAGAATATCGACACCGAGAAAGACTTCTTCGACGTCAAGGAAGTGCATTTCGGCGGTGAGGTCAGCAACGCTCATAACGAAGAGGTTGGCTCCTTCATCAACTTCGACGACGACGGACCGACGATCACGGCAACCGGCACCCCGCCGAACCTGACGGTCGACGAGACCATCCTGGCGACCAATGCCACCGGCGACTTCTCGACCTTCTTCACCTCAAATGCCGGGGCCGATGGCGACGACATCACCTATTCGCTCGGCATCAGCCAGGTCACCAATGTCAGCGGCCTCACCGATACCGCAACCGGCCAATCCGTGCTGCTCTTCCTCGAAGGCGGCAGCGTCGTCGGCCGCGCCGGGGCCGGCGGTCCTGTTGTCTTCACCGTCAGCGTCGATACCGCCGGCGTCGTCACCCTCGACCAGGCGCGGGCAATCATCCACGCCGATGCCAGCAACCCGGATGACAGCCGGACCCTGGCAGCCGACGACCTCATCACCCTGACGGCGACCATCACCGACAATGACGGCGATCCCGCCTCGGCCACGCATAATATCGGCCAGAACCTCAACTTCGAGGATGACGGACCGACGATCACGGCAACCGGAAGCCCGCCGAACCTGACGGTCGACGAGACCATCCTGGCGACCAATGCCAACGGCGACTTCTCGACCTTCTTCACGTCAAATGCCGGGGCCGATGGCGACGACATCACCTATGCGCTCGGCATCAACGCGCTCAACAATGTCAGCGGCCTCACCGACACGGAAACCGGTCAATCCGTGCTGCTCTTCCTCGAAGGCGGCAGCGTCGTCGGCCGCGCCGGGGCCGGTGGTCCTGTTGTTTTCACCGTCAGCGTCAGTGCTCTCGGCATCGTCACCCTCGACCAGGCACGGGCAATCATCCATGCCGACGCCAGCAACCCGGATGACAGCCGGACTTTGGCTGCCGCCGATCTCGTCACGCTGACAGCGACCATCATCGACGGCGACGGCGATCAGGCCACCGCCACCCGCAATATCGGCCAGAACCTCAACTTCGAGGATGACGGCCCGACGATCACGGTGCCGTTTGACGGTGACCCCGTTGCCGCAGGTATTCAGCACGAGACCCTGGCCAACGCACTCAACGCCTCGGCCGCCGGCGCCTTCGGCTATAATATCGGCGCGGATGTCCACCCGGCCGCGTTCTACACTGGGGGCGGTTCCGACTTCGTCGATCAAGATCTCGTGACGGCCGGCGTCCAGATCGGACTGACCGGCACGATCATCGGCGGCGGCGGAGGCAATCTCGTTACCTCGAATGTGACGCTGGCGTCGGAGAGCCTCACCTCCGCGACGTTCAACTTCACCTTCACCTACGACAGGGATCCGGCGGCCGGCGTCCAGGCGGGCACGGCGGGCGGCACTCTCGTCTTCGACAAGGCCGCCGACACCTATACCATCAACCTGACAGACCCGCTGGAAGGCTTCAGCTTCGACATTCTGCATACCAGCGAGCTCCTCTCCAAGGAGCCGACGAGCAATACCGGCCATCCGCAGATCGTGGTGGAGCGGCTGCAGGCGGATGACCCGAACACATCACCTGATGAAGACTTCTACGTGCAGTTCACCGGCAACTTGGTCAACAGGGCCAACCCATTCCGCTTGACGAACGACGGCGAGGGCACGTCCGGTGATTCCACCTTCACCGTCGGCGGTCACGAGATGGTGAGCAACACCAATGAGACGTGGGTCTCTGCGACGCAGAACACCAACGGCGTCGCCGGCGACACGATCCAGAAAGACGAACTGCTGACCTTGCGGTTCTTCAGCAGCAATGTCGGCATCGCCAACGAGGCTCTCACCCCGACGGCGACTGCCGGCGCAATGGCGATCAAGTTCGACGGCATCGGCAACAGCGAAGACCTGATGCTGATCCTCAACCTGATCGATCTGAACGGCGCCGACAACATCGCCGGCAACGGCGATGACAATGCCACGATCACGCGGGCCATGTATGTGTCGAACGCCGACATCTACAAGACCGGCCAGGTCCCGACTGCCTACAGCAGCGAGTTCACGCTCGACAATAATGACGGCCTCGTGATCGTCGAGCAGAACGACTACAACGCCGCCGGCGAAGACTACGTGCTGCAGGGTGCGCAGATCATGCAGTCGGGCAACGGGATCACCGGCAACAATACCGCGATCGACCTCAACAGGGTGACCGGCGCCGGCGGGGGCAGCAATGCGACCTCTAGCCTGGTGAACTTCGACGCCACCGACAACGACGTGCTGAAGATCACCGACATCGGCTTCACCTCCACCGTGACCCAGACGCCGGACGCCAACCTCGACTTCGCCTTCCAGGTGGTCGATGCGGACGGGGACCAGACGGAGATGCAACACATCCTCGTCGACGTCGCCTGACGTGTCACCAACGGGGGCAGCATCCGCTCCGCTGCCCCCGTCATCCATTGCACAGGGTGTCATCTCGAGTACCAGAGATAGAAAAGATGAAAACCAAACAGCCGCCCCCGGCGCTTCAGGTGGTGATGAAAGAAGCCAGGCGGGCCATCCGGCCGCTTATCTGGTTCAGCGGCGGCATCAACGTCCTGATGCTGACCGGGGCGCTTTACATGCTGCAGGTCTATCATCGCGTCTTGTCCAGCCACAGCCTCGAGACGCTGCTGATGTTATCGCTGATGGCGGCAGGCGCACTTGCGGCCATGGCGGGGCTGGAGGTGGTGCGCGGTCGCCTTCTGGCAACCGTCGGAGCGTGGATGAACGCGCGGCTGGCGCCCGTTCTGCTGACGGCATCGGTGGAATACGCCGCCTCAGCACCCGGCCAAGCCAATGCCCGCCCGCTGCGCGACCTCGATCAGGTCCGGAATTTCTTCACCAGCCCGAGCATCTTCCCGATCCTCGATGCGCCTTGGGCGCCGCTGTTTTTCGCCGCCATATTCTTCATGCATCCCTGGCTGGGCTGGCTGGCGCTGTCGGGCGGGGCGGTGCTGTTTGCGCTGGCCCTGCTCAACGAATGGCTGACACGCAAGCCGTTGACCGAGGCGACCAGCGCACAGTCGCGGGCCTACACCCAGGCCGAGGCAGCGATCCGCAACGCCGAGGTCGTCCAGGCAATGGGCATGCTGAAGCCGCTGCTCGAGGGCTGGAAGGTGCAGCAGGACGAGGCAAACAGAGGCCAGGTTCTTGCCGCCAACCGCGGCGGGATCATCTCGGCCATCGCGCGGTGCCACCGGCTGGCGCTGCAGATGGGCATACTCGGCCTCGGGGCCTATCTCGTCCTGCAAAACGAGGCTTCCCCGGCGATCATGGTCTCCGCCTCCATCCTGATGGGCCGCGCGCTATCGCCGGTCGAGCAGGCGATCGGCACGTGGAAGGCGACGGTCGGCGCGCGCGCCGCCTACCGGCGTCTCACCGCCGTCGCCGGCCAGCACCCCGAGGCCACGCCGGTTCTGGCACTGCCGCGGCCGACAGGCCGGTTCGAGGCCGACAATATCGTGCTTGCCCGACAGGGGGGCGAACATATTCTGAAAGGGATCAACTTCCGTCTCGAGCCGGGTGAATCCATGGCTTTGATCGGCCAGAGCGGGGCCGGCAAGACAAGCCTGGCACGCATACTGGCCGGGGCCTGGCGCCCTTCCGGCGGGCGGGCTTTGCTCGATGGCATGGATGTCGCCCAATGGGCGGCGGAGGACCGCGGTCATCATGTCGGCTATCTCCCGCAGGACATCGAGCTTTTCGCCGGGAACGTCTGCGAAAATATCTGCCGCTTCGCCACCGTCAGTCCCATAGTCTTCGACAAGGCGGTCAAGGCAGCGCGGCTGGCGGGCGTCCACGATCTGATCAAAGGGCTGCCGAAGGGTTACTTGACCGAGATCGGCGAATCCGGCGCGGTGCTGTCGGGCGGACAGCGCCAGCGCATCGGCCTGGCGCGGGCGCTCTACGGCGATCCGGCGCTCATCATCCTCGACGAGCCCAATTCGAACCTCGACCGAGAGGGTGAGGAGGCCTTGATCGCAGCGCTCGGCATGGTCAAGGCGGCGGGCACGACCGTTATCCTGATCGCGCACCGACCGAACATCATGGAAACCGTCGACAAGATCCTGGTCCTCAACCGCGGCCAGCAGGACCTGTTCGGTCCGCGCGACCATGTCTTCAATGAACTCGCCGCACGCGTCCGCAAGGTCGCGCAGATGCCGACGATCGTGGCGAAGCAGCAAGGAACGAAACAGCCATGACGGACATGAAGGTCGTTCCGTTACCGGTTTCGCCGCCCCCTGCGCCAGTCCCCCTGCGTCTCACAGGCGTAACGGTCACAGGGTTCGCGATCATCTTCCTGTTCTTCGGCATGGCCGGGGGCTGGGCGACACTCGCGCCGCTGGACAGCGCCGCGGTGGCGCCTGGTGTCATCAAGGTGGCCGGCGACCGCAAGCTCATCCAGCATCTGGAGGGCGGCATCATCGCCGATCTGAACGCCGCCAATGGCGATATCGTCAAGGCGGGCAAGGTGCTCATCCAGCTCGACGGCACGCAGGCGAGGACGAAGCTCGACCTGCTCCAGAACCGGATCGCAACACGTGAGGCGCTGGCCGCCCGTCTGCGGGCCGAGCGGGACGACAAGGCCGAGATCGAGTTCGATCCGGCCTTGCTGGCAAACCCGACCAGGTCGGCAAAGGACGCGGTGGCCGCCCAGCGCGATGTCTTCGCGGCGAAGCACCACAATTTGAAGGACGAGCGGGAAATTCTCAGCCAGCGCCGTCGTCAGACCCAGGAAGAGATCACGGGGCTGGAGCAGTTGATCGTCACCGAGGACAAGCAGATCGAGGTGTTCGAGGGGGAAACCAAGGACCTTGAAAGTCTCCTCAAACGCGGCCTTGTCACCCGGGAGCGGTGGCTGCTGCTCAGACGGCAGCAGCGGGAGGTCGAGGGCGAACGTGCGACCAATGTCGCGGCCATTGCCCGCGCCAAGAGCGCCATGGCCGAGATCGACATGCAAATCCTCAATCTCAGCACCTTGCGGCTGAACGAGGCGGTCGAAGAGCTAAGCAAGGTCGAGGCGGAACTGTTCGACCTCAGGCAGGAGGAGCGCGCCGCCAAGGACGTGCTTTCCCGCACCAATGTCGTCGCACCGGTTGACGGCATCGTCATGGACCTGAAGGTCCACACAGCAGGCGGCGTCGTCAAACCCGGCGAGACGTTGATGACGGTCGTGCCGCTCGGGCAGCAGCTCGTGGTCGAGGCCATGGTCAGGCCGGAGGATGTCGAGACGATCGCGCCCGGGCAGCGCGCACGCGTCAGCTTCCCGGCCTTTGCCCGCTACAACCTGCCGCCGCTCGACGGCGTCGTCGAGATCGTCTCGGCCGACCGGATGGTGGAGGAGCGCAGCGGGGCGCCCTATTTCGCCGCAACCGTGCTGATCGACAAGAGCGAACTTGCCAAGCTGGAGGGCCGCAAGCTCATGCCCGGCATGTCGAGCGAAGCGTTGATCCGGACGGGTGCCCGCACCGTGCTTTCCTATCTGGCCGAGCCGATCACGCAGAGTTTCCGCCGCGCGCTGCGGGAAAAATAGCTGGAGTCGAGGATCGAGGAGCATTGACGGCGAAACGCCGCCAGCTATTCCTGTGCCGGCAGATCTGGCCAGCTATCCGTGACACCAGCCTGCACCGGACGCTCGAGATAGGTGGAAAGAGCGATATAGCTGCGGGTGCCGGTGACACCGGGAACGGCATGGATCTGCGCCAGAAAAGCCTCCAATGCCTGCGGGCTTGCGGTTCGGACCTTGAAAAAAACGCTGGCGTCACCCGCGACCGAATGCATTTCCTCGACCTCGGGAAAACGCAAGACCTGCATCAGCCGCTCGCTCTTGCCCCAGCCGGCCGCTTCCACATGCACGAAGGCAAGCAGCGGCTTGCCGAGGGCTGCGCCATCCAGCGCCGCATGAACGCCTTTGATGGCGCCCGATTGCTTGAGCCGGCGCACGCGCTCATGCACGGCCGGCGCCGAGAGGCCGACTGATTCGCCGAGCCTCTGATAGCTCTGGCCGCTGTCGGCGGCGAGCGCGGCTAATATTTTTCGGTCGAAAGCATCGATGACCGGCGGCTGCGGACGCTTCTGCCGAAGATCGTCTGTATTTTTTCCCATTCGGCAAATCTCCTTTCTGCCGAAGAATAATCAGCGATATTGGTGTTCTTCAATAGAGCATTCGGAAAAGAGGCGGAGTCGATGGAAATGATTGAGCACAATCCGGCACGCGGGATCTATGCGGCAAGTCCCGATTACATCCATGCGCTGGAGGTCAGACATCCCGCCAGGCTGCTCTTCGTCAGCGGCACGATGGGCCTCGATGAAAGGGGAATGGCGGCGGACGGCCTTGAAGGGCAGCTGGATCTCATCTGGTCCAACCTCGGCACCATCCTCGCCTCGGCCGATATGACGGTGGACAATATCGTGCGGCTGACGAGCTATCTCCGCGACGGCGCCTTTGTCGAGGCAAACCAGAACGCCCGTCTCCGGGCGCTCGGCGGCCGCGCCGTGCCGACCACGGCGATCATCGTCGAAACGCTCCGCGACGACTGGCTCGTCGAAATCGAGATCGTTGCCGCCGGCTGAGGGCCAGGGCCATCGCACCTGAAGCTGCGATGGCCACACGATTCAGGCCGCCTGCTTCAATAGGCCGAGAGCTTCGGCCAGATCGACTTCACCGAGGAAACCGCCGCTGCTTTTTGCATCCTGCCGATGCTCGATCGCATGGGCGAAGCGCACGGCCGGCTCCTGCTGCATGCGCTCATAGAGGCGATGCAGGCCGGGAAACTGGCTGCGGTTGACGACCTTGTGAAAATCGTTCCAGCGGGCGATGCCGACGAAATAGGCATCGGCCAGGCTCGGGCCGTTGCCGAGAAGCCATTCGCGGCCAGCAAGCAGATGCTCCAGCGTGTGATGCGCCTTTTCGACCGCGGCGGTGCCGTAGGCCGTAAGCGCCTGTTTCTGATGCGGCTCCAGCGGGTGCTCCAACGCATACCAGAGCGGGCCGAAGGCTGCGAAGAAACTGGTGTTGAGGAAGGCGAGCATCTGGTTCTGACGATCGAAATCCTCAGACCCCTGCGCAAAGCCCAGACCGCTGCCGATCGCGCGGGCGCCGATATGGTTGAGGATCGCCATGCTTTCGCTGATTGTCCTGCCATCCTCGAGCAACAGCGACGGCGTCTCGCCGACTGTATTGATCTGCTTGTATTCATCGGTGGAAACCACTTCCGGCATCTCGACGCGGCAGAGCCGATAGGGCAGGCCGGACCATTCCAGCGCGACGATCGAGCCGAAGGAGCAGCCCTCCGGCACGCCGTAAAACAATATGGGTGACATCAGTCGTTCCTTTCAAAATTGAACCCGTTTGGACAGGATCAATGTGAAGACGTGGACGATCATGCGGTAGAGGCTATAATTGCATCGCAATGTCCACAAATCTGGAAGATGACAATGGCGCTTCTCAACCTCAACGATCTGCATCTCTTCGTCCAGGCCGTCGACAGCGGCAGTTTTACCGCCGCCGCGAGACATCTCGGCATGCCGAAATCGACGGTCAGCAAGCGGGTCGCGGAGCTGGAGCGGCGCCTCGGCGTGCGGCTGATCCAGCGCACGTCACGCAGCTTCGCGCTGACCGAGCTCGGGCGCGAATTCTTTCAGCATGCCCAGGCCTCGATCATCGAGGCTGAGATGGCCGAGGGCATCGTGCGGCGGCATCTGGCCGAACCTGCCGGCAGCGTTCGCCTGACGGCCTCGGTGCCGACGGCGCAGTTCACCCTGACGGAGCATCTGCCGGCGCTGGCGGCCCGCTATCCGAAGCTCCGGCTCTCCGTGCACGTGACGGACCGTTTCGTCGATATCGTGCAGGAAGGTTTCGACATCGCGCTGCGCAGCCACCGCGCGCCATTGCCGGATTCGGCGCTGGTGCAGCGCAAGCTCGCCAGCCACCCTTTCTTCATTCTCGCTTCGCCCGATTATGTCAGCGCCCATGGGCAACCGCGCCGGCCGGAGGAACTGGCGGAGCATGCAACGATCATGACCGGCCTGACGGAAAATCAATGGCGGCTCACCTCCGATGGCGGTGACGAGGCAGTGGTCACGCTGCAGTCCGTGATGGCAGCTGATGAACCCTATGTGCTGATGGAAACGGCGGCGGCGGGGCTCGGCATCACCTGCCTGCCGGCATCCGTCTGCCGGAAGGCGCTGGCAGAAGGGCGGCTAGTGCGGGTGCTGCCGGGATGGACGGCCGGCAGCATAGAGACGACGATCCTGATGCCGCACCGGCGCGGCCAGCTGCCGGCAGTGCGCGCCGTCGTCGATTTCCTGGCGGAACGGCTGACCGGATGATGATCACGCCGCCTTGGCGGCGTGATATTCCTTGATGGCGACCATCTTGATCGCCGGATAGCGCTCCGCCTCATAACGCAGCGAGAAACTGTCCTGGGCGAGAAAAACGGGATCGCCGTCGAGATCGCGGGCGATATCGCCGCGTTTGACGGTCAGGAATTTTTCGAGATCGGCCGGCTGGTCGGCGGAGATCCAGCGGCAGACGGAGAAGCGCGACATTTCGAAGGAGACCGGCAGGCCGTATTCGGCCATCAGCCGCTCCTTCAGGACGTCGAGCTGCAGGGCGCCGACGACGCCGACGATTGCGGGCGAGCCGTCTTCCGGCGAGAACAGCTGGACGACGCCTTCTTCGGCCATCTGCTGCAGGGCTTCCTTGAGCTTCTTTGCCTTCATCGCGTCTTCCAGGCGCACGCGGCGCAGGATTTCCGGCGAGAAGTTCGGCACGCCCTGGAAGACCAGCGATTCGCCCTCGGTCAGCGTATCGCCGATGCGCAGCGTCCCGTGATTGGGAATGCCAACGACATCGCCGGCATAGGCGGTGTCGGCGAGCTGTCGCTGCGAGGCGAAGAAGAATTGCGGCGCCGTCAGGCCGAGCTGCTTGCCGGTGCGCGCCAGCCGCGCCTTCATGCCGCGTTCCAGCTTGCCGGAGCAGATGCGGGCAAAGGCGATGCGGTCGCGGTGGTTGGGATCCATATTGGCCTGGATCTTGAAGACGAAGGCCGTCATCTTGTCGTCGGTCGCATGCACCGTCCTGGTATCGGCCACCTGGTCGCGCGGCGGCGGCGCGAACGCGCCGAGCGCGTTGATCAGGTCGCGAACGCCGAAATTGCGCAGCGCCGAGCCGAAAAAGACCGGTGTCATGTGGCCTTCCAGGAAGGAGTCGCGGTCGAAGGGGCGGCAGGCCTCGATGGCGAGCTCGGTCTCATCGATGAAGGCCTGGCGCTCGTTTTCCGGCAGCCTGTCGGCGACCGTCCGCGGACCGTTGACCGGCGTCGTCTCGACTTCGGTGTCGGAACCGCGGGCGGTGCTGTTGGCCAGATGATAGGAGCCGCAGAAGGTCTTCGAGCGACCGATCGGCCAGGTGATCGGCGCCGTATCCAGCGCCAGCTTCTCCTCCACCTCATCGAGAATCTCGAAGGGATCGCGGCTTTCGCGGTCCATCTTGTTGATGAAGGTGATGATCGGGATATCGCGCATGCGGCAGACTTCGAAGAGCTTCAGGGTGCGCGGCTCGATGCCCTTGGCGGCGTCGATGACCATGACGGCGGCGTCGACGGCCGTCAGCGTGCGATAGGTGTCGTCGGCAAAATCCTCGTGGCCGGGCGTGTCGAGGATGTTGAAGACGTTGTCGTTATATTCGAAGGTCATCACCGAGGTGACGACCGAGATGCCGCGCTCGCGCTCGATCTTCATCCAGTCGGAACGCGTCTGCATGCGATCCTTCTTCGCCTTGACTTCGCCGGCAAGCTGAATGGCGCCGCCGAACAGCAGCAGCTTTTCGGTGAGCGTCGTCTTGCCCGCGTCCGGGTGGGCGATAATAGCGAATGTGCGGCGGCGGGAGACCGCCTCGGCGAGACTTTCGGCCATACTATGAATCCTGTGGAATTGCCGCGTATCTAACGATTAAAGCCCGGCTTTGCAATTGACCTCGGCGCTGCGGGCGCAAAGTAATGGGCCATGACCATTCATCACGACACGCGCCCGACGCTGAACCTCATCCGCCTGGCCAATGGCGAAGGCCTCGACCTGCCCGCCTATGAAAGCAAGGGAGCGGCCGGCATGGACCTGCGCGCCGCCGTCGACGCGGATGCGCCGCTGACGCTTGCGCCCGGCAAGCGGGCGCTGGTGCCGACCGGCTTCATCTTCGAGATCCCCGAGGGGTTCGAAGGCCAGGTGCGGCCGCGCTCCGGCCTTGCCTTCAAACATGGCATCACCTGCCTGAATTCACCCGGCACCGTCGATAGCGACTATCGCGGCGAAGTGAAGGTGCTGCTCGCCAATCTCGGCGAAGAACCCTTTGTCATCGAGCGCGGCATGCGCATCGCCCAGATGGTGATCGCGCCGGTGACCCAGGCGCGGGTGGCCGAGATCACCGCGGCAAGCGAAACCGCGCGCGGCGCAGGCGGCTTCGGCTCCACCGGCGTGTGATGGCAAAGGGCCTCGACAGCGCAGGCCTGACCTTCCGGCAGGAGTATTTCGGCGACGCTGCAGGATGGGCGGCGCTTGTCCGCCTGCTCCGGGATATTTTCGGCATCGATATCGGTCCGCTGCAGCAGCTTGGCGGCCCCGATCCCACCAGCATGCCGTTCGGCTGGTTCGATGCCGAGGGCGAGCTTGCGGCCAATCTCTCGGCCTTCGCGCTGCCCTTCGTCCTCAACGGCAGGCTCGTCCATGCCGCTGGGCTGCAATCGGGCGCGGTGCGGCCGCGGTGGCGCGGCCGCGGGCTCTATCGCGATCTGACGGTGAAGGCGCTCGACTGGTGCGAGCGGCAGGGCTTCGAGGCGGTCATCCTCTACACCGACAAACCGTCGCTCTATGAAGCCTACGGTTTTCGCGCGATACCACTGAACCGATATGAGGGAACGGCACCCGCCCCCGCGATTGGCGCCACACCCGCTCGGCCGCTTTTGCCGGCGAATGCGGACGATCTCGCCCTGCTGCAGTTGCTTCTGAAAGCACGCAGCCCGATTTCGACGACGCTCTCGGTGACCACAAATGCAGCGATGTTTCTCATCAACACGCAGCTCGATGCCGATGTCCGCATCAGCTTCCTGGAAGGCTGCCAGGCAGTCATCGCCTGGAAGATGGATGGGTCAGGCCGCTTCAGCCTTCTCGATGTCGTGGCAGCGGAGATCCCGTCGCTTGCCGCGATCCTCGGCGGGCTCGACATTGCCTCGGCGACCGTCGAGGTGCTCTTCCGGCCGGACAAGCTCGGCTGGACGGGCGCGCCGCAGCCGTTTGAAAGCGGAACGGTGCTGATGCTGCGCGGGCTCGGCGACGACGCCCCGCATTTTCCGGCGATGCTCTCGCCGATGGCCGATTTCTAACCCGTTCGTCGATCTATTTCCCACGTGACAGCGGCGGCAGGCGGCGCTTGACCGGCGAGGCTTTGATCATCGCGGTGTTGGTCTCGGCGCGTTCGGCGACCCTGTCCAGGAGGCCGTCGAGTTCCGCCATCGAGCGGATGACCAGGCGGGCGATAAAACAATCCTCACCGGTCACCTTGTCGCATTCGACGATTTCAGGAATTTCCTGAATAAGGCGCTCGACGATATGCAACTGCCCCGGCAGTGGCCGCACGCGGACGATCGCCTGCAGGGGATAGCCGACCGCGGCGGGATCGAGATCGATGGTGAAGGCCTTGATGACGCCGCGCTCCTCCAGCCGGCGCAGGCGCTCGGCCGCACTCGGCGAGGAAAGCCCCACCTGCTGTGCCAGCTCCTTCAGCGAGATCCGGGCATTGCCGGCCAGCGCTTCGAGAATGGCCTGATCGATTTCATCAAGTGGCTGGGCATCGTTAGGCATGATCGCGTCATTCCCTTTTATTATTAGGCTACAGCGATGTAGCTCCTTTTTATCTTTATATAATTTCGCCTGTCGCCGCAATATTATCATCTCAGCAAAATGGAGGCGATCATGAGCGGCGACATCAAAAGAGGCACGGCGGAAATGACGGCAGCGATGCTGATCTCGGGGACGATCGGCTGGTTCGTCGTCATGTCGGGCCAGCCGGTCAGCGGCGTCGTGTTCTGGCGCTGCCTGTTCGGCGCGCTCACCCTGCTTGTCATCTGCGGCGCCCTCGGGCTGCTGCGACCGGGCATCCTCACGCTGCGCGCCTTCGCCGTCGCCGTCCTCGGCGGCATCGCCATCGTCGTCAACTGGCTGCTGCTCTTCGCCTCCTACTCGCATGCGACGATCTCGATCGCTACCACCGTCTATAACACCCAGCCCTTCATGCTGCTGGTGCTCGGCGCGCTGTTTCTCGGCGAGAAGATCACCGCCGCCAAGCTGTTCTGGCTGACGCTCGCCTTTGCCGGCATGATGGCGATCGTCCAGGCAAAACCGAGCGGAAGCGGCGATACGTTCGAGAGCTACGGCCTCGGCATCCTGATGGCGCTGGGCGCGGCTTTCTTCTACGCTCTCGCAGCGCTTGCCGCCAAATGGCTGAAGGGCACGCCGCCGCATCTGATCGCGCTGATCCAGGTCGCAACCGGCATGCTGATGCTGGCGCCGATCACGGATTTTTCGCAGCCACCTCAGGATGCCGGAAGCTGGGCGATCCTCGTTTCCATCGGCGTCGTCCATACGGGGCTGATGTATGTGCTGCTCTACGGCGCCATCCAGCGGCTGCCGACGCATCTGACCGGGGCCTTGTCCTTCCTCTATCCGATCGCCGCGATCCTCGTCGACCGGCTAGCCTTCGGCCACGCGCTGCAGCCGATGCAGATTGCGGGCGCCGCCATCATCCTGCTTGCCGCGGCCGGCATGAACCTCGGCTGGACGCCGCGCTGGCTGCGGCCGCGGGCGCTTCAAGGCTGACGACAGCGGGCAGGCCACAGGGCGGCAGACATCTCTTCTGGTGATGGACCCATCAACGCCGGCGGATTGATTGGCACGGCTTGGCGGATATAAAACACGGGGAAAAAGGAGCCACACATGAGCCTTGCCGCCTTGCTTGCCTATGCCGGAGCGCTGTTCATCGCAGCCGCCATTCCCGGACCCGGGATTACCGCCATCGTCGCCCGCGCGCTCGGCTCGAATTTCCGCGAGACCTTCTTCATGGGTCTCGGCCTGGTGCTCGGCGATATGACCTATCTCACCGCCGTCATTCTCGGCCTTGCCTTCGTGGCGCAAACCTTCACCGAGGTCTTCCTCGTCATCAAGATCGCCGGTGCCCTCTATCTCGCCTATATCGCCTGGAAACTCTGGACGGCGGGGCTGCTGCCGCAGGACATCGCGGCGAAGAAATCCAGCAATATCGGCCTGTCCTTCCTCTCGGGCCTGCTGGTGACGCTTGGCAATCCGAAGACCATGCTGTTCTATGTCGCGCTGGCGCCGACGCTGATCGATATCGGCAATATCAGCCTCAGCGACTATGCGATGCTGCTTGCCGTCACCTTCGTCGTGCTGATTGCCGTGCTCGTGCCCTATATGCTGCTGGCCTCGCGGGCCCGCACGATGCTGAAACAGCCGCGCGCCCTGCAGGCGCTGAACCGGGTTGCGGCCGGCATCCTGGCCGGCACGGCCGCCTTCATCGCCACGCGGGCGGCCTGAAATAAACATCCGCCAAGAAACGGTTTTCAAAGCTTTTTTTCTCCGCGTCCGGCTCCGCCGGCATCAACGCGGGCTGGCCTCAATCGGCCTTTGCCCCTATTCTCCTTTCGATTTCAGGGACCGAAGTCCAAAGGGAGGCATCCATGTCGCACAAGCCCGGCCGCGGCCGCATCTATTCCTCGATCACCGAGACCATCGGCAACACGCCGCTCGTGCGCTTCGACAAGCTGGCGCGGGAAAAGGGCGTGGTGGCCAACCTGATCGGCAAGCTCGAATTCTTCAACCCGATCGCATCGGTCAAGGACCGCATCGGCGTGGCGATGATCGAAAGCCTGGAAGCGCAGGGCAGGATCACCCCCGGCAAGTCCGTGCTGATCGAG
The DNA here is from genome assembly GCF_022385315.1 of Rhizobium sp. K102. NCBI lineage: Bacteria > Pseudomonadati > Pseudomonadota > Alphaproteobacteria > Hyphomicrobiales > Rhizobiaceae > Rhizobium > Rhizobium sp. K102. The sequence continues at coordinate 3,259,561 of NZ_CP092436.1, forward strand.
CCGACCTCCGGCAACACCGGCATCGCGCTCGCCTTTGCCGCCGCCGCCAAGGGCTACCGGCTGATCCTCACCATGCCGGAAACCATGTCGGTCGAGCGCCGCAAGATGCTGGCGCTGCTCGGCGCCGAGCTGGTGCTGACCGAGGGCGCCAAGGGGATGAAGGGCGCGATCGCCAAGGCCGAGGAGCTGGCGGAATCGCTTCCCGACGCCATCATTCCGCAGCAGTTCGAAAACCCCGCCAATCCTGAAATCCACCGCAAGACGACCGCCGAGGAAATTTGGAACGATACCGACGGCACGGTCGACATCCTCGTCTCCGGCATCGGCACCGGCGGCACGATTACCGGCGTCGGCCAGGTGCTGAAAAGCCATAAGCCCGAAATCCAGATCATCGCCGTCGAACCCGCCGATTCCCCCATTCTCTCAGGCGGCAATCCCGGCCCGCACAAAATCCAGGGCATCGGCGCCGGCTTTGCGCCGAAGATCCTCGATACCGGCATCTACGACGAGGTCGTCACCGTGACCAACGACGAGGCCTTCGAACAGGCCCGCCTGGTCGCAAGGCTCGAAGGCGTGCCGGTCGGCATCTCCTCGGGTGCTGCGCTGACGGCGGCGATCAAGGTCGGCAGCCGTCCCGAGAATGCCGGCAAGAACATCGTGGTGATCATTCCGTCCTTTGCGGAGCGCTATCTCTCGACGGCATTGTTTGAGGGGCTGGGGAGCTGAAGGTGGCTGTGGCCGGGCCTTTCCGCCGGCAATTTATCCTGCAGAATATCGGGGCGCTTCGGCGCCCTTTCTTTTGTGCCGTCACCTGATCCCAATCGAAGTGGGACGAAAGTTCTGTGGTAGTCCGTAATAACGATGGTCGATGTCCCACCTGAGCTCGTTGAATGCAAATGTTTGCCAACCTTCTTCATGACTTCCGCCAGCGTCGCAGCCAAACGATTCGGGTCAGTGTGCTCTCTCGCCTGCTTCGGAGCATATCGCGAGATGAGGTACTCACGCTTTGCAGTCATTGCCTCCAGATGCAGGGCGGTCTTTTTTCTCAGTTTGAGTTTAGCAACGAACATTGGCTCAACGAGGTTGTGCATCCGTTTTCGTATTTCCTCCGGAGCAACGCCCTCATGGCGCAGGAAGGCATTTAAGTAGAGTTCGATAGCGTGAATGGCGCACATTCGAGCCGGGGCAATGGCTAGTGCAACGTGCTTCTCACCCTCGCTGAACAGAAGTTCGGAAGCGCTAGAGTAGGCATTCGCCAAGTCCAGAACTTCCAATGGCTTGGCATTTGAGCCCGGATATTCATTACTCATCTACATCCTCGGCAGCCGTTCTCATCCGTCACCTCCGATCGACTGTGTCCAACGGACCGACATCCTTCCTGAAATTTTTTCAGCCGAAGCTAATATTGTAAAGAGCAACGAAGTGAGGAGAGGCCCTTACCCCTAACGGATAAGCAACTCAGAGGGATGCTTAAATCGGCGGCCCAGGCAGCTTCGGCGCCGCTTTTGGCACATCATCCCCTGCCAAGAGCGTTCGCGGCCGGCAGCGCGCCGCGATGGCAGCGATCAATCGTTCCGTCGCGTTGGGTCCGCCGACGGCGAGATAATCTCATAATCCAACGAGCGCGATCAGCAGGTCGCTGGACGGCCTGACGGCTAATACTTCAAAATATCTGGACGCCCCGCCCTTCTTCTCACGCCGCCGCCGTCAGCCTCTCTCCGGCGATCCGGTAGGAGATCGCCTCAGCCAGATGCAGGCGGCCGACGGTCGGTTTGTCGTCGAGATCGGCGAGGGTGCGGGCGACCTTGAGGACACGGTGATAGCCGCGGGCAGAGAATTTCATTTTTTCGGCGGCGTCGCGCAGGAGCTGCAGGCCGGCGGCATCGGGTTCGGCGAGTTTCTCGATCATGGCGGTGGAGCAGCGGGCATTGGTGCCGACGCCCTTGGCGCCGGCGGCCTCGAAGCGCTCTTGCTGGCGTTCGCGGGCGCGGGCGACGCGGCGGGCGACGTCGGCGCTCGCCTCAGCCGCCATCGGCCGGATGAGATCGGCGGCGGAGACGGCCGGCACGTCGATGCGGATATCGATGCGGTCCATCAGCGGTCCGGAGATGCGGGCCTGGTAATCGTTCATGCAGCGCGGGCCGCGGGCGCAGGTGTGGCCGGGCTCGCCGGCCATGCCGCAGCGGCAGGGGTTCATTGCGGCGATCAGCTGGAATTTCGCCGGATAGGAGACGCGGTGATTGGCGCGGGCAATGACGCACTCGCCGCCTTCGAGCGGCTGGCGCAGCGCGTCGAGCGCCTGCGGCGTGAACTCGGGAAACTCGTCGAGAAAGAGCACGCCGTGATGGGCAAGCGAGGCTTCGCCGGGACGGGCGCGCAGGCCGCCGCCGACGAGGGCGGCCATGGTGGCGGAATGATGCGGGGTGCGGAAGGGGCGGCGATCGGACAGCTTGCCGCCGGTGAGCTGACCTGCGATCGAATGGACCATCGAGACTTCAAGCAGTTCGGCCGCCGAAAGCGGCGGCAGGATCGACGGCAGCCGTGCCGCCAGCATCGACTTGCCGGAACCGGGAGGGCCGACCATCAGGAGATTATGGCCGCCGGCGGCCGCCACTTCGAGGGCGCGCTTGGCGCTTTCCTGGCCCTTGATCTCGGCAAGATCCAGCAGGTTGGCGGCATTGGCGCGGATCGACGCCTCCGGCCGCGACAGGACCTGGGTGCCGCGGAAATGATTGGCAAGGGCGATCAGGCTGCGGGGGGCGAGGATATTGACATCGGCGCCGGCCCAGGCGGCCTCGGCGCCGCTTTCGGCCGGGCAGATCAGCCCCTTGCCGAGCGCATTGGCGCCGATCGCGGCCGGCAGCGCGCCTGCAATCGCGGCGATCGTGCCGTCGAGATTGAGTTCGCCGACGACGACATAGTCCGACAGCGCATCGGCGGGAATGCCGCCAAGAGCCGCCATCAAGGCGAGTGCGATCGGCAGATCGAAATGCGAGCCTTCTTTCGGGAGGTCGGCCGGCGCCAGATTGACGGTTACCCGCTTGGCCGGCAGCGCCAGGCCGGAGGCGTGAAGGGCGGCCTGCACCCGCTCGCGGCTTTCGGCCACCGCCTTGTCGGGCAGGCCCACGATCTGCATGCCGATCTTGCCGGGCGCGATCATGACCTGGACCTCGACCGGCACGCCTTCTATGCCCTGGAATGCCACCGTACTGACACGCGCGACCATATGCCCATCCCCTGCCCGCAACTCTTATACCGCCCGCAACCCTTCAGGGCCAGTGGTTGCAATCTGGCACGGAAGCAGGAATAAAACAAGAACGATCAAGGAACGTTTTCGGATATCAATGGTGACCGGGGTTGTACCCGGTCACAGCAGGCCTCGGGCTGGAGCCTCAGCCGCGCTTGCGCTCAATCGCATCCCACAGCAGGGCCGCGATATCGGCGCCGCCGAACTTCCGGACCTCGCGGATGCCTGTCGGCGAGGTGACGTTGATCTCGGTCATGTAATCGCCGATCACGTCGATGCCGACGAGCAGGAAGCCGCGCTCACGCAATGCCGGGCCGATCCGCTCGCAGATTTCCTTTTCGCGCGGCGTCAGCTCGGTTGCCTCGGCGCGGCCGCCGACATGCATGTTGGAGCGGCTGTCATGCTCGGCCGGGACTCGGTTGATGGCGCCGGCGAATTCGCCGTCGACCAGGATGATGCGCTTGTCGCCCTTGCGCACGTCGGGCAGATATTGCTGGGCGATGAAGGGTTCGCGGAACATCTGGCCGAACATTTCGAGCAGCGAGGAGAGATTGCGGTCGTCGCGGGTCGAATGGAAGACGCCGGCGCCGCCATTGCCGTAGAGCGGCTTCAGGATGATATCGCCCATCTCGTCGCGGAAGCGGCGGATTTCGGCCGGGTCCTTGGTGATCAGCGTCTTCGGCATCAGGTCGGAAAATTCGGTGACGAAGATCTTCTCCGGCGAATTACGCACCCAGGCCGGATCGTTGACGACGAGCGTCTTCGGATGGATGCGCTCGAGCAGATGCGTCGAGGTGATGTAGGCCATGTCGAAAGGCGGGTCCTGGCGCAGCAGCACCACATCCATGGTGGAGAGATCGACGCGCTCGGGCGCGCCGAGCTCGAAGTGATCGCCCTTGACGTCGCGCAGCAGCATCGGCTCGACGCTGGCAAAGAGCTTGCCGTCGCGGAAGCTCAGCCGGTCGGGGGTGTAATGGAACAGTCGGTAGCCGCGCGACTGGGCTTCCAGGCTCATGGCGAAGGTGGAATCACCTGCGATATTGATGCCGGCGACATGATCCATCTGGACCGCTACATTGGTGATCTTGGCCATTTCCGTCCCTCGCTGAATGCCGGACAGATGTAGGTCGGCCCGGTATCAAACGCAACGGTCAATCAAGGCTTGCCGCCGCCGCCGGTGGTCAGGCGGCGATCCCCTGGTTGCCGTTGTTGCGCAGCAGGTTGCGCAGGCGATAGGCGATCGCCAGGGGCTTCGGGAAGGGCTTGCGCAGGAAGGCGACCTTGCGGACGTAATTGTCGACCCGCCAGCTTGCCCAGGTTCCGCCGGCGAAAAAGGCGACGTCGCCGGCGCGCAGGGTTCGTTCGGTACCGTCCTCGGCGGTGATATGGACCTCGCCTTCTAGGATCATCACCGTCTCGTCCCAACCGAAATACCAGCGGAATTCGCCTGATGTGCAGTCCCAGATCGCCGTCAGCGAAGCCTCGTCATGGCCGCGCGAATGTTCGGCGGTGCGCGCCTCAGGATTGCCGCTGATAATCCAGTCGGGATTGATCGGCGTCGATTTGAGCGGCAGCAGGTCGCTTGCATGGGCGATGAAGGATTTCCCGGCCGGCTTCGCCACGGCATAAGGCACCGAACGCACGGCCATGGCGACCGCACTTGCAAACATCAGCTTCCAGGCCATGAAACAACCCCCAATCATTACCCCTACGGCGTGCGATAGCAGAGAGTCGTAAGAAGCTGGTTCAAATCGGAACTAAAATTTTAACGATCCGAAAGCCCGCCGGACCGGGAATGACTAAAAAGCGTCCTGAAAATGGCGCGGCAGCCGGCCGGGCGTGACCGCGACGATATCGTAGCGCTGGGAAAGACGGGCCTGATCCGCCTGGCGGGCGAGCCAGAGATCGCTTGCCGCCCGTATCCGCTTCTGCGCGGCGGCGGAGACGGCGTCGACGGCCGCCGCCTCGCCATGGCGGGCCTTGACCTCGACGAAGACGGCGAGATCGCCCTTGCGGGCGACGATATCGATCTCGCCGAGCCGGGTTCGGTGACGCAGCGCCAGGATGCGATAGCCTTTCAACATCAGGAAGATGGCCGCGACATATTCCGACATCAGGCCGCGGCGCAGCGCCTTCCTTCTGATGGCGGTGAGGTCGTTATCGCCCATCGGCGCCCTTCATTTCCAAGAGGCGCTGATAGAGCGTCTTTCGCGGCAGGCCGGTGAGGCGGGCGGCCTCGGTGGCGGCCTTTGCCGTCGGCATCGTCTTTGCCAGATCCGCCAGCACGGCCTCGACGTCGGCCTCCGGCGTTTCCACCGGCTGCGGCGGACCGACGACGAGAACGATCTCACCCTTGACGTTGTCCACCTCCCGGTAATGGGCGGCGAGTTCGGCCAGCGTGCCGCGGCGGAACTCCTCATAGGTCTTGGTCAATTCGCGGCAGACGGAAGCCGGCCGCGTGCCGCCCAGCACATCGGCGGCAGCGAGAAGCGTGGCGCCGATGCGATGCGGCGATTCAAAGAAGATCAGCGTCGCGGGGGCTGCGGCAAGTTCGCCGAGGCGATCGCGGCGGGCCTTATCCTTGGCCGGCAGAAAACCGGCGAAGAGGAAGGCCTCGTTCGGCAGGCCGGAGCCGACAAGGGCTGCAAGCGGCGCCGAGGCGCCGGGGATGGGGACGACACGATAACCGGCTGCGATCGCCTGCTGCGCCAGCCGGTAGCCAGGGTCGGAGACCAGCGGCGTGCCGGCATCCGACACCAGCGCCACCGAGCGGCCGGCCTCGAGCGCCTGGAGGAGGCGCGGACCGGCCTCGTCGGCATTGTGTTCGTGATAGGCGAAAGGACGGTTCTGGATGCCGTAGCGGTCGAGCAAAACGCGGGTGACGCGCGTATCCTCGCAGGCGAGAACGTCGGCGCCGGCCAGCGTTTCCAGCGCGCGCAGCGTGATGTCGCCGAGATTGCCGATCGGCGTGGCGACGAGGTAGAGCGCCGGCTCCAGCGGCCGCGCCGGCACTGCCATATTGTGCAGGCGGAAGCTTCGCCGCGTGACCGCCTCCGCCGTCGTTTCCTCGTTCATGCCGTTTGCTTCCGTGCCGCCGTCGTCGAACCCTTATGCGGGAACCTTTATGGGCGAGCCGCACCGCTTCGGCAAGGGTTCGGATTTCTGTGAGGATTGCTCCAGAAAACCTGAAATGCGGGCCTCCCACCGCCCATGCCTCTTGCAAACCGGTGCTGAAGTCTGCCATTTTGCCCGTCCACTCCCCGACCTCAATCGGGAAAGCATTCTTCGGGTGCTCGACGCGCCCGGACAGTCAGCGGTCGAAAGCGGTAGCATCCCATGCGTATTACTATTGAGCGGTCAAACCTGTTGAAATCGCTGAACCACGTCCACCGCGTGGTCGAACGTCGCAACACGATCCCGATCCTGTCCAACGTATTGCTCAAGGCCGACGGCCAGAAGCTCGACATGAAGGCGACCGACCTCGACCTCGAAATCACCGAGGCGACACCGGCTAGCGTCGAGCAGGCCGGCGCCACCACCGTTCCCGCGCATCTTCTCTACGATATCGTGCGCAAGCTGTCCGACGGCTCGGAAGTGCTGCTGGCCACCAGCCCCGACGGCGGTGCGATGACCGTGCAGTCCGGCCGCTCGAAATTCTCGCTGCAGTGCCTGCCGGAATCCGACTTCCCTGATCTGACCGCCGGTACCTTCACGCATTCCTTCAAGCTGAAGGCGACCGATCTGAAGATGCTGATCGACCGCACGCAGTTCGCGATTTCGACGGAAGAGACACGTTATTATCTCAACGGCATCTTCTTCCACACGATCGAGAGCAATGGCGAGCTGAAACTCAGGGCGGTTGCGACCGACGGCCACCGGCTGGCGCGCGCCGATGTCGATGCGCCCTCCGGCTCCGAGGGCATGCCCGGCATCATCATTCCGCGCAAAACGGTCGGCGAGCTGCAGAAGCTGGTCGACAATCCGGAAACGACGGTGACCGTCGAGGTCTCCGACGCCAAGATCCGGCTGACGATCGGCTCGATCGTCATGACCTCGAAGCTGATCGACGGCACCTTCCCGGATTATCAGCGCGTTATCCCGACCGGCAACGACAAGGAAATGCGCGTCGACTGCACGAGCTTCGCGCAGGCCGTCGACCGTGTCTCGACGATCTCATCCGAGCGCGGCCGCGCCGTGAAGCTGGCGCTGTCCGAGGGGCAGCTGATGCTGACCGTCAACAATCCCGATTCCGGCAGCGCCACGGAAGAAGTCGCCGTCGGCTACGACACGGATTCGATGGAAATCGGCTTCAATGCCAAATACCTGCTCGACATCACCGCGCAGCTTTCCGGCGAGGAAGCGATCTTCCTGCTGGCCGATGCCGGCTCGCCGACGCTGATCCGCGACACGGCCGGCGACGATGCGCTTTACGTGCTGATGCCGATGCGCGTCTGACGGGAACGAAGGCTGCCTGCCGTTGTTTTCCTCCTGTCAAAACGGGAGGATCTCCTGATGAAAAAGACGGGAACCGTGCGCATCGGCATATCCGGCTGGACCTATGCGCCCTGGCGCGGCCAGTTCTACCCCAAGGGTCTGCCGCAGAAGCAGGAGCTTTCTTACGCCGCCCGCCACTTCCCGTCGATCGAGATCAACGGCACCTTCTACAGTCTGCAGCGGTCCGAAAGCTTCGGCCGCTGGCGCGACGAGACGCCGGAGGATTTCGTCTTCGCGGTCAAGGGCCCGCGCTTCATCACCCATATGCTGCGGCTCAGGGATATCGAAACGGCGCTCGCCAATTTCCTCGCCTCCGGCCTGCTGCGGCTCTGCCCCAAGCTCGGGCCGATCCTCTGGCAGTTCCCGCCGAACATGGCCTTCGATCCCGATCTGTTCGAAAATTTCCTGGCGCTGCTGCCGCACGACGGGGAAGCCGCAACAGCGCTTGCCAAGCGTCATGACGGGCACGTCAAGGGACGGGCCTGGCTCAAGAGCGATGGGCGCCAGCCGATCCGCCACGCCTTCGAAATACGCCATGACAGCTTCCGCTCGCCCGCCTTCATCGAGATGCTCAGGCGTCACAACGTCGCGCTCGTCTGCGCCGACACGGTGGAGTGGCCGCTGTTGATGGACATCACCGCCGACTTCATCTATTGCCGCCTGCATGGCTCCGAACAGCTTTATGTCAGCGGCTATGAGGATGAGGCCCTCGATCTATGGGCCGAGCGCATCCGCGCCTGGGCAACCGGCGGAGAACCTGAGAATGCGACGCGGGTACTTGCGCCCCTGCCGTCACGCAAGAAGGGCCGCGACGTCTATCTCTATTTCGACAATACCGACAAGAAGCTGCGCGCGCCTGTCGACGCCGATCACCTCAGCGACAGGCTTGCCGATCTCATGCCGCGTTCCGACCGAAAGGCCGCATGAGTTGTTGATGCCGATGTCCTTATTGCGAAAATCCTTGTCGCGAGAGCGACAAGCAGCATATTAACAAAGTCGATCAACGTGCGGATGGGTGGAGAATGCGTTTAAGGGTCAAGGTGAAGGAACATTTCGGGAAGAGATTCGATGAGGAGATCCGCTTTTTCCGCGGCATGATGCAGGGGCCGAAGACGGTCGGCTCGATCGTGCCGACCTCCTCGATCACCGCCAAGCGCATGGCCAGCGTCATCGATATGCATTCGGGGCTGCCGGTCCTCGAACTCGGGCCGGGCACGGGCGCCATCACCAAAGCGATCCTCGGCCGCGGCGTGAAGCCGGACAATCTGGTGGCGATCGAATATTCGACGGATTTCCACCAGCACCTGCTGCGAACCTATCCCGGCGTGCACTTCATCAACGGCGACGCCTTCGATCTCCAGACGACGCTTGGTGCCTTCGCCGACCAGACGTTCGATTGCGTCATCTCCTGCATTCCGATGCTGAACTTTCCGATGGCGATGCGCGTCGCGCTGCTGGAAAGCCTGCTCGACCGCCTGCCGGCCGGCCGGCCGGTGGTGCAGATCTCCTATGGCGCGATCTCGCCAATCGCCGCCAATCCCGATCGCTACCATATTCAGCATTTCGACTTCGTCATGCGCAATATTCCGCCGGCGCAGCTCTGGATCTATAAGCGCGGCTGAAATGTTCGGGCTCTATATCACCCATCCGCAGGTCAGGATCGATCCGATCGTGCCGGTGCCGAAATGGGGGCTTTCCGATGTCGGCGCGGCGCGTGCCCGCAAAGCGGCCGAGAGCGGCTGGGCCAGGCAATTGCGGCGCATCGTCTCCAGCGACGAGACCAAGGCGATCGAAACGGCCGAAATCCTGGCGGAAGCCTCCGGCGTGACGATCGAGATCGTCCATGGCATGCATGAGAACGACCGTTCGGCCACCGGCTTCCTGCCGCCGCCGCAATTCGAAGAAGCGGCCAACTGGTTCTTCGCTCATCCAGAAGAAAGCTTCAAGGGCTGGGAGCGCGCCGTCGACGCGCAGGGCCGCATCGTCGAGGCGGTCGACGCCGTTCTCGCCACGCATGATGCGGCAGCGCCAATCGCCTTCGTCGGCCATGGCGGCGTCGGCACGCTGCTCAAATGCCATCTGGCCGGCCGGCCGATCTCCCGCGACCGCGACCAGCCGGGCGGCGGCGGCAATCTCTATGCTTTCGGCCTTGCGGATCGCCGCTTATCATGCGACTGGACACCCATCGAAGACTGGCGGGGGTGAGCTGAAATGGACGCACGCGAGCGGTTGATCGTCGGCCTGGATGTTCCCACGGTCGGTGAGGCGGAAAAACTGGTTTCCACGCTCGGCGACGACATTCTCTTCTACAAGATCGGCTATCAGCTGGTTTTTGCCGGCGGGCTGGAATTTGCCCGTGATCTTGCCGCAAGCGGCAAGAAGATCTTTCTCGACATGAAGCTGCTCGACATCGACAACACTGTCGCCTCGGGCGTCGAAAACATCGCCAGGATGGGCATGTCGATGCTGACGTTGCATGCTTATCCCAAAGCGATGCGGGCGGCGGTCGAGGCCGCGGCCGGCTCCGGCCTCTGTCTGCTCGGCGTGACGGTACTGACGTCGATGGATGCCGAGGACCTTGCCGAGGCCGGCTATAGCCAGGATCCGCACAGCCTGGTGCTGCGCCGCGCCGCACAGGCGCGTGCCGCCGGCATGGGCGGCATCGTCTGCTCGGCGGCGGAGGCGGCCGAAGTGCGCGAAGTCGTCGGCCCTGACATGGCGATCGTCACCCCCGGCATTCGCCCTGATGGTAGCGACCATGGCGACCAGAAGCGGGTGATGACGCCTTTCGACGCATTGAAGGCGGGGGCGACCCACCTCGTCGTTGCCCGTCCGATCGTCAAGGCGCCCGATCCCAGAGAGGCCGCCCGCGCCGTCCTCAACGAAATGGTGGGCGCGCTCTGGCCGGCAAACCGCTGACGAGAACCAAAGGGAGAAGATCATGGCCAAGGGATATTGGATTGCCCGCGTCGATGTTCGCGATGCCGAGCGCTACAAGGATTATGTGGCGGCGGCCAAGCCCGCCTTCGAAAAATACGGCGCGAATTTCCTGGCGCGCGGCGGCGCGATCACCGAGCTCGAAGGCAAGGCGCGCGCTCGCAATGTCGTGATCGAATTCCCCTCGATGCAGCATGCCGTCGACTGCTATAATTCGCCGGAATACCAGATCGCCGCCAAAATCCGCCAGGAAGCGGCGGATGCGGAAATGGTCGTCGTCGAAGGCGTCTGAAGCACCCTCGCATCCGCAAAACTCGGCGCGCGATGGGCCTTCCCGTAGCGCTGGGATTGGGCTAAGACGGTGCCGATACAGCATCCCGCACAGCCTTTCGAGGAGCCTGCCATGACCCTTGCCAACCTGCCGCCGCTCGTCACCGTGTTCGGAGGGTCCGGCTTCGTAGGCAGGCACGTGGTTGGGGCGCTGGCCAAGCGCGGTTATCGCATCCGTGTCGCTGTGCGCCGCCCGGATCTCGCCGGTTTCCTGCAGCCGCTCGGCAACGTCGGCCAGATCTCCGTCGTGCAGGCGAACCTGCGTTATCGCAACTCGATCGACCGCGCCGTCGACGGTGCAAGCCACGTCGTCAACTGCGTCGGCATTCTGCACGAGACCGGCCGCAATACCTTCGACGCGGTGCAGGAGTTCGGCGGCCGCGCGGTCGCCGAGGCGGCGCGCAATGCCGGCGCGAGCCTCGCCCATATTTCGGCGATCGGCGCCAATGCCAATTCCGATTCGGACTATGGCCGCACCAAGGGCCGCGCCGAAACCGCCATCCTTTCCATCAAGCCCGATGCGGTGATCTTCCGTCCCTCGATCGTCTTCGGGCCGGAAGATAGCTTCTTCAACAAGTTTGCCGACATGGCCCGCATGTCGCCGGTCCTGCCGCTGGTCGGCGGCGGCAAGACGAAATTCCAGCCTGTTTATGTCGAGGATGTCGCCGAGGCCGTCGCCCGCGCCGTCGACGGCAAGGTCGCCGGCGGCAAGATCTATGAACTTGGCGGGCCGGAGGTGCTGAGCTTCCGCGAATGTCTCGAGATGATGCTGAAGGTGACGCGCCGCAAGAACTCGTTCATCTCCCTGCCCTTCGGCGTGGCGTCGCTGATCGGCAGCATCGCTTCCCTGGTCCCCTTCGTGACGCCGCCGATCACGCCGGATCAAGTGCGCCTGCTGAAGCGCGACAACGTCGTCTCGGCAGAAGCCGAAGCGGAAGGCCGCACCCTGCAGGGTCTCGGTATCGCACCCACCATGCCGGCGTCGGTGCTCGATTCCTATCTGGTGCAGTATCGCCCGCACGGCCAATATACCGGCTCCGGCAAGGCCGCCTGAGCAATTCGAGCCTTCGACGCAACGCCGTTCGCGCATCCCGCGGACGGCGTTTTTTCGTGCTTGTTTGAAGCAAAGCCGGCGCAAGTTTGAAATGTTGTTGTGCCGGTCACATCAAGTGCAGTTGCATAAAAGACGCAGCGGAAATTTTGTGGAATTAACGCCAAATTTAGCAGGAACGTTTATTGCTATTTGCCATTCCACTGACTACCAAACCCCGCGCGTCTCCAATGGACTCGACGCCTGCGAAAGCGTGCGGAAATCACTGTGAAAGGCAATACTCGATGGGCAAGTCAATCGCGCTCCTGTTTGCGTGTGCGGCGCTGGTTATCCTTGCAGGCTCCTTCGTTGCGTCCGGTTCGGTCGCAGCGGTAAAGGGCGGCTGCTCGCCGGCCTACGGCGTCGATCCTTGCTCGACGGCCTCGATCAACCATTGACGAAGCGCCGGGCCTCGGCGCCGGTCTCATAAAGACAAACAGCGGCCGGAGCGTCTGAATCAGGACGCTTCCAATGACCGCCCCGTCTTACCCGCTTGAAAAGCAGCGGACGCTACCCTCAGATATTGCCAGCAGCAAGTTTGCGCCTGCCGAGCTCAATTCAGTTCGCGACATCCGGCAGGCGATTGCATTCGCGCCTGGGAGATGCGCGAATGCAATGCGGTGGAGATGGCTCAGGCGATCAGGCCGGTTGCGGCCATGCCGAGCAGCAGCACGCCGAGAATGATGCGGTAGATAGCGAACAGCGTGAAACGGTTGCTCCTGATATAGGCGAGCAGCCATTTGACCGCGATGAAGGCGACGATCGTCGAGACAATGAAGGCGATGGCGAGCGCCGTCCAGTCTTCGCCTGCCGCGCCGCCGTCCTTGAAGGTCTTCAGCAGTTCATAGCCGCTCGCCGCATACATGGTCGGGATGCCGACGAGAAAGGCGAATTCGGTCGCTGCGGCGCGATTGCCGGTACCGGCCAGCATGGCGACGAAAATCGTAGCGCCTGAGCGCGAGGTTCCCGGGAAGACGCCGGCAACGATCTGGGCGATGCCGACCAGGATGGCGACGAGCCAGGTGACCTCTTTATGAGGCGGCTTACGGGCAGCGGCCCATTCGGCAAAAATCATCCAGATGCCGCCGATGATCAACGCCCAGGCGATCGGCGTCGCGGTCTCCGGCAATTCGTAGCCGAGTCTCTTGACGACGAAGCCGAGGATTGCGGTGATGAGAAAGGCGACGATCAGCTTGGCGGCATAGTCGCGGTTCGCCGGCTCCCGCCAGCCCAGCACCAGATCCAGCAGGCGGCGCCAGTAAATGATGGTGACGGCGAGGATCGCGCCGGCCTGGATGACGATGTTGAACATGTCCGACCGGTGGCCAAGCCATTGCTCCACAATGATGAGATGGCCGGTGCTCGAGATCGGCAGAAACTCGGTGATCCCCTCGACGACCCCAAGAATGGCGGCATTGATATAATCCATAAATTGTCTCCGGTTTAAAGGTCAGTCGGACTTGAACAGCGCTTGAGCCGATCAGGCGCTGCATCTATCCTCATTCGCAAGACGGTTGTTTGTCCCTTGTCAGATGGCGTGAAAGCCGATTCGCTTGTATTGGCCGGGCCAAGCTCCTATAGCTTCAACCAATGAGTCATGACTAGGGCGCTATAAACGAGCTGCCGCACAGTCCTGTAACAGCAATCATAAAGCCCGAGTATCGATGCCCACGCTTTATCATCATCCCATGTCATCCGCATCTCGCTTCGTCCGGCTGATCCTGGCGGAATACGGCTATCAGGCGGATCTGATCGAGGAGCAGACATGGGAGAAGCGCCGGGATTTCCTGGCGCTCAATCCGGCCGGCACGCTGCCGGTCTATGTCGACGACAGCATGCGCGCGCTCTGCGGCGCGAGCGTCATTTCCGAATATCTGGACGAGACGCACGGCGTGTTGAAGCGCGACCGGCGGCTGCTCGCAGAGGACCCTTTCCAGCGGGCGGAAATTCGCCGGCTGGCCGAATGGTTCATGCAGAAAATGGAAAACGACGTGACCAAGCCGCTCGCACGCGAGCGTGTCTATAAGTTGCAGATGACCGCCGATCAGGGCGGCGGAGCACCGGATTCGAAGATTTTGCGCACGGCCCGCGCGAATATCCGCCAGCATATGCGTTATCTGACCTGGCTCGCCGGGTCGCGCCAATGGCTGGCAGGCGAACGGATGAGCTATGCCGATCTCGCCGCCGCCGCCTCGATCTCGATCCTCGATTATCTCGGCGAAATCGACTGGGCCGATGCCCCTGTCGTCAAGGAATGGTATCAGCGGCTGAAGTCGCGCCCCTCCTTCCGGCCGATGCTGACCGAGCGCGTGCGCGGCCTGACCCCGGTTTCGCACTATGCCGATCTGGATTTCTGACGAGGGCTTTTAATGCCCGAAAATGATGACAAAGAGCGACGCCGCCGCGACAATTTGACCGAGTTCGTCCGGGCGGAATCCGCCGCCAAGGGCTTCGATCTCTGTCGCATCACCCGCCCGGACGCGATCCCCGAAGCGAAAGAGCGCCTCGGCCAGTTCATCGATGCCGGGCGTCACGGGACGATGGAGTGGATGGCGGAGACGCGCGAGCGGCGCGGCGATCCGCTGACGCTCTGGAGCGAGGTGCGGTCCGTCGTCGTCTTCGGCCTCAACTACGCCCCGGAGGAGGACCCGCGCGGCATCCTCGGCAAGCCCGACAAGGCGGCAATTTCTGTCTATGCCCGCAACCGCGATTATCACGACATCATCAAGGGCCGGCTGAAGGAGATCGCCACGCGCTTTGCGGCGCGGGCCGGCGCCGACGTGAAAGTGTTCGTCGATACCGCGCCGGTCATGGAAAAACCGCTGGCGGCGGCCGCCGGCCTCGGCTGGCAGGGCAAACATACCAATCTCGTCAGCCGCACGCATGGGTCCTGGCTGTTTCTCGGCAGCATGTTCACCACGGCCGATCTTGCCGTCGACGCGCCGGAGGCCGATCATTGCGGCTCCTGCCGCGCCTGCCTCGACGTCTGCCCGACCGCCGCCTTTCCCGCACCTTACCAGATCGATGCGCGGCGCTGCATCTCCTATCTCACCATCGAGCATAGGGGGCCGATCGACCCCGATCTCAGGCCGCTGATCGGCAATCGTATCTATGGCTGCGATGACTGTCTTGCCGCCTGTCCCTGGAACAAGTTCGCGATCTCCGGCTCCGAAATGAAACTGAAGGCGCGGGAAGATCTGCGGGAACCGTCGATCAGCTTTCTGCTGACGCTCGACGATGCCGCCTTCCGCACCTTCTTCAGCGGTTCGCCGGTGAAGCGGATCGGCCGCGACCGCTTCATCCGCAACGTGCTGATCGCCGCCGGCAATTCCGGCGAGAGGGCGCTCATCGCGCAATGCCGCCTTCTCGCCGGCGATCCCTCGCCGGTGGTGCGCGGCATGGCGGTCTGGGCACTTTCCCGGCTGATGGAGGCTGGCGAATTCTCGGCTTTTGCCGCACAAAGGGTCGATGAGCGCGACGACGACGTATTGACCGAATGGCGGCTGGCAGGAGTGGACTGATGCATGTGATGATCTTTGGCTGCGGCTATTCCGGCACGGCGATCGCAAAGGCCTTTGCGGGCGAAAACGTGCGCGTGTCCGGCACCACGCGTTCGGCCGACAAGGTCGAGGCGCTGCGAGCCAACGGCATCAACGCGTTCCTGTTCGACGGCGAGACCATGGACGAGGACTTGCGCCGCGCACTGGAGAGCGTCACCCATCTCGTGCAATCGATCGCGCCGGGAAAGGCCGACCCGCTGCTGCGGCTGTTGGGCGAAGACAGCGCCCGTCTCCTGCCCCGGCTCGAATGGATCGGCTATCTCTCCACCGTCGGCGTCTATGGCGATCACAAGGGCGCGTGGGTGAGCGAGGAAACGCCCTGCGTACCCGTTTCCGGGCGGTCGAAGGAGCGGCTCGAGGCCGAACAGGGCTGGCTGGCGATGGGCCGGGAGCGCGGTGTGCCGGCGGCGGTCCTGCGTCTTTCCGGCATTTACGGGCCCGGGCGCAACGCCTTCTGCAATCTCGACAAAGGCACGGCGCGGCGCCTGATCAAGAAGGACCAGGTTTTCAACCGCATCCGCGTCGAGGATATCGGCGCGGCGACGCGCTTCCTGTCCGAACGCGGTCTCGGCGGCATCTATAATGTCACCGACGACCGGCCCGGCCCGCCGCAAGACGTGATCGTCGAGGCAGCGCGGCTTATGGGCGTCGAACCGCCGCCGGGACAGGCTTTCGAAACCGCAGAACTGACGCCGATGGCACGCACCTTCTACGGTGAGAACAAGCGCGTTTCGAATGCGAAACTCAAGAAGGCCGGCTTCGAATTTTCCTTCCCGACCTATCCGATGTCCCTTGCGCAATTGTGGCAGGACGGCCACTGGCGCGGCTAGCGCCAGCGGCTCGTGCGCTCACCCAAAAGGAGTAGGAAATTCCTACTTTCCGTCAGCGCACGGGAAAATTTCGCCCTATATTATGGTTAACGGCCTTTGAATTTGCCCAAATGTGGCAATAAATATGGCAAAGCCAGAAAAAAATTTTCGCGATTTTTGTGAACGGCGGAACGGCGACCGCTGCTCCGGAAAATTCATTCTGATTTTAACTGATTTCATTATGTTTTTTCCACACATGGCTGATGTCACCGATTTCCGTCATTATATCAATGCGCTCACAAATATTACAGTCCGCAACATTCCGTGAACTGACGCGGCACTTTTTCGCCACTTTTTAACAGATTTAAGCCCCGCCGCCTGCAAGGGCGTGAGTTCAATAGTTGAGGGATACTCTGTTTTGAAGAACATACGTCGTTCTATTATCGCTGCCGTAACTATTGCAGCCTGCTCTTGCCTGCTTCCGGCGGAGAGTTTTGCTGGCAATGGCTGCGGCGGTGCTTCATGGTACGCGCTTCGCTCCAAAACTGCTTCCGGGGAACGTATGAACCCCGCCATCTTGACTGCCGCACATCGTTCGCTGGCGTTCGGCACCAAGGTGAAGGTCACCAACCGCAACAATGGCCGCACCGTCGTCGTCCGCATCAATGATCGCGGGCCGTTCATTCGTGGACGCGTCCTCGATCTGTCGCGCGCCGCCGCACAGAATATCGGCATGGTGAGCTCGGGCACGGCGAAAGTCTGTTACCAGGTGATCAGCTAAGGCTGACACTCGAGGTGATCAGCTGAAGCGACAGCGCCGTACAACCGGCAGCGCCCTGACCGGCGCTTGCTCTTGCCGTCAATCGCGGTTACCACGCGGTTGAAACTTGTCAACAATCCGCCCGGCCTGTGTGCGGATCGTTCGCACGTCATGGCAACAGGAGATATATGAATGCGTCTGGGCGGCCGCCTCGAAGGGGCGATTTCTGTGCTCGCGGATATCGATGCCCGCAAGCGGCCCGTTGCCGACGCGCTCAAGGACTGGGGCCTCGCGCACCGCTTTGCCGGTTCCGGCGATCGTGCGGCGATCGGCAACATCGTCTACGACGCCTTGCGCATGCGGCTTTCCCATGCCTGGCTGATGGATGACGACAGCGCTGCAGCCATTGCCCATGCCGTCATGTTCCGCCAATGGGGCTTCACGCCCGACCGTCTTGTCGCCGAACTGGCCGACGACAAGTTTGCACCGCCGCCGCTTTCGGCAGACGCCGTCGCCGCCTTCGCAAGTCGCTCGCTCGACGATGCGCCGCCGCATATTCGCGCCGATATTCCCGAATGGATCCAACCCTCCTTCGAACGGGCCTTCGGCGCCGGCTGGCTTGCCGAGGCGCAGGCGCTCGCGGCGCGCCCGACACTCGATCTGCGCGCCAATATCCTGAAGGCCTCCCGCGACAAGGCCGTCAAGGCGCTCGAACGCGCCGGCGCACATGCTGCGAAAATCGCCCGCTACGGCATCCGGATTGCCGCCGGCGAAGGCGCCTCGCGCCTTCCCAACGTGACAGCCGAGCTTTCGTTCCAGAAAGGCTGGTTCGAAGTTCAGGACGAGGGTTCGCAGATCGTCGCCGATCTGGTGCTCGCCAAAGACGGCGAACAGATTCTCGACTATTGCGCCGGCGGCGGCGGCAAGACGCTCGCCATGGCCGCCGCCATGCAGAACAAGGGACAGGTTCACGCCTACGACGCCGACCGCAAACGGCTGGCGCCGATCATCGAACGGCTGAAGCGTGCGGGCACGCGCAATGTCCAGGTGCACGATGACGCCAGGGGCCTTTCCGGCCTTGCCGGGCGCTGCGATAAGGTGCTGGTCGACGCGCCCTGCACCGGCACCGGCACATGGCGCCGCCGCCCCGATACGAAGTGGCGGCTGACGGCGAAGAACCTCGACGAGCGCACCGCACAGCAACAGGACGCGCTGGCGCAGGCGAGCGGCTTCGTCAAGCCGGGCGGCGAGCTGATCTATGTCACCTGCTCGGTTCTGCCTCAGGAAAACGAGGAACAGGTGCGCCGCTTCGCGGCTGACAATCCCGATTTCCAGATAGTCGGCGCCTTGCCCGCCTGGGACGCGCTCTTTGGAAGAGATGCGCCGCGGCCGCATTCCTCCGACGGCTTCACGGTGACGCTGACGCCTGCTTCCACCGACACGGACGGCTTCTTCTTCTGCCGTATGCAGCGCAAGGGCTGAGGCGCGCGCCCTCGTACATAGGCTGTTTTTCAGGCAAACGTGCTGCAAAAAGCCGATTTTGCAGCAATCGCTTATCTTAAAATCATTCCAAACTAGACCGTTTGACACCAGTTTACTTTTGCGCGAAGAAACGGAGCCGATTACAGCGCCGCGCGTCTTATCAGACGCGCAAAGGACGCTGTAACATTTTGAATTGGCGCATCGTGCTTTCCGAAATCGATTCCGATTTCGGGCCGATGCGCTCGACGGAAGATCCGTCACAGGAGAGGATCATGAAGCTCAATAAATTCCGCGCAGCCGCGCTGGCGATCGCCCCCGCAGCCCTGCTCGCCCTTCCCGCGCATGCCGCGACGGATGCGGCGGCCGTGGTGAAACATTATGCCGATGTGGCGCATGCGAAATACGAAGACTCGCTGACGACGGCAAAGGCGCTCGATGCCGCGATCGACGCCTTTCTGAAGGCGCCGAGCGATGCGACGCTCAAGGCGGCCCGGGAGGCCTGGATCAGGGCCCGCGTCCCCTACCAGCAGACGGAAGTCTATCGCTTCGGTAATCCTGTTGTCGACGAGTGGGAAGGCAAGGTCAACGCGTGGCCGCTCGATGAAGGCCTGATCGACTATGTCGATCCCTCCTACGGCACCGAGAGCGACGAAAACTCCCTCTATGTCGCCAATGTCATTGCCAACAAGACGATCAAGATCGACGGCAAGGATGTCGACGCCTCGAAGCTGACGCCGGAATTCCTCTCCGGCACGCTTGCCGAGGCCGGCGGCATCGAAGCCAATGTCGCCACGGGCTACCACGCCATCGAATTCCTGCTCTGGGGCCAGGATCTGAATGGCACGGGGCCCGGCGCCGGCAACCGCCCGGCCACCGATTACGACCTGAAGAACTGCACGCACGGCAATTGCGACCGCCGCGCCGAATATCTGAAGTCCGCCTCCACGCTGCTGGTTTCCGACCTGCAGGAAATGACCGACAACTGGAAGCCGGACGGGGCTGCGACGAAGAACGTCGAAGCCGATCCGAAGGCCGGCCTCGTCGCGATCCTGACGGGCATGGGTTCGCTCTCCTACGGCGAGCTTGCCGGCGAGCGCATGAAACTCGGCCTGCTGCTGCACGATCCTGAGGAAGAGCATGATTGCTTCTCCGACAATACCTACAACTCGCATCTCAACGACGCGATCGGCATCGCCGCTGCCTATACCGGCAACTATACCCGCGTCGACGGCACCAAGCTCACGGGCCCCTCGCTGCACGACCTCGTGGCCGCCAAGGACAAGGCGCTCGATGCCGAGATGGAAGGCAAGCTCAACAAGACGCTCGATGCGATGAACGCCATGGCCAAGCGCGGCGAGACGGTCGAGAAGTACGACCAGATGATCGGTGAGGGCAACAAGGAAGGCAACGCCGTCGTCCAGGCCGCCATCGAGGGGCTGATCGACCAGACGAAGTCGATCCAGCGCGTTATTGCCGCACTCGATCTCGGCACGGTTCAGCTTGAAGGTTCCGACAGCTTGGATAATCCTAACGCCGTCTTCAAATAAGCAAAAGGCGGGCCGCTTCGAAAGCCGAGGCGGCCCGGACTCTGAAATGCCACTCGCTACTTCCCTCATTCCTGTGCTCGTCACAGGAATCCAGCCACGGCACGTCGGCGCCGTGAATGACCTGGTCAGGGGGGAGTCTTCCGCGCCCAAGGACTTGGGCGCACTGGATTCCTGTGACGAGCACAGGAATGAGGGAGTGGAAAGGGAAGCGCGCGTCAGCAGCGTCGAGCTTGCCGCTCGGAAAAGTCGCCTCTTCTCGAAACTCCGCATCGCCCTCCGCATCGCTGCCTTCGCCGCGCTTGCAGGCGCGCCTGTGGCTCTTGCCGCCGGTTTCGATCTGCCGGCGAAACGCACCGACCTCTCCGAAGCCGACCTGAAGCGCGTCGCCGACGTCACCCGGCCGACCAGCGATTTTTCCAAGGCCGAACAATATGAAGCGATGCAGGCGGGCGGCGCGACCTCGGTCGACCCGGTCACCGAAGACAGCTTCTCGCATATTTCGGCCAATATTCCCTTCGAGGACGAGCAGAACTTCAAGCTCGGCAATGCGCTCTTCCGCAAGCTCTGGGTTTCCTCACCCTCCTCGACGCAGGCCTCCGATGGCCTCGGACCGCTCTTCAACGCCCGCTCCTGCATGAGCTGCCATGTCAATGACGGCCGGGGCAAACCGCCGGAGGGCGGTCCGAGCGCCGTCTCCATGTTCCTGCGGCTTTCCCGCGTAGCCAGGACGCCGGAAGAGGAAAAGGCGATCGCGGGCGCTGATATCCTTAATTTCCCCGATCCGGTCTATGGCCATCAGCTGCAGGATCTTGCCGTTCCCGGCCTTGCCGCCGAAGGCCGGATGGCAATCCGCTATGATGAGGAGACGGTAAAGCTTGGCGACGGCGAGATCATGTCGCTGCGCCGGCCGCATTATGCGGCGACCAATCTGGCCTATGGACCGCTCGATGCTTCGACGACGATCTCGGCACGCGTCGCCCCCGCCATGATCGGCCTCGGGCTGATCGAGGCGATCCCCGAGGCCGATATCCTTGCCCGTGCCGACCCCGACGATGCCGATGGCGACGGCGTCTCCGGCAAGGCGGCGATCGTCCGCCATCATCGCAGCGGCAAAATCGCGCTCGGCCGGTTCGGCTGGAAGGCGCAGAACGCCACGGTGCGCGACCAGAATGCCGACGCCTTCGCCAATGATATCGGCATCTCCACGCCCGACCACCCCGACGCGCATGGCGATTGCACCAAGGCGGAGGAGAAATGCCTCGAAATGCCGACCGGCGTGCAGAAACGGCTGGGCGCGGAAGAAGCGCCGGGGCCCATCCTCGACCTCGTGACCTTCTATTCCGAAAATCTTGCCGTTCCGGCGCGCCGCAAGGCGAGCTTCCCCGACACACTGAAGGGCAAACGGATTTTCTACGAAAGCGGCTGCATTTCCTGCCATGTGCCGAAATTCGTCACGCGCCGGGATTCGCCTGACAAGGCGCAATCCTTCCAGTTGATCTGGCCCTATTCCGACTTTCTTCTGCACGATATGGGTGACGGGCTTGCCGACGGGCAGCAGGTCGGCCTTGCAAGCGGACGTGAATGGCGCACGCCACCGCTATGGGGTATAGGACTGACCCGGACTGTCAGCGGACACAGCTTTTTCCTGCATGACGGCCGTGCGCGGGATCTCACCGAGGCGATCCTCTGGCACGGCGGCGAAGCTGAAAAGGCCCGCAACGCTTTCTCCGCCCTGTCGAGAGACGACAGAGCGGCCCTGATTACATTCCTGGAGTCACTTTGATGCGCCTTTGGCACCCCCTGCTCTGCCTCACTCTGATCGGTCTCGCCACATCGGCAGCCGCCCAGACCGCCGCTCCTCCGGCAGGGCTGAACGAGGATGCCGTTCCCGCCGTCATGCAGCGCGCCGTCGACGAGGTGATTCGCCCCGGCTATCGCAACATGCAGCAATCGGCCGCCCGGTTGACGACGGCGATGAAGGATCTTTGCGACGGCGGCACGCAGCAGACGCTCGACAAGGCGAAATCGGCCTTCGACGATACGATCCGCTATTGGTCGATCATCGAGATCGTGCAGACCGGACCCGTCATCCAGGACAATCTCTTCGAGCACATCCTGTTTTATCCCGATCGCAAGGGCGTCGGCCTGAAGCAGGTGCAGGCGCTGATAGCCAAGGCCGATCCGAAGGATGCGACGGTCGATGCGATCGCCGGCAAGAGCGTCGCGCTGCAGGGCCTGACGGCGCTGGAATACGTGCTTTACGGCAATGGCTCGGAAAATCTGGTCGGGCAGAAGGGCGGCTTCCGCTGCCTTTATGGCGCCGCCGTCGCCGGCAATATCCAGCGCGAGGCCGGCGAAGTCGTCGCTGCCTGGGAAAAGCCGGACGGGGTGCAGGCGAGCTGGAAACATCCCGGCCGGCAGAGCAATGATTTCATGGACAACAAGGAGGCCGTGACCGCGCTGCTCGGCATTCTCGTCCACGGCGCGGAGAATGTCCGCGATCAGCGGCTGGAGCAGTTCTACAAGGGCAAGGACACCTCGCCCCGTCCGCGCATGGCGATCTACTGGCGTTCGAAAAACACCTGGAAATCGATGGCGGCCAATATCGACGGCCTGCGCACGCTGTGGCAGAAGGCCGGCATGGCCGAACTCCTGCCGCCGGACAAAAAGGCGATCGCCGCCTCGATCGACGAGGACTTCAAATCGCTGCTCGACAGCGTGCCGAAGCTCAATCCCGACATCGACGCCGCCGTCAGCGATGCCGAGAAGGCCAAGCTCGACACGCTTTTGGCCGAAAGCCGTGATCTGATCACCCGGATCAGCGACGAATATGGCGCGGCCATCGGCCTTTCGGCGGGCTTTTCCTTTTCCGACGGAGACTGAAGCGATGATGCAAAGCGCCCCGATCAACCGACGCAGTTTCGTCAAGGCGGCAGGAATCGGCTTCCTGGCGAGCTTGGCGCCAAGGTCGCTGATGGCGCTCGAACGGGCCGATGCGGTCTATGCCTCGGGCATTCGCACGGCAAACGGTTCCTTTGCTATCGCGACCGTGACCGAGCGCGGCGAGATCATCGATCAGGTGGCGCTTCCCGCCCGCGCCCACGGCATGGCCTTCAGCGCCGTCACCGGCAAGACGGTCGCCTTTGCGCGCCGGCCGGGCACCTATGCGATGATCTTCGATCCACGAGATAAGGGCGAGCCGATCGTCATCAGTTCCCGCGAAGACCGCCATTTCTACGGGCACGGCGCCTTCTCGCCCGATGGCCGGATCCTTTACGCCAGCGAGAATGATTTCGACGGCAATCGCGGCATGGTCGGGCTCTACGACGCAACCGATCGCTTCACCCGCATTGGTGAATACGAAACCTATGGCATCGGCCCGCACGATATGACGGTTTCCGATGATGGCCGCCTTCTCATCGTCGCCAATGGCGGCATCGAGACGCATCCGGATTTCGGCCGCACCAAGCTCAATCTCGGGGCGATGCAGCCGTCGCTGGCGCTGATCGATGCGGCAACCGGCGCGTTGATCGAAAAACACGTGCTGCCGGCCGAATGGTCGCAGGTGTCGACCCGCCATGTCGACCTCGACGGCGACGGCCGCATCTGGTTCGCCTGCCAGTACGAAGGCCGCCGCAAGGACCTGCCGCCGCTCGTCGGCCATTTCGCCAAGGGGGAGGATCTTTCCTTCGTCGCGCTGCCGGAGGAAACGACACGCAGGCTTGCCAACTATGTTGGGGCGATCGCCGTCAACCGCGGCGAAGGTCTTGTCGGCATCACCTCGCCGAAGGGCGGCGCCTCGGTGACCATCGACGCAAAAACGGGCAAGGTGCTGGCCGAGATCGCCGTTCCGGAGGCGGCCGGCATCGCGCCGGCAAGAGATGGCTTTGCCGTCTCCTCCTATGACGGCGATTTCCTCTCGAGGCGCAGCGATGTCGCCTGGGATCAGCACATCGTCCGGGTCTCTCAGCGGGTGCGCGCATAGGCCTTCTGCTCGGCGCTGACGCTCGATGCCGCGGCTCTTGCCGCCTCCTGCAGCCATTCGGGTCCCCGGGCCTGCAAATCCTGCAGGATCGCTGCGGCCGCCGCCGCATCATCGGAATGGCAATTGGCGATCTCGAGGCCCATCAAGTCGAGCATTGTCGGCGAAAGCAGGATCTCCGCATGCTTGTCGATCTCGATCTTGCGGCTGTTCGGCGAAAGCCGGCGCACGAGGATGCGGCCGCAGACGCGATAATGAGGATCGGCCGAGCGCGCCCGCCCGGCGGCGATTTCGCCCGCACGGATCGCCACATCAAGCGGCCTGTGGTGAAGCGACCAGGCCGACGGCACCAGTGCCTTCGCCTCGCGCAAGACCGGCCCGCCCTGCCATTCGGCATAGGCGACGAAACGCGGG
Organism: Rhizobium sp. K102; assembly: GCF_022385315.1. Classification (NCBI taxonomy): domain Bacteria; kingdom Pseudomonadati; phylum Pseudomonadota; class Alphaproteobacteria; order Hyphomicrobiales; family Rhizobiaceae; genus Rhizobium; species Rhizobium sp. K102. Next base: position 3,284,213 of record NZ_CP092436.1, read on the forward strand.
CGGCCGAGGCTGCCGGTCCCGGCGTTGCGCGGCTTGGCCGTGAAGGAGCCTGCCCCGGGCGGCAATGCGCCCGCAAGCGCCTCGGTATAGGCTGACGGCGCCTTCTTCTTGCCCGCAGGCAGCATCTCGTATTTTCCCCAGAATTCCCGGCGTTCGGAATTCGACAGCATCAGCGCCTTGCGCAGCCAATTGTGATCGCGTTCGAGGATGACCGGCAGCGGATTTTCAAGGCCTCTGCGATAACCGCCGAGGATCAGCTCGCCGATCATCCGAACCGAGGGACCGTTGCCGTTGCGCGCCAGGATGGCGCTTGCCGCAAGGCGAACGAGATCCAGCGCATAGGGCATGACCGCCGCATCGTCGAAATCATTGACGCCCCAGACGAGCCTGCCCTCGCTATCGCGCCAGGTGCCGAAATTCTCCAGATGCGTATCGCCGATCGCCAGCACTTCAGGCGCGCGGCCGAGCTCCGGGCAGATATCGAGGATGACCTCGCACCAGCGCCAATAGGTGGCACGCAGGAAGCCGAAATCGTCGCTGCGCATCTTCTCGTGCTTTTCCTTAAGATCGTCCTTGACGAGATCGCCGCCAAGTTCGCCCGCTAGCCAGGTCTCGAAAATCCGAACCGATTGCGATATCGTCGTCATGGCGCCGGCGCTCCCTCATTTCGAGATGGGATGCCGGAGAATACCCGCTGAGCGCGAAGCTGCAATCGTCTTCGCGGGGCATGCGGGGCAACAGCACGGCGAAGGGTTGCGCTGGCGACACGCCTTGACGTTTCCATCGCCGTCCGGATCGATTTCAGCGATGTCCAGCTTGTCGAATCCGGCCCGCCATGCCACTTTCCCGGCTTCGAGAGGGGTAGCCATGAGCGAGACTGACAGGGGCGATTTCCGCGCGCGAATCCGCCGCAACTTTGCGCGCCAGGCGGCGATGCAGACGATCGGCGCGGAGCTGACGCGCGTCGAGCACGGCGTCGTCGAAATCGAGCTTCCCTTCGACATTAAGCTGACGCAGCAGCATGGCATCCTGCACGCCGGCATCATTTCCGCCGCGCTCGATTCGGCCTGCGGCTTTGCCGCCTACAGCGTGATCGACCCCGAAGCCTCGATCCTGACGATCGAATTCAAGGTCAATCTCATGTCGCCGGGACGCGGCGAGCGCTTCCTGTTTCGCGGCGAAATCACCAAGCCGGGCTCCACCATCATCGTCGCCGACGGGCGAGGCTACGCGATCAGCGACGGGCCGGCGAAACTCATCGCCTCCATGACCGGAACGATGATGGTCATCCGCGGCAGAGAAGGAATTACGGGATGAAGTTCGAACTGAAATCGGTCGCGGGAAAATCCATGCTGTTCGTCATGGCGGCGGAGGCCGAATACGGCCCCTTCCTGCGTTCGCGCATCGAACCTTTGATGACCGGCGTCGGTCCGGTCGAGGCGGCGGTTGCGCTGACCAAGACGCTGGCGCGGCTCGATGCGGCCGACGACCTGCCGGATCTCGTCGTTTCCCTCGGCTCGGCCGGCTCGGCGAAACTGGAACAGACCGAAATCTATCAGGTAACCTCGGTTTCCTACCGCGACATGGACGCCTCGCCGCTCGGCTTCGAAAAGGGCCGGACACCCTTCCTCGACCTGCCGGCGACGCTCGAGCTGCCACTGCGGATTCCCGGCATTGCCGAGGCAAGCCTTTCCACAGGCGGCAATGTCATCTCGGGTGCTGCCTATACCGACATCGACGCCGACATGGTCGACATGGAGACCTATGCGGTGCTGCGCGCCTGCCAGGGCTACAAGCTGCCCCTGATCGGCCTGCGCGGCATTTCCGACGGCGCCGTCGAGCTGCAGCACATCTCCGGCTGGACCGAATATCTGCATATCGTCGACCGCAAGCTCTCCTACGGCGTCGACAGCCTGTTCACGGCGCTGGAAGACGGGGTTTTCTGGTTCTAAGTGGGCAAAGTGCTGCGCGTCTCATCGGACGCGGGGACAATCGGAACAATAAAAACCGGATGCCGCCGATTTCCCGGATTGCCAGGCGAAGCGCTTTTCATTAAAGCCTCGACATGACCCAGACAGCACATCCCGACTCCGTTCTCATCGTCGATTTCGGCAGCCAGGTGACCCAGCTCATCGCACGACGCGTGCGCGAGGCCGGCGTCTATTGCGAAATCGTTCCCTTCCAATCGGCCGAAGAGGGCTTCAAGCGCCTCCAGCCGAAGGCCGTGATCCTGTCCGGCAGCCCGGCTTCGACGGTGGACGAGGGATCGCCGCGGGCGCCTCAGATTATTTTCGACAGCGGTCTGCCGGTCTTTGGCATCTGCTATGGCCAGCAGACGATGTGCATGCAGCTCGGCGGCAAGGTCGAAAGCGGCCATCACCGCGAATTCGGCCGCGCCTTCCTCGATGTCGACAAGGACTGCCAGCTGTTCGAGGGCCTGTGGTCCTCCGGCTCGCGCCATCAGGTGTGGATGAGCCACGGCGACCGCGTCACGGCGTTGCCCGATGGTTTCGAGGTGGTCGCCACCTCCTCCAACGCGCCCTATGCCTTCATCGCCGACGAGAAGCGCAAATATTACGGCGTGCAGTTCCACCCCGAGGTCGTGCACACGCCCGACGGCGCCAAGCTGATCGGCAATTTCATTCACAACATCGCCGGCATCAAGGGCGACTGGTCGATGTCGGCCTATCGCCAGAAGGCGGTCGATGAGATCCGCAAGCAGGTGGGCGACAAGCGCGTCATCTGCGCCCTTTCCGGCGGCGTCGACAGTTCGGTCGCAGCACTGCTGATCCACGAGGCTGTCGGCGACCAGCTGACCTGCATCCTCGTCGACCACGGGCTGATGCGCAAGGACGAGGCGGCAAACGTCGTCGCCATGTTCCGCGAGCACTACAATCTGCATCTGCTGCACGTCGACGCCTCCGATCGCTTCATCGGCGAGCTCGAAGGCGTCAGCGACCCGGAAACCAAGCGCAAGATCATCGGCCGGCTGTTCATCGAGACCTTCGAGGAGGAGGCAAAGAAACTCGGCGGCGCCGATTTCCTCGGCCAGGGCACGCTCTATCCCGACGTGATCGAGAGTGTTTCCTTCACTGGCGGCCCGTCGGTGACGATCAAGTCGCACCACAATGTCGGCGGCCTGCCGGAGCGCATGAAGATGCAGCTCGTCGAGCCGCTGCGCGAGCTCTTCAAGGACGAGGTGCGCGCCCTCGGCCGCGAACTCGGCCTGCCCGACAGCTTCATCGGCCGCCACCCCTTCCCCGGCCCCGGCCTTGCCATCCGCTGCCCCGGCGGCATCACCCGCGAAAAGCTGGAGATCCTGCGCGAGGCCGATGCGATCTATCTCGACGAAATCCGCAAAGCCGGCCTCTACGACGCCATCTGGCAGGCCTTCGCCGTGCTGCTCCCGGTCCAGACCGTCGGCGTCATGGGCGACGGGCGCACCTATGAATTCGTCTGCGCGCTGCGCGCCGTCACTTCCGTCGACGGCATGACCGCCGATTTCTACCATTACGACATGGAATTCCTCGGCCGCGCCGCCACCCGCATCATCAACGAGGTGCGCGGCATCAACCGCGTGGTCTATGACGTCACCTCGAAGCCGCCCGGCACGATCGAGTGGGAGTGAGGGAAGCGTAGTTTCGAATACTGCGGGAAACTGTCTCGTGATGTAGACGGGTCACACATTCTCGATGGATACCGAATAATGTCCCCTTGTGGGACTTTGTGCGCGGTACGCTTCAGAACGCTCCTAAGATGGCGGACATTGCTGCTTGGGCGTCATTGCCCTTCTGGCCGTTCAGCGCTGCGTGGCTGCATCCCTTGACAACCTCATGTCACCCCCTATATTATTGAGCATCTACTCACTCAATATCATTGGACGGAAAAATGGCGCGGCCCCTCAGTGAAGAAAAGCGACAGGCACTGCTCGATGCAGCGGCCGAGTTCGTCGCCAACCTGGGCACAGGCGCCTCCACGGCCAAGATCGCAAAGGCGGCTGGCGTGTCTGAGGGGACGCTGTTCACTTACTTTCCAACCAAGGACGACCTACTCAACCAGCTCTTTTTGGAGATCGAGGCCGACTTGGTAGAAATAGTGCTGGCCCCATATCCGGCGGACGTCTCCGCCAAAGACCGACTATTTGTGGTCTGGAACCGTCTGATTGACTGGGGACTGGCTCACGCCACAGCGCGCAAAGCCCTGCGCCAGCTGAAGGTGTCGGATCGCGTGACGGTGGAAAGCCGGAACCGGTGCCACGCCATGCTGCGGGATGCGCGGACAATGGTGGAAGAGTGTCTCGCCGGCCATGCCGCGCCTGACAGGATCGCCTTTTACATCGACACCATTCTCTTCGATTTGGCCGATATCAGCATCAATGCCGTCACGGCCAGACCCCAGGAAAGTGACGTCATCCGACAGGCCGGGTTCGACCTGTTCTGGAAAGGGTCTGCCGCCTGAGTTTTAAATGATAAATGAGCATGTAAGCACTCACAAATAAGGATCGAAAATGTCGAATAGCAAGGGTTTCACCGAAGCCGATGTCCCTAAACAGACGGGAAAGAGCTTCATCGTCACAGGCGCTAACGCTGGCGTCGGGTTCGAAATCGCGCGGGTGCTTGCCGCCAGGGGCGCGCGCGTCCTGCTTGGCTGCCGCGAGCAGACCAGGGCGCGGGATGCCATCGCGCGGATCAAGCGGATCACGCCGAACGCCGATCTCGTCTGGTTGCCGCTCGACCTCGGTGACCTCGACAGCGTTCGCACCGCAGCCGAGATCGCCGCGAAGGAGTCACGGATCGATGCGCTCATCAACAATGCCGGGATCATGAACCCGCCGCTGACGCGCACGAAGCAGGGGTTCGAATCGCAGTTCGGCGTCAATCATCTCGGCGTGTTCGCGCTCACCTCGCTGCTGCTGCCCAAACTGGCGGAGACACCGGGATCACGGGTAGTCGTGACGTCGAGCGTCGCGCATCTGAAGGCCAGGATCGACTGGGACGACCTCAACGCCGACAAGAGCTACATCAAGACCGAACGCTACGGCGCCAGCAAGCTGGCGAGCGCGCTGTTCTTCTTCGAACTGGATCGTCGCCTGCGCGCGGCTAAGTCGCCCGTCACAGCAATCGGCGTCCACCCTGGAGTCGCCGCCACAAGTCTTGGCCGTCACATGGGGCTGATCCAGATCGTTGGCCCAATCGTCGGCCTGCTGCTCAATAGCGCCGACAAGGGCGCGTGGCCGCCGCTTCTGGCCGCGACCGGCAAGGTAAAGCCCGGAGGCTATTACGGGCCCACCGGCTTTGGCGGAATCCGCGGTGTAGCCGGCGAAGCAAAGCGCGCGCCGCATGCCGAAGATCCGGCGCTCACGAAGCGGCTCTGGGACGTCTCCATCGCCATGACCGGCATCGATCCAGGCTTGCCGGCCGCCTGACCTCACGAGGCGACAACGCTGCGTCAGGCCCTCGTGTCGGCTTGTTCTGGGGCGCGGGCTGGACGGGCCTCCACCGGGGCGACGAAACCTTGCTACAGGAGATATGACGGTAATTTCCGCTGGTAGCGAAGCGGCTCTCAGCCGCTAAAATCGGTTCTCAGAGCCAATCCACCTCGATGATACCGAAACGATGCAAAAAGATATTCAGTGAAAAATCTGCTTAAAATCAAACATCGTCGATTTTTGACGGCCCCATGGCGGCTTGTTGTCATCTAAACTGAGGCCGGCGCCAAACGAACGGCGATCATCGAGTTCATGGTGGACGACGTCGACCCGCATATGCCCGGCTGAAGAATAAAGTCGACCTTATTCCACAGCGCGCAGCAAGTGGTTCGCCTCCGAAAAACCAATTGCAAAGTACAATCAGTCGATCTAAGTTGTCACCGATGGCGCGGACGCAATCTGACCTCATGCGGATGGACCCTTGAAGGAAAGGAAGTGAGCATGGCCAAGCTCGTGTTCGGAATGAACCAATCGCTGGACGGCTACGTCGATCATACGGCGTTTGCGCCAGGTCCCATACTCTTCCGTCACTTCATCGAAGCGACGCAGCGGCAGGCGGGCAGTGTGTACGGTCGCCAGATGTACGAGATCATGCGTTACTGGGATGACGACCACCCTGAATGGGACGCGGACAGACGCGCCTTCGCGGCCGCCTGGCGGAACCAGCCGAAATGGGTCGTCTCGCGCTCGTTGAAATCGGTCGGTCCAAACGCCAGCCTTGTTGACGGCGATCTCGAGGGCGCGATCCGTAAGCTGAAGGCCGAACGCGACGGAGAGATCGAAGTCGCCGGCCCGGTTTTGGCGCGAAGCCTCACCGATCTTGGCCTGATCGATGAGTATGTCATCTATCTGCACCCCGTCGTGCTCCGTCACGGCAAGCCATATTTCGCCGGACCCCGACCGCCACTCCGCCTTATAGCCAATGACCGGATTGGCGAGGATGTGATCCGGCTGGTCTACGTTCCTGCTTGATTTCCCAAATCCCAGCAGCCGGCCGAAATTTCCTCGGCCGGCCGCGCTCGATAGGGAGAATGGCTGTGATGGCGGCGTCAGCGGCCGTAGGTGACTTCAAGCGAGGCCTTGTCGAGCGTATTCGCCCGGACATAGTAGCCAACCATCGCGCCCGGCGCCGTATCGGGAAGCGGCAGCTTGTCGACCGAGAGCGCGTAGACGGTGAACTGGTAATGGTGCGGCGCATCGCCGACCGGCGGGCATGCGCCGCCATAGCCTGATGTACCGAAATCCGTACGGCCTTCCACGGCCCCTGCCGGAAGCTTTTTGTCACCGCTGGCACCGGTCGCAATCTTTGAGGCGTCTGCCGGGATGTTGAACACCGACCAATGCCACCAGCCCGAACCGGTCGGAGCATCCGGGTCGTAGACCATGACGGCGAAGCTCTTGGTTCCCTCTGGAGCACCCGACCAGGTGAGTTCCGGCGAGATGTTCTTGCCCGTGCAGCCGAAGCTGTTGAAGACCTGCGCATCGGCCATGGTCTTGCCTGATGTCAGATCTTTCGACGTGAGCTTCATTTCGGCTTGGGCGGCGGTGGCGCCAAAGACGGACGCGGCCAGAAGTGCTGCTGTTACAAGACGCATGTTGTTTTCCTGCGGTTGATGATGCGGGAAAACTACCGTTATCACGGCAGCGCATCTGCCCCGCTATGCTCAACTTCTGCCCCCATCCGCTCAAAACGCTCAGCTCCGCCCCGCACATCGCGCGGATTGACGCCGAACCGCTCTTTGAACCGCGCCGAAAATTGCGACGGCGAATCGTAACCGACTTCGAGCGCCACCTGTGCCATCGGCAGGGTTGTGGTTTGAATGAGGGCGAGGGCGCGATTCATCCTTGTGTCGCTCAATATCTCGCTGAAACTTGTCTTTTCGGCGGCGAGCTTACGCCGGAGCGTCGCTTCGCTCATGTTGAAGGCGCGCGCCGCATGCCCCAGCGTCCAATCAAAGGCCGTATCACTTTCAATCATCTGCCTCAGCCGGTCCTCGAGCCGAGGACTTTCGCATCGGCCGAGCACCGCGCCGCAGAGCGCGAACCAGATGATCAGCTCCATCAAACGTGCCTTGGCAATGGGGCCGGGAAGCCTCGTCAGATTGCCGGGCTGACAGCAATAGGCAAACAATGCCGCCGCTTCCTCAGGCAGCTTCGAGGCACCGGCCGGGAGCGGCCGCGAGGGGACGACGATCGAACCCATGGCGATATAGGCATCCTCGAACAGCTGTCTTGGAACAGGCAGCGCCAGGGTCTGATACTTCTGCGGCGCCTTTGGAATGTTCTCCATCGTCAACGGCCGATAGTCGGGCAGCAGGGCATAAGCGCCCGCCTCAAGACGCAAAGCCTTGTCATCCGCCATGACGATCTTCGTTCCCGATTGCACCTGGATCAATAAGGGGCTCGTATTGACGAGACGAAAAAAGCAGGCGCGCCCACCCTGACGGATCAGGGCCCTGGTTGGAATGCGAAAGACGTCGTCCAGCATGGCTTCTCCGGCAACAGGGAGCCCCTCGCCCCTGATCCTTGGCGATGAGGAAATAACAAAACCGCGTGATAGGGGCAACCTTGAGCCGGGCGCATGCCCGGCGGGAACCGCCGCATCCCTCGCCGGGAAGACTGACTTCAGTTCGCTTGGATCGACCGCAAGTTCGGCAAGGGCTCGACCATATCTAACGCCAGGCAGACCTCTTGATATGCTCAACCAGTGCCCGCAGCTTCAGCGGTTGCCGCTCGCGCCTGGGATAATAGAGATAAAAGCCGGGAAAGGGCGGGCAGAAATCTTCGAGCAGCGGCACGAGCTCTCCGCGATCGAAGTAGGGCTGGAAGGTTTCCACCATGCCGAAGGTGATCCCCGCCCCGGCACAGGCCAGGCGGATCATCATGCCCATATCGTTCGTTGTGACGGCAGGGTCGACGGCGACGTCGAAATCGCGATTGTTTTCAGTGAACTCCCAGCGGTAGGGCGCCGTATCCGGGCGAGGCCGCCAGCCGATGCAAGCATGGCTTTGCAAGTCACGAGGATGGCGCGGACGGCTGCGCCGCTTGATGTAGGCAGGAGAAGCCGCTGGGCATTGGCGCTGCTCTTGGGAGACGGATATCGCGATCATGTCCTTTTCGATCACCTCGCCGAGCCGGACACCGGCGTCAAAACCAGCCTCGACGATATCGAATTCTTCATCGGTGACGGTGATATCGAGTTTGATTTCGGGACAGGCTTCGATGAAGCCGGCGAGCAACGTGCCGGACAGAAAGCTCTCGGCGATCGAGGACACAGTGATCCTCAGCAGGCCGCTCGGGCGCGCCTGCATGTCCCGCACCGTCTGCATGGCATCCGTGACCTGCCGGACCGATGGACGAACCGCCGCGAAGAACACTTCGCCGGCTTCGGTCAGGCTGACGCTACGCGTTGTGCGCTGGACGAGCGCGACGCCAAGACGATCCTCCAGACGCTGCAGGGACTGACTGACAGCGGAGCGGGTGACGCCGAGACGCTCTGCCGCACGGCGAAAGCTCCGCGCCTCCGCCACGGCGAGAAAGACTGAGATGCCCTCGAGATCGTCGACCATTGGTTAGGAAACCTAACCAAGCCATCGCGGATTGGCAACTTAATCACTTCAGTTCATGCGCCTATCTTTTTTGTCGAGGCCCGCCAAAACAGCGGTGCTGACCTCGAAAGGAAGAAGGATGCAAAACATTTCCATGAAATCCGTCCTGCATTTTTGCGCCGCCGCCACCTTAGCCGGCACGGCGGTCAGCCCGGCAGCCGCCGATAGCGTCGGCGGCCACCAATCCACGCGTCAACAAGCAAGCGAGAACACGATGCAGCAACATCCCTATGTCGGCACGTGGGTGACCGACGACGGCCGGGTCCGCCACCAGCTTCTGCCCAACGGTCGCTACGACGAGGCCCGAGGAAACCGGGAGAGCGCCTATCGAGGCCGTTACGAAGTGGCCGGGAGCCACATCGAATATTGGGACGACACCGGCTTCACGGCCGACGGTGATTTCGTCGACGGCAACACCCTCCATCACGGCGGCATGGTGCTTCGCCGCAAATGACAAGCTCGCTCAATAAGGCTCTATCCGGCCGGAAAGGATGAGGATCATGTCTTCCACCACACCCATCTGGTTCATAACAGGCGCATCGTCCGGCCTCGGCCGGGCGCTCGCCGAGGCGGTTCTCGCCCGTGGCTGGCGGGCCGCGATAGCGGCGCGCAGACCCGAGACCCTTCGGGATCTCGCAACGGAACACGGCGACCGCGCCCTTGCTCTCGCCCTCGATGTGACGGACAGCCGCTCAGTCGCCCGCGCGGTTCACGACGCCGAGGCGCATTTCGGCGCGATCAACGTCGCCGTCAACAATGCCGGTTACGGTTACCTCGCGGCGATCGAAGAGGGCGAGGACGCGGAGATACGCGCCCAGTTCGAGACCAATGTCTTCGGCGTGATCGCCGTCACCAAGCATGTCCTGCCGGGCATGCGCGCGCGCCGGCGGGGGCATATCTTCAACGTCTCGTCGCTCGGCGGGCTCGTCGCCTTCGCCGCGACCGGCTACTACCACGCCACCAAGTTCGCAGTCGAAGCCCTGTCGGAATCGCTTTCCCATGAGGTTAAGCCGCTCGGCATCAGGGTGACGATCCTCGAACCCGGTGCCTTCCGCACGGATTGGGCGGGCCGGTCGATGGTCGAATCCAGGACGGTTATCGACGATTATGCCGAAACCTCAGGCAAGCGGCGCCAGGCCACCCGTTCAATCTCCGGCAAACAGCCCGGTGATCCCACGCGTGCCGCCGCTGCCATCATATCGGCGTTCGAGGCGGAGGAGCCGCCATTGCGCCTGCTGCTCGGCGCGCCCGCCCTAGAGATCGCCCGCGAACGGCTCGATGCGCTGCGGGCAAATTTCGACGCCTGGGCGCAGACAACGCTCAGCGCCGATTTCCCCGACGGAGCCGCGCCCGAGAAAACACTCAACAGACAAATGGAGCTTGAAATGTCGAACATCGAAGGAAAAGTCATTGCCATCACCGGCGCCAGCAGCGGCATCGGCGAGGCTGCTGCAAAGGTGCTGGCTGCGGCGGGCGCCCACATCGTGATCGGCGCCCGCCGCATTGAGCGCCTGGAGAGGCTCGCCGGCGACATCGAAGCCAGGGGCGGAACGGTACGGCTGCGAAAGCTTGACGTCACCGACCGCTCCGAGGTCGAGGCCTTCGCAGGCTTTGCCAGATCCGAGTTCGGCCGGCTTGATGTCATCGTCAACAATGCCGGCCTGATGCCGCTCTCGCCGCTCGAGGCCCTGAAGGTCGATGAATGGGACCGGATGGTCGACGTCAACATCAAGGGCGTGCTCTACGGCATCGCCGCAGCCCTGCCGATCATGAAGGCGCAGGGATCCGGGCAGATCATCAACCTGTCTTCGATCGGCGGTCACAGCGTCTCGCCAACGGCCGCCGTCTATTGCGCGACGAAATTCGCGGTCCGTGCAATCTCGGACGGGCTGCGGCAAGAGACCGATCGCATCCGCGTGACCGTCATCTCTCCCGGCACGACGACATCGGAACTGGCCGACACGATCACCGACCCGACCGCGCGCGACGCCATGAAAGCCTTCAGGGCGATCACGATCAGCCCCGATTCTATCGCCAATTCGATCCTTTATGCCGTCAGCCAGCCTGACGATGTCGATGTCAGCGAGATCATCATCCGGCCGACGGCCAGCCCGCATTGAGCAGCCAAAATCCAATTGAAATTGCCCCCGCCGCCTAAAACCCCAGTGACCGCTGGGCGGGCGGCGGCGGGGCGAGGTTGACGCCTTCGAGCTCCAGCATGCGGGTCTTCGACGTCGAACCGCCGGGAGCGGAGAAGCCGCCGATCTTGCCGCCGGCCGCCAGCACCCGGTGGCAGGGAATGATCAGCGCGACGGGATTCTTTGCCATCGCCTGGCCGACGTCGCGGGCAGCTTCCGGCCCGGCGCCGAGCTCTTTCGCCAGCGCGCCGTAGGTGGAGGTGCGGCCCCAGCCGATGCGCCTTGCTGCCACATAAACCTCCCTGAAAAAGGCATCCTGGCCGGCAAGATCGAGTTCAACGCCGGAGAAATCCGTCTCCTCACCCTGGAAGTAGCGCTTCACTGCCGCCACGGTCTCGAGCACATCAGGCGTCGGCGCACCGGGCAAGCCATCGGGCAGACGGCGCAGCAAGAGCCGCTCGGTTGCCTCCGCGGTTTTCGTCGGCAGCTGGAAACGGACGATGCCGGCGTCGCTCCAGGCAATGCCGCAGAAGCCACCCGCGGTTTCGAAGATGAGATAGTGGTGTATCGTGTGGGCCATGACACAGCCTCCGCCTTTTCGATTACCACCAAAATCGTACGGGACGGTCGCTGTTTCAACCCGATTCTTGCGCATCTCGTTCTTTTTTTGTTCTTGATATCCTCCCTTGCCGGCGTATCTTTCGTCCCGTTTTTGGAGCGCGAGGCGGTCATGACGACCTGACAGGCCATGAACCAATTCCTGCTGATCCACAGCGTTCTCGGAAAAACCGAATACCACATCATCGATCGCTGGCCGCTTCTCGGCTGAGGGTACCGTGCCCGGTGAGGCTTGCGCTTGCCGGATATGCACGCATAAAGCTGGACGAACCGTTGGGTCGGCAAAACGCGGAGCACGACAGCATGGACGTTTCAGAGATCATCATCCCGGGCGATACGCCGGGAACGGAATGGCGGCTGCCAGTGCTGCGCTTCAAGGGTCGCGATCCGAAGGCGCCGAAGATCTATATCCAGGCGGCACTGCATGCCGGCGAACTGCCGGGAACGGCGCTGCTGCATTTCCTCTGCGAGCAGCTGCGGCGGGCGGAAGACCAGGATGGCATCCTGGGCGGCATCACCATCGTGCCGCAGGCCAATCCGATCGGTGCGGCGCAGTCGCATTTCGGTGATTTGCAGGGCCGTTTCGACCTTGGCTCGCGCACCAATTTCAACCGGGATTTCCCGCTGATCTCCATTGCCGATCGATCGACGCTGATCGAAGAGCTCGACGATTACCCGGCTACCGACAGGTTGAAGCGGCAGCTTCTGCATATGGCGCTCGGCGCCGATCTCGTCCTCGACCTGCATTGCGACGACGAATCCCTGCAATATGCCTATGTCGACGAGGCTTTCTGGCCGGAGGCGGCCGATCTCGCCGCCGCGCTCGACATGGAAGCCGTGCTGCTTTCGGATGGCGAAAGCTCCGCCTTCGAGGAGGCTGTCGGCTTTGCATGGAAATATGAAATCCTCGGCGAACGACGGTCCATGCTGGGCAAGCTTTCGGTCACGGTCGAGCTGCGCGGCAAGCGCGATGTCGATCCGGCGCTGGCGAAGCGGGATGCGGACGGGCTCTGGCGTTTCCTCACATCACGCGGGATCGTCAGCGACGAACCGGTGGCGCCGGCCGCGTTTGCCGGCCCGGCCGTGCCGCTCGACAATGTCGAGATCATCCGGGCTCCCGAAGGCGGCGCCGTGCTCTTCCATCGCGCGATCGGCGACAGGGTTGTGGAGGGCGAGCGTCTGGCGACGATCATCACCCGGCCGGGGCAAGTTGATGGCAGCATCGATGTGCAGGCGCCGCAGGACGGGCTGATCCTGACGCGGACGTCGGACCGGCTGGTGCGGCGGCGCGGCGACCTGATGAAGATCGTCTGCGCCTGGCCCAGCAAGACGTCGCGCGAGGCCGGCACGCTGGAGAGCTGAGGAGGCGCTGCCGGGAATAAAGCTCACATGGCGTTTGCGCCGGCCTTCGCGCATGCTATCCCGCTGCCATCACAGGGAGATCGATCGGGCATGGCCGTTACCATCTATGGCATCAAGAATTGCGACACGATGAAGAAGGCCCGCAGCTGGCTGGAAGACCACGACGTCGCCTATGAATTTCACGATTACAAGGCGCTCGGCATCGACCGCACCCATCTCGAAGCCTGGATCGACCAGGCCGGCCTCGACACGGTGCTTAACCGCGCCGGCACGACATTCCGCAAACTGCCCGATGCCGAGCGCGAGAACCTGACCCGGGAGAAAGCCATCACGCTGATGCTCGACCAGCCGTCGATGATCAAGCGCCCGGTGCTGGAGGCGAAGGACAAGCTGGTAATCGGCTTCAAGCCGGAAATTTACACCAGCACATTTGGCGGCTGACAGGCGTCTTATGTCCAAGACCACACGCGCGACACAGGTTCTTTCCAAGGCCGGCATCGCCTTCACCGTCCACACCTATGATTACGATCCCGGCGCCGAGCGCGTCGGGCTCCAGGCGGCCGAGGCTTTGGACGAAGCACCGCATCGGGTATTGAAGACGCTGATGGCGGAGCTGGACGGCAAGCCGGTCTGCGTCGTGGTGCCGTCGGACCGCGAAGTCAGCATGAAGAAGCTCGCCAGCGCCTTTGGCGGCAAGTCGGCCAACATGATGAAGCCTGCCGATGCCGAGCGGCTGACGGGCTATCATGTCGGCGGCATAAGCCCCTTCGGCCAGAAGAAGACCGTGCCGACGGCGATCGAGGAGACCGCCCTTGCCGAGCCGCTCGTCTATATCAATGGCGGGCAGCGCGGGCTGCAGGTGCGGCTGGATCCGAAGGAGGCGCTGACGGTGTTGAAGGCCGTCAGCGCGCCATTGATCGCTTGATCACAGGAAGCGCGCGAGCAAGGCGGAGATGCTCTCTGCCTCGCTTTCGGTGAGCCTGCAACCGATATGGCTCTCGATCGATCTGGCATAGACCAACCACATGCGTTCGCGGAGCTGCCGGCCGGCTTCGGTGATGACAACCCAGCGACCGCGTCCATCCTCGGCGAAGACTTCGCGCCGGACGAGCCCCTCTCCTTCCAGCCGGTCGATAAGACGGGAAAGATTATACTGGGCAAGCAAAGTCCGCTCTTCGATCTCATAGGGGCGCAGCCTGCCATCACCGGCGCGCGCCAGTTCCCACAGCACGTCATACCAGGCAAGCGGCGGCATACCGGCCGCTTTCAGCTCAGCTTCGATGGCGGCAAGCAAGCGCTCGCGGGCGCGCATGATGCTGGTCCAGGCACGGGTGGTGGCTTCGCTCGGTTTCGGCATATTTTCTGACATAAATGCAATTACATCTATCTTGAATTCCACCGCAAGCGATATTAGATGCATTTGCATGGATTGTGACCAGGAGAGATTTCCATGAGCAGGCTTACCCTCATCAGCCACCATCTCTGCCCCTATGTGCAGCGCGCCGTGATCACGCTTCTTGAAAAGGGCGTGCCATTCGAGCGCATCAACATCGATCTCGCCAACAAACCGGATTGGTTCCTGAAAATTTCGCCGCTCGGCAAGGTGCCGCTGCTGCGGATCGAGGAAGAGGACGGGAGCGAGGCAGTGCTCTTCGAAAGCAGCGTCATCTGCGAATATCTGGAGGAAACGCAGGCGGGCGCCGCGCTGCATCCGGCCGATCCACTCACTCGCGCCCGCCGCCGCGGCTGGATGGAATTCGGCTCGTCCGTGCTTTCCGATCTCTGGGGTTATGAAACGGCGCAGGATGCGCTGCAGCTCGAAGCCAAGCGCAAAGCCCTCATCGCCAAATTCGCAACGATCGAGAGCGCACTGACAGACGGGCCTTATTTCGCGGGCAGCAGCTTCAGCCTCGTCGACGCCGTCTTTGCGCCGGTCTTTCGTTATTTCGACCTCTTCGACACGCTCGGCGACAGCGGCATATTCGATGGGTTGGAGCGGGTGAAGCACTGGCGCAAGGCTCTTTCCGCGCGGACGAGTATCCGGGCGGCTGTCGGCCCTGATTACCCGCAGCGGCTAATGGAATTCCTCGAAAGACATTCCTCGATCCTGCTCAGGCAGTCTGCCGCGGCGTAAAGGCCTTGCAAGCGGCCGGACAGATAACCGGCCGCTTCAATTCGGCAGCGGCACTTCATTTTCGCCGCAAACGGGTCTAAGTCTTCCAGCTTTCCACCATCGATGACAGAAAGCAGGTCTTACCATGACTTTCATGCCCCAAAGCCAGAACGCCGTTGATCCCGTCAAGCTGGAGAAGCTTGCGGAAGTCGCCGTCAAGGTCGGCCTTCAGCTGCAGAAAGGCCAGGACCTGGTCGTCACCGCGCCTGTCGTGGCGCTGCCGCTCGTGCGCCTGATCACCAAACAGGCCTATCAGGCCGGCGCCGGATTGGTGAGCGCCTTCTATTCCGACGAGGAAACGACGCTTTCGCGCTATCAGTACGGCAGCGACGAGAGCTTCGACCGCGCCTCCGACTGGCTCTATGAAGGCATGGCCAAGGCCTATGCCAATGGAGCGGCCCGTCTTGCGGTTGCCGGCGACAACCCGTTGCTGCTGTCCGAGCAGGATGCCGGCAAGGTCGGCCGCGCCAATCGCGCCACCTCGACGGCCTACAAGCCGGCGCTGGAGAAGATTTCGAATTTCGACATCAACTGGAACATCGTTTCCTATCCCAATCCGTCCTGGGCCAAGGTGGTCTTTCCCGACGATCCGGAGCCGATCGCGATCGCCAAGCTCGCCAGGGCGATCTTTGCTGCCTCGCGCGTCGATGTGGACGATCCCATCGCCGCCTGGGCGGAACACAATGCCAATCTCGCCAAGCGCTCCGCCTGGCTGAACGGCGAGCGCTTCGCGTCGCTGCATTTCAAGGGGCCGGGCACCGATCTGACGGTCGGCCTTGCCGACGGGCATGAATGGCATGGCGGCGCCTCCACCGCCAAGAACGGCATCACCTGCAATCCGAACATTCCGACCGAGGAGGTGTTCACCACGCCGCATGCGCTGCGCGTCGAAGGCCATGTTTCCAGCACCAAGCCGCTGTCGCACCAGGGCACGCTGATCGACAATATCCAGGTACGCTTCGAGGGCGGGCGGATCGTCGAGGCGAAGGCGTCGCGCGGCGAAGAGGTGTTGAACAAGGTGCTCGACACCGACGAGGGCGCGCGCCGGCTCGGTGAAGTGGCGCTGGTGCCGCATTCCTCGCCGATCTCGGCGAGCGGCATCCTGTTCTACAATACCCTGTTCGACGAAAACGCCTCCTGCCATATCGCGCTCGGCCAGTGCTATTCCAAGTGCTTCCTGAACGGCGCGACGCTGAGCCAGGAGGAGATCAAGGCGCAGGGCGGCAATTCCAGCCTGATCCATATCGACTGGATGATCGGCTCGGACAAGGTCGATATCGACGGCCTCAGGCCGGATGGTTCGCGGGTTGCGGTGATGCGGCAGGGCGAGTGGGCCTGACCGGCATCGTCGCGCGCTGACTGAGCCAGACGCCGGCGAGCACCAGGGCGAAGCCGGCGACCTGCGCCGGCGCCAGGCTCTGGCCGAGCGCCAGCCAGCCGAGCAGGGTCGCCACGACAGGGCTCAGAAAGCCGAGCGAGGCGGCCGCCGAGGGTTCGATGCGCGACAGGCCGCGGAACCAGAGCAGATAGGTGAAGGCCGCGCCGATCAGGCCGAGATAGGCGATACCGGCAATGTTTGCGGCGCTGAGTGCCGGCAGCGCCGGCTCGAGGAAAAGCGCAACAGGCACCAGCAGGATGCCACCTGCCGTCAGTTGCCAGGCGGTGAAGGTGAGGTTCGATACCGGCGGCGCCCAGCGCCGCGTCAGCACCGTGCCGAAGGCCATCGAGACGGCGCCGGCGAGACCGGCAGCGATCCCGACGGGATCAAGCGCCGCCTTCGGCGTCAATACCAGCAATCCGACGCCGGCCATGCCGGCAAGACCGGCCAGCACGGCCAGCGGCCGAACCGGCTTGCCGAGGAAAAACCGCGACAGGGCGATGACGATCAGCGGCTGCACCGCGCCGACCGTTGCGGCAACGCCGCCCGGGAGCCTGTAGGCCGAGACGAAGAGCATCGCCCAGAAGAACGAGAAGTTCAGCGCGCCGAGAATGAAGGCCCTTCCCCACCAGATGCCGAAAGGCAGCTTCCTTACCAGGAGCAGAAGCAGCAGCCCGGCCGGCAGGGCTCTCAGCATCGCGACTGTCAGCGGATATCCTGCCGGAAGGAAGGAGGTGGTGACGATATAGGTGCTGCCCCAGATAGCGGGTGCGAGCGCGGTCATCAGCACATCGGTCAAATATCGAGGATTTGTCTTCATCTCAAGAATCTCTATATCAAGATAAATTTAGAATAGCGTATTTTATCTTGACGTCAAGATATCTACTGTTATCGATGTGGAATGGATGAAGACAAGCAAGATCACGTCGACAGAATCCTGGCGCAATGGCGGCGCGAGCGCCCGGACCTCGACGTCGAGCCGATGGGCATCCTCGGACGCCTGAAGCGCCTCGGCACGCATCTCGGCCGCGAAGTGGAGGCGGTGCTGCTGAAGCACGGGCTTTCCACTTCGTCCTTCGACGTGCTGGCCACCCTTCGCCGCTCCGGCGCGCCTCATCGGCTCTCACCCGGCGAACTTCTGGAGATGACGATGGTCAGCTCCGGCACGATGACGAACCGCATCGATCAGTTGGAGAAGGCGGGTTTCGTCGAACGCATCGTCAATCCGGACGACAGGCGCAGCGTGTTGATCGCACTGACGGATAAGGGGTTCACGACCGTCGAAGAGGCAGTCGGCGCCCATGTCGCCAACCAGCAGCGGCTGACGCGCAATCTGACTGCCGAGGACAAGGCGGCGTTCGACCGACTGCTCAAGAAGTTTCTGTCGGATTTCGAATAATCAGATGGCGGCGAGCGCCTTGCGGACGCGCTCCAGATGCGCCTTGCGCCTGGCTGCCGTGGCGCGGTCCATGTCGTGCAGGTTCAGCATGCGGAAGACGAGCTTCTTCGAACAGAAGTTGGCAATGCCCCGCTTCAGCAGGCGGCGGACGGGGTTGCCCATATAGAGATGAACCAGCCACCAGGGCGAGCCCGTCGTCGTCAGCGCATAAAGCAGCCTGATATTGGTGAGCTCAGGCACGATGCGGCCGCCGGCGGCATCATGCGTGAAGGCCACACCTGGCGCGAAGATGCGATCGAAGAACCCCTTCAGAATGGCCGGGAAATTGAACCACCACTGCGGAAAGACGAGGATGAGACCGTCGGCCGACTGCAGCCGGGCAACGATATCGGCGACGGCCGACGTATCGTAGGGCGTGTCGAAATACGTGCGGCGCTCGGCCTCGGACAGGCGCGGATCGAAATCCTCGGCGTAGAGGTCAAGCAGATCGACGATATGGCCGGAGCCTTCCAAGGCTTCGCGAGCCGTGCGCGCCACCGAGGCGGCAAAACTTTCCGGCAGCGGATGGGCAAGCACCAACAGGATCTGCATCGTCAGAACAGACTTCCCTGTTTCGTCGGCTCCGCCGGCTTTGCGCTGCGCTTCTTGGCGTTGGCGGGCGGCATGCCGCCTTCGGTAGTGACGGCGCCGATGCGGCCGTCGGCGAATTCGATAGAGACCGCAGCGCCGGCCGAAAGACCTGCCGCCTGCGAGACCGGCCTGTCCTCCTCGTCGCGGATGACGGCGTAACCGCGCTTCAGCACATTCTTATAGGAAAGCGACTGCAGCACCCGATCCTGTGCGGAAAGCTCGGCCCGGGCACGCGTTAACTGGTGGCGAATTGCCGTGTCGGCATGGCGCGAAAGATTGCCGAGACGCTCGCGGGAGCGGTCGGTTTGCGTCTTCAACCGTGCCGGCAGCGAGGCAAGGATCGCCTCAGCGCGCTGGACGCGCGATGTCGAACGGTCGATCAGCCGCTCGACCATACGCTCGGCCCGCACCATCCGCTCATTCAGCCTCTGCCGCCGCTCGGCGATACGATTGGACAGAACATCAGGGCGCAGATGCGCCGCGACACGCTCGAAGCCGCGGCGCTTGTTGACGGTGTTGAGTTCGAGCCCGCGGCCAAGGCCGGCCGCCGCCTCGTCGAAACGACGGCGCGGCAAGGCGAGAAGCTGGTCGAGCGAGGGCAATGCCCGCATCAAACCACGGACGGACTGGCGGCGCTGATCCATCTGCCGGCTCATGCAGCCTTGCAGGCGGGCAGCAAGGGCCGCAAGCTGCGCGTCGAGCTCCGCCTTGACGGGCACGGCCATTTCCGCCGCTCCGGT
Organism: Rhizobium sp. K102; assembly: GCF_022385315.1. Lineage (NCBI taxonomy): Bacteria > Pseudomonadati > Pseudomonadota > Alphaproteobacteria > Hyphomicrobiales > Rhizobiaceae > Rhizobium > Rhizobium sp. K102. The sequence goes on from NZ_CP092436.1 coordinate 3,303,747, forward strand.
CGGCGTCGGGGCGCGGACATCGGCGGCATAATCGATCAGCGTCCAATCGGTTTCGTGACCGACGGCCGAGATCAGCGGGATCCGGCTTTCGGCCGCCGCGCGCACGACGATCTCATCGTTGAAACTCCAGAGATCTTCCAGGCTGCCGCCGCCGCGCGCGACGATCAGCACATCAGGGCGTGGGACGGCGCCCGCCGGCTCCAGCCCATTGAAGCCGCGGATGGCGTTGGCCACCTCCTCGCCTGACCCCTCGCCCTGAACCTTCACCGGCCAGACGAGGACATGCACTGGAAATCGGTCGGAGATCCGGTGCAGGATATCGCGGATCACGGCGCCGGTCGGCGAGGTGACGACGCCGATCACCTTGGGCATAAAGGGCAGCCGCTTCTTGCGGGCGGCATCGAACAGGCCCTCGGCACCGAGCTTGCGTTTGCGCTCCTCGATCAGCGCCATCAGCGCGCCGGCGCCGGCCGGCTCCAGCGTCTCGATGACGATCTGATATTTCGAAGAGCCCGGAAAGGTGGTGACCTTGCCGGTGGCGATCACCTCCATGCCCTCTTCCGGACGGAACTTCAGCCGCGAAAAGGTGGTCTTCCAGATGACGGCGTCGATGCGGGCGCGATCGTCCTTCAGCGCGAAATAGGCATGGCCCGAGGAGTGCGGCCCACGATAGCCGGATATTTCACCACGCACGCGAACCTGATCGAAGGCCGTTTCGACGGTACGCTTGATCGAGCCGGAAAGCTCCGAAACCGAATATTCGGCAAGGTTGGTCGGCGAATCGCTGTCGAAGAGGTTGCTCATCTCTTCTTTCTATGTCGATCGGCGGCAAACAGGAAGGTCGCGATCGCGCCAAGGCCGGTTTCCCCCGGCAGTCGAGCTGGTGGTGAAAAGACTCCGCAGGGCGGGCGCTGATCTACGTCCCTTCCACAGGCGGTCGTTGTGCGCAAAAAAAACGCAACAAAATCGAGTAAATCTGTTTCGCGGGGGAACGCTTAGTTAGACTATGCGTTTCAGTCGAAAGGGATTGCTAACCACCGCAATGCAAAGGGTTTTCGGCCGATATGACCGGTAAATCTTTGTTAGGTGGCGCTTCCTATGCTTCCCCTCGTTCTCTTCGGGAAGGTGCTGAAATGATTATTCTCACAGCAGCAGCATTGGGCATCAGCGCCGCGCAAATGCGCTCGGCCGCAGCGATCGCATTGATCGCCGCGCTGATCGGAATCACCTTCGCGCTGGCGGCGATAACCTCGCCAGGGCCGGTGTCGCTCCTGGCCCTCCTCTATGCCATTCTCGGCTACAATGGCGGCCTGATCCTTTACGTGCTCGGCCTCTATGCCCATGCACGCTTTCGCGCGCCGCGTGTTTCCCATTAGAGCCTTTCCTGGTTAGCTTGAAGCATTCTGCCGGAGCAGATTTTCGTCAGGGCAGAGGCGATTGGCGATGGGCATACCCCTTGGTACGTCCGAGCCGATCGCCTCTGATCCTGGCGGAAAGATGCCCGGCCTTTCAGGTTGGCTGAAACGGGCCGGCTGATCGACCGGCCGGCTTGGCCGTAGAGCTGGGCTACGACGCGCGCCGGCCGGTCGACCATCCAACTCCGTTTGAGCCAACAGAATGCTTCAATCTAACCAGGAAAGGCTCTAACGATTTGCCATCACGATGATCGCCGGCGTCAATTCGTCGCCGGCCGATAGCGAAAGAACTGCACAGCCGCATCCGCCGCTTTCGAAACCGGCTCCAGATAGGGCGGAATATTTCCTTTGCCGAGCTGCGCATAGAGGCCGTCCGGCTTCAGTTTCGCGAGCTGCCGTGTCTGCGGATCACCAGGGCAGAAGGCAAGCGTCGTGACGCCTGCCCCCTTCAGAAAAGCTTCCGCCTCCTGCGGCTCAGCCATGCCGATATGCAACTCCGTCAGCATGCCGCCCTGATTGCGGTGATAGGGGGCCGAAAGAACCCGGTTTTGCGTAAATCGGAGAATTGCGACGCCCATTTCCGATGGCGCGGAGACGAGGCCGACAGGAAGCCCGGCAAGCGGCGCCAGTGCCTCTCTCGATGCACAGGCCTTTTCCTTTGCCGGTTCCGACGCCTTCTTCTGCGCCTCATTCTGCATCTGCAGCGAGATGAGCCCACCGCCGACGGCCCAGGCGGCGGGGACACCTGCAAGCACCGTCACCACATAGACGAAGGCAACGGCGATATTTTCGCTGTCACTGTTGGAGATGCGCCTGATATCGATGATCAGCAGGGCAAGCGGCAGGATGGAGATGAGATTCGAGAAGGTCGAGCCGCGCACCTGGACGAGCGCGATCGCCCAGCTTATGGCAAGCAGGAACAGCAGAACGAGGTGAATTTGCACGCGGTCGCGCCGAACGATGCGGAAGATACAGACGACAATGCCGAAAAGACCGGCCGCATAGAAGGCGCCGATATCGAAAGCTTCGCTGCGCGCCAAAGCTACGATCGACTTCGCCTCGGAAACATTCCGCAGCCAGAGTTCGACCAGCATGGGATCGAGACCGGCCAGCGGATCGCTCAGGCACTGCGGCGCGATCAAGACAGTCGAACCGAGGACGCCGGCGCCGACGACGGCGAGCGCCGCAAAGCGCAGCGGCCTGGTGAGTCCGCTCGCAAACACCACGCAAAACAGCAGAAGCCCGCCGCCGATAGCCGCCAGGCTGTAATAGCCGAGCGAGAGATTGTCGCAGGTGACCATCGAATAGAGCCGCGGCGGCACCGTTGCGAAGAAGAGGATGCTGATCATCAGCGCCAGCGCAAGCCCGAAGGACTGGGCGGCGACGGCGAAATCCTTGCCCTCCCATGCCCAGAGAACGGCGACCGTCAGGCAGACGGCGGCAACGAAGGGCGTCGTCTCGGCGCCGATGGCGATGGCGATGGCGGCCGCAATGCCGGCAACTGCATAGCTCCAGCCGCGACGCTTCGGATCCAGCAGCATCGCTGTCATTGTCGCGACCAGCGCCAGTTGCGCATTGTGATGATCGATGGCGCCCGGCGCGAACCGGTTTCCAGTATAGATCGTGAGCGCGGTCAGCCCGAGACTGATATGCATGCCGGCAACGCCGCCGATGCGCCGGCCGGCAACGGCCATGGCGAGCATGGCGGGCAGGATGAGCGATACGGGCCAGATGCCGAGCGCGATCGCCTCGGCCGTCTCACGCGGCGCAAACAGACCGAAGAACCAGATCAGCGAAGCGATCGGCAGGTCGATCAACCGCGACCAGTGCATCAGCGTGCCGCCATTGAGGCCGAGACGATATTGCATCAGATCGAACCAGCCCTGGCCGGCGAGAAAATCGCGCACCTCGACGAGGCGCATGCCATCGTCATTGTCGGGGCCGACGTAATCGGCAGCGCCATAGAGCCTGGTGGCGACGATGACGGCGGCAAGAATGACGCTATAGGCGATGACGGTCGGCCACAGACGCATCAGCAGGCCGCGGATGCCGCCGCTCGGGATATCGGTCGCGGATGATGTGTTGGTGATCGGCTGTACGGCGTTCATCGTGGTTAGCGGTTCGTTTCCGGATGGCCGAACCTTAGCCGCCGCCGATCAAGAAAGTGTAAAGCCGGCTGCCGGCGCGGCCGATTTTGCCTGCGTCATAGGGTCTTATTAACGCTGCATGATTTAGGCTGGTGGCGGCTGTCAGTGTAACGAGTAGAGTCATGGCCCGATCGCGTACCCACCACCCGAACATTGCCGTCCTGCTTCCCTGTTATAATGAAGCCGCGACGATCGGCTCTGTGGTGCAGGGCTTCCGGGCAACGCTGCCGGATGCCGCGATCCACGTTTACGACAATAATTCCACCGACGGAACCGCGCTGCAGGCGATGCTGGCCGGCGCGCATGTCGTGCGCGAGCGGCGGCAGGGCAAGGGTCATGTGGTGCGCCGGATGTTCGCCGACATCGAGGCCGACATCTACATCATCGCGGACGGCGACGGAACTTATGCGCCAGGCGATGCCGAGGAGCTGGTGCGCACGCTTCTGACCGAGCGCGCCGACATGGTTGTCGGAACCCGGCGCGGCGTGCATGCCGATGCCGGCCGTCAGGGCCACGCGCTCGGCAACCGGCTTTTCAACCTGCTCTACCGGACGATCTTCGGTCCTGATTTCACCGATATCTTTTCCGGCTACCGCGCCTTTTCGCGCCGTTTCGTCAAGAGCTTCCCGGCCGTATCAGGCGGCTTCGAGATCGAAACCGAGATGTCTGTGCATGCCTCGCGGCTGAAGCTGCCGGTCAGCGAACTTGAACTGGATTATGGCCGCCGACCGGAAGGCTCGCACTCCAAGCTTTCGACGTTCCGCGACGGCGCCAAGATCCTCTGGATGTTTGCGATGCTGATGAAAGAAACCCGGCCCTTCGCCTTCTTCAGCGCGATCAGCGGTCTCTTCATGCTGGCGAGCCTCGGCTTCATGACGCCGGTGCTGGCGGAATATTTCGAGACGGGTCTCGTCAGCCGCATGCCGACCTGGGTTCTGTCGACGGCGCTGATGATGATCTCCTTCATGCTGTTCACCGCCGGCGTCATCCTGGATTCGGTCGCCCGCGCCCGCGCCGAGCAGCTGCGTATCCACTATATGAGCCTGGAAACGCCAAGTGCAGCCAAGCTGCCTGATCGCGAGCCAGCGCCAGCGCTCCGCGCCGGCCGCGGCAAGGCGAATGCAGCGTGAAGAAGCTCATCCGTTTCGCGATTGCCGGCGGCATCGGCTTTCTCGTCGATGCAGGTGTGCTGTCGGCGCTCCTCGATCTGACGCCGCTCGGGCCCTTCCTGGCGCGGCTGATTGCGATCGCCCTCGCAATGGCGGCGACCTGGGCTTTCAACCGGAACTTCACCTTCGATCGCTCCGGCCGCTCGCTGGCCGCCGAAGGCTTCCGCTACGGCTCGGTCGGCGTCACGGCGGCGCTCGTCAATTACGGACTTTATTCCGCGCTGCTGCTTTCGCTGCCCGGGCTCCAACCGCTTGCGGCGATGGTGGTTGCCAGCGTCGCCGCGATGGTCTTCAGCTTCTTCGGCTATTCGCGCTTCGTCTTCCGCGCGTGATCATCAGACCGCCTCCCAGCCGTCCTTCTCGCTGGCGCGATAGATCGCATCGATCACCTTCTGGTTCAGCTTCGAATTTTCGAGCGTGACGATCTCTTCCTTGCCGTTCTTTACCGCCCGAGCGAAAGCCTCGACTTCGCGCCTGTACTGGCGATTGTCCTGGAAGCGGAAGATGCGCGATTCATTGTGGCTGCGATCGGCAAGTTCGATCTCTTCCGGCCCCCAGCGATTGGCGTTGAACGGCGACTTGACCTCGATGTAACCGTCGGTGCCGTGGAAGACCATGATCTGGCGGTTGGCCATCTGCGTCGAGACATAGAAGCTCAGCTCGAAATCGTCGAAGTCGGCTTTGACGCTCGAATAGATATCGGTGCCGAAATCCGGATCGCGCTCGGTGATCGCCTGGACCCAGAGCGGCTCCTTGCCAGTGGAGAACCGCGTGCTCATGACGGGGTAGACGCCGATATCGGGAAGGCCGCCGCCGCCGAGCTCGGGAACGTTGCGCATATTGTCGGGATCGCGGTTGAAATAGGTGAAGGCGCCCTGCACATGCCGGAGCGAACCGATCGCGCCCTCATCGATCAGCGAACGCACCTTCTGCCAGACCGGCGAATAGGTGATCATATAGGCTTCCGTGACCACCACCTTATTGCGGTCGCGAGCGGCGATCACCGCGTCGATATCGTCGGCCTTCAGCGCCAAGGGCTTTTCGCAGAGCACATGCTTGCCGGCATCGGCTGCTTTGATCGACCATTCGATATGCTGCGAGGTCGGCAGCGGGATATAGACGGCTTCGATGACATCGGAGGCCAGCATTTCCTCATAGGAGCCGAAGGCATGCGGCACAGAGAAGCGGTCGGCCATCTCCCTTGCGCGCGCGAGATCCCGGCTCGCAATCGCCGTGACGACACAATTTTCCGCGTCCTGTATGGCGGGAACGACATTGTCGCGACCGATCTTCGCCGTCGAAATGATACCGAAACGCAGCATGTCCAAACCTCCCGGAACTGATGTCCGCGAACCATATTCAGGGGTTGGCTGCGGCGCAATGGTGCGACATGAAATCACGGAAGTTTGGTTTCCCGGATGCCGGGATCGCGCTACTTTACCTCAGGCGGCGTTCTGCCGTATCCGCGATTTCACTCACCTAACGATTTTGGAGAGCGTCATGGAAATGCGCCGGCTTGGAAAAACAGGTCTTTCGGTCGCGCCGATTGTCATCGGCGGCAATGTCTTCGGCTGGACGGCCGACGAGAAAACATCCTTCGCCATTCTCGACGCCTTTTTCGATGCGGGCCTGAATGCGATCGATACGGCGGATGTCTATTCCGCCTGGGCTCCCGGCAACAAGGGCGGCGATTCCGAGGAGATCATCGGGCGCTGGCTGGAGCAGGCGAGGATTTCGCGCGACAAGGCCGTCATCATCACCAAGGTCGGTTCGGACATGGGTCAGGGAAAGACGTTGAAGGCGAGCTATATTGTGAAGGCGGTCGAAGCGTCGCTCGGCCGGCTGCAGACCGACTACATCGACCTCTATCTCTCGCACTGGCCGGACGCCGATACGCCGCACGAGGAAACGCTCGGCGCCTATGCCAAGCTGAAAGCGCAGGGCAAGATCCGCGCCATCGGCTGCTCGAATTATGATGCGGAGCAGCTGGAGGCTTCCTTCGACGCTGCCGAAAAGGCCGGTCTGCCGCGTTACGACGTGCTGCAGCCGGAATATAATCTCTACGCACGTGCGAGCTTCGAGGGGCCGCTCGCCGAGCTTTGCGTCAAGGAAGATATCGGTGTCATCACCTATTTCAGCCTCGCCGCCGGCTTCCTCACCGGCAAATACCGCAGCAAGGCCGATACCCAGGGCCGCGCCCGCGAGGGCCGGGTTTCGCAATATCTCGACGAAAAGGGCCTGCGCATTCTCGCCGCGCTCGACAAGGTGTCTGCCGAGACCGGCGCCAAGCCCGCGGAAATCTCGCTTGCCTGGCTCTTGCGCAAGAAGGGTGTGACGGCGCCGATCGCCAGCGCCACCAGCCTTTCGCAGCTCGGAAGCCTGGTGAAAGCGGCGACCCTTTCGCTTTCCGATGACGCGATGGCGTTGCTCGACGAAGCCGCTGAGAGAATAGGACGATGACCATGACGATACGCGATGCCCGCCCCGAAGACGAAACCCGCTGGCGCCAACTCTGGGCGGCCTATCTCGCCTTTTACCAGGTGACCGTCGATGCCGATATCACCGACCAGACCTGGCGACGGGTCTTCGATCCGGCCTCGGCGATCGCCATGCGCGTCGCCGAGATCGACGGCAGGATCATGGGCTTTGCGCTCTATCTCACCCATGAGGGCACGTGGATTCGCGGCAGGGACTGCTATCTCGAAGACCTGTTCGTCGATCCCGAGGCGCGCGGCAAGGGCGTCGGCCGGGCGTTGATGGACGATCTCGTCGCGCTCGGCAAGGCGAAGGGCTGGTCGCGGCTTTATTGGCATACGAGCGAAAACAACAAGACCGCCCGGGCGCTCTATGACAGCTATGTCGAGAGCGACGGCCACATCCGCTATCGTATCAGCTTCTGAGCGCGGGAAATCCCTCGTAGAAAGCGCCATGATCGCCCTCCCAGTTCGCCATGCCCGGCTTGGTGAGGATGCCGCGCGGGCTGACATAGCTCTGGATGATCCGCTTCGGCCGTTCGTGCCACTGGATATTGAAGGCCCAGAGCTTGGGGAAGAAGCAGAGCGATGCATAAGTCAGGTGGTCGTGGATCCACCAGGCGAGCCGCTGCCAATCGCTTTCATCGCGATAGCGGTCGATCATCCACGGCACGGCGATGCAGGCGGCGGCGCCCATGCAGCCGTCGAAATCCCTGATATCCCAGATGTGATGGGCAGCAGTGGCGGCATTGGTCGAGCAGTTCAGCTTGTTCTCGTTGCCGAACCTGTTGACATCAGGCGAGCGATAGCCGGAGCGAATGTGCAGGCGCCCGAAGGTTGCCTCCAGCGGCTCCAGCAATTCCTCGCAAAGCCGCCTCCCGCCTCGATCGCCAGGTCGGGATCCTCGGGAATGTTGGGGATGCGGTAGAAATCGGCGATTTCGGAATGCAGGAAATCGCGGAAGAAGAAGTTTTGCGACAGCCGCACGCGGCCCAGATCCTCCAGACCTTTCATCGAACCCGGCTTCCGCATCATTTTTCCTCCCGACATCAACGGCGGGATGATTGCCCGGCGAAGATTTCCAGTCCACCCGAAATCGCTCGGGAACAATTTGCGCAATCCTTGCTTCTTAATGTGTCGCCGCGTTCGCGGCCTTTCCCAAAACAAGGATCGAGAAAATGGCCAAGGAAAAGACGTTGGAAGATCTCTTCTACGACACGCTCAAGGATATTTACTTCGCCGAGCGGCAGATATTGCGCGCCCTGCCGAAGATGGCGCGGGCCGCCCAGTCCTCCGACGTGAAGGCGGGCTTCCAGAAGCATCTCGAGGAAACCGAAGCCCAGGTCGAGCGCCTGCAGCAGGTGTTCGAAAAGATCGGCAAGCGCGCCCAGGGCAAGACCTGCGAGGCGATCCAGGGCATTATCGCCGAGGGCGAAGAGATCATGGAAGAATTCAAGGGCACGCCGGCGCTGGATGCCGGTCTGATTTCGGCCGCGCAGTCCGTCGAACACTATGAAATCGCCCGGTACGGTACGCTGAAAACCTGGGCTGCAACGCTCGGCCTCAAGGATGTCGTCAGCCTGCTCGATCAGACGCTGCAGGAAGAGACGGCCACCGACAAGAAACTCTCGCAGCTCGCCACCACCGCGGCGAACCAGAAGGCGAAGGCCGCCTGACCCATATGGAAAGGGTGGCCGTCATATCGACCGGCCACCCTTATCCGTCCCCCGCATATTTGAAGAAGTCTATGAAGGCGCGCAGCGCCGGCCGCATCTGCCGACGGCTCGGATAATAGACGAATGGGCCGGGATAGGGCGCGCACCAATCCTTCAGCACCCGCACCAGTCTGCCGGCTGCCAGTTCGGCATGAACCCGCATATCGAAGAGATAGGCGAGGCCGGCACCGTTCAGCGCCGCAAGCAGGGCCAGCCGGTCTTCGCTGACAACAAGCGGCCCATCGACTGCAACGATCAGTTCCTGACCGTCCTTTTCGAATTCCCAGCGATAGATGGAGCCGTTGGTGAAGCGCCGCTTGATGCAGCGGTGATAAACAAGATCGCGCGGATGCTCCGGCTTCGGGTAGCGCTCGAAATAATCCGGCGAGGCCGCGATGACAGTCGTCAGCTTGGGCGAGATCCTGACGGCGATCATATCGGCCTCGAGGCTCTCCTCCAGCCGGATGCCGGCGTCGAAACCCTCCCTGACAATATCGGTGAAACCGTCCTCATTGGCGATCTCCAGAGTGATGTCTGGGTAAAGATTGAGAAAATCGCCGAGGCGCGGGGCGAGCAAAATATCGGAGGCGAAGCGCGGCGCGGTGATGCGCAGATTTCCCGCGGGCTTGCCGCGCGTATCTCTGACGGCCTCCAAGGCAACATCGATCTCCTCCAGCGCCGGGCGGAGCCTTTCGAGGAGCAGGCGGCCCTCCTCCGTCGGCGCGACGCTGCGGGTGGTGCGCGCCAGCAGTCTGACGCCCAGGCTTTCCTCAAGGCTCGAGATCGCATGGCTGATGGCCGACGGCGCGACGAGGAGGTCCCTGGCCGCTGCACGAAAGCTGCGATGCTCGGAAACGGCGGCGAGAACGGCGAGTTGCGAGAGCTGAGTTCTGTTCATTGATCGAAATTATAGAACAGGCCGTTAGAAACTGCATGCATTTTCTGATCGATGTACCGCCGATATCATCTGCCCGTACCGCAACGATATCCTCAGCGGTTCACATTCAGCTCAGAATAAGGAGCGCATCATGAACACCCGGAAACTCGGAAACGATCTCACCGTCTCAGCCGTCGGCCTTGGCTGCATGGGCATGAGCTTTGCCTATGGCGCCAGCGATGAAGCGGAATCGATCCGGACACTCAACCGCGCCGTCGATCTCGGCGTCACCTTCTTCGACACCGCCGAAGTCTACGGTCCTTTCACCAACGAGGTCCTCCTGGGAAAAGCGCTGAAGCCGTTTCGCGACCGCGTGGTGATCGCCACCAAATTCGGCTTCAAGATCGATACCAGTAAGGCGGGCGCTGCCGCCATCGCCGGCGTCGACAGCCGCCCCGAACATGTCAGGGCGGTTGCCGAGGCTTCGCTGAAACGTCTCGGCATCGAGACCATCGACCTGCTCTACCAGCACCGGGTCGACCCCAACGTGCCGATCGAGGAAACAGTCGGCGTCATGGCCGAATTGGTGAGGGAAGGCAAAGTCCGTGCGCTCGGCCTTTCGGAAGCCGGCAGCGCCACCATCCGCCGGGCGCATGCGGTCCATCCGATCGCAGCGCTGCAGAGCGAATATTCGCTCTGGACTCGCGATCCCGAAGAGGACGTGCTTGCCACCTGCCGTGAACTCGGCATCGGCTTCGTGCCCTACAGCCCGCTCGGCCGCGGTTTCCTGACGGGAGCGATCCGCAAGGCCGACGATCTCGCCGCCGACGATTTCCGCCGGCAGGTGCCGCGTTTCCAGGCGGAAAATTTCGATGCCAACGCCGCACTCGTCGCAGCGCTCGAAGAGCTTGCCGCCGAGAAGGGCGTCACGGCCGCGCAGCTGGCGCTGGCCTGGGTGCTAAGCCAGGGCGACGACATCGTGCCGATCCCCGGCGCCCGCAAGCTTCACCATCTCGAACAGAACGCCGCCGCTGCCGATATCACGCTCAGCCCAGCAGAGCTCCGGCAACTCGGCGAAGCGATCCCCACCGCACAGGTGGCGGGAAAACGCTATTCGGACGCCTCGCTTGCGATGACGAATCTGTAATCGAAGAAGCCCGGCCTGATGCAGCCGGCCGGGCTTGCCTTCGCCGCCGGCGAAACTATCTAACGCCATCTCGGAGAACGGGATGAAAACATGTCGGACAAGCAAGCAGTCGAACAGACGGTTCATCTCTATGTCGAAGGCATGGCCTTCGCCAATGCGGCAGCCTTGAAGAAGGCCTTTCACCCGCAAAGCTCGATCATCGGCTACTACCAGAATGCCGTCGAATGGCTGACGCGGGACGAATTCATCGCCGCGATCCTGGCGGAGGAGCCGGCGCCGCCCGGCACGCAGCCCTTCATGGACATACAAAGCGTCGACGTCGAGGGTGAGGCAGCGAGCGTCAAGGTTACCGACGATTTCGCCGGAATGCGCTTTACCGACTATCTCTCATTGCTGAAGATCGACGGCCGATGGGTGATCGTCAGCAAGCTCTACCATCTTCACACGTGAAAGAATCGGCCGCCGCAACGACCGATTCTTTGTGTTTGGCGAAGACTGGCGGGATCAGCTTCTGAGGACGCCGCCGGTGAACTTCGCGACACTGGCGACGATCTTCTGCGTCAGCGCTTCGAAATCCTCATCCGTCAGCGTGCGCTCGACCGGCTGGATCTGAACCTCGATCGCCACCGATTTCTTGCCGTCGCCGACAGACGCACCTTCGAAGATGTCGAAGACGTTGACGCCGGTGACGAGCTTGCGGTCTGCCCCGGTCGCAGCCTTGATGATGGCGCCCGATTCCACCGTCTTGTCGACGACGAAGGCGAAGTCCCGCTTGACCGCCTGGAAGGGTGACAGTTCCAGCGCCGGCTTGGTGCGGGTCGCCTTCTTCTTCGGCTCGGCCATCGCGTCGAGATAGACCTCGAAGCCACAGAGGGCGCCGGAGACATCGAGCGCTTCCAGCGTCAGTGGGTGGAATTCACCGAAGTAACCGAGCACCACCTTCGGCCCCATCTTGATCGTGCCGGAGCGGCCGGGATGATACCATTCCGGGCCGCCCTGCTCGATCTGGATATTGCCCATCGGCAAGCCGCAGGCTTCGATGACGGCGAGCGCATCGGCCTTGGCGTCGAAGACGTCGACCGGTTTGCCGCCGCCCTTCACTGCATTCGACCACATGCGGCCTCCGCCGGCGAGCGAGGCGGTGCCGCGGCGGATGCCGCCGGCAACGCGGCGCTGACCGTCCGGCCTGTCGTTCTCATAGGTGCCCGAGACTTCGAAGATCGCCACGTCGCCATAGCCTTTGTCGGCATTGCGCTGAGCAGCCGTCAGCAGGCCCGGCAGCAGCGAGGGGCGCATATCCGACATTTCGGCGGCAATCGGATTGGCGAGCTTCAGGGCGGCGGAACCGCCGCCGAAGAGCTTTGCCTGATCTTCCGGAATGAAGGACCAGGTGACGGCCTCCAGCATGCCGCGCGAGGCAAGCGCGCGCTTGGCCGCGCGGGTGCGGATCTGCAGCGTCGTCAGGATCCTGCCGTTAACGGCGGCATGGCTTTCGAGCGGCGCCGGCTTAATCTTGTCGACGCCGTGGATGCGCATGACCTCCTCGACGAGATCGGCCTTGCCGTCGACATCGGGGCGCCACGAGGGTACGGAGACGGAAACGCGTTCGCCGGAGCCGGAAACCGTGAAGCCGAGGCGGGCGAGGATCGAGTTGCTTTCCTCCGTCGAGACTTCCAGGCCGGTCAGGCGCTTGACCTCCGAATAGGGGAAATCGACGACCTTCGGCTCATAGCCCTTGTATCCGACGACCTCGGCCCTCGCGGCCGCGCCGCCGCAGAGCTCAAGCACCAGTTCCGTCGTGCGTTCGAGACCGGGAACCATATATTCCGGATCGACGCCGCGCTCGAAACGGTAGCGGGCATCGGTGATAATACCCAGGCTGCGGCCCGATTTGGCGATGTTCATCGGGTCCCAGAGGGCCGATTCGATCAGCACGTCGACGGTGTTCTCGTCGCATCCGGAATGTTCGCCGCCCATGATGCCGCCGATCGATTCGATGCCATCTTCATCGGCGATGACGACGTTGTTCGGACCAAGCTTGTATTCGCGCTGGTCGAGCGCGAGCACGGTCTCGCCTTCCCTGGCGCGGCGAACGGTGAGATTGCCCGTGACCTTGGCGGCGTCGAAGACGTGCATCGGCCGGCCCTGATCGAAGGTCATGTAATTGGTGATATCGACCAGCGCATTGATGGGGCGCAGCCCGATGGCGGTCAGCCGCTGCTGCAGCCAGCGCGGGCTCGGGCCGTTCCTGACGCCGCGCACGAGGCGGAGCGAAAAGCCGGGGCAGAGCTTGGGATCGTCGAGATCTAGCGTCAGCTTGACCGGCGTTTCGCCTTCGACGGAGAAGCTCGGCGCGCCCCGTGTCTTCAGCGTGCCGAGACCTGAAGCGGCGAGATCGCGGGCAATGCCGTGGATCGAGGTGCAGTCCGGCCGGTTCGGCGTCAAATTGATCTCGATAACGGGATCATCGAGGTGAGCATAGGCGGCGTAGCTCTGGCCGACCGGCGCATCCTCGGGCAGATCGATGATGCCGTCGTGACTGTCGGAGATCTGCAGCTCTTTTTCGGAGCACATCATGCCGCGGCTTTCGACGCCGCGGATATTGCCGACGGCAAGTGTCGCGTCGATACCAGGAACATAGGTTCCGGGTGCGGCGAAGGCACCGACGAGGCCGGCGCGCGCATTCGGGGCGCCGCAGACGACCTGGACCGGCGCACCGGCGCCGGTGTCGACCATCAGCACCTTCAGGCGATCGGCCTGCGGATGTTTTTCCGCCGAGACAACTCTTGCGATGACGAAGGGCTTGAATGCTGCCTTGTCGTCGACATCCTCCACCTCCAGCCCGATCTCGGTCAGGCGGGTGCAGATTTCATCGAGCGTGGCATCCGTTTCCAGATGCTCTTTCAGCCAGGAGAGCGTGAATTTCATCGTCTCAATTCTCCGTTCAAGCGCTGAGGCCGCCGAACAGCGTCGGCATGTCGAGCGGGCGGAAGCCGTAATGCGTCATCCAGCGGACGTCGGCATTGAAGAAGTCGCGCAGGTCGGGCATGCCGTATTTCAGCATGGCGATGCGGTCGAGGCCCATGCCCCAGGCAAAGCCCTGATACTCGTCCGGATCGAGGCCGCCATAACGCAGCACGTTCGGGTGAACCATACCGCAGCCGAGGATCTCCATCCAATCGGTGCCTTCGCCGAACTTGACGATCGGGCCGGAGCGATCGCACTGGATATCGACCTCGAAGGAGGGCTCGGTGAAGGGGAAGAAGGATGGGCGGAAGCGCATCGTCACGCTGTCGACCTCGAAGAAGGTCTTGCAGAACTCCTCGAGCACCCAGCGGATATTGGCGACATTGGCCTTCTTGTCGATGACCAGGCCCTCGACCTGGTGGAACATCGGCGAATGCGTGGCATCGCTGTCCTGGCGATAGGTCTTGCCGGGAATGATGATGCGGATCGGCGGCTTCTGCGATTCCATGGTGCGCACCTGCACCGGCGAGGTGTGCGTGCGCAGCACCTTGCGCTCACCGTTTTCGTCAGGATTGAAGAAGAAAGTGTCGTGCATCTCGCGGGCCGGATGGCCTTCGGGAAAATTCAGCGCGGTGAAATTGTAATAATCGGTCTCGATATCGGGGCCTTCGGCGATCGAGAAACCCATGTCAGCGAAGATCGCGGTGATCTCGTCGACGATCTGGCTGATCGGATGGATGCGGCCGCGCTCGGCCGGTGAGGAGCGCACCGGCAGGCTGACATCGACGGTTTCGGCCTTCAGGCGGGCGTTGACCGCCGCCATTTTCAGCACCGACTTGCGTTCGGCGACGGCATCCGTCACCGCATTCTTCAGGGCGTTGATCGCAGCACCCCGGGTCTGGCGCTCCTCCGGCGTCATCGCGCCGAGCGTCTTCAGGAGTTCCGAGACCGAGCCCTTCTTGCCGAGAGCGGAGACGCGCACGGCTTCCAGGGCGGCCTCGTCATTGGCGGCGGCGATTTCCGCGAGCAGCGATGAGTTGAGCTGGTCGATATCTGACATTGTCACTTCTTTCCGTCCAGTATCAGGCGGGGATCGGGAGGCAGGCGGCGCCGACCGGCGCAAGGGATATAAAAGAAAGAAAAACCCGCGCTAGCCCAAACCAGCGCGGGTTTCCCAAAAAGTCAAAAAGCGTCAAGCTTGGGAAGCGCTGGTTAACGAACCGCGCCTTCAAACTCGTTGGCCGTACCGGTTTCCTTGAGGTATTCAAGGGCCTTCTTGGCGGCATTGACGAGCGCGCCGAATGCTTCCGGCTCGTGGATCGCCATGTCGGAGAGAACCTTGCGGTCGACTTCGATGCCAGCCTTGTTCAGGCCGTCGATGAAGCGGCCATAGGTCAGGCCGAATTCGCGGACAGCAGCGTTGATGCGCTGGATCCAGAGCGCGCGGAAGTTGCGCTTGTTGACCTTGCGGTCGCGGTAAGCGTACTGCTTCGACCGGTCGACAGCGGCCTTGGCGGCGCGGATGGTATTCTTGCGGCGGCCGTAAAAGCCCTTGGCGGCCTTCAGAACCTTCTTGTGCTTGGCGTGAGAGGTGACGCCTCTTTTTACACGTGCCATATCATGATCTCCTTAAATCTAGCGTTCGCGGACGAGTCTCAGAGACCGTTCGGCAGGTAATTCTTGATAACCTTGCGGCCATCCGGTTCTGCAAGAACCATCGTGCCACGTGCATCGCGAATGAACTTGTTGGTACGCTTGATCATGCCATGGCGCTTGCCGGCAGCGGCAGCCTTGACCTTGCCCGTCGCGGTGATCTTGAACCGCTTCTTGGCAGAGGACTTCGTCTTCATCTTGGGCATTTTGCTACTCCTTCTGTCCTCCCTGCGCGCTTCATCAAAAAAGCCCTCTCGCGAAGTCCGGTTCTCCGGCCGTCGCAACAAGGTGCGGGAGCGTTTGTTGTTGATCTGCGGCTTCGGCGACGAACCGTTCCGCAAGCATTCGAAACTGCCACGGCATGCCCTGCCGGTCAGTTCGGACGCGCGCTTATAACCGCAGCGTCATGAAAGTGCAACGGGGCCGCGGAGGAATCTTCGCCAGCCCAAAATCGCGATGGCCGAAAGCACAAAAGCCGCCCTTGCGGACGGCCTTGGGCAAAAAGGTGTCTGGCGCTTACTTCGGCGCCAGCACCATCATCATCTGACGGCCTTCGAGCTTGGGCTCGGCTTCGACCTTGGCGATCTCAAGCGTGTCGGCCTTGACCTGCTGCAGAAGCTTCATGCCGAGCTCCTGGTGGGCCATTTCACGGCCGCGGAACTTCAGCGTCACCTTGACCTTGTCACCCTCGTCGAAGAAGCGGCCCATCGCCTTCATCTTCACCTCATAATCATGGGTGTCGATGTTCGGGCGCATCTTGATTTCTTTGACTTCGACGATCTTCTGCTTCTTGCGCGCCTCGGCGGCCTTCTTCTGGTTGGCGTATTTCAGCTTGCCCAGATCGAGGATCTTGCACACCGGCGGTTCGGCATTGGGGGAAATTTCGACAAGATCGAGGCCGGCTTCTTCTGCCATTCTCAAGGCCTGGTCGGTGGGCACGATGCCCATATTCTGTCCGTCAGCCGCGATCAGCTGAACTTTGGGAATGCGGATTTCACGGTTCGAGCGCGGGCCGTCCTTCACGGGCGCATCGGTCTTAAAAGGTCTGCGAATGGTCGTATTCTCCTCGCGTTGTTTCCGGAATGTTGCAGCCGCGCGCTCCCGACCAGGGTGCACAAACGTATCTCGTTATCGCTGCAACGGAGTCAATATCATCCTTTAGCGGAAAAATCACCTGCTGTCAGCCTGCCGAGAATCTGTTTTATAGGCCAAAACAACAGGAGTTTCGCCGATGTCCGATCAGACGCCAAATGTCCAGCCGCAGTTCCTGACGGTCGGTGAAGGCGAGGCGGCGCGTGAGATCGCCATGCTGGTGCGCCCGGCGCAAGTCGGTAACAACGCCCCGACACTTGTTTGGCTATCCGGCTACCGTTCCGACATGTGCGGTACCAAGGCATTGGAGCTCGATGGACTGGCGGGCGAACTCGGTACCGCCTGCATCCGCCTCGACTATTCCGGTCACGGACTTTCCGGCGGCAGCATTCGCGACGGCACGATCTCACGCTGGCTGGAGGAGGCGCTGGCCGTCATCCGCCACATCGCACCCGACCGAGTTATTCTCGTCGGCTCCTCGATGGGAGGCTGGATTGCGCTGCGGCTGGCGCAGGAGCTCGGGCGACTGGACGGCCCCAAGCTCGAAGGCCCAAAACTCGAAGGAATGGTGCTGATCGCGCCGGCGCCCGATTTCACCTCCGAACTGATCGAGCCGAACCTGACGGCCAAGGAGCGTAAGTCGCTGGCGGAGCGAGGCTATTTCGAAGAGCGCTCGCTATACAGCCCGGAGCCGGACATCTATACCAGCACGCTGATCGAGGACGGCCGCAAGAACCGCGTGCTCGACGGCATGATCGAGACGGGCTGCCCGGTGCATATTCTCCAGGGCATGAAGGATCCCGACGTGCCGCATGCGCATGCGATGAAACTTGTCGAACACCTTCCTGCCGACGACGTGGTGCTGACCTTCATCCGCGACGGCGACCATCGCCTGTCCCGCCCCAGCGATATCGCCCTTATTCTGAGCGCCGTCAAAGGTCTCATCCGCTCCTCCATGGTCGGCTAATAATCTGCCGAGCAAGCTCGCCACTTGTTGCATTTTAACCATGTCGACGGGTCGCAAGGTCCCTACAAGAAGTAACGATTGACTCTTCTCGGCCCTCTCCATTAACAGTTTGTTAATAATTAAGGGGCGATCGAGGAAAGAGCGGGCGTGCGGATCAAAGGTATCTTTGTGGCCATGATGGCCGTGTTTGCGATGGCGACTGCCGCCATCCCAGCTCCAAGCAGAAATGCTTCCATGGTAACAGGCAACGCCACTTCGCAGCCGATCGGCCATTATGATTTCTGTCAGACCCACAGCAGTGAATGCGGCGCAAACCGCAATGCTGGCCCCGTGGAGATGACCCCGGCCAAGTGGTCGCTCGTCCGTTCGGTCAACGCCACCATCAACCGCACGATCACGCCGATGACCGACAAGGAAATCTACGGCAAGGACGAAGTCTGGGCCTATCCGACCACCGCCGGCGACTGCGAGGACTTCGCGCTCTTGAAGCGGCGCATCCTGATCCAGCGCGGCGTTCCGGCCGCCGACCTGCTGATGACCGTCGTGCGCAAGCCTGACGGTGAGGGCCATGCCGTCCTGACGCTGCGCACCGCCGAGGGCGACTTCGTGCTCGACAACCTCGCCGCCGACGTCAAGCCGTGGTTCGGAACGCCCTATTCTTTCGTCAAGCGCCAGTCGAGCTACAACGCCGGCCGCTGGGTCACCATCGAGAACGGCCGCGACGTTCTGGTCGGCGCACTGCGCTGAGGATTTCAGGGGATGCGGGGAAAAGGCCGGCGAAAGCCGGCCTTTTGCTTTTGGGGGAATTGGAACCGCGTCGACCGTCACCTTTCGCTTCCGCTCAAGCTGTTCGTCGCTCATGCTCCTCACCCCATCATCTGCCCTTCGGGCATCTTCTCCCCGCTGGGACTCCCCAACGTGTAAGGATGAGGGCTGTTTGCTGTGGCTGCCGACCAGGATGAGGGAGGTGGGCTTGTGATATAAATCGGCGTGGAGATTGCGGCAGTGTAAGTGGGTTGCGTTTGCCGCGTACTATCCCGGCCCTCCTCATGGCTCCGGGCGTTCGCTGTGCAATCAAATTCACTGGGTCGATTGCTCGGGCTCTGCCCGACCGCAGCTCACCCATTCCCGATCAAAATCCCTGCACCGAGCACCAGGCTGCCGCCGAGCACCACCTGAAAGGCGGCGCGCAGGAACGGCGTTTCCATGTAGCGGTTCTGGATGAAGGCGATCGCCCAGAGTTCGAAGAAGACGATGACGCCCGCGGTGATCGTCGCCGTCCAGAAATGCGGGATCAGATAGGGCAGCGCGTGGCCGAGGCCGCCGAGCGTCGTCATGATGCCGCAGGCAAGGCCGCGCTTGACCGGCGAGCCCCTGCCGGAGATCTTGCCGTCGTCATGGGCGGCCTCGGTGAAGCCCATCGAGATGCCGGCGCCGACGGATGCGGAAAGGCCGACGAGGAAGGTCTGCCAGGTGTCCTGGGTGGCAAAGGCGGCGGCAAAGATCGGCGCCAGAGTCGAGACCGAGCCGTCCATCAGCCCGGCAAGGCCCGGCTGCACATAGGTCAGCACGAATTGCCGGTGCGCCGCCTCGTCCTCGTCGCGCTTGATATCTTCGGGCGTATGTTTGTCGCCCAGCATGCGGGCAATATCCTCATGTCCCTGCTCGGCGAGCGCGAGATCGCCGAGAAGCTCTCGCGTGGAGGCGTCCGAGGTCCGCTTTGCCGCTTCGACATAGAAGCGGTAGGCCTGGTCCTCCATTGCCTCGGTCTCCTGCCGTATCGCATCGAGCGAAAGGCTTGCCCTGAGCCAGTCTGGCTTGCGTTCGTAGAAGCCCTGCACATGTTCGCGCCGGATCAGCGGGATGCGCTCGCCGAAACGCTGGCGATGGATCTCGATCAGGGATTTGCGATGGGTGTCCTCGACCTCGGCCATATCTTCGAAAACCTTTGCCGAGGCCGGGAATTCGTTCCGGAGCCTGTCGGCATAAGCAAGGTAGATGCGGGCATCGTCTTCCTCGGAGGCGATTGCGAGGGCGAGAATCTCCTGCTCGGACAGCGACTCGAAAGACCGTTTCGGTGATCTGAAAAATCGCGCCAACATAACTATTCTCCATAATTTAGAATTATTCTAAATCTAAAGAAGGAGCCAATGGCGGTCAAGGGTGCAGACAGGCCGGCTGACAGATTGCCGCAAGCCGCACGGATACCTTTGGCGCGCCGGCACAAACACCTATATGAGAGAGCGCCGCATTATGCGGCGCCGGGGTTTATGATGGATAATGACATTCAGGGCCGTCCTGCCCATGTCGCGGCGATCCGCGAAAGGGCGGAGGTCGAGATGCGGGCGATGGGCGTTGATGAGGCCTTCATCGGCAGGCTGGTCGAGACTTTTTACGGGCGCGTGCTGACGCATCCCGATCTCGGTCCGGTGTTCGACGCCAGGCTCTCCGGCCGCTGGCCGGAGCATATGGAGAAGATGAAGAGCTTCTGGTCGGCCGTCGCCTTCCGTAGCGGCGCCTATGGCGGCAAGCCGGTGCAGGCGCATACCGGCGTCGCGGACCTGACGCCGGATCTCTTTCCGAAATGGCTGGCGCTGTTTGCCGCAACGCTCGACGATGTCACCCCGTCGCCGGAGGCCAAGGCCTGGTTCATGGCGACGGCGGAGCGGATCGCGAAGAGCCTGACGCTGTCGCTGTTCTACAATCCGGCGCTCGACGACCCGGCGAAGAAGGCGGGCTGACGCATCATTGCCTGGCTGAAAAGGTCGCGCCGGCGCTTGCGGCAACGACCAGGGCCGTTCCTGCCATCTGCAGAAGCGTCATCGGCTGCATCAGAATGACGAAGCCTGCCAGAGCCGCAATGGCCGGTTCCAGGCTCATGAGAATGCCGAAGGATGTTGTCGGCATTCGCCGCAGGGCAATCAGCTCCAGCGTATAGGGCAGCAGCGGCACGAGCACGGCAAGACCCGCCATCTCGATCAGGCCATAGGTGTCAAGCGCCGGCGCTGCGCCTGCAAAACCGAAGGGCGTAGCAACCGCCGCGGCAACCATCAGCGACATGGAAAGCCCTTCCAGCCCCTTGAAGCTGGCGCCGATCTTCTTGGTCAGCACGATATAGATCGCCCAGCCGGTCCCGGCGCCGCCGGCAAAGAGAATGCCCCACATATCCCCGATCCAGCCTTCGCCGTCATGGGCAAGCGCCAGCACGCCAAGCGCGGCAATGAGCGGCCAGACGAGACGCCGGCTGAGACCGTAACCGATGGTCGCGACCGAAAGCGGGCCGAGAAAATCGATCGCCACGGCAAGGCCGAGCGGAATGCGCTCGATCGCCGCGAAAAAACTCATGGTCATCAACGCTGTCGTCGTGCCGAGAACGAGCGCGCTTGTCCATTGCTCTCTGGAGTAACTGAATATGCGCGGACGGACGACGACGACCAGGATGACGGCGGCAAAGACGAGGCGCAGCCAGCTTGCGCCGGCCGGTCCGTAGGTGGCGATCGCGTGGGAAGACAGAGCTGCGCCGAACTGGATCGACGACATGGACAGGAGGCACATCAGCCCGCCGGCCGCCAGGCCGGAGGACGTTGCAGGCGTTTCCAATGCCAGCACGCCGGCGCCGTCGTTCGTTCCGTCTTTCATCTGCATCTCCGATTGAGCGCTGTTCATACGGAGGCCGCTTGCAACCGACAAATTCAATCTTCTGATCCAGGCAGCAAGAGAGCTGATGCATATCAGAGGCGGCCGGAGAGGATCACCTCTTCGGCGTCTTCGAAACTCATATCGAAGACCTTTTTGCCGATCTCGAAGCTGAAGCCATTGCGGGCGAAGGCGGACAGTTCCTTTGCCTTCCTGTTGTCGTCGAGTTCGCCACGGCGAAACGGGCCGAAGGCGCGTTTGCGGGCGAATATGGTCGCGGCGTAGAGATCGTCAGCCCCTTCGAGCGCAGCCTGCGCCTTGTCGCTCGCAACACCCTTGGCGGCAAGCTTCTGGGCGATCGCACGCTTCGACTTGCCGCCGCGCACGGCCGAGCGCGTGCTTATTTCGGCATAGGCGCGATCGTCGAGCACCTTGTTGTCATAGGCGAATTTGACGGCGAATTCGGCAACGGCCTTGAGCTGGCCGGCGCTGATCTCGTCGAACTTCTCCTTCGCCTTGCGGGTAATGGCGTCGAAGAGCTGCTTTTCCGTCATCATCCGGCGCTCCAGACGGTAGATGGTGGAGTTGCGCGCCCAGCTCAGCATGCGGGGTGTCGGGCTATCGGATGGAACGGTCTCGTCGATCATATCTAGCGATCAGGCTTCCAGACCCTTGAGGACATTGGCGACATTGAGCCCGATTTCCGGCACGCCGTAGCCGCCTTCCATGCAGACAAGCACCGGCAGGCCGGCGGCTGACATCATCGCGCCCATGCGGGTGAAATCGTCGGCGGTGAGCCTGAAGAATGAGATCGGATCGCGTTCGAAAGTGTCGACGCCGAGCGCCAGAACGATCGCCTCGGCGCCGAAGGCCCTGATGCGGGCGAGTGCATCGGCAAGGGCCGAAGACCAGACCCGCCATGGCGTGCCCGGCGGCATCGGATAGTTGCGGTTGGCGCCCGCCCCCGCCCCCTCGCCTTCCTCCTCGGCGTGCCCGAGGAAATAGGGGAAGGCGTGCATCGGATCGCCATGCAGCGAGGCCGTGAAGACATCGCCTCTGTGATAGAAGATGTCCTGGGTGCCGTTGCCATGGTGGAAATCGACATCGAGCACCGCGACCTTTTTCGCACCACGATCAAGCAGCCGCTGCGCCGCCACGCCCGCATTGTTGATGAAGCAATAACCGCCGAAAAGATCGATGCCGGCATGATGGCCAGGCGGGCGGCAGAGCGCGAAGGCGAAACGATGGCCCTCAGCCAGCCAGTCGGCGCCCGTTATGGCGCAGCGCATCGCGGCGATCGCCGCCGCGTAGGAGCCCTTGGTGATCGAGGTGTCGGCGGCATTGGCATAATGGCCGATCGCGCCGACGATATTGTCGGGCACGCGTTGGCTGGTGCGGCGCACCGGGAAGGAATTGGCGATCGCCTCGCCTTCGAAGCCGGCGGCCACCCAGCGGTCCCAGACAGTGGCGAGAAAATCGAGATAGGCGGGGTCATGCACCTTCCTGGCCGTTTCCAGCCCGTGCGCATCGGGTGCGACGACATCGGCAAAGCCCGCCTCCTTCACTGCCGCCAGGATCCATTCGGCCCGGAAAGGCGCCTCGAAGGGGGTCAC
This sequence comes from Rhizobium sp. K102, assembly GCF_022385315.1. Taxonomy (NCBI): domain Bacteria; kingdom Pseudomonadati; phylum Pseudomonadota; class Alphaproteobacteria; order Hyphomicrobiales; family Rhizobiaceae; genus Rhizobium; species Rhizobium sp. K102. The sequence goes on from NZ_CP092436.1 coordinate 3,326,619, forward strand.
CAGCTGGCCGGCATAGAGCTCGGTCCTGGCATCGCGCAGCTTATGGTCTTCGGAATAGATGACGCGCATTGCAGATTCTGCTCCTGATTGAAAATCGAGATTTACACGGCTTCGCCCCAACGAAAAAGCAGTGTGTCGGCTTGATCGCCGAGCTAAATGACGCCACCTTCGCCGATGTTTTCAGAACGAGGAAATTTTCCGCATGAAAGTGCTGATGGTCGATGTCGACGGTGTGCTCATTCATGGCCGACCGGCCGATGGCCTGCCTCTCTTCACCTATCTCGAGCGCGACCTTGGGCTGCGCCTCGACCTGCTGCAGCAGGCATTCTTCCAGACCCACTGGAGCGACATCGTCATCGGCCGCGAGGGGTTGGAACCGCGGCTTTCGGCCGTGCTTGCAGAGATCGCGCCCCATCTTAGCGCCGCAACCCTGATCGATTATTGGTTCGAAAACGATTCCCGCCTCGATCTCAATCTCTTGGAAGAGCTTGCCGCCCTCCGGCAAGGCGGTGTTGCCGTCTTTCTGGCGACCAATCAGGAGCACAGGCGGGCACGCTACCTGATGGAAGAGGCCGGCCTCGGCGCGCATGTCGACGGCATCATCTATTCCGCCGCGCTCGGACATCGCAAACCTTCGCCGGACTTTTTCCGGCTGGCGACCGAACGCGCCGGCGCCCCGCCCGGCGAAATCGGCTTCATCGACGACACGGCGGAAAATATCGAAGCGGCGCGGCAGTTCGGCTGGAACGCGGCGCAATGGACGGCAGGCACCACGCTTGCCGGGGCATTTCCGGCTTTGCGTCGACCGGCGTGAGTGGAGCCGGGGCAATCAGGCGAGCCGCTTGTAAAACAGGGTGGTGTCGCAATAGCCACCTTGCGGCCACAGCGCGTAGTCGGGAATGACGCCGACGCGCTGCCAGCCGAGACGCGGATAAATCGCTTCGGCATCGCTGCCGGTTGCCGTGTCGAGCACGAGCAGGGTCTTGCCGTGCTTTGCTGCCTCGCGTTCGGCGGCCTCCATCAGCAGCCGGGCGAGGCCCCGCCCGCGGACGGAGCGATGCACCAGGAGCTTCTTCAGATCGCCGCGATGCGGCTGGTTCGGCATTTGCGCCGACCCCACCTGCACCGTACCGACGATCCTGCCCTCCAGTTCAGCGACCAGAAGCAGGCTGACGCCCGCCCCGACCGCATCGGCGACATCGCGCCAGTAGGGTTCGGCATCGTCAGGCCCATAGGGCTGCATGAAGCCGACGGAGGCGCCGCCGGCGACGCAATCGGCGAGCACGTCCGAAAGATCGGCGATGGCGGCGCGGGCCTCCGCGGCGGAAAGGGCACGAATGGCGGGCATATGCTTCTCCTGAAATGAATATCGTTATCGGCCGCCGCGATCGAGCACGACGCAATAACGCGCCGGCGCGTTGCCGGGATTGTGAAAGACATGGCCCTCGCCGACCGGCATGAAGAGGCAGTCGCCGGGGCGCAGCCGGTAGACGGTTTCGCCCGCCGTCATCTCCAGCTCGCCATCGAACAGCCAGATATGCTGCGTCATGCCGTGGGATGCCGCATGCGGGGAAAGCTGACGCGCGCGCCAACGGGGAATTCGACTTCGACGATATCGACATCGGAGGCGGTGCCAGGCGCCGACACCGCACGCCTGAGATAGCCGGTTTCCGGATCGCGCCAGACCTGCTGCTCCTGCCGGCGGGCAAGCGGCGAGGCCTGCTCCCCCTCCTCCGCGAAGAAGGCAGAGAGCGACAGGCCGAGCGCGGCGCAGATCCTTGCCAGCAGCGAGGCCGTCGGGCTCGCCTCGGCCCGTTCGATCCGCGAAATCATCGCGCGGCTGACGCCGGAAGCTGCGGCAAGATCCTCCAGCGTCAAACCCTTATCCAGCCGCAGCGTGCGGATGCGAATGCCGATCGCCTGTTCGAGTTGCTGTTCCATCGTCCCATCCGCAATTCTACTATAAGAGAAATACATGATCCAATGATGGAATCAAGCCAATAAGCGGGGCGCGCACGCAACTTGCCTTCGCCGCAGCCTCGCCGGTATATGTCAGCGCGATCGATGGAGAGACCAATGGACGCCAGCACGCAGAGCACGGAACTGACGGGAAGCTTCACGGCCGCCGCCTGGGACAGGATTGCACCCATCATGGCCGAGATCAAGGCACTGCCGCTTCTGACGCGGCTCTCCGACGGCACGCTGCCGCCGGAAATCTTTCGCCACTACATCCTGCAGGACGCGCTTTATCTCAAGCACTATGCGCGATGCCTGGCCATCGTCGCGGCCAAGGCGCCCGACAATGCGCAGGTGCTGCGTTTTCTCGGCTCGGCGCAGAAGGCGATCACCGTCGAGCAGGGCCTGCATGCCGGCTTCCTCACCCAGTTCGGCATCACGGCCGCGGATGTGACCTCGGCCGAGCCGTCGCCCACCTGCTTTGCCTATACCAATTTTCTGCTGGCCACCGCCTATCACCGCTCCTACGCGGTGGCGCTTTCCGCCATTCTCCCCTGCTTCTGGATCTACTGGCATGTCGGCGAGGCGATCAAGAACCGGCCTGTTGTCGAGGGCAATGCCTTCCAAGCCTGGATCAACACCTATGGCGATCCGCAATTTGCTGCCGGCGCCCGCGAGGTGATCGCGCTGACCGACATCGCCGCCCGCGCCGCCTCGCCGATGGAACGCGCCGAAATGGCCGATGTTTTCGTGCGCGCCTCGCAATATGAATGGATGTTCTGGGATTCCGCCTGGCGGCTGGAGACCTGGCCGGTCTGAGAGGCGTTCGACCGGCTCGTAAAATAGCGTAAACGGCGGGATAATTACCGCTTTGCGGCCGGAGGCAGCGCTGCTATATGGCGCGCATGAGCACCAATTCCACCACTCCGCTATCCCATATCCGCAACTTCTCGATCGTGGCCCATATCGACCACGGCAAATCGACGCTGGCCGACCGCCTGATCCAGACGACAGGCGGCCTTGCCGAGCGCGAAATGTCCGAGCAGGTGCTCGACAATATGGATATCGAGCGCGAGCGCGGCATTACCATCAAGGCCCAGACAGTGCGCCTGCACTACCAGGCTGACAATGGCGAGAAATACATTCTCAACCTGATCGACACGCCCGGCCACGTCGACTTCGCCTATGAGGTCTCGCGGTCGCTGTCGGCCTGCGAGGGCTCGCTGCTCGTCGTCGACGCTTCGCAGGGTGTGGAAGCGCAGACGCTCGCCAACGTCTATCAGGCGATCGACAACAACCACGAGCTCGTCACCGTGCTCAACAAGATCGACCTGCCGGCGGCCGAACCCGACCGCATCAAGGAACAGATCGAGGAAGTGATCGGCATCGACGCTTCGGAGGCTGTGCTGATCTCAGCCAAGACCGGCCTCGGCATTCCTGATGTGCTGGAAGCGATCGTCCACAAGCTGCCGGCGCCGAAGAGCCCGGGCGGCGACAAGGCGCCACTGAAGGCGCTGCTCGTCGACAGCTGGTACGACACCTATCTCGGTGTCATGGTTCTCGTGCGCATCATCGACGGCGTGCTGACCAAGGGCCAGACGATCCGCATGATGGGCACCGATGCCAAATACCAGGTGGAGCGTGTCGGCGTGCTGACGCCGAAGATGGTCAATGTCGACAGCCTCGGCCCCGGCGAGATCGGCTTCATCACCGCCTCGATCAAGGAAGTGGCCGATACCCGCGTCGGCGATACGATCACCGAAGACAAGCGGCCGACCGCACAGGCACTGCCGGGCTTCAAGCCGGCACAGCCGGTGGTGTTCTGCGGGCTCTTCCCGGTCGATGCCGCCGATTTCGAGGATCTGCGCGCCGCCATGGGCAAGCTTCGCCTTAACGACGCTTCCTTCTCCTTCGAAATGGAATCGTCTGCGGCGCTCGGCTTCGGCTTCCGCTGCGGCTTCCTCGGCTTGCTGCATCTCGAAATCATCCAGGAGCGGCTGGAGCGCGAGTTCGACCTCGACCTGATCGCCACCGCCCCTTCCGTCGTCTACAAGATGTTCATGACCGACGGCACGGAGCGCGAGCTGCACAATCCGGCCGACATGCCCGACGTCGTCAAGATCTCGGAAATCCACGAGCCGTGGATCCGCGCGACGATCCTCACACCCGACGATTATCTCGGCGGCATCCTGAAGCTCTGCCAGGACCGGCGCGGCATCCAGATCGAACTCACCTATGTCGGCACGCGCGCGATGCTGACCTACGATCTGCCGCTCAATGAAGTCGTCTTCGATTTTTACGACCGGCTGAAGTCGATCTCCAAGGGCTATGCCTCCTTCGACTATACGCTGACCGATCATCGCGAGGGCAACCTCGTGAAGATGTCGATCCTCGTCAACGGCGAGCCGGTCGACGCACTGTCGATGATGGTGCACCGCACCGCCGCCGAAAAGCGCGGCCGCGACATGTGCGAGAAGCTCAAGGAGCTGATCCCGAAGCACATGTTCAAGATCCCGATCCAGGCGGCGATCGGCGGCAACGTCATCGCCCGCGAGACGATCTCGGCGCTGCGCAAGGACGTGACAGCGAAATGCTACGGCGGCGATGCCACCCGAAAGCGCAAGCTGCTCGACAAGCAGAAGGCCGGCAAGAAGCGCATGCGCCAGTTCGGCAAGGTCGAAATTCCGCAGGAAGCCTTCATCGCCGCGTTGAAGATGGGCGACGAATAACGCTTCTCAATAGTGCCTTATGCGCATATGATTTGCGCATAAGGCCAAGGAGATCGTTATGGCGCAGCGGCCAAGGAAAGCAGCGAACCTCTCTCTCGATGAGGGACTCGTGTCGCAGGCGCGTGAGCTGAAGATCAACATATCCCGGGCGGCGGAAGATGGGATCGCGAAGGCCATAAAGGCGGAACGCGAACGGCTGTGGCGTGTCGAGAACGCGGAGGCCATCCGGCTGGAGAACGAGTATGTCGAAAAGCACGGCTTGCCCTTCGCCAAATACCGTCAGTTTTAATGGCGCGCTTTCACGTCTATCGCTTGAAAAGCGGGAATGTCCTGGCCATCGATCTTCAAGCCAATCTGCTTGACGATCTGCCATCGCGGGTCATGGTCCCATTGCATCCAGTTCAGGAGCTGAGCTGGTCGATCTCGCGGCTAAACCCGCGCTTCTCAATCGAGGGGGAAGCCTACGTCATGGCGACTCAGCGCATGGCATCGATCCCGACCACGGAACTCGGAAGCGCCATCGCGGATCTTACCGCCGACAGCGACCGCATCGTGGCTTCCGTCGACTTTCTCTTCCAGGGCTTCTGAAATCAACGCTGCACGCTTTTCCCGCATCATGCTCTAGCTATCGGTCGTCAAAGCCCTTCGCGGAGTTCTCGGAAATCCGTCGGCAATGCAGAAGATATTCCGCCGAGCGATCGTCGTCGTTCCATGCATCGGTTTCAGGAATTTCCCGCCATCCACTCAGGGCAGGATCGCGAACCATCCGGTTTTCGCCTGCGTCGACAAACGGCGCTGTCTGCATCTCGATCCCTTCAATGATCCAATCATGGATCATAGCTGGCGCATCGTCGAAGTGGCTGATCTGCTCGAAATAGAAGAACGGGTCGATCCCGATATAGACACGGCCTTCCAGCCATGTTCCGGGGCGCGCGTCCTTGGGCGGCGCCACATTTTGAAATGCGGGTATTCCGAAATCCATAGCCCACCAATCTTCGGATATGTGTGTGACACGCCCGCGAGCCTGATAGAACGAGCCGCTCTCACGCCTCATGAAAACATCGCCGCGATGGTCACTAATCCTCAGCGCCGTTTCATTGTAGAATTCCAGGGCAAAGGCCGCCCGCTGTCCCCTTTGGAATTCGCCGTAGTTTCCATCCATGATGATCCAGGCGGAAAGACCGACGGCTAGTTCATTCAACATCCTTTTGATCCCGAGATTGGTTTCTACGATCGCGCCATATACTCCTTCACCAACCCCTCGTAGGCCGCCATCTCCGGCAGTGCCGTGTAGCTGTGCACCGCGCCGGTCTCGGCAAAGGCCAGCTTCTCGCTCGTCCATGTCTCGATGAAAGGCGTGAACCAGCTGGGGTCATCGAGCATGGTGACGCGCAGGTTGACGAACCAGTCCATGCCTTCCGGGCGGGTGAACATCCAGCTCATGCAATGCGGGCAGAAATAGTGTTTCGTCGTGCCGTGCAGGCCGCCGATGGCGGGCTCGCCCTTCGTCACCTCGAAACCTTCGCTTGGGATGGCGGCACTCAGCGAATAGGCGCTCGCGGTCATCCTCTGGCAGCCCGTGCAATGGCAAGCCATGGTCAGTAGCGGCGGCGCGCTGATCTTCAACCGCACCCGGCCGCAACGGCAGCCGCCTTCCATGGGTAAGTTCTTTGCTGTCATCATTACTCTCCCCTTCCGCCACCTGATCTAGCGGAGCCGGCGCCATTGTCGAGGGAGCCCGCGGCCACGAATCTCAGGGACGGCTTATCGGACGCGCGGGATTGCCGACCACCGTTGCACCCGCCGGCACATCCTTCGTCACGACCGCGCCGGCGCCGACGATCGCGCCCTCGCCAATCGCCACGCCGCCGAGGATGATGGCACCGCCGCCGATCCAGACGTCGCTGCCGATCGTGACCGGCCGGGCGATCTCGATGCCCGCACCGCGGAGGGGAAGATCCCTGTGATGCTCGGCGCAATAAATCTGTACGCCCGGACCGAACATGCTGCGATCGCCAATCGTCACCCGGCCGGAATCGAGAATGGTGCAGCCGGCATTGAAATAGACGCGCTCGCCAAGAACGATGTTGATACCGTAAGAGCAGTGAAACGGCGCTTCGATGAAGATATCGGGCGCGGCCTGCGCAAAGAGCGCCCTCAAGGCAGGCGCCGCGGCGCCCCGCTCGTCGGGCGGCAGGGTGTTGTGGGCGTAGATGGCCACGCGCGCCTGCTGGCGCAGGCGATCGAGTTCGTCGTCAAGGCAGCAATACCATTCCCCGGCCGCCATCTTTTCGCGTTCGCTGACCGGCATCGCCTCGTTCCTCACGCGGTCGCCTGCGACAGCAGTCCGGCCTCTTGCCGCTCGATCAGGCTGACCCAGGCGCGCGCTATGGCAAGGCCTGCGGCATCGGCGGCGGCGCCATGGCGCGCTGCCAATTCGTCATAATTCTCCAGCCAGCCGGGAGCGATACGCTCGATCGTGCCGGGGAATTCGCTGTTCCATTGCCTGACGACCTCAGTGTCGGCCTCGAAGTGAAACTGCGTGCCGTAGACGGCGCGGCCGATGCGGAAGGCCTGGTTCTCGGCGACGGAGCTCGTCGCAAGACAAACCGCACCTTCGGGCAAGGAAAACGTGTCGGCATGCCATTGAAAGATGGTGAACTCGCCGCCCACATCAGACAGCAGCGGATCGGACCGGCCTTCACCCGTGACGCCAATGCTGTGCCAGCCGAACTCACGAGCGGCACCCAGCAGATTGTCGGCGCCATAGGCGCGGGCGAGGATTTGGCTGCCGAGGCAGATGCCGAGCACGGCTTTGCCGGCATCGCCGAAGCGGCGCGTTAGCCGCACGAGTTCCGGCAGGTAGGGGTGAGTCTCGTCATCCAGCGCGCTCTGTTCGCCGCCGAGAACGACGAGCGCGTCATGGCCGGCTATATCTTGCGGCAGACTGCCGTCCCGCCACACGCGGAACCACTCGATCTCCGCTCCCGCCTCCTCGAGCGCTGTGGCAAGCGCGCCGAGCCCGGTATTTTTCATATTTTCGACGACTGCGACTCGCATGGCTTTTCCCGATCTGGCCGATAGCGGGAGGAGATCATGCCCGGATGGGGCGCGCAAGACGCTTGTGCAAGACCGATTGCGCACGCAGGCGGCAAGGCTTAAACCTGCCGGAACGAAAGGAAATGGCCATGACCGAAAAAACCCGCGTCTCGATCCTCTACTGCACCCAGTGCAATTGGCTGCTGCGCGCCGCCTGGATGGCGCAGGAGCTGCTGCACACCTTTTCCGACAGCCTCGGCGAGGTGGCGCTGATCCCCGGCACCGGTGGCAATTTCGAAATCCGCGTCAATGGCGACCTCATCTGGGAGCGCAAGCGCGACGGCGGCTTTCCCGGGCCGAAAGAGCTGAAGCAGCGGGTTCGCGACATCGTCGAGCCCGGCCGCGATCTCGGCCATGTCGACCGCGCCTCGCTCGAGAGCTGACCTCAGCGATAGGGCGAGCGGCAGACCCGGTAGACGCCCTCATAGGTGAGGAAGTGATCCGTCCGCGGATTGTAGGAGCGGTATTCGTTGGTGCACCAGGCGATATGCTTGTTCATATCGCGCGCCGCCGGCTGTGCGCGGCGCACCGGCGGCGGATCATAGGTCAGCTGCGGCCGCCCGGCCGCACCCGGCAGATAATAGGTCGGCCCGGCGCCACGCGGACGGTAGTTCGGCTGGACATAGGCGGGCCGATGCCATTGCTGCGGCCCGAAACCGAAGCAGCCGCGAAAATCGCAGAGCGTCGACCCCGTATTGAGCGGCCCGAGACCCGGCTTCGGCGAATCAGCGCTGGCCATGGCAGGCGCGAAAACGGCGAGAAGACCGGCGAACAGAAGCGTGCGGGCAGCAGCCATGAAGCATTCCTTTCGATATTCCCTCCATATAGGGCGTCGCGAGCGAAGCGCTATGCCCATCCTCCGGCGGCTCTTCCGCATGTGATCGGCAGTTTTTTGCCGACTGTCAGGAAAACTTCAAAAACCCAGTTGACAGTCACGAGCCACCCCCTTACATCGCTCTCCGTCGCCCAGATGGCGGAATTGGTAGACGCGCAGGTTTCAGGTACCTGTGCCGCGAGGCGTGGAGGTTCGAGTCCTCTTCTGGGCACCATTTCCAATTTCAGGCCGCCGTTCCAGGCGGTTCTGAACGCCCCAAAACCCTGCTCCCAAGTGCTCTTCCGCTATTCTCTGCAATTTCGTTGCATCTGAACATTTGTTGACAGCAGACAAGGCGATGCCGGCTCGCCCAAAGCCAAAAGAAGCTCCCGAAACATGGCGACGCACGGGTTTCGCGGTTTCGTTTTGCTGTCGGCACTGGATCGGTATAATGGCGACTATTCTCGATGCAGACTTTTTCCGGCCATCGCCAGTCTGCAATACACTGCGTAATTGGCAGCTCTCGACTTTGCTTGAAATGAAATGACATCGATAATCAGAATTTTATACGGCAGTCTGCGCAGCGCGATTCTCGCCAAAAAGCACGCTCGAGAAGAACTGAAGCGCTTGGCTGCACCGTTGGCGTTAGCCGCGCAGAATGTGCAGCTGCGCAATCGGCACGCAGGCCAGCGTTGCTTCATACTTGCCAACGGACCAAGTATAAAGCAGCAGGATATCCGCGTACTCAAGTCCGAGCATGTAATTTCGGTATCCAGCGGATATCTACATTCCGATTATGCAGAAATCGCACCCGCATATCATTGCGTGCCGCAGATTACCTACGGCTTAATGTCCCGAGCCGACGTTGTTGCCTGGTTTCGCGAAATGCACCAGAAACTCGGGCACGCGGTGCTTTTTCTCAATCACACGGAAGAAGCCGTCGCGCGCGAGGAGAAGCTCTTCGCCGGCCGCCAGGTACGATATACGGTTTTCTCGGGCGGCTTTTCCGAATATCCGACAGATGAGATTCCGGACATCGCATCCCGCATACCCGCCGTTCAGTCGGTGCCGGTCATGGGTTTGATGATCGCTATGTATATGGGGTTTTCGGAAATATATCTTCTTGGCACCGACCACGACCACTTCCGCACCGCTGAATACAAGTATTGCTTCGAGCCAACGGTTTTGCGCGGCAAGGACAGTACCGTCGATGCCGACGGCAAGCCCACTTCCTGGTATGCGGAGTTCGTGGGATTGGCGCGCCTCTGGGAGCAGTACAGGTCGATCAAGCAGATCGCCCAGCATCATGGCATCCGTATTTTCAACGCGACTGCCGGCGGCGAATTGGACGAATTTCCCAGGGTGGACTTTGCGTCGTTATTTCCACCAGCACAGGCGCAATCTTCAGCCGAATGCTGATATCCGTGACCCCGTCATTACCGACGGCTCGACCGCTTCAAGTCCGATCTCCGAGACGTCAGACAGCCTCGCGCCGACGATGCGTCGCAGGCGAATGTTGCGAAGGTGGTCGATTTTCGGCGAGATCGACACCGTAACGCCGTTCGGATCGGAAAAACGTCGTTGCATTGGCATCGTCCGTTCAATAGTTAGTACACCGATTTCGCAAACCCTTGATCAATGGAATCCAGCGGTCTGCCGTCAACCGAGTGCGTCCCCAGTTGGGTTCAGACTACAGAAATAAAGGGATATCACCCATGAATTGTCGTATGTGTGGCAGCACCAAGTTGCATAAATTTCTCGACTTGGGTTTTACACCTCCAGCCGACCAATTCCGGCGCAGGGATCAGGCGCGTGAGCCGGACGTTTATTATCCCTTGCAGGTAATGATGTGTGACGATTGTGGCTTGGCCCAGTTGAGTCATGTCGTCTCTCCAGAAGTCTTATATCGAAACGACTATCCTTATGAGTTGTTCCACCACCCGTACCGGTCAGGCGCACTGGTCGGAGTTCGCTGCCAGCGTCGTTGAACGCCTTAAGTTAGGGCCGGAGGACTTGGCGGTGGATATCGGCAGCAATGTGGGCGTGCTGCTGGGCGCTTTCCAAAGCCAAGGCTTGCGGGTGCAGGGCGTCGACCCTGCGGCCAACATCGTCCTGATCGCCCAGGCAAATGGGATCGACACGATCTGCGATTTTTTCAATGAAGACACCGCTCGCACGATCGTTGCCGACAAAGGTCACGCATCGGTGGTTACCGCGACCAACGTATTTGCCCATGTGGATGACCTGGATCGCTTTATCTCCAGCGTCAAGGAATTGCTTAGCGAAAAAGGCGTGTTCATTTTTGAAGCGCCGTATTTCGTCAATCTGCTCAAGCACAACGAATACGACACGATATATCACGAGCATCTCTCGTACCTGTCGGTCAAACCTCTGCTGGCCTTTTTCCGCAAGCACGACATGGAAATATTTCATATTGAGGAGCGCGATATTCATGGCGGCTCTTTCCGTGTGCATGTGGGCCGGACCGGCATGTGGCCCGCTTCGTCGGACGCAGAACGCATGGCGCAACAAGAAGTGGAAATGGGCATATACAGCCACGAAAAACTGGCCGAGTTTGCCGCTGCCGTCAGGCGCAACAAGGACGAACTGACCTGGCTGCTTCATTCCCTCAAGCATGAGGGCAAGCGGATCGCCGCCGTCAGCGCCCCCGCCAAGGGTATGACCCTGCTCAATTACTGCGGCCTTGACGCCGACATACTTGATTTCGTCACGGAGAAGTCGAAGCTGAAAATTGGCCGTTATACCCCGGGCGCGCACATTCCCGTGGTATCCGATGAAGAACTGCTCAACCGTCAGCCTGATTATGCATTGCTCTTGGCCTGGAATTTTGCCGAGGAGATCATCGGAAACCTGCACGAATTCCGGCGCCGGGGAGGCAAATTCATTATCCCGATCCCCTTCCCCAAAATCGTCGACTGACTGTTCTTAAGGAGCACGTAATGGAGAAAATCTCCCTGGCCCCCGCATTCAAGGATGCTCGCGGCGAAATTACCGATCTTCTCGAAAACGAGACGATCAACGCAATTACGCGCATCACCTTTTCCAAAGGCGCGGTACGCGGCAACCATTATCACGAGCAAACCACCCAATGGAACTATGTGATATCGGGCCGCATCAAGTTGGTCAGTCAGTTGCCCGGCGAGCCGGTGGTTGAGATTGTGATGAATCCGGGCGAACTCTTCGTTACGAAGCCCCATGTGCGCCATGCCCTTGTAGGCTTGGATGATGCTGATCTGCTGGTCTTTACCAGGGGACCGCGTGGCGGTAAGGAATACGAAAGCGATACGTTCCGTCTCGACGTTCCCCTGGCAACCGGTATCTGAGCCATGTCAACACAATCCTTGCGCCAGGATTCGTCCGCATCCGTACGTCGCGTGCCCGTCTCGCAGCCATTGCTGGGGCCGGAAGAAACCCATCATGTCAACGCGGCCTTGGCCCAAGGCGCCATCTCGGGTTTCTTCGGCGACTACCTGTCAACGTTCGAACAGGAATTCGCCGCTTATTGCGACTGTGCTCATGGGGTATCGGTGTCCAGCGGAACCACCGCACTTCACCTGGCGCTGGCAACCCTGTCGATCGGTCGCGGCGACGAGGTGCTAGTGGCCTCGCTGACCAATATGGCAACGTTTTTCGCGGTGCTGTACCAGGGGGCGCATCCTGTCCCGATTGACTCCGAAGCCGATACTTTGAACCTCGATCCGGCGCTGTTACGCGCAAAGATCACTTCGAAGACCAAAGCTATTCTGGTGGTGCACCTGTTTGGTCACCCGGTCGACATGGATCCCGTCATGCAGATTGCCCGCGAGCACAATCTGTACGTGATCGAAGACTGTGCCGAGGCTCATGGCGCCCTGTACAAAGGCCGCAAGGTCGGTGGTATCGGCGACATCGGCTGCTTCAGCTTCTACGCCAACAAGGTGATCACAACAGGTGAAGGCGGGATGCTGACACTCAATAACGCCGAGTGGGCTGACCGCGCCCGTAATCTCAAGGGATTGGCGTTCGGTGACAAGAACAAATTTATGCATAAGGACATCGGATACAACTTTCGGATGACCAATCTGCAGGCAGCGATCGGGCATGCCCAGTTCGGCAAGATCGAACAGATCATCGATGCCAAGCGAAGCATTGCAAACAAGTATACGCAACGCCTGCGCGGGCGCGACGACCTGCAGTTGCCGGTGGAAAAGCCTTATGCCCGCAATGTTCACTGGATGTACATGGTGCTCGTCAGCGGACGCAACGCGGGGCGGCGCGCAGAAGTGATGCGTGCGCTGGCACAGAAGGGCATTGAGAGCCGCGAGAATTTCCTGCCTTACAACATGCAGGAGATTTTTATCGATCGCGGCTGGACCAGTGCCGATGAATGCCCGGTGGCGAACGACCTCGGCCTGCGCGGCTTTTATCTGCCCAGCGGCCCTGCGATTTCTGATGACGACATTGATTACGTCTGCCAGAGCCTGATCGAAGCATTGGACCAATGAGTGTTTTTGCGCCGTGACAGGGAAAGAACAAGAGCCGATTCCGTTCGGCGAATACTCCGCGATCTATGATCTTATATACCGCGACAAGGACTATGCCGGTGAGGCTGGCTTTGTCGCGGCTCTGATTGAGCAATACGCGCCGCGTCAACATGATGCGCCGATTCGGGTTCTGGATCTGGCCTGTGGTACAGGACGTCATGCCATGGAACTGGCGGCCGGGGGCTATGTTGTCGAAGGTAGCGACATCTCATCGGGGATGGTTGCGGTGGCGCGCGATAGCGCCAGGGAACGCGGGCTCGATGTAGGATTCCACGAGTGTTCGTTTCAAACTGCCGATACAATCCCGGGTTCTTTCGACGTCGTTCTGGCCATGTTTGCGGCACTGGGCTATCTCACCCGCTTTACCGATTTTGAACTGACCTTGAGGAATGTCGCGCAGAAAATGGCGCCGGGCGGCATTTTCATTTTCGATGTGTGGAACGGCGCGGCGGTGCTGCCGCAATATTCCCCTCACAAGGTGAGGCACGAGGCGGACGATAAACGCAAGGTGGAGCGCGTTTCCCGTACGACCCTCGATGAGATTGCACAACAAGCCGTCGTCAATTTCGAATTCAAGGTCGATTATGCAGACGGGACCGTAAAGCATTTCAGCGAGAACCATCGCGTGCGGTTTTATTTCCCGCAGGAAATGGTCGACTTGCTGACAGCGCTCGGTTTCGAAGTTCTTCTGCGATGCCCCTTTATGCAGCCGGAAAAAGCAGTGTCTAAGGACGACTGGAACATGACTTATGTTGTGCGGAAAATGTCGGACAGGCCGACGGCCGCGTACCAAGGCCAGTAACGGAGCGCAGTTTGAAGGTCGGCTTTTTCTTCAATGATCCTTCTCCGCAATCTGGCGGCGTATTTACTTATCAGCAGGATATCTTCAGGTCCTTTCTGGAACTGGCGGCGGATTCACGTCACGAATTTCACGTGATTTGCGAACACGATAAGAAAGAGGATTTTTCTGCCCTTCCGGGCCGTCCTTCCAACGTGCATATTTCTGCCATGGCCGCTCCCGAGCCGCCGCTCACGCCACGCCGGCGCGTCAAGCGTTTCTTGCGGCGCGTGCTGGGAAAAAACAATGGAGCGCGCGAAGAGGGGCCTCAGATCAGCCGTGCCGCGGCGGTCCTGGCGCGGAATGATATCGAGTTCACTTGGTCGATCGGGCACTATGAGCATGAAGCTTTCGACGTGCCTTACATTACCACCGTCTTCGACCTTCAGCACAGGCTGCAGCCGTTTTTTCCCGAAGTCAGCCTGGGCGGATTGTGGGATATTCGTGAAGAGTTCTTTAGCCGCTATCTCAGGCGTGCTGCGTATGTGATTACCGGCACCGAAGAAGGCCGGCGCGAAATCGAAAATTTCTACCGTGTTCCGGCAACGCGCATCCGTGTTATTCCCCTGCCCACGCCTAGCTTTTGCTTCAATCCTCCTGAGATCGACACGCCGTCCCGGCTCCAGGCTTTGGGAATTACCGGCCGATATCTGTACTATCCAGCGCAATTCTGGGCACACAAGAACCACGCCAACCTATTGCACGCGTTACGCTTGATCAATGACGGAGAGGCGGAGCCGTTCCAGCTTGCCTTGGTGGGGTCCGATCACGGCAATCTTGAGCACTTGCGCTCGCTGGCGCGCAACCTTGGTATAGAACAACAGGTGCTGTTCCTCGGTTTTGTCGCCCGTGAGGATCTGACCGCGCTCTATCAGGGAGCGTTCGCGCTGACTTATGCAAGCCAGTTCGGACCGGATAATTTGCCGCCCCTGGAAGCCTTTGCCTTCGGATGCCCGGTGATAGCCTCGAATTATGACGGCGCCCACGAACAATTGGAGGACGCCGCCCTCTACGTCGACGCCTTGGCGCCGGAATCAATCGCTGCTGCGGTTCGACAGTTACTGCAAAACCCTGATCTGCGCCAGCAGATGATCGAGAAGGGTCATATACGGGCTCGCAAATGGACCGCCGCCGATTACGTGCGGCAGATATTCTCTATACTTGACGAATTCGAAATGGTTCGTCGATGCTGGCGCTGAATATGGCCCAAGCAAGTGTCTACAACTCTTAGGAGACGCTTGATGAGGTGAAAAATGGCCTCTACGCCGCCATGTGCGGCGTTGTCTGCCCACTGTCGGGGATCACTGACAAAACGGCGATGCCAGCCTCCCTGGCGGCGCTCAGAAGCAAATCCCTAAGCTGATCCGTCCCCGCTTGCCCCGTAATGGCATCCGCGCAAGCCTTCACGGCCGCGACGTATTCCTCTCCATCCTCAAGCGGCCATTCCGTCATTAAAACCTCGGCGGCATCGCGGAGCGTTCTCACGATCCTACGCTGGTGCCGGGCGCCAAGAAAGAGAACAAGAGGCGAAAAATCCGCCGATGTGTTCCATTGCATTGCACTTTCTCCCCAAGGATTAGAATATTAGTAATAATGCAAGGAGCGTGCCGGGCAAGGTGGAAAGCGATTTTGTTGCCCGATAGAGCCATTTTCTTCTGATCCCTCCGGCAGACCGACGTGGCTGGTGCGGCCAGCTCAGCTGTTCCATTGCTCACATGGCCTTGCGGAAAGCGCCGCTCCCCGTCCCATCCCTCCGCAAGCCTCGCACAAGAACGAAATCGGATACCGAGAGAAGGATAAACATCCGGCCTTTCCGCCCGAGGAGAGTCATCCCGCCTGTCGGGGTCTCAGCGAACTCCCGCGGAAAGCCGATTGCTGGACACTCTGGAGTTCACCTGGGATGAAAGTTGTAATTCTCGCCGGTGGCCTTGGCTCGCGTCTTGCCGAAGAGACCAGCGTGCGGCCCAAGCCCCTGGTCGAAATCGGCGGCATGCCGATCCTCTGGCATATCATGAACATCTATGCCCACCACGGCCTCAATGACTTCATCATCTGCGCCGGCTACAAGGGCTACATGATCAAGGAATACTTCGTAAACCTTGTTCTGCATCACAGCGACATAACCGTCGACCTCGGGGCCAACAGCATCAACTATCACGGCGGCAAACGACCGGATTGGCGCGTGACCGTGGTCGATACCGGCATGCATTCGATGACCGGCGGCCGTCTGGGGCGCATTCGCGAGCATCTCACACCAGGCGAACCCTTTTGCATGACTTATGGCGACGGTGTCGGTGACATCGACATTGCGGCCGAAGTCGCCTTCCATCGCGATCATGGCCTGAAGGCGACGATGTGCGCGGTAACCCCGCCCGGACGTTACGGCGCCACGAATATCGAGGGTCAGTTCATCACTTCCTTCGTGGAGAAACCGCGAGGCGACGGCCAGCGTATCAATGGCGGCTTCTTCGTGCTCGACCCCTCGGTGATCGATCTCATCCCGAGCGACGACACGATCTGGGAAGCCGGACCGCTGGAGTGGCTCGCCGCCAACAATCAGCTTGCCGCCTTCAAGCATGACGGCTTCTGGCAGCCAATGGATACGCTTCGCGAGCGCACCCATCTGGAGGAACTCTGGAATTCCGGAAAGGCGCCGTGGAAGCTATGGGCCTGACGGACTTCTGGAAAGGGCGGCGGGTCTTCCTGACCGGACATACGGGCTTCAAGGGGTCCTGGCTCTCCCTTTGGCTGGAGCGCCTCGGCGCCGATGTCGCCGCGGTTTCGCTGGCGCCGGAGACCGAACCGTCGCTCTATCGGAAACTCGCGCCCTGGGACGATCGCGGCCACCATATCATCGATATCCGTGATGCTGGCGCGCTTCTTGACGTCTTTCAAGGCTTCGAGCCGGAGATCGTCATTCATATGGCGGCGCAGGCGCTGGTGCGTCGCTCCTATGAGAACCCGGCCGAAACCTTCTCGACCAATGTCATGGGAACGGCGAATGTTCTCGACGCGGTCAGGCAGGCGCCCTCGGTCAAAACCGTGCTCGTCATCACCTCCGACAAGGTCTATGCCAACAATGGCAGCGGCATACCCTTCATCGAGACCGATACGCTCGGCGGCAAGGATCCCTACAGCAACTCCAAGGCCTGCACGGAACTCGTCTGCCAGAGCTATCGCGACAGTTTCTTCAAGGGGCGCGATATCCAGCTCGCCACGGTGCGCGCCGGCAATGTGATCGGCGGCGGCGACTGGTCGAAGGATCGGCTGATCCCGGATTTCATTCGCGCTTTCGAGAGCAACCAGCCGATCCTGCTGCGTTATCCGGAGGCGGTCCGTCCCTGGCAGCATGTGCTGGAGCCATTGGGCGGTTATCTCGCCTTCGCCGAAGCACTGACGCTTGGCGGTGACAGGAAGCTGCCCGATGCCTTGAATTTCGGTCCGCATCCCGAGAGCTTCGCGACCGTTTCCGAACTTGCCGAAGCGCTCGGGCGCGCGCACCGCGTCGAAGACGTGTGGCGGCTTGCGCCGGGCGAACATCTGCCCGAAGCGCCGGCCCTGACGCTGAGTTCGGCGCTGGCGTTCGACTCCATCGGCTGGCGGCCGCGCCTCAGCCTGCAACAGACCATCGACTGGACTGCCGCCTGGTACCGGGCCAACCGGGAGGGCGAAGACATGCGCGCCTTCTCGCTCGGTCAGATCACGGCCTATGAGGAAGCCATATCATGACAGCGCACAATTGCCGATTTTGCGACGCTCCGTTGAAGCATCGTTTCGTCGATCTCGGCTCGACGCCGCTCGCCAATGCCTATCTGACGGCAGAGCAGCTCACACAGCCGGAGCCGTCCTATCCGCTGCGCGCCTTCGTGTGCTCGCAATGTTGGCTGGTGCAGGCCGACGCCTTCGTGCCGCCGGAGGACATCTTCAGCCACTACGCCTATTTCTCCTCCTACAGCGACAGCTGGGTGGAGCATGCGCGCCGCTTCACCATCATGGCCCGCGAGCGCTTCGGCCTTGGCGCGACATCGCAAGTCATCGAAGTGGCGAGCAATGATGGTTACCTGCTGAAGCATTTCGTCGAGGCCGGCGTGCCGGTGCTCGGCATCGAGCCGGCAGAAAACGTCGCCGAAGTCGCCCGCGGTATAGGCGTTCCGACGGAGGCACGATTCTTCGGTAAGGCGACCGCCGCCGATCTCGTGTCGCGCGGCCACGCCGCCGACATGGTCATCGGCAACAATGTGCTTGCTCACGTACCCGACATCAACGACTTCGTCGGCGGGCTCTCGGCCGTGCTGAAGCCGGATGGTGTCGTCAGCGTCGAATTTCCGCATCTCCTGCGGCTGATGGAAAGCATTCAGTTCGACACCGTCTATCACGAACATTTCTACTATCTCTCGCTGCTCGCCGTCGAAAAGGTATTCGCCGCCCACGGCCTGAAGGTGTTCGACGTCGAGGAACTGCCGACTCGATGGCGGCAGCCTGCGCATCCTCGCGTGTTGTGCGACCTCGACCGCCCACGCGACAGGCGCTGGCCTGGCCAAAGTGCAGGCCGACGAAAAAACGGCCGGCTTCGACAGGACGGAAACATACGAGGCGTTCCAAAGCCGCGTCGCGCCGATCAAGGAAGGGCTGCTCTCCTTCCTCGAAGAGGCGAAGCGGAACGGCAAGAGCGTGGCCGCCTATGGCGCCGCCGCCAAGGGCAATACGCTGCTGAACTTCTGCGGCGTCGGCACAGATCTCATCGACTATGTCGTCGACCGCAACCCGCACAAGCAGGGCCATTACCTGCCGGGCAGCAAGCTGCCGATCTATGCGCCGGAGAAGATGGAAGAGACGAGGCCGGACTACGTGCTGATCCTGCCCTGGAACATCAAGAACGAGGTTGTTTCCGGCAACAGCAAGGTCGCCAGCTGGGGCGGACAATTTGCCGTCGCCGTGCCTGAATTGACGGTGCTCGGATGAGATTTGCGCCGACCGCGGTTGCGGGCGCCTTCGTCGTCGAAATCGAGTTACACGCCGACAACCGCGGGATGTTTGCGCGGACCTTCTGCGCGGAAAGTTTTGCCACGCATGGGCTTGCCTCGGTCTATCCGCAATGCAACCTCTCCCAGAACCACCGGCGCGGAACGCTGCGCGGCATGCACTATCAGGCTGATCCGAAGCCGGAGGCGAAACTGGTAAGGGCTGTGCGCGGCCGGGTCTTCGACGTCGCGCTCGATCTGAGACGGGGGTCGCCAACCTATCTCAAATGGGCCTCCGTCGAACTCGATGCGACCAGCCACAATGCCTTCTATATTCCCGCAGGCTGCGCGCATGGCTTCCTGACGCTCGAGGACGACTGCGAACTCTTCTACCAGATGTCGGAAGCCTATGTGCCCGAACTCGCCCGCGGTGTCCGCTGGGACGATCCCGCCTTCTCGATCGCCTGGCCTTTTAGGCCGAGCGTCATCAGCGAGCGCGACGTCGCGCTTGAAAGCTACCGCCAGGAGAGAAACCTTTGAGCGGCATCAAACTCAGCATCTGCATTCCGACATACAATCGCGAAGCCTATCTCAGAAGCGCGCTGACCTATTGCCGGAACGATTACAGGTTCGACTTTCCCTTCGAGATCGTCATCTGCGACAATGCCTCCACCGATGACACCCAACAGGTTGTCGAGGAGTTCCTCGCTCACGGATTACCGATTCGCTATTACAAGCGCGAGATCAATGCGGGTGCCAACGCCAACGTGACGAGCGCCCTGCGCCTCGGCAGGGGCGAATACCTCATCTATCTCGCGGACGACGACATACTGATTGCCGATGCGGTGGCCGAAACCGTCAAATATCTCGATGAGAACCAGGATGTGACCTGCGCTCATGCGCCCTGGTTCCTGTATGACGAAGTCGCCAACACCGACATCACGACGTTCTATCATGTCGAGGAGGACCGGAAGTTTGCGCATGGCAGCTTTACCGAGGTCTTTCACTATATATTCGACCGCCATATCTTTCCGGAAATCGCGATCTACCGCGCGTCGGCTCTGCGCTCGGCCTGGATTCCGCGCGATATATGCTTCTATCCGTTCCCGTTCCTTGCGCATTTCCTCGATCAAGGCGCAGTCACCTTCCTGCAGCGGCCGTTCTATCGCTCCATCGGCAATTCGGCGATCGTTCGCGACCGGCCCCAGGAAGGCACCAACGACGTTATGTCGAGCTGGGACCGGTATCGCGGAGGACTTGAATATTTCCTCTACACAGGGGTCAGACGCGGCGCACTGAACCTGACTCCCGACACACGCCGCAAATATGAGGAGATGTGCAGGATCTTCACGCTCAACCGCATGGCAGTCGCCTTCCGCTTCTGGGCGGCGCGCAAGAACTTCATCAAGGCGTATGAACTCTATACGCGCGTGATGTGGGGCGGGATGCTTGACCACCCGGAGATCCGCCCCTTCCGCGAAGGGCTGCCCCTGTTGGTGGCCATCCAAACGCTGGTCAGCGAGGTGAATTCGGCAGTCGGAATCGATACGCTGCTTCTTGCTGGCTTCACGGAGATCATCGCGCTCGAAAATCTAATGCGGGAGCTTGGCCTCAGCGAAAAGGTGAAGTTGACCAAGGAACTCAGCGACAGCCCGCTGGAAAGCACAGCCGTCTTCGTCAGCGTCGAAAGGGACCGGGAGTATTTCGTGGCTCTCGGCTACCTGCCCAATCTGGTGTTCCACGAGCACGACGTCGTTCGGCACATTCTCATGTGAGCCTGGCGCCAGTTTCAAAAGCTAGTGTCGTGGCAGGCGCCTGCGTCTTGACTTCAATTCAACAGAAATAGCGGCATGACAAACAGGATCTTTTATACCAAGCCTTCCATCACCCAGCTTGAAACCGATTATGCCGCGGACGCGGCAGCAACCGGCTGGGGCGCACGCTGTTACGACTACATCAACCGCTTCGAACGCGACTTCAAGGCCTATCTTGGCAGCGACTTCGCCATCGCGACATCGAGCTGCACAGGCGCCATGCACATGGGTCTGGCCGCACTCGGGGTCGGCGAAGGCGACGAAGTGATCCTCGCTGACACCAACTGGGTCGCCACCGTTTCGCCGATCGTCCACCTTGGGGCCAAGCCGGTCTTCGTCGACGTGCTGGCGGATTCCTGGTGCATCGATCCTGAAGAGGTCGAGCGGCATATCACCCCGAAAACCAAGGCGATCATTGCCACCCACATTTACGGCAATCTTTGCGACATGGATGCGCTGCTCGAGATCGCCAAGCGCACCGGAATCCCTGTCATCGAGGATGCGGCGGAAGCGATCGGCTCCGTCTACCACGGCCGCCGCGCCGGCTCGATGGGCGTCTTCGGCACCTTCTCCTTCCACGGCACGAAGACGTTGACGACAGGCGAAGGCGGCATGTTCGTCACCAGCGACGCCGCGCTCTACGAGCGGGTGCTGACGCTCAGCAACCACGGCCGCGCACGCGGCCAGACCAAGCAGTTCTGGCCTGATGCGATCGGCTTCAAATACAAGATGTCCAACATCCAGGCGGCCATCGGCTGCGCGCAGCTCGAGCGCGTTGCAGAGCTCGTCGCCCGCAAGCGCGAAATCCTCACCGCCTACATGCTCCGGCTTTCCGCCCTGCCTGGCATCTCGATGAACCCGGAATATAGCGGCACGATCAACGGCGCGTGGATGCCGACCGCGGTCTTTCATCCGTCGACCGGGATTACCCGCGAAATGATGCAGCAGGCCTTCGAGACCGCCAATATCGATGCGCGCGTGTTCTTCTACCCCCTCTCCAGCCTCTCCATGTTCGAGGACCGGCCGGAGAACGTGAACGCCTGGAGCATTCCGGGCCGCGCGATCAATCTGCCCAGCTATCACGACATGAGCGAAGCCGATGTCGACCAGGTGGCGGCAACGCTGCTCGACATGGCCGCCGGGCGAATCCACCACAACAGCACGGCATTACGGCAGTCGGTCTAAGACAGCCCTACAGCGAAGGACACAGAACAGTCATGACCACCAAGGACGATCGTCTCGAATTCGAAGCCCATAAGCGGGAGATGTCGCTTGCGCTCGGCAAGGACGAGGCAAGCTTCCAACAATCGCTGAACACGCTGATCGGGCTCGACAAGTTCGACTATTTCTATCTCTGGTCATGGATGGGCGTGCCGATCATCCAGCTGCCGGTCGATATCCTGGCGACCCAGGAAGTCATCTGGGCGACCAAGCCCGATGTCATCATCGAAACCGGCATCGCCCGCGGCGGTTCGCTGATCTTCATGGCGTCGATTCTCGCCGCCATGGGCAACGACAAGGCCAAGGTTGTCGGCGTCGACATCGACATCCGGGCCCATAACCGCGAGTCGATCGAATCCCATCCGATGTCGAGCCGGATCAAGATGATCCAGGGCGGTTCCGTCGACAACGAGGTGCTTGCTGCAGTGAAGGCCGAGATTCCACCGGGCGCCCGCGTGATGGTGGTGCTCGACAGCGACCATTCCTATCAGCATGTTCTGGCGGAATGCCGCGCCTACGGCCCGCTGGTGACGGAAGGCTGCTACCTCGTCGTCGCCGACACGCTCATCGGTCACCTGACCGAGGAACAGGCTTTCACAAAGCGCTCCAAGGTCTGGCTGCGCGGCAACGAACCGCTGAAGGCCATTACCGATTATCTGACGGAAACCGACCGCTTCGAGGTTGATCCGGTTCTGAACGGCAAGCTCGTGCTGTCTTCCTCGCCGGGCGGTTACTGCGTCTGCCGCAAGGCGTGAGCGGACAATCAGGGATCGTCTTGATGACGCAGGTCGATATCGTCAGTCTTAAGGACAACGCGGATCCGGCTGGACGGCTCCGGCTTCCGATCCGGGACGATCGCGGCAGGCACGTGGGCGACCTGCAATGCATCGACAGGTCGATGCTCGATGAGCCCGGCCTGATCGACGACCTAACGACGTGGCGCAACCAGTCGATGCCGTTTTTCCTCACGCAGTTCAGCGCCACCGAGGAACGCACGCGGTGGTGGCTTGAAACAATCTCGCTGCCCGCCGCCGATCGCATCCTATTCGTCATTTGCGATCCCGGCGGAAACCGGTTCGGCAATTTCGGCCTCTGCAACATCCGGCCCGGCTCGGCCGAATTCGACAACGTCATCCGCGGCAGGGCGAGTGGTATCGGGAACCTCATGTTCCATTGCGGCATGACAATGCTGGAGTGGATGTTTTCCGGGCTTGGGGTGGAAACGGCCGAACTGCACGTCTTCTCCCACAATGAAAAAGCGATCGGTCTTTACAAGCGGCTAGGCTTTGCGGCGGCCGAAAGCCTGCCGCTGCGGCGCACCGAAGAAGAAGGCATGGTCAAATATTCGCTCGTCGATCGATCGCAAGCAAATGCCGGCTTCGACTATTTGAGGATGAAGCTTCCGGCCCAGCGGTTCCGACAGGCGTACCCAAAGGCTTTGCTGACCGGCTAAGACGTCTATCGCACCGGCTGATAGTGGCCGCGCAGCGGCACCTTGCCGCCCATGGTGACGAAGCCGTCGCGTTCGCAGACATACATCAGCGTCGGCATGCCGCCGGAGCGGAAGATCTCGTCGTAGCGGCGGCGGACCTGGACGGTTTCAGTGCGGCAATTATAGGATTCCTCCTCCTTCTTGTCCGGCTGCGCCTTGACGCCGGGCAGACCCTTGTAGGGATAGAGGGCTTGAACGTCCGAATTCACCGGTTTCGTCCAGTCGACGGCGAAGGCGGACGCCGGCGCAAGGCCTGCTAGAGCAACGAGCAATATCGGAAACATCATCACAAGCCGCATGGAACCTCTCCTGCCGGCATCGTCGGCCGCCCATAGGATGTAGGAAAACCGGAGATCCTGATCAAGCAGCCGCTGCGGGCGATTTCCTGATATAGCTTCTGATGATGGGATGGCTGAAGAGGCCGGCGAGGATCGCAAAACCGGCGCCGACGACGAAACCGGCAAGCAGGCCGCCGATGATGCCGGCGACCAGCAGGATCTTCTTTCCCGGGCCATCGGCCTTGACGGGCGGCTCGGCCGGCGAGATGACGCGAATGTTGCTCTGGCTGAGGTTCTGCTCCTCGCTCGTCTGACTCGAGCGCTTCAGGACCGTCTCGTAGATATTGCGCGCCGCCGTCGCCTTGCGCTGCAATTCGTTCAGTTCCACCTGCTTGTCCGAGGTCGTCGCCTGCAGCGCCTTCTGCACGGCAAGCTCCTTGGCGATGCTGTCCTCGGCGGCCTTGGCCTGTTCGTATTCGCCGCGTGCCGAGGTGGCGAGACGCTGCAATTCACCCTTGATTTCGCCGGATATGCTCTGCAGCGAGGAGCGGGCCGCCTGCAGGCGCGGATGACGCGTGCCCATCTGGCTTTCGAGGCTGCCGACGGCGGCGGCCTGGCTGGAATATTGCTGGCGCAGGCTGACCAGTGGCGAAGTGACGCCGCCCTCGGTCTGATTGCCGGCGACGATGTCCTCGACGCGCAGATTGGCGACGGCGTCGGCGCGGGCCTTCGCCTGGATGGTCTTTTCCTGCGTCGTCACCAGCAGCGTGTTCAGCGAGCCGAGCCGCTGATCGGAAATCAGATTGCCCTCGGTCGCGGCCATGTCGTTGTCGGCCCGGAAGGTCTCGACCGCCTGCTCGGCCTCCAGCACCTTCTGGCGCAGGTCGTCGAGGCGTCCGTCGAGCGTCGAGGAGGTGTTTTCGTAGAGGCCGTTCGAGGCGCTGTTCTCCTCTTCGGTGAAGGCGGTGACGACCTGGTTGGCAAGCCTTGCGGATTTTTCCGGATCATTGGTCGTCGCGGCAAGCGAAACGACATAGGTGGTGGCCTGGCGGGTGATGACAAGCGCCTTCTGCAGGGTGCCGATGACGGCAGCGCCATCGGTCCGGCCGCCGGTGAACTCCGGATCCTGATCGAGCTTCATCGCCTCGACGACGCGGCGCAGCACATTGCCCGAGGTCAGGATCTGCACCTGGCTGTCGATCAGCGCCGAGATCATTTCCGGCGACGGACCGGAAGATTGCGCACCGGCCTCGGCAAGGCCGATCTGGCGCGGATCGAAATAAAGGCTGCTGACGGCGGTGAATTTCTGGCCGATGAACGGCGCCACCGCGCCGCCGGCGACGGCGCCGATCAGGGTCAGGGCAAGCACCACCAGCCGGCGGCTCCAGATCGCCGCGATGCTGGAGCGGAGATCAAGAAGCGGGGCTGCGGGTGGTGCCGATGTGCTCTGCGGCGGCAGATCGGCCGCAGGCCGCTCGGCAGGCGGAGGCGACGGCTGCTCGTATCGGCGCGTTTGCGCGATGTTGGCCGGCGGCGGCACGAAAGGCGGCGGAGAGGGTTCGGGCGCCGGGCGGGCGAAATCATCCGGGCGGACGACAGGACTGCGCAGACGCACGCCTTCCGGCGCAGTCTGAGGCGGCTCATAACTGCGCCAGCCGGGCAGCCGGCTTACTCTATTCCTGTCATACTGGCTCATACGCGCACTCGTGTCCCGCCCAGCGTGAAAGACTGAAGCCGAGGTGCCGAGACTTTAGAAATTCTTAGCTAACGGACCGTTAAGATACTGGCGGCCATAGAGATGTTGGCGTTTGCCGCGACTGCGAGGGATAGCCATGAGGACGACACGACATCTGACGGCGCTGCTGATTGCGGCCGCCCTCATCCCGTCGCCGGCGATTGCGGCCAACAAGCCCTGCTATCGCGGGGTCAATCTGTCCGGCGGCGAATATGGCGAGCGCGACGCCACCTACGGCACGAACTACATCTATCCGAGCGAGGAGACGATCGGCTATTTCGCCAAAAAGGGCATGACGATCATCCGGCTGCCCTTCCGCTGGGAGCGGCTGCAGCCGGCGCTCGGCGGTCGGCTCGACGAGGACGAGATCAAGCGGATCAAAGATACCGCTGCTTTGATCCGCAAACACGGCATGGCCGTCCTGCTCGACCCGCATAATTTCGGCTATTACGACAAGGTACAGATCGGCACTGCGCCGGCGACGGACGCCGCATTCGCCGACTTCTGGGCGAGGCTCGCGTTCGAATTCGCCAATGAGAGCGGCGTGCTCTTCGGCCTGATGAACGAACCGCATGACATCAAGGCAACGGACTGGCTCGATGCCGCCAACGCCGCGATCCGCAGCATCCGGGCCGTCGGCGCACGCAACCTCATCCTCGTACCGGGCACCGCCTGGAGTGGCGCCCACAGCTGGGAAAAGGACGTGATCGGCGGCGCCAACGGCACGGTGATGCTCGGTGTGCGCGATCCGCTCGATTTCTACGCCTACGAGGTCCACCAATATCTCGACGTCGATTCGTCGGGAACCCATCCGACCTGCGAAGGTGCGGCCGGCGCAGTCGAGGCAATCGCCGGCGTCACCGCCTGGCTGAAGCAGAACCACAAGCGCGGCTTCCTCGGTGAATTCGGCGCCGCCGCCGACAAGGACTGCATGGGCGGGCTGAGAGAAATCTACGCCACCATGTCTGGAAATAGCGACGTCTGGCTCGGCTGGTCCTATTGGGCGGCCGGCGAATGGTGGCCGGCGACCGAACCTTTCAACGTTCAGCCGCATGAGGGCGCTGAGCGGCCGCAGATGCGGCTTCTTGCCGAGGCGGCCAAAGCCGGTGCCGGCGCCTGCACCGCCGTCAAGCCCGCGGAGAACTGACCGTGGCAGCCGTCGATCAGAAGGCAGCGACGTTCACTGTGACGGGCAACCGGCTCGATGCGGCCGCGAGGGGATCGCGCGTCGACTATCCGGTGCTCTGGCTCGGCCTGCTGTCGGTGCTCTATAACGGCATTCTGGCCTTCATCAACCACAACATCATGCCGCTTTCGTTGACGCATGTCGCCGCCAGCGAGGGCCTGATTCTGGCAAGCGCCATCATCTACATCCTCCATAAGGGGATTTACGAAACCGACCTGCCGGCCTTCCTGTTCCTGCTGTTCACGCTTGTCGTGACCATCTATGTCAGCGTGCTCAACCGCATGCCCTTCGTCGATCATTTCCGCAACGTGCTGATCATTTTCTGCTTTTCCGGCCTCGGCGGGTGGAGCAACGAGAAAACGATGAAGCTGGCCTTTCGCTGGGCCAGCCTTGCGGTACTGATCTTCCTGATCTTCGAGATCGTCAGCGTGCCGTTCTATGTCAGTATCGTGCATCCGTCCGACTATTTTGCCAATACACGCGGGCTGCTGCCGCTGAGCTATAATAAGACGGGCCTGTTTCAGAACGCGCTCGGTTTTCCCGAGCGCTTTTCCTTCGGCATCATCGACCACCGCTCGTCGTCAATCTTCCTCGAACAGGTGTCGCTCGCCAATTTCTGCGGCGTGATCGCGATCTATCTGATCTCCATGTGGGAAAGAACCGGCCGTTGGGACCGGCTGCTATTCATCGCTACGGCAGTGCTGATCCTGGTGACGAACGATACACGCACAATGCTGATCTTCTGCTTTGCCTGCATCGTCGGCTATTTCGTCTTTCCGAAGATCCCGAAGAATTTCAATCTGGCGCTGATGCCGCTGATCGTCGCTGCGGGTTTCCTGGTCTATACCCTGAAACCCAATGCGACAGGCGACAATTTCACCGGCCGCATCAACCTGACCATGAAGAAGATCATGGATCTCGATCCTCTGGCCGTTCTCGGGCTTTCGGTCGACCGGGTCGGCGAATTCGCCGACAGCGGCTATGTCTATTTGCTCTACGCGGCGACCATCTTCGGCGTCATCGCTTTCTGGCTGTTCGTCTGCCTCTTCCCCGCCGGCCGCACGGCGGCGCAGCGACGTTGCGCCCATTCACTTTCTCTTTTCATTTTTCTGAATATGATGATCGGAGGGACCGCCGTTTTCTCGATGAAGATTGCCGGCCTCCTGTGGTTCGTCGTCGGATATATGCGCTTCCACGACAGCCCGCGCATCCGGCAGGGTCGTGCGGCAGATGTAGAGAGTTGACCGCAGCGGCACGGTGGCGACCGTCGTCCGCAAGCCCGGGGAGCAAGACGCTCGATGCTTGTCCAGCTTCAGTATCTGCGCGCCGTTGCAGCGCTGATGGTCGTTTATTTCCATGCGATATTGCAGCTTGCCAAAGTCGATCCCGCCATCGACGCCACGGCCTTTCTTTACGGTGAAACCGGCGTCGACCTCTTCTTCGTCTTGAGCGGTTTCGTGATGTGGCTGACGACGAGCGGGAGCGCGACGAGCCCTATCGATTTCGCCCGCCGCCGTATCAGAAGGATCGTCCCGCTCTATTGGCTGGCCACGTTGTTTTCGGCGGTCGTGGCGCTGGCGGCGCCGTCACTCCTAAAGTCGACCGTGTTCGACCTTCCGCATCTGACCGCTTCGCTGCTCTTCCTGCCATGGCCCAATGCCGCCGATCCGACAACGATCACCCCCGTCGTCATACCGGGCTGGACGCTGAATTACGAGATGTTCTTCTATTTCGTGTTCGCGCTGCTGCTGCCACTCTCGGAAGCCCGTCGCATTCCGGCCATGTTTGCCGTCTTTGCCGTGATCCTGATCGCCTGCCGGCTGCTGCCGGAAACGATCGCTACCCGATTCTACGGCGAGCCGATCATGCTGGAATTTCTCGCCGGCGTGGTGCTCGGCTGGCTTTACCGGCAGAAGGTGCTTCTGGCCAACCGCTGGGCATGGGCGGCACTGGCCACCGGCTTTGCGTTCCTCTTCGTCAATGAGGCGCTGATGCAGCCGGAGAGCCGGTTCTACGCCTGGGGAATTCCGGCGATCTTCATCCTCTACGGCGCAGTTTCCATCGACTTTTCCCGGCTGCCGGTTCTCGGATGGCTAAATTATCTCGGCGACTGCTCCTACGCCATCTATATCACCCACGCCTTCACGCTGGCTTTTCTGAGGGTCGCCGCCGACCGCCTGCCATTCGGTATCCTGCAGCAGCCGGTGCTCTTCGTGATCCTGTCGCTGGTGCTCTCGTCGATCGGCGGCGCCATCGTCCACGAAATCACCACGCCGCGCCGCAAGGTGGCCGCGGCAAGCCGTCCGCCGGCCTGACTTTCGTGCCGAAGGCGAGAATACGCATCCCCGCGGCGCTGGCGGCACAGTTTTTTGCGCAACTTCTTCTAAGCTAAGGCCTGGAAGCGAGAGAACTTGCAGAAACATGATGGTTCATCTTGCAATTTGTCGCATGAATGAAAGCGCACCGGCCTATTCGCGGCCCGGGCTTTGATCTAAGCACGGCGGCGCTCTTGAAGAGGGAAGAGGGACAGACATGACAAGCTATGTATTGACGGTATCCTGCAAATCGACGCGCGGCATCGTTGCGGCGATTTCGAGCTATCTGGCGGAGAAGGGCTGCAACATCATCGACAGCTCGCAGTTCGACGATCTCGATACCGGCAAGTTCTTCATGCGGGTCAGCTTCATTTCGGAAGAGGGTCTGTCGGGATCCGCGATCAGCACCGATTTTGCCGCCGTCGCCGCGCCCTTTGCGATGGATTATGATTTCCACGACAGCGAAAGCCGCATGAAGGTGCTGCTGATGGTGTCGCGCTTCGGCCATTGTCTCAACGACCTGCTCTACCGCTGGAAGATCGGGGCGCTGCCGATCGACATCGTCGGCGTCGTCTCCAACCATTTCGACTATCAGAAGGTCGTGGTCAATCACGACATCCCCTTCCACCACATCAAGGTGACCAAGGAGAACAAGCCGCAGGCCGAAGCCCAGCTGGTCGAGCTCGTCAATCAGACCGGCACCGAGCTGATCGTGCTCGCCCGCTACATGCAGGTCCTCTCCGACCAGCTCTGCAAGCAGATGTCGGGCAGGATCATCAATATCCACCACTCCTTCCTGCCGTCCTTCAAGGGCGCCAACCCCTACAAGCAGGCCTATGAGCGCGGCGTCAAGCTGATCGGCGCGACCGCCCATTACGTCACCGCCGACCTCGACGAAGGCCCGATCATCGAGCAGGACACGGCCCGCATCACCCACGCCCAGAGCGCCGACGACTATGTCTCGATCGGCCGCGACGTCGAAAGCCAGGTGTTGGCCCGGGCCATCCACGCCCATATCCACCACCGCACCTTCATCAACGGCAACCGCACCGTCGTCTTCCCGGCAAGCCCCGGAAGCTACGCCTCCGAACGCATGGGCTGAGGCTGGTCAAGACCCGCATCTCTTTTGCTGGCAAACGACAATCACCCGTTGCCTGCCGGCAGCAAGTATTTGATTATCTCGTTCAACGGGTAATCGAATCATGCTGCGGGAGGGGGTGTCATGACCGACGAGGCGCTTGTTGATCGCATGGCGCTGCCGCGTCCGGACGTCACCGTCGCGGACGCGGAAGAGATTCTGCTTGATCATTACGGCCTGTCAGGCACGCTTGCCGAACTCGGCAGCCAGCAGGATCGAAACTACCGCGTCGACAGTGATCGCGGCCGTTATGTGCTGAAGATCTGCCATGCCGCCTACGAGACCCGCGAACTCGAAGCGCAGAACGCGGCGATCCATCACCTGAAAGGCAAGGCAGACGCGCCGCGTGTTCCGAACGTCGTCGCCACGAATGACGGGCGAGAAATCCTTGTCCTCACCGTGCGTGGGCAGGGCTACCAGGTCCGGCTGCTGGAATATCTCGAAGGCCAGGGGCTGACGGAACTGACATATGTCGCGCCGGCTTCCGTCGCAGCGCTCGGCGCTCTCTGCGCCAGGCTGGCCCAGGCGCTTGCCGATTTCGACCAT
Source organism: Rhizobium sp. K102 (assembly GCF_022385315.1). Lineage (NCBI taxonomy): Bacteria > Pseudomonadati > Pseudomonadota > Alphaproteobacteria > Hyphomicrobiales > Rhizobiaceae > Rhizobium > Rhizobium sp. K102. The sequence continues at coordinate 3,357,285 of NZ_CP092436.1, forward strand.
CCGGGCCTCGACCGCAGCCTGCAATGGGATCTGAGGCGCGCCGGGCCGGTCGCCGTGCAGCTGCTTTCCGCCATCACCGACAGCGCTGCCCGCGACCGGATCGCCAAGACCATGGTGCTGGCCGTTCGCCGCATCCAGCCCTTGGCGCCATCGCTCCGGCTGCAGGCTGTCCATCACGATGTCACCGGCGACAATGTCGTTGGTCATCGCGACGCCCATGGCCACACGATTCCCGACGGGGTGATCGATTTCGGCGACATCATCCGCGGCTGGCTGATCGGCGACCTCGCCGTCACCTGCGCCTCGTTGCTGCATCTGGCAAATGGCGATCCCTTTCATATCCTGCCTGCCGTCACCGCCTATCAGGCGATCTACCCGCTGAGCGACGACGAACTGAAGGCGCTGTGGCCACTGATCGTCGCCCGCGCGGTCATCCTCGTCGCCAGCAGCGAGCAGCAGATTTCAATCGATCCCGACAATGATTACGTCCGCGGCAATCTCGAGCGCGAGCGGGCGATCTTCGATACGGCAATGTCGGTTCCGTTCGAACTCATGGAAGCCGCCATCCTCAAGGCAGCAGGCGCGGACGTCGCCGCTCCGCAAACATCGGAATGGCTGCCGCTGCTGCCGGACATCGATCCCTCCGCGATCGCCTATATCGACCTTGGCGTGCGAAGCCCGCATTTTTCCGCCGGCAACTGGCTGAATGCCGATATGGACTGGCGGCTGCTGGCCCGGGCTGCAGCCGAAAGCGGTACGGCGGCAACGCGCTACGGCGAATATCGGCTCTCCCGCGCGGCGCTCGGGAATACCAAGGGACAGGCGACCTGCGCCCTGCATGTCGACATATGCCTTGCCGCGGGAAGCGCGGTCACAGCACCCTTTGCCGGCCGCATCGGCTGGAAGGACCAGCATCTGACCCTGACCTCCGAGACGATGACCCTGCACCTCGATGGGCTCACCCCTTCAATCGAGGGTCGGGTCGAGGATGGCGCCGTGCTTGCCGCCGGCGATCCGCTCGGTTCGGTTTTCGGAGAGGCGTCGTCGCTTGGCGGGCTGCGCCTCCAGCTCTGCAGCGTCGCCGGCCTCGAACCGCCGCTCTTTGCCACGCCGCGGGAGGCAGCCGCCTGGTCGGTGCTCTGCCCTTCGCCCTCGCCCCTTCTCAGCCCAGGAGCGGATGCGCCGCAACCGAAAACTGCGGAACTGCTCGTCACGCGGCAGGCGTATCTCGCAGACCCGCAGAAGCACTATTATGCCGCGCCGCCGCAGATCGAGCGCGGCTGGAGGGAGCATCTGTTCGATGTCGAGGGCCGCGCCTATCTCGACATGGTCAACAACGTCACGATTCTCGGCCACGGCCATCCCAAGCTGGCGGAGGCGATCAGCGCCCAATGGCTGCTGCTCAATACGAATTCGCGCTTCCATTATGCCGCGATCGCGGAATTTTCCGAACGGCTCGCCGCCCTTTCGCCGGAGGGGCTCGATACGGTCTTTCTGGTCAACAGCGGCTCGGAGGCGAACGATCTGGCGATCCGGCTGGCGCAAGCCCATAGCGGCGCACGCAATATGCTCTGCCTGCTCGAAGCCTATCACGGCTGGTCGGCGGCGAGTGACGCCGTCTCCACCTCGATCGCCGACAATCCGCAGGCGCTGACCACCCGGCCGGACTGGGTGCATGCGGCCGTTTCGCCGAATACCTATCGCGGCGCGTTTCGCGGGCCCGACACGGCAGCGAGCTATCTCAGCGCCGTCATGCCAATGCTGGAGGCGATCGACGCCGGCGGCCAGGGCTTGGCCGGCTTCATCTGCGAATCGGTCTACGGCAATGCCGGCGGCATTCCGTTGCCAGATGGTTATCTCCAGGAGATCTACGCGCAGGTGCGGGCCCGCGGCGGCCTCTGCATCGCCGACGAGGTGCAGGTCGGTTATTCCAGACTCGGTCATTATTTCTGGGGTTTCGAACAACAAGGGGTCGCGCCCGATATCATCACCGTCGCCAAGGGCATGGGCAACGGCCATCCACTCGGCGCCGTCATCACCACACGCGAGATCGCACGGTCACTGGAGAAGGAAGGGCCCTTCTTTTCCTCCACCGGCGGCAGCCCGGTCAGCTGCGTCGCCGGCCTGGCGGTGCTCGACATTATGGCCGAGGAAAAGCTGCAGGAAAATGCCCGCACGGTCGGCGAACATCTGAAGGGGCGGCTTGCCGCGCTGATCGACCGCCACCCGATCGCCGGCGCCGTGCATGGCATGGGCCTCTATCTCGGCCTGGAATTCGTCCGCGACAGAACGACGCTGGAGCCGGCAAAAGAAGAGACGGCGGCGATCTGCGACCGGCTTCTCGATCTCGGCGTCATCATGCAGCCGACCAGCGATCACCAAAATGTGCTGAAGATCAAACCGCCGCTCTGCCTTAGCATCGAAAGCGCGGATTTCTTCGCCGACATGCTGGAAAAGGTGCTCGACGAAGGCTGGTGAACGTAGCTCTTGCTGCCTTAACCAAATCGGTCATTTCGAGGCATTTCGGTTTTTGGGGATGTGGCCCATTGCCGGAATCAGCAAGGCTTCCTATCTCTGCTGCGGCGGTCGAAAGAGTTTCGATTCTGTCATCCGAATTTTACGAAGAGCTGATATGTTTCTTTCCGTAAGTTTTGGGCAAGGCGGAATGATTTTTTTCGGATCGTCGATTTTTTGACACGTTTCGGAATATGTTTCTGACAGGCTCTCGGGTAATCTCTACCAAGTTAGTAGATTACAGAAGAGAGCCATCACCGGCCCCGGGCTCTTCCGGGACCACTCAAGCGCAACGCCAACGCAAGGAACGAGACATGATAGACATCGATATTCTCGCCGATCTCCTTGGGCGACCTGTGCTTGGCAATGACCGTCCGGGCGCCCTCTCCCGCCCGAACTGTCGAATGTGACGTTCGTCCTCCTTTCAACGGTACCAGACAAGTCAATTCGCCATGGCTGCGCATGTCGCGCGGCAGGAGTTCTATCGATGAAGAAGCAAGTTATCGAATATGCCGGCGTTCCCGTCGGGATCGTCATTCCCGACGAAGACCGGCTGAAGTTTATCGCCGTGAAATATCATGTCCACGACCTCGACGAGCAGCGGTTCGGTTCGCCCGACGAGGTGCGGCTGGCCATCCATGACCTGATGACCCGCCGTCATCCGAAGCCGGTTCATGCCTGAGGGCACGCGGCCGCTGCCGAGTTTGGCGGCTTTCCTGTTGTGACCGGTCCTTAGGGGCCGGTCTTGTTTTTTGAGGACAATTGCAGTCCTATCGGCGGCCCTTCGTGCACAAGGATCCGCCCTTGCCTGAGCTTCTAAACCTGATCACCGATATTGATGGCGTCGCCGTCGGCCATGCGACCGATCTCACCCTCGGCTCCGGCGTCACGGTCATCGTCTTCGACGAGCCGGCCGTCGCGTCCGGTACGGTGCTTGGCGGCGCGCCGGGTGGGCGCGATACCGGCCTGCTCGACCCGTCGATGACCGTCAGCGCCGTGGACGCCTTCGTGCTTTCCGGCGGCTCGGCTTTCGGGCTTGATGCCGCCGGTGGCGTCCAGGCGGGACTGCGCGAGATCGGACGCGGTTTTGCGGTTGCTTCGGTGCGCATACCGATCGTGCCGCAGGCGATCCTGATGGACCTGCTGAATGGCGGCGACAAGGATTGGGGGCTGCATTCACCCTATCGCGACATGGGCTATGCGGCGTTGAAGGCGGCCGCCAAGGGCGTATTCGCGCTCGGCACCGCCGGCGCCGGGACGGGGGCGACAACGGCTACCTTCAAGGGCGGGCTCGGCTCGGCCAGCGCCGTCAGCAGCGCCGGGCACCGCATCGCGGCGATCGTCGCCGTCAACGCGCTCGGCGCGGCAACGATCGGCGACGGGCCGCATTTCTGGGCAGCGCCCTTCGAGAAGGACGGCGAATTCGGCGGGCTCGGCATGCCTGTCGTGACCGATCACAGGATGAGGCTCAAGGGGATGAACACGCCGGCAACGACGATCGGTGCGGTGGTGACCGATGCGCAGCTGACGAAGGCGGAGGCGCACCGGCTTTCGCTGGCCGGCCATGACGGCTTCGCCCGGGCGCTTTTGCCGGCGCACCTGCCGCTCGACGGCGACACCGTTTTTGCCGCCTCGACGGCCAGGCATCGGAGAGACGATATGGCAAGCCTGATGGAACTTTGCCACCTTGCCACCATTGTCATGGCGCGGGCAATCGCCCGCGGCGTCTACTCCGCCACCGCGCTGCCGGCAAAGGGTGGGCAAAAGGCTTGGCGCGACCGCTACCCGAACGCCCATTGATTGGATAGGGTCAGCCGAACATGCCGAATGGCGGAGAGACGTGAATGCAGATCCGGGCGCTGATGTATTTCGACGAGCTGGTCAGGACCAATTCGATGCGCCAGGCGGCCGAGAACCTCAATGTCGCGCCGACGGCGATCAGCCGGCAGATCGAGAACCTCGAGTATCACTTCGGCGCGCCGCTCGTCGAACGCAGCGCCCGCGGCGTCAAGCTGACGGCGGCCGGCGAGCTGCTTGCCGCCCGCGCCGGCCGGACGCTGCGCGAACTCGACCACGTGCAGCAGCTGATCGAAGATTTGAAGGGCCTGCAGCGCGGCCGCGTCAGCATCTATGCCAACGGCGCCACCGTCGCCAATCTGCTGGCGCCGGCGCTGGCCGAATTCAGCCTGAAATACCCGCAGCTGCGTTTTACCGTGACGATCGCCAGCGCGCGGCAGGCGGTCGATGCCGTCAACAGCGCCGAGGCGGATATTGCGGTGACGCTGTTTGCACCTGTCATATCAGGCACCAAGGTGCGGCTGCGCTCCGAGATCGCCTATGATTTGATCGCCACGCCGCAGCATCCGGCCGCCGCGCATGCCGAGATCCCGCTCAGGACGCTTGCCGACTACGCCTTGGCGCTGCCGGATCAATCCTTCGGCTTCCGCCAGGCCTTCGACGCGCTGTTCGAAAAGGAGGGGTTGAGCCTCGATCCCGTCTTTGTCACCAGCTCGCTCGAAATGCTGAAGGAACTGGTGCTTAGCAGTGCTGCGGTGACGCTGCTGCCGGCGCTGACTGTCCGCCGCGAGATCGAGGCGGGTCAGCTCCTGGCCATTCCGCTTGCCGGCAAGACCGGCATCCGTACCCATGTCGATCTCTGCGTCGCGCCCGACCGGCAACTGTCCTTCGCCGCGACGAAGCTGCTTGATTTTATCGAGAGGTTCATGCGCGAGCGCACGAACCGTCGGGCGGAGACGAGAGACTGACGCTTCGAGCTTGCATTGGCCGCGAATTTGCTGTGTAGCTTTTTCGGCTACACTGAGGACACAAAATCGTCATTGTGTGTGCACTGGCATAGTGCCATTTTATTCGCAAAAGGTCGTCGTCATCGGCGCGCGGCCAGACAAGGGAATATGATGATCAAGCTTTCCTTTGCGCCTTCGACGCATTTCGTTCGGCGGCTTTCCCTCGGTGCCGCACTTTCGGCCGGCCTCGTGATGGCGGCGATGACGCCGGCGGAGGCGGCAAAAACCACGCTCACTCTCGGCATGAGTGTCGAGCCGACCGGCCTCGACCCGACGATCGCGGCACCGGTCGCCATCGGCCAGGTGACCTGGCAGAACGTGTTCGAGGGGCTGGTGACGATCGACCAGGCCGGCAAGATCCAGCCGCAGCTGGCAAAAAGCTGGGAGATCTCTCCCGATGGCCTGACCTATACGTTCAAGCTGCAGACCGGCGTCAAATTCCACGACGGCGAGGCCTTCGATGCCGCCAGCGCCAAGTTTTCGCTCGACCGCGCCCGCGGCGCGGATTCGGTCAATCCGCAGAAGCGCTTCTTCGCCTCGATCGCCTCGATCGAAACGCCCGATGCCGAAACGCTGGTGCTGCATCTCTCAGCGCCGACCGGCAGCCTGATCTATTGGCTCGGCTGGCCAGCCTCTGTCATGGTCGCGCCGAAGACGGCGGCCGACGACAAGGTGACGCCGATCGGCACCGGTCCCTTCAAATTCGCAGGTTGGGCGAAGGGCGACAAGGTCGAACTCGCCAGAAATGCCAACTACTGGAACAAGGATGCCGCCGCCAAGCTCGACAAGGTGACCTTCCGCTTCATCGCCGATCCACAGGCGCAGGCGGCCGCGCTGAAATCGGGCGATCTCGACGCCTTTCCGGAATTTGCCGCACCCGAGCTGATGAGTTCGTTCGACGGCGATACCAGGCTCGTCACCAGGATCGGCAATACCGAGCTCAAGGTCGTCGCCGGCATGAACAATGCCAGGAAGCCGTTCGACGACAAGCGCGTGCGTCAGGCGCTGATGATGGCGATCGACCGCAAGACGGTGATCGACGGCGCGTGGTCGGGCCTCGGCACGCCGATCGGCAGCCATTACACGCCGAACGACCCGGGCTATCAGGATATGACCGGCGTGCTGCCCTACGACGTCGAGAAGGCCAAGGCGCTGCTGGCCGAAGCCGGCTATCCCAACGGCTTCACATTCACGATCAAATCGCCGCAGATGGCTTATGCGCCGCGCAGCGCTCAGGTGATGCAGGCGATGTTTGCCGAGATCGGCGTGACGATGAATATCGAGCCGACGGAATTTCCGGCAAAATGGGTCCAGGACATCATGAAGGACCGCAATTTCGACATGACGATCGTCGCACATGCCGAGCCGCTCGACATCGACATCTATGCCCGCGATCCCTATTATTTCAACTACAGGAACCCGGCCTTCAACGCGCTGATGAAGAAGGTCCAGGAGACGACCGATCCCGCCGCGCAGAATGCGATCTATGCGCAAGCGCAGAAGATCCTCGCCGAGGATGTGCCGGCGCTCTACCTCTTCGTCATGCCGAAACTCGGCGTCTGGGACAAGAAGCTGAAAGGGCTGTGGGAGAACGAGCCGATCCCTTCCAACGTGCTGTCCGGGGTTTCCTGGGAGGAGTGAGCTGCGGGCCGGTGGGGACGCGAAAAAGAGGATGGCCTTGGACAGATCCGAGATGTATTTGGCCGATATAACGCGCAGCCCTTTCCCTGGCTCGCCAACTCCGTTCAGCTGGCGCCGACATGGTTTGATTTCGCTGGATGGCACCCCTGGCGTCAGCACTTTTGATGGCTCGCTCCACCCACCCCGCACTCCGTCATGCTCGGCCGTGAGCCGAGCATCCACACGGCTTCCACCAGCCGCGACATGGATCCTCGGCTCAAGGCCGAGGAAGACGGAGAGTGGGGTGGAGCTTCTCGCCAAACCCAACGCCAGCCCATGGGAGAGCCGCCGTGCCACCTCGGCAGCGTGGCCCACATGATCACCCTCCTCGCCCGCCGCTTCGCCGGCCTTGTCATCACGCTTCTCATCGTCTCGCTGCTGATCTTCACCGTCATGGATCTCCTGCCCGGCGATCCCGCTTCGATCATGCTCGGCACCTCTGCAAGCTCGGAGACCTTAGCGGCGCTGCGCCATGATCTCGGGCTCGACCAGCCGCTCATCCTGCGTTACGGGCAATGGCTGGCGGGGGTATTGTCAGGCGATCTCGGGCAATCCTTGACCTATGGTGTTCCTGTCGCGGGATTGATCGTCGAGCGGCTGGCGGTGACGCTGCCGCTGGCGTTGATGGCGATCGCAATTTCGGTGGCGATCGCCCTGCCGCTCGGGGTACTGGCCGCCTCGCGCCGCGGCCGTGCCTTCGATATCGCCGCAGTGCTGTTTTCACAGATCAGCATCGCAATGCCCGCTTTCTGGGTGGCGCTGCTGCTGATCATCCTGTTTTCGACGATGCTCAGACTGATGCCGGCCGGCGGTTTCCCGGGCTGGGGCGCCGGTCTTCTGCCGGGATTGCAGGCGCTTGGTCTGCCGGCGGTTGCGCTGGCAATGCCGCAGGCGGGCGTGTTGACGCGAGTGGCGCGTTCGGCCGTGCTCGAGACCATGCATGAGGATTTTGCCCGCACCGCGGTGGCCAAAGGGCTTTCGCGCAGCGCCGTGTTGTGGCGGCACGTCGTGCCAAACGCGCTGATCCCGATCCTCACCATGATCGGGCTGCAGTTCACCTTTCTCGTCGCCGGCGCGGTGCTGGTGGAAAACGTCTTCAACCTGCCCGGCCTCGGGCGCCTTGCCCTTCAGGCGCTTTCCCAGCGCGACATCATCGTTATGCAGGATGTCGTGCTGTTCTTCGCCGCCCTCGTCATCGTGGTGAATTTCATCGTCGATCTCTCCTATCTGGCGATCGATCCCAGGATGAGAAAGGCGGCCTGACAAATGGCACCGATCACATCCACGACCATCGCCCACCGCCGTCCGGCCTCTAGACTTAGCCGGCGAAGGAACCTGATTTCTGGTGCTGTCATCGTCGGTTTGTTGATCGCCGTTGCGCTGCTGTCTCTCGTCTGGACGCCGCTGCCGCCTGAAAAGATGCAGATCGTCCACAAACTGCAGCCGCCGCTCGCCTTCGGCCTGCTCGGCACCGACCAGTTCGGCCGCGACGTGCTGTCGATGCTGATGGCGGGATGCTGGAATTCGCTGTCGATCGCCATCAGCGCGGTTGCGATCGGCGGGACGCTCGGTTCGATCGCAGGCGTTTCGGCCGCGGCGATCCGCGGCCCGTTCGAAGCACTGCTGATGCGGATCTGCGATGTCATTTTTGCCTTGCCGCCAATCCTGTCGGCGATGGTGCTCGGCGCCTTTCTCGGGCCGGGCCGGTTCACCGCGATCGCCGCGATCGCCGTGTTCATGATCCCGGTCTTTGCCAGGGTGACGCTTGCGACCTCGCTGCAGGCCTGGAGCCGGGATTATGTGACGGCGGCGCGCGCGATCGGCAATACGCGCCTGACCATTTCGCTGCGCCATGTGCTGCCGAACATTATCAGCCAGATCATTGTGCATGGGGCGATCCAGCTCGGGCTGGCGATCCTGACCGAAGCCGGCCTCAGCTTTCTCGGACTCGGCATGGCGCCGCCGGCGCCGACATGGGGCCGGATGCTCGCCGATGCGCAAACCTATCTGGCGCTGGCCCCCTGGCTGGCGATCCTGCCGGGCCTTGCCATCGCGCTTGCTGTCCTCGGCTTCAACATGCTCGGCGACGGCTTGCGCGACCTTCTCGATCCACGCGAGGCTAGCCGCTGATGTCCTCCCGAGACAAAAAGCCCAGGACCGAGGCGAGGAGCGACACCAATCTGACGATCCGCGAGCTCAGACGGCGCTTCGCCGATAAAAGCCTTTCGCCGCTGGAATACTGGCTCGCGCTCGAAGACCATATCGCCGCCTGGGAGCCGTCGATTTCAGCGCTCTACCTCTACGATCCGGAAGCGTCGCGTGTGCAGGCGAAAGCATCGACTGTGCGTTGGGCGAAGGGACGGCCGCTCGGCGCGCTCGACGGCATTCCGGTGACCCTGAAGGAATTGATCGCCACGAAGGGCCAGCCGGTGCCGTTCGGCACCAAGGCGGTGGAGTTGAAACCGGCAGACGCCGATGCGCCAGCCGCCGCCCGGCTGCGCGAGGATGGCGCAGTGATCTTCGCCAAGACCACCTGCCCCGATTACGGCATGCTTTCCTCCGGCCTTTCGAGCTTTCATCCTCTCAGCCGCAATCCCTGGAACATCACACAGAATCCCGGCGGATCGAGCGCCGGGGCTGCCGGCGCGGCTGCGGCCGGTTACGGGCCGCTGCATATCGGCACGGATATCGGCGGCTCGGTGCGCCTGCCCGCCGGCTGGACCGGCATCTTCGGCTACAAGCCGAGCCATGGGCGCATCCCGGCCGATCCTTATTATGTCGGGCGCTGCCTCGGCCCGATGACGCGCAGGGTCGAGGATGCGGCCTTTTCCATGGCGACGCTGTCACGACCGGACTGGCGCGACGGCACCAGCCTGCCGCCGAACGATTTCAACTGGATGGATCTCGACATCGACATGTCAGGCATGAAGATCGGCCTGATGCTCGATGCCGGCTGCGGGCTTACGGTGGACGACGAAATCGGGAGCGCGGTCGAAGCGGCGGCAAAAGGTTTCGAGAAGGCCGGCGCCACAATAACATCCGTCCAACCGGTGCTGACGCGCGCCATGCTTGACGGACTCGACAGCTTCTGGCGCGCCCGCCTCTGGAGCGATATCGCAGGCCTGGACGAAGAGCGGCGCGACAGTATCCTGCCCTATATAGGCGATTGGGCGAAGGCCGGCGCCGATGTCAGCGGCGTCGATGCGGTAAGAGGCTTCAACCAGACGATCGAAATGCGCAGGAGCTGCGGGCAGCTGTTCACCACGGTCGACGCGCTGCTCTCGCCGACTAACCCGATCATTTCCTATCCGGCCGAATGGGCATCGCCGACCAACGATCCGGCAAGGCCGTTCGAACATATCGCCTTCACCGTGCCATGGAACATGTCGGAACAGCCGGCCGCCTCGATCAATTGCGGCTTCTCCCGGTCGGGCATGCCGATCGGGCTGCAGATCGTCGGGCCACGCTTCGACGACATGCGGGTCCTCAGGCTGTCGAAAGCCTTCGAAGACTGGACGGGCGGCGTAAGCGCCTGGCCGCGGCCACCAGTCACTTGAACGGGCGGCGATAGCCGGTCGGCTGTTGGTAGAGCGAGCCTATGCGCTCGACGGCGGCCTCGAAATTCTCGCGCGCCACCGTCATGCTGTGACCATTGGCATGAAGGATGGTCTGCGGATCCTCGAAAATCGCCACATGGCCCTTCCAGAACACCAGGTCACCACGACGGATTTCGGAGCGGTCGATCGCTTCGCCGAGGCCGGCTGCCTGCATGTCGGTATCACGCGGCGCCTGTCGGCCCGTCATCAGCATCGCAAGCTGGACGAGGCCGGAGCAATCGATGCCGAGGCCGGAGCGCCCGCCCCAGAGATAGGGCGTCTCCAGGAATCGAGCGGCGATCTCGACATAATCGGCACCGTCGAGAGCGCCGATCGGCTGGACGTGTCTGGCGAAGATCGCGGTTCCATCCTCGAGCACGACATAGTGATTGCCCCGCGCTTCCGCCTCGCCGGCGACGTGAACGCGGCTTCCCATCGAAAGCGTCGTCAGGTGCGGCTTGCGCAGTTCGGGCTCCGGGTAGAGGAAGGTACGCGCCGCGGTGACGATATGGGTCGGTGCCGGGTCAATTTGCGAGAGCGCGTCAGCGGTTACATAACCGACATAACCGTCCGAAGCGGCTTTCACCCAGCACCAGCCGTCGGCGCGATCGAAAACCGTCACCTGCTCGCCAAGGAGCAGCTCCGTATCGATGCCGCGCGCAAGCGCCGGCTCGGGGCGCAAGGCAATGACGGGAACGGCGACGCGCGCCGGGGCGCCTTCCACGAAGCGCGATGCCTCCACCTTGCCTTCGAGTTCTGCTTCCGCGAGATCGGGCCTATAGGCATGCAGGCGGCGGTCGAACATCGTCATTCCCATTCCTTTCAGATCGCCCTTTCAGATCGACAGACGGCGGCCCTGCTCCCGGACGAGATCGCCGAGCTTTTCCAGGTAAAGCGCGCCGCCGACGGTGCGCTTGATGATGACGTTGCGCCGGTCGGTATCGTCACGCACGCGGTCGACCAGGCCCATCTCGCCCATCGTGTCCAGCGCGCGGGTGATGACCGGCTTGGTGACACCGAGCGTGGCGGCAAGCCCGCGCACGGTGTGGGGCGGCGGCACCAGATAAATATGCAGCAGGATCGCCATCTGGCGCAACGTCAAATCGCGATCGTCAAGGCGCACCTGATCGAGCGCCACGCCATGCCAGAGCCCCAGCGCCTGCGAGGCGGTCAGTTCGATCGGCACGGCCCCTCCGGAAAATCGTTACGCTAGCGTTTCATTTTCCGGCAGTTGCCATGGACATGCAAGGGCGGCCGGCAATTGCCGTCCGGCAGGGTGAATAAAATTTTAACGATCGCCTCTAACAACGCCGACGGGGTTTTCGGCCAGCCTGCCTCACCTCAGGCCCGTGCGGATATGATGAAAGAGCGCGCGGATCGCCTGGGCTTCGCCGCCGCCCGGCGAATGCGGCCGTTCAGACTGGGCCCAGCCGTAAATATCGAAATGCGCCCAGCTCCTCGTCTTGCTGACGAAACGCTTGAGGAAAAGCGCAGCGGTGATCGATCCCGCCATGCCGCCGGCCGGCGCGTTGGTGAGATCGGCGAATTTGGCGCGGATATCTTTTTCGTAGCCGGGATAGAGCGGCAGGCGCCAGATCGGATCGTCCGTTTCCAGGCTCGCTTCGGTCAGGTCATGCGCCAGATTGGCGTCGTCGGTGAAGAAGGGCGGAAGATCCGGACCCAGCGCAACGCGAGCGGCACCGGTCAGCGTCGCCATGTCGATCAAGAGCTCGGGTTCCTCCTCGTCGGCATAGGCGAGCGCGTCGGCCAGGATCAGGCGGCCCTCGGCGTCGGTATTGTCGATCTGGACAGTGAGGCCCTTGCGGCTGCGATAAATGTCGCCTGGGCGGAAGGCGTTGGAGGAGATCGCGTTTTCGACGACCGGGATGATGACACGCAGATCGACCTTCAGCTTGGCGTCCATGATCATCAGGGCGAGCCCCATGACGTTGGCGGCGCCGCCCATGTCCTTCTTCATCAGCAGCATCGAGGCGGCAGGCTTGATGTCGAGACCGCCAGTATCGAAGCAGACGCCCTTGCCGACGAGCGTCACCTTGCGATGGCCCTTCTTGCCCCAGCGCAGTTCGAGAAGGCGCGGCGCATCGGCGCTGGCGCGGCCGACGATATGGACGAGCGGGAAGTTTTGCTCAAGGAGCGCGTCACCTGTTATAACCGATACTTCGGCCTTGTAATGCTGAGCCAGGCCGCGGAAAGCCGCCTCGAGCTGGTCCGGCCCCATGTCGTTCGTCGGCGTATTGATGAGATCGCGGGCGAGAAAGACGCCGGCGAGCTGGCGCTTGATGTCGGCGCCGTCGGCATCGCTCGGAATGAGCATTGTCGCAGCTGGAGATTTTTCCGATTTATAGCGGTCGAAACGGTAGCTGCCGAGCCCGAAGCCGAGGGCCAGGCGATTTGCCGTCAGCGGCGCGGTCTCGATGTGCCAGTCGCCGGCCGGCAGCGCACGCGCGAGTCTGCCGGCGATATAGGGCTGTTCGGACGGATTGGTGCCGAGGCCGAAAAGCGCGCCGCCGAGATGGCCCTCGGCGGTCGGGATCAGCAGCAACGATCCGCTCTCTGCCTTGAAGCCTGCCTTTTTCGCCCAATCGAGGGCGATCGGATCGATTGTGCCGGTCTCGATATGGGCGGGTGTGACGGCAAAGATCGGCAGCGTCGAACCGCCCTTCGTGTTGAAGGGGGTCGGTCTTTCGATGAACTGATAGGGGGCCATGATTGTCCTTCGGCGGTCGTCAGGAATCACTTCTTAACGGTCTGTTAGGGTTAACAGACTATTGCTGGAGCGAAGATTGCGTCAAACCTTTCCCTGTTCCGCGTTCGAGGTCAGGCGCCGATTTCGGAATCAGGAACGCGTCATGCCTGCCTCGCTCACCTTCATATCCACCAATCGCTTCCTGCAGGGCGTCGCGGCGTCGCTGATCGTCCTTGCGCTGGCGGGCTGCTCGACGACGACGAAGGACCGGATGACGACAGGCTCGGTGCCGAAACTCACCAAGCCGGTCGAAGAGATGGACGCGACCGAGCTGCGCTCGGCAACGGATCGGCTCGGCCAGGCCTATGACAAGAACCCGCGCGATCCCGTCACCGGCGTCAGCTATGCCAATCTGCTGCGCATGAACGGCCGTGACGCGCAGGCGCTCGCCGTCATGCAGCAGGTGGCGATCGCCAATCCCGGCGACCGCAACGTGCTGGCCGCTTATGGCAAGGCGCAAGCGGCAGCCGGACAGTTCCAGCAGGCGCTCGACACGATCGGCCGGGCACAGACACCGGATCGTCCGGACTGGAGGCTGATCTCGGCCCAAGGCGCGATCCTTGATCAGATGGGCCGGGCAAGCGAGGCCAGGCAGCGCTACCGCGACGCGCTCGACATTCAGCCGAACGAACCGTCCATCCTTTCCAATCTCGGAATGTCCTACGTGCTGACCGGCGACCTGCGCACGGCCGAAACCTATCTGCGCTCGGCCGCCGGCCAACCAAACGCCGACAGCCGCGTCAGGCAGAACCTTGCCCTCGTCGTCGGCCTGCAGGGACGTTTCCCGGAGGCCGAGCAGATCGCGCGGCGCGAACTTTCGCCGCAACAGGCCGATGCCAATGTCGCCTATCTCAGGGGGATGCTCTCGCAGCAGAATTCCTGGCAGAAGCTCGCCGCCAAGGACAAGACGCCGGGCGCGGCGGACGGCAGCAACACCAACTAAACCGTGTTCAGCGGACGCTGAGGCCCGAAAGGATGAGACGCAGACCGAGGCCGCCCATGACGGCGCCGGCGGCCCGGTCGATCCACCCCTTGGCATGGAGATAGAGCCGCCGCGGATGGCGGGCCGAAAAAGCGAGCGCCACGATCGAATACCAGCCCGCCTCCACCGCAAAGACACCGAGCGGCAGGGCGAAGATGAGATCGAGCGGCACCGTCCTCGGTAAAAGCGCGGCAAACAGGCTGGCATAGACGATGATGGTCTTCGGGTTGCTGAGCTGGGTCAGCAGCGCGGTCGTGAAGCTGCGCATCGGCGCGCGGCGGCCATGGACGGCGTCGGAAACCTCGAGCGGCCGACCGGCGCCTTTCCAGATATTGACGGCGATATAGACGAGATAGGCGCCGCCTGCGACCTTCAGCAGGATATAGAGCCATTCGAATTGAGATAGCAGCGCCGTCAGCCCGGCGAGCGCCAGCACGGCAAACACCACACCACCGGCACCCATGCCCAGCGCGGCCGCAAGTCCGTCCAGCCGCGACCGTGAAATGGCGATCCTGGAGACGACGACGAAGCTCGGGCCGGGGCTCATGGCGCCAACCACCAGGGCTGCCATGATGCTGATGAAAATGCCCTGAGAAGACATCGGAACCTCTCTTTCGGGATGGAAGGCGTCAGAGACGCACGGCCTCCGCGCAGCCGATCATCGTCCATCCCGTTTAGCAGCTATGCCGGCGCCCGTCACGGGCACGGACGACATATCGTCTGGGCACCCGTCAGAACTTGTCCGCCACCTGGATGCCGGCCGGGCCGAGAATGACGGCAATCAGCACCGGCAGGAAGAACAGGATCATCGGCACCGTCAGTTTCGGCGGCAGGGCGGCCGCCTTCTTTTCCGCTTCGTTCATGCGCTCGTCGCGCCCTTCCTGAGCGAGAACGCGCAGCGCCTGGGCGATCGGCGTGCCGTAGCGATCGGCCTGGATCAGCGCCTGGGTGACCGATCGCACCAGTTCGATCTGGGTGCGCGTGGCAAGGTTTTCGAGCGCCACCCGGCGATCCGGCAGGAAGGAGAGCTCTGCCGTCGTCAGGACCATCTCTTCGGCAAGCGGCGGCGACTGCTCGCCAAGTTCCTCCGACACGCGACGCATCGCCGCCTCGATCGAGATACCGGATTCGACGCAGATCAGCATCAGGTCCAGCGCATCCGGCCAGGCGCGCTTGATCGAGTGCTGGCGCTTGCCCATGCGGTTGGAGATATAGATGTTCGGTGCGTAGAAGCCGAGATAGCCGATGCCGACGACAGCAAAGAGGCGGATGGCCATGCCCCTTTCGGCGAGATTGCCGAGGCCGAAGACCCAGAAGGCAGCAAGCGCCAGGAAGAGGAAGGGCAGCAGGAAGCGCGCGACGAGGAAGGTATTCAGCGCATTCTCCGAGCGGAAACCGGCGGCGCGTAGCTTGTTGACCGTATTGTCGTCGACCAGCGCCTTACGCAGGTTGAAACGCTCGACGATCTGGCGGACCGAGCGGTTGTTCTGGCTCCTGAGCGACGCTTTGCCGGTAGCCGGGTCGGCATTCATGCGGGCGCGTTCGCGGGCGCGGATTTGCTCGCGCTCTGTCGAAACGGCCTTCATGCGCTTGGTCAGATCGCCGCGCTCGAAGAAGGGGACAGCGATCGTATAAAAAGCAGCGAAGACGGCGATCGCCACGAAAAGTGCGATCAGCATGCTCGGATTGGTGAGCATTGCGGCAACGTCCTGCGACATGGCGCTTCCTTCCGGTTAGATATCAAAACTGACCATTTTGCGCATGACGAAAATGCCGATCGACATCCAGATCGCCGAGAAACCCATGATGAAATGGCCACGCGGATCGGTGAAAAGGATCATCATGTAGTTCGGCGAGGTGAGATAGACGAGGGTCGCGACGATGAAGGGCAGTGCGCCGATGATGTAGGCCGACGCCTTGGCTTCCATCGAGAGCGCCGTAACCTTGGCCTTCATCTTCCTGCGATCACGCAGGACCTTGGAGAGGTTGCCGATCGCTTCCGAGAGATTGCCGCCCGCCTGCGACTGGATGGCGATGACGATGGCGAAGAAATTGACTTCCTGGAGCGGCATGTGGATCGTCATGCGGGCGCAGGCATCGGGAGTGCTGAGACCCACCTGCTGCGCTTCAATGACGCGCCGGAACTCGCTCTTGACCGGCTCGGTGCCCTCGGTTGCGATAAGACGGATCGCATCGTTCAGTGGCAAGCCGGATTTGATCGAGCGGATGATGACGTCAAGTGCATTGGGGAGCTCGTTGAGAAACTTGTTCTGGCGGCGCTTGATCAGGAAGCCGATGACCCAGCGCGGCAGGCCGAGACCGGCGACGACGGCGATACCGACCATGACCAACCACGATACACCAACGATGAAGGCCACGAGCAGCAGCACGGAGGCGAAGATGGCGCTGATGAGATAGAATTTCGCCACCGTGATCGTCAGGCCGGCCTGCACTAGCCGGGATTTCATCGACAGCGTTTTCTTGGTCTTTTCGTGCTGACGCTTTTCCAGGTCCTTCAGGTTGTCCTGCACCGATTTGCGGCGCTTCGACAGCTCCTGCACCCGGTCGCGGGCAGCCTTGACCTTGACACGGTCGCTTTCGGCCGACTTGACGCGGTTGATGCGGCTTGCCGATTTCTTGTCGGTCTCGATCCGGGAAAACAACAGGGCATAGGCCACCGCTCCCGCGGAGACGGCGGCCAGGGCGACGATTGCCAGCACTATTGGATCGAACCCGAACATCTCGCCTATTCCTTGGTTTTCGCTTCCATCGCGTCGAGGGCGGCGGCAAGACGCTTTTCCTCGTTGAAGTAGCGGGCGCGATCCCAGAAATGCGGCTTGCCGACGCCGGTCGACATGTGCCGGCCGATCAGGCGGCCGTTCGCATCTTCGCCTTCGATCTCGTAGCGCATCAGATCCTGGGTGATGATGACGTCGCCTTCCATGCCGACCACCTCGGTGATCTGGGTGATGCGGCGCGAACCGTCACGCAGGCGCGCCGCCTGGATGATGACGTCAACCGAGGTGGAGATGATCTCGCGCACCGTTTTTGCCGGCAGCGTGAAGCCGCCCATGGCGATCATCGATTCGATACGGCTCAGGCATTCGCGCGGGGTGTTGGCGTGGATCGTGCCCATCGAGCCGTCGTGGCCGGTGTTCATCGCCTGCAGCAGGTCGAAAACCTCCGGTCCGCGCACTTCGCCGACGATGATGCGCTCGGGACGCATACGCAGGCAGTTCTTGACGAGATCGCGCATAGTGATCTCGCCCTCGCCTTCGATATTCGGCGGGCGCGTTTCGAGCCGCACGACATGCGGCTGCTGCAGCTGCAGTTCGGCCGTATCCTCGCAGGTGATCACGCGCTCGTCGCGGTCGATATAATTGGTCAGGCAATTCAGAAGCGTCGTCTTGCCCGAGCCCGTGCCGCCTGAAATGATGACGTTGCAGCGCACCCGCCCGATGATCTGCAGCACGGTCGCGCCTTCCGGGGTGATCGCGCCGAAACGGACGAGCTGATCAAGCGTCAGCTTGTCCTTCTTGAACTTGCGGATGGTGAGCGCCGGCCCGTCGATCGACAGCGGCGGCGCGATGACGTTGACGCGCGAGCCATCGGGCAGGCGCGCATCGCAGATCGGGCTCGATTCATCGACGCGGCGGCCGACCTGGCTGACAATGCGCTGGCAGATGGAAAGAAGCTGCGCGTTGTCACGAAAACGGATTTCCGATTCGATCGTCTTGCCGCCGACTTCGATGAAGGTCTGGCCGGCGCCATTGACCATGATGTCGGCGATGTCGTCGCGCGCCAGCAGCGGCTCCAGCGGACCGTAGCCGAGGACGTCGTTGCAGATATCCTCAAGCAATTCCTCCTGCTCGGAGATCGACATCGCAAAATTCTTGATGGTGATGATGTCGTTGACGATGTCGCGGATTTCCTCGCGCGCGCTTTCGCCGTCGAGCTTGGAAAGCTGCGAGAGATCGATCGTGTCGATCAGTGCAGAAAAGACCTGCTGTTTGGTGTCGTAATATTCGTCGGTGCGAACGGGGCGCTTACGTTGCGGCGCCTGCATCGGCGGCGGCGTCACCTGCTGGCGCTGGTTCTCGCGCGAGGGTTCGACCAGAATCGAGGGAGAGGATGCCACGGGTGCGGATGCGGGCGCGGCCGGAGCCGGCGGCGGAGAAGCGATCGCACCCCCAGCCTTTCCGAAACCTTCGTTTCCGCGTTTTCCAAACATGCCCTCGATCCAATCTGCTCGTTCTAGAGCATTTCCGCTTTCTCCGAGTTCACGGAAATGCTCTATCTTTTTGTTTTCACGCTATTCCCGGCAAAAGCGCTTCGCGATTTGCCTGGCAAAACCGCTTCACACTTTTGCTGGAATTGCTCATCGTTTACTTGCGCTTTAGGAGGCCCAGCAGGCCGCCCTTCTTCGCCTTCCTGATCGCCGCTCGGCCGGTGACGATGTGAGATATCTGCGAAAAGGTCTCAGCCGTCGGCGACCTGGGATCGACTTCCGAGATCATCCGGCCGCTGTTGGCGGCGTTGCCGAAGAGATTGATGTCGAAGGGGATGATCGCGATCGGATCGATCTCCAAAGGCTCACAGAAATCCGACGGCGAGATCTCGGGACGTTTCGGCATGCCGACCTGATTGAGGATGAGATGCGGCGGCTTGTCATTCGGCCGCATCTTGCGCAGCGCATCCAGCATGTTTTTGGTGTTGCGCAGGTTGGCAAGATCGGGAACAGCCGCGATGACCACCTCGTCGACGCTCGCCAGCACCGAGCGGGTCCATTCCGACCATGCATGCGGAACGTCGAGCACGGTGACGGGGGCGCTGCGCTGCAGGACGTCGAGCACCGGCTGGAAGGCCTGGCCGTCGAAATCATAGGCGCGGTCGAGCAGCGAGGGTGCGGCGAGCAGCGACAGATGCTCGGAACATTTCGTCAGCAGGCGGTCGAGGAAGACCTCGTCGAGACGGTCGGGCGCGAAGACCGCCTCGGCGATGCCCTGGGCCGGATCCTGGTCGAAATCGATATTCGCCGTGCCGTAGGGAAGGTCGAGATCGGCGAGGATCGTCTCGGTGGAGAAGAGATTGGAAATGCCGAAAGCGCAATTATGGGCGATGGTCGAAGCGCCGGTGCCACCCTTCGAGCCGATGAAGGCGATGCTGCGGCCGAGCGGCTCGGCTTCCGGATCGACGAAGATCGAGGCCATCGCCGCGAGGATATCGGGCATGGCCACGGGCTGGACCATGTATTCGGAAATGCCGTTGCGGATCAGCTCGCGATAAAGTCCGATATCGTTATAGTAGCCGACGATGACGACCTTAGTGGTCGGATCGCAGACGGCGGCGAGCGGGGCGAGCTCGGCAAGGAGGCTTCCGACATTCGCCTTGGTCTCGAGGATGATGAGGTTCGGCGTCGGCGCGCCGGAGAACATATTGGCGGCAGCGGCGATGCCGCCGCTGGTGATGCGCAGGCTTACCTTCGCCATGCGCCGATCATTGGCACAGCGTTCCATGACATGCTGCAGGGTCTCGCTCTCGCAGAAGGCGTGGACGGAGATGCGCGGCAGCGGCCGCATGGCCTCCAGATCCGCCATGCGCACCGCCTCTTCGGCGTGACGAAGCTCGCTGGGGTTCTTGATCTCGTATTCGATGGCGCTCATCGTCCCGTCTCGCCTCAGAAGCTGCTGTCGCTACCGGCGACATCCTCGATCGTCGATGTCGTCGTTCGGTATTCCTGGATCGCATTGTTGCGCCGCTGCGCGTCGATCGGCGTCATGCCGCGAGGCGCCACCAGGTCCTCCGGATTGGCGACCTGGGCGGCGAGGTTGTTCTGCGTGGCGCAGCCGAAATTATAGTAATTCTGATTGGCGAAATCGTTCGAGATGTCCTTCGGCCACTGACCGCACTGCGTGGTGATCGCGGTCGTGCCGGTGAAGCTCAGGCGGATCGGCGCCGCATCGCCGGCACCGGCGGCGGCATAGGAGGTATTGATGATTTTCGAGCTCGCGATCCCTCTCGACGCCAACTCGGCGCGGACCTGATTGCGCAGCTGATGGGCGGCTGCCGAATTCGGCGAGCCTTCCGGCGACAATACATACACCGGACCTGAGGCGCGGGAGATATAGTTTGCGGCAAAGCCGCGGATGAGATCGCGCTGGGCGATGGTCAGGCGCCGATCGGTGGAAGCAACCGGAATATCCACCGTCTGCTCGGCCTCGGTGACGATGATCGGGTGACGGGCACGGTAATCATCCGGAATGCCGCCGGTTGTCAGCTGATCGTGCGGGCCGGCGCATCCGGAAAGAATCGCCATCGAAACGGCGGCCGTGACGAAAAGCGCCTTGGAGATTGCGAGCCGGGGTGTCGTCGAAGTCATGAAGGCCATCGCCTGATCTCTGTTCTGTGCCATTGCTGCCGATGCCCCTCACTCATTTGTAGATAAACCCGATAGAGCCGTGGAACTGCGCATCGGCGACGGGTGCTTCGCGGCGGCCATAGACCTTGTTGACACGGTTGAGGAAGAAGGTCGCACCGTCATTCTCCGGGCTGAAATTGTCATCCGGCCGGTTCAGCTGATTGCGCGCCACCGGACGCACCAGATAGGGCGTTGCGATGATGACGAGCTCGGTTTCCTGACGTTCGAAGCCCTTCTGGCGGAACAGCGTTCCGAGCAGCGGAATCTTCGAAACGCCGGGCGTGCCGCCCATCGTCTGGGAAACGTTGTCGCGGATGAGGCCGGCGAGCGCGATCGAGCCGCCCGAGGGCAGCTCCACCGAGGTCTCTGCCGAACGGCGCTGATAGGTGGCGTTGCCGCTGCCGGCCACCGGCTCGGAGACGTTGGTCTTGATCTCCAGGCTGATGCGGCCCGACGACAGGACAACCGGCTTGAAGGCCAGGTTGATACCATAATTGAAGGGCACGACGGTGACATTGCCGTCGCTGTCGGTGGTCGAATAAAGCTGCTGGCCGCCGGAATTGAAGGTCGCGGCCTGGCCGGAGATAGCCGTCAGCGTCGGCTCGGCAAGCGTCCTGACGACCTTGGCCTGCTCCAGCGCATTGAGATAGGTGGAGATATCGTATTTGCCGATCGAGCTCTTGAAGAGTGCCGCCAGGCCGCCGCCAACCGTCGCCGTCGCGCCGTCGGCGCTGGGAGTGCCGAGCTGGGCGACCGTCATGCCGGAGGAATTGGAAACCAGGTTGTCGAAGCCGAGCTGCTTCAGGACCTCACGACGGACCTCGGCGATCGTCACCTTGAGGGTGACCTGGTCCTCACCCTCGATCTTCAGCAGGTTAACGACCTGGGAAGTCTGTCGGCCTTCGGCAAAGAGCGCCACGGCGCTGTCGCCGCCGGTACCGGACGCCGTCTCCGTTCTCGTCGTCGCCTCGCCGCCCTTCAGGAAGACCTGGGCGAGATCGGCGGCCTGCGTGGCATCCTGCGGGGTGCGCACGGAGCCGGTCAGGACGATGTTGTCGGAGACGATTTCGACATTGATGGCGGAATCAGGAATGAAGCGGCGGAGATTGGCTTCGAGACCGGAGACGTCGCGTTCGATCTCAATATCGAGATTGATGATCTCCTGCCCGCCGGCGCCGAAGACAAAAATATTCGTCTGACCGACCTTCTTGCCGAACAAATAGATGCGCCGCGAGGTACGTGTGACGGCATCGGCCATGCTCGGATCGGATACGAGAATATCGTGCGCATCCTCCGGCAGATCAACGACGACGGCCTTGTTCAGTCCGAGCTTCAGCCGACGATGCGCGTCGGGGCCGGTCTGCGCGATGCGGATGAGGTTACCAGAATCGGCACGCGCCTGATCGAGGGCGAGAAGCGGCCCGAAAGGGGCTGGCGCCAGGCCGGTGACGCTGATCGCAAACGAAAGACTGCCTGTCAGGAGAAGCTTGGCGCGCCGCGTTGAATTGCCCATTTGCACGTCCCTTTACTCCGGCTTCGGCGCTTCGCCGGCATCCGTTACGATGGAGCCCGACTTGATGACCTGAATGATCGCACTGCCGTTGTCACCGCTCAGCAGATAGTCGGCGGCACTGGTATCCTGCTCCTGCGCATCGGCGACCGAGCGCAGCGCGAGCGACAGCCGGTCGGCCATCTGCTGGGCGACGGCGAGAACCTTCGTTTGATCGGGCGTAAGCTCAAGCGTCGCAGTGGTGCCGACCACGGCCTTCGAGCCATCATCCTTTTCCTGGATCTGCTGGTCGATGGCGAGAACGCGGACATTGCTGAGCACCGTTTCGGTGATGAGCTTGTTGGCCTCGGTGCCCTTGCGGACCATGATGACGTCGACGCGGTCGTTCGGCAGGATGAAGCCGCCGGCGCCTGTTGCCACGGATATCTCGGTCGCGACGGCGCGTTTGCCGGCGGGCAACAGCGAGGACAGGATACGGCTGCTGGAATCGGCGACTTTTTCAGGCCGGATCGGCTCGCCTTCGAAGATCGGCAGACGCACGACGGCGCCCTGCAGATCCTTGATGGCATCCGGCTTGTCGGCTTCGGTGATGAATCCCTGGACGACGCCGCCCTTCGGCCAGGCCATCCAATGCACCGTGTCGTCGCCCAGTCTTGCGCCGACCGGCAGATTGGCGCTCGAGACGAGGATATTGACGGTGGGTTCTTTCTCGATGACCGACTGGACCTGGGTGACGACACTGCCACTGCCGGCCATTTGCATCGCCAGGAAGCCGGCGAGGCCGGCTGCCACCAGGGCGACAGCTAGGATTATCAGGCGGGCCGGTTTCATCGATCATTCCTCAAGGCACGATATGTTCGCCCTGCAGAATGCTCAGCAATTGGTATAATTATGGTTAATGGAACCCTTACATTTTAAGTTAACGGGCATTTAAATGCCGTTATTTCAGGCTTTCCAGCGTGGCGATGAAGAGCGGCGAGGATGGGAAGGCCATGAAGCCGCCGATCGCGATGGCGATGCCGTAAGGGATCTTCTTGGCGAGCAGCACCGAGTTAGGCAGCGGCAGGCCGATGGCGAGAATGGTGTTCGACTGGGTTCTCACCAGCAGGATGAGCAAGGTGATGAGACCGCCGATCATGGCGACGTCGGTCATCAGCAGGGCGAGGGATTGGTTCAGGCCGAACCAGAGCGCGGTGGCGGTCAGAAGCTTGGCGTCTCCACCGCCCATCACATTGAATGCAAAAAGCGCAAAACAGGCGGCAAGCACGATAGCGGCAGCGGAAAGATGCATGCCGATTGCCGCTAGGCCCAGGCCGGAAAGCGGCGCGAGCACGAGGAATGAGACGATAAGGATCAGGGAAACGCGGTTCGGAATCGTCATGGTGAACAGATCCGAGAAGGCCGCAAAAGCAAGGCAGAGCGGAAAAACCAGAAGGATTGCGGCTACGACCATCTTCTTACCTGCCTCAAAATTCTCATCTGCCCAATACGGATAGGCTCACGGCATTTCGCTCGTGAGCCCGATCTTTTAGACAGAGCTGCGCTCTCAATTCAGGGGTGACAGCGTCGTCCAGCTTGTTACCCAGCGTGGTAAAGGTGCTGTTGAGCTTGCCACCGAGCGTGGTAGCGCCAGTAACGAGCGCTACGGAAATGAGTGCGGCGATCAGGCCGTATTCGATTGCGGTCGCGCCGGATTCGTCCTTCAGAAAACGGCTAAAAAGCTTGGTCATGGTTACTCCTAACTCCAGTTGATGTTCAGCACGTCCGCCAACTGTTGCCGTTGATCGGATGACCGCAATCTAATGAATGGGCGTTTCCATCGGCTTAAGAAAAAGAGTTAACGACGTGTGAAGGCAATAAGAGCCTGCTTTAGGGTAAGTATTACCTTATTAATTTTTCTCAATATTTAACAATATTCCTGGGTAACGAGGGGTTTCATCTGGAAATAGCACGGGAGCCGTATCCAACTGAGACGTGTGCCGCCCCGGAGCGCGTGCCAAATCGGATCATCCTGCCTCACCTCGAAACAACTGGGTGAGTTTAAAGCTTCATTCACCATTTTTTTCCATTCTATGCGCTATTGCGCTGTGATCGTGAAAGAGGACCAAATGTCATCGAGCGGCAAAACCACTTTCTTTGCCGGCATGATCGCCGTTTTCGGTGTTTCGGGAGTTTCCGCGGCCGCAGACGATGACATGCTGCGCGTCTATATGGATCACGCGCGCGTGTTGAAGCTCGACCGCCCCGTCAGCAAGGTGATCGTCGGCAATGCCAAGGTCGCCGACGCGACCGTGGCCGATGCCAAGACGATCGTCCTGACAGGACGCAGCTTCGGCACGACCAATCTCGTTCTGCTGGACGCCGACGGCAACGCCATCCTCGACGAGCGCATCCTGGTGTCGATCGACGAGGGCAACACGGTGCGCGTCTACCGGCAGACGGAGCGCTCCGTGCTGTCCTGCACGCCGAACTGCGAGCAGCATGCGCAGCAAGCGGCCGGCGGCACCACGTCACCCTGATCGGCCCGGCCCGGATCTTCGCCATTCGTTAAAATCGTCGTATCGGACTGAAACGGAAAATCAACGAACGCACCCTAGTGTGGCAGGCAGATGTCGCTCGGGTCCAGGCAATGACGGTAGTTGATCAGAAGACGGATGGGGAGCGCGCCTTCGCGTCGTTCCGTTTTTCCCAGTTTCGCGCTGCCGCCCGCTCGCGCGACGGCGCGGCGGCGATCGAATTCGCCCTGCTTGCCATTCCTTATTTCGTTGTGATCTTCGCGATCCTCGAAACCTTCATCGCTTTCGCCGCTGAAGAACTCGTCTCCAATGCCGTCGATACGATGAGCCGCCGGATGCGGACCGGGCAGATCACCTACAATCTCGGCCGTCCGACCGATATGACTCAAACGCAATTCCGTCAGGCCTTCTGCGGCGAGATCGCGATTCTGATCAGCTGCTCGGCGACCGAGGCCGCCACGCCGAGCAAGCTTTACCTGGATGTGCAGACCTTCGCCGCCTTCTCGGCCATTCCGACGACAATCCCCAAGCTCTCCACCGACAGATATTCCGACATCAATACGGCCGCTATCAAATATTCGCCCGGCGGCGCCGGCACGATCAACATGGTGCGCGCCTACTATCGCTGGGAAATTATCACGGATCTGGTCCGGCCCTACATCACGACGATCCGTCCCTCCGACGGTTCGATGCCGACGCAATACCTGATTATCGCGACGGCGGCGTTCCAGAACGAGCAGTATCCATAATGGCATTGCGCAACCCGTTCACCAGACTGGCACTGACGGCGCGGCGGCTGATCCGAGAGCGCCAGGGCGCCGGCGCGATCGAATTTGCGATCCTCTTTCCCGTGCTGGTCATGCTCTATATCGGCGCTTTCGAGATCACGATCGGCCTCAGCGTCTCCAAGCGTGCGACCCGCGCCGCCGGTTCGATCGCCGATCTTGTCACCCAGCAGCAATCCGTCACGAAGAGCACGCTCGCAGAGATGCGGTCGGTCGCAACCGCGATCTTCGTGCCCTACAACTCGACCTCGCTGACGCTGAAGATCACCGGGATTACCGTCGACGCCAGCGCCAATGCGAAGGTGCTCTGGTCCTGGGCGCAGGACGGGAGCGTGCCCTATGCCAAGAACGCCGCGGTCAGTGACGTGCCCTCGGACATGAAGACGGCCAACAGCTTCCTCGTCCGCACCGAACTCAGCATTCCCTATACAATGTTCCTGTTCGCGCCGAACTTCATGCCGGATGGGATGCGCACGATCACCATCAGCCGCAGCTATTTCTACCGCCAGCGGCAAGGCGATTCGATCCCCTGCGGCGACTGCTGACGGCCTTCACGATCTCGAATTTGCCAATCCGGCCGCGGCATTATATGCCTGGGCCTTAGCCGCTTCCGACATGCCGGAGGGGTGATCGGTCTCTCGGGTGCAACATGGCGCGTGCCTTTCTTTTCGTTCTGGATTCCTTCGGTGTCGGCGGCGCGCCGGATGCGGCGGCCTATGGCGACGAGGGCGCCGATACGCTCGGTCACATCGCCGAATTCTGTGCAGCCGGAGCCGGCGATCGCGACGGATTGCGCGGCGGGCCGCTTTCCCTGCCCAACATGTCGGAACTGGGATTGATGCACATCGCACGGTCCGCCTCCGGCCGTTTCCCCGCCGGCATGCCCGTCCCGGACAAGGTTTACGGCGTTTATGGCGCCGCCAGCGAAATCTCCCGCGGCAAGGATACGCCGTCAGGCCATTGGGAGATCGCCGGCACGCCGGTCGCCTTCGACTGGGGGTATTTCCCGACCGAGGGCGACGCCTTCCCTCAGCAATTGATCGAGGCGCTGTGCCGGGAGGCTGAAGTGCCGGGCATTCTTGGCAACTGTCATGCCTCGGGAACCGATATCATCGCCCGGCTCGGCGAGGACCATATCCGCACCGGCAAGCCGATCTGCTACACCTCTTCGGATTCGGTCTTCCAGGTCGCAGCGCACGAGGTGCATTTCGGCCTCGATCGGCTGCTCACCTTCTGCCGTATAGCCCGGGGACTGCTTGATCCCTACAATATTGGCCGCGTCATCGCCCGGCCCTTCGTCGGCCATTCGGCCTCCACCTTCCAGCGCACCGGAAACCGGCGTGACTTCTCCGTGCTGCCGCCGGAGCCGACGCTGCTCGACAGACTGCTCGAGCACGGCCGGCATGTGCATGCTGTGGGAAAGATCGGCGACATCTTCGCCCATCAGGGCATTTCCAGGCTGATCAAGGCAAACGGCAACGAGGCGCTGATGGATGCGACGCTGTCGGCGATCGACGAGGCGGAGGACGGCGATCTCGTCTTCACCAATTTCGTCGATTTCGACATGAATTATGGCCATCGCCGTGACGTGCCGGGATATGCCGCAGCCCTCGAAGCCTTCGATGCGCGCCTGCCCGAAGTCCACAAGAAGCTGAAGCCGGGCGACCTCGTCGTGCTTACCGCCGATCATGGCTGCGATCCGACCTGGCGCGGCACCGACCATACGCGCGAACGCGTGCCTGTTATCGCCTATGGCCCCGGCATCCGCTCGCGTTCGATCGGCGTACGCCGCACCTATGCCGATATCGGCGAAAGCATTGCGCGCCATCTCGGCATTCCGGCGGGGCCGCACGGAAGGAGTTTTCTGTGACATCGCATTTGAAGAAGGTCGAGCTGCACTGCCATCTGGAGGGTGCGGCACCCCCTGCCCTGACCGAGGCGCAGGCGCGGAAATACGGCATCGACATCAGCGGGCAGCTTCGCGACGGCGCCTATGTCTGGCATGATTTCGCGAGTTTCCTCGAATGCTACGACAAGGTTTCGGAGGTCTACAAGACCGAGGAGGACTATGCGCTTCTGACCGAAACCTATCTCGATGAACTGGCCGCCATCAACACGATCTACAGCGAACTCATCGTCTCACCCGATCACGGCAAACGCATCGGGCTCGGCGCCGATGCCTATATAGCGGGTGTCTGCGAAGGCATCCGGCGCGCACGGGAAAAAAGCGGCATCGAGGCCCGGCTGATCGTCACCGGCGAACGGCATTTCGGCCCGGAGAGCGTGATCGGCGCTGCCGAATATGCCGCAAAGGCCGGCAATCCCCTGATCACCGGTTTCAACCTGGCCGGCGAAGAACGCATGGGCCGCGTGGCCGATTATGCCCGCGCCTTCGATATCGCCCGCGATGCCGGCCTGGGGCTCACCATTCATGCCGGCGAGGTTTGCGGCGCCTTCAGCGTCGCCGATGCACTTGATGCCGTGCGCCCCGCGCGCATCGGCCATGGCGTGCGCGCCGTCGAAGATCTCGATCTGGTGAAGCGGCTTGCCGATCTCGGCACCGTGCTCGAGATCTGCCCCGGCTCGAATATCGCATTGCGGGTCTTTCCCGATTTCGCTTCGCATCCGCTGCGCCGGCTGAAGGAAGCGGGCGTGCAGGTGACGATCAGCTCGGATGATCCGCCTTTCTTTCATACATCGCTCGAACGGGAGTATGCGCTTGCCGCTGAAGCTTTCGGCTTCGGCGATGCGGAGATCGACGCCATGACGCGCACCGCAATCGAAGCGGCCTTCGTCGACGAGGAGACGCGGAGGGCCCTGCTCGCCCGCCTTTGAGGGTGAGAGCCTATCTTACCAGGAAAGGCTCCGGAGGTTGGGGAAGATCGGCGCAAATTCGGCTGCACTCTTGCGGTCGGGCCGATTTCCGTGAAAGAAACATTCGATAGAAAGAATGAAAGGCTTCCCCATGGACGGCGTCACGGTCATCGATCACCCGCTTGTGCAGCACAAGCTCACCATCATGCGGCGCAAGGAGACATCGACGGGAAGTTTCCGGCGGCTGCTGCGCGAAATCTCCACGCTGCTCTGTTACGAGGTCACCCGCGATCTCGAATTGACGATGGCAACGATCGAGACGCCGCTGCAGACGATGGAATCGCCGATCCTGGAAGGCAAGAAGCTGGTCTTCGCCTCGATCCTGCGCGCCGGCAACGGGCTGCTTGAAGGCATGCTCGATCTCGTGCCTTCCGCCCGTGTCTCTCATATCGGCGTCTATCGCGATCACGAAACGCTGCAGCCGGTCGAATATTATTTCAAAGCACCGGAAGATGTGGCCGAGCGCCTGATCATCGTCGTCGATCCGATGCTGGCGACCGGCAACTCCTCGATCGCGGCGATCGACAAGCTGAAGGAACGCGGCGCCCACAATATCCGCTTCCTCTGCCTGCTTGCCGCCCCGGAGGGCATCCGCAATTTCCGCGCCGCGCATCCCGACGTTCCTGTCTTCACCGCGGCGATCGACAGCCACCTCAACGAGAAGGGCTATATCGTGCCCGGCCTCGGCGATGCCGGCGACCGCATGTACGGCACCAAGTAATTTCAGCCTTCCTTTACCAAATCGAAAGACTTTTAAGGCCCGGCCGTTCGCCCCGGGCCGTTTTCCTGTCGATCTTAGCAACTTATCAGCACTTGCGGCTTAGCAGTCTGGAAGCATGAGGCCTCGCATGAAGCGGGGTTTATACAGGAAGGATTTCTGTTTCATGCTCGTGCGTACGATCATATTCGCCAGCATTGCCGCGGCGCTCGCCACACAGGTGCCGTCCTTCTTCGCCGGCACCGGCCAACAGCCCGCCGACACTCTTTCCGCCAATTACATCTCGACCGAAAGCGGTAAGCCCGCAGCCCCCGCACCCGTCTCCGGCAGCAATGTGATCCGGCTGCAGGCAGATGCGCAGGGCCACTATACCGGCAGTTTCAAGATCAACGGCAAACCGGTGCAAGGCCTGATCGATACCGGCGCCACCTATGTCGCGCTCAACGAGACGCTCGCGCGCCGGCTGGGCTTCACAGCCAACCAGCTCGATTTCCGCTATGGCGTCAACACCGCCAACGGCCAGACCAAGGCCGCGCATGTGACGCTCGACCGGATCGAAATCGGCGGCATCCGCGTCCGCGATGTCGAAGCCTTCGTCCTTAGGGATGAAGCGCTGACGACGACGCTGGTCGGCATGAGCTTCCTGCAGAAGCTCGCCTCCTATTCCGTCGCTGACGGCTCGCTCAGCCTCAAGCAATAGACTGCCTCAGATAAGACCCGCAATGACGGGGTTCAGCACCGGCTCGTCCGCGGTGATGCGGTAGTGCGCGGTAAGTGCTGCGGCTGCCTTCTCCGCCGCGGCTTCGTCGGCGGCGTGAACGAGGGCGATCGGCTCGCCGGCATTCACGCGGGTGCCGAGCGACAGGAGTTCGGAGAAGCCGACGCGGTGATCGATCCGATCCGCGGGATGGCGTCTTCCGCCACCAAGATCGATGACGCTGACACCGATGCCGCGGGCGTCGCAGGCGGCAAGCCAGCCGGACCGGGCAGCCGGGACAGGCTTTTCGACCGGCGCTCGGGCCAGGTATTTGTCCGGGTTTTCGATGAGGTCGGCGGGGCCGCCGAGCATCGAAACCATGCGCGCAAAAACCTCGGCTGCCTTGCCCGACGACAGGGCCTGGCGCGCCATTGCCTCGCCCTCCTCAGGCGAAGCGGCAATGCCCGATTTCTCCAGCATCTCGGCGGCGAAGGCAAGAACGACAGTATCGAGCCGCGTATTCCCCTTCCTGCCGGCCAGGAAATCCAGGCAGTTGCGCATCTCGACGGCGTTGCCGGCGCTATCGGCAAGCGGCTCGTTCATGTCGGTGATCAGTGCCGACGTCTTCACGCCCGCGCCATTCGCCACCTCGACCAGCGACCGTGCCAGAATTTCCGCCTGATCGCGGTCGGCCATGAAGGCGCCGTTGCCGGCCTTGACATCGAGCACCAGCGTCTGAAGACCGGCGGCAAGTTTTTTGGAGAGGATGGAGGCGGTGATCAAGGGAATGGAATCGACAGTGGCGGTCACATCGCGCACGGCATAGAGCCTGCCGTCGGCAGGCGCCAAGGCGCCGGTCTGGCCGATGATGGCGCATCCTGCCTGTTTGACCACTTGGTGAAACAGATCCGCATCCGGGGTGATCATATAGCCTGGAATGGATTCGAGCTTATCGAGCGTGCCGCCGGTATGGCCGAGGCCGCGGCCCGATATCATCGGAACGGCGAGGCCGCAGGCGGCGGCGATCGGCGCCAGCATCAGCGAGACATTATCGCCAACGCCCCCGGTCGAGTGTTTGTCGGCAATCGGACGGTCGATATCGGCCCATTGCAGCCGATCGCCGGAATCGGCCATCGCCAGCGTCAAGGCCACAGTTTCCTCGCGCGACATACCCTTGAACCAGACGGCCATGGCAAAGGCGCCGATCTGGCCTTCGGACAATCGACCGGCGGCAAGCGCATCGATGAACGAGCGGATATCGGCAGCGTCGAGTTCGCCGCCGTCGCGCTTACGCCGGATGAGCTCCTGCGGGATCATTTCAATAGCCCGATGCCGCCGCCGATGCCGGCTGCGCTCCGCTTAGAACCGCCAGTATATCGTCGAGAAGGCCGGAAGCGCCGAAGCGGAAGGTCGAGGGCATCGCCCAATCCGGCGCCATGATGGTTTCGGCGAGGCTGAGATAGAGCGCCGCGTCGGCCACCGAGCCGATGCCGCCGGCCGGTTTGAAGCCGACCTTGCGTCCACTTTCGCGAATGGCCCGGATCATGATGTCGGCGGCTTCGAGCGTCGCATTGACGGCGACCTTGCCGGTGGAGGTCTTGATGAAATCCGCGCCGGCTTCGATGGCGAGTTCGGAGGCGCGGCGGATCAATGCCGCCTCCTTCAACTCGCCGGTCTCGATGATGACCTTCAGCAGAACGGGGCCGACGCATTCGGCGCGCACCGCCTTGACCATGTCGGTCGCCGCCTTCTCATTGCCTGATATGAACTTGCGGAAGGGGATGACCAGATCAATCTCGTCGGCGCCGTCGGCAATCGCCTCGCGGGTTTCGGCGGCGACATCGGCCACTTCCATCTCGCCCGCCGGGAAATTGACCACGGTCGCGATCCGCACGGCATGGCCGGTGCCGAGGATATTGCGGGCCTGGGCGACGAAGCGCGGCCAGATGCAGATCGCGGCGCTATTGCCGTAGGGCGTCTGCGCACGGGCGCAGAGTGCTTCGATCTGCGCCTCGGTGCAATCGTCCTTCAGATTGGTGAGATCGAGAAGGGAAAGGGCGACCGCCGCCGTTTCCCGGATGGAATGGCTATTCATTTTCACTTCCTCTAGAGCATGATGCCGAAAAGTGTGAGCGGTTTTCGGACGACATCATGCTCTCGCTATTAGTGTAGAACAGGATTCAGATTTTAGGCCGACCCGGCCTAAAATCATCCTGTTCTGGCCGCAATCATCTCTTTCAGTATGGCGGCGAGACGGGCGCCACCGACAGGCGCCATGTCCTTGGTTTCTTCATGGCTGAGCTCATTGCCGGTCATGCCCGCCCCATAGTTGGTGATAACGGAGGCTGCGGCAACCCTCAGGCCCAGCATTCTTGCGATGATGACCTCTGGCACCGTCGACATGCCGACGGCATCGGCTCCAAGGATGCGCGCCATGCGGATTTCGGCCGGCGTTTCGAAGCTCGGGCCGGAGAACCACATATAGACACCCTGCGCCAGCTCGATCTTCAGCTTTGCCGCAGCCTTCCGCATCGCGCTAGCAAGACCGGCATCATAGGCATTGGTCATGCCGACGAAGCGATGATCGCTTTCCTCGCCGATCAGCGGGTTCATGCCGGAATAGTTGATATGGTCGGTGATCTGCATCACCGAACCGGGCGGCATGTCGTCACGCAGCGATCCTGCCGAATTGGTCAGGATCAGCGCCTCGACGCCGAGCGCCTTCAAGACCTCGATTGGCAGGCGCATGGCCTTGGGATCGCCCTTCTCATAATAATGCACGCGGCCGGAAAGCATGACGACGGGCACGCCGCCGAGTTGGCCGGCGACGACCTCGCCGGCATGGCCGGAGACGGCGCTGACGGGAAAGCCCGGCAGGTCGCGATAGGGAATACGCACGGCGCCGTCCAGCTGACCGACGAGGGAGCCGAGGCCGGAGCCGAGCACGATGCCATGGCGTGGCTTGATGGCGCCGAGCAAGGCGGCGAGCAGGTCGACCGTCGCCTTCATCCGAGTTCCGTCTCGAAGCTGAAGGGAAGAAGCTCTTCCATGGTCATGGTCTTCTGCACGCCGGCCTCGTCGCAGAGATAGATCTTCGTGTCCTTGGAAGCGAATTCGGAGATCTTCTGGCGGCAGCCGCCGCAAGGCGGGCAGAGCGGCAGCTTCTCGGCGATGACAGCCATTTCGACGATCTTCCTGGCGCCGCCCATGATCATGGCGCTGATTGCCGTCGGCTCGGCGCACCATCCTTGCGGAAAGGAGAGGTTTTCGATGTTGGCGCCGGTATAGACCTTGCCATCCTCGGCGCGGATTGCCGCGCCGACGGGAAATTTCGAATAGGGCGCATGGGCAAAGGCCATGGCGCCGCGTGCGGCTTCGAACAGGTCGTGGGACATGATCAACGTTCCTTCGTATAGGGCACGCCGCCGGCCTTTGGCGGGATCGCGACACCGATGAAGCCGGCAAGCAGGATGCAGGTGAGGACATAGGGCAGCGCCTGGAAGACCTGGACCGGCACTTCGCCGAGCACCGGCACCTGCTTGCCCTGCATGAAATTCGCCAACGCATCGAGGAAGCCGAAGAGCAGGCAGGCAAACATGACAGGCACCGGTTTCCACTTGGCGAAGACCAGAGCGGCGAGCGCGATATAGCCCTTGCCGGCCGACATGTCCTTGATGAAGGCGGCGGACTGGGCGATCGCCAGATAGGTGCCGGCAAAGCCGCAGAGGATGCCGGCGCACATGACGGCACGGTAGCGCAGCCAAGCGACCGAGATGCCGGCGGTATCGACTGCACCGGGGTTTTCGCCGACGGCACGCATCCGCAAGCCGAAGCGGGTGCGGTAAAGCACCCACCAGGAGAAGGGCACGGCGAGAAAGGCGAGATAGGTGAGGATATTGTTGCCCGATATGACGTTGGCATAGAGCGGGCCAAGGATCGGCACGTCACGGAGGGCATCGGCGCCCGGCAGGATGATCGGCGCGAAGCGCGCATCCGGCGGCAGCTGCGGCGTACGCCCGCCCTGGCCGAACCAGGCCTGGCCGAGCACGATGGTGATGCCGGCGATGAAGAAGTTGATCGCCACACCGGAGACGATCTGATTGCCGCGATTGGTGATCGAGGCGAAGCCATGCACCAGGCTGAGCGCCACCGAGCAGACGATGCCGGCGCCGAGCCCCAGCCAGGCAGAGCCGGTGAGATAGGCCACACAGGCCGCGGCGAAGGCCGAGCCCAGCATCTTGCCTTCAAGACCGATATCGAAAACGCCCGCGCGCTCGGAAAACAATCCCGCCAGCGCCGTAAAGATCAGCGGAATGGAGAGCCGGACCGTCGAGCTTAGGACGTTGATGAAGATGTCGTAGTAATCCATCGTCCGCTCCTCAGGCTGGCTTGAACTGCTGGTAGATGTGCACCATTGCCGGGCGGAACATATATTCCAGCGCACCGGCAAAGAGAATCACCAGACCCTGGATGACGAGGATCATTTCACGGGTGATATTCGGCATTTCGAAAGAGATCCAGTCGCCGCCCTGATAGAGGGTGCCGAAGAGGATCGCCGCCAGGATGATGCCGAGCGGATGGTTGCGGCCCATCAGCGAGACCGCGATCCCGACGAAGCCGGCACCGCCGACGAACTCGACCTGCAAACGGGCGGAGGAGCCCATGACGGGATTGAGCGCCATCATCCCTGCGAGCGCGCCGGAAAGCAGCATGGCGATGATGACGATCCGCGCATAGGGAATGCCGGCATAGTCGGCGGCTGTCGAGCTTACACCCAGCGTGCGCATCTCGAAGCCGAGCTTGGTGCGCCAGATGAGGATCCAGACAAACCAGGCGGCAAAGAGGGCGACGATGAAGGAGACGTTAAAGGGGGCGGCACCGAGCTTGGCTCCGAACATCGTCATGAGCCAACCGAGCTTGGGAAGCTGACCGCCTTCGAGGAAGGTGCGGGTTTCCGGCGCCATCTTGCCCGGCACGATCAGCACGTGCACCAGCAGATAAACCATGAGGGCAGCGGCGATATAGTTGAACATGATCGTCGTGATGACGATGTGGCTGCCGCGCTTGGCCTGAAGGAAAGCGGGGATGAAGGCCCAGGCTGCGCCGAAAATGCCGGCGCCGACGATGGCGACGGGCATCGTCACGTACCAGGGCACGTAATTGTCGAGCGCCAGCGCCACCAGCGCGCAGCCGAGGCCGCCGATATAGGCTTGGCCTTCGGAGCCGATGTTGAAGAGACCGGCATGGATCGCCACCGCGACGGAAAGGCCGGTGAAGATGAAGCTCGTCGCATAGTAGAGCGTGAAGCCTATGCCTTCACCGCTGCCAAAAGCACCTTCGATCAGCAGAGAAAGGGCGGCAAGCGGGCTCTCGCCGATCAGCCAGACGACGAAGCCGGAGATCAGGAAGGCGACGATGAGGTTCAAAAGCGGGATCAGGCCGTAGTTGATCCAGTTTGGTAGCGGAACGGAAGCAGTGCTCATAAAGGCCTCACGCGGCAATGCCGGCCATCATCAGGCCGAGGGTCTGTTCACCGGCATCGGGCGTCTTCTCGCCGACGACATGGCCGGCAAACATGACAAGGATACGGTCTGAAAGGGCGCGGATTTCATCGAGTTCGACGGAGACGAGCAGGATCGCCTTGCCCGCATCGCGCATTTCGATGATCCGGCGGTGAATGAATTCGATGGCGCCAATATCGACGCCGCGCGTCGGCTGGCCGATGATCAGCATCTTCGGATCGCGTTCGATCTCGCGGGCGACGACGATCTTCTGCTGATTGCCGCCGGAAAAATTCGCCGTCTTCAGCCGCGGGTTCGGCGGGCGGATGTCGTATTTTTCGATCTTCTCCATCGCGTCCCTGCGGATCGCTTCGAGATCGAGCAGCGGACCTTTGCTATAGCCCGGACGGCGGTGATAGCCGAGCACGGAATTTTCATATTCCTCGAATTTCAGAACCAGGCCCATGTGATGGCGGTCCTCGGGAATATGGGCGAGGCCGAGATCGCGCAGGCGGGCGGGATCGGCCTTATCGATCGTCTGGCCGTCGAGAAGGATTTCGCCGGAGGTGGGTTTGCGGATGCCGGCTATCGCTTCGAGCAATTCGGACTGGCCGTTGCCGGCAACCCCGGCAATGCCGACGATCTCGCCGGCGCGCACGTCGAAGGAGACATTGTCGACCATGGTGACACCGCGATTGTCCTTGACCGTGAGGTTGCGGACGGAGAGCACGGCAGCGCCTGGAATGGCCTCGCCCTTCTGCACCCGTAGCAGCACACGGCGACCGACCATCAGCTCGGCGAGTTCTTCCACCGTTGTCTCCGCCGTCTTGCGGGTGGCGACCATCTCGCCGCGGCGCATGACGGAGACCGTATCGGTGATCGCCATGATCTCGCGCAGCTTGTGAGTGATGAGGATGATCGTCTTGCCCTGGTCGCGCAGCACCTTGAGGATGCGGAAGAGGTGATCGGCTTCCGCCGGCGTCAGCACGCCTGTGGGCTCGTCGAGGATCAGGATTTCGGCGCCGCGATACATCGCTTTGAGAATTTCGACGCGCTGCTGCAGCCCGACCGGCAGCTCTTCGATCAACGCGTCCGGATCGACCTCGAGGCCGTATTCCGTTTCCAGCCGCTTGAGCTCGGCGCGGGCCGAGGCGACGCCTCTCGCCAGCAGCGAGCCGCCTTCGGCGCCGAGCATGACATTTTCGAGCACCGTGAAATTGTCGACCAGCATGAAATGCTGGTGCACCATGCCGATGCCGGCGGCGATCGCCGCCTGACTGTCGCGAATGGTGATCGGATTGCCGTTCACGCGGATCTCACCGCTGTCGGCGTGGTAAAAACCGTAAATGATCGACATCAGCGTGGATTTGCCGGCGCCGTTCTCGCCGATGATGCCGTGGATCGTCCCCTTGGCAACGGTGAGGTTGATGTCCTTGTTGGCGTGGACGGCACCGAATTTCTTATCGATGCCGACAAGCTCGATAGCGGGCTTATCTGTCACAGCAGGCTCCAAATAAGAAAAGGGCGTATGGCGAAAATCCCCTCCGCCATACGCCCGATCTCAATCGTCGATTACATCAGGGCGCGGATCACTTCGGGCAAGAATTGTCCGAGGTGTAATCGTGAACCTTGACGGTTCCGGCAATGATATCGGCCTTAGCCTTGTCGACGGCGGCCTGCATTTCCGGCGTGATCAGCGACTTGTTGTTGTCGTCGATCGCGGCGCCAACGCCATCTTCCTTGACGCCGAGCGCCTGAACGCCGCCGGTGAACTTGTCGTTCTTGGTGTCGGTATAGGCGTTGTAAACGGCGAGGTCGACGCGCTTGACCATCGAGGTCAGCACCGAGCCCGGATGCAGATGGTTCTGGTTGGAGTCGACGCCGATCGACAGCTTCTTGTTGTCGGCGGCGGTCTGCAGAACGCCGAGGCCGGTGGCGCCGGCGGCCGCGTAAATGACGTCGGCGCCCTGGTCGATCTGGTTCTTGGTGAGCTCGCCGCCGCGAACCGGGTCATTCCAGGCCG
This sequence comes from Rhizobium sp. K102, assembly GCF_022385315.1. Lineage (NCBI taxonomy): Bacteria > Pseudomonadati > Pseudomonadota > Alphaproteobacteria > Hyphomicrobiales > Rhizobiaceae > Rhizobium > Rhizobium sp. K102. The sequence continues at coordinate 3,394,670 of NZ_CP092436.1, forward strand.
CGCCGGTGGTGCCGGTCATGTTCTGGAAAACCTGGATATCGGCCTTGGCGGCGCGAGCGCCCTGCTCATAGCCGCATTCGAATTTGCGGATCAGCGGAATGTCCATGCCGCCGACGAAGCCGACCTTGCCGGTCTTGGAGGCCATGCCGGCGAGAATGCCGACGAGATAGGAGCCTTCTTCTTCCTTGTAGACGACCGAGCGGACGTTCGGCTTATCGACGACGGAGTCGACGATGATGAACTTGGTGTCGGGGAATTCGGCTGCGACCTTCTCAATGGCCGAAGTCCAGGCGAAGGAAACGGCGACCACGGGGTTGAAGCCGCGGCTTGCGAAGTTGCGGATGGCCTGTTCGCCCTGGGTGTCGCCGGTCGGCTCGAAGTCGCGATAGGCAATGCCGGTCTCGGCCTTGAACTTCTCGGCGCCGTTATAGGCCGCTTCGTTGAAAGACTTATCGAACTTCCCGCCAGTGCCGTAAACCAGCGCCGGCTTGACATCGGCGGCAAGCGCCGTCGTCGACATGGCAGCCACGGCAAGAAGAGTGAGAAGGGATTTTTTCATGAGTTGCAGCCCTGTTGTTGCTATTTGTTTGGGGTCCTCCCGCAAGCCCTTTGCGGACATGTCTGCGGAACCACCGACCTCCCCCCGGAGGCCTGGCTGCGCGCATCCTTGCATGGCTCACGGAAAAATTCACCAGAAATTTTTCAGGCGGTAAAGATTTGCAGCAATTGCTGAAAATCAGTTCTGCCGGGCGGATTTTTGGACATCTCGCCGACCGGGATGCGGATTTTTTAGCCGATCCGCTGGCCGTTGCTGAAACCGGGGACGGGCAAATGCACCCGGTCTTTTGCCGGATCGCACCGGCTCAAACATCTAAAGCGCGTCGCATGAAATTTGATTCATGCGACGCGCTTTAGCCCTTTGGTTTTTATGCATGTCGTTGTCCCGGAACCGCTGCACACTTCCGGGCGACATGCATTAAGCCGTGAAGCGACCGGCGATCGGCGGCTTCTTGTAACCGATCATCCAAAGAAGCAGCGCGATCACCAGAAAGACGGCAAAGGCCGGCTGGAGCATCAGCCACTGGAAGATGAAGGCGTAGAAGCGGGGATGGATATAGTAGGAAAGCGCAGATTGCAGCGACGTCAGCGTGTCCGGGCTCACATCCTGCCAAGCCTCCGACATCGGCGTCATGACAACGGCGGATGCCGCAACCGACTGGATCGAATCGATGGTCCCGGCAATAACGGCCGCCGCAAGCGCGACAAGACTGGCCAGACGCAACAGGAAACGCATCAACTCCTCCGACGCTTCGATATGCCGGACAATTCCGGCGGACCCGCGCCATTCTCCACCTTGAGAATTACATAGTCATCGATGGGGTGAAGCACAATGGACGGGCGCAAGCGAGTTTTATCGGAAGAAGTCAAAAAACTGTTAGATTTGGGTTGATCGGCAAAAATTCATCGGTATATATCGCGCCGTTCCGACGATTTGCTCCTCTCCTGGTGCGAACGCCAAAGGACAGGTGGCCGAGTGGTTTAAGGCGCACGCCTGGAACGCGTGTGTACGTGAAAGCGTACCGAGGGTTCGAATCCCTCCCTGTCCGCCATTTTTCGCATTTTCATCCAACAGATTGAATTTTAGACCTGACTGGACCAATCTTCGTGTCCGTGGCGAATACGGACAATCAGAACATTATCGCCCTCCGCAATCGTATAAACGACGAGATGGGCCTTGAACGGATGAATGCGCATCGGAGGAGAAATTTCATGCCGTTCGCGCGCCATACGGGGATTGGCAGCAATCAGATCAAAAATGGCGTAGAGTTCATCATGGTAGCGCCGAGCGTGCGCTGAGCCAAACAGGCGAATGCCCGTTTCGGCTATGCCGACAATGTCCTCTTCCGCTTGTTCCGTAATGCGAAAGCCCATCATCAGTTGCCGCGAGAGCTTTCCAGGCGCGCCCGCGCCGCCTCAAAGAGCTCGTCCTTCGACCGCGACCCGACGCCGCTCTTCAAGCCTTCATCGACATAGCGCTGCATAGCTGCGATCTTGTCGTTTCGCTCCTGATCTTTCCTGATGAGGTCGCGGACATAATCGCTCGCATTGGCATAACGGCCTGTTTTGGTTTGCGCTTCCACCCAATCTTTCATGGGATCGGGCAGCGATACGTTCATGGTCGCCATCGAAGCTCTCCGTTTCATCAAAATTGAGTTGTTTGGCAAGGTTTGTCAACATCGCCTGATTTCCCATAACCTGCGGGAAACGAAGGCCTGATCCCCATCGAAGGAAACGCCAGGGTTGATCAGAAAAGATTTCCTGAATTTTTACCACGCTGCTTCACCGCGTCTTTGCACGTTTGGGTTTACCGTCTGCAAAGCTAAAAACAGAGGCAAAACAGGTGGAAGAACTTTCGGTGAAGTCGAAGATCATCAAATCCGTCTATTTCAGCCAGGAAGGCGGGCGGCTCAGGATTTGCTTCAGGAATGGCGAGGAACGGCTGTTCGAGGGCGTTCCCTCTTCGGAAGCCCATGCGATGACGGCGGCGCCATCTCCCGGCCATTATTACCTCGACCGGATCAGAACCCGGTTTCGCAGGCTGCGGCCTGAACAGTCGAGGATGTCGCAACCGACCTGCCGGATCGTGTGGGATCGGCACAGATCCGGTGGATATTAGCCGACCGTTCACCATTGATCTCATCTTGGTTGGATCGCCCCGGCCGGAAGGCGACAAGTTGTCGGCGCTGCCGACTTGAAGATCGGCCAGCCGGGAGGCTCGGCGGCGGACCCCAGCCAGGAAGCCGGGCCTCCCCGTCAATCGGCATCGAGATAGCGAATTAGGGCTAATCCTGTGAAAAACCGGAATCGTCGCATCCGGACTCGACAAGGCTTCATTAGCATGATTGCATAAACCCATCTAAAGAGGGGGTGACGATGTTCGAGGATCTGCTTGAGATGCAGGAACGCGGCGCACGCGACCGTTCGCTCGGCCGCAGTCTGGCCGACAATCCGATGTCGAAACCGGATGTCCTGCCGATCACCGATCTGCAGGAGTGGTTTTCGATGTTCGACGCCTGGCGCTTCGGCTGGGCAATCGAGGACGCGATGGCCGGGCACATCGATATGCCCCGGGACGGCCGTCCGGCGCGGCGAGCCTAAACCAGGACGGTCTGATCGACCCTGTCCTCGGTGCCGAAAAATTTCAGGTAGCGTTCGACCTCTGCCGGTTCGCCGGTCGCCTTCTGCGGATTGTCTGAGAGCTTCACTGCCGGACGGCCGTTGGCGTCGCTGACTTTGCAGACGACCGAGATCGGGTTGAGGCCCGAGATTTCGGTCGGTGCGCAGCCGGCAAAATCATTGGTCAGGTTCGTGCCCCAGCCGAAGCTCATTCGCACCCGGCCTTCGAAATGCCGGTAGGTATCGATGATGGCGTCGACATCGAGGCCGTCGGAGAAGATCAGCAGCTTCTGGCGCGGATCGCGGCCCATCTTCTTCCACCAGTCGATGATCTTCTCACCGCCTTCGATCGGCGGGGCGCTGTCCGGGCGGAAGCCGGTCCAGTCGGCCACCCATTCCGGCGCGTCGCGCAGGAAGGCCGCAGTGCCAAAGGCATCCGGCAGGACGATCAGAAGGTTGCCGCCATAGAGCTTGTTCCAGTCGCGCAGGATCTTGTAGGGCGCGTTGCGCAGCTGCTCGTCGGTTTGCGCCAGGGCAGCGGCCACCATCGGCAGCTCGTGGGCATTGGTGCCCACCGCCTCGAGATCGGAATCCATAGCCAGCAATACATTGCTGGTGCCGGTAAAGGCCGGGCCGATGCCTTCCTTCAGCGCCTCGACGCACCAGCGCTGCCAGAGAAAACTGTGACGGCGGCGGGTGCCGAAATCGGAGATGCGCAAGCCCGGCAGTTCCCTCAGCCGCTCGACCTTCGACCACATCTTCGCCTTGGCGCGGGCATAGAGCACGTCGAGGGTGAAAGGGCCGAGCGCCTTCATCGCCGAGCGCGACCGCAGCTCGTTGACGATCGCGAGCGCCGGGATCTCCCACATCGTGGTTTCCTTCCAGGCCCCATGAAAATCCAGCACATATTGGCCGTCCTTCTTCGACAGCTCGTATTCGGGAAGCTGGAAGTTGGAAAGCCAGGCGAGGAATTCCGGCTCGAAAATCTGCGCGCGGCCGTAGAAGCTGTTACCCGCAAGCCAGATCATCTCCTTTTTGGAGAGCCGCAGCGTACGGGCGTGATCCAGCTGTTCACGCAATTCGCCTTCGTCGATCTCCTCGGCGAGGTGGACGCGCTTGGTCCGGTTGATCAGCGTGAAGGAGGCATTGACGTCTGGATAGAGCTTCCAGATCATCTGCAGCATCAGCAGTTTGTAGAAGTCGGTATCGATCAGGCTGCGGATGATCGGGTCGAGCTTCCAAGCGTGATTGTAGACGCGTCTTGCAATATCGGTCTTGGCCATGAATTCCTGCCCCTGTCCAATCCGGTCAGGTGCTGCCAAGTTTGCGGGCCGGCGCACGAAACCGGCTCGTGCGTCTTCTTATCGAAAAATCGGCAGGAAAAGTCCAGACAAAACATAAACATCCCGCCGCGGCATGCGGCGGGATGGGGAGATCATCTGGAATTGCTCTATTGGGCCGGCGCCGCTGGCTGGGCCGGTGCCGGCGCAGCATTCGGGGCCGGCGCTGTCGGCGCGGCATTGCCGTTCTGCGGCGTCGGGGCAGGTGCTGCGTCCGATTGCTGTTGCTGGAGCTGCTGGCCGGGCTGCTGCGGCGCCACCTCGTTCGCCTCGCGATTGCCCCAGATCTCGACCGGGATCCAAACGACGAAAGCGAGAATCAGCGCGACGAGCAGCACCGTCAGGATGCGGTATCCCATGCGCCCCTGCTTTGCCTTGACCGGCGGGATCTGCTCTTCCTTGTGAAGCTTGCCGTCGGATTTTTCCCAGCGTGTTTCCGTCTGATGCGCCATCATCGTCTCCTTCCGCTGCCTTGGCGGCCGATCCGGCCGCAAGAAACTTTTGCAGAGAAAACGGTCAGTCGTCTCGAAGGTTCCGGACGCTCAATAGCCAGCGGCGCGGTCGACCACGAATTCCAGCGGCTCACCGCGCTCGAAACGGGCGATCTGGGTCTCGACATGGCGGAACAGCGCGTTCTCTTCGGAGACCGCCGCGTCATGCGGGGTGATGAAGACGTTCTCCAACTCCCATAGCGGATTGTCTGACGCGAGCGGCTCCACCTCGAAAACATCAAGCGAAGCGCCGCCGAGGATGCCGTCCCGGATGGCCGAGACGATGTCGGCCTCGACCTGACTGCGGCCGCGGCCGGCATTGATGAAGACCGGCCGCCCAAGCGCACCGTCACGGCGGAGCTTTTTAAATAGCCCGCTATCATAGAAGCCCGTGGTGTCAGGTGTCAGCGGCAAGAGGCCGACGAGAATGTCGGTCCTGGCGAGGAACCCGTCCAATTCGCGCGCGTCGAAGGTCTCGACGCCATCGATTTCTTTGCGGGTACGCGACCAGCCGATGACGTTGAAACCCATCACTTTCAGCTTGGCGACCGCGTCCTGCCCAAGCACGCCGAGGCCCATGACGCCGACCGTCACCTCCGCTGCTTCGGGCGCGATCAACTTGGCCCATTCGCCCCGCCGCTGGCTGATATCATGGGCGTATTGCCCGCGCAGATGCATCAGGCATTGCATCACCACCCATTCGCTCATGCGGGTGGTCAGGCTGCGATCGACGAAACGAACGATTGGTATCTCAGGCAGGCCGTCCATGCCGATGATATGGTCGACGCCGGCGCCGCCCGAGAAAATGACCTTGAGGTTCGGCGCCCGGTTGAAAAGATCGGCATCCGGCTTCCAGACAAGCGCGTATTCGGCCGCGCGGAGATCCCGCATGCGATCGGCCGGATCGGCGAGATTGATGCTGCCGCGGTCGGCAAAGGCCGTTTTCAGCACGCGGGCGACGCCTTCGGGATTGAACTTGATGTCGACGAGAACAGGAGAAGGTGCGGACATGATGTTCTTTACTGCTGCACGGCGGGCGTCGGCACCGCCTCGATGTTGAAGGCGGCGGCCATCAGCGCCTTGGTGTAATCGTCCTTCGGAGCACGGAAGATTTCCGAGGAGGGCCCCTGCTCCACCACCTTGCCGAAACGCATGACGATGACGTCGTTGGCAAGCGCCTTCACCACCTTCAGATCATGGCTGATGAAGAGATAGGCGAGGTCGTGCTTTTTCTGCAGGTCCCGCAGGAGATCGACCACTTGGGCCTGGACGCTCATATCGAGGGCCGAGGTCGGCTCGTCGAGCATGACGAAGCGCGGTTTGAGCACCATGGCGCGGGCAATGGCGATGCGCTGGCGCTGGCCTCCGGAAAATTCATGCGGGTAACGCCACCGGGTCAGAGGGTCGAGACCGACCTCCTCCAGCGCCCAGCAGACGCGCTGGTCGCGCTCTTCGGCGCTCAAGGAGCGCTCATGCACCTTCAGCCCTTCGGCAATGATATCGCCGACCGACATGCGGGGGCTCAGCGAGCCATAAGGATCCTGGAAGACGATCTGCAGCTGGTTGCGCAGCGGCCGCATCTCGCTGAATGAATAGCCGGCTATATCCTTGCCGACGAAAGCGATCCGCCCTTGCGAGGAGATCAGCCGCGTCAGCGCCAGGCCGAGCGTGGTCTTGCCGGAGCCGGACTCGCCGACGACACCGAGCGTCTGGCCGGCGCGCAGCGAAAGATCGATGCCGTCGACTGCCTTGACGTGGTCGACGACACGGCGCATCAGCCCCGCCTTGATCGGGAACCAGACGCGAATGTCGGACCCTTCCATCACCACCGGCTTCGACGGATCGGCAAGCGGCGGTTCGCCGCGCGGCTCGGAGGCAAGGAGGTGCCGGGTATAATCGTGCTTCGGATTGGCGAAGACCTCCTCGACGGTTCCGGTCTCGACGATCCTCCCCTTGGTCATGACGCAAACGCGATCCGCGAATTTGCGGACGATGCCGAGATCATGGGTGATGAACAGCAGCGACATGCCGTGCGCCGCCTTCAGCTGCCGCAGCAGTTCGAGGATCTGCGCCTGCACGGTGACGTCGAGCGCCGTGGTCGGCTCGTCGGCGATCAGCAATTCCGGCCGGTTGGCGAGCGCCATAGCGATCATGACGCGCTGGCGCTGGCCGCCGGACAGTTCGTGCGGATAGGCCTTCAACCGCTTTTCCGGCTCGCGGATGCCGACCTGGTTCAACAGTTCCAGCACGCGCTGGCGCGCCGGCTGGCCGGTGATGCCCTGGTGCAGGGCGAGGATTTCGGCGATCTGCTTCTCGATCGTATGAAGCGGATTGAGCGAGGTCATCGGCTCCTGGAAGATCATGGTGATGTCGTTGCCGCGCACCCCCGCAACGCCCGCTCCGACGCCTTCAAGAGGTCCTTGCCCTTGAACAGGATTTCGCCGGAGGGGTGGCTTGCGGAAGGATAGGGCAAAAGCTTCAGGATCGAATTGGCCGAGACCGACTTGCCGGAGCCGGATTCGCCGACCAGCGCCACGACCTCGCCCTTGGCGATATCGAAGGAGATGCGATCGACGGCAAGCGAGGTTTCGCCTCCCTGATGAAAGGCAACCGAGAGATCGCGGACGGAAAGGAGCGGTTCTGTCATGTCATTCATTGAAACGTCTTCCTCGGGTCGAAGGCGTCGCGCACGGCTTCGCCGATGAAGATCAGCAGGGACAGCATGATCGACATGGCGAAGAAGGCCGTCAGCCCGAGCCATGGCGCCTGCAGGTTGGTCTTGCCCTGGGCGATCATCTCACCGAGCGAGGGGGAGCCCGGCGGCATGCCGAAGCCCAGGAAATCGAGCGAGGTCAGCGTCGTGATCGAGCCGGAGAGGATGAAGGGCAGGAAGGTCAGCGTCGCGACCATGGCGTTCGGCAGCAGATGGCGCCACATGATGGTGCGGTTGTTGACGCCAAGGGCGCGGGCGGCGCGCACATATTCGAAATTGCGGGCGCGCAGGAATTCGGCGCGCACGACGCCGACGAAGCCGACCCAGGAAAAGAGCAGCATGATGCCGAGCAGCACGAAGAAGCCGGGCGGCAGGATGGCGGCGATGATCAGCAGGATGTAAAGCACCGGCATTGACGACCAGATCTCGATCAAGCGCTGCAGCAAAAGATCGGTCCAGCCGCCGAAATAACCCTGAACCGCGCCGGCCGTCACGCCGATGATCGCCGAGCAGATGGTCAGCGCCAGGCCGAAGAGCACCGATATGCGGAAGCCGTAGATGACGCGGGCGAGCACGTCGCGGGCCTGATCGTCGGTGCCGAGCCAGTTGAGATTGCCGAGCGTGCAGGCAGGATCGTTCACCCCTTCAGGATAGCCGGAGCAGCGCTCCTCCTTGGTCATCAGCCAGAAAGGAGCGGTCGGCGCCGAATGCGGGATGTTGGAGTTGACCGAGCGGTAGGAATAACGCACCGGCGGCCAGATCATCCAGCCATTGGCGTTGATCTCGTCTGCGATCACCGAGGAACGGTAATCGGTTTCGGCAAGGAAGCCGCCGAACTTCTCCTCGGGATAGTCGATCAGCACCGGAAACAGGATCTCACCCTTGTAGGAGGCGACGATCGGCCGGTCGTTGGCGAGGAACTCGGCGAAGAGACTGAGCACGAAGAGCAGCAGGAACAGCCACAGCGACCAGTAACCGCGGCCGTTCGCCCGGAAATTCTTCCAGCGGCGGATATTGGTCGGCGACAGCAGGCCCTTGCGCGGCGGCTTGACCGGGGTTGCAGTGACGGGATTTGCGGCAGCGTCCATCAGACATCCCTCCGCTCGAAATCGATGCGCGGATCGATCCAGGTGTAGATCAGGTCGGAGATCAGGCTGACGAAAAGGCCGAGCAGCGAGAAGATGTAGAGTGTCGCGAAGACGATCGGATAATCCCGGTTGACCACCGAGAGATAGCCGAGGCGGCCGAGACCATCGAGCGAGAAGATATTCTCGATCAGCAGCGAGCCGGTGAAGAAGGCGGAGATGAAGGCGCCTGGAAAACCGGCGATGATGATCAGCATGGCATTGCGGAACACATGGCCGTAAAGCACCTGCCGCTCGTTCAGGCCCTTGGCACGGGCGGTGACGACATATTGCTTCTTGATCTCCTCGATGAAGGAATTTTTGGTGAGCAGCGTCGTTGTGGCGAAAGCGGCAAGCGAAAGCGAGATCAGCGGCAAAGTGAGGTGCCAGAAATAATCGAGCGGCTTCTGCCACCAGGCGAGCTGGTCGAAATTGTCGGAGACGAGTCCCCGCAGCGGGAACCAGTCGTAAAACGAGCCGCCGGCGAAAAGCACGATCAGCAGGATGCCGAAGAGAAAGCTCGGCACGGCGTAACCGACGACGATGACGCCCGACGTCCAGACATCGAAGGTCGATCCATCCTTGACCGCCTTGCGAATGCCGAGCGGGATGGAGATGGCGTAGGAGAAGATCAGGATCCAGATGCCGAGCGAGATCGACACTGGCAGCTTCTCCTTGATGAGGTCGAGCACTGAGGTGTTGCGGAAGAAGCTCTCGCCGAAATCGAAGCGGATGTAATTCCACATCATTTCGCCAAAGCGCGTCAGCGGCGGCTTGTCGAAACCGAACTGTTTTTCGAGCTTGGCGATCAGTTCCGGATCGAGCCCCTGGGCGCCGCGATATCTGGAGCCTTCGTCCCCTCCTCCATCGCCCATCAGGTCGCTGCCTCCCGACAGGCGCTGGTCGGCGCCATCGGCCTGGCCGGTCAATTGCGCGATCACCTGCTCGACCGGACCGCCGGGGGCGAATTGCACGACGATGAAAGAGATCGCCATGATGCCGATAATGGTCGGAATCATCAAAAGCAGGCGGCGTATGACATAGGCGCCCATCAGCCTTCAGCCTCCGGAAATCTTCTTCTTGTCTGCCTGCCGTCCAGTCTAATGCCGCTCAATCCGCCAGCCTTCCCTTGCCGGCCCTGCCGGCTTTCCGTGATTCGCTCGTGCCATTTGGAGCCCAGAGCCCCAGCATTGCAAGCCCGCTCATTTTGCCGAGGCTGACCACCAGACATCGGGGAAGCCAAGGCTGTAAGCCGGGAATTCGGCCGGATGGGTAATCGTGTTCCAATAGACGATGTTCTGGGTACCGCGATAGAACAGCGGAATGACGTAGTGGTTTGCAAGCAGGACCCTGTCCATCGCCTTGATTGCCGCGAGCTGTTCATCGCGGTTCGGCGCGAAGATGATCATGCGGATGAGTTCGTCGACCGCCGGATTGGCGATGCCGGCATAATTTTGGGAGCCTTGCTGGTTCACCGAGCCGGATCCCCAATAGTCGGCCTGCTCGTTGCCGGGGTTCATCGACTGCGCCCAGACATTCCAGATCATATCGTAGTCGAAGCTGCGTTCGCGGTTGACAGCTTGCGACGCATCGACTGTCCGCACGCGCGCATCTATACCGATTTTCTTGAGATTGTTGGCATAAGGGACCGCCCAGCGCTCCAACATGGGGCTCGACAACAGTATCTCAAAGCTCATCGGCTGGCCGGTCTTGGTATTGACCATGCGATTGCTCTTGATCTCCCAGCCAGCGTCTTTCAGCAGTGCAATCGCCTTGCGAAGGTTGTCGCGGCTTTTCTGCGGGTCACCGCCGACGGGATTGGTGTAAGGCGTCGTGAAGACCTCGGGCGGAACCTTGTCCTTCATGCCCTGCAGTATTTCCAGTTCACGTCCCTGCGGCAGGCCGGAGGAGGCGAGTTCGGTGTTCCAGAAGTAGCTGTCGATGCGCTTGTAGCTGTTGAAGGCAACCGTGCGGTTCAACTCCTCAAAATCGAAACCGTAGTTCAGCGCCTGCCGGACCCTGATGTCCTTGAACAGGTCGCGCCGCATGTTGGGCACGAGCGCCTGCAGGATGCCGGTGGAGCGCAGCGGGTTTTTGACCTCCTCCTTCTTGACGCGTCCTTCCTTCACTGCAGGGAAATCATATCCCGTCGCCCAGCGGGCAGCTGTGGTTTCCTGCCAATAGTCGCTGTTGCCGGCGCGAAAGGCCTCGAATTCGACGTCCCGATCACCGAAATAGGTGTAGATGACGTTGCGGAAATTGTTCTGGCCGACATTCACATTGAGATCCTTCCCCCAATAGTCGTCGCGCAGTTCATAACGGATCGTTGCTCCGGGCGAGAAGGATGCAATCTTATAAGGTCCAGACCCCATTACGGGCTCGAGCGTCGTCTTTGAAATATCGCGGGGCTTGCCGTCCGATCCCTGCCCCTCCCACCAATGTTTCGGCACGACAACCAACTGGCCGAGAATATTCGGAAGCTCACGGTTGTTCTTCTCGTCGAAAGTGAAGGTGACGTCGCGATCGCCGGTTTTTTCGGCCTTTACCACGTGCCGATAGTAGTTCGCGGTGACGGGATTGAGCTCCTTGGTCTTATCCAGGCTGAAGATGACATCCTCGGGCGTGACCGGCTGCCCGTCCGCCCATTTTGCCTCCCTGCGCAGGCGAAAGGTCGCACTCGAAACATCGGCGGGGAAGGACAGCCCTTCGGCAAGCAGGCCATAGGACACAAGCAGCTCGTCATCAGCGGGCTTCATCAAGGTGTCGTATACGAGCGACAGGCCTACCGCCGTCTGGCCTTTGGCCAGCAGCGGGTTGAAGGTGTCGAAGGCGCCGCTTGCGGAAAGGCGCAGGTCGCCGCCTTTCGGAGCATTGGGGTTGACGTAATCGAAATGGGCGAAGCCCGGCTTGTATTTCATCTCGCTGATGACCGAGCTTCCTATCTGGAACGGCTGCTCCTCAGCCGCTGCCGTCAACGGCACCAGGGGCCCCGCAAGCGATAGAAACAATCCGATCTTCGACCACAGAGCCATTCACACTTCCCCTGAATATTGATGGATTCGACAATACGAGAAATAGGGGCGAAAAACAGGAAAGAGTTTGGTTTTTGCCGGGCTCGCGAAATTTTGAGACCGCCAGCTCCTGTCCAAGGGCAGCTTCGGCGGCGCTGCTGCGATCCGTCACCGGTTCCTCCTGCGCCTGTCCGCCAAATCATCGATTCACCAAAATCGCTTTTCACGATAGATTCCAGCGCAAATCACTTCGGCATCGACTTAAGGAAACAGCATGACTTTCGGCTTCGCCCAGGCTTTCAGAACATTCGGCAGACTGGCGCTTGCCGGCGCAATCGGCGCGGGCCTTACCGCCGGCGATGTCGGCGCACAGCAAAAGACGCCAAGCCCTGGCAGCGCCAAGGCGCTATTTGCAGGCGTCAGCCTGCCCACGCAGGGGCCAGCGCAGCCGATCGGCTTCTATGCAAAGGGCTGCATGACCGGCGCGGTGGCGCTGCCGACCGATGGGCCGACCTGGCAGGCGATGCGGCTTTCGCGCAACCGCCGCTGGGGCAATCCGGCGATGATCGCGCTCCTGGAACGGTTTTCACAGGATGCGGTCAAATATGCCGGCTGGCCAGGCATTCTCGTCGGCGACATCGCCCAGCCGCGCGGCGGGCCAATGCTCAACGGCCATTCCTCGCACCAGATCGGCCTCGATGCCGATATTTGGTTCACACCGATGCCCGCGCGCCGCCTGACCGCCGAGGAGCGTGAGAACCTGCCTTTCACCACCATGCTGCAGAAGAACAAGTTCCTGACCGTCGACCCGAAGGTATGGACGGAATCGCGGGCGCGCCTTTTGATGCTGGCGGCGAGCTATCCCCAGGTGGAGCGCATTTTCGTCAATCCCGCCATCAAGAAAATGATGTGCGACACCTGGACGGGCGACCGCACCAACCTCGGCAAGCTCCGGCCGATATACGGTCATGACTCGCATTTTCACATCCGCATGAAGTGTCCGCCCGGTGCAGCCGGATGCACCCCGCAAGCAGCCGTCGCCGCGGGAGACGGCTGCGACAAGTCGCTCGCTTATTGGTTCACGCCGGCGCCTTGGGCGCCGCCGAAACCGCCAAAACCCGACGCCAAGCCGCCGAAGCCGCCGCGCGAGATGATGGTCTCCGACATGCCAAAGGCCTGCGCCGCCGTGCTCGACGCCGCTTCCGTCACCTCGATGCAGGCCGCCACCTACGGCGGACCTTCTGCCGCGGGCGGACCTTCCGCCGCGAGCGCGCTTGCCGCCGTGCCGGCGGCGGCGCCGGTCGCCGAGGATGACGACGGAGAACTGCCCGATGTCGGCCCGGTTCCGAACGACAAGCCGGTGGTCCAATGAGGAGCGCCCGGCGCTGTCTTTCAAATCGCAAATTCTTGGTATAGAAGCGGTCAAATCGATTGAATTGTTGGGTCGGAGGGATTGATGGCCGGCGGCAAATGCCTCGCATTGATTGCGCATGATCAGAAGAAGGACGACATGGCCGCGTTCGCCCGCGCCAACAAGGACCTTCTTTCGCGCTGGAAGATCGTCGCCACCGGCACGACCGGCGGGCGGGTGCTCGATGCCGCGCCCGACCTCGACGTCGTCAGGCTGAAAAGCGGGCCGCTTGGGGGCGACCAGCAGATCGGCGCGCTGATTTCGACCGGTGAGGTCGGTGCCTTGATCTTCTTCGTCGACCCGCTGACGCCGATGCCGCATGATGTCGACGTGAAGGCGCTGATGCGGTTGGCGATCGTTTACGACATTCCGATGGCACTCAACCACGCGACCGCTATAAAGCTCCTTCCCACCCTCGAAGCCTGATCAGCACGGGACCGGCCATGCCAAAACCGAACAACAGTACCGCTCCGCTGCCCTTCCCGATCCTGATCGGCGATATCGGCGGCACCAATGCCCGCTTCTCCATCCTGTCCGATGCCTATGCCGAGCCGAAGCAGTTTCCGAACGTGCGCACGGCAGATTTCGCGACGATCGACGAAGCGATTCAGAGGGGCGTGCTCGACAAGACCGCGGTGCAGCCGCGCTCGGCGATCCTCGCCGTCGCCGGCCCGATCAACGACGACGAAATCCCGCTGACCAATTGCGACTGGGTGGTGCGGCCGAGAACGATGATCGAGGGTCTCGGCATCGAGGACGTGCTCGTCGTCAATGATTTCGAGGCACAGGCACTGGCGATCGCCGCCCTGTCGGATGAAAACCGCGAGCGCATCGGCAATGCCACCGGCGACATGATCGCGTCGCGCGTCGTGCTCGGACCCGGCACCGGCCTCGGCGTCGGCGGCCTCGTGCATGCCCAGCACAGCTGGATCCCGGTTCCGGGCGAAGGCGGCCATATCGATCTCGGGCCGCGCAGCAAGCGCGACTATGAGATCTTTCCGCATATCGAGACGATCGAAGGCCGTGTTTCGGCCGAGCAGATCCTCTGCGGGCGCGGCCTCGTCAATCTCTATAACGCCATCTGCATCGTCGACGGCATCCAGCCGACGATGAAGGATCCGGCCGACATCACCTCGCACGCGCTTGCCGGCAGCGACAAGGCCGCCGTCGAGACCGTCTCGCTATTCGCCACCTATCTCGGCCGCGTGGCCGGCGACATGGCGATGGTGTTCATGGCACGCGGCGGCGTCTACCTCTCCGGCGGCATCTCGCAGAAGATTCTCCCGGCCCTGAAGAAGCCGGAATTCCGCGCGGCCTTCGAGGACAAGGCTCCGCATACCGCCCTGCTTCGCACCATCCCGACCTATGTCGTGACGCACCCGCTGGCAGCCCTTGCCGGGCTTTCCTCCTATGCGCGCATGCCGGCCAATTTCGGCGTCTCGACGGAAGGCCGCCGCTGGCGGCGCTGATCCAGTGCGCGTCCCACCCGGACGCGCCGCACTCTAGCCAAACCGATCCCAACTCTTTATAGAGCCGCCAAAAGCACGCGTCGCCCCTGCGCCGCGTTGGGTCGAGACAGGAAAGCTCATTATTGGAAGCGGCGGAAAGCAGAAAGCAGAGCGTCAGCAGCGATACCGTCACCGGCATCCTGAAGCGCATCATCGCTGAAAACGGCCGCGACCATCTCTGGGGTTATGTCTTCGCGATTGCCTGCCTCATCATCGTGGCGCTTTCGACGGCGTTCACTGCCTGGATCATGCGGGCGATCATCGATGAGGCCTTCGCCAATCGCCGCGCCGACGTCGTCTGGATCATCTGTCTTTCGATTTTCGTCGCCTTCGTGCTGCGCGGTTTTGCGAGCTACGGTCAGGCGGTGGCGCTCTCCAAGGTCGGCAACGATATCGTCGCCCGATATCAGCGCCGCCTTTACGCGCATCTGATGACGCTTTCCGTCGGCTTCTTCAGCGAGGCGCGCTCGGCCCATATCGCCGCGCAGGTGAGCCAGAACGTCAGCGGCATCCGCGACGTGCTCAACCTGACGATCACGTCGACGGTCCGCGACCTCCTGACCTTCGTTTCGCTGATCGGCGTGATGGTCCTCCAGGACCCGCTGCTCAGCCTTGCCGTGTTCATCATGGCGCCGCCGCTGCTCTATGCGCTGCGTTATGTTTCCAAACGGCTGCGCTCGGCAACCCGCGAGGCCGTGCATCTGAACAGCCACGTGCTGGGCGCCATGCAGGAGACGATCCAAGGCATCGCCATCGTGAAAGCCTTCACGATGGAAGAGGAGCTGGAACGCAAGGTCAACAAACTGATCAAAGGCGCCGAAAACCGAGCAAACCGGATTGCCCGGCTTTCAGAACGCACCTCGCCGCTGACCGAGAGCTTCGCGGGCTTTGCCGTCGCCAGCGTGCTGGCCTATGCCGCCTACCGCTCGATCTATTACAACGTGCCGCCGGGCGCCTTCTTCTCTTTCGTCACCGCCTTGCTGCTGGCCTATGACCCGGCCCGTCGGCTTGCGCGCCTGCAGGTGCAGATGGAGCGCGCCGTCGTCAATGCGCGGATGATCTATGAACTGCTCGACATGGAGCCGCGCCAGCGCGACCTGCCGGATGCTCAGCCGCTGACGGTGACGCAAGCCAAGATCGAATTCCGCAACGTTTCCTTCGGCTACGGCAATGAGAGCGTGTTGAGCGGCGTCAGCTTCATCGCCGAAGGCGGCGCGACGACGGCCCTGGTCGGACCCTCGGGGGCCGGCAAATCCACGGTCATCAACCTCATTCCGCGCTTTTACGACCCGCGCGAGGGCGAGATCCTGATCGACGGGCAGGACATCGCCCACATCACCAAGAAGTCGCTGCGCCAGCAGCTCGCCTATGTCTCGCAGCAGCCTTACCTGTTCGAGGGCACGATCCGCGACAATATCCGCTACGGCCGGCCGGAAGCGACCGATGCCGAGGTCGAGGAGGCAGCCCGGCTTGCCTATGCGCATGATTTCATCTGCGCCCAGCCGCAGGGTTACGATACGCCGGTCGGCGAAAACGGCGTGACGCTTTCGGGCGGCCAGCGCCAGCGGCTGTCGATTGCGCGGGCCCTGGTGCGCAATGCTCCGATCCTGCTTCTCGACGAAGCGACGTCGGCGCTGGACACCGAATCCGAAGCCGCTGTGCAGAAGGCGCTCGACGAGGCGATGACCGGACGCACCGTCGTCGTCATCGCCCACCGGCTTTCAACCGTGGTGCGCGCCGACAAGATCGTCGTCATGCAGCAGGGCCGGGTCGTGGAAGAAGGCAATCACGAGACGCTTGCGAAGGTCAGCGACGGTCTTTACGCTCGCCTCAACAATCTGCAGAGGCCTTCGGCCTCCGATCTAAACTGACCTGGTGAGACTGAGATGAGCAATGCTGCGATGAAACTGGTGGTGGTCGGCGCGGCAGGGCGCATGGGACAGACGCTGATCCGGCTCATCCATTCCATCGAGGGCGTGACTTTGCATGCCGCCGTCGAGCGCCCCGGTTCGCCGTTCGTCGGCAAGGATGCCGGCGAGATTGCCGGGCTCGGCCCGACCGGCGTCATCATCGGCGACGATCCGCTCAATGCCTTCCTGCATGCCGAGGGCGTGCTCGACTTCACCTCGCCGGCGGCGACGGTGGAATTTTCGGGCCTCGCTGCCCAGGCCCGCATCGTCCATGTCGTCGGCACCACCGGCTGTTCGGAAGACGACAATGCCAGGGTTGCCGCGGCCGCCCGCCATGCCCGCGTCGTCAAGTCGGGCAATATGAGCCTCGGGGTCAATCTGCTCAGCGTGCTCGCCGAGCAGGCAGCCCGGGCGCTCGATCCTGATGACTGGGATATCGAAATCCTGGAAATGCATCACAAGCACAAGGTCGATGCGCCTTCCGGCACCGCGCTTCTTCTCGGCGAGGCAGCGGCCAAGGGGCGCGGCATCGATCTGGCCGCGAAATCGGTCCGGGTGCGCGACGGCCATACCGGCGCTCGGCAAGCCGGCACGATCGGCTTTGCGACGCTGCGCGGCGGCTCCGTCATCGGCGAGCATTCCGTGCTTTTCGCCGGAGAAGGCGAAATCGTCACCCTGTCGCACAGTGCGGCCGACCGCTCGATCTTCGCGCGCGGCGCCATCAAGGCGGCTCTCTGGGCGCGCGACAAGAAGCCGGGTCTCTATTCCATGCTCGACGTGCTCGGGCTTTCTTCCCAATAACGACATTTCGGAGATATATTCATGAGCGGAACCCTCGTCCTCGTTCGCCACGGCCAGAGCGACTGGAACCTGAAGAATCTCTTCACCGGCTGGAAGGATCCCGATCTGACTGAACTCGGCATCCAGGAAGCCAATGCCGGCGGCGCAGCACTTGCCGAATACGGGATCAAATTCGACGTCGCTTACACCTCGGCGCTGGTGCGCGCCCAACACACGCTGAAGCTCATTCTCGACAAGGTCGGCCAGCCCGACCTGCAGACGATCCGCGATCAGGCGCTGAACGAGCGCGACTACGGCGACCTCTCCGGGCTCAACAAGGACGATGCCCGCGCCAAATGGGGCGAGGAACAGGTCCATGTCTGGCGCCGCTCCTACGACGTACCGCCTCCGGGCGGCGAGAGCCTGCGCGACACCGGCGCCCGCGTCTGGCCTTATTATCTCACGGAGATCCTGCCGCGCGTGCTCAGGGGCGAGAAGGTGCTGGTTGCCGCACACGGCAATTCGCTGCGCTCGCTCGTCATGGTGCTCGACAAGCTGACCAAGGAAGGCGTACTTGCCCTCAACCTCGCGACCGGCGTTCCCATGGTCTACAAGCTGAACGCCGATTCCACCGTCGCTTCCAAGGAAGTGCTCGGCGACATGTCCGGCGCACATTGAAGCCAACGGCCTTCCCTGCACCGACAGGGAAGGCCGTCCTCAGTTCTCGATGGTGAACTGCACCCGGTCGGCCGCGAACCGGCTGATCGAATATTGCACCGGCACGCCGTCGAGATCGGTATTCATCGCCTTGGCGATCAGAAGGATCGCCCCGGGGGTGAGTTCGAGATCGGCCAGATCGGCCGTATCGGCATGCGCCGCGGTCACCTCGGTCGTCGCCCTGATATAATCCGCCAGTCCGAGTTCAGCGAAAGCCTTGGTGATCGATTCGTGCTTGCGGTAGGCTTCGCCGATCCCGGCGAAACGCTCGGCGGGGAACCAGCTCGTCGCCTTTGAGACCGGCCGCCTGTCGGCCTCGCGCAGCGTTTCCAGCCGGATCACCTTTGCGCCCAGCTTCAGCCCCAGCCAGCGGGCGATCTCAGGGCTCGCCTCCTCCTTCATCTCATCGAGCAGCAGGCCGCGCATCTCGCGCGCCTGATCGCCGATGCCGGCGGTAAAACGGGTGCGCCTGGTGATCGGGAAATTCAGCCGCTCCTTGCGTTCGATCAGCGTGCCGCGACCTTGCACCGCCCGGACGATCCCTTCCTGCGCCAAGGCTGCCAAGGCGCTGCGCACCGTATGCCGGTTGACGCCGAATTGCAGCGCCAGAACGGTTTCTGGCGGCACCATTCCGGTTTCATCATAGGCTCCATTGCCGATCGCCTCGCGAATCCGGTCGGCGATCTGGCGCCAGAGCGCCACGCCGGTCTGCCTTTGCACCTGCTTCAGTCCCGCCATTCCATCCCCTGCCCTGCCATTTCGCGCCTTTTTAACACTCTACACGCGCCTGAAAAGACGTGGCCGCGCTGCAGGATGTCACACGCTTGTCACGGCATCGATTTAGGACTAGATATAGCTTGTATGGTTGTCTATATCAATAGACATTTTAGAGGAAGCGGCGATGATATCAGCGGACAGCAACAACGCTGCGTCACAGACGGCATCGGAGCGCAAACGCGTCGCCGATCTGCTGGCGCGCGCAGAGCGCAGCGAACTCTCGGCGGCCTGGAATGCGTTGCCGCAAAAGCCTGCGGCGCATCCGGTGCGTGGAACCGGAGACCGGGCTGGTGATGGTGCGCGGACGCATCGGCGGCGGCGGCGCTCCCTTCAATCTTGGCGAAGTGACGGTGACGCGCGCGACGGTCCGGCTCAACTCCGGCTCGGTCGGCCATGCGCAGGCGCTCGGCACCGACCGTGAGAAGGCGCGGCTGGCGGCGATCTTCGATGCGCTCTGGCAGGAGGAGGCGACGAAGGATTTCGTCGAACGGGCGCTGCTTTTACCGATCACTGAGCGGATCGCCGCTGCCGAACGCCGCAAGGCCGACGAGACGGCGGCGACCCGCGTCGATTTCTTCACCATGGTGCGGGGAGACAACTGATGGGTTTCAAGACGGAAGCCTTGACCGGCGGCTTTGCCGAGCCGGTCTTCCATGCCCAGAGCGTCTTCAAGATGCTGATGGACGGCATGGCCCGTCCCGGGACGATCCAGACCGTTCAGCCCGATGTCGCGCCGCCTGCGCCGCTCGGCATCGCCGCCGGCGCGATCGCGCTGACGCTTTGCGACCACGACACGCCGGTCTGGCTTTCGCAGGGGCTGACAAAATCCACCGTGCCGGAATGGCTCGGCTTCCACGCCGGCGCGCCGCTGACCAAGGAGAAGGCCGAGGCACGCTTCGCCTTCACGGAAGCCGGAACTGCGCTTTGCCCCTTCGGTCTCTTCGCCTCAGGCACGCAGGAATATCCCGACCGCTCGACGACGCTCATCATCGAACTTTCCGACCTCGAGGGTGGGCGCAGGCTGGCGCTGATCGGCCCCGGCATCCAGAGTGTCGCGGACATTGCGCCGGTTGGCCTGCCGGAGACCTTCCTGCGGCTCTGGACCGAGAACCGCGCGCTCTTCCCCCGCGGCATCGACATCGTGCTGACCTCGGGCAAGCGCTTCCTCTGCCTGCCGCGCACCACCAAGATCACAGCAACGGAGATCTGAGCTCATGTATGTTGCCGTCAAGGGTGGCGAGGCCGCCATCGCCAATGCCCACCGCCTGCTTGCCGACCGCCGGCGCGGCGACCGGTCGCTGCCGGCGATCGGCATCGACCAGATCGTCGCGCAGCTGGCGCTCGCCGTCGACCGGGTCATGGCCGAGGCCTCGCTTTTCGACCGTACGCTCGCCGCACTCGCCATCCGCCAGTCGCGCGGCGACATGATCGAGGCGATCTTCCTGCTGCGCGCCTATCGCACGACGCTGCCGCGCTTCGGTTATTCCAAGCCGCTCGACACGGCTGATATGACGATCGAACGGCGCATCTCGGCGACCTACAAGGATCTGCCGGGCGGCCAGCTTCTCGGGCCGACCTTCGACTATACGCACCGGCTGCTCGACCCGTCGCTGCTTGCCGACGAGGCAGTCGAGACGCCGGCGCAGCGCGCCGCCGAGACCGGCCGCGTCATGCGCGTCTCCGAAATCCTCGGCGAGGAAGGCCTGATCGAGGCCGATGGCGACATGCCGGAGGATCACGAGGTCGGCGACCTGACGCGCGAGCCGATGGAATTCCCGATGAGCCGCGACCTGCGCCTGCAGGCGCTCGCCCGCGGCGACGAAGGTTTTCTGCTGGCGCTCGGCTATTCCACCCAGCGCGGCTACGGCCGCAACCACCCCTTCACCGGTGAGATCCGCATCGGCGAGGTCGAGGTCGAATTCGACGTGCCCGAACTCGGTTTCACCGTCTCGCTCGGTACGATTCAGATCACCGAATGCCAGATGGTCAACCAGTTCAAGGGGTCGGCCAAGGCGCCGCCGCAATTTACCCGCGGCTACGGCCTGGTGTTCGGCCAGAGCGAGCGCAAGGCGATGGCGATGTCGCTGGTGGATCGCGCATTGCGCGCCGAAGAGCTCGGCGAGGATATCACCGCGCCGGCCCAGGACGAGGAATTCGTCATCTCCCATTCCGACAACGTCCAGGCGACCGGCTTCGTCGAGCATCTGAAGCTTCCGCATTATGTGGACTTCCAGGCCGAACTCGATCTCGTCCGCCGCATGCGCCGCGAATTCGAAGCCGCCCGCAACAGTGACGAAGACATGAAGGAAGCCGCCGAATGAGCGATCTGGCCAGCTACAACTTCGCCTATCTCGACGAACAGACCAAGCGGATGATCCGCCGCGCCATCCTGAAGGCGATCGCCATCCCCGGCTATCAGGTGCCCTTCGCCTCGCGCGAAATGCCGATGCCCTACGGTTGGGGCACCGGCGGCGTGCAGGTGACGGCCTCGATCATCGGGCCCGATGACGTGCTCAAGGTCATCGACCAGGGCGCCGACGATACGACCAACGCCGTTTCCATCCGCGCCTTCTTCCAGAGGGTCGCCAATGTCGCGGTGACGACGCATACAAGCGAGGCGACCATCATCCAGACGCGCCACCGCATTCCTGAGGAAAAGCTCAAGGCCGGCCAGGTGCTCGTCTACCAGGTGCCGATCCCCGAGCCGCTGCGCTTCCTCGAGCCACGTGAGACCGAGACGCGCAAAATGCATGCGCTGGAAGAATACGGTCTCATGCACGTGAAGCTCTACGAGGATATCGCCCGCAACGGCCGCATCGCCACGACCTATGCCTATCCGGTCAAGGTTCATGGCCGCTACGTCATGGATCCCTCGCCGACGCCCAAATTCGATAATCCCAAGATGCACAAGTCGGAAGCGCTGCAGCTTTTCGGTGCCGGCCGCGAAAAGCGCATCTATGCCGTGCCGCCCTATACCGACGTCGTCAGCCTGGATTTCGAAGACCATCCCTTCGAAATCCAGCGTTTCGGCAAGCCCTGCGCGCTGTGTGGCGCCGAGGACGTCTATCTGGACGAGGTGATCCTCGACGACAAAGGCGGGCGCATGTTCGTCTGCTCCGATACCGACCATTGCGAAGATCGCCGGGCACTCGGACATGCCGGCGAAATGCTGGCCCGGGAGGCTGCAGAATGACCGATACGCCGCTTCTCAAAGTCAACGACCTCTCGAAGTTCTATGGCAACCGCATCGGCTGCCGCAATGTGTCCTTCGAGCTCTGGCCCGGCGAAGTGCTCGCCGTCGTTGGCGAATCCGGCTCGGGCAAGACGACGCTGCTGAACTGCATCTCCACCCGGCTGATGCCGACCACCGGCAGTGTCGAATACCACATGCGCGACGGCAGCTACCGCGACCTCTACCATATGAACGAAGCCGAGCGCCGCTTCCTGATGCGCACCGACTGGGGCTTCGTGCACCAGAACCCGGCCGACGGGCTGCGCATGACGGTTTCCGCCGGCGCCAATGTCGGCGAACGCCTCATGGCGATCGGCGACCGGCACTACGGCAAAATCCGCTCCACCGCCATCGACTGGCTGGAACGCGTCGAGATCGACGCCGACCGCATCGACGACCAGCCGCGCGCCTTTTCCGGCGGCATGCGCCAGCGATTGCAGATCGCCCGCAACCTCGTCACCGGCCCACGCCTCGTCTTCATGGACGAGCCTACCGGCGGCCTCGACGTCTCGGTGCAGGCCCGCCTGCTCGATCTCGTGCGCGGCCTCGTCAACGATCTCGGCCTCTCGGCCATCATCGTCACGCACGATCTCGCCGTCGCCCGGCTTCTGTCGCACCGCATGATGGTGATGAAGGACGGCTACGTCATCGAACACGGGCTCACCGACCGGGTGCTCGACGATCCGCGCGAACCCTACACGCAACTGCTCGTTTCCTCGATCCTGCAGGTCTGAGCGCCGCTGCAGGTCCAAAACCAGGGAAGACATCATGCCAACGCCCCTCGTCGTTTCCGAAGTCTCGAAGAGCTTCACCATGCACCTGCGCGACGGCATCCGGCTGCCCGTCGTCTCCGATGTCGCCTTCTCGGTCGCCTCAGGCGAATGCGTCGTGCTCGGCGGTCCGTCGGGCATCGGCAAGAGCTCGCTGCTGAAGATGATCTACGGCAATTACGCCGTCGACACCGGCCAGATCCTCATCCGCCACGACGGGCGCGTCGTCGATCTCGCCGCCGCCGATCCGCGCACCGTGCTCGACGTGCGGCGCAATACGCTCGGCTATGTCAGCCAGTTCCTGCGCACCGTGCCGCGCGTCGCGGCAATCGACGTCGTTGCCGAACCGCTGGTGGCGCGTGGCGAGGAAGCCGGCGCCGCGCGGGAAAAGGCGGGCGCCCTGCTTGCCCGGCTCAATCTGCCGGAGGCACTGTGGCAGCTTCCGCCCGCCACCTTCTCCGGAGGCGAGCAGCAGCGCGTCAACATTGCCCGTGGCTTCATCACCGAGCATACGATCCTGCTTCTCGATGAACCCACAGCCTCGCTCGATGCCCGCAACCGCGCCGTCGTCGTCTGCATGATTTCGGAAAAGAAGCAGGCGGGCGTCGCCCTTCTCGGCATCTTCCACGATGAGGAAGTGCGCGAAGCCGTCGCCGACCGCATCCTCGACGTCCAGCAGTTTTCTCCAAGAAAGATCGCCGCATGAGCCGCAGGCTGGGCATTGAACCCTATGTCCACGAGACCGCCTCCGTCAGCGATTCCAGCTTCGGGCGCTATACGGAGGTTTCCGAGCGCTGCCGCATCAGCGAGGCGACCTTCGGCGACTATTCCTACATCATGCAGGACGGCTCCGTCTGGTGCGCGACGATCGGCAAGTTCGTCAATATCGCCGCCGCCGTGCGGATCAACGCCACCAACCATCCGACCTGGCGGGCGACGCTGCATCATTTCACCTATCGCGCCGCCGACTACTGGCCGGACGGCGACATGGAGGAGGACTTCTTCGCCTGGCGGCGCGCAAACCGCGTGACGATCGGCAACGACGTCTGGATCGGCCATGGGGCGACGATCCTGCCGGGCGTCAGCGTCGGCAACGGCGCGGTGATCGGCGCCGGCGCGGTCGTCTCCAAGAACGTAGCGCCCTATGCGATCGTCGGCGGGGTACCGGCCAAGCTCATCCGCGAACGCTTCCCGAAAGAGGTCGGAGAGCGCATGGACAGGCTTGCCTGGTGGGACTGGGACCATGACCGTCTGCGCCTGACGTTGCAGGATTTTCGCAACCTGAGCGCGGAAGATTTCCTGGCGCGCTACGAGGGCTAGAAGCGGTCTTCGCAGCACCGAGAATTGTGACGCCACTTACACAAATATGACACGCGACGTTCACGAAGCGGGACTAATGCGATGCTCATCAACGCCTGGAATACAAGGGGAAGAGCATGATGTTCGAGCTGAAGAATGTCACACGCCGTTTCGGAAACAAGCTCGCCGTTGATGCCGTGACACTAATCATTCCCCAGGGCCAGATGGTCGGCATCATCGGGCGCTCCGGTGCCGGGAAGTCGACGCTGCTCCGCATGATCAACCGGCTGCAGGAACCAAGCTCCGGCTCCATTCGTTTCGCCGGAGTCGAAGTCTCCGGGCTTCGCGGCCAGGGCTTGCGCAACTGGCAGCGCGACTGCGCGATGATCTTCCAGCAGTTCAACCTGGTGCCGCGCCTCGATGTTCTCACCAACGTCATGCTCGGCCGCCTCAATCACCGCTCGACGTTCCTGAGCCTCCTCAACATCTTCACCCGCGAGGAACGCGTGCACGCGATCGCGGCCCTCGAACGCCTCGGCATCGAGCAGACGGCGCTGCAGGCGGCCGGCACGCTTTCCGGCGGCCAGCAGCAGCGCGTGGCGATCGCCCGCGCGCTGCTGCAGAACCCGAAGATGGTTCTTGCCGACGAGCCGATCGCCTCGCTCGATCCGCTGAACGCCAAGATCGTCATGGATGCGCTGCGCGACATCAACGAGCGCGAGGGCATCACCGTCATCACCAACCTCCACACGCTCGATACCGCCCGCAACTATTGTGAGCGCATCGTCGGCATGGCCGGCGGTCGGGTCGTCTTCGACGGCAAGCCGTCTGAGCTAACCGGGGAGGCCGTCAAAGAAATTTACGGGACTGACAAGGACGGCGCCGGCATCGACGAAACCATGACGTCGACCAGCCTCGAATCGATGCGCCGCGCCGAGACCCCATCCTCCGGCATGATGGCCAAGACAGCCGCCATGCATTGATCCGTGTCCGGCCGACGGGACAACGGCCGGAGAACCAACTGACGAGCCACGTCACAACAGGGAGACTTCTAATGTCAGCATTCCGCAAGATTTTGATGGCAACCATCGCCGTAGCCGCCCTCGCCGGCAATGCCGCCGCTCAGGACGTCAAAGTCCTCCGCATCGGTCTCGATGGCGGTGAAAACGAAGCCGACCAGGTGCGTCGCACCGAGTGCGTCAAGCCGGGCTTGATCGCCGCCACCGGCGTTTCCGAAGTGCAGCTCTTCCCGTCGCCGAACTATAACGGCGTCATCCAAGGCCTGCTCGGCGGCACGATCGATCTCGCCGTCATGGGCGCCGCCTCTTACGCCGCGATCTATATCAAGGATCCGAACGCCGTCACCCCGGTTCTGGCCACCAAGCAGGCCGACGGTTCGACCGGCTACTACTCGATCATGGTTGCCCGCAAGGATTCGGGAATCAAGACGCTGGCCGACGCCAAGGGCAAGAAGCTCGGCTTCGCCGATCCGGAACTCTACCTCCGGCTACCTTGTTCCTAACGTTGCCCTTCCGAAGGACACTGGCGCTCCAGTCAAGCAGTACTTCTCTGAAACCGGCTTCGGCGGCGGCCACGAGAACCTTGTTCTCGGCGTTCTCGACAAGAAGTTCGACGTCGGTACCACCTTCGGTTCCGGTCAGGGGGATTGGGCGCAGGGTTACACCTCCGGCAACCTGCACCAGATGGTCACCAAGGGCCTGCTCGACATGGACGATATCGTGGAAGTCTGGAAGTCGCCCCTCATCCCGAATGGTCCTCTGATGGTTTCCCAGAAGCTGCCGGCCGACCTCCAGAAGAAGGTTACCGCCTACTTCGCCGAACTGCCGAAGAAGGACAAGAGCTGCTTCGAAATCGTTCACCGGCGGCGGCTACGTTGACTGGGCGCCGGTCGACCAGAGCTTCTACCAGACGATCATCGACGCCCGTAAGGCCGTCATCGGCGGCTGATCCTCAGCCTGAACCGTCTTGCGGCGGCATCATGATGGTGCCGCCGTTTTCAAGAAGGAAGCCACCTATGGCGCACTCGGCCGGCGCGGACTCTCTCAGCGGATTGCAGGAGAGCTCCCGCACCATCCTCGATCATTATCAGAGCCAAGTTCGAACGCGACGCATCTATACCGTCGTTTCGATCGTGGTGTTCCTGATCATCCTCGGCGCCTCGCTCGACTTCGCCAACAGTGCCAATTCGGGCAAGTTCTTCGAGCGCCTGCCCTATTTCTTCGATTTCATGAAGAGCTTTGTACCGGACAGCCCGCTGGAGATTTTCCGCGCCATGTTCGACCTGCCGTCGCCCTACTCCGATGGTTCGATAAAATACGACTATACAAGCGACCGCGTCTGGATCACCGACAGTTTCTATATCCCGAATTTCTTCTACCAGCTCGCGATCACGCTCAACATCGCCATCGTCTCCACCATATTGGGTGCGAGCGGCGCGTTCCTGCTCTGCTTTTTCGCGTCCACCAATCTCGTCGGAGCAGGTGTGACGCGCTGGATCGTGCGGCGCATCATGGAGATCATGCGCGCCTTCCCGGAGATCGTCATCGCCGGGCTTCTCGCGGCAATCCTTTCGATCGGTCCTATCTCGGCGATCATCGCGGTGTGGTTCCACACTATCGGCGCGCTTGGAAAGCTGTTCTTTGAAGTTGTCGAGAATGCTGACATGAAGCCGGATGAAGGCCTGCGCGCAGTCGGCGCCGGCTGGCTGGAGCGTGTGCGTTTTGCCATCCTGCCGCAGGTGCTCCCGAACTTCGTCTCCTACACGCTGCTGCGCACCGAGATAAATGTGCGTGCCTCGACCATTATCGGCGCTGTTGGCGGCGGCGGCATAGGCGAAGTCTTCAGCCTTTCGATTGGCCGCGACCATGCCGCCAAGACTTACGCAATCATCATCCTGCTGCTGATCACGGTCATTTGCGTCGACCAATTTTCCGCCTGGCTGCGTCGACGGCTGATCGGCCAGCAGTCCTTCGAATTTGGCCGGGGAGCGGCGTGATGTCCTCTGCTCTGACCATGAACGCTATCGAACGTAACCGCCTGCTGGCCGCCTATCCGGACATCTTCCATCGTAGCTTCATGCAGCGATGGGGCCTTCTCCTCATCTCTGCGGCAGTCCTCGTCTACCTTGCCTTCTGCTTCGCCTTCTTCAACGTCATTCCGACTTTCGTAAACGGCAACTGGGATCGCGCAGCAATCTATGTTCAGGACTGGTATTCCTGGCGTGCCCAGCCGCGCCTGCGTTTCCAGAACGATCAGGTCGTCCCACAATGGACAAGCCGTCGCCAGTATCCCGAAGGCGCTGAGATCTACTGGCTGAAGCCCAGCGCCGATGGGCGCAGATACACTGTCACCTTCGGCAGCGACGGTGACCGTCTGGACGTGAGCCCAAGCCGCGTTGACGTCTATATCGACGGCAAGCTCTATCCCGTCACCATCACCCGCGACCGAGCCTCTTTGCCTGCCGATGCGCCAGTCCAGATGCAGCAAGACGACAACAAGGTGAATGTCTATTACGGGTTTTCCGGACAGGCAGAAATCCGCACCAGCCAGGTCTACGTGCAGCGCCGCTTTCTCGGCTGGGCGAACTTCTTCTTCGATACGCAATCGCCCTTCTGGGGCCGCAGCCTGCCCGAGGTCGTGGGCCTGATGTTCTCGGGCGCACGAACTCGATGCTAATCAATCCAACGCGTCGCTGGCATTGGACAACTTCCTCAACAACGCGAGCTGGCAGCACGGCGACATCCTGTCGAAACTGATGCAGACACTCGTCATGGCCTTTGTCGGCACATTATTCGGCACCCTGGTTGCTTTTCCGCTCGCCTTCATCGCCGCACGCAACATCATGCGTAACCGCGCCGTGAACTGGGCCACGAAGCGGCTCTTCGATTTCCTGCGCTCGATCGACATGCTGATCTGGGCGTTGTTCTTCACCCGCGCCTTCGGCCCGGGGCCGCTTCCCGGGATCGCGGCGATTTTCTTCACCGATACGGGCGCGCTCGGAAAAGTCTACGCAGAAGCCCTCGAGAACATCGACGACAAGCAGCGTGAGGGCGTCAAGTCGGTGGGTGCGGCGCCAGTTGCCGTTCAACGTTTCGGCGTCGTTCCACAAGTCCTGCCGGTCTTCATCTCGCAATCACTTTATTTCTGGGAATCGAATACGCGTTCGGCAACCGTGATCGGCGCCGTTGGGGCGGGCGGCATTGGCCTGAAATTGCTGGAATCCATGAAGACCAATTCGGACTGGGACAAAGTCGCCTACATGGTGCTTCTGATACTCCTGGTCGTCTTCGCCTTCGACAACCTTTCGAATGCGCTGCGCTCGCGCGTGATGGGGAAAAAGAACCACTGATAAGTTGCCGCCATCATCATTCTGTCACCGAAATCTTTTAGCCGGGAGCCTGCTTGCGGTTGGCCTCCAAATCACTGCACATTGCGCTCCCCCGTCTCGACGATCCCCAGGATGAAAGCCTTGCGCTACGCTCTCTATTTCTCGCCGCCGAAGGATGACCCCCTGACCGGCGCGGCCTCGCGCTGGCTCGGCCGCGATGCTTTCACCGGCGAGACCTATCCTGCGCCGGAGCATGAGACACTCAGTGCGGCAGAGCAGTTCGAGCTGACCGCCGACCCGCGACGCTACGGCTTTCACGCCACGATCAAGGCGCCGTTTTCACTTGCCGCCTCCGTCACCGAGAAGGATCTCACGGCGGTTGTGGAGGAATTTGCCGCCAGTACGCCGGCCTTCGAGATTCCCGAGCTCGTACTCGGCCAGCTCGGCCGTTTTTTTGCCCTTGTTCCCGGCTCTCTTCATCAACCTCTTCAGGATTTCGCCGCGAAGGTGGTAAAATCCTTCGAGCCGTTTCGCGCCGCACTCTCCGAGGCCGACACCAACAGGCGCAATCCGGAGAAGCTCAGCGACAGCCAGCGCGCCAATCTGCAGCGCTGGGGCTATCCTTACGTCATGGAGGATTTCGGCTTTCACATGACGCTGAGCGGCCAGGTACCGGAGACGCGCGCCGCAGTGATGAAAGCGA
Source organism: Rhizobium sp. K102 (assembly GCF_022385315.1). Taxonomy (NCBI): domain Bacteria; kingdom Pseudomonadati; phylum Pseudomonadota; class Alphaproteobacteria; order Hyphomicrobiales; family Rhizobiaceae; genus Rhizobium; species Rhizobium sp. K102. The sequence continues at coordinate 3,423,981 of NZ_CP092436.1, forward strand.
TCCTGGCCGAGCGTTTTGCCGGTTTCACCGGCCGGCCGCTCTCGATTTCCGGCCTTGCCGTCTTCACCGAGGAGACGCGCGGCGCCCCGTTCAAAGTTCATTCCTGGCTGCCGCTTTCCGGCGCCAAACGCTGAAAGATCAAAGGCTATGAGCAAAGAGACCGTGTTTTCCAACGCCCGCATCGTTCTCGAGGATGATATCCTCCTCGGCTCGATGCTCATTCGTGACGGCAAGATTGCCGATATCTCCGAAGGCAATTCGGTAGCCGGCGAAGATTTTGATGGCGACTTCATTATTCCTGGCCTCGTCGAGCTGCATACCGACCATCTCGAAGGCCATTATCAGCCGCGCCCCGGCATTCGTTGGAACAAGACCGCCGCAGTCCAGGCACATGACGCCCAGATCGTCACATCGGGCATCACCACGGTCTTCGACTGCCTGCGCATGGGTGCGGACGAGGACGGCGGCTTCGAACATGGCGAGATGCGCGAGATGGCCGACGCGATTCAGTCGGCGGAGAAGGAAGGCCGGCTGCGCGCCGAACACTTGCTCCACCTGCGCTGCGAGGTCTCGGCCGACAATGTGCTAGAACATTTCGTCGATTTCGAAAACGATCCGCATGTGCGGCTCGTCTCGCTGATGGATCACGCGCCCGGCCAGCGTCAGTTCCAGACGATGGATCAGTACATCTTCTACTACCAGAAGAAGCGGGGCCTGAGCGACGAGGTCTTCGCCCGTTTCGTCGCCAAGCGCCAGGCGGAATCGGCGCGCAATTCAACGCCGCACCGCAACGCCATCGCCAAGGTCTGCGCCGAACGCGGCATCACCGTTGCAAGCCATGACGACGCCACACTCGCCCATGTCGACGAGGCGATCGACAACGGTGTGCGCCTTGCCGAATTCCCGACGAGCTTCGACGCCGCCCGGGCCTCGCACGAGCACGGCATGAGCGTGTTGATGGGGGCGCCGAACATCGTGCGCGGCAAATCCCATTCCGGCAATATCGCCGCCCGCGACCTCGCCGAAATGGGCGTGCTCGACGTGCTGTCCTCCGATTACGTGCCGCTCAGCCTGCTGCACGCGCCCTTCATCCTCGCCGACGAGGTCGAGAGCATCACGCTGCCGAAGGCGATCGCGATGGTGACGTCGACGCCCGCCCGCACCGTCAGTCTCGACGATCGCGGCCGGATCGCAACCGGGCTGCGCGCCGATCTCGTCCGCGTCCACCGCTCGCATGGCGTGCCGGTGACACGCTCCGTCTGGCGCCAGGGACGCCGTGTCGCATGACGCCGCACGAACCCCACCCCGGAGCCGGAGCCGAACGCGGCATCATGGTCGTCGTCGTTGGGCCGAGCGGCGCCGGCAAGGACACGCTGATGAACCTCGCCGCCCGGCATTTCGCCGGCCGCGCCGACATTCACTTCACCCGCCGCGTCATCACCCGCCACCGCGACGCCGGCGGCGAAGACCATCTTTCCGTCTCCCTCCAAGGCTTTACGGCGATGGAACAGTCGGGCTCCTTCGCCGTCTGGTGGGAGGCGCACGGCCTGAAATACGGTATTCCGGCCGAGGTCTCGGTGGCACTGTCCCGCGGCCATGTCGTCGTCGCCAATGGTTCGCGTTCGGCACTTCACCGTTTCCAGGCCGCTTTCCCGCGGCTCAAGGTGATAAACGTCACCGCCCGCCCCGAAGTGCTTGCCAGCCGGCTGGAGGCGCGCGGGCGCGAGACGCATGAGGATATCATGGCGAGACTCGTCCGCGGGCCGCTGACGGTGCGCGGCGACTACGACGTGACGGAGCTCGACAATAGCGGCTCGCTCGAAGAGGCCAAGCAGAAGATGGTTGCGATCCTCGATGGGCTGCTCGCCGACGTTCAATAGACGAACGACAGCAGAAATTTGCGATGCCGCAGGCCCTGGTAACAGATCAGGCCAGCGGCATGAATTGCACGTCCGGCAAGCGACGTGATGTACCGCGAAGAAAGGTCTTCCGCGCCCAACGACTTGGGCGCGCTGGATCTCTGTGACAAGTGTAAAGCCCGGATACATACCTGACAGATGTTCGGAGACATGCCTGACACTCTCGAGATGTTTTTTCGGGAGGTCTGCATGGTTTGGCGGTCGAGGTCAGTTGTGGATGAGCGTTTGGAATTCTGCCGGTTGGCGGGGCTCGAAGGTGCGAATGTCTCGGCGCTTTGCCAGCGCTTCGGCATCAGCCGGCAGACAGGCTATGTCTGGCTGCAGCGCCTGCGGGCAGGCGAGCCGGTGGAGGACCGCTCCCGCCGTCCGCATGCGAGCCCGCGGCGCACCGCCGTCGACCTCGAGGGCGCGGTGCTGGAGATACGCGACGAACATCCGGCCTGGGGGGCGCGCAAGATCGCCCGCCGGCTGCAGGATCTCGGGACCGCGCCGCCATCTGCCTCCACCGTCCATGCCATCCTGGTGCGCCACGACCGCATCGGGCCGCAGATGGGCGGCCAGCCAGCGCTCGGCCGCTTCGAGCGCGAGGCGCCCAACCTGCTCTGGCAGATGGACTTCAAGGGCCGCACGCAGCTCGTCTCAGGTCTCTGGTGTCATCCTCTAACGGTTATCGACGACCATTCCCGCTTCGCCGTCGGGCTCGAAGCCTGCGCCGACGAGCGCATGCTGACCGTTCGCGGCCGGCTGGAGCCGATCCTGCGCCGCCACGGCCTGCCGATGGCCATCTATACCGACAACGGCAGGCCGTGGGGCACCGGCGTGCCCAACCAATGGACAAGGTTGCGCGTCTGGCTGCTCAAGCTCGGCATCGACCTCATCCATGCCAAGCCCTACCACCCTCAGGGCCGCGGTAAGAACGAACGCTTCCACCGCAGCCTCAAGGCGGAGGTCTTCGACTTTGCCGCGCTCGCCAGCCACGCTCAGGCGCAACACGCCTTCGACCGCTGGCGCGACATCTACAACCATCACCGCCCCCACCAGGGCATCGACATGGCCGTGCCGGCGAGCCGCTACCGTCCCTCATCGCGTCCCTTTCCCGACCGCCTGCCCGAACCGGTCTATGACAGCGGTGAGATCGTGCGCCGCGTTGGAACAACCAAGGGCTATGTCAGCTTCAAGGGGCGATTCTGGCGCGTGCCCAACGCCTTCAAAACCGAGCGCCTCGCCATCCGTCCGCTCCAGTACGACGGTCTCTACGGCGTATTCTTCGGCGCAACTCAGGTCGCAAAAATCGATCTCAAAAGCCCGGACTGAGTGTCAGGCATGTCTCCGAACATCTGTCAGGTATGTATCCGGGCTTTACAACAAGCACAGAGATGAGGGAGGAGAGATAGAGCTTCCGCATCCACTGTCGCAGGGACTGAAACGGGTTTTCCTTCGCGCTGCATGTACAGCCGTCTCTCTGGCCTTCCGTAACCGGTGTCTCACGCCATATCATCACATGCCAGCAGAAAATCCTGGCGGAGGCGCTTACTCACCCACCCTCATCTCTGTGCTTGTCACAGAGATCCAGCCACGGCGCGTCCGCGCCGTGAATGACTCTTCTGAAGAATTTGCCATCTTTCCGTTGGATAATCGGAGCAGGCGACGAATCGTCTTTTCTATAGGCGCGGCGGCTATTCGCCGTCGCCCCGCCCGGAAACGATCTCGCGCTTGCCGACGTGATTGGCCGGGCCGACGAGGCCTTCCTTTTCCATGCGTTCGACCAATGAGGCGGCGCGGTTATAGCCGATGCCGAGGCGGCGCTGGATGTAGGAGGTCGAGCACTTCTTGTCGCGCATGACGACCTTGACTGCCTGCTCGTAGAGCTCGTTGCCATCCTCGGAGGCCATGGCGCTCTTGTCGAACACGGCGCCGGCCTCTTCCTCTTCCGGCTCTTCCTCTTCGTCGGCGGTAACGGTGTCGAGATATTCGGGGCGCCCCTGGGTCTTCAGATGAGCAACGACCTTTTCGACCTCGGCATCCGAAACGAAGGGACCGTGCACGCGGGCAATCCTGCCGCCGCCCTGCATGTGCAGCATGTCGCCCTGGCCGAGCAGCTGCTCGGCGCCCTGTTCGCCGAGAATGGTGCGGCTGTCGATCTTCGAGGTGACCTGGAAGGAGATGCGGGTCGGGAAGTTCGCCTTGATCGTGCCGGTGATGACGTCGACCGACGGGCGCTGCGTCGCCATGATCAGATGAATGCCGGCCGCACGCGCCATCTGCGCCAGGCGCTGGATGGCGCCTTCGATCTCCTTGCCGGCGACCATCATCAGGTCGGCCATTTCGTCGACGATGACGACGATGTAGGGCATCGGCGCGAGATCCAGCTCCTGCTGCTCCTCGACCGGCGCACCGGTTCCCCTGTCGAAGCCGGTCTGGACCATGATATGGATGGTCTCGCCCTTTTCGCGCGCCTGGGAGACGCGGCCATTATAGCCGTCGATGTTGCGCACGCCGAGGCGCGACATCTTGCGATAACGCTCCTCCATCTCGCGCACCGCCCATTTCAGCGCCATGACCGCCTTCTTCGGATCGGTGACGACGGGGGTCAGCAGATGCGGAATGCCGTCATAGACGGAGAGCTCGAGCATCTTCGGGTCGACCATGATCAGCCGGCACTGTTCCGGGGTCATGCGGTAGAGCAGCGACAGGATCATCGTGTTGATGGCGACCGACTTGCCCGAGCCGGTGGTGCCGGCGACGAGCAGGTGCGGCATCTTCGCCAGCTCGGCGATGACAGGCTCGCCGCCGATGGTCTTGCCGAGGCCGAGCGCCAGCTTATAGCCGCTCTTGTCGAAATCCTGGCTCTCGATCATCTCGCGGAAATAGACTGTTTCACGGGTGACATTCGGCAGTTCGATACCGATGACGTTGCGGCCGGGGACGACGGCGACGCGGGCCGAAAGCGCCGACATCGAGCGGGCGATATCGTCGGCGAGACCGATGACGCGCGATGACTTCACGCCGGGCGCCGGCTCGAATTCATAGAGGGTGACGACGGGACCGGGGCGAACATGAATGATCTCGCCCTTGATGCCGAAATCCTCGAGCACGCTTTCCAGAAGGCCGGCATTCTGCTCCAGCGTCTCCTGCGACATGATCTCGCCAAGCCGTTCCGGCGGCTCCTGCAACAGGGCGCGCGGCGGGAATTCATAGCCTGACGCGTCGACCTTTTCCGGTCTTGCCATCAGGCGCGGCGACGGCAGGACGGCGGCGACCGGAGGCGTCGACCGAGGCACCGGCGCCGCCTGGGGCAACGCTGTAGCCTGGGGCAACGGTGTCGCCTGAGGCATCGGAGTAGCCTGCGGCATTGGCGCGGTCTGGGATGCCTGGGGCACGCCTCTCCGCGCCAGCACAATCGGCTCCGCAGCACGCACCGGCTTTTCCAGGGAGATCGCGGCCGGCGGCCGCGGAGCGGCCGATGCGGGGGTGCGGCCGCCGGCTGGATCGGGCGCGATGCGGCGGCAGCCGGTTTCGGCGCGCCCGGACGCCATTCCATGACACGGAACAGGGCCGTGATCGATTCGGGCGTGGTCTCGATCTTCGGGACAACGATCGAGGGTGTGCGGACCGGCTCGCCCTCTTCGAAGGCCATGACTTCCCAGAAGGCGAAATCGGAAATCGAAGACAGTTCGGAAGCAGCGCGCAAGGCAGGCGCCTCCGCCCGGCCGGAAGCCGGCGGCTGCGGCATCTCGATCATCGCAGCCGGCGCTGCGGCAAGCTCGCTCGGCTCCGGCAGATAGATGTCGAACGGCACATCGACGGCGACCGGTTCGATCCGTATCGCCTGCTGTTCGAGCTGCGGTTCGTCGCGAACGGGCTCGTTCGGCGGACGGCGCCGGCTGATCAGCGTTTCCGGGGTGCGCGTGAAGCGAACATTCGGCGCGAGCGAAAAGTTGCTCTGCCAGATCGGCGCCGCCGGCTTTTCACCGGGATTTTCCTCCACAAGCTCCGTTTCAAGCCCGCTGGAAAAATCTGCGGCATCCGTCAAATTGGTTCTGGGAAAACGCATGCGTCCGCTACTCACTCATGCCTGACAAATTACGACCCTACCGGGATAGAAAAGGAAGGTTAATAAGTTCCTTCCAGCCGGATCGTTCCGATACAGCTCCCAGAGGCAAAGCGTCGCCATTTCAATGAGTTGCGTGAAACGGAAAAATCTTTTTCCATTTTGGGGAGACGCTCAATGCGCCTCGTCCCAATTGGTGGCGGCGCGGGCATCGACGCGCAGCGGCACGCGCATTTCGAGCGCCGGCATGGTGGCGTTTTCCATGACCGAGACGATGATCGGCATCGCCTTTTCGACATCCTCATCCTCGACTTCGAAGATGAGTTCGTCGTGCACCTGCAAGAGCATGCGCACACGCTGGGCAAGACCGGCTTCAACAAGCGCCGGCTCCATCTTGATCATCGCCCGGCGGATGACGTCGGCGGCCGAGCCCTGGATCGGCGCGTTGATCGCGGCCCGCTCGTTGAAGGCGCGCACCGACGGATTGGACGAGCGGATTTCGGGATAGTTGATTCGCCGGCCGAAGATCGTCTCGACATAACCCTTGTCGCGCGCCATCGCCTTGCGGCTTTCCATATAGTCGCGGATGCCAGGGAAGCGCTCGAAATATTTCTTGATATAGTCGCCGGCTTCCGACCGCTCGATCGAAAGCTGATTGGCGAGCCCGAAGGCCGAGATGCCGTAGATGATGCCGAAATTGATCGCCTTGGCGCGGCGGCGCACCTCGCCCGGCATGCCTTCGACCGGCACGCCGAACATTTCCGACGCCGTCATGGCGTGAATATCGACGCCATCCTCGAAGGCCTTGGTCAGCTGCGGGATCTCGGCCACATGGGCAAGCACGCGCAGTTCGATCTGGCTGTAATCGGCGGAAATCAGCTTGTGGCCCGGTGTCGAGATGAAGGCGGTGCGGATCTTGCGGCCTTCGGCGGTGCGCACCGGAATGTTCTGCAGGTTCGGCTCGGAGGAGGATAGCCGCCCTGTCGTCGTCGAGGCCAGCGAGTAGGAGGTGTGGACCCGCTTTGTCTCCGGATGCACATAGCCGGGAAGCGCATCGGTGTAGGTCGATTTCAGCTTGGTGAGCTGGCGCCAGTCGACGATCTTGCGCGGCAGCTCGAAACCGGCGGCGGCGAGATCCTCGAGCACCGAGGCGGAGGTCGACCATTGCCCGGTCTTCGTCTTGCTGCCGCCGGCAAGACCCATCTTGCCGAACAGGATATCACCGAGCTGCTTCGGCGAGCCGATATTGAAACGCTCGCCGGCCAGCGTGTAGATCTCGTCCTCCAGGCGCGCCGCACCCTGGGCCAGCTCGCCGGACAGACGCGACAGGATCTGCCGGTCGACGGTGATGCCGCGCGCCTCCATGCGCGCCAGCACCGGCAATAGCGGCCGCTCCAACCGTTCATAAACGCTGGTCAGTCCGGCTGCGGCCAGCCGCGGCTTCAGCACCAGCCAAAGGCGCAGCGTCACGTCGGCGTCTTCGGCGGCATAGTGAGTGGCGCGGTCGATATCGACCAGATCGAAGGTCACGTTCGCCCTGCCGCTGCCGGCCACATCCTTGTAGGGGATCGGCGTATGGCCGAGGAATTTTTCCGAGAGCGGGTCCATGCCATGGGCGCCGGTGCCGGCGTCTAGCACGTAGGAGATCAGCATCGTGTCGTCGAAACTCTTCGTCTCGATGCCATAACGCTTCATCAAGAGATAGTCGTATTTCAGGTTCTGGGCGACCTTGAGAACCGCAGCGTCCTCCAGCAACGCCTTCAGCCGCGGCAGGGCATCGCGCATCGGGACCTGATTTTCGGCAAGGCCGCCGCCGAGCAGATCGCCGACGCCGTTCTTGTGGGCAAGCGGCACATAGGCGGCGCGGATCTTCGTGCCGGTGGGGTCGGCGACATTGTCGGCGATCGCCATCGCAAAGCCGACGAGCTCGGCCTGCATGGCATCGAGCGACGTCGTCTCGGTATCGAAGGCCACGAGGCCGGTGTCGCGCGCATCGGCGATCCATCGGTCGAGCGTCGCCAGATCGCGGATCGTCACATAGGTGGAATGATCGAAGGGCAGCGTCGCAAAGGCCTCGGCCCGCGCCTTGGCAAGATCGGCAGGTGAAAAGGCGCCTTCGACGCCAGCCTTCGCACGCGGCGGCACGGGCACGGACGGCCCCGAGACATCAGGAATGCCGCCGGCCACGGGCGCAGGCTCGACCGCATCGAGATCGGGACCATGGGCGGCATCACCCCATTCGATGCGGACGACCGCCGGTTCGATGGCGTTTGCATCACAATCGCAGACTTCGGCGACCCGTCGCGTCAGCGTCGTGAATTCCATCGTCTTGAGAAAGCCGATCAGCTTCGGGCCGTTCTGCGGCTCCAGCACCAGCGCGTCGAGATCGAGATCGAGCGGCACGTCGGTGCGCAGCCGCACGAGTTCGCGCGAAAGCTTGGCCATCTCGATATTGGCTAGAATGGTCTCGCGGCGCTTGACCTGCTTGATCTCGGTGGCGCGTTCGAGCAGCGTGTCGAGATCCCCGTATTCCTCAAGCAGCTGGGCCGCGGTTTTCGGGCCGATGCCGGGAATGCCGGGCACATTGTCGACGGAATCGCCGGTCATTGCCTGCAGGTCGATCATCTTTTCCGGCGGCACGCCCCATTTCTCGAGGACATCGGGAATGCCGATCTGCTTGTCCTTCATGCTGTCATACATGTGGACATTTGCTGTGACGAGCTGCATCAGATCCTTGTCGGAGGAAACGATGGTGACGTCGGCTCCGGTCGCTTCGGCCTGGCGGGCATAGGTGGCGATGATGTCGTCGGCTTCGAAGCCTTCGGTCTCGATACAGGGCAAATTGAAGGCGCGGGTTGCCTCGCGGATCAGCCCGAATTGCGGGATGAGCTCTTCCGGCGGGGCTGAACGGTTCGCCTTGTAGGCGTCGTACAGATCCTTGCGGAATGTCTTGGCGGAATAATCGAAGATGACGGCAAGATGGGTCGGCGTCACCCCGACATCGGTATTGCGCGCATCCCTCAGGAGCTTCCACAGCATGTTGCAGAAACCGGAAACGGCGCCGACCGGCAGGCCGTCCGTCTTGCGCGTCAGCGGCGGCAATGCATGAAACGCCCGGAAGATAAAACCGGAACCGTCGACTAGGAAGAGGTGATCGCCTTTTTTCATGCGTGCATGGATAGCGCGGGCACGGAACGAGGTCCATATAAAGTTCGGCGCGCCAGGAGATTATGGCGTCGGGTTCAAGGAAGTATGCAGAAGGGATTCCTGCTCACCAAACTGTTACCGATTTGTAACGTGGCGTGACCCTTGAAAAACCACATTCGCAGTTACAAATTCATGTCACCGGCGCTTGATCGCGCCGCGGGTCTGATTACCGGCTTGTCCCCCGCCGCATCAGGCTTGGACAAAGGCCTTTATCCCCCTCTCCGGGCCTTTGTCCCCATTTTAAGGTCGCCATGGCCAACCTCCAGGTCATGGCGACTTTTGTTTTTCCAGCTCCTCGAAACGATGGGCGAAGCTTGCATTTTTTGGAGCGTCCTATGCGATTTGCTGCATTGTCTCCGGCATGGTTTTGAGCCTAACTTGCAATCATGGGATTTAACCGCATGGATTCGGGAGCTTACCTTGCCAGCCAGCTGGCGAAGGGTTTTGCCCGCTCGCTGCACCGGCGCGCGGTCGGGCTCGGTTTTTCTCCCGGTCAGTTTCCCATTCTGCTGGAACTCTGGGGCGAAGACGGCCTGACCCAGAAACAGCTGCTCGAGCGGGTCGATATCGAGCAGGCGACCATGGCCAATACGCTGTCGCGCATGGTCCGCGACGGGCTGATCGAACGTCGGCCGCATCCATCCGATAAGCGGGCGCAGCTGATCTTCCTGACGCCGAAGGCGCGTGCCATGGAAGCCGAGGCGATCGAAAGCGCGCGCGAGGCCGACCTCGCGCTGTTCAAGGGCTTTCGGACTTTCGAGCGCGAGCTGACGCTCGAATATATCCGCCGGCTGCTGGAAAACGCCAAGGCGCTCTGACCGGCATTGCTCGCCGGCAAGACGGGTGGATCGCCGCCACGCTATCGACGGATCGTCCGTTTAAAGCGCGTCGTATCAAATTTGATTCATGCGACGCGCTTTAGCCTTTTGTTTTTATGCATGTCGTTGTCCCGGAACCGCTGCACACGTCGGGGCGACATGCATTAGGCTGTCGAGGACAGGAGGCTTTCGCGGACAGCGAGCTTGGTGCTCGGCTCGACATCCGGTCTGCCGAGCAAAAACCCCTGTACCTGCGCACAGCCTTCTTCGACGACGATCTGGCGCTGCGTCTCGGTTTCGACGCCCTCCGTCACGACAGGCATGCCGAGACTGTGACCGAGGCCGATGATCGCGCGCACGATCGAGCGCGCCGCCGCGTCATGGTCCAGCATTCCGGTGAAGCTGCGGTCGACCTTGATCTTGTCGAAAGGGAAGGTTCGCAGGTTGGAAAGCGAGGAAAAACCGGTGCCGAAGTCGTCCATGACGATGTGAACACCCAGACTGCGCAGACGCTGCAGCGTGGCCATCACCCGGTCGCGATCACGGATGAGAGCGGCCTCGGTGATCTCGATTTCCAGCCGGCCGGGCGCAAGCCCGGTTTCCTTGAGGATCGCCTCGATCCGCTCGCATAGGTTTGGCAGCATGAACTGCACCGGCGAGACGTTGACGGCGATCCTCAGCGGAAGCGGCCAGCGCGCGGCCTCCTTGCAGGCCTGCTGCAGCACCCACTCGCCGAGCTGGACGATCGACCCGCTTTCCTCGGCGATCGGAATGAAGATATCCGGCTCGCTCAGGCCGTGGCCCGGCCGGTTCCAGCGCATCAGGGCCTCGTAACCGCTGATCTCGCCGCTCTGTGCATCAAGAACCGGCTGATAGCTGACATGGATCTGATTGCGGGTGATGGCGTGGCGCAGTTCGCTTTCGATCTGGCGGCGGGCTCGCGTGGCCTCGTCCATTTCCGCATTGAAGAAGCAGGCCTTGCCGCGGCCGCCGTGCTTGACCCGATAGAGGGCGATATCGGCGTTGTTGCAGATCTCGTCTGCATCGCTTCCGTCTGTTGGATAAAGAGCGATGCCGAGGCTGACGCCAACGGCGGTCGGGTCGCGCGCCATATCCATCTCGGCGGCGAATTCGTCGAGGATCGCGGCTGCGAGCTTCTGCGCGGCCGCCGGTTGCTGTCCGGCGGACTGAATGATGGCAAATTCATCGCCGCCGAGACGGGCGATGGTATCCCGTTCATCGGCCACGCGACGCAGGATCGAGGCGACTTTGCAAAGAATGCGGTCGCCCTCGGCGTGGCCGAAAATATCGTTGACGGTCTTGAAGCGATCGAGATCGATATAGAAGAGGGCAACCTCGCTGTTCTTTCCCTTGGCCATCTGCAGCGCCTGGCGGATGCGCTTGTCGAACAACGACCGATTTGGAAGGTCGGTGAGAACATCGTGGTGGGCGAGGTGCTCGATCATCTCCTCGGCCTGCCTGCGCTCGGTGAGATCGCGCACCGCCAGCACGTCGCAGTTGTGTCCGCGATAGACGATCCTGCTGGTGTTCACTTCGACGGAGATCTCCCTGCCGTTCCTGGTGTTGAGCAGCGTCTCGCCCGGCCTGTTCTGTCCCTGGGTTAAGACAATGGAGGGCGCCTTGCCCAGGAGATCGGCAAGCTTCCAGCCGGAAAGGCCCTGAAAGCGTTCGTTGGCATCGATAATCCTGCCTTCCCGCAGGATCAGCAATCCTTCCTGCGACGCATTTGCCAGCCCCCTCAGATCCGTCAGGTGGCTTTCGACAAAGACCACAGCAATAGCGATCAGAATGAGAGCTGTGGCCGCCACTACGACGATCGCGGCCAGCAGGCTGGTATCCAGCACCGTTGCCGGAACCTCTTTGCCGGGATCCGGCACGAGTGTGATGCTGGCCATCGAAATGAAGTGGAGTGCGCAGATCGCAAGGACGAAGGTGACCGACGAGGCGAGGAGCCGTTTCAGTCCCTTCAAGTGGAAGAAGGCGTGGAAGGCAATGCTCGACAGCAGCACCCCCGCGAGTACCGCACTCAACGTCATGTACGGGTCGTAGAGGATAACCGCCTGCGTCTCGATCGCCTGCATGCCGGTCAGGTGCATCGAGGCGATGCCGAGCGCCATCAGGACGCCGCCTTGGATGCACGAAAACCTGCCCCGGCCTTGCGAAGCGACGAGGATTGCCGCCCACGAGGCGACCACCGACAAGAGGAAGGAAAGCGCCGTCAGGCCCAGCTGGTAGGTGATCGGCATGCCGCCGTCATAGGCCAGCATCGCGATGAAATGGGTTGCCCATACGCCGGTGCCGAAGGCGAAAGCCGACGCGCCGATCCAAAGCTTGCGGCGTCCGGCATCGCATTCCTGGGCGCGGGCAAGCGGTAGCATCGCCGCCATCGCGCCGATCAGGCAGACCACGGCCGCCGCGAGCACCAGCCGCCAATCGTGATTGTCGCGAATACAAGTAATGACCGAAAACATCTCGCCCCTCGCACAGCTGAATTCGGTCAAGTTAATTTGGTTGTACTAAATAACCGTAAATTGAATTAGGATGTTCTTCTATACTATCCGACAAATCTTCCCGACGCGGGTCAGATCAGGTCACTTCCGCCGCGCCCCCTTTTGTTTTTTCCGCCTCGCCTGCCCTGCTGGTTTGGTCTATCGTCCGGCCGAATTTCAAAAAGGAGTCGAAAATGACGGATGTACAACAGGTGCTTGCACGCGCGGATCAGAACCTTTCCTCGAGTCTCGAAAAGCTGTTCGAGCTTCTGCGCATCCAGTCGATTTCCACCGATCCCGCCTTCAAGGCGGAATGCCGGAAGGCCGCCGAATGGCTGGTCGCCTATCTCCAGGGAATCGGCTTTTCCGCTTCGGTGCGTGACACGCCCGGCCATCCGATGGTGGTCGCCCACCATGCCGGAGCCTCCGCCGATGCGCCCCATGTACTGTTCTACGGCCATTACGACGTGCAGCCGGTCGATCCGATCGAGCTCTGGGAAAACGATCCCTTCGAGCCGTCGATCAAGGATATCGGCGAGGGCCGCAAGATCCTGACCGGCCGCGGCACATCCGACGACAAGGGCCAGCTGATGACCTTCGTCGAAGCCTGCCGCGCCTATAAGGAGATCAACGGCGCGCTTCCCTGCCGCATCACCATTCTCTTCGAAGGCGAGGAAGAATCGGGCTCGCCGTCGCTGAAACCTTTCCTCGAAGCCAACGCCGCCGAGCTGAAGGCCGACTATGCGCTTGTCTGCGATACCGGCATGTGGGACCGCGACACGCCGGCAATCGCCGCGGCGCTGCGCGGCCTCGTCGGCGAGGAGGTGGTCGTCACCGCCGCCGACCGCGATCTGCATTCCGGTCTGTTCGGCGGCGCGGCGGCAAATCCGATCCATATTCTCGTCGAGGCGCTTGCCGGCCTGCACGACGAAACCGGGCGCATCACGCTTGACGGCTTCTATGACGGCGTCGAGGAAACGCCCGACAACATCAAGGCGTCATGGGAGACGCTCGGCAAGACCGCGGACAAATTCCTCGGCGAAGTCGGCCTTTCCATTCCCTCCGGCGAAAAGGGCCGGTCGGTGCTGGAACTGACCTGGGCGCGGCCGACCGCCGAAATCAACGGCATCTGGGGCGGATATACCGGCGAAGGCTTCAAGACGGTGATCGCCGCCAAGGCTTCGGCGAAAGTGTCGTTCCGGCTCGTCGGCACCCAGGATCCGACCGCCATCCGCGAGGCTTTCCGCAACTATGTCAGGTCGAAAATTCCGGCCGATTGCTCGGTCGAATTCCATCCGCATGGTGGCTCGCCGGCGATTCATCTCTCCTATGACTCGCCTCTGCTGACCAAGGCAAAGACGGCGCTTTCCGACGAATGGCCGAAACCCGCCATCGTCATCGGCATGGGCGGCTCGATCCCGATCGTCGGCGACTTCCAGAGGATGCTCGGCATGGAATCACTGCTCGTCGGCTTCGGCCTCAGCGACGACCGCATCCATTCGCCGAACGAAAAATACGAGCTTCTCTCCTATCACAAGGGCATCCGCTCCTGGATACGGATTCTTCAGGCCCTTGCCGCCTGAGAGAGACTGGCGCGTCTCACGCAGCACAAAAATTTGCGACAACAAAAAGGCCGGTTCAAACCGGCCTTTCGTTATCCGCTCGTCTCAGTGCCAGTTCATCCGTGGTCAAGGAGAAGGCGGTATTGCAACGAGACTGCCTTCGAAAGGTTAACGAGCGGTTAACGACACTTGCACAAGCGTCTGCGGTGTCGAAACCGCCAAATCGCATCACAAAATCCCCCTCGTTCAAGCTGCGTTCATCGCGACCTCAGTATAAGCTTTTGAAAGACAAGGAAAATGGTGACGCCCTAACAAATGCCGGCGATCGCTCTATCTTTGCGCATATGGCATATGCCGCAAAGAAACGCAGCCAAGTGCTGCTGAAAACACGCCAACGAGGAGTGAGAAGCGTGAAAAACCTCATCGTCAAGATCGCCGCGGCCGCGCTGCTTGTGTTGGCTCCGGCGGTAGTACAGGCCGCCGAGGGTTACTCGACGGCGAATGTCAACATGCGTGCGGGACCAAGCACGCGCTATCCCGCCGTCGCAGTCATCCCCGCCGGCTCTTCGGTCGAAATCCGTGGATGTCTTTCCAACGTCAACTGGTGCGACGTCGAATTCTACGGCGGCCGCGGCTGGGTTTCCGGCCAGTATGTGCAGGCCGTCTATCAGCAACGCCGTGTCTATGTCGGTCCGCAATATTACCGTCCGCTGGGCATTCCAATGGTTACCTTCAGCGTCGGCAATTATTGGGACCGCTACTACCGCGGCCGCGATTTCTATCGCGAGCGTGACCGCTGGAGCCGCGGCCCGGACTATTATTACCGCGACCGCGACTACCGGGATCGGGATTACCGGCCGCGGGAGTATCGGGATCGGGATTATCAGGTCCGCGAATACCGGGATCGTGACCGGGACCGACGCGACGACGTCCGCAGGGAGGAACGGCGCAGAGAGGTCCGCAGGGATGACGACAACAGGAGTTCGAATTTCCGTGATCTGCCGCAGTTCAGGGGCGGGAAGGCCGACACCTACAACCGCCCGGATCCCAGGGCTTCGCCCTTTGTCTGCCGCCCGGGCGACCCGTCCTGCGACAACTGAAATATCGAGGGCGGCAGCGATGCCGCCCTTTCTGCATGGACGGGTTCAATGCGACAGCAGTGCCAGAAAAAGCCCGGCGCTCCTTGGGGGGATGCACCGGGCCTGATGTCGATCGGCGCGCGTTGAGGGGAGACGGCCGATCATAGGCGGGACGTGAGGGGGTGTCCCGCTTCTCAATAAACAATCGTCGAGCCTATTGGTTCCGCCCTGCGCATAATTCCTTAAATCAGAAATCGCATTTGATCGATTCAACGTGTCTCTGCTCCCGCAGGTGGCCGCGAAGGACGATCCGCGACGGGCGCGATCTCCCGGCCTCAGCGGGCGTGACGAAGGGCAGCGAGGCAGCAGCGGGAAGCCTTGGTCCGCGCGAGGTCACCGACAGTGGGAATATAAGCAGGATCCGGAAACGCCCGACGATTGCGAAGCCCGCCAATATTGAAGAGACGATCTAACGCGAGGCAGCGCGGCGCCGTCGTTTGCCGCCCTTTAACATCCCGTTAAATCGCCGCAATTACAGTTCAATCGGATGATCGCGTCGCCCGCTGCGTCGTTCCTTGAACCGGAATCGGTTGAAGGCAAAATCACGCAGCCCTTCAAAGTGCTACAGCGTTCTTTGCGCGTCCGGAAGGACACGCAGCGCTGCAGGGGCGCCGTTATGCGAAGCGGGCTTCGCGATCGAACAGGGGATGCGACCGGTCGGCGATGGCAGGCAGAGGCAGATCAAGCGACAGAATAGAACCGTCCTTCAGCGGCCGCCCGGCCCGCGACGATGACGAATTTTCGCTCGATGCCGATGACCGCGTCGTCGGCAGCAGACCGACACGGCGCGGCGGTTCCAGGCCCCCACCGCAGCGGGCCGCCCGCCAGCGGCGGCGCGAGCCGCGCGAGCGTGAAGGCGGCGGCTTTTTCGGCTTTCTGCGACGTGTGGTCTATTGGTGCGTCGTGCTTTTCATCTGGGCCGGCATCGGCGTTGCCGGGCTTGTGGTCTATTATGGTTCGCGCATGCCGAGCGCCAGCACATGGGCAATTCCCGAGCGGCCGCCGAACGTCAAGATCACCGCCGTCGACGGCAGCGTCATCGCCAATCGCGGCGCCACCGGCGGCGAGGCGCTATCACTCGAAAACATGTCGCCCTATATTCCCGAGGCCGTCATCGCCATCGAAGACCGGCGTTTTTATTCGCATTTCGGCGTCGATCCACTCGGCCTCGGCCGGGCGATCGTCACCAATTTGACGGCCGGCCACATGGTGCAGGGCGGCTCGACGCTGACGCAGCAGCTTGCCAAGAACCTCTTCCTCTCTCCCGAGAGAACGCTGGAGCGCAAGGTGCAGGAGGTACTGCTCGCTTTCTGGCTGGAGCAGAAATACACCAAGGACCAGATCCTTGCGATGTATCTCAACCGGGTGTTCTTCGGATCGAACGCCTATGGCGTCGAAGCCGCGTCACGCCGCTACTTCAGCAAATCGGCGCGCGACGTGAACCTCGGCGAGGCGGCGGTGCTGGCCGGGCTGCTCAAGGCGCCGTCGCGGCTTTCGCCGGCCCGCGACGCGGACGCTGCGAATGCGCGTGCTCAGCTCGTGCTCGCGGCGATGCGCGAACAGGGTTTCATCACCGATTCCGAGGTCAAGACCGCGATGTCGCAGACCCCGGCTTCGGCCAAGAGTTACTGGTCGGGCGCCGGGCATTATGTCGCCGACATGGTGATGGATCAATTGCCGGGCCTGATCGGCGACGTCAAGGAGGACGTCATCGTCGATACGACCATCGACAAGTCACTGGAAAAAAAGGCCGAGCAATCACTGGTCGGTGTGCTCGACGCGGAAGGCGACAAGCTCGACGCCTCGCAGGCAGCCCTCGTCTCGATCGACGGCACCGGCGCAATCCGGGCGCTGGTCGGCGGCAGGGACTATGCAACGAGCCAGTTCAACCGCGCCGTCAAGGCCAAACGCCAGCCGGGCTCCTCGTTCAAGCCTTTCGTCTATGCCGCAGCGCTGGAAAAGGGGCTGACGCCCTTTTCGGTGTTCAATGACGCGCCGATCCGCATCGGTGACTGGACGCCGGAGAATTACGAGAAGAAATACAATGGCGAAGTGACCCTTGCCACCGCGCTTTCCAAGTCGCTGAACACGGTTGCCGCGCAGCTGGTGATGTATGACGGGCCCGACCAGGTGATCAAGCTTGCCCACCGGCTCGGCATCGAAAGCGAGCTGCAGCCGAACGCCTCGATTGCGCTCGGCACGTCGGAAGTGTCGCTGATGGAACTCACCGCCTCCTATGCCGCCTTCATGAACGGCGGCTACAAGGCGACGCCGCACGTCATCCGCCGGGTGACGACCGCAGACGGCAAGGTTCTTTACGAAAATACCTATGACAGCCCGCCGCGTGTGCTGTCCGAACAGATCGCCGCGCAGATGGATGCGATGATGATGGGCGTCATCGACAACGGCACCGGCAAGAGCGCCAAGATTCCCGGCTGGCAGGCGGCGGGAAAGACCGGCACGACGCAGAATTCACGCGACGCGCTGTTCGTCGGCTTCACCAGCAACCTCACGACAGGCGTCTGGTTCGGCAATGACGACGGCAAGCCGATGAAGAAGGTGACCGGCGGCGGCCTGCCGGCCAAGGCCTGGAAGGAATTCATGATCGCCGCCCACAAGGGTCTTTCGCCGGCGCCGCTCTTCGGCAACGGCCAGCTGATCGGCGATCAGAACAGCGGCCAGCCGATGGCGCAGGCAGCACCGGACGGCGGGCAGCCGGTCACGGCCGAAGCGCCGCCATCGACGATGATCGGCGGCATCATTTCCGGTGTCTTCGGTGGTGACGAGAATGCCAACCGCTATCCGCAGGCGCCCGTCCGGCAGCAAACCGCGCCGTCAGGAAACGGCCCGGTTCCGCCTGCCGACATTGCCGAAAGCGACGGGTCCGACTATGGAAACGTCGTACCGCCCGGCAATGTCGGGACGCCGCAGACGACCTCTTCGGTGCAGCCGCGGCGCACCACGCTGCTCGATCTGATCATGGGCCAGTGAGATTTTTGCAGCGCGCCCGGCACAGGCCCGATCCGCAAAACGCATCGCGACCTTTCCGATTCGCCTGCGATGTTCAGCGCCTTTGCCTGTCGCATGTCTCTGCCGTAAAACCGCCACCCGCCATTGCAGGGCATGCGCGGAAATCAGCCACCCTCCTGCTATGGGCAGAGCTCTTTCCCGGCTACCGTCAAAATTGGAGGCAACACATTCGTTTTGCTGGATTCCGGGCGATTTCCCGCCTTGCAGTCCAGAAAACCGCTCCTTATATACGCCGCATCACCGCAATCACGATTGCGTAATCTTAAGTAGACCCATCCCGTAAGGGGCTGTCAGGGAAATGCCTTCTGGGGGTTCCGACAGCTTGCTTCAAGGAGAGAATGACATGGCAAAAGTAATTGGTATCGACCTCGGAACGACGAATTCCTGCGTCGCAGTCATGGACGGCAAGGACGCGAAGGTCATCGAGAATGCGGAAGGTGCGCGCACGACCCCTTCCATGGTGGCTTTTTCCGATGACGGCGAGCGCCTCGTCGGCCAGCCGGCCAAGCGCCAGGCGGTCACCAACCCGACGAACACGCTCTTTGCTGTCAAGCGCCTGATCGGCCGCCGCTACGAAGATCCGACCGTCGAGAAGGACAAGCATCTCGTTCCCTTCAGCATCGTCAAGGGCGACAATGGCGACGCCTGGGTCGAAGCCAATGGCAAGGGCTACTCGCCCGCACAGATTTCCGCGATGATCCTTCAGAAGATGAAGGAAACCGCCGAATCCTATCTCGGCGAAAAGGTCGAGAAGGCGGTCATCACCGTTCCGGCCTATTTCAACGACGCGCAGCGCCAGGCAACCAAGGATGCCGGCAAGATCGCCGGTCTTGAAGTTCTGCGCATCATCAACGAGCCGACCGCTGCCGCTCTCGCCTACGGCCTCGACAAAAAAGAAGGCAAGACGATCGCCGTCTACGACCTTGGCGGCGGCACCTTCGATATTTCGATCCTCGAGATCGGCGACGGCGTCTTCGAAGTGAAGTCCACCAACGGCGATACCTTCCTCGGCGGTGAAGACTTCGACATGCGTCTCGTCGAATATCTCGTTGCCGAGTTCAAGAAGGACAACGGCATCGACCTGAAGAACGACAAGCTCGCCCTGCAGCGCCTTAAGGAAGCTGCGGAAAAGGCGAAGATCGAGCTGTCCTCCTCGCAGCAGACCGAAATCAACCTGCCGTTCATCACCGCTGACGCCTCCGGCCCGAAGCACCTGACGCTGAAGCTGACCCGCGCCAAGCTCGAAAGCCTGGTCGACGATCTCGTCCAGCGCACGATCGCGCCGTGCAAGGCCGCTCTCAAGGATGCCGGCGTCACCGCTGCCGAAATCGACGAAGTCGTTCTCGTCGGTGGCATGAGCCGCATGCCGAAGGTGCAGGAAGTCGTCAAGCAGCTGTTCGGCAAGGAGCCGCACAAGGGCGTCAACCCGGATGAAGTCGTCGCTCTCGGCGCCGCCATCCAGGCCGGCGTCCTCCAGGGCGACGTCAAGGACGTCCTGCTCCTCGACGTGACCCCGCTGTCGCTCGGCATTGAAACGCTCGGCGGTGTGTTCACCCGCCTGATCGAGCGCAACACGACGATCCCGACGAAGAAGAGCCAGACCTTCTCGACCGCCGAAGACAACCAGCAGGCCGTCACCATCCGCGTTTCGCAGGGCGAGCGCGAAATGGCTGCCGACAACAAGCTGCTCGGCCAGTTCGACCTCGTCGGCCTGCCGCCGTCGCCGCGCGGCGTGCCGCAGATCGAAGTGACCTTCGACATCGACGCCAACGGCATCGTCCAGGTTTCGGCCAAGGACAAGGGCACCGGCAAGGAACAGCAGATCCGCATCCAGGCCTCCGGCGGCCTCTCCGACGCCGACATCGAGAAGATGGTCAAGGATGCCGAGTCGCACGCGGCCGAAGACAAGAAGCGCCGCGAGGCCGTGGAAGCCAAGAACCAGGCCGAAAGCCTGATCCACTCGACGGAAAAGTCGCTGAAGGATTACGGCGACAAGGTCTCCGAAACCGACCGCACCGCGATTTCGGATGCGATCGCCGCGCTGAAGACGGCATCGGAAGCCTCCGAACCGGATGCTGACGACATCAAGGCCAAGACCCAGACGCTGATGGAAGTTTCCATGAAGCTCGGCCAGGCGATTTATGAAGCACAGCAGGCCGAAGGCGGCGCTGCTGCCGATGCCTCCGCGGAAGGCGGCGACAATGTCGTCGACGCCGACTACGAGGAAATCAAGGACGACGACCGCAAGAAGTCCGCGTAATCCGCGGCGGCGTGGTAATGCTTCAACACCTGATCCGGCTGCTCACCATGGCAGCCGGAAATCCATTTCCGGGGTTTAATCCTTAATGGCAAAAGCGGACTTTTACGAAACTCTGGGTGTAGCCAAGTCGGCGGACGAGAAAGAGCTGAAGAGCGCCTTCCGAAAGCTGGCGATGAAATACCATCCCGACAAGAATCCGGATGACAAGGACGCCGAACGGAAGTTCAAGGAAATCAACGAAGCCTACGAGATGCTCAAGGACCCGCAGAAGCGGGCGGCCTATGATCGTTACGGCCATGCGGCCTTCGAGCATGGCGGCATGGGCGGTGGTGGTGGCGGCTTTGCCGGCGGCGGCTTCTCCGACATCTTCGAGGATATTTTCGGCGAGATGATGGGTGGCGGACGGGCGCGCCAGCGTTCGTCGGGTGGGCGCGAACGCGGCGCCGATCTTCGCTACAATATGGAAATCACGCTGGAAGAGGCCTTCTCCGGCAAGACGGCGCAGATCCGCGTGCCTACGTCGATCACCTGCGACGTCTGTTCGGGGTCGGGCGCCAAACCCGGTACGCAGCCCAAGAACTGCGGCACCTGCCAGGGGACGGGGCGCGTGCGCGCCGCCCAGGGCTTCTTCTCGATCGAGCGGACCTGCCCGACCTGCCACGGCCGCGGCCAGATCATTCCCGATCCCTGCCAGAAGTGCCACGGCCAGGGCCGGGTAACCGAAGAACGTTCGCTCTCGGTCAATATCCCTGCCGGCATCGAGGACGGCACGCGCATCCGCCTGCAGGGCGAGGGCGAAGCCGGGGCCCGCGGCGGACCGGCGGGCGACCTCTATATTTTCCTGTCGGTGAAGCCGCATGAATTCTACCAGCGCGACGGAGCCGATCTCTATTGCGCGGTCCCGATCTCGATGACGACGGCGGCGCTCGGCGGAACCTTCGACGTGGCAACGCTCGACGGCACCAAATCGCGGGTCACCGTGCCGGAGGGCACGCAGGCCGGCAAACAGTTCCGCCTCAAGAGCAAGGGCATGCCGGTGCTGCGGTCGGCGCAGACGGGCGACCTCTACATTCAGATCCAGATCGAGACGCCGCAAAAGCTCACCAAGCGCCAGCGCGAGCTGCTGCAGGAATTCGAGCAGATTTCCTCCAAGGAGAACAATCCGGAATCGACGGGCTTTTTTGCCCGAATGAAGGAATTCTTCGAAGGCTGAGCCACAACCGGAATAGCCGTTTCGAAAGCCGGGGCACGGAAACGTCCCCGGCTTTTTCGTTATGACGACCCGTTTTGGCACATTCGCATGGCGCGCCGGGCAATTTGTACCGCATTGAGACGGCAGCGGGATTAAAGTCGAGTTGCGTTAACGCAGCCGGATAATGGCGCTTGCAAGTTTTCCAAATGAATTCAGTCTCTGTCGTCAGCGCATAGCCCGGAGATCGGAATCGGTTTTCGAAGGATCAGGCGCGGATTGGAATGATGGAGCGACCTTGGCCGTCCTTTCCGGGCGCGGCGCTCTGTTCGGGGAATAACCAAAGCAAGAGTAACTGCCATGGCGCCAGCCTTCTCCTCTCAGCACGACGACGTCGACGTTCTCGCCGGCGCCATTTACACATGGTGCGCCGAGCGCAACATCAAGCTTCGCAGCCAACAGGGCCTTTCGATCGCCAGCATCGCGATCGACCTCTATCATGCCGGCCACCAGACGCAGGACGACCTGCTGACGGCGTTGCACGAGCGCGAATTTCACTGACGTTTTTTATCGAACACGACGCGGCGCGTTTCATGCCTCGCTGTTCTTGGGCTTCTGCGAAACGCGGAGCTTAAACAGATTGCAATGTCTGCGAGGAAGCCGAGTTCCCGGCTCGAATCACGCGGCGGTTTCGGCAGCCTGCCCACTGCTTATGAGCGTGAGAATGGTTTTGACCGCTTCCTTGCCTGCCGGTGAATTCAGCTTGTCGTAACTCAGGGCAAGCGCATAGGCGTCAGGGCTGAGCTCGATGCGGCTGCCGAATTGTGGCATGTCGGCCCCCTCGAAAAGAACCGAGATCTCGACATCGAGAAAAACCGCGATCTGGTGCAGTTTGCTGGCGGAAACGCGGTTCGTCCCCTTTTCGTATTTCTGAATCTGCTGGAAGGTCAGTCCAAGGGCTTCACCAAGCTCGAGCTGGGAAACCCGGCGAAGGGCGCGAAGCTGTCTTATGTTGCGACCAACGATAATATCAACCGGATCTGGCACTTCGTCATTCTTTCATACGCAAACGGTTCGTTTACCATAGCGTTTCCGCCGCATAACTCAACCAGTTAGTTGCAAAATTCAACCGACTTTTTCTGGGCTTTACGTTACGTCAGTGGCCTCGGAAGAATCGGGCGGAGCCGTTGGTATCCAGGCGGTTTGAAAGCTATGGCGAGGCTGAGGGCGGCCCAGGGTGCGATGCAGGGTCGCTTCGATGCGGTTGTATTTTTTGGGAATTGCTGGAAAAATGTACCGTGCAGTTCCGGAATCAGAGCTCATTTACGGGAGCATGCGAAATGCCGCCCGGGTATTTTACGCGTGATCCGTGGCAGCCGAGCCGCAAGCCTTGCTATCGACGCCGCTTCGGCATAGCTGTCAGGCTTCACCAAACCCGGACACGCGATGCCGCACAAGGTTTCTCTTTCCCGTCTGAAGCTGACAGACTTCCGTAACTATGCGGCAGTGAGCCTCACCCTCGATGGCCGACATGCCGTGCTGACGGGAAACAACGGTGCGGGCAAGACCAATCTCATGGAGGCGGTCTCGCTGCTTTCGCCGGGCCGGGGGCTTCGCCGCGCCGCCTATGGCGATATTACCCGCGTCGGCGCGGCCGGCGGCTTCTCGATCTTTGCCGCGCTTGACGGCATGGAGGGCGAAGTCGAGATCGGCACCGGCATTGAAGCGGGGAGGAGACCACCACCCGCAGGCTGCGGATCAACGGTACCGCGGCAAAAACCGCCGACGAACTGACAGACCATCTGCGTCTTCTCTGGCTGACACCGGCGATGGACGGGCTCTTTACCGGCTCCTCCTCCGACCGCCGACGCTTTCTCGACCGGCTGGTGCTGTCGCTCGATCCCGCCCATGGCCGCCGCGCCAGCGATTTCGAGCGCGCCATGCGCAGCCGCAACAAATTGCTGGACGAAGGCCGCTTCGATCCTGCCTGGCTCGCCGGCATCGAGGAGCAGATGGCAAGCCTCGGCATCGCCATGGCGCTCGCCCGACAGGAAATGCTCGGCCTGCTCACCCGGCTGATCGAAGAAAGGCCGGAGAGCTCGCCCTTCCCTTCGGCATCGTTGCAGCTTTCGGGCTTCATGGACGGCCAGTTCTCCCGCCCCTCGGTCGATCTCGAGGACGAATATGCGGCGATGCTGGCGGAGAGCCGGTATCGGGACGCCGGCGCGGGGCGCACGCTGGAGGGGCCGCACCGAGCCGATCTCATCGTCCACCACCGCGAAAAGGCGATGGAGGCGGAGCGTTGCTCAACCGGTGAGCAGAAAGCGCTGCTCGTCGGCCTGGTGCTTGCGCATGCGCGGCTCGTCGGCAATCTCACCGGCCATGCGCCGATCCTGCTGCTCGATGAGATCGCCGCCCATCTCGACGAGGGCCGCCGCGCCGCGCTGTTCGATCTCATTGACGGGCTCGGCGGCCAGGCCTTCATGACGGGCACGGATCGGACAATGTTTTCAGCGCTCGCAGACCGGGCGCAGTTCTTCACCGTTGCCGACGGAAAGGTGTTCGGATGAGGGAGGCGGCTTTCCCCGACGTCGGGCGTCATGATAGCATCGCCGCCATGGAACCGCTCAGCCCCGACGAAATCACCCGATATCACCGACACATTCTGCTCCCCGAGATCGGCGGCGCCGGCCAGCAGAGGCTGAAGGCCGCCCGCGTGCTGGTGATCGGCGCCGGCGGCCTTGGAGCGCCGATCCTGCAATATCTGGCCGCCGCCGGTATCGGCACGCTCGGCATCGTCGATGACGACCGGGTGTCGCTCTCCAACCTGCAGCGGCAGGTGATCCATGATTCCGGCACGATCGGCGAATTGAAAACCGAAAGTGCTGCGCTCGCCATTGCCCGGCTCAATCCGCATGTGCGGCTGATCCGCTTCGAGGAACGTTTTGGCGTGGAGACCGCCCAGCGGCAGCTCGCCGGCTTCGACCTGCTGATCGACGGTTCCGACAATTTCGACACGCGTTATGCCGCCGCCGACGCCGCCGAGGCGGCGCAGATTGCGCTTGTCACCGGCGCGGTCGGGCGTTTCGACGGTTCGCTGACGGTGCTCAAGCCCTATGAGACCGGCGACGACGGAACACCCAATCCCAGATATCGCGATTTGTTTCCGGAAGCGCCGCCGGCGGGCCTGATCCCCTCCTGCGCCGAAGCCGGAATCATCGGCGCGCTCACCGGCGTCATCGGCACGATGATGGCGATGGAGGCGATCAAGCTGATCACCGGCGCCGGCGAACCGCTGATCGGACGGCTGCTGCTCTACGACGCGCTCTCGGCCCGGTTCGACACGATCCGCTATAAACGCCACCGGGAAAGGCAAGGACAGACCCTATGACAATCATCCGCCTGGATCAGAGCTTCACGCGCTGGGACGAACTGCTGGCACTCATCCTCGCTGCCTTCGCCTCGATGAACGGCAGGATCGACCCGCCCTCTTCGGCGCTCAAGCTGACGACGGAGTCGCTGGCCGAAAAAGCCGGAACCGAGATCGGTCATGTCGCCATCGAAGACGAAAAGCTGATCGGCTGCCTGTTCCTGCGGCCGGAGGCCGACTGTCTCTATGTCGGCAAGCTCGCCGTTCTCCCGGAGGCACAAGGCAGGGGGCTCGGCAAGCGGCTGCTGGCAACCGCCGAGGCGACGGCGGCAGCGCTTGGCCTTGCCGCTTTGCGGCTGGAGACGCGCATCGAACTCACCGAAAATCATGCCGTCTTTGGCGCCTGGGGTTTTTCGAGAACCGCCGAGAAGGCACATCCGGGCTTTGCCAGAACGACCTTCGTCGAGATGCGGAAGATGCTTGCGGCTCAGGCCCGCATCGTCTGACCGCATTCACCGCCCGGGCAGCACCCGGTTCGGCGGCCTGTGGCCGTCGATGAAGGTGCGGATATTGATGATCACCTTTTCGCCCATATCGATGCGGCCTTCGATCGTCGCCGAGCTCATATGCGGCAGCAGCACGACCTTGCCCTCGTTGGCGAGCTTGACGAGCTTCGGGTTGACGGCCGGTTCGTTTTCGAAGACGTCGAGGCCGGCGCCGGCGATCTTGCCCTCTCTCAGGCTTTTGATCAGCGCGCTTTCGTCGACCACGTCGCCGCGGGCGGTGTTGACTAGATAGGCGGTCGGCTGCAGCAGCGCCAGGCGACGGGCTGAAATCAGATGGAAGGTTGCCGGCGTCGACGGGCAATTGACCGAGACGATGTCGACGCGGGCGAGCATCTGGTCGAGGCTTTCCCAATAGGTCGCCTCCAACTCGTCCTCGACGGCCGGATTGACGCGCTTGCGGTTGTGGTAATGGATCGAAAGGCCGAAAG
This sequence comes from Rhizobium sp. K102, assembly GCF_022385315.1. Classification (NCBI taxonomy): domain Bacteria; kingdom Pseudomonadati; phylum Pseudomonadota; class Alphaproteobacteria; order Hyphomicrobiales; family Rhizobiaceae; genus Rhizobium; species Rhizobium sp. K102. The sequence continues at coordinate 3,450,030 of NZ_CP092436.1, forward strand.
CCTTGGCGCGGCGCGCGACCGCCGTGCCGATGCGACCCATGCCGACGATGCCGATGCGCTTGCCGTGAATGCGCCGGCCGAGCATCCAGGTGGGAGACCAGCCGGCCCACTCGCCGGGCTTGTCGGTCAGCACCCGCGCCCCTTCGCCGAGCCGTCTCGGCACCGCGAGAATGAGCGCCATCGTCATGTCGGCGGTGTCCTCGGTCAGGACGTTCGGCGTGTTGGTGACGGTGATGCCCTTGCGCGCCGCCGCCTCGACGTCGATATGGTCGGTGCCGTTGGAGAAGCTCGCAATCAGCTTCATCTGCGGGCCGGCCGCCTCGATCAGCGCCGCGTCGATGCGATCGGTGACGGTCGGCACCAGCACGTCGGCGGTCCGGACAGCCGCCATGAGCTCGGGCACGGAGCGCGGCGCGTCGTCGATGTTCAGCTCGGCATCGAAGAGTTCCCGCATTCGGGTTTCGACGGCATCCGGCAGCTTGCGGGTGATGTAGACCTTCGGTTTTTTCTTCGCTGTCATGGCTGCCTGCGGTGCCTTGTTCAGAGGTCTTTAACCAAGAGGGGTGATAATTTTCCCGTTCCGGGCAATTTCTACCAGACCCGCACGCGAAGACAAACAAAACTCGTGGTGCAGCCGGGGAATGTCACAGCCCGGACCGCGTGCAGGCGGGCCTGCCCGTGAATTCGAGCAAACGGATGCCTCCATGCGCAGCAAAGTCCTGAAGTCCTGCCTCGCCCTCGCGATCGCTCTGGCGGCATCGCTCGGCCCCGTCGAATTTGCCCATGCGCAGGCGGCGAAGGGACCGAGCGGCCTGCCATTGCCGCGTTTCGTCACGCTGAAATCCAAGCGTGTCAACCTGCGCATCGGCCCGGGAACCGATTACGCGGTTTCGTGGATGTATCTGAAATCCGGCCTGCCGGTGGAGATCATCCAGGAGTACGACAACTGGCGTCGCATCCGTGATGCCGACGGCACCGAAGGCTGGGTCAATCAGTCGCTGCTCTCCGGCCAGCGTGCGGCGATCGCCGCACCCTGGATGAAGACGAAGGGCAAGGGCATCTTCGTCAATCTGCGCCGCGAGGCGCAGCCCTCCGCCTCGATCATCGCCAAGCTGGAACCCGGCGTGATGCTGACGATCGGCGAATGCAATGGCGACTGGTGCCGCGCCGAAACCGACGGCGCCACCGGCTGGGTGGCGCAATCGGAAATCTGGGGCGCCTATCCCGGCGAAGCCTTCAAATAAGCCCTGCCTGCTTGGCGGCCTCGTTGAGCGAGGTCATCGGGCGCGGGCCGATCTGCTGGATGACGATGCCGGCCGCGAGGCAGCCGAGCTTGCCGCAATCTTCCAGGGACCGTCCTTGCGTATAGCCGTAGAGGAAGCCGGAGGCAAAAAGGTCGCCGGCGCCCGTCGTGTCCACAACTTCCCTGATTCGGATCGCATCGACGTAATAACGCTCGCGGCCCTTCAGGATGACGGCGCCATTCTCACTCATCGTCACGGCGGCGATCTTGCAGTCCGCAGCAATCCTGTTCAGCGCCTCTTCGAAGTCTTCGGTCTGGTAAAGCGACAGCGCTTCCTGGCGATTGGCGAAGACGATATCGACCGTGCCGGAGCGCATCAGATCGAGGAATTCGCCGCGATAACGGTCGACGCAGAAACTGTCGGACAGCGTCATCGACATTTCGCGGCCGTTTTCATGGGCGATGCGGGCGCAGTCGCGAATAGCCTCCTTGGCGCGCGGCGGATCCCAGAGATAACCTTCGAAATAGGTGACCTTGGCGTCGGCAACGACATCGGCCTCGACGTCCTCAGGACCGAGTTCGACGCAGGCGCCGAGATAGGTATTCATCGAACGTTCGCCGTCTTCGGTGACGAAGATCATCGAACGCGCCGTCGGCGGGAACGTCCCCTTGGGACGGGTCTGATAATGGACGCCCTGGGCGCGAATGTCGTGGGTGAAAATGTCGCCGAGCTGATCTGCGGCGACATTGCCGAAATCAGGCAGCCTTGCCGCCGAGGTTCGCAACGCCGGCCGCCGTATTGCCGGCGCTGCCGCCGGAGGCTTCGAGTGCCGGTCCCATGCGCGAATACAGAAGTTCGGCGCGCTCGGCATCGATGAGGTTCATCGCCGCCTTGGTGATCTTGTTATCAAGGAGGAACTGGTCGTCGCAGCGGGCAATGATATCCACGATCGCGTTGCCGACTGTCAGAACATCGAATCTTGTCATGAAATGGGGAGTCCCGGATTTGTGATATCAGGGGTTCGGTCTTAGCGAAATTTCCGCGGTTTGGAAGGATAAATGGTGAATGGCGTCTCCATTCTTCGCAAAAGTGCCGCTTATCCGTCATGTCCCTGTCATTTTCGAGACCTACACATGCTCGCAAGAAGACCGGCATGAGCAGCTTTCAGTTGCAGTCGGGCGACGAGGGATGATCCCTTCGATCTTACCGGCGCGGTGCTGACCACGGATGAACTGGCAGCCTCGCGATCCGGATATCCGGCAAGGCCGGAGCGGAAAAGCGGGCCATGCCCGCTTTTTTTGCGTTCGGATGCAGTCCATCCGCGGCCGCGCGCCGATTGCGTTTTCAACGCAGGCCTTTTGCTGCTAGACCTCGGATACTCCCTCCCCGCAGAGCATTCTCCCTTATGTCAGGCATCATTCTCGACGTCCTTCCCATCTTCATCCTGATCCTCATCGGCTGGGTAATCGTTCGCAGCGGCTTGATGGCATCAAATGTCGGCGACGCGCTCAGTGAATTCGTCTTCAAGATCGCCGTGCCACTATTGCTCTTCCGCACCATCGCCGAGGCGGATTTCCATGGCGCCTCGCCCTTCCGGCTCTGGATCGTCTATTTCTCCGGCGTCGCCATCACCTGGACGGCCGGCCATATCGCCGCCACGCGCCTCTTCAACCGCGACGAACGGATCGGCGTGCTGGCCGGCGTTTCCTCGGCCTTCGCCAACAACGTCTTCATCGGACTGCCGCTCGTCCAGAGGACCGTCGGCGACGAAGGGCTGGTGGCGTTGTCGATCCTGCTTGCCGTGCATCTGCCCGTGATGATGGTCGCCGGCACGGTGTTGATGGAGCACGCGGAACGAAAGATCGCCGGCAAAAGCGACCGCAGCATGGTCTTCGTGCTTCGCCAGATCGCCATCAATCTCATCCGCAATCCTCTGGTGATCGGCCTTGCGGCGGGCATGGCCGTGCATCTTTCCGGCCTCACCATGCCGACTGCGGTGGCATCGGTCGTCGGCCAGATCGCCGGCATAGCCGGCCCGGCGGCGTTGATCTCGCTCGGCATGGCGCTGGAGAGATACGGCGTCTCCGGCAATCTCGGCATCGCCAGCGTTACCTCGAGCCTCAAGCTGCTGCTGCTGCCCGGCTGCGTCTGGACAGCGAGCCGTCTCCTCGGTCTCAGCCCGGAATGGACGGCGGCGATCGTGCTGACCTCCTCCGTGCCGACAGGCGTCAACGCCTGGCTGATCGCCAATCGTTTCGGCGTCGGCCACAGCCTCGCCGCCTCGACGATCTCGGTGACAACAGCGCTCGGCGCCATCACCGTTTCGCTCTGGGCTTATTTCCTCGGCGCCTGATCTTCCATCAACAACAAAAGCCCGGCTTGCGGCCGGGCTTCGATTGTCATGCGATGGAGCTTCGCCTTACTGCGTTGCGGTTTTCGGATCCGGCAGCGGCACCGGCGAATCGGCGAGCGTGTGCAGGTAGAGGATGACGTTGGCGCGCTCCTGATCCTTCGCCAAGCCTGCGAAACCCATCGCGGTGCCCGGCACATCCTTCTTCGGCGCCAGCAGGAACTTGTTGAGGTTCTCGAAGGTCCACTTCTCGCTGCTGCCCTTGGAAAAATCCTTCATGGGGGCGGAATAGGCGAAGCCTTCATGCGAGGCGATCGGGCGATCTACGACACCAAAGAGGTTAGGACCGACCTTGTTCGGCCCCCCTTTGGTGGCGTCATGACAGGCCTGACACTTCTTGAAGGCGGCTTCACCGGCCTTGGCATCTGCAGAAGCGAGCAATTGCGCGATCGGAGCGGCAGCGGCGGGCGCGGCTTCACCACCGGCGGCGGGCGCCTCTTCGGCAACGATCGCGAAACCTTCCTTTTCCGGCGCTTCGGAATGGAAGATCCCCTCGGACGCGATGGAGACCGACATCAGAACGAAAATCGTTCCGAGCAGCGCCCCCACGGCCGTATTGACGTATGAATTCATCTGCAATGCTCCCCTTGCAGCCGGCAGACCAGAACCGGACCATCTTGAAATCGCGCGGAACCTATGTCTTTTGACTGATCGTTGCAACTGTCTAAATGGTCTTATGCGTGAGACTTTTTGACACTTTTCAGCCCGGAATAGAAGGCCCGAACCATGAGTGATTCAAATTTAGACGAGGTGCTGGTATTGATCCCGGCACGCATGGCCTCCACCCGGCTTCCGGGCAAGCCGCTCGCCGATATTTGCGGACTGCCGATGATAGTGCAGGTGGCGATGCGCGCCAAAGAGGCAGCCATCGGCCGCGTGGTCGTCGCCGTTGACGATCAACAGGTGTTCGATGCCGTTTCTGCCGCCGGCTTCGACGCCGTCATGACCAGCAGGGACCATCAATCGGGTTCCGACCGGATCTTCGAAGCGCTGACCAAGGTCGATCCGGACGGGAAAGCGAAAATCATCGTCAACGTCCAGGGCGACCTGCCGACGATCGATGCGGAAACCGTGCGCGCGGCTCTGCGTCCTCTCGAGAACGAGGTGGTCGATATCGGCACGCTGACGACCGAAATCGACGATGAGGACGACAAGACCGCGCCGCATATCGTCAAGATCGTCGGTTCGCCCGTCTCGGACACCCGTCTGCACGCCCTCTACTTCACGCGCGCCACAGCACCTTACGGCAAGGGGCCGCTCTATCACCATATCGGCCTTTATGCCTATCGGCGTTCGGCGCTGGAGCGATTCGTCTCGCTCGGCCCGTCGACGCTCGAAAAGCGCGAATCGCTCGAGCAGCTGCGGGCGCTGGAGGCCGGCATGCGCATCGACGTGGAGATCGTTGACACGGTTCCGCTCGGTGTCGATACTCCCGCCGACCTTGAAAAAGCGCGGCGCATCCTCTCCGCAAAGTCGAACTGACGGAACCATCATGAACATCAAGACCAACAGGATCGCCTTCCAGGGCGAGTTCGGCGCCAATTCCGATATGGCCAGCCGTGACATGTTTCCGACCATGGAGCCGCTGCCGTGCCAGACGTTCGAGGATGCGTTCACCGCGGTCGACAACGGCGACGCCGATATCGCCATGATCCCGATCGAAAACACCATTGCCGGCCGCGTTGCCGATATCCATCACCTGCTGCCGGAATCGCGGCTGCACATCATCGGCGAATATTTCATGCCGATCCGCTTCCAGCTGATGGTGCTGCCCGGAGTGACCAAGGACGAGATCCGCACGGTGCACAGCCATATCCATGCGCTCGGCCAGTGCCGCAAGATCGTGCGCGCCCATGGCTGGAAGCCTGTCATCGCCGGCGATACGGCAGGGGCGGCAAAGCTCGTCAAGGAAACCGGCGACCGCTCGATGGCCGCGCTCGCGCCGCGCCTTGCCGCCGATCTCTATGGGCTCGAGATCGTCGCCGAAAATGTCGAGGATACGGAAAACAACGTCACCCGCTTCGTCGTGCTCTCGCGTGACGAGGAATGGGCACAGCGCAATTCGGCGGAAGAAAAGGTCGTCACCACATTCGTCTTCAACGTCCGCAACATTCCGGCCGCGCTCTACAAGGCGCTCGGCGGCTTTGCTACCAACAACATCAACATGACGAAGCTGGAAAGCTACCAGCTCGGCGGAAAATTCGTGGCGACGCAGTTCTACGCCGATATCGAAGGCCATCCGAACGATCCGAACGTTCGCCGGGCCTTGGAGGAGCTGCGTTTCTTCTCCGAGAAGGTGCGCATCCTCGGCGTCTACAAGGGGCATGCGATGCGAGGCCTGCTCTAAGCAGGCCCCGTCATTCAGGCTATTACTTATCCGGCTCACAGACGCGCAGCCGATGCCCGTCCGGATCGAGGACGACGAAGGTCGGGCCAAAATCCAACTCCGTCAGTTCCTGGGCGATCGGCAGGCCGCGCTGGCGCCAGTCCTCATACTGCCTGGCGACGGCATTTTCCCCCGCCACCATGAAGGCCACTTCGCCCCGGTTGCCGATGGCGGAGGGCTGCGGTTCGACCTTGCTGCGCCGCCAGAGGCCGAGCGTAAAGCCGCCGTCGAGCGGAAAGGCGACGAAATTCGGCGCCTCCACGGCCGGTTCGCGGTTCAGGAGGTTGCGGTAGAAGCCGGCGCTCTCGCCGGGATCCTTGACGTAGAGGATAATCAGATTGGGGCTGGTCATTTCGGTTTTCCTGTTGCTGCCAATTGGGGCACCCGGGAGATCGCCTGCTGCCAATTCATGGCAGCAGGAAGCTGAGCGCGCTGCGAAAGCACGCCCCGTTCTCGACGGGCGGTGTGGATAATGATCGGATAGTCTAAAGCGAAAAACGGCTCTCGCGGTGCGGGTCGCGTCCATCCATGAAGCCGAGGTCGCGCTTGCGGCAATCCGGTGCAGCCTCGAGATCGAGGCTGGTGTGGTTTGCACTGCGAATCCGAAAGATGTTCATGACCAGGCGCAGAAGGCCGGAGTGCGCGGGCTGCCCGACATCGGCGAAAGTTTCGGCCGAAATGACATCGGCAAAGGCGTCGACCGCAAAACGGTCGCTGGTTTGGCGGATGAATGAAGACGTTGCCATGATCGGTACTCCTTTCTTAGTGGATTGAGACTGATCATAACGCCAACTGCTGACAGTTTATGGCAGCAGCGATCACCTCTCGATCGGCACGTCCTGTGTCTCGCGCCACTCCTTGAGAAGCACTGTGCGGCGGCGCGGATAACGCACCTCATGCAGTGCCATGTCGATGATGCGATCGGTGCGGAAATGGCGAAAATCCTGGCGCAGCTCGCACCAGGCCATGAGGACGCGCACGTGCTCGAAATAACCGAGCGCGAAAGGCCAGACACGGCGGCGGGAGATCCGGCCCTGCTCGTCGCCGTAATGCAGTTCGAGAATACGCTCCAGGCGGATCGCCCTGCGGATGGCCGAGACATCCGCGCTGTCCTCATCGCGGCGTTTGGGACCGACGAAGAGAGCGGCCGAATCGATCATTTCACGCAGATCGGCCGGCAGTACGGCGGCGATCTTGGCCAGCGCATCGGCGCCGGCGCCGGCAAGCCGCGGCTCGGCGGCGCGGGCCACCCAACGCGAGCCGAGCACCAGTGCCTCCAGCTCTTCCTCGGAAAACATCATCGGCGGCAGCATGAAACCGGGCTTCAGCACATAACCGATGCCGGCTTCGCCTTCGATCATGGCGCCCTGGGCCTGCAGGCTGGCGATATCGCGATAGAGTGTGCGCAGGCTGACGCCGGTCTCCTGAGCGAGCACGGTGCCGGTCACCGGCCTGCGATAACGCCGAAGCGTCTGGAGCAGCGTCAGGAGCCGTTCCGAACGGGCAACCGGCATGGCACTAGCGCTTCCACTCCACCCAGTCGCGCATCAGGCGGTGGGCGATCGCCCCTTTCGGCGGCGAGGCTTTGCCGTTGGCGCCTGGGCGCTCGAGCATCTCGAGCGTTTCCTCGCGGGTGAACCAGCGGCAATCCTCGAGCTCCGTCTCATCGCGCTTGATCTCGGTGGATTTCGCCTCCGCGTAACAGCCGATCATCAGCGAATGCGGCATCGGCCAGGGCTGCGAGGCGTGATAGCGGATACGGCCGGTGCGGATGCCTGACTCTTCCAGCGTTTCCCGGCGCACGGCATTCTCGATGGTCTCACCCGGCTCGACGAAGCCGGCAAGACAGGAATACATGCCGGGCGCAAAATGCGGGCTGCGGCCGAGCAGGCAGAGATCGCGACTCTCGTCGATCGTCAGCATGATGACGACTGGGTCGGTGCGGGGAAAGATCATGTGCTCGCAGGCGGCGCAGACACGCTTGTAACCGCCGATATGAATTTCCATCGCCGAGCCGCAGCGGCCGCAGAAGCGGTTGTCGCCGTTCCAGCGAATGAGGCTGGCGGCCTGGGCGAATTCGCCGAGCAGCACCTCATCGATCAGCATCTCGCGAAACAGCGTGCGGCCGTCCGCAGGCTTGTACTGGCTGGCGAGATCCTCGACGTCGATGCCGACGGGAACGGCGAGGCGGGGCTCGCCGGTCTTTCGATAGCCGAGAAGCACCGTCTCGTCCCAATCCGGCTGCAGTTCCTGCAGCTCGTAGCGGGCAAAGAGCGGATCGAGCACCTGGCCATCATGCTTCAGCACCAGCTTGTCCCTGGCGAAGGCGAAGATATGCGTGCCTTCCCTCGCCAGCGCCCTTTCGACCGACTTTTCGTCGCGATGTTCGGAATCGCGATTGAGGTCGTTGGCAGCAAAGGCGGTGAGATTGCTGGGTTCCGGATGCGGCACATCCGAATCGAAAAGCGAATGACTCATGATGAAAGGGCTTCCCGCAGCTTCGCTATGAATTCGTCTCTTTTCCCGTCCTCGTAGGGCTCAGCGCGCCCGAAGCCCCAGACAGGACCCGGCCAGTTGGCATCGCCTTCGAAGCGGGCAATGACATGAACATGAAGCTGGCCGACGATGTTGCCAAGAGCCCCGACATTGATTTTTGTCGCGCCGGTGATCTCTTTGAGCGCCTTGGCGGTGAGCTCCGTCTCGAAGGCGAGCAGCACCTGGTCGAGCGGCGTCAGCTCGAAGATTTCGGTGATATCGGCCCGGCGCGGCACGAGAATGAGCCAGGGCCAGCGGGCATCCCTCGACAATCTCAGATCACAGAGGCCTGTGACCATGACGCTGATGCTGTCGTTTTCCAGCCGGGGGTCGAGCGTAAAGCCGTTCAAGGGACATTCCTCCTGTCTTTTCCAACGACTAGCAGTTTTTTATCATGTTGGCTTGCTTTTGATGACGATATTGCCGATATGTGCATCCGGGAGGTTGGTGGTGGACGAGCCACTCGCCAACCGGGTCAGGTCCGGAAGGAAGCAGCCCTAACGAGCCCGGCACGGGTCATCGTGCCAGCCTCCCACCTTCTCTTTACGAAGTGCCCGGCATCCGGGCGACAAGCAGGGCGATGAGCGACACCGAGCGACAATCAAAAGATGCCGCCTCGACGGGCACCGGATACCGGGTGCTGGCTCGCAAATACCGCCCCAAGGATTTCACGGATCTGATGGTCGGCCAGGAGCCGATGGTCCGCACGCTCACCAACGCCTTCGAGACCGGCCGCATCGCGCAGGCCTATATGCTGACCGGCGTGCGCGGCGTCGGCAAGACGACGACGGCGCGCATCCTGGCGCGGGCGCTGAACTACAAGACGGCAGAGATCGACAAGCCGACGATCGACCTTCGCACGCCCGGCGAACATTGCCAGGCGATCATGGAAGGCCGGCATGTCGATGTGATCGAGATGGACGCCGCCTCCCATACCGGTATCGACGATATAAGAGAGATCATCGAACAGGTGCGCTACCGACCGGTTTCGGCGCGCTACAAGGTCTATATCATCGATGAAGTGCACATGCTGTCGACGCAGGCCTTCAACGGTCTGCTGAAGACGCTGGAAGAGCCACCGGAGCATGTGAAATTCATCTTCGCCACCACCGAGATCCGCAAGGTGCCGATCACCGTGCTGTCGCGCTGCCAGCGTTTCGACCTGCGCCGCATCAGCGCGTCGGACCTCGTCGGGCTGTTTACGACGATTGCTGCCAAGGAAGGTATCGAGGCGGAAGCGGACGCGCTCGCGATGATCGCGCGCGCCGCCGAAGGCTCGGCGCGCGACGGCCTGTCGCTGCTCGATCAGGCGATCGCCCATGGCGCCGGCGCCGTGCAGGCGGAAGCCGTGCGTGGCATGCTTGGCCTAGCCGACCGCGCCCGGATCGTCGATCTCTTCCAGCATATCGTCAAAGGCGATGTCGCCGGCGCCCTCGGCGAATTCCAGAGCCAGTACGAGGCCGGCGCCAATCCGGTGGTCGTGCTGACCGATCTTGCCGATTTCACCCACCTGGTGACGCGGCTGAAATATGTGCCGGATGCAGCAAACGATCCCTCGCTCAGCGAAATCGAACGCACGAAAGCGGCAGAACTGGCCAAGGGCATTGCCGTGACCACGCTGTCGCGCATCTGGCAGATGCTGCTGAAGGGTATTCCCGAAACCGAAGGCTCGTCGCGCACAGCGGGGGCGGCCGAAATGGTGCTGATCCGGCTGGCGCATGCCGCACATCTGCCGGCGCCCGAGGATGCGGCGCGGCGGCTTGCCGAATTTTCCGGCGACGGTGCCGGCTCGCGCCCCTCCTCCCCGCCTACCGGCGGTGGTGGCGGCAACGGAACACGGGTTCCCTATCAGAGCAGCGTCGCGGCTCGGGCGCCGGAGCCGACACCGCGGCCGCAGCCCTCAGGGCCGACCGCGATGCTGCGCGCCGTCCCCAATCCGGAACCGCAGACAATCGGCCGCGTCGAGACGAGGTCGGCTGAAGCGCCGAAGCCGCTGGTCCTGGTCAATACGATCGGCGATATCGTCGACCTCGCGGCCGAAAAGCGGGACGTCAAGCTGAAGGCACTCGTGCGCAACTTCGTGCGGCCTGTCCGCATCGAGCCCGGCCGGCTCGACGTGAACCTCACCGAGGGCGCGCCGGGCACGCTGCTGAACGAGCTCGCCGTCAAACTCAAGGAATGGACAGGCATCCACTGGATCGTCAGCACCAGCCGCGAAGAGGGCGGGCCGACGATGGTGGAGGCGGAAGCCAAGGCGCAGCAACAGCGGGTCAGCGACGCCCGCCAGGACCCCGATGTCGCCGCCATTCTTGCGCAGTTTCCGGGCGCCAAGATCATCGATGTGCGCGTCAGGGCGCCGACGCCGGAGGAGGAAGCGGAAGAAGCGACACCGCCTGCCGCCGCCGAATCCGAAGAAGGTGACATCCTGCCCGGCGACGACATAGAATTCTAAAGTTTCAAGAAGGAGTGAGACGATGCGCGACATCATGGGCATGATGGGCAAAGTCAAGGAAATGCAGGCCAAGATGGAGCAGATGCAGGCGGAGATCGCCGAGCTCTCGGCCGAAGGCAAGGCGGGCGGCGGCCTCGTCACGGTCGTCATATCAGGCAAGGGCGAGCTGAAGAGCCTGAAGATCGACCCGTCGCTGTTCAAGGAAGACGATGTCGAGATCCTCGAGGACCTGATCGTCGCCGCCCACAAGGACGCCAAGGACAAGGCCGAAGCGCTCGCCGCCGAAAAGACTAAGGCGCTCACCGCCGGCCTGCCGATCCCTCCCGGCTTCAAGATGCCGTTTTAATAGCAGGCAATTCGATCTTCTTTCACCGATGTTGCGATGGGCGAAGTGACAATCGCGTTCGCGATGCACAGGTGAAACTGGCGCCTAACGCTGTGTTTCCAACATCGCTCGCAGCTTGTAGTGAATAGGGGCAGCGAGATATCGCGCCCGGTCCGCCTCGGAAAGCCGTCGGCCAAAGGTTTCCATCAGCTCCGGCATTGTGACTTTGTCGCCGGCAAATGACTGATGCTCCACCGGCATTCCGGCTTCGGCGATGCCGCCGCGGATGACGCGGCAATAGATGCCGGGGCGGGCGGCATCGGTATAGCGCTTGACAAATTTCGGATCGGCCATCCTGGCGGCGAAGGTGGCGCAGGGGATGCGGCATGCGCTGGCTTCGAGGACGAGATCGCCTGATATGAAGCGGTCGCCGACGGAAACGTCGCGATTGTCGAGGTCCGATATCACCATATTTTCGCCGAAGGTGCCGGGGCCGTAGGGCCGGCCAAGTTGCTGCGCCCACCAGTCGAGCGTCAGCGATCCCTCGATATAGACTGCCTGATCGACGCCGCCATGGTGTTTGCGGTTGCAGATCGCGTCGCCGACCAGCCCTTCGGCATCGATCATCACGGCGCCGTTGACGGCGAGTTTGAAGATGCCGGTCTTGTAGTTCTTGCCGGGCAGCCTTTCAGGATGTCCGGTGCAGAGTGCCAGGATTTTCATGGGACGGCCGATCCTTCCGCGATTCCGTTTTCGTTGCATATCAGCTAAGAACGGCGCATGGCAAAACGAGTCACCGGCCCCGAAATCGAAAAACTCATCCAGCTTCTGGCGAAGGTGCCGGGCCTCGGGCCGCGCTCGGCGCGCCGGGCGGCACTGCATCTGATCAAGAAGAAGGACCAGCTGCTCGGACCGCTGTCGAACGCGATGGGCGAGGCCTACGACAAGGTGAAGATCTGCTCGCGCTGCGGCAATGTCGATACGGTCGATCCCTGCACGGTCTGCACCGATGCTCAGCGCGACCAATCCGTCATCATCGTCGTCGAGGATGTCTCGGACCTCTGGGCGCTGGAGCGGGCCGGCGCGATGAACGCCGCCTATCACGTGCTAGGCGGCACGTTGTCGCCGCTCGACGGGATCGGCCCCGACGATCTCAATATTCGCGGGCTGATCGACCGGATCGGCGAAGGCGGCATCCGCGAGCTGATCATTGCCGTCAACGCCACCGTCGAAGGACAGACGACAGCACATTATATCACCGACCAGCTGCAGGGACTCGACGTGAAGATCACGCGGCTGGCGCATGGCGTGCCTGTCGGCGGCGAGCTCGATTATCTCGACGAGGGCACGCTGGCGGCGGCGCTGCGGGCGCGGACGGTGATATGAAAGGGATTTATATGCCGCGAATACTCGCACTCGCTGTAGTGACCGCACTCCTCCCCCTCTCAGCCCACGCAGCCCCATCGAAAACCGATGTCGAGGCGCAATTCGAAAGCTGGGTGCAGAAGGACCTCTGGCCGCAAGCCAAGGCCGGCGGTATTTCCGAGAAGACTTTCAAGGCAGCTTTCTCGGGCGTCGCGCTGAATTGGAACCTGCCGGATCTCGCCCCGCCCGGTTTCCCGCCGCCGAAGGAGCAGAAACAGACACAGGCGGAGTTTTCCTCGCCAGGCCCCTATTTCAACGAGGACCACCTGAAGAGGCTTGCCGCAACCGGGCGCGGCTTTGCCGCGCAATATGGTTCGACGCTGAAGCGGATCGAGAAGACCTATGGCGTGCCGGGCTCGATCGTGCTGGCCATCTGGGGCCGGGAGACGGGCTTCGGCGCGGCCAAGATCCCGAATTCGGCGGTCGAAGTGCTGGCGACCAAGGCCTTCATGTCGACTCGCAAGGAAATGTTCCGCACCGAGCTGGTGGCGGCGCTGCATATTCTCGACGGCGGCGACGTGACGCCCGCCGATTTCAAGAGCTCGTGGGCCGGCGCGCTCGGCCAGCCTCAATTCATGCCGACGAGCTATCTGAAATATGCGGTGGATTTCGATGGCGACGGTCACCGCAATATCTGGACCTCCGTGCCGGATACGCTTGCCTCGATCGCCAATTACCTGGTCAAGAAAGGCTGGCAGCGTGATCGCGACTGGGGCTTCGAGGTATCGATCCCGGAGGCAGTTTCCTGCGCGCAGGAGGGTCCCGACCTCGCGAAGCCGCTTTCGCATTGGGCCTCGCTCGGCATCGACCGCATCTCCGGCAAGAACTTCCCCTCGGGCGAGATGAACGCGCAAAGCATGATGCTCGTGCCGGCCGGCCGCAACGGGCCTGAATTCATCGTCACCCCGAATTTCTACATCATCAAGGAATACAACAACTCCGATCTCTATGCGCTCTATATCGGCAATCTCGCCGACCGGATCGCCTCCAACGGCGGCGCCTTCCAGGGCCGATGGGGCGATGTCGGCAAGATGCTTCGTTCGGATGTCGCCGCCATGCAGAAGGCGCTGGAGCGGCAGGGCTATGATGTCGGTGGTTCCGACGGCCTGCCGGGCTACAAGACGCGGCGCTCGATCGGCCAGTGGCAGGCGAAGAACAGCATGAAGCCGACCTGCTTTCCCGAGGCCACGATGAAAGGCAGGCTGAAGTAGCCGTTTCAGAGGTTGCGCTTCAGCCCTTCATGGCTCGCGACGAAGCCGAGCTTTTCATAGAAGCGGATCGAATCCCCTCGCGTCTTGTCCGTTGTCAGCTGCACGAGGCCGCAGCCGCGCTCGGCGCATTGCGCGATCGCCCATTCGATGAACTCGGAGCCGAGGCCAGAGCCGCGTAATTCCCGCGCGATCCGCACGCTTTCGATCTGTCCGCGCCACATACCTGTTCGCGACAGGCCGGGAATGAAGCTCAGCTGCAGACAGCCGACAAGCTGATCGTCCGCATCGCTGGCCACGGCCAGCATCTGATTGGCATCCGCCTCGATTGCAGCGAAGGCCGAGAGATAGCGCGCGTCGACGGGATCCGAGACGATCTCCCTGGTGCTGCCGAGATCATCATCGGCGAGAAGCCCGATGATCGCGGCAAGGTCCGATCGGCGGGCAAGCCTGAAATCATACATGGTTGTTCTCAATGGTGCAGATCGATCGGCGCCTTATGGAAGACGTCATCGCCCGGCGGGATGGCCTGACGCTCGATCATCCGGTGAACATGCGGCGGACCTTCGCCGCGGTGAAGGGCGCGCAGCCTGTCGATGTTTTCGGCATCGGCCTGCGTGCGCCGCTGGTTGTGCCTGATGTATTCGACCCAGGTCGGCGTGTGGTAGGTTTCGGTCCAGAGCCCGGGATTTTCGAGATCGCGCATCAGCGCCCAGTGCCGCGCGCCATCGCGGATGCGGATACGCCGCCGCTCGCCCATCAACGTCATGAATTCCGCAAGATCGTCGTCGGCGATCTCGTAGTCGACCTGGATGACGATCGGGCCGCTGCGCGGCGTGATGTCGAGGCTGAGCGCCGGCGCGGTGAAGCGGTTCAGGGGATCGAGATTGAGCGAGGCGAAGGCCGGCATCGAAAAACGCAAGCCGATCGCAATGCCGAGCAGCATGACGACGGATGACGTCAGCAGCGCATTGGCGACGCCGTAGCGATCGGCAGCAACGCCCCACAGCCAGCTGCCGCCGGCAATGCCGCCGAAGGTGACGGTCTGGTAGAGCGACAGCGCACGGCCCACCACCCAGCGCGGAGTCGAGAGCTGGACGATAGTGTTGAAGAGCGACAGCGCCGAGACCCAGCAGGCGCCGGCGACGAGCAGCCCGGCTGAGGTGAGGACGGCGCTCGGGCTGACGGCCGCAATGACGGCGCTAAGCGCAAAGCCGGCAAAGGCCAGGCGGATGATCGTCTCGCCGGAAAACGCCTGGCGAATTCTCGCACTCAGCACGGCGCCGCCGATCGCGCCGATGCCGAAAGCGCCGAGCATAAAGCCATAGGTCAGCGGCCCGCCGGCCACCAGGTCAAGCGCGACCACCGGCAGCAGCGCCAGGATCGAGCTGGCGCCTATGCCGAAGATAAGCCCCCTGACGAGAACCTTTTCGAGATTGGGCGACATCGAGACATAGCGCAGGCCGGCGAAGATGGCGCTGGCGAGCGCCTCGCGCGGCAGGGTCGAAATCGGCATGCTCGGCCGCCAACGCGACAAAGCGTAGATCAATGGCAGGTAACTCAGCGTGTTCACGGCAAAGGCCGCGGCGGCGCCGGCGGCCGCCACGATGGCGCCGCCGATCGCCGGGCCGACGCTGCGGGTGATGTTGAAGCCCATGCTGTTCAGGGTGACGGCGCCCGGCAGATCGGCGCGCGGCACCATGTCGCCGACCGAGGCCTGCCAGGAGGGATTGTTGAGCGCCGTGCCGCAGCCGATCAGGAAGGTGAAGAAGAGCAGCAGCCAGGGCGTGATCCAGCCGAGAAGCGCACATGCCGTCAGCAGGCCCGAGACCGTGAGCATCATGCACTGCGCCGTCAGCATCACCCGGCGGCGGTCGTAATTGTCTGCGAGCGCACCCGAGATCAGGGAAAACAGCATGATCGGCAGCGCTGTCGAGGTCTGCACCAGCGCGACCATATCCTCCGACGCGGTGATCGTCGTCATCATCCAGGCAGCACCCACCGCCTGGATCAGACCGCCGAAATTCGAGGAAAGGCTCGCAAACCATATGGCGCGATAGGTATCGTGCCGCAAAGGCGCCAATGTCGACGAAGTGTACGCCACAATTTCTCCCGCTTTTGTCATTGCCCCGCCGGGCAATATATGCGCATGACCGGCGCTGGCCATAGGCGCGTTCGCCTTGTCGGAGGCGAATTGGCGGAATTGGCCGCAGACCTTGCAATTTGGTAAAAACCCGACTATATGGCTCTCAAATTCTTGATCGCTTGATGAAGAGTGGGCCGCAAGGACCCGCTCTTTTTTATTAGCTCGATCGCCTGAACAGCAAGAAATTGCGAGGAGCGCACCGCTTGTCGGACATGACGAATGCAGACAACGAACTTGAGCCGCGGCTGATTACCGAAACCGGCCTTGACCAGCGTCTTGCCGATATCATCGAACCCGTTCTCATCGGGATGGGCTTCCGGCTGATCCGCGTGCGCATGCTGAACCAGAACGGCATGACGATGCAGGTGATGGCCGAGCGCAACGACGGCACGATGACCGTCCAGGACTGCGAAGAAGTCTCGATGGCGATTTCTCCCGTCCTCGATGTGGAAGATCCGATCGATAAAGAGTATCATCTCGAAGTGTCTTCGCCCGGCATCGACCGTCCGATGGTGCGGAAATCCGATTTCGTCCGCTGGCAGGGCCACCTTGTGAAATGCGAGACGTCGATCCTGATCGACAATCGCAAGCGCTTCCGCGGCAAGATCGTCGAAGCAGGCGTCGATGGTTTCACGCTCGAGCGTGACCAGGTCGCTTACGGGGAAGAGCAGAAGGTCACCATTCCCTTCACGGCGCTTAGCGATGCGAAGCTTATTCTGACCGACGACCTGATCCGCGACGCGTTGCGCGCCGACAAGCTGGCAAAAGCGCAGGCCGCCAACCAGAACGAAGCGGACGAGCAGGAATAACCGATTAACAGACCGCTCCCAGGGACGGGAACCCCGGAGTAAAGACGGAGAAACAAGACAATGGCAGTCAGTGCGAACCGGCTCGAACTTCTGCAGATCGCAGATGCAGTGGCGCGCGAAAAGGTCATCGACCGCGAGATCGTGCTTGCCGCAATGGCCGATGCCATTCAGAAGGCGGCACGCTCGCGTTACGGCACCGAATCCAACATCCGTGCCGACATCAATCCGAAGACCGGCGAAATCCGGCTGCAGCGTCTGCTCGAAGTCGTCGACAAGGCCGAGGATTATTCGACGCAGATCCCGCTTGAGCTCGCCCGCGACCGCAACCCGGACGCCGCCCTCGGCGATTTCATCGCCGATCCGCTGCCGCCGATGGATTTCGGCCGTATCGCCGCACAGTCCGCCAAACAGGTGATCGTGCAGAAGGTGCGTGAAGCCGAGCGCGACCGCCAGTTCGATGAATTCAAGGACCGCGTCGGCGAAATCGTCAACGGCACCGTCAAGCGCGTCGAATATGGCAATGTCATCGTCGATCTCGGCCGTGGCGAAGGCATCATCCGCCGCGACGAAATGATCCCGCGCGAGAACGTGCGCTATGGCGATCGCGTCCGTGCCTATGTCTATGACGTCCGCCGCGAACAGCGCGGCCCGCAGATCTTCCTGTCGCGCACGCATCCGCAGTTCATGGTGAAGCTCTTCACCATGGAAGTGCCTGAAATCTACGACGGCATCATCCAGGTGAAGTCGGTCGCCCGCGACCCGGGCTCCCGCGCCAAGATCGCCGTCATCTCGAACGACAGTTCGATCGATCCGGTCGGCGCCTGCGTCGGTATGCGCGGCTCGCGCGTCCAGGCCGTCGTCGGCGAGCTTCAGGGTGAGAAGATCGACATCATTCCGTGGTCGCAGGATCCGGCGACCTTCGTCGTCAACGCCCTGCAGCCGGCCGAAGTCGCCAAGGTCGTTCTCGACGAGGATGCCGAGCGCATCGAAGTGGTGGTTCCCGACGAGCAGCTGTCGCTTGCGATCGGCCGTCGCGGCCAGAACGTCCGCCTGGCGTCGCAGCTGACCGGCTGGGACATCGACATCATGACGGAGGCCGAGGAATCGGAACGCCGTCAGAAGGAATTCAACGAACGCACCAACCTGTTCATGGATTCGCTCGACGTCGACGAAATGGTCGGCCAGGTTCTGGCCTCGGAAGGCTTCGCCGCCGTCGAGGAACTCGCTTATGTCGATCTCGACGAAATTTCTTCGATCGACGGATTCGACGAAGATACGGCGCAGGAAATCCAGACCCGCGCCCGCGAATTCCTCGAGCGTCTCGAAGCCGAGATGGACGAGAAGCGCAAGGCGCTCGGCGTTGAGGACGAGCTGCGCGAAATCGACGGCATGACCGCCCAGATGATGGTGGCGCTCGGCGAAGACGGCATCAAGACGATCGAGGACTTTGCCGGTTGCGCCGCTGACGATCTCGTCGGCTGGACGGAACGCAAGAACGGCGAAACGAAGAAGTTCGAAGGCCTGTTCTCGAAATTCGACGTCTCGCGCGTCGAAGCCGAGCAGATGATCGTCCAGGCCCGCCTGTCGGCTGGCTGGATCACCGAAGAGGACCTGGCGAAGGGGACCGAAGAAGAGGTCGCCGAAGCCGAAGCCGAACAAGAAGCATGATGACCGCGCATGAGCCGGACGCTCTCCCTGACGAGGACGACGATCTTGCAGGTTATGACGTGAACGGACGCATGTGCATCGTGACGCGCGAAAGCGGATCGCCGGAAGAGCTGATCCGCTTCGTTGCCGCTCCCGATGGAACCGTTGTCGCCGATCTGAAGCGCGAGCTTCCGGGACGCGGATGCTGGGTGAAGATCGACCGGTCGCTGGTCGACCGGGCGGTGGCGAAGAAGCTCTTCGCCCGCGCCCTGAAAAGCGACGTGAAGGCCGCGGACGATCTCGGTGCGAATGTCGACCGGCTGCTGGCGGCGCAATTGATGCAGATGATGAACATGGCGCGGAAAGCCGGCCAGTTCATCAGCGGCGCCTCGAAAGTGGATGCCGCGGTCAGAAGCGGAGCAGCCCTTGCGGTATTCCACGCGACTGACGCGGCGGACGACGGTGTGAGGAAAATCGACCAGGCCCGCAAGGCCTGGCACCTCGGAATGGAGACCGAGGAGGAGATACCTTCCTACCGCTTCTTCTCGGAGAGCGAAATGGAAGGCCTGATGGGCCAGAATGCTTTTATCCATGCCGCAGTGCTTGCAGGGCAGGCGGGTGAGGGTGTAGTGAAGCGCGCAAAGATGCTCGAACGGTACCGTATTGGCGGTCAGTCCCGGGCAGCGGGCGGCGCTGGCCGGCAAAAACAATGAGACGGTCACCGGCATCGGCCGGTCTCATTCTCATTGATCGACAGTATTTGAACGACAGGGTCTGATCTCAGTCATCGCTCCCTGTCCGAAGGAACGGGAACGAATGACCGATAGTAACGACGACAAGACAATCAGCGTGACGGGCAAAAAGACGCTTACCCTGAAACCATCGGGGATGAGCCAGGGCACCGTTCGCCAGGATATGGGTCGGGGTCGCACCAAGGCGGTCGTGGTCGAGACCCGCAAGCGGCGCCCGCTGCGCCCGGAAGACGAAAAGCCGATCACGCCCGCTGCCCCGGCAGCCCCGGTCCGCGCAGCCGAACCGGCGCCGACGCCCGTTCAGGCGCGTCCGCCGCAGCCGACACCGGCACCGCGGGTTCATCAGCCGGGCAACAGCCAGACCAACCAGCGTCCGCAGCAGTCCTATCAGCCGCAGCGCTCGAACGACCGTCCGCGCCCTGTCGTGCTGAACCATCTGTCGCCTGAGGAGATGGATGCCCGCCGCCGTGCGCTGGCCGAATCCCAGGCGCGTGACGCCCAGGACGCGATCCGCCGCGCCGAGGAAGACAAGCGCCGTGCCGCCGAAGAGATTGTCCGCAAGGCAGCCGAAGCAGAAGAAGCCGCCCGCAAGGCAGCCGAAGAGGCTGCCCGGCAGGCCGAGGCACCCGCTGTCGCTGAACCGGCAGCCGCTGAGGCAGCACCGGCTCCCGTCGCCGCCGAAGCTCGCTCGGAGGCTCCGCGGCCTGCGGCTGCACGCCGGCCCGATGCCGCAGCCCCCGCTGCCGCCCGTCCGGCGCCAGGCGCCGCCGCGCCGGCCGGTGCCCGTGGCCGTCGCCCCGAAACGGAAGACGAGGATCGTGGCGCAGCACGCGGCGGTCCGGCCCGTGGCCGCGTCGTTCGCCCCGAACCCGCAAAACCGGTGACCACGCGTCCGAAGACGGATGAAGAGCGCCGCCGCGGCAAGCTGACCATTACGACCGCCGACGCGGACGGCGACGACAACGCCCGCGGCCGTTCGCTTTCGGCAATGCGCCGCCGGCAGGAGAAATTCCGCCGCAGCCAGATGCAGGAAACGCGCGAGAAGATCTCCCGCGAAGTCGTCCTGCCCGAAACCATCACCATTCAGGAACTGTCGCAGCGCATGTCCGAACGCGCCGTCGACGTCATCAAGTACCTGATGAAGGAAGGCCAGATGATGAAGCCGGGCGACGTCATCGACGCCGACCTTGCCGAACTCATCGCCGGCGAATTCGGCCATACGGTCCGGCGCGTATCGGAGTCCGACGTCGAACTCGGCATCTTCAACGTCTCCGACGAGGACGGCGAACTCGTTTCGCGCCCGCCCGTCGTCACCATTATGGGCCATGTCGACCACGGCAAGACCTCGCTGCTCGACGCCATCCGACATGCCAACGTGGTTTCCGGCGAAGCCGGTGGCATCACCCAGCATATCGGCGCCTATCAGGTGGAACAGAACGGCCAGAAGATCACCTTCATCGACACACCCGGCCACGCCGCCTTCACGGCGATGCGTGCCCGCGGCGCGCAGGCGACCGACATCGCAATCCTGGTCGTTGCAGCCGACGACAGCGTGATGCCGCAGACGATCGAATCGATCAACCACGCCAAGGCGGCTGGCGTTCCGATCATCGTTGCGATCAACAAGATCGACAAGCACGAGGCCGATCCGCAGAAGGTCCGCAACCAGCTGCTGCAGCACGAAGTCTTCGTGGAAACCATGGGCGGTGAAGTGCTCGACGTCGAGGTTTCGGCCAAAACAGGCAAGAACCTCGACAAGCTGCTCGAGGCGATCCTGCTGCAGGCCGAAATTCTCGACCTCAAGGCCAATCCCGACCGGACGGCGGAAGGCACCGTTATCGAAGCCCAGCTCGACCGCGGCCGTGGTTCGGTCGCGACTGTGCTCGTCCAGAAGGGCACGCTGCGTCCGGGTCAGATCATCGTCGCCGGCGATGTCTGGGGCCGTGTGCGTGCGCTGGTGACCGACAAGGGCGACCATGTGAAGGAAGCAGGTCCCGCGACCCCGGTCGAGGTCCTCGGTCTTTCCGGCACGCCGCAGGCAGGCGACAAGTTCGCTGTCGTCGAAAGCGAGAGCCGCGCCCGTGAAATCTCGGAATACCGTCAGCGTCTTGCCCGCGACAAGGCGGCTGCCCGCCAGTCTAGCCAGCGCGGCTCGCTGGAACAGATGATGATCCAGCGCCAGAGCGCCGGTATCAAGGAGTTCCCGCTTGTCATCAAGGGCGACGTGCAGGGCTCGATCGAAGCGATTGCCGGCGCGCTGGAGAAGCTCGGCACCGATGAAGTCCGCGCCCGCATCGTCCATTCAGGCGCAGGCGGCATCACCGAGTCGGACATCTCGCTCGCCGAAGCCTCGAACGCCGCCATCATCGGCTTCAACGTTCGCGCCAATGCGCAGGCACGCCAGTTCGCCGAACGCCAGGGCCTCGAAATCCGCTACTACAACATCATCTACGATCTCGTGGATGACGTGAAGGCGGCGATGTCGGGACTGCTGTCGCCGGAACGGCGCGAAACCTTCATCGGCAATGCCGAGATCCTGGAGGTGTTCAACATCACCAAGGTCGGCAAGGTCGCAGGCTGCCGTGTCGTCGAAGGCAAGGTCGAGCGCGGGGCAGGCGTCCGCCTCATCCGCAACGACGTCGTCGTCCACGAAGGCAAGCTCAAGACCCTCAAGCGCTTCAAGGACGAAGTCTCCGAAGTGCCGATGGGCCAGGAGTGCGGCATGGCCTTCGAAAACTACGAGGACATGCGCGTCGGCGACGTCATCGAGTGCTTCCGCGTCGAACACATCACGCGCACGCTCTAACCGTCAGGCGCCTCGCGCAACAACAGCTTCCAGAAGCCATCCGCCAGCCGGCGGATGGCTTCTGGTATCTGGCGGCCTTGACCTTTGCAGCCAAAAGAGTCATGGACGCTCTCCTTTGACGGGTTCGATTCCCAGCCGCATCGGCAAACAGAGATAACAATGACCAGACCAACATCCTCCGCGCCTTCGCAGCGCATGCTGCGCGTTGGCGAACAGGTCCGCGCCGCGATCACCCAGGTGCTGCAGCGCGGCGAAGTGCGCGACGACGTCATCGAGGCGACCGTGATTTCGATTTCGGAAGTACGCATGTCGCCGGACCTCAAGATCGCCACGGCTTACGTGACGCCGCTCGGCGTTTCCGACCACAGCATCGTCATCGAGGCGTTGAACCGCCATGCGAAGTTCATCCGCGGCCGGCTCGGGCCGCAGCTCCGGCAGATGAAATACATGCCGGAGGTGCGTTTCCGCGACGATACCAGCTTCGACAATTACAAGAAGATCGACGAGCTCTTGCGTTCGCCCGAGGTGAGCCGCGATCTCGACGGCGACAACGACGAACAATAACAGAAGAGACGCATGTCCAAACCACGCAAACCCAAGGGCCGGCCGATTTCCGGCTGGCTGATCCTCGACAAGCCGGTGGATTTCGGCTCGACGGAAGCCGTTTCGAAGCTCAAATGGCTCTACAAGGCGCAGAAGGCCGGCCATGCGGGCACGCTCGACCCGCTTGCCTCCGGCATGCTGCCGATCGCGCTCGGCGATGCGACCAAGACCGTTCCCTATGTGATGGATGGCCGGAAAATCTATGAGTTCACCGTCAGCTGGGGCGAGGAGCGGGCCACCGACGATCTCGAAGGCGACGTGACCCAGAGCTCGGAAAGACGCCCCACCGAGCAGCAGATCCGCGATATCCTGCCCCGCTATATCGGTACCATCAGCCAGGTGCCGCCGCAGTTTTCCGCCATCAAGATTGCAGGCGAACGCGCCTATGATCTGGCGCGCGACGGCGAAGCCGTCGAGATTCCCTCACGCGAAGTCGAGATCTTCCGGCTGACGCTGCTTGCCTGTCCGGATGCGAATACCGCGCATTTCGAAGTGGAATGCGGCAAGGGCACTTATGTCAGGGCGCTTGCCCGCGATTTCGGCCGCGAGCTCGGCTGCTACGGCCATATATCAGGGCTGCGGCGCACCTTCGTCGCGCCTTTCCAGGAAGAAGCCATGGTGCCGCTTGCCAACCTCGTGGCGCTCGAAGCGATCGAAGACATGGATGAGCGGCTCGCCGCCCTCGATGCGTTGCTGATCGACACGTGCGAAGCGCTTTCCGCCCTGCCTCACCTCGTCATCAACGACGACCAGGCGCATCGGCTGAAGATGGGCAATCCGATCCTGGTGCGCGGCCGCGATGCGCCGATTGCCGAAAGCGAGGCCTATGCGACGGCTCGTGGCAGGCTGATCGCGATCGGCGAGATCGGCCAGGGCGAGTTTCGCCCAAAGCGGGTTTTCGCCTGAGCCTGTACAGCTGACGGTTGCCAGACGATCGCGATGCGATATCTTCCTTTCGTGGCCGTAACGGCCCGAGGGGCCATGGTGGCCCGAGGGGAAAATTATGCGCGCAATCGCAATTGGAATACTGACGTTCTTTTCGCTGTTCCTGACCGTCGCCGGCGCGCAATCCGGCGAGCGCTGGGCCGGGCTCCCGGCTTTTCCTGCCATGCCGGCGCCGAAGGTGAGCGGCATGGCTGATGTTAACGACATCAGGATGTATTATGCCGAATATGGCGAAGGCGATCCGATCCTCTTCATCCATGGCGGTCTTGGCAATACCGGCGTCTGGGGTCGCCAGATCGCCGAATTCGCCAGAGATCATCTGGTCATCGTTGCCGATAGCCGCGGTCACGGCCGCTCGACGCGCAGCCAGCAGCCTTTCGGCTACGATCTGATGACATCGGACTATGTCGCCCTGCTCGACTATCTGAAGATCGACAAGGTGACGCTCGTCGGGTGGTCGGACGGCGGCATCATCGGCATCGACATGGCGATGAGATATCCGGAAAAGCTGACGCGGGTCATTGCCCAGGCTGCCAATGTCACCACGGACGGCGTCAAGCCGGACGTCTTGAGCAACAAGACCTTCAACGAATACATCCGCGTCGCCGGCGAACAATACCGGAAGCTGTCGCCGACACCGAACGAATACGACGCCTTCGTTACGCAGATTTCGCAGATGTGGGCGACGCAGCCGAACTGGACGGCGACGGAGCTTGGCAAGATCGCGCTGCCGGTCACGCTTGCCATCGGTGATCATGATGAGGCCGTAGAGCTCGATCATACCGAGATGATGGCGAAAGAAATTCCGGGCGCAAAGCTCGTCATCCTGAAGGACGCCAGCCACTTCGCCATGCTGCAGGATCCTGCAGGCTATAACGCGATGATTCGGGGCGCCATGACGGGCCGCTGAAAGCTGCTGCGGGGCTCCCTCTTTCCATCGCTGCTTATTTGGTTTATAGGCAGCGCCAGCATCGGGCACGCTCGATTGCATTCGCGGCCAAAGCTGGACGGCATCCCGGCTTTTGGCGACTTCTTCTCCTCTCATAGAAAGGACCATCCGATGTCGATCACTGCTGAGCGCAAGGCTGCGCTGATCAAGGAATACGCAACCGCCGAAGGCGATACCGGTTCGCCGGAAGTCCAGGTCGCGATCCTGACCGAGCGCATTAACAACCTGACCGAACACTTCAAGGACCACAAGAAGGATAACCATTCCCGCCGTGGCCTGCTGACGATGGTTTCGAGCCGCCGCTCGCTTCTTGATTATCTCAAGAAGAAGGATGAAGGCCGCTACTCCAAGCTGATCAACAGCCTGGGTATCCGCCGCTAAGATTGTCCGGCGGGCGCTTTCGAGCGTCCGCCGGATCTGTTTCGGGACGATGTTCCGATGAAATGTTCCGGCCGCGCCCTATCTCAAGCGGAGGAACGACCGGCGGACCCGGATGGGCCGGTTCTGCCAAACCAACCGCTGACCTGTCATGGGGCAGGATTGCCGGATGCTTTCGGCCAGAGCTTCTCGAAGCTTTGGCCCGATTTCCCGGGGACAAGGGTTCCTGAGGAAGCTGAGACGAAAAGCCTCCCGTTGTCTTGCCCGTGATACGTCGCATTGATTGCGGTCGACTGTGCGCTGCGCCCTGATATCGGCGATGGCGCGTGCTCCCGCATTGAAGGACAAGATATGTTTGATACACACACCGTGGAAATCGAGTGGGCCGGCCGCCCGCTGAAACTTGAAACCGGCAAGATCGCCCGTCAGGCCGACGGCGCCGTTCTCGCCACCTACGGCGAAACCGTCGTTCTCGCCACCGTCGTTTCGGCCAAGGCACCGAAGCCCGGCCAGGACTTCTTCCCGCTGACCGTCAACTACCAGGAAAAGACCTACGCAGCCGGCAAGATCCCCGGCGGCTATTTCAAGCGCGAGGGACGCCCGAGCGAAAACGAGACGCTCGTTTCCCGCCTGATCGACCGCCCGATCCGCCCGCTCTTCCCGGAAGGCTACAAGAACGACACGCAGGTCGTCGTCACCGTCATCCAGCACGACCTTGAAAACAACCCCGACATCCTGTCGATGGTCGCGACCTCGGCAGCGCTGACGCTCTCCGGCGTTCCCTTCATGGGCCCGGTCGGCGGTGCGCGCGTCGGCTACATCAATGGCGAATATGTTCTTAACCCGCATCTCGACGAGATGGACGAGTCGAGCCTCGACCTCGTCGTCGCCGGCACCTACGACGCCGTGCTGATGGTCGAATCCGAAGCCAAGGAACTGCCCGAGGACGTCATGCTCGGCGCCGTCATGTTCGGCCACAGGGGTTTCCAACCGGTTCTCGACGCGATCATCAAGCTCGCCGAAGTTGCCGCCAAGGAGCCGCGCGACTTCCAGCCGGAAGACTATTCCGCTCTCGAAACCGAGATGCTCGGCCTTGCCGAAGCTGAACTTCGCCAAGCCTACAAGATCACTCAGAAGGCCGACCGCTACGCCGCCGTCGACGCCGTCAAGGCGAAGGTGAAGGCCCACTTCCTCCCCGAGGAAGGCGAAGCCCGCTACACGGCCGAGGAAGTCGGCGCGATCTTCAAGCACCTGCAGGCCAAGATTGTCCGCTGGAACATTCTCGACACCAAGAGCCGTATCGACGGCCGCGACCTCGAAACCGTTCGTCCGATCGTTTCGGAAGTCGGGCTTCTGCCGCGCACCCATGGTTCGGCGCTGTTCACCCGAGGCGAAACCCAGGCGATCGTCGTTGCCACGCTCGGCACCGGCGAAGACGAACAATATGTCGACAGCCTGACGGGCATGTACAAGGAGCGCTTCCTGCTCCATTACAACTTCCCGCCCTACTCCGTCGGCGAGACCGGCCGCATGGGCTCCCCGGGCCGCCGCGAAATCGGCCACGGCAAGCTCGCATGGCGCGCGATCCGTCCGATGCTGCCGTCGGCCGAGCAGTTCCCCTACACGCTGCGCGTCGTCTCCGAGATCACCGAGTTGAACGGCTCGTCCTCGATGGCGACCGTCTGCGGCACCTCGCTCGCTCTGATGGACGCCGGCGTTCCGCTGGCCAAGCCGGTTGCCGGTATCGCCATGGGCCTCATCCTCGAAGGTGATCGCTTCGCTGTTCTCTCCGACATCCTCGGTGACGAAGACCACCTCGGAGACATGGACTTCAAGGTTGCAGGTACGGCCGACGGCATCACCTCGCTGCAGATGGACATCAAGATCGCCGGTATCACCGAAGAGATCATGAAGGTCGCGCTCAGCCAGGCCCAGGGCGGCCGCACCCACATTCTCGGTGAAATGTCCAAGGCGATCACCGAAAGCCGCGGCCAGCTCGGCGAATTCGCTCCGCGCATCGAAGTCATGAACATTCCGGTCGACAAGATCCGCGAAGTCATCGGCTCCGGCGGCAAGGTCATCCGCGAAATCGTCGAAAAGACCGGTGCGAAGATCAACATCGAGGACGACGGCACCGTCAAGATCGCCTCCTCTTCCGGCAAGGAAATCGAAGCGGCCCGCAAGTGGATCCACTCGATCGTTGCCGAGCCTGAAATCGGCCAGATCTACGAAGGCACTGTTGTCAAGACCGCCGACTTCGGCGCCTTCGTCAACTTCTTCGGCGCCCGCGACGGCCTCGTCCATATCTCGCAGCTCGCTTCCGAGCGTGTTGCCAAGACGCAGGACGTCGTCAAGGAAGGCGACAAGGTCTGGGTCAAGCTGCTCGGCTTCGACGAACGCGGCAAGGTTCGCCTGTCGATGAAGGTCGTCGACCAGGCCACCGGCCAGGAGATCGCGAACGAGAAGAAGAAGGAAGAAGCGGCCGAATAAGCCGCGTCTCCCAGATTTAATTCCGGGCGCGGGAATCTTCCGCGCCCTTTTTGTATCCTGGTTTTGCGCATGTCGTGGTCGCAAAACCGCTGCACAATTTTGCCCGACACGCTTTAACGAGACGAGACCCATGAGCCGCGAGACGCTGAAGACCCTGTTCCATCCCTTTGCCAGCGGCACAGTCGAGGCGCCCGGCGAGGGCGAGCGCGTGCTCTTTCTCGGCGCCGAGGCAGGCTTTCAGCTGCCCGAGGGCTTTGCCGCCTCGCTCAGCGCCGTCCAGGGCTTCCGGCCGCTCTTCCGGCAGCTTCTGGCGCAGCGGATCGACGCAAAGCCGGAGATCGACGGCGAGGATTATGACGCGGCACTCGTGCTCTGCACCAAGCACAAGGGCGAGAACGAGGCCAATCTCGCCGCCGCGATCGCCCGCACGCGGGCGGGCGGCCTGATCGTCGTTGCCGGGGCCAAGGAAGACGGCATCCAGCCGCTGCGCAAGCGCCTGGAAGGGTTCGGCCTCGCCATCGACCATATGCCGAAATATCACGGCGTCGCCTTCTGGTTCGGCCGGCCGGCCGATGCCGGCGAGATCGTTTCCAAGCTGGCGAAAGCGCCGGTGCGCGTCGACGACCGCTTCCATGCGACAGCAGGCATGTTCTCGCATGACCGCGTCGATGCCGGATCGGAGCTGCTCGCCTCGCGCCTGCCGCAGGATTTTACCGGCGACGTCGCCGATTTCGGCGCCGGATGGGGTTATCTCTCTGTCGAGATGGCGCAGAGATCGCGTGGACTGGGGCGCCTTGACCTCTACGAGGCCAATCACGCGGCCCTGGAGGCTGCGCGGGACAATATGGCGGAGAACTGCCCGAACGCGCCTGCGCGCTTCTTCTGGCACGACCTGGCGGGCGAGCCGGTCAAGGACAAGTACGACCTCGTCATCATGAACCCCCCCTTCCATGAGGGCCACGCCGCCGAACCGTCGCTCGGCCAGGCGATGATCAAGACCGCCGCAACCGCCCTTCGCGGCGGCGGCCGACTGCTGCTGGTCGCCAATCGCGGCCTGCCCTACGAGCCGGTTCTGGCGGCGGAATTCAGGGAAAGCGGCGAAACCTGCCGCAATGCCCGCTTCAAGGTGCTGTGGGCGAAGAAATAAGGCTCAGGCGTCGTCGAAGCGATCTCCCCATCACGAAAACAAAAAGGCCGTGCGCAGGCTCTGCGCACGGCCTTTGAATTTCGATGAGCGGCGTCTACTCGACGTCTGCCCTGCGCAGCGTATCCAGCGTCGGCATCGAGGTGACGTTGAAGCCGGCGTCGACGAAGTGAATCTCGCCGGTGACGCCGGCGGAAAGATCCGAGAGCAGGTAGAGCGCCGAATTGCCGACCTGATCGATGGTCACGGTCTTGCGCAGCGGCGCATTGCGCTGGTTCCAGGAGAGGATTGCGCGCGCATCGGAGATGCCGGCGCCGGCGAGCGTGCGGATCGGCCCGGCGGATATGGCGTTGACGCGGATGCCGCGCGGGCCGTAATCGGCGGCGAGATAGCGCACCGAAGCCTCGAGCGCTGCCTTGGCGACGCCCATGACGTTGTAGTTCGGGATGACGCGCGTCGAGCCATTGTAGGTCAAGGTCAGCATCGCGCCGCCGTCTTCCATCAACGGCGCGCAGCGCTTGGCGATCTCGGTGAAGGAGAAACAGGAAATGACCATGGTGCGGCTGAAATTCTCGCGCGTCGTATCGGCGTAGAGACCCTTCAGCTCGTTCTTGTCGGAAAAACCGATGGCATGAACGAGGAAATCGAGCTTGCCCCAGCGCTGTTCGATCGCGTCGACCAGGCTATCGACCGAAGCGATGTCCTCGACGTCGCAGGGGAGCACGAAATCCGACCCGACTTCGGCGGCAAGCGGCTTGACGCGCTTGCCGAGCGCCTCGCCCTGATAGGTGAAGGCGAGGTCCGCACCCTGTGCGGCGAGGGCCTTCGAAATTCCCCAGGCGATCGAGTGGTTATTGGCGACGCCCATGACGAGGCCGCGCTTACCCTGCATGATTCCAGTCATATTATTATCCGTTATGGCGCTGGAAGACGAGCGTGGCGTTCGTCCCGCCGAAGCCGAAGGAGTTGGAGAGGGCGATATCGATCTTCGCATTGTCGATACGCTCGCGCACGATCGGCACGCCTTCGAATTCGGGGTCGAGCTCGCTGATATGGGCGCTCTCGCCGATGAAGCCTTGCTGCATCATCAGCAGGGAATAGATCGATTCCTGCACGCCGGCCGCACCCAGCGAATGGCCCGTCAGCGACTTGGTCGACTGGATATGCGGGATCCTGGCGCCGAACACCTCGCGGATGGCGCCGATTTCCTTGCTGTCGCCGACCGGCGTCGACGTGCCGTGGGTGTTGATATAGTCGACGTCGCCTTTGACTGTCGAAAGCGCCTGGCGCATGCAGCGGATTGCGCCCTCGCCCGAAGGAGCGACCATGTCGTAACCATCAGAGGTGGCGCCGTAGCCGACTATTTCGGCGTAGATCTTGGCGCCGCGGGCCTTGGCGCGCTCGAGCTCCTCGAGCACCAGCACGCCGGCGCCGCCGGCGATGACGAAGCCGTCGCGGTTGACGTCATAGGCGCGCGAGGCGCTGTCGGGCGTGTCGTTGTACTTGGAGGACATGGCGCCCATGGCATCGAAGAGATTGGACATCGTCCAGTCGAGATCCTCGTGGCCGCCGGCAAACATCACGTCCTGCTTGCCCCACTGGATCATCTCGGCGGCGTTGCCGATGCAGTGCGCCGAGGTCGAGCAGGCCGACGAGATCGAATAATTGACGCCGTGAATCTTGAACCAGGTGGCGAGCGTGGCGGAGGCGGTCGAAGACATCGCCTTCGGTACGGCGAAGGGGCCGATGCGCTTCGGGCTGTTGTTCTTGACGGTGATGTCGGCCGCTTCGATGAGGGTGCGGGTGGACGGACCGCCGGATCCCATGATGATGCCGGCGCGTTCGTTCTGCGCGTAGTCCGTCTCTTCCAGACCGGAATCGGCGATCGCCTGCTTCATGGCGACATGATTCCAGGCGCCGCCCTGCGACAAGAAGCGCATGGCGCGGCGATCGACCAGCTCGGCAAGTTCCGCCGGGCCAAGCTTCGGGCTGCCCCAGACCTGGCACTTGAAGCCGTGCTCGGCGAAATCGTTGGAAAAGGAAATACCCGACTTTGCCTGGCGCAAGGATTCGGTGACTTCGGCCGCGTCGCTTCCGATCGAGGAAACGATACCCAGACCCGTGACAACTACCCGTCTCATCTGATCAAACCTTTGTTGTTTTCGTCAGCCGCTCGAAATGCGGTTTCAGGCGGTCTTGTCTTTCGATAGACCGACACGAAGATCGGCCGCCTGGTATATGGTCTCGCCGTCTGCCTTCAGCCAGCCGTCGGCCGTGCCGAGCACGAGGCGGCCGCGCATGACGCGCTTGAAGTCGATGCCGTATTCGATGAGTTTCGTCTGCGGCCGCACCATGCCCTTGAATTTCACTTCGCCTGTCGAAAGCGCCATGCCGCGGCCTTCCTCGCCGAGCCAGCCGAGGAAGAAGCCGGTCAGCTGCCACATGCCGTCGAGACCGAGGCAGCCCGGCATGATCGGATTGCCTTCGAAATGGCAGGGAAAATACCAGTCGTCGGGGCGTACGTCGTATTCGGCCCTCAGATAGCCCTTGTCGAAGGCGCCGCCGGTTTCGGAAATTTCCGTGATGCGGTGAACCATCAGCATGGGCGGCAGCGGCAGCTGCGCATTGCCGGGGCCGAACAGCTTGCCATGAGCGCAAGCGATGAGTTCTTCATACGAGAAGCTGGACTGTCTGGTTGTCATAAATTTCTTTTTCCCCCGCGTGAAGCCGATGGATGTGAACGTGTAGTCCAAGTTCTTCAGAAAATGAAGCACAAGCAAGGCAGCTTCTTTCCTCGCCCCGGACCAGGCCTACGCCATTATTTGGTGGTCGCATACAGGAAGGCCAGGGCCGCGACCAGACCTATTTGCGTCAAAAGCCCGTTTTTGCCGCGTTTATCAGGCTCCTGTCCCCATTGAACTATTGAAAGGCTCCAATGCAAAAGTTATACCGCTTTAAGAAACATGATTGCTTTATGCAGGAATAACCGGAGTTGGTTTTGATGACGGGTGCACTCCCGATCGCAATAGAGGTAAGGCTGCGTGGCGCAGGCTTGCGTCCCACCCGCCAGCGCGTCGCGCTCGGCGACCTCCTGTTTGCCAAGGGCGACCGACATCTGACCGTCGAGGAACTGCATGAGGAGGCGGTTGCCGCCGGCGTGCCTGTTTCGCTGGCGACCGTCTACAACACGCTGCACCAGTTCACCGAGGCCGGCCTGATCCGCGTCCTCGCCGTGGAGAGCGCCAAGACCTATTTCGACACCAATGTTTCCGACCACCATCATTTCTTCGTCGAAGGCGAAAACGAGGTGCTCGACATTCCCGTCAGCAACCTGACCATCGCCAATCTGCCGGAGCCGCCCGAGGGCATGGAGATCGCCCATGTCGACGTGGTGATCCGCCTGCGGGCCAAGCGGGGCTGACGGCGCCCCAGAACAGGATGATTTTAGGTCGGTCGACCTAAAATCATCCTGTTCTAGTTTAAATGGCTAGAGCATGATGTCATCCGAAAACCGCTTACACTTTTCGGCATCATGCTCGGTCTCTACATGACATCGTCGGGATGCCGGCCCGGCTTGTGCTTGTAGATCGGGAAGGTCCAGCCGAACCACAGCGCTCCGCCGCGAACGGCAAAGGCGGCTGCGACGCCACAGCCCGAGGCGAGATAAAGCGGCATCCCCAGCCCATTGGCAAGCGTGAACACGCCGGCGCCGATAAGGGCTGCCGTCACATAGATTTCCGGCCTGAGCAGCACCGAAGGCTCGTTTGCCATCAGATCGCGCAGGATGCCGCCGAAGGTTGCCGTCAGCGTACCGGTGACGATGGCGATGGTCGGCGAGCCGGTGGCGGCAAGTCCCTTGGCGGCGCCGAGCACGCAATAGGCGGCCAGACCGATCGCATCCAGCCAGATCAGCAGGCGATAGCGCGATTCCAGCAGGTGAGCGGTGAAGAAAACGATGACGCCCATGATGCAGCAGACGAGGATATAGCCGGGGTTCAGCACCCAGAAGACCGGCACGCGCCCGAGGACGATATCGCGCACGGTGCCGCCGCCGGTTCCCGTCACCATGGCGAAAAACAGAAAGCCGATCAGATCCAGCTGCTTGCGCGAGGCGGCGAGCGCGCCTGTCGCGGCAAACAGCGCAATGCCGGCATAATCGAGATAGACGAGCAAGGACATGCGGACCCCGGAGCCGGCGAACAGTTTCCGGAAAGAACCACGGCGGCAAGGGCGGCGCAAGGCGGGGCGGCCATAAAGCGAGCTGATAGAGCTTTATCCAAATGAGGAAAGCCCGTGAAAACGCTGGTGCTCGCCGTTCTGAATGTTCTCCTGCTGCTCGTCATGCCGGCTGCGGCCCTCGGCCAGCAATCGCTGATCTCCGACCCGGAGATCTACGAGAAGAAGCATTTCCAGGAGCAGTGCAAGGCGGCCGAATTCGCCGACGGCTTTATCACCCGGCAGGACATCAACAATGACGGGCTGATCGACGCGGTGGTCAACGAAGGCCTGCTCACCTGCGACGGGCAGAAGGGGCCGCAATGCAATGACGACGGCTGCACCTATAATTTCTATCTGCAGGTCGCCGAAGGCGGCTATTTCATGATCGCGACGGCGCAGATCTACGGCTACGACTTCGTCCAGCGCTTCGGCAACATGGTGCTGGCGATGAAGATGCATCCGCGGTTCTGCGACCGCACCGAAGGTGACCCCTGCATCGTGACGGCGCGCGTGCGCGGCACGAAATTCGTCACCATCTCGAAGAAGTGACTCAGCGGGGATAGAGCTCCGACGTTCGGCCGGCGAGGTAATAGCCGACCAGGCCGTACCATTCGCGGATCGCCGTCGCCATGTTCTGGGCATTGAGGTTCGGCTGGGTGAAATCCAGGCCCGGCCTCACCTGCCCGTCGGTGCGATAATCGGTCGGCCAAGGCACGATATCGATGCCGAGCTTACGGAAGATGCCGACGGAACGCGGCATATGGAAACCCGAGGTGATCAGCAGGCAATGGGAAAGCCCCTGGCCTGCCAGGAATTCCTTGGTGTTGACGGCGTTTTCGAAGGTGGTGCGCGATTGCCGCTCCTCGATCAGCCGATCTTTGCCGATGCCGAACAGCGGGAAGAACCGCTCGGACGCCGCCGCATCGCCTTCGTAAATGCCGGAGATGGAGCCGTCGCCGCCCGAAACGAGAATGCGCGAGTCGGGAAATTTCTGCGCCAGCCGCAGGGCTTCGACGAAGCGGTCGGCGCCGCCGTTGAATTCGATACCGTGGCGGGCCGTGTTCACCTCGTTTTCGAAGGCGCCGCCGAGCACGATCATGCATTGCAGGTTTTCCGGATCGGCGGCAGGCTTTGGAAACCGCTGCTCGAGCCCCTGCATCATGAGGTTGCCGGCCGTGGTGTAGAGCGTGACGAAGAGGATGAGGGCGCCACCGGCTGTCGCAAAAAGACTTAAGGCGCGCCAGCGCAGAATCCCGGCGAGGAGGGCGAAGAAGACAAGAAGGAATGCCAGCGACAACGGCTGGCCCAAAATCCAGACAAGCTTCGAAATCAGGAACAAGATCTACTCCTTGAGGACGGACGGCGATCCTTCCTATCCGATTCGAGGGTAACAGGAATGCGACGCTTCTATTTGCCGCGCGCAGCGGCCGAGGGGTGCGGCGCGAACTTCTGGTTGAAGCGCCGCTGAAGCGGCCGGGGAATGAACATGGCGGCAAGCGCCAGCGCCATGGCAAAGATCGAGACCAGCCACAAGGCATGCGCGCCGGTCAACCGCGTCAGGACAGCGCCGGCGATCGCGCCGAGCACCATGCCGCCCCAGGGCACGATCTGGATCGTCCATTCGATCCGACGATCGCCGATAATCCAGCGGCCGATGCCGCGGCCGAAACGCGACAGCGCGCCCGTGACATAGGTCAGCCCGATCGGCAGACCCTCGATATGTTCGACGGCGGCATTCACCATGCCCATGGAAAAGACGATCATGGAGAAGCGCGCCAGCATCAAACTCTGCCCTGTTGTCATCGAGGCGAGCGCCAGGACGAGACCGACGCAGCCGAGCACCACGAAAATCCGGCGCTGGGAGACATGGGCGATGACAATGCCGGCCGCGTTGCCGAGCACGAAGACGAGAATGGCCGAGATCAGCACCGCCGCGTGAAAAAGATTGCCCTCGCTCAAGGCGAGTGCGGCCCGCGTCGTGTTGCCGGTCATGAAGGAAACGAAATCGCCGGTCAGCAGCAGCCCGGTCGCATCGGTCATGCCGGCCAGAAACGAAATCGAGCCGACGAGGGCGAGCCCCGTCAGGGTGCGTCGGGTACGGATGATACGGCGGCGTCTTGCTCTGGTCATTGCTCAAGGTCCTGAAGTGGAATCACTGAGTTCCGGCAGCAGGATAAATCCTCTTCATTGAGGAATTGGCAAAGACGATCAGAAGAGGGTGAGACCCGACTCGAACCGCAGGACGCGAACTTTGCGGTGGAGACTATCAGATCCCGTCAACCTCAAACTGCCATGCTATTCAATGAGATGAAAAAGCGTGGCTTAGGAGGGACTTACAAGAGCTTGCCCTATTGAGACACTCGCTAGTCGGCACCCATCATTGTCGTGGCATCAACTAAACGAGAGAGGTCCGCGAGCCATAGGCTTGGAAGATAGAAGATGCCGTCCCATGCGGTCACAGGTACAAGGAGCCCGTATCGGCTTACGGAAGCTCCCAGCGCGGACAGCTCTTCTTTACTGTAATTTCCTTCTATCATCTTCTCTGTGAGCACATTCCAGAAATTCTGGTTAAGGCCTTGAGCATCTGACGCAAATGACCGCTCTATGGTTATTGCTTGGCCTATCAACATTAGTTCGTCGCGTGTCATGTGCTCGAGGATGCCTGCCCACCTCTGGAATAGATCACCGCTCAATGTCTTATTCCGCTTTAGCCCGGCGATAACTTGGGCAAGTACCCGAAGATTTTTCCGACTTGCGCCGTCAGCCACGGATTTCGAGTAGCGCAGCAAAATGACAACGAAAGGCTCCATGTCGGCCTCGACATAATCCTCCTTTCCTCGGGATAGCTCTCCAAGACATATGTCGATTGCTTCTTGTCGCCTCTTCGCCAGGTATCCGTCAGCTAACTTGCCAAAGACGCCACCTCCAGGCACCAGCAGCGAAATGAGATCGCCGGCGAAAGCAGCCCCGTAGGTGATGATTTGACTACTGGTTTCGTCTGTCATGGCGCACCAAAGCCCCTTTTGAGCACAACCAAGACTAGCCGCGGCGACTACATCCCGCAACCGGTTGCTTGCCCATATGGCAGCCTTAAGCGTGGGGTGTGCGGCATTTCCTCCGCGAAAAGGGGCCCCATCCAGCCCCACCGGGGGAAATCGCGCGGTCGCTG
This sequence comes from Rhizobium sp. K102, assembly GCF_022385315.1. Taxonomy (NCBI): domain Bacteria; kingdom Pseudomonadati; phylum Pseudomonadota; class Alphaproteobacteria; order Hyphomicrobiales; family Rhizobiaceae; genus Rhizobium; species Rhizobium sp. K102. The sequence continues at coordinate 3,486,071 of NZ_CP092436.1, forward strand.
GCACATAGGTGACCTCTCACATGCGCGATACTAAGATTATAGGGAATTCTCGTTGCAGCACACGCGCATTCAGGAGGTTTTTACGGCCGTCTTTGCCAAATCTTCGCTCAACAGCCTGAGGGCACCGGAACTTGCTCCAACCCCCGGTTTCACATCAAGGGTGACCATCGATCTCCTGCTCTTCGCCAAAAGCTCGTAGATACCGAAGCTGCAGCCGCTTTTTGCATGCTCCGACACGCCGAGCTTCGTCTTAAATGCGAGGTGTTTTGACGGAGGGAGAGCCGATAAGCTCTTGGATATACCTTCTCGAGGCGTACTCTCATATTGCGGAGGACTTGCAGGTTGGGTGTCGATCGACAATAAGTTGTCCATGTGCATATTGCCATTTTTGGTCGCGGGGGAAAATGATTAAGCGCTGGTACATTAAGAACTTTAAGTCCTTCCGAGACGCTGCACCGCTGGAAATGTCCCGGATTAATGTGCTTGCTGGGGCGAATAGCAGTGGCAAAAGTAGCATTATCCAGAGCATTCTGTTGCTCAAGCAGACTGTTCAGTATGGGGCCCGGTCGCGGCCTATCGCGTTCAACGGCCCACTGCTCCGCCTAGGGGATTTTCGTGATGTGCGAAACCGCGACGCTGTTGGCGAGCCGTTGATACTTGGTTTCGATCTCGACTTCAGCGGTTTCTCTGGTGACCGCTCTGCCCCGTGGCGGAGGCGCTCTGGTGGTACCTTCCTACACCAAAATCAAACGTGGGATTCTCTGTCGCTGCAACTGACGTACAGTCATCGTGATGAATTGTTCGAAGCTGACTACAACGTGCCGGACCCCCGCCTATCAAAGCAGAGCACAGACCTGTCAAAAGTCTCTTTGAGTGTCAGTATGCATACTGAAAGCGAGAGTAGCGACGTCTTCATGCTCATGGAGAAGCTGGGTGGGGAGACCGGCGAAGCTGAACCTCAGCGTCCGCAGCTCGAGCTTTATAACGTATCATTGGACGAGGATAGCAAGTTAGAGGTCTCAACCGACAAGCCTGACGCCCAGATCCGGGGAACCCTCCTGTGGCACTTCCTTCCGGCGTGGACCGCAGTGTCTTACAATAGAGCCGCTAAGAAAATTATTGACACGATTGAGTTCATTTTCACTGAGCGATCAATGCTGACTATGATTTCGCCCGACGTGGGTGAGGAGAGGGTTTCTCCCAATGTCATCGCCGTGGTCAATGATTGGCTGCTGGAACGAGGGGCAGAAATCGTCACAGAAGGTGGCGGACCAATCACCGCGAAACGTCTTAAAAATCACCTCAAGCCTCACCTTGGCGAGAGGAACCTTCTGAACTGGCAGCGCTCTGATGAATTCGCGGGAGACACCGGCAGGTTTCGGCAGCGACTTTTAAGTGTAATGCTCAAAGAAACACCTCCGAGCTATGACATAGAATTCGAGCAGCCGCGCACTATTCGAAACGCGACGGAATACCTTCGGGAGTTCTTGACGCAGGGCGTTCGCTATCTAGGTCCGCTTCGCGACGCACCGCGACCGGTTTACCCAGTTGAGGCGCTCGAAAATCCAACTGACGTTGGGTATCGCGGGGAACATACTGCCGCTGTGTTAGATTTGAACGGCAGCAACATAATAGCCTACCGCAGTCCGCCGGAACCATCGAAGCAAGACTATGCCGCCACGTCGACTTTGCGGCACAATACGTTGATTTCTGCGGTGAAAGAGTGGCTCAGCTATCTTGGCGTAGCGGAAGACGTGCAGACAACTGATGCTGGTGTATTTGGAAATCAGCTCCAGGTTTCGACCGACACGTCGGGCCGTATGGACCATCTCACAAATGTCGGCGTAGGTGTCAGCCAAGTTTTGCCATTGGTAGTCACCGCGCTACTCGCACAGCCTGGCAACCTCCTCATATTCGAGCAACCTGAGCTCCATCTTCACCCGCGTGTGCAGGCACGGCTAGCTGATTTCTTTTTGGCCCTTGCTCTCGACGGCAAACAGATATTGCTGGAGACCCATAGCGAGTATCTCGTTGATCGTTTTCGACTTCGTATTGCGCAGTCCGATTCCGACACCATCCGGCCATTGGTTAACATGATGTTTTCAGAGAAAAAAGCCGGCACCAGTACATTGACGCCCATTCAAATTAGCGAGTTCGGTGCGATTACAAATTGGCCAAAAGACTTCTTTGAGCAGTCACAGCAAGATGTTGGGCAGATCCTGAAGGCTGCCGCTTCCAAACGGAAACACCGTACGACGGAATCTAGTCACTGATGGAATACGTATACCTTGATACTGCGCTTCTTGCTGTGCCAAACTACGCTATCGACGGGAACAGCGCTCAAGAGTTGATAGATCGCGTTCTGCACTTTTCTGATGTTGCGTCGGCGCCGAGTGACATACCTCTGCGATTGGTGATCAGCAGTATGACAGAGGATACCCTGTGGAGCGTTCATCATGGCCCGGAGCGCGACCAAATAGCTGAATTCATGGATCTGATGGAGATATCAGACTATTACTCGGCGAATGATCTGCTGAGAAGTTACAACACAATTCTCGACCGCGCTTCCAGGTCCGCAGACCTATGTGGCGTCGAGATTACCGCTTTCAACAATTTCTCAGTTGATCCTCAATTGGATCAAGCGCTCGCGCCAGCTAACCTTGCGAATGAGACACAGCGAATATTGCTCAACGTCGCGGTCCTTAACCAACTAGAAGGGGGCTGGTCGGTCGGGTCCTCACTAAGCGGCGGCACTTGTACACTCTACGAGGTTGGTGCTGACGTAACGGACGCGACTGGCGCTCAGGCGGAAATGGCGGGAGAACTCCCTAGTAGACATGTCGGAGGTGCGTACCTAGTGCCGAGAGTCGATGCCCTGGCCGGATCAGCGGAGCAAGTCTGGACCCGAGCCAGTAGCGACCAGGAAATACATTTTGCGATTACGCTCGGGGCAATCGCCTTGCGCAGGGCGGCTGGGCTGAATTCCGAATTGAGCAGCCTCAAGCGCTTTCGCTTGGGACCACTTCTCGTTGATAGCCTGACTGAGCACGGCTGCTGTGGTGGCGGTAAGTTTTCCTCCGCAACCCGCCTTTTGCTTACGCAACTGGTTGCCGGGCTTTGTGGTAGGGAAGTCGGCACGTTCGGTCGACCACAACAGAAAGTGCGTAACTTTGATGGCGCGAAGGCGTCTAGGGTCCATCTTACTGAAGGCAAATTGGGATTAAGACTAATGTTCTGGACAGTTGGCGAAGATATTGAGTTTGCTAACATCGGCGTGAAAAAGGCATTAGAGATCGCGGTCGGCGCGAAGGATGACTTTATCGAACTGGACCTAGTAAAGGTGCTGTAGCCAGCGACCAAGGCGAAGTCCTCTAGCGCATCGTTTCACCAGCGGGACGGCTAGAGGGCATCAGGGGCAAGCCTCGCCTCCGCTTCTATGTGATGACATCTCGGATACGTTACCGTCTATCCAATTTGGGGTGACTTTGGTGGTTATAAGATGCCTCCGATGCCGCTCCGCTTGCGCCGCGCTTCCGCTGTACGCTCGTCGTTGACCTCCTGCCAAATGCGGTAGGTAGAGGCCACCATGTCTTCCAACTCGTCGAGTGAATAGAGGTCAACGCCATGATCGGTGAACAGCTTTACCGCACGGTCGCCCTCATCGTCATCAGCACTGAAGCGGATGATAGCAAGGTTGATGTCTGAAAAGTCGTCATCGGAGGCCCGAATACGCTCATGCATCATGGAGAATGCAAAGCGTCGTGCTTCTTGGGTTAAACCTCGGGTCCGGCGAGGGTCTATGAAGACTGCGTAAGGCTGCTCCTCAAGCGCCAAGACCATAGGCAGCCAGAAGCTTACCTTGCGGCCAATCCCCATAGCCAACGGAAAGAAATCATGGTGCCTGCCTATCACCCCGCGTGAGGTGGCGAACGCGTGTAGCGCCTTGGCAATCTGCCTATTGTTCTTTAGTTCAGGACCTGCCTTGCAGCCCCGGACCAAACGCTCGTCAATCTTGCAGTAGGGCGTCGCCTCGGAGAGGCCGAACATGGCAGGCTGAATGTTGAAGAGGTCGCCGAAGCAGGAGCGAACATGCTTGTAGGAGAACGTGGAGAAGCCCGATTTCATTTGCCTCAGAGCAGCCCGCTTCATGTCATCCGGGAGGGGAGCAATCCGCGCTAGATCAGCGTCAGGCAAAAGGGGTGTCGTCACTTGGGTCTCCAGATAACGGTTCCGCACCAATCGAGACCTTATGGTGACGGAATCGATCAATGATTACAGTATCGGAGATTCTCAAACCGAATGCAACTTCTGCCTTTGCGCGGTCCACTACATGCGACCATGGAGAGTCCCTTTGCATGAGAAAGGTCCACGAGACGGCCAGTGGGCATGCGACCATAGGAATTAAGAACCTGCTGAAGCAAGCCGGTCAACCGAGCGTCGTTAGGGGTGGCTATCGCGCGGGGTCGGCCTGTGAGGATATGTTGACCTGTCGCCCGAAACGTGATTGCCGATGAGCCGGCGTCCTTGAATGCGCGATAGGCGGACGGATGTACCGGACCGTACTGCCATGCCTCGAAGTAGCCTGAGACAAGTGGCGTCTTGGTCTGCATCAGGTAAATGCCGTGAGCGAAATAAAGAAGCTTTTGGAGGGAGAGGTTCGTGAGCTGAATGCCAAGCCTATCCGCCTCATCCAACATGAGGTTCGCTACAGCCCGTGGGTCGTATCCCCCGCTCATGACATAACGCTCATCTCTCCGATGGTTGGCTTGAGTTTCACCTAACGCGAATCAAAAAGCTACGCTGCTTCCGGTTAATATCCTCGATACCCACAACGATGGGTACTACCCGTGGGTACTTTATTGGGTACTTGATCGACTGGACGGCTGCCACAACCCATTGATTTTAATTAAAGATAGCGAATGCGAGGGGAGTTGGTGGAGCTAAGCGGGATCGAACCGCTGACCTCTTGCATGCCATGCAAGCGCTCTCCCAGCTGAGCTATAGCCCCATCAAGGTGGTCCGGCTGAGTGCCGGTCCTGGGATGCTTCGCAGGGCGTGCCCTGCGGAGTGGCGGCTTATTACTTCCGGTTTTCGGAGATAGCAAGCCTAAAAAATTCGGCCCGGAGAATTTTTTCCTCGCCGGGCCGAAATGCAGTCGTCAGACTTCGTCTTCGTCGCCGGTCACGCCGATGATGTCGCTCATGTCGTCATCGTCATCGTCTTCGTCGGGTGTGAGGAAGGTATCGTCGTCGTCGTCGCCTTCGATTTCGACATCGTCGTCGCCCATATCGGGGATGTCGTCGCCGCCGGCGGCGTCATCGGCATCTTCCAGCGAGACCAGTTCGACTTCAGTGTTTTCGGTATCGACTTCCGCAACCTCGTCTTCCTCGGCGACGTCGGCGATCGCCGAGGTTTCCTCGAAGAAGGACAGGGGGTAGGACTTGCCGGTATAAGGAGAAATGATCGGATCCCGGTTCAGATCGTAGAACTTCTTGCCGGTTTCCGGATCGGTGCGCTTGGTTCCAAGTTCCGCTTTCGCCACTATAAGCCTCGTGAGAATGGCCGAATCCGCGATTCGGCAAAATGCCGTTCAAGCCGGCGTTCCATCGGAATTTATAAGCCGGTCCCCTTAATCGCTGCGGCTTCGCATGTCAAAGCCAAACTTTATGATCGCAGTGCCGGGCATTTCCGGCACCGGCGGATGCCCGGCCGGCTCCCCTCTCGCAACGAGGCGCGAGGGCTGCGGAAGCGGGCGGAGACGGCCGCCGGAAAGGGCGGGCTTGCGAAGGAAATGCTGCGCCTTTACAAAGCATTATGCCACGTGTGGCACCGCGTCGAGGCCCGTAAGCGCCCTGCTCCAGGATTGATCCATGACGACCAAGACTTTCACCATCGCCATCGACGGCCCGGCGGCGGCCGGCAAGGGCACGCTTTCGCGCCGCATCGCCGAGCAATATGGCTTCCACCATCTCGATACGGGCCTCACCTACCGCGCCACCGCCAAGGCGCTGCTCGACGCCGGCCTGCCGCTTGACGATGAGGCGGTGGCGGAAAAGATGGCGCGGGAGGTTGAACTTGGCGGGCTCGATCGCGATATACTTTCGCAACACGAGATCGGCGAAGCCGCCTCGAAGATCGCCGTCATGCCGGCGGTGCGCCGGGCGCTCGTCGAGGCGCAGCGGCGGTTCTCCGAAAAAGCGCCGGGCACGGTGCTCGACGGGCGCGATATCGGCACGGTCGTCTGCCCGGATGCGCCGGTCAAACTCTATGTGACGGCAACGCCGCAGGTGCGCGCAAGGCGCCGTTATGACGAGATTGTCGGCAAGGGTGCGACGGCGGATTTCGATGCGATTTTCGAGGACGTCAAGCGGCGTGACGAACGCGACATGGGACGGGCCGACAGCCCCTTGAAACCAGCGGTCGATGCGCACTTGCTTGATACGTCGGAAATGAGTATAGAGGCCGCGTTTCAAGCTGCGCAATCGATCATCGATGCGGTCTTGAGCCGAAATGCCTAAATTGAAGCGATTTTGCATGCGGAGACGCATCGATCGCTGTTAATGCAGCCTGAAATTCCGTCCAAGCGCCGGATTGCCTTCGTGAAAGAGGGCGGACTGGGTTCAGGCCCGTTCAACGCAAACCAACCGGCGCATACGTGTCCGCTTTCCTATCCAGGACACGCAGGAGATTTTATGTCAGTAGCTACTCCCTCCCGCGAGGATTTCGCGGCTCTTCTCGAAGAGTCCTTTGCCAAGAACGACCTGGCCGAAGGCTATGTCACCAAGGGCATCGTGACGGGTATCGAGAAGGACGTCGCCGTTGTCGACGTCGGCCTCAAGGTTGAAGGCCGCATCGCGCTCAAGGAATTCGGCGCACGCGCCAAGGATGGCCAGCTCAAGGTTGGCGATGAAGTCGAAGTTTACGTTGAGCGTATCGAAAACGCGCTCGGCGAAGCGGTTCTGTCGCGCGAGAAGGCTCGCCGCGAAGAGAGCTGGGTCAAGCTCGAAGCCAAGTTCGAAGCCGGCGAGCGCGTCGAAGGCGTGATCTTCAACCAGGTCAAGGGCGGCTTCACGGTCGACCTCGACGGTGCGATCGCCTTCCTGCCGCGTTCTCAGGTCGACATCCGCCCGATCCGCGACGTCACGCCGCTGATGCACAACCCGCAGCCCTTCGAAATCCTCAAGATGGACAAGCGCCGCGGCAACATCGTGGTTTCGCGCCGTACGGTTCTGGAAGAATCCCGTGCCGAGCAGCGTTCTGAAATCGTTCAGAACCTCGAAGAAGGCCAGGTTGTCGACGGCGTCGTCAAGAACATCACCGATTACGGTGCGTTCGTCGACCTCGGCGGCATCGACGGCCTGCTGCACGTCACCGACATGGCATGGCGCCGTGTGAACCATCCGTCGGAAATCCTGAACATCGGCCAGCAGGTCAAGGTTCAGATCATCCGCATCAACCAGGAAACCCACCGCATCTCGCTCGGCATGAAGCAGCTCGAGTCCGATCCGTGGGATGGCATCCAGGCCAAGTATCCGGAAGGCAAGAAGATTTCCGGTACCGTCACGAATATCACCGACTACGGTGCATTCGTCGAGCTGGAGCCGGGCATCGAAGGCCTGATCCACATCTCGGAAATGTCCTGGACCAAGAAGAACGTTCACCCCGGCAAGATCCTGTCGACCAGTCAGGAAGTCGAAGTCGTCGTTCTCGAAGTCGATCCGTCCAAGCGCCGTATTTCGCTCGGCCTCAAGCAGACGCTGGAAAACCCGTGGGCAGCATTCGCCCGCAGCCATCCGGCCGGCACTGAAGTCGAAGGCGAAGTCAAGAACAAGACCGAATTCGGCCTGTTCATCGGCCTCGACGGCGATGTCGACGGCATGGTGCACCTCTCCGACCTCGACTGGAACCGTCCGGGCGAACAGGTCATCGAGGAGTTCAACAAGGGTGACGTCGTCAAGGCCGTCGTTCTCGACGTCGACGTCGAGAAGGAACGCATCTCGCTCGGCATCAAGCAGCTCGGCAAGGATGCGGTCGGCGACGCCGCTGCATCGGGCGACCTGCGCAAGAACGCCGTTGTTTCCTGCGAAGTCATCGCGGTCAACGATGGCGGCGTCGAAGTGAAGCTCGTCAACCACGAGGACATCACGTCCTTCATCCGCCGTGCCGACCTCGCCCGCGACCGCGACGAACAGCGCCCCGAGCGCTTCTCGGTCGGCCAGGTCTTCGACGCCCGCGTCACCAACTTCTCCAAGAAGGACCGCAAGATCATGCTGTCCATCAAGGCTCTGGAGATTGCGGAAGAGAAGGAAGCCGTCGCTCAGTTCGGTTCGTCCGACTCCGGCGCTTCGCTCGGCGACATCCTGGGCGCAGCCCTGAAGAACCGCGGCGGCGAATAAGCCCCGCATCCTTCGCAAAATTGAAGAACCCGCCGGAGCGATCCGGCGGGTTCTGCATTTTCAGGCAATGAAGCCGTATCATTCCCAGCCGACCATGCGCTGGTAGAGCGCATAAACAGGGTCGGCGACTGCGCCGGCCGGCTGGGGCGCCGGATCGGCGTCGATCATTCGCGGCGTCCTTCGCGCAGGTGCGGCGTCGGTCGTTGCGGGGTCGGGCTCGGCCTCCTCGCCGGACTGCGCCTGTTGTTCTTCCTGCTGCTGATCCTCGGAAGCGTCGTCGCGCTGATGCTGATGCTGGTGATGCGTTTCCCCTGCCGTTTCGTTCGGCGGCATATCCTTGGCGAACTGATAAGGCAGCTGGGTATAGGCAAAACCATCCGGCATTCTTGCCGCAAGCGGCACATAGGAGGGTTCAACGGCTTCAGGCGTCGACAGTATTTGCGGCTGTGCGGCAATCTCCATCGGCTGACGGTCAGCCGCCGCGGTGACCTTGCTCTCTGTCGGCGCGGGATGGAGTGCTACGGCCTGGCGCAGGTCGGATGCCGGAATTTCCGCCGGCTGTCTCGCCAAAGCCTCGGCCGCATCGCTGATGACAGCGTCATCGAGAATGGCATCGATCTCCACTGCCGCCTCGACGGGACCATCCTCCAGTCCGGTGTCGGCGTCCTGCTCGCGGATGATGGTGGCGATCATCTTGGAGACCTCTTCGGTCATCGAAGCGACAATACCCGTCCAGTTTCTGGGAATGACGGGATCGGCCTTTTCCGAATTCGCGCGCGGTTGGACGGCAGGCGGCTCCGCCGTCTCCCTGCTGTCGCCGGCCGCGGCTGTCTCCATGGATTGCCGGGCTTCGGGCTCCGGGGCGGCCGGATTTTCCGGCGCGAGGTCTTCTGTCGTCGCCGGCGCGGAGCGGGCGTTGCCTCCAAGCTGCGGCGTTTTCGGCTCGGCTGTTTCGACAGTCTCGGCGGCGATCATCTTCTCGTCCGTCATAAGTGCTTCAGCCCCGACATGGGCATCGGCCGGCGCGGGCGCCTCTTCTGCCGGCTGGCGCATGGCGGCAGGCAGGCTGCCCTCATGCAGCTGGATTTCAGGGCGGGCATCGGCGCGCATCGGCGAAGCGTCGTTCTGGCCATAGGAACGCACCACGGCGCGGGCGGCCAGATCGCGGTCCTTGTAGCGGACGATTTCGAGATAAGCGACGATCCGGGCAGCTTCCGGACCTGTCGGATTCTTCAAGGCTTCGGCGATCATCCTGAGCGGCAGGTTATGGCCCTGTCCGGCAAGCTGGCGCTCGACCTCGTCGATCCGGGCGGCCGGCAGGCGCCGGATGGCATCGGCGAGCCGGGAGGCGAAGGCAAGATTGGTTTCGTCCTCGCCGCGATCCAGAGAGATGGCACGGCCGGCCGCATCGAGGACATCGAAAAGGGCGTCGACCATGCGCTCCCGCGCGGCCAGCAGCAGGATATTCAGCTTGCCGGCAATGGCGGAATTCAGGTCGGCGGCTTCGACGGCATTGACGGGCGCCGGAGCAATGACAGACCGGCCGAGGCCGCCGGCGACGATCGCCGCAGTCTGGCCTTGAGACGAAAAGCTTGCATTGGACGCTGCACGAACGGGAGTCAACATGGCATGCTCCTTTCGCAAAGTGACGATGAAAGCAGGCTCTATGAAAGGACCGTGCTCATCCGATCCCTCTGCATCCCAGCAGATCCTCCTGTCCGCATGACGCAATTCCGGCGTCATCGAATGCATAAAAATTAACAAGAATTTTAGTAAAGAGATCTTAACGAAATGCTAATGCATGTCGCCCGGAACTGTGCAGCGGTTCCGGGACAAGAACATGCCTAGAAACAAAGAGCTAAAGCGCGGCGCGATCACTTGGATTCGTTTCACGCCCTTCAGTGTTCGCTTACGGCCGCGGAGCCACGCACGCGGGTGCCAGCGTTCACCGGGCGGTTCGCTCAGCTATGGGCGAAGATATCGGCCTCTTCCCAGCCGAGCAGATCGAGCTTGGCGCGGGTCGGCAGGAATTCGAAGCAGGCGGTGGCATGGTCGAAGCGACCGTCGCGGATCAGGCGTGCGGTCAGCTTGTCGCGCAAAGCATGCAGGTAAAGTACGTCGGAAGCGGCATATTCGAGCTGGGCCGGAGACAGCGTTTCGGCCGCCCAGTCGGACGATTGCTGCGTCTTGGAGATGTCGATGTCGAGCATTTCCTTGAGATTGTCCTTCAAGCCATGGCGATCGGTGTAGGTCCGGATCAGGCGCGAGGCGATCTTGGTGCAGAAGACCGGGGTCGTCGTGACGCCGAAGGTGTGGAAGAGCACAGCAATATCGAAGCGGCCATAGTGAAAGATCTTCTGATGGGTCGGATCTTCGAGCAAGGCGACGAGATTGGGCGCCTCTTTCTGGCCGGCGGCGATACGGATGACGTCGGCGGTGCCGTCACCCGGCGAAAGCTGGACGACGCAGAGCCGATCGCGGCGCGGCACCAGGCCGAGCGTTTCGGTGTCGATCGCTACCGCGCCGGTGTAGCGGGCCGCATCGGCCGTGGAAATATCGCCTTCGTGATAACGTATGGTGGCGGCCATGAGACTATCTTTCGTTCGAAACAGCCGCGTCTCTTTTCAGACGCGCAAAGGACGCTATAGCGCTTGAATTGCTGCGTGATTTTATCCTTATATCGATTTTCGACCTAAGGAATTGCGTAGGTAGCGCTATAGCGCAAAGGCGCGAAGTGCGAAACCGCTTCTTCGCTCAGAATGTCGGCGGCGTGTTGATCCAGAGAAGCACGGTTTCGCCGTCGTGGCGGTTGCGCCAGGAATGGTAGCGGCGGCTTTCGAAATACAGCGAATCGCCCGGAAAGAGTTCGAAGAACTGATCGCCGTCGAGCACCAGTTCCAGCTGGCCGGACAGGACATGCATGAATTCCTCGCCCTCGTGGCGATAGGCGCCCTCGCTGGCCGCGCCGGGCGCCAGCACGAAACGATGGCAATCCATCATCCTGGGGCCTTCGGCCAGCAGCTGCACGGTCACTCCGGGCGTCGTTTCCGGCCAGCTGCGCCATTCGCCGGCGCGCACCAGGACCGGCACCTCGCCGCTTTCCTCGCCGGAGAGGCGGGAGACGGTGGTGCCGTAATAATCGGCGAGATCGTGCAGCGTCTTGAAGCCGACGCCCTGCGAGGTGCGCTCGAGCGTCGAGAGGGTCGAAGCGGTGATGCCGTTATCGCCGGCCACCTGTTCCAGCGTCTTTCCGGCGGCATGGCGCAGGCTGCGCAGCCTGCGGCCGAGGCCGGAATCCTGGCTTGCCTCCCCCTCGGCCGAGGGGTCTTCACCCTCCAGCGCCTCGCGGATGGCCGCGGGATTGAGGCCGCGCTCGACCCGATACCAGGAGATGCGCTTCAGGCGCGCCACGTCGTCGGCGCTATATTGTCGGTGACCGGTTTCGGAGCGGCCGGGAACCACCAGACCCTGGCTTTCCCAGAGACGCAGCGTCGAGGCGGAAACGCCCGCCAGCCGCGCGGCCTCCGCCACCTTGTAGCGCACAGGCCCGTTATCGTTCATTCGCCACTATCCCCGATTCTCGTCGGACGAGCATTCATCAAAACGCGTGATGTTTGAAGCAAAAAATGCCGCTTGTTTTTTTGCAGAAGAAATGTAGGAATTTCATGAAGCCTTGCAGAACTTATGCAAGATAATTTTCTCGCCCTTTCGCTACAGGAGCAGATCGATGACCGCGACAAGCCTTACGGACCGGAAGAACGCCGCAATTTCGCGCGGCGTCGGCATGACCACCCAGATCTATGCGGACCGCGCCGAGAATGCCGAGATCTGGGACAAGGAAGGCCGCCGCTATATCGATTTCGCCGCCGGCATCGCCGTTCTCAACACCGGGCACCGCCATCCCAAAGTCATCGCGGCAGTCAAGGATCAGCTCGACCATTTCACCCATACCTGCCACCAGGTGGTTCCCTACGAAAGCTACGTCAGCCTTGCCGAACGGTTGAACGCGTTGCTGCCGGGTGCCTTCGAAAAGAAGACGATCTTCGTCACGACCGGCGCCGAGGCGGTGGAAAATGCCGTCAAGATCGCCCGTGCGGCAACCGGCCGCTCGGCCGTCATCGCCTTTGGCGGCGGCTTTCACGGCCGCACCTTCATGGGCATGGCGCTGACCGGCAAGGTGGTGCCCTACAAGGTCGGCTTCGGCGCCATGCCGGGCGACGTCTTCCACGTCCCCTTCCCGGTCGAACTGCATGGTGTTACCGCCGATCAGTCGCTTGCCGCGCTAAAGAAGCTCTTTGCCGCCGATGTCGATCCGCAGCGGGTCGCCGCCATCATCATCGAGCCGGTGCAGGGCGAAGGCGGCTTCTATTCCGCACCCGCAGCCTTCATGAAGGCGCTGCGCGAACTCTGCGACCAGCATGGCATCCTGCTGATCGCCGACGAAGTGCAGACCGGGTTTGCCCGTACCGGCCGGATGTTCGCGATGGACCATCACGAGGTGGCGGCCGACCTGACGACGATGGCAAAGAGCCTTGCCGGCGGCTTTCCGCTCGCCGCCGTCACCGGCCGCGCCGAGATCATGGACGCACCGGGACCTGGCGGACTCGGCGGCACATACGGCGGCAATCCGCTCGGCATCGCCGCCGCGCATGCCGTCCTCGACGTCATCGCCGAAGAGGATCTCTGCGACCGTGCGAACCTGCTCGGCGGTCGGCTGAAGCAGCGGCTGGAATCGCTGCGCGACAGCGTGCCCGAGATCGCCGATATCCGTGGCCCTGGCTTCATGAACGCCGTCGAATTCAACGACCGGACGACCGGATTGCCGAGCGTTGAATTCGCCAACCGGGTGCGGCTGATCGCACTCGACAAGGGCCTGATCCTGCTCACCTGCGGCGTTCATGGCAACGTCATCCGTTTCCTCGCGCCGATCACCATTCAGGACGAGGTTTTCGGCGAGGCGCTCGATATTCTCGAGGCTTCGATGCTGGAAGCCGGTGCGGCCAAGTGACCGGACCGGATTTCAACGGCTGCCGGCGACCGGCAGCCGCTTCCAAGGAGATTTGACATGGCTTTCACCACTGCTCTGACGAAGCACGTTCCCTTCTCTTCGCCGTTCCTGCGCGACGCCGGCTATATCAACGGCGTCTGGACATCGGGCGACGCCGCCAAGACCTTCGACGTGCTCAATCCGGCAACGGGCGAGCTGCTTGCTTCACTGCCCGATATGGGAGCCGGCGAGACGCGGGCGGCGATCGATGCGGCCTATGTCGCCCAGCCGGCCTGGGCTGCACGCCCGGCCAAGGAGCGCAGCGCCATCCTGCGCAAATGGTTCGACCTGATGGTCGCCAATGCCGACGAACTCGCCGCGATCCTGACCGCCGAAATGGGCAAACCGTTCGCCGAAGCGCGCGGCGAAATCCTGTATGCCGCGTCCTATGTCGAATGGTACGCCGAAGAGGCCAAGCGGATCTACGGCGAGACGATCCCGGCGCCTTCCCAGGACAAGCGCATGATCGTCATCAAGCAGCCGGTCGGCGTCGTCGGCACGATCACGCCGTGGAATTTCCCGGCGGCGATGATCGCCCGCAAGATTGCGCCGGCGCTGGCCGTCGGCTGCACGGTCGTCTCGAAGCCCGCCGAACAGACGCCGCTGACGGCAATCGCACTGGCCGTGCTCGCCGAACAGGCCGGCATCCCGGCCGGCGTCTTCAATCTCATCGTCGGCACCGACGGCCCAGCGATCGGCCGCGAGCTCTGCGGCAATGACAAGGTCCGCAAGATCAGCTTCACCGGCTCGACCGAGGTCGGCCGCATCCTGATGCGGCAGTGCGCCGACCAGATCAAGAAGGTGAGCCTGGAGCTCGGCGGCAATGCACCCTTCATCGTCTTCGACGATGCCGATCTCGACGCCGCGGTCGAAGGCGCGATCGCCTCCAAATACCGCAATGCCGGCCAGACCTGCGTTTGCGCCAACCGCCTCTACATCCAGTCGGGCATCTATGACGCCTTTGCGGCCAAGCTTGCCGCCAGGGTCGCCGAGATGTCGGTCGGCGACGGCTTCCAGGCGGGTGTCGAGATCGGGCCGCTGATCGACGAGCAGGGCCTTGCCAAGGTGGAAGATCATGTCGGCGACGCGCTGGCCAAGGGCGCCAAGGTGCTGATCGGTGGCAAGCGCATCGACGGCGCCGGCACCTTCTTTGCGCCGACGGTGCTGACCGGCGTGGCGCGCGGCATGAAGGTGGCGCGTGAGGAAACCTTCGGACCGGTGGCGCCGCTCTTCCGCTTCGAGACGGCCGAGGATGTGATCGCTGAGGCCAATGACACGGAGTTCGGCCTGGCCGCCTATTTCTTTGCCGGCGACCTGAAGAAGGTCTGGCGGGTGGCGGAAGCGCTGGAATACGGCATGATCGGCATCAATACCGGCCTGATGTCGTCCGAGACGGCGCCTTTCGGCGGCATCAAGCAATCCGGTCTCGGCCGCGAGGGCTCGCGCCACGGCGCCGACGATTATCTCGAAATGAAATATCTCTGCATCGGTGGCGTCTGATTCGCCAGCCGCGAGAAGCGGGCACGCGCCACTCGCCGCGTGCCGTCAATAATGCGGCGGGCGGGTGATACCAGGCGCTTCTAGCGACTGCTCCTCGAGCGACAGGAAACGTTCGGTCAGTCGGTCGAGCTTGGTGCGCATCTGCTCGACGATCTTCCATTGCTCGGCCAGCTGATCGGAAAGCTCCTCGATCGTCTTTGCCTGATGGGCCAGCATTTCCTCCAGCCGGGTGATGCGGTTCGTCTCGTCGGACATCGATCCTCCTTTGCCGACACCGGCAGAATAGATGGTTCTCCCAAAGCGGAAATAGGCCATCTCGTCAATGTTTTCGATGGCCGGCGCAGCCGCGCGCAAAACTGAACCGTTTGGTTACTAAAAGACCTTGCCGCGCCTGATGTTGTGGGGTAGGCCCTTATCCATCAGGGAGGAATACTGATGGATGCAGGAAACGGCTTTCTTCATCCGGACCGGCTCTTTCCGGCCGATCCGGCAACACGGACCATCGCGCGAGACCTCTACGAGACGGTGCGCAATCTTCCGATCGTCAGCCCGCACGGGCATACCGAACCGTCCTGGTTCGCCGACGACAAGCCCTTCGAAGACGCGGCTTCGCTGCTGGTCATTCCCGATCACTATCTCTTCCGCATGCTGCACAGCGTCGGCGTTCCATTGGACGAGCTCGGCGTGCCGCGGCTCGACGGCAAGCCGGTGGCTGCAGGCCGCGCGATCTGGCGGAGCTTTGCCAAGCATTACCATCTCTTCCGCGGAACGCCTTCGAGCCTCTGGGTCGACCACGCCATGTCGGCCGTGCTCGGCTGCACTGAGCCGCTGACATCAGACAATGCCGATGCGCTCTACGATCACATCAATGCCCAGCTCGCCCTGCCGGAATTCCGGCCGCGGGCGCTGCATCAGCGATTCGGCATCGAAACGATCGCGACGACCGAGGGCGCGCTCGACCCGCTGGCCCATCACCAGAAGATGGCCGCGGACGGCTGGATCGGCAGAGTGCGCACCACCTACCGGCCGGACAGCGTCACCGATCCCGATGCCGTCGGTTTCCGCGACAATCTCGTCAAGTTCGGAGAGATCACCGGCGCTGACGTGACGCGCTGGGACGGGCTGATCGAGGCGCACCGGCGTCGGCGCGCCTATTTCCGCCAGTTCGGCGCCACCGCGACCGATCACGGTGTGCCGACCGCCTTCACCGCCGACCTGCCGCTTGCTGAAAAGCAGGCGCTGCTCGACAAGGCGCTGAAGGGGCCGCTTTCTCCTCAGGATGCCGAGCTTTTCCGCGGCCAGATGATGACCGAGATGGCCGGGCTTTCGGCCGAGGACGGCATGGTCATGCAGATCCACGCCGGCTCGCGGCGCAATACCGACAGCGGGCTGTTTGCGACGCGTGGCCCCAATATGGGCGCCGATATTCCGACGCGAACGGACTGGGTCGGCGGCCTGAATGCGCTGCTTTCCAGATACGGCCATGAGCCGGGGTTGCGCGTGCTGCTCTTCACCCTCGACGAGACGACCTATGCGCGCGAGTTGGCGCCGATGGCCGGCCATTGGCCCTGCCTGATGATCGGTCCGCCGTGGTGGTTCCACGACAGCCCGCTCGGCATTCGCCGCTATCTCGACCAGGTCGTGGAAACGGCCGGTTTTGCCAATATGGCCGGCTTCAACGACGATACGCGCGCGCTGCTTTCGATCCCGGCGCGGCACGATGTCTGGCGCCGCGAAGTCTGCCGCTTCCTCGCCGGGCTTGTCGCCGAGCACCGGCTTTCCAAGACGGACGCGGAGATCGTGGCAAGCGAACTTTCCTATGGCAATGCGAAGAAGGCCTACAAGCTGTGAGCGAACGACTGCAGACCCTTTCCGGCCTCGCCCCGACGGCGAAGCTTCCCGCCTATGACCGCAGCCGGCTGAAAAGCGGCATTCTGCATCTAGGCCCCGGCGCCTTCTTCCGCGCTCATTTCGCGCCGTTTACCGATGGCGCGCTCGCCGCCGCAGGCGGCGACTGGGGCATCGAGGTGGCGAGCCTGCGCACGCCCGATGTCGCGGACAATCTGACTGCCCAGAGCGGGCTTTATACGACGCTGATCCGCGATACCTCGGGCACGACGGCTGAGGTGATCGGCTCGATCCTGAAGGCGCATGTGGCGCCGCGCGATCCGGCCGGCCTGCTGGCGCGGCTCGAAGATCCGGCGATCCGTATCGTCAGCATGACGGTGACGGAAAAGGCCTATGGTTTCGATCCGGCAACCGGCGGCCTCGACCTCAAACATCCCGATATCGTCGCCGACCTCGCCAACCGGCATGCGCCGCGCGGTGTCATCGGCTATCTCGTCGAAGGCCTTGCGCGCCGCCGGCAGAAGGGGATCGCCCCCTTTACACCGCTGAGCTGCGACAACCTGCCGAGCAACGGCGCCGTGCTGAAACGCCTGGTGCTCGAATTCACCTCCCGCATCGATGCCGATCTGCATCGCTGGATCGAAGCCAACGTGCCCTTCCCCTCGACGATGGTCGACCGGATCACGCCGGCCAGCACCGAGGCGACCTATGCCGATGCCGAGCGGCTGACGGGCCGCACCGATATGGCGGCGATCGAGACGGAACCCTTTACCCAATGGGTCATCGAGGACCATTTCGCCAATGGCCGGCCGGCCTGGGAAAAGGTGCGCGGCGCGCTGATGGTCGAAGACGTCTCGGCCTATGAGAAGATGAAGCTCCGGATGTTGAACGGCGCCCATTCGCTGCTCGCCTATCTCGGTTATATCGGCGGCTATGAATTCATCCGCGACGTCATGGACGATGACGCGCTGGCCGCACTTGCCTATCGCCACATGCACGCGGCGGCGAGAACGCTTGATCCGGTCCCCGGCATCGATCTCGATGATTACGCCAAGGAATTGATAGCGCGCTTTGCAAACAAGGCGATCGCACACCGCACCTATCAGATCGCCATGGACGGCACCCAGAAGCTACCGCAGCGGCTGCTGGAACCGGCATGCGAGGCGCTGGCGCACGGCGACCGGGCAGAGACCTATGCGATCGCCGTTGCGGCATGGATGCGCTATGCGATCGGCGAACGCGGCAATGGCGAGCGCTACGAGCTGCGCGATCCCCGTGCAGCGGAGATCGCCGCGTTGATCGCCGATGTGCCGCGCACCGGCCCGGCGATTTCGGCGGCGCTGTTCACCCTGCCCGGACTTTTCTCGACCGCTTTGACCGGCCATCGTGCCTGGGCGCAGGATGTCTCGGACAAGCTGGAGATCCTGATCCAGGACGATCGGCTGCCGCTGTTTTGAGAGTTGAAGATTCTCTAACGCAGCCTCTATCTCTTCCCTCATCCCTGTGCTTGTCACAGGGATCCAGCGCGCTCAAAGTCCTTGAGCGCGAGAGACTCTTCCTCACATAAGTAAATGAGTCATTCACCGCGCCGACGCGCGGTGGCTGGATTCCTGTGACGAGCACAGGAATGAGGGAGTTCTGGGTGGCGCGCTCAGCCACGCCACATGGTCACGCCTTCACCCGCACCATGTCGGGATCGTAGAGCGGCGCCAGCGACACCCGGCAGGGAATGCGTTCCCTGGCGACATCCAGCTCATAGCTGCCGGACAGCACAAAATCCTCCGTGACCCCGTCGGGATTACGGACATAGCCGTAGCCGATCGGCTTGCCCAGCGTATAGCCGAAGCCGCCGCTCGACAGCCAGCCGACGCGCTTGCCGTCGCGATAGATGGTTTCGCGGCCGAGCAGCACGGTATCGGGATCGTCGGGAACGAAGCAGGCAAGGCGCTTCTTCACACCCTCCTTAAGCTGTCGCTCGATCGCCTGGCGGCCGCGGAAGGGAATGTTCTTCCTGATCTTCACCGCCCAGCCGAGGCCGGCTTCCACCGGCGTGTGGTCGGGGCCGATATCGGAGCCCCAGGCGCGATAGCCCTTTTCCAGGCGGCAGCTTTCGATGGCGCGGTAGCCGGCATTGACGAGGCCGAGCTCGCCGCCTGCTGCCATCAGCGCGTCATAGACCGTGGTCGCATATTCGATGGGGATATGAAGTTCGTAGCCAAGCTCTCCGACATAAGTGATGCGCAGCGCTCGCACTGGACAGCCCGATATGCCGATGGTTCTGACCTGGCCGAAGGGGAAGGCGGCATTCGAGACGTCGCTGCCGGTCACCTTCTCCAGCACGGCGCGTGCATTCGGTCCCATCAGCGACAGAACGGAATAGGCCGAGGTGACGTCGACCAGCTCGGCATGCATCTCCGCCGGAATATTGCGGGCGATCCAGTTGAAGTCGTGGGTGGCGAAACCGGTGCCGGTGACGATGTAATATTCGTTCTCGGCGATGCGGGCGACGGTCAGGTCGCATTCGATGCCGCCCTTGTCGTTCAGCATCTGCGTATAGATGAGCGATCCCACGGGCCTTGCGACATCATTGGCGGCGATCCAGGAGAGTGCCGCCTCGGTATCCCTGCCCTTCAGCACGAATTTGGCGAAGGAGGTCTGGTCGAAGATGACGGCCGCCTCGCGCACCGCCTTGTGCTCGCGCCCGACGGCGTCAAACCAGTTCTGCCTGTTGTAGCTGTAGACATCCTTGGGCTCCTCATTGGCGAAGAGATCGGCGAACCAGTTCGGCCGCTCCCAGCCGAGCTTTTCGCCGAAACAGGCGCCCTGCGCCTTCAGCCGGTCATAGAGCGGCGACTTGCGGCAGGGGCGCCCGCTCGAATGCTCCTCGAACGGCCAGGCCATGGTGTAGTGCTTGCCATAGGCTTCGAGCGTGCGGGTGCGCACCCAGTCGGTATCGAAGTGCGGACGGCCGAAACGGCGGATATCGACCGGCCAGAGATCGTAGGGAGGCTCGCCCTTGGTCACCCATTCGGCAAGCGCCATGCCGGCGCCGCCGGCCGAGGCGATGCCGAAGGCGTTGAAGCCGGCGCCGACGAAGAAATTTTTGAGCTCGGGTGCCTCGCCGAGAATGAAGTTACCGTCCGGCGTAAAGCTTTCCGGGCCGTTCAGCAGCTGCTTGACGCCGACATTCTCCAGCGCCGGAACGCGGCCGAGCGCCTGTTCCATGATCTGCTCGAAATGGTCGAAATTGCTGTCCAGCAGCGTGTAGTGGAAACCTTCGGGGATGCCTTTCTCAGCCCAGGCAATCGGGTTCGGCTCATAGCCGCCCATGACGATGCCGCCGACTTCCTCCTTGTAATAGGTCAGGCGATCGGGATCGCGCAGCGTCGGCAGGTTGGAGGGCACGCCGAAGGATTCGGTGATGATATATTGATGCTCGACCGAGACCAGCGGCACGTTGACGCCGAAGCGGGCAGCGAAGGCCCGCGTCCATTGGCCGGCGCAGACGACGACGCGCTCGCATTCGATGCGGCCTTCAGCCGTGATGACGGCACGGATCCTGCCCTTGTCGATGTCGAGGTCGAGAACCTCGGTATCCTCGAAGATCGAAACGCCCGCCATGCGGGCGCCTTTCGCCAGCGCCTGGGTGATGTCGGAAGGGTTGGCCTGGCCGTCGGTCGGCAGGAAGGCGGCGCCGACGAGATCGTCTGTTGTCATCAGCGGCCAGAGATCGAAGGCCTCCTGCGGCGTCAGCAACTGCATTTCGAGGCCGAAGGACTGCGCCGTCGTCGCCTGGCGCTTGACCTCCGTCCAGCGCTCCTCGTTGCAGGCAAGCCGCAAGCCGCCATTCATCTTCCAGCCGGTGCCGAGGCCGGTTTCCTCTTCCAGCCGCTTGTAGAGATCGACGGAATAACCGAGCAGCTGGGTGATGTTGGCGCTGCTGCGCAGCTGGCCGACAAGACCGGCGGCATGGAAGGTGGTGCCCGAGGTCAGCTTCTTGCGCTCGAGCAAAACCGTATCGGTCCAGCCGAGCTTGCCGAGATGATAGGCCGTCGAGCAGCCGATGATACCGCCGCCGATGACCACGGCCTTGGCCGTCTTCGGTAGTTGTTTCGTCATTTATCTATCCTGTTCAAAGGCTTGATAGGCGCGCTCGAAGCGCGCGAGATTTTCGGCCGTATAGGCGGCGTAGTCGAATTGGATGGTGGAATGGATTTCGGAAATCATGCTCCAGAGCGTCTCGCGCAGCAGCGAGGCGCATTTCATCGCGCCGTAGCGGCGGCGGAGATCATCGGTCGGCGGCCGGCCGAAATAGATCTCCAGCATCATTTGCTCGGCGGTTTGCGAGAACTCGTTGTTGGAGGCCAACCCGCCGAGATCGAACAGCGGCGTGTTGAAGCCGGCATAATCCCAATCGATCAGCCAGAGCCGCTTGCCGTCATCGAGAAAATTGGCGGCCAGCAGGTCGTTATGGCCGAAGGCGATCTCGAACGGCGCTGCCGCCTCTTCCAGCGTCTCGGCCTTGGCGATCAACGCCGGCAGCAGTGGGAGGTGGAGGCTGCCCCACTCCTTCAGGCTGGCGGCGTAGTCGCGGATGACATGGAAGACCCAGAAGATCATCGCCGGGCCGCGGAAATGCCGTGCGATATCATGGTGACAGGCGCGCACCAGCGGCACGATCCGGGCCAGCATTTCCGGCGTCCTGATATCCTCGGGCGACAGCGCCCGCGCCTCGATATAGTCGAGCACCAGCACGCCGGGCGAATGGTGGATGACGGCCGGCGACAGGCCGGCGGCGTGCGCCGCACGGCTTGCGGCAAGCTCGTTCTGCCTGATGATGTGGTGGATCGGAATATCGGTGCCGAGTCTCACCACGCAGCGCTCGACGGCATCGCTGACCAGGTAGTTCCTGTTGGTGATGCCGCCAGATATCGGCGTAATTTCAATCGGACCCTGCCAGATGCCAAGCGCATGAATCCTATCCTCAGGCGTCATGCTATCCCCCTTGCGGCGCTGGCAAAATGATGGGGCAGAGCAGGATAGGCTGTCAAGCAGCCGCGCGCGTCCTTCCGGACGCGCCAAGGGCGCTTTAGGTCAGATCGTCCTGCCGGCGGCGTCGAAGACGTGGCAGCGGGCCGGATCGAAGAGAGCCTTCACATTGGCGCCGGGCTCGACCTTCTGCTGACCGTCGAGCGCGACCGTCAGCAACTGGCCATCCGGCGTCGTGGTGTAGAGCATGGTGGCGCCGCCGAGATTTTCGACGAGATCGACATTGACGGTCGAGAGCGTGATGGCACCCTGCGTGAGGGAAAGATGCTCGGGGCGGATGCCGAAGGTGACGGTCTCACCGGCCTCGCCTTGCAGCCGGCGCGGCAAGCGGACGGAATTGCCGCAGACATGAATGCTGGTTTCGGCTTCACCGACCTCTTCGATGCGCGCCTGCAGAAAGTTCATCTTCGGGCTGCCGATGAAGCCGGCGACAAAGCGGTTGGCCGGGTTGTTGTAGAGATCGAGCGGCGCGCCGACCTGCTCGATGCGGCCGGAATTCAAGACGACGATCTTGTCGGCCATCGTCATCGCTTCGACCTGGTCATGGGTGACGTAGATCATGGTGTTGCCGAGCTGCCGGTGCAGGCGGGAGATCTCGACCCGCATCTGCACGCGCAGTTCGGCATCGAGATTCGACAGCGGCTCGTCGAACAGGAAGATGCGGGGCTCGCGCACGATGGCGCGGCCGATGGCGACACGCTGGCGCTGGCCGCCGGACAGTGCCTTCGGCTTACGCTCAAGGAGCTTTTCGATCTGCAGGATCTCGGCGGCGCGTTTGACCTTCGGCTGGATCTCGGCCTTTTTGTAACCCGCCGTCTCCAGGCCGAAGGCGAGGTTCTTGTAGACCGACATATGCGGATAGAGCGCATAGGACTGGAAAACCATGGCGATGCCGCGCTTGGCCGGCGCCACCTCGTTCATGCGCTCGCTGTCGAGGAGCAGCGCGCCGCCCGATATCTCTTCGAGGCCGGCGATCATGCGCAGAAGGGTCGATTTTCCGCAGCCGGAGGGCCCGACGAAAACGACGAATTCGCCGGGATCGATCGTGAGGTCGATGCCATGGATCACATCCATCGCGCCGTAGCGCTTCTCGACCTTCTGAAGAACGACACTGGTTGCCATCTTCTCAAAACCCTCTCGTTTATTTGTCGGTTACTTCGTTCTTGCGCGCCAATCGGCGTATTTCGGACTGTCGGGACCGACCGGCAGTGGCACTTCAGCACCGCTGTCGGAAGATTGGTAGATGGCGGTGACAAGTTCCAGGGCGCGGCGCGCATCCGCAGTTGTCACCGGCAGCGGTCCATTGCCGCTGAGGAAGGCGTGGAACTGACCCATCTGGGTGGTGAACCGCGGCGCCACCGGCTGCCAGTCGCCGACCACGCGGTCGATCTTTTCCCTGACGTCATCATTGGCGGCGATGATCTTCCAGGGATCCTTGCCCGGCGTGTAGGGTTCATGCGTGCTTTCGAAGGTGACATTCTCGAAATGCAGCCTCAGCCGGCTGATCTGCTCCTGCGAGCCGAGCGTGCAGGACAGCGAGACGAAGGCGCCGTTTTCCATCAGCAGGCTGGCGGAGGCGCAATCTTCGACCTCGATATCGTTGACGCGGGTCGCGACGCGGCCGAAAACCCTGGCCGCCGGGCCCATCAGATGCATCATCATGTCGTGCAGGTGCAGCGCATGGGTGACGAGCACGCCGCCGAGTTCCGTCGCCCATTTGCCGCGCCAGGGCACGGCGTAATATTCCGGTTTGCGCAGCCAGAAGGTTTCGACCGAAGCCGTATAGGCCTTGCCGGCAATGCCGGCATCAATGATCCGTTTGGCCTTCTGGATACCGTCGCCGTAACGATACTGGAAGATCGGCATCAGCACGCCTTTGGCAGTCTTTTCCGCTTCCATGATCGTATCGACGGCGGCAAGCGAGCCGGTCAGCGGCTTTTCGCAAACGACATGCTTGCCGGCGGCGAGTGCTGCGACCACCTGCTCCAGATGCACGCCGGGCGGCGTGCAGATATCGATGATGTCGATCATGTCATCGGTAAGCAGCTCCGCAAAGGAAGTGGTGCGGCGCTCGATGCCGAACTCGTCTCCGACCGCAGCCAACCGCTCACCGTTCAGGTCGCAGATCGCCACGACCTTGAACTTGTCGGAATGCGGCAGATAGCCTTCGACGATATGCGAACGGCCGATGCCGCAGCCGACGATCGCGACGGTCTTGATGCTCATGTCACTCTTTTCCACTGCCGCCATCAGCGTTTCATGCCCGTCGTGGCGATGCCTTCGATCAGCAGGCGCTGGAAGAACAGGAAGAAGAAGAAGACCGGCACGAGCGTCAAAGTCGACATGGCGAACAGACCGCCCCAATCCGATGCGCTGGTGGAATCGACGAAGGTGCGCAGGCCGAGCTGGATCGTATAGGTGTTCATATCGTTCAGGTAGATCAGCGGGCCGAAGAAATCGTCCCAGGTCCAGATGAAGGAGAAGATGGCGGCGGTTGCCAGCACCGGCAGCGACAGCGGCAGCATGATCTTCCAATAGATGCGCCAGGCGCTGCAGCCGTCCATCATCGCCGCCTCGTCGAGTTCGCGCGGAATGCCGCGGAAGAACTGCACCATCAGGAAGATGAAGAAGGCATCGCTTGCCAGGAACTTCGGCACGACAAGCGGCAGGATGGTGTTGACCCAGCCAAGGTTGAGGAAGAGCACATATTGCGGGATCAGCGTCACGTGATAGGGGATCATCAGCGTGCCGAGCATGATCGCAAACCAGAAATTGCGGCCGGCAAAACGCAGCCTGGCAAAGGCGAAGGCCGTCAGCGAACAGGCGATGACATTACCGGTCACCACCAGCAGCGAGATGACGAGCGAATTCCAGAAGAACCGGCCGAAGCTGACATCGAGGCCGACCCAGCCGCGTGCATAGGAGGAGAAATCGATCGAAGACGGGATGAGCGAAGTCGACGAGAAAATCTCGGTTTCCGGCCTGACCGATGCCGAGACCATCCACAACAGCGGATAGAGCATCAGAAGCGAAGCGGCGATCAGCAGGGCGTGGATGACGAGCGACGCCGGCAGGCTGCGTTTGGTGATGTCCGATGGCGGCCTGGCCGCAGTGATGGAAGCGGTCGTCTCAGTCATCGTAGTGCACCCAGTAACGCGAGGTCAGGAAGGAGAAGGCGGTGAAGATCGCGATGATCACCACCAGGATCCAGGCGAGCGCCGAGGCATAGCCCATGCGGAAATTGCCGAAGGCTTCCTGATAGAGGTAGAGCGTGTAGAACAGCGTCGAATTGATCGGCCCGCCGGTGCCGCCTGAGATGATGAAGGCCGGCGTGAAGGCCTTGAAGGCTTCGATCGTCTGGACGACGGCGTTGAAGAAAATCACCGGCGTCAGAAGCGGCAGCGTGATCTTGTAGAATTGCCGGAATTTCGAGGCGCCGTCGAGGCTGGCCGCCTCATACATGTCCTGCGGGATCTGGCGCAGGCCGGCGAGGAAGATGATCATTGGCGAACCGAACTGCCAGACCGAGAGCGCCACCAGCGTATAGATCGAATAATTCGGATGCGAGATCCAGCTCGGCCCCTCGATGCCGATCTGGGCAAGCGCGGCATTGACGAGACCATCACTGGCAAAAAGCTGGCGCCAGAGAACGGCGATCGCCACGCTGCCGCCCAGCAATGAGGGCAGGTAAAAGATGGCGCGATAAAAGGTCAGCCCACGCAGGCCGCGGTTCAGCGCCATGGCGACCAGCAGGGCGAAGGTCAGTTTGAACGGCACCGAGAAGACGACATAGGTCAGGGTGACATGCATGGCGGCCGAGAATTTCGGATCCGCCGCGGCGATGCGCACGTAATTCGCAATTCCCACCCATCGCGGCGACTGCAGCATGTCGAAGTCGGTGAAGGAGAGGTAGAGCGAAATCAGGGCCGGCCCGAGCGTCAGCCCGAAAAAGCCGGCAAGCCATGGCAGAAGGAAGAGATAGCCGGGGGCATTGGCATTCCAAAGACGCCGGAAGCGTCCTTCGGCCACAGCCCCCTGATATCTTTCCACATTTATGGCCCCTGCGGGCGTGCGCATCGCATTGCTCATACGGGATCAGCCTCGTGCGAGAATCTGCGTAATTTCAGTGACCAACTGTTTGCCGCCGTCGGCGGGAGACAGCTGTCCGAAACCGACCTGTTCGGCGATGTTTCGCAGCATCAGCTCGCCTTCACCGGCGCCGGCCGGCGGCGGCGGCGGCAATTTGCCGGCGAGATCGCCGAGACCGCTGACATAGGCCAATGCCACCTTGCCGTTCTCATCGAGCTTCGCCGCGACGACCTCGCGCATGGCGGCCGATTCCGGAATGCCGCGTTCGACATCCAGGAGCAGCACTGCTTCAGGATTCTTGACGAAGAAATTGACGTAGTCCACGGCCAGGTCGATCGCTTTCGACTGGGCCGATACCGAGAAGAACATCGAAGGCTTACGATAGTGACCGCCCTTCGAATCCGGCTTGACGCGCATGTAATTGGTGAGCGCCAGCTTATCCTTGTTCATTGCCTGATAGGCGACGAACTGGTTGGAATGGGCGAAACCGGCGGCCGATTTGCCGAGCGACACCGTGTTGGTTTCGATATCATTCTTGTCGAGAGCCTGGATATCGGCGGGAACGCAGGCGCCAGCCTCACGGAACTTGGCCCACATGTCGTACCATTCCGATGCATCCTCCACACCGAAACCGATCTTGCCGTCGGCGGTATAGAGTGCCTTGCCGCGTTGACGCAGCCAGTTCTCGAACAGCGGTTCAGCGCCGCTCCCGTCGGCTATACCGAACATGCCCTTGCGCTTACCGGCCTTCGTGATCTCCGTACCCATGCGGGCGAATTCATCCCAGGTGGTCGCCTGCGTCGGCAGATCGACGCCGGCCTCGTTGAAGGCGGTGGTGTTTAGCACCGTCGCGGCGGAATTGGCGCCGAGGCTGACGCCATAGAGATGGCCGTCGACGCTGCCGCCTTCGATCTGGGCCTTGTCGAAATCGTCGAGGTTGAGCTTGGCCGGCATATAGGATTCGAGCGGGGCGAGCGCGCCACGCCGGGCATATTGGACGATATAGCGATAGTCCATCTGGATGACGTCGGGCGCGTTGCGGCCCGCGACCTGGGTCGCAAGGCGCGGCCAGTAATCGCCCCAACCCAGAAATTCGCCAGTAATCGACGTCCCCGGATTCTTGGTCTGATAGAGCTGCGACACCTTGTTGGTTCGGTCGGCGCGCGGCTGCGAGCCCCACCACAGGAGACGCAGGCGCTTTTCCTGAGCCAAGGCGCTGGTGCCGAGCGCCGAGAGCGACAGAAGTGCTGCGCCTCCGGCCACGAAATTACGTCTGTTTACACGCAGGGTCATTTTTTCCTCCTCCAAAGGGAAGCGCCTCCACACGCTTCCAAACCAGTTTCGCTTGCGCAAATAACTAATTGGTTACAAGCTACGAGCAAAGCGGCAAGCCTGTCAAGCGGTGTCGGTCAGAGCATGATGGCGAAAAGCCTCGACGGTTTCATGCGACGTCATGCTCCGACCCTTCTGTTCTGGTGGGCCGCCCTTCCAAATTCGGTTTTTACAATTTCGCACCGAAGGCTTATGAGCGCAACACGTGAGACAGGGGTGGAGCGATGAACGACAGCGCGGGAAACAGGGAAAAGAAGCAGGCCCGGCGACCGTCGCCGGAGCGGACGGCCCAGCGCGATCCGGAGCGGACACGCGCGGCGATCCTCGAGGCGGCAACCCGGGAATTCGCCGAAAACGGCATGGGCGGCGCCCGTGTCGACGCCATCGCCGAACGGGCCGGCACCAACAAGCGCATGCTCTATCATTATTTCGGCGACAAGGAGCAGCTCTACCTCAAAGTGCTCGAGGAGGCCTATGTCGGCATCCGCACCGCCGAACGCGCGCTGCATATCGGCGATCGCAGCCCGGAGGAAGGCATCGGCGAGCTGGCGCTCTTCACCTGGCGCTATTTCCTCCAGCATCCGGAATTCCTGAGCCTGCTCGGCACGGAGAACCTGCATCGCGCCCGGTGGCTGCGCCAGTCCGTCAGGCTCAAGGAACTGCATTCGCATCTGATCGGCGAGCTTTCCCAAGTGCTCGAGCGGGGAAGAAACAGGGCGTCTTCATCGAGGCGGCCGATCCGCTGCATGTCTACCTGACGATTGCCTCACTCGGCTATTTCTACCTTTCCAACCAGTACACGCTTTCGACGATCTTCGGCCGCGATCTTATCGAGCCGGCCAATCTCAATGCCTGGGAAAGGCATATCGTCCACGTCACCCTCGCCTCGATCAAGCGCTGAATAACGAAAGCAGGATTTGACTTCTTGACAGGCTCGCCGCTCTTCTGCCATCAAGTAACCGTTTAGTTACCGGGTTGGGAGGGCCGGGCCAGGACGCCCGCTCCCGCCGCAAAAGGTTGCAGGGAGGAAAAAATGGCACGCTTGGGGATCATCTTGCACGGCGTCACCGGCCGCATGGGTTACAACCAGCACTTGGTGCGCTCGATTCTGGCCTTCCGCGACCAAGGCGGCATCACGCTGAAATCGGGCGAGAAACTCGAAATCGACCCGATCATCGTCGGCCGCAACGGCGCCAAGATGGAAGAGCTGGCGAAGAAGCATAACATCAAGCGCTGGTCGACCGATCTCGATGATGCGCTCGCCAATCCCGATGACACGGTTTTCTTCGATGCCGGTACGACGCTGATGCGTGCCGAGCTTCTGTCCAAGGCGCTCGACGCCGGCAAGCACATCTATTGCGAAAAACCGATTTCCGACGATCTGCAGGTGGCGATCGATCTCGCCCGCAAGGCGCGCCGCTCAGGACTCAAGCACGGCGTGGTACAGGACAAGCTCTTCCTACCGGGCCTGCGCAAGCTGGCGCTGCTCAGAGATTCCGGCTTTTTCGGCAAGATCCTCTCGGTGCGCGGCGAATTCGGCTACTGGGTGTTCGAAGGCGATTGGGGCGTGCCCGCCCAACGCCCTTCCTGGAACTACCGCAAGGCCGATGGCGGCGGCATCATCCTCGATATGCTGTGCCACTGGCGCTACGTGCTCGACAATCTGTTCGGCGAGGTGAAAGCTGTCTCCTGCCTTGGCGCCACGCATATTCCGCAGCGCATCGACGAACAGGGCAAGCCTTATGACTGCGACACCGACGACGCAGCCTATGCGACCTTCGAACTCCAAGGCGGTGCGATCGCGCAGATCAACTCCTCCTGGGCGGTGCGCGTGCGCCGCGACGATCTCATCACCTTCCAGGTCGACGGCACCCATGGTTCGGCCGTCGCCGGCCTGACGAAATGCTGGAGCCAGCACCGCGTCAACACGCCGAAGCCGGTCTGGAACCCAGACCAGCCGCAGACGATCGACTTCTACAAGACCTGGGACGAGGTTCCGGACACCCAGGCCTTCGACAACGGCTTCAAGGCGCAGTGGGAAATGTTCATCCGCCATGTCGTTGAGGACGCGCCGTGGCCCTACGGGCTCGAAGCCGGCGCCAAGGGCGTGCAGCTGGCCGAACTCGGACTGAAATCCTGGGCCGAGCGCCGCTGGCTCGACGTTCCCGCACTGGAGTTCTGAGCCGTGACGACGATCAATCTCCCCCTCGACGGCAAGATCGTCCCCTATACGCTGACCGGCACGCCGATCGAACTGAAGAAGCGCGAAGCGAAGAGCTTCCCGCGCATCGCCTTTGCGGCGACGCACGTCGTTGCCGATCCGCTTGTCGACAACGATCCCTGGCTGACGCCGGCGATCGACTGGGAGCAGACGCTCGCCTTCCGCCACCGGCTCTGGGATCTTGGCCTCGGCGTCGCCGAAGCGATGGATACGGCGCAGCGCGGCATGGGCCTCGGCTGGCCTGAAGCGCGCGACCTCATCCGCCGGGCGCTCGGCGAGGCGGCC
This sequence comes from Rhizobium sp. K102, assembly GCF_022385315.1. Lineage (NCBI taxonomy): Bacteria > Pseudomonadati > Pseudomonadota > Alphaproteobacteria > Hyphomicrobiales > Rhizobiaceae > Rhizobium > Rhizobium sp. K102. The sequence continues at coordinate 3,515,838 of NZ_CP092436.1, forward strand.
GGGCGCAAGGATGCGCTGATTGCCTGCGGCGCCGGCACCGACCATCTGTCGCCCGGTCCTGACGTGACCATCGACACGATCATCAAAGCCTATGAAGAGCAGATCGAAACGGTGGAGGCGGCCGGCGGGCGCATCATCCTGATGGCGAGCCGGGCGCTTGCCGTCGCCGCCAAGGGGCCGGACGATTACATTCGCGTCTATGACCGTATCCTCCGCCAGGTCAAGGAACCCGTCATCATCCACTGGCTGGGAGAGATGTTCGACCCGGCGCTCGAGGGATATTGGGGCAATGGCGACCACCTGAAGGCCATGGAAACCTGCCTTGAGGTGATCGAAGCCAATGCCGCCAAGGTCGACGGCATCAAGATCTCGCTTCTTTCCAAGGAGAAAGAAGTGACCATGCGCCGGCAGCTGCCGAAAGCCGTGCGCATGTATACCGGCGACGATTTCAACTATGCCGAACTGATCGCCGGCGACGAAGAGGGCCATTCCGACGCACTGCTCGGCATTTTCGATGCGATCGCGCCGGCAGCGTCGGCCGCGCTCGACGCGCTCGGCCGCAAAAGCAATCACGAATTCTTCGATCTGCTCGAGCCGACGGTGCCGCTGTCGCGCCACATCTTCAAAGCGCCGACCCGCTTCTACAAGACCGGCGTCGTCTTCCTCGCCTATCTCAACGGTCTGCAGGATCATTTCGTCATGGTCGGCGGCCAGCAGAGCACGCGTTCGCTGGCGCATCTGGCCGAACTCTTCCGCCTGGCCGACAAGGCACGGGTTCTGGCCGATCCGGAACTTGCAACGGCGCGCATGCGCCAAGTGCTGGCCGTCCACGGCATTCACTGATCTCAGGCATGGCAATGGGAGGGGAATGAGATGCAGGTCGAAGGACTTTCGATCAATCTGGCGACGATCCGCGAGCAATGCGGCTTTGCCGAAGCCGTCGATATCTGCCTGAAGCACGGCATCACCTCGATCGCGCCCTGGCGCGACCAGGTCGCCAAGGCCGGCCTCGACGAGGCGGTCAGGATCGTCAAGTCGAACGGCATAAAGCTGACCGGCCTTTGCCGCGGCGGCTTCTTTCCGGCGGCAAACGAGGCCGACTGGCAAAAGAACCTCGACGACAACAGGCGCGCCATCGACGAAGCGGCCGCGTTTTCCGCCGATTGCCTCGTGCTCGTCGTCGGCGGCCTGCCCGGCAGCTCGAAGGATATCGTCGCGGCCCGGCAAATGGTGTTCGACGGCATCGCTGCCGTTCTGCCGCATGCCCAGGCATCCGGTGTGAAGCTCGCGATCGAGCCGCTGCATCCGATGTATGCCGCGGACCGGGCCTGCGTGAACACGCTCGGCCAGGCGCTCGACATGTGCGAACCGCTCGGCGAGGATGTCGGCGTTGCGATCGATGTCTACCATGTCTGGTGGGACCCCGATCTCGCCAATCAGATCGCCCGCGCGGGCCGCATGAAACGTATCTTCGCCCATCACATCTGCGACTGGCTGGTGCCGACCAAGGACATGCTGCTCGACCGCGGCATGATGGGCGATGGCGTCATCGACCTCAAAGGCATAAGACGGATGATCGAGGCCGCCGGTTTCTTCGGGCGCAGGAGGTGGAGATCTTCTCGGCCGAGACCTGGTGGAAACGCCCGGCCGACGAGGTGATCGCCACCTGCGTCGAGCGTTTCCGCAGCTGCTGTCAGATCTGATTTTCAGTATTTGTTTCATCACGCATGCAGGAGAATCATTCGATGGAGAAACGCCGTTTTGCCCTGATCGGCACCGGAAACCGCGGCACGACCATGTGGGGCAAGGACCTGCTTGCCGGCTGGCGCGAACATGTCGACCTGACCGCCATCGTCGAGAAGAACTCGCTGCGCGGCGAGCGCGCCCGCAACATGATCGGCAGCAATGCGCCGCTTTATGAAAACATCGATTCCATGCTCGCCGAGCAGAAGCCGGATCTGGTCATCGTCTGCACGCCCGACCAGACGCATGACGATATCATCGTGCGGGCGCTGGAATCCGGCATCGACGTCATCACCGAAAAGCCGATGACCACCTCGATCGAGAAAATTCGCCGGATTCTCGACGCCGAGAAGCGCACCGGCCGCCGGGTCGACGTGTCCTTCAACTATCGCTATGCGCCGACGGCGGCCCGCATCAAGGAACTGCTCAATGCCGGCGAGATCGGCCGAGTGACCTCCGTCGACTTCCACTGGTATTTGAACACCAAGCACGGCGCTGACTACTTCCGCCGCTGGCACGCCTATACGGAAAATTCCGGCAGCCTGTTCGTTCACAAGGCGACCCACCATTTCGATCTTCTGAACTGGTATCTCGACAGCGATCCCGAAGCGGTCACGTCCTTTGCCGACCTGCAGAACTACGGCCGCAAGGGGCCGTTCCGCGGGCCCCGCTGCAAGCTCTGTCCGCACGCGCATGAATGCGACTACTATCTCGATCTCGAGGCCGATCCTTTCCTGGATCAGCTTTACGAGGATCCCTCGAAGATCGACGGTTATTTCCGCGACGGCTGCGTCTTCCGCGAGGATATCGACATTCCCGATACGATGGTGGTCAACCTCCGCTACCGCAACAACGTTCATGTCTCCTATTCGCTGAACACCTTCCAGCCGATCGAAGGCCATCACCTCGCCTTCAACGGCACCAAGGGGCGCATCGAAATTCGCCAGTATGAGGCCCAGCCCTGGGAACAGCCGAAGGAGGATACGATCCTCCTCATCCGCAATTTCCCGAACGACCGGCAAGCCGTCGAGCGCATCGTCGTTCCGCATTTCACCGGCGGCCATTACGGAGGCGACGACCGCATGCGCAACATGATCTTCAAGCCCGGCATGGAAGACAGGCTCGGCCAGCGCGCCGGTACCCGGGCGGGCGCCATGTCCGTGCTCTGCGGCATCGCCGCGCTGACGAGCTCGCACACCGGCAAGGTGGTCGATATCGCCGAGCTGATGCCCGAGCTTGCCAATGACGGCTCGCCCAATTCGTTGAGGACACCGCGCTGACGCGTGCCGTTGGACGAGGATTGCCTCAGGCGATGTTTTCGAGATCCTGCCGCCTGATCTGATAAAGCAGCGGCCGGCCGGCCGTAAAACGCTCGATCTCATCCGCTGCCATCTCGCCGAGGCGCGCCCGTTCCAGACCGATGGCGCCGGCGATGTGCGGGGTCAGGAAAACGTTCGGCAGATCGTAGAAAACCGAACCGGCCTCCGGAATTTCCGGATCGGTCACATCGATGACCGCGTCGATGCGGCCGGTCTTCAGCTCCGAAAGCAGAGCCGCCTCATCGATGAGAATGCCACGAGCGGTGTTGATGAGCGTCGCGCCGTCCTTCATCAGCGATAGTCTTGATGCATCGATCATATGCTCTGTCGACGGCAGCGACGGCGCGTGCAGGGAAATCATATCCGCGCGGCGCATCAAATCGTCGAGCTCGACCTTTTCAGCTCCGAGGCCTGCCGCCTCGGCGGCATCGACCATCGGATCGAACAGCAGCAGCCTGTATTCGAACGGTTTCAACAGCTCGATCACCCGCCTGCCGATGCGCGAGGCGCCGATAATACCGAGGGTGCGGCCATAATTTCCGATCGCTTCGCGTTGCATCGGATAGGTCCGATCGCGGTTGCGGTCGGCGACGTAGAGATCGCGGAACCGGAAGGCGCGCTTGCCCGCGAAGAGGATCGCGGCTAGCGTGAATTCGGCGACCGGCACGGCATTGGCCTCGGCCGCGTGGCTGACCGCGATGCCGGCTTCGAAGATGGCCTCGTCGATGATCCCCTTCACCGTGCCGGCCGCATGGACGATGAGGCGAAGCCGCGGCGCGGCAGCGGGAATCTCAGGCCCGACATAGGGCGCGCCCCAGCCGGTCACCAAGATTTCGGCTTCGGCCAGCAGGCGGCTGGCGCGTTCGTCCTCGAAATGCTGCAACGGCTCGGAATCCAGCAGGCGGCCGATGGTATCGAGCCGGCGCAGGATCTCGTCGGGCAGGACATGCTCCGTGCGCGACGGTTCCATGGCAAGGACGATTGCCGGGCGGCTCATGGCATCTGACCCGGCGCTTCGATGGCGCTGACGATCACACCCTTTTCCCGCACCAGCGCCTCCAGCGCCGCAATATCAGGCGCCTTCGGCGGCCGCGTCCAGGCGGACGCGACGGCGGCGGGATCGCCGAGCGCCAGCACCGCCGTTACCAGGATGGTCTCACCGGCCGGAATCTGACCGCGCAGCTGCGGTACGATGGTCTTCGCGACGATCACATTGGTGTTGGGCTGGGCCTTCTGCGCGAGCCCGGCGCGATCGACCGACGATCCCAAGTCGAGAATACCGCTGAAATCAGCTTCGCCGATCGCATAGGCAGCGCCATCCGACGCCGAAAGCGTGTCCAGCTCGAAATCCCGGCGGGCGATGGCAAAGCCGCCTTCGGCGACCCTCAGCGGCCGGGCCGCCCTGATCCGGTGGAGGCGGATATGCCAGGGGGCCGCGGGCGCCAGCCAGCTTTCGACGCTGACATCGGGGAAGGGTGACCATTTCGCATAAAGCATATCGCCCGCGAGCCTGGCTTCCTCATTCGTTTCGCGCACGCGGTAATGCAGGCCGTCATCGCTGAAGGCCAGCATCGAATCGAAAGCGGCGAGCGCAAAGCCGCGCTCATCGGATTCGACGCTGAAGCCGTATCGGGTGGAATAGGCGAATTTCGCGTATTTTTCCGTGCCGAAGCGCATCTGCAGGTTTTCCTGGCCTGATGACAGTGCCACGACATCGCCGCCCGCCCGCATGATCACCATGCCGGGATGGCGCAGGGGGATGACTACTGACGTCGGCTCCGGCGCCTTCTCCTCGGAGGTCCAGAACGGATGATCCTCGGCGATCGCCAGCGGCAGAAAGGCCTTCAATGCCCAATAGGGCGAGCCGGCGGAATTGTAGCTCTCCGACATCAAGAGGTTCGGATAGCCGAAACCGATCGACAGCACGCCGTCGCGATCGGCGATCGGCTTGTCCCTCCACCAGCGCAGATGCTGCAGGCAAAGGTGCTTGACCTCGCCCCAGGGCAGTGCCTCGACGCCGGCAAAGGCCAGCGCCGACCAGAAGCCGGCACAGGCAAAGCGATAGGTCAGGCTGCGGCCGAAGGGGATGGTTGCCCCATCGGCGGCAAACCAGTGGCGGAAATCCCGGGCGAAGAGGATCGCCCGTTCGCGATAGCGTTTCGCATAATCGTCATCGACGAGCTTCGAATAGATCAGCCCGTAAAAATGCATGGCGAAGGGAATGTAGTGGTCGATGCGGCGCACGTTTCCGTCGCGATACCAGCCGTCACCGATGTAGAAGCCTTCGAGCTCCTCCAGATATTGCCGCGTCAGGCTGCGGTCGAAATCGGCGCCGAGGCGATCGAGGGCGATGTCGACGAAAATCCGGAAAAATTTCCAGTTGTTGTCGGCATAGTCGAACTGTCTAGCATGTTTGAGATAGGCAATGACATTGCTGCGGGCGCGCGTATCGAGCGGCTCCCAGATTTTTTCCGGCACCAGCGCCAGGGCAAAACCGAGGGCGGCAAGCTCGACCATCCGCTGATCGCGGCCATTGACCGTTCCCCAATATTCGGGATGGGCGGGGTCGGTACCGTTTGCAAGGCCCTCGGCAAAACGATGCCAGTGGGCGAAGTCTCCATTGCCGGCGCCAAGCGGCGCCAAACCCCAGAGCGGGCGGGCAAAACCTTCGAGATCGGCCGCCGCCCGGTCGAAATGGGCGGCGGCACCGCTCAGCCTGACGCGGGCATTGCCTTTCGAAAAACAGGCAAGCAGCGGATCGAAGAGATCAAGCAGGGCTCGGCTCATATCGGCGCGGGTTTCGAGCGGATTGCCGGCAAGCGGATTGGCGCTGGCGGGATCATAGGTCATTGGATCAACTCACGGGTTTCGACGTTCACAACGGTCCCTCCCGCAACGGGAACGACAGCCTGGCAGATGTGGCGCGCCGGCGCCGTCCTGTTGCGGAAACGGGACAGCATCAGCGAAACGGCTTCGCGCCCGAGGGCGGCGCGGTCGACGCGCATGGTGGAGAGCTGCGGATTGGTCATCAGCGCACAAGGCAGATCATCGAAACCGACGATCGCGAAATCCTCCGGCACCCGCAGGCCCGCTTCGATGACAGCCTCGAGCACGCCGACGGCGATGAAATCATTCATGCAGAAGGCGGCGGTAAAACCGGCATTCTCGGCGAGGATCGCCGCCGTGCGTTCATGGGCCTCACGGCTGGCGCTGCCCTGCAGCGTCATGGCTACGAAACGACCTTCGGCGCCGGGAACAGCGGCAATCGCCGCCTCGAAACCGCGGATACGCTCACGGATCGTCTGGCGATGAGAGCCGCTCAGATGCAGGATGCGGCGATGGCCGGCCTTCGTCAGCCGGCCAGTCGCCTGATAGGCGCCAAAGAAATTAGCCGGAGAAACTCCATCGAAACGCATTCCCGGGTCGGTGCCATTGACGAGAACGGTCGGCACCATGGCGTCCTGCAGCCAGTCGCGCAGCATGTCGTTCGGATCGATGCCGACAAGAAAGAGACCTTCGGCCGCTGCGGCCTGCATGTAATCGCGCGCGGCGTCCGGCGTGATGCGCTCCTCCCGAACCATCCGGACTTCGAACGGCATGCCCGCTTCGGCCGCTCCGGCGCGCAGGCCCTCGACGATCGCCTCGTAGAAGACGCTGAGGCCGCCCGTGACGCCGTCGCTGGCGATCAGCGCCAGCCCGCCGGCAACGGCTTCAACAGCCGGCTTGACCGGATAACCGTGCTCGGCCGCGACCTTCAATATCTGACGGCGGACGGTTTCGCTGATGCCTGGCTCGTTCGCCAGCACGCGCGACACCGTCGAGACCGAGACACCCGCCAATGTGGCTATATCGGCCTGACGCGGCCGTCTGATTTTTTCATCGCCCATGAGCAAACATTATGCAAACTACGCAAATTTGCAACATGAACGTTATTTCTTGCAATAAATATTTTTTTGCGTACTCTGCCTGCCGAATGCCCGACGACACTCTGGAGGATTGGCCGCGGGCATATAAGGGACAAGGGAGGATAGTATGCAGGTCAACCGCCGTTCATTCCTGATGGGCTCCGCCGGCGCAGCTGCCGGCCTGGCATTCGCGGGACGCGCCATTCCGGCTTTTGCCGAAGACACGTCGCTGCGCGCCATGTGGTGGGGGTCCAACGACCGCGCCAAACGCACGCTCGACGTCGCCAAACTCTACCAGTCGAAGACACCCGGCGTCACGATCGTCGGTGAATCGCTTTCCGGTGACGGCTACTGGACGAAGCTCGCCACCCAGATGGCGGGGCGCTCGATCGCCGACATCTTCCAGCTCGAACCGGGGACGATCTCCGACTATTCCAAGCGCGGCGCCTGCATGCCGCTTGACGAGTTCGTCCCATCGGCATTGAAGGTTCAGTCCTTCGGCCCCGACATGCTGAAATTGACCACCATCGACGGCAAACTCTATGGCGTCGGCCTCGGCCTCAACTCCTTCTCGATGTTCTTCGACACGGTCGAATTCGAAAAGGCCGGCATTCCGCTGCCGACACCCGATCTCACCTGGGATGAATATGCCAAGCTCGCCGTGGAACTCGCCAAGGCGTCCGGCAAGAGCGGAGGCCCCTATGCGGCCCGCTACGCCTATGTGTTCGACGCCTGGCTGCGCCAACGCGGCAAGAGCCTCTTTGCGAGGGAAAGCGTCGGGCTCGGTTTCACGGCCGACGATGCGACGGAATGGTTCGACTATTGGGAGAAGCTGCGCAAGGCGGGGGGTACGGTGGCTGCCGACGTCCAGACGCTCGACCAGAACACCATCGACACCAATAGCCTCGGTCTCGGCAAATCGGTGATCGGCATGGCCTATTCCAACCAAATGATCGGCTATCAGCTGATCATCAAGAACAAGCTCGGCATCACCATGCTGCCACGGGAAAAGAAAGGCGGGCCGTCGGGCCACTACTACCGCCCTGCGCTGATCTGGAGTGTCGGCGCCACGACGAAGAACGGCGAAGCGGCCGCAAAATTCATCGACTTCTTCGTCAACGACACCGAGGCCGGCAAGATTCTCGGCGTCGAGCGCGGCGTGCCGATGTCGCCGACCGTGCGTGAGGCCATCCTGCCGCAGCTGAACCCGACGGAACAGGAAACGGTCAAATACGTCAACATGCTCAAGGATCAGGTCGGCGAATATCCGCCGCCGGTGCCGATGGGTGCAACCCAATTCGACCAGCGCGTGCTGCGCCCGATCTGCGACGAACTCGCCTTCGAACGGACCTCGCCCGCCGATGCGGCGACCCGGCTCGTCGAAGAGGGTAAGGCAACGCTCAAGGGATGATCGGCTGCCGGATATGAGAGGAGAGGCCCGCAAAACCCCGGCGGGCCTTTCTGTTTTCCTGATTGAAGCGCGTTGCGATCTTATGGATTTGCGCTTCAGATGCTTTCAGTTGGCTGCCAGGCTTTCGACCACGCGCCAGTCCGGCCGGCCGAGATTGAAGGGCCAGGCGTGTACGTCGCGGTCATTGAAATAGACCACTTCCTGAAGGTTCGGGAAGGCGCTCTGCTTCAGCGTCGCGGTTTCGATCCAGGGTCTCATATAGGCGTCGCCGCCTTCGTAGCCGAGCTCTGCGACCCAGACGGGCTTTCCATAGCCGGCGACGAGATCATAGCCCTGCTTCAACGCTTCCGAAAAGGTCCGATGCTTGTTGTAGGCAAGTTCGTCATAGCGCTGGAGCCCGAAAACCGAGAGGCCGACAAGATCGACGTAGTCGTCGCCGGGATAATAGGCATCAAGGCCGGGTTCTCCCTTCGGCGACCACATGAGCTCGGTCCCGGGCGCCTCGTCGCGGACGATATCCATCATCCGTTTGTAGGCGGTGATATAGTCCTGCGGGTTCCAGCCGGACCACGAAAACCGACCTGACTTGTCCTCCATCTCCTGGCCCCAACGGACGATCACAGGGCTCTTCAGCTGCGAGATCATCTGCGCGATTGCCCGCATGTTGACGTCGTAATCGCCCCGCAGCACCTTGCGGCGAAGCTCTTCGGAGGTCAGCCGCCAGTCAACGTCCCAGGACCACGGCTCGACCGTTATCAGCAGGTTACGGCCTCTGGCCTGTGCATAGGCATCCGCAACGCGCAGCGTCTCCAGGTCAACGTCTTCCCATGGCAGGAACAGGGCCTCGGTCGAGACATTGGTCTGAGCGCCGAAATCCCCATGCGGGTCATAGGCGCCGAACTTGATGCCGTCGGCATGAACCACCGGGCGTTTATCGATGATCGTTCGTATGCCGGATGTCTGGTTCGGGGCGATGCCCGCATATTGCATTTCGCTTCGGCCGGGCAAATCCGTGGCGCACAATAGCAGCAGCGCGATCGCGGCGGTCGAGAGGTGGTTTTTCATCAGCGTCTTCATGGCTCACCCTCCTTTTCGGGCAAGTTCCTGGTCCGACAGGAGCTGCTTCAGATCGCGCGCCTTGGCACTGACGGTGTCCGCGGCAACAAGCTTGCGGAATTCGTCATCCTCTCGCACCGAGGAATGCCGAAAGATGTACCAGTTGCCGTTCGGCTGGCGCCGCTGATAGATCGTGTTGCCGATCTTGCGGTGACCGAAACAGGTGCTGGCGCGCGCTGCACCCTCGGCATTCGTCCAGGTGGCACGCATGCAGAGCTGGCCGAGGTCGTCGACAACCCATTTGCCTTCGGCGAAGGACTGCTTGCCCTTGTCGTTCACCCAGGCGACAAACCGCCGGCCATCCTCGATGAAGCGGCCGCCACCGGTGTCCCAGGTCCAGGTCCTGTCGCCGTAGATCCGGTAGAGCTCATAGGCGGTGAGCGGCGTCGGCTCATTCTTCTTTGCGGTCTCGGCGCCCTGCGCCGCCAATGGCAGGCACAGGCTGAGAGCAAGGGCCGCCCCATATAGTCTCGATCCGATACGCATTACATTCTCCTCCTCGACGCTGGCCGGTTCCCCCGGCTCATGCACCTTGTTCGTCGCGTCCCGTGCGTCCGAACCCATTCCATCTGATGCGGAACTTCACGGTCCGGGTTTTGCCGCCGCCCAGACCGGCTCCGGCCACGGCAAATTGCGATTGGCTGAAACTGATGACAGTCTGACCGTGCGAAAGGGCTTCGAGACTGCGCAGCCCATGGCCGCCGGCCTGCATGCCGCCGGTGACGCAGATCGCGAGCCCCGTCGCCGTCGCCAGCCACAGGCCGCGTGACTGCGGCAGCAGCGGCAGCCCGTTCTCGATTGCGTGGCGAAGGACGATCAGCACCGTCAGCAGCAGATAGATGATGAGATTCATCGCGGCGAAGATATAAAAGCCCTGGGCGGCGGCCGCATCGTTGGCGAACACCATGGCGACGGCGCAAAGGCCGGCGAGGCCGATATAGGGCGCGACGATGCGCAGCGGCAAAGACTGCTGCTCCTGCCGGCCTTTCGGCGTGATGCGAAAGTCGACGAAAGAGCCGCAGAGATGGTCGCGAACAGCTGCGAGGCTGCCGGCCAGCGACCATGGCCAACGCAGGAAGATGAAGGCAAGCCCCTCCCAGCCGAACAGTTTCGCATCGTGCGGCCTGAAGGTTGCCGTTGCTCGCCAGAAAACGGCAAACAGCGTCAGCACGATCGATATCGGCGCGAAATGCAGCAGGAAATCCGGATAGGTTACGTTGACGAAGACATGGCCCGTCAGCAAAGCGGCAACCGGCAGCAGGAACATTACGGCCATGATGGCGGAGAAAAGCGGGTACCACAGCTGCGAAAACACGAACTGGAATTTCAGGTGCCAGGGCAGATGGGTGACGTAGCGGCGGGAATATTGCAGCAGGATGGTGACGAGGCTGCGCGACCATTGAAATTCCTGGACGGCGAGATCGACGAAGTTCGCCGGACCGTCGCCGTGAGCGATCGCATCGACGGCATGGACACCGCGCCAGCCGCCGGCATTCATCATCAGCGTCGTCGAGTGATCTTCGGCAAGTTCGGGGCCGAGGCCGCCGATCTCACGAAGGGCTGACGTGCGAACCGCATAGTGGGAGCCGATGCAAAGCGGCGCCCAGCCATTGTTGTAACCGGTCTGCAGCGAACCGTGCAGACTTGCCTCCGCATAGAGCCTTCCCCGCGCCGCCCAGCTTGCCGCCGCATTCGCATCGCAGATGCTGGGCGCGGAGACGTAGCCGATGCCGGGATCGGCAAAGGGGCGCAGGACTTCCCGCAGATAAGTCGGCGTCGGTACATGATCTGCGTCGAACTGGGCGACGAAATCGTAACGCGCATAGCCGAAATGGTCGTAGAAATAGGCAAGATTGCCTTCCTTGCACCGGGTCCGGCGCGGCCAGGTCGTGCGGTGATACGCCGCCACGCCCTTTCGGGTGGAGATCAGCACGCCGTGCTCGGCGCACCAGCGTCTGGTTTCCTCCGAAGGATCCTCGTCGGCCAGCCAGACGTCGAACTCGACGCCGATCTGATCGAGCATCGCCTGCAGTGTGGCGCGGACGACGGCAAAGGGCTCGGACGGCGCCTTGGTGACGACCATCGCCACGCGCCCTTCCGGCAGCCGTGCACGCGAGCTGATCGTCCTGGCATCGAGGAAGATCAGGATGAAATAGGCCGGGACGAGCGTGATCCAGGCGAGCACGGCGGTGATGAGCACGAACGCAGTCCAGGAAATGATATGGGCGGACTGGCACCACCAAATCCAGAAAAACCCAAGTGCGGCCAGCCAGCAGAGGATGCCGAAGCCATAGGCGACGCGTCTGCGGCCGGTGAAAACAGGATCGAATGTTTCGGCGGCGGCGGTTTTCGCAGGCGCGAGGCCATAGCCGATGTGCGAAGCGTCGCTCATGCCGTCACCTCCAGTCCGAAGGTGGGACCGGCGGTGCGGATGATCGTATCGATATCCGAGAGTGCCGGCGCGAAGCCGAGTTCCGCCTTCGCCCTTGCCGTATTGGCAAAAAGGATCGGCGGATCGCCAGCGCGGCGGGAGCGATACCGGACCGGCACTTCACGGCCGGTCGTGCGATGGATGGCTTCAAGAATCTCGCGCACCGAGGTGCCCCGGCCGGAACCGAGATTGACGCTGAGGGAGCCGCCGCCCGCCATCAGGTGATTGACGGCGGCCAGATGCGCCTGCGCGAGATCGCTGACATGGATATAGTCGCGAACGCAGGTTCCGTCCGCGGTCGAATAGTCGGTGCCGAAGATATCGAGCCGCTCCAGCCTGCCGGCGGCAGCGAGAAGGGCGCGAGGAATGAGATGGGTTTCGGGCTCGTGACGCTCGGCAAGTTCGCCATCCGGATCGGCGCCGGCGGCGTTGAAATAACGCAATGCGGCGAAGCGGATGCCATAGGCGGCGGCAAAATCCTCGAGCGCCATCTCGATGATCAGCTTGGTGCGACCATAGGGATTGACCGGCTGTTGCGGGGTTTCTTCCCGTATGGGCAAGGAGGCGGGAACGCCATAGGTTGCGCAGCTGCTCGAAAACACGATCCGGTCGATATCCTGATCGAGGCAGGCTTCGAGCAGCGTGAGGCTGCCGACGACGTTGTTGCGGTAATATTTTCTCGGCATCTCGACGGATTCGCCGACATAGGCGTTGGCGCCGCAATGGATAACGCAATCGGGCGAAAATTCGGCCATTGTCCGGCGCAGCGCCACCGCATCGCCGAGTTCACCCCGGATGAGCGGGCCCCAGCGGACGCTGTCGGCATGTCCGGTCGACAGGTTGTCGTAGGTAACCGGGATCATGCCGGCGCGCGACAGCGCTTTGCAGATATGACTGCCTATGAAACCGGCGCCGCCGGTGACGAGAATGTAGCGGGGCATCTCATACGGCCTCCGCCTTCTCTGTCCAGGCAAGCAGGCCGTCGAAATATTCGACGGTGCGCGCCAGGCCGGCTTCGAGCTCGATGTGAGGCTGCCATCCCAGCTCGGTCATCGCCCGGGAAATATCCGGCCGCCGCTGGCGCGGATCGTCGACGACAGCAGGCAGGTGAACGATGCGGGAACGCGAATTCGTGAGATCCCGGATGATTTCCGCCAGGCGGCGGACGGTGAACTCGCCGGGGTTGCCGAGATTGATCGGGCCGTGGCAGCCGCTGCCGGCTGCCGAGAAACGCAGGAAACCTTCAACGAGATCGTCGACATAGCAGAAAGAGCGGGTCTGCTGGCCGTCGCCGTAGATCGTCAGGTCGGCGTTGCGTAGAGCTTGCACGATGAAATTGGAGACCACGCGACCGTCATCCAGGCGCATACGCGGTCCATAGGTGTTGAAGATGCGGCCGACCTTGATGTCGACGCCATGCGTTCTGTGGTAGTCGAAGAACAGGGTTTCGGCGCTGCGCTTGCCTTCGTCGTAACAGGCGCGCGGCCCGATCGGGTTGACGTTGCCGCAATAGGTTTCGCGCTGCGGGCTCTGATTCGGATCGCCATAAACCTCCGACGTCGACGATTGAACGACGATCGCGCCCGTCTTTCGCGCACAGTCCAGGGTGTTGACGGCGCCGAGCACATTGGTGAGCAATGTGCCGACCGGATCCCGCTGATAATCGGGCGGAGACGCGGGCGAGGCAAAATTGAAGATGCGCGACGCCTCGATATCGAAGGGCTGCCGGACATCATGCTCGATGATGCGAAAACGGGGGTTCGACAGGAGATGATCGACATTCACACGGCGGCCGGTCGAAAAATTATCGAGGCATATGACGCTGTGGCCGCGTAGCAGAAGCCTTTCGCAGAGATGCGAGCCAAGAAAACCGGCCCCGCCATTGACAAGAGCAGTGCCCAGATTCTTGAGCACCGGCACGCCTTCTACTTCAGAATAGCCTTCGCCGGGAACGAAACTACGCATTACAAACTCCTTCCCATGTTTAGTCTTTTGATTTATTCAGGCGCTGCGTGCCTCCATTATCCGGTCAGACATTCATCAACTTGAGTATCTCAACTTGAATAACTCTATTGTTATTCTTCGGATAACCTACTTACTATTCGGATCATAAGACGATTGTTATCGAGGTCAACTTTAAAAGCGTTCTCAATCCAAAATAACTACGAAGTTGTTCTTTGGTGTAACAAATAATTAATCATTTTCTATCTTTTTTTCACGTAGAACGGGTATCCACGCGTCGCTCAAGCTTCGCTCAATCAAGAACGGGTACAAGAGAATTGAAGGGCTGGCCGCGCAGATCTGCACGACCGGTCTTGCATCCGGGAGCGCCATATGCGAGGGGATTGGCCATGTCGAAAAAACACGCCGCAGCGCAGCCGAAAGGCTGGCGTCTATTTCATTTTGCGATGTTTGCCTGGGGAACGACGCTTCTTGCGGTCGGAGCGACGGCCTGTGCGGTCGTTAACGACGAGATAGCCGCCGTCGCGAAAAGAATGTCGTCGTCGTCGAGACGCCACGTGTTTCGAAGGCATACGCCTACCCGGAAAACCGGGCCGTGCGGCCGGCCGCGGCACCTGCCCGCGTCGTCGCCTATCACGGGTCCGCCCCGTATATCTGCTCTCCGAGCGGCTTCGGACAGAAGTCGCGCTGCTTTGCGCGCCCGTCGATCTGAAACAAATCCTTGGAATCGATATCGATGCAAGGATAAAATTATCCGGCAGTTCAACCTGATGCAGCGTTCCTTGCGCGCCTGAACAGACGCGGCGCGCTGCAGATCAGTTGCGCCATCGGCTCGACATCTCGTCATCGCCGACCGGATGGTCGTTGAAGAAGCGGGACGCTGCCTCGGTGCGGTTTCGGACGTTCATCTTCTTGTAGATGTTGCGGACGTGAACCTTCACCGTGTTTTCGGAAAGATGCAGCTTGTCGGCGATGATCTTGTTCTGCGTCCCCTTGCAGATGAGATCCAGGATCTGAACCTCGCGGGTCGTCAAAGCGGAGATGCTGTCGCGTCTCAGCTTGAGCGCATTGTTGCGCGCGGCATCGACCGATTTCGACTGATAGAGTGAAGGCTCCAGCTCGGGGCTCTTGTTGGCGAGACGGTTAAGAAGTGCCGAGGGAAAATGCTCTCCGCCCTTCATCAGCAGATCCACCGCGGCCATGAAGACATCAAGCCGAAGATTGAGCGGCAGGACGCCGTCGATGATCCTTGCCTCGACCAAACGGCTGACATAGGGTTCCAGCATGTCGATGGCCTCGACAACAAGTCCGATCGAGGTTTCCGGGTGATTTTCCCGTACCGCCTTCAACGCGTCCTGAAGCTCAGGCTGAGGTATATGATAGAATAAAACGAGCTTTAGATCGCTGGCATCCTTTTCCAGCATCGGCTTCGTATTTGCTATGCTTGGCACATCGCAGTTCGGGAATTTCTTTGCCAGCGCCTCTACCATGCATTCTGAAAACAGATCCGCCTTGGCAACTACAAGGATAGTATCTCCGGAAGGGCTAGACTTTCTTGCCTGGTCGGTATTCTCCATTCCTGAGCCTGTCATGAACATATACGCCTCCCCTAGCGTTACACTTTACTCAAACGTGAAGCGATGGCGGGTAGAAGATAGTATGAAATGCCGCCCCCTTGATGTCACCGCCCTCTTCTTTAGACATTTCTTAATTATGTTAATACGGATTGAGAAGGAAGGAAATGGCCCAAAGTGATTAGTTTTCGGGGGCGAAAAACGATACATTACTACGCTTCGGTTGTATTTTTGTTATATCATGTACTGCAGCGTTATATTTGCTTTCACTATAGATAATCAGACGAATGTAATATTCCAGTACAAATTGTCATATTTATATGATCTTTGCCAGCGGAGGCGGCCCGCGAACGATCCGACCACACTCGATTATGCCGCCAAGGCCAGCGCTGCCCTTCAACGCCTCCCGCCCGCATCTGCATGGACGCGCCTTGCGCGCTCCCAACGCGTTCGGCCTGGCGCCTAATCACCGTGCTCTTTGATTTTGAGCTGCAATCGCTGCTAAAAGAGGCGAGAGCCACTTAGCAACTCCTCAGTGAGAAGTCATGCAGACCGATGGAGACAGGACAGAACGGGAGCGGCTTCTGGCCATTCTCGATTTTTGGCACAAAATCGAGTTTTTCATACCTTACGATCTCTCCAGTCGGCTCGTCTCAGCGGAAGGACGGACCGTTTTCTGGCTGCATGCAAAAACGCTGTTGCAGGATGGCGCGGCACTCAGCCGTCCTGTCATACCCGAGGAGAAGCAGATTACCGGCTTCACCTTGTTCCTCGGCGTTTTCAGCAAATCCGAAATTGCCGATATCCGCCAGCACTTCGACAGCGTTGCGGCCGATATTGCCGAGTACGAGGATGCAGAACGCGGCGATCTCAATGGCGATACCTGCTTTGCCAGCCTGCGGCTTACGCCGCTGGGACAGCCGATGTTCGAAACCTTTGCGGTTTCCACGCTTCCATGGGCTCTCGGACGCGTGCAGAAATCCGGGCTTGCCTCACTCAGCCATGAGGCGTTTGCCGACAGCAAACGGCAGCTGTCGGAATTGCTTCAAAACTTTCGGGCGCAGCGACAGCTGACATCTTCAGCCTTCGAGGCCGGCATTGATCAGCCGATCGACGCCGCCGAAATCCTGGCGCTGCATGAATTGCTCTGCGATTGGGCGAGCTTTGTCTCGCGCCAGGAGAGGCCCATCGCCGCCGTCGAAATACGCTACCGTGACAGGGCGGAGAGACCCGATCTCATCTCCCTACAGCCACAACAGGAGGACCATGCCCCCAATGCCGACGACGAGGAAGACGAGAGTGCAGACGGTGAAGAAGACATTGGCATCCTGAACAGCTTCTTCGTCGAGGACATCGAAGGGGCGATGATCTGCGTCAAGCAGGGTAATGTCCCAGAGCCGCTCAGGCGATATCTCACCCCGCTGACCGATGAAAAGCGGGTCGACCTCTATTCGCAAGATGGGCGCCGCACCATCGTTCGGGCCCTGCATCCCGCCAATCTCAACCGCGGACGCTGGCTGAGCGAACCTCACCTCGCCATGAGCCTCATGCAGCAGTTCGCGATCAATTCGGCGATCGGCGACCGCTCGGAAACCGGACTGTTCTCGGTCAACGGTCCGCCCGGCACCGGAAAGACGACCCTGCTGCGCGACATGTTCGCGGACAATATCGTTCGGCGGGCTCGGATCCTGGGCGGCCTCGAGACGGCACGCGATGCCTTTGACGGCGCGCCGCGCCGCGTCACTTTTGCCGACCGCAGCACGGCCTCGATATCGACGCTGATCCCGGCGCTCGCCGGATTCGAAATGATCGTCGCGTCCTCCAACAATGCCGCCGTCGAGAATATCTCGCGCGACCTTCCCAAGCAGAGCTCGATTTCGAAGACGTCTTCCTTCCGTTACCTGCAGACGGTCGCTCATAAAATCGCCTGCCAGAAGGACAATGGGGGCGTGATCAAACTCTCCGACGGCGATCGCCCGTGGGGATTGATCGCCTGTGTGCTCGGCAATTCCAGGAACCGTCGAGCGTTCAAGGAACGCTTCGCCTTCATGGAAATCACCGACAGGCCGAAGCCCGGCTGGTCGGGCGCCCAGAAGCCGCAGACCATCTGGGAATGGCTGAAGAGCTATGAGGGACCGACCTTCGCCGAAGCATCGGCCGCCTTTCATGCCGCCGACGACGTGGTTCGCGACAAGATCGGCCAATATGCGCGCTATGCCGATCTCCGTCATGAAATCGCGCATGTTACGCAGGATGCATTCTGCCGCGAACCGCTGGAAAAGCTGGCCGCCGCCGCTGACGACCTTCGCCATGCGCAGAACCAGTGCGACGAGATCGCGGCGGAAATGGGCCGGATCAAGGACAGTTTGTCTTCTTTGAAAGAGGAGGAACAGCTGCTCGACCGCAGCGCTCCGGCGCGATGGAAGAGAGTGCTAGCGACCAACCCCGCCCGGCAGCATCGGCAAGACGTCGTCGGCAATGCGCGCAAGCAACTGGAGCTGCGCAAGGCGCTGGCAGAATGCGAAGCTCGGCTTGCGAAGACGGATAAACCCGCGCTGGAACGCGCTTTACGGGCGCATGACCAAGCCGAACGGGCACTGCGGTCACGACGGAAAATCTGGCTTGCGAAGACAGAAGAAGTCGAGCGGATGGGAGAAATTCTCGATCATCCCGCCGCGCCGGAGCGCCTCGGCGACCTCGAAAGCGATCAGGTGCAGATTGACGGTCTCTGGCATCAGGACGAACTGGCGGCTCTGCGTTCGGCATTGTTCGAAGCAGCGTTGACGCTGCATGAAGCGTGGCTGGCTGAGGTCGGCCGGAAGGGCGGAGGTTTCGGCGGAAATATCGTTGCCGTCAGCAAGCTGCTGTCCAACAACAATCCCGTCGATGACAAACATATTGCATCGATCTGGCAAAGCCTCTTCATGGTCGTTCCCATCGTCTCGACGACATTCGCCTCCTTCGCCCGGCAGTTCCGTGGTCTCGAAGCCGGCTCGATCGGCTGGGTCTTCATCGATGAGGCCGGCCAGGCCGTGCCGCAGGCAGCGGTCGGGGCCTTGTTGCGGGCGCGCCGCGTCATGGTTATCGGCGATCCCCAGCAGATCGAGCCGGTCTTTACTCTTCCGAGCGCGCTGATCGGCGCAGCTTCGGCTCTCTCACCGCACACGGCGCAAGGCCAATATTCGCCGAACAGGGTGTCAGTGCAGATGCTGGCCGATGCCGCCAATCGCTACGGAACAACGCTTCAAAACGAGGAAGCAGACGGGCTCTGGATCGGCAGCCCGCTCAGAGTGCATCGACGCTGCATCGATCCGATGTTCAGCCTCGCCAACCAGATCGCTTACCAGAACAAGATGATCTTCGGGCTGGCAGAGCGCCGGCCGGCTGGCGACGCGCCGCCCTTCTATGGCGACAGCGCCTGGATCGACGTCAGGGGCAAGGTTTCGGGCAAGCAGGCCGTTGCGGAGCAGACGGACTTCATCGTCGATCTGCTCGCCGCGACCTACCGCCGGTCCGGTGCATTGCCGGACCTCTACATCATCTCGCCGTTCAAGGAGGTGAAGAACAGTCTGAGACGGGCGTTGACCCACGCGCGATGGACCGACCAGGACGGATACACGGGCGCATCTCCACCGAAACTGCAGAAGTGGCTTCAGGAACGGATAGGCACTGTGCATAGTAAGCGTCCGGCGAACGCATTTTCGGGTGTCGAGAGATGGAATCTATAGGCCGCGTTTCATCTCATCGGCCATGATGCGGTCGATTATTTCGGGATCGCACTGTGTGTCGATGAGGAACTCGCGGATACCGCCGTCCCACGTCCTGATGTCGGCGAGTAGGCTTTGAAGTTCTTCGATGCCATTCTCGGTCAGACCCTTCGTGCCGTCTTCACTGCCATCGCCGACGTAAACCAGTTCGCCTTCGGAGATGTTGTCCGAGTTTGCGGTCACTTCTTCGATCAGTTCGAGGTTTTCGCCGATCATGCCGGCGACTTGGCTGAGTGTGTAGATGAACCTCGAGCGCGCCATCAGGCGGCCTCGCATCGAGCTTTTGCCGGCGTCCAGTTCCAAGGCAGGAGGTCTTCAATTCGGTCTTCGGGGTGATCCTGGATCCGGGTCAGGACATCCGTCAGATAGACCTCTGGATTATGGCCTTGCAGTTTGACCGTCTCGATGATGGTGAGGATGTTGGCGATGCGCTCGCCGCCCTTGTCCGAGCCGGCAAACAGCCAGTTCTTCCTTCCAATTCCAAGCGGACGCATGGCTCGTTCAGCGATGTTGTTGTCGATTTCGACACGGCCATCGTCGATGTAGACGCTTAAGGCTGCCCATCGCGACAGGGCATATCGCATCGCCTCGGCCAGCCTCTGCTTCTGAGGCAAAGTCGAGAGTGTCGCCTCGATCCAGGCCTTGAGTTCGTCCAGAACAGGCCGGGCATGGTGTTGGCGCAGGGTGCGCCGCTCGTCAGCCGACATGCCTCGGATACGGTTCTCGATATCGTAGAGAGCGCCGATGCGTGACAGCGCTTCCTCAGCGATCGGAGACGGCTTGAGCTTTATCACATCATGGAACTTGCGGCGCACATGCGCCATGCAGGCGGCTTCAATGATCTGGTTGCCATAGAGCTTCTTGTAACCCCCGTAGCCGTCGGCATGCATGACGCCGCTGAAGCTTGCCAGGTGATCAGCCGGATGTGCGCCCCTGCGGTCGGGGCTGTAGTAATAGGCAATGGCTGCGGGAGTGGCGGATTGATAGCCACTGCCGTCAAAGATGTAGACCCAGACCCTGCCGGTTTTTGTCTTGCCCCGCCCGGGGTCGAGAACATCGACCGGGGTATCGTCCGTATGTATTCGGTCGAGTGCGGCGATATGGGCCCTGATTAACAGGACAAGTGGTGTCAGCAATGCAGATACCCGGCCGACCCAGTCGGCCATTACGGATCGGGAGATGTCTATCCCCAACCGGTCGTACATCTCTGACAGGCGGTAAAGGGGAATGTGATCGTCGAATTTGGCGATCATGATGTGGGCGAGCAGCCCCGGCCCGGGTTTGCCGCGCTCGATCGGCAAGGTCGGCATCTCGCCAGCCACTGTCGTATCGCATTCCCTGCAGATCATGCGCTTCTCGACATGCCGGACAATCTTGACCGACGCCGGCACGTGCTCCAGCACCTGGACCACTCTGTCGGCCGCCTTCAGGAACGAAGTGCCACCGCAGGTCGGGCAATTGCAGGGAGCTGCATAGACCAGTTCTTCGGTGGTGAGATCATCGGGTAGAGGCTTGCGCTTCGGCTTCTCGGATGCGTCGTCCAACTCCGGCAGAGGCGGTTTCCCGGAGCGCTGTTCAGCCTCGGCCCGGGAGGCCTCGATCTCCTCCAACATCAGCTCGAATTGCTCGATCTTCCTGTCGATCTTTTCCGAAGACGCGCCATGTTGCCGATGTCGGAGAAGCTCCAGTTGCGCGCGAAGAAGCCCGATTATGGAGTCTCGCTTGATGACCTCGGCTTCCTGGCTCTCAAGTTTTGCCGCCTGTTCCGCGACGAGTGCGCGCAAAGTATTGAGCTCGTCCTGACTGTCCAGCGGCGCTGTTTCCATATCCGCGAAACTAGCCGATTTGCCTCTGACGCACCAGCGTTAAGCTTCCCATGCCCCTGCAAAATATAGCTTTTATCCCGTTCGGCCGGGAGCGGAAGTCCACGCCGGGCGTCGCCAATCGATCCCCTCAACGAGCATCGAAAGCTGCGCCTGCGTCAGGTGCGCTACACCCTCTTTCGCCGTCGGCCAGGGAAAGTATCCGCGCTCCAAAATCTTGTAGAACAGACAGAACCCCTGGCCATCCCACCAAAGAAGCTTGATCCGGTCCGCGCGTTTTCCGCGAAAGCCGAAGATTGCGCCCGAGCCCGGTGCCTCCCTCACGACCGTCTCGACCAGCGCGGACAGACCATCAATGCCACGCCGCATATCGGTCACTCCGCAGGCCAGATAGACCCTCACATTCCCCGATGGGCCGATCATACCGCCTCCACGCAAGCGACGAGCGGGCCAAGCAGCTTCAACTCAACGTCAACCGCAACCTTCAAGCTCCGACCGTTTCGAAGCAAGATCTCAACGATCGTCGGCCTTGTTGATGCGGTAGACGGCTGGCTTACGCCAACCTCCTCCGTGATTTCCACCGGGAGGAACACCGTCGGCCGATCGGCATAGTTGAATGATTGCCGCCACAAGCGGATCTGGCCCGGATGAATGTCGTGCCGGCGCGCCACATCGCCAATGCGAGCACCGGGCTCATCAGCTTCCGCAAGTATCCTCAGCTTCGCCTCGTCCGACCAACGCCGTCTGCGCTCGGTACCGGACATGATCTCTATGCGAGCCATGAAACCTCTTCGTTCTGGTATTAATGTCAGCACTAATGCTGGTTCTAATGCCAGAACATCGCCTGATTTGGCCGATCAGCAAAAACAGCTCACCGTACGCTCACTGTGCATACGTTCCAGGGCAAGGAAGAGGATATCGTTTTCATGGTGCTCGGCGCCGATGCCGACCATCGCGGAGCGGCCGGCTGGGCCGCCTCCAAGCCAAACCTCTTGAACGTCGCGCTGACGCGCGCCAAGCGCCGCTTCTACATTGTCGGCGATCGCACGCTCTGGCAAACGCTGCCATATTTCAGGGAGGCGGCGAACGCACTGGAGACGGTCCAGGCCGCGGAATTCCTGGCACGGAATGCGCTGGAGATGAGGGATCGGAACCCGGTCCTTTGGGACTGAGTGCTCGCTCAGATGTGTTCTGGAATCAAAAAAGCCCGCCGGATTGGCGGGCTTTTGAGTATTGTCTATTGAAGAGTTTGGTTGCGGGGGCAGGATTTGTAGTTTTCTATCCCGCTTCGTCGGCTTTGCCTCCTTGCGGGCCCCTGAAGAGGCGTTAAATCCTCGACCCGTTACCAAACAAAAAGCCCGCACGAGGCGGGCTATTTATTTGGTTGCGGGGGCAGGATTTGAACCTGCGGCCTTCAGGTTATGAGCCTGACGAGCTACCGGGCTGCTCCACCCCGCGGTATATTGTAACACGAAAGGCCGCTTTGTGGGCGGCCCTTTGATCGGCTTTGGGCCGTAGAGTTTTGTGATTGAGAAGATTTTAGTTGCGCTTTGCAGACCTGGCAGCGACCTACTCTCCCGCGTCTTAAGACGAAGTACCATGGGCGCAGGGGCGTTTCACGGCCGTGTTCGGAAAGGGAACGGGTGCAGCCACCCCGCCATAACCACCAGGTCGGCAAAGCGCAACTTTTGATTTGAGAAGCTGGTACACGAGTGACTAGTGATTAGTGACTAGTCGGTAGTGTTTTGTTTTGAACACGTCTTTGGCCTTCAACCGGACGAACACTTCGTGTTCGCCGGGACCGGGCAAAGGCTGGCGCCTTCGCCTTGTCAGGACGACCGCTTTGCGGTCGCCTTGAGATGAGCACAGTCAATGAGAACGATCAAGCCGATCGAGCTATTAGTACCGGTAAGCTTCATGCGTTGCCGCACTTCCACACCCGGCCTATCAACGTGGTCGTCTTCCACGGCTCTGATAGGGAACACTCGTTTTCAGGTGGGTTTCCCGCTTAGATGCCTTCAGCGGTTATCCCGTCCATATATAGCTACCCTGCTATGCCCTTGGCAGGACAACAGGTCCACCAGAGATATGTCCATCCCGGTCCTCTCGTACTAGGGACAGATCCTGTCAATATTCCTACACCCACGGCAGATAGGGACCGAACTGTCTCACGACGTTCTGAACCCAGCTCACGTACCGCTTTAATTGGCGAACAGCCAAACCCTTGGGACCTGCTCCAGCCCCAGGATGCGATGAGCCGACATCGAGGTGCCAAACAACCCCGTCGATATGGACTTCTTGGGGGTCATCAGCCTGTTATCCCCGGCGTACCTTTTATCCGTTGAGCGATGGCCCTTCCACGCGGGACCACCGGATCACTATGACCGACTTTCGTCTCTGCTCGACTTGTCAGTCTCGCAGTCAGGCGGGCTTATGCCATTGCACTCGACGACCGATTTCCGACCGGTCTGAGCCCACCATCGCGCGCCTCCGTTACTCTTTCGGAGGCGACCGCCCCAGTCAAACTACCCACCATACACTGTCCCGGACCCGGATGACGGGCCGCGGTTAGACATCCATGACGATAAGGGTGGTATTTCAAGGATGGCTCCACGGAAACTGGCGTCCCCGCTTCAAAGCCTACCACCTATCCTACACATGCCGACACGAATGCCAGTGTAAAGCTATAGTAAAGGTGCACGGGGTCTTTCCGTCTGACCGCAGGAACCCCGCATCTTCACGGGGAATTCAATTTCACTGAGTCTATGTTGGAGACAGCGGGGAAGTCGTTACGCCATTCGTGCAGGTCGGAACTTACCCGACAAGGAATTTCGCTACCTTAGGACCGTTATAGTTACGGCCGCCGTTTACTGGGGCTTCGATTCAAAGCTTGCACCTCTCCTCTTAACCTTCCAGCACCGGGCAGGCGTCAGACCCTATACGTCGTCTTGCGACTTCGCAGAGCCCTGTGTTTTTGATAAACAGTCGCTACCCCCTGGTCTGTGCCACCCCATCATACTTGCGTAAAATGGGGTCACGCTTCTTCCGAAGTTACGCGTGCAATTTGCCGAGTTCCTTCAACATAGTTCTCTCAAGCGCCTTGGTATACTCT